>CP175567.1:0-2987063 GCA_046097085.1 Haloferacaceae archaeon 50 | reverse complement strand
AGATTCTTGACGACGTCGAAGAGATGCGCGAGACGCTTCTCGTTGAAGACAACATCTACCAACTCCAGTTACTCGACGAGGAGGACAACAAGTACCTCGAATGGCTGCTTACTGGACACGACGTTCACGAACCGGAGCGTCCGTCCCAGCGGAAGATGATCGAGGCGAAGGAATACTTTGATGAGCAACTCGACGATCTCACAGCGTCCCCCGACGTTGATCCTGTGGACGTCGCTACGGAGCTCAAGGAACTCTGGGAGACCATCCTTGAACTCGAACTGATGGTGTACGTCGTTGACGCAGCCAACCCCGAGAAAGCGACACTCATTTTCGACAGTGTCAACGATCGTGGTCGGTCACTCTCGACGTTCGACAAGACGAAGTCCTTCCTGATGCGGATGGCCTACCTCGCTGCTGACGAAAGCGAAGCGCAAGCGACCATCGATCGAATCAGGCAGTCCTTCGGGGAGATGTACAATGATCATCAGACGATGCTTGAGTCGCCGTACGTCACTGACATCAGCGATGATGCGGTCCAGCGCTACCATTTCATCTCGTATTTCGACTGGTCGAACTCCGACGAGTACAGTGATCCAGCCTTCCTTAGCAAACTGAAAGAGCACATTCGTACGCTTCGACGGGAAGATCCACGGGCCTGCTTGGAATTCATCAGAGACTACACCAACAGTTTAGAGCGCGGATTCAGTGCGTTAGCGAAGGTGCTCGACTGCGCCGGTGATGACGAAATTTCGACCCTCGTCCATCGGATACATCGTCTCCGTCACGCGACGAAATTCTACCCGTTGCTTCTCAAAGCGTGGCCAAACCTTGATGACGGCGGAAGACTGGAGCTACTGAATGCGATTGAGACCTACATCTTCCGTGTCTACTCGATTGGTAACCATCGAAGCCACACCGGTGAATCCAGCCTCTATGTCCGCACGCGGAATATCAGCGAAGACAGCCCCGCCGACATCTGGGTGAGCAAAGTAGTTTCTCTAATGAACCGATACGAAGATGACTCGCAGTTCCGAATATCCCTCGCTTCTTCTGACCTGTACTCGAAAGCAAGCTCGCAAGACCTTCGGTATCTCTTCTACTTCTACAACGAACATCGAGCTGACGAGAAGGGTGAGCGTGGTGGGCCAACACTCACGGAAGCGATGAGCAACGAGTACACGGTCGAACACATCTGGCCGCAGAGTCCTGATGAGCTTCCTATCGAGGATGCCGACGAGTACCCCAGCCCCGAAGCGCGGTACGACGCGTACGTTGATCGACTAGGGAATCTCACGCTTGCGAGCAGATCGTGGAACTCGAAGTGGGGGAACGCTGTATTCGAGACAAAGTGCGATGAAGGATACGTGGAATCGAAGCTCTGGGTGCAATGGGATATCCAGAACGACTACAACAGGTGGTCTGCTGAAAACATTGAGGACCGCGAGGAGACAATAATCGAGTTTGTCCTCGAAGAATGGGCGACCCCCGAGACGCGCCTTGGCGGCGTTGAGGAACCTGAAGACGCGATTGACCGGCTTACGAAGGAGGAACAGTTCGTTCTCAAGGCACTCCGCCAGAATACCGGCGGCGCGGTTCGTCGCGTCATTCACGGAGATGCGAGTGAACTCCCCGATTCACCGTTCGAAGAATCGAATTCGAACGGCAAAGAACGAAACGATGTAGGTTCGATTCTGAGTCGCCTACAAAACGTTGGCCTCGCTGAGCAGAACAAGCATACCTGGTCACCTACCGATGAGGCGCTTGCAGTCGAGCAGGTCGTCTGATTCTAACGTACCCCTTTTTCACCCCGCACAACTGTTGTAGTTGTAATGGCAGCCCCCGGACAGATACCCGGACGATACAATCTCGTTATCGAAGGTGTCTACGAGACCTTCGAACATCAGATCCCCGTGAAAGAGTTCCTTCAGCGGCTCAAGGAAGACGATGTCCCCAGGAAAGTGAGTGTCGTCGGACTTGCAGATGCTTTGGCAGACGATGATCTGGCGAACGAACTCGCCCGTGAAATGGATCGACGCGCGAACGATCTGGAGTATCAGAGTCCCACAATACAGTTCGTCGTCGAAGGATCGTTCCACCGAAGCGGGAAGACCTATGACCTTAGATACGACGATGAACTCCACTCCCTCCAGCAGATCTTCGGTCCGCAACTCGAACGGAAAGAAGACGGGGAGTGGCTCGTCGCGCCGTTTTAAGCCTCACCAGCGGTCATCACCCCTGAATGTGGTCAGACCGTAACATTTCGACCAAGGTCGAAGAATTGGCCGCGACTATTCAGTATGGTCTTTGAGAGTTCTACTCCGAGTAGTCCCTTTCAAGGCCTGTAGTACCCGTTCTTCGACGGCGTCGCAGCAGTCTGTGTCAACAACAGAGTATCCGTCCTCTCCACTCCTGATCTTCTCTATGAACGCTCTTCTGAATGCAGCCTTCACGGATGGGTATTCGATTATGGTATCGTAGTGTCGGTCGAAGATATCGTAAAGCGACAACAAGGATTCGAGAGGGAGGAACGTGACCGGGATATCCCCCTTATCCACACCCTCGCTCTGCTCGAACCACTCCTGTACACGAGATGCTACATAAGGGAATTGACCTTCTCGAAAGTTATTCGAAACGAAGAGGTGGGCGTCCAGGTTTTCGTCGTCTGAGAGCGAAACCGAGAGAGCACCGCCGAGGTTTTCCGTAACCATATACCAAGCAGCTTTATTCTTCTCCCCGGCATCGAGATCGTATCCCTTCTTTGTGTAGGTGAGTTTTGGGTCGTAACTTGCGATAAAGTACCCCTCATCTTCAGGAATCACGAGGCAGCCATCTGTTTCCGTCTCTCCTTCTCGACCCCATCGCTCGGTGAAGAGAAACATAAACTTCAGGAGGTAGAATATGTCCCGTTCAAATTCGTTGTAATCGTAGTCTTCCTTCAGTTCCTTCCGTTCCTCTTGTAAGAGGTCGTCAAATTCGCCTGCTGCACCGCGTTGATGAAGATCCTGAAGGCGTTCGAACGCTTCATCGGCCCGACCAATAATTCGATTCCTGAATTGAGATTTACTGTTACGAATAGCTGAGACAAGAAGATCCTCTGGAGAATTGGTCATCAACAGATCGTGTAGGTCAATCGTCCCGAAGTGTTCTCGCCCGTTGAGATACGCTTTCCCATAAACGACGAGAACTGAGTTTAGCAGGTATTGATTAATGCGTCGAGGAAGACGGCCATTTCCGAGACAGTAGTTGATGTACTCATACCGGTGTGTGTTGGCTTCTTTTCCTGCACTCGCCACTTCCTGGAATGTGGCTCTGATGTAGTCGTTGTGTTTCGTCTCATACGCATCAATAGAGACGTCCAAGAAGTTGATGCCATTATCAGATAGTGTATCACCGGTCTCTTTCAGTGACTCAAATGCTGCTTCGTGGACCGCCTCATCGTCAACGGTGACCTCCCGTCGTATATCGTCTCTGAAGCTATCGCCTTCACATTCTTCGCATTCCTCCGGTTCATCTTCCTCATATACCTCGTGACACTGATAGCACTCATACGTGTCAATTTCGGCGACTTCGATAAATCCGTTCAGCAGTGACCGTTCTTCCTCTGGCAAATCCTCAAAATATCGATTATACGTTTCAACTGCACCGGTGAGAATCTGGTGGAAGATGTATGAGTCCCGTAACTGGATGTCATAGGGATAGATGCTGTCGAAGGAGATGCCCAATTTGTCCTCGATCAGTAATTGAATTGCCTCCTTTTCTGACTCAGGAAGGTACCGATCCTGGATTTCGAAGTAGAATCCAGTTTCTTCACGCTCTACTTTCAACTCGACTTTCTTCCCCGTCTTGTTGTGGTTAAACCCAAGGTGGGATAGTTCAGAGAGGCTCTGCAGATCGACTAGTTCCTGAAAGACAGCGTCTGAGTTGAGGTCGTTACGAACTCCCGTAGGGTTGCTGAGAGAGAGGGACGATCCATCAGGAAGATAGGTTCGTTGGAACTCTACCTCCGTGAGTGTGAGCGCTTCGATCTCATCGTCGAAGATGGACGCAAGTCCATCGATGACGTGTTGAGTCGTTTGTGACCGTTCTATTCTGTTAACCCCATCACTGTCTGTGAAGGTCTTCGAGAACTTCTTGATCCTATTTTTTGCACCTCGTACTTCTATCTCACCAGCTCCATCTTTCCGCACGAACAGCGGGTGAGCCTGCTCGAATAACCGACTCCGGACACGGTCGTCTTCCCGAGTGGTCACACGGACCTCTTTACTCGGCCAGACTAATGTAAAACCGTCAGCCAATTCTTCGACAAAGAGGCCCTCTTCTTCGAGTCGCTGAAGTTCGTCAGCAAAGTCCGTTTCCACCCGAAAGCCGTTGCCACCGCTACTCTTTTGCGCCCACTTTTCTTCTGCCCAAATAGTCAGTAGAATCTGTTGGGCGCGGTCTGGTGATTGGTCATCTAATTCCGCGAGTAGGTCGTCAGTTGACTCGAACCGGGAGTCAATACGTTTCGTCCGACCAACGTAAAATTCGGATACGAGGTTTTCAAGCGTCCGTTCAGACTCTGGGATTTTATCATATTTCTTACCTAGTAGTAGACCCCAGAACCCGTCATCGTTCGAAAGAGGGTCATGTGATGTTATCTCGTTACTCATTCAGTTATCCGATTAGTGTGAAACCAGGTATAAAGAGACTGTCGGATAAAACTGACATTTAGAGCAATTTCAGCGGTCCCTCTTTCTCGACTTCGCTGCTTCCGTTCAGGAAATATAGATCGATCCACTCTTCCCCGTGGTTACGGCAGAAAACCGGCACGCACGTCGTCGTGTGCTCGTAGCGCTGCTTACAGCGCGTCTCGATTTGCTCGCGCGTCCAGTCACCGTCTTGCTCCAAATCGTACCGGTTGCGAACGCCCCACGAGTGTTCGTCGGCGGCAGCCTTGAGGACACGTAGCGAGAAGTCCCGAGCGTCCTTGAACGTGAACGGACCGCTCATCGACTTCGCATCGCTCAGATCCGTCTCTTCGACGCCGTCGAGGCACAGTCGGTTCTCCGCGACGGCGCGGAAGGCTTCGAGTTCGGCGGATTTCTCGCCGAGTACGTCGTGAAGGTAATCGTGGACGACGTCGCCGTACCCGTCTAAGGTGAACTCCCCCTCGGGTGAGACGATCCGAAGCTCTGCGCCCGTTTGAGTGACCATTCGGCGTTTCGGTTCGAGGAGCGGGCAGAGAAATGCGAGCCTGTCAGAGTGAAGGAGATATGCATAGCTGAACAGCCGCGACCGGGACGGCGATTCCTTCACGGGATCGTGCCCCTCCGCGTAGTACTTCGAGTCCAGCACTGCCAATGTCTCATCGCCCTCCTGCAGCGCGTGGTCTGGCTCGTGATAGATCTGTCCCTCTCCCTCGAACGGATTCACGGACGGTGACCGAACGGGTGTCACGTCGTCGAGGTCACCGAGGTAGTCGTAGGACTTGATGAACGAGAGTTCGCGCTCAATGACGACCTGCGAGTACTGCTCGAACAGCGACTCCATGTTCAGGACGTAGTCCACGACAAGCTCTCGCGGGCCGTCACGGAGTTGCTGGCCGAGCGACGACGACATAATCGCTTTGGCGACGTCGAACGCCTTCTGGTAGTATCGACGCTGCTTCGGAAGGTCGCTAAGGGTGATGCGTCGGTACTCGTCCATCCGATCCAGTCCGCTCCCGACACCCATACTCTCCAGGCGTTCCACCTCTCGGTGAACCTCCGAGAAGATTCGGTCGTAGGCGGGGTGGTCGTTCTCGTGGGAATTCTGCCGGAAGAGCCGAATGAGCGTCTTCCCTGCGTAGTGGAGTAGTGAGTTCGCGGCGTTGTCGTACTCCGTCTCGTTGCGGACCCAGTGCGGCTCCAGCGTTCCGCGCGCGTGGTTCAAAAGCGTCTGTTCGACGTCGATCTCACCCCGACCGTCAAGACTGTCGAGCCGTCGGATGACCAAGTCGCGGATGTACCCCTGCCGGTGAATCGTCTCTAACCCGTCGAGGTAGTTGATCGCCAGCACAACGAAGACATCGTCGAGGTGGATGTCGTCGGAGAGGAAGTCCTGAAGCGGGATCCCGTGGTACTCGATGGATCGGTTCTGGTCGTAGACGGCCAGCAGCATGTCGAAGATGTACTCCCACTCGATCTTCGGATCGACTTGCACCTTCGACGATGGCGTGAGACTTACGACGCCGATGATGTCCGTCGCTTCGACGTAGAGAATTTCGTTCTCGTCGCCGTCTATGGTGACCGTCACGACCTCATACTCTTGGTCGGAGTCAAGTGCGGCCTGACTCTTCGTGAAGACCCCAGGACTCTGCTGCGTGAATGAAGCACGACGAAGTTGGTCCCCGATGGACGACGGACAGCCCTCTATCCGGATCTCCCCGCGTTCGGGGACGTTGAAGGTGTCCTGCCCGTACTCGTAGACTTCGTCAACGGAGCTCATTACTCGTAAGAGCCCATCTGGCGGCGTTCCTGTTCGATCTCTCGTTCGGCGAGTTCAGCCGCCGGTGCGAGATCGAACTCCTCGAACTCACCGTTTAGTGCCCGGTAATGCTCGGCGATTCGTTCGACCTGTGGGAACGCCGCTGAGTTCAGGAGCCGTGGAACGATATACGTCCGGAACGCCTGTCCGACTGCGTCTGTCTGGTCATACTCGTACTCACCGCCCTCCCGACATCCGACACCGAGGAAGACGGCGATGTCGCGGTAATGCATCGGGCCGAAGCGCATAATCGACCCTTGCGACGTCGATTCGTGGCCGTGGTTGATTCCCTGGTAGTCCCGCTCGAACAGGTGGAGGATCTCACTTTCTCCGAGGTCCGTGTGTTCGGTGACGTGCGTGGTGATCCAGTCTTTGAACAACTGGCGGCGCTTGTCCTCTTCGTACTCGTCGAGTTCGATCATGGCGAACCGGCGGGTGATCGCGTTGTCAAGTTCGTTTACCGTCCGGTCGGACATGTTCATAGTACAGATTATGTTCACCCGCTCGTCCAGTTCGATGGTTTCGCCCTTGTCGGTCTCGAAGATGGTCTGATGGGGGTTCTCGATGGCAGTATACAACGGGCCGAAGATTTTTGAGATATCTGCCCGAGTGATTTCGTCGAGGATTACGCCGTACTCGACGTCGAACCGCCGAGCACGCTGAACGGCTTCGGAAACACAGCCGAGTTTCGTCCGGTAGCTTAGTGAGTCGCCCGTGTAGTCCGGACTGATTCCACCGATGATGTCCGATGGCGTCCACGAAGGTGTCGCGGTGTTGAGGGCGTACCCGATGCCGGTCTCACGGGCGAGTTGCTTTGCGAATGTCGTCTTTCCTGTTCCAGTCGGTCCGTACAGGACGACCGGCTTACCGGCTTCAAGCGCGACTTTTGCGTTGCGCTCGACATCGTTTGGGACGAGTATCTCTTCAGGCGTTTCGTCACCGCGAAGACTCACGACGCGCTTGAGGCGGTCTGAGGCCAGCGAGGACTCAAGCACGGCACGTCGAACCTGCCCAAGCCCACGCTCACCGTCGTGGATCACGTCAAGTTTCTCATCCTCAATCAGAAACTCCAGTACATCCTCGTTCTCGGCATTCCGAATTGCTTCGACGACGTCGTCGGTTACACGGCGAAGAATTCCGACTTCGTCTTTCGCATCCTCAAGTGTATAGTCGTCCGACGAGTCACTCATTATCGGATACAGGTAGTGCAGGGTATATAAAATCTCCATTCAAATAGCCGAACAGACAGTGATTATGGGCGCACTGGGGGTTTCATCAATTCACATCACCGTAGCGTCAACCACTTCTACTTTCTCGGCTGTGTGTCCGGCCATAATGCTTGACATCCATTTTCCCGGTGCTTTCCTTTATACACGGCATTCTGCGCCAGCGACCTTTCGAGGTAGTGTTGTGGCCGATCTGGATCTGCAAAATTATATTTCTGTCATTTCTGTCTTATCTACCCACATCCGAAAGACTTCATACTTGTATGTTCGTAGGAATGAACGGTCGCAATCATGCGGCCCGCAAAACCCGACGCACCACCGTCGGGTTTTGCGTGGGTGAGCCTCGGCCACCACACCGAGGAGTCACTCTCTCTTGGGGAGCCGGATTACCCATCTCTGAGTGACCGGCATGTGTCGACACAACCCTACCTACTTCAATGCTCGCAAACCCATTGAATGTAAGAGTCTACTAACAAACTCCTACATTCAAGTGGGCTAAGTTCAGTGTGGTTTATAAGCAACCCAGTGGATTATGGCCGACTCAACAAATTCCAACATTCAGAGAACTGAGCGCGCGAAAGTCTGGCTCGAACCCAGCCAGATTGACTTGATGCGGAACGCGTGCTACAGCGACGACTTCGCTTCCTACCTTCACGGGAGGAACGACGCGATCGTCGCTGTCCTCGCGGACACCGGGCTCCGTGTCGGTGAACTTGTACAACTGGACATCTCGATGCTACGCGACAACGCGGCGAAACTGTACGTCCCGGCGCACATCCAAAAGGACTACCCGACCGACGAGTCCCCGTCTGCAGTCACGATGAAATTTGCTTCGGACACGACGCGCACGGTAAACTCGTTCCTCTCCTCTCGGTGGAAGGACCCGAGGGCATTGTTTCCATCGCGGAAAGCAGATCGCATCACGGAGCAAGGCGTCAGGTACATGATCGAGAACGTGGCACAAGCGGCTGATGTGCGGCCGTGGTTGATCTCCGGATCGCGCGGTGATCCAAGTGACGTAACGCCGCACACACTCAGGCACTCGGTCGCGTACCGGATGCTGCACGTCGAAGATGGAAACACGCTGTATGATGTCCGGAATCGGTTACGACATCAATCAATTCAGACAACTGAGCGCGTGTATGATCATTTCCGAACAGTGTAGAAAATCGAAAAGACGAACCATCCCATCTTTGACTGGTACAACACCTGTCAAGCGACCGAATCGGATTTGTGTTCCCGCACCGGATGGGGACTTATGCCCGACGACGGGGACAAGCAAGACGACGAGAAAACACGGCGACACGCAGCCGCGGTCGCACAGCTCCGGCGAATGTTCGACCGATACGGCGGGTTCAAGGACAATGTAGAGGACGACGAGTGAGCACGCAGACTATCAAAGATCTCGATTCACGTCGGCGCTAACTCTTAATTTCAGAGTCTACTTGGGATCGTTATCTGGGAAGAGACCATCCGAATTGAGGACATCCACGACCACTCGCCACTCGTCGCTCCCGGTCTGCGTAATCCACCCCCGTTCGGCCAAGGTTTCTAATTCCCGGTGAGCCGTCTCGATACTGACTTCGGCCCGATCGGCGACCCAAGTAGTAGTGACATCTCCGCGCGTGGGTTCGATAGTTAATAGCACTCGCTTTCCCGGGTCGCTTGGCCAAATGTCATCGATTCCAGGCATGTTCCAAGAGGGTGAAGGAGTTAGCCAAAAAGGATGGGGTCAATTCCATCCATACGATGATGTGGCTTCAAATCGACTACCTTATCTGTTATTCTGGTTCCGAATGAGAGTTTATTGAATTCTGGAATGAAACGCCCGACCTCGACCGGGCCATACTTCTGTAGACTTGCGTCAAAATCATCTGGAGTGTGTGCTGGATCGTATTTTCCAGGGGCAACGCAGATGATGTAGCAAGAATAGTCATTTTGGAGAATTACATTGAGTTTCCGGTGCAACGCTCCTAATCTGCTTCTATAATAAAGCTCGATGACGACGGGTTCCGGCTCCCTAATGAGTACGTCTGCCCTCGTCATAGCTCCACCAGACCTGATTTCCGATTCAATTTCTACGGTTTCCCGATTGTATCCCAGTTGGTTACAGGCTGTTTTAATGGCCTGTTCGCAACCCAGTTGATGTACAGCAGAATTTTTGGGCCGGCTGAAGCAGCCGTCTTCTGTAACACTATGAGTAAACAGTTCGTGGCAATTAGCTCCTCGGTCGTATGTCACGTCCTCATTACAGAGCAAACAGCGGTAGGCATCATTGTCTGAGAATCGGGACTTCGGATCTACTACATCAATTCCAGAGACCAACTGATCGCTTGATGTGTGTATGGCTATAAACATGGATTATTGGGTGTCTGGGGGTGCAAGGTTTTTCATCGAGAAGTCAGACCGTGGGACGTACCGTCCGGCAAGTTCCGCGAGCTCTCTGGTGCGCTCGATATCCGCGAGATTGTGTTGAAGAAGCGGTAGCCAGTCTGCGTTCTCAAACGCTTTGACGGCTTCTTTGCTGTCAGTGAATGGATCACAGGTACTGTCCCCAATGAGTACCTCGTAAACTCCCACTAGGTCGCTCACGTCGTTTGTGTCAAACCGGCCGATGGTATCCATTGTATCGGCATACGCGATATCACCGAAGGGCCATGGAACGCCATTTCGCAGGCAGGCAGACCTCAGAAATGGTAGATCGAATCCACCCCTCCAGACTTCTCCGTTGTAGGCGGTGAGGTAATGAATATCCCCATCAATTACGGAACCAACGAAATCTTCGAGGGCACGTAGCAGCATCTCTTCATTATCCACAATAGTGACTTCAGTCGAATGATCTGTACATTGGTTTAGATTCTCTGTGAGCGAATCCTGGTCGGCAGGACGGGTTCCGGTATTGAGAACCAACCAATTGCGCAGTTGGTGCGAAAATCCTGCGACGGTCACAACAGACTCGTTGTTGAGGCCTGATGTTTCAATGTCGAACGCAATCGGTGCAAGGTTTCCCATGTAGACTAATATACAAGGTATTAATCATAATAGCCCGCTAAACGGGGTGAAAGTGGTTCTAAGGGCCTGAGGGCGAACATTTTTATTTATTTGGGTTTTGATGAGTGATGGAGTTTATTGGGATTTAGGCGATTGACTCTTGTATAGGCCATCAACAGCGCTTTCACGTAATCCCGACCGTGACGGAGGAAGAATAGTCCCGGCGGTGAAAGTGAACCTATGCAGAATCAGGAGATTCAGTAACACAGCCACCGTAGTATGTAACTGATCCAGGGAACGTCCACGCGAGTAGGGGCGTTGGTATCACACTTGTGTCTGGTCTACTTTTCTTTATCAGTAGTAATTACAAGAGCACCGACTACTCATGAAGGTAGCACACGTTGTCCGGAAAAAAGACTTTCCTCTGACAGGAACTTCCTGACTCTATTTCTTCATTACAGTGGTAGGTTGGATTCCCGTGTTTCCTGGAGAGGATGAAATACCGTTGAGTCATCTCTTTCCCCTGATGTGAGTCGCGGAACCCCATCACGCGTCGAATGATGTCGCTGCTAAACCCTTTTTCAGCCAACATCTTTCCGAACGTCATCCGTAGGTTAATCCCCGAGATGGTTTTCCTGAAACTGGCGCGCTCCCCAATCTTCTCCAAGCGGTAGTTCACCGTTCCCGGCGTGCAGACCCGAGAATGCACGGCGAAGTAGGTCTCCATGAATTCAGCAAACTTGGGATCGGGGACTGGGACCCGTCGGGGCTGGAGCGTGCCGTTCAGCGTCCAATACCCGTCTCGCAGCCGTTTGCAGTCCCTGCACGGGTGGCCGCCTCCGCTGGTCGTTCGGCCTTGACGTCCAGGACTCACAACGCACTTGACTCGGTCACCAGGAACGCGGACAAAGAGGCGGTCGCCCTCCCGCTCCAGCCACTCTGGGGTCATATGAGCGAAAGTCCCAGGCTTCAGGCCGGTCAGGAGGAGCCCCTCGCCGAGGAGGCGGTCTTTGTGGTCGCCGTCTCGGCTGGCCGCCCGGAATGCGTCAACGCCAGTGTCAGTGAGCGGTAGCGACTGTTCGCCTGGGTAGCCCTTCAGCTGGCGCTCACTGAGGTCCTCGGGTGGCTCACCACTTATCATCATACTCGTCTTGGACGTCCTCTCCGGCCAACTTGATGTACTTGATCGCCTCTTCGAGGTTCGCGTGGCCCATCAGCGCCTTGATTTTGTGAGGGCCGAAGTCCTTCTTCGCCAGCAGCGTGCCGTACGTATCTCGGAGATCGTGCGCGACTACCCGTCGCTTGAACCCCGCCCGCTCGCCGATGCTCTTCACGCGGTTGGTGATCGTCCCCTGCGAGGCGACGTTCTCGTAGAGGTCGAAGTAGCTGTCCAGGATTTGGATGGTATCCTCGTCGCGGACGGGGATCGGTCGGACGCCGGCCTCTGACTTCGGCGTGAAGTCCGCACCGTCCGGAGCCCAATACTTGTCCGCCCGGTTCCGGCAGTGAAAGCAGGGAACGCCCTCCCGACTCGTGTCGCCCCCGCTCCCGTTCTCGGACCCAAGGGTGCACACCTCACCGTAAGGGATCTCCAGATGGGGGCGCTCGCCTAACTTGTTAATCCACCAGGACGGCTGCATGTGAGCCATCGCTGCGGCGCGGATGCCGGTTGAGGTGAGGGTCAGCCCGATCAACTCGTCGAGGACGTCGCCGTTCTTCGCGGTCTCGCGGAACCGGATGTACTGCGACGTGGGGGACGGTCGAAAGGTGCCTGTCTTGTCCCGCTCGCCTGAGAGACCGAGCGGATTGTATGTCATTCCTGGCATGTTAGCGAAGTTACTTCACAGCAGCAATGCCATAAATGATTGCAAATCTACCTCACTAACTGGAAAATCTCGCATTCTTGGAGGTAGTATCTATGCAGTAAACACGTGACTTCATAGAAAATAGCCTATTTGACACATTCACGGTCCGTAGCGCAGATTTACAGCACGACCATATCGTGGTTGGAGAATGTGTTCTATTCGGGCGCACCGGGGAAGATGGTCGATAGCGTACTTCTCCTCAAACGGGGTCAACCTCCTAAGCACATCACCGGGTGTCTCAGCCCCTGTGGATTCTACTGACTGAGGTAGTTATCGGATCCCTCAATCCCATTCAGAAGTGGGGTGCGACCGGTTCTGTGACTGGCTCTCCGGTAACCAAGCCAGAATAAATTGTGGTGCGAATGTGGACAAGACCGTCTTGTCACCCTCTGAGCTGAGCTAATTGCTATTGGTTTGGATAAACACATATAAAAGAACTAAACAATGGAATTTTGGTAATCGCCAGATACCACCGAGGCAGAATGATGGATTGATGGTGAAAGTAGTATATAACTTCAGATATTGGGTCGTATCCCCGACTACGACTGATTCTTACCAAGTGTATTTACGTAAGCGGTTCATGAAATCAAGATATGGAAGAGCCGGAGACCTCAACGAGTATCACCATTGAGATCGGTCCTCCAAAGTATCAAGCGACTATCGACCAACAAGCCCGAAAGGCGCTCGGTGTTGAAGGAGAAAGGTCTGTCCTCCAAGCAGATCTAACATTGAAGAGGATCGTCAGTGAGGGGGGTGACAGCTAAACCTGTCACTGAGTTCGGCGAGGAACCGGGGGCGTTGGGCCGCCCCCAGAACTTGGACTCACCTGACCAAAGGGGTCCGTCTACTCCTTGCCGCCGAGCGCATTAGGATTTTCCGAAGCGACTCGGTGACTTGTAGCGGCGTTCAAGGTGGTGGCCAGCCGTGAGTGTCGATAATTTCAACGGTGACGGTACTGCAGGTCAACCATCCATTATTTATGCTTTTGATGGTGGAGATGAAATCCGCGAACTCTGCCGTTCAGGTTACGGGAAAGCAGGTCCATCACCAGGTGATGTTATCGAACGGGAAACCACACGTTCGAATCCCACTGAGCGTCTTCCTGAACTTGAGCTACCTGGCAGTCGAGGCCTCAAGGAAGATGACTGCGGAGAGGAAATTCCTGTGTTTGCCTGTAACCAGTGCGGCAAACCGAAGTACTTGGGCCGATGTTGCGCTTCACCGGTCTGTGAGCGAGACTGGCCTGCAGCGGTCAAAAAGAAGGCGACTCGTTTAGCTGGGAAGCTTGATGCGTTACGACGCAAGATCTACGCCAGCTACGATGGGAAGAAAGACGTCGATTTGAACCACGTCATTGCTTCGTTGCCCGACTTCCTCGTTGATTCGAAGAACCCAATGGATCGGGCATACCTCGTATTGAAAACCCTTCTTGAAGAGAATTGGAATATCGAAGGCTTCGCAGCAATTTATCACCCATACCGGATCAAGAAGGAGCACAGGAAGGACCAGTACGAGCACAACGGTGAAGATGGCGAGGGAGATATGACTTGGTCCGATGTGCTCGCCAGTGATGACCCGCAGAAGTATGTGAAGTACTCCCCGCACTTCCACCTCTTCTTCCCTGCGATCCGGAAGTCATTCGACTACATGGTTGCTGAAGCTGTTGCAAACCAGTCTGGCTGGGTCTTCCATCGAATCACCCAAGGAGACGAGAGCAACATCTCAGTACAGGATTTGGAGGATCTTGTTTACCAGGTGACCTACAGCTTCTCGCACGCCGGTGTCAACGGATGGTCTGCGAATCGTGCTGAACTTACCAGCGTTATGAAAGGTGAATTGCATAATATGAGGGTATCTGACGAAATTCGGGCCGAGTGTCTGTCTCACTTCTGCCAAGCAGCACCGAAACTTCTTGGCACGCAGTTCGCTGACCTTGACGAGGCCACCTGTGATGCCGAAATTTCGGAGGTTACTACCAATGAGGGAGACTGTACGACCAAAAGTGAAAATACGTCGGGGGAGACCGTCGGTGAATCTGTGCCGATAGAGGATAAGGAAGATAATGGAGCATCCAACAGATCGGTGAAAGACACTCAACACGGTGAGGAGAGCGAGGTAAAGTCTGTTAGTGGGAACGATGAACACGAGTTTTCCGAACCGAGTCAAACAGAGTCGTCTGCACAGGGTAGTGGTTCTCAAAAACCGTCTGATAATACGAATTCAACCGACTCGTCATCGAACTCTTCCGAATCTGCGATTGGCAGTGAGAAAAATGCCGACGACGACGATGCTCCGCCGTTCGTGGATCAAAGATCCCAGTGCGGGGGCGAACTTATCCCCATACGAGAAGCGGCTGAATTACTCCACGACTTTGAGTGGTGTAGGAAGGCACCCTACGTCTCAGGCCTTCGTACGGCTGTCAGAGAATGGAGCGCTCGGACAGATGGGGAGGCTCACTGGACGTGGGTTCACGAGGAAGTAGGTCGATCTCCGGCGGTGGTTCAACTCTACTAATCCATCTCCGGAGAGAGGCATCACTATTCTGAAGGCTGGTAAAACGCAAATATTGTGGCACGAAGGTAGGATTGGCAGAGAAATAGTCAATGAGGAGACTACGAAGGGTTTCTGAAAACGTTGTGATTGGAGGTTATCGCAATAAAACTGAATCTGTAACAAGTGGCTCCCTATGTCTTGGATCTGTGGGGGAATTACCACCGGTAGAAAATCGAGGTCTCAACTCATTGCTCGCTGATAATCGTCACCGATCTGGTCGTCATCGTCTTCGACATAGTCCATAGTCTGCTGAATTTTCGCGTGACCAGCAATCCTCCTCACCTGATGTAAATCGAGCTCCTCACAGTCATTAACCCAGTGACTGATCGCACTCCGCCTGATCCTGTGTGTCGTCACGAACCACTCCTCTACCTCCTCGTTTGACCCAGGGCTGATCGGCCTGAGCGGCCGCTGAATACCAGCGTTCTTGGCTGCCTTCTTGACGATATCGTTGATTTGCATCCCAGGCATCTCGTTGTTATGAGTCGTTACCAGCACTCGTCCTTCCTCCGGTTCTGCTGCTGAAGAAAACGTATGACGGACACGGTAACACCACCGTCTCAGTTGGAATTTGAATTTCTCAGGGAAGTATACGTCCCGGCGGATGAGGCTGCTATGTTCTTTCGCATCAAGCTTGGCAGACCGGACGTTAATGCTACAATCGTCCCAGTCAATCTTGTCAATTGACAACCTTGAAAGTTCAATGCTCCTACAACCCGTGTACCAGTTTAACCGGACCGCGATCTCGTTTCTGAGGCGAGTTTCTGGTGTCGCTCCGGGGACTGCTTCGAATACTGACTGTATTGCATCTGGCCTGAGCGCTAAAATCTTTGAATCGTTCTCTCGCGCCCCATCAAGAGCAACACCTAACGTGTCGTGATCAAGTTTGTATTTTGCCTTATTCTCGTAAATATCGTACTCCTCTTTGATGTTGATCACATCGTGGTTCTTACACGGATGCCCATTGGCAAGTTTGAGCTGGTCGTCAACAGCGTCATTAGCGACAATTGAATAAAAGGACTGAACTGAACGATAGTACGATCCTCGCGTGGTATCAGCAAGTCCTGCAGTTTGCTGAAGATATCCACGGACATCATCGGTTTTCGCTGAGAGAGGATATATGTTGTTGTGTTCACAAAATGCGAGCCAATAGCGCACCTCTCTTCTCCGTGTCTTGATCGTTGATTCCTTCGTCCCAGTCTTCTGCTGCTTCAGACTCTCTAAGTATCGGCCCAGCAATTCCTCCATCCCTCCGGATATCTGCTTGTCATCGGGAGAGGAGTACTGTCCTTTTTCGTTACGCATCTTAGAACCTCATCCAGTGGCGAACACTATCCACAATACCGCTGTGAACGGTCTCCGTAGTTTCCTGTTCCAAGTACCGAAGAGCGTCACGGACTTTGTGTTCCGGTTCACGCATCTCTGTGGATAGTCTTTGAGCGGATCCATCTATGGAGAATTCGGGAATTTCCCTGGTACCGTTCACAACGAACTCGATGTATTCTTGAGCGTCCATTCCTCCCATCCCTTCCACGTCTTCGAGTACATTTTCAGGAATATCGTTCGGATACGAGGGGACTTTCGGTAGAACATCCATTGCAAGCTCCTCTATTGTCTCTTCGTCCTCTTCTCCAGCTGTGGTTACTGCTATCGTGTCGATTTTTCGTTCGATTGCTGTAACCACCTGTGTGAGTTCACCCAGTTGGTCGTTGACTGGTGACAGATCGATTTCACCCGTCTCGTTGTTGATGTCTTCGACCGCTTGGAGGTGTATGTACTCGTCCCTGATTTCCCGGTCAACAGCTCGTTGAACGAGAGAAGTGAGTGTTTCACCCTCGTCGAGTGCGTCCTTCCATTCCTCTTTCTTGTGAGGAGGAACACGAACGTTGAGTTTGACTTTACTGTGGGCCCCGTCTGGCATACCAGCGGCTACGGAGAACTATAAAATAAACACTGGGGACACAGCGTGTCCCCTAATCGCCAAACATCTGGCGCATCATCGGGTGCATCTCCATCAACTGCTCTTCTGCGATCTCCTCGTAGAGTTTGTAGGTGATGGAGACGGTCAGCAGCAGTCCCGTACCGGAGACGCCGCCGATGGTGCCCAGCATGTTGGCCATCACTGCGAGCAGACCCACCAGCGCACCGCCGATGATGGTGACCTGCGGGATGTATCGCTCCATGACCTTCTCGATGACCTGCGGGTTCCGGCGGAAGCCGGGGATCTGCATCCCGGAGTTCTGGATCTGTTCGGCGGTGGACTCGGGCCCCATGCCCGTGGTCTCCACCCAGAACACCGCGAAGATGGCGCCGCCGACGATCATGAACGTCAGGTCGATGAGCACCCGGACTATCACCTGCCACGGCTCGGCGGTGGTGCCCGCGGTCCACCACATCCACTCGGTGCGGGTCTGGATGGGCGCGAGGTAGTAGAACAACCCGCCGATGGGCTGTCCGTTCGAGTACTGGCCGAGCCACGCCGGCATCGTGAACGTGTTCCATCGCAGCAGGATGCGCCCGAGGAACTGGATGTTGGCCTGCAGCGCCCGGACGAGAATCATGGGCAGGACGCTGGCGTAGATGAGCTTCACCGGGAAGCGCCCGCGCGCGCCCTTCACCCGGGCGTGACTGAGCGGAATCTCGACCCGGACCGACTCGGCGTACACGACGATACAGAAGATCAGTACCGTCGTGATGAGCGCCAGCAGTTGGCCCTGTCCGAGGAACAGCGCCGAGAGCCCCTCGGCGGTCAGCGGCGACGCGATGTCGCGCGCGCCGGTCAAGATGCCGACCCACGTGGGGAACAGCCCCGACGCGCCGCCGAGCGCCTGCCAGCTGAACAGCCCGGCCACGAGCTGCTGGCTCACGCCCGCGATGATGAACAGCCCGACGCCGGAGCCGACGCCCCACTTGCTCACTATCTCGTCCATGAACAGGACGAGGATGCCTCCGACGGCTATCTGGAGGAATATGAGCGAGTTGACGCCGAACGTGCCGATGCCGAGCGCCCGCGCTACCTGCTGGTCCGCGGGGAGGAAGCCGCCGGCGAACACCATCGGGAGGCCGGTCAGACAGATCATGACGACGACCAGCACCTTCTGGAGCCCCTGATACAGCACCTGATCACGGGGGTCGTCCGTGTCCAGTCCGAGCAGGTCGGCCCCGCCGAGCAGCTGTAGCACGATGCTCGCCGTGACGATGGGGCCGATACCGAGCTGGAGGACCGACCCTTGCGCCCCGGCCAGAATCGACCGGAACTGGCCGAACAGGTCGTTCGCCTGTTGCACGTCGACGCCGAACAGCGTGACGTTCGTCAGGAAGAAGTACAGCACGAGGACGCCGCCGGTCCAGCCGAGCTTCCGCCGGAAGGGCACGTGCCCCTCCGGACGGGCGACTGACGGCATCCGCGAGAGCACCGGTTCGGCGGCTTCCTTCCATCCCATCGTTCTACTCCTCGTCCGCCTCGGCGCCGTCGCCGTCGTCGTTCTCGGTTTCGGCTTCGTCCTCGTCCTCGTCGGCCGTCTCGGCGCGCTCCGAGAGTTCGGCCGCGCCGCCGGACTCCTCGATGAGTTCGACCGCGCCGCTCGTGAACGCGTCGGCGACCACGTGCAGCTCCTGTCGGACCTGACCGCCGCCGAGCACCTTCACCACGTCGGCGTCCCAGCCGTCTTCGGCCACGTCGCGCGCGTCGAGGCGGTAGCCGTCGCCCTCCTCCTCGGCGAGGCCGTCTGCCGCCAGCAGGGCGGCGTCCTCGTCGAGCTTCTGGACGCGGACCTCCACCACGTCGTCTCTCGCGCTCTCGGGGAGCTTGAATCCGTGTTTGCCGAGCGGTTCGTAGTTGTGGAACTCGTGCTTGTCGCGTCCCGCGCGCCCGCGGCCGCCGCGGTGACCGGCGCCGCGCCGGTTCTTGTGCGTGCCGCCGCCGTGCGTCCGGGATCCGCGCTGGCGTCGTTTCTTACTCGTCATCGCATGGCCTCCAGGAGTTCGTCTATCTGCTCGGTGGTATGTTTACCGAGTTGACCTCCTTCCTTGGTGGGATGTTTGACCCCCCGGTGACCGCCTCGCGGCGGGTGGAGCCGGATGGCCGGCGAGAGCCCCTGGTCGCGGAGCTTCGTCTCCTCGCCCACCAGCGCCTCGGCCAGCGACGCGACGTCGTCGTACTCGGTGTTCTCCGCCACCCAGTCGTCGTCGACGTCGGCGCTGCCCTCGAGCGGCTCTGCGCGCGTGCGCAGGAGCGTCTCGACCACGTCCAGACTCGGCTCGCCGTGGGCGACCCAGTCGTTCACCTTGGTGATCATGCCGCGGTAGGTGTCCGTCTCGGGCACGAACGTGCAGGTGTTCACGCCGTGGACGTTGAGCATCTCGAGCGTGTCGTGCACGCCGCCGCTCATGTCCACCTCGCCGCGGAGCTGGACGATGGCCTGCATCACTCGCTCACCTCCCCGCGTGCCTCCCGCTGGACCTCGCGGGCGCGCTGGGGCGTCCGCGACTGGGAGGCGTTCTTGAGCGCGTTGTACGTCGCCTTGGCGAGGTTGACCGTGGTCCGGGTGTTGCCGTTCGACTTGGTCCACGCGTCCTGCACGCCCGCGAGTTCGAGGATGTTGCGGGTGGTCTCGGACGCGGCCAGTCCCAGCCCGCGCGGGGCCGGGATTATCTCGACGGTGACCGAACCGGCCTTGCCCGTCGCCTTGCGCGTCAGCGAGTGGATGCCGCCGGCGCGGTCCTCCCACGACCCGGAGCCGCGGTCGACCTTGATGATGTTCAGCTTGGCCACGTCGATGGCCTTCTGGATGGCGCCGCCGACCTGGTCGTCGCGGGCCTCGGCGTAGCCGAGGAAGCCGTCGCGGTTGCCGACCGCGACGACACACCGGAACTTCACCCGGCGGCCGGAGTCGGTCATCCGCTGGACCATGTTGATGTCGAGCACCTCGTCGTCCAGCTGGAGCAGCTGGTCGACGAGTTCGGGTTCCTTGAGCGGGAGCCCGGACTCGAGCGCTTGCTCCATCGACGTGATGTCGCCGTCCTGTACCTTTCGGCCGAGCCGCGTGCGCGGTTCCCAGCCGTCGTTGTAGTCGTTACTGCTCATTGTCCTCTTGGAGTTGCGCGAGCACGTCGTCGAAGTGCTCGGGCAGGTCCGTCGCGTCGAACTCGCCGCTGTAGAGCGGTTCGTCGAGCTGTTCGGCGTACTCGGCGATATGCTCGCCGCGGTTGCGCGACCAGTCCGCGAGTACGCTCTCGTTGTGTGGTATCTCGACGCCAGCGTCTATCGCGCCCTCCTGCACCGCGAACACCTTGTTGCCGGGCGTCGCGGTGTTGAGGCCGATGTCGAGCACGGCCTCCTCGATGCCCGCTTCGAGGGCGCGTCGGCCGGCGAGATACCCCGTGAGGTACGCGCTGGGGAGGTTGCCCGTGGGGGCCTCCCAGCCGTACTCGGCGAGGTCCGCCGACGTCGCGCTTGCGTGTGTCTCGTCGCCTTCGGGTCCGGGGGTTATCAGCTGCGCCCTGACGTGCCTGTTGCTCACGCGAGCGACGAGGCGCGGCTTGCCGGATTTCAGCAGGCGCAACCTCTGATGGTAGTCCGTCCGGACCTCGCGGCGGCGCCGCATCGGTACCTTGTAGCGTGGTCCTGTTGCCATTATTCTATCTCCACGTCGTAGTTGTTCCGCGCGTACGCTTCGAGCCGGTCGACGCTGTCGAACTCGCCGCCGCTCGCCTTGTTGTAGAGCTCGCGGTACTGGGTCCGGTTCAGGGGACCCTCGTCGCGGAGCTCCTTGAGGCGGCGACGCTGCGCGCGAATCCGGCTGATCCACTCGTCCTTCGACTTCTGTCGGCCGCCGGCCTTCCCCTTGCGGGAGCCGGGGCCCTTGCGGTGGCCGTAGGCCCGCTTCTCGGCGCGTTCGCGCGCTCGGCCGCGGGAGTTGCCCGAGGCGTTCTTGGCGCGAATCGTGCCCTGATCCACGAGGTCGCGGATGTCCTCGCGGGTGATGGCCTCCGCTATCTCGCCCTGTTCCTCTGGGTCGAACCACACACGGCCCTCTCCGACGTCGAGGACGTCGGCGGCCATGCGTTTCTGTGCGCTCAGGTCGGTCATTCTATTCGTCACCCTCCACTTCGACTTCGACGTAGGTGGGGTTGAGCACGCGGATGTCGCGGTCCTCGGCGACCTCCTCGATGCGCTCGCGCTTGCGCGCGCCGACCGAGGAGGCGATGCGGACGGCCTGCGTGTCGCCGTCGACGCCCTCGAGGTCGTCCGCGTTGTGGACGCGAACCTCCTCGAAGCCGGACGGGTGCAGACCCCGCGCCGCCTTGGGCGAGCGGTAGCCCGACTCGACCATGTCGCCTTTGCCCTTGATACCGCGGCGCTGCTTCGAGAGGTTGCCGCGGGGCTTGCGCCACGACGTGGGCGTGCGCTTCTTCTTGTGGTAGTCCTGTCGGTTGAACTGGGGCTTGCCCTCGCGGTGTCGCTGCTTGAGGGCGGCGGCCGTGTCCTCGTCCAGTTCTGGCGTCTTGTCGGCGTGCCCGCGCGGGCGGAGCTCCGTCTCCGCCGCCTCGGCCTCCTCGGCCGCTTCCTCGGGCGCGCCCTCCTCTTCGACCTCGGCCTCGGTCTCCTCGGACACTTCGAGACCGCCGACGTCCGCCTTGATGCGGGCCGCCAGCGCGTTCCCGATGCCCTCGACCTCGGCCAGTTCCGACTGGCTCGCGGCCTTCACGTCCTCGACGCGCTCGTAGCCGGCGTCGCGGAGCGAGTCGGCCTTCGTGGGGCCGACGCCGCTGATGTCTTCGAGTTCGGTCGGTTCGTCGGCGTCCTGCTCCTGTGCCTGCTCGTCGTCGGCCATTTAGGCACCACCTGCCTGCGGTTTCTGCGTGATGTACACGCCGTCTTGGAACACGCGGGGGTCCTTGTCGTTGACGCGCGTCAACTGCTCGATGTCGGCGGCGGTCTGACCGACCGCCTCCTTGTCGGGACCCGACAGCGTGATCTCCTCTTCGCTCACCTGCACCTCGGTGTCGCCCCGAATCTTCGCTCTGCGCGGGGCCCGCTCGCCGAGGAAGTTCTCGATGACCACGTGGTCGCCCTCGGCTTCGACCTGCATCGGGAAGTGGGCGTACACGATCTCCATCTTGTACTCCCACCCCTCGGTCACGCCGTAGAGCATGTTGTTCACGTGGCTCTCGAACGTGCCGACGGTGGCGTTCGTCTTGGCGTCTTCCTCCTCGCTCTCGACGACCACCGCGTCGACCGTCTCGCCCTCCTCGTTCTCGGTCTCCTCGACGGAGACGGAGACGGAGGGGTACCAGAGCCGCCGCGTGACGCTACCGTTCGGCCCCTCGACCGTGAGGTCGAGGTGGTCGACGGTCGCGGTCACGTCGTCCGGAATCTCGATTTCGACTCGGTTCATTGTTAGTAGACGTACGCGATTATCTGGCCACCGATGCCCTGTTCGCGGGCGTCGTAGTGGCTCATGACGCCGTGGCTGGTCGTGACGATGAGCGTCCCGTAGTCACGGGCGGGGAGATAGCGCTTCTCCCACTTCTCGAACTCGTCCGTCCCCGCGGAGTAGCGGGGCTTGACCACGCCACATTCGTTGATGGCGCCTTTGAGTTCGACCTCGAACTGTCCGGCCTTGCCGTCTTCGACGAACTCGAAGCCGTCGATGTACCCGCGGTCGTAGAGGACCTCGAGCACCGAGCCGATCACGTTCGAGGCGGGCTGTACCGTGTGGGTCAGATGGCCCACGCTCTCGGCGTTGTCCACGCCGGAGAGTGCGCTGCTGAGTGGGTCGTTGTCCGCCATAGCTATCGATACTTCTTGAATCCCATGTCGCGGGCGACCTCTCGGAAGCACTGCCGGCACAGGTAGATGTCGTACTTCCCGACCAGTCCCTGCTTCCGTCCACACCGGCGGCACTCGTGTCGGTTGCCGGTCCGGCGCGAGGCGTGT
The DNA here is from genome assembly GCA_046097085.1 of Haloferacaceae archaeon 50. GTDB lineage: Archaea > Halobacteriota > Halobacteria > Halobacteriales > Haloferacaceae. The sequence goes on along the minus strand of CP175567.1, from coordinate 2,963,982 downwards.
TCGCCCGTCGTCTCTGTCTCGCTTTCGCTCATTCGTTGTCCTCCACGTCGACGTCGAAGTTGGCTTCGAGGAACTCCGCGGCGTCCTCGGGGGTGAGTCGGTGGCTCGACGGGATCGAGCGGCTCACCTTGTCACGCTTCTTCACGCGGTACCCCGGCCGGACGAGGTTGACCGTCACGTCCAGCCCGTAGATGCCGATGTTGGGGTCGTACTCCTGGCTCGGGAACTCGGTGTGTTCCTCGACGCCGAAGCTGAAGTTCCCCGTCTCGTCCATCTGGTCCGTCGAGAGGTCGGTCAGCGGGAGCGCCGTCTCGAGGAAGTCGTAGGCGGCGTCGCCGCGCAGCGTCACCTTCGCGCCGACGGGGTTGCCCTGCCGGACGCCGAAGTCCTGACTCGCGCGCTTCGACGTGGTCCGGACGCTCTCCTGTCCGGTGATCTCCTCGAGGATGTCCTCGGCGTTGGCCAGTGTGCGGCCGCCCTCGCCCACGCCCATGTGGACGACGACCTTCTCGACCCGCGGCTGGCGCATCTCGTGGACCTCGCCCTCGGACTCGGTCTCACTCATTCTTCGTCACCCTCCGTTTCCGTCTCGTCTTCGCTCTCGTCGAACTCGCCCTCTTGGGCCAGTTCCTGCGCGGACTCGGTCTCCTCGTCCGCGCTCACGAAGTTCTCGTCGATGACGACGACGTACTTCTCGATGGTCTCGAAGCCCTCGTCGTCCTCTTGCTCGACGGTCACGCTGTTGTTGCCGGAGCCGGGCGTGACGAGTATCTCGCCTATCGTCCCGATCTCGCCGGCGTGACGCCCGTCGACGGCGGTCACCAGCGCGTCCTCCTCGTAGGGGAAGTGCGCGACGACCGACTTGTCGTCGACGTCGACCACCAGCGAGTCGCCGGTGGAGTAGCCCGCGTCCTCGTCCACGATGAGGTTCGCACCGTCGTGGAGCGTGACCTGCGTGCGGCCGCCCGAGACCTGCTGCTTTCGGACTATCTTCCCGAGGCGGCTACCCGCGTCCGCGGGGTCGATGGCCGTCAGCGCCAGCCGACCGCCCTCGTCCGGGAACACGCGGTAGTACTCGTCGCGCTCGGTGAACGCGAGGATGTCGAACATCCCGATGGGACGGTTGGGGTCGCTGATGGCGTCCCCGTTCACGAGCACCGTCCCCTGATTGAGCGCGTACTTTGCTTCCTTCTTGGAGTCGACGTAGTTCAGCACGTCCCGCAGCAGGATGAGCAGCGGAACGCCGGACTCGCCGTGCGGGCCGGCGTCGGCCTTCACGGTGAACGTCGCCTCCTTCCGTTCGACCGGCCACGAGTTCGGGACCGAGAGTCGCTTCTGATGCTTGGTCATTCGTTCTCACCCTCTTCGTTTTGGAGACGCGCCTCCCGGCGGTCGTCTTCGAGGTCCAGTTCGACCACGCGGACGTTCGAGGCGTCGAGCGGACGGGGAACTTCCTCGCCGTCCGACTTCTCGACCGTCACGTCCTCGACGTGGACTGCGGCCTCGCGGAGGTCCACCGTCAGGACCTCGCCCTCGGTGCCGGCGTAGTCGCCGCGGAGCACCTCGACGGTGTCGCCCGCGTTCACGCGCACGCTCCGCCGCCCGTACTCGTCGCGGAGGTCGGGCGACAGCGGCGCGCGGACCTGCTTGTGCCGCTCGTGAAGCGGCGCGTCTCGCGTCTGGGTTCGTTGTTTTCGCGGTTGCTCTGTCATGTGCTATACGATCATCGTCGCGGTCGACGCGATGCTCCCGAAGCGCTCTGCCACCTCGCGCGCGATGGGACCTTTGATCTCGGTCCCGCGCGGCTCCTCGACGTCGTCGATGAGGACCGCGGCGTTGTCCTCGAACTTCACGCGCTTGCCGTTCGGCCGGCGGATTGGTTTCCGCTGGCGAACGATGACGGCTTCGAGCACCTGACGGCGCATCTCGGGCGTCCCCTTGGTGACCGAGACGGTCACCTTGTCGCCGATGCCCGCCTTGGGGTGTCGGTTCTTGGTTCCGGAGTAGCCCGCGACGCTGATTACCTTCAGCTGACGGGCTCCGGTGTTGTCTGCGCACGTGATGAGCGACCCGCGGGCGAGGCCTTTCGTGACGTCGGCTTTCAGCGCCTCCATTAGACCTCACCTCCGAGTCGCTCGACCACGACGTGCGATTTAGTCTTCGACAGTGGTCGTGTCTCTGCGATGCGGACCGTGTCGCCTTCCTCCAGACCCAGGCACGGGGGTGCGTGGGCCGGGACGCGAGAGCGACGCTTCATGTACCGGTCGTACTTGGGTACGTGTACGTCGTACTCTCGCTCGACGACGACGGTCTTGTCCATATCGGTGGAGGCGACCGTGCCTTCCAGCGTCTGTCCGCGCACGGACAGCGATCCGTGGAACGGGCAGTGCTGGTCGGAGCAGGCCTCCTCCGGTTCGTCGACGTTCAATCCTATCGCCATTGTGAATCACCTGCGTTCTCCGTACGGAGCGCGGGTCGTGAGAGCAGCGTTGCGCCATCCACCGTAACGTAGGCCGTGCCCTCGCACGGACCGGACTGACCGGCGGCGTCGTTTCGGCCCCCGGCAGTATCCCGCCCGCGTTCGGACACGGTCCCCGAGGCCTTGCGGACCCCGGCGGCTTCATCTGTACGCGGTGTCGTGTTCGCGTTCGCGTTCGCGTCCGTGGTCGACCCCGGCCCCCTGCTCTCGCGGGCGCCGCGGTCGGCCTCGGTCGGGAGGGCGAACTCGAACGTCGCGCCCTCCTTCGGCACCTGTCTGACCCGGGACCCGTCGTCGAGGTGGAGCGTCCCCATCGTCTCGACGACGACACGCCCCGCTATCCCGACGAGGTCGGGGTTCGCGGCGTCGACGACCTCCACGCGGAGGCCGTTGAGTTCGTGTCGCGTCAGGGTCTCGGGTGTCAGCGGCATGGTACGTTACTGGTCGTTCTCGTCGAGGTCGCCCTCTTCGCGCTGTATCGTCTTGATGCGCGCGATGGTCTTCTTGAGCTCCTTGACCCGCCCGGGGTTCTCGGGCGCGCCACCCGCCGCCTGCACGGCTTTCGCGTTGAGGAGCTCCGTCTCCATCTCGTCGAGTTCCGCCTCTCGCTCGGCGGGCGTCATGTCGCGTATCTCCTCGTTGTAGAGTATCGCCATCGGTTACTCCTCCTCGTTTTCGTCTTCGTCCGCGTCGGCCTCTGCGTCGGCGTCGGCCTCTGCGTCGGCCTCGTCCTCTTCTTCCATCTCGGCCACGAGGTCGGCGGCCTCCTGCTCGACGTCCTCGTCGACCTCACCCTCGTAGGTGTGCTCGGCCTGCGCGTCGGCGTCGACGTCCTCGGCGGCGGCCTCCTCGTCCGCGACGTCGCCGGAGCCGACCGGCTCCTCGGGGGACACGTCGGTCGGGCCGCTCTCGTCGGCGCTCGACTCGACCTGCTGTTGGGTCTCTTCGACGACTTCCTCGACGATCTCCTCGTCGACCTGCTCGTCGAGCGCCTCCTCGATGTCCTCGGCTTCGGCCATCTCGGCGTCTATCTCTTCCTGGTCGACCTGCGGCACCTCGCCCTCGGGCTCTTCGAGGAGCTCCTCGACGCCCTCGGTCTCGGCGACCTGCTCGACGGGTTCGACGTCGGCGTCCTCGGCCACCTCGAAGTCGTCCGGGAGCTGTGCGCCCGGCGGGATGATCTTGACGTTCACGCCGATGGTGCCGAGCTTCATCACGGCGACGCCCTGCCCCTCGTCCACGATGGACTGGGCGGGTTCGCCGTTGTGCTTGATGTAGCCGCGGTTGAACTTCTCCACGCGCGAGCGTGCGCCGGTCACCTTCCCGGCGAGCACGATCTCGGCGCCGAGCGCGCCCGACTCCATGATGCGGTCGATGGTGGTGTGACCCGCCTTGCGGAAGTACCACCCGCGTTCGAGCGCGTTCGCCAGCCGGTCGGCGACGATGCGCGCGTTCAGGTCGGGTTCGTCGACCTCCTGCACGTCTATCTGGGGGTCGTCGAGGTCGAAGCGCTCTTCGAGTTCGCGCGTGACCTTGCGGATGTTCTTCCCGCCCTTGCCGATGACCATCCCGGGCTTCTCGGCCTTCAGGACGATCTGGGTGCCCATCGGCGTCTTGGCCACCTCCATCCCGCCGTAGCCGGCGCGACCGAGTTCGTCGGCGAAGAACTCGTCTATCTGCGAGCGCTGGAGGCCGTCCTCGATGAACTGCTGTTCGTCCGCCATTACTCTTCGACCTCCTCGATGACGAGTTCCACGTCACAGAGCGTGGTGTTGAACGGGTCGGCGCGACCGAACGCGCGAGGTTTGCGACCCTGCCGCTCGCCCACCTTGTGGGCGGCGACGTGCTTGATGGTCATCGCGTCACCCTCGAACCCTTGCTCGTCCGCGTTGTTGGACGCGTTCTCCAGCAGGTCGAGGAAGGCCTTGCTGGCCTTCTCGGGGTAGCGACCGGCGTCCCAGCCGTCGATGTCGGAGCGGTGACCGACGCCGCTGTTGTGCTGCTTGAACGGCACCGACCGCTCGCCGTCGATGACGGCTTCGAGGTACGACACGGCGTCGCCGACGGTCTCCCCCTTTATCTCGCGCGCGATGGCCTTGCTGTGCTTCAGGCTGATGGGCCGCTCCCGGAGCATCGCCTTCGCGGTCGTGTCCGGGTCGGCCTCGACGCTGTAGTTGATTCCCATGATTTACTTGAGCGGCACGAACTTCGAGGACCGGGTCGCGCCGATGCCGGCCTGCCCGTGTTCCACGGACGTTCGGGTGAGTCGGAACTCGCCGAGGTAGTGACCGATCATCTCGGGCTCCACCTCGACGCGGTCGAACTCCTGTCCGTTGTAGACCGAGAACGTCATGCCCACGAACGACGGGAGGATGGGCATGTCCCGGATGTGCGTCCGGATGGGGTCGTTGGCCGTCTCCTCCTCGCCCGCGTTCTCGGCCTTCTCGAGCAGCTTCTGCTTCTGGTCCGACAGGCCCCGGGTGATGCTTCGCCGCTGGCGTGCGGGGAGCAGTTCCGCCACCTCTTCGAGGTCCATCTCCTGCAGCTCGTCCAGCGTGTGACCGCGGTAGGTGAACTCGCCCTCGCGGCCGGTTCGGTAGTCTTGTTGACTCATGTTACTCTCACTTGGTGGATCGGTTACCGCCGCGTCCCGTGCGCTTGCTCGCGATGTCGCCGACCTTGCGCCCCGGCGGTGCGTCGCGCGAGACGGACTTGGGTCGGCCGGGGTGCTGGCGTCCGCCGCCGCCGAACGGGTGGTCGACGGCGTTCATCGCCACGCCCCGCACCCGCGGCCACTTGATGCCGCGGGCCTTCATCTTGTGGTGCTTGTTGCCCGCCTTCACGAAGGGCTTCTCCGTACGCCCGCCGCCCGCGACCACGCCGATGGTGGCGCGGCAGTCGGGGTTGAGGCGCTTGACCTCCCCGCTGGGGAGTTTCACGACCGCCACGCGGCGGTCGTGGGTCAGCAGCTGTGCGCTCGTCCCGGAGGCGCGAGCGAACTTGCCGCCGTCGCCGGGCTGGCTCTCGACGTTACAGACGGGGACCCCCTCGGGGATCTCCGCCAGCGGGAGCGTGTTGCCCGGCTTTATCTCGGCCGAGACGCCGACCTGAATCTCCTCGCCGACGGCGATTCCCTCGGGCGCGAGCACGAGGCGCTGGTCGCCGTCCTCGAACTCCACGGCGGCGACGGGCGCGCTCCGCGCGGGGTCGTGCTCGATGTCGACCACGGTGCCCGACACCGTGTCTCGGTCCTCGCTCTTGCGGTGCGAGAGCTCTGCCTTGTATCGGTGCGACGGCGCGCGGAACGTCGGACTGCCCCGCCCGCGTCGCTGGCCCTGTATTCTGCGTCCCATTCTCAGAACACCCCGATCCGGGAGGCGACTTCCTGCGCGTCGTCCTCCTCGGAGAGCGAGACGGTTGCTTTCTTGCGTCCTTTCATGGTCATCTGCGTGTTGACCTTCTCGACGGTCACCTCGTAGCGGTCGGCGACCTCCTCCCGAATCTCGGGCTTGGTCGCGGAGTCGCGCACGATGAACACCAGCTTGTTGTCGAAGTCCATCTGGTTCATCGCCTTCTCGGTGACCAGCGGGTGCTCGACCACGCTCATCGGTCGGCCACCTCCTCGACGGCGCTCTCGGTCCACACGGTCAGTCGACCGGCGTGGGTGCCGGGCGCGAGGTCCTCGGCGTCGACGTCGGCGGCCGTCGCCACGTCGGCGCCCGCGAGGTTGCGCGCCGCCTTCGACGGCTCCTCGCTGGTCACGAACAGCACCGAGGAGGGGCGACGGTACTTCCGGCCGCGGGTCTTGCCCCGCCCGGCCTTGACCGTCTTGCCCTCGTCGGCGCGTTCGATGTCGGCGTCGAGGCCGAGCGTCTCCAGCAGGTCGACGACCTCGCGCGTCTTCACGAGGTCCTCGAACTCGTCGGAGACGACGACCGGCAGGTCAACGCCGTCGTCGAACGCGTGACCGCGCTCGCGGACGAGTTCGGCGTCGGTCGTGGCCGCGATGGCCGACCGCACCGCGAGCTTTCGTTCCTTCTTGTTGATTTCCTTCCCCTGGTCCTTCTCGGCCTTCGGCGGGTGCGCCTTGCGCCCGCCGACGGTCTGGGGCACGCGGCGGCCCTGTCCGTTCTCCCGCGGGACGTGGGCCATGCCGCGGCCCGACCCGAGGGACTCGGCCGGGGTTCGAAGCCCGGCGTAGGGGTCGGAGCCGTACGCCTGTTTCCGGTTCGCCTGCGCGGCGAGCACGGCACGCTTGATGAGGTCCGGCCGGAAGGGGGTCTCGAAGACCTCCGGCAGGTCGAGCGTGCCGTCGTCGTCGCCGTTCAGGTCACGTACTGTTGCTTGCATCTGTTATCCCTGATTCGACGCTTTGGACACGAACCGAACCTCGGGGTCGAGGCGCGGCTGTTCGTTCGGCCGGATGGCCGGGCGGAAGCGGAGGAGGCGCTTGTCGGGCCCCGGGAGGGAACCTTTGACGAGCGCGTAGTGGCCGTCGACCTCCCCGTAGTTGACGAAGCCGCCCTCGACGGACGCCTCGTCGCCCTCACCGAAGTCGATGAGGCGCTTGTTGAGCTCCGTACGCTGGTGGTAGCCGGTCTGGCCCTGCTGGGGCACGGTCGACCGGACGCGGCTGGGGTTCCACGGGCCGAGGTTGCCGATGCGGCGCCGCCACCCCTGCCGGGCGTGCTTGCCCTTCCGCTTCTGGACGCCCCAGCGCTTGACCGGGCCCTGGGTGCCCTTCCCCTTCGTGACGCCGGAGGCGTCGAGGTACTCGCCGGCACGGAACACGTCGCCCATCGTGTGTTCCCCGCCGTCCTCGACGAGTTCGAGCGCGAAGTCGGCGCGGTCGGTCAGCGACCCGCCGCCCACGCGCGTCTCCATCACGTCAGGCTTCTTCTTGGGGACGTTCCGGAGTTCGCCGGGGACGGTGTGGGTGATGACCCGAAGGTCGTCCACGTCGCCGTCCTCGACGGCGTCTCGAAGCGCCTCCGAGTCCTCCTCGAAGGTGTCTTCGTCCGGGAGGTCGAGCGTGCGGTCGAGGTCCTCGTGGAACTCGGAACCCCACACTTCGCTCCGCGGCTTCTGTCCGTACGGCGTCTGTTCGTAGGCTCGAACGGCTACCGCGCGCATGGGCGGCGTCTCGACGACGGTCACGGGCACCGACTCCTCCATCCCCTCGCGCGGGGAGTTGGACTGGTCGTTGACCATGACGACGTGGGTCATGCCGGCCTTGTAGCCGGCGAAGCCCTGTAGCGCGGGCGACCCGTCGTCGTCGGGCCACGAGCGGATGCGCGGGACCTCAGACGAGGCGCGCTTGCGCGGGCTGTAGCCCATCGAGCCTTTTCGTGGTCTGCTTGGTTGTGGCATGGATTCGCTCTCACTCCGTGAGTGTCAGGGTCGCGAGGGAGGCGAACATCGCTTCCTCGGTCCGCACCACCTCGCTCCCCTGTCGCGGAATCGTATTCAGCCAGAGGTCGAACCCTCCGACGGGTTCGACTTCGACTTCGGCGTCTGTCTCGTCACCGGTCCCGGCGGGCGACCCCTCGGGGTCGTCGCCGGGCGGCAGGTCCTCGACTGGGACGTCGAGGATGGCCGGAAGCCCACGGCCGGGCGAGCCGAAGGCGACTGTCGCGCCGCCCGCGTCTCTCACCCGTCGCGTCACGTCGCCCACGGCGTCGACCGTCAGCGGCCGTCCGTGGCGGGACGTGGCGATGCGAACACCCGCGTCGGGTGCGCCGAGCGCTTCCGAGAGGTCCGTGCGGGACACCTCGAACCCCGGGAGGGGCTCGTCTACGATCCGCGCGCGGACCGGCTCTCGCGAAGATACCCTGATGGCGACGCGCTCCCCCTCTTCGACCTCCGTTCCGGAGGGTGTGAAGAGGGAGATCGGGTGTTGCATTCCGCAATTGACCCGGACGCGGCCGTCAGGTCCGACCTCGGTCACGATTCCCTGTCTTACTGACCCCGACTCGTCCGAGTCGGAGCCCGTCGTAGGCGCGAACTGGAGGGGCGGCAGGACACCAACGTACTCCAGTTCGTCCCGCTTGCCCCACGCCTCCTTTCGGAGGTAGGGGGGCGTCGCGGCGTACCGCAGCACCGTCTCGACGAATCCGCCTCCCCACTTCCCTTCGCCGTCTGGGTCGGGGAAGACCGCGAGGCGGTCGGCCCGGAACACCGCCGCCGCGCGGGCGACGTAGCCGAGTTTCCGGGTTGCCTCGCGTTTGTCCTCGGCTTCGCGGACGAGGGAGGACGGCACGAGCAAGCTGAGTGTCATGCCGACCCTTCCATGGTTCGCGCCTAGACTGTAGCCTTTCTACCGAATAGGCACGTAAAAGGATAGCGAATCCCCGGAGCGACTGTGAGGCCGTCACACCCCCGTCCCCGGCCGATTCGAGTCTCCGTGCCGTGGTGCGCTCCCCCACGCGGCCGCCCGATTCGGAACGCTTATGAGTCATCCGCCGATACCTGAAAACGCGAGACGCGGACCACACACGCGCTGGTAGTGTAGTGGTATCACGTGACCTTGCCATGGTCACAACCTGGGTTCAAATCCCAGCCAGCGCACTTCTCTCGAACTTCCCCGGCGAGCGACGTCCATGTCGCCGCTTCCCAGTGAGAGGGCAGGCGTTCCTGTAGATTTGAATCAGGGAGCGGGAGGTGAGCGAGCGTCAGCGAGCGAACGGGAGCGACCGTGGTTCAAATCCCGGCCAGCGCACTTCTCTCGGACTTCCCCGGCGAGCGCCGAGTTTCGTCTCGGCTGGCCGAGTTTATTTCAAAATGCCGCAGACGTTATTGAAGTGGCCGCCGAGTGTAGCGGACATGGCGAAGATAGTCTACGACGAACCGGACGACGTGGCGCGGGTGGAGATAGACGCCGACGACATCTCGGACTCGGGGAAGGTGCGCGGCGTCCGCCTCCGGCGCGACGACGGGACGTACCTCCACGTGCCGGACACGCGCATCTACTCGATAGAGATGACCGAGGAGGAGGGGCAGGTGGACTACTCCACGCCGTAGGGTGGCGGCACGAACGCGTCGGTGCGGGTGACTGTCTCGCCCGCCGCGCACAACGTTTTACGCCGAATGGACGTACCGCCACGCATGAGCGACACCGACACCAATCGGAGTTACTCCCGCGTGCGCGCGTCGGTCCGCCGCGTGGCCGCGGTCGGCGTCGCCCTCCTCGCGTACTGGTCGGTCGTCCGTCCGCGGATGCTGAACTGGGGTGCGACTCCCGAGGAGGCGGTCAGACCGCTCCCGGGCGACGGCCTCGTGACGCCGCCCCACGACACCTCCACCTTCGCCCGGACCGTCCGCGCCCCCGCCGACGACGTGTGGCCGTGGCTGGTCCAGATGGGACAGGAACGCGGCGGCTTCTACTCCTACGCGTGGGCCGAGAACCTGTTCGGCCTCGGCGTCCGCAACGCCGACCGGGTCGTGCCGGCGTGGCAGGACCGGGAGGTGGGCGACGCGGTCCGCCTCGCTCGGTCCGACCGCTGGGAGACGGCCGAACTGGAGGTGAAGCGCCTCGACCCCGGCCGGGCGCTGGTGTTGGGGACGCCCGGCGACGACGTGACGTGGAGTTGGGCGTTCGTGGTCGAACCGCACGCGGACGGCGCGTCCCGCCTCTACGTCCGGTCGCGGGTCGCCCGCCCGTCGTCGCTCCCCGCGTTGCTCGCGACGCGCCTGCTCCTCGAACCCGTGGCGGCGTTCATGACTCAGAAGACCGTCCGGGGTATCGCGGCGCGGGCGGAGCGCCGGGCGACCGAGGGGGCAGAGGCGGGAGAGCGGCGGACGACGGACGAGTGAGTCGCCGTCGGCCTCGATGCTTAGTCGCGGTGGGCGTCCCCCACTCGGTCGCTGTCCTCCCCGGCCGAGTCGTCGAGGCCGAGCAAGATGGTGTTCGCCGTCTCGACTCGGACCAGCAGGTCGTCGCGGTCGCAGAGGTCGGCGACGGCGGTCTGGGGGAGCGACACGGTGTGTGAGAAGCGCTTCTCCGCCTCGACGCGCCCGCCGAGGTCGGACAGCGCTCGGGCCAGCGACTCGGTGTCGGCGTCGTCGACGAGTTCGACCACCAGCGTCACCGACTCGTCGGGGATGGGGTCCTCGCACAGTCGCCGGACGGGGTGAGAGCGGTACATCGCTGTGGGTCGGCCGTCGGGCCGCCGCGGGGAAATCGACTCCGGTTCGACTACGCCTCGCTACCTCCGAGTTTGACGAACCAGCCGTCGAAATCTCTCTCGACCCCATCGTCTCTCTGGGGGGCGTTCTGCGTCCCGCCCGCGAACGCGTAGCCCCCGTCCGAGGTCCGGATCAGATCGGACAGGTAGTCTCTGCCTTCACCGCCGTACTCCCGGGAGACTTGGACCTCCCCCGTGTCGTCTATCTTCTGTACTACCGCCTGAGAACCAGCCTTGATTCCTCCCGCGACGTATCCGCCCTCGACCCGGATCAACTCCGATATCCCGTCGACGTCAGTTCGTTCCCACTGGACGTCACCCCGCGAGCCGAGCTTCACTAACCAAGGCGCGTACTCAGTCTGTGCCCCGAACAGGTATCCGTCCGACGTTTCGACGAGGGCGGTACCCCAATCTACGCTCCCGGTCCTGGTGTCGGTACGCTCGCGCTTGTTGTAACTGCGGACGAACTCGGTCTCTCCCCCGGCGTCCGTTTTTATCAGGAGGACGCTTCCCTCGTCGGGAACGACCGTCGGAGAAGTGCTGCCGATCATGGCGTACCCTCCGTCGCTCGTCTGGATCAGCGAGAACGCGGTGTCCTCGCTCTTGACGTCGTACGTCCGTCTGAACTCGACGTCTCCGTGTCCGTCGACTTTGACGAGCAGAGCGTCCGTGTAGTTACCCTCGCTGACTGTGTCCGACATCTCGTATCCGGCGAACGCGTATCCCCCGTCTCGGGTCCGAATGAGCGAAACCGGGGATACCGACGTACCGCTGTACGTCTCTGTCCACTCGACGTCTCCGCTCTCGGTCACTTTCACGAGTCGAGCGTTACGGCCTATGTTCCCGTCGTCCTCCGCGAACCGCACCGTCAGCAACAGGTATCCGCCGTCGGCGGTCTCGACCATATCCATGGCCTGCTCTCTGCTGTTCTGGTCGCCGTAGGTGCGCGCCCACTGCACGTCTCCGCTCTCGTTCGTCTTCACCAGCCAAGGGCTCTCGCCGGCGTAACACGTGCCGAACAGGGCGTATCCGTCTGCCGCCTGAACGAGAGCGCCGAACGTCTCGGTTTCCACGCCCCCGTACGTTCGGGAGAACTCGATTCCGAAGGCCGGGGACGCCGCCGCCGCTTCGCCCGCGAGGAGGGAACTACCGAGTCCGCCGCCGCAGACGACGCCGGCCGCTTTCAGCACGCTTCGACGAGACGTATCGAGAGACTGTCGAGTGTTTTTGTTAGTCACGAATGAGTGCGGAAAAAGGGCCAAGAGTGCGTTAAGTATACCGGCTGGAGCGACGTTCGTCGCGGAGCTTTAGGTCTCCTCTCACCGCCTCTCGCCACTTCCTGTCGTTGGATTCTCGTACGCCGACGCGACCCCGAAAGTTAGGCTACTCCCGCGCGTACGGTGATCCATGACAGTCATCGCGATGCTGTCCGTCGCGCCGGTGGTCGAAGGGAGCATGTCCGAACAGGTCGCGCGGGCGGTGGCGGCCCTCGACGACTACGACGTGTCCTACGAGACCAACCCGATGGGCACGGTGATAGAGGCCGACGACGTGGACGAACTCCTCGCGGCCGTCGGTGCGGCCCACAAGGCCGTGGACGCGGACCGGGTGAGCACGTTCCTCAAGATAGACGACAAGCGCGCGAGCGACCAACGCGCGCGCGAGAAGGTGGACGCTGTCGAGGAACACCTCGGACGGGAGGCGAAGCGCGACTGGTCGGCGTAGGAGCGACTCGTCCGGCGGCCAAGCGCTCGCGCCGACTCCCCGACTGACAAACCCTTTAGCCGAACGGACACAATTCGGCGTATGGATTCGATAAACCGGATGGCGGTCGAACTCGTGGACGAGGCCCTCGAATTCGGCGACGAACTCGGCATCGAGGCGTGGGAACTCGACTCGGGGGCGACGGTGCTCGACTTCGGCGTCGACACCGACGCGGGACTGGAGGCGGGCCTCCTCCTCGCGGAGATTCAGACGGCGGGGCTGGCCACCATCCAGACCCGGATGGACGAGGTGGCGGGCGCGCCGTTCCCCCACGTCGAACTCGCGACCGACAACCCGGCGCTGGCGCTCCTGTGCTCGCAGAAGGCGGGGTGGGAGCTCCCGTTCGACGGGTTCGACGGCCTCGGAAGCGGTCCGGCGCGCGCCCTCGTGGCCGAGGAGGAGGAGTTCCGCGTTCTGGAGTACGCCGACTCGTTCGACCTCACGGTGCTGGCCGTCGAGAGCGTCTCGCTCCCGGACGACGAGGTGGCCCGGCACGTGGCCGAGACGGCGGGCGTCGAGCCCTCGGGCGTGTTCCTCCCCTCGTTCGCCACCGGGTCGATGGCCGGGAGCGTCGCCACCGCGGCCCGCGCGTCGGAACTCACCGTCTTCCGCCTGTTCGAACTCGGTTACGACCCCCGCGACGTGGTGACGGTGTCGGGGTCGGCCCCCGTCGCACCCGTCTCCTACGACGAGGGCGTGGCGATGGGCCGCACCAACGACGCGTTGGCCTACGGCGGACAGGTCTACCTCTCGGTCCGCGAGGAGTTCGACCGCTGGGACGAACTCCCCTCCACCGCCGCCGACGAGTACGGCACGCCGTTCCAGCAGATATTCGAGGACGCCGACTGGGACTTCTACGACATCTCCGACTCGGTGTTCGCGCCCGCGCAGGTGACGGTGGACGTGGCCGACGGCCCCACGCACGTCCTCGGCCGGACCGACGAGGAGATGCTGGCCGAGTCGTTCGACCTCTGAGCGGGCGGTGGACGCGCATGCGATTCAAACCCGTCCCCGACGCGCCCGGCTCGCTCGACGCCGTCGCGGCCGCTCGGCGGGCGGTCCCCCTCGTCCCCGACTCGGAGGACGACTGCTGTGCCCGACTCGCGCGCCGGTGTGACCTGCCGTCCCGCGACGCCGCGCGGACGTGGCTCACCTTCCTTCGGGCGCTCGACCTCGCCGAGGAGACGGAGGACGGCAAGTTCCGCCGCCGCGCCGACCCGGAGCCCGACCGTCTGCGCGAGGCGTTCGTCGAACGCGTCTTCGGCGCGCGCGAACTCCTCGCCGCCCTCGACGCCGCAGACGACCCCCTCACGGCCGACGCGGCGTTCGACGCCCTCCGGGGACGCGTCCCGGCGTGGGAGCGCCACCGCTCGGCGTCGTGGGAGGCCGACTGGCGCGACCGGACCGAGCGACTGCTGGAGTGGGCCGAACTGCTCGGCCTCGCGGAGAAGCGCGACGGCGGCTACGTCGCCGCGGCGTAGTACGGGGTGGCGAGACGGCCGTCGGCCGCCTCGGTCGGCCACCTCAGTCGGATGCGGACTCGGCGTCGGCGCCGGTACCGGCACCGGCGTCGGCGTCGGAGTCGGGGTTCAGCGCCTTCACGGTGCCGACGCCCTTGCTCTGGCCCTCGCGGAACACGAAGCGCTGGCCCTCCTCGACGAGGTAGGGGCGGAACTTGAACTCGACCGTGGTCGTGCCGGAGTCGCCGGGCAGGAGTTGGCCGCCCTCGGGGCGGAACACGGCCGCCTCGCTCACGGTTTCGAGGTGGACGACGGGTTCGTAGCCCGTGCCGATGCGAGTCGGGTGGTTGAGTACCATCACCTCCGCCTCGAACGACCGCACTGGTTCGGGGTCGGCGTCGCGGGGCAGCAGCACCATCCCGCGCTCTATCGACGCCTCCTTGACGCCCTTCAGCGCGATGCCGACGATGCGCCCGGCCTTCGCGCGGTCCACGCGGTGGTAGTGCATCTCGATGGAGCGCACCTCCACCTCGCGGAACGACCCGTCTGGCATCGGCCCGAGGAGCAGTTCGTCGCCCGCCTCAACGGTGCCGGCGTCGACGGTGCCGGAGGCCACCGCCCCCACGCCCGTGACGCTGTAGGTCCGGTCGATGTACATCCGGAAGTCCTCGTCGGCCGCCGATGACGTCTTGGGCAGGCGTTCGAGGAGTTCGTCGAGTTCGCCGATGCCCTGCTTGGTGACGGCGCTGGTGCGCAGGACGGGCACCACCGACTCGCCTATCTCCTCGACGGCGGCGGCGACGCCGTGGCGTTCCACGAGCAGGGGCGTCTTGCCCACGTCGCGCAGGAGGCGTTCCACCTCGCGTTCCACCTCCGCGACGCGTTCGTCGGGCACCGCGTCCACCTTCGTGAGCGCGACCATCGTTGGCAGTTCCGTCGCCAGCAGGATGCCGAGGTGTTCCCGCGTGGTCTTGGTGGGGCCGTCGTCGGCCGCCACGGTGAGGAGGCCGTAGTCGAGTCGCTGGCCGACGAGGCCGCGGATGGTGGTGCGGAGCCACGGCTCGTGGCCCACCGTGTCGACGAACGAGACGAGGCGGTCGGCCTCCTCGACGATGCGCGCGCGGTCGGACTTGCGGTGTGGGTTGTCCATCCGGACCGGGCCGTCGTCGTCGAAGCCGTAGACGCCGTACGAGAGGTCCGCGGAGAGTCCCCGCTCCACCTCGTGGGGCTGGACGTCGAGGTAACCGCGGGTGCCACCCTCGCCGTCGTCGGCCTGTCCGGTCACGAGCGTCCCGACCAGCGTGCTCTTGCCGTGGTCGACGTGGCCGGCCGTCCCGACCACGATGTGCTCGTCGTCCGTCTCCAGCATCGCGCCCTCGCGGACGGTTGCGACGCCCACCAAGCCGCCGTCGCCCACGCCCCACGTCTCGACGTCCTCGATGTGCGCGCTCGCCTCCTCGGCGAGGAGCGAGAGCACGTCCATCGACTCCGAGAACGCCTCGGGCGAGATGCCCGCGATGCCGCCGTCGTCGGTCACGCCCACGACGTACGTGGCCGTCCCGTCGCCCGACAGCACCCGGTGGCGCAACTGAGCGGCGAGGCTCTCCATGCGTCCGTCGGCGAGGTGTACGCTGCGAGAAAGCCGCTCTTTGAACTCGATGTGACCGCCCTCTTCTTCCCCGCGCTCTAGGGCCTGTTCGAGCACGGCCCGGTCGGCGCTCATGGGAGCCGTTAGGGCACAACCCGCTAAGTACCTTTTCGTGCCGTGACTTACCTTGACACACTACCGGTCCGGAGACGTCCCGAGGCGGTCGCTCTCGTCGCCCGACCGGCGGACGCCGTTCGGCGACGCCCGACCGTCAGTCGGTCAGACGCTCGTACGCGCGGTTGACGCGCTTGAACGACTCCTCGTCGCCGGAGTCGGTGTCGGGGTGGACCTCCTTTACCTTCTCGCGGTAGGCCCGCCGCACCGCGTCGTCGTCCGCGCCGGGGTCGAGACCCAGAATCCGATAGGCCTCGGCCGGCGAGGGGCCGACGGTGGACGCCGCCGGGTTCGGGCCGCGCCGGTTCGCGCCGCCGGGTCCGGCCCTCGCCCCCCGTCTCGGTCCCGTGCCTGCTCTCGTACCCGCGCCCGGACCGGGACCGGGACCGGAACCCGGACTCGGGCCGCGCCGCGCCTCGCGTGCCCCGGCCGTGAACCGCGCGCCGGGGCCGGGACCGGAGGCGGCGTCTCTCGCGCGGTGGCGCGCCTCCGCGCCGGACTCGCTCGTCCGACGGCGGCGCACGCGTTCGGCGAGGCGGCCGCTGGCGTGGTACCACAGGAAGTAGGTGGTGGCACCGAAGGGGACGGCCACGACGAGGAGGAACAGGCTGTGGGTGAACGCGAGGACGGTGAGCAGCATCGACATCCCGGCGAACACCGCGGCCAGTCCCATCAGCAGGGCGTCTCTGTCTACCTCCACGAACGCCCGTTGGGCGTCGAACACCGTAAGCGTCCCGCCGGGTTCGACGGGTCAGTCGCCGTCCCGTCCGGGCCGCGCCTACCGGTACTGATTCAGACGCCGCTTGAGGCGTTTGGCGGCGTCGCCGGCCGCCCGCGCGAACTCCTCGCCGGCGTCCTCGCCCGCGAAGATGATGCCCCGCGAGGAGTTGACGAGGCCGACGCCGTCGGCGAGGCCGTGTTCGACCGCCGCCTCCGCGTCGCCTCCCTGCGCGCCCACGCCGGGCACGAGGAAGGGCAGGTCCGGCACCGACTCCCGGATGGATTCGAGTTCCTCGGGCGCCGTCGCGCCCACCACGAGGCCGACGTTGCCGTTCTCGTTCCAGAGGTCGGCCAGCGCCGCCACGCGCTCGTACACCGCCTCGCCCGACGCGAGTTCGAGGTCCTGCAGGTCCGCGCCGCCGGGGTTGGAGGTGCGACACAGCACGAACACGCCCGCCGAGGGGCGCGAGAGGAACGGCGCGAGCGAGTCCCGCCCCATGTACGGGTTCGCCGTGATGGCGTCCGCCCGGTCGAGCAGTTCGGCGTACTGCCGCGCCGTGTTGCCGATGTCCGCCCGCTTCGCGTCGAGGACGACGGGCACGTCCTTCCCGTGGGCGTAGGCTATCGTCTCCTCCAGCGCCCGCCACCCGTCGGGGTCTTCGTAGAACGCGGCGTTGGGCTTGAACGCGGCGGCGTGCTCGTGGGTCGCGTCGATTATCCGCCGGTTGAACGCCCACCGCGGCAGGTCGCGGTCGCGGAGGTGTTCGGGGATGCGGTCCGGGTCGGGGTCGAGGCCCACCGACACCACGCTGTCGACCCGGTCGATTCGGTCCGCGAGGCGGTCGAAGAACGTCGCGGTCATCCCGCGGTGGTGTGCGCGGCCGCGACTTAGCCTTCCCCCTTCGTCGCCGGGCGCGCGACCGCGGCGGCCGACTCGCGGCCTCGCTGCCGGACGCCCGCCGCCCGTGCTATCGCCTCCCGCGTCTGTGTGCATTCCCTCTCGTCCGAGCCCCCGGCTAGGGACATAGTGGATTCCCTGAATCACACGCAGGATGTAACGTTTACTGTAACAATGAACCCGAAGCAGACCTCCGAGACGGGGCGGCTCTCCCGACGCAACGTCCTCAAGGGGAGCGGCGCGCTCCTCGGTTCGGTGCTGTTCGCCGGCGGCCGGGCCGCCGCGACCACGCCGACGCGAACGTCCCACAAGATTCTGGCAGGCACCCACCACGAGACGACGGTCCACGTGTACGACTCCGACGTCGACGGCCCGACCACGTTCGTGGTCGGCGGGATGCACGGCGAGGAGCCCGCTGGCTACCGCGCCGCGGAGCACGTCGCCAACTGGCGGGTCCAGTCGGGCCGCCTCGTGGTCCTGCCGTTCGCCCACACCGACGCCATCGAGAAGGGCGTCCGCGGCGAGTACGACCTCAACCGCCAGTTCCCGCCCACTGGCGGCCTCTGCTCGACCGACCTCGCGCAGGCCATCTGGGACGAGATAGTCTCGTACGACCCGGACCTCGTCATCGACCTCCACAGCTCTAAGGGCATCTACAAGTCCAGCGACGGCGGCGTCGGGCAGGCCATGTTCCCGACGTGGACCGACCCGGCGCGCGCGTGCGGCGAACGCGTCGTCTCCCAACTCAACGACGAGTTCGGCCTCACGGGCGACATGGCCTACCGGATGGGCAACACGCTCGACGCCGACAGCCCCAAACTCCTCCACCGCGTCGCGGGCGTTCTCGACCGGCCGGGCTACATCTGTGAGACGACCCGGAAGGCGGCGCTCGACGACCAGATAAAGTGGCACCTCCGCACCGTCACGCTCACGCTGGCGCAGTTCGGCCAGAAGCGGGGGCCGCCGGAGAACGCGGTGAAAGGCGTCTCCACCGAGACCGAGCCGATGGCGTTCGAGGCGAAGCGGCAGACGCTCACCGACGAGTGGCAGGAGTTCGAGATGGGCCGGCACTTCCGCCACCCCGTGGTGGTCTCCCCGTCGATGGAACTCCACGGCTGGCACCAGAGCCACCCCCGCGTGACCGACTACACCAACACCACCTACCGCGCCCGCGTCGAGGAGTGGGAGTACCTCGACGGGAGCCACGTCACCGAGGAGACCGGCGTGGTCGTGGCCGAGACGGGTCACCACACCACCGACGACGGGTCCCCGTTCGAGTCCGACCGCGTCTGGGTCGACCACGACTGGGAGCGGATGACGTTCGAGGAGACGTTCGACCAGACGCCCGCCGTCTTCGCCAGTCCGATGACGGTGAAGGGCGGCGACCCCGTGGTGGCCCGCGTCCGAAACGTCACCACGGAGGGCTTCGACCTGCGCGTGCAGGAGGAGGAGGCCAACAACGACCGCCACACCACCGAGCAGGTGGGCTGGTTCGCGGTCGAACCCGGCCGCGGGCGCATCGACGGCCGGGCCTACGAGGCCGGCCGCCGCGTCGACCGCCTCGACCACCGGTGGCTCGACATCGAGTTCGACGGGTCGTACTCGAACCCCGTGTTCGTGGCCGACGTGACGAGCATGAACGGCCCCGACCCCGCGTTCGTCCGCTACGACGACCTCTCCTCGTCGGGCACCCGCGTCTTCCTCGAAGAGGAGGCGAGCAAGAACGACGAACTCAGCCACGCCGACGAGGACCTCGCGTACTTCGTCGTCGAGGGCTGAGCCGAGTTCGACGAGCCGTTCGGTCGCCGGCGTCTCGCGGTCGGTCCGCCGCTCGCGTCGCTCAGTTCTCCCGCGCGTCGTACACCACCTCGCCGTCTACCACCGTCAGCGCCGCGTCTATCCCCTCGATGGCGTCCGGGCGGTCCCACGGCGACGCGTCGAGGGCGACGAAGTCCGCGCGCTTTCCACGCTCGACGGTGCCGAGTCGGTCCTCGTCGAACCCGGCGTACGCCCCGCCCAGCGTGTATGCGCGGAGCGCCTCGGTCACCGTCAGTCGCTGGGCGTCGCCGGGGGCGTTCACCGCGCGGTGGACGCCGAACAGGGGGTCCAGCGGCATGCAGTCGCTCCCGAACGCGAGGCGGACGCCCGCGTCCGCGAGTTCGCGGAACGGGTCGGCCCGGAGGCGTCGCTCCCCGATGCGGGCGTCGTAGAGGCCGCCCTCCTCGGCCCACTTGAGGAAGTTGGGCTGCATCGACGCGACGACGCCCGTCTCGGCCAACCGTTCTCTCGTCTCCCCGTCGACGAGTTCGGCGTGTTCGACCCGGTGGCGCGCCGCGCCGGGGTCGTCGCACGCGGCGTAGGCGTCGACGACCTCGCGCACCGCCTCGTCGCCGATGGCGTGGGCCGCCACCTGCAACCCCGCGCCGTCCGCCCGCGCGACGAGTTCGCGGAGGGCCGCCGGCGGGACGACCCACTGCCCGCGTGCGTCGCCGTCACCGCCACCCCCGCCTCCGCCGTCGGACGGGGGACCGTCGGCGTCCGCACCGGCCGCGCCCGCGTCCCGGTACGCCTCCGACACCTTCGCCGTCCGCCCGCCGATTGTGCCGTCGGTGAACGTCTTCACCGCGCCGACGCGCACCATCTCGCTCCCGTGGTTCGTGCGCAGGCCCGTCTCCAGCACCGCGTCGAGGTGGTCGGCCCAGTAGTTGAGTCTGACCCGGAGGGTGAGTTCGCCCGCGCGGTCCAACTCGCGGTACGCGCGCGGGGCGTGCGACCGGCGCACCATGTCGTGGACGGCCGTGACGCCCGCCGCGTTGGCGCGTCGCTGGGCCGCGCGCACCAGCGACGCCGTCTCCTCGGGGCCGGGTTCGGTCGCCGCCCAGACCGCGTCCGCGGCGTCCTCGACCACCACGCCCGTGGGGTCGCCCCCCTCGCGGCGCACGTCCGACGCCGGCATCCGGTCGCGGAGTCGAGAGAGAGCGACGCCGTTGAGCGACGCGACGTGCATGTCCTCGCGGAACGCGGCCACGGGCCGGTCCTCGCTCACCGCGTCGAGGTCCCCGCGGTCGAGGTAGCGCGGGTCGACCCACCCGCTCTCGTCGTAGGCGAACCCCAGAATCCAGTCGCCCGCGGCGTCGTCTCGGTCCCCGCCCCCGTCGGCGACGCCCCCGCTCTCGCCCTCCGCCGCGCCCGTCTCGGCCGCCCTGTCGCGCAGGCGGGCCACGGCCTCGTCGGGCGACGACGCGTCCGAGAGGTCGGCGTGGACGAGTCGCCGTCCGAGGAGGGGGAGGTGGGTGTGTGCGTCGACGAACCCCGGGAGGAGGACCCGCCCGCCGAGTTCGACGACCCGCGTCTCGACGCCCTCCGCGTACCGCACCTCGTCGGCGGCGCCGACCCGGACGATGCGCCCGTCGCGCACCGCGACGGCCTCGTGTACCTCGTCCGGGTCGGCCAGCGTGTGCACCTCCGCGTCCGTCAGGAGGAGGTCGGCGGCGGCGGTCATGTCCTCACCGCGGCGGCGGAGGGGCAAAACCGTTCGGGGACGCCCGGACGGCGCCGTCGTCGTTCGCGGGCGAGCGAGAGTCCGACCGACCGCAACGGACTTATCAGCCCTCTTGGAAATACCGGCATGGACTCCCCGGACGTACAGCGGTTCGCCCTCCTCCTGATGCTGTTCGGCGCGACGCTCGAACTCTCGGACGCGGTGCGGCGCACCGCCGACCCCGCCCGCGAACTCGGCTACCCCCTGCTCTGGGTCGCGCTCCTCCTCGGCGCGGTCGGGTTTCTCGCGGCGTTCGACCGGGGTGACGGCGCGTGACCGACACGCGACGCGAGAAGGGCGTCGCCCTCCAGCGGTTCGGCGTCCTGCTGACGCTCGTCGGCCTCTCGGTACAGCTCGGGCCCTCCCCGGACGTCGGGTTCGTCGTGTCGCTCGCGGGCGGACTGGTCGGCTTCGTCGGTCTGTTGACGGCGTGGGACACCGCGTGACGTGCCGCAGGTCGCCTCCGGTCAGACCCGACCGACGGGGCGGACGTTCCGTTCTCGCCGCCGTCGAGGACAACGCTTAGGCGTCCGTACCCCGACGGGTCGCGCATGACTGACCCCGAGACGCTCGCCGACAGGGTGCGCGAGGGCGAACTCCGCGAACACGAACTCGAAGACGAGGCGGACGCCGACACGGCCGCGGCGGCGCGCCGCCTGCTGGTAGCAGAGCGAACCGGCGCGT
The DNA here is from genome assembly GCA_046097085.1 of Haloferacaceae archaeon 50. GTDB lineage: Archaea > Halobacteriota > Halobacteria > Halobacteriales > Haloferacaceae. The sequence goes on along the minus strand of CP175567.1, from coordinate 2,942,491 downwards.
CGCTCGACGCGGTGGGCGCGTACGGCTTCGACGCGGAGGACGCCGCCGCCAACATCGAGAACGCGGTGGGCGCGGTGCAGGTGCCGATGGGCGTCGCCGGCCCGATTCCGGTCGACGGCGGCGCCGCGAGCGGCGACGTCCACCTGCCGCTCGCCACCACCGAGGGTGCGCTGGTGGCGTCGGTCAACCGCGGATGTTCGGTCGTCCGCGAGGCCGGCGGCGCGACGGCGCGCGTCACCAAGTCCGGCATGACCCGCGCGCCCGTGTTCCGGGTGCCCGACGTGGCGGCGGCCGAGGCGATGGTCGGGTGGGTCCGCGACAACGAGGACCGACTGCGCGAGGCGGCGGAGGAGACGACGAGCCACGGCGAACTCGTCGACGTGACGCCGTACGTCGTGGGCGACTCCGTCTTCCTGCGCTTCCGGTACGACACCAAAGACGCCATGGGGATGAACATGGCCACCATCGCCACGCAGGCCGCCAGCGAGGTGATAGAGGAGCGGACCGAGGCGTCGCTGGTGGCGCTCTCGGGCAACCTCTGCTCGGACAAGAAGCCCGCCGCCGTCAACGCCGTCGAGGGGCGCGGCCGGACCGTGACCGCGGACGCGACGATACCCCGGTCGGTGGTCGAGGAGCGCCTCCACACCACGCCCGAGGCCATCGCCGAGTTGAACACCCGGAAGAACCACGTTGGCAGCGCCAAGGCCGGGAGCCTCGGGTTCAACGCCCACGTCGCCAACGTGGTGGCCGCGACGTTTCTCGCCACCGGGCAGGACGCCGCGCAGGTGGTCGAGGGCGCGAACGCCATCACCACCGCCGACGTGGTGCGCGCCGAACGCGAGTCCGACGACGCCCTCTACGTCTCGGTCACGCTGGCGAGCCTCGAAGTCGGCACCGTGGGCGGGGGCACACGCCTCCCGACGCAGGCCGAGGCGCTCGACGTGTTGGGCGTCCGCGGCGGGGGCGACCCGCCGGGGTCGAACGCCGACGCCCTCGCGGAGTCCATCGCGGCGGGCGCGCTGGCTGGCGAACTCTCGCTCCTCGGGGCGCTGGCGTCGAACAACCTCTCGTCGGCCCACGAGCGACTGGGTCGCTGAGAGCGGGGGCGCAGAGCGCCGCTGACGACCGTTGGCGACCGCCGGCGACTACGACGCGTCGCCGCGGACGTCCTTCACGCTCACCGCGCCGTTCTCGCTCAGCCGTTCGACGGTCGACTCGAGACGGTCGATGGACGTCGCTATCTCGGCAACCAGCGTCGACTGCTCCTCGTTCGCCTCGGCGACGGTCTCTATCTCGCCGGACACCTGCTTCGCCCGTTCGGTGGCGGTGTCGACCATGCTCGCCACCTCCTCGGTCCGGACCGCCTGGTCCTCCGTCGCGGTGGCGATGTCCTCCATCCCGGTCGAGGTGACGTTCACCGCGTCGACGATGGCCTCCTGATTGTCGACCATCTCGCGTATCGCCTCGGTGGTGTGGCGTATCTCCTCGGTGACCGACTCGACGCTCTCGACCGTCGTGCCGGCGTCCTCGCGGGTCTCGCGGATGATAGCCTCGATGCGTTCGGACTCGGACTGGACCTCCTCTGCGAGGCTCTTGACTTCGTTTGCGACGACGGCGAAGCCCTCGCCGGCGTCGCCCGCCCGCGCGGCCTCGATGTTGGCGTTCAGCGCCAACAGGTTGGTCTGGTCGGCGATGGAGTTGATGACCTCCACGATGGCGTCTATCTCGGCCACCTGCTCGGCGAGCGTGCGCGTCTGTTCGGCCACCGCGTCGCCGCTCTCGGCCACGCTCTCCATTCGGTCGACGGCCTCCTCGCCGGCGTCCGTGCTCTCGGCCGCGAGTCGCCGGGCCTCCTCGGAGCGTTCGTTTATCTCGTCGGCCGACGCGGCTATCTCCTCGACCGTCGCCGAGAGCGACCCCACCTCGCCGGACACCTCGTCCATGTTCTCGGCCTGCTCCTCGGCCATCGTCTCCGCGTTGCCGATGGCCTCGCCGATGCGTCGAGTCGTGTTCGCCGCGCGCGAGGTCTTCGCCGAGACTTCCTCGGACACCTGTGACTGCGCCTCGCCGATGGCCTCGTGCTGTTCCACGAGGTCGGTGGCGTTGGTCCCGACCTCGAACCCGGCAACTACCTCGCCCTCCGGGTTCCGGAGGGGGACGGCGGTCGACCGGACCCACTCCTCCCCGTCCGCGGTGGAGATACGGCGGTACTCCTCCTCCTGTCTGGCTTCGCCCTCGCGCGCCACGGTCTGTGCCTGCGTCTCTGCGTCCTCCGGTATCGGAAGCGCATCGTGGACGGACTCCCCGAGTACGTCCTCCCGCGCGAAACCCAGCGTCGCTTCGGCGAGAGGATTGTAGTACGCTACCTGGTCCGCGTCGTCGATGACCCACGCGAACTCCGGGTACTCCATCACCACCTGCTCGAAGAGGCCGCGCCAGTAGTCCCGTTCGTAGCGGAGGCGCTCCTCCGCGTCCGACGCGTCGGCGTCGGGGCCGAAACCACCCCCGGACGACGCGCCGTCCGCGTGCCCGCCGGCCGCGCCGTCCACGACGACGCCCCCGTCGGTCCGCCCCTCCGTCGCGTCCTCCTGCCGCCGCCCGAACGCACCGATATCCCGAAGTCGTTCTCTCATTAGAGAACGTCGAGAGGGTCACCGGATAACGCTTACGCGCCGACTATCAGCCCCGATAACGCCCTGAGTCCGTCGGGCTCGGCGGCCGCCCCGCGGACGCGCCGAGCATCAGAGCAGGCGGTACCGCCCGCCCGACTCGCTCACCGCGCCGCGGCGCGCGAGTTTCTCCAGCAGCCGCCGCGCCGCGTCCGGCGGGACGCCACGCTCTTCGGCGTACGCGACCACCTCGTCCTCGGTGGGTCGGTCGCCGGCGCGCACGCCCGCCTCCACTATCTCGCGCCGACTCTGCCCCCCGCTCGACCCGCCGGGGCCGGCCGCGTCGCCGGCGGCGTCGACCGCGTCGGGGTCGAGCCCGGCGGCCTCGAGGTACTCGCGGTCGTCGACCGCCTCGGCGTCGTCCACTCGCCGCTCCATCTCGGCCACGGAGTCGAGGGCGTCGAACGCGTCGCTGTCGCCCCGCTTGTCCGCGAGCATCGCCGCCCGGGCCTGCCGGGCGGCCTCGCGGTCGTCCGCCTCGAAGAAGCGCTTCAGCTTCCGCGTCCGGTGGCGCTTCCCGCAGGTCGGACACGTCGCCGTCTCCGCCGCGTCCGGGTCGGACAGTAGCCACAGCCCGCCGCACTCGTTACAGCCGACGACCGCGTACATGGTGAGCGAGGTTGCCCGTGCCGGGCTTTGAATCTGACGACGCGGCGGCCGCCGGCCACAACTGTATTTGTTTCTACCGTCGCTATACCGAGAACACGGTCATGGACCTTACGCCTACGCTCAAGTCGTTCGTCGACACCGCGCGCGACCGCGACATCACCTTCCTCGCCGCGAGTTTCTCCTACTACGCGTTCGTGTCCTTCATCCCGATGCTCATCCTCGCCGTCGCCCTCTCGTCGTTTCTCGGCCGGTCGCTCGTCGACCCGCTACTCGACCAGTTGCGCACCATCTCCCCGCCGATGGCGACGCTCGTCCGGAACGCCGTCGCGAACAGCTCCGGCCGCCTCACCGCCGGCGTCGTGAGCGTCGTCACGCTGCTGTGGTCGGCGTTCAAGGTGTTTCGCGGCCTCGACAACGCGTTCGAGCGAGTGTACGACGCCGCCGCCGACGTGGGGCTCCTCACGGAACTCCGCGACGCCGTCGTCGTCCTCTTTCTCGTCGTGGTCGCCGTCGCGGTGATGGGGGTCGTCGCCGCCGTCTCCCACCTGTTCGCGGGAATCGTCCCCTTCCCGAGGCTCGTGACCCTCGTCGGCGGGTTCGTCGGACTCTTCCTCGTGTTCGTGCCCGTCTACTACGTGATGCCGCCGTTACCGGTGTCGCTGTCGCACGTCCTCCCCGGCGCGGCGTTCGCCGCCGTGGGCTGGTCGGTGCTCCACGCTCTGTTCGTCTACTACGTCTCGAACGCGGCCCAGTACAAGGCGTACGGCGTCCTCGGCGGCATCCTGCTTTTCGTGACGTTCCTCTACCTCTTCGGGGTGCTGCTACTCGCCGGGGCGGTGCTCAACGTCACCCTCGAACGCGCGTCGCCGCGGTCGGAGCTGTTCCAGATACGGTAGGCGCACCGCCGGGCGGTCCGAACGGGACCCGACGTGGGCCGGACGACCGGGCCCAGACGGAGGTGCAACTCACATCACGCTCGCCGCCGTAGCGTCGGACGTGCGCACTTTCGACAGGCGGTCGGACGACGCTCGGGGAGGGGTGTCGCCGTGAGCCTCCTCGGCGCGGCGGTGGTCTTCGTCATCGGCCTCGTCTCCGGCGTCGTCGTCCGGTGGGTCGCCGGCCTCGCGGCGGTCGCGGCGCTCCTGCTGGTGGTGCTCGGCGTCGCGGCGCCCGACGTGGGCGTCGTCGACTACGTGGTCAGCCAGTACTACGCCGGGAACGAACTCCTCTTTCTGGCCGGTCTGCTGTTCGGCATCGACGCCCCCCGGACGAAAGAAGTCGTGGTCGAGCGCTGAGTGTCGAGCGCCGAGTGCAGGGTACGGGGTGTTGTGGTGTGGGTCGGGCGCGCCGAACGGCGTCAGGCCTTCTTCTCGATGTTCTCGACGACCTTCTCGGCGAACTCGCTGGTTGCGAGCTTCTCGCCGCCCTCGATCTGCCGGTGGAGGTCGTAGGTGACGTTCTTCGACGAGATGGTCTCCTCGACGGCGTCACGCACGAGGTCCGCGGCGTCCTCCCAGCCGAGATAGTCGAGCATGATGCGGCCCGAGAGGATCATCGCGGTGGGGTTGACCTTGTCCTGCCCGGCGTACTTGGGTGCGGAGCCGTGGACGGGTTCGGCGAGCATCCGGCCGTCGCCGATGTTGGCGCCGGGCGCGATGCCAAGGCCGCCGATCTGAGCGCCCGCGGCGTCGGAGAGGTAGTCGCCGTTGAGGTTGGGCATCGCGAGCACGTCGTACTGGTCGGTGCGGGTGAGGAGCTGCTGGAGCATGTTGTCCGCGATGCGGTCGTTGACCACCACGGCGTCCTCGGGCTGCTCGCCGTCGCGCTCCTCCCAGAGGGTGTCCTCGGTGATGACCTCGTCGCCGTACTCCTCCTCGGCGACCTCGTACCCCCAGTCGCGGAACTGGGCCTCGGTGAACTTCATGATGTTCCCCTTGTGGACCAGCGTGACGGAGTCGCGGTCGTTCTCCAGCGCGTAGTCGATGGCCTTGCGCACGAGGCGCTTGGTGCCGAACTCCGTGATGGGCTTGACGCCGATGCCCACGGGGCCGTCGTGGATGGTGTCGCCGTAGCCCATCTCGTCCTCGACGAACTCGCGTACCTTCTCTACCTCGTCGGTGCCGGCCTCCCACTCGATGCCGGCGTACACGTCCTCGGTGTTCTCACGGAAGTTCACCATGTCCATCTGCTCGGGGGCCTTCACCGGCGACGGGACGCCCTCCAGCCAGTAGGTGGGGCGCATGTTGGTGTAGAGGTCGAGCTTCTTGCGGAGCGCGACGTTGAGGCTGCGGAAACCCGAGCCGACGGGCGTCGTGAGCGGACCCTTGATGGCCACGCGGAACTCCTCGATGGCCTCGACGGTGTCGTCGGGCAGGTTCTCGTCGTAGCGCTCGCGGGCGGACTCGCCGGCGTAGAGGCGCATCCACGAGATGGAGCGGCCGGTGGCCTCCGCGGCGGCCTCCAGCACCTTCTGGGCGGCGGGCGCGACGTCCTGCCCGATTCCGTCCCCGTAGATGATGGGGATTACCGGGTTGTCGGGGACTTCGAGTTCGTCGGTGTCGGCGTCCGCGACGGTTATCTTCTCCCCCTCCTCGGGAACGTCGACCTTGTCGTAGCTCATGGCTGGTATCCATTTCCCGCACCTCACTCAAATGCCTGCCGTTCTCCGCCAGGGAGTCGCACCTCCGTCGGCCGGACTCGGGCCGTTCGGGCCGCGTCACGGACGGGCCGGCCGCTTCCGGCTCACTGCTCGAACCGGAACGGTCCCGCCGCCAGCGTCCGCTTCGCCACCGCCGCGGCCCGAAGGACGTACGCCGTGAGCACGATGAACGGCAGCAGCGCGACGGTGACGGTGGCGATGAAAAACAGGTACTTGGCCTCCAGTCCGAGGAGGTTCACGTTCCCGAACGCCCGGCTGTCGAACCACAGCAGGACGTACGAGATGACGAGCACCGTGGGGAGCCCGGAGTAAAGCAGGTCCCGCGAGAGGTTGGCGAACTCCTCCTGGAAGTAGAGCGTCTTGAAGTACTCCAGCGACGCCGCCACCAACTGGATGGTGTCGAGGAGTTCGTCGTAGGCCTCCTGCGTGCTCTCGGAGAGCACGTCGGCGTACTCCCGGCGCATCCGGTAGGTCGTGTCGAGGTGCCGGGAGTGGTTGTACGACAGGCCGGCCGAGAACACCTCGAACGGCTCGTACCGCGCCTCTTTGAGCCCGGCCTTCACCTTGTCCGTGGACTGGTCGACCTGCTCTACGAACTCCGCCTGTCGCTCCAGCGCCTCCTGTGTGTCGCCGTCCACGTCGTCGCCGTCCGACGTTTCGAGCAGTCGCTGGCTCTTCTCCTCCACAGTGGTGATGAGCGTCTCGAGGAACTTCGCCGGGTCGGCCGGGGAGACGTCGCCGTTCTCGATGAGGTCGTCCGTCTGCTCCCGGAAGTCGACGGCCTGCTGGATGCGCTGTTGGCTGCTGCCGATGGTGGCCAACTGCTGGGAGACCACGATGGAGTTGACCGAGACGACGATGGAGATGAGGAGGATGACGCCGCTCAGGTACGTGTTGAGCAGTGTCTGAACCGTGTTCGACTCCCGGAGGAGTCGCGCGAGGTCGACCGGGTTGGCGACGCCGAGACCGAGAAACAGCACGAAGACGCCGAGCATTATCGTGCCGACCACCTTGCGGCGCCCGCCGGTCATGATTATCCACTCGCGAACCGGCTGGTCGGCGTTGACGAACAGTTCGTAGAACTCCTCTACGTCCTCGGTCGAGTCCTCCAACTTCTCGACGGGTTTCTCCGCGGAGTCTTCTATGTCGTCTACTGACGGGGCGTCCATTCGGGTTATCTGTTCTTCTCATCCGTGTGCTCTTTAACGTTGTCACCGAACTAGAGGAACAGGTTCGAGAGAGACGCTCGACGCCCGCAAAGCCGTTAAGTCGCTCACGCGAGAACCCCGGCGCGTGCGAGTCATCGTCCACGGCGGCGCGGGCGGCGGGCCCGACGACCCCGACGCCAGACGGGAAACGCTCGGCGACGCGGCGGCGACGGGCGCGGCCGAGTCGACGCCGCTCGACGCCGTCGAGGCGGCGCTGAGACCGCTGGAGTCCGACCCGAAGTTCAACGCCGGGGTCGGCGGCGCGGTGCAGTCCGACGGCGTGGCCCGCACCGACGCGGGCGCGATGACCGACGGCCGCGAGGTGGGCGCGGCGGCCGGGATGCCTGGCGTCGAACACGCCGTCTCCGCGGCCCGCGCCGTGTTGGAGGAGACGCCCCACGTCCTCGTCGCGGGCGTCCACGCCGTGGACCTCGCGGCCGACTACGGCGTCGAGACGGGCGTCGAACTCACCACGCCCGAGACGCGCCGGCGGTACGCGGACGCCGCCCCGCCGGACCGCCGCGACGCCCCGGACGAACACCTCGCGTGGGTCCGCGACCGGTTCGGCGGGACGGACACCGTGGGGGCCGTGGCCGCCGACGGCGAGTCGGTCGCGGCGGCGACGTCGACGGCCGGGCGGTGGTTCGCCCTCGCCGGACGCGTCGGCGACGTGCCGCAGGTGGGGTCCGGGTTCTACTGCGCGCCCGCGGGCGGCGCGTCCGCCACCGGCGCGGGCGAGGACATCGCCCGGACCACGCTCTCGCGGCGCGCCGTCGCCGCCCTCGAAGACGGACTCGACGCGGACGCGGCCGCTGAGCGCGCCGTCGCAGAGTTCGAGGCGCTGACGGGCTCCGAGGCGGGCGTGGTCGTCCTCGACGCCGACGGCGACGCCGGGAGCGCGTTCTGCTCCGAGGCCATGCAGACCGCCGTCGCGCGCCGCTGAGCGCCCGGTGACGGTCGAGACAGCGACAGCCGGGACGACGGCACGTCCCGGGAGCGACTACTCCCGGCCGAGCGCTCGGCCGACGACCTTCGCCTCCGCCTTGCGGAGGTGTTCGGCGGCCGTGCCGGGCGCACAGCCGAGTTCGCCCGCTACCTCCGCCACCGTCCCCGTCCGCTCGGCCGCGTAGTAGCCGGCGTCGTAGGCGGCCTCCAGCGCCTCCCGCTGGCGTCCCGTCAGGTCGGCCGCGGCGTCGAACGTGCCCGGGTCGAACCCCGTGAGCCGCACCACGTCCACGGGGGCGCCGTCGGGGAGTTCCTCGACGGTGCGCTGGAGTTCCTCGTCCGTCCCGACGAGCGTGAACCGGATGGTCCGGTCGTCGTCGTAGACGACGGGCGGGACGACGACGAGGTTGGTGCCGGCCACGGGGTCGGTCAGCCGTCGGTCGGCGGGCGTCTGCTCGTCGCGGACGTACAGGTAGAAGCGGTCGGACCGCACGTCGCCGAGTCGGTAGTCGAGTATCTGCTCGGTCTGTTCGAGGGCGGCCGCGTACGCTTCGTGATCCCCGCCGACCACCCGGAACACCATCGCGTTCGTCTCCTCTACCGCCGGACTCCAGTGGAGGAGTTCGGTCCGGTCGAACGCCTCGTGGTCGACCACGAACGCGTGCATCGGGTGGAGCAGGTCGTCCGAGAGGTGCGCGCGGAGGGTCAGCGACCGCATGGGACGGCGTTCTCGGAAGGGCCACTTAAACCCACCTCGCTGGAGAGGCAGAAAGTCGAGGGCGAGACCGGGGCTACGCTCGTCCGTCGGCGGTCGTCGCCGACCGCGCCGAAACGGCCGACCGCACTCCCCCGAAGACCATGTCACACGCGACGCAGTCCGACACCGACGCGCCGCCATCGCCAGCCGACGCCTTCGAGTCGCTCCCCGACGACGCCGTCGTCGGCCGTGACGACCACCGCAACGCTCCCGGCGTGGTCGTCCGTGCCGACGCCGTCGACTCGGTCCTCCGGACGCTCCGCGACGAGGCGGGGTTCGACCACCTCACCTGCGTGACCGCCCAGCAGTACGCCGACCGCTACGAGACTATCTACCACCTCACCTCGTACGACGACCGGACCCGCGAGGTGAGCGTAGTGGTCCCCGTGCCCGCGTCCGACCCCGTCAGCGAGTCGGGCGCCGTGGCGTTCCGGACCGCGGCGTGGCACGAACGCGAGGCGTACGACCTTCGCGGTCCCTCCTTCTCTAACCTGCAGGCCCTCCCCGAGATGGCGGAGGGGGAGTACCTCCCCGACCTCATCGCCACCCTCGGGAGCCTCGACACCATCATGGGCGAGGTGGACCGGTAGCCGCGACGCGAGTTCCGACGCCGGATTTCACGTTCTCATTGAATAATCTTACGACTATCCCGTCCGTTACAAATCCGCGCTCCGGGCGTCTCGGCGTCGCTACGTCCCGTTGGCTCGGACGGCGGGGCGGCGGCCGTCCGTCGCCATCCCGCAACCTCTTTCCGCCGTCTCGTGGAAGGGGGGAGCATGAGTATCGGGTCACTCGACGACGAAACGGTCGAGAAGTACCGCGAGGCCGGGTCGGTGCTCCGGGAGGTCCTCGACGAGGCGGCCGAACGGATAGAACCGGGGGTCACCCACCTCGAAGTCGCGGAGTTCGCCGAGGAACGAATCCGTGAACGCGCCGACGGTTGCGCGTTCCCCGCCAACATCTCCGTGAACGAGGAGGCGTCCCACGCCACCCCCGGGCGCGACGACGACACCGAGTTCGGCGAGGACATGGTCTGTCTCGACTGCGGCGTCCACGTCGACGGCTACATCGCCGACGCCGCGGTCACCGTCGACCTGTCGGGGAACGCGGAACTCGTCGAGGCGGCGGAGGAAGCCCTCGACGCCGCCCTCGACGCCGTGGGTCCCGGGGTCCAGACGGGCGAAGTCGGCGCGGAGATAGAGGACGTCATCCGAGGGTACGGCTACACCCCCGTGCTCAACCTCTCCGGCCACGGCGTCGAGCAGTGGGACGCCCACACCGGACCCAACATCCCGAACCGCGGGACCGAACGCGGAGTCGAACTCGAAGTCGGCGACGTGGTGGCGATAGAGCCGTTCGCCACCGACGGCCGGGGCAAGGTCTCGGAGGGCGCGAACGCGGAGATATACAGCCTCGAAGCCGAGCGCTCCGTCCGGAACCGGCAGGCGCGGCAGGTGCTAGAGACCGTGACCGAGGAGTACCGAACCCTCCCCTTCGCCACGCGATGGCTGGACGCCTCGCGCGCGGAGATGTCCGTCCGGCGACTCGAACAGCAGGGCGTGCTCCACGGCTACCCCGTCCTGAAGGAGGACGACGGCACGCTAGTGAGTCAAGCGGAGCACACCGTCATCGTGACCGAGGACGGCTGTGAGATACTCACCGACTGAGCGGACACGCGGGCGTAGCGGCTGACCGAACGGAACGGCCGTGCGGGAGAACGAGTGTCGGACCTCGGTGCGCGAAATCGAGACTGCGGACCTCAGGCGTTGTTCATCCGCTGGACGGACTCACCGTCGCAGACGGTACAGACCGCCACGCGGTAGGGTTCGCGGGAGAACTCCGCGTTCTCCTCTTTCGAACTCTCGGTCCGCAACTCCACCCGCACCTTGTGCTGGGTGTCGTTCCCGCACGACTCACAGTACTCGGTGATTCCCTTGGTGTCGGATGGTTGGGTTGCCATCACTGTGAGACACGGCCCTGAAGTGTATAGTATTGGTCTGGCTAATATCGGCCACAAATATAATACGTTTTTCCGCTAATTCTGTCACAGCGATTTAACTATCCGGTACGAAACGAAAATGGACGAAACTCGGTTTACGGTCGGGGTAAACGGCCTGTCCCGACCGTTTCACGGGTTCTCGAGCGACGCAGACCGTTCGAGACGGAGACAGGTTGAAACCGTTCGGCCGAGTCCCCGGTGACATGGAGCAGATATTCGCCCCGTGGCGAATCGACTGGGTCGAACGCGACGACGACGAGGACGACGTGGACGGGTGTCCGTTCTGCGTGCTCCCCGAACGCGACGCCGACCGGGAGAACAGGGTGGTCGCGCGGAGCGACCGCTGTTTCGTCCTCCTGAACAACTACCCCTACAACCCGGGCCACGTGATGGTCATTCCGCGGACGCACACGGGCGAGTACGCCGACCTCGACGCGCCGGCGCTCCTCGACCACGCCCGCCTCAAGCAGGCCACGTTCGAGGCCCTGCGCGAGGGCATCGGCCCCGACGGATTCAACGCCGGTCTCAACCTCGGCGTCGGCGCGGGTGGGTCCATCGACGACCACCTCCACACGCACGTCGTCCCGCGGTGGACCGGCGACACCAACTACATGCCCGTCGTCGGCGACACGAAGGTCATCGTGCAGGCTTTGGAGGAGACGTACGACCGACTCCACGACGCGTTCGCCGGACTCGACGGCGCGACGGTCCGCGGCCCGGACGAGGCGGTCCGCTTCTCCTTCGACCTCGGTATCTGAGCGCCCGGCGACGGTCGGAGAGTAGGGTACGACGCACCCGCCTCCGAAGCTCCTTTGCCCCCCGGTGTCGAACGGAGGGTGATGGGACGAAAGGCGGCCGTCCGTCGCATCGGACTGGTCGTGCTCGGTGTGAACGTCGTGCTGGCGCTGGCGAAGGGGGGCGTCTGGTACTTCACCGACAGCCTCGCCGTCGGCTCCGAGGCGGTCAACAGCGCGGCCGACGCCGTCTACAGTCTGGTGGTGGTCCTCGGCCTCTACGTCACCACCCAGCCGCCGGACTTCGAGCACCCGCACGGCCACGAGCGCATCGAGCCCTTCGTGTCGCTGTTCGTGGCCGCGGGCGTGTTCGTGGCCGGCGGGGGCGTACTCTGGCAGGCGACCACCACGGCGCTCCGGGGCGGAACCGCGTCCGCGGCGGCCGGTCTCCCCGGCGTCGCCGTCCTCGCCGGCACCGCGGTCACCAAGTATCTGCTCTACCGCAAGTGTCTCGACATCGGTCGAGAGCGCAACTCGCCCGCGGTTGTAGCCACCGCGAAGGACAACCGCAACGACATCCTGACCGCCGTGGCGGCGCTGGCCGGCGTCGCGGGGGCCGCGGCGGGCTACCCCGTGCTCGACTCCGTGGCTGCCGGCGTGGTGTCGCTCGGCATCCTCTACACCGGCGTCGAGATAGTCCGGGACAACGTGAATTACCTCGTCGGGGCGGCCCCGCCCGAGGAACTCCGCGACGAGATAGTCCAACGGGCGCTGGGCCACCCCGAGGTGCGCGGCGTCCACGACGTCATCGCCCACTACGTCGGCCCCGAGGTGGACGTGAGCCTCCACGTCGAGGTGGAGGGCGACATGACGCTGACCGAGGCCCACGACCTCGAGTCGGCCGTCATCCGGTCCATCCGCGAGATGCCGGAGGTCGACGACGTGTTCGTCCACGTCGACCCGAAGGAACTCGGCGAGTGGAAGGAGGAGACGACCGACGGGTACGGCGAGTATCGGTTCGAGGGAACGAAGTAGCCGTCGTCGCACGGGGGATGCGACGACGAAAGGTGAATGGGCAGGGTGAAGGGTCCGGTCCTTCGGGCTGGGAGCGTTCGACGCTCCTCCGTCCGCGACGGCGGGGGACCGTCGGGACAGTACCGACGACGCGGCCACCCTACCTAATTATGCGCCGATTAACCCGCGGTTTCGGCGATGTCGACCTGCCCAGAGAGCACCAGACGGACCCAGCCGAGTCCCGGGATACGGGCCACCGCCCGCGCGCGGACCCACCGCGACTTCACCACGGGCGCGGACAGAGAGCCGGCCTGGTCGTAGTACGCGTTGGCGTCCCCCTTGGTGACGTAGCCGTCGTGGGGGGCCGGACACGACAGCAATTCCTCGCAGTCGTCGACGCCCGGGGGGAGGGACGACGCGTTCGCCTTCCCGTACCAGTTCTCGCCGCGTTCGACCCGGAAGCGCGCCCGGTGGATGATGGGCGCCTCCCCGGCCGCCTCGCGTTCGGGGGTGCTGAACACTATCACGTCCCCCTGCGCGCCGAACCGGCGGTGGGCGTCGGCGCTCCGTTCGGCTTCGCGCGTCGTGACGACGCCGCCGTCGCCCGCGCCGGCGCTGGCGGTCCAGCGGTCGGGCGCGGTCACGAACACGAGGTCGCCCTTCTGCACGTGCGGCGTCATGCTCCCCGACTCGACGGCGACCATCGGGGGCCAGACGCCGCTCGCTCCGAACAGTACGAGGCCGACCGCGACGACGAGGGCGACGGACCCCGCCGCGTCGCGGACGAGGGGAGGGACGCGGGAACCGGAACTCATCGTCTCGAACTCGGCGAGACGTACAATAAGGCTACCCCCGCGGTCCCCGAGGCGGTCCGATGGGGTGGGAGGGGACGGATAGGACGGAACGAGACGGACGGGGCGAGACGGGGCGATACCGCCACCGCCCGGCCACGGGCCGCCTACACGGGTTCGCCGAACGCGTACACCGTCTGGTGCCCCGTCACCTCGACGTCGAGGAAGTCGCCGGGTTCGACCCCGTACTCGGCGGCGTTCTGCACGATTATCTGGTGGTAGGCCCCGTCGCGGCACTTCACGGAGTCGCCGGTGCCCTCCTCGACGCAGAGCACGCGGCGGCGTTCGCCCACCATCGACTCGTAGGCGTCGCCGACCACCTCCATCTTGAGGTCGGACATCGCGGAGGAGCGGTCCTTCTTGGTCTGGCCGCCGAGCCCCTTCATCTCCGCGGCGTCGGTGCCCGGCCGCTTCGAGAACCGGGTGACGTTCACCTTCTCCGGGCGCGTCTCGCGCAGGAGGTCCATGCTCGCCTCGAAGTCGGCCTCCGTCTCGGTGGGGAAGCCCACGATGAAGTCGGTCGAGAGCGTCCAGTAGTCGAGGACGTCGTCGAACGTCTCGACCACCTCGCGGAACTCCGAGGTCTGGTGTTGGCGGCGCATGTCGCCCAGCACGTCGTCGCTGCCCGACTGTACCGGGGCGTGGATGAAGTTGTAGAGCTTCTCGTTCTCGGCGAACACCCCGGCGAGTTCCTCGCGGATGCCGTGGACGCCCTTCGGGTTGGCCATGCCCACGCGGACGCGGAACTCGCCCTCGATGTCGCAGACCCGGTCGAGGAGTTCGTGGAGCTTTCGCTCGCCGGTGTCCCAGCCGTAGACGCCGGTGTCCTGTCCCGTGATGCGGAGTTCCTTGGCGCCGGCGTGGACCAGCGCGCGCGCCTTCTCGACGTTCTCCTCGACCGACGGCGAGTCTATCTTGCCGGTGGCCTCCTTCGTGATACAGTACGAGCAGTCGCTCATACAGCCCCGGGCGATGGGGAGAATGCCGACCACGCCGTCGAGCACCGGTTCGACGCCGGGGCCGGGCGTCGGGCACTCGCCGTTGGTCACCGCGGTGGGCACGTCGTCCCAGTGGAGCACCTGCGCGTCGACGCCCGCGTCGCGGAACTCCTCGCCCTGCGCCAGCGCCATACAGCCGGTGACGATGAGGTCCGCCGTCTCGTCCTCTAGCTCTTCTGCCCGGCGGAGCATGTTTCGCTCCGTCTTCTCCACCACGGTGCAGGTGTTGAGGATGGCGACGTCGGCCGCGTCGGGGCCGTCGACGCGGTAGTGGCCCGCGTCACGGAGCGCCGACTCTATCTGTCGGCTCTCCCCCCGATTCGACGTGCAGCCGTACGTCTCGATGTGATACCGGGCCATTCGGTCGTCGCGTAGTATCGCCCGGGCGGCCAAAAGCACGACGGTCTGACGCGGGCGTGCGAGTCATCTCCCGGCGGCGGGCCGACTCGGTCCCCCTCTGCTTCCCGGCGTCAGTCCTCGCCGGGGAACCCCTCGACTATCTCGACGCCGCTCGACGCGCCGACGCGTTCGGCCCCGGCGTCGAACATCGCCATCGCCTCCTCGTAGCTCCCGACGCCGCCGCTGGCCTTCACGGGGAGGTACTCGGCCATGAGTTCCACGTCCTCGACCGTCGCGCCGCCGTCGGCGAACCCGGTGGAGGTCTTCACGAAGTCGGCGTCCGCCTGCCTCGCGGCCTCGCACGCCCGGCGCTTCTCGTCGTCCGACAGGAGCGCCGTCTCGATTATGACTTTCACCGGGACGGGGACGGCGGCCACCAGTTCCGCGAGTTCCGCCTCCACGACGTCGTCCTGCCCGGCCTTCAGGCGGCCGACGTTGAGCACCACGTCGAGTTCGTCGGCCCCCTGCTCCCACACGTCCACCGCCTCCTCGTGTTTGGCGTGGGTGGCGTGCTGGCCGTGGGGGAACCCCACCACGGTCACGATGGTCGTCTCGGGGGCGTGCTCGCGGGCCTCGGCCACGTAGCACGGCGGCACGCACGCGTTCATCCCGTACTCCGCCGCCTCGTCCAGCGCCCGCTCCACGTCCGACGGCGTCGTCTCCGGGCCGAGGACGGTGTGGTCGATGCGCGCGGCGAACTCGCTTCGGTCCATGTCCGAGTGCACGTCGAGGCCGAGTATAACTCCGGGGGAACGGTTCCGTCGCTCCCGTCCCCGTCCCCGTCCCCGCCGCCCGGCACGCGCCATCCGTCACCCGCCGCCCGGCGGGCGGGTTCTATCGGCCGCGGAGCACGAGGCTTCGGTAAGCCTTTCACGGTCCACGGCGCTCCTGCGCACGATGACGCCGCCCCCCGCCGCCATACTCCCCGAGGGCTTCGCGCTCCCGCCGCTCCCCCACCTCGCCGCTCTCGTTCTCGGCGTCGCCGCCGTGGGCTACGGACTCTACAGTCGGAGTCCGCGGGTGACCGAGCGCCGCGTCCTCGCCCTCGCGCCGTGGATGGCCGTCGGCTCGGCGCTCCACGTGCTCTACGTAATCGGCGCGCTCCCCGCCGCCGTCCACCCGTTCGCGGGCACGCCGTCGGTGTACGTCTCCGTCGCCGTCGTCGCGGGCGGACTCTGGCTCGTCGCGGACGCGGCCGACCTGCCGGTGGCCGCGACGCTCGCGGCCGCGGGGACGCTCTGTCTCCTGCCGGCCGTCGGGTGGGCGTTCGCCGCGGGGGCCGCCCGGGGGTCGCTCTCGCCCGCCGTCCCCATAATCGGCCTCGTCGCCGCCGCCGTCGTCGCCGCCGCGGCGTGGGCCGCCCTCCGGCGCGTCTCGCCCGAGGCGGCCGCAACCGGGGGCGCCGGGGCGCTGGCGGTGTTCGGCCACGCCCTCGACGGCGTCTCGACCGCCGTGGGGGTCGACCTCCTCGGCTTCGGCGAGCGCTCGCCTCTCTCCCGGCTCATCCTCGACGCGGGCGCGGCGCTCCCCACCGCCGAGTACGTCGGCGCGGGCTGGCTGTTCGTCCTCGTGAAACTCGTCGTGGCGTGCTTCGTGGTGACCGTCCTCGCCGACTACGTCCGCGAGGAACCAGACGAGGGCTACCTCCTCCTCGGCCTCGTGGCCGCCGTCGGTCTCGGCCCGGGCGTCCACAACTTGCTTCTGTTCACCATCGCCGGGTGACGGCCAGTCTCACGCGCTGTGCTACATCCGTAGGAATAAGTGCGTCGACGCTCCTCCTCCTGAAGAGTAGGGTCGTCCCGTGACCGCGCCCTACTCTGGCTGCCGTCGGACCGTAGGTGTTGGGGGGGATCCTCGGCAGCCGCCTTTGTTACGTGTTCGTTTCGCATAGATGTTCTGCCCGACCACTACAGTCTTTAAAAACCCGAACGTACGAAGTGAGTCTACCAATCTCTCCGAACGCGTATTCACGGACGGGAGGGTACGCCGGACACTCTCGGTGTTACGCCGGCGTCGACTCCGTCGGTCCCCGTCGACCCCGTCACCCACCCGTCGCTCGGCGTCCCGGCGGGGCGACGGTCCGGACGCCGCCTCGGCACGGGTCTTTTAGTAACTCGGGAACGTCTCGGCACGCCACATGTCCCGCGTCGTGTGCGCCGGTCACGTCAACTGGGACGTCACCCTCCGCGTCGACCGCCTGCCCGGCGCAGACGACGAGGCGGCGGTCCGGTCGCGTACCAGCGGCGGGGGCGGGAGCGCCGCCAACGTCGCGAACGCGCTGGTCGGCCTCGACACGTCGGCCACCCTCCTCGGGAGCGTCGGCGACGACGACCACGGCCGGGCGGTACGGAGGGAACTCCGGTCGGCGGGCGTCGACTGCGCGCACGTCCGGACGGTGGCCGACGCGACGACCGCGACCAAGTACCTCGTGGTGGGCCGCGACGCCGACGCGTTCGTGCTCGGCTGCGAGGGCGCGAACGAGGCGTACACGGCCGCCGACCTCCCCGCGGCCGCCCTCGACGACGCCGACCACCTCCACCTCACCAACCAGCCCCCGGACGTGGCGCTCGAACTCGCCGAACGCGCGGCCGCGGCGGGGGTGACCGTGAGCTTCGACCCCGGACGGCGCGTGGCGGACCGGGCGTTCGGCGACGCTCTCGCCGCCGCGGACCTCGTCTTCCTCAACGACCGCGAGGCGTCGCGCGCGCTGGATGCCCACGACACGCTGGGCGAGGGACGCGTCGTCCTGAAGCGCGGGGCCGGCGGAGCCGAACTCCGGACGGCGGAGGGCACCCACGCCCACTCGGGCTTCTCGGTCGACGCCGTCGACACCACCGGCGCGGGCGACGCGTTCGCCGCGGGGTTCGTGGCCGCCCGCCTCGACGGCGCGGACGCCGGCCGGGCGCTCGCGGTGGCGAACGCCTGCGGGGCCATCGCCGCCCGCGGCGTCGGCGCGCGCACCGTGCCGACGTGGGAGCGCGTCGACGCCCTCCTGTCGGCGTGACCGCCGCCCGCGCCGCACGTGCCGTCTGCGCCACACATGCCGTCTGCGCCGCCCGCGCCGCGGACGGAGAGAGCGCCCGAATCGCGCCTTTTTAGTCTCTCGCCGGTGACGAACGCACGACATGGCGAAACAGCCCCACCTCCTCGTCGAACCGGGCGACGTCCACGACATCGCGCTGGTGCCGGGCGACCCCGGGCGGGTCGACCGCATCGCCGGCCGCTGCGACGACTCGACGCTCGTCTCGGAGAACCGCGAGTACCGGGTCGTCAACGCGGAGTACGAGGGCGTGCCGCTCACTATCTGTTCGACGGGCATCGGCTGTCCCTCCGCCGCCATCGCCGTCGAGGAGCTCTCGCGGGTCGGCGTCGACGCGTTCCTCCGCGTGGGCACCACCGGGGCGCTCCAGTCGGGCATCGACATCGGCGACATGGTGGTGGCCACGGGCGCGGCCAAAGAGGAGGGGACGAGCAAGCGCTACGAGTCCGCCACGTACCCCGCGGTGCCCGACTTCGAGGTGGTGCGGGCGCTCGCCGACGCGGCCGAGGAGAACGGCGAGGCGGTCCACCTCGGCCCCATCGTGAGCGACGACGCGTTCTACAACGAGTCCGACGAGTACGTCGCCGACTGGGAGGCCGCCAACCTGCTGGCGGTCGAGATGGAGGCCGCGACGGTGTTCTCGCTCGCCCGCCGGAAGGGGCTCCGGTCGGGGGCCATCTGCACCGTCGACGGTAACCTCGTCGAGGGGACCCAGAAGGGCGAGACGGAGGACGAGGAACTCCCCGAGAAGGCCCGCAACAACGTCGAGCGAGCCATCGACCTGTCGCTCGACGCCGTGACGCGTATCGCGTAGCATGTTGGACCGGGTCGTGGCGCGCGTGGTCGCGGCCGCCCGGCGCGTGCGCAAGGCGGAGCGGCGCGAACTCCGCGAGTTCCACCGGTGGGTCCAGACCACCTCCAACCTCGTCCACCTCTCTATCATCGCGTTCGTCCCGCTGCTCATCGCCACGGTCACGATGATATCGAACTCGGTCTCTCAGCTCTCGTTCCTCCTCTTTCCGCCGCTGGCCTCGGGCACCTACACCCTGTTCGCCGACCCCGAGGGCCGGTACGCCTCGCCGTGGAAGTTCGTGGTGGGGCTCACCGTCGGCGCGCTCTGTGGCTGGTTCGCCCTCGTCGCCACCACGGTGTTCGGGCCGGTTCCGGGCTCGGGGGTCAACCCGTGGAGCGCGGCGCTCTCGATACTCCTCACCGGCCTCATCACGTGGGGGCTCGGCGTCGAGGAGCCGTCGGCGTTCTCGACGGCGCTGCTCATCCTGATAACCGACGTCGGGGGCGTGAACGCAAACACGCCGTTCGTCAACGTGCTGGTCCACGCCGAGGAGTACGTCGTGAGCATCTTCCTGTCGACCACGTTCATCGCGCTCGTGTTCGTGGCGTGGCGGCGCACCTTCTACGAGCAGCGGGCGCAGTACCTCTACGAGACCATCCACGGCGACGACCACGTGCTGGTGCCGATGCGGGGCGAGAAGGCCGAACCCACGGCGCTGTTCGGGGCCACCCTCGCCGCGGCCCACGACGCCGGCAAGGTGGTGTTGCTCGACGTGGTCGACGACGACGCGTCGGGCGACGGCGACGCGTCGGACGACGACGTGGCGGTGAGCGAGTCGACCGGCGACGACCTCCCGGCGGAGGCTGACGAGGCGGCGGGCCGCCTCGAAGACGCGGCGCGGCGCGTCCGCACGAAACTGGGCGTCCCCTGCGAGGTGGTCGTCGCCAGCGGCGACCCCGTCCCGACCACGATGGACGCCGCCCGCGACGCCAACTGCGACCTCATCGTCGCGCCCTACGAGGAGGAGTACGGCACGCTCTCGGAGTACCTCCGCGGGATATTCCGCTCGGAGTTCGACACCGTCGCGTTCCGCTCGACCACCGGCCGCACGAAGTGGAGGCGCATCCTCGTGTCCGTGGCCCGGCCGGGCGACTCGGCCCACGCCATGCTCGACTTCGCGTCCCGCCTCGCCGGGAAGACGGGCAGCGTGAGCGCCTGCACCTGCATCTCGAGCGAGGTGGAGCGCCGGCCGGCGGAGAACCGCCTCGCCGACATCGTGGAGACGGCGGAGAATCCGGTCGAGACGCGGGTGGCCCGCGGCGACGTGGCCGACTTCCTCGACGCCAACGCCGCCGCCTACGACCTCGTGTTCATGGGCGCGAGCCGCGACCGGTCGGCCGCGTCCCGCCTCGTCGCGCCCCCCACCTTCCAGCGCGTCCGCAACGTCGACTGCGACGTGGCCATCGTGGACCGCGGCCGCCTCTGACGTAGACCCCGCCCCCGCGGCCGTCCTCACCCTCGCTTTCGCCGCCACTCTCGCCCCGGACGCCGCCGGGTCGCTGGCGCCGCACGAGCCGCGGGCGCCGAGTCACCGGCCGTCCGCGCCGTCGCGCGGTCCCGTCTCCGGTTCCGTCGCGCCGGCGTCGTCCCCCTCGGGCGACACTTCGTCGCGGAGGATGCGGTCGGCCACCGCCTCGGCGTCGGACTCGGTGCCGTCGCGGCCGAGGGCGGACTCCACCAGTAGGTGGCCCCCGATGGTGGTGGGTGAGATGACCGTGTCCGCGCCCGCGCGCTTCAGTTTCTTGGCGTTCTCGTCGTGGGTCGCGCCCACGACGATGCGCACGTCCGGCCGGAGCGCCCGCGCCGTCAGCACCGCGAGGGCGTCGTCGGCGTCGTCGTTGGTGGCGACCACCACCGCCCGGGCGACGTCGACGCTCGCGCGCCGGAGCGTCTCCTCGTCGCTGGGGTCGCCCCGGAGCACGTCGAACCCCCGTTCGGCGAGTTCGGACACCCGCGTGGCGTCGGGTGTCACGATGAGGAACTGTGTCCGGTCGTCGAGTTCTCTGATTATCGGTTCCGTGAGTTCGCCGTAGCCGAGGACGAGCACGTGGTCCTCCAGCATGTCGAGTTCTGACTGTGTCATGCGTCCGAGCGCCTTGGAGAGTCGGGCCTCTATCGCGGGCGTGAGCAGCACCCCGAGGGCGACGGCGAAACTCGACACGCTCACCAGCAGGACCGACATGCCGAACAGTCGGCCGAGCGACGAGGTGGGCGTGATGTCGCCGTACCCGACGGTGCTCCCGGTGACGACGGTAAAGTAGAACGCGTCGAGCACCGTCGAGATGCCCGCGAAGTGATCGTCGCGGAGGGCGTACGCGCCCACGGTGCCGTACACCATCGACCCCACGAGGGAGACCGCCGCGGCCACCTGCGTGGTGGTCACGTCCCACTCGCGGTCGAACCGCCGGCGGTTGACGGCGACGAGGACGAGCGCCGCCAGCGACACCACCACGAGCGGGTACGAGTACTCGTGGCCCTGCAGGAGGCCCTGTGCCGCGGTGACCGGCAGGAGGACGACCGACGCCCACCACGCCGCACGGAACCCGCGGCGGAGTCCGAGCGCGGCCGCCAACAGGACGAACCCGGTGAGCGTCCCGGTGAACGCCGCCGCCGTCACCACCACGGGCGGGAGGTACACAACCAGCGGACCGCTGGGCGGCCCCGCCCTCGGGGCGATGCTGGCGACGCCCGTGCCCACCGACAGCGCCGCGGCCACGAGCGTCAGTAGGACGGCGGCCCGGCCGCCGGTCCACCCCCGGTACAGCACCATACCCGCACCACGAACGTGGGTGGGGTAAACGTCTCGGTGTGAGACGAAACCGCGTCACAACCCTCTTGTCCCGCCGCGCGAACACTCGCGTATGCAGTGGAAACTCTTCGCCGACCTCCGCGAGGTGGCGGGCGACACCACCGTCAGCGTCGACACTCCCGCGGACGCCACCGTCGGCGACGCCTTGGACGCGCTCTTTGCGGCGTACCCCGCGCTCGAAGACCGGGTGACCGACGAGTCGGGCGACCTGCGCGAACACATCAACCTCCTCCGGAACGGCGAGAACGTCGGCGTCGACGGCGGACTGGACGAACCGGTGTCCGAGGACGACGAACTCGCGCTGTTCCCGCCGGTCAGCGGCGGATAGCGCCGGCTCTCGGTTCGCGTCTCGGTCGGGCCGTCGGAAGGAGAGTCGAATCGGCGGCGTCGAACAGGTCGCGGCCCGCACTCGGGCGCGACCCGTGTACGGTTAGCTGTCTTCGGGACGGGGCAGCGCGGTGAACTGCGTCTCGACGATGGTGAACGGGTCGTAGACCGACTGGTGGCACTGGCAGTAGACGTCGTTCTCCGCGTTGAACCGCGCGGCGCCGGCGGCCTGCTTGTACCCCGGGACGCAGCAGAAGTGGGTGCACTTGTTGAGCCACGCGATGAACCCCTTCTCGGTCGAGGCCTTCAGCCACGGGTCCTTCTTCGCCTTCTTCTCGATGATGGGCGAGCGGACGACCTGGATGGGGATGACGTCCTCGGCGTCCTGCGACCGCCACGTGCCCGCCGCGGGCTGGCCGAGGCCGGGCTTGCCGATGCCGTTGCCCCACGTCGTGTACTCGTCGAACGCGTCCGCGCGGAGCGGTTCGCCCTCGCCGAACGCCTCCGCCTGCCAGTCGTACGGCGGACTGGCCCCCGAGCGGAACAGGTTGTCGCTCTCGTAGGAGGGCTCGATGCCGCCGTAGGACTGCACCCCGCAGTACTGGAACCAGTTGGAGGAGTAGGTGACGTCGGTGCCCTTGTAGCCCTCCGTCTCGGCGATCTCGATCTTGACCCCGCCCTCGGTGATGGTCTTGACCTCGGGCCAGACGCCCTTGAGGAGGCCGTCGGAGGTTATCTCGATGGGAATCTGGGGCATCCCGCGCGGTGCGGGGCCGTCGATGTTCTCGATGGCCATCGCCTGCGTCGCACCGCCGCCGCCACCCGTCGACGAGGTAGCGGTGTTGAGTGCCACGGCCCCGGTGGTGCCGACGCCGGCGAGCGCCGCGCCCCCGACGACGCCCTTCACGAATCGGCGGCGTCCCGATTCCTCGGGATACTTGTCGCTCTCGCTCATGTCCCTACCTTCGTCCCACCAGTCAAAAGCGTGACGAAGTCGTCGGTCGGTACGCTGTCGGCCGATCTCGGCCGTCTGACTCGACCGAGACGACGCCGCCGTTTCGTTCGTCCGGTTTTTCGTACGAAAGTTCGTGATTTACTCCCTCGAGAGGCAATTTTTCGGGAAAATGGTGGACCTTATACGGCCTGCCTCAGTACCCCACGGTATGGATTTGCACACTCGGGACGTTCGGCAGGACGTCCGAGAACTCGGCGCACTGGTCGGGGACGTCCTCCGGGAGCAGACCTCGGCGGACTCGTTCGAGACGGTCGAGGACCTCCGGACGAGCGCCATCGACTACCGGAACGGTGAGGCGGACTCGCGGCGGCCGCTCCGCGACACCATCGACTCGCTCGACCCCGAGAACGAACGCGTGGTCGCGCGTGCGTTCACGACCTACTTCGAACTCATCAACCTCGCCGAGGAGCGCGAGCGGGTGCGCGTCATCCGCGAGGGCGCACAGGCCGGGACGCTGGAGGACGGCATCCACGAGGCCGTCGACGCGCTGGTCGAGGCCGGGGCCGACGCCGAGACGGTCCAGTCGGTGCTCGACGACGTGCTCATCGAGCCCACGTTCACGGCCCACCCGACCGAGGCCCGGCGCAAGACCGTGAAGGCGAAGCTCCGCTCTATCGCCTCGCACCTCGAGACTCTCGACGAGCGACGCCTCACCGACGACGAGAAGGACTCGGAGTGGCGGCGCGTCGACGCCGAGGTCACCAGCCTGTGGCAGACCCCGCAGGTGCGCTCCCGGCGGCCCGAACCGCAGGACGAGGCCCGCAACGTCCAGTGGTACCTCGAGAACACGCTGTTCGACGTGGTGGGCGACGTGTACGCCCGCCTCGAGAACCGCCTCGCCGAGAAGTACCCCGAGGTGGAGGTGCCGAAGCTGTTCGAGTTCCGGTCGTGGGCGGGGAGCGACCGGGACGGCAACCCGTTCGTCACGCCCGAGGTGACGACGGACACGCTCGAACGCCAGCGCGCGGTGGTGCTGGAGAAATACCGCGTGGCGCTCAAGCGCCTCTCCGGCGTCCTGAGTCAGGACGGGAGCCGCGTCCGGACCGGCGACGCGTTCGACGAGCGACTCGCCGACGACCGCGAGCGGTTCCCCGCCGTGGCCCGCGAGGCCGAGGAGCGCTACCCCGACGAGCCCTACCGCCAGAAGCTGAAGCTCATGCGCGAGCGCCTCGACCGGGTGGGCGACGTGCGCCCCGGCGGCTACAACGACCCCGAGGAGCTGGTGGCCGACCTCGAAGCCGTCGGGGCGAGCCTCCGTGAAAACGGGGCCGAGGAGGTCGTGCGCGCCGACATCGACCCGCTGGTGCGGCAGGTGGAGACGTTCGGCTTCTCGCTCGCGGCGCTCGACCTGCGCGACCACCGCGAGAACCACACCGAGGCCGTCGCCGAGACGCTCTCGAACGAGGGCGTCGACTACCGCGAGATGGACGAGGACGAACGGGTCGAGATTCTCACGGACGCCGTCTTACAGAAGGGGACCGTCGTGGACCTCGAAGCGCCCGGAGACGTGTCCGACACCGCGGCGCGGGTGTGCGAGCGGTTCGCCTCGCTGGGCGAGTGGCAGCGCGAGTTCGGCGTGAGCGCCATCGACACCTACGCCATCTCGATGACCGAGGAGCCGAGCCACGTACTCGAAGTCCTCTTCCTCGCGGACCAGGCCGGCGTGGTGGACCTCCCGGACCACTGCGGACTCGACATCGTCCCGCTGCTGGAGACGGAGTCGGCGCTCAACGGCGCACGCCGCATCATGGGCACGCTGTTCGAGAACGAGGTGTACGCGCAGGCGCTCGAAGCCCGCGACGACGTGCAGGAGATAATGCTGGGCTACTCCGACTCGAACAAGGAGAACGGCTTCCTCGCGGCAAACTGGGACCTCTACAAGAACCAGCGCCGCCTCGCGCACATCACCGACGAGTTCGACGTGACGATGCGCCTGTTCCACGGCCGCGGCGGGTCCATCTCGCGCGGCGGCGGGCCGATGCACGAGGCGATGCTGGCGCTCCCCAACGAGACGGTCAACGGCCAGATAAAGTTCACCGAGCAGGGCGAGGCCATCGCCGAGAAGTACGCCAACCCGCGCATCGCGGAGCGCAACATCGAGCAGATGCTCCACGCCCAGACCATGGCCCGCCACGGCGCCATCGACGA
Organism: Haloferacaceae archaeon 50; assembly: GCA_046097085.1. Lineage (GTDB taxonomy): Archaea > Halobacteriota > Halobacteria > Halobacteriales > Haloferacaceae. The sequence goes on along the minus strand of CP175567.1, from coordinate 2,917,457 downwards.
ACCCGAAGAGCAGGTGCCCGACGAGTGGGTCGACGCCATGGACGCGATGGCCGCGGCCGCGCGCGCTGAGTACCGCGACCTGCTTGACGCCGACGGGTTCGTGACCTACTTCGGGCAGGCGACGCCCATCTCGGTCATCGAGGACCTCAACCTCGGCTCCCGCCCCGCCTCGCGGTCGGGCGAGCGCACCGTCGAGGACCTCCGGGCCATCCCGTGGGTGTTCTCGTGGACGCAGTCGCGGTGCATCCTCCCCGGGTGGTACGCGCTCGCGTCGGGCATCGACGCCTACCTCGACGAGGGCGGCGACGTGGAGACGCTGCGGGAGATGTACGACGAGTGGCCGTTCTTCCAGACGACGCTCGACAACGCCGCGATGGCGCTGGCGCGGACGGACCTCGAGATAGCCGCGGAGTACGCCGACCTCGCGGACCCGGCGCTCCGGGACCGCTTCTTCCCGCGCCTCTCCGAGGAGTACGAGCGCGCGGTCGACCTCGTGACCGACGTCAACGGCCGGGGACAGCTACTCAAACGCGAGTGGCTGGCCGACAGCCTCCACCGGCGCAACCCCTACGTCGACCCGCTCAACTACATCCAGCGCCACCTGCTCGCCAACGAGGACCGGAGCGAGGCCGAAGAGCAGACGCTCCGGCTGACGGTGAAGGGCATCGCGGCCGGGATGAAAAACACGGGGTGAGGGCGGACCGCGGCCGCTCTCTCTGTGCTACTACGAGAGGTCGTCGCGCGCCGACGCCGGGTCGGACGCCGCGGCGTCGAACAGCACCCACCCGCCGAGGGCCGTCCACGCGACGCCGTAGAGCGATACCCCGAACGACGCGACGGCCGCCAACAGCGCGTTGAAGAGAGGGTCGAGCGGTAGCGACGCCCCGAAGAGGAGCGCGACCGGGAGCGGGAGTCCCGCCCGCTTTCGGAGTCGGTACGCGGTGAACGCGGAGCCGACGCCGACGAGTAGCAGACCGAGTGCCGCGGGGACGCCGACGAAGACGAAAGACGCGAGACCGCCCTCCGTGGCGACGGCGTAGGCGTAGGCGACCGCGGCCACGGTCGAGAACCCGAGTCCGACGGTCAGGAGGCGGTGTTCCTGCCGCCCGGTGCCGTAGCGCCGATGAAGGCCGTACGCGCCGACGAGAAGCAACGCCGGGACGACGCCGACGACTAGCTCGTACGGCGGGTACACGTCGTCCAAGAGGGGGACGAGCGCCCAGAGCAGTCCGCCGCCGACGGCGGCGAGTCCGGTCGTTCGGTGACGCATCTGACCGCCGGAACGTGTCCGATAAGACGATATATGTTTTGGGGTCGCGGGAGCCGCTATCGAGTCGGCCTCAGACTTGGTTCCACGGCGCGTCCGAGGGGTCGACGATGCGTTCCTGCTTCTCGATGCCGTCTATCTTCGCCACGTCCTCGTCGTCGAGTTCGACGTCGAGCGCGCCGTAGTTCTCGCGGATGTGCTCCGGCGTCGCGGACTTGGGGATGGCGGCGACGTTGTCCTCGGCGAGAAGCCACGCCAGCGTCACCTGCGCCGGGGTGGCGTCGTGCTTCTCGGCGACGTCCGTTATCTCGGGCAGGTCGAACACCTCGCCCCGGGCGACGGGGGAGTAGGCCACCAGCCAGTGGTCGTGTTCCTGCGCGTAGGCGACGAGTTCCTCCTGCGGGAGCAGGGGGTGCATCTCGACCTGGTGGGCGAACAGGGGCGCGTCGAGTCTCTCGCGCGCCTCGTCCAACTGGTCGACCCGGAAGTTCGACAGGCCGACGTTCTCGACGAGGCCCTCGTCCACGAGTTGGTCCAGCGCCGACGTGGTCTCGTCGGGGTCGTAGGTGTTCTGGGGCCAGTGGACGTAGAGCAGGTCCACGTAGTCGAGTCCGAGGTCGTCGACGCTCTGGCGCGCCGTCTCGACGGCGTCCTCGCGCGAGAGGTTGCTCGGGTCGAGTTTGGTGGCGACGAACAGGTCCTCGCGGTCGACGCCCGCCTCGGCGATGCCCTCGCCGACGTACGCCTCGTTGTCGTACATCTGTGCGGTGTCGATGTGTCGGTAGCCGGCGTCGACGGCGGTGGTGACGGCCTCGACGCACTCCTCGCGGTCGGTCAGCTTGTACGTGCCCAGTCCGAGTCGCGGTAGGTCCATACCCGTCCGTTCGACGGCGGGTCTATCAATCCCTGCGGTATCTGTCGCACGGCGGCGTGCGAGCGAGTGACGGAGGGCCGCCCGCGCCCGCGCCGGCGACCGTGTCGCGGGTCATCACACGTCGAGCGTCGTCGGCGAGACGCCCCGTTCCCGCAGGTGGGCGGTCAGCGCCTCCAGTCGGGGTTCGACCTCCTCTGGGGCGTGCGAGTCCGTACCGAGCACGACGCTCACGCCGCGGTCGAGGAGGGCGTCGAGCAGGGGCGGGGCGGGGTGGAACTCGCCGTACTCGCGGCGGACGCGCCCGGCGTTCACCTCGGGGACGGTTCGCGCGCCGTCGAACGCCGCCGCGATTCGGTCGTAGTGGTCGTCGGTGAACAGGCCCCGGAGCGCGGGGTTTCGTTCGGGCAGGTCGACGTGGGCGGCTATCTCGAACAGGTCCGACTCCACCAGCGAGACGAGCGCGTCCACGTACTCGTCGACGAGGCGGCGACGCTCGGCCTCGGGTTTGGCCGCGAAGTAGGCCTCGTCGTGGACGTTCGCGCCGTCGAGGACGTGGACGCTCCCCACGGCGTAGTCGAAGCCGGCGTCGTCGAGGAAGGCTCCTATCTCCGCCTCGTCGCGCGGGTCGTAGTCCATCTCGACGGCGTCGAAGATGCGGAGGTCGAACTCGTCGCGGAGACCGTCGATGGCGCGCCGCCGACGCCCGTAGGTGGCGTCGAGGTTGAACCCGAGTCGGTACGTGGCCCGGCGCTGGGGGTCGCGCGCGGAGACGTTGCAGTGGTCCGCGAACCCGACGGCGTCGAGGCCCGCGGCCTCGGCCGCGCGCGCCATCTGGTGGAGGAACTCCCCGTCGGAGTAGGTGGTGTGGGCGTGGTAGTCGTGGGTGGGACGAGGGCGCACGCCCGTCGCTACGCGCGAGAACGACGTGTATCTACCGCCCACGAACCCCCGGCTTGCGCCGGTCTGACGCACCCGCGAGCCGTCCGAAACGGTTTTGGGCGGGCCTCGCGCACACTCGGTATGCCGAAGGAACCCGACACGGGATACGACCCCGAACTGGGGAGGAAGTTCATTTTCGTGACCGGGGGCGTGATGTCTGGCCTCGGGAAGGGTATCACCGCCGCCAGCACCGGGCGACTCCTCTCGAACGCCGGATTCGACGTCACCGCCGTCAAGATAGACCCGTATCTCAACGTGGACGCGGGCACCATGAACCCCTACCAGCACGGCGAGGTGTACGTGCTGAAAGACGGTGGGGAGGTCGACCTCGACCTCGGGAACTACGAGCGGTTCCTCGGGGTGGACATGACCTTCGACCACAACGTCACCACGGGGAAGGTCTACCAGCACGTCATCGAGAAGGAGCGCTCGGGCGACTACCTCGGGAAGACGGTCCAGATAATTCCGCACGTCACGGACGACATCAAGCGCCGCATCCGCGAGGCGGCCACGGGGTCCGACGTGTGCATCGTGGAGGTCGGCGGCACCATCGGCGACATCGAGGGGATGCCGTTCCTCGAAGCCCTCCGCCAGTTCGCCCACGAGGAGGACGAGGAGGACATCCTGTTCACCCACGTCACCCTCGTGCCCTACTCGAAGAACGGCGAGCAGAAGACGAAGCCGACCCAGCACTCCGTGAAGGAACTCCGCTCCATCGGCCTCCAACCCGACGTGCTCGTGGGTCGGTGCGAGGACAAACTCGACCCCGACGTGAAAGAGAAGATAGCGCTGTTCTGCGACGTGCCGACGGACGCCGTGTTCTCGAACCCCGACGTGGAGGACATCTACCACGTCCCGCTGATGGTCGAGGAGGAGGGGTTGGACCAGTACGTGATGGAGCGACTCGGTCTCGCCGAGGAAGCGCTCCCGGCGTCGGAGCGCGACAACCGGTGGCGCGAACTGGTGACCCGCGACCGCCACGGGTCGGTCGACGTGGCCCTCGTCGGCAAGTACGCGCTGGAGGACGCGTACATGTCCATCCACGAGGCGCTGAAGCACGCCGGCATCGAACTCGGCGTCGACGTGAACGTGCTCTGGGTCGACGCCGACAAGATGCACTCGACCCACCGCGAGCGACTCGAATCCGCCGACGCCGTCGTCGTCCCCGGCGGGTTCGGGTCGCGCGGCACCGACGGTAAACTCGGCGCGATAACCTACGCCCGCGAGGAGGGCGTCCCCTACCTCGGCCTCTGTCTCGGGTTCCAACTCGCCGTGGTGGAGTACGCCCGCAACAGTCTCGGCCTCGAAGGCGCCCACTCGGCCGAACTCGACCCCGACACTCCCCACCCCGTCATCGACCTCCTGCCCGAGCAGTACGACCTCGAAGACCTCGGAGGCACGATGCGCCTCGGCGCACACGAGACCGACATCGAACCGAGGTCGCTGGCGGCGGAGGTGTACGGCGGCACCTCCTGCACCGAGCGACACCGCCACCGCTACGAGGTCAACCCCGAGTACATCGACGAACTGGAGTCGGGCGACCTGTCGTTCTCCGGCCGGACGGGCAACCGGATGGAGATACTCGAACTCGACGACCACCCCTACTTCCTCGGCACGCAGTTCCACCCCGAGTTCCGGTCGCGGCCGGACCGCGCGAGTCCGCCGTTCGTCGGACTGGTGGAGGCCGTCTTGGAGCGAACCGACGCGGACAAGCGGGAGGTGGAGGTCTGATGGTCGACGCCGAGTCGTTCATCGAGGAGGCCACCGCGGAGATAGAGGACGAGGTGGGCGACGCCAACGCCGTCATCGCCCTCTCCGGCGGCGTCGACTCGTCGGTGGCGGCGGCGCTCGCGTACCGCGCCATCGGCGACCGACTCACGCCCGTCTACGTGGACACGGGCCTGATGCGCAAGGGCGAGACGGCCCAGATACGCGAGACGTTCGACTACATGGACTCGCTCCGCGTGGTGGAGGCCCAAGACCGCTTCCTCGACGCCCTCTCCGGGGTGACCGACCCCGAGGAGAAGCGCCACGCCATCGGCGAGCAGTTCATCCGCGAGTTCGAACGCGAGGCGACGGAGGCCGACGCCGACTACCTCGTGCAGGGCACCATCTACCCCGACCGCATCGAGAGCGAGGGCAACATCAAGTCCCACCACAACGTGGGCGGCCTGCCCGACGTGGTGGACTTCGAGGGCATCGTCGAACCCGTGCGCGACCTCTACAAGGACGAGGTGCGCGAGGTGGCGCGCGCACTCGACCTCGACGAACTGGTGTCCGAGCGGATGCCGTTCCCCGGTCCCGGTCTCGCGGTGCGCATCATCGGCGAGGTGACCGAGGAGAAACTGGAGGTGGCGCGCGAGGCGTGTCACGTCGTCGAGGAGGAGGTCGAAGACCACGACCCGTGGCAGGCGTTCGCCGCCGTCATCGGGAAGGCAACGGGGGTGAAAGGCGACAACCGCGTCCACGGGTGGGTGGTCTCCGTCCGCTCCGTGGAGTCGCGCGACGGCATGACCGCGCGCGCCCAGAACCTGCCGTGGGAGACGCTCCAACGCATCCAGAGTCGTATCACGGGCGAGAACGACAACGTCGCGCGCGTGGTCTACGACGTGACGCACAAACCCCCTGCGACCATCGAGTACGAATGAGCGCGAAGGTGCTCGTCGCCGGCCCCGACGCCGACGGACTGGGCGCGGCGGTCGAACGACTCGGAGCCGAGGTGGTGCGCGTCGAGGGGATAGCCAGCGCGGAGTCGCTGGACACCGCCGGCCTCGCCGACGCCGACGTCCTCGTCCTCACGGATATGGACGACGCCGCCGCCATCGCGGTCGCCAAGGAGGCCAACCCCGACGTGAAGGTGGTGACCTACGCCGACGCGTCGCTCCCGGAGTACGCGCGCCGGCAGGCCGACCTCGCCGTCGACCCGGCGCTCCTCGGACCCGAGACGGTGGCCGAGGAACTGGTCGACGCGACCGCGGACGGTGCAGGCGGAGACGACGCGGACGCGGCGTGACGACCCCGGCGCACCTCTCGCCGCCCGACGGCGCGGCCGCCGCGACTCCTAGAAAATCCGTTTAATCCGGATTTAACTACTTTCTAGAGCGGGTGAATTCGGCTTGACCCTCGGGAAACTCCGGTTCGGCGTTTCCACGGTTGAAGTGGTCGCCGGTGAGAGCGGAGAGTGCGATGAACGCAAAACGACTGCTCGCAGTCGCCCTCGCGGCGCTTCTGGTCACGTCGGGCGTGGCCGCCGCCGCGGGCGACGTGACGACGAAGGCGAACGGTGAGGCGAACGCTGGCGCGGACGCGACGGCCGGTGCGGACGCGAACGACGGCGAGAACGCGACCGCAGGTGCGGACGCGACGGTGACCGCCGGCGCTGACGCCGCGGCCGAGAACGATTCGAGCGACGGCGGTTCCGACGCGAACGCCAGCGCCGGCGTCGAGGCGGGCGTGAACGCGTCGGCCGGAGACGCCGGGGCCGGCGTCGAGGCGCGCACGGACGCGAACGCGAACGCCAGCGCGAAAGCAAAGGCGAACGCCGACGCGAACGCCAGCGCCGAGGCGCGGGCCGACCGGCGCGGTCCGGTGACCGACGTGCCCGCGCAGGCGGCCGACCACGTCTCGAAGATACACGCGACCATACGGTCGTTCCTGTCGGGGGGCGCCGAGAGTGACGGCGAGGCCGGAACGAGCCTCGGCGCGCGCATCAGCGCCCTCTTCGGCGGCGGGTCCGCCGAGGCGGACGCGAACGCAGACGCGGACGTGACCGCGAACGCCGACGGCGACGGGTCCGCCGGGGCGGCGAACGCGAGCGCAGGCGCCCACGCGAACGCGACGGCCGGTAGGTCGGCGTAACCCCGCCGAGAGACTTTACTACCGACAGAAGTGAGTTTGATTTCTTCTTTAAATTTACAAAGTTTTATACGATAGTCGGTCGCGTTTACGTACTGTCATGTCAGCTGACAACATCGACAGGCGGACTGTCCTTCGAACCGGAGGCGCAGGTCTCCTCGCTACGCTCGGTGCGGGGTCGGCGGTCGGCGCTCCGAACCGTACCGGCGACGCCGGCGGTTCGGGCGCGTCCCGCGGCCCGACGGTGCCCGTCCGGGGCGTCAACCTCGTCCCCCGCGCGCGTCCCGTCGACGTACGCGTCGACGGCCGAACGGTCCTCTCGAACGTCGAGTTCGGGGAGGTGACGCCCTACCTCCCCGTCCCCACCGGCGAACACACGGTGAAACTGACGGCGGCGGGCGACTCGGACGTGGCTGTCGAGAAGACGGTCACCCTGTCCGAGGGCTCGAACCCCCGGACGGTTGCGGCGGTCGGACGGCCGTCGAAGCGGTCCGCGTCGGCACGCGTGTTCGTCGACGGACAGTCGAACCACGACACCTCGACGGCGCGAGTGCGGGTGGTCCACGCGTCGCCCGGCGCGCCGAGCGTGACCGTCTCGCGGAACGACACCACGCTTGTCGACGACGTCGGCTTCGGCGAGGCGAGCGACTACGTCGAGGTGCCGGCGGAGAACTACTCGCAACTGCCGGAGGGCAAGTACACGGCGTCGGCGGGCGAACGCTCGATATCGGTCACGGTGAACGACGGCTCCGCGACCGAAGTGGCCTCCTTCGCCGCCAGCCTCGACGGCTGTAGCGTCTACACCCTGTTCGTGGCGGGCTACCTCGACGGGTCGAAAGGGGAGGGACCACGGAAGTCGAAGGGCGAAGGCGTCAAGAACGCGAATCGGAAGGGCGTCCGGGCCGGCTTCCGGGCCGTGACGGCGCTCGACGACACCGGTCTCGAAGCCGACTACGCCACCAAACTGTCGAGCGACCAGTCGCTCGCGACCCAGAACTCGCGGGCGCAGGGCTGGACCGTCCTCGACGTGCGCGACGACGAGATTCGGTTCGAGGCGGCCGCCTCCGGCCTCCAGAACTCGACCGTCGGCCACATCCACGTGGGCGGCCCGGACGAGAGCGGTCCCCACGTCGTCACCCTCTACGAGTTCGCCCCCGAGGACGCCTCCGCGAAGGAGGCCCCCACCGTCGAAGGCACCTTGGGCAACGGGTCGTTCACCGCCGACGATCTCGTGGGCCCCCTCGAAGGCGAGAGCCTCGACGCCCTCGTAGAGAAGATAGAGACCGGCGAGGCGTACGTCAACTTCCACACGACCGCCCACCCGAGCGGCGAGATACGCGGCAACTTCTGAGGCGCGGCGACCGGCCGGCGTACGGGCGTGCCGGCGCCCCGTCCCCCGGAGGGCGGCGACCTCCGAACCGGGCGGGCCGCTCACGTACTGATAAACCGTCTCAAAATTTGCCGATTCGGAACTAAAATTGAATATATGAAGAATAATATTTACAAGTACTTGAAAAACACTTAACCCCGTATAATCCTCCGGGTCTATCGTGATGTTCTCGACAGACATCGACCGGCGGACGGTACTGCGGGGCGTCGGAGCTGGGGCGCTCGTAACTCTCGGGTCCGGGACTGCGACGGCGTCGATGCACGGGGGGTCGGGTGGCGGCGGGTCGCTTGGCCTCCGCCTGGCCCACCTCGCGCCGGACGCGCCGGCGGTGGACGTGTACCTCGACGGCGAACGGGTCGTCTCCGACCTGTCGTTCCAGTCGGTCACGGGCTACCTTCCCGTGCCCGCGGGCGAGCACACGGTGCGAGTGACGCCCGCCGGCGACTCGAGCACGACGGTGCTCGAAGAGACGGTGACGCTGACCGACGACGCGCCGCGCTACACCGTCGCGGTGGCGGGCCAACTCGCGGACGGGTCGGTGCGGCCGCTCCTTCTGTCGGACGCGGCGTCGAACAAGGACCCCTCGACGGCGCAGGTGCGGGTGGTCCACGCGTCGCCGGACGCGCCGAACGTGACTGTCTCGGCCGGCGGGTCGGCGCTGTTCGAGGACGTGGGCTTCGGCGAGGCGAGCGACTACGCCGCGGTCCCGGCGGGCGACTACTCGCTGTCCGTCGGGCCGGCCTCCGACCCGGGGCAGACGGTGGCCTCGTTCGACGCCTCCCTCGACGGCTGTAGCGTCTACACGGTGTTCGCGGCGGGGTACCTAGACCCGGCGAACGCGCCCGAGGGGACCGACTCGCCCTTCGGCGTCGTGACGACGATGGACGACAGCGGACTCGAAGCCGACTTCGCCACCGCCCTGTCGGGCGCGGGCGAGGTGCCGCCCGTCGACACCGACGCCGCCGGCCGCGCCGTCTTCGACCGCCGGGGCGACGAGATGCGGTTCGAGGTGTCCACGACCGGACTGGAGAACGTCACGGCGGGGCACGTCCACGTCGGCGGTCCGGACGAGAACGGCCCCGTGGTGGTTCCCCTGTTCGCGTTCGCGTCGGGCGTCGACGGCCCGGCGAACGAGGCGCGGACGGTGGAGGGCACCCTCGCCAACGCCTCGTTCACCGCGGACGACTTCACCGGTCCCCTCGAGGGCGCGAGCATGGACGAACTCGCCTCGATGATGGAGAGCGGCGAGGCGTACGTCAACGTCCACACGGTCGCCAACCCGGCGGGGGAGGTCCGCGGGAACTTCTGAGCGCGTACGGCCACGCCCCCGACCGGCGACCGCGACCGCGACGCCACGCTTAACTCGCGTCCGGCCGTCGTCGCCGAGCATGAGCCTCGACCGAATCGAGGACCTCTCGCCCGACGAGGGCGAGGTCCAGACGGCCGAACTGGTGGCGAACGACGACGTGCTGGTGAAGCAGTTCTCGCTCGGGCCGGGCGGGGAGATAGAGCCCCACGAACACGCGGGGAGCACCAACGTGTTCCACGTCCTCCGCGGGCGCGTGACCGTCGTGCGCGACGAGGAGGAGGAGGAGATAGCGGCCCCGGGCGTCGTCGAGAACGAACGCGGCGCGGTCCACGGCGCGCGCAACGAGAGCGACGACGTGGCGGTGCTGACCGCCAGCCTCTGTCCGTTCCCGTCGTAGGCGGGGTCGGCCGCGAGACGTGGCGTTCATGCCCGTCCGCCTCCGAGTGGACGCGTGGCGCTCGAATCGTGGCGACGCCGGGCGGAGGAGTTAGAGACCGAGGTGTACGCGCTGTATCTGGCGTACCGAGACGCGCGGACGCCCGCGGCGGCGAAGGGGGTCATCGGACTCCTCGTCGCCTACGCCGTCAGCCCCGTCGACCCCATACCCGACGTCCTCCCGGTGGTGGGCTACCTCGACGAACTCGTGGTGGTCCCTCTCGGAGTGATGCTCGCGCGCCGACTCGTCCCGGACGCGGTGATGCGGGAGTGTCGCACCCAGGCCGACGAGGAGATGGACGTGGGCCGCGCGCGCTGGGTCGTCGGGGCGGCCACGCTCCTCGCGTGGGTCGCGTTCGCGGCGTTCGCGGTGCGCTTCGTCGGATAGCGCGTCCGCCGGACGCCGACGGACGGCCCGACTTGCCACCGCCGAAACCCCCTTACTCGCCCGCGGGATAGGCCGAGTCACCGAATGGTGAGAGTCACGACCGGCGCGCGCCTCCACTTCGGCTTCTGTAACCTGAGCCTGTCGCACGCGCGGCTCTACGGCGGTCTGGGCGTGGCTATCGATGCGCCGACGGTGCAGGTCCGGGCGCGACCCGCCGACGCGGTGGTCTGCGACCACGACGCCGCCCGGGAGTTCGCCGAGCGGACGGCGGTCCTGTTGGACCTCCCGGGCGCGCGCGTGACCGTCGAGCGGTCGCTCCCGCCCCACGCGGGACTCGGGAGCGGCACGCAGCTCGCGCTCTCGACGTACGCCGCCGTCGCACGGGCGCACGGCCGCGACCCGGACGTGCGGGCGCACGCGCCGGACCTCGGACGCGGCGGCCGGTCGGGCGTGGGGGTGGCGGCGTTCGAGTCCGGGGGGTTCGTGCTGGACGCCGGCCACCCCACCGCCCGGTTCACCACCGACCGCCCGGCGGACGGCGAGTGGTCCGTCCCCGCGGTGGCCGCGCGCCACCGCGTGCCCGACGACTGGCGGTTCCTCCTCGTCGTCCCCGACGCGAACCCGGGGAAGAGCGGCGACGACGAGGACGCCAGCATGCGCTCCGTGGTCGAACGCGCCGACCCGGCGCTGGCCGACCGCATCGCCGGACGCGTCACGCGCCGGGTGCTCCCCGCCGTCGCGGAGGGGTCGGCCGAGCGGTTCGGGGCGGCCGTCGAGGAGGTGGGCCGCCTCAACGGCGCGTGGTACGCCGACGAACAGGGCGGCGTCTACCGTCCGCCCGTGGGCGACGTGGTGGCGTCGCTGGCCGACTCCTCTGCCGTCTTCGGCGCGGGCCAGTCCTCGTGGGGACCGACGGTGTACGGCGTGACCGACGCGGACCGGGCCGAGGAGGCGCGCGAGGCGGGGCGCGCGGCCCTCGACGCCGCCGGCGCGGACGGCGAGGTGCTGGTGGCCCGGGGTCGCAACCGCGGCGCAGCGACGGAGTGACCGCCGGGGCGGGGGGCGGTGCGACGCGGCCGGCGGGGCGGACGCGGGTCACCCCCTCCGCAACGCCTTTGACGGGGTGGTACGACGACGGAACATGCGCATCCCCTTCGGGGTCTCCCGGTTCGACGGCGTCGTCGGAGGCGGCGCGCCCCCGGGGACGCTCGTCCTCCTGTCGGGCGAGTCGGGGGCGGGCGCGCGGGAGTTCATGTACACCAGCGCGGTGATGAACGCCCTCGCGCACGCCGACGTGGACCAGTTCTCGCTCCACTACGGCGACCTCGCGCCCGACGCAGAGGTGCCCCCCGAGATACACTACCTCTCGTTCACCGACGACGCGGACCGCCTCCGGCGGGAGATAGGGTTCACCATCGCCGACGACGTGGTCGGCGCGGCCACGCCCGAGATACGCTTCTGCGACCTCTCGACCGAGTACTTCCACCCCAGCCCGGTCCCCCGCGACTGGTACCGCGGCGAGACCACGTCCCTGCAGGACCTCGGGCGGGACCAGACCGAGGACGTGTTGAATGCCCTCGGCGACTACCTCTCGACGAACGCCCGGGGGAACCTCGTCTGCATCGACTCGCTCACCGACCTCGTGGCCGCCGTCTCCGAGGACCTCGGGTGGACTGACGTGGCCCTCCTGATGAAGGGCCTCGCCAAGGCCGCCCACGGGTGGGGCTGTCTCGTCCTCCTGTTGGTGAGTCGGGAGACGCTGACCGACCGTCAACTCGGCCACCTCGAGGAGGCCGCCGACGGGACGCTCCGGTTCGAGTGGGAGTCGGGCGGGTCACAGCGCACCCGGACGATGGTGGTACAGGAGTTCCGCGGCGTGCTCTCGCGTCTCGAAGACGAAAACATCGTGCGGTTCGAGACGGAGATTCACGAGGCGGGCTTCGACGTGAGCGACGTGCGGAAGATACGCTGACGCCCCGGACGCGGCGCGGCGACGCTTCGCCGAGACGTGTTTCCTGTTCTGATATTCAGCCGAGAATACTTAAGTAGAGCCGTCGGAACAGGTGAACGACATGGACGAGGGGGAGGGAGTCGAGGCGTTACCAGACCGACTCGACGAGTGGGTCGACCGGCGCGCGGCGGAACTGGGGACCGACCGGGCGGGCGTCCTCGCCCGCGCCGTGGCCGTCCTGCGGACGGTAGAGGCCGACGCTGACGCTGACGCCGACGTCGACGCCGAGGCCGACGCGGACCCGCGCCGCCTCGAAGAACGGGTGTCGGAACTGGAGGCGGACGTCGACGCCAAGATAGACGACGTGCGCGAGCGAGTGATTCAGGTCAAACGCGAGGCCGACGCCAAGGCCGACGCGGACCACGACCACCCGGACCTCCGGGCGACGGCCGCGGACGCCCGGACCGCGGCCGGGGAGGCGTACGACCGCGCGGAGACGGCCGGAGAGGCGGCCGCCGACGTGGACGACCGCGTCACCGCCGGGTTCGAGAACTTCGAGGAGGTACTCTCCCACCTCCGGGACGCGACCGACGAGAACGCGGCGAAACTCGACACGCTGGCGCGCGTCCACCTCGACTTACGAGAGCGAGTGGCGGACCTCGAACGCGACGCCGCCCGGGACGAGGCGGTGGCGGACATCCGCGCCGAGGCGAACCGCCGCGGCATCACGGTGGCCGAGTGCGAGTCCTGCGACGCGACGGTGTCGCTCGGTCTCCTCGACGAACCCGCCTGCCCCGACTGCGGCGTCACCTTCGACGGCCTCGGCCCCGACCCGGGGTTCCTCCGAAAGCCGGTCCTCACCGCGGGCGACCCCCCGGCGCTACGCGCGCCCCCGGACGCGGGCGGGGCCGAGACGCCAGCCGACCTGTTCGACCGCGGTGCCGCGGACGGTGGCACCGAGTCGGAGGCCGCCGGCGCGGCGACGGACCCGTTCGGAACCGGCGCGGCCGACGCGGCGGACGCAGCCGACGAGGGGGTGGAGGATGGGCGGTGACGGCGGCGCGGACTCCGACCCGAACGACGCGCCCCTCGGAGAACTCGCGCGCGAGATGCGCGAGCGAGGGGGCGGCGGCCGCGATAGCGACGGTGACGGCGGCGGCGACGGCGTGGACTGGGACGGCCTGTTCGAGTCGGTCGAGACGCCCGAGGTGGACGCCGAGTCCGTCTGGGAGGCGCTCTCGGACGACGCGGACGACCCGGCGGTGGCGCGGGGCGTCGGCGTCGGCACCGACCCCGAGGCGGTCGAGGCGTCCGGCGGGCGCGGCGTCCCCGAACACGTCGTCCCGAAGCGCTCGTACTGCCAGCAGTGCCCTCACTTCTCCGACCCGCCCGAGGTGGCGTGCACCCGCGAGGGCACCGCCATCGTCGAGGTGGCGGACGCCGACCGCTTCCGGGTGCGCGACTGCCCGGTGGCCCGCGACGCGGTGACGGGGCGCGACGCCGACGGCGAGTGACCGCCGGGCCGCCCGCGCCGTCCGTCCGGCGGACGCGCGGCGGACGCCCCGCCCGCCCCTTCGAGACACCTTTGAGTCCGGACGCGCTACGTTCGGGCATGCAGTTCTGCGACGACTGCGGTTCGATGATGGTCAACCGCGACGGGGAGATGGTCTGCACCGACGACGACTGCGGCGGCACGTCGGAGCGAGACGACTCCCTCGCCGAGCAGTTCGTCTCCACCGAGGAGCAGTCCGACGACGAACTCATCGAGACGGAAGAGGGCGCCGAGTTCGAGGGCAAACCCACCGCGACGGACGTGACCTGCGACGAGTGCGGCCACGGCAAGGCGTGGTACACCATCAAGCAGACCGCCTCCGCCGACGAACCCCCGACGCGCTTCTTCAAGTGTCAGGAGTGCGGGTACCGCTGGCGGGAGTACAACTGACTTCCTCTCCGGACAAAGTACTCGTACCTCCGGCGTACACGCCCGGTATGGTCCCCCGAACTGCCCTCACACTCGCACTCGGAGCCCTCCTGCTGACCGCCGGATGTCTCGGTGCGCCGTCGCCCGGCGACGGCACCGCGACGGCGACGCAGACACCCACCGTGACGTCCGCGTCGCCCGCGTCGCCGACGACTTCGACCACGGAGTCGCCGTCCGAGACGACGTTCTACGCGACCGATTGCCCGCCCTTCCTCAGCACCGAACCGGCCTCCGACGAACGGGTCGAGAGCGCCGACCGGGTGGTCGCGTTCGAGGACCTCTCGGCTGAACAGCGACGGGCGTTCGAGCGAGCGCTGAACGGGAGCACCACGCTCGAATCCGGGTCCGCGTACCCGTGGGTCGACACCGTCGTGACCTACGAGGGGAAACAGTACGCCACGTCCGTGGCGGTCTGCTGACCCGGTTCGCCCCGCGGTTCCGCGCTACGACTCGCGCGCGTCCCCGCGGAGGTGCCGCGCCAGGAACGCCGCCGCCTCGCCCACCTTCGCCCCCTGCCCGACGAAGTGGTGGTCGGCGCTCATCTCCACCACTTCCGCGCCCGCGTCGCGCGCGGCGTCGACGACGGGTTCCCAGTCGGCCGTGTCGTCGCGGACGCCGTACACCACCTGTACCGGGGCGTCGACGTCGGGCACCGCCGCGGCGGCGTCGAGGCCGCTCTCCAGTTTCGCGACGGGCGCGAGTGCGCTCACGGCCGCGAGGTCCGGCGTCCGGGCCGCCGCGAGGAGCGCGATCGCGCCGCCGAAACTGTAGCCGAACAGGGCCACGCGGTCGTACCGCTCGCGCGCCCACGCGATGGCGTTCTCGGCGTCGTCTCGCTCCCCCCGGCCCTCGTCCCACTCGCCGTAGTCGAACCGGAGGCAGTCGACACCTCGCTCCCCGAGGGCGTCGCTCGCGGCCCGGAGGCGCGCGTCGCTGCGCCGCCCGCCGAACTGAGGGTGGGGCGGGCACGCCACCACCGCCGTATCGGCGTCGGCGTCGCTCGATGCGTCCGCGTCGGTCGCGTCTGCACCGGTCGCATCCCCGCCCGCGGCGTCGAGCGTCGCGCGCACGTCGCGCATCCCCGGAATCAGCACGGCGTCGTCGGTCATCGTCGGGGCGGTTGGCCCCGCCCGCACTTATACTTCGGAGTCGCCGCCGTCCGCCCTCGCGCCGTCCCACCCGGGGCGCACGCTCAGCACGTCCCACTCGGACTCCGACGCTCTGTCGCAGAGGGCGGCGGCGTCGCCGGCGGAGTGGACCCGCCCGTCGGGGTGGAACACGCCGTTGACACGGCCGCGTTCGCGCTGCGTGGTGATGTAGGCGGGCTTGAGCATCAACTGCCAGAAGAAGTCGCCGTCCACGTCGCTCTCGCGGACGACCGAGGCGAGAGACGAGTAGTTCGGCAGCATCTTGTCCGGCGGCTCCTCGCGGGTGCGCTGCCACTCGGTCAGCCACACGGGCGTGTCCGTCTCCCGGGAGACGGCGGCCGCCTCGTCCAGCGCCTCGCGCATGTGCGCCGCCGTGGGCGGCACGTTGTAGTGGAACTGGAACACGTCGAGGCCTGGGTCGTCGTACAGGCGGTTGTTGGCGAGGTTCTTACAGCCCATCGTGAGCGGGACGCTGGGGGCCGCCTCGCGGGCGGCGCGGAGCATCTCGCGGCAGAACTCCACGCGCTGTTCCCACTCCCCGGGTTCGTTCATGATTTCGACCGCCAGCAGGCCCTCGTGGTCGGCGTAGCGCCGCACGAACCACCGCACGAACTCGCGGGGGCGCTCCCACCGACTCCGGTTCTGCATGACCCGCCCGGCGGGCGACCTGAGCGCCACGTCGCGCGTGCGGTTGGCGGGCGTGGGCTGGTCGCCGATGCTCTCAAACAGCATCGGCAGGACCCGGACGCCCCGCTCGGCGGCCGCGTCGAGGAAGTGGTCGACGCACCGCTCCACGTCGCCGGGGGCCTCGCACCACCGCTCGTAGCTCACGAACGTCCGGAGCGCGTTCACCCCGAGCGACGCGGCGTACGACAGGTCGCGCGCTGCGGTCGCGGGGTCGTAACGCTCCCACGTCTGGTAGTGGTTGGCCGCCTCGACCGGGAGGTACACCGCGCCGCGAACGCCCGTGAGTCGGGCCGCGGGGTCGGCGTCCGCCGTGGTCTCCGTCTCCGTCTCTTCGTCCGCCGACGCGTCCATGTTCGCCTCTTCGGACCTCAGCGCACTTGTCTCGTCCGCCGAAGACGCCCGAACGCCGCCCGCCGGCGCGGCGGCGGGCAAGGGGTCGCCCCCGCCTGACTCCGCGTTCCGTCCTAGACAGCCCCCGAGTACGGCCAGCGACCCGAGGCCCGCGCTGAGGTACGCGCGGCGAGAGGTCGGGTGTTCATCCATACTTGGACGTGGCGCCTCGGCCGGATGGGCGTGGTAACTAACCCTATACCGACGGTCTCGGACGACCCGAATACGCCTAGCGTGGGGGGGCGGTCGCCCGCGCACACCTCGGTGTGCTCCCGCCGTTCTCCGGCGTCGCGGCCGGTCGACCCGGGCGTCCCGGGCGCGCCTCGCGGGCTCTCGTCACCGGGCGGGACGACCTCGTTAGACCCGGGACACCCGCTCAGCGCCGCGAGAGCGACGGTCGCACCGCCCCCGACGGTGCGGAGGAAACGTCGCCGCGTGTCACTCGGCTTCTCTGTCGAGTCGCCGCCGTGCATCGCCGGGTTTCCCTTCGAGAGGGGGAGCCTCTGCAATCGCGCGGAACGGAGCGAAAGTCCATCTGAACTAGATGAGCCAAAAGACGAATATATCTCCCGGGTCGTGCGACTGTGTAACTGTGGGATATTCACGACGAGAGGCGCTCGCACTCGGCGCGGCGGGTCTCGCCGGTGTGGCCGGTTGTTCGTCGTCACCGCTGGCAGACGACTCCGAATCGTCGAGAGGTACGACGACCTCCGGTGCGAAGACGCCGACGCAGTCCGTCGAGACGATACCTCCGCTGGACCAGATGAAGCCGGTCGACACGCGCGGCGCGCTCTACCTCCCCGCGCGAGCGTTCAACCACTACCAGATGTGGGCGAACTACGACCCCGACGTGGTCGAACGCGACCTCGGCTACGCCACTCGGGTCAACCTCAACTCCATCCGGACGTGGGCGAACTTCGAGTACTGGGAGGAGGACCCCGAACGCCACCTCGACCGACTCGAACACTTCCTCTCGACCGCCGACGACCACGGGTTGAAGGTGCTATTCGGTCTGTTCGACGCCATCGGGAAGGAGCCGACCCGGAAGCGGTTGAACAACACCGACCTGAAGACGGCCACCGCGGTCCAGTCGCCCGCCGACGGCATCATCGACAACCGCGGGCGGTGGGAGGAGACCCGCGAGTACGTCCGCTGGTTCATGGAGAACTTCAAGGACGACGATAGGCTCCTCGGCATTGAGGCGATGAACGAACCCGGGTGGCGCGCGGGCACCAAGGAGTTCACCCGCGGGATGTTCGAGACGATGAAGCGAAACCGCGGGAGCGTGCCCCTCACCGTGGGTTCGACCAGCATCGCCAACGACGTGGACTACGCCGAGTGGGGCAGCGACATCCTCCAGTTCCACTACAACTTCCCGCAGAGTCGGGCCATCCTCGCCGACGCCCTCCGGCAGATAAAGATAATCCGCGAGCGGACCGACAAGCCGGTGTGGCTGACGGAGTGGCAGCGGGTCCGCTCCGGACGGGGGTTCCACACCGCACCGGGACCGGACCAGCGCATCCCGAACTACTCGTCGATGGCCCCGGTCATCCAGCACTACGGCTTCGGCAACTTCTTCTGGTCGCTGATGGTTAAGCCGGCCCACGTCAGGTCCCAGCGTCAGCACGGCATCCTCAACGGTCTGTTCCACGAGGACGGCGCGGTGTGGAGCCGTGACGACGCCCGCGCCATCAAGGCGATGTCGGGCGACCCGTCCTACGACGGCCCGGTCCGCAACCAGTGGCCCGACTGGCTGAAGCCCGTGAAGGGCGGCTTCTCGCAGTCGTAGACGGCGTCGGTCCACGTTCGGTCCGCGTCGGATGAGACTTCAGTTCCCGCCGGCCGCCGTCGCGTTCGCCGCGGAGGTGGTCGTCTCGGTGGCGTTCGCGCTCGCGTTTCCGTCTCCGCTCCCCGTCTCGCTCGGCTTCTCCCAGACGACGCCCGCGACGTGGTTGTTCTGGATGGTGTTCCCCTCGAAGTCGTTCCCGCGCGTGTTGGTGTGGTAGATGCCGACGAAGTTGTGGTTGAGCGTCGACCCCCGGACGGTGGTGTCGCGCGCGTTCTCCACGAAGACGCCGAAGCCGTTCGCCGAGGCGTTCACGTTCCGAACCGTCGCGCCGTCGGTGTTGCCGACGTAGACGCCGCGGTTCCAGTCCGTGATGTGAGCGTTCTTGATGGTCACGTCGTGGTACTCACCGCCCTCCCGGGTGCCGACGGCGGTGGTGTCGCTGATGCCGAAGCCGTCGATAGTGTGGCCCTGCAGGTCGAGGACGACGTTGCTGGCGGCGATTTCGATGCACGTCTCGGAGATGTACGTGAACCCGCCGTCGCCACCGCCGTTCTCGATGTCCTTCGTGAGGACGTACGTGCCGGGTTCGGAGATGGTGGTACAGGTCGTTATCTCCGTGGCCCCGTTCGACTGCCCCTCCGTGTTCCCGACCATCGTGGCCCCGCCCGCGGCCACCGCCACGGCGACTACCACCACCGCGACGAGCGTTCGACTCCGGCGCGTAGACATAGTTTGTTTCGGAAACGACGCCGAACGACACAAGCGTTGCGGCTCGTCGGAACGTCCCCCGATCGGACGGCGGACCGGGACGTTCGGCCCGGTCCGCGTGAGGTTTTAAAGTCCGACGCCCCCACTAGCCGAGCATGGGAATCCTCTCGCGCATGTCGTACGTGATTCGGTCGAAGATAAACGCCGTGTTGAACCGAACCGAAGACCCGTCAGAGACGCTGGACTACTCCTACGAGCAGATGCGGGACCAGCTCCAGCAGGTCAAGCAGGGCATCGCGGACCTCACGACACAGAAGAAGCGGCTGGAGATACAGAAGCGCCGCCTCGAGGAGAACGTCGAGAAGCACAACGAGCAGGCCCGCGAAGCGGTGCGGCAGGACCGCGAGGACCTCGCCCGGCAGGCCTTAGAGAAGAAGAAGTCGAAGATGTCCCAGATGGAGGACATCGAGGGTCAGATAGCCCAACTGCAGGACACGCAGGACCAACTGGTCGACAAGAAGAACGAACTCCAGAACCGCATCGAGGAGTTCCGCACCAAGAAGGAGACCATGAAGGCGCGCTACTCGGCCGCCGAGGCCTCTACCCGCGTCTCCGAGGCCATGTCCGGCGTCGGCGACGAGATGTCGGACGTGTCCCGCGCCCTCGAACGCGCCGAGGAGCGCACCGACGATATGGAGGCGCGGTCGGCGGCCATGGACGAACTCGCCGACACCGGCGCGTTCGAGGACGCCCTCTCCGACAAGGACTCCATCGACCGCGAACTGGAGACCGGACGCACCTCCAGCGAGGTGGACGCCGAACTGGACACGCTCAAAGCGGAGATGGGTAAGTCCTCGGAGGCCGAGACCGAGTCCGAGTCGGAATCGGGCGGCGCGTCCGACTCCGCCGGCGACGGCGAGTCGGCGTCCGAGGAGGGCGTCGACGCCATCGTGGACGACGAGGAGGTCGAGGCCGAACTGGAGGAGCTCCGCAACGAGGAGGACAAGGCCTGAGAGCGGGTCGGGCGACGGTTCAGTAGTACCCTCCGCCGCCGTCGCCGCCGTCGCCGCCCTCCTCACACGGGAGGCTCCCGTCCAGCGTCTCACCGCCCACGCGCACGGCCCCGCACATCGCCCGCTCGCCGTGAATCGTGCAGTAGTACTCGTAGACGCCGCTCTCCTCGAAGGTGTGGGTGAGGCTCTCACCGCCGGCCACCCGTTCGCCGAAGTCCCACGAGGCGGCCCCGTCGCGGAACCGGGCGCTCGTGACCGTGTGTGCGAACCCGTCCTCGTTCACCCACTCGACCGTCGCGCCCGCGTCGACTTCGGCCTTCAGCGGCCGGAATGCCGTGTCTCGCGCGACTATCCGTCCGTCGCCCGACGTCCCCTCCGCGGCCGTCTCGGCCGGCGACCCACCGCCGCCGCTCCGCCTGCCGGTACACCCGGCGAAGAGGAGGCTCCCCGCGACCAGTACGCACCCCCGCCTGTCGAGAGCCATGTGTGCCAGTAGTTGCCAAAGGTTGATAGTCGTTTTCTGACCCGCGCCCGAATTTCGTCCGCACGCACAGGAGCGTCGCGCGCCGCGCACCGTCCGGCGTTCTAGCGGCGCTCCGCGGCGGGGCGCGGGGCGGCGCTCACTCCGCGGGACGCGCGCCCGTCCCCGGCCGGTCGAGTTCGGCGAGGCGCACCTCGCCGCCGGTCAGGTCGACCCCCTCGTAGGGGTCGTCGCCGAGGAGCAACGCGCCGTCCACGTCGGCGTAGTCGAGGAGGGGCGCGAGGTGACACGCCGCCGCGATGGAGGCGTTCGACTCTATCATACAGCCGAGCATCACCTCCAGTCCGTGCGCGCGGGCGGCGTGGGCCATCCGGCGCGCCTCGCGCACCCCGCCGCACTTCATCAGCTTCAGGTTCACGATGTCGGCCCTGTCGGCGACGGCGGCCACGTCCGGCAGGGTGACGGCCGACTCGTCGGCCGCTATCGGGAGGGCGCTCCGCTCGTAGACGAACCGCAGTCCCTCGGGGTCCGCCGCGGGCACGGGCTGCTCCACGAACTCGACGCCGAGGTCGGCCAGCGCCTCGCTCTTCTCGACCGCCTCGCGCGGCGTCCACGCCTCGTTGGCGTCGACGCGTATCGTCGCGTCGGGCGCGGCGTCGCGCACCGCCTCGACTATCTCTCGGTCGCGGTCGGTGCCGAGTTTCACCTTGAGTACGTCGTAGCCCGCCTCCGCGGCGGCCGCCGTCTTCTCGCGCATCCGCTCGGTCGCGTCGAGGCCGACGGTGTAAGACGTGGGCGGACACGCCCCGGGGTCGTCGCCCCACAGGCGGTAGAGGGGGACGCCGAGGCGCTTGGCCGCGAGGTCGTGAAGCGCGACGCTGACCGCGGCCCGGGCCGCGGGGTTCCCGTTCACCGTCCCGCGCATCCGTCGCTCCATCCGGCCGAGGGCGTGAGGGTCTCCGGCCTCCTCGACGACGCCGAGGAGGTCGGGCAGGACCGCCGCCACGGTGTCGACCGTCTCGCCGTAGTGCGCGGAGGGGGCCGCGCCGCCCACGCCCGTGGTCCCGTCGCCGTCGCGCACGCGCACCACGACGTTCTCGGCGGTCTCCTGCGTCCCCCGGGAGATGGTGAACGGGTCCGCCAGCGGGAGCGAGACGCGTTCGAACTCCGTTTCGAGCATCCGCGCTACTCCAGTACGGCGTCGAGTATCTCGTCGGCCCCGAACCGGACGGGGTCGGTGGCGGGCGCGCCCACGGCGTCGGCGTACTCCTCCACGGCGGCGCGCGCCGCTTCGTCGTCGAGGTGGGCGGTGTTGATGGCCCCCGCGGCCACCGCCGTCTCGTGGACCGGCGCGGCGAGGTCCTCGTAGAGGTCGACGTACGTCTCCACCGGCGGGATGGGGGTGTCCTCGTAGCCGTGGATGGCCTCGCGCCCCTCGACGTGGGTCATCACCAGTCTGTCCGGCATCGCGCCGTGGAGGATGCCGCAGGTCACCGCGGAGTAGGCGGGGTGGACGATGCTACCCTGTCCCTCCACGAACAGCACGTCGTGGTCGTCGCCTCGCTCCAGTATCATCTCCTCCACCGCGCCCGCGGTGAAGTCGCTCACCACCCGGTCGACGGGGTTGCCCCACCCGGCTATCATGATGCCCGTCTGCCCGGTGGGGACGAACCCGGCGTCGACGCCGCGGTCCCGCGCCGCCTCGACGAGTTCGAGCGTGGTCGTCATCTTGCCCGTCGAGCAGTCGGTGCCCACCGTCAGCACCACGTCGGCGTCCACCTCGTCGGCGCGCCCTTCCGCCACCGAGAGGTCCGACGGGGGCCGGCGCACGTCCCAGAGGTCGCCGCCGTACTGCCCGGCGAGTTCCGCGAACTGCTCGTCGTCTTCGAGGAAGTAGTGGAGGCCCGAGACCACGTCCATGCCGCGTTCGAGGGCCTCGCGCACGTCGGGGCGCCACGACTCGTCGAACCCGCCGCCGATGGGCGAGATGCCGACGAGGAGGGCGTCTGCGTCGTCCACCTCGTCCATGCCGGAGACGACGGGGGCGTCGGGCAGGTCCGAGCGGAGGTCGGTGACGCGTTTGCCCGCGTTGTCCCGGTCGAGGACGGCGACGACGTCGTAGTCGCCGTACCGCATGACGCCGGTGGCCGTCTTCGCACGGTCCGGGAACTTCTCGTGGGCGAGGATCACGATGCGCGTTCTGTCGTCACTCATACCCGAGACGACGGCGAGGGGGCAAATAACGCAAGCGATGCGCCGCCGGCCGACGGGCGGCGGCCCGGGTCGCCGGCGGTCGCCGCGGGCCGTCCCGTCCCGGCCTCAGAGCCGGTAGAGGCGGGTCGTCCAGAACTCCGAGACGGCGCTCTCCAGGGCCGTCTCGGGGTCGCCCGTGGCGTCCACGGTGGCGGTGTGGTCCGCGAGGTCGGCGAACTCCCCGAGGACGGTTCGCTCGCCCAGCACAACGAGGCGGTCGGGGTCGCGCCGCGCTATCGCCTCGCGGGCGCGTTCGACGTGGGCGTCTATCTGCTCGTCGCGTCGCCGCTGGAACCGCGCCTGCGAGAACCCGCCCTTCGAGTGGGCGCTCTTCACGTTGCTCTCGATGGTCTCCACGTCGCGTCGCTCGCCGCTCTCGTACTCGCCGAGGGCGAACACGTCCGACCGGACCAGCGCCACGGTGAGGCGGCCGGTGGGTCGGAACCACGACTCCTCGACGCGGAACCCCTCGCCCCACTCCACGAACGGGTCGGGGGGGAGCGGCGGCGAGAGGGCGACGCACACGAGGCCGGCGTCGTCGGCGCAGACCAGACACGGCGCGGCGCGGCGCACCAGCGCCGCCTCATCGCCGGTCGCCTCGGCGACGGCGTCGGGCGGGTCGCCCTCGCCCACCATCGCGGTCAGCGCCCCCTCGGGTTCCGTCTCGACGCTCCGGAGGCGAGAGAGCACCTCCGCGAGTCGCCGCCCGCGGAGGTCAGCCGTGCCGCGATAGGACAGGTCGTCCTCCTCGTCCCCGACGCGTTCGAGGCGGCCCTCCAAGTCAGCGATGCGGTCTTCGAGGCGGTTGACACGCTCCTCGGCGTCCTGCCTGTCGCGGACCGCCTCGGACCGACGTTCCTCTTCCGCCTCCGCCCGGCGCTGGAGGTGGCGCTTCTCCTCCTCCAGTTCCTCGATGCGGGCCTTGAGTTCGGCCCGCCCGAGCAACTCGTCTAGCATGACCTGAACGCGCACGGCGGGCTACTTTACCTTTCTCCCGCGGCGGCGGCCGTCGGGGCGGGTGAGGAAGTCGCCGCGTACCGCGTCGGGTCAGACCCCGGCGTTCCCGTCCGCCCCGTAGCCCTCGTACCGGAGGAGGGCGGGCGCGCGGTCGGGTTTGGCGAGCAACACCTCGCGGCGGTCGGGCAGGTCGTCGTCGGCCACCTCGTGGGGGACCGCGAGTGTCCCCGACGGCACGCCGTCGTCGCCGTGGACGGGGAAGTGCGTCCCGTCGAGTTTCATAACGAGGGGGTTGTCCGTGCGCTCTATCCCTTCGCCGGTGGTGTACAGTTGCCGGTTGACTTGCTCGTGTGCCGTCCGCTGGATGACCGCCCGGTCGCCGTCGTACGGTTCGACGAACAGGCGTCCCAGATAGTAGCCGGAGGAGAACTGTTCGAACATCTGTGCGATATGTTCTCACACCCCGTCGGTGATAAGCCTTGTCGCGAACCCTTATGAAGAACCGCATTCCCACGACTCGCGGCGGTGCACCGCCGCGTTCGGCACACGGGCGCGGGCGGACGAACGAGGGAGGCGGGGCCGGCGCGGACTATCGCTCGCCGTCGCGGTCCGGGTCACGGGGGCCGCGCATCGACCACACGGCAGTCAGCCCCAGCAGTACCGCGGGGACCAGCGGCAGGACCAGCATGGTGGCGAAGAAGGACAGGCCGAACTGCCCGGGGACGGCCGGGCGGAGGTAGACGACGCCCGGAATCACCAGGAAGCAGGTCACGACGACGCCCACCAGCACCCACCCGCGCAGGCCCGTAGTGGTCGCCGCCACGTCGCTCTCGGCGTCCGGGTGTGCGTCGGTCGGCGACCCGGCCGCGTCCGGTCGGTGGACGTAGCCGCCGGCGTCCGCGTTCGCCTCGGCCGCGCCGCCGTCCGCGACGGCCCCGGCGTCGTCACCGGCGCCGGCGCCCCTCGGAGCGTCGCGGGGCGCGCCGCTCTCTCCGGTCCCGGACTCGGCCGTCCCCCCGACGCCGCGCTCAGAGTTCACTGTCGGGGATTACCACTACCTTGCCAAAGCCCTCACGGTTCTCTATCATCTCGTGGGCGCGGGCCGTCTCGCTCATCGGGAGCGTCTCCCGGACTCGGGGCTCGAACTCGCCCTCCCAGACGAGTCGCAGGACCTCCTCCGTCTCGCCGGGCGTGGCCATCGTCGACCCGATGACCTCCAGTTGGTTCCAGAAGATTCGGTTGAGGTTGGCGTCGGGGTTCGGTCCCGTCGTCGCGCCGCAGGTGACGAGGCGGCCGCCCTTGCACAGACTCTTGAGCGAGTCGCCGTAGGTGGCCGCGCCGACGTGGTCCACCACCACGTCCACGCCGCGGCCGTCGGTCAGGTCGCGTATCCGGTCGGCGAAGTCGTCCTCCTCGTAGTTGACGGCGTGGTCCGCGCCGCACTCCCGGGCGTGGTCGAGTTTCTCCTCCGAACTCGCGGTGGCGAACACCTCCGCGCCCGCGTAGTCGGCTATCTGGACCGCGGCGTGGCCCACGCCGCCCGACGCGCCGAGGACGAGTACTCGCTCGCCCGCCTGCAACTCGGCGCGCGTCGTCAGCATGCGCCACGCAGTCTGGAACACGAGCGACGCCGACCCCGCCACCTCCCAGTCCACGTGGTCGGGCACGGGCACGAGGTTCGCCTCGGGTACCGCGGCGAGTTCCGAGTGGACGCCCCGGGTGTGCTCGCCGATGATGCGGAAGTCGGGCGCGAGCGTCATATCCCCCTTGCGGCTGAACTCATCGTCGCCCCGGGCCTGCCCGGCGGTGACCGCGACGCGGTCGCCGGGTTCGAAGCGGGTCACGCCGTCGCCCACGTCGTCGACCACGCCCGCCGCGTCGCTCCCGGGGACGTGGGGCATGTCGAGGTCGAGACCCGGGAGGCCCTTCCGTGTCCAGACGTCGAGGTGGTTGAGCGCACCTGCCTTCACGTCGACCAGCACCTCGCGGCGGCCGACCTCCGGGTCGGGGAACTCGTCGTACTCGATGACGTCGCGGTCGCCGTGCTCCGCGAACTGGACTGCCTTCATGTGCGCCATACGTTCGCACGCGACGGTAAAACTGTGCCCGTCTCGGGCGACGGGAATTTAGTGCGCCCCCGCCGAACCCTCGACCATGAACTCCGACCGCGACGCGGACGTTGACGCTGGCGCCGAGGACACACGGAACGGCGGACGCGACGACCACGGGAGCGACCCGCCGACGCCGGACGCGCACGAACGGGAGGACGTGGGGGGCGGGCACGAGGACCACGAGGACACCGGCCCCGGCCACCCTCACGCCGACCACGGCGACCACGACCACCCCGGCCACGACCACGCCCACGCCTCGGACGTGGACACCGTCGGCGTGGGCGTGGTCACGGTGTCCTCCTCGCGGAGTCTCGACAACGACCCCGCGGGCGACGCCATCACGGCCGCGTTCGAGGACGACGGCCACGAGGTGGCGATACGCGAACTCATCGCCGACTCGTTCGACAACGTACAGGCCACCGTCACCAACTTCGTGGCGCGCGACGACGTGGACTTCGTGGTGACGACGGGCGGGACGGGCGTGACGCCCGACGACGTGACCGTGGAGGCGGTGCGACCCCTGCTTGGGAAGGTACTCCCGGGCTTCGGCGAACTGTTCCGCCGTCTCTCCTACGAGGAGGTGGGCACGAGCGTCGTCGCCACGCGCGCCATCGGCGGCATCGCCGAGGACAAGCCCGACGACGAGGGTCACGAACGCGGCGTGCCGGTGTTCTGCGTGCCCGGGAGCGAGAACGCCGCCCGCCTCGCCACCGAGGAGATACTCGTGCCCGAGGCCGAACACCTCGTGGGACTCGCCCGGCGCGTCGAGACGCTGTCCGAGGAGCAGTCGGACGACCCCGAGGCCGGCGAGCACCCCGACAGCGGGTCCGGCGGCGAGTGACCGTCCCGGCGGCGCGGCCGCCGCCACCACGGCCGCGTTCGAGGACGCCGACCGGACCGGTGCGGTCGGCATGAGATGGTAATTTATACCTCGCGACGGTAAGAGGGCCGTATGAGCAGACAGCAACGGCGCGAGTCGGACGCGGCGGACGACGGCGACGGGGAGTACCCGTACGCCGGGTCCAAGGACGACGACCTTCCCAGCAGCGAGGTGACGGAGGGACGCGACCGCGCACCCCACCGGTCGATGTTCCGCGCGATGGGGTTCGACGACGAGGACCTCTCCTCGCCCATGGTGGGCATCGCCAACCCCGCGGCCGACATCACGCCCTGTAACGTCCACCTCGACGACGTGGCCGACAGCGCCCTCGACGGCGTCGACGACGCCGGCGGCATGCCCATCGAGTTCGGCACCATCACCATCTCCGACGCCATCTCGATGGGGACCGAGGGGATGAAAGCCTCGCTCATCTCGCGGGAGGTCATCGCCGACTCCGTGGAACTCGTGGCGTTCGGCGAACGGATGGACGCGCTCGTCACCGTCGCCGGGTGCGACAAGAACCTCCCCGGCATGATGATGGCGGCCATCCGGACCGACCTGCCGTCGGTGTTCCTCTACGGCGGGTCCATCATGCCCGGCGAACACGAGGGGCGGGAGATAACCGTCCAGAACGTGTTCGAGGGCGTCGGCAGCGTCGCCCACGGCGACATGTCCGACGAGGAACTCGACGAGATGGAGCGCCACGCCTGCCCCGGCGCGGGGTCGTGCGGCGGGATGTTCACCGCCAACACCATGGCCTCCATCAGCGAGGCCATCGGCCTCGCGCCCCTCGGGAGCGCCAGCCCCCTCGCGGAGTCCGAGGAGCGATACGACGTGGCGCGGGAGACGGGCGAACTCGCCCTCGAAGTGGTCGAGGCCGACCGCAAGCCCTCCGACGTCCTCTCGAAGGAGTCGTTCGAGAACGCCATCACCCTCCAAGTGGCGGTCGGCGGGTCGACCAACGCCGTCCTCCACCTCCTCGCGATGGCGGCGGAGGCGGGCATCGACCTCTCCATCGACGAGTTCGACGAGATATCCCAGCGCACCCCCAAGATAGCCAACCTCCAACCCGGCGGCGACAAGGTGATGCGCGACCTCCACGAGGTGGGCGGCGTGCCGGTCGTCCTCAAGCGCCTCCTCGACGCCGGCCACGTCCACGGCGACGCCATGACCGTCACGGGCCGCACCATCGCCGAGGAACTCGACCACCTCGGCGTCTCCGACGACGTGACCGACGCCGACTTCCTCCGGCCCGTCGACGACCCGTTCCACGAGGAAGGGGCGATAAAGATACTCAAGGGTAACCTCGCGCCCGACGGGGCGGTGCTCAAGGTGACGGGCGAGGACAACTTCCACCACACCGGCCCGGCGCGCGTCTTCGAGAACGAGGAGGAGGCGATGGCGTACGTGCAGGAGGGTCACATCGAGTCGGGCGACGTCATCGCCATCCGCAACGAGGGCCCGCGGGGCGGCCCCGGGATGCGCGAGATGCTGGGCGTGACCGCCGCGGTGGTCGGACAGGGCCACGAGGACGACGTGGCCCTCCTGACCGACGGGCGCTTCTCCGGCGCGACGCGCGGCCCGATGGTGGGCCACGTCGCCCCCGAGGCGGCCACGGGCGGCCCCATCGCCCTGCTAGAGGACGGCGACGAGGTGACCGTCGACATCAGGGAACGAGAGCTCTCGGTCGACGTCTCCGACGGCGAACTCGAACGCCGCCGCGAGGAGTGGACCCCGCACCCGCCCAACTACGAGGCGGGCGTCCTCGCCAAGTACGGCGCGTCCTTCGGGTCCGCGGCCAACGGCGCCGTGACTAACCCGGCGGCTAAGGACCGGGAGGACTGAGCGACCGACCGCGGCCGGGAGCGCAGACGAACCGCTCCCCGGGTCGCGGGGGACGGAGACGACGATGGGACCACCGACGAACGCCGCGTTCCGCGGCACGTTCGGCGCACGCTACGCCGCGCCGCGTCGCCGACGAGAACTGCTTGGAGGGCCGACTGTCTCGATGTCAGGCGGTACTCTCACTTGATTTCCCGCGACTTTGACTCTACCTCTCGGGACCGCGTTCGGGGTCGGTACACACGGTTCGGACCGCTTAATCATCCTATATAACTGTTCCCCTCCCATAAATAAACTTATAGGTGGGGGCGTGCTACTTCCGGCCTAATGGCGGAGGAAGGGCTACTACCGCACGAAGAAGTCTTGTACACGGTCGGTAAGCGGTCGGATCTCCTGCGGAGTCTGGACGAGGGTCCCAAAGACATCCGTGACCTCCGCGACGACCTCGGGAAGTCGCGGTCGACCGTCTACAAGGCGACGCGGGAACTGGAGACGCTCCGGGTCATCGAGTCGCGGAGCGACGGCTACGGTCTCACGCTGTTCGGTCGCCTCGTCCTCCGCAAGTTCGACCGGATGGTCTCGGAGTCGCGGACGCTCTGGAAGATAGAGGACGTGCTCGCGGGACTGCCGCCGGATACGCCCGTGGACCCGACGGTGTTCGCGGACGCCGACATCGTCGTGGCCGAACCCCACGTGCCGGACCGCGCGGTCGAGGAACTGGAGTCGTTCGTGGCCGAACTCGGTCACATCCGGACGATGACGCCCGTCCACCGCACGCGGTACTTGGAGTTCGGTCGGGAGCAGGCCGCCGAGTCGGAGTTCGCGGGCGAGTTCGTGGTCGAGCACCGCCTGATAGAGTACGTGCTCTCGAACCACGCCGAGACGTTCTCGGACCTGCTCTCGAACGACTCGTTCTCGTGGTTCGAGTCGGAGCGGGAGTTCCCGTTCGGACTGGTGCTGCCCGAGTCCGCGTCGTCGCCGGTCGGCGTCACCCTCTACGACGAGCGTCGCCAGTTGCGGATGTTCGTCCGCACCGAGAACCCGGCCGCGGCGGAGTGGGCCGAGGACGTGTACCGGTCCTTCCGGGAGAGCGCCACGCCGCTCTCGCCCCCGCTAGACGGGGCGTCAGACGGCGAGTGACGCCGCGGCGGACGCGTCTCCGCCCTCGTTTCGTTCTGTTCTGTCTCGTTTCGTTTCCCTCTGTTCCGCTCCGGTCGCCGACGCGCCGGGAGCCGTCGGCGACGGCTCTCGGGCGTCGCGTCGTCGGAAGAGTCGCAAACGGAGGTAGCACGGGACCGCCGAGGCTCTCACGGTAGAATCTCGTGGTCTATCTCGTCCGAGAAGTGGGACCGCTGAGAGTCGAACTCAGGTCCTGCGCACCCCATGCGCAGAGGATACCACTACCCCACGGTCCCGCGTTCGCACTCGGAGAGATGAGCGTCCCCGGGTTAAGCGCTTCGTTTCGGTCCGGTCGGCCGGCAGGCAGAAACCCGCGGCCCGCGACAGAACCGACACGTGTTAGTCGCGATGCAACTCCCGGGCGCGGAGAGCCTCCTGACGACGTACCGGTCGCTCGCCATCCGACTCGCCGTCGCGTTCGGTGCGTTCCTCGTCCTCGCCGTCGTCGGGTCGCGCACGGTGACGCCCGCCGTCGACCGACTCCTCCGGGCGCGCGAGGCGAACGAGACGGTCCGGCGGTCGGTCCGGCGCGCCGTCCGCGTGGCCGTCTTCCTCGTCGCCCTCGCGGTCGGCCTCACGCTCGGCCGGTTCGGCCACCTGCTGTCCGCGTCGGCGATGCTGGTGTCCGCGCTGACGCTCGCCCTCGGGTTCGCCTCGCAGGACGTGCTCGGCAACCTCGTCAGCGGCGTGTTCATGGTGTGGGACCCGAAGGTCAACGTCGGCGACACCATCGCGTGGGACGACCAGACGGGGGTCATCGAGGACATCTCCTTCCGGGTCACCCGCGTCCGGACGTACGACAACGAACTCGTGTCGGTCCCGAACTCCCAGCTCACGAACGCGGCGCTCACCAACCTCTCGGCGAAGGACACCCACCGACACGCGCTCACGTTCCCCGTCGCGCACGACACCGACGTGGACGCGGTCCGCGACGCCCTCTGCGAGGAGGCGCGCGCGGTCGAGGGCGTGCTCGACGACCCCGAGCCCTCGACGGCGGTGGTCGACGTGGACGAGTCGCGCGTCGCCGTCGACGCCTACGTCTGGACGAACGCGCCCGGGCGGCCGACGACCGGCAACCCGAAGTCCGAGTTCCTCCAGTCCGTGACCGAGCGGTTCGAGAGCGAGGATATCGACCTCGCCAACCCGTACTGCGAACTCGGGGGCGACCTCAGACTCCGCGACGCGGGGCGCACTACCCGGGAGGGAGACAGCGGGAGCGGGGGTGGCGACGGTGACGGCGGCCGCGCCGCGGGCGGTCCGTCGCCGGCGACCGACTGACGGGGCGACCGCAGACGGATCAGCCGTTCGGTTCGAGGCCGGAGTCGGGGTCGACCAGCACGCGTTCGAGCGAGACGACCTCGCCGCGTTCGGCCTCGGGGTCGCCGACGAGGCGGCCGAGACACACTGCCGACCCGGCTGGCGTGTAACACGTGAGCAGGTCGCCCGTCTCGACCCCGGGGTCGGCGTCCACCACGCCCGGGGCGTACACGGGCGCGCCGCGGGCCACCTGCTCCGCGGCGCTCTCGGCCACGGTCACCCGCGGGAGATGCGTCAGGGCGTCCTCGGCGGGCCGGACCGTCGCCCTGAACGCCGACTCGTCGCCCTCCTCGGCGAACGCCAGCGCGTCCGTCAGGTCGTACAGCGACGCGAGGTCGGTGTCGTCGAACGGGTCGGTCGCGGTCCGGCGCAGGTGGCCCATGTGCGCGCCCGTGCCTAGCGCGAGGCCGACGTCGTGACAGAGCTTCCGGACGTACGTGCCGCTCTCGCACCGAATCCGCAGGAGCGCCTGCCGGTCGCGGACCTCCAAGAGGTCGAGGTCGTACACCTCGCGGGTCCGGAGGCGGCGCACCACCGCGCTCTTGCGCGGCGGCTTCTGGTATATCTCGCCTTCGAACTCCGCGAGGACGCTCTCGATATCGTTCGGCGCGGGGCCGTGGAGTTCCAGCACCGCCACGTACTCCTTCGCGCCCTCGAGGAACACCTGCGCGAGGCGGGTGGCGTCGCCGAGGAGCACCGGCAGACAGCCCGTGACCTTGGGGTCGAGCGTCCCGGCGTGGGCGGCCCGGCCGACGCCCGCCAGGTCGCGCACCCACCCCGCGACCTGATGGGCCGAGGGTCCCGGCGGCTTGTCGAGGTTGACGACGCCGAACGAGAGGAGTTCGTCCGCACTCCGGTCGTCGGGGGGTGCGCGGAGCGTCACGGTCAGAAGTCGTACTCGACGCCCTCGATGGGGTGTTTGCCCTCGTCGCCCCCGGCGTCGTACGCGTCGACGGCCGCGGTCAGGACCGTCTCCACCGCGTCGGGACCCCACCGTGCGGTGTTTAGAACCACGTCGTAGATGGAGAGGTCGGCGATGGGGATGTTGTAGTACGTCGAGTAGCGACGCTTCTCGCTCGCCTCGCGTCGGAGAGTCTCCTCGCGGGCGACGTCGACGGCCTTGTCCTCGCGGTCGGCGATGCGGGCGGCCCGCACGTCGACGGGGGCGTCGAGCCAGATGCGGAGGTCGGCGGCGTCGCCCGCCAGCCACCCCGCGAGGCGGGATTCGAGCACCAAGTCGTCGCGGTCGCGCGCGAGGTCGTACAGCCGTCGGTCGAGGTCGCGGTCTATCTGGTCGTCCTCCTCGGCGAGTTCGTTGAACTCGACGGGCGTGTAGCCCCGTTCGGCCGCGAGAGCCCGGAAGATGTCGCCTCCGCTCACGTGGTCGAGGTCGAACGCCTCGGACAGAGCGGCCGCCGTCGTGCTCTTCCCGCTACCCGGCGGGCCGGAGACGGTGAGTAACATATCGACTTTCGACGCGGCCGGGTCAAAGAGGTTGTCGTTCCGACGCGGTGTGAACCGGCGTCGCACGCCCTGAGGGGTCTCCCCGCCGGTCGGCGGGCGGACCGACGCCGCCGCCCCCGTCCGCTTCGCCCCGACCCGACGTTCTTTATCGGCGGCGGTCCGACGCTCGCACGTGACAGTGGACTCCATCGAGGCGACGTTCGACTCCGACCGGGCGCTGGTGTTCGGCATCGGGGGCGGCGGTGACGTGGTGGGCGCGATTCCGACCGCGCGCTTCCTCGAAGCCCACGGCGTCGAGACAGTGCTCGGCGGTCTCACGTGGGAGCGTATGGAAGTCGACCCCCGGCCCGGTCCGCGGCGACTCGACGAGATAGACGACGTGCGGCGGGTGAGCCCCGCCGTCGGGATGGCCACCGGCGAGACGCGCACCGAGGACGGCGTGGCGTTCGCGGAGTCGGGCGTCGCGCGGGCGACGGACGAAGAGGTGGCGCTGGTGGACATCTCCGGCGGGGTGACCGGCGTCGCCGAGGGGGTAGACGCCGCGTGCGACGCCCTCGGCGCCGACCTCGTGGTCGGGTCCGACTCCGGCGGCGACGCCCTCGCGGCGGGCGACGAACCCGGCCTGCGGAGCCCCCTCGCCGACGCCGTCTGCCTCGGGGCGCTGACGGAACTCGACGCGCGGTCGGTACTCGGCGTGTTCGGCTACGGGAGCGACGGCGAACTCTCGGTCGACGAACTCGAAGGCGGCGTGGCGCGCGCGGCGGCGCGCGGCGGTCTGCTCGGGTCGTGGGGGCTCACCCCCCGCGCCGTCGAGGAGATGGAGTCCGTGATGGAACACGTCACGACCGAGGCGTCGCGCCTGCCGGTCGAGGCCGCGAAGGGCGAACTCGGCGAGCGGTCGATACGCGGCGGGGAGCGGTCGGTCCGCCTCACGTCCGCAAGCACCGTGACGTTCTACTTCGACCCGGACGCCGCGGTGGCCACCTCCGACCCTGTAGCGCGGGTGCGCGGCGCCGGCGATTTGGAGGCGGCCCACGAGGCGCTCTCGGCCGCCGGCTACCGGACGGAACTCGGCTACGAACGGGAACGGGCCGCCGACGCCGGCGGCGAACTCTGAGACGAGAAGAGGGCGTTCGGACCGCGACTCGGAAGGACCCCGACGGGTCTACGACGTGGAGGGCGTCATGTCGATGTCGAGCCCCTTCCGGATTATCTGGGTGAACGCCATCGAGCACAGGAAGTACCAGACGATCCAGACCTGCATGGGGCCGAGGGCGTTGTCGGTCCACCCCTTCTCGCCGATGAGGGGGAGTACTATCTGGCCGAGTTCGATGTGCGGGGAGGCGTTGCCGCCGATGCCGACGGCCCAGTACATCCAGAGGAACACGGGGATGGTGATGAACATGATCCACACCATGGGGCGGAACTGCTCTTTGAACATGCCCATCTGGTCGCCCATGGCCTCCATCTGCTCCTCCTGAATCTGGTCGAGGGCCTCGTCGTTGCCCGCCTCCTTCGCCTTCTTGCGGCGCTCTTGGAGGTCCTGCATGCGCTCCTGGTAGACGCTCATCTTGTCCATGTCCATCAGATTGGCCTGCAGGAGCGTCGAGTAGAGGCCGGTCACCAGCGCCAGCACCATCACCACCGCGTAGAACGGCAGCATCTCCGCGAGGGGGCCGAGCACCATGTCCATGACGCCGCCGATGAGGTCGCGCATCGGCTTCCACGAGTAGCCGAGGAACAGCGCCACCGTCACGAGGGCCGCGCCTTTGTCCCACATGGACCACGACGTGGTCTCGACGTCCTCGACGTCGGTAGACGAGGACGACGACGTCGATGGCGCCGCGCCCGCGTCGGCCCCGTTTTCGAGGGCGGCGCGGGTCGCCTCGGGGTCGGCGAGCGCGAACCCGCTGTCACCGTCGACGAGGACGCCCTTCTCGATGAGGCGGCCCCACTGACCGCTGGTGAGGTCGTCGCGCACGTCGACCCACTTCACCTCGCCGTCGTCCGACTCCGCGAGCACCGTCTCGACGGCGTCGCGCATGCCGGGGTCACCGGTGACGAGGTCGCGCACCTTCTGCTCTGTCCGTGCCATTGGCAGAGCCTTGAGCGCCACCGGTTAAGAACTTTTTACTCTCGTTCTCCGGGGTGCGGAGCGGTCGAACGCGCGGCGGCCGGGAGTCGCCCGCACCGCCGACCGCCGTTCGGACGGGGGAGAAGGGTTACGCGTCGTCTTCGAGGTGCGCCGCGATGTCCTCGAACACGTCGTCGGGGGCCTGCTCGCCGTCTATCTCCACGAGGACGCCCTCGTCGCGGTAGTGTTCGACCACGGGTTCCGTGTTCTCGCGGTAGACGCGGAGTCGCTCGCGCACCGTGTCCTCGGTGTCGTCGTCCCGTTGGACGAGGCGGTCGCGCACGTTCTCGTCGTCGGGCATGTTGTAGTCGACGTGGAAGTTCTCGCCCGTCTCGGGGTCGACCCGTCGGCCGGTGAGGCGGTTGACGAGTTCCTCCTCGCCCACGTCGAGGAAGAAGACGTAGTCGAGGTCGACGATGTCGCTGAGGTGTTCGGCCTGCGACTGGTTGCGCGGGTAGCCGTCGAGGACGAAGCCCTCGGCCTCGCTGAGGGCCGCCTCGACTATCTCGTTGACGAGTTCGTCGGGCACGAGTTCACCCTCCTCCATGTACTCGCGCGGCGTGCCGTAGTCCGTCTCCATGTCCTTGTTCTGACGGAGGGCGTCGCCGGTGGTGATGTGGTCGAGGTGGTACTCCTCGGCGAGTCGCTTGCTCTGTGTGCCTTTGCCTGCGCCGGGGGCGCCCAGCAGGAGGACGTGTGGGTCTCCCATGTTTCCTCCCTCCCGCGCCTGACGTAAAGAGTTGAAGAAATCGGCACGGCTCGCGCGCCGACCGACCGGTACCGGCCGGTTTTTCCCCCGCGGCCGCGTGTCCTCAACCATGACGCGCTTCGACGCCGCCGACCCGGGGGAGCGCCGGAAACTGTTCGCCGAAGCGGTGGCCGCCCACCGCGCGCGCGGGAGCGCCTACGTCACGATAGAGGCGGAACTCACCGACGCCGAACGCGAGGCGGCGGGCGAGGACAGCGACGACGATGGAGACGAGAACGACGCCGACCCGGTGCCGCCGTGGGTGCAGTTCGCCGACGAGACGTTCAACCTCGACTGCACCGACGAGGAACTCGAACGCCTCAAGACGCTCGTGGGGGAGTTCCCCGAGTTCCGCATCGACGAGATGGAGAGCCCCGAGGAGGCCGACGGCACCAACGTCCGCATCACCGCGCGGTCCGACGCCAACCGCCTCGCTCAGTTCGTCGAACGAACGTTCCGGGACGTGTACGGGAGAGAAGAGGGCTATCGCGCGTGGGTCACGGAGATATAGGTATACCGCAAGTACGGTCGTAGTCGCTACCGCTTGCCGGCGGCCTCTCGCTTGGCCCGGATGGTGACCACACCGTCGCTCGTGGTTATCTCGTCAGCCTCGGGCGGTATCTCGAACTCCAACTGTCGGTCGCCCGCCACCACGATGGCCGTGTCGCCCACCACGTCGAGTTTCGCGTCGACGCCGGGACCGAAGTCGACGGCGATGACCAGTTCGTCCTCGTACTCGTTGCGAGTCACGCTGACGTTTTCGTCTTCGTCCGCCTCGGACTGTAGGACTCCGGGTGTGTCCATGTTTTCGCGGACGACTCGGGCTAACCTAAGTACTGTGCCCGCGCCCGCACGCGGCGCGGCCAACCCTCGGATGCGGCGTCAGGCGCGAATAGTGAGCACGCCGTTGTTGGTGGCTATCTCGTCGGCCTCGGGCGGCATCTCGAACTCCACCTGTCGGTCGCCCGCCACCACGATGACGGTGCCGCCGACCACGTCGTGTTCGGCGTCGGCGCCGGGGCCGAAGTCGACGGCGACGACGAGTTCGTCCTCGTACTCGTTGCGCGTCACGGTGACGCTCTCCTCTTCGTTCGCCTCTGACCGCAGTTCGCGGGGTGTCTTCACACGTGTATGTAGGGGCCGTACCGACCTAAGGGCTGTGCCGGTGTTCGCGGCGCGCGCAACACCGCGACGGGAGAACCACGGCAGTCACGGCCTCACGAGGGCGATTACGACAGGAGCTCTCGCGGCACGACGTCGCGGTCACCAGCTATTTGAGCGGTCCCGGCGATACGGTGTGGCATGGATTCGACGCTGGTCGCAGACGCCGACGTGCCGGGCGAGTCGGAGTACGTCGACGTCGGCGACGTTCGCCTCCACGCGGTCACCGCGGGGCCGGAAGACGGACCGCTCGCGGTGTTGCTCCACGGCTTCCCCGAGTTCTGGTACGGGTGGTGCGAGCACGTCCGCCCCTTCGCCGAGGCGGGCTACCGGGTGGTGGTCCCCGACCAGCGGGGGTACAACCTGAGCGACAAACCCCCGGACGTGGCGGCCTACCGACCGCCCGAACTCGCGGGCGACGTGGTGGGTCTGCTCGACGCTCTCGGCCGGGACTCGGCCCACCTCGTCGGCCACGACTGGGGGGCGATGGTGGCGTGGTGGACGGCGCTCTCCCACCCCGACCGGGTCGACCGCCTCGTCCCCGTGAACGTGCCCCACCCTGCCGTCTTTCGGCGCACGCTGAAGCAGAGTTGGGAACAGCGGCTCCGGTCGGCGTACGCCGCGTTCTTCCAGTTGCCGCGCGTGCCCGAACGCCTCGCGCGCGCCGGGGACTGGCGACTCCCGGTCGAGTCGATGCGCCGGTCGAGTCGCCCCGGCACCTTCTCGGCCACCGACTTCGAGCGCTACCGGACCGCGTGGTCGCACCCCGACGCCTACCGCTCGATGCTCAACTGGTACCGGGCGACGGTGCGCTACCGCGACCGACCGCCGCGAGAGCGAGTCACCGTCCCGACGCTGGTGGTGTGGGGGGCCCGCGACCGGTTCCTCGCGCGGTCGATGGCGCGCGAGAGCGCCGACGCCTGCGACGACGGACGCCTCGCGCTGTTCCCCGACGCCACCCACTGGGTCCACCACGAGGAACCCGTCCGGGTGGCGGACAGAGTCATCGACTTCCTCGGCGAGTAGGCGCCGACGGCGGGATAGCCCGGTTCCGCGGCCGAAAACGAGAGTCGCCCGGCGTCCCGGCACTCCGGCGTCCCGGAGTTCTGGGGTTCCGGCCTCCCCCTCCACCTCCTCATCTGACGGTGACACCGACCTCGCTTTCATCGGTTCACGGCTCAGTAGTCGGCGTTCGAAGCTTCCGAGAACCGGAACGAGAGTAACACCGAGCCGCCGCCGTCCTCGAATTATCCCGACTATCTACTGTCCCTGAATCTATATATGCACACGGAGAGCAATTAGCGACATTCTTGTGGGTGGCCGCTTCAGAATCAGATGGCGGGGAACGCCGCCCGAAAGCCGCGTACTGCCACAACGCACGTCAGGTTACGTTCCTGCGCCTCTTCATGAGCACGGCGGTCGCGACCCTTCTCGCGGCCGCCACCGACCGTTCCGGAGCGGCGCAGTCGTGCGCCGTCCCGGCACGGCCCCCCTATCGTCTCTCGCGCGGCGTCCGAACGGCACCACTTTACCCGCGCGTCCACCACCCGCACCCATGCCGGACCTCGGAAAGGTTGACCGCGACTTCTTCGCCGAGTTCATCTACCCGCGCCTCGGCGCGTCGCGCCCGGACGTGACGCTGGGGCCGAAACACGGCGTCGACTTCGGCCTCCTCGACTTCGACGGCACCGCGGCGGCCGTCGCCACCGACCCCCTCTCGATACTGCCGTCGCTGGGGTTCGAACGCGCCGGGAAGTTCGCGCTGGACATCGTGCTGGCGGACGTGGCGGTGTCGGGTCTCGACCCCGCCCACCTCGCCGTCTCCTTCACCCTCCCCCCGGAGATGACCGACGAGGAGTTCGCGGCGGTGTGGGGCGCGATGCACGAGGAGGCCGCGGACCTCGGCGTGAGCGTCGTCGCGGGTCACACCGCCCGCTACGGCGAGTGCTCGTACCCGTGGGTCGGGGGCGCGACGGCCATCGCGGTGGGCGACCCCGACGACGTGGTGCGCCCGGACGGCGCGCGCCCCGGCGACGCGGTGCTGATCACCCGCGGCCCCGCGGTGGAGGCGACGGGACTGCTCACGACGCTCTTCCCCGAGGGGTTCGACCTGCCCGCCGAGACGGTCGCCACCGCGCAGGAGCGACTCGACGAGACCGACGCCGTCAGGGACGCTGTGGCGGCGGCCGACGCCGGCCGGGTGACGGCGATGCACGACGCCACGGAGGGTGGCATCTACGGCGCCCTCTCGGAGGTGGCCGCCGGCGCGGGCGTCCGCATCGACGTGGCCGCCGACGAGATACCGGTCCGACCCGGCGTGCGCGAAGTGTGCGACGCCCTCGGAATCGACATGTGGGCGTGTACGACGGCGGGGTCGCTCGTCGTCGCCGTCGCCCCCGAGGACGCCGCCGCCGTGGCTGCGGCGCTCGAATCCCAGGGGACCGCCGTCGGCGTCGCGGGCGAGGTGTCGGAGGGCGAGGGCGTCTACGTCGACGGCGAGCGAGTGGAACACCCCGAGACGGACCCCTCGTGGGCCGCCTACGAGGAACTCGCGGCCCGGACCGGCGACGAGTGAGGCGACGGCGAGGGACCGCCCACACGGCGACCCGTGGGCCGCCCGCTCACCACTCGATGACTTCCTTGCGCCGCCAGAACTTCCCCGAGGGCGCGCCGGGGCGGAACCGCGCCAGCCACACCGGCGTGCGCGCCCCCTCCTCGACGGACCGGTCGGCGTTCTCGCCGCCCATGTCGGTCCGGACCCACCCCGGACAGACGGAGTTGGCCACGAGACCGTCGTCGTTGTACTCGCCGTGGAGGTAGGCCGTCAGACCGTTGAGGCCGGCCTTGGAGATGCGGTAGGCCGGGGACCCGCCCGACTGGGGTTCGTTCAGCGCCCCCATGCCCGACGAGACGTTGACGACGCGCCCGCCCTCGCCGTCCAACAGGAGGGGGAGCGCGTACTTGGCGACGAGCGTCGGCCCGCGGAGGTTGACCGCGAGCGTGCGGTCCACCTCCGACATCGGCGCGTCTTCGAGAGCCGACTCCGGGCCGCCGACGCCCGCGTTGTTGACGAGGACGTCGAGGCCCCCGGACTCCTCGTGGACCGTCTCCATCGCCGCGAGGGCGTCACCTTCCTGCGTCACGTCGAGTAACACCCGTTCGGTGCCCTCGGGCACCTCGTTGCGCTGGCTCCGGGTCCCCGCGTACACCGTCGCGCCGAGGTCCCGCAGTTCGCGCGCTATCTCCGCGCCGATGCCCCGGTTCGCGCCGGTCACCAGCGCCGCCTGTCCGTCGAGCGAGTCGTACAGTCGAGACTCGGGTACGTCCATACGGTCGGGTCACCCTCCGGAGGAAAGCCCCTTTCGAGTCCTTCGCTTCGTCGGCGCGCCGTCCCGCCCCGGGTCGTCCGAACGCTCGGGTCATCCGCGGGCGGCCATCCACAGTCCGAGTCCGCCCATCAGGAACCCGGGCACCATCGCGAGGTATCCGAAGAACGGCGACGGACCGCCGGACGCGGTGGCCACCGCCAGCCGCGAGTACAGGTACAGCGGTACGACCAGCGCCGAGACGGCTATCCCGGTCAAGACGAACGGCCAGTCGGACGTCGGCGTGCCACCCCGCGCGGACGTGTCACTCGTTTCGTCGAGCCGTCGCATCGGTACGTCGCTTCGAGTCGACACCGGGAACCGATTGCTCCGGATATCTACGGCGGGTTTATCACGCCCGGCAACGCTTTTCACGGCGTTCGACCAACTGCGTGGATATGAAACGCGTCCGGATAACCATTCATCCGCAGGAACTGGACAATCCGACGCTGTACGGGCATCTCACGCACGCCCCGTACATCTCCGAGGTCCGGACGTTAAACTGGAACAACGAGACGCCGCCGGCCGGGTTCCTGCTGTGGATTCGGGGCGACTACCGCCGTCTGGAGGGGGTACTCACCGACGCGCCCGACGTCTCCGACTACGAGATTCTTCCACTCTCCGACGAGGAGTGCCACTGCTTCGTCGAGGGGACCGGCCCGGCCGACTCGCGGGAACTCTGGGCGAACTTCAACCGGGGGAGTCTGATGACGATTCCCCCCGTCGAGTGGAACGCCGACGGCAGTAGCACCTTCACGTTCGTCGGCACCGAGGAGGACGTGCAGGCGGCGGTCGACGGCGTGCCGAAGAACGTCCCGGTCGACATCGAACGGGTCGGCGGCGCGTCGGTGCGCCCCGACGGCGTTCGGGGAGAGCTATCGGACCGACAGCGGGAGACGGCCGAAACCGCGGCAGCCGTCGGGTACTACGATACGCCGCGCGACGCGACCATCGAGGACGTGGCGAGCGATATGGAGTGTGCGCCCTCCACCGCCGCGGAGCACCTACAGCGAGCGGAATCGAAGGTGATGACCGCACTGTTCGACGGCTGACCGCCGGGGGCGACGCTCGCGTCTCAGCCCTCGACGAGGCGCACGTCGAGCGGTTCGAAGTCGCCGCCGGTCCAGCGCCACGCCCGCACCGTCTCCGGAGGGACGGCGATGGCGTAGACGTACCCCGTCCACGTCGCCGCCTCGCGGTCCGTCTCGCTCGGCCGGGGCGGCCCCGACGGGTGGGAGTGGTAGAAGCCCACCACGTCGTGGCCCTCGGCTTCGACTGCCTCGATGGCCGCCAGCGCCGCCGCCGGGTCGAGTTCGTAGCGCGTGCGCGGGTTCGTCGCCGCGTTCGGGACCCGCCGGACGACCGACGCGCGGTCCGGTTCGGCGTCGGCGTCGCCGCTCTCGCCCGCGTCGGCGCGTCGCCACCCGGCGAGGACGCCGCACACCTCGTCGTCGCTCTCGCGGGCGTGCGCGAGTATCCGCTCGCGGGCCGCCTCGGTCAGGCGGAGTTCCTCACTCGAAGTCACGCCGCATCGCTATCTCGAACCACGGGCACAGGCGGAGTTGGCGGTACCACTTGGGGTGCTCGTGGAGGTGCTCGTAGTCCGCCCAGAGCATGCCCGCTATCTCGTCCTCGTCGGGGTCGAGGTCCTCCTCGTCGAGCGTGACCTTCAGCACGGCGCACACCTCCCACTCGACGCCCTCGTTGGCGTAGTAACGCTTGTACTCGAACTTGTCCGTGACCCGCAGGTCGTCGTACTGGTCGGGCGTGACGCCGAGTTCCTCTTCGAGGCGCTTGCGTGCGGCCTCTGTCTGGGTCTGGCCCTCCCGGGGGTGGGAGGCCACCGTGCCGTCCCAGTGGGTGTCCCAC
Organism: Haloferacaceae archaeon 50; assembly: GCA_046097085.1. GTDB lineage: Archaea > Halobacteriota > Halobacteria > Halobacteriales > Haloferacaceae. The sequence goes on along the minus strand of CP175567.1, from coordinate 2,875,572 downwards.
AGGCGCTTCTCCGGGCTCCGCTGGGCGAGGAGTATCCGGCCCTCGCCGTCGAACACCAGCGCGGTGAACGCCCGGTGACGCACGCCGTCGCCCGTGTGCGCGTCGAGTCGGTTGACCAGTCCCTGTTCGGCGTCGTCCGCGTCGACCGCGATGACGTCCTGCTTCGCGTTCTCGTGTCCGGCGTCGGCCGCCGACGCGTCGGCGGCGTCGTCGCCGCCGTCGTCTACACTCATGGCCCCCAAGACGCAGACGGGGGACAAGGACTCTTCGATGCCGCGCGGGGTCCGCGCGTCGCGCGCCGACCGTCGTCCGTCCATCGTCCGCACGGGGACCCGCCCGTCAGCCGTGTCCGAGGCGTTCGTCGAGGATGAGGCGCGTCTTGGTGCTCTTGACGTCGTCGAGTTCGCGCGCCTGCGTGATGAGGTCGTTCACCGCCGAGGTGTCGGCCGCGTCCACCACCAGCACCACGTCCTCCTCGCCGCTGACCTGCCACACGAAGTCGACCTCCTCCCACTCGGCCATGCGCTCCGAGACGCGGGTGGTGTCGACGTCCACCGCGACGCTCACCTCGATCATGGCCTTGATGTTGCCGGTGCGCGTCGAGATGGTGAACCGCTCGATGACGCCGTCGTCCACGAGTCGCTCGACCCGGTTGCGGACCGTCCCCTCTGACGTGCCGACTTCGTCGGCTATCTCCGTGTACGGCGTTCGCGCGTCTCGGCGGAGGAGTTCGAGGATGCGCCGGTCGAGGTCGTCCATGCCGGTCGTTGCGCCCGCGCCGACTTACCGATTACGAAATTCGTAACTCAGCTTCGAAAGCAACGCTTATACGGCAGGCGTTCGTGCGTTTCTCGTAATGTCGGACGCCTACATCGCCCTGGAGGACGGCCGCGTCGTCGAGGCGCGCAGTCGTGTTCCGGGCCGGACGCACGGCGAACTGGTGTTCACGACCGCGTACACCGGCTACGAGGAGAGCCTGACCGACCCCTCGTACGAAGAACAGGTTCTCACCTTCTCGTACCCCCTCATCGGGAATTACGGCGTCCGAGAGGAGCGGTTCGAATCCGACCGCGTCCACCCCCGCGCCGCAGTCGCGCGCGAACTCACCGACGAGGTCGTCGAGTGGCTGGCCGACGAGGACGTGCCCGCCGTCGACCACCTCGACACGCGCGAACTCGTGACCTCCATCCGCGAGGAGGGCGCGATGCGCTGTGGCATCGCCGCGGGACCCGACGCCACCCCCGAGGACGCCGAGGCCGAACTCGCGGACTGCAAGGGGATGAGCGAGCACGTCGACATCGGCGCGCAGGTCAGCGTCGACTCCCCCGTCACCTACGAACCCGAGGGCGACGCCGTCGCGAGCGTGACGCTCGTCGACTGCGGCGCGAAGGGCTCTATCGCCGAGTCGCTGCTCGACCGCGGCGCCCGCGTCACGGTGCTGCCCTACGACGCCACGGCGGCGGACGTGGCCGACACCGACCCCGACGTGCTGTTCATCTCCAACGGCCCGGGCGACCCCGCCAACTTCGAGGCCGCGGAGGAACTCGTCGACGAGTACGTCGGCGACCTGCCCGTCGCGGGCATCTGCCTCGGCCAGCAGGTGGTCGCGCGCGCCCTCGGCGGCACCACCGAGAAGATGGACTTCGGCCACCGCGGCGTCAACCAACCCGTCCGCGACCTCGAGTCCGGACAGGTCGTGATGACCACGCAGAACCACGGCTACACCGTGGGCGACCCCGGCGACCAACTGAACGTCACGCAGGTCAACGTCAACGACGACACCGCGGAGGGACTCGACAACGAGGACCTCGGCGTCATCACGCGCCAGTACCACCCCGAGGCCCACCCCGGCCCCCACGACTCGCTCGGCTTCTTCGAGGAGGTTCTCGACCTCGCCGAGAACAAGGAGCAGGCCGTCCCCTCGAACGGCTGACCCGGCCGACCGGCCGCACCGACGACCCGCACTTCTCTCGCGTCTCGCCGCGTCGTTTCGCCCCGTTCGACGCCGGCGTAACCCGGACGTACCCCATCTCACCGAGTCGAACTCGACGCTCGACCGACACGTCTGCGGGGAGTAGTCCGGACGTACTCCGCTCACGACCCGCGGACGGCCCTCGCGGGCCGAACCCTCCGTTCGCGTCCGTCTCGGCTGGAGTAATCGGCGGTTGCGCGCGTCTAAGCGGCGGATACTGATAGCGGGGTAGTCCTAACCCACGCGTGAGCGACATCATGAAAGTCGGGACGACTGAAACGTTCGAGACGCGCGAGGCGGTCGAGGCCGGGGGAGCGACGACCGACCTGTCGCGCGACGACACGCTGGAGATACTCAGCAACCGGCGGCGGCGGTTCGCCCTCCACTACCTGAAGCGCCGCCGGGGCGGCCCCGTCGCCGTCCGCGACCTGTCGGACCGGGTCGCCAGTTGGGAGTACGGGAAGCCCGTGGACGAACTCGACTACCCCGAGCGAAAGCGCGTGGCCAACGCCCTCCGGCAGTTCCACCTGCCCAAGATGGAAGAACAGGGGTTCGTCGAGGTGGACGCGCGCGGCGACAACGTGCGCCTGACCGAGACGGCCGCCGGACAGGAGTTCCGCGTCGACGTGCTCCCGGCGGGCCGGGTGCCGTGGGGCGCGTACTACCTCGGCCTCTCCACTCTCGGCGTCGTGGCCCTCTTCGGCGCGTGGGCCGGGGTCGTCCCCCTGTCGCCGCTCCTGCTCTGTGCCTTCCTCGCGGTGGCGTTCGCCGCCGGAGCGCTGGCGCACTACTACGAGGACTACCGCAAGCGACTCGGCGCGCGCGAGAACCCGCCCGAGGTGGACGCCGGCCGCCGGCCCTGACCCGACGTCAGTCGCCCGCCTCGCCGCCCGCGCCCCCGCCCTCACCCTCGCCGCCCGCACCGAACAGTTGGTTCAGCGTCCGGAGCAGGTCGAGCACCGACTCCAGAATCGCGTCTATCCGCTCGATGACGCCGGTCAGGTCGGCGACGGCGCTCTCGCCCGCCGCGAGCGCACTCGTCCGCGCGTCGGTCGCCGTCGCCGCCGGCGCGGCGAGGCAGACGCCGGCCGCGGCGGTCAGGAGTAGCGCCGCGGCCGCGGCGGCGAACGCTGGTGTCCGGAGACTCACACCACTCGGTAGGTCCGCCGGCCGTGATAGGTGCTGTGGGCGCGAGGGGTCCGGACGGACGCGACCGCTCGGTCACGTCGGCGGTCGGACGTGGCCGTCACCCTCTGCCGCCCTCGGCCGGTCACGCCCCGAGAACCGAGTCGTCGGTGAGGTCGGCCTGCAGTACGAAGTCGGGCGCGTCGGAGACGCCCGCGCGGGCGGCGGCGGCGTGGGTCACCCACTCGACGGACTCCGGAATCAGCACGCGGGTGCGGTCCGCGCCGACGGTCGCGGCGTCGCGCGCCACCGCGTCGAACAGGGCGGCCGCGGCGTCGGCGTCGGCCCACGCGCCGACGGCGTACTCCGCCCACGTCTCCGTCGTCGTCTCACCCTCGTTCTCCGTGTCGGTCCCGCTCTCCCGCTCGTACGTCCGGTTCCGGAGCGTGAGGCCGCGCACGCCGCCGTCGGAGACGGTGAGCAATCGGTCGTCGTCGGCCGCCGCGCGCAGGCGGTCCCGGGTGAGTTCCGAGAGCGCCCACGACTCGTCGGCGTCGAGAGCGAGGCCACGGAGGTGGTCGCGGGCGTCGCACCCCGACCAGAACGCCCACGTGCCGTCGGGGTCCGCCGCCGCGTCGAGCGACGGGTCAGCGTCGGGGTCGGGCGCCGGCGTCGCCCACCGGAACTCCGTGCAGGGTTCGAACCCGGCCCGGCGCGAGAGACCGAGGCTGGGGGCGTTCCACGAGAACACCATGTTCCGGGCCACCGCTGCCCCTCGCTCGCGTGCCCACTCGAACAGGGCGCGCGTGAGGCGGACGGCGTGGCCCTCGCCTCGGTGCGCGGGCGCGACGCGCATGCCCTGCACCCACGCCTCCCAGTCGGAGAGCACGGCGCCGTTGGCGACGGCCGCGATCTCCTCCGTCGGGGGGTTCTCGCCCGCGTCCACCACCAGCGTTCGGCCGTCGGGGTCGTCGCTGGCCGCCCACTCGGGGAAGACGTCGGCCAGGTAGTCGCTGGCGTCGCGGTCCGGCCACGTGTCCCGGGTGAACGCCGCCACGGCGTCGGCGTCCGCGGGGCGGGCCTCCCGCACCGTGGGTGCGGTCACGGCGCTACCGCCACGGGGTCGACCGGTTCTGCAGTTCGCCCGCGAGGTTCTCGCCCATCGCGGCCGCCGGGTCGGCCGCGTTCTCCAGCGCCCACATGAGTTTCACCTTCGCGGTGCCGGGCAGGGTGTCGCCCGCCTCCACCACGCCCGCGTCGAGGATGTCGCGGCCGGTGTCGTACACCCGGTCGCACACCCGCCCCTCGATGCACTGACTGGTCATGGCCACCACGGTGCCGTCGTCGACGAGTTCTTCGAGGCGCGGGATGAGGTCGGTGTGGACGTGGCCAAGGCCCGTCCCCTCGACTATCACGCCCGACTTGCCGTCGAGGTAGTCCCACGCCGCGGGGTCCATGCCGGGCGTGAACTTCACGAGTTCCACGTCGCCGTCGAGGTCCGGGGAGAGGTCCAACTCGGCCTCGCCGCGTTCGCGGTAGTCGCGTCGGAACGTGACCGCCTCGTTCTCGTAGTCGACCCGCCCCAGCGGTTCCGCGCCGACCGTCTCGAACGCGTCGCGTCGGGAAGTGTGGTTCTTGCGCACGCGCGTGCCGCGGTGGAGGGCACAGTAGTCGTCGCTCTCCGTCTCGTGCATGCAGACCAGCACCTCGGCGCAGTCGGACTTCGCCGCCAGCACCGAGCAGACGGCGTTCATCACGTTGTCCGAGGACGGGCGGTCGGCCGAGCGCTGACTCCCCGTGAACACCACGGGGACGGGCGTGTCGAGCATCAGCGCCAGCGCCGTCGCGGAGAACTGCATCGTGTCGGTGCCGTGCATCACCACCACCCCGTCCGCGCCCGCCGCTATCTCGTCGCGGACGGCTTGTGCGAGCTCTTGCCACACCTCGGGCGTCATGTTCTCAGAGAGGATGTTCGAGACGACGCGCCCGCGGTAGTTGGCGAGACCGGCGAGGTCGGGCACGGCCCGGAGCACGTCCTCGGCGTCGAACTGGGCGGTGACGGCGCCCGTGCGGTAGTCCACCGTCGAGGCGATAGTGCCGCCGGTCGAGATGAGCGAGATGGTGGGTAGGTCGTCGTCGAAGTCTATCTCGGTCGTCTCGCCCTCGCCGTCCTGTGCTGACTCGACGTCGTACACGTCGGATTCGAGCACCTCGACGTCCGCTTCGTCGCGGGCGACGCCAACGTTGTACCCGCCGTCGAGTTTGACGACGAGGTACTCCTGCGTCGTGGAGGGCATCAGCACCCCCTCGTTCGTGACGTCCGCGCGGTCGACGCGGACGCGGTCCCCTGCGTTCATACGGCGCAGTACCGCGCGACCCGACTTCAAACCTCCTTTTCGGGCGACGGAACGGCGCTCGGCCTCGGCCGGACGGCGCACGGCGGCCGACCGGCTGGCCGCCCGCCCGCGCGGCGGCGCAAGACCCATCATTTCGGCGGGCGAACCCTCGGGTATGCAACGCTCCGACGTCCGTCCCCGGTCGGACTCCGGCGCCTCCGACGACGGGAGCGGTCGCCGCCGCGGCGTCCGCGCCCGCATCGGCCGCCTGTTCTCGCTCAGAGCCTTCCTCCTCGCCCTCGCCCTCTCCGCCGCCGGACTGGTGGCGGCGCGGTCCGTCCCCCTCCTCGGGACACTCCCGTTCGTCGGCGACGTCGCGGGCTACGTCGGCGTCTTCCTCGCTGGCTTCGCCGTCGGCGTCGCCACGGACGGCCGCCGCTACGTCGAGGCGGCGCTGGCGGGTGCGCTGGCCGCCGGCCTCTCCGTCGTGGTGAGTTCGCTCCTCCTGACGGTCGCCACCGACGTCGGCCCCGTCTTCGCGGCGGTGGGCGCGACGGGCGGGGCGGTGGCAGCCTTCGCGGGCGCGTACCTCGGCAACGACCTGCGCGACGGCCTCACGCGGCCCGTAGAATAGAAAGGACGGGACGGAGGAGTAGGCTCGGGCGTGGCGGGGCGACGGACCGACGGCCCCGGCCGCCGGCGGTCTCCCGTCCCCGGTCTCCGGTCTCAGGTTATCTGCCACGTGCCGCCCCGCTCCCGGACGAGTCCGCGGTCCGAGAGCGAGCGGAGGGCGTCCTCGACGGCCCCGCGCGGCGCGTCTATCTCCGAGGCCACCTCGTTCGCCGTCTCCGCCCCGTCGGCGAGGGCGGCGAGTATCTCGGCGAAGAAGCGCGAGTCGGCGTCGGCCCCGATGCGTTCGTTGAGGCGTTCGAGCACGTCGGTGATGCGGCCGTGGATGACTCGCTGGGCCAGCGAGAGTTCGTTTTCGAGTTCTTCGAGGAGGGAGAGTTGGGAGGCGAGTTCGTCGACGCCGTCGGCCTCCTCGTCCGACGACGGGAGGTCGACCGAGATGTGCGTACACCGCGTGCAGTCGAGGCTCGGGTTGGCGGGGTAGGCGCTCTTCGCGCCGAACTTGTAGGGCGAGACGCTCACCTCCAGACGGAGGTTGCGCGAGATGTGGAAGTACTTCCGCCGCTGGTCGTCGGTTCGGCTCTCGACCAGACCGGCCTCCTCTAGCTTCCGGAGGTGGTCGATGACCGCCTTGGGACTGACGCCGAGGTACTCGCTTATCTCCGTGACGTAACACGGCTTCTGGGCGAGAAGCCGGAGGATGCGCCGCCGGTTCTCGTTGCCGAGTAAGTCGAGGAGCACCGCGGAGTCCATTACCGCGAGGTAGGCGACGCGAACGGAAAAGGCTGACTCCCTCGACCTCGGCGCCCTCGGTCGATTTCGAAATCCGACGGGTCCGTCGCGTTTACGAACGGTAAACTCAGAGACCGAACGTATCGCGCCCGCCGGTCACGTCGACGCCGGTCCCGCCGGCGCTCACGGTGTCCTCGAACGGCCCCGGACCGACCCGTCTCCGCACCGCGGACCCACCGCGCGGTCAGGCGTCGAGGCGGCCGAACGCCCGCGAGGCGAGCACCACCGAGAGGACGGAGAGGCCCACGGTGACGCTCACGAGGACGACGCCGGGGTCGTACCGGAGCGGCGGGTAGTAGCCGAACCCGTAGTCGAGGACGTCGTTGACGAGGAGGGCGGCGAGGGCGACGAGTAGCGCACCGCGCGTCGTCCGGCCGTACCACGGCAGGAGGTACGCCTCGGCCACGAACCCGAGGTGGGTGAGCACGATGCCCCAGTAGTCCCAGAGCGCCGCGCCCGAGAAGCCCACGTAGAGGTCCGGCCGGAGTGTGAGCGCCACGAACGTCCAGAGGCCGTACTTCACCAGCCACACGAACGCGAGCGTGTGGAGGTACGCCAGCGGGTGGTTGACCGGCGCGTCGCGCACCCGCCGCCCGAGGTTGGGGAGGAGGGTTGCGAGCGAGAGCGTCGCCAGCGCGATGGCGGCGGGCGAGTCGCCGAACAGGGGCCACAGCAGGGTGTGCACCTCGCGTAGCGACGGGTCGGACTCGACGTAGAACCGGACACCTACGAGGAACGCCACCGCGTTCACGAGGAGGAGCCACGACAGACTGAACCCGTCCCCGAGCAGTTCCTGCGCGGCGCGTTCCGGGACGGGACGCCGGAGGTCCATCGCCCGAACCGTGGGTCGGTCGACGGTAAAAGGTATCCATGCACGGACGGTTCCGGCCGCCGACCCCGGAGCGTCCCGCCGTCGAAACGCACTTTGTGGGTGATTAAACTCACCCGCTGGCCCCGCGCACCGGCCGAAATCCGGCTTAGTTGGGGACAAATCCGGCCCGAATCCGCCGAAACTGGCGAAACGAACCCGGAACGAAATTGTCCCTTTTTACGCTCTATCTTCGCAGGGGGAGTCACGATGACGACGGCTTCCACCGAACGGACCGCTGACGAGTCGAACGGCGAACCGGAGGCGTCGCACGCGCCACTGGACGCGGACGAGCGGTTCCACCTCCTCCAGAACGAGCGCCGGCGCTTGGTCATCCGGTACCTCCGCGAGGCCGACTCCGACTCCGACGCGGAGGACGGCCGCGTGTGGATGCGCGACGTCGCCGAACAGGTCGCCGCGTGGGAACACGACACCACGGTGGCCCAACTGTCGTCGACCGAGCGCCAGCGGGTGTACATCCCGCTGTACCAGAACCACCTGCCCAAACTTGACGAGGCGGGGGTCATCGACTACGACCAGAGCCGCGGCGTGGTCGTCCCCACCGAACGCGTCGACCGACTCGCCGAGTTCGTCGAGGGTCCCGCCGACGCGGACGGGGACGCCGACGCGGACGCCGACTCGTGGAGCGAGTACTACCTCGGCGCGTCGGGCGTGAGCGCGGTCATGCTCGGCGGCGCCGCGCTCTCGCTCCTCCCGGGCACGTTCGTCGCTGCGGGGATTCTCGCGCTGTTCTCGACCGTGAGCGTCTCGCAGTACCTGACCCGGAGCGTCGCCGCGGACGACGGGGGTGCGTGACCGTGTCGGACCGCCAGACCGAACCCGACGAGACGGTAACAGCGCTCGCGCGCCTCGAAAGGGGCGACACCGCGACGCTCGTGACCGACGCGGGGTCCATCGCCGCGACGGTGACCGCGACTCGATGGCACGGCGACGGGGTCACGGTCACCTTCGAGGACCGCGAGTCGGACCGGCGCCTTCGCGTACACACCGAGCGCTACGACGGGTGGCTCGACCCGCTGGTCGACGCCTACACCCCCGAAACCGAGTTCACGTTCGCCCACGACGACCCCGACCCCGACTCGCTCCGGCCGGTCGGGTCGCTGGTCGACGTGCGCCTCGTGTCCCTGGCGGACGACCAACCGACGCGGCGCGGCCGTCCGTAGGTCGCCCCCGTCGCCCGAACGGACGTTCCGCTCCGTCGTCCCTCGGTCGGTCGTCGGCGTCCGCGCCCGCGTCCGCCGAACGCCGGCACGCCGACCCGAAGCCAACACATAGTTATCCTCGGCCCCGCGTGCACCTCACATGGACGCTGCGCTCGTGATTCTCGACGGCTGGGGCCTCGGCGACCACGACCGGCGGGACGCGGTGAAGGCCGCAGACACGCCAAACTTCGACGCGTACGCCGACAGCGGCGCGTACGGGACGCTCGACGTGACCGGCCGCCGAGTCGGTCTGCCCGAGGGTCAGATGGGCAACAGCGAGGTGGGCCACCTCAACATCGGCGCTGGCCGGGTGGTCAAGCAGGCGTACACCCGCATCTCCGACGACATCGAGGCGGGCGGCTTCTACGAGAACGAGGCGCTCAACTCGGCGTTCGACTACGCCGAGGAACACGGCGGGCGAGTCCACTTCATGGGTCTCGTCTCGAACGGCGGCGTCCACTCCCACCAGTCGCACCTCCACGCGCTCGTGGAACTCGCGGCCGACCGCGGGGTCGAGGCGGTCACCCACGCGTTCACCGACGGGCGCGACACCGAACCCGAGGTGGGCGACGAGTTCCTCGCCACGCTGGCGGACGTGACCGACGAGCACGGCACCGGCGACGTGGCCACCGTCTCCGGGCGCTACTTCGCGATGGACCGCGACCAGAACTGGGAGCGCACGCGCCGGGCGTACGACGCCATCGTGAACCGCGAGGCCGAGTACGAGGCCGAGAGCGGGGTGGAAGCCGTGGAGGCGTCCCACGAACGCGGCGACGGCGACGAGTTCGTCGAGCCCACGCTGGTCGAGGGCGGGCCGGCGCTCCGAGACGGCGACGGGGTCGTCTTCTTCAACTTCCGCGCGGACCGCGCACGCCAGCTCGTGCGCATGCTGGCCGACATCCGGCCGGACGACTGGAAGTTTCCCACCGACTCGCCGGAGACGCGACTGGTCACGTTGACCCAGTACGACAAGACGTTCGACCTCCCGGTGGCGTACCCGCCCTTCCAGCCCGAGAACACGCTGGGCGGGGTGCTGGCGGACGCGGGCAAGACACAGCTCCGCCTCGCGGAGTCCGAGAAGTACGCCCACGTCACCTACTTCCTCAACGGCGGGCGCGAGGTGGAGTTCGACGGCGAGATACGCCGCATCGTCGAGAGCCCCGACGTCCCGACCTACGACCTGCGACCGGAGATGAGCGCCGCGGAGGTGACCGACACGGCGATAGGGACAATCGAGTCCGACGACCCGAACGTGCTGGTGTTGAACTACGCCAACCCGGACATGGTCGGACACACCGGCGACTTCGACGCCGCCGTCGCCGCCGTCGAGGCGGTGGACGCCCAACTCGGCCGCCTCGTGGACGCCGTGGAGGCGGCGGGCGGGCACGTCCTCCTCACCGCGGACCACGGCAACGCCGACGACATGGGCACGGCGGAGGACCCGCACACGGCTCACACCTACAACCCGGTGCCGTTCGTCTACCTGACGCCCGACGGCGACGACGGCGGGCGGACCGTGCGCGAGGGCGGGTCGCTCTGTGACATCGCGCCGACGATACTCGAACTGGTCGGTCTCGACCGGCCGTCCGAGATGACGGGCGAGTCGCTGCTCCGGTGAGTCGACGGGCGTCGCCCCGTCACCCGGGTCGCTCCGCGACCGTCTCGCCGTCCGCGTCGCCGTCGCCGCCGCCGGCGACGTAGCGGTAGGCGGGTCCGGCGAGGACGAGCAGTCCGAGGAGCGCGACGGCGACGACGTGGAGCGGGTCGACCGAACTCGCCGACAGACCGCCCTCCGCCAGCGATTCGAGCGACATCCCGGCCAGCACGCCGACGGCCGCCCACGGCGCCTCGCCGATGGCGGTGCCGACCACGTACGTGCGAAGCGGGAAGTCCATGAGGCCGGCCTCGATGGAGACGATGTCAGACGGCGCCGGGAAGAAGCGGGCGGACACGAGACCCCGGAGGCCGCCCGTCGCCTCGACGAACCGCTCGCCCGCCTCGGCGAAGCGACCACCCTCCATGCGCTCCGCCAACAGGAACGGCGGGAGGCTCGTCGTCACCATGAGCGCGAGCCCCAGCGGCAGCCCCCACCACTCGAAGCCGTAGCCCGCCACGACGGGGAGTAGCGTCGTGGGCCACGCCAGAAACGGTCGCACGAGGGCCAGACCGACCAGCGCGAGACCGAAGTACAGCGGGTGCGCCGCGAGGCGGTCGACGTGGCCCAGTACGGTCGAGGGCGAGACGAGAAGCGCCGCAGTCGCCACGACCAGCACCGCGGCGGCGGCGGTGACGTACGCTCGGCGGTCCATCTCCCTTCACGTAGGGCCTGTTCCAATCATAGCCTTTGTGCCCGACGCTGTGCCGTCCGCGGCCGGTCGCCGCGCGCCCTCGCCCACGCCAAACCGCTCGCGCCCGCACCGGCCCGCGCGCCCGCACCGGACCGCCCGCGCCGCCCGCCCGGAGCCGTCCGCTACGGAACGTTTAACGCCGGCGCGCGACACGGCACACGTAGTGACCGACGGCGACGCGAATCCCACCGACCCGGACGCCGCCCTCGACGGGGACGACCGGGTGGAACTCGCGCTGGACCTGCTCGCCCACCTCGAGGACGACGACCTCTCGCTGGCCGACGTCGTGGACCGGGTCGAGACGGTGACCACGGACCCGTCGCTCACGCGGACCATCCTCGACGAGGCCGAGCGCCGGGGGATAATCGAACGCGAGGACGGCCGCGTCCGGACCCGGCGCGGGGGCACGTTCGTCCGGTTCGAGAGTCAGGTGGTCGCCCGCGAGGGCGAGTTCACCTGCCGGCGGTGCGGCGCGGGCATCTCCACCGGCCACTTCATCCGGTTCGACTCGGGCGAACTCGGGCCGTTCGGCTCCTCGTGCGTCCGGAAGGTGACCGGGCGGGAGTGAGCGGGCGGGCACGCGGCGACTCCGCCGCCGGGCGGGTCAGCGCCCGCGGCGGAGTTCCCGAACGAGTTGCTCGATGAGGTCGTGCTGGCGGTCGAGACGCTCGTTCTGGGCCTCGACGGCCGCACGGAGGTCGGCGAGTTCGGCCGCGACGTCAGCCTCGTCCAGCGTGGCGGCCGACTGGAACCCCGACCCCTCGAAGCCGTCGTCGACGCCGTCCGCCGAGCGAACGCCGGCCGACCCCGCGTCGACGCCGTCCGGCCCGTCGGCGTCGCGGTCCGCCGCGGCGGCCGCGGGCGCGTCCGCCTCCGCCGCTCGCTCTCCCTCCGTCGACTCCGCGTCCGCCTCTGCCTCCGCGACGGCGTCCGCCACCGGGGCGTGGGTGTCTGCCTCGGCGGCGTCGTCGGCCGTCGCCGGCACGGCGGCCTCAACCACGCTCGCACCCTCGTCGGCCGGCGGGCGCTCCAGCGACTCGGCCACCGCCTCCGCGACGGTCGACGACTCCTCGGCGTCGTCGCGGTCGTCGGCGTTACGGGTGCCGTTGGCGGGTTCCTCCGCCAGTTCGGCGGGGTTCACGCTCAGGGGGTCCGGACCGTCGCCGAACGCGACGCCGTCGGCGTCGGCGTCGGGCGCACCCTCGTCGACGTCGGGCGCGACGGCCGTCCGGAACTCCTCCAGACTGGCCACGTCGTAGTAGCCGAGGAGAGCGTCTTCGAGCGACTCGCTCACCCGCCGGGCGTCGTCGTTGGGGGCCTTGAACCGCTCCTGTCGGTCGCCCATCGTGATGACCACCGACGTGGCGACGCTCCCCTCCTCGAACGTGAGGTCGGTCACGTCGTCGTAGTGGTACTCCTCGTACTCGTCGTCCCACACGGCGGTCCCGATGTGCTTGACGACGCGCGCGCTGGTGACGACCAGCGTGAGTTCGCTGAAGCGGAACGTCTGCTTGACCGTCTCGCCCGGGCCGGTGATGTCCGCGGCGTTGAGGACGCCCGCGAGAACTGGGTGGAGGGCTTCTTCGAGTCGATTCGACGGGAGCGCGAACGTCTCCTCGCCGTCGAGGCCGTAGTCGAGGGTTACCTTCGCCTTCCGGCGGCTCTGTGAGACGCTGACTCGCTCCGCGCCGTGGGGGAACTCCTCGACGGACTCGTCCGAGAGCAGTCCCTCCGCTCGATAGACGAGCGTCCGCGTCGGCGTCACGAGCAGTTCGTCCTCACCGCCGAGGTCGACCCGCGCCGCAACGGGTTCGCCGTCGAGCGTGGCCTCGACGATGTCCGATGTACTCATGGGTGGGTTGTTCCCGTATCATGTTATAAATTGTAGGGATGAATCGCTTCGCGACGCGCGTCGCGTGCTACTCCGTGCCGTCCGCGAAACAGATGAGAAGGTTAAAGGGTGTCATCGGGGTATGGAAGGACGAGCCCGGGTGGCTTAGCTGGACATAGCGCCGCACTCATAGGGTTTCCGAGATTCGGTGCGGTAACGCCTTGGAAGGCTCCGCTCATCCCGAGAGGCCCGCCGAGCCTCGTACCTGGGTCATGCGGAGATCGTGGGTTCGGAGCCCACCCCGGGCACTTATCGAATCCTTTACGTGATAGATAAGAACCCCCGAGGGGCTCCTCCGTCACTTCTCCGCTCTCGCTGAGAGGAGGTGGGCCGCCCGACTGCGCCCACGGTTCTCTCTGTCGAGGTCACCGACAGGCGGACGTTCGCCACCGTCGAGTACGGCGACGTCTCCGTCGTCGACGCCGTCCGACGTCTGCTGTTCTTCGGTGATGGGAGTGAAGTGGTGGGTGTCCTCCGGACATCTCCCGGCGCCTCGACGAACGCCCGAACAGTTGTCAGAAGTGACGTGTTGTCGAGCGTCCCAGACGACGTCGACCCGAATCGGTGTCGACGTAAGAGCGACTCTGAGTGCGCTACGAACGCAACTCGGAGACGTCGAAAACGGGTTTGCACGTCTCGCCGCCGACGAACGACTCGAAAGCCTCGTCGGCGTTCAACAGCGAGAAGCGGTCGTCGATGAACGTCTCAGCGTCGACGTCGCCGCTGTCTATCAGCCGGAGTGCGTCCTCGAAGTCCTCGTACATCGAGGCGTAGGAGCACTGGAGATCGATCTCTGCGCGAACGAGCGGCGAGTACTCCATGGTCGTTTCACCGGTCTGTCCGACGAGGACTATCTGACCACCTTTCCGTACCTCCTCGACTGCGGAGGTGAGACCCGAGGGGTGACCGGTCGTGTCGAACACGACGTCGTATCCGATACCGTCGGTGAACTCCTCGCGCCACGCGTCGAGGTCGTCCGTCGCGACGTTGACCGTCTCAAGTCCGAGTTCTTCGGCGAGGGGGAGGCGGTAGTCGGCGTCCTGTCCGACCCCGGAGACGACCACGTCACCGCCCTGGGCGCGTGCTATCTGGGCAGTCAGTAGGCCGATGGGTCCCGGGCCTTCGACCAAGACGCGGTCGCCGGCGCCGACCCGCGAGTTCTGGATGACGGCGCGAGCGCCGATGCTCGTCGGTTCGACCATGGCGGCGTGTCGTTGTTCGACGCCGTCGGGAACGGGGTGGAGCGCCGTCTCGGGGACGGCGATGTACGGTTCGTAGGCGCCGTCGTGGTCGACGCCCGTGATAACGGAGTTCTGACAGACGTTCGACTCGCCGATCTCGCACTGGTAGCAGTCGCCACAGCCGCGAATCGGTCGCTCGACCACGCGGTCACCCACGTCGAACTTCGTGACCGCGTCGCCGACCTCCACGATGCGGCCGGAGTACTCGTGGCCGATGACCGTCGGGAGGTTCATCCGTTCGAAGGCGGACTCGAACTCGTAGATGCCGGCGTCGCTCCCGCAGAGACCGGCGTAGTCGACTTCGACGAGAGCCTCGTCGGGACCCGGTTTCGGACGGTCGCGGGTGACGATGTCCATCCCGCCCCGGCTACGGCTGGTTTTCGCTAGTCCTCGCATGGAAGAGGGTTCTCGCGTCGGGGTAAATAAGGTGTGAAATACGGCAAACGGTCCGCCCTTCTTCGCAACAGTGATAGGAACTTCCTGACACGGTACAACTATGGACTCCTACGAACACACGCCCGTGTCTGTCGACGGGAAGCGCGTGGTCGTCGTCGGCGGAACGAGCGGCATCGGACAGGCGATCGCCCTCGGGTTCGCGAGCGAGGGTGCGGACGTTATCGCGACGAGTCGCGGCGACGAGAAGGTCGCCGAGACCGCCGACGCCATCGAGGACCGTGGCGCCGGCACGGCGCGGGTCACCTGCGATGTCACTGACCGCGACTCGCTAGATGCAGTGCGTGAGACCGCGGTCGAGGAGTTCGGCGGCCTCGACGTCGTCGTCGCCTCGCAGGGCGCTATCTCCCGCGAAGCGGTACTGGACATCGGCGACGACGACTGGAACTTCGTCACCGACGTGGCACTGGACGGCGTTCGGAAGGTGACCCAGGCGATGGCGCCAGCGATGGGCGAGGGCGGTTCGATAATCAACATCTCCTCGATGGCCGCCCGTCTCGCGATGGCGAACTTGCCGGCTTACTCCGCAGCCAAAGGCGGCGTCGAGGCCTTCACCAGAGCGTCGGCGAAGGAACTCGCCCCCGAGATCAGAGTCAACGCCATCGCGCCCGGTTTCGTCATCACGCCGCAGAACGCCGGGACGTACGCCGAGGGGACCGACAAGCGCGCCGAGATCGACGAGCGGACGCCGCTCGGCCGGGTGGCCGACCGCGAGGAGATCGTCGGCGCGGCGGTGTACCTCGCCAGCGACGCCGCCTCCTACGTAACCGGCGAAGTGCTCACTGTCGACGGTGGCTTCGGCGACAGCGCGTTCTGACGGGGAAGACCGTCCGCGCCGCGCCGGAGCGGGTGAGAGCGTCCCCGTTCTCGGGCATCCACGTCGTTCTCGCCGGCGGTCCCCTCCCCTCGGGGACAACATACAAAGACGCCGGTCGCACTATCGGACGCATGGCCGGGACAGAGGGGGAACCGGAGGTCGACTTCGAACTCAAAGAGCGCGCGATGGACGAGGCTCCGGTCGGAATCACCATCTCCGACCCCGACCGGGAGGGGAACCCGCTCATCTACGCCAACGAGGCGTTCGAGCGCCTCACCGGCTATTCGCGGGAGGAGGTGGTGGGCCGGAACTGCAGGTTCCTGCAGGGCGAGGAGTCCTCGCCCGAGGCCGTCGCGCAGATGGCCGTCGCCATCGATGCCGGGGAGGCGGTGTCGGTAGAGTTAGTCAACTACCGGGCGGACGGCGAAGCGTTCTGGAACGAGGTGACCATCGCCCCCTCCGGGACGAGAACGGCGAGATAACGAACTTCGTCGGGTTCCAGAACGACGTCACCGCGCGCAAGGAGGCGGAACTGGAGGTCGAACGCCAGAAGCGGGGGCTCGAACGCCTCGTCGACCGCATCAACGGACTCCTCAACGACGTCACCGAGGCGCTGATGCGCTCGACCTCGCGCGAGGAGGACGAACGGAAGGTGACGGAGCGCATCGCCGGCGCCGACCCGTACCTGTTCGCGTGGTTCGGCGAACTCGACGTGGTCTCGGAGTCGGTCGTGCCGTCGTCGTGGGCGGGCGAAGGGGACTCGCTCGACGGTATCGCCGTCGACGCGGACGCCGACGACCCGACGGCCCGGGCGTTAGACGCGCGGTCTGTGCAGGTCGCGGACGCCGACGGGACCGCCTGCGCCGACCGGATTCCGGGCGCGCGGGCGGTGGCCGCCGCTCCGGTGGCCTACCGCGACACGGTCTACGGCGTCCTGACCGTCTACGCCGCCGACCCCGACACCTTCGACGAGCGCGAGACGGTCATCATCGAGGCGCTCGGCCGGACGGTCGGGACGGCGATAAACGCCCGCCAGAGCCAGCGGGTCCTCACGGCGGACAACCTCGTCGAACTGGAGTTCGAGGTGACCGACCCCGGGTCGTTCTTCGTCGACATCTCGGCGCGGGGCGAGTGCCGACTCGAGTACCGGGGGTCGGTGAACCGGGAGGGCGGTGCGCTCTCCATGTTCTTCACGACCGACGCCCCCGCGGAGACGGTCGTGGACGTCGCCGCCGACGCCCCCGAGATAGAGCACGCGGAGTCGGTGAGCGACGAGGACGGAGCGGGCCTCTTCGAGTTCCGCATCGCCGAGGGGGCGGTGGTCTCCGACCTGGCCGAGCGGGGGGTGCGGACGCGCTCTATCGTCGCGGCGGACGGGACCGGTCGACTGGTCCTCGAACTCCCGCCGGGGGTCGACTCGCGGACGGTCGTGAACTTCGTCCGCGAGCGCCTCCCCGGGAGCGAACTGCTCGCCCGTCGGGAGCGCGACCGACCGGTCGAGACGAAAGAGGAGTTCACCGCGGAACTGGAGTCGCGCCTCACCGACCGTCAGTCGACGGCTCTCCAGAAGGCCTACTTCGGCGGCTACTACGACCCCAACCGAGCGGTCTCGGGCGACCGACTGGCCGAATCGATGGGCATCTCGCGCGCCACGTTCCACCAGCACCTCCGGGCGGCAGAGCGGAAGCTCGTCGGGGCGATTCTGGACGGCGACACCTGACCAGTGAGGTGTTCAGCTTTTTCGAGTCAGGCGCTTAGCGTGAGACGAAAAGAGGGCCCCCGGTCCGGCGTCGAGGGGTCGAACCGGGCGGAGTCGAGGCCCTCCGAAATTACCATGCCGAAATGCAACCACTGCGGAAGTTACGTGTCGAACGCGTTCGCGCGCGTCTTCGCCGACGAGCACGGAGAGATTCGCGCCTGCCCCGGCTGCTCGGCGAACGCGGGTATCGCCGAGGTGGCGCTGAACAGAGGGGAGTCGTGACCCTGCCACAGCCCACACGGCCGCCGGGCCGCGGAGTCCCGGCCGACGCGACATGACGTGGACACGGCAGCACGGCGCCGCGGACCGGGGCGTGAGGCGGGTGCGGTCGAGCGACGCCGGGCCGAGCGGCCGGAGACGGAGGTTACACGGATGGTGACGCGCGAGCAACTCCGCGAGAGCAAGGAGGTACAGCGACGCACGGGGCGCACGTTCCACGTGGCGACCCGGTTCCTCCCGGAGCGCGCCCGGCGCCCGACGTACGTGCTCTACGCGTTCTTCCGGACGGCCGACGACGTGGTCGACGACCCGGACCCGGGCGCGCCCGCGGACCTGTACGCCGAACTCGACCGGATTCGGGAGGCGGCGACGGGCCGACGGGAGACCGACGACCCGGTGCTCGCGGCGTTCGACGAGATGCGCCGGCGCCACGGCATCCCCGAGCGAGAGGTGGAGACGTTCCTCGACGCCATGGCGGCCGACGTGGAACCCGACGGCTACGACACCTTCGCCGACCTGTCGGACTACCTCCGCGGGTCGGCGGTCGCCGTCGCCTACATGATGCTCGACGTGATGGACCCGGCGGACGCCGAGGCGGCGCGACCCCACGCGAGAGCGCTCGGCGAGGCGTTCCAACTCACCAACTTCCTCCGGGACGTCCGGGAGGACGTCACCGAGTACGGTCGCGTCTACCTCCCGCGGGAGACGCTGGCAGAACACGGCGTCTCGCCCGACCGGATAGCCGACCTGCGCTTCTCGGAGGGCGTCGCCGGCGCGGTGCGCGCCGAACTCCGCCGGACGGAGGAGCGCTACCGCGAGGGCGTGGCCGGCATCCGCCACCTGCCCCGGGACTGCCAGTTTCCCGTCCTCCTGTCGGCGGTGCTGTACGCCGAACACCACCGACTCGTCCGCGAACGGGGGTACGACGTGCTGTCGGCGACGCCGAGTCTCGGCCGCGTCGACTACCTCCGGGTCCTCTCGCGGGCGTGGTGGCACTGGCGGACCGCGCCCGACCCAGCGTCGGCGTTCTACCGCGCGAGCGCCGTCCCGGCCTCGGCCCCCGCCGAGAACGGGGTAGGGTGCGGCGCGCACGCCGACTCGCCCGCGGCGAGTCGGGCTGAGCCGTCGGAGCGCTCCGCTACGGGCACGCTCCGGCGACCGCTGGGTCGGGTCGCAGACGCCCTCCGGTCGCGCTGGCCGGTAGGGTGACTGACCGCCGGCGGAACGAACGACGGCGCTCCCGCTGACCGCTTCGAACTGTCTCGCCCTCCCGCGCCCTCCTCAGGTGCAGATGTCGTGGAGGTCCTCCAGCGCCTCTATCTCCCACGTGGGCCACACGTTGAGTTCCCAGTTACGGCGGTGGGGGCGGCGGATGAACGCCGAGTCGATGCCGGCGTTCTCGGCGGCCTCGATGTCGGACTCGTTGTCGCCCACGAACAGCGCGGAGTCGGCGTCGAGGTCCGACAGCGCGCGTTCGAGGTAGTGCGGGTTCGGCTTCCGGAGGTCGAGGCTCTCGATGGTGGCCTCGCGGCCGTACGCGGTGTCGAAGTGGTGTCGGATGTCGAAGTGGTCGAGCAGGAAGTCGACCGTCTCCTGTTGGTTCGAACTGACGATGCCCATCGCGGTGTCTAAGTCGGCGAGAACGTCGACGTCGTCGTAGGGCGTCTTCCGCCCGGCGCGCGCCTCCTCCTGCTGGGCGCGGGACAGCGTGCGGTCGCGCGTGCGCCAGAAGGTCTTCGGGTCGATGTCGTACGCTTGACAGACGGTGCCGACGTGGCCGGAGGTGGCACCGATGGTCATGTTCTCGACGTGGTCGGGGTCCGGGTCGGTCACATCGAACTGCGTGAACGTCTCGTGAGTGGCCTCCCGAAGGACGTCGAAGCTCGTTCGACCGACGAGGACACCGTCGTTGTCGAAGACGACGGTATCGTAGGTCATACGATACGTTGCAGGGTCAACGCTATAAGGTTTTCAGTCGACACGCCACCGCCTCGGCTGTCCGCGTTTCGACGGGCCGGGGAGAGAGCGCCCGGCGACGGCGACTATCCCTCGGACGGGTCGAGCGACACGGGGTTCGCCTCGACGGCCCCGAAGGCGTCGTCGAGTTCCGCCTGAATCGCTATCGTCTCCCGTATCGCTCGGACCGTCCGGCGGAACGTCCGCACCTCGTCCGGCGTCAGCGCCTCGCCGATGCGCGCCCGCATCCACTTCTTCAGCACCTGCCGTGCGCCTATCTCGTACTCCCAGACCGCCTGGGGCACCGGGGCGAAGTAGACGTCGCCGTTCGGGTAGAACCGCTCGGACGCCGCGTCGTAGCGCCGGCCGTACTCTCCGGTCCGCTCGGACACGACGGGGCCGCCGCCACTGTCGCCACTGCCACCACCGCCCGCGCTCCCACCGTCGGCCGCCCTCTCGCGCTCGAACCGCACGCCCGGGGGGTCGAGGCGCGGGTGGTCCGACAGGTGTAGCGCCGCGAGTTCCCGCCCGCGTTCGGCGAACGCGGCGAAGCGGTCACCGTCGGCCGGGAACGGAATCCGCGGGAAGTCGGACTCCATGAACTCGGAGTACTTGCGCCGGTACGTCGGGGTGTACAGCACCGCGTACGCGTAGTAGAACACGTCCGCCGCCGAGACGGGCGTCCGGTACGTCCCCGCCAACCGGGCGAGCAACCGCCCGTCGACGTTCGCCTCCCGTTCGGCGCCGGCGACGGGCGCGTGCGCCTCCTCGGGCGCGTCCGGGTAGCGGTACAGCGGGAACTGGTAGTTGACCGCCTTCGTCGACACGCCGTGGTGTGTCGTCGGGGCGTCCGTGACGAACGCGTGGCTGAACGGCGTCCGCTCGGTCCGTCGCGGGACGCACAGGCCGACGTTCTCGCCCGCGAGCATGTGACGTGACAGGCGCTTCGCCCGGCGGTGGACCGCGACGTGCTCGTCGTACACCGTGAAGCGCCTGTCGAACGGCTGGGTCTGCACCGCGACGACCCGCTCCTCCCAGTCCGTCGCGCGCAGGTGCGCCTTCGCGTCCTCGTACCGCCACTGGTCCTGACTGCACAGGTCGAACAGTTCGCGCGCCTCGCTCTCGTCGTCCGTGGCGAGCAACCGCTCTACCTTCTCGCGCTGGCGCTCCGGCGTGCGCGAGAGGGCGAACTCGTTGTGCGTCGTGACGATTCCGGGTGCGGGGTCGCCGTACTCGGAGAACACCGCCGGCAAGGACACCCAGTCGCGGTACGCGTCGCCCAGTTCCTCGTCCCGGGGGACGAACAGGTAGAACGGCTCCCGCGGGTCGACGTCTCTCCACGAGACGTCGGTCACGTCGGCGCCCCGCAGGAACGCGTACTTCTCCGACCGCGTCCCCCACAGGTCGGCGTGGTACACGTCCGCGTACTCCCGGTTCGCGGTGTCGCCGGTTACGGCGGCGTCTGTGTCACCGGTTCCGTCGCCCCCGTCGTCGCCGTGCTTGACGAACACGCTGACGGCGACGCCCTGCCGGATGTCGAACACGTTCTCGTCGCGTCCGCCCCCCGGCGACTCCTCCCGCCGGTTCACGTTCCCGTGCAGGTCCAGCACGCGTATCTCGTCGAACGCGAGCAGCAACTGCTCTCGCATCCCCCGGAACGTCGGGTTGTCGAGGTAGGCGTGGTTGGTGACGTACGCCACCAGCCCCGCCGGCGCGTCCGACAGCGCCCGCTGAGCCCAGCGGACGAACTTCACGTAGTCGTCCTGCAGCCACTTGGCCTGCCCGCGCTTCTGCAGGTCCGGGTACCCCTCCTTGTAGTCCGCGACGAGCGACGCTATCCACTCGCCCCGGTTCTCGGAGTGCCCCGAGTACGGCGGGTTGCCGAGGACGGCGAGGGCGGGCGCCTCCTCGTCCGCCTCCGCGTCGCCCGGCCCCGTCGACGCGCCCGCGAGCGACGACGCGTCCGGGCGACCCGACCCGTCCGCCGCCGGCGGTTCGAGCGTGTCGGTGCGGTAGAGTCGGAGGTCCCCGCCGCCGGCAGACCTTCCTTCGGACTCCGCGAGCAGCAGCGACAGCTGGAGCCGTCCCGCGGCGTAGGCCGCGGGGAGGCGCTCGAACCCGTAGAAGTTCCGGCGCACGCGCTCCGACGGGCGCGTCGGCGCGTCGTCCCCTCCCGCTTCCGCGTCCGCCGCCTCGGCCGCCTCTCGCGCGACGCGGGCCGCCTCCGCGAGAAGTCCCATCGTGCCCGCCGCGGGGTCGAGGACCCGGACGCTCTCGTCCGCGAGGCCGTCGCGCCGCCCGAGTTCCGACCGGAGCAGGACGTTCGCGGACGCGGCCACGAACGAGGCCACCGGCTCCGGCGTGGAGTACACCCCCCGCTGCCGGCGGGTCTCCGGGTCGTAGGCGTCGAGGAACGCCTCGTAGAAGCGGACCAGCGGGGTCGCCCCGGCGCGGTCCCCGTACCGGTCGCGCAGGAGGCCGGTCGCGTCGGCGTTCGAGAGGACGGCGGCGAGTTCGTCGACGAGCCACGTCACCGCCGCCGGCAGGTCGCCGGCCGCGGCGCGGGCGAGGGAGTCCCGCGGGGGGCCGGCGGCCTCCGGGAGCGCCTCGGCCGCCCGCGCCGCGGTGAACGCCTCGCCGTCGGAGACGCGCGTCCGGGCGGCGAGGAGTCCGAGCGCGACCGTCTGTCCGAACGCGTCGGCGAACTCGGCTTCGTCCAGTCCGGGGCCCAGTTCCCGGTCGAAGGCCCGGTACGCCCCGTGGACGCCGCCCGCTCCCGCCTCGCTCGGCCCGTCGAGTGCGTCGCCGACGACGGTCCGCAGGAGGTCGGCCCGGTCGGCCAGTTCGGCGGCGAGCGACCGGGCGGAGTCGACGCCCGGACGGCGGTACGACAGGAACTCGCTCAGGAGTTCGTCGACCCCCGCGGCGTCGCCCGCGTCCGGACCGCGCCCGGTCGTCGACGCGTCCGGCGGGTCGACCGTCGCGCGCGCGACCCGTTCCCCGCCCCGGTAGAGTCGGTACTCCGCGAGGTCCGTCTCGAGGAGGTTCTCGAACGCCGCCCGGCGCCGCGCCAACCGTTCGGTCCCCGTGGCGGCGTCGGCGTCGACGCCGTCGTCGCCCGGGCGTTCCACCGCGGCGTAGCCGACGACGCCGTCCCCGTCGCGCACCCGCACGTCGGGGGTCCCGCCCGCCGTCGGTTCCGGGAGCGTCGCGACTCGCACCTCGCGCCCGTGCGCCGCGGCGCGGTCCGCCAGCAGGCTGGCGAACTCGTCGCGGAGGCTCGTTGCGGCGCCCGCGGCGTCCCCGAGCGCCGCGGGGTTCCCGTCGGTGTCGACCATAGAGTGGGAGTGGCCGTCCCCGCTCACAAAGAACTAGCGCTGTCTGCGACGACCCGTCGGCCGTCGGGCGGCGGGGCGGCGAGAGTTCGCCCGAGTCGGTCTCGGCCGGCCCGTCGGGATCCGGGGGTTCAGTTCCGCTCGGGGTTCCCGCGTCCGCGCCCGTCGTCGTGCCGGCCGCGGCGTCCGCCGCCGCGACCGCTGGACGCGCCGACCGACGGGAGGAACTGGCCGTCCTTGAGTTCGGAGCCGACCCGGGTCTCGCCGCCGTTCAACTGGAGCTTCAAGCTCGGGGCCAGCGTGCCGCCGAACACCGCTTTCTGCTTCTCGGGCGGGAGTTTTCCGACCTCCTTGAGCGACTTCCCTTCGAGGTCGGTGAAGTTGAGGAAGCTCGTCACGAGGGCGCCGTCGCCGTGCGGGAGCGCGAGCCACGAGTAGGTCTGGAACGGCTGCTCCGGCGGGTTGGCGACGACGAGGCCGCCCTCGTTGAGCGGTTCGTAGTCGCCGTCGAGCGAGTCCGCGACGAACCCGTAGAGTGCGTCAGGTCCGTCGAGACCCGGCGCGAACGTGAACTTGTGGCTGATGGTGAACAGGTGGTACTTGCCGTCGTTCACGACGAGGTGGGGACGCTCTAGCTGCTGGTTGGTCGTGACCGCCTCCACCAGCGGCTCCCGAAGCTCCCACTCGGTCATCTCGTCGTTCGTGGCCTTGGCGATGCCGACGTTACCGTTCCACGCCTGCCAGTCCTCGGGGTACGCGTCCGGGTTCTCGATTGGCGTGTTCCCCTCGAACAGTACGTAGTCCTCGCCCGTCTCGGGGTGCCGGAAGTACCATGGGTCGCGGAAGCCGTAGACGATGCCCTGATCCACCGACTGTTCGAGCGTCTGGTAGAGTTCGCCGTCCGCCTCGGCTATCTTGTGGTGGTCGAACCCGCCGACGAGTTCGACGCCCTCCGGCGACGTCTCCACCGCCGCACCCTCGCCGAACACGAGGCGCTGGCGGAACCGTTCGTCTTTCGGGAGGTCGCCCGAACTGACCGCGGTGTAGAACAGATACACCCGCTCTTCCTCCCGGTCGTACATCGCGGACCCGGCCCACTGGTGGTGGCCGAGAGGGTCCTCGAACGCCTCGCCGCCGAGTTCCCAGTCGTGGCCGTTCTTCGAGTAGAAGTACCGGATGGTGGCGCGGTTGTGGCGCGCGCCCGGCACCACGTCGTCGGTGGAGGTCAGCGAGAAGATTATCTGGTAGCCGTTTATCTGCGTCATCGACCCGTCGCGGTTCCGCAACGGCCACGTGTCCCAGACGTAGAGGTCCTCGGTGAGTCGCTCGACCGCCTCGTCCTTCCGGATGACCGGGGCCGTCTTGTCTTCGGTCACGCGAATCGCTTCCGCGTGTTCGCGGGTCCAGTCGTCGGTCGCCCCCGCCAACGGGGCTGACTCGCCCGCGACGCTCGTCGGGACCGTCGCGCCGGCGAGACCGACCGTCCCGACCGCACCGATGGCCTTCAGCGCGTTCCGCCTGCTCTCGTCGACCGCGTCGTCGGAGTCTTCTCGGAACACTGTCTAGGAATAGATGAAACTCGAATCCGAATAAAATTTCTGGCAACTTTATAGATGTTTTTTGACTGGTATAGCTCGTTCGTACGTGAACGTCGGGCCGGTGGTGACGGGATATCGCCGCCCCGTATCGTCGGTAGAACGCTAGAAAATCGCCCGAAAGTCCGTTTTCTACTGTGTGTCCGAACCTGCACGCCCGGACGTTTATTGCGCCTCGGAACGTGGTGTATGGTGCCATGTGCCACCGTTCCCACGCTCGGCACGGCGTCGAAGAGCGGAGTCGGGAACGCGACGAGGCCGCGGACGGAGTAGAGAGCGACCGCCCCGGAGACGAGAGCACCCGACGCGAGAGCGAGAGGGGGGAGGACCCCGCGCCCGCGGAGACGCCGCTGGCGCGCGTCGTCCGAGCACCCGTCGCGGCGCTCAGGGCCCTCGTGGCGTAGCGCGCGGCTCACCCGACGAGTAGCGCCCCCGCCGCGCGGCCCCGGAGAGCGACGGGCGGCATCTCCGGGTCCGCGCTCGGGCATCAGATGTTTTCCGCTGGGGGGCGCACCGTTAGTGGGGGACCCACATGGACGACACCGACACCGAGACGGTCGAACTCAGCAGGGCCGAAGCACGGATAGTGATAAGCGCGCTCTCGGAGCGTCAGGTCGGCGCGTCCGGCCGCGACGAGGAGCGGGCGCTCAACCTCGAAGAACTGCTCCAGCGGGAGTTCGGCTTCGAGGAGCGACACCTCGGCGACCGAGGCGGCTACCTCGACGCGTTCACGGACGTCTTCGACAGTGAGGACAGCGAACACGAGGTGCAGCTATCCCGCGTCGAGGCCGAGGAGGTCGTCCGAGCGCTCGACGACCTCCGGACGACGGAGGGCGCCGACGCGGACACGGAGACGATAGCCGACCTCCGCCACCGGTTCGCGGAGGCGTTCGACCTCGACCGCGACACCTCGGCCTGACGCCCGGCGACGGCCGCCCGGCCCGCCCGCGGCGGCCGACGCGCGTCTCCCGCGCGGCGGCGAGGCGGCGGAGCGCCGTCGGGGGCTTCTCAAGCTTCAAGACCCTCCCCCGAGAGAGTCGCCGTATGCCGACGCGCTCAAGCGTCGACGCGCCGTCCCGGGAGGTGGCGCGTGGTCGGTGAACTGTTCACCCGACTGGTCGGGACCGACCCGGTCGTTCAGGGACTGGTCGGCGGATGCGTCATCGCGGCGCTCAATCTCCTCGGCGCGTCGCTCGTCTTCGTCTGGCGCGACCCGTCGGAGCGGGCGATGGACGGAGCGCTGGGCTTCGCCGCCGGCGTGATGCTCGCCGCGAGTTTCACGAGCCTCATCATCCCTGGCATCGAGACGTACTCGAACGGCAACCCGCTCCCGGTCCTGTTTGGCGTCGGCCTCGGCGCCCTCTTTCTCGACCGGTCCGACGTGCTCGTGCCGCACGCCCACTACCTCGTCACCGGACGGCGGCGGTCCGACGCCGCGAACCCGGGCGACGAACTCCCGGTGACCGACGAGAGACTCTCGGGCGTCGTGCTGTTCGTCCTCGCCATCACGCTCCACAACATGCCCGAGGGCCTCGCCGTCGGCGTCGGATTCGGCAGCGGCGACCTCGGCACGGCCATCCCGCTGATGTTCGCCATCGGCATCCAGAACGTCCCGGAGGGGTTCGCGGTGTCCGTGGCCGCCGTCAATGCCGGTCTCGACCGGCGCTTCTACGCCGCGTTCGCCGGCATCCGTTCGGGCCTCGTCGAGATTCCGCTGGCCGTCCTCGGCGCGTACGCCGTCCAGACCGTCTCCGTCCTCCTCCCCTACGCGATGGGGTTCGCCGCCGGGGCGATGCTGTTCGTCATCAGCGACGAGATAGTCCCCGAGACGCACACGCGGGGCCACGAACGCGTCGCCACCCTCGGTACGATCGTCGGGACCATCGTGATGCTCTACCTCGACGTCTCGCTGGCGTAGCGCCGCCGGCGCGCCGGGTCGCTCGTCCGGCGCGTAACTCCCCCGCCGGCGTCTCCATCACGGCCCGACGGTTCGCACGGCCTCGGCCCGCGCCGCTCCGTCGGTTCGGTGCTGTGCTTCTCCGACGGGGCGTCGTGACCGACGGAAGACACTTACCCCTCCGCGGACCACTCCGGACGATGCCCTCCACCGACAGACGCCTGTTCCTCCGGACCGGCGCGGCCGCCCTCGCGGGCCTCGGACTCGCCGGATGCCTCGGAACCGGCCGCGACGGCCGTGCGACCGACACGACCGACTCGCCCGGCGACGCGTCCGACTCGCCGACGCGGTCGCCCGACTCGACGGAGACGCCGACCGACCCGCCGCGCGGGACGACGGAGACGACGTCCGATCCGTTCCCCGAGTCGGCGTGGAAGCGCGTCGCCGACCGCCGGGTGGCCGTCGCCGACCCGACGGCGCGCAAGGCGGCGGCCTACGACTCCATCATGGGCTCCGGCGGCGTCCTCGCGCCCGCCGACCGGCAGTTCGTGGTCGCCGCCGTCGGGAGCGACGGCGGGCGGACGGCCGCCGCCGGGCCGCCGCCCTACGACGCGTTCGAACTCGCCGCCGGCGACGAGACGTACCCCGCGGTCGACGTCGAAGAACGGACGCGCGGGGCGTACACCACGTCGTTCGCCGGCCGGGGGAACGTCCGGTACGGAGCCTCCCACGCCGGGTCGGCCGCGGCCGGCGGCGTCGGCTGGATCGCCTTCGACCCGCCGTCGCCCCTCGACGCGCCGGGGTCGCTCGAACTGCGGTGTCGCTACGGCGGCGAGACCGCGACGTGGTCGCTCCCCGACGCGGCGGCCGAGACGCTCCGGCGACCGGCCCCCGCCTTCGAACTCCGGTCGTTCGCGGCCGAGGCGGTCGACGGCGGCCGGTCGGTCTCCCTCTCGTTGACCGTCGAGAACGTGAGCGACGTCGGCGGGGAGTTCCTCGCCGCGGTCTACTGGCCCACGACCGTCGCGGACGACGACGAGAGCCGACTCGTCCGGCGGTCGGTCCCGGCGGGCGGGGTCGCGGAGTGGTCGGCGACGGTCGACGCCCGGTACGCCGCCCGGTCCGGCGGCGAGGCGACGGCGCGCGTCGACGGCCCGGTGTCGGCCGCCGCGACAGTCTCGCTCCCCGAGACGACCGCGACCTGACTCGCCCGTCGGCGCTCCTCACCGCAGCCCCAACATTCACTTCCACCGCGCCGAATCGGGACGTGTATGCCCAAAGTCGAAGTGACGCTGCCCGACCGTATCACCGGCGACATCGACCGGCTCGTCGACCGAGAAGAGTTCGTGAACCGGGAGCAGGCCGTCGAGGAACTGCTCTCGATGGGGATGTCGGCGTACGATACGGTAGAGGAACAGACGGAGAACGAGGGCGAGGACCTGTTCACGCAGGCCGTCGAGGACCAGCAGGACCCCGCGGCGCGGATGGACGACGAAGGGGGCGACGACTACACGTTCTAGACGCCGCGGTCGGCCGGGCGGAGTCCCGCCCGCCGTCCACCGCCGTTCTTCCGACGCGCCGACACGCAGCGACGGCTACGTCCGTCGCCGCCCCGTCGGCCGCGCGCAACGCGTCCGTCTCGGTCACGATGCCGACGGGATTGCCGCCGTCGATGACGCGAGCGCGGAAGCGGAACTTATTATGTCACGAGTTCTGAACGTACATTATGGTAATCTCCGGTCCCCGAATCGCCGCCGCAGTCCGTCGGGCGTACGTCCTCCTTCTCATGACCCTCTCGTGGACGTACGCGGCCGGGACGACGGCGGCCAGACGCACCGTCGACGGACTCCGACGCGGACGCGCGTGGCTCTCCGACCACGCGCGCACCGCCGCCCGACGCCTGACGGACCGACTGCGTGACGTCTCCGACCGCCTCGGTCGCCTCTCCGGACCGGCGGCCCGGACGCTGACCGGGCCGGTGGCGACGGTACTGCTCGGCCGGCGACGCGACGTCTCGGCGTCGACGCTCGTCGTCGCCCCGGCGCTGGCCGTGGCGACCGAGTGGTGGGTGGCGACCCGACTCGGGTGGCCCGCGGTCCGCGCGTGGGTCCTCGGCACGTGGTACGGCACGGACCCGCGAACCGCCGTGTTCCTCTGGGCGGCCGCGCTGGTAGCGCTGGCCGCCGCGTCCGCCGCCGTCAACTCCGGCGTCCTCCCGACGACGCTGCTGGTGGCGGGACCGGTGTTCGGCGTCGCCTTCACCAGATACGGTACCGTGGCCGGCGCGGGCGACGCGGTGGTGTCCCTCCCCGACGCCGCCGCCGTCGCCGCGGCGCTGGCGCTCCTCTACGGCGTTCCGTTGGCGCTCGCGGGGTTCGTGGTCGGCGTCGGAGTCCGCCGCGCGGCCCGCGGCCTCCGCGGCGGGCGGGGCTACCTCTCGGCGGAACGGGGCGCCTGACTCCGTCCGCGACCCGGGCGGTCGGTCGCCCCGCGTCGGCGTCCGAGAAACTCCCCGTCTCCGGCCGCGACGGCAAGTCTTATCCCCGCTAGAGTGCGACTAACGAGCATGGAAGACGTCTTCGTCGGACGCCTCATGTCCACCAGCGTCCACACCGTCACGCCACACGAATCGGTTCAGGAGGCCGCCCAGAAGATGATAGACCACGAAATCGGGTCCGTCGTCGTCGTCGACGCCGACGGCGACGTCGACGGCATTCTGACCTCGACCGACTTCGTGCGCATCGTGGCAGAGGGCCACCCGTCGGCGGAGACCACGGTGTCGGCCCACATGACCACCGACGTGGTCACCACCGACGCCAACGCCGACGTGCGCGACGTGGCGGACACGATGATCGAACGCGGGTTCCACCACGTTCCGGTGGTCGACGACACGGAGGGCGTCATCGGCATGATAACCACGACCGACCTCACGGCTTACCTCTCGCGCGTCCGGAAACCGAGTCCGGCGTGAAGGGCTGAGTCGACCCGAACGCACACGCGTTCGCGGGAGGTTTTATCTCCTCCCCGACGCGAACCCCACTCACCGGCATGTCAGACGCCCCGCGCATCGAACGCATCGCCCTCTTTCCGATAAAGTCGCTCGACGGCGTGACGGTCGACGCCGCCCGCCTCGTCGAGAACGGCGGCCTCGACGGCGACCGGCGGTACGCCGTCTTCGACGAGGACGGCGAGTACGTCAACGGCAAGCGGACCGCCGCGGTCCACCGCCTCCGTGCCGAGTACGACGACGACCTCACGACCGTCTCGCTGTCGGCCCCCGGCGACGACGACCCGACCGCGTTCCACCTCGACGACGACCGGTCGGCGCTGGCGGCGTGGCTCTCGGAGTACTTCGGCTACCCCGTGGAGGTGCGCCGGGAGTCCGACGGCGGGTTCCCCGACGACAGAGACCTGAGCGGACCCACCCTGATATCGACGGGCACCGTCAGGGAGGTGGCGTCGTGGTTCCCCGGCGTCTCCGTCGAGAGCATGCGCCGCCGCCTCCGCGCGAGCGTCGAGGTGTCGGGTGTGCCGCCGTTCTGGGAGGACCGCCTCTCGGCCCCCGGCGACCGGGCCGTCGCCTTCGACGCCGGCGACGTGCGGATGCTCGGAGCCAACATCTGCCGGCGGTGCGTGGTTCCGTCGCGCGACCCCGACACCGGCGAGGAGTACGACGGGTTCCAGCGCACCTTCCTCGAACGCCGCGAGGACACCCTGCCCGAGTGGGCCGACCCCGGTTCGTTCGACACGTTCTACCGCGCGATGGTGAACACGCTGGTCCCCGAGTCGGAGTGGGGGAAGACGCTCCGCGTGGGCGACGAACTCCGCGTCAGCGAGGAGACGGCTCTCGACGCCGTCTGAGGCCGCAGAAACGCCGTAGCCGCGGTACACGAGCGAAACAGGGGTCGGAATCGGCCCCTGCGGGTGAAGGGACGCTCCGGCCGCGCCGGCGGCGTCCGTCCGGGTGGGGGACACCCGGTACGACGACTCTCCTGCGGCGCGACATAACCGTTTCGCACGTTACGTTTTGGCGCAACGTTCGGGCGGCAGTGGCGGATTCGGAAGAATCGGAAATCGCCCACGTTCGCTTATGTGTGCGCGGAGTGAACCGTCGGGACGATGATAACCGATGCTCGTGTCCTTCGCCCCGAGTTCATCCCGGAGGAGGTAGAGCATCGTGACCGCGAGGTGAACCACCTCTCGGGCGCGTTCCGACCCCTGCTCGACGGCGACCCGGCCGAGACGGCGCTGCTGTTCGGGCCGTCGGGGGCCGGCAAGACCTGCATCGCCAAGTTCACCGTGGACCGCCTCCGGGACGCCGCCGTCGACGTGGAGCGACAGTACGTCAACTGCTGGCAGGACTACACCCGGTTCCGGGCGCTCTACCGGGTGCTGGAGGGCGTCGGCCGCGCCGCGGACGTCCACCGCGGGTCCACCGCCACCGACGAACTCATCGAACGCCTGCGCGAGTACGACGGACCGCCGTACGTCGTGGTCCTCGACGAGGCCGACCAACTCGAAGACGAGAGCGTCATCTACGACCTCTACCGCACGCGCGGCGTCTCGACGGTGCTCGTCGCCAACCGCGAGGAGGAGTTCTTCGCCGGCCTCGACGACCGCCTCCGGAGTCGCCTCCGCGGCGCGACCCGCATCCGGTTCGACCGCTACACGCTCGACGAACTCGTCGCCATACTCTCCGACCGGGTCCGGTGGGGGTTGGAGGACGGCGCCGTCGACGCCGACGCCCTCGCCCTCGTGGCCGACGGCGCGGCGGGCGACGCGCGCGTCGCCATCAGCGTCCTCCGCAACGCGGCGCGCGCCGCCGAACGCGAGGGGAGAGAGCGCATCACCGACGACGTCATCCGCGACGCCGTGCCCGACGCGCGCGCCGAAGTCAGGGGGAAGAACGTCGAGCAGTTGACACCCCACCAGCGGGAGGTGTACGAGGTGGTGAGCGAGGCGGGTCGGATACGCCCCGGCGACCTGTACGACCGGTACGCGGCGCGCGTCGACGACCCCAAGACCCGGCGGACGGTGCGCAACTACCTCTCGAAGATGGCCCGGTACGACCTCGTGGTCGCCGCGGGCGAGAACCGCGGCCGGACCTACCGGGTCGCGGAGTGACGGGGCGACGGCGTCCTCGGAGGCCCGTCCGCGCCGGCACACCGGCGCGGCGGCGCGGCGTCGGCACTACTCTTTTACCGTCGAAACCCGTCAGTACGACTCTCAGACGCACCTACTCTTCCATGTCCTCACCACCCGGAGTCGTCGTCCTCAACCCGACGAGCGGACGCGGAGACCACGCCGAAGAGGTGCGGAGTCACGCGGCGGCGGCGGACCCCGAGTTCCGGGTCCGGGAGACCGAGGAGGCGGGCGACGCCGTGCGGTTCGCCCGCGAGGCCGCCGAGGACGGGGCGCCGATAGTCGCCGCCGCCGGCGGTGACGGCACCGTCAACGAGGTGGTCCGCGGCATCGCCGAGGCGGAGGCGTTCGGCGACGTGACGTTCGGCGTCGTGCCGACGGGAACGGGCAACAACTTCGCCGGCAACGTCGGCGTCCCCGACGTGGAGACGGCGTTCGCGGTGCTCGCCGACGGCGAGCGACGCCGTATCGACCTCGGGCGCGCCAACGGCGACCTGTTCGTCAACTCCTGCGTCGCCGGCCTCACCGCCGAAGCGAGCGCCGACACCTCCCCCGAGATGAAGCGCCGACTCGGAACGCTCGCGTACGTCGTCAACACCCTCCGCAAGGCCGCGGCGTACGAGGGAATCCGACTGACCGTGACCGTCTGCGACGGCGACGAGGAGACGATGGCGTGGTCGGGCGACGCCCAGACGATACTCGTCGGCAACGGCCGCCGGTTCACCATCCGAGGGGGCGACCAGGCGAACATGGAGGACGGCCGCTTCGACGTGCTCATCATCGAGGACGCCTCGAACGTCACGCTCGCGGAAGAGGAGCTCTCCGAGCGACTGTTCGGACGCGAGGGCGACCACGCCGTCCGGCTACAGGCTCCGTCCCTCGAAATCGACGTCCAGACGCCCGATGCCGTCAGCTTCAGCCTCGACGGCGAGATGGCGGAGTTTCGGAACCTCGCCGTCGACACGGTGCCGGGGGTCCTCGAAGTCGCCGTCGGCGAGGGCTACGACCCCGCCCCGGACGCCGACGACTGACCGACGGGCGCGAGGGGTTTCGGAACTTCCGGAACCGCCCCGGGACGGCTTATGACCCGACCGCGCGTCACTCCACACGCCATGCCCGAACGGACGGACGCTCGCCCGGTCGGCGGCCGGACGCCGCGACTCGCCGCGGCGAGGCGACGGCGCGGCCGGGGTCGGAGCGACGGCGACGAACGCGGACGGACGCTCGAACGCGGATCTAGCGACCGTGAACGGAGGTGTCGCGGATGAACGACGCCCAGATGGCGCTCCTGCTGGCCCAACTGGCGATGACGGCCCTCTCGACCGTCGTCGCGTTCCTGCGGTGGAGCGGTCCGACGGTGGCCCCGCCGACCCGGGGCGGCGACCGGTCGCGCCTCCTGCGGTGGAGTCTCGACCTGTTCGTCGCCGGCGCGGTGGTGGTCGTGGCGTACTTCGCCGTCGCCGCCGGCGTCGCCGCGCCGGTGGTCGTCGGCCTCGGTGCGCTCTCGGTGTCGCTCGCACTCGTCCCGGTTGCGCTCCGCACTCGCGCCGACGCCGCGTGACGCGACCCCGCGTTTCACGTTCACCCCGTGGCGGAGGTTTATACCGTCGCCCCGCGAGGAACGCGCGGGCGAGAATCGTTGTACGTCACAGTTCACGGCGCGGAGATGGAGCTAGACGAGTCGTTCGTCGCCGACCCGCCGTCGGCGATAGAGAGTCAGGTGCGCGAGTACGCGCGGGGCGAGCGTCGGGCGTTCGACCTCGACGTGACCTACCCCGAGACGTTCACGGGCGAGGTGATGCGAGCGATAGCGGCGGTGCCGTACGGCGAGGTGCGGACCTACGGCGAACTCGCGGCCGAACTCGACACGAGTCCGGTGGCCGTGGGCGGCGCGTGCGGCCGGAACCCCGTCCCGGTCGTGGTGCCGTGCCACCGGATAGTCGGAGCAGACTCGCTCGGCGGGTTCTCCGCGGCGGGCGGCGCGACGACGAAGCGCCGACTGCTCGACGCCGAGCACTCGGAGGCGTCGGTACAGGCGACGCTCCCGGAGTGAGTGTCGTCCGCGGAGGCGGGGGCCGTCAGACCGGCTGTCCCCGTATGTCCGTCCCGACGAAGTAGGTGCCGATGGTGAGGAGGACGACCGCCGGCACGGTCACCAGCGAGATGAAGCCGTCCGCCTCGGGGAAGAGAGCGGGGATGAACGCGAGCGTTCCGATGAGCATCAGGACCAACCCGATACCCGACTTGTGGTCGAAGTCCAGCGCCATACCGGAGGTGTGAGAGCGGCGCGGGTATGGACCTTGCGGTTACGAGTCGTTCTGTTCGTCGGCGGGCGCGCGTCGGGTCACCTGGGGTCGCGTTCCCCGGCCGGGACGACCACGTCCAGCCAGTTCTCCTCCGGCGGGAGCGGACAGGAGAAGGTGTCGCTGTACGCGCAGAAGGGGGTGTACGCGAGGTTGAAGTCGACGAGTACCTCGTCGCCGTCCGAGAGGTCCCCCTCGGGTTCGAGTTCCATGTACCGGCCCTGCCGGTAGGTCTGCTGGCCCGTCGTCTTGTCGCGGAACGGCACGAACAGGGTGTCGTGGTCCGACTCCTGCTGGTAGGCCACGAGCGACTGCTCAGTCCCGCGCAGTTCGAACTCGAACGTGGCGACCCGGAGGTACCGGACCGGCGGGCCGGCCGTGGTGTCGATTTCGACCGGCTCCGGGTCGTCGTGGACCGTCACCGTCGCCTCGACCCGGTAGTCGGGGTCGGGGTCGAAGTACGACAGGCCGTCGAAGCCGTCCCGTTCGTCCGGCGGGATGGGCGACTGGGGGTGTTCCGAGAAGAACTCGTCTTTCTCCGCGCGTTTCTCCCGCAGGCGACTCGCCCACTCGTCGGCGTCGAACGCGCCGCGCGTGTCCTCTGCCATACCGGACGTTCGGCGTCCGCCGCCTAACACCTGACGCTGTGGGTCGGCGACGACGCTCGCGGCGGACGGGGGGAGTTCGCTCGGGGCGGCGGAGGCGGCGGGGGTGGGGGTGGGGCGGGTTACCGTCGGTGCGCCGTTCGCGTCACTGGTGGTAGCCGTGGCCGGCCACGAGAGCGAAGAGGTGGACGCCGAGCATACTCGCAAACGCGCTCACCTGTCCGCCCTCCAGACCGCCGAACAGAAGGGGCACGTACAGGAACGGGAGGGCGACGGCGGCCCAGAACGCGACGAAGCGGAGGGGGGTGGTAACTATCTCGACGCCCGAGCGGAGCACGTCCGCGCCGAGCGCGTCGTCGAGACGGGAGGACTTGGGGGGAACCGTGGTCGAGGAGTTGGACATGTGTGGCGACCTCACTCCTTCGTACGTCGGAGAGGGTCATATACCCGGACGAGCGTTGGTTTCATTTCGATGTGTTTTACGAGACTGTCCGGGCTACGGTGACGTTTTAGAAACAGTTGTCGCAGCTCCTAACAGTTCACGAAGCCCTCTCACTCTTTCGTTCAGGACACACTTTCAGAACGAAATATGGGGAATCACCGGTTTATTCCGGCATGGATAGGGGTGAGAGACGGGAGAGACCCGCGACTTATGCACTGCCTTACCGCGGTCGGGTCGCACCGACGCGTCGGTACGGGCCGGGCGTGCGTGTCGGGAGATGGGACCGCCTAAATAGGCGGGCGTGACGTATTCGAACCATGGTCGACCGTTCGACGCCTCTCGGTGACGACCGCTCCGTAGACAGTAACCTGTTCCTCACCGTGTCGGGACCGCCGGGCTGCGGCGCGACTACCATCTCCGAGGGGGTGGCCCGCGCCCTCGACTGCGGCCACGTCTCCGGCGGCGACATCTTCCGTCAAATCGCAGACGAGCGAGACATGGCGCTCTCGCAACTCATCGCCAAGGCCGACGAGTCCGACGAGATCGACCGGGCGCTCGACCGACGCCTCCGCACCATCGCCGAGAAGTGGGGCGCGTCGAACAAGTCGTTCGTGCTCGAATCCCGCCTCGCGGGGTGGATAGCGGGCAACCGCGCCGACCTTCGCATCTGGCTCGACGCGCCCGACGAGGTGCGCGTCTCGCGCACCCGCGACCGCGAGGAGTTCGAAGCCGAGATGCGCGTGCGCGAGGTGAGCGAGATAGGGCGGTACGAGAGCTACTACGACATCGACGTCACCGACCGCTCCTTCTACGACCTCTCCATCAACACCGCGCGGTGGAGCCCCGACACCGTCCTCTCGATGGTTCTCACCGCCATCGAGCGCTACGACACCGAGGACGACGAGGGCGCGTTCCCCACGAAGGACTTCGAGGTGTAGGCCGGTCCGGGTCGGCGGCCCCTCCGGCGGTCACTCGCGTTCGGCGGTCACTCGCGCCCGTCGCCCGCGGCGGTCGTCCGCTCGCCCCACCGGCCGGCCCGCACGAGTTCCTGCCGGATGGCCGAGCGCTTGAGGAGGACGAACCCCGCGAATATCAGGACGAACCCTGCCACGGTGTAGAGCGTCGGCACCTCGCTCAGGAACGCCCACCCCGAGAGCGCCGCGAACACGGGCGCGACGTACGACACGAGATTTATCTCGATCGGTCCGAGGCGGTCCAGCAGGTCGAAGTAGATGAGGAAGCCGAGGGCGCTGGCCGCGACGGAGAGGTAGCCGAGCGCCAGCACCGCCTCGGGCGTCCACCGTATCGCCGCGAACGACTCGCCCATCCCCGCGGATATTAGGTGCATCACCAGCGCACCGCCGAGCATCGACCACGCCTCCATCTCCTCGATCGAGAGGTCGGCCTCGATGCGCCGCGTCAGCACCGACCCGAGCGCGAAACACGCCGCCGCGCCGAACACCAGCAGGTTGGGGAGCGTGCTCCCGCCGAGCAGGTTCGACGGGTCCGGCCGGTTGATGACGGCCACGCCGACCAGTCCGAGCAGTAGTCCCGCGACGCCCGCCGCCGTGAGGCGCTCCTCCGGCAGGAACATCCGGGCGAACCCGGTGGTGAGGACGGGACTCAGGCTCACGATGACCGCCGCGGAGGCGCTGGTGACCCGCGGGTCCGCCTCGCCGACGAACAGGAGGACGTGGTAGCCGGCGATGAGGAGCACCGACCCGACGGCGACGAGTCCCCACTCGCCGCGCCCGCGCGGAATCGGGTCGTCGGAGACGTAGGCGACGTACGCCAGCATGAGGACGCCCGCCACGTCGTAGCGGACGGCCGCGAACAGGACCGGCGGGAAGTACTCCAGTCCGGCCTTGATGGCCATGAAGGCGGACCCCCACACCGCGGCGAGCACGACGAACAGGGCGACGTTCCGGTACCGTGTCACACCGAGAATCCACCCGGCGACGGCCTGAAGGTTTCGCTACGGCGCAGGGTTGCCGGAGTCGCCCCGTCGCCCTCCTGCGACTCCCCGCGTCGCGCCGGGCAGCGCCGGGTCGCCGCGTCAGTCGGCGTCGGCCCCGGTTTCGGTCCCGGCGTCGTCGGCGGCGCGCGCCGTTTCGCCCTCGGTCTCGTCCTCGTCCACGACGGTGACCGTCGGCGGGTCGTAGAGGTGACACGCCGCGGGGTGGTCGGCCCCGCCGAGACCGGGGCGGGCGGTCTCGCACACGCTCTCGAACCGGTCGCGCAGGCGCTCCCGGGCGGCCTCCGCGTCGCCCGCCGCGAGCGACTCGAACGCCTCGTCCACCGTCGCCCGGTTCTCGCCCTCGGGCGGGTGGTCGAAGAACTCGTCGTGGAGTTGGGCCACGAACGCCTCGGCGTCGTCGCGGCCGTCGGCGTCGGCCATCTCCCACACCGTCTCGGGGTCCAAGTCGCCTCGGTCGAGGCGGGCCCGCACGTCCATCACCTCGCGGTACGTCTCCTGTTCGATGTCGAGGCCGTCGGGCGGGATGACCGCCGGACACCGGGTGTGGAACCGACACCCCGAGGGCGGGTTCCGCGGCGACGGCACGTCGCCCGAGAGCACGTCCACCCGGCGGCCGTGTTCGCTCACCTTCGCGCGCGGGACGCTCTCCAGCAGCGCCTCGGTGTAGGGGTGTTTCGGCTCCTCGAATATCTCGTCGGTCGGGCCGAGTTCCACCACGTTGCCGAGGTACATCACCGCCACCCGGTCGCAGATGTGGCGCACGACCGAGAGGTCGTGGGCGATGAACAGGTAGGTCAGCCCGTACTCCTCCTGTAGGTCTTCGAGCAGGTTCAGCACCTGCGCCTGCACGCTCACGTCGAGCGCCGACACCGGTTCGTCGAGCACGATGAACTCGGGGTCCAACGCCAGCGCCCGCGCGATACCGATGCGCTGGCGCTGGCCGCCCGAGAACTCGTGGGGGTAGCGGTCCAACTGCGTGACCGACAGGCCCACGCGTTCGAGCAGTTTCTGCGCCCTGTCGCGCCGCCACTCGCCCACGGACTTCTCGCCGGGGTCCTCCGGCAGTCCGTGTATCCGGAGCGGTTCGGCGACGATGTCGCCGACGGTCATCCGGGGGTCGAGGCTGGAGAACGGGTCCTGAAACACTATCTGGGCCCGCCGCCGGAACTCCGTGAGGTCGCCGTCCGCGAGGTCGTAGACGTCCTCGCCGTCGAACCGCACCTCGCCGCCGGTGGCGTCGCGCAGGCGCAGGAGCGTCTCGCCCGTCGTCGACTTGCCACAGCCCGACTCGCCGACCAGTCCGAGCGTCTCACCCGCCCGGATGTCGAAGCTCACGCCGTCGACGGCCTTCACGCTCCGGGGGTCCCGCCCGAGGAGGCGGTCGAGCAGGGAGTCTCCCTCGTAGTAGTACTTCTCCAAGTCGCGGACGCGCACCAGCGGTTCGGAGGCGTCCCCGTCCGCCGCGCCGTCGCGCGAGGGGTGGCCGTCAGTCATCGGCCGCCACCTCCTCGGTCCCGGGTTCCGTCTCGGGGTCGCCGCGCTCGAAGTAGTCGTCCGGCAGCGCCTGCTCGGGGTCGTACTCCCCGTCCGCGAGCACGCACCGCGCGGTGTGGGCGTCGTCCGCCTCGCGTTCGTCGATGGGGTGGAGGCACTTCTCCATCGCCTTCGGGCACCGGTCGGCGAAGTAACACCGCTCGCCCATCTCGGAGTCCAGAAGCGATGGGACGTTACCCTCGATGGGCCGGAGGCGGGGCGCGGGGTCCTCGATGTCGGGTATCGACCCCAACAGCCCTTGCGTGTAGGGGTGGACCGCGCCGTCGAAGACGTCCTCCAAGGTGCCTCGCTCGACTATCTGCCCGGCGTACATCACGCCGACGCGGGTGCACATCCGCGCGATGACGCCGAGGTCGTGAGTTATCATCACCACGCTCATGTCCTTCTCCCGCTGGAGGTTCCGCAGGAGGTCCAGAATCTGCGCTTGGATGGTCACGTCGAGCGCCGTGGTGGGTTCGTCCGCCACCAGCACGTCGGGTTCGCCAGCGAGCGCCTGCGCCACCATCGCGCGCTGGAGCATCCCCCCGGAGAACTGGTGGGGGTACTCCTCCGCTCGCTTGGCCGGGTCGGGGATGCCGACCTGCTCGAGGAGTTCGACCGCCCGGTCGTGGCTCTCGTCGGTCACGAAGTCGCGCGAGGGCAGGAGCGTGTCCGCGATGAGGCTTCCGAGGCCGTAGCCCTGCGTCCGCGACCGGGTCCGCCGCGGGTTGGCGTTCGCCCGGCGCTGGACCTCGACGGCCTCCGCTATCTGCTCGCCCACCGTCAGCGACGGGTTGAGCGACGACATGGGGTCCTGGAACACCATGCTGAACGCGGGGCCGCGGAGCGACCGGCGCACGCCCTCGGGCAGGCGGCGCACGTCGACGTACGGGCCGTCGACCGCTTCGGGCCGCTTCTCGCGGAACTCGTCGGCGAGGTCCGCGTTGCGGTACCAGACCTCGCCGCTCGTGACGCGCCCGGGCGACTCCACGAGGTCGACAATCGAGAGGGCGGTCACACTCTTGCCGCTGCCGGACTCCCCCACGATGCCGTACACCTCGCCGTCGCGCACGTCGAACGACACCCCCTCGACGGCGTTCACCTGCCCCTCCTCCGTGAAGAAGCGGGTTGAGAGGTCTCGCACGCGGAGAACCGCGTCGTCGGACATCTCAGACACCTCCCTCCCCCTCGATGCCGGGGTCTAACGCGTCGCGCAACCAGTCGCCCACGAGGTTGACGCCGATGACCGTCACCACGATGGCCAGTCCCGGCATCGTGGATATCCACCACGACGACGAGAGGTAGTCCCGCCCCTGCGAGATGTCGAAGCCCCACGAGAGCGTGGTGCCCGAGAACCCGAGGAACGACAGCGACGCCTCCAGCAGGATGATGGCGGCCATCTGGGTGGTGCCGAGCACGAGGATGGGCGTGATGGCGTTGGGGAGGACGTGCCGCAGGATGATGCGGGCGTCGCTCGCGCCCAACGCGCGCGCGGCCTTCACGTACTCCTCCTCGCGGACCGACAGCGCCTCGCCGCGGGCGATGCGCGCGAACCACACCCAGTTCACGATGCCCACGACCGCGATGACCGTCCCCGGGACGACGAACTGCCGGGGCATGCCCGTCGGGAGGCCGAGCGCCGACCGCACCGCGCCCGCGAACCCCGACACCACGAGTGGGTCGGGGACTGAGAGCGACGCCCGCCCCCACAGGCCGATGAGCGCGATGGCGAGAACGAGCGACGGGAACGCCAGCGACACGTCGGCGAAGCGCATCAGGCCGTCGTCCACGAGTCCACGGTAGTAGCCGGCGACGAGGCCGACGCCCACGCCCAACACCCCCGCGAGGAGCGAGCCGAGCAGTCCCACGATGAGCGACGTGCGCGCCCCGTAGATGACCCGCGAGAGCATGTCGCGCCCGAGCGAGTCGGTGCCGAGGGGGTGCGCCGCGGTGGCTTCGACCGTCACCGTCTGGTTGACTACCTGCACCTCTCCGTCGACCATCTTGCTCGTCGTCTGCTCGGTGGTGCGCGAGAACCCGAGCGGCGGCAACTGCGACTCGTCGAGGTTCTGGTTCGTCGGGTTGTACGGCGCTATCAGCGGCGCGAGGGCCGCGACCAGCACGACGAACACCACGACGACGATGCCCGCCTTGGCCAGCCCGGACGCCCGGAGTTCGCGCCGCAGGTTTCTGAGAGTACGTGGCGATATCATGGCAGTGTCATATCATTCGGTCCGCACGCGCGGATTGACGTAGGCGTAGAGCGCGTCGACGAGGATGTTCACGACAACGAACCCCACCCCGATGACGATGAGACAGCCCTGCAGGATGGGCCAGTCGCGGGCGTTGATGCTGTTGATGACCGTCGTGCCCAGTCCCGGCCACGAGAACACCGCCTCCGTGATGACCGCGCCGCCGATGAGCGTCCCCAACTGGAGACCTAGCACCGTGACGACCGGGATGAGCGTGTTGCGGAGCGCGTGCTTGTACCGCACCAGCGTCTCGGGCAGGCCCTTCGCGCGCGTCGCGCGGATGTAGGACTTGCCGAGTTCGTCGAGCATCCCGCTGCGGGTCAGGCGCGTGATGAGCGCCGTGAAGTACGTCCCGAGCGTTATCGCGGGGAGCGTGATGTGCCACAGCCACGCCGTGAACGCGTTCCAGAACGCGCCGACGCCCTCCGTGAACAGGAGTTCGAACGACTCGTAGAAGCCGAACGCCCGACCGCTGGTGGGGAACAGGTCGAACTGCACCGACACCAGCAACACGAGCATGATGCCCAGCCAGAAGTTGGGCGTCGAGATGCCCACCAGCGAGAACGTGGTGGCGGCGTAGTCGGCGGGTTCGTGCCGGCGAGTGGCCGAGACGACGCCGAGCGGGATGGACAGCACGATGGCGACGAGGCTGGCCGCGACGGCGA
Organism: Haloferacaceae archaeon 50; assembly: GCA_046097085.1. GTDB lineage: Archaea > Halobacteriota > Halobacteria > Halobacteriales > Haloferacaceae. The sequence continues at coordinate 2,834,195 of CP175567.1, read as the reverse complement.
GTTCGAGCGTCGCCGGGAGCTTCGAGAACACCACCTCGCTGGCCTCGATGCCCGAGATGTACGAGTAGCCCATGTCGCCGTGGAGCAGGTCCCAGATGTAGTCGAGGTACTGCACCCACAGCGGCTGGTTCAAGCCGAGTTCGCGCGCGATGCGCCGGCGCAACTCCTGACTCGCGTCGAGGGGAGCGACGGCCGAGATGGGGTCGCCCGGCGTGATGAACCGCAGGCCGAACACGACGGTGATGACACCCCAGACTACCACGACGCCCTGCAACAGTCGCTTCAGGAGGAACCGTCCGTAAGACATGGTGTCGCGAAACGCGACCCCGGCTTACTGACCCTTCGAGCCGGTCATGCTCTGTGCCTTCTTGAGGAGGCGGTCGAACTCGTCGTTCTTCCACGTCGTCATCGCGCCGTCGCTCGTCAGCATCGGGATGAGCGTCTGGCTCGCGTCGAACGTCGCGTTACCCCAGCCCAGCAGGTAGAAGTGGGGCTTGTCCTTTATCTTCCCCGTCGTGACCTCCTTGACCATCGACTGGAAGTCGCGCTGTTTGACCTGGCAGTTCACGTTCGAGAGGTTGTTTATCTGCTCGGCGGCGGCCTGCGCTATCTCCACGTCCTTGAGGTAGCGCCCCACGGGCGTGTGGAGCGTGATGCTCACGCCCGCGTGACCGCTCTCCTCGACCAACTGCTCTGCCTTCGCCTTGTCCTTCGGGTAGGGGTCGAGGTCGGAGTTGTAGCCGACGAACCCGTCGAGCGTCGGCTGTGAGGTGGCGTCGCCGAACGTCTGGAGTACGTTCTTCACGATGCTCTGGAGGTCGATGGCGTAGTTCATCGCCCGCCGGAACTTCGGGCTGGAGAACGGCTCCACGTCGTATCGCATGGCGGCGAAGATGACGCGCGTCGACGGCACCGCCGAGAGTTCGGTGTTCTTGTTCGAGCGGACGCGGTTGACCTCCTGCGGCGGGACGTTGACCGTGATGTCGGCCTCGCCCTGCACGAGGCGGTTGACGCGCGTGCTCGACTCGCTGGCGGCGTTCATGGTGAGCTCCGACACCGCCGCAGGCTCCTTCCAGTAGTCCTCGTACCGGGAGAAGACCACCTTCACGCCCTGCTGGTAGTTCTTCAGCTTGAACGGCCCCGTGCCGTTGACGTTCCGGTTGATGTGGGATTTGTCGTGGTTCTGTATCCACTTCTTCTGGACGATGTCGCAGTAGGTGGCGAACAGCTGGAAGACGATGGGGTTGACGCCGTCGGAGAGCACGTCCACCGCCCGCTCGCCGTCGACGACTTCCGCGCCCTTCACGCCCGCGAGCTGGTCGGACTGGGGGCTGACGAGGCCGCCGACGTCCTCTTTCACGATGCGGTTGATGGAGAACGCCACGTCCTCGGGCGTGAGCGAGTCGCCGTTGTGGAACGTCACGCCCTCGCGGATGGTGAAGCGGACGCGGCCCTTCTCGACGCGCTCGTACTTCGTGGCGAGTTGGTTCTGAATCTTCCCCTTGGGGGTGCGCGAGAGCAGCCCCTCGTAGGACTGGAGGACGATGTTGTCCGTGGGCGTCTCGCGGTGGTCGTGGGGGTCGAGCCCCGAGTCCATCTGGCTCTGCGTGATGGTGACCTTGTTCCCGCCCGACTTCGGCGTTATCCCGTAGGCGTCGATGCGCTCGTCGCGCCGGGCGTTCCACTGGATGCGCGTCGACTTGCCGTAGACGCTGTACTGGCGATTGAGATAGAGCCACGGGGCCTGGTTGTGCGCCACGCGGTTCGCGCGCTGGAGGTAGCCCTCCCGCGACTTCGGTTCGGGCAGCGACGTGGTCTCCGCGGCCGTCGTCTCCCCCCCGCCGCCGCCGCCGGTGGTCGTCCCCTCGCCACCGCCGTTGCCGCCGGAACACCCGGCGATAGCCGCCGACGCCGCCGCACTCCCGGCGAGAGTGAGATACTGTCGCCTGTCGAGCGTGTCTTCGTCTGACATTGACGGACCCACGACGTGCCTCCGTATATATGCTATGGAAATGAACGTTCCACCGGAATACGCGCCGTTTACTCCGAATAACGGAACGGACGGGCGCGCCGAGCGACCCCGTTCGAACCGTCTCCAACCGTACGCCGCGACCGACCCCGTAACCGGGGTAGGCGGCGTATATTTAAGTGTGGCGCACTCTTAGCCGGGGTATGGCCGTTCACGGCCGGTACACGCTACGGGACCTGTTCGACGACTCGCCCACCCCCCACATCGCGCACCCGCCACGGACACACCACCGCCACTTCTACGTCGCCACCGACGGCTCCTATCGACCCGACGGCGGCGGCCTCGGCGCGGTCATCGAAGCGCGAGACGGGACGCGAGTCGCGCGCGTCGCCCTGCCCGACGCGCCCCCGAACAACAACGTCGCCGAGTACCGAGCGCTCCACCTCGGTCTCGACGTACTGTCGGCGCGGGCCCCGCGCGACGCCCGCGTCGGCGTCCTCGTCGACCACGACGACCTCGCGGCCAACGTCAACCGCGAGGTGCTCGCCGCCGGCCACCCCGACTGGAAGCCGCCGAACCCCATCGCCGTCCCGCCGGGGAGCGAACACCACTGGCGGGGCGTCCGCGCCCGCATCGCCGGCTTCGCCGAACTCCGGGCCGCCCGCATCGACAGCCGCGACAACCCGGCCCACCCGCTGGCGAACGCGCCCGGCGAGTACACCCACGTCAACGCCGAACCCTCCCAGTGCGTCATCCCCGACTCGCCCGGCGGGGCCGCGACCGACGAGACGCAGATTCCGCCGCCGTCGCGGGCCGAACGCGGCGCGGACTGACGCCCGGCGGTTGACCGCCCGGCCTCGCCCGACCCGCCTCTCTGGGTGCGAGACGGAGCTATTCGGGTCGCATCCGCGGTTGACCTCCGAGCGGTCGGACCACCCGTCGTCGTCCGTGTCGGCGTCGGTCCCGTACTCGGCCTCCTCGGCGTCGGAGAGGCGGTCGGCGTCCGCGTCGGGCGATGCGACGCCGGGCGTCACGTCGACCGAGAGGTCGTACGGGATGGGTTCGAGCAACAGCGTCTGAAGCGCGCTCTGCCAGACGACCACCCCCCGACGCGAACGCGCCGCCGACAACGAGATGCACCGTCAGAACGAGTAGCCAGTCGTAACGGGAGAGAGAGCGTCGATTCACGGACATCCATCAATCCAACACTATATATTAGGAGTGTAGTGTGCGAAAACAGAAATCGAGACGCCGCGGACGACGTTCACACCTCGGCCGGATGCGGTAACCGTACTCCGTCCGTCACGCACCGACGTCGGGAGAAAGTTGACAACCCCGTCACGCGAACCCCGAGCGTGCCCTCCCACACCACGCGCTCGCGCCGGGCGGGGGCGGGCGGCGCGTCTCCGCTCGCCGCCACGCTCCGCGCCCGCGTCCGCGAACTCCTCGCCCTGTTCGTCGCCGGCACTCTCCTGACGCTGGCCGCCCTGCGCGTCCTCGGCGTCGACCTCGCGGGCGCCGCCCTCGCGGCCCACGCCCCGGACGCGACCGTACACCTCCACCGGGTGCCGCTGACCTACCGGCTCGTCGAACTCGAAGCCGCGGCCGCCGTCGGCCTCCTCCCCGCAGCCGTCGCCGCGGCGCTGTACGCCGCCCGCGACCACCCGCGGGTCGCCCTCCGCGCGGGGCGCGGCGCGTTCCTCGCCGCCGGGGCCGCCGGCCTCGCGGGCGCGGCCCTCGGTCACGCCGTCGGCGTCGACGCTGTCCGGGGCCTCGTCGCCGCCGGTCTCGCCGTCGATGGCGCGGGCGGGACGTACTGGCTGACGGAGCTGGCGGTCACGCTCCCGTTCGTCTGCGGCGCGGCGTCCGCGCTCCCGTTCGCCCTCGCCGGGGCGGCGCGCGCGCGACTCGTCCCCCGGCGGTGGACCGGCCGGCGGCGGGGCGTCGCGGCCGCCGCGGCGCTCTCGGTCGCGGCCGTCTACTCCCCGCCCGACTCGCTCACGTTCGTCGCGGCCGCCGGCCTCCTCCTCGCCGGCCTCTGTGCCGGGTTCGCGGTGCTGGAGTTCGACCTCGCGTAGGCGACACCGACGACCGTCGAAAAATACGACCGCAGTGAGAGGCGTCGATTACTCGTTCTGGGCGTCCACGACGGCCACGCCGGCGAGGTTCACGATGTCCTTGACCTCGTCGCCCCGCTGGAGCACGTGGACGGGCTCGTCCATGCCGACGAGCATCGGGCCGATGGCCTCCGCGCCGCCGAGGCGCTGGAGGAGTTTGTAGCCGATGTTGCCCGCTTCGAGGTTGGGGAAGATGAGCACGTTGGCGGGGTCTTCGAGTTCGGAGAAGCCGTACGTGCCTTCGAGGATGTCCTCGACGACGGCGGTGTCGGCCTGCATCTCGCCGTCGACGGGAAAGTCCACCTCGGGGTCGGCGTGGAGCGTCTCGACCGCGTCGCGGGGCTTTATAGTCCCCTCGTTGGTGACGCTCCCGAAGTTGGAGTACGACAGCATCGCCGCGCGGGGTTCGACGTTGAACCGTCGGGCGAGGTTCGCGGTGTGTTTGGTTATCTCCGAGAGGATGTCGGCGTCGGGGTCGAGGTTGACCGTGGTGTCGGCCGCGAATATGACGCGGTTCTTGAACGTGAGCAGGTACACCCCCGCGGCGTACTGAGCGTCCTCGGCGGTGCCGATGACCTGCAGGGGCGGGCGGAGCGCCGAGGGGTAGTGGTGGGTCAGACCGGTCAGGAGGGCGTCGGCGTCGCCCCGTTCGACCATGACGCTCCCGAAGTAGTTGGTGTCCTTCCGGACGAGTTCGGCCGCCTCGGACCGGGTCACGCCCTTCCGCCGGCGGAGTTCGTGGAGGCGGTCGGCGTAGTGGTCCCAGTCGCCGTTCTCGGGGTCGGCGACGGTGGGGTCGAAGTCGAGGCCGAGGTCGGACGCGGTGGCCCGTATCTCCTCCTCGTCGCCGAGGAGGACGGGTTCGCCGATGCCCTCCTCCTGAATCTGGTAGGCCGCGCGAATCATCTTCTCGTTGGTGCCCTCCGCGAGGGCGACGCGCTGGGGGTCGGACTTGGCCTTGTTGAGCACCACCCGCATCATCTCCCGGGACTTGCCGAGTCGGGCCTCGAGTTCCTCCTCGTAGTCGGAGATGTCTATCTCGCGGCGGGCGGCCCCGCTGGTGATGGCCGCCTGCGCCACGGCGGGGGCCACCTCGAACAGCACCCGCGGGTCGACGGGTTTCGGGATGACGTAGTCCGGGCCGTACTGGAGCGGTTGGTCGCCGTAGGCCTTCACCACGGCGTCCGGTACGTCCTTCCGGGCGAGTTCCGCGAGCGCCTCCGCCGCGGCGCGCTTCATCTCCTCGTTGATGTCGGTGGCGCGCACGTCCAGCGCACCCCGGAAGATGAACGGGAACCCGAGCACGTTGTTGACCTGGTTCGGGTAGTCCGAGCGGCCGGTCGCCATGATGACCGTGTCGTCGCGCGCCTCCTTGGCCGACTCGTAGTCTATCTCGGGGTCCGGGTTGGCCATGGCGAAGATGATGGGGTCGTCGGCCATCGACCGCACCATCTCCTGCGAGACGATGCCGGCCACCGAGAGGCCGACGAGCACGTCCGCGCCCTCCACCGCGTCGGCGAGGTCGCCCTCGGGCACGTCGCGCGCGAACTGGCGCTTGTACTCGTTCAGGTCGTCGCGGTCGGTGGTGATGATGCCCGAGGAGTCACACATCGTGATGTTCTCCTTCTTCGCGCCGAGCGAGACGTAGAAGCGCGCGGTGGCGATGGCCGACGCCCCCGCCCCGGAGAACGTGATTTCGAGATCCTCGATGTCCTTGCCCGCGATGTCGGCGGCGTTGAGCAACGCCGCCCCGGAGATTATCGCGGTGCCGTGCTGGTCGTCGTGGAACACGGGGATGTCGAGTCGCTCGCGGAGTTCCTCCTCTATCGTGAAGCAGTCGGGGGCGCTGATGTCCTCCAAGTTGATGCCGCCGAAGGTCGGCTCCATCGCGTCGACGGTGTCGATGAACGCGTGGGGGTCGTCGAGGTCGAGTTCGATGTCGAACACGTCGATGTCGGCGAACCGCTTGAACAGGACGCCCTTCCCCTCCATCACGGGCTTCGACGCCTGCGCGCCGATGTCGCCGAGGCCGAGCACGGCCGACCCGTTCGACACCACGCCCACGAGGTTCCCCTTCGCGGTGTACTCGTACGCCATGTCGGGGTTGTCGGCGATGTCGCGGCACGGCGCGGCCACCCCTGGCGAGTACGCGAGGCTCAGGTCTCGCTGCGTGTTCGTCGGCTTGGTCGTCGATATCTCTATCTTCCCCGGCGGTTCTTCCCGGTGATACTCCCGGGCGTCGTCGTCCAGACCCATACTCACGCCTCTCCACCGGACGGGAAAAATCTACCCGTCGCTGTCGTTCTCTCACTTCGTCGTTCGTCGAAAACCCGGCGGACGACGGCGGGGTCGCGTTCGGCCAGACGGGACGGCCGGCACCGCGTTCACTCGGAGACGAGTATCTCGTGGCGCTCTACCGCGGCGTCGTACTCGTCCGACTCGACGGTGCGCGTCGGCCACCGCCCGGTCGTCGTCAGCACCTCGAACCCGTCGTCTGTCACCAGCACCGTGTCCTCGCTCTTGGCGCCCTCGACGGTCGGGTTCCACGCGTACGCCATCGGCGCGTGGACCGGCCGGTCGAGGTCCGGCGTGGCTATCCACTCGCGCCCGTCGAACCCCGCCGCGCCGCCCTGATGGTGTCGCTGCCACTCGTCGGGGCGGTCGGCCCGGGCGTACGCGTCCTGCACCGCCGCGAACGCGTCGCTCGCGGTCCCGCCGTCCGCCGCGGCGGCCCGCGTCGCGCCGAGTGCGCTCGCCTCCACCCGCATCGCGGCCTCGTGGCGGTCTTCGAGCCACTCCGGCGGGTCGAACGCCACGGTCCGGGTCATGGAGGCGTGGAGGCCGCCCCGTTCGGCGGTCACCGACACCAGCGCGTAGTCGCCGAGGCGGGCGTCGGTCGGGAGGTAGTGGCGGTACTGCTGAGCGCGTTCGGCCCCGCCGACCAGCACCACGGGCGCGTTGATGCCGTGGGTGGCCAGTCCGATGCGCAGGCCCGCGGCGGCGTCGCGTTCGGTGTCGTCGGGGGCGAGTTCGTGGCAGACCGACTCCACGGCGGCGGCCGTCTCGCGTCCGAGTTCGCGGTAGGCGTCGACGTCGTCCTCGGTGAGCGGCTGGCGGAGTTCGGTGGCGTCCACCGACTCGAACCCCGGCACGTCGAAGTCGGCGGCCGCGGGCGTCGGCGACCGCGCTGCCACGACGGCGGCGAGCGACTCCTCGTACCACGGGGCCGACTCTACTCCGAAGGCGTCGGGGAGTTCCTCGTCCGCGAGGCGGTCCGCCTCGATGTTGTCGGTCACGACCCGCAGGTCGCCGTCGTAGCCGGCGGCGGCGACGCCGACGTCGCCGGCGTAGTCGACTCGGTTGTCGCCGCCCGTGAGCCACGCGAAGGAGTTGGGGCGGGCGAACCAGACGGCTTCGAGGTCGTTCTCGTCGAGGTAGGCGTCGAGTCGGTCGACGCGCGCCGAGAGGCGGTCGTCCATGGTGCGCACGTGGTCGGGGCGGTACTTCAAGGGGGCGGAGGCGGGCGGCGCGAGCGACCGGCGACGGGCGACGGCGGGCCACGGCACGCGGCCGGCGGCGAGGCGCGCGAGCGCCGAATTCGGACAGGTCTAAGTACGTACACTCCGGAGTTCGGACAGTGATGGACACCGAACGGTACCGCCCCGAGTGGCTGACGTTCCCCGCGTTCGCCACGTTCACGACGGCGCTGACTGGCGTGCTGGTGATGCTCGGCATCTACACCGCCGCCACCGGGTCGGGGCTCGCGTGCTCGACCCAGTGGCCGCTCTGTGACGGCGGCGTCCTCCCGCAGACCATCCCGAGTTTCATCGAGTGGTTCCACCGGCTGGTGGCGATGATAACCGGCTTCTTCATCCTCGGGACCGCGCTCTGGTCGTGGTCGGCGGACGTCCCCCGGCGCGCGAAACTGCTGGCGACGCTCGCGGTGGTGTTGCTCCCCCTGCAGGTGAGCATCGGCGCGGTCACGGTCACGCTCAACGGCGCCCTGCCGAGCGGCTACTCCGCGCCCACGCAGGCCGCCCACCTGCTGGCGGCGCTCTCCATCTTCACGTCGCTCGCGCTGGCGACGCTGCTCTCCGTCGGCGCGGACGCCTCCCGGCCGCCCATCCGGCGCGCCCGGTCGGCCGTGCTCGTCGCCCTCGCGTTGCTCCCCGTCGCGGCCGTGTTCAGCCGCGTCGACGGCCTCCTCCCGTACGACCCGGGGGCGCAGGCCGCGTTCTACGGCCTCTCGCTCGCGGCGTTCACCGCCCTGCTGACCGCCACGCTGTGGTTCGGTCGCTCCTCCGCCCCGAACCTGCGGTATCTCTCAGCCGCGGCCCTCGCCGTGGTGTTCGTCGTGATGCTCCTCGGGCGTGACCTCGTCTACTACACGCCGACGGTCGGCACGGTCAACGCCGCACTGTTCGTCGTGGCCGAGGCGCTCGTCGCGGCCGCCGCGTGGGTCACCCACCGGCGGGTGAGCCGACCCGCCGCAAACGTAACGAGTAACTGATACCACGGCCGCTCGGCGGAGACATCTCCATCGGGCGACATATACGACTCACTTTACTTCTCCTCCGAACGTAATCGAAAACGCGCGTGGAACTAGTCGACGCGCAACTTCTCATTGACAGAACGCGACATACGTCACCGCGTTCGACAGGTCGACGAACCCCGCGCGGCGGCCGAGCTAATGTAAGAAGCGTTATAACGGATGGAGCGTCTCTCGTGAGACATGGATAGACGCACTTACCTGAAGACCGGCACCGGAACCGCGGCCGGCCTGCTGTTCGCCGGGTGTCTCGGCGGCGGCGGGGGCGGCGACGCGACTACGTCCGCGTCCGAGGGCGGCGAGGGCACGACGACGGCGAGCGGGGAGACGGCGACGACCGAGTCGTCGGACTCCCAGTCCGAGACGATAGTCATCGGCTCGGACATCCCGTACAAGCCGTTCGAGTACAAGACCAACAAGGGCGAGACCGTCGGGTTCGACGTGGACATCGCGCAGGCCGTCTTCGCCGACCAACTCGGCTACGACTACAACTTCAAGAAGACGAGCTTCGACACCATCATCCCGTCGCTCAACAACGGCAACTTCCGCGTCATCATGTCCGCGATGACCATCACGGACAAGCGCGCGGAGAAGGTGGACTTCTCCGACCCCTACTTCACCGCCTACCAGACCATCGTGGTTCTGAAGAACAGCGACGTATCCTCGAAGCAGGACCTCAAGGGCAAGGCGGTGGGCGTCCAGAAGGGCACCACCGGCGAGAAGGCGGCCGAGAAACTCAAGTCCGAACTCGGCGGCGACCTCACGCTCAAGAAGTACGACCAGATTCCCGCGGCGTTCAGCGCTCTGATGAACAATCAGGTCGCGGCGGTGGTCAACGACAACACCGTCAACGCCGAGTTCGTGAACGAGAACGGGGACAAGGTCCGGTTCGTCGAGGGCGAAGGCGCGGCCGCCGACGCGGGCAAGAAGGCCCCGCCGTACCTCACGCTCACCGTCGAGGAGTACGGCATCGCGTTCCGCAAGGACGACGACGAACTCCGCAAGAAGGTCAACGAAGCGCTCGCCACCATCAGGGAGAACGGCACGTACGACGAGATATACAACGAGTACTTCGCGGGCTGACTCCGCGAACGTTTATCACCTCATCTGCTAACACAAACCGATGGCAGACTCCTACTCAGACGCCTCGGCGACCGACGACGTAAACGAGGCGCGCCTCATGAACGACCGGACGCTCAAGTGGGCGGGCGTCATCGGGTCGCTGCTGTTCACGCTCCTCGTGGTGGCGTTCCTCGGGTACATCGTGGTCCTACAGGTCGACTGGGCGCTCCTCGCGGAAGTCATCCAACCCCAGTGGGTCGACGCCCTGTACACCGTCGTCTCCGTGGTGGTCGTCGGGAGCGTACTCTCGGTCACCGCCGGCGTCGTCGTCGGCCTCGCGCGCGTCTCCAAGACGCGGTTCACCCGGTCGGTGGCGAAGGGGTACATCGAGTTCTTCCGGGGGACGCCGCTCCTGTTCCAACTCGCGGTGGTGTTCTTCGGGATTCCGGCGCTCTGGCCCCCCGGCGAGTTCCCGCTCTCGGACTTCGCGTACCCCGCGGCCATCATCGGCCTCACGCTCAACCACGCCGCCTACGTCGGCGAGGCCATCCGCGGCGGCATCGAGTCGGTGCCGGACGGCCAGATGGAGGCCGCCCGGTCGCTCGGGATGTCCTACATCCAGTCCATGCGCGAGGTCGTCCTGCCGCAGGCGTGGCGCAACGCGCTGGCCGCCATCGGCAACGACCAGGTGATACTCGTGAAGGACACCTCGCTGCTGACGTTCATCGCCATCCCGGAGCTCATCTCCTTCTTCCGGAACGTCAACAGCAACAACTTCGACGCGTGGACGCCGCTACTGCTTGTCGCGATAGGCTATCTGATGATAACCATCCCGCTGGGCATGCTCGTGCGCCACCTCGAATCCCGCGCGGACCCGTCGCGGAGGCAGAACCGATGACGGGACGCCCCGTCGTCGAGTTCGAGGGAGTGAACAAGTACTTCGGCGACACCCACGTCCTCAAGGACGTCACCCTCGACGTGAACGACGGCGAGGTGCTGGTGGTCGTCGGCCCCTCGGGGTCGGGCAAGTCCACCCTCCTGCGGTGTGCCAACCGCCTCGAGGAGATACAGAGCGGGGAGATACGCCTCGACGGGCAGTCCATCTCCGCGCCGGACGCGGACGTCAACCGCCTGCGCCAGCAGATCGGTATGGTGTTCCAGTCGTTCAACCTCTTCCCCCACAAGACGGCGCTCCAGAACGTCTCGCTCGCGCCGACGAAGGTGCGCGGCGTCGACGAGGCCGACGCGCGCCGCCGTGCCGAGGAACTCCTCGAACAGGTGGGGCTGGCGGGACAGGCCGACTCCTACCCCAACCAGCTATCCGGCGGCCAGCAACAGCGGGTGGCCATCGCCCGGGCGCTGGCGATGGACCCGCGCGTCATGCTGTTCGACGAGGTGACCAGCGCCCTCGACCCCGAACTCGTGGGCGAGGTGCTCGGCGTGATGCGGACCCTCGCCGACGAGGGCATGACGATGATGGTGGTGACCCACGAGATGGGATTCGCCCGTGAGGTGGGCGACCGCATCGTCCTGATGTCGGACGGGCGCGTCGTGGAGACGGCCTCGCCCGAGCAGTTCTTCGACCGCCCCGAGACCGACCGCGCCAAGCGGTTCCTCTCGAAGCTCCTGTAACGGCGCGCCGGCGCTCTCGGGGGACGCGTCGCGGCGGCGGACGGGGCTGTGACCGCCTCCCGCGGCGCGTCCGTCCCGAAAAGCCCCTAAAGCCGGCGGCTGTACGCCGGGGGTATGGCACTCGAATCGATACAGACGGGAGCGTGGTCGCTGGTGCCGGCGCTGCTCGCCATCAGCCTCGCGTGGTACACGCGCGACGCCCTCATCGGTCTGTTCGTGGGCGTGGCGAGCACCGGCCCCATCTACGGCGCGTTCCGGCCCCGCACCGTGGGCGTCCCCGGGTATCTGGCGGACCAACCGCTCGGGACGGCCATCGGTGCGGTGTTCGGGCTGAAGACGATACCCACGCTCGTGGCGACTGCACCGCTGTTCGGCGACGCGTGGTACGTCGAGAACGTGCTGCTCGCGATCCTGTTCATCGGCGGTCTCATCGGCCTCATGATACGCTCCGGCGCGATACAGGGGGTGCTGGAGGCGCTGGCCGACCGCGCCGACTCCGCCGCGGACGCCGAGAAGGCGGCCTACCTCGCGGGCGTCGCCGTCCACATCGACGACTACTTCAACTGCCTCGTGGTCGGGTCGATGCTCCGACCGCTCACCGACCGGTACGACGTCTCGCGCGCGAAACTGGCGTACTACGTCGACAGCGCGGGGAGTCCCGCCGCGCGCCTCGCGTTCTACTCGACGTGGGGCGCGGCGCTCATCGGGTTCATCGGCGCGGGCCTCGTCGCCGCCCAGAAGCAGGGGTCGCTCCCGCCGGGCATGGGCGAGTTCGTGAACGGGACCGGCGGGAACGCCAGCGCCGCCACCGCGGAGGTGTGGCCGCTCTTCTTCAACGCGCTGTTCACCGGCTTCTACTCGTGGGCCGCGCTCGCCATCGCCGGCCTCGTGGCGTGGCAGGTGGTGCCCAACGTCTGGGAGATGGGCGAGGAGGAGCGACGCGCCCGCGAGACGGGCGAGGTGGTCGGCCCCGACCAGAACCCCATGATATCGGAGGAGATGCAGGAGTACGAGATGTACGAGGGCGCGACCCCCGACTGGCGGAACTTCGCCGTCCCCATCGGCCTGATGGTTGTCGTCGGCCTCGGCGCGATGTTCTGGCGGGGGAGTCCGGTCATCTCCGCGCCGCAGACGACCACCCTGTTCACCGTCCTCGGGTACGACTTGGTGCTCCCGACGGGCGGACGGTGGGCGTTCAACATCGGCGGCGTCAAACTCGGGCTGGCGTCGCTCACGGCGCTAGTCAGCGCGTTCGTCCTCTACCGCGCCCGGGGCGACGTCCCCTCGAACGCCGACGCGGCCGAGGCCATCGTACACGGCATGAAGGGCATCCTGCTCGCCGTCGTCATCCTCGCGCTGGCCACCTCCATCCAGAACAGCGTCACGACGCTCGGCATCTCCTCGTTCGTGACCGACTGGTTCAGCGGCGTGCCCGGCGACGTCATCCCGGTGGCCGTCTTCCTCGTCACCGCCTTCATCTCCTTCTCGGACGGGAGTTCGTGGTCCACCTACGGCATCATGTTCCCCATCGCCATCCCGGTGGCGTTCGTGACGGGCGCGAACCTGCCGCTGGTGCTCGGCGCGGTGTTCTCCGGCGGCATCTTCGGCGACCACACCTCGCCCATCTCCGACACCACCGTGCTGGCGTCGTCGACCAGCGGGAGCGACCACATGGTCCACGTCCGGTCGCAACTCCCCTACGCGCTGGCGTCGGCGGGTATCGCGGCGACGCTGTTCCTCGTCCTCGGCTTCCTGCTCCCGCAGGGCTTCCGCATCATCCCGTACTGACGGGCGCGAGAGGCCGCGTCCGTCCTCTGCCGTCTCTCGCCGCCCTCTGCCGTCCCGCGTCTGCCTCCGCCCGTTCCGTGTCCGTCCTCCGTCGTCCCGCACGCGTCCCGACTCGCCCCGCGTCGGTGGTCGCTCAGTACACCACTCGCTCGAACGCCGCGCGCAGGAACGTGTGGCTGCGCGGGCGGTAGGAGTGGGTCAGCACCACGGTGGAGTCGACCCGTTCGACCAGTCGGTCCGGGAGCGTCCCGAACAGCACGTTGTAGACGAGGTGGTGGTCCTCGGTGCCGACCACCACGAGGTCAGCGTCGTCGGCCACCCCGACGATGGCGTCGACGGCCCGGTCGGCGGTCAGTACCGTCGTCTCGGTGTCGGCGTCGCAGATTGCCGCGAGGCGGTCGAGGTACGACTCGGTCGTCCGGACCTGCTCGTCGCTGGCGTCGGCGTCGAGGGTGGCGACGAACTCCACCGTCGCGTCGCGGGCGCCGGCGACGCCGTCGGCCACGATGACCTCCGCGGGGTCGAACGGCATCCCGCCCGCCACCACCACGATACGGTCCGGGTCGTCGTACCCCCGGTTCCGCACGAACGCGAGGTCGGTCCTCGCGTGGCGCATGTACCAGTCCACGTCGGACCCGAGGAGTTCCGCCCGCCACCGACTCGGGTGCCACTCGCCGAGGACGAGGTCCACGTCGTACTCGGCCGCGAAGTTGGTCACGGCGCGCTTGGCGTCGTGGGTGACCACGTCCGCCGTCTCGACGGGGACGCCCGTGTCGGCGAGGAGGCGGCCGGAGTCGGCCTCGAACTCGACTTCGGCCTCGGCCCCGTCGGAGACGGTCCACGCCGCCTCGCCCCCGTTCGTCCCGGCGGCCGCGTCCGAGGTTGCCGCGTCGTCCCGCGCCTCGGTCTCAGAGGCGGTCTGCAGGTCCAACTGCTCGGGCACCGCCTCGAACTGCACGGCGCGCACGTCGCCGCCGTAGGTGCGGACCACGTCCGCGGCGAGGCGCACGAGGCCGAGGAAGCTCTCGCGGTCCTCGCGGTCACCCCGGTCCGGCGAGGGTCCCGTCGGAACGAGCACGCGGGTGTCGGCGACGGCGGCGCGGGCCGCCCGCGTCCGTTCGAGCGCTCGCTCGGCCGAACCCTGGCGGAGGGCATCCAGCGCCGCCCCCTCGCGTTCGGTCCGGTCGCGGCCGTAGACGCCGTACCACGCGAGTCCGACGAGCACGATACCCGCCGCGCCCGCCATCGGGAGCGTCCCCATCTGCGTGAGGAGGACGACGCCGCCGACGATGCCGACGAACTGCACCCACGGGTAGCCCGGCGCGGTGAACTCGGGGTCGTACCACTCCAGGTCGCTCTCCCGGAACGCCACGAGCGCCACGTTGGTGAGGGTGAAGACCAGAATCTTGAACGCGCTCGCCAGTTTCGCCAACTGGAGTACGGGCACGAACGCGATGAGCGCCACGAGGACGAGGCCGGTGAACCCGATGGACGCCACCGGGGTCCGGAACCGGTCGCTGACCGTCTCGAACGCGGGCGGCGCGAGTTCGTCGCGCGCCAGCGCCAGCGGGTAGCGCGACGACGACAGCACGCCCGCGTTGGCCATGCTCGTCAGCGCGAGCGCCGCCACCGCCGCGACGACGGGTTCGCCCACCCCCCCGAACAGGCGCGCGGCCCCCGCGGTCATCGGCGTGAGCGAGTCGTGGAGCGTCTCCGGCGTGGTGATACCCACGACCACGAACACCACCAGCGTGTACACGACCATCATCACACCGACGGAGACGAGCATCCCGATGGGAATGTTCCGGCCGGGGTCCTCCACCTCCTCCGCCACGCTGGCTATCTTCGTGACGCCCGCGTACGAGACGAACACGAACCCCGCGGCGGCCACGACCGACCCTGGACCGTGCGAGAAGAAGGGGCGGTACTGCGCGCTGTCGACGAAGGTGAGGCCGTCGGCCACGAACGCCACGAGGACGGCCAGCACGCCGCTCACGACGACTGTCTGCAGGCGCCCGGTCTGTTTCACGCCGACGAGGTTGACGCCGACGACGGCCGCCGCGAGTCCGAGGGCGACCGGCCGGGGGTCGACCGAGACGAAGACGAGGAGGTACGCGCCGAGTCCGACCAGCGCGAACGCGCTCTTGAACACGAGCGAGAACCACGCGCCGATGCCCGCGATGGTGCCCATCAGCGGCCCCATCGCGCGGTCGATGTAGAGGTACGTCCCGCCCGACTCCGGCATCGCGGTGGCCATCTCCGCCTTCGAGAGCGCCGCCGGCAGCACCAGCAGTCCGGCGAGGAGGTACGCGAGCACCACCGCCGGCCCCGCTATCTTGGCCGCCAGCCCCGGCAGGACGAAGATGCCGCTCCCTATCATCGCCCCGATGCTTATCGTCAGGACGGCGTACAGGCCGAGGTCGCGCTCTAAGTCCGCGGGCACGAGTTACTAGTCGGAAGATTGTCTAAAACCGCCTTCAATCTACGGCATGCGGCATACGTTCACACACCGCTCGCCGCCCCGCCTCAGACGAAGTCCGAGAGCCCCGACTGGTCGCCGTCGCGCCCGCCCTCGTCGTCGTCCGGGTCGTCGCCGTCGGCCTCGTCCGTGCCGTCGTCGTCCGCCGTCCCGTCGCCGTCGAGCGCCGACCGCGCTTCGCCGTCGTCCGCGTCGGCGTCCACCCCGTCCTCGTCGGCGTCCTCGCCGCCGGTACTGGAGGCGAACGCGCCGCCCGCGTGCGACTCCATCTCCTCGTCCCGCA
The DNA here is from genome assembly GCA_046097085.1 of Haloferacaceae archaeon 50. Classification (GTDB taxonomy): domain Archaea; phylum Halobacteriota; class Halobacteria; order Halobacteriales; family Haloferacaceae. Next base: position 2,818,316 of record CP175567.1, on the reverse strand, counting down.
TCGCCTGCGCGTCCTCGACGATGGACTCCACCTTGTTGGTGGTCTCGCCGCTCCCGGTCACGAACGAGACGTGCGACTCGTCGAGATCGTAGTAGGCCGCCATCGCAACCGTGAGGTCGCGGGGCTTGCAGTGGTGGGTCATCGCCGCGAGGAAGGGGAGCACCTGCCGCCGGGCGGTGGCCATGCTGAACCCCCCGGACTCGGCGACGCGTCTGACCACCTCGTCGGCCGTCTTGTTCGACGACGGCCAGAACTGCGGGCGGCCGAAGCGCGTCCACCCGCCCTTGGACCCGTCGCGGGCGGCGGCCACGCCCGCCGCGAGGTTGTCGGTGGCGTACCGCCAGTAGGAGTACTCCTGCGTGGCGCGCACCCGGCCCAGCCACTTGTCGGCGTTGGCTAGGTGGTCGTACCCCCGGGCGAGTTCGTCGCCCTCGTAGACCTTGGCGACGTTCCCCTCGACCCACTTGGTGAGGTCGTCGGGCGTCTCGTCGACGGCGTACGCCGACTGGAGGGCGTCCTGCGCCGACTCCTCTTTCAGCACGCGGTCGAGGAAGTCGAAGATGCCCACGGTGCGGTCCCGGTCGCCCGTCACCACGTTCTCGACGGTGAGTCGCTCGCTGCCGTCGGCGGTGGCCTCCAGGTCGTTGACCGCCGAGCGCAGGTCGCCGCTGTTCGCCTCCGCGATGGCCTCGAGTGCGTCGTCGTCGAACTCGACGCCCTCCTGTCGGCAGATGTTGCGCAGGACGGGCACGATAGAGCGCGCCGACACGTCGCGGAACTCGATGTCCTGCGTCGCGTTGCGCAGGCCGCGGGACATGTCGTAGTACTCGTTGGCGATGAGTACGATGGGCTGGTTCGACTCCTTCACCAGCGACGTGATGGCTCCGCTCCCGCCCCGGTCGTAGTTGCCGTGGATGTTGTCCGCCTCGTCGACGATGACGAGTTGGCGGCCGCGGTCGGCGCGCCCCTTGGTCGAGGCGTCCGCCGCTCCCGCGAGCGTGGCGTTCTTGGCTGCCCGGCCGGCGAACCGCTCTATCACGTCCGCCGTCCGCTGGTCCGACGCGTTGAGTTCTATCGTCTCCCACCCCTTGTCGGCCGCCAGCGCGTGGGCCGCCGACGTCTTTCCCACGCCCGGACTCCCGTGGAGCACCACGGCCTCGCGGTGGTCGTCCCACGTCCGCGCCCACTCCCAGAGGGCGTCCCGAGCCTTGTTGTTGCCGCGGACCTCCGACTTCGTCGTCGGGCGGTACTTCTCCGTCCAACTAGTCATCTCTGTTTCGCCGTTCGGCCTGGCAGTTTTCCGTTTCGGTACGTGGCTCGGCGCTCATCTCTCGTCCATCCCTCGGCGGGTGTCGAACTTAACACTGCTGTACCGACGTGTGTTCCCCGAGCGGTTCCGAACCTCGTTCTCACTCTACCGTGAGCGGATACGACTCGGTCCGAGAGGATTCGACCGCTTCTCGAGTCCGGTTCGGGACTTGCTCGGGGTCAGTCTCCGTGCCGGTGTACCCGACCCGGGAGTCAGCGGACGCGGTCGTCCCGGTCGCGCCTCGTTCGTCACTCCGGTCTGCGACGTGGCTCCGGAGTCACGAAGCCGAGTCACAGAAACCTATCACTGCCGACGTACGGGTTCGTTCGCCACCGAAACACCGCTCGCGGCGTCGAGTCTCGCGGTCCTCGCACTCGTTGCCACCTTCGAGTACGTGCCCGACAGACAGTTCCACGGCGGCGAAGCGGTGTCGAAGCGCTGACTCTCCAGACACCGAGTCTCGCTCTCCTCCTTAGGTACGGCGGCGGGGCGGACAGAAGGGCTCTCCGCCGGACCCGGGACTCCCCGTTTCGGGAACTCCAATCGCCGGCGGTACGAGCCGAGTCGGACTCGACGTTCGCTGGACCGACTAGTCACTCTGTCCACCGGTTTAATAACCTGATTAACGTCCTGTGAATTAATTAGGGCGTATCTTTCCCATATAGAAATTTGGCTTTCCGTATCGTAGTGGCCGTTGCATTTTCAAATCCGGAACGGGAGTGAACTTATATGGCAACAGAGGATAGCAACGGTACTAACGGAGGCGGCGGCTCCGGGGACGTCGACACCGACTTGTCCCGGGACATGAGCCTGGCCGACGTCACGTTCATCGGCGTCGGCGCGATGATCGGCGCCGGCGTCTTCGCACTCACCGGCTTCGCCGCGGGGTTGGCGGGGCCGGCACTCACTCTCGCGTTCCTCCTCAACGGGATGGTAGCGATGTTCACCGCCGTGTCGTACGCGGAACTCGGCGCGGCGTTTCCGGAAGCCGGCGGCGGCTACCTGTGGGTCAAGGAGGCCCTTATGGATCCGAACGGGTTCTACGCCGGGTGGATGAGTTGGTTCGCACACGCGGTCGCGTGTTCGTTATATGCGGTCACCTTCGGCGCGTTCCTTCTTGAACTGATTCACTACGCTGGATTCCTGCCGGCGCCGGGACCGGGCGGCGGTCACCTCGCGCTGTTCGGGATGCAGTTCCTCGACCTACACGCGCTGGAGAAACTGGCCGCCGTGGCGATGATCAGCGCGTTCGCGTTCATCAACTATCGGGGCGCCGAGGAGACGGGCACCATCGGCATCATCGTGACTGGCATCAAGGTGATCGTCCTCGGCCTCTACGTTGGCTTCGGCATTCTCGCCACCTTCAACAACCCCAACTGGGCGGCGAAGTTCGTAAGTAATCCCCAGTTCCTGCCGAACGGGTTCTTCGGCGTCATCGGCGCGATGGGGTTCACCTACATCGCGTTCGAGGGGTACGAGATAATCGTCCAGTCGGGCGAGGAGGTGGTCGACCCCGGCAAGAACATCCCGAAGGCCGTGTTCTACTCGATGGCCATCGTCGTGCCCATCTACATCCTCGTCGCGTTCGCCTCCATCGGCGGCATCACTGTCACGCAGAACCTCATCCAGCAGGCCGGTCTGGGCGGCCAAGCGAACGTCGCCACGTGGGAGATCATGGGCGCCCTCGGCGAGATGGGTATCATCCGTGCCGCGGGGCAGTTCGTGCCGTACGGCGTGCCGCTCCTGCTGTTCGCCGGTCTTGCGGCGACCATGAGTGCGCTGAACGCCACGGTGTACTCCTCCAGCCGTGTATCGTTCGCCATGGGCCGCGACCGCGCGCTTCCCGCCATGTTCGGAAAGATATCCGACAGCCAGCGCACGCCCTCGGTCGCAATCATCCTCTCGGCGGTGCTCATCATCGCCATGGCGGTGATGCTCCCCATCGAATCGGTGGCCGCCGCGGCGGACATCATGTTCATCCTGCTGTTCATACAGGTCAACTGGACGGTCATCCGGATGCGCGAGACCCATCCCGACCTGCCACGCACCTACACAGTGCCGTACATGCCGTGGCCGCCGCTCATCGGTATCGTGCTCCAATTCCTGCTCACGCCGTTCCTCATCTACACGCTGGGGCTCAGTTATTTCGGCATTGGAACGAGCAATCACGGCCTCGTGGCGCTCATCACGACGGTTATCTGGATGGGCCTCGGCCTCGTGGTCTACTACGGCTACTCCGTCCAGCAGGAAGAAGAGCAGATCGAAGAGGAGACGCCCACCGTCGTGCGGGAGCGCCAGCCGTCCGAGGAGGAGAACCAGATAGTCGTCCCCATCGGTCGCACCGACAACGTCGAACAGCTGATGCGAACGGCGGTCGACATCGCCAAGGAGAACGACGCGTCGCTCCTCGTGATGAGCGTCGTGACGGTGCCCCAGCAGACGCCGCCCTCCGAGGGCCGGAAGTACGTCGACGAGGAACGCGACGTCGTGAACGAGGCGATGGCGCTCGCCGAGGACGCCGACGTGCCGGTCAGCGGCGCGGTGCGCGTCGGTCACAAGGTGGCCGACGCCATCATCAACACCGTCGACCAGTACGACAGCGAGATGGTGCTGATGGGCTGGGAGGGCCAGCGCAAGAGCCAGCGCCGGGACATCGTGCTCGGGAGCGTCGTGGACGACGTCGCGACGCGCGCCGACGCCGACGTGCTGGTCGAGCGCATCGGCCCCGACGCCACCGGCGAGGCGAACGAACTCCTCGTCCCCGTCGCGGGCGGGGAGCACTCGAAGTTCGCCGCCGCCCTCGCCGACGACATCGCCGACCAGCACGCGAGTCACGTCGACTTGGTCCACGTCGTCGACCCCGGCGCGAACGACGGCGAACGCGAGGAGGCCCAGCAGATACTCGACGAGGCGGCGGCGGAACTCGACGACGTGTCCGTCGACACCGAGATACTGGAGGGCGACAGCGTGGTCGACACCATCAACGACCGGACGAGCGACTACGACGTCGTCCTCGTGGGTGCGACCCGCGAGGGGATACTCAACCAGTTCGTGTTCGGCTCGGTGCCCGAGAAGATCGGATGGGGCTCCGACGGGACCGTCATCATGGCGAAGAAGAACCTCGGACTCACGTCGAAGCTCGGGGGCCTCCTGTAGGTCGCCCGCGGCGGCCTCTAGAAGCCGCCACGCGTACTATCGCGCGTCGTACCGCTATCGAACCCCTCTCGTACGCGTTCGGTACCGAACGTCCGCCCGGACTCGTCCGCCAGCGACGAGAAACAGCGCTCAGATGTCGAAGTGGACGATGTCTTGGCCGCCGCACGTCGAACACGCTTCGACCTCGGGGTCGAGCGACGTCCCGCAGCGCCGGCACTCGATGACCTGTTCCGACGACGGTGTGTTCTCGATGTGCTGCCGAACGTAGTCGATGACTCCCATGCGTGTCCGGTGGAATGCACTCCCCACAATTAACGGTTCCGTCGTGTTTCAACGAGCGTATTCTGCCGCCTCAGCGCCGCTCAGTACGGTTCCGGCGTTTTTTCGTGCCGCCCCCGGTCCGGAATCGGCGAGCAGTTACCCGCCGCCGCCGCCACAACGGCGCTCGCCCACCGCGGGTCGCGCGAGCCGACGAGAGCGTCGTGATAATGATTACCGAATTATCCCGACGAGAACTGGGGAGCGGTCAGTCATATTTATGTAGCGGTTATCTAAAGTGGAATACGTGAGATATAGCTTCGGGACGATATCGCGCGACCTCGGTCGGATGTTCGAGGCGTTGGCGGGCATCTTACTCGTCTCTATCGTCGTCCCGGTCGTGTGGGGGGAGTGGTGGACGATACCCGGTCTCCTCGTCTCGGTACTCCTGCCGCTCCTCGTCGGTCTCGTTCTCACCCGGACCTTCGACGGGGTGGAAGAGCCCGGTCGGTTACACGGGATGATGATCGCGGCGTCGGGGTGGTTCTTCGTCGCCCTCTTCGGTTCCGTCCCGTTCTTGCTGATCGCGTGGACCGCACGGCTCGACCCGGCGATTCTGAACGTTCCCGCCCGGTTCACGACGCCGGGGACCGAAGCGTACGGGACGCTCGCGGCGTTCCTCCACCCCCTCAACGGCTTCTTCGAGAGTATGAGCGGGTTCACCGGGACGGGTCTCACGATGACGGTCCACGAGGACGCTCTCCCCCACACGCTCCAGTGGTGGCGGTCGCTCGTCGAGTGGGTCGGCGGCGTCGGCGTCATCGTGCTCACGACGGCGATTCTCGCCCGCCCGGGGAGCGGGTCTCTCACCCTCTACGAGAGCGAGGCACGCTCGGAGAAGATTCACCCGAGTGTCGTCTCGACCGTCCGCACCATCTGGTGGATCTTCCTGTTGCTCACGTTCTTCTCGATACTGCTCCTCTGGGTCGTCGGCATGCCGATGTGGGACGCCATCAACCACTCCATGACCGGGTTGGCGACCGGCGGATTCTCGATTACGGACAACTCCATCGGGACGTACGACAGCGTCGCCATCGACTTCGCGCTCCTCCCGATCATGACGCTCGGGAGTATCGCCTTCCCCGTTCACTATCTCGTCCTCCAAGGCGACCTGCGCAACCTCTACCGTGACCTCCAGACCCGGTGGGTCTTCCTCTTCTTCGCGCTCGGTTCCGCGGTGCTGACTGGCTTCCTGTTCGCAGGGGAGGTCTACCGGCCGGAGACGATAGTCGTCGTGGGCGTTCCGCTCCGAGGGACGGTCGCGGTACTGTTCCAGTCGGTCCGGTACGGCGTGTTCCAGTTCGTGTCGGCCGCGTCCTGTACCGGCTTCCAGACCGCGGGCTCTCTCGGCACCGCGTGGTCCGCTCAGTCGCAGTTGACCGTGGCGTTCGGGATGGTGGTCGGTGCCGCCGCCGGGTCGACCGTCGGCGGTATCAAGCTAATACGGGCGCTCACCTTGGGGAAGGGGATACTCTTCCGCGTGCGCGGCCTGTTCTACCCGTCGAACGCCATCCGGACGTTCCGCCTCGACGGGCGGGCGATGACGGAGGACGAGGCGGCTCACGAGTTCGAGGAGGCCTCTATCATCACGTTCCTGTGGCTCACCTTCCTCGGTCTCGGGACGTTCGTCCTGTTCGTCGCGCTACCGATAGGACCCGAGGGCTACACGGTCCAGAACGTGATATTCGAAGTCGCGTCCGCGCAGGGTAACGTCGGCCTGTCCGCGGGTATCACCGGTCCGAGCATGCCGACGGTGACGAAAGTGATGTTCCTCTTCAACATGTGGATCGGCCGCCTCGAAATCATACCGGTACTCGTACTGCTGCGGAGCCTCTTCGTCTCCGTGGGAGGGTACGACTGATGCGAGTCCGAGACGTCCCGTTCGTCGGGTTCATCCTCGCCTCCGGCGCCGACGACCACGTGTTCGACGCGTTCCTGCTGACGGGACCGCTCGTCGTCGTCACCGTCTCGCTCGTCGGACGGTCGGCTCTCACGACGACACTCGCGGTCGCGTACCTCGTCGGACTCCTCGGCTACACGCTTGCCAAAGGACTAGAATGATTGCGCATAGAAAAGTTTAGCACCGGTAGGACTCGTCTTTCAGTATGTACATTATCGTGGTCGGTGCTGGAGCCATAGGTTCGCAAGTCATCGACCTGTTGGAGCGGACGAACAACGAGATAGTCGTCGTCGAGAACGACCCGTCGGTCGGCGAGGAGATCAGCCGGGAGCACGACTGCCTCGTCATCGACGCCGACGCGACCGTCAAGGACAACCTGCTCGACGCCGGCGCCGACGAGGCGGACGCCATCATCACGACGACCGACACGGACGCGACGAACATCATGGTGATGCTGTTGGCCGAGGAGTTCGGCGTCTCCTCGAAGGTGAGCGTGGTGCAGAGCCCGGACCACATGGAACTGTTCCGGCGAATCGGCGTGAACGTGCTCGAGAACCCCCAGCGCCTCATCGGCGAGTACCTCGTTCGTGCCGTCCAACGGCCGTCGGTGAAGGACTTCATGTCCCTCGCGGGAGGCGCGGAGGTCTTCGAGATAACGGTGACCGAGGAGTCTCCGCTCGCGGAGAAGTCGCTGCAGGAGGCCGACGCCGCGGGCCTCCTCGGGGAGGACGTCTTGGTCGTCGCGATAGAGCGAGGCGAGGACATCGTCACCCCGCGCGGGAACACGACGGTCCACGCGGGCGACCTCGTGACCGTCTTCTCGAAGGAGGGCATCTCCGGCGACGTCACGCAGACGTTCGTCGGCGACGAGTGAGCCACCGTCGTCGGCCGCCGTTCGGTCAGTCGTCCGGCCAGAACTCGCCAGAGCGGTCGTCCGGCGAGCGCTTCCGGCCGAGATGCATGGCGAGTCCGAGTCCGAGCGGCGACAGTAGGGTCGCCGCCCCGACGCCCGCGCCGGCGAGCATCCCGGCGTCGGCGCCGTCCAGTTGGACGCCGGGTTCCCCGTCGCCCACGACGACGACGCCTTTCATCCCGAGGTCGGCGTAGGCCTCGCAGCCGTACTTCACGGTTCGCTCGGTGGCGAACGTCTGCGCGAACTCGTGGCCCGGGTCCGAGACGAACTCGCTTCTGAACGACCCGTCGAGGGCGGCGACGTTGTAGCTCCCCGGCGCGTCGACCCAGCGCCAGACGACCTTCGTGCCCGGACTCACGCGCACCGCCGCGGGGGAGAACCCGAACCTGCCGCCGTTGGCGGCCGTCCCCACGTCGACGACGACCTCCTCCTCGCCGCGCTTGTCCACGACCCGGGTGTAGTTGTCGGTCTCCGCCAGCCACCCGTCGAACGACTCCTTCTCGACTTTCGTCTCCTCCTCGGATCCGAGCGACGCCGTCGCGTCGCCGACGACGAGTGCGCCCTTCATCCCCATGGGCTTGTGCGGCGCGCAGGCGTACTTGACGACGCCGGCCTCCGACGGCGTGTGCTCGAACGTCTTGCCGCGGACGCCGTACGTGTCAGACTCGAAGGAGCCGTCCTCGGCGACCACGTTGTGGCTCCCGCCCTTCCCGGTCCACTCCCAGACGACTCTCGTCCCGGGGTCTATCCGGACGGCGGCGGGGCCGAACGCGAACGACCCGCCGTTGCCCTCGACGCCGACTTCGACCGTGACCTCGGACTCGCCGCGCTTGTCGACGACCTTCGTGGCGTTGTCGGTGTTGGCGAACCACGTCTTCAGCCCGCTTCCAGCCGTCTTCGAGTCGCTCTTCGCCGTCTCCTGTGCGGACGCCGTCCCGGCGAGAACCGCGGAGCCGAGCGCGGCCCCCGCGGTCCCCTTCAGGAACGCCCGTCGTGACGCGTTGTGTCTCATAGCTCTGGGGTTGGAGGTTTCAGGCCTCGTAACCGGCGTACTTCATTATCTGCTCGAAGATGTCCGTCTGCATCGCCTCGGTGTAGACGATGGCGTTGAGCATCCCGCCGGGGTAGGAGGTGCCGTTGCGGACGTGGTCGACCTTGTGACAGTGCATCAGGTAGATGCCGGGGTCGGCGTCGGCGACGAACTCGACCGTGTACCGCTCGGCCGGTCCGATGTTTATCACGTCCTGCTCGTACTGGAGGGGGTCGGGCATCGGACTCCCGTCCTTCTCGACCACCTTGAAGCGGTGGTTGTGCGTGTGCAAGGGATGGCTCATGAACCCGGCGTTCACGAAGTGGACGCGCACGGTGTCGCCGCGGTCGACGAGGAACGGCGACCCCTCCTCGGGGTGGAGCGTGTACGGCGCGGACCGCCCGTTGACGGTGAACGCGTCCGGCCGGCGGTCGGTGAGGTCGTACGTGACGTTCTCGCCGCCGTACTGCCGGGAGAGCCGGGTGTCCCACTCCTTGACCGTCGTGAAGTACTCCTTGTCGGCCTCCTCGTACCCCTTCGGGTCGACCCGGAGGATGCCGTACATCCCCATCTCCATGTGCCACGGCGTGTTGTAGTGGCAGTGGTAGAGGTGCGTGCCGGGGACGTTGGCCTCGAACTCGTAGGTGTGGGTCTCGCCGGGGTCGACCTGTATCCCGGTGGTCGTGGGGACGCCGTCGTTCTTCCACGTCTTCCGGAGGCCGTGGACGTGGAAGGTGTGGGGCATGTCCATCCCCGTGTTGTCCAGCGTCACCTTCATCTTCTGCCCCTCGGTCACGCGGAGTATCGGGCCGGGGACGCTGGGCGTGCCGTCGTTCGCTTGGAACGCCCAGACCACGGGGAGTTTGATCGGCCCACCCATGGTCTCGTGGGGGTGGACGTCGTGGCGCGCCTTCACGCTCTTGATGGTGACTTCACCGCCCAGTTCGTCGAGGTCGACGACCTCGGGCTTGCCGGTGAGCGGGAGCTTGTTCGAGTCGGTCTGGGCGAAGTTCGTGTCGAGGCTGCCCGCGTCCGAAGGCGCGGTGCAACCCGCCAGCGAGGCGGCACCGACGCCGCCGGTGGCCGCGAGGAACTGTCGACGCGAGACGCCCTTGCCGGGTGCACCGATGTGAGAGGTCATCGTACACTCTCCACTCGGCGCCGCTACCGCGTATATAGCGAGTACGGTTCCAAGTGTCCGGGAAACGCGCGAACATGTGCGGGGAAAGAGCTACGAGCGGGGTTCAGGTCCGTTCGGCCCGCGGGGTCGGCCGCCGCCGGCCGTCGGGGGACACCGGGCGGCGACTCGCTCAGTTGCCCTGAATTGCGTCGATGACCATCGCCGCAGCCACGACGGCCTCCTTCGGCACGTCGCTCGCGTCGTCGATGGTTATCTCGTACCGGTCACGGAGCGAGAACTGGCCGTCGATGGAGCCGACGTGGCCGCCGTCGGCGTCGGTTATCTCGTACTTGTGGGGAATCCACTCGCCGAACGGGAGGACGTTTCGGGCCACCGTCACCAGCGCACCCCGGGACCGTATCTGGGCGAGTTTCGACTTGGTGTCGGGGTCGCGTATCGTCCACGTGTCCCGGAGCACGGAGAAGTCGTTGTCGAGAATCACGAGGTCCTCGCCCGTCCGGGCGTCCGCGAGCAGGTAGTCGCCCGCCACGTCGATGATGCCGCTCGCTTTCACCGTGAACACGTCGTTGCCGTCGGCGTCCGCGAACGGGAACTCCTCTTTCAGCTTGAACAGCTTCTGCTTTCCCGTCAGAACCGTGTCGCCGGCGGAGTCGAGCGCTTTGTACTTGTTGCGGACGAAGCTCTGTTCGACCGTGTAGCGGTCGTCCGTGAGTTCGATGCCGGAGATGTCGTACTCTCGAGGAGGAGCCATGTCGTCTCGGAGTCGTCCGACCGGAACTTGAAACCCCCAGACTCGGCTTCGCCGCTCGGTCGACTCCGGACCGCCCCGCCGGGCGCCTACAGGAAACTGACCGCGTAGGCCACCGAGGACACGACCATCAGCACCGTGAACAGCAGGGCGAGTATCTTGGAACGGTCCATGTCGGGTTCTTCCGCTCGGGCGGCCTTCAATCCCCCGCCACCGCCCCCGTGCGCCGGAGCCGAGACGACCCACGGCGCTCCGGCGAGACACCCGGACCGCCCGTCCGTCGGCACTCCGTCGGGGCGCGCCGGGGCCGGAAGCGGGGGTCGTCTCACCGCGACCCCCCGGCGGGGAGTCGAATCGTGGGGGTGAACGTCGTCGGTCGTCGGGTGTAGGCCGAATCTGACCCATAACCGAGGTGCCGGGGACTCACACCCGCGTTTCTCACCGGGCCGTCCGGCGAGAAGTGGAATATTTCCGGCCCTCACAAACCGGTCAAATAATTCGAGACAGTGCAACGCCGTGTTAATACTGGAAATCTAAACATGAAACCAACGCTGACCGACATTGGTAACCAGATAACAAAGACGCATCTGTGCCAACCTGTGTGATGGGATGTTCACTCTGACAGGGTTTCAACGGGACCTCTTGTACGTGATAAACGGGCTGGACGAACCGTCGGGGCAGACGATAAAGGAAGAACTGCAGAAGTCCTACAGCAGTCCCATCAACCACGGGCGTCTGTACCCGAACCTCGACACTCTCGTGAACAAAGGCTACGTGGAGAAGGGGGAACTCGACCGGCGGACGAACTCATACCGCATCACCGAGAGCGGGAAGGAACTCCTGCGCGAACGGCGCGACTGGGAGGACCAGTACCTCCCGATGCAGGTGGCCTAACGGCCGCCGAGCGGTCGGCCTTCTCGGACGGCGTTACTCCTCGGTGAGTCGTCGGACCGTCCCGCTTGTCTCTTGGGACTTCTCTCTATCCGCCGGTAGCGACGGGCCTCCTCCGTGTCGGCGCTTCGACGCGTCGGCGCACCGCTTTTTACGGGTCCCCGCGTCGTCCAGATATGGGTCGGACGGGGGACGTGACGGCGGACGTGGTTGTCGTCGGGTGCGGACCGGGCGGCGGGGTGTTGGGCTACCTCCTCGCGCGTAGCGGCGTCGACGTCGCCCTCGTGGAGCGTGCGTCGGACTTCGAACGCGAGTTTCGCGGGTTCGGCTACGGGCCGGGCGTCGTAGAACTGTTCGACCAGATGGGGCTGCTCGACCGAGTGCTGTCGCTCCCCCACGAGACGGTTCGGCGCGGGGAGTTCTACCTCTACGGCGAACCCGTCGAGGCCGTCGACTTCGCCGACCTCGACACGGACCACCCGTACGCCCTCCTGCTGGAACAGCCCCCCCTGCTCGAACTGCTGGTCGACGCGGCGAGCGAGTACGACGGCTTCTCGTTTCACCCCGCCACGACGGTCACGGACCTCCGGACCGAGGGCGGCCGCGTCGTGGGCGTCACCGCGACCGACCGCCGACGGGACCGGGACGTCGAGTTCCGGGGGTCGCTCGTGGTCGGGGCCGACGGCCGCTTCTCGACCGTCCGCTCGGCGGCCGGAATCGACCCCGGCCTGTTCGACTCGTCGCTCCGACTCGTCTGGTTCAAACTCCCGTCCGAGGCGGTCGGCGCGGCGGCGCAGGGCCGCATCGAGCGCGCGGGGATACTGCTCTACTTCGGCCTCGGCGGCGGCGAACTGCAGGTGGGCTGGTTCGTCGAACGGGGCGCGTACCCCGACCTCCGGCGCGCGGGTATCGACGCGTTCCGCGACCGCCTCGCGGCCGTCGACCCGCGCCTGCGCCCGGCGCTCGACGAACACCTGCGGGGGTTCGACCAGTGCTCGCTCCTCGACATCGCGCCCGGCATCGCGCCGGAGTGGGTCCGCGACGGTCTCGTCCTCGTGGGCGACGCCGCGCACGTCGCCTCGCCCGTGGGCGCGCAGGGAAACGCGCTGGCCGTGCAGGACGCCGTCGTGACCCACGCCGCGGTCGTCGAGGCCCTCCCCCGCGTCGGCGACGGCGAGGTGGTGCCGGCGGCGACGCTCGCGTCCGTCGAGTCGCGCCGCCGCCCCGCGGTCGAGGAGGTGGTCCGCCTCCAGCGACGCGCGGAACGCGGCCTCGCCCTCGCGGTCAGGTACGGCGACCGGCTTCCGCCGGGCGTCGTCGGCCCGGCGGCCCGGGGCGCGGTGCGGGCGTTCGCGAGGTCGGGGCTCTCCCGGCGCGCGGTCGAGCGGTTCGCGTTCGGCCCCGACCGGGTCCGCGTGGACGCGACGCGGTTCGTGGACTGACGGGGGATTAGTTCCGCCGGGTATCGGTGTGCCGAAAAGCTTGACTGACGAGCCTCACAATCGTTCGGCATGGAAGAAGCGACCGAGTCATGCGACGTGAAAGGCTGTCGCCGAGACGCCGTCGCGCAGGTGGCGGGCGTCGTCCTCGACGGACAGGAGTTCATCGTCCACCGGTGTCACGAACACGAGAAGCAGGCCCGGGAGGGCTGAGGACGGCCGGCGGGACGTAGCGGCAGGGGCGGCGGTCCGCTCGGTTACGGCCGCCCCCACTCGAAGAACCACCACGCGATGCCGAACAGCATCAACCCCACGCCGAGCGCCGACGTCGCCGGCTCCGGGATGACGAACAGTACGAATCCGACGACGATTGTCAGCGTCGGTCCGACCTCGTCCGCGTAGTTCGAGAGCGCCATCGTCGGCGGTTCGCGGCCCGGGTTCAAGTCTCTTACCTCCGGGCCGTGGTTGACCCCACCGCCGAGACGCCGTCGCTGTCGTCGCTCGCCGCGGGGACCGACAGCGAACGGAACCGGGTGGCGGACCGGGCCGGTCGGACGGCTGACCGACGACGCCGACTACGACTCGGGCGTTGGGAGCGCCCCCGACACCGTCTCGCCGCCCTTGAGAACCGCCGCCGGGTCGGAGAGGCGCGAGAGGTCCTCCAGCGGGTCGTCCTCGAACACGAGGAGGTCCGCGCGGGTGCCGGGTTCGAGCGTGCCCGACCCGTCGAGACCGACCACCTCCGCGGCCGTCTCGGTCATGGCGCGGAGGGCGTCGAGTGGGTCGAGTCCCCGCCGCGCCATGAACGACACCTCGGCGGCGTTGTCCCCGTGGAAGTTGAACGGCGTGCCCGCGTCGGTGCCGCCCGCGATGGTCACGCCCGCTTCGGCCGCCCGGCGGAACGAGTCGAGGTGTCGCTCGTACACGTCGTTGGTCTTGCGGGCGGCGTCGGCCGTGGCCGCCTCCGTGTTGCGGGCGATGTGGTAGGGGGCGGCGAGCGTCGGCACCAGCACCGCGTCCGAGTCCACCAGCATCTCGACCGCCTCGTCGTCGAGGAACGTGCCGTGTTCGACGGTGTCGACGCCGGCTTGTACGGCGGCTTTCACGCCGGCCGCGCCGTGGGCGTGCGTGGCGGCGTGGACGCCCCGGCGGTGGGCCTCGTCCACGAGGGCGTCGAGTTCGTCGTCGGTCAGCACCACCTCGTCCGGCGACGTGCCCGGCGTGGTCACCCCGCCGGTGGTCATGAACTTCACGAACTCCGCGCCCCGCTTCACCTGTTCGCGCACCGCCTTCCGGGCGTCGGCCGCGCCGTCTATCTCCCGCCCGAGGTGGTGGCCGTGTCCGCCCGTCACCGTGATGGAGCGGCAGTTGGCCACCATGCGCGGGCCGGGCACCGACCCCGACTCCACCGCGCGCTTCAGGTGGACGTCCACGTCGCGCGCGCCCATCGCGCGCACGCCAGTGACCCCCGCCTCCAACGTCCGGCGCGCGTTGCGCGCCTCCACGAGGGCGAGTTCGGCGTCGCTCATGCCCACCACCTCCTCGATGCTCACCTCGCCCGACAGCGAGAAGTGGACGTGGGCGTCGACCAGTCCCGGGGTGACCGTCCGCCCGTCGAGCGACACGACTCGCTCGTCGTCCCGCGGCGAGAGGTCGCCCGCCGCGTCGATGTCGCCGCCGTCGAGTCTGAGGTCGCCGGTGCGCGCCCCGTCGCCGTCGAGGAGTCGAGCGTCCCGCAGAAGCATCGGTCAAGGTTTCCGGCCCCGGGCGCTTGAACCTGTCCGATTCGCCGCGCCGTCCGCCGTCGGCGGGAGCGTCGCCGATGTGATGGCCGGTCCGGTCTGGTCCGGTCCGCGGGCGTCGCCCCCGCTCCGGTACGTTTTTCGTCCCGTCGCGTCACGACCGGACGTGTCCCGACCCGTCGTCCGGTACGGACTCGCCGCCATCGCGGGGACGCTGGCGACCTACCCCCTCGCGTCCATCGGCGCGGTGGTGCTGCCGCCCGACCCCTTCACGCAGGTGCTGGCGGCGGTTCCGCTCCTGCTCCTCGGCGTCGGGTTCGGCGCGTGGTACGCCCGCTCCGAGCGGTCGGTCCGCCGCCTCGGGCGGTTCGTGGTTGCCCTCTACGTCGTGCAGTGGGCGCTCCTGCTGGTCGCCGTCGGACTGGTCGCCGGACTCGGCGTCCCCCTCGTCGGCCCGGCCGTCGCCCCCGCCGTCGTCGTCTTCGTCCTCGGCGGCTACGCCGCGGCCTATTGGCTGGTCTTCCGCCGCGGCTGGGAGCGACTCCGCGGGTGACCGCGTCGGCGTCGCACCCCGTCGCCGGGCAGTTACAGCTACAGCTCTCGCGCCACCATCTCGCCCCAGTGCTCGAAGCCGTGGCGCTCGTAGAACGCCCGCGCCCGGTCGTTCTCGCGGTCCACGTCGAGTACCACCCGCTCCAGCGGGAGGTTCTGCTCGCGCGCGACGTCGAGGGCGGCGTCGAGGAGGTCGTCGGCCACGCCCGTCCCCCGGCGCTCCGGCGCGACGTATATCTCGTTGAGTACGGCGGCGTCCCAGACGAACGCCAGCGACTCGGGGAGGAGGAAAGCGTAGCCCACGAGTCCGCCACCGTCGGCGTCGTCCGCCGTGTCGTCGGCGTCGCCGGCATCGGCCACCGTCACCACGCCGTCCTGCTCCGCGGCGCACCGCTTGGCCCACGAGAGCCACCGCACGCGGTACTCCGCGGTGAGTTTCGCCTCGTACGTCGCCCGCTTCTCCTCGCCGCCCGTCCCCGACCCGATACCGAGTTCGAAGCCCCGCTTTAGCTCCCACAGGTCGTCCTCGTCTCCCCGCTCGAACGGCCGGAGTTCCACGCTCATGGCCGGCGTTGGCGGACGCGCCCCTTGTGTCGTTCTATCCGCCCGCGAGCGCCCGGTAGTAACTCGGTGCACGCCCGACGAGGGCGACCCCGCCACGGAGAGGTATCTAGTTGACGCGAACGACCCCGCCGGCACTCCGCTTGCCCCGTCACGGAACGCCGCCGTATCCGATGTGTCGGTTCGTCTAACGCAGTTTGATAATTTGAGTTAACGACAAGCGTTTGATTATAGGTCGTGTATTTCTTTTACATACTGATATAAATATGTCCACTACACGCCACCGCGAAATCGAATGCAACGAACGCGAACGCTCGATAACCGACCGCGGCGACCGCGGGTCGGCGGCGGGGAGAGAGCGCCTCGAATACCTCGCCGAAGTCGGGCGGGGTGGGGGACGTCTGTGGGGGACCTAACGCGCCGCGCGTCGCCCGCGCGTCGCCGCCGACGCGTTCGCCGCCGACCGAACGAGGAGAGACGCCCATGAGGTTGGTCGACATAACCACGCCCATCGGAGCCATCGGTTTCGAAGACGTCCGGGCCCTCCCGGAGGGGACGCGGGCGGAGTTCGAACGAACTGCCTCGATAGACGGCTCTCGAGGGTCGAGCATCGCCGTGTCGGGGACCGACGTCGGCGCGGCGGCGTTCCGACGGAGTCCGTACCTGCGGGACGTGCGGCAGATGGACGGAGACGACGACGGAACCGTCTATCGACTGGCGTGGAACGACGACCGGCCCGAGTTGCTCCGCTCCATCAGCGCGATGGACGGCACGGTCCTCTCGGCCGTCGCGGTGGGCGACACCGCGTCGCTCGAACTGCGCTTCCCGGACGACGTATCCGCGTCCCGGTTCTACGCCGCGCACGACGACCGCGTGAATCCGATATCCATCCGTCGCAGCAGCCACGAGACGGGCGCGGAGGTGTCGTCGGGCACGGTGCTCACCGACAAACAACGCGAGGCGCTCCGCGGCGCGCTGGACGCCGGCTACTTCGAGATACCGCGCCGGGTTCACCTGGCCGAACTCGCGGACGAGTTCGGTATCACAGACAACGCCATGTCGGAACGGCTCCGGCGCGGGACGGCCACGCTCGTCCGGAACGCGGACCCCGACCTCTGACTGTACTCGTCTGCGACGCCCGCCGAGGGTAAACTCGGCATCTAGCGACCGACTCTCCCGAGCGTTCAGCTCCGGTTCGACTCCAGTTGCCACGCGAAAGTCGCCTTCAGCACGACCACCAGACCGTTCGTCTCGCCCGCACCCCAGATGGCCGTCTCCTCCCGAGACTTGACCGACTGACCGCCGTCTTCCGGGACGAGTACGCTCACGAGCGTCTTCTCCCGGTCGACCATGAGCACGCGTCCGGCCG
Source organism: Haloferacaceae archaeon 50 (assembly GCA_046097085.1). Classification (GTDB taxonomy): domain Archaea; phylum Halobacteriota; class Halobacteria; order Halobacteriales; family Haloferacaceae. The sequence continues at coordinate 2,801,247 of CP175567.1, read as the reverse complement.
ACGTGTCGGACCAGACCCACAGGGAGTCGAACACCTCCGCCTCGGGCACCTCGTCGCGGATGTCCGACTCCACCGAGTCCGACATCTCCGCGAGCTTTATCGAGAGGCCGCGTTGGCTCGCCGCCCGCAGGCTGTCGACTATCCCGTCGGTGAGAAGTTCCCCGACGGTCATGTACACGACTTCCTCCGTCGCCGAGTCGACGAAGTCGACGGCTCGCTCGGAGACGGACTCGTGTCCCGTCACCGTCCAGACGCCGCGTTGCTCCGACGATTTAGCGACCGATTCGACCGCGCCGAGCGACTCGACCAGTCGGTTCACGCGGTGGCGGTACTCCTGTTCGAAGTGTCGCCCGGTCGTCTCCGTCGAGATGGGCCAGAACCGCTTCGGCGTCGACTGCTGCACGTCGACCAGGCCCCGCGTCTGAAGCTCCTTGGCGGCGTCGTACACGCGCGTCCGCGGCACGTCCGAGACGTCGCTCACGTCCTGTGCCGTCCCGCCGCCGAGGCTGGCCAGTGCGACGTACGTCCGGGCGGCGTACGCGCTCAGACCGAAGGCTTCGAGTTGTTCTACCGCCACGGTACGCGCGCGGTCCGAGGAGTCTGGTGACATGAGAACGCCGTTCAGTATCTCTCGAAGGCTACCCGGAGGTAGCCCCGACGCGCGGGACAGATAGGTTGGGACCCGTTCTGAGCCGCGCGCCACCGAAGCGTAGTCGCGCGTCCCCTATATTCTTATTGTGATTATGTGAGTGAACGGCTTCTCGCGCCCCCGGACGCTCACAGTCTGCGGTTTCGACGCCACGCCCGGGCCGAACTGGACACTCACTGCACTCGGCCGGCGGTTCGAACGTGATTCCGGGGGCGTCCCCGCCTCGGAACCCGCTTGTTTTACCCGGGGGGCACTAGCTAGGTTGGGACCCTATGGCCGGAACAACGAACCAAGAAGACGCAGTCGAACTGCTCCTGCAACTCGGACTCAAAGAGTACGAGGCGAAGTCCTTCGTGGCGCTCTCGCGCCTCCCGAACGGAACTGCCAAAGAGATAAGCGAGATATCCGAGGTGCCCCGCACGCGCATCTACGACGCGGTTCGGGTACTCGAGACGAAGGGGCTCGTCGAGATTCAACATTCGAACCCCCAGCAGTTTCGCGCAGTCTCCATCGACGAGGCCGTCGAGACGCTGAAGCAGGAGTACGACTCCCGGACGGAGTCGCTCCGACGGACGCTCCGGGGGATGGAGTCCGCCCCGACGGACTCCGACGCCGAGACCACCCACGAGGTGTGGTCGCTCTCGGGCAACTCGGCGATAGCGAATCGGACTCGGCAACTGATAGGTGAAGCGCAGGAGGAACTCGTCTGCGTCATCGGCCACGAGTCGGTGCTCGACGAGAAACTGGTCGACAGTCTGCAGACGGCCCAACGGCGCGGCGTCGACGTCATCGTCGGCACCGTGGCCGACGAGGTGCGCGACGCGGTGAAAGACTCCGTCCCGGACGCGAGAGTCTTCGTGTCGGGGCTGGAGTGGTTGGCCGAGTCGGACGTCGTCGACGACACGACGGAGATAGGCCGACTCCTCCTCGTCGACCGAAACACGATTCTGGTGAGTACGTTCTCGACGGTGACCGACGGCGAACGGAACGACGAGAAGGCGGTGTTCGGACGCGGCTTCGACAACGGGTTCGTGACTCTCGTCCGCCGACTGCTGGCGACCGGACTCCTCCCCGAGAGCGACCCCGGACTGGGCGGATCCGCCGGTTCGGACGCGAACGAGTAACCGTCCACCCGTCGAGACGCTCCAAACGTGTCATCCTCCGAGTGAACGCACTCGCCGAGCCGCGGCGGTCGGCGGTCTGAGCGCCGACATCGGCCGTCCGCCGTACCGACTTCGATAAATCACCGGTAGTGACGACGCACACTTATCACAGAAAGTCACATACTCGATATCGTGAACGTTATCGTCGATATCGCTCGGGCCGTCGCCGAACGTGAGGACAGGGAGGTGACGGAACTGCCCCCGCTCTACGACGTAATCGACCCCGACGTCCTCCGGGCGTTCGTCGAGTCGGGGACGGACACGGGCGCGACGCTCCGGTTCACCTACTGCGGGTACGACGTGGTCGTTCGGGACGACGGCCGCGTCGAGGTGGCGCGGAAGGAGAGCCCTTACCGGTACCGGTAGCCGCCGCCCGACCCGCGTTCGACGCCGTCCGTGTCCGTCGCCGCCGTGGGCTACCCCGGACGCTCGCTCTCTCGCAGGCGAGCGCCGAGCACGGTGGTGCTCAGGAGGACGACGAGGAGTTCCAGCCCGGAGCCGAGGACGAGGAAGCGCCGCTCTACGCCCTCCGGTTCCGGCCCCGGCGAGGGGTCGACGCCGGTGGTGTAGTGTACCGTCTCCGTGGTGAGACGCTCGCGTTCCGGGGCCGTCTCCACGAATGTCTGTATCACGCCCCGCCGAGTGGAGAGTTCGAGGCGGCCGTTCGCGGCGTAGAAAGCGTCGTGGACCGGGTAGAGGGCGTTGACGCCGTTAGTGAACAGGTCGGGGAGCACGCCGGCGAGGACGAACGCGGCGAGCGCCACCCACGCCACGCGCACCCCTCGGTCGCCGTAGCGGGCGCGGAGGCGCGAGTCCGACCGGACGCGCGCGTCGTACGCCAGCACCGCGGCGACGGCGGCGGGCAGGAGGAGCGTGTGCAACAGCGCCCGGTGTGCGCCCGGGAGGACGAGACCCGCGAACGCGTCGAGGTCCGGGAGCGCCCCCGCGAGGAGGACGACGCCGACGGACCGCCGGTCGAAGTCGGCCCCGAGGAGCGCCGCTCCCACGAGACCGGCGAACGCCACGTGGACCAGCGTCGAGGGCATGGCCGGAGGGAAGTCGACGCGGGGATTTCAGGCTTCCGCCACCCGCTGGCCCGCGTCTACGGCACCTGTCGAACCCGCGTTTCGATACGCTTTTGCCGCCGGCATCCCGACCGTGAGAGTATGTACCGAACGAAACGACGGGGGGTGGGCGCGTGACGGCGCCCCCGCGCGACGACCTCGCCCGGCGCATCGCGGGCGAGATAACCCTCTCCGACGACCCGGGCGCGACCCTCCGCAAGTGGCGGACGGACTTCGACGTGTCCCAGACCGCGCTCGCGGAGGAGCTATCGGTCTCCTCGTCGGTCATCTCGGACTACGAGAGCGGGCGGCGCGAGAGCCCGGGCATCGGCGTCGTCCGGCGGATGGTGACCGCCCTCCTCGACATCGACGAGGCGCGGGGCGGCGGCCGCATCCGACAGTACGCCCGCGTGCTGTCGGCGGGGTTCGAGTCCGACATCGTGCAGGACCTCCGGGAGTACCCCACGTCGATTCCGCTGGACCGCCTCTACGAGGCCATGGACGCGGAGGAACTCGTCCGGGGCGCGCAGGACCGAATCAGCGGCCACACCGTCATCGACAGCATCGAGGTCATCACCCGCCTCTCCAGCGAGGAGTTCTACCGTCTCTACGGCCAGTCGACGAGTCGCGCGCTGGTGTTCACGAACGTCACCCGCGGCGAGTCGCCGCTGGTCGCGATGCGCGTCGTCAACCCGACGCCGAACGCGGTCATCCTCCACGGCATCGAGGAGGAGGACCTCTGGGAGCACGCCCCCACGCTCGCCACCATCGACGGCTTCTCGCTCGCGCTCTCCAACCGCGACATCGACGACACGCTCGACGACCTGCGGAAGCTACCCTGACCCGACTCACCGCCGTCGCTCGGGCGGCCGGAGGACGAGCGCCAACACGCCCGCGACGAGGCCGAGGGCGCCCCCGAGAGCGAACGTGGTCCCCCAGTCGGTGACGGTCACCAGCCACCCCGTGACTGTGCCGCCGAACACGCCGCCCCACATCTTGCCCGAGTAGAGCAGCGCGTAGTTGGCCGAGGAGTGCTCGCGCCCGTAGTAGTCGCCCACGAGGCTGGGAAACAGCGTGTACTGGGGGCTCCAGAAGAACGTCGCCACCACGACCGCGGCGAGGAAGCCGAGGCGCGACCCCAGCGAACTCGTGTACACCGTGAGGAGGACGCCGAGACCGCAGAGCGTGAACACGACGGCCATCGCGCGCTCGCGGTCCACCCGGTCGGAGACGCCGCCGATCACGAGGCGGCCCACGCCGCTCGCGAGGGGGAGCACGACGGCCGACAGGGTGGCCACCCCCGCCGCCAGTCCGCGCTGCTGGGCGAACGAAACCACCTTGGCCGTGACCATCAGCCCTGCGCCGCTCACCGCCACGAACATGACATACAGCACCCAGAACTGCCACGTCCGAAGCATCTCGCGCCACGTGTAGTCGCCGGGCGCGCCCGACGCGGACGCAGACGTGGACGCGGCCGTCTCGGCGTCGTCGTCGTCGTCGACACTCGCGGCGGCATCCGCCGCCGACCCGTCCTCGTTCCCGGACTCGACCCCGCCGTCGCCGACGCCGTCGTCCCACCCGCTCGGGGGGTCCCGCAGGACGAGGGCGCCCGCGACGACACCGAGACCGATGAGTAGCCCCATGTTACGGAGCACGTCCGGGTAGCCCGCGGCGGTGGCGGTGGCGCGCACGTAGGGCACCACGAGGGCGCTCCCGGCCGCGAACGCCATCGTGCCGACGCCGGTGGTCAGCCCCCGGCGGTCGGGGAACCACTTGATGGCGGTGTTGACGGCGACGGTGTAGACGATGCCGACGCCGACGGCGCCGAGCGAGTAGAGCAGGTAGACCGCCCAGAGGTCGGTCACGTACGCCAGTCCGAGGTAGCCGCCGCCGGCGAGGACGCCCGCGAGGAGCGTCAGCCGACGCGGGCCGTGCCTGTCGCGCCACCACCCGACCGGGAACTGGGACCCGGCCTGAAACACCACGAACAGCGTAAACACCAGTCCGAGCGCCGGCAGGGACACGTCCAGACGCGACGCCAGCGGCCCCTCGATGGACGACCAGACGTACTGGTAGGGGCTCACGAGACCCATCATCACCGCGGCGGCGGCTATCTGCCACCACCGCGAGAACCCCAACACCTCCCGCGCGCGCCGACCGTAGTGGGTGGACTCGCTCACGCGTACTCGTGAACGCCCGACTCGCCGCACACGGATTGAACTGTCGGTCGCGGCGGCCCGTCCGACGCGCGGGCGGGGACGGGAGCGGCGACGGGGACGAGGGTACGGACGCGCCGGGCGTCCGGCCAGAGAATCGGCGTCAGCGTCGGCGTCGGTGTCTGCGTCGGCGTCGGGTGACGCCGGCCGTTACTCGACGTACTCGTACGTGCGCTCGTTCATCCGCCCCCACCCCGTGAACGCGAACTCGCCCGAGGGCTGGGTCAGGGGGTCGACGTCCGTCTCCTTCTCGTGGTTGTGGGCGTCGTGGATGCGCTCGTACTCCTCGTAGGAGATGTCGCGCCGGTTGGCCAACTGCTCTTCCACGTCGAGGTCGCGCATCTCCTCGCGCCACCCCTCGCGCACCGTCTCGGCGTGAATCTCGGCCTGCGCGCCCGACCCGTACGACCCCACGAGCAGTTTCTCGCCCGCGAGCGAGCGGTCCGCGTCCAGGGCGCTCTTGAGTGCGCTCGCGCGCGCGACGTGGACGGAGCCCGTGTACCAGTTGCCCACGTCGCGCGCGATGTTCAGCGTGGGTTCGATGGTGCGGTCGTACCAGTCGAGGTACCGCTGGGTGTCCTTGAGTTCGTCCATGTACGCCCGGATGGCCTCCTCGTAGTCCTCGCGGGTGTCGTAGGCCTCCTCGCGAGGCTGGCGGCCTATCTCCCCTTCGAGTTCGTCCTCGACGTCCGTGTCGCGGATGGTGTGGCGGTACGCCAGCAGGGCGGCCTTCCGAACCATCCCCGGGAACGGCGTGTGGAAGGGGGCGTACACGAAGTCGTCGGACTCCACCCGGCCGGATGCGGCCTCGAAGTCCTCCAGCGCCTCGCGCATCCGGGCCAGATACACCTGCATCGAGCGCTTGCCGTCGACGCTCGGGAACTGCTGGTTGGGCTTGAGGAAGTCCGTCTCGTCCATGCTCCCGTAGCCCTGTTCGGTCGAGAGTTCGACCACGTCGGGGTCCTCGTCGATGAGCATCGCCACCGCGCCCGCGCCCTGCGTGGCCTCGCCCGGGTCGCCCCGTTCGTAGAGGGCGGTGTCCGTGGCGACCACCAGCGCCGGCCGGCCGCGGTTGCGCCCCGCCTTTATCCAGTTGTAGGCGTCGTCGATGGACTGGGTGCCCGCGACGCACGCGAACTTGCGTTCGCCCTTGTTCGCGTGTCGGAAGTCGCCGTCGTACACCTGTTCGAGGCAGCCCGCGATGTACGTCGAGACCGGCTTGGAGTTGTCGAACGCGGACTCCGTGGCCACGTCGATGCGGCCCACGTCCGCGGGGGTCAGCCCCTTGCGGTCCATCAGACGCTTCGCCGCGTTCGCGCCCATCGTCACGATGTCCTCGTACACGTCGGGGAACGACGACGAGCGCAGACCCAACCCCTTCGTGTACTTCTCCGGGTCCTCGCCCTTCGCGGGCGCGAACGTCTCCGCGAGGTCGAGTTCGAGGTTGCCGGTCCAGATCTCGATGGCGTCGATGCCGACGGCTGTCATGGCCTTACTTTCAGACAGTAGCTATTTGGACTTGTCGATGAGGGGTTCGTCGTTCGTCGAATCGAGGAGTGACGTCTGCGGTTCGCCGGACGGCCACTCCTCGCGTCACGCGCGCGACTCCGACGTCCGCTTCGATGGCCGCCCTACCCGTGGGTCGCCTCGACCCGGATCGTGAGCCGATCGGCGTCCGCAGCAGCGGAGGCGACGACTGAGACCGACCCCGTCGTGTCTATCTTGGCAGTGGTCAGCCCCCTCCCGTCGGTCCCCGTTTCGTCCGTCGTCGGGGAGAGCGATCCGACCACCGCGCTGTCGTTCACCGAGAAGTCGACGTCTACGAACGACGCCCCCGCCGACACCACCGGCAGCGTCACCTTCTCGTTGGAATCCGCGGACCCGTCGTACGTGCACGTGTTCGTGGCCGCTACGCAGTTCGTGATGCCCTCTTGGTTCGCTATCTCGTCTAGGTCCCACTCCAGATGGTACTCGCCGCTCCGGTCGCTGCCGACGTCGAAGGTCGCCGCGGCGACGCGCGCGGCCGTCGAGGCGTCGGCCGCCGGGTCGACCAGTTCTGCGGTCACCGTCGCCTCCCGCGCCCCGTCCACGTCCGCAGGCGCGACGTACTCGACCGTCACCTGCCCCTCCTCGTCGGTGGTGAGGCCGACGAGTCGGTCGCCCGACGCATCCCCCACGGAGAGCGTCTCCCGTCCGTCGCCCGGGACCGCCCCCGCGAGCGAGACGTTCACGCGCGCGCCGGACACCGGGCTGTCGTACCGGTCGCGCACCTCGAAGGTGACCGCCGTCCGGCCCCCCTCGGCGACGCTGGCGTTCGCAGACACCGGCACGACGTAGTACGGTTCCGGCTCCGACACCGACCCGAAGCCCACCTTGGCGATGCGGAGGTCGTACGTCGCGTTCGCCTCCATCTCTATCTCGACCGCCTCGGCCGAGACGTTCCGCACCGCGTGGACGTAGCGGTCGTCGGTCTCGTCGCCCGTCCCGTCGATTTCGCTCGCCAGCAGCGACCGCCACGTCTCGGCCGAGAGGCGCGTGGGGAGCGTGAGCGTCACGTTGTCGCCGTCGCCCCGAACCGGGACGGTCCGCGACGCCGCGCTGACCGCGCGCGGCGTTATCGACCGCGCGTCCGTCCCGCCAACCGAGAGGCCGCCGCCGACGAGCACCGGCGAGAGGCGCCGCCCGTCGACCAGCGTCTGTCCGCTGCGGTTGCCGACGTAACCGTTGGCGAACCGGTTGTAGACCACCGTGTTCCCGTAGGCGGTCCGCGGCGCGTCGGCGTACTGGTTGTAGGACGGCCGGTAGCGCACGGTCCGCGTGTCGAACGACCGGGCGGTGCCGTTCCAGTAGTCGGCCACCTCGCGCGCGTCCGTCGTGGCGTTCGACACGGTCAGGGTCCCGTCGCCCACCGCGACCGTCTCGGCGTACCCCCGCGCGGGCGGCGGGTTCACGAAGAACGTCCGCCGGGGGTAGGTCACCCCCAGGTCGACGGTGGTGGGGTGGGACCCGCCCGCGACGGCGGCGCGGTGGGCGGCGCTCCGGAGGTCGAGCACGTCGGTCTGGACCTCCCGACTGTGCTCGAACTCCGCGGCCTCGGTCTCGGCGGGGACGACCGTCACCTGATAGGCCGACATGGCGACGACGAGAAATCCGAACAGCAGAACCGCGCCTATCTGTACCGTCACGGCGCGGTCGTCCCCCCGGAACATCATACCGGGTTCAGGACTAACTGACGTAAAAGATTTCCGCAGAGTTACGACAGCTGATATGACGGGGAGGCCGGCGGTCGGCCGAGGAGCCTACTCGTCTTCCTCTTCGACCACTTCGGGGTCGCTGAGGGCGTTCTGGAGCGAGTCGAGACCGCTCACCCAGTCGGAGACGAAGCCGTACTCCAACTCGTCGACGATGGACACGTCGAGCTCCTCGCCGTCGATGATGCGCGTGCCCGCCTGCACCACGTACGAGAGCGCGGCGTCCATGTCCTCCTCCGCCTCCGCGGCCGCCGCGGCGTCGATGTACTCCTCGACGCTGGCCTCGGTGGCCGGCCCGCCCGCGACGTACTCCTCGGCGGTGTAGAACACGCACACGAGGCTGGTCTGGGCGCTCTCGATGAGCATCTGCTTCTCCTCGTCGTCGAACTCGGTCTCGTCGAGGACGACCTCGCGTATCCCGGCTATCTCCTCCATCGCGCGGTCCTCGTCGATGACCCCGTCGTCGTAGTCGGAGACGACTTTCGCCACCGCGATGGCGGTGTCGTCCTGCAGGTTGAACAGCAGGCGGGCGGAGTCTTCGTTCTCCGGGTCGAGATCCTCCTCCTCGACGCGGGTGAGCCAGTTCTGCCAGCGTTCTCTCGTGTAGTAAGTCTCCTCGGCCTCGGTCATACCTCCAATGTCCGCGCCTGACTTCAAATGCCTTTCCTATCTCAGAGGGGTAAATTTCTCACCGTACACAGAAGAAAGAACTCACGGGAACCCGCGTCACCGCGTCAGCGTCGCTTCGGTGTCCACGCCGTAGACGCGCCGGGGGGTCTCGACGTGGGCGAGGCGCACCGCGTCGTCGTACCCCTCCTCCAGAAGCCACCGCACGCGCCGGGGCACCGTCTTGGGACCCAGCACCGCCCCTGGCCGGTCGGGGTCGTCCACGAAGTCCGTCTCCATCAGGAAGGGGTCGCCCGCCTCCGCCGCCGTCTCCAGCCTGTCTTTCTCGCTCATCACGCTGGGCGTCGGGCCGCGGAGGCGACCCCCGGCGTAGTGTTTCACCACGTCGCTCGGGTCCATCCCGCACTCCTCGGCCCACTCCGCGACGTCGCTCAGGTCCTCGGTCGCTTCGGTGTGCAACTGCACCGCGCAGTCGCGGTCGGCCCCCAGCGACAGGGCGTGTCTCAGGACCGCGTTCGACGCCTCCCACACCGCCTCGTCCACCTCGTAGTGGGGCCGACCGGACTTGAGCGCCAGCGCCCGCCCGTCGGCGACGTACTCTGCCGCCTCGTCGAGGCCCGCCTGCATCAGGTCGCGCGCCTCGGCGGGGTCCATCCCCCGGTCGTCGGTGAGGCGGGAGACGAGGCCGGGGTGGACGCCGAGGACGGGCCACGCCCGCCCGTCGAGTCGGTCGTCGGCGTCGGCCACGACCGACAGCGTCTCGTCGAACACCTCGCGGAAGTCCGCGCCCGTCTCGGGTTCGACGCCGAGGTGCCACGACGGCTTGTTGACCACCAGCAGGTGGGTGCCGCCGAGGCGGGTGAACTCCTCGACGGCCTCCATCCCCCGCCCGCGCGCCGGGTCGAGGTGGAGGTGGTTGTCGAGCACCGGCGTGTCGAGTTCGTCCATACCTCACGGGTGGTGGCCGCTTCCCAAAAGGTGTCCGGAACGGGCGTCGTCGTCGGCCGCGGCGCGCCGTCGCGGTCGTTCAGGCGTTGTTCATCCGCGTCGTCGCCTCGTCGCCGCAGGCCTCGCAGACGGCCACGCGGTAGGGTTCGCGCGAGAACTCGGCGTTCTCGCGCTTCCGGCTCTCGGTCCGGAGTTCGACCCGCACCTCGTGGGGCGTCTCGGCGGCGCACGCCTCGCAGTACTCGGTCCTGCGCGCGTGGGCCGGCGACTTCGACCGGGCGTCCGGTCCGTCCTCGGCACGGCCGCCCGCGTCGACCGGGGTCGTTCCGGGCGTCACGCCCGGCCCCCGCGGACCGCCTCGCTCCCGCCCTGCAGTTCCCCGTCGTCTCCGGCGAATCTCGCTGTCGATGTCATGGTGTTGGGGGTCCGGGCCGGGACGCGCCGTCGCGCCCGCCTCGGCCTCGAACCGTACTCCTACCGATGCGGTCGAACCGAATGAGCGCGATACCTAATTCGAGGAAAAATTTAGTGAATAAATCGGAGTATCGATCGAGATGACACGACCGACCCCGGCGCGACGCTCACTCCGCGAGAGTCACGCTGTCGCCCGCGGCGTTGCGCAGGGCATCAGACCGGCCGTGTGTGCCGGGCGCGATGGCCAGCGTCTCGACGCCGTAGGCGTTGGCCACCTCGACGGCCGGTTTGAAGTCCGTGTCGCGCGAGGCGATGGCGACGACGTCCGCGCCGCCCTCGACGGCCACGCGCGTGAGGTCGACGGCGAGTTTCACGTCCACGTCGCCGCTGGTCACCACCACCTCGAACCCTCGGGCCTCCGCCGCCTGAATCAGACCGGGCGTGGCGTGTTCGTCGACGTAGAGGCACGTGACCGCCGGGTGGCCGCGGGCGGCGGCCGCCTCGCGCACGTCGTCTAAGTCCACGTCGAACTCGTCACGGAGGATGTTGGGACCGTCGACGAACAGGGCGACTCGCGGCACGCCCGTCCCGGCGTCGCCGGACCCCGCTTCCTCGTTCCCGGCGTCTCCGTCGGCCGCGCCACCGAACACCCGCGACAGCAAACCCATACCTTCGTCTTTCGGGGTCACGTCTATATGCGTAGTGGTTCGGGTACGCCCCGCCCCGACGTCGGCGATGCCCGTTTCCGGCCGCGTCCGGCCTCGTACTGGCGTCACCGCCCCCACGCGCCGGCCTCCCGCCGCCCCGTCACATCATCTCGGCAACCTGTCTCTCGAACGCCTACTAGGACACTAGATAACATATATCGGCCGACAGGCTTATTTGATTAATCTTATCCGTACCCGAATCAAACTTCGAAACGTGAGCGAGAACGTTCGCGGGACGGGGGAAGCACTGTACACGGTCGTACGTCCGATGAACCACCACGGCGCGGCGACCGTCCGCCGCGAGGACGGCGCGACGTACCACGTAGTGGAGTACGGGAGCGCCGACGCGCGCGACAGACTCGCCGACGCCTCGCGCGGCGCGTCGGTCCGCCTCGACCTTCGGCGCGCCGGCGCGCGGTCGAACGTCTGGGAGGCGGTGCGCGTCCTGCCCGGGACCGCGCCCACCTCCGCGTCCGACGGCGTCTCCGCCACCGAGGTCCACTGACGCCCCGGCCCCGCGGCCGCGACGCGGCGACTCTCACCCTCCCTCTCCCTTTGCCCTCTCGCGTTCTCGCACTCTTCCCGGCGTGCCCGACGGTCGCGCGCCGGTCTCTCGTTCCGACCCGACTCACAGTCCGGCGGTGACCCGTTCGTCCCCGCCGCGGGTCGTTCGCCCCGACGCCCACCCGTACACGAAAACGTTACTTACGGAACCCACCATGCGACACGTATGGCCCTTCGGAAGCCGCCGTTGCGCGATGTCCACGCCGAACGGGGAGCGAAGTTCACCGAGTTCGGCGGGTGGGACATGCCCGTGGAGTTCGACTCCATCCGGGACGAACACGAGGCGGTCCGGGAGACGGCCGGCGTCTTCGACGTCTCGCACATGGGCGAGATAGCGGTGTCCGGGCCCGACGCGACGCGGTTGATGCAGCGTCTCACCACCAACGACGTGACGCTCCTCGACCCGGGCGACTCGCAGTACGCCGCCATAACCGACGACGAGGGCGTCATGCTCGACGACACGATGGTCTACCGACTGCCCGAATCGGCGTCGGCGTCCCCGGCGGCGGACGAGGGCGACGACCCCGAGTACCTGTTCGTGCCGAACGCGGGCCACGACGGGGAGACGTACGACCGCTGGACCGCCCACCGCGACGAGTGGGGACTCGACGCCGACGTGGAGAACGTCACGGAGGAGTGGGCGATGTTCGCGGTGCAGGGGCCGGACGCGCCCGGCCTCGTGGCCGACGCGGCGGCGGACCCGTCGACCGTCCGCGACTGTTCGAAGTTCGAGGCGGCGTACGCCGAGGTGGCGGGCGCGGACTGCCTCGTCGCGCGGACGGGCTACACCGGCGAGGACGGCTTCGAGGTGCTCGTCCCGTGGGACGACGCGGCGGCGGTCTGGGGGGCGTTCGACTGCCAGCCCTGCGGCCTCGGGGCGCGCGACACGCTCCGCACCGAGATGGGCTTCCTGCTGTCCGGACAGGACTTCGACCCCGAGGACGAACCCCGCAACCCCTACGAGGCGGGCGTGGGGTTCACGGTGAAACTCGACACCGAGTTCGTGGGCCGGGACGCCCTCGAACGCGCGAAGGAGGAGGGGGTCGACGAGCGGTTCGTCGGCCTCGAACTCCTCGACCGCGGCGTGGCGCGAAGCAGCTACGAACTCGTCGACGACGACGGCGACGAACTCGGCCACGTCACCAGCGGCACGATGAGCCCGACGCTCGGGAAGGCGGTGGCGCTGGGGTACCTGCCGGTGGAGTACGCCGACCCCGGCGCGCGCGTCGGGGTCGTCGTCCGCGGAGAGCGAAAGCGAGCCGAAGTGGTCAGCCTACCCTTCCTGGAGGACAAATAGATGTTCGAAGTACCCGACGACAGGCGGTACGTTGCATCGCACGAGTGGACGACGATAGACGCGGACCCGGTAGTGCGGGTCGGAATCTCCGACTTCGCACAGGACGAACTCGGCGACGTGGTGTTCGTCGAACTCCCCGACGAGGGCGACGAGATACGCAGGGGCGAGGAGTTCGGCGTGGTCGAGAGTATCAAGGCGGTGTCGGACCTCTACGCGCCGGTTTCGGGCACCGTCACCGGCGTGAACGAGACGCTGTTCGACGAGCCGGAACTGGTGAACGAGGACCCGTACGGCGAGGGGTGGATGCTCGAAGTCGACCCCAGCGACCCGGACGAACTCAACGACCTCCTCTCGCCCGAGGAGTACCGCGACCAGATCGAATGACTCGTCCCGGAAGCCCGTACGCACCCCACACCGCCGAGGAGACGCGCGCCATGCTCGACGCGGTGGGAGTCGACGACGAGGCGGACCTGTTCGACATCCCCGAGTCCGTGGCGTTCGAGGGGTCGTTCGGCATCGACGCGCTGAGCGAACGCGCGGTGCGAACGAACCTCCGGAAGGCGTTCGCTCGGAACGACGACCTGACTGAGTTCCTCGGGCGCGGCCACTACGACCACTACGTGCCGGCGCTGGTGGACGACATCTCGCGCCGGTCGGAGTTCCTCACCTCCTACACGCAGTACCAACCCGAGGTGACGCAGGGGTTCCTGCAGGCCCTGTTCGAGTACCAGTCGCTGCTCGCGGAACTCACCGGCCTGCCCGTGGCCAACGCCTCGATGTACGACGCCGCGACGGCGCTCGGCGAGGCCGCCCTGTTCGCGGACCGCGTGCGCGCCGCCGACGGCGACCGGGTGCTGGTGCCCGACCTGCTCCGCGAGGGCAAGCGCGAGACGCTGGAGACGTACGCCGAGGGGCCGGGTCTCGACGTCGAGACCTACCCGACGGACGACGGCGGCGTCGACGTGGCGGGCCTCCGCGACCGACTCGGCGACGACGTGGTGATGGTGTACGCCGAGAACCCCACCGTCCGCGGGACGATTCTGGAGTCGCTCGCCGAGACGGGCGAGGTGGCCGACGAGGCGGGCGCCCTGTTCTGTCTCGGGAGCGACGCGGTGGCGCTTTCGCTCCTCCAGTCGCCGGCGAGCGTCGGCGCCGACGTGGTGGTGGGCGACGCCGCCCTCGGCCTCCCGACGGCGTACGGCACGGGCTTGGGCCTGTTCGCCACGAAGGAGGAGTACCTCCGGCAGGTGCCGGGTCGGCTGGTGGGCGCGAGTCGGGACACCGCCGACCGGCGCGCGTTCACGCTGACGCTCCAGACCCGCGAACAGCACATCCGCAAGGAGCGGGCCACCTCGAACATCTGCACGAACCAGGCGTGGGTGGCGCTCCGGGCCGCGATGCACGCGGCGATGCTCGGCCCCGACGGCCTCGTCGAACTCGCGGAGTCGTGCGTCGCGGAGGCGCGCGACCTCGCCGCGCGACTCGACGACGTGGTCGGCGTGCGGGCGCCGGTCCACGACCGCCACCACTTCCGGGAGTTCGTCGCACACACCGACCAACCGGCGCCGGCGGTCGCCGGCGACCTGCGGGATGAGGGGTTCGCCGTCCACGTCGTGGGCCGACACGAGGTGCAGGTGTGCGTGACCGACGCGAACGCCGACCGGACCGACGACCTCGTCGCGGCGTTCGAGGAGGTGGCGGCGTGATATACGACCAGGCGCGCTACAGCAGGGAGGACGCCGACGTGTACGAGCCCCTGCTGGTCGAGAAAGACGAGACGACCGTCGACGTGACGGAGGAGTCGTCGCTGCCCGACGACCTCACGCGCGACTCGCTCTCGCTGCCCGGCCTCTCGGAACCCGAACTCGCGCGCCACTACACCCGCCTGTCGCAGATGAACTACGGCGTCGAGACGGGGCCGTACCCGCTGGGCTCCTGCACGATGAAGTACAACCCCTCGTTCGCGGAGGACGCGGCCGCCGACCCCAACGCGGCGGTCCACCCCGACCGCCCGGCCGAGACGGTGCAGGGGACGCTCTCGGTGCTCGCCGGCCTGCAGGACTACCTCGCGCGCATCGGCGGGATGGACGCGGTCACGCTCCAACCCCCGGCGGGGGCGGCGGGCGAGTTCGCGGGCATCCACGTCATCAAGGCGTACCACGAGGCCGCGGGCGACGACCGGAGCGAGGTCATCGTCCCGGCCAGCGCCCACGGCACCAACTTCGCCAGCGCCGCCATGGCCGGCTACGACGTGGTCGAACTCCCCTCCGACGAGGACGGCCGCGTGGACGTGGACGCACTGGAGGCCGCGGTGGGAGACGACACCGCGGCGCTGATGCTCACCAACCCCAACACGCTCGGCCTGTTCGAGCGGGACATCGAGACGATAGCCGACATGGTCCACGACGCCGGCGGGCTGCTCTACTACGACGGCGCGAACCTCAACGCTCTGCTCGGGCGCGCGCGCCCGGGCGACATGGGGTTCGACGTGATGCACTACAACGTCCACAAGACGTTCGCCACGCCCCACGGCGGCGGCGGCCCCGGCGCGGGTCCGGTGGGCGTCGTGAGCGACCTCGCGCCGTTCCTGCCGAGTCCGCGCGTGCGCGAGACCGACGACGGCGACTACGAGATGTTCGAACCCGAACGGTCGGTCGGGAAGGTCCACGGCTTCCACGGCAACTGGCTGGTGCTCGTGAAGGCCTACGCCTACATCGCGCGCCTCGGTGACGAGGGACTCCGCGACGCCAGCGCCAAGGCCGTGCTCAACGCCAACTACCTCGCCTCGCAGATAGACTACGACATCCCGTACGGCCCGTTCCACCACGAGTTCGCCGCGACGGCGGGTGACTGCGACGCGGCCGACGTGGCCAAGCGGATGCTCGACTACGGCGTCCACCCGCCCACCACCAAGTGGCCCGAACTGGTGCCCGAGGCGATGCTGACCGAGCCCACCGAGGTGGAGAGTCGGGCGTCGCTCGACGACCTCGCGCGCGCGTTCGACGCCGTGGCCGCGGAGGACGCGGCGACGGTGGCCGACGCGCCCCGCCGCACGGCGGCCCGGCGTATCGACCAGGCGAGCGCCGCCCGTAACCCCCGCCTGTCGTGGCACGCGCTCTCGGACGCCGACTCGGCCGCCGACGCCGACGACGCCGGGGAGTAGCCGAGCGACGGACCGCCCCTCCGGCGGCGACGCGCCCGCGTCCACCGGCGGATTGACCTTCGGTCGGGTCCAACGTGGACCGCGTGACGCTCACCGACACACCGGGTATCCACCACGTGACCTCGATGGTTGGCGACCCGCAGGCGAACCTCGACTTCTACGTCGACGCCCTCGGCTTGCGCCTCGTGAAGCGGACCGTCAACCACGAGGACGTCCTCCGGTACCACTTCTACTACGGCAACGGTGCCGGCGACGTCGGCACGGTCTACACCTGTTTCCCGTACCCGAACGAACCGCCCGGCCGCCGGGGGAAGCCGGGGATACCCGCCGCGTCGTTCGCCGTCCCGCCGGACTCGCTCGACTACTGGCGGGACCGCCTCGCCGACCACGGCGTCGACTGGGAGACGCGCGAACGGTTCGGCGAGACGGCGCTCCGGTTCGAGGACCCCGCCGGCACCCGCCTCGAACTCGTCGGCGCGGCGTCGCCCGTCGACCCGTGGGCGGGCGGCCCCGTCCCGGAAGACGCCGCTATTCGTGGTCTCCACAGCGTGACGGCGCTCCCGACCAACCCCTACGCGACGGCCGGCGTCCTCGAAACCCTCGGACTCGACTACGTTGCCGAGGAGGGCGACCGGGTCCGCTACGAGGCGCCGGGCGACCGCGGCACCGTCTTCGACCTGCTCGACCGCGAGGCCGCGTACGCCCGGGAGGGCGTCGGCAGCATCCACCACGTCGCCCTCCGCGTGGCGAGCGAGGAGGAACTCTTCGAGTGGCACGACCTGTTCAGAGAGCGGGACGTGGCGGTGTCGCGCGTCCGCGACCGACACTACTACAGGGCGATATACGTGCGCGAACCCGGCGGCGTCCTGATAGAACTCGCCACGGAGGACCCGGGATTCGACGTCGACGAGGGCGAGGACGCCCTCGGGTCGTCGCTCGTTCTCCCGCCGTGGGCCGAGGAGGACCGCGAGATGATAGAGGGCCAACTGCCCCCGGTGGACGTGCCGACGCCGGGCGAGGGGTCGAACGGGACGGCGGGGGACGGGACAGAGTGACCCCCGACGGCCGCGACGGGAGCGTCCCGGGACCACACGACCCGGACTCGTTCGTTTCCGCGGGCGCGCCCCGCGGGGCGACGCGGGCCGCCGTCGTCGCCCTCCACGGGCGCGGCGCGACGGCGCAGGGCGTGCTGAACCTCCTCGACCCCGCGTACCGCCACGGCGTCACCTTCCTCGCGCCGCGGGCCGACCGGAGTCGGTGGTTCCCCCACGCGGCCGACGCCCCGGTCGAACGGAACGAACCCCACCTCACCTCGGCCCTCGGCGTCGTCGGTGCGACGGTCGAACGGGCCGCGGCCGACTTCGGCGTCCCGCGCGACCGGGTCGTCCTCCTCGGCTTCTCGCAGGGGGCGTGCGTCGCCGCCGAGTACGCCGCCCGCAACCCCTCGCCGTCGCCGCTCGTCGTCCTCAGCGGGACGCTCCTCGGCCCGACCGTCGACGCCGGCCGGTACGCGGGAACGATGGACGGCGCCCCGACGTTCGTGGGGTGCGGCGCGGACGACCCGCGCGTCGACGTCGAACGCGTCCGCGACACCGCGGACGTCTTCCGGTCGCTCGGCGGCGACGTGACCGAACGCGTCTACGACGGCGTCGGCCACGAGGTGACCGACGACGAGTTCGCGTACGTGGACGAACTGCTCGCCGAACTCGTCGGCGAGGGCGACTGAAACCGCCGTTCAGAGGTCGCCCGAGAGACTTCGGACGTATTTTAGGCTAGCCTAAAATAATGCGGCCATTCTGTAGTCTCGGGTCGGCGGAGAACGGCGAATGGATATTTGGTATCCCGGTATTCGGTTTACGAGATGCGCTGAAGACGCGGCGCTGTGGTGGAGAAGGGCGGTCGATGGCGTCGGCGCCCCAGAATCCCGTCGATTCGGGGGTCGGCGGCGGACCCACCGCCGAGTCCGAGCAGTGGGCGCTCGCCGTCTACCGTCGCGGGGGTCGGCTCCCGGCGGCACCGCCGAGGACGTCGCTCGGCGAGCGGTCGTCGTCGACCGGACGCGTAGAAACAGGGTCGCGGGCGTCAGGTTCTCGATGCGCGGGTCGCGGGTCGGGCGGCGCGTCTCAGGCCGACGCCGAACTGTCGACGGCGTCGTCGATGAGGACGAAGCTGTACCCGCACTCGGTGCAGCGCCACTTCACCTTCTCCCCGAGGTGGAGCGTGGTGCTCGCGGCGCGGTAGAACTCCCTGTCGCCCCCGCACTCGGGGCAGTAGTGTTCGATTTCAGCGGCCATGTTCAACACTCGTCGTGCGGTCCTGTTGAATATACTGGTTGACGGCCGCGCGCGAGACGGGTTCGAGCGGCGGTCGGCGCTCGCAACCCATGTCGTAAACCGAGTACCGATATACCGTTTCGGCTCCGGCGGGCTCAGTCGCCGGCGAGCGCCATCGACGGCGCGAGCAACAGCGGGCCCCCGAGGACGAACGGCTTGCGGCCGTACTGGTCGCTCCAGCTTCCGACTGGCGCCTGCAACAGCACCTGCGCCAGCGTGAACGCCGCGAACTCTACACCAAGGGTGACGCCGGCGAGAAGGGCCACCACGACTTCGACTCCGAGGCGATGGTGGCCGAGGACCCGACCACGTCCTCGTGAACGGCGAGAAGTACGCCATCGGCCCCGACGGCTACAACGACATGGCGATGAAGACGGGCGAGACGGCCCGGGTGTACTTCGCCGTCGGCGGCCCGAACAAGACGAGCAGCTTCCACCCCATCGGCTCCGTCTGGGACGCGGTCTACCCGCAGGGGTCGGTGGCGTCCGACCCCCACCGCTACGTCCAGACGACGCCCGTCATGCCCGGGAGTACGACTGTCGCCGAACTCCACGCGCCGGTGCCCGGCCCCGTCAAACTGGTCGACCACGCGCTCTCGCGCGTCGCGCGCAAGGGCTGCATGGCGGTTATCGACGTGAGCGGCGCGGAGAACCCCGAGGTCTTCGACGCCGACCCGTCGGCGTGACGGCGCGTCCGACCTCCCTCGTCGCCGCACCGCGTGCCGACCGCCGCCGCTCCTTCCCGTTCCGTCTCGCCCGCCACAAACTTACTTCCCGCCGCGACGCGTACGTCCGCCGTATGACGCTGACGCTGTACGCGCTCGACGGCTGTCCGCACTGCGAGCGAGTCCACGACGCGCTTCAGAACCACGGCATCGAGTACGACACGGAGTGGGTCGAGGCGCTCCACTCCGAGCGAGACGAGGTGAAGCGCATCAGCGGCACCCGCTCCGTCCCCGTCATCGTCGACGAGGCGCGCGGCGTCACGATGCCCGAGAGCGAGAACATCGTCACGTACGTAGAGCGGACGCTGGCCCCCGAGGCGGAGGCCGAGGCCTGACGTAGCGTGACCATCTACACCGGCCGCGGCGACGAGGGGATGACCGACCTCCGGGACATGTCCCGGGTGTCGAAGACGAGTCCGCGCATCGAGGCGTACGGCACCGTCGACGAGGTCAACGCCCTCGTCGGGGCCGTGCGACCCACCGGCTACGACGACGTGGACGAGACGCTGGAGGGAGTCCAGAACCACCTCCACGTGGTGCAGGCCGACCTCGCCAACCCCGACCCGGACGAGGACGACCCGCGCGTACGCGACGAACACGTCGAGCGACTCGAGTCGTGGATAGACGAGGCCGACGAGGAACTCGACCCGCTCCGGTCGTTCATACTCCCCGGTGGCGGCGAGGCGGGGGCCAAACTCCACCACGCGCGCGCGGTGTGTCGCCGGGCCGAGCGTCGGACCGTCGCGCTGGCCGCCGACGAGGAGGCGGACGTGAGCGAGGCGACGGTGGCCTACCTCAACCGCCTCTCGGACGCCCTGTTCACGTTCGCGCGCCTCGTCAACAAGCGCGACGGCGTCCGCGAGGAGTCGCCCACCTACTGACGCCGCTCCCACTTTCTGCCTGCCGTCCACCATCTCTCGGCACGTCCGGCGCTCCCGTGCCGCGGTTCGAAAGCGTCTGTCCGCACAAAAGTTATATCTGGCCAGAACGTGAGGACAGATATGAACCGTCACTTTGACGACGCACGGTACTACTTCGAACGGGGATTCAAGCACCTCGCGGCGGGGGTGACGAAGGAACTCCGGCCGGTGGAGAACCGGGTCCGACGGGCCGTCGGAAAGGAGGCGGACCCGGAGCCCAAGCGACTCGAACGCATCCAGCGCGAACTCGCGGAGTTCGAGGAACGCGCCGAGGGCGAGAGCAAGCGAGCGCTCCGGAGCGCGCGCGAGCAACTCCGAAAGTACCGCTCGAAGGCCTGAGCCGCGACGCTCGGGCTACAAGGTAACCCTTAAGTTCCACCTCCGGCAAGCGATTAGTGCGAGGGTTGGTGGTCTAGCCCGGTTATGACACCTCCTTCACACGGAGGAAGCCGGCGGTTCAAATCCGCCCCAACCCACTTCTTCCGAGACCGGCCCGCGAGAGACCTCCGTGTCTCTCGCCGCGCCGTCGAGGATGCGCGGTGACGCGGATTCTGAACCCAGAGAACGAGCGGAGCGAGTTCTCGCGGGGCAAATCCGTCCCCGCCAATCCAGCTTTCGCGGCGCTACGCGGTGAGCGATAACGAACCGCCAGCGCCGCCTACACGGCGACCGGAAGAGTCGGTCACTCGGTGTCCGTTCGCTCTGCCACCTCCATGTGATCGACGCTGACAGAGATCACGGGTCGCGGTTCCGTCTCTCGAAGTACCTTCGCGTAGAACCACGTCAGCGCCACGAACACGGTGATGTCCATCAAAAAGATCAGAGGCGAGACCATCTCCGGGGTACTGTACCAGTAGTTAATCATCGCGACGACCGCGAGGACGCCGAGGAAGTAGAGCCCTCGTACGTCGTTAATCCGTTTCAGAATCTGCTGTAGCGGGGTCACACCGGAGCAGTTGGGCGATACACTGTATGAATTTGCTGAAGGTCGCCCGACCGGCGTGTACCTGCCCTACGACGACGCTCAACCCGCCCTGTTCGTGAGGGCTGTCACTCCGGCCGCCCGAAGTTCGCGACGATTCCGTCCGAGGGGTTGAGTCCGGAGAACCCCGCGGCGACGTAGTCGCCGTCGGGCGTCTGGGCCACGTCGCCGAAGTACCACCGCCGTCGCCTGCTCCACTGCCGTTCGCCGTCGGCGTTCGTCTTCACCGTCCAGTGCCACCGGCGGGTCGGGTTCGACGACGCCTCCGTCCCCCCGAGGAAGAACCCGCCGTCGTCCGTCGCGGTGAGCGCGCGGAACTCGTCCTCGCGCGCGCCGCCGTACGTCCGGTGTCGCTCCCACTCGCCGTTCTCGCCCACGTGGGCCAACAGGGCGTTTCGGGACTCGGCGCCCCCGATGCACGTCTGTCCGGCGAGCGCGTACCCCGTCTCGGTGCGGACGACGTCGCTCGCCCAGTCGTCGATGGAGAGGTCGTACCGGCGCGACCACGCGACCGCTCCGTCCTCGGTCAGTTCGACCACGGTGATGTCGTAGTCCTCGAGCGTGCGCGACACCGACCCGGCGACGACGAACCCGCCGCCGTGGGCCTCGACAACGCCGCGAGCGTGGACGAACTCGGCCGACTCGGAGGTGAGTCGCGTCCGCCAGCGTTCGGTCCCGTCCGCGTCGGTGCGAATCACGACTGTGTCGCCGAGCAGGACGTATCCGCCGTCGGCCGTCTGCAGCAGGTCCTGGCTGTGGTTCGCCTCCTCGGTCCGGTAGCTCTTCGTCAGCGTCGCGCGGCCGTCGGCGTCGGTCTTCAGTAGGAGGGGCGCGTTGTCACCGCTCTCACGTCGCGTCGTCCCGGCGACGGCGAACCCGCCGTCCTTCGTCTGCACGACTGCTTCGGCCGAGTCGTACGGCCACGGGTCCGCCTCCTTCGACCCCTCGTACGTCCGACTCCACTCCAACCGGCCGGTGGACGCGTCGACCCGGAAGAGCCACGCGTCGTTCCCCGTCGACTCCGCGTACGTCTGCCCGGCGACGACGAGCGACCCGTCTTCGGTCGGCGCGACGGCTTCGATGGTGTCCTTCGACCGCTCGTTGTACCTCTCGGACCACGTCGGCGACGACGCGGGTGTCGCCGTCTCCGCGGTCTCCACGGCCGACGGCGTCGGAGACTCGGTCCCCGTCTCCCGCCCGGCCGACGTCGCCGCCGCCGCACTCCCGAGGACCGCGGCCCCGAGCGTCGTTCCGGCGGCGCGCAGAACTGTTCGCCGATTCGGACTCTCGCTCTCGTCCGACATACTCCCTCTCGTTCACACTACCGCTATTTAATTTTCATCCAATATGAATGAATTTTTATTGTTATTCGAAGTAGCATCGGAATGCCGGTCCGTGATCTAGCCGTAGAAGCGCTGAGTCGGCGTCCGGCGGAGGGTCGTCGCCGCGCGTCAGACCGGTCTACTCGGACTCCAGGGCTTCGTCCGGTTCGACCACCTCGACCTCGACGGCGTTGGGTTCGTAGGCGTTCGCGGCGTACCCGCCCTCGTTCCACGGGTACTCACCGTCGTCGAGGGCGTCGCGCCACTTCTCGGGGTCCGAGATGCGCGCCGGTTGTCGGCGGCCCCGGTCGTCGGTCGCGCGCGACAGCACCGTGTGGCTCCCCGGGTCGGCGTCCCAGTCGTACCGGAACAGTCGCCACGCGCCGGCGTAGTCGGGGCCGAACAGTTCCGCGTCGGCCCACGTCTCGCCCCCGTCGGTCGACACCTCGACGCGCGCGACCGCGTCGTCGCCCGCCCACGCGACGCCGCGCACCTCGACGGGACCGTCCCCCGGCGCCACCGGCGACTCGCCGTCCGGCGTGCCGACGACGGACTTCACGTTCTCGTCGAACGTGTACGGATACTCCACCGCGCCTTCGAGTTGGTCCCACGTGTCCACGGCGTCGACGGCGTCGTTCGCGTCGGGGTCGACCCCCGCCGGGTGGATGCGATAGGCCGTCTGCTGCCAGTAGGCGTGTTCGCCCGGCCGGTCGAGCGACCCCTCGGTCACCATCGAGTCCGTGACCCGGAGTTCCTCGACCCACTTCACGTTGTTCACGCCGTACCACCCGGGGACGATGAGTCTGACCGGGAAGCCGTGCTCGCGCGGGAGGGGGTCGCCGTTCATCTCGTAGGCCAGCACGCAGTCGTCGAACGCCTTCGACAGCGGAATCGACCGCGCGAACACGTCGTCGCCGTCGGACGGGTCGCCCCCGACGGCGGTCAGCCACCTCCCGTCGGCCGACTCGACCCCGTGCGCGCGGAGGACCGAACTCACGGGCGCGCCGGTCCAGACGGCGGTGGCCGCGGCCTCGAACCCCCACTGGACGCTCCCCGTCTCCGGCCGGTGCTGTCCGCGGCCGTTGCCCGCACACTCCATCGTGTGCGCGACGGCGACCCTCGGGAACTCCTCCCGGACGTCGGCCGCCGAGAGGTCGCCCGACGCCCGCCCCGTGAGCGAGACGGTCCACGCGTCTGCGTCGCCGTCGGGGATGTCGTTACGGTGGCAGACGAAGTGCTCCTCCACGGGCGTCAGCCAGTCGGCGAAGGTGCGCCGGTCGGCGGCCCCGACGACGGTGTACTTGTCGGCGTCGTCGCGCGTCTCCGCCACGCCGCCCTCCTTGCGCTCCAATATCTCCGCTATCTCGTCGTGCCGGGTCGGCCGCGGGTCCTCGGTGGCCATGCTAACTACACGCACGGGGGAAGTGATAAACGCACGTCCCCGTCGCGGGTCCGCCCGGACGTTCTCCTATATCCCCCTACGGTGGAATCTTAATTTATATATTGGGAAAATATAAAGTAAAATCCGACGGCGGGGAGCGCGTTCCGACGCGATGCGAGAGTCAAACTCGCGGATTCGACGGAGAGCGTTTCTGACTGCAACGTCGGGCGCGGCGCTCCTCGGGACGGGCGTGACGGGCGTCCTCGGCACGGCGACGGACGACGGCGGGAGCGCCGAGGTGGACGGAGAGAGACACGAGACGACGTTCACGGCCGAGAGCGCGGGGGAGGCGCGTCTCGCACTCACCGCGTCGGCCCCGGGGACGGACTGGGTCACCGAGAACAGCGAGTCGGCCGTCGCGACGGTCACTCTCGACGGCGACTACAGTCAGGACGTGGTCCTGTTCCGCGGCGGCGAGCGGTTCACCTACCCCCTCTCGCTCGGGCCGGTCGAGTCCGGGGAGCACACGGTGTCGGTGGCGTACGACCCGGCGAAGTCGCCGTCCGGGTCCGGAGGCGTGTCCGTCCACGGGATGGAACCGTCGCTCCTCGCGGCGGGCGACGAGGGGTACCTCGTCGCTCGGCACTCGCCCGTGCTCTACGGCCGCGACCTCCCGGACGTCGCGGGGGAGTACGAGAACAACCGCACGGACGTTCCGCTCCTGACGTACCACACGACGTCGACGGACGAGGAGACCGGTCACCGGACCATCGAGTACACCGTCGTCTGGTCGAACGAGGACGGCGGGACCGACACGCCCGGTCTGATGGGGAGTTGGGGTCGGACGACGGACATCGAGTGGGTGTACCGGGTGACGCTCGACGGCGACGACCGCGTCGTCTCGGAGGAGTACCAGGGGAACGGTCACACGACGCTCCCGTTCACGGGCGCGAAACTGGGCGACCACCCGCTCCTCGAGACGTCGACCGTCAACAACATGGTGGCGAAGGTGAACGACCCCGACGACTCCACCGGGTACCGCTTCTTCCCCGACGCCTCCCAGTCGCTCCCCGACGGCCGGGCACGCGAGGCGATGATGGACCGGAACCCGTGGACCTACCGCGTCATGGCCAAGGAGATGGTCCGCGAGGACCGCCTCGGGTCCGCCGACGAACCGACGGCGACTCCGGCGGTGTCGGACCTGCGGAACTACCTCTACGTCGAGTTCGAGAAGGAGACGACGTACGACGGCGACGTGGAGTCCGACGCCGCCGTCGGGACGGCACTCGCCGTGCGCCTGACCGGCGAGTCCGGGTGGTACTCGTCGCACCACGGGAGCGCGGACGCCACCGTCGTCCGGAACGGTCCCGCGGCGACCACCGTCGAACTCCCGCCGGAAACCGACGCGTCGGACGTGGCGGCCATCAAGGCACTCTCGGTACCGCAGGGCGACGCGCGTCCGGCGTACGAGACGGTCGTCTCGTCGGTCGAGCGCGCGTTCTTCCTCGGGGAGAACTACGCGCCCCGGGACTCCTTCGTCGAGTGGGAGGGGTCGGTCACGCTCACGCCCGACGCCCCGCAGGCGGTCATCTGGCGCCGGCACGGCGACTGTTAGCGCGTCGGGAACCGACCGCCGACTCCGGCGGGCGGGGACGGAACGTCGATGCCGCGGGCCGAGCGACGGACGCCGACGTCGCCCGCCGGACCGACGGTACGCCCGAAGACACGTTCAGGCCGCGAACAATCAAGGAGTGATAAATGTGCGATAAATGTACAGCGGTCAACAAAGTATTTAGTCTAGAAGGGTGCAGAGAGTGCCGTATCGAACCGTGACGACGTACTATGGAAAAAACCGAGGACGCGGCCTCACCGTGACGTGTCGGAACTGCGGCGCGAAGTTCAACCCGCTGAAACAGGAGTACGACACGAGTCTGTGCCCCGCTTGTAACGAGAAGAGTCGACGGCGCGCGGACTGACGCCGCCGGCCGCCGGGGTCCGAGGCGCGTCGGTCCCGCGTCGAACGTCGCCCCGCCGAGGAGAGGACGCCCGCCCCCGGACGGCGAACCGCGCGGCGACTCCGACTTCCGGTCGGCCCTTGGGTAAGATTCCTTATATCAACTGTCGGAATTCGACGCCAGCGGTCGGTATATCTGCCGTCGAACGACGATAGCGGCTGTGATACACAGACTCGTCTCTCGTGTACGTTCGTGAAGGTTATATCACTTTACCGAAATACTCAAGGGCGAGTAAACCCTTGTTCGAAACGTGAACTGGAAACACAGGCGCGACCTGAGCCGAGTCGAACAGAAGAAAGACGAACCCGACGCCGGAACGAAGTGGGAGTTCATCGCGGCGTCGCTGCTGGCGGTCTAACGGGCGTGACAGGGCGACCGCGCCCGCGACTCGTTCTCTCCGACGACTACCGCTCTACCCGTACGTAGATTCTCTCGAGAAACTGCCGCACGTCCGATAGCGTCGCGCGCGGCCGGGCCGACGGCCACGGCCGGCGCGGAGTCACGACGCCGGCGTTAGAGGAAGTCCTCGACGTCGTCGGCGACCTCTTCGGGCGTGTCGCCCACGGGGACGCCGGCGTCGTTGAGGGCGTCGATCTTCGACTGCGCCGTGCCGGTGCCTGACCCGCTGACGATGGCGCCGGCGTGGCCCATCCGCTTGCCCGGCGGCGCGGTCCGTCCCGCGATGAACCCGGCCACGGGCGTGTCCATGTTCTCCGCGATGTACTTCGCGGCCTGCTCCTCGTCCTCGCCGCCTATCTCGCCGCACATCACGACTGCGTCGGTCTCGGTGTCGCTCTCGAACAGTTCGAGGGCGTCGATGAACGACGTGCCGATGATGGGGTCGCCGCCGATGCCGATGGCCGTCGTCTGGCCGATGCCGCGGCTGGTGAGGTTGTCGACGACCTGATAGGTGAGGGTGCCCGACCGGGAGACGAGACCCACGTTGCCGTCGGAGAAGATGTTGCCCGGCAGGATGCCGAGTTTGGCCTCGCCGGGGGTGATGATGCCGGGGCAGTTGGGGCCGATGAGGCGCGTGTCCGTCTCTGAGAGGCGCTTTTTCACGCCCGCCATGTCCTGCGTGGGGATGCCCTCGGTGATGGCCACCACGAGGTCCAAGTCGGTGTCGAGAGCCTCGTAGAGGGCGTCGGCCGCGAACGCGGGCGGCACGAACACCACGGAGGCGTCGGCGTCCTCCTCGCGGACGGCCTTGTGGACGGTGTCGTAGACGGGGACGCCAGCCACCTCCTGTCCGCCGCGGCCGGGCACCGCGCCCGCGACCACGTTGGTGCCGTAGTCCATCATCTGCTCGGCGTGGAACTTGCCCTCGCCGCCGGTGATGCCCTGTACGACCACCCGAGTGTCGTCGTCCACGAGTACGCTCATTGGTTTGCCTCCTCCGCGTTGTCGACCGCACGCTGTACCGCGTCTTCGAGGGTCTCTTCCACCTGCACGAGTTCCTCGTTCAGTATCTCGCGGCCCTCCTCGGCGTTGGTGCCCGCGAGGCGAACCACCACGGGCTTGGGAATCTCGTCGAACTGGCCGAGGGCGTCGTTGATGCCGCGGGCCACCTCGTCGCCGCGGGTGATGCCGCCGAAGATGTTGAACACCACGCTGTCGACGTTCTCGTCGGAGAACACCATGTCCAGTGCGTTCGCCACTCGTTCGGCCTTGGCGCCGCCGCCGATGTCGAGGAAGTTGGCGGGTTCGCCGCCGTAGTAGTCCACGAGGTCGAGCGTCGTCATCACGAGGCCCGCGCCGTTGCCGATGATGCCGACGTTACCGGACAGGCGCACGTAGTCGAAGCCGTACTCGCCCGCCTTGCGTTCGAGATCGTCCTCGTAGGCCTCCTCCTCCATCTCGGCGAGATCCGGGTGCCGGAAGAGGGCGTCGTCGTCGATGTTCATCACGGCGTCCGCGGCGACCACCTCGTCGTCCGCGGTTATCATCAGCGGGTTGACCTCGATGTCGCTGGCGTCCGCGTCGTCCCAGAGGTCGTAGAGCGTGGTCAGTACGGAGGCCACGTCGGTGGCCACCTCGCGGTCGACGCCCGCCTCGAAGACGGCCTTCCGGGCCTGATAGGGGTGCATCCCGAACGCAGGGTCGATGTGTTCGCGCGCGATGGCGTCGGGGTCCTCCTCCGCGACCTCCTCGATGTTGACGCCGCCGCGGGTCGACACCATCGCCACGGGCTTGCCCTCGCCGCGGTCCATCGTGACGCCCACGTAGAGTTCGTCCTCGAAGTCCACGCCGGCCTCGACGAGCACCCGGTTCACGGTGTAGCCCTTCAGGTCCATCCCGAGGATGTCGTCGGCGTACTCCCGCGCCTCGTCCTCGTCGGTGGCTATCTTGATGCCGCCGGCCTTCCCCCGACCGCCGACGTGAACCTGCGCCTTGATCGCCGCCGGGTACCCGATCTCCTCGACGGCGTCGACGACTCCCTCGACGCTGTCGGCGAGGCGGGACTCGGGTACCGGAATCCCGGCGTCGGCGAAGACTTTCTTCGCCTGATACTCGTGGAGTTTCATGCGTTCGTGACACCGGGTGACTGGCGCTTAAATCCCGTTCATTCGGCCACGCGCACGCCGGCCCTCGGGCGGGGGTGGACCGGCGGCCAGGCCGACTGTCGGGGCCGAACGGCGCGCCCCCGGCGCGCGCGGCGACACGACTCACTTTTATCCCCGAACCGCCCGAAGGGGCGGCCATGCGCGCGGTTCGATTCCACGAGCACGGCGACGAGGACGTACTACAGGTCGACGAGGTCGACCGGCCCGACCCCGCGGCCGACGAGGTGGTGGTGGCGGTCCGTAGCGCGGGCGTCAACCCCGTCGACACCTACTTCCGCGAGGGGTCGTACGAACCGTTCGCGCTCCCGATGATACCGGGCGTCGACGTCGCGGGCGAGGTGGCCGCCGTCGGCGACGACGCCGAGGGGTTCGCGGAGGGCGACCCCGTGTTCGGCACCGGCCTCGGCAACGACCGCTACGGCGCGTACGCCGAGTACGTCGCCGTCCCGACCGACCGCCTCGCGCGCCTCCCCGAGAGCGCTGACCTCAAGCGCATGGGCGGCGCGGGCGTGGCCGGCGTGACGGCGTGGCGCGGACTGGTCGACCACGCCGGCCTCGAACCCGCCGAGACGGTCCTGATACACGGCGGGAGCGGCGGCGTGGGCCACGCCGCGGTGCAGGTCGCGGCCGCGGCCGGGGCGCGGGTTGTCACCACCGCCTCGCCGTCGTACCACGACCGCCTCGCGGAACTCGGCGCGGACGCCGTCCTCGACTACGGCCGCGACGACCTCGCGGACGCCGTGCGCGAGGCGGGCGACGGCGGCGTCGACGTGGTTCTCGACCACCGCCTCGACGACTACCTCCAGTTCGACGCCGAGGTGGCGAACGTCGGCGCGCGCGTGGTCGGCATCGGCGAGAACGACCCCGAGGTGGGCTTCTCGAACGACGGCCCCGCCCGGAGCAAGGACGTGTCCTACCACTTCATGAGTATGTTCAACACCCCCGACCTGAGCGTCCCCCTCCGCAGACTCGCCGCCCTCGCCCGGGCGGGCGACTTCGAGGTGGACGTGGCGCGCACCTACTCGCTCGACGAGGCCCCCGAGGCCCAACGCGTCGTGATGGAGGAGTCGTTCCTCGGCAAACTCGTTCTCGCGCCCTGAGTCCCGCCAGCGGCTTTTTCAGGTGCGATACCGTCTCTCACACCATGTCCGCCGAGTTCGACTTCTCCGACCGGGTTGTGCTGGTGACCGGCGCGAGCGGTGCTCTCGGGAGCGCCATCGCCCGCGCGTTCGCCGAGAGCGGGGCCGACGTGGCCGCCGCCGACGTGGTGGAACCCGAGGACGACGAGGCGTTGCTCGACGCCGACGCGCCGGTGGCGTTCTATCAGGGCGACTTCACCGAGGAGGGAGACGTCGAACGCGTCGTCTCGGAGGTGCTGGCCGACTACGGCCGCCTCGACGTGCTCTGCAATATCGCCGGGACGTGGCGCGGGGGGTCGCCCGTCGACGAGACGGACGTCGAGACGTTCGACTTCCTGTTCGACGTGAACCTCAAGACGATGTTCCTCGCGTCGAAACACGCCCTCCCGGCCCTCCGCGAGACGGAGGGGTCGATACTCTCCGTCTCCGCCAGGTCGTCGCTCGAAGGCGGGGAGGGCGACGGCCCCTACCGCGCCTCCAAGGCGGGCGTCCGCCTCCTCACCGAGACCGTCGCCGAGGAGAACGAGGGCACCGTCCGCGCCAACGCCGTGATGCCGAGCGTCATCGACACGCCAGCCAACCGGGAGATGATGCCCGACGCCGACCACGACAAGTGGGTCTCGCCCGAGCGAATCGCCCGCGTGGTGCTGTTCCTCTGTTCGGACGCCGCCGAGGTCACCTCCGGGGCGGCCGTCCCCGTCTACGGCGAGGCCTGACGGCGCCGACCGGTCGCCGCCGCACCTCGGTCCGACCCGGCGAGGGAGGTGCGAACGCGCCGCGGCTGCGGCGTGAGACCGCCCGCCTCGGTCCGAGACACCACACTACAAATTCTCCTTTTTCGTCATTACTGCAATCCAATTCACGTCCGGACTAAATTCGTGGCGCTTATCCGGCGATTGCGACAAGTCCCCCCTACGTATGAGTCAACGAGAGACGTGGACCACGCGAATCGGGTTCATATTCGCCGCCGTCGGCAGCGCCGTCGGCCTCGGGAACATCTGGTCGTTCCCGTTCCGGACGGCGTCGAACGGGGGCGCGGCGTTCCTCGTGGTGTACCTGCTCGCCGTGTTCCTCATCGGCTTCCCGACGATGATGGTCGAGTTCGTCATCGGTCGGCGCGGCGAACAGAACCCCATCGGCGCGTTCCAGAAGATCGGCTACGGGAACTGGTCGTTCGTCGGCGGCCTCGGCGTGTTTACCTCGCTCGTGACACTTTCCTTCTACAGCGTCGTCGGCGGGTGGGTGCTCAGCTACATCGTCGGTAGCCTCACGGGCGCGTACTTCGGCGACCCCGGCACCTACTTCGGGGCGATCGCCTCCGGACCCGTCGCCATCGCGGCCCACGCCGTCTTCATGCTGGTCACCATCGTCATCGTGGCGGCCGGCGTCACCGACGGCATCGAACGCGCCACGAAGTTCATGATACCCGCTATCCTGCTGCTCCTCGTCGGACTCGCCGTGTGGGCGACGACGCTCGACGGCGCGGCCGCGGGCTACGCCTACTACCTCTCGCCCGACTTCGGCGTCATCGCGGACAACTTCTACTCCATCGTCCCGCCCGCGATGGGACAGGCCTTCTTCACGCTCTCGCTCGGGTTCAGCGTGATGATCGCCTACTCCTCGTACCTCGGCCGCGACGACAGCCTCCCGGCCGACGGGGGCGCCATCGTCGTGGTCAACACCTTCGTGGCGCTCCTCGCGGGCTTCGTCGTCTTCCCCGTCCTGTTCGCCACCGGCGGCGCGGAGGGCGCGGGTAGCGGCGGCGCGGGCACCGCGTTCGTCGCCCTCGCGGGCGCGTTCGGCGCGCTCCCCGCCGGCGGCATCATCGGGTTCGTCTTCTTCGTCGTCCTCCTGTTCGCCGCGCTCTCCAGTTCCATCAGCCTGCTGGAGACGCCGGTGTCCTACGTCACCGAGCGATACGGCGTCGGCCGCCGGGCCACCGCGTTCGGACTGGGCGTGTTCATCGCCCTCGTCGGCGTGCCCGCCACGTTCGGCACGTCGTGGCTCGGCTTCTACAACGACGTGGTGTTCAACATACTGCTTCCCGTCGCGGTGCTCCTGTTCGCCGTCTTCGTCGGCTGGATAGCCGACACCGAGGCGGTGGACGAACTCGGCCGGGGCAGTTCGCTCGGCGAGTCGTTCACCTCGCTCTGGCTGTGGTGGGTGCGCATCGTCGTCCCCATCGCCGTCCTGGTGACGCTCTACCTCGGCGTCGAGTCGCTCTACACCGGCATCACGTCGGGCGCGTACTTCTGAGACCGCCGACCCGACCTCCCGCGTCGGGGCGTCGGGCCGCGGTCCCGTCCCCGAACTATCGACCGTTATGGTACCCCGTTGAAAGATACGCAACTCGAAACCCCTTTTGTGGACTGCCTGCGACTCCCTCTCAATGACACGTGAGACGTGGGGCACGCGAGTCGGCTTCATCCTCGCGGCGGTGGGCAGCGCCGTGGGACTCGGCAACATCTGGCGCTTCCCGTGGATGGCGGCGGAGAACGGCGGGAGCGCCTTCCTGCTCGTCTACCTCCTCGTCATCGTGGGCGTGGGCGTCCCCGGCCTCCTCGGGGAGTTCGTCATCGGGCGGCGCGCCCGGCGTAATCCGGTCGGGGCGCTCCGGTCGCTCTCCGGGTCCCGGGCGTGGGGCGCGGTGGGCGGTCTCTCCGTGCTCACGGGCGTCGTCCTCCTCTCGTTCTACTCGGTCGTGGGCGGGTGGATACTCCGCTACTTCGTCGAGAGCGCCGCGTCCCTCGCCGCCGGGTCGCCGGCGTACTTCTCGAACCCCGGCGCGTACTTCGAGACCGTCTCGTTCGGGATGGCGGCGCTCGGCTACCACCTCCTGTTTCTCGCCGCCACGGCGCTCATCGTGCTCGCGGGGGTGCGCCGCGGCATCGAAGTGGGCACGACGGTGATGATGCCCGCCATCGTGGTCCTGCTCCTCGGCCTCGCGGCGTGGGCCGCCACCAACCCCGACGCCGCACCGGGCTACGCCTTCTACCTCGACTTCGACGTGGCCACCCTGCGCTCGAAGGGCCTCTCGCTGCTCGGCCCCGCCGCCGGGCAGGCCCTCTTCACCCTCTCCGTGGGCGCGGGCACGATGATAACGTACGCCTCCTACCTCGGGGAGGACCGCTCGCTCCCGTTCGACGGCACGGTCATCGCCCTCCTCAACACCGGCGTGGGCGTGCTCGCGGGTCTCGTCGTCTTCCCCCTGCTGGCCTCGCAGGGCGTCGACCCGGGGTCCACCGGCACGGGCCCGGGTGCGCTGTTCGTCGGCCTCGTGGGCGCGTTCGCCTCGCTCCCCGCCGGGTCGCTGGTGGCCACGCTCTTCTTCGGCGTGGTGACGCTCGCGGCGCTGTCGAGTTCCATCTCCATGCTCGAGATTCCGGTGTCTTTCCTCGTCGACGAGTTCGGCCTGTCGCGCCGGACGGCTGTGGCGGGCGTGTTCGGTCTCGTCGCCCTCTCGGGCGCGGCCAACGCCCTCAACCCCGGCCTGTTCGGCGTCGTGGCCGGCCCCGTCGTGGACAACCTGCTCACCCTCGGCCTCGTCGTCTTCCTCCTGTTCGTCGGGTGGGTGCTCGGGCGCGACGCCGTCGTCGAGTACGCCTCGGGGGCGGGGGACCTCGCCGCGCGGTTCGGCACCGCGTGGCTCTACGCCGCCGGCGTGGTGCTCCCGCTCTTTCTCCTCTTCACCCTGTTCTCCCAACTCGGTCTCCGCGGCGAGGTCGGCCTCTGGCCCACGGTCGCGGCCGCCGTCGTGGCGGCCGTCGCGGCGTTCGTCGGCCTTCGGGGGCCGAACTCCGTGGTCTGACCACTCTCGACGACCCTCGACCCGCACCGTGCCACCGGCAGAACCGTCGGCGTCCGGAGCCGACTTGACCCGACGGGGCGACGTGTCGGCGTGACCGGAGTCCTCGCCGCCCCGCCCGTCGTGTACGCCCTCGCGCTGATTCCCGCGGTGCTGTGGGGGTTCTCGCCGGTGCTCTCGAAGCGGGGCATGGCCGCGGGCGGCGGCGCGGTGCAGGCGGCGCTCACGGTGGTCGTCGTCGACACCTCGCTCTACTGGGCCGCGCTCCTCGTCCGACAGGGCCTCGACGTGTTCGCCGGCCTCACGCCCGCGTCGCTCGGCGTGTTCGCCGTCGCGGGGTTCGTGGGCACGGCGCTCGGGCGCATCGCGGTGTTCCACGGCGTCGACCGGGTGGGCGCGAGCGTCAACTCCGCCGTCATCTCCGCCCGACCGCTGTTCGCCACGGTGCTCGCCGTCCTCGCCCTCGGCGAACCCGTGGTGGCGTCCACCGCCGCGGGCGTCGCGGTGCTGGTGGTCGGCCTCGCCCTCCTCGCGGTGTCGAAGGGGGGCGACGTGTCGGGGTGGACGCCCCGGGACCTCCTCTTCCCGCTTGCCGCGGCCGCGTTCTTCGCCGGGGGGAACGTGCTCAGACGCTACGGGTTGCAGACGTCGCCCGTGAACTCGCTGGAGGCCGTGGCGGTCAACGAGACGGCGGCGCTCGTGGCCCTCGCCGGGTACGCGCTGGCTCGACGGGGCGAGGGCGCGTTCGGCTTCCCGCGGCGGTCGTACCTCTACTTCGCCGCGAGCGGGACGCTGACGGCCGTCGCGCTCCTCTCGCTGTTCGCCGCGCTGGCCCACCCCGCGGGCCGGGTCGCCGTCGTGGACCCGCTGGCGGCCACCGCTCCCCTCTTCACCGCCGGGTTCGCCTACGCCTTGCTCGGCGACTTAGAGCGGGTCACGCGCGGCGTCGTCGCGGGCGCGGCGCTCGTGGTCGCGGGGGTGGCGCTGGTCACTCTCGGTCCCGTGCTCCTGTGAGCGACCCCGCCGCCCTGCGGCGACTACCCCCGCGGACTCACGTTCGACAGTATTTTCCTCCGCGTGGTACAGGTCTCCTGCAATGACTGCAGGTGGTTCCGCGTGACGATGGAAGACCGAATCGAGGAGCTCCGCGAGAAGCGAGCGCGCGCGCTCAAGGGGGGCGGCGAGGACCGCATCGAGTCCCAACACGAGAAGGGCAAGATGACCGCCCGCGAGCGCATCGACTACTTCCTCGACGACGGCACCTTCAACGAGTTCGACCAGTTCCGGACCCACCGCAACCACAAGTTCGGGATGGAGGAGAAGCAGTTGCCGGGCGACGGCGTGGTCACGGGCTACGGCGAGGTCAACGGCCGGACCACGTTCGTGTTCGCCCACGACTTCACCGTGTTCGGCGGGTCGCTCGGCGAGGTGTTCGCCGAGAAGGTGTCGAAGGTGATGGACCGCGCGATGGAGGTGGGCGCGCCCGTCGTCGGCCTCAACGACTCCGCCGGCGCGCGGATTCAGGAGGGCGTCGGGAGCCTCGCCGGGTTCGGCGAGATATTCCGCCGGAACACCGAGGCGTCGGGCGTCGTACCCCAGATTTCGGCCATCATGGGTCCCTGCGCCGGCGGCGCCGTGTACTCGCCCGCGCTGACCGACTTCGTGTTCATGGTCGAGGACACGAGCCACATGTTCATCACCGGGCCGGACGTCATCAAGACGGTCACCGGCGAGGAGGTGAGCTTCGAGGAACTCGGCGGCGCGGTCACCCACGCCTCCGAGTCGGGCGTGGCCCACTTCGCCACCGCCTCCGAGGAGGAGGCCCTCGACAAGATACGCCGCCTGCTCTCCTATCTCCCGCAGAACAACGTCGAGGACCCGCCGCGGGTCGACCCGTGGGACGACCCGGAACGCGCCGACGAGGAGTTGAACTCCATCGTGCCCGACCAGCCACGGAAGCCCTACGACATGACGAACGCCGTCGAGCGCGTGGTCGACGAGGGCTCCTTCTTCGAGGTCCACGGCGGCTTCGCCAAGAACATCGTGGTGGGGTTCGCCCGCCTCGACGGGCGGTCGGTGGGCGTCGTAGCCAACCAGCCCCGGGTGAACGCCGGCACCCTCGACATCGAGGCGTCGGAGAAGGCGTCGCGGTTCGTCCGCACCTGCGACTCGTTCAACGTGCCCATCGTGACGTTCGTGGACGTGCCGGGGTTCATGCCGGGCACCGACCAGGAGCACGAGGGCATCATCCGCCACGGGGCGAAACTCCTCTACGCTTACTCCGAGGCCACCGTCCCCCTTATGACCGTCATCACGCGCAAGGCCTACGGCGGCGCGTACGACGTGATGGCCTCGAAGCACCTCGGCGCGGACGTCAACTACGCGTGGCCCACCGCCGAGATAGCCGTGATGGGACCGCAGGGCGCGGTCAACATCCTCTACTCCGAGGAACTCGACGCCGCCGACGACCCCGAGGCGCGCCGCGACGAACTCATCGAGGAGTACCGCGAGGAGTTCGCCAACCCCTACACCGCGGCCGACCGCGGCTACGTCGACGCCGTCATCGAACCCCCGGAGACGCGCGCGCGCCTCGTGGACGACCTGGAGATGCTCGCCTCGAAGCGCGAGCAGTACCCCGAGAAGAAACACGGCAACATCCCGCTATGATCGACGACGCGCCGACGACGACGCTGTCGATACCCGACGACGCCGACGACGAGGAGGCGGCCGCCATCGCCGCCGCCGTGGGCGCACACCTCCGGGACGCCGAGCGCGCTGCCGCCGCGGCGGCCGCGGCCGACGCCGAACCCACGTGGGAGGGCAAGCGGTGGACGTTCGCCGGGCGCGTCGAGCAGTCGCAGGGGCGGTCGGTCCGCGTGCCCGAGAACGCGCCCCGCGACGCGTGGTCGGCCGCCGGTCGGACCGACCGGTTCTGAGGCCGGTCACGACCGGTTCCCGGTCCGCCCGCGTGTCGGGAGTCGTTACCATCTCGCCTGTGCGACCGGCCGCGCGTGGCCGTCGCTCGCGGGGACCCGGCGACTCGAAGAAGCTCTCTGTCCGGCGTTACGCTTCGGCGACGGCGGAGGCCTTCTTGCGCGTGACGTAGCCCGCGATGCGGTTGCGCACGCCCTTCGACTCCACGCTGGTCAGCTGGCTCACGCTGTCTTTGTTCGTCTCGAAGTCCGTGTTGAACGCCTCCGGGTAGCGTTCGAGCAGGACGGTTCCGAGCTGTTTGACGTACTTCGGCTTGATGGGCATGTGCGTGAGTTTCGCCGAGACGCACTAAAACGATTCGTTCCGTACTGGCGAACTCGGACGGTCGTTGCCTCCCCCGCCGACGTCGCCCAGAGCGTGTGCCTCGGTACCGTTCGAAACCTTCACTATATGTTTACTCGGGAGATAGTAAACTTCTTACCGGGCAACGGATTAGTCGTGGTACTGCGATTTCAATGATTTGGCAAGACCTCATCTTCACGATAGGTAGCGTGTTCAGCATCGTCGTACTAGCCCCCTCGCTCCGCGACGAGACGGCGTCGATACCGCTAGGAACGAGTCTCCCCTCCGCGCTCATCGGCCTCGTCTACGGGTCGACGTTCTTCACGATGGGCATGACGTTCTCGGCGGCCGGTTCGCTCGCCACCGGCGTCCTCTGGAGTCTCATCGCGACCCTCCGTTCGCCCACCTCGCCGCTGGCCGCGGTGCGGGCCCGGACCACGTCCGCCGACGCCGCGCGGAACGGTCACGCCCCCTCCGGCGACTGATTCGACGCGACTTCTCCCGGGCGAGCAGCGCGGACCGAACGGGTCGAACGAATCGCTTCTGCGGGACGACGCCGTACGACGCGGACAGCTACGGCTCTCGGCGCCCTCGCCGGTTTCGGTCTCAGTCCCCGTCGGCCCCGCGCGTCCCCCGACGCTCGCGCCACCCCGTCAACTCGTCGACGCGCGCGAACGCCGCGCGCTCCCGCGGCCCGCCGCACCGCTCCACCGTCTCCGCGAAGTAGGCGAGTCTGTCGAGCAACGCGTCGGTGTCGTACCCCGGCACGTCGAGGCGCGACGCCGCCACGGTGGCGTCGACGACGGCGCAAAAGCCCCGGTTCACCGTCGGGACGTACTCCCGACGGACGCCGCTGTCGACGGGCGAGAGCGCCCAGCGTTCGAGTCGCGTGCCGTCCCGTTCCTCCGCGCCGAGGGCGGCGGCGTCGACTTCGGCCCACGCGTCCGCGGAGGACAGTACGGGGTCGTCGGACTCGCACACCGAGAGCGCGGCGTCCACGAACGTCCGGGGGTCGGCAACGAACTGGACGACGCCGCCGCCCTCGCGGCGGAAGTTGCGCCGGGTCCGGGTGTTCCCGTAGGTCACGGCAGTCACGGGCCGGTCGTCGTCGGGTCCGTGGGCGTCCGCGTCGCCGTTCCCCTCTCGGCCGCCGTCTCCGTCGCCGTCTCCGCCGCTGTCGAACCCGGGCGCGCGCAGGCCGAGGGCCGCGGCGTTCCACCGCCCGTTCGGCCCGCGCGTGGTCACGACGGACTCCGTCACCCCGCGGAGGTCGACCGGCCAGTCGGCGGCATCGCCCGCGTCCGCGCCGGGCGCGTCTGTGCCGTCGCCGCCCCCGCTCACACCGGCAACCCCCGTTCGAGCGCAACGAACGTCGCCGCCGCGGTCGCGTCCGCCGTCGTGCCGGGGTTGTAGCCCTCGGCCACGAGTTCGTCCGCGAGTTCCTCGGCCGCCGCGGCCGGGTCGTCCGCCTCGCGCGCCGCGGCCGCGCGGCGGCGCACCGCCTCCGCCGTCTCGTCGCCGTGTTGGGCGGCCACGAGGGAGTCGGGTTCGCCCGCCAGCAGGTCGAGGAAGGCGCGGGCCACCCGGTCGGGCGCGGGGCCGTCGTCTTCGAGCATCCCCGCCGCGGCGTCGAACGTCCGGGGGAACCCCTCGGTCCACTCGCGCGCGTTGCCGTCGCGCGGCGCCGACAGTTCCATCACGTCGTACAGCGTCAGCTCCCGGTCTTCGAGCACCGGGACGGCGTCCGCGCCGCGGCGCACGTCGAGCGCCGGCGCGTCCTCGGGGGGGTCGTCGACGGCCACGTCCACGTGCTCGAACGCGCGGTAGAACCCCGCCGCGTCGGCCACCGTGGTGTCCTGCGCGACGGCGCTCGCGCCCGCGGGGGAGAGGTCGTCCGCCGCGGCCGCCCGCACGAGGGGAACGAGGAGGAGGAGACAGCCGAACTGGGTGTTCCCCCCTCGCTGGTGGCGCATGCCCGCGACGGCCTCCTCGAACGCCTCGCCAACCGGCGCGCCCGACGCCGCGGCGCGCAGACCCCGCCCCGCGCCCACCGCGCCCGCGAGGAAGTGCTCGAACCGCAGGTCCCCGAAGTCGCGGCGGCGGTCCACGTTGCCGGGTTTGGGCGTGCCCGCGACTTCGAGCAGGAGGGCGAGCTGGGCGTCCTCCGCGGGCGTGCGCCCGTCGCTCGTCACGGCGGTCCCACCTCGCTCCGGCGTTCGGCGCTGCCGTCTCCCCCGCTCTCGAACCACTCGTCGACGGCGTCGCGCACGCGCCGGAGGACCCGCGGGTCGTCGCTGGGCCGGCCCACGCTCACCGCGTCCGCGCCGTACCGGAGGTACTCGAACGCCGTCTCGCGCCCCCGGACGCCGTTGTTGGCCACCACGAACAGGTCCGTCGCGTCGGCCACGTCGCGGACCACGGACTCGGTGTCCATCGCGTCGACGTGGACGGCGCGCCCGCCCGCCGCCTCGATTCGGCGGGCGACCGCCGGCAGGTCCACCCCGTCGAGTTCCGCGCGGACCTTCACGGACACCGTCGCGCCCGCGTCGGCGGCGGCGGCCACCTGCGCCGCGAGTCGGTCGGGGTCCCGGAGGAGCGACTCGCCCGCGCCCGCCGCGCACATCTCGTCCTGCCGGCAGTGGGCGTTCACCTCAAGCACTGCGCCGCGCGCGGCGCACTCCCGGGCGAGTTCCCGGACCGGCTCCGGCCCCGTCGCGCGCACGTTCACGCCCGCCCGGAGGGAGGCGTCGGCGAGGGCGTCGAGTTGGGCGGCCGCGAACGCGACGGGGTCGTCCGGCAGGAACTCGGTCCGGTCCCGGTCCGCGACCATCGCCCGCGCCGCCTCGCGGGTGGGGCCGTCGAGGGCGACGCCGCCGAGCACCGCCGCGTCGGCGTAGTCGGCCCCGGCGCGCGCCCACTCGGCGTCGGACTCGCCGCTCAGACTGGCGAGGGCGAGGCGCGGGGGGTCCGCGGGCGTCACGACACGGCCTCCAGCGCACGTTCGGCCGCGCGCGCCACGCGTTCGGCGTCGTCGGCGTCGTCGATGCGGGTGTCGGTCCGCTCGACGTGTCGGTCGAGTTCGGTGCCGTCGGCGTCGTCTAGCACGAACGCGTCCGCGAACGGGTAGGCCTCGGCGACGCCCGCCGTCGAGGGGTCGTAGCCCACGCCCGCCATGAGGTCGGCCGCGGGCCCGGAGAACACCCGGTCCTCCACGAACGGCGAGACGGCCACTACGGGCGTCTCCGCGAGGGCCTCCCGGAACCCGGGTACGGCGAGCATCGGCCCGATGGAGGTGACGGGGTTCGACGGCCCGACTATCACGGGGTCCGCGAGGGCCTCGCGCGCGGCGGGCGAGGGCGCGGCCGCGTCCGCGCCGCGGAACTCCACGTCCTCGACGGCCGGGTCCCCGCGCCGCGCCACCCAGAACTCCTGGAAGTGCATCTCGCCCTCGTCGGTGTGGACGATGCTGGCGACGGGGTCGTCGCTCATCGGCACGAGGTCCACGTCGAGGCCGAAAGCGTCCGCGAGGGTGCGCGTCACCTCGGTGAGCGTGTGACCCTCGTCGAGCAGCCCCGTCCGGGTGACGTGGACCGCCCGGTCCCGGTCGCCTATCTCCATGAACTCCGCGACGCCCGAGAAGCGTCGCCAGCGCGCGATGTCGCGCCCGGCCGTCTGGGCTTCGGGCGGGAGGTAGCGGGGACCGCCCTCCAGACCCGCGGCGTCCGCGAGGCGGCGGAGTTCGTCGTGCGTCGCGGTGGTGTCGTCGGCGATGCCCCACCACGTCTCGCGGTCGATGACGCCGCCGCCGTGAAAGAGTACGGTGTCGACGTCG
Organism: Haloferacaceae archaeon 50; assembly: GCA_046097085.1. Lineage (GTDB taxonomy): Archaea > Halobacteriota > Halobacteria > Halobacteriales > Haloferacaceae. The sequence goes on along the minus strand of CP175567.1, from coordinate 2,760,891 downwards.
GGGCAGACCAACAGCCCCCCGAGTTCGACGTCGTCGCCGGTGTTGCCGACCACGGCCGTGTCGGCCGGGTCGAACACCTCGCGCGCGCCGTCGAGGAGTTTGGGGGTGCCGGTCCCCCCGGCGAGGAACGTGACCATACCGGAGAGTCGGCGTCCGGGTTTGTATCTCCTCGCATCCGCGGCGCGCCGCACCCCCGCGGCGGCGCGTCGGCGGGCGTCGGCCCCGCTACGGCGACGCTCGTCGTCCGCCACCCGACGGTCGGCGGGCGGCGCTCGTGCTCGCCCGCGCCTGCGCCGGCGCCCCCGCCGTCACTCGCGCTTCGGGATGGGGCGGATGTGTATCTCGCCGTCGCTGAACACCGTCACCTCGTGGTCGGCGATAGAGAGGTACAGCGGCCCCCCCTTGCGGTACTCGCCGGCGCGCTTGCTGAACAGTCTGTCGAGCGCGTCGGGGTCGACGTACTCCCCGAACGCGGAGAACAGGTCCTCCGGTTTCTCGCCGGTCACCTGCGAGAGCGCGAGCGCGATAGTGACGGACAGTCCGCTCTCCGACATGTCGTGGTTGGTTCGATACGTACCGTCGTCCCCGGCGACGACAGGTACCGACGTGCCGTCGAGTTCCCTGATACTGGACATGTGGTTGGTGGTGTAGATTGGTAGGCGTGGAGTACCAAAAAAGTGGTAGTTACTTTAGACACGACTGTTCGACTCATTTTACAGTTTCGGCTAGGGGAATCGCCGTTCGGACGGAAGGGACGAGTAAGGTCCGATTAGAGGGGGTAAACGGTCGGTCGCCCCCCGACGGTTTTTATCCGAAGGCGGCCAACCTCTCCCCATGACGACCATCAAGGACAGCGTCCACGACCACATCGAGGTCACGGGCGTGGCGGAGTCGCTCCTCGACACGCCGACGGTCCAGCGACTCCGGCACGTCGCGCAACTGGGCACTGTCCGACTGGTCTACCCCTCCGCGAACCACACGCGCTTCGAGCACTCGCTGGGCGTCTACTACCTCGCCTCGCGCGCCCTCGACCACCTCGGTGTGGACGGCCGTCTCGCCGACCGGGTCGGGGCGGCGGCCCTCCTCCACGACGTGGGCCACGGTCCCTACAGCCACAACATCGAGGACGTGACCTACCGCCACACCGGCAAGTACCACGACGACGTGGGCGACCTGCTCAGCGAGGGCGAGGTTGGCGACGTCCTCCGGGCGAACGACCTCTCGCCCGCCCGCGTCGCCGACCTCATCGCTGGCGAGGGCAAGTACGGCCAACTCGTGTCGGGCGAACTCGACGTGGACCGGATGGACTACCTCGTGCGCGACGCCCACCACACGGGCGTGCCCTACGGCACCATCGATACGGGGCGACTGGTGCGCGAACTCGCGTTCGTGGACGGCGAACTCGTGCTGGCGGAGGGGAACGTCCAGACGGCCGAGAGCCTCCTCCTCGCGCGGGCGCTGATGAACCCCACCGTCTACCAGCACCACGTGGCCCGCATCTCGAAGGGGATGCTCCGGCGGGCGACCGAGCGGTTCCTCGAAGAACCCGACATCGACGCCGAGCGACTCCGGCGGATGGACGACCACCAGTTGCTGGTGGGCCTCCAGCGCACGCCCGCCACGGAGTCGTTCGCCACCCGCCTGCGCACCCGCGACCTGTTCAAGCGCGCGGTGTGGGCCGAGTACCCCGACGTGCCCGAGTCGCTCCGCCTCGCCGACCACGAGGAGATACGCCGCCTCGAACGCGAGGTGGCCGACCGCGCCGGCGTCGAACCCGAGTCGGTCATCCTCGACGTGCCCGCCGAACCGGCGATGACCGAGTCCACCTCGCGCGTGGTGGTCAACGGCGACGTGCGCCGCCTCGAAGACCAGTCGCCGCTGGTGTCGGCGCTCCGGACCACCCAGAAACACCAGTGGCGACTCGGCGTGTACGCTCCCGCCGACGACACCGACCGGGTCGGGGCGGCCGCGGTGTCCGTCCTCGGTCTCGACATCGACGGCGCGCTAGTCAGCGACGCACGGGGGGACTACCCCGCCACGCTAGACGACTTCCGGTGACCGGAACCGTCCCGCGCCGCGCCGATTCCGAGGGTTGAAGGCACCGAGTCGCCCATCACGATACGATGCAGTTGGAGGGGACGATTCTGCGCGGCCGCGAGTTCGAACCGGTAGAGGGACGAGTGGTCGTCGAGGACGGCGAGATAGCGGCCGTCGAGGAGGCGCCCACGGACTCGGACGCGATAGTGCTGCCCGCGTTCGTGAACGCTCACACCCACATCGGCGACTCCATCGCCAAGGAGGCGGGCGGCGGCCTCTCGCTCGACGAACTCGTCGCGCCGCCCGACGGTCTCAAACACCGGCTGCTCCGCGCGGCCGACGAGACGGAGATGGCCGAGGCGATGCGGCGGTCGCTCCGCATGATGCAGTCCGAGGGCACGGCGGCGTGCATCGAGTTCCGGGAGGGCGGCGTCGACGGCGTCGCCACCATGCACCGCGCGCTGACGGGACTGGACATCGAGGCCGTGACGCTGGGACGGGAGACGGAGGACGCGATGGAGGCCGCCGACGGGTTCGGCGCGTCCGGCGCGCGCGACGGCGACTTCGACCAACTCCGCAACGCCACCCGGTCGGCCGGCAAACTGTTCGGCATCCACGCCGGGGAGCGCGACCCCCACGACGTGAACGCGGCGCTCGACTTGGACCCCGACTTCCTCGTCCACATGGTCCACGCCGAACCGCTCCACCTCGAACGCGTCGAGGACAAGGACGTGCCCGTGGTGGTGTGTCCCCGCTCGAACCTCGTGACCGACGTGGGCGTGCCGCCCATCCGCGACCTCTGCCGGCGCACGACGGTTGCGCTCGGCACCGACAACGTGATGCTCAACAGCCCGTCGATGTTCCGCGAGATGGAGTTCGCGGCCAAGCTGAGCGACGTGTCCGCCGAGGAGGTGCTCCGGATGGCCACGGTCAACGGCGCGGAGATAGCCGGCCTCGACTACGGCGTGATAGAGGCGGGCCGCGAGGCCAAACTCCTCGTCCTCGACGGCGACTCCGACAACCTCGGGGGCGCACAGGACGTGGTCCGGGCCGTGGTCCGCCGGGGCCGCGCCGCCGACGTGGAACGGGTCGTGCTCTAGAACCCACCTTTTTCTTCGTCGGGTCGCGCGAAGCGCGACCGCTCTCCACGGGCGACCCGCGAGTCGCCCGTGGGGAAGCGAGACGGCTCCGCCGTCTCGTTATCCTCGAAAAAGCTGTCTTCGGGAGCGAAGCGACCGAAGGCTCGTCGCGGCGAAACCGCGACGGTGGTCCGAAGAGGCCGCTCGCTCCTCGCTCGCGTGCCGCTACTGGGACGACGCTCTCCACTGGCGACCCGCGACGACGGGAGTCGTGACCGGCAACGTCCGTGCCGACCGAACAGTTATGACGCCCCGCGACAACAATATGTTAAGAGTTACCATGTCTATGTACGACCGGATCCTCGTGCCGACGGACGGGTCCGACGGGATGGCCCGGGTCATCGACCACGCGGTCGACCTCGCAGAGACCCACGACGCCGCCATCGACGCCGTCTACGTCGTCAACTCCGCGAGCTACGCCGGCCTCCCGATGGAGTCCTCGTGGGAGGGCATCGACGAGATGCTCCGCGAGGACGCCGAGGAGGCCGTGGCGGCGGTCCGCGAGGCCGGCGACGCGCGCGGCGTGCCGGTGTCCACGACTGTCCTCGAGGGCTCCCCCAGCCGCGAGATAGTCGAGTTCGCGGAGCGAGAGGGCTGTGACCTCGTGGTGATGGGGACCCACGGGCGCGGCGGCATCGACCGCCTCCTCCTCGGGAGCGTGGCCGAGAAGGTGGTGCGCGCCTCGGACGTGCCGGTGCTGACCGTCCGCGTCGGCGACTCGCCCGCGGAGGGGACCGACGCCGCCGGCGCCGACGCGGGGGCCGACGCCGCCGCGCAGTGAGACGGGCGGTAGAGGTAGCTAGTAGCGGATAGCGGCGGCCGGGTCGCCCGCCGCGCCCGTCACGCCGGGCGGAGGTGTTCGCAGTCGCCCGCGTGGACCTCCACCTCGCCGTCGTCGGTCCGGACCACGAGCGCGCCGGGGGCGACTACGTCCGTCGCCTCGCCCTCGACGACGCCCGACGGCGTGTCGACACGCACCCGCCGCCCGAGCGTGCGGGCGTGGTCGCGCCACGCCGCCAGCACCGCCTCGTCGTCCGCGAGGGACAGGTCGTGGAACTCCTCCAAGAGCCGCTGGACGAACGCGCGGCGGTCCACGTCCGACCCCCGCTCCTCCCGGAGGCTGGTCGCCCCCGCCGGCAGGTCCGCGACGTCGACGTTGGCGTTGACGCCGACGCCCACGACCAGCCACGACACCCGGTCGGCCTCCCCCTCCATCTCGGTCAGGACGCCCGCGAGTTTGCGCTCCTCGCCGTCGGACGCGACGAGGAGGTCGTTCGGCCACTTGATGCCCGCGTCCACGCCCGCCTCGCGGGCGGCGCGGGCAGTCGCCACCGCGGCGGCGAGCGTGAACACCGGCGCGGCGGCGGGCGCGCGGTCCGGCCGGAGGACGAGACTGAGCCACACGCCGCCCGGAGGCGCGGTCCACGCCCGACTGAGGCGGCCGCGCCCGCCCGTCTGCTCGTCCGCGAGGACGACCACGTCCGACGCGCCCTCGGCCGCGAGTTCGCGCGCCCGGTCGTTCGTGCTCCCGAGGGCGTCGTGGTACTCCACGTCGTAGGGCGCGTCGAGGCCGAACGCCACGGCCTCGGCCCCGTACTCGGGCGCCGAGACGACCCGGTAGCCGTCGTCGTCGCTCGCTATCTCGAAGCCGACCTCCCTGAGAGCCTCTATCTGCTTCCAGACGGCGGCCCGCGAGACGCCGCGGCGGTCGGCGAACGCCGGGCCGGACACCGGGCCGTCCGCGAGGGCGTCCAGCAGGGCGCGTCGAGTGTCGTTCATGTCTCCGGGGTGGACCGACGCCGACATGAAGCCGTCGCGTCGGGCGTCGGGCGTCGGCGGTGGGTTCGGGGAGTCGCCGCCTCCGCCGGCGTCGCGTGCCGCTCACTCCACCACGACGAGGGGGTCGCCCATGTCGACGGAGTCGCCCTCGCTCACCAGCACCTGCGTCACGGTGCCGCCGCGGTCGGCCACCACGTCGTTCTCCATCTTCATGGCCTCGAGGACGCAGACCACGTCGCCCGCCTCCACCTCGTCGCCCTCCTCGACGTCGACGGAGAGGATGGTGCCCTGCATCTCGGCGCTCACCGTCTCGCCCTCGCCCTCGACGGCCGCGGCCCCGCCGCCGTCGCCGTCGCCGTCGTCGGTCGCGGCGTCGGGGCGGGGCTGAGTGCCCGCGCCGCCCGACCCGCCGCCGGGGTTCGCGCTCGCCGCGGGCACGGCGGGCGCGCCGCGTTCTTCGAGGCTGACCTCGAAGCGCTTGCCGTTGACCTCGACGGTGAACTCGCGCTCGGTGACCTCCTCGTCTGCGTCCTCACCCTCGTCCTCGTCGCCCTCGCCGGGACCCCACTGCTCGACGGCCTGCGCTATCCGCTCGGGGTCGAGTCGCTTGTCGAGGTAGTCGGTGGTGTGCTCGCCCGCGCGGAACCGCTCGTCGGTCACCATGAGGCGGTGGAACGGCACGACGGTGTGGAACCCCTCTATCTCGTACTCTTCGAGGGCGCGTTCGGACCGGGCGAGACACTCCTCGCGGTCCGCGGCCCACACGACGAGTTTGGCGAACATCGAGTCGTAGTCGCCGATGACCTCGTCGCCCTGCCGCACCGCGTCGTCGACGCGGACGCCGATGCCGCCCGGCGGGTCGTACGTCTCCAGCGTGCCCGTCGCGGGCGCGAAGTTGGCGGCGGGGTTCTCGGCGTTGATGCGGTACTCCACCGCGTGGCCGTCTATCTCCACGTCGTCCTGCGCGAAGTCGAGTTCCTCGCCCGCGGCCACCCGCAACTGCCACTTCACGATGTCGATACCCGTCACCGCCTCCGAGACGGTGTGTTCCACCTGAATCCGGGTGTTGACCTCCATGAAGAAGAAGTCGACGTCGTCGTCGGACTCGTCCACGAGGAACTCCACCGTGCCGGCGTTGGTGTAGTCGGCCTCGCGCACGCCGCGGCGGGCCGCTTCGCCGATTCGCTCGCGGGTGTCGGCGTCGAGCGCCGGACTCGGAGCCTCCTCGATGACCTTCTGGTGGCGGCGCTGGAGCGAGCAGTCGCGCTCCCCGAGGTGGCGGACGTTACCGTGTTCGTCCGCGAGTATCTGCACCTCGACGTGGCGGGGCGACTCGAGGTACTTCTCGACGTACACCGACGCGTTGTCGAAGTAGGCCTCCCCCTCGCGTTTGGCCGTCTCGAACTGCTCGTCCACCTCCTCCTCGCTCTCGACCACTTTCAGGCCGCGCCCGCCGCCGCCGCCCTCGGCCTTGATGGCGATGGGGTAGCCGTACTCGTCGCCGAGTTCCTTCACTCGCTCTGCGGACTCGACGGGGTCGGTCGTGCCGGGGATGACGGGCACGTCCGCCTCCTGCATGAGGTGGCGCGCCTTGGTCTTCTCGCCGAGGCGTTTCATGGCGTCGGCCGACGGGCCGACCCACGTCACCTCGCTCTCTTCGACCCGGCGCGCGAACGACGCGTTCTCCGCGAGGAAGCCGTAGCCGGGGTGGATGGCGTCCGCGCCCGCCTTGCGCGCGGCGTCCAAGATGGCCTCCTGGTCGAGGTAGGAGTCGGCCGCGCGCGCCGGTCCGACGTTGTACGCCTCGTCCGCGTACCTGACGTGGCCGGCGTGCTTGTCGGCGTCGGAGTACACCGCGACGGTGCGGACGCCGAGTTCCTTGCACGCGCGCATCACGCGGACCGCTATCTCTCCGCGGTTGGCGACGAGAACCTTGCTGAACATTCCTTCTCGTTCCTACACGCATCTGCCACCTCATTGTATCGATTGGTTTTCCCGGCGACCCTCCGGTCGGCGGCGACCCGGCGGGAGCGACCGGAGTAACAGTTATGTGTCTCCAGTTTACTACTGCCGAGTGACAGGAGGTGGTGATAGTGCCGCTAGTCCCGCACTACCCATCCGATGACCCCGAACCGAGCGACAGTGCGCCCGACCTCAACGAGATAGTCGACCGGATACTGACCGGCGACCCCGACCCCGACGGCGGGTCGTCGGTACCCGCCTGACCCCGTCCCTGTCGGGCGGTAGTCGACGGTCGACGCACGGTCCGCACGCTATTTTTTCGACGCCCGACGCCGGTAGCGACGCCTCGGCCCAGTCACGTCGGGCGGGTGACGCATGCACGAATCCAAACGGCCTTAAGCGTGTGCCACCGTACGACACGCCAATGTCAGTACGAGTCGGTATACTCGGCGCGACCGGTGCGGTGGGACAGCGATTCATCCAACTGCTCGAAGACCACCCGACCTTCGAACTCGCGGCGGTGACCGCGAGCGACGCCAGCGCGGGCAAGGAGTACCGCGAGGCCGCCAAGTGGCGGGTCAACGCCCCCATCCCCGAGGAGGTGGGCGACCTCACCGTCAGGCGCACCCACCCCGACGACGTGCCGGACGACGTTGACCTCCTCTTCTCCTCGCTTCCCTCGTCGGTCGCCGAGGAGGTCGAACCCCTGTTCCTCGAAGAGGGGTACGTGGTCTCCTCGAACTCCTCGAACGACCGCCTCGCGGACGACGTGCCTCTCACCATCCCGGAGGTCAACCCCGAACACCTCGACCTCATCGAGGTACAGCGCGACGAACGCGGGTGGGACGGCGCGCTCATCAAGAACCCCAACTGCTCGACTATCACGATGGTGCCGACGCTGGCGGCCATCGACCAGTTCGGCATCGAACGCGTCCACGTCTCCACGCTGCAGGCCGTCTCCGGCGCGGGCTACTCGGGCGTCACCTCGATGGAGATAATCGACAACGCCCTCCCCCACATCGGCGGCGAGGAGAACAAGATGGAGACGGAGTCGCGCAAACTGCTCGGCGGGTTCGACGGCGCCGAAGTCGAGTGGCACGACATGGAGGTGGCGGCCTCCTGCAACCGGATTCCCTCGCTCGACGGCCACCTCGAGAACGTGTTCGCGGGGTTCTCCGCGGACCCCTCGTCCGACGAGGTTGCCGACGCGATGCGGAAGTACCCCGGCGTCGACCTGCCGAGTTCGCCCGAGAACCTCATCCACGTGTTCGAGGACCCCGAGCGACCCCAGCCCCGACTCGACCGGATGCGCGGCGACGGCATGCAGGTGTCCGCCGGCGGAATTCAGGACACCGCGGAGGGCGTGAAGTTCAACTGTCTCGCTCACAACACCATCCGCGGCGCGGCGGGGGCGTCGGTCCTCAACGGCGAACTCCTCGCCGAAGAGGGCTGGATCTGAGCGGCGGCCGAAACCGTATCGAACGAACCTGAACGTCGGCGCGCGGGAGACGCCCGCCTCCCGGGACGTCGGGCGCCGGTCGTCGTGCCGGCGGCGTTCGTCGACGCGCGACCGACCTACCGGAGGATGGACGCGTCGCCGACCTTGAGGTACCCGAACACCAAGAGCGGCACCAACAGCGCCGCGGTGAGACCGTACATGCCGTCGTGGGCGTATTTGATGACCACGAGTATCGCGCTGACCAGAATCGTGCGCGAGAGTATCGTGCTCAGCAACACCGTGGAGTAGTCGGACACTAGGCCGAACTACGCTCACGAGGTACATAAGCGCCGTCGTACGACCGCACACTGGGTACGGCTCACAGGCGACACGGGGGTTTAATCGTGCGGGATTCCACGTGGGGGGTATGCACCGCGACGACGACTCCGGCGCGACGGGGCCGGGGGACGCGGACCCGGGCGGCGGGGACGAGAGCGACGACGCGGACGTAGAAGCCGACGCGGTCGAGGTGGACGCGGAGCAGAACCCGGGCGACGACGGTGACGTCGACGGCGACGACGACCGACCGGTCGAGGTGGGCGACGGCCGCCGGAAGCACGTCACCCTCGTGACCGCCGCGGGCGAACGGGTCGAACACGGCGACGTGTTCCTGCGTCACTCCGTCTCGGCGTTCGCCGTCTCACCCTCGGCGTCGTTCGAGGAGGGCGAGACGACGCGCTACCCCAAGACCGACCTCGCGCGGGTCGAGGTGACCCAGCACCACGCGTCGTGTTTCATCACGACGGCCGCCGCGGGCGAGGGGCCGACGCTCGACGCCCTGCGCGGGTTCCGCGACGACGCCCTCGCGCCGCGGTCCGCCGGGCGGGCGCTGCTGGCCGTCTACGACGCCGTGAGTCCGCCGGTGGCGGCGACGCTCGCGCGCCACCCCGACGCGCGGACGGCCCGCGGCGTCCGGTGGCTGGTCGACCGCTGCGGGTCGCTGGCGCGCCGCCGGGCGGAGAGCGAGTCCGCGGCCGTCCGCGCGGCTCTGTCGCTCCTCCTGACGGCGTTGTACGCCGTCGGCGTCGCGTTCGCGGTGGCCGGCGCGTGCGGCCTCCGCCTCCGCGACCGCGCCGGCTGAACCGGACGGGCACCCCCGGCGCCCGAGGCGCCGCGTCGGCGCGTTACCGCCGGAAGAACCGCCGGACGCTCTCGCTCGGGTCGAAGCCGACGCCTGCGCGCCGGTCGACCTCGAAGCCGTGGCGGTCGGCCGGCGCGCGCAGGTCCGCGACCACCCCGTCGGCCGCGGCGTCGCCGTGGAGGCGGTAGGCGTACGACCGGCCGTCGGCGCGGACGTCCACCTTCGGGCGGCCGACCCACCCGCCGTCGTGGACCACGACGGCCTCGACGGCGTCGTAGCTGAGCCACGTCACGGAGTCGCCCTGCAGGAGCACCTCGTCGATGCCGTGGACCTCGTAGATTCGCCGCATCGCGCCCGCGTCGCGCTTGTGAGTCCGCATCCCGATGCCGAAAAGCGGCGTGACGTAGCCGTACTCGACGACGTGGACGCCGTCGTCGGCGAAGAAGAGGTCGGCCATCCGGAGCGGGAACGACCCCGTCATCCCGTAGTGGACGTGCGCCTCCACCTCGATGTCGGTGCTCGGCAGGTCCTCGAACGCCGCCCGCTCCCCGGGCGAGAGCGACGCGTCGTCCGTCCCCGCGGCGTCCGGCCCGGGCGTCGGAGACCCGCCGTCGGCCGGGTCGTCGGCGCTCATCTGACGCTCCCGCCGCCGCGCCCGCTTCCGGTGCCGTCCTCTCGGCCGAGCACCTTGTAGCCGAGGTAGGCGAACAGGTACGCCCCGACGACGAAGACGAGTCCGGACGCGAGGTTCCGTTCGAGGCCGACGTACACGCCCGCGGCGAGGCCGAGCACCGAGAGCGCGACGGCGGCGCGCATGGCGAGGGGGTACTCCTCTCGCTCGTCCCCGCCCGCTCCGGCGTCGCTCCCGCGCGACGACTCGACGCCGACGCGTCGCTCGGCGACGTACGTCGCCACCATGACGGCGAGGCTGGCGACCACGACGGCCGTCCGCACCGACGCCGGGACGGCGACGTCGAACGCCGCGGCGACCGCGAGGGGCGCGCCGATGACGGCGAGACCGCCGAGGTAGATGGGGAGTCGGTAGGCGACGAGCAGGCGCGACAGCGCGTCGACCCCGCCCGTCGCGTTCGAGGTGTGCGATGCCATGGCAGGGCCTACGCGGTCGGACGCAAAGAAAGGGGAGGTCGAACCGAAGGGGGAATCAGGCGAGGAAGCCGCGCGCGTCGTCGGCGTCCTCGACGGTGTCGTCGGCGTCGAGTTTCGCCCGCGCCGACCGGTACATCGTGTACACCTGCACGGCGAGGAACGCGAGCCAGAGGAGGTAGCCGCCGGCACCGCTACCGACGATGCCCACCGTCGTCTCGAAGAACGGGTAGTTCAGCCCGTACTGTTCGGGTGAGTTGAGCACGCCCCCGATGAGCAGGACGGTGAAGTAGCCGAAGAAGCCCGTCGCCCACCACATGGCGACGGTGCGAAGCCACCCGGGCTGGGTGTGCTCCGGGAGCCGCGTCGTGTTCATGATTATCGTGAGCGCGTTGTACGGCCACATCATCGCGCCGGCGATGGCCGCACCGATGACGAGCAGGACCCACGGCTGGCCCCAGCCGAGCACCTGCGTTCCGAAGATGATGGCGATACCCCAGAGGGTGAATATCGTCAGGAGACCGAGGAAGACGCGTGAGGCCTCCCAGCCGGCGCCCCGGCCGTACCCCTGGAACATGATGTCGACGCTGTTGCGGACGAACGACTCGGTGATGGCGTACTGCGTGCTGAAGAGCGCGATGAAGATGACCGCGTACATCAGCCACCCGCTTATGCCGCCCAACTGCGGGATTATCACGTTGAGCCACATGTTTATCGCGCCTTGGTCGGTCCCGGCGGCGTACTGGGCCGCGACGCTCATCGCGATGGTGGCCACCACGAGCAGACCGATGACGAACGTCAGGAAGTGCTCCTGCTGGACGACCTTCCACCACGCCCGCCAGCGGCGCATGTTCGTCTCCGTCGGCTCGAAGGTGAAGCCGTTGTGTAGCTCCTCGGGTTCGGCCCCGCGGAGGGGGTTCTTGAGGCGACCCTGGTAGGTGCCCATGCCGTACCCCTTCTCGCGGGCCCAGACGCCCTGCGAGAGGTTGATGTAGCCGCCCGCGCCCGCGTAGGCGAGGCCGCCGAGGAAGGTGGCGATGTCCATGTCCACGGGGAGGGTCCCGAAACTCACCGCACCCGCGGGGACGTTGGCCAGTTCGCCCGCGGAGCCGACGAAGAACATGAGCAGGACCGCACCGAAGATGGCGACTATCATGAGCGCCAACTGCACCTTCTCGATGATGTTGTACAGCACCGGGCCCGCCTGGTAGGAGAGCCAGATGACCACCATCGACACGACGCCGATCATCCACCACTGGTCGCGCGCGACGATGCCCGTCCACGCGGCGAACACCTCGGACGCGCCGGCCGCCCACCCCGGCCAGCCGAGGTGGAAGAAGCCGGCCGCGAGGAAGAACCACGGCCAGAACGAACTCATCCGGTCGAACCCGCGGAAGATGCTCTCGCCGGTCGCCAGCGTCCACCGCTGGAGCTCCGTGTTGATGAAGAACTGCGTGAGCACGCCCACCCAGAACGCCCAGTAGAGCGCCCAGCCGTTCTGGGCGATGAGCGTCGGCCAGAACATCGTCTCGCCGCTCCCCAGCGACGCGCCGAGCATGATGGCGCTCGGCCCCACGATGTGACTCACCTTGGGTACCTTGGGTACCTCGGTGATGCGGAACTGCTCGCGCTCGCCCGTGTCCGGGTAGTCCTCCGTGTCGGGTGCCTCCGTGAGCGACTCGTAGTCCAACTCCCGGTACACAGTGTCGCGATACTCCTCGCCCTGCTCTTTCGACGCGAACACGTCTCTCCTCGCGATGCCGCCGTCCGGCGCGGCGGGCGACTCGTCTGCCTCGGTGTCTGGTGTGTCTGCCATGTTTCGGTTGTCGTCGTGCGCTCGTGTCTTGTTCGACGGTACCGTGTGCCGCTGTAGCACTGCGGCGTATACATCATCGTAAACCATGTTATTAAAATTCGCCGTGACTAAAGAGCGGCGTCGCGGGTGCAGACGGAGGGAGGAGGGCGTTAACGAGAGATTAGAACCGGAGCGGCGTCAGACGGCGGCCGGAGTGCCGTCGACGGCGGGGGTCAGTTCCCGGGGCTACGGGCCTCTATCTCGACCGTGGCGTCGCCGTCCACGCTCGTGAGCGGCGACGGGTCGTGTATCCGCGCCACCACGTTCACCGGTTCGGCCGCGCGGGGTTCGTCGTCACGACTCGCGGGGGTCGGCCCCCAGAAGAGACAGAGGGTGTTGCCGCCCGGCCAGTACGCGATGGCGCCGCGCGGGACCTCCTCGACGGCGTCCTCGGGGCCGACGTCCACGGGCACCCGGAAGTAGAGTTCGTCGCCCCAGCGGTTCGCGCGCCCCGAGAGCGGCAGGGCCGCGGCCACGGACTCCCGCGTGGCGGGGTTCTCCTCGACCCACGAGGCGGACATCCCCATCCCGTCCACGGTGACGCGGAGGTCCGTCATACCAGCGCCTCCGCGAGTTTCTCCACGGGGTGGGGCGGGTTCGACGCGCCCGGCCGGTCGCCGAGTTGGCTCCGACAGGACGCGCCCGGCGCGACCACGGCGTCGCCGGGGCTCTCGTCCACCTGCTCGTAGAGGATACGCCCGATGGCCTTCGAGAGGTCGTAGTGTTCGGCCTCGTAGCCGAACGACCCCGCCATGCCACAGCAGGTGGAGTCGACCGGGTCGACGTCGTAGCCGGCGCGCCGGAGCACGCCCACCGCGTGGTGGTCCTTGTTCGTGGCCTTCTGGTTGCAGTGGCCGTGGTAGGTCAGCGACTCCGCCGACGCGTCGAAGTACATCGACTCGTCGGCGCGCCGGGCGTCGAGGTACTCCATCACGCCGTAGGCCGCCGCCGACACGTCCGCTACCTCCGGCCCCGACAGCAGGTCGCGGTACTCGTCTTGGAACATCACGGCGTCGGAGGGTTCGACGAACACCACCGACCACCCGTCGGCGACGAGGGGTGCGAGGGCGGCCACGTTCCGCTCCGCCCGGTCGCGCGCCACGTCGAGGAACCCCTTCGAGTAGGCCGCCCGGCCCGACGGCGCGAGGTCGGTCGGCACGCGGACGTGGACGTCCGCCGCCTCCAGCACCCGCACCGCGGCCTTGCCCGCCTCGGGGTAGGCGTAGTCGGTGTAGGTGTCGGGGAACAGCACCACGCGGTCGGACGCGGCGCGTTCACCCACGTGCGCGCCGCCGCGCGCCGCGAACCAGTCCGTGAACGACTCCGACGCGAACGTCGGGAGCTCCCTGTCCTTCGCGATGCCGACGGTGCGTTCGAGGAGCGTCCGCGCGCCGGGCACCGCCGTCGCCCAGTTGGAGAGGGGCGCGAGGGCGCTCCCGACCTGCATCAGCGTCTCGGTGTGGGCGAACGCCTTGGCCCGGAGGCTCGCACCGTTTCGCTCGTGGTGGGCGTGTTTCACCTCCGTCCGGAGTTTGGCCATGTCCACCCCCGTCGGGCAGTCGCTCTTGCAGCCCTTACAGCCGATACAGAGGTCGAGCACCTCGTCCTTGAAGCGGTCGGAGAACATCTCCCCCTCGGACAGGTCGCCCGAGATGGCGGCGCGCAGGAGGTTGGCCCGCCCGCGCGTGGTCTGTATCTCCTCCTCGGACGCGCGGTAGGTCGGGCACATCACCTCGGAGTCGGTCTGCCGGCAGGTGCCACAGCCGTTGCAGAGCTCCACGAGGTGGGAGAAACCCCCTTCGTCGGAGAAGTCGAGCGCCGTCTCGGGTTCGAGCGAGGCGTAGTCGGCGCCGTACCGGAGGTTCTCGCGCATGTCCGTGGGGTCGTTGTCGCGGTAGACCACCTTGCCGGGGTTCATGCGCCAGTCGGGGTCGAACGCGGTCTTGACCGCCTTGAACGCCTCCCACAGGTCCTCGCCGTACATCTTGGGGTTAAACTCCGTGCGCGCGAGGCCGTCGCCGTGCTCACCCGAGAACGACCCCCGGTGGTCCAACACGAGGTCCGTCACGTCCTCGGTGATGGAGTGCATCGTCTCGATGCCCTCGGCGTCCTTGAGGTTGAGGATGGGGCGGATGTGGAGCGTGCCGGACCCCGCGTGCGCGAAGTACGCCGCCGACGTGCCGTGGCGGTCTAACACCTCCTCGAACTCCCCGACGTACTCGGCGAGTTCCTCGGGCGGTACGGTGGCGTCCTCGATGAACGGGTAGGGCTTCGGGTCGCCCTCCAGACTCATCAGGAGGGGGATGGCGGCCTTCCGGAGCTTCCAGAGCTTCCCCTGCGCCTCGTCCGAGTAGGCCTCCAGCACGTCGAACGCGTCGCCCTCGGCCACGAAGTGGTCGTTCGTCTCCGTGACCGCGGCCTCGAAGTCGTCGACCAGTTCCGAGTCGAACTCCAGCATCAGCGCCGCCTCGGTGCCGTCGGGGATGGGTTCGGCGTACTGGGCGTACTCGGTGGACTCGCGGGCGAGGCGGAACACCTCCTCGTCCATCAACTCGACGGCGCTCACGTCGTACTCCAGCGCCTCGGGCACGGCGCGCATCGCGTCGCCGAGGTCCGAGAAGCAGTAGAGCGCGAGCGCCGTCTCCTCGGGCTTCGTGACGAGGCTCACCGTCGCCTCCACCACGACGCCGAGGGTGCCCTCCGCCCCCACGAGGAGTTTCGAGAGGTTCACCACCCGACGGCCCTCGCCGTCCTCGCGCACCACCTTGTGGAGGTTGTAGCCCGAGACGCTCCGCTTGAGCGTTGGGTAGCGTTCGGCTATCTCGTCTTCGTTCTCCTCGACGACGGCCCGCACCGTCTCGTAGATGCGGGCTTCGAGGTCGTCTTTCCCGACTATCTCGTCCCACTCGGGCGAGTCTATCACCACGTCGCGGGTGCGTATCTGCGACCCGTCGGCCAGCACCACCTCCAGTTCCTCGGTGTAGGCGTCGGTGATGCCGTAGCGCACCGAGTGTGCGCCCGTGGAGTTGTTGCCGATGCCGCCGCCCACCGTCGCCCGGTTCGACGACGCCGGGTCGGGCGCGAACTTGAGGCCGTCCTCCGCGAGGCGCGCGTCGAGGTGGTCCTGCACGACGCCGGGTTGGACCGTCGCCTCCTTCGCCTCGGGGTCCACGTCCACGATGTCGTCCATGTGACGCGAGAGGTCGAGGACGACACAGCCGGGGCCGACGGCCTGTCCCGCGAGCGACGACCCCGCGCCGCGCGGGAGCACCGGCGCGTCGTGTTCGGCGGCGACGCGCACCGCCGCCCGCACGTCCTCGGCGTCGCGCGGGAACGTCACGCCGGCGGGGCGCGCGCCGTAGATGCTGCCGTCTGTGGCGTACAACACCTGCGCGTACTCGTCGAACCTGACCTTGCCGCGCATCGCGTCGCGGAGGTCAGCCGCTAGGTCCCGGTACGCCGCCGCGTCCGGGTGGTCGTGGCCAAGCGCATCCACCGAAGGCGCGGCGTCCGGGTCGGGGGTGTCCTCGACAGCCATGCGAACCATTGGGGACGTTCGTGTTAAATATGTGTTCCCGTCCGGGGTATCGACCGCCCCCGAACCGCGCCGGGCGTCGTCCTCACGGCCCCGCTATCGGCGCGTACAGCATCGGCGCCGCGGCGACGGCGAGGGCGGCGTGCCCCACCGCGCCGACGCCCACGACGATTCCAAGAACCCCAGGGCCGAGGCGTCGTTTATAGTAGAACGCGCCCGAGCACGGCCAGTAGCGTGAGGGAGCGGCGGACCCGCCGCGGGTCAGAGCAGGTCGAGCGCCCAGCGACCCAGATTTATCGCCACCAGCACCACCCCCTCGATACGACCGAGGTGACCTCTCGTCCCGAGGAGCACCGTCGTCAGCGCCGAGAGGCCGAACAGCCACACCGTCGTCCCGACTGCCGTCTCGACGACGCGGACGGGACGTATCGTCGCCGCGATGCCGAGGATGAGGAGCGCGTTGAAGACGTTGCTCCCTATCAGGTTGCCGGCGGCGACGTCCCCCATCCCCTTCCGAGCGGCGGCGACCGAGGCGACTATCTCCGGCGTCGAGGTCCCGACGGCGACGACCGTCTCGCCGATGACCCACTCGGAGAGGCCGCCGAGGCGGGCGAGCGTGACGGCCGCCTCGACGAGGAAGTGCGCGCCGACCACGACCACCCCCAAGCCGACCACGAGCAGGAGAACCCCTCGCCCGGTCGCCGCGCGGGTCGAGACGGCCTCCGCCGGCGCTCCCGTCTCGGTCTCGGTGCTCCCGCGCCGAACCAGCAGGAGGCCGAGGTAGGCGGCGAATGACAGGAGAAAGACGGCCCCTTCGGCGCGGCTGAGACGGAGGTCCCGGAGGAAGACGAGCACCAGAAGCACCGACCCGGTCATGACCGTCCCGTCCCGGCGAACCATCTGTCGCGAACTGCGGACGCCCGTCACGACCGCGATACCGCCGAGGACGAGGCCGATGTTGAACAGGTTCGACCCGATGACGTTGGCGACCGCGATGTCCCCGTTTCCGACCAGCGCGGCGTCGACGCTGACCGCGACCTCCGGCGCCGAGGTGCCGACGGCCACGACCGTGAGTCCGACGACGAGTTCGGACAGGCCGAACCGTCTGGCGATGCGCGCCGCGTTGCTCACGAACAGTTCCGCGCCGACCCACAGGAAGCCGACGCTCACGACGAACGTGACTACGGCGACGAGGGGGCGAGTGGCGACCATCGGGCCGACAGTCGCCCGCGTGGTCCGACTATCTTTCCGCCGTCGGGTCGGTGGCGTCACCCCCGCGACCCGTCGCCTCCGAGTGCCGCCCGCCGACGCGACCGGTCCGCGTTCAGGGCGTCGGCGCCGCCGTCGGCCGCGTCGAGACGTAGCCCGCCGCCTCCGCCTCGTCGCGTGACATCACCCTCGCAACTCCGAGCGCGTTCATGTCGACTTCGTCGTACGTGTAGTAGTGCACGTCGTCCCGAGGCAACACCAAGACGGCTTCGTCCTCCATGTGACGGCGCACGAAAGCCGCCGGCAAAAGTCTGTCCGGGGTAGCGCTCCCCACCGACGGGTAGCGATACGTACTCTATTTAGCCGTCGGTAGATGTCGGCGTCGCCGGTCGAGTTCGGTCGGCGAACCGAGAGCGGCGGTGAGAAACGAATCCGTAGTTTATCGTCCGTTCGCGCGCCGAGTCGACCCCGTCCGCGGACTCGGCGTCGGCGTGGACGACGAATCGAACAGCTCTGCTCCGTTGACCGAGGTTCCGACGGGATTCCGCTCTCCCGGGCTCAGAGGCCGGCGACGTCCTCGATGGCGTCGGTCAGAGCCTCGATGCTCTCGACGTCGTGTTCGCCCATGTGGCCGATGCGGAACGTCTTCTCGCCGAGCGCCGACCCGTAGCCGTTCGAGAACACCATGTCGTACTCCTCGCTCACGGCGTCGATGGTCGCGGCCACGTCGATGCCCCGCGTGTTCTCGATGCAGCTCACCGTCTGGGACTCGTAGCCCTCCTCGGGGAACATCTCGAAGTGTTCGCGCGCCCACTCGCGGGTGTACTCCGCCATCTCGCGGTGGCGCTCGTCGCGCGCCGCGTGGCCCTCCTCCAGCATGTGCTTCATCTGCTTGCGGTAGGCTAGCATCACCGGAATCGCGGGCGTGGAGTGAGTCTGACCCTTCCGGTCGTAGTAGTCGAGCGAGCGCTGGAAGCCGCCGTACCACGACGCCGAGTCCTTGTCGAGTTCGCGCTCGTAGGCGTCGTCGCTGACGACGCACACGGCGAGGCCGGGCGGCATGGCGAACGCCTTCTGGACCGACGTGAAGATGACGTCGATGCCGTGCTCGTCGATGTCGACGTAGTCGCCGCCCAGCGCCGAGACGGCGTCGACGACGAAGTAGGTGTCCGGGTACTCGGCGACGACGTCGCCGATCTCCTCTATCGGGTTGCGGACGCCGGTCGAACTCTCGTTCATCACGCAGGTGACGGCGTCGTACTCGGTCTCGCTCCCCTCCAGCGCCTCGCGCACGTCCTCGGGCTTGACGGCCTGCCCCCACTCGTACTCCAGCGTGTCGACGTCCTTGCCGAGACGCTCGGCGACGTTGGCCTGCCGTTCGCTGAAACTGCCGCAGGTGGTGACGAGCACGTTCTCGTCCACGAGGTTGAGCATCGAACTCTCCATGAACTCGGTGCCCGACGCCGTGAGGACGACGACTTCGTTGTCCGTGCCGAGGAACTCCTTCGTGTCCTCGACGACGGTGGTGTAGAGGTCCGTCATCCGGTCCATGCGGTGGCCGAACATCGGCTGGCACATCGCCTCGACGACGTCCTCGCGCACCTCGGTGGGGCCCGGGATGTACAGCGTCTTGTCCGGATAGTTGTCTCTGTATTCGCGTTTCTCGGTCATGGGAGTACTCGGGTACGGTCTACCCGGCGGCGCAACGACATGGTACTTTTGATACCGATGCGGGCACGACCAGCGCCGACCGATGGCGGGTGGAAGTCCCGGTTTCGGCCCCGAGCACCCCCTTGACTCTCACGCCGACCTACTTTTCACGATCTGAGACTGTCCGAGGAGTATTTATATAATAAAATAATTAATGTACGTACGAACCGGTGGTCCAAGTGAATGTCAAAACGGAGGGGGGTGCTTCGAGGGAGGTGGAAGCACCGAACCAAGGGGAGTGGACGAAGTTCTGGATAGTCGCCCTCGGCGTCAGCGCGTTCACGGGAAGCGCCACGGCGCTGGCGATACAGGTACATCCGCTACTCGGAGCAGTTCTGCCGATAACAGGGATGTCCGTAATCGCGTGGTGTCTGTTTACCGCCATCGTACGACCGGTCGAGGAGAGTGAACGACGCGGATGATCTGGGAGGTCGCCCGGCGGCACGGTCCGACTGCGGAGGAGAGCACCGCGTTCACCCCCGACGAACCGTTGGACGGCGAGTGACCGGTCGGGGGACGGCCATCGGTCGCCGCCGTCCACCGTTCACCCTCCGACGGTGGCCGACGCGAGGAGAAACCGTTGCTCCTCACGAGACGCCGGGTCTGTATCTATACAATCATGTGTGCACCCCTCCTGAAAAGAACTCACGTCCGCCGAACGGTCGGTTCGCTCCGAGCAGACACAACCCGTCGGAGAGCGACTTCTTCACCGACAGGCGGACCGGAGCGGTGTTTCGACCACCGTTCGGTTCGTTAGAGCCGAGTTCGTCTCGACCGCCGCCACGAACCGCTCTCTCGTCTTCTCCCCTCCGTTCGCGCCACGGCCGTTCTCTCAGTCGTCGCCGACGAACAGTTCCTCGTCGATGAGGCTCCTGACGATTCGCTCGTGCCACTGAACCCGGGTCGCGAGTTTCGGCCCGTCGGAGACCGTCTCCGCGAGGAACGAGACGGCGTCGGTGTCCCGGGCTACCTTGTAGGTGAAGAGTCCCGACAGGTTGTCTTCTGCCGGGTTGGACAGATCGGCCGTGAAGTTGTAGGTCGCATCGTCGACGTAGTTCTGGTTCAGGTACTCGGCGGCCTCTCGGGCGTCCGCCGCGGCCGCGGCGTCGCGCGAGTGGAATATGGCCTGACCGACGCCGCCGGCGATGTCTCCATCGTACACCCCCTTGGACTCGTGGAGGTCGATGAAGACGTCGGGGTCGTAGCGCCGCACGACGCCCCACAGCGCCCGGGCGAGTTCGCTCGTCGGCTTCTCTCCCACCGGGAACTTCCGGTTCAGGTCGCCGCCGCCCGGGACGTTGCGAGTTCCGTTCTCGATGGCGGCGGCGTTCGCTCGCGGGACGACGACGAGTCGGCCGCGTTCGATGGGCATGTCGACCACCTGCGCCGCCGCCCTGTATCCCGCCACCTCGTTGCCGTGGACGCCGCCGACGACCACGACGGTCGGTCCGTCCGCCGCCGCCGTTCGGACGTACCCCGTGGTCTCGTGTTCGGTCCCCGCCAGTAGGGTGAACGAATCTTTCGCCGGAGCGGCGACGGCTCGACCGGCCGTCGCCGCGGCGCCGACGCTACCGAGTGCCAGTCCGCCGGTGACCGCCAGTAGCTCCCGCCGTCGGAGTCGTGTTCTCATCGGCGAAGAGTTCGGCCGCCGTCCACTGAAAGAATGTCGTTCGCGTTATCCGCCGCTTTCGGTGACTGTCCGTTTCCGGAACTGTTTCGGCAGTCTCACAGCCAGCACCGGCGTGACTGCCCTTATCGGCGAGACGGAAGAAGAATATTTTTACCCGAGTGTGAGTGTCATTTTTTTAGATGTCAACAGCCGCTTTGCGTGACGTCGTACGCGGCGACGGCGACCGGTTCGTGTACGTCGTCTCAGCGTTGGCCGCACTGAATGGTCTGTTGTTCGGGTTCGACACGGGCATCATCTCGGGGGCGTTCCTCTTCATCAAGGAGTCGTTCGTCATGTCCCCGCTCGTCGAAGGGATAATCGTCAGCGGTGCGATGGCCGGGGCGGCCGCCGGCGCCGCCGTCGGCGGACAGCTAGCCGACAAGATGGGTCGGCGGAGGCTCATCCTCCTCGCGGCCGGGGTCTTCTTCCTCGGCTCGTTCACGATGGCCGTCGCCCCGAACGTCCCCGTCTTGGTCGCGGGACGGCTCATCGACGGCATCGCCATCGGATTCGCCTCGATAGTGGGACCGCTGTACATCTCCGAGATAGCGCCGCCCGAGATTCGCGGCGCGCTCACGTCGTTGAACCAGCTCATGGTCACCACGGGTATCCTGCTGTCGTACTTCGTCAACTACGCGTTCGCGGACACGGGGGCGTGGCGGTGGATGCTCGGCGCCGGGATGGTGCCGGCGGTGGTCCTCGCCGTCGGGATGCTGAAGATGCCCGAGAGTCCACGTTGGCTCTTCGAACACGGCCGGCCGGACGAGGCGCGGGCGGTTCTCCAGCGCACGCGGGACGACGGCGTCGAAGCCGAACTCGACGAGATAGCCGAGACCGTCGAGAAGCAGGCGAACAACGGCCTCCGCGACCTGCTGGAACCGTGGATTCGCCCGGCTCTCGCGGTCGGTCTGGGGCTCGCGGTCTTTCAGCAGATTACCGGCATCAACGCCGTCATCTACTACGCGCCGACGATCCTCGAATCGACCGGCTTCGGCGGCGTCACGTCCATCCTCGCCACCGTCGGAATCGGGACGATAAACGTGGTGATGACGGTCGTCGCCATCGCGCTGGTCGACCGCGTCGGTCGGCGCCGGCTACTGCTCGTCGGCGTCGGCGGGATGGTCGTCACGCTCGCCATCCTCGGCACCGTGTTCTACCTCCCCGGCTTCGGTGACGTCCTCGGGGTCGTGGCGACGGCGAGTCTGATGCTGTACGTGTCGTTTTTCGCCATCGGACTGGGTCCGGTGTTCTGGCTGCTCATCTCCGAAATCTATCCGCTCTCCGTCCGCGGGTCCGCGATGGGCGTCGTCACCGTGGCGAACTGGGGGGCGAACCTCCTCGTGTCGCTCACGTTCCCGGTGTTGACCGCGCGCATCGGAACGCCGTCGACGTTCTGGCTGTTCGGCCTCTGTAGCTTCGTCGGGTTGGCGTTCGTCTACCGCCTCGTCCCGGAGACGAAAGGCCGGACGCTCGAGGCCATCGAGAGCGACCTTCGGCAGAACGTGTCGCGCGCCGACTGACGCGGCCGTAAGCTTCGGCCCACCGTCCCTTTCTCGCCGCGTCTCGACTCGGCAGTGAGACGCCTCGCCCCGAGAAGCGCGAGACGGAGTACGCCCGCGAAGTGGAGACGCTCGCGTCAGCGACTGCGAGTCACCAGAAAATTAATTATGTTTTGGAGTAGGTATGCACTGTGACATCACTCGACGATATTTTCGTGGTAGACGCCGTGTGTCACGCGTACAACTAGGACGAGTCGAACTTCCGAGTGCCGAAGTACGCCCAGCAGGTCATGCAGATGGGCCTCGGTCTCGAGAAGGCGATGCCGGAAGGGTACGAGCGCACGGAGGAGACGTTTCTGAGCGACTGGGACATCGAGAACACGGAGAACGCGCTGTTCCGCGAGAGCCAGACCGACTTCAGCGTCATCCACCCGCAGTCCATCACCGTCTTCCACGACGGTCTCACCGCCATGGAGAAGGCCAAGGCGTTCGTCGAACGCAACCCCGCCCGGGGGGACGCCTTGGCGAGCATCGACGCGGTCGGCATGGACGACCCGCAGGCCGAGTTGACGCGACAGGTCGAGGAGTTCGACCCTCACGGCGTGAAGGTGTACCCCTCCTACTGGGAACAGGACGGCACCCACCACGGCTTCAAGATGGACGACCCCCAGACGGCGTTCCCCCTCTGGGAGCACGCCAGCGACCTCGGACTCGACGTCGTCGCCGTCCACAAGGCGCTCCCCTTCGGGTCCGTCCCGATGGACTCCTACGAGGTCGGTGACGTCGAGGAGGCCGCCGACAGCTTCCCCGAACTCAACTTCGAGATCGTTCACGGGGGCCTCACGTTCGCCCGCGAGACCGGGTGGCAGATAGCCCGTCACCCGAACGTCTACGTGAACTTAGAGCTCACGCTGGCCGAGGCCGTCACGACGCCGAAGACGTTCGCCGAGACCTTCGAGGACCTCCTGTACGCGGGCGGGAAGCAGTCCATCGACAAGATAATCTGGGGGACCGGCGCGCCCCACTTCCACCCGCAACTGCTGCTCGAACGGTTCTGGAACTTCGACTTCCCCGAGATGGAGAGCTTCGGAGGGAGCTTCACGATCACCCAAGAGGACAAGCGGAAGATACTCGGCGAGAACTTCGCGGAGGCGCACGGCTACGACCTCGACGAACTCGAAGCGCGCGCGGCGGCCGACGAGTCGCGCTCGGGCGACTCCGTCGAGGAACCGTGGTCGACGACGGACTTCGAGGTGGCGTCGTGACGTCCGTCGAGTGCGTCCGCGAGGCGCTTCGGGAGATTGTGGACCCCTGCAGCGCCGCGACCGGTTCGAACCTCGACATCGTCGGCATGGGACTCGTGAAGAACGTCGAGGTGTCGGAGGGACACGCCCACATCGAGATGCGTCTCACGACGCCGTCCTGTCACATGGGGCCGTACTTCATCAAGGAGGCGGAGGAACGCGTGGGTGCGCTCTCGGGAATCGAGTCGGTCACCCTCGACACCGACGACGGTTTCCAGTGGTCCGAGGACATGATGACGGAGGAGGCCAAGCGACGCCGCCAGGCGGTTCTCGACGAGCAAGAGCGACGGTACGCGCACGAACTGACCGCGGAGTAGGCCTCCGCGTCTCGGTTCTACGTCGGGGTCCGGCGGCCCCGGCCTCGGTCTCGGCGTGCCGAAGCGCCGACTCCGTCCCGCCGGCGACACGTCCCCCGAACGGTGATGCCGACGAGTGATCCCCGTGTTCGGAGTGTGCGGGCCGTCAGTCGGCGTACGCGACTCGGCTCTCGCCCTCGGCGTCGGTCCAGAGGTACCCCCGGGTCGCCAGCGCAACTTTGACGAGCGCGAGCATCACCGGCACCTCGATGAGCGGTCCGACCACCGTGGCGAGGGCGACGTTGCTCCCGATGCCGAACACCGCGACCGCGACGGCGATGGCCAACTCGAAGTTGTTCGAGGAGGCCGTGAACGCCACGCTGATGCTCTCGGTGTAGTCGAAGCCGAGGAACGCGCTTGCGAGGTACGCGAGCCCCCAGAGACCCACGAAGAAGATGAAAAGCGGCGTTGCGATGAGCGCGATCTGCTCGGGATGCGCGAGGATGTAGTCCCCTTTGAGCGTGAACATCACGACGACCGTGAACAGCAGTCCGAGGAGACCGAGCGGCCCAATGTGCGGAACGAACCGCTCGTAGTACGACTCGCGGCCGACGGTGGCGAACGCGACGCGCTGGGTGACGAACCCGAGCAGGAGCGGCAGGCCGAGGAACACGAAGACCATCTGCGCGACCAGCCCCATCTCCACGTCGAGGCCCGTATCGCGCATCAGCGTCAGCAGGAGGAACGCGTACGGGACGAACAGCGCTATCTGGAGGAGGCTGTTGACGCCGACGCACACGGCGCACATCTCCTGGTTCCCGGACGCGAGTTCGTTCCAGACCAGCACCATCGCGATACAGGGGGCGATGCCGACGATGATGAGGCCCGTCACGAACTCGGGGTGGCCGCCGAGGAAGAACGTCGCCAGCCCGTACATCACGAACGGCGCGATAAGCCAGTTGAACACGAGCGTGAGACCGATCTCCTTTCTCGCGGTGCGGGTCACCTGCGGAACGCTCCCGTAGTCTATCTCGGCCATTATCGGGTAGATCATCACGAAGAGTCCGAGCGCGATGGGGAGACTCGTCCCGTGCCACGTGACGGCGTTCAACGCGTCCGCGACGCCGGGAGCCACGCGCCCGAGAGCGACGCCGAGCACCATGGCGAGGCCGATCCAGACCGTGAGATACCGGTCGAGGACGCCGAGTTCGTCGCTCATCGCCGGTCCCCCGTCCCGTCGAGTACGGCGAGGAGCGCGTCGGCGCGCCGCGTCGTCCGGTAGTACCGCCACCGACCGTCCTTCCGACGCTCGACGAGTCCCGCCTCGACCAGCGTCGAGAGCGCGTGGCTAATCGCGCTCTCGCTCACGTCGAGAAGAGGCGTGAGTTCGCACACGCAGAGTTCGTCGTCGGCGGCGGAGAGGATGCGGGTGATGAGATAGCGGGTGTCGTTCGAGAGGGCGGACAGGGCGTCGACGTCGTCGTCGACGCGTTCGACGTCGACTCCGCCCTTCAGCGCCTCTAACTCCTCCATCCGGCGTTCACAGTCCTCCGCTCGGCACTCCCCGAGTTCGTCGGTCAGTAGTCGCTGCAGGCGAGGATGCGATTCTGCCATCGACGCCCGATTCAGCATCTGCTCATATACGCATTTCGACTCGGGGCGAGGAAGCGGTGGGTAGTTCGCCTTCGCCTATATTCTGGCATATAGCGGCCATAGAAACGATAAAGTAGGTGTTCAATCGAGTCGGTGTCATGGACGACCCGGTTCGGCTCGGTTTCGTGTGCGTACGGAACGCGGGGCGGAGTCAGATGGCGACGGCGTTCGCCGAACGGGAGCGCGAACGACGGGGGCTGGTCGACGAAGTCGATATCGTCACCGGCGGCACCCGCCCTGCCGACTCGGTGCACGACGAGGTCGTGACCGCGATGGGCGAGGTGGGGATAGACCTCTCCGGACGAGTCCCGACGGCGGTGTCAACGAGCGAGTTGGAGTCGTGCGACGTCGTGGCGACGATGGGGTGTTCGACGCTCGAACTCGACGCGTCGTCGGGCGTCGAGGTGCGGGACTGGGCGCTCGACGACCCGCACGGACGGGACCCCGAGGAGGTGCGCGAGATACGGGACGAGGTCGAGCGGAGAGTCGTCGCACTGTTCGACGAACTCCCGACGAGAACAGACGCACCGACCTCCTGAGCGCCGTCGGTCGACACGTCCGACAGTAGTTTACCTATCACCTGAGCACGTCCGACATGGCACGGGAACGAGCAGAGGCGGCGGGACCGCTCGACGCGTTCCGGCAGTTCTTCGCGCTCCGGCGAGACGTGTTAGTGCTCTCGCTGGCGATGTTCGCGTTCAGTCTGGGGTTCCAGATGACTAGCCGGTTCCTCCCCGAGTACATCGTCTCGCTGGGCGCGTCCGGGTTCGTCGTCGGACTGTTCGGGACCGTCGGGAACGTCGTCTCCGCGGTCTACCCGTACCCCGGCGGCGCGGTATCGGACCGCATCGGCTCGCGGTACGCCCTCACGGTCTTCGGACTCCTCTCGACGCTCGGCTTCGCCTTCTGGCTGTTCGCTCCCCACGTCGGAACGGTAGCCATCGCCGGCGTCACGATAGAGCCGTGGGTCTGGATATTCGTCGGCCTCCTCCTCGCGCAGGCGTGGAAGTCGTTCGGTCTCGGCGCGACCTTCGCCGTCGTCAAACAGGCGACCGACCCCTCGCGGCTGGCGGCGGGCTTCGCGAGTACGGAGACGTTCCGCCGCACCGCGTTTCTCGTCGGCCCCGTGCTGGCGGCCGTCCTCATCGGCCTCCACCCCCAGTTCACCGTCAGTTTCCAGTACGTCCTCGCGGTGGCCGTCGTCTTCGGCGCGGTCGGCACGGTCGTCCAGCACGTCCTCTACGACGCCAGCGAGGACACCATCGGCGACTCGTTCGAGGGTGTCGACCAGATACGACGCGACCTGCGAGACATGCCCGACGAACTCCGGCCGCTACTGGTCGGCGATACGCTCGTGCGGTTCGCCAACGGGATGGTGTACGTGTTCTTCGTCTTGGTGGTAACCCAGTTCCTCCGCACCGGCTTCCGGACTACGCTCTCGCTCGCCGGCTTCTCCTACGGGGTCGACCTCTCGCCGGAGGCGTTCTTCGGCTACCTGCTGGGCGTCGAGATGCTCGTCGCGCTACTCGTGATGGCGCCCGCCGCCAAGGTGGCCGAGTACGTGGGGCTCAAACCCGTCGTGGCGCTCGGGTTCGCCGTCTACGCCGTCTTCCCGGTCGTGTTGATAAACACGCCACCGAGTGGGCTGGCCCTGATTCTCGTGTTCGCGTTCTCCGGTCTCCGCTTCGCGGGCCTCCCCTCACACAAGGCGCTTATCGTCGGCCCCGCGGAGCAGGGGGCCGGGGGACGGGTCACGGGGGCGTACTACCTGCTCCGGAACACGATAGTCGTCCCGAGTGCGGCGCTGGGAGGGTACCTGTGGGAGTTCGTCAGCCCGGAGGTAGCGTTCACCGTCGCCACCGTTATCGGCGGGGTCGGGACCGTCTACTTCCTACTGTTCGGCGAGGAGTTCGAGGCGTACCGGTAGTCCGGCGGGGCACGCCCTCCCGCCCCCGTCGTACGAACGGGAGGGGAACACTCCCGGCCGCCCCCGACGCGTTTCCTCGCTCTCCGACTCGCGTCGACGACGGTACGCTCGTTCTCTCCGACTGACGAAATCTATATATTAGAGTCTCCTAATATTAGGAGACAGTAATATGAGAGGCGAAGCTCGTGAACACTCGGCGGAGTCCGCGACGGGCGAGGTCTGTTGCGGTGGTCTCCGGGTGTCGGACTCGGTGGTCGAGTCGGACGTGGAACTGCTCTCCGTCGCCAGCAACGAGACGCGATACAGGTCGCTCCGCCTCATCGCGGAGGCGCGCGAGGACGAGGTCTGCGTCTGCACGGTCCAGTCCGAGTTAGACGTCGGCCAGAGCGCGGTGAGCCAAGCGCTCTCGCGCCTCTGGGACGCCGGACTGGTCACGAGACGAAAGGAGGGTCGCTGGCGGTACTACGGGACGACCGACAGGGCGGAACGGCTACTGAACGCACTCGACGAGATTCGAACGCCGACCGATGAGTGAACACACCGACACGAACGACGCGGGACGGAACGCTATCGACGCGGCGACCCAGCGACGGGCCGTCAGAGACAGGTACGGGAGCATCGCGTCCGAGGATGCCGACTGCGGTAGCGATACCTGCTGCGACGACGCGGAAGCCGACGACCGAAGCGCCGAACTCGGATACACCGACGAGGACGTGGCGGCCGTGGCGGAGGGGGCGAACCTGAACCTCGGGTGCGGCAACCCGACAGCGCTGGCCGAACTCCGGACCGGCGAGACGGTTCTCGACCTCGGCTCCGGCGGCGGCTTCGACTGCTTCCTCGCGGCGCGGGAGGTGGGCGAGTCGGGCCGCGTCGTCGGCGTCGACATGACGCCCGAGATGGTCGAGAAGGCGCGCGAGAACGTGAGGAAGAACGACGCCGAGAACGTCGAGTTCCGCCTCGGAGAGATCGAACACCTGCCCGTCGCCGACGCGAGCGTCGACGTCGTCATCTCGAACTGCGTCATCAACCTCTCGCCGGACAAGCCGCAGGTGTTCGACGAGGCGTACCGCGTGCTCCGCCCCGGCGGCCGCCTCCGGGTCTCCGACGTCGTGTTGACGGCCGACCTGCCGGACGACGTTCGCGCCGACCCCGAGTCGGTCGCCGCGTGCATCGCCGGGGCGTCGACCGTGGACTCCCTCGAAGAGACGATGCGTCGGTCCGGGTTCGAGAACGTCGCCATCGCCCCGAAGGAGGACAGCGAGGAGTTCATCCGGGAGTGGGACGACGAGCGAGACCTGAGCGAGTACGTCGTCGCGGCCGCTATCGAAGCCGAGAAACCGGCACGGGAGGAGTGAACGCGGTCCGAGTGCGGTCGCTAAGTGGCGACTTGCGGACGGTCGGAACTGAGAGCGTCGGCGTCTGCGAGGAGAAGGTGTGATGCTCCGACAGGGATTCGAACCCTGGTCCTTGCCGTGAGAGGGCAAGATGATTGGCCGGACTACACCATCGGAGCGCTTCCAGTAGTTCGTATCGCCGAGATACGTAAAACGGTTCCGCTTTAGAGCGACCGTGCGGCCATCTCACGTGCGCTGCGGCGGGACGGTGGCCGCCTCAGTCGAGGCCGGGAGCCTCGTCGCCGCCGAGCGCAGTCCGGTACTCGCCGCCGTCGAACCGGTCGGCCACACGCCGGATGAGGTCTGCGCGCACGTCGGTGGGGCGGAGCGTCTCGTACGCCTCCTCCGGCGAGTACGCCGTCGTCTCGGCGACGCGGTCAGCGGCGTCGCGGAGCAACCGCTCGCGTTCCGCCTCCAACCGGTCGGCCACGTCGGGGGCCGACGCCGAAATCCCCCGCTCGGGGACGACGCTCGCGACGTGTTCGTACGCCTTCCCCGCGCCCTCGACGCGGCGGTAGACGTGTACCGCCTCCAGTCGCCGCGCCTCTCTCCCCTCCTCCGCGGCCGTCTCCGCGTCCGTGTCAGTCGTTGTCGTCGCCATGTTCGAACGTTTACTCACAACCGTATTATAATTTTGCATGCGCCGCACGCCGCCGGTTCCCCGCGGAGTCGGCTCCGTCGCCCCCGCCGTCCGCGTCAGTCGCCCTCGAACCGCTCCGGCGGGGTGGGTTCGGCCTCCTCCACCCGTCCCCGGCGTCGGAGAGCGTCTTCGAGGAACTCGCGCGGCAGGTCCTCCACGTCGCCCGCCTGCACCCGCCAGAGGTTGGCGTACAGGCCGTCGAGCGCGAGGAGTTCGTCGTGGGTCCCCGCCTCGACCACGCGGCCCTCGTCGAGCACCAGGATGCGGTCGGCGTCCTTCACGGTCGAGAGGCGGTGAGCGATGGAGAGCGTGGTCCGGTCGGCGGCGAACTCCGCGAGACCCCACCGGATGAGCGCCTCCGTCTCGGTGTCCACGTGGCTGGTGGCCTCGTCCAACACGAGGATGGGAGCGTCCTTCAGGACGACGCGCGCGAGGGCGACGCGCTGGCGCTGGCCGCCGGAGAGTTTGACGCCGCGTTCGCCCACGAGGGTGTCGTAGCCGTCCGGCAGGCGCCGAACGAACTCGTGGGCCTGCGCGGCGCGCGCGGCCGCCTCCACCGCCTCGTCCGTGGCGTCGAACCGGCCGTACGCGATGTTCTCGCGGACCGTCCCGGGGAAGAGGAACGGCTCCTGACTCACGTAGCCCACCGCGTCGCGGAGGCTGGCGAGGCTCACGTCGCGCACGTCCCGGCCGTCGACTCGAATCGTCCCCTCGTCGGGGTCGTAGGTGCGCACGAGGAGTTTCACCAGCGTGGACTTGCCCGACCCGGTGGGGCCGACGATGCCGAGCGTCTCGCCGCGGTCGACCGCGAACGAGACGTCCCGGAGGGTGTACTCGGGTTCGGCGTCGGCCGCGGGTGCCGGCGCGTCCTCGCCCGCACTGTCCTCGTCCGCCTCGCTCTCGCCGCGCCGGTCGGTCGGGTAGGCGAAGCTGACGCCGTCGTACTCGACCCGGCCCGCGTCCGCCGGGAGCGGTTCCGCGTCCGGCGCGTCCACCACCGCGGGCGTCTCGCGGCTCACGTCGAACACGCGGACCGCGGACGCGCGTGCGCGCTGGTAGTCGTTCACCACCTGCCCGAACTGCGCGACGGGCCAGATGAACTGCTGGACGTAGAGCACGAACGCCACGAACTCGCCGGGGTAGAGGGTGCCCGAGAGCGGTCCGGGGGCGGTCCCCGTCAGCACCCAGACGCCGCCGACGGCGAACGTGAGCACGAACCCGAGGCCGGTCACGAGGTTGAGCCCCGGGAAGAACCAGATGCGGGTGGCGATGGCGTCCCAGTTGGCGTCGAGGTAGTCGCGCGAGGCGTCCTCGACCCGGTCGGCCTCGTAGGCCTCCGTGTGCTCGGACTTGATGACGGGCATGCCCGCGAGGTTCGTCTCGAGCCGAGAGTTGAGCGCGCCGACGCTCGCGCGCATCGTCGCGTACTTCGGCCCCACGAT
The DNA here is from genome assembly GCA_046097085.1 of Haloferacaceae archaeon 50. Taxonomy (GTDB): domain Archaea; phylum Halobacteriota; class Halobacteria; order Halobacteriales; family Haloferacaceae. Next base: position 2,730,158 of record CP175567.1, on the reverse strand, counting down.
GCGCGCGAACCCCAGCGTGAACGCCAGCAGCACCGGCACGACGGCCATCGTCACCACCGCGAGCGAGGCGTTCATCGACCAGAGCACCGCCCCGACGCCCACCACCAGCGCCACGGTTCGGAGCGCCGAACTCACGCCGTCCGAGAGGAACGACTCTAGCTGGTTCACGTCGTTGTTGAGCACGCTCATGAGTTCGCCCGTCCGTCGGTCGTCGAAGAAGCCGGCGTCGAGTTCCTGCACCGTCCGGTAGGTGTCCACCCGGAGCGCGTGCTGGACCCGCTGGGCGAAGGAGTTCCACCCCCAGTTCTGGAGCCACGTCGCCGCCGACCCCAGCAGGAACGACGCCGCCACCAACCCCACCGACAGCCAGAGTTGGTCCCAGCGCGTCGCCGGCACCCACTCGGCCGGAACCAGCGGCAGGACGTACGCCCGTTCGCCGAGGAACACCGCGTCGACGGCGAGTCCCAGGAGGAGCGGCGGCACCAGCCCGAGAAAGCGTGCGAGGAGCGTCCCGACCACGCCCACAACGAATCGGAGCGCGTTACCCCGGCCGTACTCGGCGTAGAGCCGCCACATGGGGTTGCCGTCCGTCCGCGCGTCCGCTCGGTCCGTCCCGAATCCCCCGTTCGTCTTCCCCGCCGTCAGGGCGTCCCTCCGTACATCACTTACGTTAGGTAAGCGCCGACGAGTATATAGCTCCCTCGCGGGCGGTGGTGGCGAGCGCTTATATACGGAGCGGGGGGCACCCCGACCCGTGACGTGAGACGCGCCGCGGGGCGTCGCGCGGAGTGCGGTGCACCGCCTCGCGGGCGGAGAGACGCACCGCCGGCACGCACCTACCGCGAGTAGAGGCCGCTCAGCGACCGAGGGGGACCGCCACCAGCGACATCTCGTCGCTGCCCACCGTTTGTTCGAGCGTCGATTCGAGGTCGTCCCAGTCCTCGACACGGTAGCCCTCGACGCCGAAGCTCTCGGCGAACACCGGCAGGTCGGGCGTCGTGAGACCGGTCCCGGTGTGCTCGCCGCGGTGGGCCTCCTGCTTCTCGCTGATGAGCCCGTAGTCCTCGTCGTCGAACACCACGACGGTGAACTCGCAGTCCCGGCGCACCGCCGTCTCCAGTTCCGCGCCGTTCATCAGGAACCCGCCGTCGCCCGTGGCCACGACCACCTCCTCGTCTATCGCGAGGTCGGCCGCCACGCCGCCGGGGACGCCGATGCCCATGCTGGCGAGGCCGTTCGAGACGATGCAGGTGTTGGGCTCGTAGGTGGGGAACTCCTGTGCGATGGCCATCTTGTGACTGCCCACGTCCGAGATGAGCACGTCGTCGTCGGCCATGACCTCGCGCAGGTACGGCAGGACCGCCGAGACGGTGAACGACGCCTCCGCGTCGGGCTTGGCGACGGCGTCGCCGTGGACACTCTCGCTCTCCTCGCGGCACCACTCGGCGTCGTGGACCGCCGTGACGGCGTCGCCGAGGGCGTCGAGCGACGCCGCCACGTCGCCCACTATCTCGACGTCCGGGTTGTAGTGGGCGTACACCTCCGCGGGTTCGAAGTCGAGGTGGACCACCGTCTTGTCGCGACCCTCGTTCCACTCGGCGGGGTCGTGCTCGGCGATGTCGTAGCCGACGGCCATCACCACGTCGGCCTCGTCGACCACCTCGCGCGACGCGCCGTCGCCCGAGTTGATGGTCATGAGCGAGTGGCGACTCCGGTCGGACACCGCGCCCTTCCCCATGTACGTCGACGCGACGGGGAGGTCGACCGCCTCCACGAAGTCGCGGAGGCTCTCGGAGGCGCGCGTGCGGACCGCGCCGTTGCCCGCCAGCACCAGCGGTCGCTCCGCCTCGTCGAGCAGTTGCGCGGCCGTCTCGACCGACTGCGGGTCGGGCGACGGGCGACGCACCCGGTCGCGCGACGGAAGCGTCCGCTCCTCCGTCTCCTCGGCGGCCACGTCCTCCGGGAGTTCGATGTGGGTCGCGCCCGGCTTCTCGTACTCCGAGAGCTTGAACGCCTTCCGGACCGACTCGGGCACCACCTCGGGTTCCCGGATGCTGGTGTTCCACTTCACGACGGGTTCGTACATGTCGACCACGTCGATGGCCTGGTGGCTCTCCTTGTGGAGTCGCTCGCGTCCGCCCTGCCCGGTGATGGCCACCAGCGGCGACTTGTCGAGGTGGGCGTCGGCGACGCCGGTCAGCAGGTTGGTCGCGCCGGGGCCGAGCGTCCCCACGCACACCCCGGCGTCGCCGGTCAGCCGGCCGTGTACGTCGGCCATGAACGCCGCCCCCTGCTCGTGGCGGACGGGGATGAACTCCATCTCCGAGTCGCGCACGGAGAACAGGAAGTCCTCCAGTTCCTCGCCGGGCACGCCGAAGGCGTACTCCACTCCCTCTCGCACCAGACTCTCGACCAGTACGTCGGAGGCTTTCATGTCACCGGAGAGGGACGGCACTCGGGAAGGCGTTGTGGCGCGCGTCGGAAGGCTGAAATAAACCGGGCCGGGGCGGGTTGCGCTACTCCACCTTCTCGCTCTGGAACTCGTCGTCGTGCTGTATCCAGACCGTCTTGCGGTTCACGAACTCGCGGATGCCCGGCTTCCCGAGTTCGCGCCCGTAGCCCGAGTTCTTGACGCCGCCGAACGGGATGCGGGGGTCGGACTTGACGAGTTCGTTCACGAACACGCAGCCGGCCTCTATCTCGCGTGCGAGGCGGTCGCCGCGGTCGAGGTCCTGCGTCCACACCGACGCGCCGAGGCCGTAGTCGATGTCGTTGGCGAGTTCGATCGCCTCCGCCTCGCTCTCGACGCGGAACACCGCGGCGACGGGACCGAACACCTCCTCGTCGGCCGCCGCGGAGTCGCGGGGCACGTCGGTCAGCACCGTGGGCGGGTAGTAGTTGCCCTCGCGGTCGAGGGGTTCGCCGCCGATAGCGACGTTCGCGCCGGCCTCGACGCTCCGCTCGACCTGGTCGTGGAGGTCCTCCATCAGGTCCTCGCGGGCCTGCGGTCCCACGTCGGTGTCCTCGTCCATCGGGTCGCCCACCCGCTGGCTCGACATCTCCTCGACGAATCGCTCGACGTACTCGTCGTACACGTCGTCGTGGACGATGAAGCGCTTGGCCGCGATGCAGGACTGCCCGGAGTTGATGTCGCGGGCCTGCGCGCCCACCTCGGCCGCCCGGTCGAGGTCGGCGTCGTCGAGTATCACGTACGGGTCGGACCCGCCGAGTTCGAGCACCGTCTTCTTGAGTTCGGACCCCGCCGTCTCCGCGACGGCCCGGCCCGCCCCCTCGCTCCCAGTCAGCGTGACCGCCTTGACCCGGTCGTCCCGGATTACATCGTCGATGGCGTCGGAGTCGACGAGCAGCGACGCGAACGCGCCCTCGGGGAAGCCCGCCTCCTCGAACACCTCCTCGATGGCCTTCGCACACCCCGGCACGTTGGAGGCGTGCTTCAGGAGGCCGACGTTGCCGGCCGTGAGGTTGGGCGCGGCGAAGCGGAACACCTGCCAGAACGGGAAGTTCCACGGCATCACCGCCAGCACGGGACCGAGCGGTTCGTACGACACGAACGTCTCCGCGGACTTGTCGCTCCCGATGGTCTCGTCCTGCAGGTGCTCGGAGGCGTGTTCGGCGTAGTAGTCACAGACCCACGCGCACTTCTCCACCTCCGACCGCGACTGCGAGATGGGCTTGCCCATCTCCTCGGTCATTATCTCGGCGTACTCCTCCTCGTTCTCGCGGAGCACCTCCCCCGCGCGCGCCATCAGTTGCTGGCGCTCCACGACGTCCATCTCGCGCATCTCCTCGGCGGTGTCTTCCGCCCGCGCGAGCAGGCGGTCCACGTCCTCCTCGTCGTGCCCCTCGTACGTGTCCGCCGTCTCCCCCGTCGCCGGGTTCGTGGTCTCGATTTGCATCGGGCAGCAGATTCGACCTCCGGACCATTAGGTGCAACGGCGACGGCGGTAAAATATACTCGCGTCCGGCGGCGTCAGCGAACCACGTCGCCCGCCTGCAGGACGTGCTCGGACTCGCGCCACGCGCTCGCGTCCTCCGCGGGGTTGCCGTCGAGGACGAGGAGGTCCGCCCGGTAGCCCGTCTCGACCAGTCCCGTGTCCGGCAGACCCAGCAGGTCCGCGGCGTTGACCGTCGCCGCCCGGAGCGCCGCCTCCGGCGAGAGGCCGTACTCGACCATGAGTTCCATCTCGCGGAGGGCGTTTTCGCCGTGGAAGTTGAACGGCGTCCCCGCGTCGGTGCCCATCGCCACGGTCACGCCCGCGGCGAGGGCGTGGTCCCACGCTCGCTCGAACCGGTCCTCGGCGTCCTCGGCCTTCGCGACCGCTTCGTCGGGGATGCCCGCCTCGACGCCGTTCTCGACGATGCCGTGGAGCGCCGACGCCGTGGGGACCCAGTAGGTGCCGCTGTCTGCGAGGAGGTCGGCCGTCTCGCGGTCCATGAACGTGGCGTGCTCGACGCTGGTGACGCCCGCCTCCACCGCGTTCCGGATGCCGCGCGCGCCGTGGGCGTGGGCCGCCGTCGGGACGCCCTTCGACGCCGCCGCCTCCACGAGGGCGTCGAGTTCCTCCTGCGTGAACTCGGGCGCGCCGGTGACCGCGCCCTCGGTCAGGACGCCGCCGGTGGCCATGCACTTGACCACGTCCGCGCCGCGCTTCAACTGCTCTCGCGCCGCCTGGCGCACCTCGTCGGGCCCGTCGGCCTCGCGCCCGAACCAGTGGCCGTGGCCGCCGGTCATCACGACGTTCTGCCCGCACGCGAGTACGCGCGGGCCTTCGAGCGTTCCCTCGGCCACCGCGACGCCCGCGTCGAGGGCGAGGCGGCCGGGAGCGCCCAGGTCGCGAATCGTGGTGACGCCCGCGTCGAGCGTCTCGCGCAGGTGGGCCGCCGCGCGGTAGCACAGCGACTCGATGCTCTCGTCCGTCGTGGTGGCCACGTCGGGCCGGCCGTCCATCATGAGGTGGACGTGGGCGTCGACGAGGCCGGGAGCGACGTACCGCCCGGAGGCGTCGAGCGTCTCGTCCGCCTCGGCCGGGTCGACGTCGTCGCCGACGCCGACGACGCGGCCGTCCGCGACGGCCACGTCCGCCTGCCGCGCGCCGTTCGCGTCCACGACGGTTCCGCCGGTGATAGCGAGCATACCTCCCCGTGGACGGGGGAGCGGAAAAACCGTACTGAATCGCGCCGCCCGGTCCGGGCGCGGCGTGACGAGCCGACGCCGCGGCGCAGTGCGTCCGTCCGCGGCGTCTGGTCGCCGTCGTTACTCCTGTTCCTCGTCGGGGACCGCGTCGAACGCCGCGGAGCGCTCCTCGTCGGAGAGGACGCGGAAGCCCTCGTCGGCCGATACGGTGGCGACAGACGCCTCGGCGGACGTGAGGTCGTCGACCACCGACGAGAGGGCGCGCACGGCCACGTCGACGCCGTCGTCGAGCGTCGCGTCGGGCGAGTACTCCGCCTCGAAGAACTCGTGAATCTCCTCGCGGCTGCCGCCGATTGCGACGGCCTTCCACTCCTGCGGCGTCCCGGAGGGGTCGGTGGCGAACAGGCGCGGGCCGTCGTCGTCGACGCCGCCGAGGAGGAGGGCCGCGCCGAACGGGCGCGTGCCGCCGCTCTGCGTGCTCTCTTGGATGAAGTCGGTGACCTCCTTGGCGAGCGACTCGATGCCGACGGGTTCGCCGTAGCGCAGGCGGTTGCGCTGGGACTCCTGTCGCGCCACCTCGACGAGTTTGCTCGCGTCGGCGACGTGACCGGCGCTGGCCGCGCCCACGTGCTCGTCAACCTTGTGTAGCTTCTCGATGCTCTCGGACTCCATCAGCGACGAACTCGTCCGGGTCTGGGCCGCGAGGACGACGCCGTCGGCGGTGCGGATGCCCACGCTGGGCGCGCCGCGCTTGACCGCCTCGCGTGCGTACTCGACCTGATAGATGCGGCCGTCCGGCGAGAACATCGACGTCCCGCGGTCGTACGCCTGCTGGTCGTTGCCGCCCCTCATCGCGACTGGCACCTCGCTTCGCTACCTCGTACGACGGACTCGATGGTACTCATCAGTGGAACGTGGGGTCCCAGAGGAATAAACCCATCCGACTCGGTTCGCGCTTCCGGTTTCTCGGGGTCTCGGCGTCGTCCCCGCTGGACCGTCGGTCCGTCACCCCGTCGTCTCGTCGGCGAGTCGGTCCGTCGACCCGTCAGCAAGGCGGTCCGTCGGTTCGCTCCGCCGCCTCACCGCCACGTCGCGCTCTGCCGGCCGGGACTACCGCTCGACGTCGACCACCGGAGCGTCGGGCACGTTCCGCTTCACGCTCTCTAACCCCTGTCCCGCCTTCGCCCGACTCGCGTACCCTTCCCGCTGTCGGCGATGACGTCGCCGTTGTCGTGAGCGAGTCGCCACCGGTGCTCCCCCGCCTCGTCGCGGTACACCTCGAACGTCGCCTTGCTCATCTCCCCCGACGCTACGGCCCCCGCCGAGTAAAGCCGGCGGTGTCGTCCGCCCCGACGCGTCTCGTCCCCGCCGGCGCGCGTCGCGGCGTCTCGCGTCGGTCCGTCCCATCGCCCGCCGCGCCGAACCAGCGGTCGTCTCCGGGAACCCGGAGTATTTCACGGTCGGTCGACTACGCCCCGGGCATGGCAGACGAGCACGGCGGCTTCGAGGACGTTCGAGAGAACGTCGAGGGCCACCCCATGCGGAACCTGCTCGCCTACGCCCGGCCGTACTGGCCGCGGCTGACCGCGGGGGTTGGGGCCGCCTTCTGCACCCGGTTCACCAGACTCGTCCCGCCCGTGGTCGTCGCCGCCGCCATCGACCGCGTGGTGCTCGGCCCGTCCGACCCCGGACTGCTGGCCGACCTCGGCCTGCTCCCCGCCGAGCGAATCTCGGGACAGGCCGCCCGTCTCGCGCTCCTGGAGCAGTTGGTCCTCGTCGCCGTGCTGGCGTACCTCGTGCGGTCGCTGACGCGGTTCGGGTCGCGCTACCTCCTCCAGTCGACCGCCCAGAAGGTCCAGCGCGACCTGCGAAACGACACGTACGACCACCTCCAGCACCTCTCGATGGACTTCTTCGTCGACCACCAGACCGGCGGGATGATGTCCATCCTCAACAGCGACATCAACAGGCTGGAGCAGTTTCTCAACACCGAGTTCCGACAGCTGATACGGGTGGTCGCCACCGTGGGCGGCATCGGAGTCATCCTCTACGTCTACTCGCCGAAACTCGCGCTCATCGCGTTGGCACCCATCCCGATAATCGGCGTCGCCAGCGGCCGCTTCCTGACGTGGATAGAGCCGCGGTACAAGTCCATCCGCGAGACGGTGGCCCGCCTCAACACCCGACTGGAGAACAACCTCGGCGGCGCCGCGGTCATCAAGGCGTTCAACCGCCACGAGTTCGAGCGGGGCCGGGTGGCCGAACAGAGCGAGGCCTACCACGACGAGAAGGTGACCGCCCTCCGCATCCGGCGGGCCTTCTTCGCCGGCCTCCGACTCCTCACCGGCGTCGTGTTCGTCCTCGTGCTGTACGTCGGCGGCACCGACATCATCACCGGCACCCCCGGCGAGAACGGCGTCCTGACCGCCGGGAGCTTCGCGCTCTTCTTCCTCTACCTCCGCCGCCTCTACTCGCCGATGCGCCGCGTCGGCAAGTCGGCCAACAAGTACCAACTCGCCAAGTCGAGCGCCGAACGGGTGTTCGGCCTGCTGGGGCGGGAGCCGAGCGTGACCAGCCCCGACGACCCGTACCGCCCCGAGAGCGTCGACGGGCGCGTGACCTTCGACTCGGTCACGTTCGGCTACGAACCGGGCGACCCCGTCCTGTGCGACGTCTCGCTCGACGTGCCCGCCGGCGCGACGGTGGGCCTCGCGGGCACCACCGGCGCGGGCAAGTCCACGCTGCTCAAACTCGTCCCGCGGTTCCACGACGTGCCGACGGCGAGCGCCGACGGCGGAACGCCACGGACGTCCCGTGGAGCCGGTGGAGCCGGCGACGGCGGGACGGCGCGGACGCCACGCGAAGCCCCCGAGACCGACGTCGGCGACGGCGACGGCGACGCGGCGGGGACGGGCGACGCAGCGAGCGCCGCCGAGGCGGAGAGCGACCGCACCGCCGACGCGGGCGCGGTCCGCGTCGACGGCGTCGACGTGCGCGAGTACGACCTCCAGGCGCTCCGGGAGGAGGTGGCGGTGGTCGAGCAGAACCCCTACCTGTTCTCGGGGACCGTCGGCGAGAACGTCGCCTACGGCGACCGAGAGACGCTCGCGGGCGAACGCGCGGGCGACGACGACGCCCGCGAACGGGTCGTGGAGGCCGCGAAGGCGGCCGAGGCCCACGAGTTCGTGACCGACCTCCGCGAGGGGTACGACACGTTCGTGGGGGAGCGAGGCGTGAAGCTCTCGGGCGGCCAGCGCCAGCGCATCGCCATCGCGCGCGCCCTGCTCAACGACCCGGCCATCATCCTGCTCGACGAGGCCACGAGCGACGTCGACACCGAGACGGAGGAACTGATTCAGGAGAGCCTCGACCGCCTCATCGAGGACCGGACCGCGTTCGTCATCGCCCACCGCCTCTCGACCATCAAGGACGCCGACCGAATCGTGGTGATGGAAGCGGGCGAGGTGGCGGAGTCGGGCACCCACGACGAACTGCTGGCGCGCGGCGGCGACTACGCCGCCCTCTGGCGGGCGCAGGCCGACGAGGACCCCTCGCGCGCGGCGACCGACGACTGACGGAAACGACGCTCGCCCCGCCACTCCGCGCGCCCCGGACGCCCGGACAGAGCGGCCCACTCCTCGCCTCTCGAATCAACCCCCGAGCCTACGGCGCGAGACGGTTCTTCCGGTTTTTCATGTGCTCTTCGTAGTACTCGAACGTGATCGGACACCAGTCGTCGGCGATGCCGAGTATCTCCTCGGTCAGTTGTCGTATCTCCCACTGAGCGTCCGCCGCGGCCCGCATGTCCGCGACGTGCATCAGCATCCGGGCGTTCATCGACATCACGATGTTCACCTCGGTGCCGATGGGGAGCACGAACCGGGCGTCCTCGGGCGGCATCCCGAGTTCGAGGAGTTCCTGATACGACTCGACGGACTCGCGGACCGACCGACGGAACACCTCCTCGCGCTTTCGCACCGTCTCCTCGTCCACCGCGCCGCCCTGCTGGTTGCGCCCGACCCAGTCGGGGTCGGTGGCGGAGGGCGGCGTGACCACCATCTCGCCCGCCTCGACGTCGGCGGGGTCCACGTCGTCGAACGCGACGTAACGCATGCTCTGCACGTCGAAGGAGACGTGGCGGTGGCGGGTTATCTGGGCCATGCACGACCGACTCACGCCCTCGACGGCGAAGGTGGCCTGCGGGTGCTCGAACGGCCCGAAGTGGCCGTGGTCCAGCAGGTGGCCGATGAGCGTGCGCTTTTTCTCCTCCAGGCTGTCGCCCTCGATAGTCGCCATCGTCTCCTCGAAGCTCTGATCGCCGACGAACTCGGCGGAGTAGTCGTTCCGGGCGGCGGTGCAGACGACTCGCTCCGGGTCCGGCGTGGATTCGAGCAGTCGGACTTCCATACGGGGTGGCGCGCGCCACCGCACTAAAAAGCGTGCCCTTCGCCGTCCGACCCGGCGTCCGCGTCTCCGCCCCCGACCCGCCGCCCGTCGCCCGCACGAAAGGCCCAAACCCACCCCGGTGGTACTCTGAGGCGATGATACGCAACATCGCTCGGGACGCGCAGTCGTTCACGAGCAACGCGTTTCTCGTCACCGGCGACCGGACCGTGCTCGTCGACGCGGGCGCGAACTTCGACGCGCCCGCGGCGGTCCGAGAGCACGCCGACGGACTCGACGCCCTCGTGTTGACCCACACGCACCCCGACCACGTGGGCAACGCGGACGAGATACGGGACGCCTTCGGCGTCGAGTCGTGGGGGTTCGACCCCTCCCACCCCGCCGTGGACGAAGCCATCGCCGACGAGGAGACGGTCCGCCTCGGCGACCACGACTACGTCGCCCTCCACACCCCCGGCCACAAGGACGACCACCTCTGTCTCTACTCGCCGGACGCGTCGACCCTGTTCGCGGGCGACTTGGTGTTCCAGAACGGGAGTTTCGGGCGGACGGACCTCGAAGAGGGCGACCGAGAGACGCTGATAGCGTCGATAGACCGGGTGCTAGAGACGGTCGACGAGGGCCTCTCGGAGATGCACACCGGGCACGGACCGAGCGTGACCGGCCGTCCGTACGAGGACATCGAACTCGCCGCGAAGGCGGCCCGGATGGGGTGAGGGACGTGAGCCAGTATCACGGAGGGTACAAGTTCCGACGAACGCAACGTTCTGCGGGAGTCTCAACATGACACGAAGGTACGACAGGCGCGCGTTCCTCCGGCGCGCGGGCGGCGCGTCGGTGACGGCGGTCGCGGCGTCGCTCGCCGGGTGTGCGAGCGGCGGGGCCGCGGGCGGCGGGGGCGGCGACGGCGACAACACGGTGGACATGAACGACAACCTCCAGTTCGACCCGAAGGAGCTCTCGGTCTCCGTCGGCGACACGGTGACGTGGAAGAACGTGGGGGCCGTCGGCCACTCCGTCACCGCCTACGAGGAGAAGATACCCGACGGCGCCGAGTACTTCGCGTCCGGCGAGTTCGACAGCGAGAAGGCGGCGCGGAAAGGCTACCCCGCGAAGGGGAACGTCCCCGCCGAGGAGTCGTACGAACACACGTTCGAGGTGGCCGGGAAGTACGAGTACTTCTGTATCCCCCACGAGGCCAGCGGCATGGTCGGAACGGTTCGCGTGACGGAGTGACGCGCCAGTACCGCTCGCTTCGGTCTTCTCGCTGGCGGACGCCGCCCATCGCTTGTCTGTCGGCGGCGAACTCGAACGCGTTCGTGACGACGCCGGGTGAGGGCCGGACGGACGGGCACGCTCCGGTCGGTCGTTAGCTCTCGTCCTCGTCTCCGACGCCGGCGTCGCCCTCGAAGTCGTCGTCCGCCTTCAGGCCGTAGTAGCCGGGGTCGTCGTCGGTGGGCGGTTCGGCCACCACGAGGTCGGTCGAGTTGTACACCACCCACGGGATGGCCCAGTCCAGCAGGACGTCCTCGGTCTCGACGTCGACCTCGGCGTCGGGTTCGAGACCCTGCAGTAGGCGGGCTATCTCGTAGACAGTGTACATGGCGTCGGGTTCGAGGAGTTCCTCCGGCGTGTAGAAGTCACACGGGTAGAGCGCCTCGAACGAGTCTTTCGGGCGCGGCATGGCGGTCGGTAGGCCGGCCCCGGGGTAAATCCTGTCGAAGCGGCGGTCGGCGGAGCGGTGCTCCGAAAGGGCTACGTGTAGTTCGACTGACCAGAACCGCGTGCTGATGTACGCGCGGGACGAACCGACGGACCCCCGGCCGATAGACTGCTGGGACGGCGGTGTGGGGTGGCTGGCCCACCCCGAGGAGACCAGTCTACGGGCGAGTCACGCCGTCCGCGGCGACGGCGGCGGCGCGTGGGTGTTCGACCCCATCGACGCGCCGGGCCTCGACGACTTGCTGGCGGAGGTGGGCGAGGTGGCCGGCGTGGCCGTGCTGTCGAGTTACCACGCCCGGGACGCCGACGCGGTGGCCCACCGTCACGGCGTCCCGGTCCACGTCCCGCGGTGGATGGACCGGGTGGCGGAGCGGACCGACGCCCCCGTCGAGCGCTACGGCGCGCGCCTCGGCGACTCGGGCTTCCGAGTTCTGCGGTCGGAGCCGTTCCCGGGGTGGCAGGAGGCGTTCGCCCACCGCGAGTCGGACGGGACGCTGCTCGTGCCCGACACGCTCGGCACCACGCCGCTCCACGCCGTCGGCGACGAGCGACTCGGCGTGACGCTGGTGCGGCGACTCCGGCCGCCGCGCGGCGCCCTCGGTGCCCTCGCCCCCGAGCGGATACTCGTCGGCCACGGCGAGGGCGTCTTCGAGGACGCGGCGGCGGCGCTCGACGACGCGCTCTCGGGCGCGCGGCGGCGACTGCCGTGGGCGCTCACCTCGGGCCTCGGGATACAGGTGCGCGCGCTGGTCGCGGCGCTGGGCGACTGAGCGGCGACGGGACGGACGCGCCGAAAAAAACGGAGGGGTGTACGACTCGTCGTTACTCGAAGAGCTCGACGGCCTGCTGGTAGCGCTGGTTGGGTTCGTCCCAGTCGACTACCTCGAAGAAGGCGTCGATGAAGTCGCCGCGGGCCGGGCCGTAGTCGTAGTAGTAGGAGTGCTCCCACACGTCCAGCGCGAGGATGGGGTGGCTGCCCCAGAGCGCGCCCTGGTCGTGCTTGTCGACGACGACGTTGTGGAGCTGGTTGGAGAAGCTGTCGTAGACCAGCAGCGCCCAACCCGAGGCGTTCTTCGCGGCGGCCTCGAACTCGCCCTTCCACGCGTCGTAGGAGCCGAAGTCCTGTTCGATGCGGTCGGCGAGTTCACCCTCCGCCTGGCTGCCGCCCTCGGGCGACATGCACTGCCAGAACAGGGTGTGCAGGATGTGGCCACAGCCGTTGTGGGTGACGTTGCGGAGCGCGGCGCCCGAGGAGCCGAAGTCGCCGCTCTCGCGGTTGTCTTCGAGGGTATCCTCGGCGCTGTTCCACCCGTCGACGTAGCCCTGGTGGTGGGTGTCGTGATGCCACTTGAGGACCTGCTCCGAGATGTGCGGTTCGAGTGCGTCGTAATCGTACGGTAGCGGCGGTAGTTCGTGTTGCTCGGCCATAGGTGATACCTCCAGTTCGAAGTGTTCCGGAATCGGGTTAAAGGTTGAGGAACGGTATGATAACACCGCCCACGGGGCCGTCTCTGCCGCGAGCGGGAGCCTCAAAAGCCGGCGGTACCGAGCGTGCGACGATGGGGGAGTGGCGCGGCGTCGGTCTGGTGTTCGGGTGGCAGGTCGTGGCAAGCGTCTGTTTCTACGCGGTGTTCGCGGCGACCAAGTTCGTGCGCGAGGCATTCGGCGTCTCGCGCACCGTCGTCGGGTTGGCCGTCACCGCGGTGATGCTGGGGTACACCCTCCCCCTGTTCCTGACCGGCGGCGCGGTGGACGGGTTCGGCGAGCGACCGGTGATGGTGGCCGGCCTCCTCGGCGTGGGCGTCGGGATGGCGGGCGTGTGGGCCGCGCCCTCCTTCCCCCTGCTCCTCCTCGCGTTGCTGGTGGTGGGCGGGGCGTACGCCACCGCGATGCCCGGCACCAACCGCGCGGTGCTCTCCGTCGCGCCCGCGGGGCGGCGCAACCTCGCCATGAACGTGAAGCAGGTGGGGGTGACCGCCGGGAGCGGTCTCGGGGCGCTGTTGGTGACCCGCGTCGCCGCGACGCGACTCGGCTGGCAGGGGGGGTTCCTGCTCGCGGGCGGCGCGGCGGCCGTCGTCGCCGCCGCGTTCGGCGCGTGGTACGACGGCCGCGGCGGGTCCGGCGCGTTCGAGGTGCCCGACGTGCGCGGCCTGCTGGGCGACGACGCCTACCGCGCCCTCCTCGCGGCCGGGTTCTTCCTCGGCGCGGCCGTGTTCTCGACCACCGGCTACGTCGTCCTCCACCTCACCGAGTCGGTGGGCGTGACCGCCGGCGTCGCCGGCCTCGTGTTCGCTGGCGTGCAGGTCACCGGGTCGGCGGGCCGCCTCGTCGGCGGTGCGGCCGCCGACCGACTCGACGGCCCGGCAGAGCGGTCGACGGCACGGGTCCTCCTCGCGCAGGCCGCGCTCTCCGCCGCCGCGTTCGCGGCGGTCACGCTGGCGGACTCGCCGTTCCCGGCCGCCGTCGCCCTCGTCACGCTGGGCCTGTTCATCCTCGGGTTCCCCGGCACGTTCCACGCCTGCATGACCTCCATCGTGCCGGAGGACCGCGTCGGCGCGGCCACCGCCGGCGGACAGACGGCGCTCAACCTCGGCGGCCTCCTCGCGCCGCCCGCGTTCGGCTACCTCGCCGACACGCTCTCGTACGGCGCGGGGTGGCTGGCGCTGGCGGGGTGTGCCGTCGTCGCCGCCGTCCTCCTCGTGCCGGTGGCGGCCGGCGGGGAGAGCGACGCCGACGCCGATGCCGCGGGCGCCGACGCGGACGCGGCGTGAGGACGAAACTATTCGCCGTCGCCCGTCCACTCGTCGGCCGGGACCACGTCGTCGCGCAGGCCGTCGAGGACGGAGAAGCGCTCGCCGCGCCGACGCTCCAGCCACCGGAGGAGGCGCGCGGCCCACCGGAGCTTCCGCGCCTTCGTCTCGCTCACGCTCGGGTCCTCGAAGTCCCAGCCGGCGAACGTCAGGCGGGACGCGCCGAGGTGGTCGGCCGCGAACGCCGCCCGGTCGCCGTCGGTGAACCCGCCGAAGTTGACCACCGGGCCGCGGGGTTCGGCCTGCGTCGTCGGGAGCACGTTCGCCGCGTCGAACCGGGGGACCCACTCCCGGAGTGTGGGCACGTTGTCGCCGTGGGCGTGGACCGCGACGGGCGTCCCCTCGGCCGAGAGCGCCCGCGCCGTCTCGGGCGTGCCGTCCAAGTCGGTCACCACGAGGTCGACGGCGACGCCGGCCTCGCGGAGCACCTCCGCGGCCGACGACGCCGCGAACGCGACGTCCGCCGCCTCGACCCGGTCGAGTTCGTCGCGGAGCGACGGCCCCGCGCCCGCGACGGCCACGGTCCGGCCCGCCACGTCGAGGCGGTCAGCGTCGAACCGGTCCGGGCCGACCAGTTCCGCCAGCGCGTCCCGGGCGCGTTCGTCGGCCCCGGGGTCGAACCCGAAGTCCGCGAGTACGCGCTCGTAGACGGGGTTCCACTCTTTGAACTCCATGCTACACCTTCGGCTCCCGTGCGATAATAGAGTAGTATGGGCCGGAATGGCACCAAGTACCCCTACCCGCGTGCCCTTCCGGCTTCCACGTGCTGGGTTGCGGGGGGTCCGCCATAAGTTTTCTCTTAATTCGACTGTTCGTCCGACGAGAACGTTATCGCGTCGAGGGCGGCTCGGAGGCCGTCTGCGCCGTCGATACGGGCCGAGAGGCGTTTAAAAGAACCCGGAGTCCCCATCGCAAGCGCCTCGCCCGCGTCTGACGCGCGTACGACGGTGACGCCGGCCTCGGGCGCGGCGGCTTCGAGCGCCTCCAGGTCGGCCCGCGACAGGCCGGAGAGTTCGAAGCTCCGGACCACGCCCTCGGCGCCGAGTCCGGTGTCGCCGCCGCGGCGTTCGACGTGGCGGGCCGCCTCGCGGGGCGTGGTCACGTCGAGTTCCTCGACGCTCACCGGCCCGTCGGTCCGTACGCGTTCGCGGGCGAACTCCTCGCCTATCAGCGCCGCGTCGCGCGTCTCGGCCACGTCGTGGGTCCGCACCACGTGCGCGCCCCGTTCCACCGCCATCGAGGTGGCGGCGAGCGAGACGGGGAGGGCCGCCTCGGTGGAGCGCCCGGCCACGTCCCGCAGGAAGTTCTTGCGGTTGATGGAGACGAGGATGGGACGGCCGAGCGCGCGGAACTCCCGGAGGCGGCGGAACGTCTCGCGGTCGTCTTCGAGCGTCTTCTCCTCCGACCACCCGCCGAACGCCGGGTCCACGATGGTCTTCTCGGTGAACCCCTCGCGCTCTAACGCCGCGTAGATGTCGTCCACCGCCTCCACCGCGCCGGGGCGGGTCAGGTCGGGTGGACTCGCCATCTTCACCACGGCGGCGTCCCGTTCGGCGCACACCCGCGGCATCTCGGGGTCGGCGAAGCCGCACACGTCGTTCACCATGTCGAAGCCGGCGTCGAGTGCGGCCGCGGCCACCTCGTGGTAGCGCGTCTCGATGGAGAAGACGGCGTCACCGGAGACGCTCTCTATCGCCTCCACCGCGGTGTCGAGGCGGTCGAGTTCCTCCTCGGCCGAGAGCACCTCGAAGCGCTTGTTGGCGGTTTCGAGCCCCACGTCCACGATGTCGGCGCCCTCGCCGACGAGTTCCTCGTCGACGTACTCCGCGGCGGCGGCGGGGTCCGAGAACACGCTGGGTTCGTACGGCGACTCCGAACTCACGTTCAACACGCCCATGATGCGCGGCGGGTGGCCGTCTCCGATGGAGAGTCCCGCCGCGTCGACCGTCTGCATGTCCGCCCCTCGAACCCCCACCGACAAATGCGGTCCGATACGCTCCGGGCACGCCACGTCGCGCGGACCGACCTGCCGTGCCCCGTTCGCCCCTGCCCGTCTCGCCCTGCGACGCGCCGCGAGTCGCGCCCTTTTTGTCCCGGAGTCCCTACCCTCCGAGGATGGCGAAAGTCAGCATCGGACTCCGCGGCTGGCGCTTCGAGGAGGACGAAGTGTTCACCGACGACGAGGAGTTCAAACCCCTCGACGAGATACCCGAGGACCCGCGAAAACGCCTGATTCGCCTCGCGTACCTCGTGACCGAGCCCTGCGACGCGTGCTACCTCGACTACGGCGAGGAGGAGAAACACCGGGCGAAGCAGGCCGAGATAGTCTACGGCGAGCCCAACGAGGAGGTGCTCCTGTGCGCCGACCACGAGGCCGACTTCCTCTACTGGTTCCGCGAGGCCGGCGGCGACCGCTACCGCGGGCGCGAGGAGTTCCGCGACGCCTTCCACGAGTGGTACGCCGACGGCGGGCGCGCCCCCGAGGGGTACGGCGGGATGGAGCACGTCGAGACGGACCCCGACGAGATGCCGAGTCCGCCGGACGTGACCGAGATAGAGCGCCGCCTCAACGAGAACTTCGACGGGCGGCGCATCGAGATCCGTCCCGACGACTGGGACGAGGGCGACGGGGACGCCGAACCGGTCGACGTGAGCGACCTCGACCTCGACACCGACTACCCCACCCGATGACGGCGCGCCGTCACCGGCCGGCCGTGGTGGTGGTCGACCCCAAGACGCCGGGCAACGTCGGCACCATCGCCCGCGCGATGAAGAACTTCGGCCTCTCGGACCTCAAACTCGTGAACCCGCCGCCGCTCGACCGCGACAGCGAGGCGTACGGGTTCGCCGGCCACGCGCGCGAGGACGTCCTCCCCAACGCCGAGACGGTCACGCTGGACGAGGTGGTGGCGGAGTACCACACCGTGGGCTGCACCGCCATCACCGGCGAGGACGCCCGGCGGCACGTCCGGTTCCCGTTCAAGACGCCGGTCGAACTCCGGGAGTCGCTGGAGACGGTGGACACCCGGACGGCGCTAGTGTTCGGCCGCGAGGCCACCGGCCTCGACAACGAGGAACTCGAACGCCTCGACGAGGTGTGCGCCATCCCCGCGAGCGACGACTACCCCGTCCTGAACCTCGGACAGGCCGCCACGGTGCTCATGTACGAACTCCGCGACCTGACCGTCGAGGAGACGCAGCTCCCCGACGTGGAGCGAGAGCGGGCGGACGAGACCGACATCGAGCGGTTCTACGACTTCTTCGACGAGTTCCTCGACGCCGTGGAGCACCGCGAGCACAAGCAGGGCAAGACCCGGCGGATGATGCGCCGCCTCGTCGGGCGCGCCCACCCCACCAACCGCGAGGTCCACACGCTGACCGGCGTGTTCCGCCGCGCGGTCCGGCAACTGAACGACGACCAGCCCTCGCCCGCGGCCCGGAGCGACGACGACGGCGACGCCGACGCCGAGGGGGCCGCGACGACGGACGCGGCGGGCGCGCGGACCGACGGCGAGGCCGGGGCGGACTCCGAGGGAGGGGCGAGCGTCGACCCCGCCGAGGACTGAGCGCGTTCCTTTAAGTCGTTCTCGCGACAACGGCTGATAGTGAGGAGTTCTCGCGGACGGTTCGTTCGTGCAGTTCCGGTTCTCTAGCTCCTGCGTCGCGGAGCCTCCCGGCGTACGCAGCGCTAGAGATAAGCTCTCAGCGAGCCTAAGAGTCTGTGATCGTTTATGAGCAATGCGCAGCGGCAGGTCGGAGTCGAATCGTTGGACGTCGTGACGCTCGTCGTCGACGATCAGGACGAGGCGCTGGCGTTCTACACGGAGACGCTCGGCTTCGAGAAGCGGTCGGACGAGGGGTTCGAGTTAGAGGGCGAGACGGGTCGGTGGCTGACAGTCGGCCTACCGGGACAGGAACTGGAGATAGCGCTGGTCGAGATAACCCCGTACGACGCGGAGACCCAGGAAGTGCTGGAGGAGAAGCGGGGGACGCAGACGTGGTGGACCTTCGGGACCGGGGACTGCGAGGCGACCGTGGCGGCCATGGAGTCCGCCGGCATCGAGATAACGCAGGCCCCGCACGAGTACCCGTGGGGTACCGAGGCCATGTTCGCCGACCCGTTCGGCAACGAGTTCGGCCTCATGGAGTACGCCGCGTAGCGGAACGCCCCGGAAACCCCCGCTCACCACGTTCAGTATCTTTTTCTACGCCCGTGGTTCAGGTGAGAGCATGGCAACGGATAGCCCGGTGAACATGGTTCTGCTGTTCGGTCCGTTCGCGGTGTACCTCGTGCTGTTGGCGGTCTACTACGTCTGGGAGGGTCGCCGCGAACGCCGACTGCGGGAGCAGTACGAGGAGAGCACGCATGGCTGACGGAATCGCGGGGGCGGCGGGCACGTGGGTGCTCGTCACCTTCGGGGCGTACCTCGTCGTCCTCCTCGGAATCGGCCTCTACGCCTCCCGCCTGATGGACACCGTGGGCGACTACGTCATCGGTGGCCGCCGCGTGGGTCCGGTGGTCACCGGCTTCTCCGAACGCGCCTCCGAGATGTCGGGGTGGCTCACGCTGGCCGTGCCCGCCGACGCGTTCGGCACCGGCGTGATGGCCTTCTACAACGGCCTCGGCATGATTCCGGCCGACCTGTTCGCGTGGGCGGCCATCGCCAAGCGCCTGCGCAAGTACTCCGAGATAGTCCGCGCCGTCACGCTCCCCACCTTCTTCGCCACCCGACTGAACGACGACACCGGCCTCGTCAAGGGCGTCTCGGCGGTCATGCTCGTCGTCTTCGAGGGAGGCTACGTCGGCGCGCAGATAGTCGCCGCGGGGACGCTCCTGCAGGTGCTCACGGGCGTCGCGCCGTGGGTGGGCATCCTCGTCGGCGGCGTCATCGTCGTGGGCTACACGATGCTCGGCGGCTACTTCGCGGTGGCGTGGTCGGACTACTTCCAGGGGGCCATCATCCTCGCGGCGTTCATCGTCCTGCCCGTGCTGGCGTTCGGTGCGCAGGGTCTCCCGTTCGACGAACTCGCGGCCGTGGGGGAGGGATCGCTCACCAGCGTGACGGCCGGCCTGACCGGGTGGGCCGCGGCGTTCGGCATCATCTCCTACGCCGCCATCG
Source organism: Haloferacaceae archaeon 50 (assembly GCA_046097085.1). Lineage (GTDB taxonomy): Archaea > Halobacteriota > Halobacteria > Halobacteriales > Haloferacaceae. The sequence continues at coordinate 2,710,947 of CP175567.1, read as the reverse complement.
GCCTCGGCGTGCCGGGCAACCCCCACGTGATGGTGCGGTTCATGGGCATCGACCGGGTGCGCAACGTCCGCCTCGCGGCGCTGGTGGCGCAACTGTTCATGTTCGTGGCCTACCTCGGCGCGGTGTTCGTGGGGCTGTACGCCATCACGTTCTTCGGACAGGACGCCATCTCGAACCCGGACAACGTGATGCCGCTACTGACGCTCGAACTCGTGCCCGGCGTGGTTGCGGGCATCATCCTCGCGGCGGCGCTGGCGGCCATGATGTCGAGCGCCGACTCCCAACTCCTCGTGGCCACGTCGGCGGTGGTCGAGGACGTCTACCACGGGTTCGTCGACCCCGACGCGGGCGAGGAGACGCTGGTTCGCTACTCCCAACTCGTGACGGTGGTTATCGGCGCGGCGAGCATCGGGTTCGCCTACCTCGCCAAGGACACGCCCATCTACACGCTGGTGCTCGACTACGCGTGGGGCGGCCTCGGCGCGGCCCTCGGCCCCACCCTCATCGCCACTCTCTGGTGGAAGCGCGTGACCGCCGCCGGTTCCGTCGCCAGCATGCTGGTAGGGTCGGTGACGATGATAACGTGGACGCAGCTCTCCACCCTGCTGGAGGCCCTCGGCGCGATGCCCTCCGAGGCTGCGTCGCCGTTCCTCTACGGACTCGTGGGCGTCTACGGCCTGTTCCCCGCGTTCGTCCTGTCGACGGTGACGCTCGTCGTCGTCTCGCTGCTCACGTCGCCGCCCGAGAACGTCGACGAGCAGTTCGAGGTGTTCCACAAGCCGCTGTCGGCGGTCGTGGGCGACTCCGAGGGCCGGGGCGCGCCCGAGTACGTGACCGACGGTGGCCGGAACGGGGACGCCCTCGCGGTCACCGAAGCCGACGCCGTCCGCGCCCACGTCGAGGCCAGCGGCTACTGGGACGAGGGAGAGACCGGCGGGGCCGCGGATGGCGACTGACGGCGCGCCGGGCGGCGGGACCGACGGGGACAGAGACGACGGCGGGGACGACCGAGGCGCGGCCGACGACCCGGCGCGCCTCTCGCCGCCGGACGGCGCGGCCGCCCCGACTGCGACCGCGACCCGCCACGACGCCGCCGACCTGCCCGTCGTCCCGCCGTCGGTGCCGCGGGACGAGGTTGAGAGCGACGGCCGCGTCGGCGCGGTGGCGTACCCCTACCGCGTCTACGCGGTGACGGCGAGCGTCGAGCGACGGTTTCTCCCGCCCCAGACCGTCGAGTACGTCGCCAGCGTCGACCTCGCGCGCCGACTGGTCCTCCGGGCCGACACCGCGCCCGACGCCGAGACCCGACGGGTCGAGGACGTGCTGACCCTGCCGGCGACGCTGTCGGCCGACGCCGCGCGCGACCGGGCGACCGGGACGGTCCACGAGTGGACGCGCCGCAAGTTCGCGCTGGGGTCGCCCGCCGACCTGTCGGTCGACCGGACGGTGGCGGCGTACAAGCTGTTCTGGCTCGCGTCGCGCCCCGACGGCGACGTGTTGGTCGACAGCGTGCGCGGCACCGAGACGCCCTACGACGGGTAGGACGGCCCGGGACTCGCACTCACGCCGCGTCGCCGCCGCCGCCCCGCCGCTTCACCATCACGAGCGCAACCATCGACATCACCGGGTCGCCGTCGGCGTTGTGCGTGACCGTCTCGCTGTGGAGCGTGCCGCGCTCGGGCGTGTCCGTCTCCTTGTCGACTATCTCCGCCTCGACGGAGAGGGTGTCGCCCGGCCGCACCGGTCGGACCCACCGGAGGTCGTCGACGCCCCGCCCGCCGACCGTCGCCACGTCGTCGAGGTAGTCGTCGACCACCATCCGCATCGTCACCGAGGCGGTGTGCCACCCGCTGGCGATGAGGCCGCCGTACATCGTCTCCTCGGCGGCGGCCGGGTCGACGTGCATCGGCTGGGGGTCGAACTCCTCCGCGAAGGTGACGATGTCGTCTTCGGTCACGGTCCGACTCCCGAACGACTGCGTCTCGCCGACCTCTACGTCCTCGTAGTAGCGGGGCATGACTCACCCGTCGGGTGGGCGCACTAAGTGTGTCTCGCAATCGGCGCGGTTCGCCGACGCCGGTCGCGCCGACCGCGTCAGGCGCGCTTCTGTATCTCCTCGCGGAGCACGTCGGAGACGATTTCGCCGTCGGCCTTGCCGCGGAGCGCGCCCATCGCCTCGCCCATCAGCGCGGAGAACGCGCCCATCCCCTCGGACTCGACCTGTCCGGCGTTGCGCTCGACCACCTCGCTCACCGCCTCGCGGACGGCGTCCTCGTCGACGCCGGCGAGGCCGGCCTCCTCTATCGCCTCCTCGGCGGTCAGGCCGGGGTTCTCGGCCAGCGTGGCGAGCACGTCGCCCACGCCCTCCTTGGCGAGTTCGCCCTCCTCGACCATTAGGAGGGTGTCGAGCAGAGCGTCGTCGGCGACGTTCTCGACGGGCACGTCGTCGCGGCGGAGTTCGGTCAGCGTGCTCTCCAGCGTCCCGGCCGCGAACGTGGGGTCGACGCCGGCGTCGACGGCCGCCTCGAACAGCGGCATGCGGCGGCCGTACGCCACCTGCTCCGCGAGGCCGGCGTCGAGGCCCAGTTCCGACTCGTAGCGCTCGACCTTCTCGGTGAGGAGTTCGGGCGTCTCCACCTCGCTCGGGTCGAGTTCGACCGGCGGCACGTCGGTCTCGGGGTACATCCGGGCCGCGCCGGGCAGGGGGCGGAGGTAGCGGGTCGTGCCGTCCTCGTTCGCGCCGCGGGTCTCCTCGGGCACGCCCTCGACGGCCGTCGCCGCGCGGTCGGCGGCCGCCTCGACGGCGAGGTCCGCCGTCTCGGGGTCGGCCGCCACGATGGCCACGGCGTCGTCGTCGCCCGCGCCGACGGCCTCCCGGAGCGCCGCCACCTCCGCCTCGGTCACGCCGTACGCCGGGAGTTCGTCGGTGTGGAACACGCCGCCCGCGCCGTGGCGCTTGGCGTGGTCCGAGAGTTCGGTCCCGAGGCGGCGGTCGGGCTGAATCTCCCGCCCGACGAGGCCGTCGAAGCCGTAGAGCGGCACCGCGGTCACCTTCCCGCCCGACTCCAGCGCCCCCCGGATGACGCCGCTGTCGGTGTCGGAGAACACGTCCGTCACGTCCCGCACTCCGCCCACGCTCGCGTCGCGTTCGCGGAGTTCCTCGGCGATATCGAGCAGTTCCACCTGCCGACGCACTTCGAGGCGGACGATGTCGTCGATGTCGTCGAGGCTCTGGACGCCCTTCATCTCCACGCGCGCGCCCTCGGCGATGGAGACGTTCACGTCCTGCCGGATGGTGCCGAGGCCGCGCTTCACCTTACCCGTCGAGCGCAGGAGCATCCCGATGGTCTCGGCCGCCTCGCGCGCCTGTTCGGGCGAGGAGATGTCGGGTTTCGTGCCTATCTCGACCAGCGGGATGCCGAGGCGGTCGAGGCTGTAGCGCACGCCCGCGTCGGTCTCCTCGACTCGTTGGGCGCTCTCCTCTTCGAGGAGGAGGTCCTCGACGCCCACCGACCCCTCGCTCGTGGCTATCTCGCCGTCCTGCGCCACGAGCGCCGACCGCTGGAACCCCGACGTGTTCGACCCGTCGACCACTATCTTGCGCATGACGTGGGCCTGGTCCACGACGGTCATGTCGAGGAGTTCGGCTATCTGCATCGCCACGTCGCGGGCCTCCCGGTCCATCCGGGCCGGGGGTTCGTCGTCGTCCTCGACGAGACTGGTGGTGTCGTACGCGAGGTACTCGAACTCGCGGTCGACGCGGCTCTCCTCGACGGCCGCCTGGTCGAGTTCGCCGAGTTCGCTCTTCGTGGGGTGGAGGTAGCGGGTGAACGACCGGACCGCCTCGTCGGGGTCGCGGAGTTCGGTGGGCGAGTCGCAGAACAGTTTCGTCGCGGTGTCGAGCTGCTGGTGTATCTCGAGCCCCGCGACGAGGCCGAGTTCCTCGTAGTCGTAGTCGTCCTCGGTCATTGACGGGATATGAGAGCGGGGGGAGTAAAAAGTGATTCAGTCTCGAACCGCATCCCGGGACGCGACTCGTTCCCGCCGCGGGACCCCCGCGCCCCCGCGGTCAGTTCAGATCGGGTCGGTTCCGTTCAGTTCAGTGCTGTCGGACGCGTCGGAGGCCGTCCCCGATGCCCTCCGCCTCGCCGCACTCGGGACACTCGTAGTGCCATCCGTCCCGCGTCGCCCGCCCCTCCGGGAACTCGGCGTCGCACTTTCGGCATACGAGCAGGTCCCGCCCGATCTCCCGGGAAACTTGCATCGGTGGCATACTCGGGATATTGACCGCCTACGGCTTCAATATACCGCTTTTTTCTCAGTTCGCGTACCGTTCGCACTCGGCCGCTCGCTACGGACGAAACCGAGAGACGGCGTCGGGGTCGCCCCCGTGGGGTGCCGTGCTAGTCTTCCCCAAGGATGCCACGGTGCGTCATCTTCTCGGGGTCCAGCACCTCGTCGGCCTCGGCCTCGGTGAGGTACCCCTCGTCGACGGCCACCTCGCGGACCGTCTTGTCCTCCGCGAGGGCCTGTTTGGCCACCTTCGAGGCCTTGTCGTAGCCGATGGCGGGGTTGAGCGCCGTTGCCAGCGCCATCGAGCGCTCGACCTGTTCCTCGCACACCGCCTCGTTGGCCTCCAGTTTCGCCACGAACTTCTCGGCGAACGTCTCGGAGGCGTTCGAGAGGAGTTCGGCCGACTGGAGGAAGTTGTGCGCGATGACGGGCTTGTAGAGGTTGAGGTCTATCTGCCCCTCGGCGGCCCCGGCGTTCACCGCGGCGTCGTTGCCGACCACCTGCTTGTGGACCTGGTTCACCGCCTCGGCGACGACGGGGTTTATCTTGCCGGGCATGATGGACGACCCGGGCTGGTTCTCGGGTTGCTCTATCTCGCCGAGGCCGTTGCGCGGCCCGGAGGCGAGGAGGCGGAGGTCGTTGGCTATCTTGTTGAGCGACCCCGCGACGGTCCGGAGCGCTCCGTGGGCCTCGTTCATGGCGTCGTGGGCGGCCTGCGCCTCGAAGTGGTCGTCGGCCTCGCGGAAGTCGAGGCCCGTCTCGTCGCTGATGTACTCGGCCGCCTTGGCCGGGAACTCGGGGTGGGTGTTGAGACCCGTGCCGACGGCGGTGCCGCCGAGGGCGAGTTCGCCGAGGCGGTCCTGCACGTCCTCGACCCGTTTGATTCCCTTCTCGACCTGTGTGCGGTAACCACCGAACTCCTGCCCGAGGCGGACGGGCGTGGCGTCCTGCAGGTGAGTGCGGCCGGTCTTGACCACGCCGTCGAACTCCTCCTCCTTGCGCGAGAGGGCGTCGCGGAGGGTCTCAAGCGCCGGCACGAGGTCCTTGGCGGCCGCTTCGAGCGACGCGACGTGCATCGCGGTGGGGATGACGTCGTTGCTGGACTGGCCGTAGTTGACGTGGTCGTTGGGGTGGACCACCCGGTCGCCGACCTCCTCGCCCATGAGTTCGGCGGCGCGGTTGGCGATGACCTCGTTCGCGTTCATGTTCGAGGAGGTGCCCGACCCCGTCTGGAACACGTCGACCGGGAACTGGTCGTCGTGGTCGCCGGCGATGACCTCGTCGGCCGCCTCCACGACGGCGTCGGCCACGTCGTCGTCGAGTTTTCCGAGGTCGCGGTTGGCCTGCGCGGCGGACTTCTTCACGACGCCGAGAGCGCGCACGAACCGCCGTCCGAACGTGATGCCGGAGATGGGAAAGTTCTCGACCGCCCGCTGTGTCTGTGCGCCCCAGTAGGCGTCCGCGGGCACCTGCATCTCGCCGAGACTGTCGCTTTCGGTTCGGTAATCCTCGTCGCTCATGGTTCGGGCCACGCCCGCGCCGCGCGTAAAACCCACCGATGTTCCTCCAACTTGTTCTCTGTCCGCGCGGGCGGGTCCGGACGCGGCCGTTTACAGCCATCGTCCGTGTCGGGGGATTCTTTCAACTGGCTCGGGTTTCTCCGACAAGATTTTCTGATAACTCAAAAAAATCGGTAAGCCGTGATAATGATTAACTCGGACCAAAAGAAATTCGAACAATCTTTATGTGATGGTACGTCTCACATTATACTACGTTACACACTATGACAGACCAACCCAAGAAGTCCGACCTGAATCGCCGCGAGTATATGCGCGTCGCAGGGTTGCTCGGTGCGGCCGGCATGACCGGCCTCGCCGGTTGTTCCGGCGGCGGAGGCGGCGGTGAGGGGACCACCACCTCCGGCGAAGGCGGCAGCGGCGGCGAGACCGCCTCGGGCGGAGACGGTGGTAGCGGCGGTTCGGGGCAGGCCCTCGAAGTCCTCCACTCGTGGACCGGCGGCGACGGCAAGGACGCCATCAACGCCCTCACGAAGAAGTTCGAGGAGAAGTACCCCGACATGAAGACGGACTTCCGCCCCATCGGCGGCGGCGGGAACACCAATCTCAACACCGTCATCTCGAAGCGACTCGGCAACAACAACCCGCCGAGCTCCTTCGCCGGGTGGCCGGGCGCGAACCTCATCCAGTACGAGGGCGTCCTCGGCAACGCCGACGAGGTCTGGCAGGAGTTCAAGGACAAACACGTCGACGCGGCCGTCCAGGCCAGCAAGTTCAACGGCAAGTTCGTCGCGGTCCCCATCGGCTCTCACCGCCTCAACGACCTGTTCTTCAACCAGCAAGTCGTCAAGGAGGCGGGCGTCAACCCGCAGGACATCTCCGACTTCCAGGGGCTCGTGGACGCCCTGGACAAGGTGAAGAACAACACCGACAAGGTGCCCATGGCCCACGCGATGAAGCTGCCGTGGCCCACCCTCCAGCTGTTCGGCGTCACCATGCTCAGCACGCAGGGCTACCAGCCCTACATGGACTTCGTCAACGGCAAGGGTAGTCGGAAGAAGGTTGTCGCGGCGCTGGAGAAGACCGCAACCATCCTGAAGAACTACATCAACAACGACGCCTCCTCGCTCGGGTTCACCAGCGCGAACCAGATGATAATGAACGGGAAGGCGGCGTTCATCCACCAGGGTAACTGGGTCGCCGGCGCGTACAAGGGCCAGAGCGGCTTCGAGTACGACAAGCACTGGGGCGCGGTCACCTTCCCCGGCACGGACGGGATGTACACGCTCCACATGGACTCGTTCATCTTCCCGGCCAACAACCCGACACCCGAGAAGACCAAGAAGTGGCTCTCGTACGTCGGCACCAAGGAGGCCCAGACCACGTTCAACACGCGGAAGGGTTCCATCCCGACGCGCAAGGACACCGACGCCGAGGCGTTCGGTCCGTACCTCTCGAACACCATCAAGGACTTCAACGAGGCGAAACAGCGCCCGCCGACCATCGCTCACGGCCTCGCGGTGCCGCCCCGCACCCTCACGAACCTCAAGGGCGTCATCAACAACAACTTCACCGGCCCGTACGACGTCCAAGCGACGGCGGACGGGATGATTCAGGCCATCAAGGACGGTCAGGCCTGAGCCGACGGCACGCACCACGCCTTTAAATGTCCATTCTTCGCACGCTCGCGCGGATGCGCGGCAGAGATACCGATACTGACACGTCGGACGACGAGCGTCCGGTGACCGACGGCGGCACCACGGTCGGTGAGATGCGGTCGAACCAGCGGTCCACGCTCGGCCAGATATGGGAGAGCGACTTCGTCCGGTCGCTGCCCTACTGGGGCATCCCGTTCGCGGTCATGGGCCTGTTCGTCTACGGGGCCATCGGGTGGAACTTCGTCATCTCGCTGACGGACTATCAGGGGTTCGCGGCGCCGGAGTACTCGAACCTCGACTTCGAGATGTACACCGAGGCGCTGAGTTCCCCGGAGGTCATCACGGCCGGCCGGAACACGCTGGTGTTGCTGGTGGTGTTCACCGTCGCGTGTCTGCTCGTCGGCCTCGCCGTCGCGGTGTTGCTCGACAGGCAGGTCCGCTTCGAGAAGACGTTTCGGACCATCTACCTGCTGCCGATGGCGCTGTCGTTCATCGTGACCGGCCAGTTCTGGCTGTGGATGTACAACGTCAACAACGGCATCGTCAACACCTTCGTCGGACTGTTCGGCCTCGGTCCGTACAACTGGATAGGCAACCCCGACCTCGTGTTGGGGGCGGTGATATTCGCGCTCATCTGGCAGTACAGCGGCTACTGCATGGTGGTCTACCTCGCGGCGCTCCGGGCGATACCCGACGACCAGTTCGAGGCCGCCCGCGTCGACGGGGCCACCACGTGGCGCATGTACCGCCGGGTCATCATCCCCCAACTCAAGCCGGCCACCGTCAGCGCGACGGTCGTCCTCATGATATTCGCGCTCAAGGCGTTCTCGTTCCTCTACGCCGTATTCGGCGGCTACCGGCCCACCAAGGGCGCCGACATCCTCGCGACCGTCATGGTCCGACAGGCGTTCCAGCTACAGTCGTGGGCGTACGCCTCGGCCATCGCCATCATCCTGTTCGTGATGGCGCTGGGCGTGGTCGCGCCCTACCTCTACTACCAGTACAAGGGAGGCTACCTTTGACCACAGCAGAGTCCACGGGTGCGCAGGCGACAGGAGCACAGGAGACCGGCGTCGACATCTGGCGCATCGTGCTGTACGCGACGCTGGTGGCGCTGGTGATGTTCTACCTGCTGCCAATCGAGACGGGTATCGTCACCTCGCTCAAGACGGACGCGGGGGTCGTCGAGACGCTCCCGTACTTCCCGCCGACGCCCGAACACTTCACCACGCAGAACTGGGCCGCCGCGTTCGACGCGCTCTCGCGCGGGATGGTGAACAGCCTCATCTTCACCGTCCCCTCGACCATCCTGTGTGCCGTCCTCGGTAGCACCGCCGCCTACGGCCTGACGCTGGTCAACTGGCGGGGGCAGATAGGCGTCCTGATACTGTTCATCGCGGGCATCTTCATCCCCTACCAGGCGGTCATCGTCCCGCTCTCGCGGTTCTGGTCGAACTACCTCGACCTGACGGGGCTGTTCTCGTTCCTGTGGGGGCTGCCCGTCCTCGAACCCTACTGGGGGACGCTGTTCGAGTTGACCATCACCCACGTGGCGTACGGCATCCCCATCTGCACGCTGCTGTTCCGGTCGCACTACCAGAGCGTGTCGACCGAGATGCTCGAAGCCGCGCGGCTCGACGGCGCGTCCGTCACGAAGATATACTACCGCATCGTGCTGCCGCTCTCGCGGCCGATGTTCGCGGTGGTGCTCATCTTCCAGTTCACCCAGATATGGAACGAGTTCCTGTTCTCGCTCACGCTCATCTCGAGCGCGAGCAGTCCGGCGGCGTCGGTGACCCTCGTCCTGTCGGGGCTCGGCACGGCGCAGTCGGGTATCGACTTCCCGCTACGGATGGCGGGCGCGTTCGTGACCGCGCTCCCGACGCTCGTCATCTACGTCCTGTTCGCCGACGAGTTCGCGGAGGGGGTCCGCACGTGACGCCCCTCCCGACCCGCCGGCCGAAATCCACACGGAGTGTGACCCATGGCTGACCTCGAACTAGACCACGTAACCAAGGTGTTCCAAGACGGCGACGACGAGATAGTCGCCGTAGACGACGTATCGGTAGATATCGACGACGGCGAGTTCCTCGTCCTCGTCGGCCCGTCCGGCTGCGGGAAGTCCACCACGCTCCGCATGATAGCGGGGCTGGAGACCATCTCGGGCGGCGAGATACGCATCGGGGGCGAGCGCATCAACGAGAAGGCGCCGAAACAGCGCGACATCGCGATGGTGTTCCAGTCGTACGCGCTGTACCCCCACATGAGCGTCCGGCAGAACATGTCGTTCGGGCTGGAGGAGTCCACCGACATGTCCGACGACGACATCACCCAGCACGTCACCGAGACGGCCGAACTGCTGGACATCCCCGAACTGCTCGACCGGAAGCCGGGCGAGCTCTCGGGCGGCCAGCAACAGCGGGTCGCCCTCGGGCGCGCCATCGTGCGCGACCCGAAGGTGTTCCTGATGGACGAGCCGCTGTCGAACCTCGACGCGAAGCTCCGCTCGCAGATGCGCACGGAACTCCAGCGCCTGCAGGAGGACCTCGGCGTCACGACGGTGTACGTCACCCACGACCAGACCGAGGCGATGACGATGGGCGACCGCATCGCCATCCTCAACGACGGGAAACTCCAGCAGGTGGCGACGCCGCTCGAGGCGTACCACCGCCCGGCCAACCAGTTCGTCGCCGGCTTCATCGGCGAGCCCTCGATGAACTTCTTCGACGCCGAGGTGCGGGGCGACCGCCTCGTGACCGAGTACTTCGACTATCCCGTCGGAGCCGACATCCGCGAGGCCGTCGGCGACGCGACGGACGTCGTGCTCGGAATCCGGCCCGAGTCGGTCGAGGTGGTCGAGAACGAGGAGGGCCCCCACGACTTCGAGACCACCGTCGACGTGGTCGAACCGATGGGCAACGAGAACAACGTCTACCTCACGTTCGACCCGGAGACGGAGGCCACCTTCGTCGCCATCGTCGGCGGCGTCCGGTCGGTCGAGGAGGGCCAACCCGTCTACGCCCGCATCCCCGAGTCGGCCATCCACGTCTTCGACGGCGAGACGGGCGAGACGCTGTGGAACCGCTCGCTCGACGAGCTAGAGGAGCGCCAGCCCCGGGTGTAGCGAGCGGTCGGGAGACGACGCCGGTAGTTCCCCGTCGCGTCGACCGCCCGGTGAGACGACCGTCAGGGCGCGTCTTCGGCGTCCCCGAACGCCCGTAACCCCTCGACGCAGGCCCCGACGGGGTGGTAGCCCGGTTCGACCGCCGGTCCCTCGTCGGGCTCTATCCGCTCGTTCTCTCTCGTAAGCCGCTGGAACCAGTTGCCGTCCTCACTCACGAGGTGCGCCTCGGCGTACGTCCACTGCCGGTCGTACCAGTCGAGGTAGCGGTCGTCGCCCGTCCGGTCGTAGAGCGCCGCCGCCGCGCCGATGCCCTCGGCCACCGTCCAGCCGTACTTGTCGGCCACCACCGGGTCGCCCTCGCGGTCGAGCGTGTAGTAGAAGCCGCCGTACTCGCCGTCCCACCCCGTGCCGACGGCGAACTCGAACAGCGACTCCGCGCGCTCTAGCAGCCACGGCTCGTCGCGGTGGCGCGCGAGCGACGCGAGGAGTTTGGCCCACTCGGCGTGGTGGCCGGGCTGGTAGCCCCACGGCCGGAACTGGTCGCGGGGAGCCTCCCGGTTGTACCCGAAGTCGTGGGTCCAGCCGGCGTCGTAGTGCTCCCACAGCAGACCGTCGGTCTCGGCCGCGAGGTCGCGGGCGAACGCGCGGGCGACGGCGTACGACCGGTCGAGGTACTCGCTCTCGCCGGTCGCCTCGTACGCCGCCAGCAGCGCCTCGCAGGCGTGCATGTTGGCGTTCTGTCCGCGGTACCCCTCCTCGCGCGGTTCCCACTCGGGGGTGAGTTCGCTCCGGAACATCTCGTGGGCCGGCTCCCAGAACCGCTCGTCGAGCAGTTCGAACGTCTCCGCCACGAGGTCCGCCGCGCCGGGGACGCCCGCCGCCGTCGCGCGGGCGTACGCGAGGAGGACGAACGCGTGGCCGTACGTCGAACGCCGGTCGTCGACGGGGTCGGTCCCCGAGAGCAGCCAGCGGTAGCCGCCCGTCTCGGGGTCGCGGTGGGCCGACGCGAGGAACTCGACGGCGCGTTCGGCCGCGGCGGGGGTCCACTCGCGCAGGCCCAACTCGGCGGCGAGCGAGAAGTTGACCGCGAACCGGGCGGAGGCGACGAGGTGGCGCGGCGCCGGGTCGTACACCTCGCCGGTCACCTCGTCGAGTTGCGCGACGAACCCGCCGCGCTCCTCGTCGACGCAGGCCGGGTAGTAGAAGTCGAGCACGTCGCCGGCGCTGGCGCGTAGCCGGTCGGGGTCGCGGTACCGGTGGGGATCCGCGTCACCGTCGCCGTCGCCGTCGCCGTCGGAGCCCCTCACCCCTCGTCCGCCTCCATCCGCTCGTACTCCTCGGGCGTGTACGTCTTGACCTCCAGCGCGTGGATGTCGGTGGTCATGTGTTCGTCGAGGGCGTCGTACACCATCTGGTGTTGCTGGACCAGCGTCTCGCCCTCGAAGGCGGGCGAGACCACGAGCACTGCGAAGTGGTCCTCGTCCTCCTCGTGTCGGGTCTTCGACGCCGTCGCCTCCGCGTCCTCGACGCGTTCCTCTATCAGGCGCTCTATCTCGGCGAGTTCCATGTGCGGGGTCTGGGTCGGGCCGGGATTAAACCCGGCGGGTCGGCGCGCCGCGCGTCGAGACGGCGGACGGGGACGGGGACGGGCGAGTCGGCGCGCCCGGCGCTCGCGGGGTCACGTCAGCGCCCGCGCCTCACATCTGGTATCGCCGTTCGTCGTCGCGTTGCGGGTACTGGTCCTGGCCCGTCATCTCGTCGTAGGTCATGCCCGAGAGGTACTCGTCGTAGGTCACGTCGTACTCCCGCCGGAGGTTGAAGTCGAGGTCCCCGGTGTCGACGGCCGACCGGAAGAGGGCGTGGACCCCCCGCCGCACGAGTTCGTCGGGGTCGGCGTCGAACACCGCGGTCAGCATGGCGAGTTCGTTCTTGGTCTCGCGGTCGAGTTCCACGTCGACAGAGTCGCCGAAGTCGCCGTACGTCGCCGTCACGTCGTCGTTCAGGTCGTCGAGACTCATGTCCGGCCAGTGGGCGGCGGGCGGGATACGGGTTACGGGTCGGACGCGCCCGCGTCCACGGGGCCGGTGGGGACCGAGAGGTACAAACCCGGCCGCGCCCAACGCCCGGCGATGGCAGACTCCGCCCCCGACGCGGACGGGGACTCGCCCTCGAGTCAGGCGTCGTACCTCCCCGACGGCGCCGACGCGGTCCGCGAGGCCCTCGTGGAGTGGTACGAGTCGGACCACCGCGACTTCCCGTGGCGGCGGACCGACGACCCCTACGAGATTCTGGTGTCGGAGGTGATGAGCCAGCAGACCCAACTCGACCGCGTGGTGTCGGCGTGGGAGGAGTTCCTCGACGAGTGGCCCACCGTCGCCGACCTCGCGGCGGCCGACCGGAGCGACGTGGTGGGGTTCTGGACCGACCACAGCCTCGGCTACAACAACCGCGCGAAGTACCTCCACGAGGCGGCCCGGCAGGTGGTGGAAGGAGAGGTCGGTCCGTCGGACCGACCTCGCGGAGACGGCGAGTTCCCGCGCACGCCCGAGGGCCTCTCGGAACTCATGGGCGTCGGCCCGTACACCGCCAACGCGGTGGCGAGTTTCGCGTTCGACAACGGGAACGCCGTCGTCGACACCAACGTCAAGCGCGTGCTCTACCGCGCGTTCGACGTGCCGGACGACGACGACGCGTTCGAGGCCGTCGCGTCGGAACTCATGCCCGAGGGCGAGTCGCGCGTCTGGAACAACGCGATAATGGAACTCGGCGGCGTGGCCTGCGAGAAGACGCCGAACTGCGACGAAGCGGGATGTCCGTGGCGGGCGTGGTGTCACGCTTACGAGACGGGCGACTTCACCGCGCCCGACGTGCCGACCCAACCCTCCTTCGAGGGGAGTCGCCGGCAGTTCCGGGGGCGGGTCGTTCGGGTGCTCGGCGAGTACGACGAACTGACCTTGGACGAGTTGGGACCCCGCGTCCGGGTCGACTACTCGCCCGAGGGCGAGTACGGCCGCGAGTGGCTTCGGGACCTCGTCGCCGACCTGGCCGACGACGGACTGGTCGAGGTCGAAGAGCGCGGTGACGGCGGCTCGGTCCGCCTGCACCGGTAGTCCGCGTCCGCCGTCCGCGCGCCCCCGGCCGGCGTCCGGCGCGTCGCCGAACGGGAGTCGCGGCGACGCCGGAGAGCAGTTCGCCGTCGGGTCTCGGCGGCCGAACGCGAACACGACCGGTTAGCGTGCTCGACGCGAGGCGTGTTATCGGCGTACGCGCCGGCAATAGGCCCCGGAGCGCGGCTTCTCGCTTCCGAGGCGGCCGGAACGTCGAGCGTGTAGTATGATTACTTCACGTGAGTTAGATTTAAGACTGAATGTTCATCTTTCTAACTCGTGTTGGAACGGAATCGGGGGCGGCGACACCTCCTCACGGAACTCGGAACTGACGGCGCCCGCCGCGGCCGTCGAGGGTTCGACGGGAGCGTCCCCGGCGTCGACCGGCGCGAGTTCCTCCGCGGACTGTCGGCGCTGGGCCTCTCCGGCGCGACAGTCTCCGCCGGTGTGCGAGAGCGGAGCGTCCCGACCGGCGACGTGTTACGGCTCCACCGGCACAGACACGCGAACCCCGACCGGGTCAGGGACGGAGAGCGTCCCGTCAGAGAGCCGGTCTACCGAACCGTCCCGGTGCGCGACTGGGTGAGCGTTCGAGCACCGTGGAACGCGGCGGAGGAACTGGCTGACCGCCTCGGGCGGCCGGCCGGCTTGGCGTACGGCGTCTCCTACGAGGGCGGCGACCCTCGCGTCTGCCTCCACTACGACCCGTCGGCCGGTTCGGAGCGTCGCCTCCGGGACTTGGAACGGCGCGTTCCGGACCGCGTCGACGGGGTCGCCTCCCGCGGCGGCGAGGAGTACTCGGTGGAGGACGTCCCCGTGTCGGTGGAGGAACTGCGCGTCACGAGACAGTCGCAGTTCGGCGGCATCTACCGTCCCGTCCCCGGGGGGTGTCAGATATCCGATTCGTGGCTGAACCGGTTCACCCTCGGAACGCCGGCGTGGGACACCGAGGCGAACCGCGCCGGCTGGTTGACCTCCGGCCACTGTACCGACTACCGACGCGACTACTGGGTCTTCCAGCCGTTCGGGGGCGCTCCGGTGGGGAAGACGACGAAGGTCAGCGCTCGGCAGGGCGGGGACTGCGCCTTCGTCGAGTCCGCCGGCCCGGAGAGGGCGTTCGACATGGCCTCGGCGGGGGGCGGTTACGAGAACGAGTACGTCCGGGGAGCACTGGCCGCGGACACCCTCCGGGACAAGGTGGCGGCGGGAGAACCGCTGTGCGTTCAGGGCTCGACCTGTTCTCGGTGTGCCGGCACCCTCCGCGGCGTCCTGAAGTTCGGGGGCTGCGAGTGGGTGGTCTTCGACGAACTACTCACGAGAGGCGGCGATTCGGGCGGCCCGTACTTCTGGAAGGACGACGCGAGCGAGGTGTACGTCGCGGGGATAAACTGCGGCGGAGTGGTGCAGGACGGGCGCTGGCGCACGTTCGGACAGACCGCGTACTCGGTCGAATCACAGTTAGACGTCCTGATCTGACCCGCCGCGTTCGAGTGCACGTCGCCGTGGAAGCGGCGACGGGACAGCCCTCCCCGCGGACCGCGGGTCTCACCGAACCGCTTACGAGCGCCTCCGCCGAGGAGACGGTATGCAAGAGTCGCAGGCCCGCCGCCGCGAATCGGGACTCCGTACGGTCGCGGAGGCGGTCGTATTCACGGCGCTCGCGTTCGTCGTCTCCCTCGTCGCCGGCGTCGCCTTCATCGTGCCGTTGGTGGTGCTCGGCTACGGCGTGCAGACGACACTCGTCCTCGTCGGGTCGACGGCCGCCGGCCAACTCGGCATGCTCGCCCTCGGCTACCTCTACCTCCGGTACCGCGACCTCTCGGTGCCGGTCCGGACGCCGACGGCGGCGTCGCTCGGCTACGTCGTCGCGGGCGTCGTCGTCGCCCTCGTCACCGCCGTCGGCCTGTCGCTCGCGCTGGCGGCGCTGAACCTCCTGCCGGGGTCGGTCATCGGCGACGCGGCCGAGACGAACCCGACCTTCCTGCTGGGTCTCGCGGCGCTCTCGGTCGTGGTCGTCGCTCCCGTCGAGGAGTTCGTGTTCCGCGGCGTGATACAGCGCCGCCTCGTCGACCGCTTCGGTGCGATACCGGGAGTCGCGGGTGCGAGCCTCCTGTTCGGGTCGATGCATCTGGCCAACTACACCGGGCGCCTCGCGCCGGTCGTCGCCGGTGCGCTACTCATCGCCGCCGTCGGGGCGGTGTTCGGCGTCGCGTACGAGCGTACCGACAACCTCGTCGTCCCCGTCCTCGTCCACGCCACCTACAACGTCGTCCTCCTCCTCGTCAGTTACGCGGCGGCCGTGAGCGCCTAGCGCCGCGAGGCCGCCCGCGGGCGGGAGCGCCACCGCCTCCCCCTCCGCCGCTGATTTCTTCTCCACCCGGCGAGTACGACGGGTCGATGGTCGACGGAACGCGCGTCGTGAGCGTCGAGGACGTGCCGGAGCGAGGGTCGTATCTCTTCACCGTGCGCGACGACTACGGCGACGAACAGGAGGTCATCCTCGTGCCGTGCGAGCGAGACCCGGGCGTCGAGGCTTGGGTCAACAACTGCACGCACCAGAACCAGCGGTTCGACAGAGGGTTCGGGGCCCCGATGCGGGACGGGAAGATAATCTGTCCGAAGCACGGGTCGATGTTCGACGCCTGCTCCGGGGCGTGCGACAACGGCGAGGCGGCCGGGACGGCGCTCCCAGACGTGGAGATTTCGGTCGAAGGCGGGGCAGTGTTCCTCACCGACGACGACTACGCGTACCTCCACGCGGGCGGCATCGAGGACGGGGACGGAGAGTCCGGGCCGAGTTCCACGTCTCACATCGGGTTCTGACCGGGAACGTCGAGACGCACCCCGTCCGACCGGGCGCGTCGACGCCACGCCTGCGCTACTCGTTCGCGGCGGTCCGACGCCTCCGACCGGCGTCCGACACTGCGGAGGGGGCGCACGCCGCCGACGTGCCGGAGCGCCGCGCTACGCGGGTCGCCGCTCGAAGGCCGCGCGGACCGCCTCGCCGGGGTCGAGTTCGTCGAGTTCCGCATCGACGTCGACGTCGCTCAGTTCCTCGCTCCCGGCCGGCGTCTTCCGGAGCGTGCTCACGTGGTAGAGATACGAGAGGCGGAGCAGCCACCGGGCGCGGTCGTAGTCGTCGGCCGACCCGATGCGGAACGTCGTCCACCCCGACTCGGTGAGGAGGTGGTGGACGCCCGTGTGCCCCTCGTCGACGAGAACGTCGCGGAGGGCCCGGAGGTAGGGAACGTCGAGCATCCCCCACGCGTGGACGTGCCCTATCTCGCGGGGCCCGACCCGGAACTCGGTCCCGCCGAACCGGTGTTCGCCGGCCGTCACGTGCGGCCACGCCGCGACCTCGTCTATCAGTCGCTCGACCGTCCTCGCCACTTCCTCGCGCTCCGACACCATACCGCACGCAGGCGTCCGGCGGGGATAACCCTCGCGCGTGCGGTGACGCCCCCCGCGGCCTTTATTGCACTCGAATACTACCCTATATTTGTACATGTCAGATGGGTGGCTCCACCGACGGCGCTTCGTACAGTTGGCGGGCGCGGCGGTCGCGGCCGGGTTCGGCGCGCCGACGGCGACGGCGGCGACGGGGTGGAGAGTCGCGGAGACGCCGACGGCGAAGACGCTGTACGACGTGGCGTACGCGGGCGACGCGTACGCGGTCGGCGGCGGAGGCGTCGTCCTCCGGCGGACGGACGGCGGGTGGGTGAAAGCCCTCGACGGCGGCCCGACCGGCAACGGCAACGACCTCCGGGGAGCGGACACCACCGACGGCGGGGAACGCCTCTGGTTCGTCGGCGCGAGCGGCGCCATCGGCGAGTACGACGTCACCACGGGCGACCTGAACGACCGCTCCGCGCCGAACGACGTGACGAACAACTTCAACGACGTCGCCGTGACCGGCCCCGTGGGGGACGCCAGCGTCTACGTCGCCGGCGACTCCGGCAAGATACACTACAGCTTCGAGAACGGCGAGTCCGGCACCTGGGACAGCGTCACGCCGGGGTCGGGGTCGGCCGTCCACGCCGTCGACTTCCACGACGACCGCCGGGGGCACGCCGTCGACGGCAACCAGACGGTCTTCCGGACGGACGACGGCGCGACCTACGAAAAGATGGGCATCGAGAACGCGAACTACAACTTCTACGGCGTCGACAGCGATAGCTCCGCCGACGTCACCGTCTCCGGCGGCGGCGGGTCGGTCTACCGCTGGAACGGAAGCGAGTGGCGTCGCAGCGACACCGGCGACGCCGGCCTCCGCGCGGTCGAACGCGGGGACGACGGCGGACTGACCGTCGGCGGCGGCGGGAAGATTTACCGCTACGACGGCGACGAGTGGGTGCAGGAGTCGACGCCGGTGGGCGCCAACCTCGAGGGCGTCCTCCGGGGACGAGACGCCGGTTCGGGGCGCGACGTCGCCGTCGGGGCGAGCGGGACGGTCCTCGAAAACGAGGTCGAGTGGTAACTCCCGGTCGCCGCCCGCCGACGGGGCGTCCGGCACTACCTACTTATGGGGCGCGGACCGACGTTCTCGCATGTCGAACGACGCGGACGACGCCGGTTCCGTCAGGGTGTGGCTGGTCGAGCGAACGTACTCGGACGACGAGCAGAACCTCATCATCCTCACGTACGCGACGACGGACGGCGAGCGCTACTTCCGGAAGGAGCGGGCGCTCACCTCGTTCGGGGACGTGCGGGACACGACCGCCGCCGTGGACGCCGACCCCGACAACCTCGGCACCGTCGACGACGCCGACGAACGCGAACAGTACGCCGCCGAGGCGCGGCGGATGGCGGACCTCCACGACCCCGACGACGTCATCTAGCGCCCGACGGGCGCCTCAGAGCCCGACCCCGGCGCGGAGCGCGGCGATGACGACCGGGAGGACGGCGACGCTGGCCACCGTGGTCACGAGAATCACCGTGCTCACGTACTCGGCGGCCGTGGGGCCGCCGGACGTGGCGGGGGCGTCGGGCGCGTACTCGATTATCAGCATCAGCGGGATGATGGCCGCGGGGGTGGCACACTCGAGTACGAACACGCGGGCCACGGTCGGGTCGTCGAACCCGAGTGCGAGCGCGACGGCGAACCCGACCGCGGGCGCGACGCCGAGTTTGAGCGCGCTCGGCGTGAGACTCCGGCTGACGGCTCGGAGTTCGGTGTCCGCCAGTTGGACGCCGAGCACGACGAGCATCAGCGGTATCGACGCGTTACCCATCAGTTCGACCGTCGAGAGCAGCGTGCCGTCGGCCGGGGGCATGAGGCCCAGCCACCGGGCCGCCACGGCCCCGAGCGCTGCGTAGACGAGCGGAAGTCGGAACACCTCCTTGGCCGCCGTCGCGCCGGTCCGACCCCCGCTCCGCGAGGCGACGTAGACGCCGACGGTGTACACGAGCAGGTTCTGCGCGGTGAGGTACACCACCGCGGTCGTGCGCCCGACAGCGCCGAACGCGAACTCCGAGAGGGGGATGCCGAAGTTGCCCGAGTTCGGAAACGCGCTCACGAGGACGAACCCGCTGAGGTACGGTTCTCGCTCGCCGACGGTCCGCCCGACCACCTCCGCGATGCCCACCATGAGGAGGACGAACGCGACGACGCCGGCGCCGATGCGGACGAACGTGTCGGCCGGGAGCGACGTCGTGGCCAGACTGTGGAATATCAACGCGGGGAGCAGCAGGTAGAGCGTGACCGCGTTGAGAGGGTCGACGTCGAGGTCGACGACGGAGCCG
Source organism: Haloferacaceae archaeon 50 (assembly GCA_046097085.1). Taxonomy (GTDB): domain Archaea; phylum Halobacteriota; class Halobacteria; order Halobacteriales; family Haloferacaceae. Next base: position 2,691,506 of record CP175567.1, on the reverse strand, counting down.
AAGGCGTACCCGAGCAGCGAGATGGCCAGTATCGGCAGGACGGCCGTCGTGAGGGCGCTCACCAGTGACATCGTCTCTCTCCCTCGCGCGTTCTCGGTCGAACCACTTGGTTCGTGAGGGCGACGCGGGGCCGCCCGCGGACCCGCCGGAGGTCATCATGCATATGTACTACTCGGTTGTACACGCGGGTATGACAGAATTGGGCAAGGTGGACCGGGAGTTCTTCGACGAGATGATATACCCGAACCTCGGCGCGCCGCGCGACGACGTGTCGCTCGGACCGCAACACGGCGTCGACTTCGGGGCGATAGAGGTCGGGGGGAAGAGCGTGGTGCTGGCGACGGACCCGGTGTTCGTGATGCCGTCGCTCGGGTTCGAGCGCGCGGCGTGGTTCGCGTTCCACATCTTGCTGAGCGACGTGGCCGTGAGCGGTCTGGCGCCGACGCACCTCTCGGTCGACCTCAACCTCCCGCCGGAGATAACCGACGAGCAGTTCCGGACGCTCTGGGAGACGTTCGACGCCGAGGCGCGGGAGTTCGGCGTCAACGTCGTGACGGGCCACACTGCCCGTTACGCCGGCTGTAACTACCCGATGGTCGGCGGGGCCACCGCCATCGCGGTGGGCGACCCCGGCGACGTGGTGCGCCCGGACGGCGCGCGCCCCGGCGACGCCGTCATCGTCACGAAGGGGCCCGCCATCGAGACGACGGGCCTGCTCTCCATCCAGTTCGAGGAACTGATGGCCCCCGAACTGCCCGAGGACGTCGTCGCGGCGGCACAGGAGCGGTTCTCGGACATGAGCCCCGTGCGGGACGCGCTGACCGCGGCCGCGGCGGGCGAGGTGACCGCGATGCACGACGCCACCGAGTGCGGCGTCTACGGCGGCCTGTTCGAGATGGCGCGCGCGGGCGGCGTCCGCCTCGATGTCGAACGGGACGAGATGCCGGTGCTCCCGGGCGTGCGCGAGACCTGCGAGTTCTTCGACGTGGACCCGTGGGCGTCCATCAGCGAGGGGACGCTCCTCTGCACCGTCGCCCCCGACGACGCCGACGCCGTCCTCGACGCCCTCGAAGGCGAGGGTATCCCGGCCGCCCGGGTCGGGTCCGCGAGCGAGGGCGAGGGCGTCTACGTCGACGGCGACCCCGTCGACCACCCCGGTTCGGACCCGTTCTGGGCGGCGTTCGAGGAGAACATGGCGAAGCTAGAGGGGGGTGCGGAGTGACCCGAACGCCGGCCCCCGACGCCCGCCCCGTGGCGCTCACGATAGCCGGGAGCGACTCGGGCGGCGGCGCGGGGATACAGGCCGACCTCAAGACCATGGAGGCGTTCGGCGCGTTCGGCACCAGCGCGATAACCAGCGTGACGGCCCAGAACACCCGCGGCGTCGAGAGCGTCCACACCCTGCCGGTCGAGGAGGTGGCGGCGCAGTACGAGGCCGTCGTCTCGGACTTCGACGTGCGGGCCGTCAAGACGGGGATGCTGGCAGAGGCCCCGATAATCGAACGCGTGACCGAGTGGGCCGCAGAGACGGACGCGCCCGTCGTCGTCGACCCCGTGATGGTCGCGGCGTCCGGCGACAGGCTCCTCGACCCCGCCGGCGAGAGCGCCTACGAGGACCTCGTCGCGGAGGCGACGCTCGTCACGCCCAACGCCGACGAGGCGGCGGTCCTGACCGGCGTGGAACCCGAGGACGCCGAGACGGCCCGCGAGGCGGGCGAGGAACTGGTCGCCGCGGGCGCGACGGCGGCGCTGGTGAAGGGTGGGCACGTCGACACCGACGGCGACGCGGTCCGGGACGTGCTGGTGACCGCCGACGGCGTCGAGGAGTTCACGCACCCGCGGGTCGACACCGACGCCACCCACGGGTCGGGGTGCGCGCTGTCGAGCGCCGTCGCGGCCGAACTCGCGGGCGGGGCGTCGCTGGAGGCGGCCGTCGAACGCGCCGTCGAGTTCCTCGCGCGGGCGGTGCGCTACCCGCTCGACGTGGGCGGAGGCTACGGCCCGGTCCACCACGCGGTCGAACTCAGAGAGCGGGCGGCCCGCCAGCCGACGGCCGAAGCGGTCGAGTCGGTGGTCCGCGCGTTCGTCGACGCCGACGCCTCCGCCCTCGTGCCCGAAGTCGGGATGAACGTGGTGGGGGCGACGCCGTACGCCGAGGCGGTAGGCGAGACGGCCGCCGTCGAGGGCCGCATCACGCGCACGATGGACGGGGTTCAGCCGAACCGCGGCGTCCGGTTCGGCGCATCGAGTCACGTCGCGCGCTTCCTGCTCTCGATGCGCGAGGGCGACCCGTCGCTCCGGTTCGCGGTCAACTGCCGCTTCGACGACGACGTGGAGGCGGCGCTCCCGGCGCTCAACGGCCCGGTCGCCGAGTACGACCGCGACGCGGAACCCCCCGAGTTGAAAGCGGAGGAGGGGAGCACGATGGGGTGGGGCGCGCGCCGGGCGTTCGAGTCCGTCGACGGCACGCCGGTGGCGGTGATAGACCGCGGCGAGGTCGGGAAGGAGGCCATCGTGAAACTCCTCGCGCCCGACGTCGAGACGCTGCGCGAACGGACGCTGACGCTCCTCGCCGCGGTCGAGGACGGGGGGGCGTGACGATGGACGCCGACGTGGGCCTCGTCTTACCGCAGTACGGGACCGACTACGAGACGGTCCGGAGCGTCGCCGCCGACGCCGAGCGACTCGGCTTCGAGTCGGTGTGGCTGGAGGACCACCTCCAGTCGTGGGTCGGCGGGAAGCGCCGCGACACCTACGAGTGCTGGACGACGCTCGCGGCGCTGGCGGCCGAGACCGACGAGGTTCGCCTCGGGACGCTCGTCACCTGTCAGGACTACCGCCACCCCGCGCTGTTGGCGAAGATGGCCGCCACGGTCGACCGGGTGAGCGGCGGTCGCCTCGACCTCGGTCTGGGCGCGGGGTGGTACGAGGACGAGTACGACCGGTTCGGCTACGAGTTCCGCGACCCGCCGGCCGCCCGCATCCGGCGACTCCGCGAGACCGTCGAAGTGCTTCGGGGCCTCTGGACGGAGGAGACGTACAGCCACGACGGCGACCACTTCGAACTCCGGGAGGCGTTCTGCGAACCGTCGCCGGTGCAGGAGCCCCACCCGCCGATATGGGTGGGCGGGGGCGGCGAGGAGTTCACCCTGCGGTACGCCGCCGAACTCGCCGACGGCTGGAACTACGGCACGCTCCCGCCCGAGGGGTTCGAGGAGAAACTCGCCGTGCTCCGGGAGCACGCCGGGAGCGACGCCCGCTACGAGGAGATAACGAAGTCGGCGGAGGCGTTCGCCTTCGTCGCGGACACGACCGAGGCGGCAGAGCGAAAGCGCGACGAGTTCGCCGAGGCGTACCTCGGCGGCGACCCGAGCGAACCGCGGGAGTTCTTCCTCGCGGGCTACCTCGACACCGCGCTGGTCGGCACGCCGGAGGCGGTGCGAGAGAGTCTCGAAGCCTACGAGGACGCCGGAGTCGAGTCGTTCATGCTGGTCGTCCCCGACGCCGCCGAGGGCGACGCGCTTGAGCGCCTCGCGTCCGCGGCGGTCTGACGGGGCCGCCCGGCGCGGGGGAAGCTATACGAGATGGCCGACTGACACGTTTCTACGAGTGACCTCGCGGAGCGTGGCGCCACGGTGGTCACGCTCGACGGGGAGGACCGCGTCCTGCGGCGCGGGACGATTCGGGTCGGCGACGGCGCCATCACCGCGGTGGAACCGACTGCCGACGCGGACGGCGGGGCGCAGGGGCGGTGTCCGGCCGCGACCCCGAGCAGTTTAGGCGCGCCCGTGCGGTACGAGAACTATGAGCAACGACCGCTCCGTCTCCGCGCCGAACCACGACCTCGCGCCCGAGACGGTCTGGAGCGTGCAGATGCCCGAACTCCGATTCGGCCGGGACGCCACCGACGAACTCGCCTACCAACTCCGTACCCTCGGCGTCGCGGACGACGCCCGCGGCCTCGTGGTGACCGACGGGACCCTCGTCGAGGTGGGCCACGCCGGCCGGGTCGAGGACCACCTCGACGACGCCGGGTTCGACGTGGACGTGTACGACGAGTCCGAGCGCGAACCGTCCGTCGAGGCCGTGGAGGACTGTATCGCGTTCGTGCACGAGGAGGCGGGCGAGGCGGGTTACGACTTCTACGTCGGCCTCGGCGGAGGGAGCTGTATGGACACGGCGAAGGTGACCCGGGCGATCGTCGCCAACGGCGGGGAACCGCTCGACTACGTGGCGGAACCGACGGGCGGGGGCGAACCGCTGGAGGAGTCGGGCGAACCCCTCGTGTTGATGCCGACGACGGCGGGCACGGGCGCGGAGATATCCCCGGTGGCCATCCTCTCGGTGCCGGAGAAGGAGACGAAGGAGGGCATCTCCAGCGACCGCGTCCGCGCCGACGCGGCGGTGCTCGACCCGACGCTGACGACGACGCTCCCGCCCGACCTCACCGCGAAGACGGCGATGGACGCTCTCGGCCACGCCATCGAGGGCTACACCACCCACGAGTTCGACTCGCTGCTCCGGGCCGAGGACCCGTCGGAGCGACCGGTGTACGCCGGGCGGACGCCGCTCACGGAGATGTTCTCGGAGAAGGCCATCGACCTCCTCTCCTCGAACGTCCGGCGGGCGGTCCACAACGGCGACGACCTCGAAGCGCGGTCGAACATGCTCCAAGGGGCGCTGTTCGGGGCCATCGCCGGACTCACGGCGGGTGCGAGCCTCTGTCACGCGATGGCGTACCCCGTCGGCAACCGCTACCACACGAAACACGGCGAGACCATCGCGGTGCTCACGCCGGCGAGCACCATCGACTACAACTCGGCGAGCGACCCGGCGCGGTTCGCCGACATCGCCGAGATGTTCGGCGTGGACACGGAGGGGATGACCGACCGCGAGGCCGCAGACGCCCTCAAGGCGCAGTACGTCCAGTTACAGCGGGACCTCGACGTCCTCCCCAGCGGCCTCGAAGAACTCGCCGGAATCACCGAGGAGGACGTGGACTGGCTGGCGAAACAGACCGTCGAGACCCAGCGGCGTCTCCTGCGGACCAATCCCCGCCCCGTGACAGAGGAGGACGTGCGCGAGATACTCCTCGACGCCCTCCACAACTGGGAGGCGTAACCCCGAGGGCGGTGACCGACCGGCGGCGGACCGACCTTTCGCGCCGCCGACCGGGCGAAAGCGACAGAGATTTTAGGACGACCTAAAAACATGGTGTCGTTCGATGACCCCCGACATCTGCGTTATCGTGCCGACCGTTCGGGAGTTCGCGTGCCTCCGGTCGTACTTCGAGAACGCGCGGACGCACGACTTCGACCTCGACCGTCTGCACGTGGTCTACGTGACCGAGGACTTCTGTCCCACCGAAGAGATGCGGGCGCTGCTGGACGCGGAGGGCGTCTCGGGCGAGGTGTTCGACGCCGAGCGACGGGGGGAGTGGTTCGAGGAACACGGCGTCGAGGAGTACGCCCACCTCGTCCCCGCGGCCAGCCACGCGCAGACGAGTTTCGGGCTGCTGTACATGTGGGCCAACGAGTTCGACTACGGCGTGTTCATCGACGACGACACGCTCCCGCACCCGGAGTTCGACTTCTTCGGCGCGCACCTCGACAACCTCGCGTTCGAGGGCGAGGTGGAGTGCGTCCGCTCGGACACCAACTGGGTGAACGTGCTCTACCAGAACGTCGAGGAACACGGCCTCTACCCGCGGGGGTATCCCTACGCGGCGATGGACGAGACGGTCTCGACCGAGACGCGGTACGTCGACGACGTGGTCGCCTCGCAGGGTCTCTGGACCAACGTGCCGGACTTGGACGCCGTCCGCATCCTGATGGACGGCGACCTGCGGGGGCAGGCCCGGACGCGCACCTCGGCCGGCGACTTCGACGGCAACTTCGTCGCGGCGCCGGGGCAGTACCTCACCGTCTGCTCGATGAACCTCGCCTTCGAGCGCGAGGTGATACCCGCGTTCTACCAGCTTCCGATGGACGACAACGAGTGGAACGTGGGCCGGTTCGACGACATCTGGAGCGGCGTGTTCCTCAAGCGGGCGGCCGACGCCCTCGGCAAGGAGATGCTCACCGGCTACCCCCTCTGCGAACACAACAAAGCCCCCCGGTCGACGTTCGACGACCTCGCGAACGAGGCCCCGGGTCTCGAACTCAACGAGCACCTCTGGCGCATCGTCGACGGCGCGGAGACTTCGGCTCCGCGGGCCGAACGGACGGCCGCGCCGTCCGCGGACGACGCGGGCACGGACGCCGAGAGCTACGCCGCCGTGTTCGCCGCTATCGCGGACACGCTCGCGGCGGGCGACTGGAGCGAGTACGAGAACGGCGCGTTCCTCAACTTCGTCGGCGAGCACATGCGGGACTGGCTCGACTGCCTCGCCGAACTCGAAGGCGCCCGGCGACCCGTCTCCGCCGACTGACGGGAACCGGTACATATATAGGTTTTAGGCTCGCCTAAATCAAGACAATGAGGCGACCCGCCGTCGGACGTCGACGTTTCCTGCGGGCGAGCGGAGCCGCGGCGCTCGGCTCGCTCGCGGGCTGTACCGCGCCCTTCTCGGGAGACGGAAGCGGAAGCGGGACCGGCACGCAGGGGAACGTGTCGCTGTCCGAGTTCCGCGGGTCCGGACCGCTCGTGGAGAGCAGGCCCGAACTGTCGGGCACCCGCATCGAGGAGCTCCCCGACCTCTCGGGGACGCTCACGCTCTACCTCGGCGGGGGCGAGGGCGGGCTCTACCTCCAACTCGTCGAACTGCTCGAGAAGCGGTACGCCGACTTCGAGGTGAAACACCGGATAGAGCCGTCGAGCGACCTCGCTCAGCGCCTCGTGAACGAGGTGAAAGGCGGCGACAGCCCCGCCGACGTCTTCTTCGCGGTCGACGCCGGGTCGCTCGGCTACGCCGCCCAGAACGGCGCGGCGACGAAGCTCCCGCCGGAGGTGCTGAAGCCGGTCCGCTCCGAGTTTCAAGGGGCCGACGGTCGGTGGGTCGGCGTCGCCGGCCGGGCGCGGAGCGTGCCGTTCAACACGAACAAGCTGTCGAAGTCCGACATCCCCGACGACGTCTTCGCGTTCGCGCGCGACGCCCGGTTCGAGGACGCGCTGGGGTGGGCACCCACCTACGAGGCGTTTCAGGCGTTCGTCACCGCGATGCGGGTCATCGAGGGGCGCCAGCGGACCAAGGAGTGGCTCCAGGGCGTCCAACAGCGGGGCGTGAGCCGGTACCGCGACGAGTGGTTCGTCTCCAACGCGGTGGCCGACGGCGAGGTCAGCGCCGGCTTCGCCAACCACTACTACGCGCTCCGCGTGAAGGCCTCCCGCGCGAACGCCCCCATCGACCTCGCGTTCACGAAGAAGGACGCGGGGGCGCTGGTCAACGTCGCGGGAGCCGAGGTGGTCAAGGGGACGAAAAACGAGCAGTTGGCCACGAACTTCGTCCGCCACCTCCTCTCGGTGGAGGCACAGGAGTTCTTCGCCACCCGGACGTACGCGTACCCGATGATATCGGGGGTGCCGCCGGTAGGCGGCCTGCCGTCGGTCGACGAACTCGCGCCGCCGAACATCGACCTCCGGAAACTGTCTGACCTCGAACCGACGCTCCAACTCATGCGCGAGGTGGGCGTCCTCTGATGTCACTGCGGGAGCGCGCGGCGCGGTACCGCGGGTTCGAGGCCGACGACGACGAGCGGCCGCCGGCGGCGCTCGTCCTCCTCGCCGCCGGCGTCGCGGCGGCCGTGCTCTCGCCGATGCTCTGGGTGTTCGCGCGGGCCGCCCGCGTCGGCCTCGAGGACGCGCTGGCGACGCTCACGAGCGGCGGCAACCTCGACATCCTCCTCAACAGCGTCGCCCTCGTGGCGAGCGTCACCGCGGGGTCGCTCCTCCTCGGGGTGCCGCTGGCGGTGCTGACCGCCGGGAGCGACCTGCCGCTCCGCCGATTCTGGACTGTCGTCTCGGCGCTCCCGCTGGTGGTGCCGAGTTACATCGGCGCGTTCGCGTACGTCTCCGCGTTCGGCCCCCACGGGGTTCTGACCGACGCCCTCGCGCCGCTGGGCGTCGAGCGCATCCCGGAGATATACGGGTTCGCCGGGACCACGCTGGTGCTCACGCTGTTCGTCTACCCCTACGTCTTCCTGACGACCCGGGCGGCGCTGCTGTCGCTCGACGGCCGCCTCGTCGAGGCGGCGCGCACGCTCGACCACGGCCGCCTGTCGGCGTTCCGGCGGGTGGTGTTCCCCCAACTCGTGCCGGGCATCAGCGCGGGCGCGCTGCTGGTGGCGCTGTACGCGCTCTCTGACTTCGGGACGCCCGCCATCATGCAGTTCGAGGTGTTCACGCGGGCAATCTACGTGGAGTCGAACGCGTTCAACCCCGGGACGGCCGCCCTGCTGTCGCTCCAACTCGTCGTCGTCACCGTGGCCGTGTTGGCGCTCGAATCGCGGGTCGGCGCGGACGCCGCGACGCGCGTCGGCGCGGGCGGGAACCCCGGGACGCTCGAACTCGGCGCGTGGCGCTACCCGGCGACGGCGTTCCCCGCGGCTGTCGCGTTCATGGCGCTCGCCGTCCCGTTGGGCGTCCTCCTGATGTGGCTCGTCCGGCCGTCGACGGGGTTCGGCGGCGGCTTCTCGTTCGAGTGGACCTACGCGTTCAACACCGTCGTCGTGTCGGGGGCCGCGGCGCTGGCCTGCGTGCTGGCGGCGCTCCCGGTGGGCTACCTCTCCGCGCGGAGCGACGGGGCCGTGGCGCGGCTGGCGGACCGCGCGACGTACGTCGGCTACGCCGTCCCCGGCGTGGTGCTCGGGTTCGCGCTCGTCTCCGCGTCCCAGGAGGTGCCGGCGCTCTACCAGTCGATTCCCGTCCTGCTTTTCGCCTACGTCGTGCGCTTCCTGCCGCAGGCGGTGGGGACGGTCCGGTCGTCGGTGCTGCAGGTGGACTCGGGGCTGGTCGAGGCGGCGCGCACGCTCGACCACACGCCGACGGCGGCGTTCCGCCGCGTGACGCTCCCGCTCATCGTGCCGGGCGTCGTGGCGGGGGCCGCCCTCGTCTTTCTCACCACGATGCGGGAACTTCCCGCAACGCTGATGCTCCATCCGACCGACTTCAAGACGATAGTGACCTACATCTGGCTCGTCAGGGGGGCGGGCTACTACGGTCAGGCCGCGGTGCCGGCGCTCGTGCTCGTCGGCATCTCCGGCCTCTCGATGGTCGTCATCCTCGCGAGGGAGCGATACGATGGCTAAGGAACGACAGTACGCCGCGACGGAGACGGACGCGACGGAGCGCCCCGGGCGCGACCCCCGGGGCGAGACGGAGCGGACGGTGCTGGAACTCGACGCCGTCACCAAGTCGTACAGTTCGGAGGACGCGGTCGACCGCATCTCGCTGTCGGTCCGCGACGGCGAACTCCTGACCCTGCTGGGGCCGTCCGGCTGTGGCAAGACGACGACGCTCAGGCTCGTCGCCGGCCTCGAACGCCCCACGGACGGGCGGGTGCGCGTCGACGGCGAGACGGTGGCCGACGGCACGCGGTCGCTCGAACCCGAGAACCGCGACATCGGGCTGGTGTTCCAGGACTTCGCGCTGTTCCCCCACCTCACCGTCGAGGAGAACATCGCGTTCGGCCTGACCGACGCCACGGAGAGCGAGCGCCGCGAGCGAGTCGCCGAACTGCTGGACCTCGTGAGCCTCGCGGGCTACGCCGACCGCACGCCCGACCAGTTGTCCGGCGGGCAGAAACAGCGGGTGGCGCTCGCCCGTTCGCTCGCGCCCGAACCCGCGGTGCTCCTGCTCGACGAACCGTTCTCGAACCTCGACGTGCGCCTCCGCACGGAGATGCGCGAGGAGGTCCGCCGCATCCTGAAGGAAGCGGGCGTGACCGCCGTCTCCGTCACCCACGACCAGGAGGAGGCGCTCTCCATCAGCGACCGGGTCGCGGTCATGTACGACGGGGCGATAGAGCAGGTGGGTCGCCCGGAGGTCGTGTTCGAGCACCCCGAGTCGCGGTTCGTGGCCGAGTTCCTCGGGCAGGCCGGCTTCCTCTCCGGGCGCTTCGAGGACGGCGTCGTCGAGACGGGCGTCGGCCGCCTCACCGACTCGATGCTCAAGGGTATCTCCGACGAGTACGACGGCGCGGAGGTGGACGTGCTGGTCCGGCCCGACGACCTCCGCGCCGTGCCGACCGAAGGGGTGGGCGACGGGACGATAGTCAACCGCACCTACACCGGCCCCTCGTTCGTCTACGACGTGGAACTCGACACCGGCGAGGTGGTCCACTGCCAGCACAACCACGTGACCGAGTTCGGCCACGACCAGCGCGTGAACGTGGACGTCGTGGCCGACCACACCCTCGCGTGGTACCCCTCCGAGTGACGTGCGCGTGACGCGGAGTCGAGTCCGGGCCGTCGCCCGCCCGCGCCGTCTCGCGTTCGCGCTGGCCGCCCTCGCGGGCGTCGCGGCCCTCCTCGTCGCCGTCTTCGTCTTCCCGTACCACTCGACCAACCACGACGAGGCGGTCTACCTCCAGCAGGCGGCCATGCTGTTGGACGGGCGGCTCTTCCTCCGGCCGCCCGTCGAGGGGTCGTTCCGACCGTGGTTCTTCGTCCGGGCCGGCGGCGCGTCCGCGTCGGCGTCGGGGGGTGGGCCGGCGCTCTACCCCAAGTACGCGCCCGTCCCCGCGGCGGTGTTCGCGCTGGGGGCGGCGCTGGGGGGCTACCGCCTCGCGCTACCGCTCGTCGCCGCCGCCGTCGTCGGCCTGACCTACGGCGTGACGAGCGAGACGTTCGACCGACGGACGGGCGTCCTCGCCGCCCTCCTGCTCGCCGCCTCGCCGCTCTTCCTCGTCCAGTCGGGGCTGTTCCTGCCGTACGCTCCCACGGCGGCGCTGAACCTCGCGTTCGCGTTCGCGTACCTCCGCGCCGACCGCACCGGCCGCCGCCGCGACGCCGCCCTCGCGGGCGTCGCCGTCGGCCTCGCGTTCTTCGCGCGACCCTACACCGCGGTGCTGTTCGCCGCGCCGTTCGTCGCCCACGCGCTCTGGACGCTCCGCGGCGGCGACGGACGCGAGTCCGCGCTGACGCGGCACGCGACGACGGCCGCGTTCGGGCTCTGCGGCGTGGCGCTGGCGCTCGGGTACAACGCCGCCGTGACCGGGTCGCCGTCGACCTTCCCCTACGAGGCGTTCGCGCCGCGCGACGGCCTCGGGTTCGGGAAGCGCGCCCTGTTGGGCTACGAGCGGACGTACACGCCGTCGCTGGCGCTCCGCGCGAACGCGCGGGTGCTCGCTGAACTGTTCGGCGAGTGGGTGGTGGCCGGACCGCTCGGAACCGCGCTGGCGGCGGGCGGCCTCGCGGCGGTGTCGGTCCGCCGCGGGTGGGACGCGCGGCGGGCGGCGCTGGCGGGCGTGTTCGTCTCCGTCGTCGCGGGCAACGTCTACTTCTGGGGCAACCTCAACGTCCTCGGAGCGCTCGGAGTCCCCGACGACGGCCTCGTGGAGTACTACGGGCCGTACTACCACTACGACCTCCTCGTGCCGACGGCGGCGTTCGCGGCGCACGGCGCGAGAGCGGGGCGGGCGGCGCTCGCCCGGCGCGCGCGCGAGCGGTTCGACCCCGACGCGGCGCGCCGGGTGGTCATCGCGACGCTCCTCGTCTCGACGGCGGCGTTCGGGGGGACGGCCGCCGTCGCCGCGTCGGAACCGCTCCGGGAGAACGCGGCCGTCTCGGACCAACTGGAGGAGGCCTACCGTCCGTTCGAGGGCCGGGAGTTCGACGACGCCCTCGTCTTCCTTCCGACGCCGTACGGCGACTGGCTCAACCACCCGCTTCAGTCGCTCCGCAACGACCCCGGGTTCGACGGCGACGCGGTGTACGCCGTCCGGGAGAACCAGTTCGAGGTCGTCGACGCCTACCCGAACCGCACGCTGTACCGCTACGGCTACCGGGGGCAGTGGTCGCCCCTGTTCGGCCCGCCGGTGGACGCGCGCCTCCAACGGGTCCGCGTCGCCGCCGGGGAGCGAGTCGCCCTCGACGCCGGCCTCGGCGTGCCGCCCGGCGCGGAACGCGTCTCCGTCCGCGTCGCCACCGACCGCGGGCACGCCTACTACGCCGCGACCAACCCCGGCGAGACGATGGACGTCCGACTCGTCGCCGACGGGGGCGTCCGCCTCGCGGGCGAGGCGGAACCGACGGGGAGCGGGAACGCCTCGGTCCCCCTCGCCCCACGGGACACCGTCCGGGTGACGGCGTTCGTCGACTACGGCTCCGGGTCGGGGTTCTCGTACCGACTGGAGATGCCCGTCGAGCGCTCGAACGGGACGGTGCGGGCGCTCACCCCCTACGCCGAGGTGTGCGCCGACCCCCGGCGGTGCGGCGGCGAGGCGATGTACGTCCCCCGCGAGTCGCGCCCGGGCGTGTCGGTGTCGACGCGGTTCGTCGGCGGCGCGGCGGCGACGGCCGGCGGGAACGAGACGGCGATGGAAAGCCATTAGTTTAGGCCAGCCTAATTCTACGCCGATGGAGCTGACGCGACGCGACGCGCTCGCGGCGCTGGCGGCCGGGGGGACGGCGCTCGGCGGAGTGGCGGCGCTCCGGCGGGCCGAACGCGAGGACGGCGGCGCGGCGGTGGGCGACCACGAGACGGCGACGCTCGAAGCCGCGGCGCGGGTGCTCTACCCGTCGGCCGTCTCGGGCGTCTCCGAGTTCGTCCGGTCGTACGCGGCGGGCCGGTACCGCGACCGACCGGAGCACGCCGCGGGCGTGGCCGAGGCGGTGGCGACGCTCGACGGGTACGCCCGCGAGTGGTACGACGGCGCGTACCGCGAGTTGGACGCCGAGACGCGCGACGGACTGCTCTCGGAGATGGGCCTCGACGTCGCGGACCCCGACCCCGACGGCGGCGACGCCGAGCGGGTCCGGTACTACGTGGTGAACGAACTCCTGTACGCCCTCTACACCTCGCCGACCGGCGGGCGACTCGTCGGTATCGAGAACCCGCAGGGCCACCCCGGGGGGACCGAGAGCTACCGGCGGGGGCCGCCGCCGCGATGACCGACCGCGCTCCGTCGGGGCGCGCCGACGTCTGCGTCGTGGGCGCGGGGCCGGCCGGAGCGCTGGTCGCCGCGGAACTCGCCGACCGGGGGGCGGACGTGGTGATACTGGAGGCCGGCGAGCGGTTCGACGACGGCGCGCGCCGCGAGCGCATGGAGCGGTCTATCCGGCCGGCGCACGGCCCGAACTCGGTGTGGGAGATGGGCGGCCCGCGGGACGCCTACACCTCGTCCGGCGAGCGGTTCTACCCGCTCAACCGCTCGCGCGTGAAGGGCGTCGGGGGGACGACGCTCCACTGGCAGGGCATGGTGATGCGCCTCCACGAGGCGGACTTCGAACGCGCCACCCGCGACGGCGTCGCCGCCGACTGGCCCATATCCTACGCGGACCTGAAACCGTACTACGCGCGGGCGGAACGGGAACTCGGCGTCGCGGGAGCGCTCGACAACCCGCACGCCCCGCCCCGGGACGGCCCGTTCCCCCTCCCGCCGTTCCGGCCGTCGTACAGCGACTCGCTGTTCGCGGAGGCCTGCGAGCGACTCGGCGTGACGATGCACTCGGTCCCGAACGCCCGCAACTCGACGGGCTACGACGGCCGGAGCGCCTGCGTCGGCTACGGCACCTGTAAGCCCGTCTGCCCCTCGCGCGCGAAGTACTCCGCCGACGTGCACGTCCGGAAGGCCGAGGCGGCGGGGGCGCGGGTCGTGGACCGCGCGCCGGTCCAGCGACTCGAACACGGCGACGACGGAGAGCGTATCGAGGCGGCCGTCTACGCGACGCCGAACGGCGGCACGCACCGACAGGAGGCGGCGGCGTTCGTGGTGGCCTGCGGCGGCGTCGAGACGCCCCGCCTGCTCCTGCTCTCCTCGTCGCCGCAGTACCCCGACGGCCTCGCCAACTCCAGCGGCCTCGTGGGGCGGAACTTCATGGACCACCTGTTCGTCGGGGCGGGCGGGCGACTGGGCGAACCCACCCGGCAGAACCACGTCGGCTTCATCACCAGCGAGTGCCACGGCTTCTACGACGACCCTGGGCGGGCGACGGAGGGGACGGCGGGCGGCGTGCCCGGCAGCGACGCCGACCTCGGGCCGATAAAGCTGGAGTTCCTCAACTACGCCGGCCCCTCGCCGGTGGAGACGGCGCTGAGCGGCGACGAGTGGGGCGACGAACTGCTGGGCACGCTCTGCGAGGGGTACGGCGACCACGTCGCCGTCGGCGGACTGGTGGGACAGTTGCCCCGGGCGGAGAACCGCGTGACCCTCGACCGCTCGACCACCGACGACCACGGCAACCCCGTGCCGAAGATAGAGTGGGGGCTCGACGACCGGACGAAGCGGACGATGCGGCGGGCCAACGAGATACAGCGGGCGATACTGGCGGAACTCGGGGCGGACGTGCGGTGGACGGTCGGCCCGGCGAACACGGGACCGGCGTTCCACCACTTGGGGACGACGCGGATGGGCGCGAACCCGGACGAGAGCGTCGTGAACGCCGAGTTGCGGACCCACGACCTCGACAACCTCTGGCTCCCGACGGGCGGCGCGTTCGTGACGAGCGGCGCGCTGAACCCCACGCTCACCATCGCGGCGCTAGCGCTGCGGGCGGCCGAGGACGTGGCGGCGGCGCTCGCGGAGTAGTCGGACGCGGGGCCCATCTCGGACCAACGTTTATGCGCGTCGCGGTGCTACCTCCGGGGATGGGACTCTTCAGCGACGTCGGGAGGAAGTTCGAGGAGACGAAACGGGCGTTCAGCGACGGCGAACGAGCGGAGTTCGTCTGCACCTCGTGTGACGAGCCTGTGGACGACAACTACGAGTACTGTCCCCACTGCGGCGAGGAGTCGGTCGAACCGGTCGAATAATCCGGAAGCCCACCGTTTCCGGCTGTCGCCGTGACGGTGATTGCCGCTGTACTGGATGCACGGCGCGCCGGTCGAACTGTTTCTCCCTTCGGCGCACAGCGACCGACCGCGAGCGTGCGCCCCTCGCCGACCGGGTCGGCCGAGGCGGGGTTCGCCGCACGGTCCTTCGAGCGTCCGTCCCCCGGCGGAAACAACAAACGGTTTGACACCGCTCGGAGAATCGGATACAGCGACCGTGAGCGACCCACAGAACACAGGCGGCTCTCGACGCGAGACGCTGGGTCTGCTCGTCGGTTTCTTCCTACTCTCGACGGCGGCCGCGGCCTACGAGATAGCGCCCGCGAGCGTACTGCCGGTGATTCAGCGCTCGCTCGGTATCGAGGCGAGCACGGCCGGCTGGCTCGTCAGCATCATGTACGCGACCGCGGCGGTCACCAGCGTCCCCGCCGGGGTCGTCCTCGACCGCTTCCCGGTGCGCCGGGTTATCGTCTCCGGGACCGTCGCGCTCGTCGTCGCGGGCGTCTGGGGCTGGTACGCGGCCACCGCCGGCGCGTACCTCTGGCTGCTCGCCTCGCGCGTGCTCGGCGGTATCGCGTACGTCGTCTTCTGGAACGCGGGTGCGAACGTCGTCGGTAGCGCCGTCACACCCCGATATCGGGCGACCGCGGTCGGCGTGTTCACCGCGAGCGCGCCGGTCGGGTTCGCGCTCGGTCAGTTCGGCAGCCCTCTCGTCGCCAACGCCGCCGGCTGGCCCGCCATCCTCCCGCTGTACGCCGCCATGGGCGTCGTCGGCGTCGGCGTTTTCCTGCTCGCGACGCGCCGTCACGTCCCCGGCGTCGACGCGGCGTCGCCGGACCGGACGGCGCTGCGCGAACTGTTCACCAATCGAGCGGTCTGGATGGTCTGCGCGCTCTGCTTTCTGGCCTACTCGCTGTACCTCTTCGTCAACACGTGGCTGCCGAGCTACCTCGTCGACGGGTTCGGCATCTCGCTGGCGGCGGGCGGCCTGCTGACCGCGCTGTTCCCGGCCATCGGAGCCGTCGGACGGTCGAGCAGCGGCGTGGTCTCCGAGCGAGTTTTCGGCGGACGGCGTCGCCCCGTCGTCCTGTCGTCGTTCGCCGTCGCCACGCCCGCCGTCGTCGCCTTCGTGTTCGTCTCGCAACTCGGACTCGTCGTCGGGGCGGTGGTCGTCGTGGGCTTCGCCGTCCAACTCGTCACCGGACTCCTCTTCTCGTACGTCGCCGAACTCGTCCCGCCGGCGGTGCGGACCACGGCCGTCTCGCTGCTGACGAGCGTCGGTCTGCTCGGCGCGTTCGCCGCGCCCATCGCCGCCGGCGCGATTATCGACCGTGCGGGCTACGGCCCGGCGTTCCTCGCCGCCGGAGGGGTCTCCCTCGTCGGCGTCCTCCTGGCAGTTCGCGCGCCCGAACCCGGGGGAGAGTACGCGCTCTCTGACGATAGTTAGCGGGGTGACTCCGACAGCGACCGTGATAGTCCTCGGTGCCGAATCGACCCTCTGGACGGGTCACAGTCTTTCAGACGGTGATACCGTCGCTCGGTGAAGCGCCGCTGTATGCACGGCGACGCGGTCGGACGGAACGAGCGGGACCGGTCAGTACCCTAGAGGCCGCGCGCGGTTACCGCCGCCCGCCGATGTCCGGGTCCGGGTGCGAGTTTTCCGAGGCGAGACGGACGTTTTCCGTCGAGATTCGGACACTCGTCGGCGTTCGAGCGCGGCTACTCTCGTCCGTCGCTCCCCGCGTCGTTCTCCGTGTCCTCCGAACGGACGACCAACACGGGGCCGACCGACGCGGCGGCGACCCGGTCCGCCGCGTCCCCGAGCAGTAGCGACGATAGCGACGAGGCCGCCTCCCCCATGACGACGGCGTCGTGGTCCGGTACCGAGTCGACGAGCGCGTCGAAGGGGCTCCCGGCCGCCGTCCGCACCTCCGTCTCGATACCCGCCGTCTCGAGGGTTTCTGCGGCCTCGTCTAGACTACCCTCTGACAGTTCGCCGGCCGTCAGTAGCGTCACGCCGATGTCGCGGCCACCGACGACGGCAGTGACGAATTCGAGTATTCGGGACACCGAGACGTCCCCGGACAGGGGGACGAGGAGACGGTCGACGTCGCCGGTCGCGCCGCTGATAGCGTACGCGTCCGCTCCCGTCTCGGCCGCGACGCGGTCGACCGACTTCCGACGGTCCCTCGTGAACACCAGTCGGTAGTCGGCGTCACCGCCGGCAGCGCGGAACTCGTCGGCGATGTCCTCGAGGGCGCTGTTAGCGCGGTCCTCGAACTGCGCGCGCGCTTGGTCCGGCGGCGTCTGCTCCGGAATCACGTGGTACCCCAGGACGGTCACGTCGACCGTCCCCAGTAGGTCGACCAGTCCGCCGGAGACGGCCTCGCCGTCGAGAACTGCCACCGGAACGAGTACGCGTGTCATCACAGGGCTCCCTTGAGCGTTACGTCCCGAGCGTAATAGAAATACCACCCGGCCATCGCGAGCATGATAGCCAGCCCGATGACCTGCGACGCCCGATTCATGAACCCGATGAGAGCGAAACTCGCGAGCGCCCCGAGAATCGGCACGACGGGATAGCCCGGCACTCGGAAGTCGGGGTCGTACCACTCCGGTTCGTCCCGTCGGAGCGCTATCAGCGCGACGCACATCAGCCCGTACATGAGGAGATGGAGGAACGAGGCCACCTCCGCCAGAATCTCCACCTGACCCGTCGCCGTCAGCACGAGTATCGGGCCGCCCGCCAACCCCAACGCGACGTGCGGCGTCCCGTACTTGAGGTTGATGCGGCTGGCCCACTTCGGGAGGAGCGCGTCCTTCGAGACGGCGTAGATGGCGCGCGAGGTGCTCAGAATAGAGGCGTTGGCGCTCGACATCGTCGCGAGCAGCCCCCCGAAGACGATGGCGAACGCACCTGCCGGTCCCAGTAGGTCACGACCGACGGCGACCATCGCCGTCTCGCCCTCGTTCGCGAGCCGTTCTGCGCCGAAGGAACTCGTGGCGACGAATATCGTCGTGACGTAGAGCACCGTGACGACGAGGACCGACCCGACCATCGCCAGCGGGAGGCTCCGCCCCGGATTTCTTATTTCGCCGGCGACGGTCGCCACCTGAGCGAACCCGAGGTACGACGTGAAGACGAGCGCGGCGACCGAGAGAATCGGGAAGAAGCCGAACGGCGCGAACGTCTCGGGCGCGGTGGGTTCGCCGACCAACCCCACCGCGTCGAGCACGCCGAAGCCGAGAAAGACGGCGAGGATGGAGAGTAGCAACGCGACGACGCCGTTCTGCAGTTTCGCGGCGTTCTCGGTCCCGGTGACGTTGAGCAACGTGAACGCGGCTCCGAACAGCAGGGCGAGCGGAATGACGAGCCGTTCGCTGACGCCGATACCGACCGCCGCGAGCGCGTCGACCGCGTAGAACCCGAACCCGACGAGGTAGAAGGCCGTCGCGAACACGAGTCCGAACCACAGCGAGAGGCCGATGACCGCCCCCGGGAGGGTTCCAAGCCCCCGCGAGATGAAGTAGTACCCGCCGCCGCTCTTGGGCATCGCCGTGGCGAGTTCCGACGCCGGGAGCGCGACGAGGAGGGCGACGACCCCGCCGATCGCGAACGAGGCCGCCGCGGCCGGGCCGGCCTCGCCCGCCGCGAGACCCGGGAACACGAAGATGCCCGCCCCGATCATCGTGCCGATACCGATAGCGAGGCCACCGTTCAGGCCGAGCGTTCGCTCGAGTTCGGCGTCGTCGGTGACGGTCGCGTCCTCGGTTTCGATAGTCGGTTCGACGTCCGGTGCCTCGCCTTCGATGTTGGTTCCGGTCTCGACGTCGACGTCCGAATCCGGTATCGTCATGAAACCGCGGTTGACCGGGCGGGTGTAATACTTACTGGCGAACTCGAAGCGCTGTGAGTCAGTCAGTCTCGACGGGGTTTCGCCGGAGAACTCGCTTTCGACGACTTCCGTCAGTGGACCGTCCGAGCCACCTTCCGCCCTTCGGTCCACAGAGCGCGGGCGACGCGTGAGTGGAGCGTGCTGACGACGGCTCGCCAGTTCGTCAGGTCCGACTGGAGAGGAGACGCGCCTCCCGTCGTTCCTCGTTCGAGAGGCGCCGTGCTTCGTCACAGGACCGTGTTACTCTCTACCGTGGGGGCCACAGCGTTATCCGTCTCATCCCCCTTTACTACGGGATGGCAGACACGAAAAAAGGGCGAGACAAGCAGGCCCGCGACGCGGAGAATCGCCAGCGAGAGCGGGAGATGGAAGAGTCGCGTGAGCGTGCCGAGGAAGCCGAACCGCCGCGCGGTGGACGGGACGAACCACAGAGTGAGGAAGACGAGTCCTCGAACTCGCCCCGTCAGTGTCACCGTCGTGGCTGTGACGAGCCCGCGACGTTCGTCGCCTTCGAGCGATACCAAGAGGAGACCGGTCACGGCGCCGTCGAGGCGGAAGCCTTCCTGTGTACGGAGCACACCGCCGAAGAGAGTCCGACGAACCTCGACGAGTCATACGCCGACTACGTGTTTCGTGTCGAGCCTATCGCGTAGACGGGGCCCGAACGCCGCGTAGTCGAACGGTCGGTCGCTCGAAGAAGCCAAGCGGTGACTCGACCGCGCGCCGAACGCGCCCTCGACGTTCAGCCCCGTTCTCATCGGTACCTGCGTCGCTCCGACGAGGCTATCGGAACCGCTCTTCGAGGCCGACCCGCACGATGGATCCTGCTATCTCGGCCCCGCCGGCGAGGGGGTCGAGCGTGGTCGCGCCCCGGCGCTCGCGGTACTCGATGGGGAGTTCGCGCACGTCGTACCCCCGCGCGACGGGGCGCATGAGGAGTTCCGCGGAGAGGCCCGTGTTCTCCGTCCACTCGACGGCGTCTATCACCTCGCGCCGGTAGGCCCGCATCCCCGTCGTCACGTCGTGGACGCGCCGGCCGAGGAGGAGGCTGGCGAGGGCGGCGAACGCGCGGTTGCCCCAGCGGTTCAACCGGGGCATGGCGTCGGCGCCGTGGTAGAGGCGGTCGCCGCTCACGACGTCGTAGCCGGCGTTTATCGCGTCGAGCATCGCCGGCAGTCGCTCCATCGGGTAGGTGTCGTCGCAGTCGGTGGTGACGACGACCGGCCGGGACGCGCTGGTCAGCGCCTCGTGGACGGCGACCCCGTACCCGCGGGGCGGTTGGCGTATCACCCGCGCGCCGCGTTCCTCGGCTATCTCCGGGGTGCGGTCGTCGGACCCGTCGACGCAGACCACCTCCGCGCGGCCGTCCGTGACGTCGTCGACGTCGTCGAGGACGGTCCCGACGGCGGCCGCCTCGTTGTACGTCCCCATGACGACGCTCACGTCGTCGAACGTGAACTCGCGTCCGTCCCCCTCCGTCGCCGCGGCTGTCATGGCTACCGGTAGTCGGGTGGCCGCCTTGAGCGTTTAGGTTGGCCGAAACCGGAGGCCGCTCGCCGTCGGCGGCGGCGCGCCGTCGGGGCTCCCCACCGTCGGCGGTGGGAACGCCAACCGTCGGCGTTTTGTTCGCGCGCGCCACATCGGAGAACATGGCCGACGAGACGCACGTAGTCGCACTCGCGGGGAGTCTCCGCGAGGTGAGTTACACCCGCCTCGGCCTCGAACACGCCCTCCGCGGCGTTCGGGAGGCCGGCGGCACCGGCGAGGTGCTCGACCTCCGGGAGTTCGAGTTGCCGCCGCTGAACGCCGACGCGGACGAACAGGGCGACAGCGCCGAACTCGTGCGCCGGGTGTACGAAGCGGACGCCGTCCTCCTCGGCACGCCCGTCTACCACGGCTCGTACTCGGGCGTGCTCAAGAACGCGCTCGACTACTGCGGGTTCGACGAGTTCGAGGACAAGACGGTGGGACTGCTCGCGGTGGCGGGCGGGTCGTTCCCCGTGACGGCGCTCGAACATCTCCGCACCGTCTGCCGCGCGATGAACTCGTGGGTGCTCCCCCATCAGGCGGCGGTGCCCCGGGCGTCGAAGGCGTTCGAGGACGGCGAACTCGTCGACGAGAGCGTCGACGAACGCGTCCGGGTGCTCGGACGGCGGGTCGTCCAGTACGCCAACATCGAACCCGACCCGGCGACGTTCGAGGGCGAGCAGAACGTGGGCGCGGACGACTGACCGCCGGCGCGGACGGTTGACCGCCGCAACAGGACGACTGACCGTCACGACCCGACGACTGTCCGCCACACCGGACGGAAACCGTTTTGACCCTCACTCGCGCCGGGGACGTACGTGCACGCCATCACCAACTCCGGGTGGGTCGAGGTCATCACCGGGTCGATGTTCTCGGGCAAGACCGAGGAACTCCTCAGGCGACTCCGGCGCGCGGAGATAGCCGGCCAGTCGGTCGCGGCCTTCAAACCGGCCGTGGACGACCGGTACGGCGACGCCACCGTCGGCTCTCACGACGGCCGGCAGTGGGAGGCCACGGTGGTGCCCCCCGAGGGCGAGGGCGTGTGGACTATCCGGGACGAACTCGACGGCGAGGAGGTAGTCGCCGTGGACGAGGCCAACTTCTTCGGTCCCGAACTCGCCGACGTGTGCGAGGCGATGGCGGCCGGCGGCAGGCGCGTGGTGGTGAGCGGGACCGACCAGACGTTCCGGGCGGAGCCGTTCGAACCGCTCCCCCGCCTGATGGCGACGGCGGAGTACGTCGACAAACTCACCGCCATCTGCGCGGTCTGTGGCGAACCCGCGACGCGGAACCAGCGGCTGGTCGACGGCGCCCCCGCCCACGCGGACGACGACACCATCCTCGTGGGCGCGTCGGAGTCCTACGAGGCGCGATGTCGCAACTGTCATACCGTCCGGCGCGAGTAGACGAGGCGTGACCACGTGGGTAGAGAGTCCGCGCGGCGGTCGCGACAGGGGACCGCGGGGCCTCCTCCGCGCGTGGGCCGAGGTGCTGGTGCGCCCCCGGCGGTTCTTCCGCAACGGCGTCGCGCCCGGCGACCAAGCCCCGGGGCTGGTGTTCGCGGTGTGCGTGGCGCTCGGCTACACGAGCCTCCGGTTCGCGCTCGTGCCGGGGAGCGTCCCGTCGTTCGGCGGCGGCGGTGCGCTCTCCGTCGTCCTCGGCCTCGCCGTCGTCTCGCTGTTCGTCGCGCCCGCCGTCCTCCACCTCGTGGCGGCGCTCCAGACGCTCCTGCTCGTGGCGCTCGTGCCTGACCGGGCGGGAGTGTCCGAGACGGTGCAGGTGGTGGCCTACGCCGCCGCGCCCTGCGTCCTCGCTGGGGTGCCCTCGGCCGCCCTCCGCCTCGCCTGCGCGTGCTACGGCGCGGCGCTCCTCGCGGTGGGCGTGAGCGAGGTCCACCGCACCTCGCTCGTCCGCGCCCTCGCGGCCACCGCGCTCCCCGCCGTCCTGCTGTTCGGCTACGGGTTCGGCGGCGTCGCCGCGGCGGCGGCGCTGTTCGACCGGGCCGCGACGCTCCTCCGGTCGGCCGGCCTCCCGTGACGACGCTCCGCACCCGCCGCCGTCAGGCGACTAGTGTTCCGCTCGCACGCGCGGCGGCGTAGCTGTCTTTCGACAATCGTTTTAGTCAGGGGCCGTTTGATTCGGCTAATGGATTGGATTACGCACGAAGAAGACGTCTGGTTCGATTTCCGAGGGAACGACCCTCACCAGCTGACGCCCGGTCGGTTCTACCGCGGTGAAGTAGACGGTTTCGCCGACTTCGGCGTGTTCGTCGACCTCGGCTCCGGCGTGACGGGTCTCCTCCACCGGAGCGAACTCGACCGTCGCCTCGAGAGTCTCGACTGGGAGGAGGGCGACACCGTGTTCGTACAGGTCACGAACGTCCGCGACAACGGCAACGTGGACCTCGGGTGGTCCATCCGACAGAGCGACTCCGAGTTCCGCGGCGCGCGCATCCACGACCCCGGCGGCGAGAACGACGGCGAACCGCTCGACGTGACCGACGAGAGCGACGAACCCGTCCGCACGTCGGTGTCCGACGTGTCCGGCCCCGGCGCGGGCGGCGTCGCCTCCGACGAGGGCGACCGGGACTCCTCGCGCGGCACCGAGGGCGAGTCGGCACAGGAGCAGACGCAGGAACGAGAGCGCGAAGCGGGCGAGGCGGACGCCACCGAGGTCCCCGGCCGGACCGACGTCGAGAGTTCGACGGAGGCGCAGGCCCCCGACGAGGCCGAGAACGGCGAGAACGACGCCGACGCCGGCGAGCAGGACGCCTGCGAGGAGACGGCTCCCGAGGCCACCGCCGACCGCGAACGGGCCGAGATAGAGACGCTCTCGGACCGCGTGGGCGACGACGTGCGCATCGAGGGCGAGGTCGTGGGCGCGCGCCAGACGGGCGGCCCCACCGTGTTCGAGGTGCGCGACGAGACGGGCGTGGTCGACTGCGCCGCGTTCGTCGAGGCCGGCGTCCGGGCGTACCCCGAGGTCGAGGTGGGCGACGCCGTGCGCCTCGACGGCGAGGTCGAACTCCGCCGGAACGAACTGCAGGTCGAGACGGAGGCGCTGACGGTGCTCGAAGGCGAGGAGGCCGACACCGTGACCCAGCGGTTGGAGGACGCGATGACCGCGAAGGCCCGCCCCGACGACGTGACGCCGCTGGCAGACCTCGACTCCGTCGAGGCCGTGAGCGAGGCCGTCGGCGACGCCGCCGAGGCCGTCCGCCGCGCGGTGCTCGAATCCCGGCCCGTCGTGGTGCGCCACGCCGCCACCGCCGACGGCTACGTCGCGGGCGCGGCTATCGAGCGCGCGGTGCTCCCCCTCGTGCGCGAGGAGTACGCCAAGGCCGACGCCGAGTACCACTACTTCAAGCGCCGCCCGCTCGACGACACGGTGTACGGCATGGACGCCGCCACCAACGACGTGACCCGGATGCTCGAAGACCGGGACCGACACGACGAGAAACTCCCCCTCGTCGTCCTCGTCGGCACCGGTAGCACCGCCGAGTCGCTCGACGGTCTGGAACTCCTCGGCATCTACGGCGCGAAGCGCGTGGTCGTGGACGCCGCGCCCGCCGACGACGAGGTTGGCGAGGAGGTGGAGGTGCTGGTGAACCCCTCGCGCGGCGAGAGCGAGGCCGACGGCCTCTCGACCGGGGCGCTCGCGGCCAACGTCGCGGCGGCCGTCAACGGCGACGTGCGCGAGGACCTCTCGCACCTCCCGGCGGTGTCCTACTGGGAGAACGCGCCCGAGGCGTACCTCGAACTCGCCGAGGAGGCGGGCTACGACGCGGACCGCGTGCGCGAACTCCGCGAGAGCATCGCGCTCGAAGCCTACTACCAGTCCTATCAGGACAAGCGCGAACTCGTGACCGACCTCCTGTTCGACGGCGAGTCCGCCGAGAGCGAGGAGAACCCGCGCCGCCTCGCCAGCCACGTCGCCGAGCAGTTCCGCATCAAACTCGACGACGAGGTGGAGACGGCCGAGGCCAATCTCGACCGGCGCGAGGAGGGCGACGTCACGTTCGCGGTGCTCGACGCCGACTCGTTCACCCACCGGTTCGACTTCCCGCCGACCGCGCTGTTGCTCGACGAACTCCACCGGCGCAACCGCGACGACGACGGGTTCGTCACCATCGGCGTCGCCATGGACGAACTGTACGTCCGGAGCGACGCGGACGTGGACGTGCGCGCCGTCGCCGAACGGGTCCGCGAGGAGGTCCCCGACGCGGGCGTGACCGCCGTGGGCGTGCGTCAGGGCCGCATCGAGTTCCTCTCGGGCGAACGCGACGCGGTGGTCGACGCCGTCGTCGACGCCGTGGCCGCCCAACTCGACTGAGCGGCGACAGACGACAGACGGCGGGCGACAGACCCCCGACGACGGACGCCCGCTGGCGACCGACGCTCGGTCCCAGCGAACGTGTTTTTGACGCAACGTTTTTTCACCGAGAGCGGTAGAGAGAGCGTATGGCAGACGCTCGCGGTGGGCCGCCCGGTCCGGAGGGACTCCCGGTCCTCGGCAACACGCTCGAACTGGTGCGCGAGCAGGGGGACTTCTTCGAACGCCTCGCCGACTACGGGCCGGTGGCGCGGATGCGTGTCGTCGGCATCGGCGAGGCCTACGTCGTGACCGACCCGGACCTCGTAGAGCGGGTGCTGGTGTCCGACCGCGACGCGTTCGAGAAGGGGGAACTCGCGCGGGACCGCCTCGGCGACCTGTTGGGCGAGGGGCTCGTGCTGAGCGAGGGCGACCTGTGGCGGCGGCAGCGACAGCGCATCCAACCGGCGTTCTACCGCGACCGGGTGACGGCCTACGCCGACGTGATGGCCGACCAGTCGCGCCGCCTCGCGGCGACGCTCTCGCCCGGCGACCGGATTGACGTCGAGGCGGCGATGGACGAACTCGCCCTGCGCATCCTCGTGAAGGCGATGTTCGGGTCCGACCTCGACTACGAGGGCCGGGGCGTGGGCGAGACGGTGGCCGCGCTGCAGGAACCCGGCCTGCCGCGGAACCAGCCCCTCGCCTACGCCGTGCCCAAGTGGGTTCCCATCCCCATGTGGCGGCGGTACAACCGCGCCGCCGCGGAGATGGAGGACCTCATCTTCGAGGTGATAGCGGAGAAGCGGGCGGCGCTCTCGGGGGCAAACGCGGACGCTGACGCCGATGCCGACGCCGACGTCGATGCCGACGGGGACGGGAACCCGGCGGACGCCGACCTCGTGTCGATGCTCCTGTCCGCCCGCGACGAGAGCGGCGACCGGATGTCCGAGAAACTCGTCCGGGACGAACTCATGACCTTCCTGAACGCGGGCCACGAGACCACCGCCTCGGCGCTCACGTTCGCGTGGACCCTGCTCTCGGACCACCCGTCGGCGGACGCGCGCCTCCACGAGGAACTCGACGCGGTGCTCGGCGGCGACCCGCCGACGGCGGCCGACCTGTCCGACCTCACCTACCTCGACCGCGTGCTGACCGAGGCGATGCGGCTCTACCCGCCGGTGCCCTCCGTCCCCCGGGAGGCCTCGCGGGACGTGGAACTCGGCGGCTACGAGGTGCCGGCGGGCACGACGGTGGTGGCGTCGCAGTGGGCGATTCACCGCGACGAGCGGTTCTACGACGACCCCGCCGCGTTCCGGCCCGAGCGGTGGGCGGACGGCCTCGACGACCGACTCCCGCGGTTCGCCTACTTCCCGTTCGGCGGCGGCCCGCGTCGGTGCATCGGGGAGCAGTTCGCGCTGCTGGAGGCCAAACTCGCGGTGGCGACGCTGGCACAGCGCTACCGCCTCGAACGCACCGACGACGCCCCCGTCGACCCGGCGGTGAGCGTCACCACCCGGCCCGCCTCGGAGATAGAGGTGGTCGTGCGGGAGCGAGAGTAACGGGAGCGGCGGCCCGTTCCAGTCGGCGGCGTCGGCGGACGACCGCGACCCCCGCCCGCCGTGAGTCACCCGAACGACACGCTTAACCGCGTTCCTCCGCGACGTACCCTCGATGACACGGCCGCCCCGTCAGTCGCCGGTGCAGGTGCGCCCGGAGGTGGTCGCCCGACCATGAGCACGGACGCCGACGCCACGGGACCGGAGTCCGACGCCGAGGACGCGGAGGACGAGGCGTTCCGACGCGTGTGCGAGGAACTCGTCGACCGCATCCTCTCGGGCGAGGTCGACCGCGACAGCCTCGAGTCCGAGAAGCTGAACGTCTGCTCGGAGTTCTCCGCGCCGAAGGTGCCGAAGAACTCGGCCATCCTCGAACACGCCCCCGAGGGGCGCCGCGAGGAGGTGAAGGAGGTGGTGCGCAGAAAGCCCGTGCGCACCGCGTCGGGCGTCTCGCCCGTCGCCATCATGACGAGCCCTCACATGTGTCCCCACGGGAAGTGCCTCTACTGCCCCGGGGGCCCCGCCTCGGAGTTCGACTCCTCGCAGTCGTACACGGGCCACGAACCCGCGGCCGCCCGCGGCGAACAGAACGACTACGACCCCTACGGGCAGGTCACGCTCCGCCTCGAACAACTGCGCAACATCGGCCACCCCGTCGACAAGGTGGAACTCATCCTGATGGGCGGCACGATGACCGCGCGGAGTCACGACTATCAGGAGTGGTTCGTCAAGCGGGCGCTGGAGGCGATGAACGACTACGACGTGGACGGGAAACCCGACCCCGCCGAGGGGCGGTCGTTCGCGCAGGACCCCGCGGAGTACGAGTTCAGCTACTTGGAGGACGTGATAACCGAGAACGAGACGGCCGACGTGCGGAGCGTCGGCATCACGTTCGAGACCAAGCCCGACTGGTGCGACCCCGAGCAGATAGACCGGATGCTCGACCTCGGCGGGACGAAGGTGGAGGTGGGCGTCCAGACCACCTACGAGCGCATCAACCGCGAGATGCACCGCGGCCACGGCGTGCAGGCGTCGATGGACGCCAACCGCCGCCTGCGAGACAGCGCGTTCAAGGTGGGCTTTCACATGATGCCCGGCCAGCCCGGGATGACCCGCGAGATGTGTCTGGAGGACTTCCGCCAACTGTTCTCCGACCCGCGGTGGCGGCCGGACTACCTCAAGATATACCCCACGCTCGTCGTGCGCGGCACCCGCGTCTACGACCGGTGGCGGCGCGACGAGTTCGACCCCCTCACCAACGAGGAGGCCGCCGACATCGTGGCCGAGGTGATGGGGATGATTCCGACGTACACCCGGCTCCAGCGGGTCCAACGCGACATCCCCGCGGACTTCATCGACGCGGGCGTCTGGAAGTCCAACCTGCGCCAACTCGCCGGGCAACGGGCCGAGGAGAGGGGCATCGAGATACGCGACATCCGGTCGCGCGAGGTGGGGATGAACGACGCCGACCCCGACCCCGAGCGGGTCGAACTCGACGTGGAGACGTACGAGGCGGCGGGCGGCACCGAACACTTCCTCTCGTTCGAGGACCCCGTCGAGGACCTCCTCGTGGGCTTCTGTCGCCTGCGCTACCCCGGTAACCCGGTACGGCGCGAGCTAGAGAACGCCGCGCTGGTGCGGGAACTCCACGTCTACGGCAATCAGGCGGGCGTCGGCGACGCCGCGGGCGACGGCGGCAGCGACTGGCAGCACCGGGGCTACGGCCGCCGCCTGATAGAGCGCGCGGAGTCGATGGCGCGCGCCGACGGGTTCGACAAGCTGAGCGTCATCTCGGGCGTGGGCGTGCGCCGGTACTACCGCGACAAACTCGGCTACCACCAGGACGGTCCGTACGTGTCGAAGCGGCTGTGAGCCGGCGGTAGCCCGCTCACCGCGTCCCCTCGCCGCCGACTCTGGAGAGCCGGTCGACGAGCACCTCCGCGAGTCGCCAGACCAGCGTCGCGCCGACGACGACGGCCCCGAGCGTCACCAACAGCACCGTGAGGACGAGTCCGTCCGAGAGCCTCCCGAGGAAGGCGGACGCCGGGCCGAGGACGACCCCGCCGCCGACGAGGGTCCCGGCCGCCTTCAGCGCGAGGCGCTGGTGTCGGCCGAAGCCGAGGGGGTCGTCGAAACCCAGCGCCGCGGGGAGGACGACGCTGACCGCGGCGACGCCGAGCGACGCGACGAGTATCAGTCCCCCGAAGATGGCGGCCATCCCGTGAGCGAACCCGTCGCCCCCGGGCGGGGGCGGCGGCATCGTCGCCAGTTTGTACACGGTCGCGGCCGCGACGCCGACGCCGGCGACGAACAGAGCGGCGCGAGCGGCCGCGAGAGCCGCGGAGAGTCTACTGGAGGGCATCGTCGGTCCCGTTTCTCGAACGCCGACATAAGCTTTCGGCACGGCGGACAGTACAGATGGCTGACGTCACCGAGGGCGCACCGTGCCGGCGGGACACCCCGCGCCGCCGCGTCGCGTCACCCGCCGTCCGGGGACTGGAACGCGTAGAACAGGAGCGCCACGCCGGCACAGACGGCGAGAACCCGGAACGCGGTGAGCGCCCGGGGCGGGACGGCCGGTCGGGCGTGCGGCCCGCCGTACTCGACCCAGTAGAACTCCCCGCCGCGTTCGATTAGTCCGGGTGCGAACTCCTCGTAGCGGTCCGTCCGTCGGTCGGCCCGCGCCGTCCCGCGCCTGACGGCGAGCGTCGCGTTCGCGCTCCCCTCCTCGACGGCGCGCCGGACGGCCGCGGGGACGACGCTGCTGTTCGCGGGGGCGGCGTACCGCCCCACGACGGTCTCGGGGGCCACGCGCCGGAACGACAGGACGACGCCGCCGTCAGTGACGTTCGCCCGCGGCCGGTGGAACGCCGACCCGCCGAAGTAGACGTACTCGTAGGGGTAGTTCAGGCGGCCGTCGTCGACCGAGACGGTCGCGTTCGCGTCGACGGTCAGCGTCCCGTTCGGGCCGACCCGCCGTTCGAACAGGCAGACGCGGTGGTCGATACCGTCGGGCCGACACGAGAGGATGGACTCGCCGCGGGCGACGTACCGGTCGTAGTCGACCACCGCCGCGGCGAGGTCGTCGACGGGTTCGGCGCGGTACTCGTATGTCACCTTCGTCACGCCGCCGTGCGGGAACGCCCACGCGGGGTTCGTCAGCAGGAGCGTCCCGACGACCGCCGCGAGGAGGGCCCGGTCGCGGCGGGAGACCATCCGGGCGGCTACTCCAGCGTCACCGCGGTGCCGGTGACCTTGACGTTCATCATGCCGCCCTGTCCGCCGAGGGCCTCGTCCTCCACGTCGATGCCGACCACCGCGTCCGCGTCGAGGTCTTTCGCCTCCGCGAGGAGTTCCTCCACGGCGGTTCGCTGGTTGTCTTCGAGCGTCTGCTCCCACGACGCCGACCGCCCGCCCACCACGTCACGCAGGCCCGCGGCGATGTCCTTGCCGAGGTTCCGGCCGGGGGTGACGTCGGCGACGACTAGCCCGAGATGGTCGCCCACGTCGCGGCCGGCGACGGTGGGCGCGGTGGTCAGCACGACGTCCTCGTCGCTGAGGGTAAACGCTGTCATGGCCGGTGGTACGGCGACCCCACCTATCAACGTTCCCCACACGTAGGTAGTTCTACACGTCCGTGGGGGACGGTGCGACGGGTCGGACCCCGCGGCCCGCCGTCGGGACAACGACACGCCTTTTCCGTCGGCGGCGGAAGGGGAGCCATGGACCCGAAGCGGGAGCTCACGAGCGTCGACCTCGCGGCCCTCGTGACCGAACTCGGTCGGTACGAGGGCGCGAAGGTGGACAAGGCCTACCTCTACGGCGACGACCTGCTCCGCCTCCGGATGCGCGACTTCGACCGCGGCCGGGTCGAACTCATCGTCGAGGTGGGCGAGGTGAAACGCGCCCACGTGGCGGACCCGGAGCACGTCCCGGACGCGCCCGGGCGGCCGCCCAACTTCGCCATGATGCTCCGGAATCGCATCTCGGGCGCTGACTTCGCCGGGGTCGAGCAGTACGAGTACGACCGCATCCTCTCGTTCGAGTTCGAACGCGACGACGAGGACACCACCATCGTGGCGGAACTGTTCGGGCAGGGCAACGTCGCGGTGCTGGACGAGACGGGCGAGGTGGTGCAGAGCCTCGACACCGTCCGCCTCAAGTCCCGCACCGTCGCGCCGGGGTCGCAGTACGAGTTCCCCTCCTCCCGCGTCAACCCGCTGACCGTCTCCTACGGCGCGTTCGAGTCGCAGATGGAGGAGTCGGACACCGACGTGGTGCGCACGCTGGCGACGCAGTTGAACCTCGGCGGCCTCTACGCCGAGGAGATG
This sequence comes from Haloferacaceae archaeon 50, assembly GCA_046097085.1. Classification (GTDB taxonomy): domain Archaea; phylum Halobacteriota; class Halobacteria; order Halobacteriales; family Haloferacaceae. The sequence goes on along the minus strand of CP175567.1, from coordinate 2,660,954 downwards.
TGTACGCGCGCGGGCGTAGAGAAGACCACGGACATCGCCGACGCCGGCGAAGAGGAGTTCCGTGCGCTGTACGACGCCATCCAGCGACTCGCGGAGCGACTCCGCTCGGGCGAGTTCGACCCGCGCGTCTACCTCGACGACGGCGACGTGGTCGACGTGACGCCGTTCCCCCTCGAAGAGCGCGAGGGACTGGAGAGCGACGCGTTCGACTCGTTCAACGCCGCCCTCGACGAGTACTTCTACCGCCTCGACCTGACCGAGGACGAGGAGGCGGGCGGCGGCGACGAGCGCCCGGACTTCGAGGCCGAGATAGCCAAACAGGAGCGCATCATCGAGCAACAGGAGGGCGCCATCGAGGGGTTCGAGGAGGACGCCGAACGGGAGCGAGAGCGGGCGGAACTCCTCTACGCCAACTACGAACTCGTCGACGAGATACTCTCGACCGTACAGGACGCCCGCGAGGCGGGCGTCCCGTGGGCCGACATCGAGGAGAAGATGGCCCGAGGGGCGGAGCAGGGCATCCCGGAGGCCGAGGCGGTGGAGTCCGTCGACGGGAGCGAGGGGACGGTGACCGTCACCGTCGAGGGGACTCGAATCACGCTCGACGCCACGACGGGCGTCGAGAAGAACGCCGACCGCCTGTATCAGGAGGCCAAGCGAATCGAGGAGAAGAAGGAGGGCGCACTGGAGGCCATCGAGAACACCCGCGAGGAACTGGCGGCGGTGAAGGCGCGCCGCGACGCGTGGGAGGCCACCGACGAGGACGAGGACGAGGAGAGCGAGGAGGCCGACGAGGACCGCGAGGTGGACTGGCTGTCTCGCGCCTCCGTTCCCATCCGGAAGTCCGAGAAGTGGTACGACCGCTTCCGGTGGTTCCACACCAGTGACGACTTCCTCGTCATCGGCGGCCGCAACGCCGACCAGAACGAGGAGATAGTCAAGAAGTACCTCTCGAAGAACGACCTGTTCTTCCACTCGCAGGCCCACGGCGGCCCGGTGACGGTGCTGAAGGCGACGGGGCCGAGCGAACCCGCCCGCGACGTGGACATCCCGGAGCGGTCGCGCGAGGAGGCGGCCAAGTTCGCGGTGTCGTACTCCTCGGTCTGGAAGGACGGCCGGTTCGCGGGCGACGCGTACATGGTCACGCCCGACCAGGTGTCCAAGACGCCCGAGTCGGGCGAGTACATCGAGAAGGGCGGGTTCGTCATCCGCGGCGACCGCACCTACTACCGCGACGTGGACGTGGGCGTGGCGGTGGGGCTGACCTGCGAACCCGAGACGCGGGTCGTCGGCGGACCGCCGGAGGCCGTCGAGGACCGCGCGGAGACGAGCGTCCGACTCCAACCCGGCCGGTACGCCCAGAACGACATGGCCAAGATGTGCTACCGCGAGTTCCGCGGGCGGTTCGCCGACGAGACGTTCGTCCGGAAGGTGGCGAGTCCGGACAAGATTCAGGAGTTCCTGCCGGCGGGCGGGAGCGAGATGGTCGAGGACTGACTCCCGGCGCACGCGCCAGTCCGGCACGCGACGGCATCCGACGATGTGTCCGCCGAGACGGCTTTTATCGGCGGCTTTCGGCACAGAACGGAGATAGCTTTATCGTCTGAGGACGCGTCTAGAGGGCCGAGAACGAAGAGTCGCGGAATCGACTCGTTTCTCGTGGTTCACATGATAACTCAATCACTCGAATACCTGCGCAAGAGCGACGACTGGGTCAAGACGCTCCTCATCGGCGGCGTCCTCGGCCTACTGAGCGTCCTCCTCGTCCCCGTGTTCATCACGTACGGCTACCTCATGCGGGTCCTCCGGGTCCGCATGGACGGCGACGAGACCGTCCCCGTCTTCGACGACTGGGGCGAGATGACCGTCGACGGCCTGAAGGCGTTCGCCATCACGCTGGTCTACGGCATCGTGCCCGCGATACTCGCGGGCGTGTTCGTCGTCGCGGGTACCCTCGGCCTCGCCGGGTCGGGCGACTCGGGTATCCTCGCCGGCATCGGCGGGATGACCCTGCTGTTCGGCGCCCTGCTGGCCGTGGTGCTGAGCCTCGTCGCCGCGTACGTCACCCCCGCGGCGCTGGCTAACTACGCCGAGACCGACCGGATGGGCTCCGCGTTCGCGTTCGGCGAACTCCGGCCCGTCCTCGGGAGCGGCAAGTACCTGACGACGTGGGCGTACGCCCTCGTCGTCGGGTTCGCCGGCAGCGTGGTCGTCGGCCTCGTGAGCGTCACCGGCGTGGGCGCGATAGTCGCCCCGTTCGTGTGGTTCTACGCGAGCGTCGCCGTGGTGTACATGTTCGGTACGACGTGGGGCGAACTCCACCCCGTGCAGGTGTCCGAGAACAACGGCGTCGAACAGGCCGCCATCTGACGGCCCGTCCGGCGTTCGGACCCTCTCGTCGACGTTCGGTTTCCTTCGCGTCTGTCGTTTATCGTTCGCGTTCGGCTTCGTTTCCTTCGTGTTCGCTTTCGTTCGCTCCCGTCCCGTTTTCGTCGATTCGTCGCGTTCCCACGCGGAGCGCCGAACGGCCGCTCCGTGCGGCGTCGATTCGTAGTATTGATATGCGACACTTACCGACCGTGACGCGATAACGACACATGAGTTGGCAAGACACGGTGGAGCGGATAGGCGAGTTCACGAGCGAGTACTTCGTCGTCTGGGTGCTGCTCGTGGCCCCGGCGGCGCTGTACGCGCCGGACGTGTTCACCCCCATCGCCGACTACATCACGCCCCTGCTGGGGCTCATCATGCTCGGGATGGGGCTGACGCTGACGCCGGCGGACTTCCGGCGCATCGTCGAGCGACCCCGCGACGTGTTCGTGGGCGCACTGAGTCAGTGGCTCCTGATGCCGGTGTTCGCCTACGTCCTCGTCGTCGTGCTCGGACTGCCGCCGGAGATAGGTCTCGGCCTGATTCTGGTCGGCACGGCTCCGGGCGGCACCGCCTCGAACGTGATGACCTACCTCGGCAACGGCGACGTGGCGCTCTCGGTGACCATCACGTCGCTCACGACGGTCACCGCGCCGCTTGTGATGCCGGCGTGGATAGTCCTGCTCGCGGGCGAGTCCATCACGGTCACGTTCGCCGAGATGGCCACCTCCATCGTGCAGGTGGTGTTGCTCCCCGTCGTGGCGGGTCTGGCCCTGCGCTACCTGCTCGACCGGTACGCGCCGACGGCCGCTGAGGTCGGCCTCTCCATCTTCCCCGCCGTCAGCGTGGTCGCCATCGTCGCCATCATCGCGGCGGTGGTGGGTCTCAACGTCGGCACCATCCTCTCGGCGGGCGCGCTCGTGTTCCTCGCCGTCGTCGTCCACAACGGCCTCGGCCTCGGCGCGGGCTACGGCATCGGGCGCGCGACCGGGATGCCCGAGGACCGGGCCCGGACGTGCGCGTTCGAAGTGGGCCTCCAGAACAGCGGTCTCGCGGTGGCGCTGGCGACGGCCCACTTCGGCGCGAGCGCCGCGCTCATCCCGGCGCTGTTCAGCGTCTGGCACAACGTCTCCGGCCCCGCGCTCGCCACCCTGTTCTCCCGCATCGACGACCGGCGACCCGACCCCAGCGACGCGCCGGACGCCGTCGTCGAGTGACACGCCCGCCGGGTCTCACACCGGGGGTGGCACCCCGCCCGCCGACAGAAGGCAAGCGTTGTTAGTCGGCGGGTGCGAGACGTTCGTATGCGCATTCAGAGCCGTGGTCGCGGCGAGGAGGGGCGCGAGCGGCTGACGCTCGTCCCCGAGAACGTCGACGACCTCTGGCACCTCTCGTACGTCCTCGAACCCGGGGACCTCGTGTCGGGCGACACCACCCGGCGCATCCAGCGCAGCGACGACCAGATGCGCGACACGGGCGGCGAACGCGAGCACATGCACGTCACCATCGAGGTGGACGACGTGGAGTTCGCCCGGTTCGCCAACCGCCTCCGGGTGGGCGGGGAGATAGTGGGCTGCTCGCGCGAGGACCAACTCGGCCACCACCACACCCTCAACGTCGAGGAGCGCTCGGAGATAACCATCGAGAAGCGCTTCAAGCCCGACCAGATGGAGCGCATCGAGGAGGCCGAACAGGCCACCGAGAACCCCGACGTGGCCGTCGTCACCGTCGAGGAGGGGGCGGCGTACGTCCACACCGTGGCGCAGTACGGCACCGAGGAGTACGCCTCGTTCACCCGCTCTACGGGCAAGGGCGACTACGCCCAGCCGCGGACGCAGCTGTTCTCGGAACTGGGGAGCGCGCTCTCGCATCTCGACGTGGACGCCATCATCCTCGCCGGCCCGGGGTTCACCAAGAACGACGCCCGGGACTACATCGAAGACGAGCACCCCGAGGTGGCAGAGCGGATAACGACCACCGTCGACACCAGCGGCGTGGGCGACAGGGGCGTCCACGAGGTGCTGAAGCGGGGCGCGGTCGACGAGGTGCAGACCCAGACTCGCATCTCCGAGGAGGCGGAGCGCATCGACGAGTTGATGGAGCGCATTGCGGAGGGGGCGAAGGCGGCCTACGGCGTCGCGCAGGTGGCCGAGGCGGCGGAGTTCGGCGCGGTGGAGGACCTGCTCGTCCTCGACGAACGTCTGCGGGACGAACGGCAGGGCCGGGGCGACTGGGACGTGGACGTGAACGAGATAATCGAGACGGTCGAACAGAAGGGCGGCGACGTGACGGTGTTCTCCGCGGAGTTCGACCCCGGACGGCAGTTAAAGAACCTCGGCGGCATCGCAGCGCTCCTGCGGTACCGACTCGAATGAACGACGCCGCCGCGTGGACCCTGCTGTTCGTGGCGGGCCTGTTCGAGATGGCGTGGGCGGTGGGGCTGGAGTACGCCGACGGGTTCACCGAACCCGTTCCGAGCGCTATCACCGTCGTCGCACTCGTCGCCAGCATGCTCCTCCTCGCGCGCGCCGTGCAGACGCTCCCCGTGGGGACGGCCTACGCCGTCTGGACGGGCATCGGTGCGGTCGGAACCGCGGCGTTCGGCATCTACGCCCTCGACGAACCGAGCGACCCCCTCCGACTCGCGTGCATCGGCCTCGTGGTGGTGGGCATCGCCGGCCTGCAGGTCACCTCGGCCTCGGGATAGCGACTCCCGTAGGAGTCGGGGAACGCGCCCCGGCCTCACTCGCCGGTGAGCGACTCGCTGGCGGGCGAGAAGTCGACGTAGGTGCCCACGTCCTCCTCCAGCGCTCGCTCGTAGAGCAGGTGGGCGGCGGCCACCGTCTCGATGCCGGTGCCGCCGGAGTCGAACACGGTTATCTCGTCCTCGTCCTCCCGGCCGGGAGCCTCGCCCGCGACCACCTCGCCGAGTTCGGCGTGGACGTGGTCCTCGTCCACGACGCCCTCCTCGACGGCGCGGATGAACGCCCCCGCGTCCTGCGAGACGCGTGCGCGGAGGTCCGGGACGTACTTGGCGCGTTCGATGGTGGTCGTGTCGAGTTCGCGCTTCTCGGGGTGGTACTGCCCCATCGCGGTGACGTGCGCGCCGGCCTCCAGCCGGTCGCCGTCGAAGACGGGGTCGGAGGCCGTGGTGGCGGTGATGACCACGTCCGCGCCCTCGACGGCGGCGGCGGCCGACGCCACCGCGGCGACGCTGGCGTCGAGGCGGCGGTCCATCTCGCCCGCGAACGACTCGCGGTTCTCCTTGGTCGGCGAGTAGACCCACACGGTGTCGAAATCGCGCACCGTCGCGGTGGCGCGGAGTTGGCCCCGGGCCTGCGCGCCGGAGCCGATGAGCGCTATCGAGTCGGCGTCGTCGCGCGCGAGGGCGTCGACGCCCACCGCGCCCGCCGCGCCCGTCTTGAAGGGGTTCATCGACGCGCCGTCGAGCATCGCGAGCGGTTCGCCCGACTCGGCGTCGAAAAGCGGCGTCGTGAACCACGCGTCCGCCTCGCCGAACCCCGCGGCGTAGGTGTACCCGCCCATCGCGCCCGTGTCGGGGAGGATGGCCGCGTAGGTGGTGAGCATGCCCGGCGGGTCGGCGTTCGTGAGTTTGGTGCGCGGCTCGGCCGGCGCGCCCTCGCCGCGCTGTCGGTACCCCTCGCGCACGGCGTCGACGAACTCGGCCGGCGTGGCGAGGCCAGCCACCTCCTCGCTCGTCAGAAACAGGGTCTGGGTCACGTCCGGTCCATCGGCGGCCACGACATTAACCTCGGGGATGCGACCGTGCGGCGCGGGGACGCCGGCCGCGGGGCGGACCGTCGGCTACGGGGCGAAGAGAACGGGAGGAAGCGAACGGCGTCGAGAGAGAAGAGGGAGAAGAACCTCGCGCGGTGCGAGTTCAGTCGGCGTTGACGGGCGCGCCGTGGGTGGCGTTGCGGCCGTTCGTGCCGGCCGGCGCCTCGACGTCGACGATGTCGTCGGTCGGGGCGTTGACGAAGAGGGCGTGTCCGATGACGAGTACTGCGAGGGTCGCGGCGAGGGGAATGGCGGCGCTCAGTGAGATGCCCGTCGCGCTGAGAAGGCCGGTTCCACCGAGGAGTGCGAGCGGGATTGCGCCGAGGACGTAATCGTAGTAACCAGTCATAATACAATTAGTAGTATGGGTGCAGGGCATATAATTCTTTCTCGTAGTTACTGCGTAGGATTTCTATAACTTATGAGCCGAGCACGCCTTTCGGGATGTGGCATTTTTTACCTCGTTACCGCTGTTATCTTCCTAAGCGATGCGTGTGAGACTAATTAACAAATAAATGGTCGGCTGGAACGCGCCCATAGCGGGTTGCCGCCACCGGAGCGTTGAACCCGCGGGTACTCCGAGAGACGAACCGTGAACGGGAACGACCGCGCCATCGTCGGGACGACGATGCTCGCTCACGGGATGGTCCACACGTACGAGCTCTCGATTCCCATCTTCGTCTCCATCTGGCTGACGGAGTTCGACGTACTGAACCTCGGCGTGGTGGAGCTCGGCGTGACGGAGGCCACTCTCGGCCTCGTGGTGACCGCGGGCTACGCCCTGTTCGGCGTGGGCGCGCTTCCGGGCGGCGTGCTGGTGGACCGAGTCGGGTCGCGCCGCCTCATCGCACTCTGCCTGTTCGGCATGGCCGGGTCGTTCCTCCTGTTGAGCGTCGCGCCGGGGCTGGCGGCCGTGACCCTCGCCCTCCTCGCGTGGGGCGCGGCCGCGAGCGTCTACCACCCGGCCGGCCTCTCGCTCCTGAGCAAGGGTGTCAGCGACCGGGGCACCGGCTTCGCCTACCACGGCATCGCCGGCAACGTCGGCATCGGTTTCGGCCCCCTCGCCACGGCCGTCCTCCTCCTGTTTCTCGACTGGGAACTCGTGGCGGGCCTCCTCGCGGTGCCCGCCCTCGTGGCGGGGGCGTACGCCGTCCGCGCGGAGTTCGACGAGACGGCCGCGGTGGCAGTCGACGGCGGGGACGGCGTGGACGAGGGCGGCGACGCCCGCGCCGAGGGCGGCGTCGCCTCGCTCGGCGAGTTCGTGGCCGAGTCGCGCCGCCTCCTCTCGGGCGCGTTCGTTGCCGTGTTCCTCGTGGTGGTGTGCTCGGGGCTGTACTACCGCGGGGTGCTGACGTTCATGCCTAACCTGCTCGCGGACCTCCCCGGGTTCGAGCCGATTCCGCTCGCGTCGCTCCTGCCGCCGGGCGTCAGCGACGCCCTCGGCGTCTCCGACGGCGCGGGGCGGACGCTGGAACCGGAGCGTTACTTCTACTCCGGCCTACTCGGCGTCGGGGTGTTCGGCCAGTACGTCGGCGGGAAGCTCACCGACCGCGTCCGCGTGGAGTACGGCATCGCGGGCGCGTTCGCCGCGCTCTGTCTCGTGGCGGTCCTCTTTCTTCCCGCCGCGAACGCCGGCCTCGGGCCGCTGTTGGTCCTCGGTGCGGTGCTCGGGTTCGTGCTGTTCGCGGTCCAACCGCTGTATCAGGCGTCCGTCGCGGAGTACACCCCCGCGGACACCCGCGGCCTCTCGTACGGCTACACCTACCTCGGCGTGTTCGGGGTAGGGGCGCTCGGCGCGTGGGTGGCGGGGACGATACTCACCTACGCCTCGGCGACGACGCTGTTCGCCGTGCTGGCGGGGTTCGCGGGCGTCGGCGCCGCGACGGGCCTCGCCCTCGCCCGGCGGGGCGGACGGAGCCGTCCGGCGTGAGCGAGCGCCACGTAACGCGAGTCGGTGCGACGAGAAGAGACGGGGACGGTCGGGCCGCGGGTCAGCGCACCTTGAAGTAGAGGTAGCGCCAGACGCCGAGTCCGACGAGACCGAACACCATCGTCACCAGTACGAAGACGGCGTACTCCATCAGCGGCGCGGTGCCGCCCTCGAACAGGGGCGTCCACCGGAGGAGCGCGCCTATCAGGTCGGCCGGAATCCACGCCCGGAGCGCGAGCGGTATCGCCGCCTTGGCCGACTCCGCCGCGCCCGGCGAGTACGCCCCGACGAGGGGCGCCACCACGACCCACCCTATCAGGAACGGGAGCAGGGTCGTGAGCCACCCGACGGGGTCGGTCGAGAGGTACTCGACGGAGTTGTGGTTCACCACGCCGACGGTCAGCAGGAGCGATACGACGAGCACGTCGCCCACCGCCATCGGGAGGGTCGCGGAGTCGATGCGTCGCGCGAGAAACGACGAGTCCGACGTCGACATACCGGGGCGTTCCCACTCCCCCCTATTGGCTTCCCCGCTTTACGCCCGCCACCACGTAGTCGAACCCGCCCTCGACCACCGTCGCGTCCAGTCCGGCCTCGTCCAGAAACCGCGCGAGGTCGGCCGACGGCGTGAACGTCGAGTCCATCCGCAGGGCGCGCTCCCAGAACGACAGCACCCGCCCCCGGAGCGTGTCGGGGTCGAACTCGCACACGACGAGGACGCCGCCGGGCGCGAGGACGCGCCTCGCCTCCGCCACCGCCGCACGCTGGTCGGGGAGGTGGTGGAGGGCGTCGGCAATCACCACCGCGTCGACGGCCCCGTCGCGCACGGGCAGGCGGCCGGCGTCGCCCCGGACGCACTCCAACTCCGCCTCGCGGTCGCGCGTGCCCCGGAGCATCGGGAGCGAGGCGTCCACGACGATTCGGCGCTCGGCGTCGACTGCGGCCGCGGCCCGCCCGGTCCCCCCGGCCACGTCGAGGACGACGTCCACCTCGCGGTCCGCCCGCGCGAGGGCGGCGCGGAGCGACGCCCGGTCGGCCGCGGGGGCGCCGATGTCGTAGAACGGGGCGATGCGGTCGAAGAATCCCACGTCGCCAGGTCCGTGCATGGTAGAGAGAGGAGGTGCGACCGGCAAAGGCGTGCCGGACGCCACGCACTTGACCCGCCGCCCCGTACTCCCCCCCATGGAGTTCGCCGTCCTCGGGTGGCCGCCCGACGGGCCCACCCTGCGTCTGGACTACCGCCGGTTCGCCTACGCCGGGAAGTTCGTGATGTCGAACACCGGCAAGGCCGTCGCCCGGGACGACGCCGACCCGCCGCCCGTCGCCGACCGGCGGCCGCCGCCCGACGGCGACACGGCCGACGACGTGGTGGCCGCCGTCGCGTTCAACGAGGACCGGACCGACGCCGACGCCATCTGGATTCGGTACGTCACGGTCCGCGCCGACCGGCGGGGAGAGGGCGTCGGACCCCGCCTCGCGGCGTTCGCGGCCGACCGCGCGGCGGCGCGGGGCTACGACCGCGTGCGCATCGCGGTCAACAACCCGTTCGCGTACCACGCGCTCTACCGCGCGGGCTTCGCGTTCACGGGCGAGGAGACGGGCATCGCGGAACTCGTCCTCGAACGGCCGAGCGACCGGCCGTCGCCGTCCCGCGACGACGCCGAGACGTACCGCGCCGGCCTCGACGTCTACCGCGCCCGCGACTACGACCCCGACGACCCGGAGTCGTCCTTCCTCGCGCGGAAGGCGTTCGCCGACCCGCCGGGGACGGTGTCGCCGCCCGAGGGGGCCGACGAGTCCGACGGCGCCGACGGTGCGGGCGACGCCGCCCGTTCGGACCGCCGGAACGGGTCCGCCGCCCCGGACGACTCGGGAAGTTGAAACCGACGGGGGCCCAAGGGGGACCGATGGGTAACGCAGACCTCCGCCAACTCGCCGCCCTCTCGGACGTGTCGTTCGACGACGTGGCGGGGAGCGTCGTGGCCGTCGACGCCCACAACTGGCTGTACCGCTATCTCACGACCACGGTCAAGTGGACGCGCGACGAGGTGTACACCACCGCCGACGGCGACGAGGTGGCCAACCTCGTCGGCATCGTGCAGGGCCTGCCCAAGTTCTTCGAACACGACCTCACGCCGGTGTTCGTGTTCGACGGCGGCGTGACGGAGTTGAAAGACGACGAGATAGAGTCGCGCCGCGAGGACCGACGGAAGGCGGAGGAGCGACTGGAGGCGGCGCGGGAACGCGGCGACGGCGTGGCGGCGGCGCGCCTCGAAGCCCGGACCCAGCGTCTCACCGACCTCATCCACCGCACCTCGCGCGAACTCCTCGAACTCCTCGACGTGCCTGTGGTCGAGGCCCCCGCCGAGGGCGAGGCGCAGGCGTCGCACATGGCCCGGCGGGGCGACGTCGACTACGTGGGGAGCGAGGACTACGACACCCTGCTTTTCGGCGCGCCCCTCACTCTCCGGCAGTTGACCAGCAAGGGCGACCCGGAGCTCATGGATTTCGAGGCGACCCTCGAGAAGCACGACGTGACGTGGGAGCAGCTCGTGGACGTCGCCATCCTCTGTGGCACAGACTTCAACCCCGGCGTCGAGGGCATCGGCCCGAAGACGGCGCTGAAGGCGGTGAGAGAGCACGGCGACCTGTTCGGCGTGGTAGAGGCCCGCGGCGTCCACGTCGACAACGCCGACCGCATCCGCGACCTGTTCCTGAACCCGCCCGTGACCGACGACTACGCGTTCGACGTCGACCTCTCGCCCGACGTAGGGGCCGCCCGCGAGTACGTGGTCGAGGAGTGGGGCGTCGACGCCGACGAGGTGGCCCGCGGGTTCGACCGCATCGAGGAGTCGGCGACCCAGACGGGGCTCGACCGCTGGACGTGACGTAGCGGCGGGAGACCATCGCCCCTAGTTGTCGCTCGGCTCACATACGTTCGGGTAGAGGTTGCCGAACCGGCGTCACAGAAATACGGAGAGGATTACAGAACCGGCGTCAGGGGGAGCCGAGTACGCCCGTCTGACTCAGCAGTTCGCGCGCGAGGCGCGTGAGTTGGTTCGTGCGCTTCTTGAGCGGGATTCCGCGGTACGCCTCCGCAAGGTAGCTGTCGGCGCCGAGGTCGAGCGCCGTCTTCTCGGTGAAGAGGTCGCTCGGCCCGGAGTTGTCGTAGCTCATCGGCGCGACGATGAACTGACGGCTCTTCGGGAGGTTGAACGCTCGGTTCGTCGCGGAGATCGCCTTCGACGACCGCTTCGCGGCCTGCTTGGAGTGCGACCGGAACACCGCCTGCCCGACGCCGTCGGGGGAGCGCCGGTAGACGCCCTTCGAGGAGTGAAGGTCGAGGACCGTGTCGGGGCCCACGGACTTCACCGCCTTCCAGAGGATCCGCGCGAGTTTCGACTCCGGGGCACGGTTCGGCGGGAAGTGCCGGTTGAGGTTGCCCCGCTTCCCGTTGTAGCTCCCGCGTTCGAGTGCGTACTTGTTCGCGCGCGGGAGGACCGCGAGCGTACCGGCCTTTACGTTCGCCGACGTGAGGCGCTCGGCGGTTCGAATCCCGGCGGGTTCGCCGCCCTGAATCCCGGCGGTGACGAGCACCGTCGGCCCGGAGTTGTCGGCCTTAAGCACGTGAAGCTTCGTCGTGTTGCCCCCGAGGGTCTCGAGCGTCTTGATGGCCGCAGACGCGCTCCCGGCTCCGCCTCCGACGCCGCCGAGAACCGCGGCCCCCCCCGCGATAGAGCGCAGAACTGCTCGCCGATTCGTCGTCCGTCTTTCGTCAGCAGTCGTCTCGTCCATTGATTGTCTCTCAGATGATAGGAGAACGGATTCCGAATCCATCGTGTTCCCCCGCGCCTGCGGGTTCCTCGGATGCCAAAATAAATCTGACGTTCTCAGATAACTTAAATTGCAAAATTGACGATATTTACATCTAGAGCGCTTCTCGAGCCGTCAGCCGGCGGCACACGGAATCGGCCGCCGGACGCCCGCGGTGACGGCAGAGCGTCGTCGGGCCGTCAGCCGATTCCGACGCTCGCGCCGTTCGTATAATAAATACTTCACACTTCGAGGGGCGCTTCCGTCGCGCTCGCGGCGGGGGTGGTCCGGGCTCTCACACGGGTCGGCGAACCGGTAGGTGGCGCGGTTCGAGGCGTCGGTTCGGCGGGCGCACGAGACCGTTTCGAATGTGCGCGCGCCTGTCAGTTACACGACGGCGGTCGCGCCGGTGACGACGCCCGCCGCGACGAGGACGACGAGGCTCCACGCCGCGACGCGGCGGCCGAACTCGGTGGGTCCGGAGAACGCGAGCGCCGCCTTGACGACGATGCTGGCCGCCGAGGCCAGTAGGACGGCGACGACGGCGGTGTCCGCCGAGACGGTGCCGCTCCGGAACAGGAGGACCGCGGTGGTGGTGGCTCCGGCCGAGGAGACCAGCCCCGACAGGAACGAACTCAAGTAGAGGCCGGCGGTGCCGAACCGGGTCTGTGCGACCGTGCCCACCACGAGGATGAGGAGGAACACCACGCCGAACGCGATGGCGTTGCGAAGCGAGAACGGACTGTCGAACGACATGGACACCTCTGCGTTCCAGTCGGCCGTCGTCACCGCCACCGCCACGCTCCCGACGATGAGCGCTCCGAGGGGGATGACGGCGTCGACCAGCGTCTGCCCGGGGAAGGTGAAAAAGAGCGCGATGGCGAGGTTCCGGACGGCCATCGCGGCGTCGGCCAGCAGGATGGCGGCCACGGCGTAGGAGAGGGCGTCGGCGTCCTGCCGGACGTGGTCCAGCATCGTTCCCACGACGGCCGTCGAGGAGGCGAGGCCGCCGAAGAAGCCGGTGACGGCGATGCCGCGGCCGCCGTACTGCCGGACGATGGCGTAGTTGACGATGCCGATGCCGGCCACCGTCACCACCATCAGCCACGCCACCCGGGGCTCGAAGGGGAGGCCGAACACCTCGACGCGCGGGGGGAGCAGGGGGTAGACCACGAACGCGAGGATGGCGAACTCCACGACCGACCGGATCTCCTCCCGGGAGAGGTGGCCGGCGAACGAGTGGAGTTCGCGCTTCAAGACGAGGAGGAGCGACGACACCACCGCCACGGTCACGCCGGCGAGCGCGTCGCCCGAGGCCACCAGCACGCCCACGCCGTAGGCCACGAGAAGCGAGACGGAGGTGGTCAGCGCGAGCGTCTCCGTCTCGTTCCGGAGGCCCTGCACTGCGAGCAGGACGCCCTGCACGATGACGAGCACCCCGCCGACGACCAGCAGCGAGGGGCCGAGGCCGTCGCGGGTGGCGACGATGGTGAACGCGGCCCCCACGAGGCTGGTGAGCGAGAACGTGCGGATGCCCGCCGACTTCTCGGACCACTCGCGTTCGAGGCCGAGAAACAGCCCCAACGCGGCGGCGAGGACGAGGCGAACCACGGGTTCTTGGAGCGAAGGCGAGAGCGCGGGGTCCAACTGGAACGGTGGCCCGAACGGCATTCGCCGGTACTGCGCCCGCGGCCGGGATAACTCCTCTCCTCGCGTCCGCCGGTCGGCGGGACGTCCGGACCGCACGGGCCGCGCGGGGAGGCTTTTTGACCCCCGGGTTCGGAGGGGGGCGTATGTTCTCCGCCGACTTCGACCGGTCCCGCACCGCGTGGGGGGTCGTCGGTGCCGCCCTCCTCGTCGCCCTCCTGTTCGTCGTCTACTCGTTCGTGGGGACGTTCGTGTTCGGAATCTTCCTGTACTACGCGACGCGCCCCATCTACCGCCGGCTGAACCGCCACGTGAGTCCGCCGAGTCTGGCGGCCGTGGTGGCGCTGTTCGCGCTGGCGCTCCCGGCACTGCTCATCGTGGGCTACGCGCTCGCCATCGTGTTTCAGGAGGTCGACCGCCTCACCGACCAGACCACGTTCGACCCCACCGAGTACGGCGTCGACCCGGCGCTCGTCGAGCGCATCGCCGACCCCGAGGCGCTCCTCCGGGTGAACCTGCTCGACTACGTGTCGGTCGACACCGTGGGGTCCATCACGGACTCGCTGGGGTCCGCGGCGGACACGCTGGCGTTCGTGGGCGTGGCACTCGTCCACCTGTTCGTGATGATAGCCATCGCGTTCTACCTCCTCCGCGACGGCGACAAACTCGCCCGCTGGGCGCTCTCCCAGTTCGCCGACGACCGGGGCGTGCTGGAGGCGTACGCCGCCGCGGTCCACCGCGACTTCAACAGCATCTTCTTCGGCAACATCCTGAACGCCATCCTCACGGGAACCATCGGCGTCATCGCCTACTCCCTGCTCAACGTGTTCGCGCCGCCGGGAGTGCGCGTCCCCGCCGCACCGCTGGTCGGACTGCTGGCCGGCATCGCCAGCCTCGTCCCCGTCGTCGGGATGAAACTCGTCTACGTCCCCGTGGCGGTGTACATGGGGCTGGTCGCGCTGATGGCCGCGCCGAACGCGATATGGTTCGTCGTCGTCTTCGCCGTCGTCTCGTTCGTGGTGGTCGACACCATCCCGGACCTCGTGCTCCGGCCGTACGTCTCCGGGCGGAGCCTCCACGTGGGCGCGGTGATGCTGGCGTACACCTTCGGTCCCCTCCTGTTCGGGTGGTACGGCATCTTCCTGATGCCGATGCTCCTCGTCCTCGTGGTCCAGTTCGGTCGCATCGTCCTCCCGCAGTTGATGCGACCCGAGCCGATACGGCCGTTCACGGTCGACCCGTCGCAGATGCTCGAACCGCCCGCGGCGGGCGAACCGGGGGCCGCGGAGACCGAGAGCGGAGGAGAGTCCGACGCCGGGAGCGAAGCGGGGGGCGACGCGAACGTGCCGGACGCCGCGGGAGGACGTCGACAGACAGACGGCGACGGAGAGAGTACGGACTGGCGGGCCGGGAGAGACGCGGGAGAGTGAGTCCGTCAGTCAGTCCTCGATGTACTGCGACTCCCACTCCTTGCGCGCGTCGATCTCGCGGCGGCCACGGCGGGTCAGCGTGTAGTAGTTCGTGCGCCGGTCGCGTTGACCCTTGTCGACCAGCCCCTTCTCTACCAACGTATCGAGGTTGGGATACAGTCGGCCGTGGTGAATCTCCTTCTCGTAGTAGTCTTCGAGTTCTTCTTTGATCGCCAGCCCGTGGGGTTCATCGAGCCCGGCGATGACGTACAGAAGGTCGCGCTGGAATCCTGTCAGGTCGTACATCGGTAAATTACACGTCTGTATTACTATTCGACCGAAATAAATATATCGGCTCTACGGAAATTAGGGTCTCTCACCCCCTCTTACCCTCGGGCTCGGTTCGGATATTCTCCTCAGAAACCCGAAACTATTCCGTTAATCTGAGCATAAGAACCCGAATAGGTAGGAGAAGTTACAGTTAGTGGGTACTTATAGGGTCGGGAACGTAGGGTAGGGCATGCCAGAGGAAGTCCTGTTCGAGACGGAGAGCCAGAAGTCGCGCGCGGAAGTGGCCGCCTACCTGCGGAGCGTCGCGGACAGACTCGACGACGGCGGGTCCGTTTCGCTCTCGGCCGGCGACCAGTCGGTCGACCTGGCGGTGCCCGACACCGCCGAGTTCGAGGTGAAAGTCGAGCGCGAGACGCCGTCCGGCGGCGGGTCCGGTGAGCTATCGCTGGAACTGGAGATAGAGTGGGACGAAGACGGGAACGGCGGCGGCGGGGAACTCAACGTCGAGTAGCGGCCCGTCGCCGAACGACGGCGCCGCTCGGTACCGAACGAACGTCCCACGGCGTAGCGTACGAACGGCCGAAATAGACGTAGCTGGCCGATGTGAGTGTCGAAAAGGAAGCAAGCCACGCGGAAACCGCGTGGATGCTTGCCGCCCTGAATTGGTCCCCGCTGACGCTTCGGCCCTCCAAGCGAAGCGTCACTTACGTGTAGTCGCTATTCACACTTAAGCGTGTCGGCGGCAGGAGCGGGCGGGAAAATCCCGACGCCGTCCTGCGGTCAGATGTGCTCCTCTTCGAGCACCCACCCGAGCGCGCGCTTGTAGTAAGTGAACATCTGACGGACGCCCTCGTGGCGCATGTCCTCGTCGTCCAACTGGTCTTTGAGGAACTCGTACTGCTCTCGTATCTCCGCCTCGTCTCGCATGTGACACGCTCGGGTCGCCGGGGGCATGTATCTCCCGCCGGTCAATGGATGCTTGAAGAGGACTAAATCGAGCGATAGATTCCCGAACGTGAGCGTTGAACGACAGGATCGAGCCGCCGGCGAGCGTCGCGCTTATCCGCCTCACGCGCGAACGGTCCGCCCATGAAGGTACGGGGTCAGCGAGAGTGTGGGGAGTGCGGCCACCGGTGGTCGTACTACGAGACGGGGAGCGTGGCGTGCCCGGCCTGCGGTAGTCTCCGGAGCGTCGGCGTCGACGAGCGACGTCTCCACACCGACGCCCCCGCGGAACTCGACCTCTCGGCCCACCGGCGCGCGGCGGAGGCGGGGAGTGTGGCCGACGCGGCGGACGACCTCAAGTCCGACCTGCGCGAGTACGTCCGCAAGCGCGGGTTCGTGTCGGGCGGCGAACTCCGCCGCCTCGACGAGACGTATCTCGCGGCGCGCGAACTCCTGCAGGCCGTCGACCTGTTCGCGCGCCTGCGCGACCCGGCGGACGACGAACACCTCTACGTGCTCTCGCTCCTCCGCGACGCCGACGCCGAGGAGGCGCGCCGCCCCGACGCCGACGCGGTGCCCGACTCGATGGCCGAGGCGCGGGGACTCGCCGCCGCCGAGTCGGTCGACGCCTACCGGCGCGACGTGGGGTCGTGGCTCGACGACCGGGACGTCGACGATCCCGAGGCGCGGGACGTCCTCGAATCGCTCCGGGCGCAGGTCAAGCGCGTCGAGGCGCTTCAGGGCGACGTCCCGGTACGGGAGAGCGACGCCCTCGTGGCCGCGGCGCGGGACCTCGGCACCTACCTGACCGAGGACGACCTGAACGCCCTGGCGACGGCGCGTGACCGCCTCGACCGCCTCGGCGGCGTCTGACGGGGAAAGGCTCATACGGTCCCGGCGGCCTCCTCCCACCGAGATGCCCGACGCGACGCGATTCGACGTACACGCGGTTCGCCACCGCCTGAAACTCCTGCGCGACGACGGTCCGACGGCGCTCTACGAGAACCGCGACGGCGTGGCCTGTCCCGCCTGCGGCGACCCGTTCGACGAACTCTACCTCACCGAGCGACGGACGAACTCCTTCTCGCCCGACCGGCGGGTGGCGTTCTGCGTCGTCCGCGAGGACGACAGGCTACTGCTCTGCACGCACGAGTCGGAGGGGTGACCGAGCGCACCGGGGACAGTCACGATAGAAAGTACGTATACTCGTAGCGTCGACAGAGCGGCGTGACTCGTCCGCCCTCTCGCCGCGGCTTCCTCCGCCGGTGTGCGGCACTCGGCCTCGGCGCCGGTCTCGCCGGTTGCATCGCGTCCGAAGCCGACCCGTCTGCCGACCCCTCCGTCTCCGCCGGTGGGGCCTCCGAGGAGACGCCCGACCCGACCGCGACCACCGACGGCGCGGCGACGCCCAGCGTCGAAACCCGCTTTCTCACTCCCGCGGCGGCTGCGGACGGGGCGGTGTACGTCGGCGTGGCACAGGAGGGCGACCCGCGCGAACGTACCGAGTTCGCCGTCGGCGTCGACGGCGCGATCCGGTGGGCGTTCGAGTCGGACGCCGGCCTCACGGACCTCGCGGCCGGCGGGCGACGGGCGTTCGTCGACGGCAGTGACGGGTTCGTGTACGCTCTCGACGGGGAGGCCGCTACGGCAGGTCCACGTCGACGCCCTCGGCGAGCGACGCGGCCTTGACCGTGTTGTAGAGGAGCATCGCGCGCGTCATCGGCCCGACCCCGCCGGGGACGGGCGTTATCGCGCCCGCCTTCTCCTTCGCGGAGTCGTACTCCACGTCGCCGACGAGTTCGTAGCCCTTCTCGTTGTCCGCGTCCACCCGATTCACGCCCACGTCGACGACGGTGACGCCCTCAGAGAGCATCGACCCGTCGACGAGTTCGGGCACGCCGGCCGCCGCTATCACGATGTCCGCCTCGCGCGTCTTCGCCGCCAGGTCGTCGGTCCGGGAGTGACACACCGTGACCGTGGCGTTGCCGCCCTCCGCCTTCTGTATCAACAGATTCGCCATCGGCTTGCCCACGATGTCGGAGCGTCCGACGACGACGGCGTCCGCGCCCTCCGTCTCGACGCCCTCGGACTCCAGAAGCTTCTGGACGCCGTGGGGCGTGCAGGGCTTGAACCGGGGGTCACCCGCCACGAGACGGCCCACGTTCTCGGGGTGGAACCCGTCCACGTCCTTCGCGGGGTCGATGCGCGAAAGTACCTCCCGCTTCTCCACGTGGTCCGGGACGGGCATCTGCACGAGAATCCCGTGGACCTCGGGGTCCGCGTTCAGGTCGTCGATGAGGGAGTACAGCTCCTCGGCGGGGGTCTCGGGGTCGAGTTCGTGGTCGAACGCCTCGATTCCCACCTCCTCGCAGTCGCGCTGTTTCATCGAGACGTACGTCTCGCTCGCGGGGTCTTCCGACATCAACACGGTGGCGAGGCCGGGCGTCACGCCCTCGCCTTCGAGCGTGTCGATACACCCGGTCAGGTCGTCCCGAATCTCCTCGGCCACCGCGTTCCCGTCGATGACGCTGGTCATCGGGCGAACCGAGTCGGGCGACGCCTATCAAGCCTCGGATTCGTGCTCATCTGCGTCCCTCCCGTTCGAAAGGTGTGCACGTCTGTGTGTATTCGAGAGAGTCATGGGAGCGCGGCCCTAACGACGACGGGATGCTCCGGCCTCGACTCCCGCCGCGCCTCGTGGACTGGTCGCTGTTCGCGGCCGTGACCGTCCTGGTCGCCACGGGACTGCTGGGTCTCGTGACCGGCCGCCCCGGCGGGTGGTGGGTGTTCGCCGTCCACGGCGCGGCGGGTCTCGCCCTCGCCGTCCTCGTGGGGTGGAAGCTCCGACGGGTTCGCGGCCGCCTCGCGCCCCGGCGGTGGGACCGCCGGGTGGCCGCCTCGGCGACGCTCGCCGCCCTCACGCTCGCGGCTCTCGTCACCGGCGTCTACTGGGTCTCGGCCGGGAGTTTCCGGGTGCTCTCGTGGACCGGCCTCGTGGTCCACATGGTCCTCGGCGTCGCCGTCGCAGTCGCTCTCGTCGTCCACCTGACCTACCGGTGGCGGCCGCCGTCCCGGACCGACCTCGACCGGCGCGCCGCGGTCACCTACGCGGGTCTGGTGGTCGCCGCGGCGGCGACGTGGGCCGGCCAGCGGAGTCTGAACCGCCTGCTCGAACTCGCCGCCCCCCGGCGGTTCACGGGGTCCCGCGAGGAGGCCAGTCTCGCGGGCAACGCGTTCCCGACCACGTCGTGGATGGCCGACGACCCCGACCCGGTCGACCCCGGGGTGTGGTCGCTGCGCGTCGGCGGGCGGGTGGCGTCGCCGTTCGAGGCGTCGTACGACGAACTCGCGCCGGCGGACCAGAGTGGAGGCGGGTCGGAGCGGCGCGCCCTCCTCGACTGCACCTCCGGGTGGTACTCGGTGCAGGACTGGCGGGGCGTGCGCGTGGGCGACTTGCTCGAACGAGCGGACCCCGCACCCGACGCGGCGTGGGTGCGGTTCACGTCGGTCACGGGCTACCGGTGGAGCCTCCCGGTCGACGAGGCGCGGGACGCCCTCCTCGCCACGCGCGTGGGCGGGGACCCCCTCTCGCACGGCCACGGCTTCCCCCTGCGACTGGTCGCGCCCGGCCGCCGGGGTTTCCAGTGGGTCAAGTGGGTCGAGTCCGTCGAGGTGCGCGCCCGCCCCGACCCCGGCCAGTGGGTCGCCGTCTTCCTCAGCGGGTTCGACCGATAGCCCGACTCGACGCTCACGGCTCCCTCCCACGATTACGACGTTTCTAACTCCGTACCCCCACTTACGTACGACTTCACGCGTACTGAACGCAACGAACCGACGAGAGTTCGTCGAGGCGTCCGGAGCGCTGGCCGCCACGGTGGCGGCAGGGTACACGGGGTGTAGCGGTGACGGCGAGCGTCGCCCCGCCGTCGCCCCGCCGGCGATGCGACGACGCTACGGGTAGAGCGGGTGTGCGTCGGTGAGTTCGTCGACGCGCTCGGACACCTCGGCGACGACGTCCTCGTCGTCGTGGGCGTCCACGACGCGCGCGATGAGGTCGCCCACCTCGCGCGTCTCCGCCTCTTCGAACCCGCGGGTCGTGATGCCCGGCGTGCCCGCGCGGATGCCGCTGGGGTTGAACGGCGACCGCGTCTCGCCGGGGACGGTGTTGGCGTTGAGGACGATGCCCGCGTCCTCCAGCGCCTCCTCCACGTCGCCGCCGGTCACGTCGGGGTGGGACTCCCGGAGGTCCACGAGGACGAGGTGGTTGTCGGTGCCGCCCGACACCACGCCGAGGCCGTTCTCCTGGAACGCGTCGGCGAGCGCCTCGGCGTTGTCGACCGTCCGCCGGGCGTACTCCTCGAACTCGGGTTCGAGCGCCTCTTTGAAGCCGACGGCCTTGCCCGCGATGTTGTGCATCAGGGGGCCGCCCTGCCCGCCGGGGAACACGGACGCGTCCACGTCGTCGGCGTACTCCTCGCTCGTCATGATGATGCCGCCGCGGCCGGCGCGGATGGTCTTGTGGGTGCTGCCGGTCACGAAGTCCGCGACGCCCACGGGCGAGGAGTGGACGCCCGCGGCGACGAGGCCGGTGATGTGGGCGATGTCGGCGAGGTGGTAGGCGTCGACGTCCTCTGCCACCTCTTGGATGCGCTCCCACTCCACCTCGCGCGGGTAGGCGGAGAACCCCGAGACGACGATGTCGGGGTCGAACTGCTCGGCCTGTTCGCGGATGCTCTCGTAGTCGAGGTAGCCCGTCTCGGGGTCGACCTCGTACTGCTCCACCTCGAAGAGCTGGCCGGTGAAGTTGGCGGGGTGGCCGTGGCTGAGGTGGCCGCCGTGGTTCAGGTCGAGCGAGAGTATCTTGTCGCCGGCGTCGAGGACGGCGAGGTAGACGCCCATGTTGGCCTGCGTGCCCGAGTGGGGCTGGACGTTGACGTGCTCCGCCCCCCAGAGCTCCTTCGCGCGGTCGATGGCCAGACGTTCCACCTCGTCGGCGAACTCACAGCCGGCGTAGTAGCGCTCGCCGGGGTAGCCTTCGGCGTACTTGTTGGTGAGCGCGCTCCCCTGGGCCTGTAGGACGGCTTCGGAGACGTGGTTCTCGCTAGCTATCATCGCCAGCGTGTCGCGCTGGCGGTCGAGTTCGCCCTCTAAGGCGTCCGCAACCGCCGGGTCGACGGCCCGAACGTGGTCGTAGTCCATGTTCACACACGCGTGTGACCGCCCAATAAGTGTGTCCTAATCCGGCTGTCGGCCGGCGCACGTCGGGTTTACCCCCATCAAAAATATGGGGGTACCACTCGGCTAGGCGAACATCTCTATGCTCCGGACGGAGGTCACGGACGCCGGCGTACTGGCCCGCGGGGCGGGCGACCGGTCGCTCGCCGTCACGGGCGCGGACTGGAGCGCCGGAGGGGACGCCCCCGCCATCTCGCGCCCCACGGACGCCACCGTCACCGGACGGGCCACCGAACTCCGGGTGCCGCCCGTCTACGTCCGGGCCGAGCGGTTGGACGCCGACACCGCCTACGAACTCCGGGACGGCGTCCGGTCCGCCGACCTGCGTCCGGGCGCGCACCTCGTCCGGGCCGACGGGCCGGTGCTCGCGTACATCCGGTTCGACGGCGAGGCCCGCCTCGACTACGTGGACGGCGAGGGGGCGACCCTCTCCTTTCCGCGCGAGACGCCCGTGACGCTCGGGTTCCGGAGCCAGAACCGGAGTCCGCCCGGCACGGTCACCGTGCCGCGCACCCCCGAGGGGGTGGCTCGGGGGCTGACCGAACTCGGCGCGGGCGTCCGCACCGCGTCGCCCGACCGCTCCCTGCCGGGGATGCGCGGCCACCCGCCGCTCTTGGAGTTCGGCGAGGAGGTGTCGGTGCCCGACGCCGTCCCGGACCGGCCCGACACCGACGTCGAACTCCGCCTGCCCGCGGACCTGCGCTACCTGTTCCCGGCCGCGCCGCTCGCACACTACCTCGGCGCGACGGTGCGCGTCGCCGACGACGCCGACCCGACGGTGACCACCCCCGGCGGAGAGTGGACGCTCGAATCGCTCCCCGAGTTCCAGTGGGGCGCGGCCACCATGCTCCGCCGCGTCTTCCTGCTCGACTGCCTCGTCCGGAACGCGGGGTCGGACCGAACCACGCTCCCGGAGACGCGCCACCTCGACGCCCTCGGACTGGACGCCGCCGACCTGTACGGCGCCGACGCCGCGACCCGCCTCGACGCGTACCTCGACGCGCCGTTCGAGCGAGTCTCGGACGACCTGCCGGAGTGGCACCTCTCGATGTACGTCGAACCCGAGTACGAGCAGGTCACCACGCTCCCGCACCTGCTCTCGAACCTCCCGCACGTGTTCCTCGCCGAGACCCAACACCTCGACTGCGAGGAGCGTCTCTCGCGGTCGCTCGACGAGTTCTACCGCGGCTTTCGCACGCAGTCGGTGCCGGAGGTCGACCTCGTGAAACCCGTGCTGGGGCCGGGAACCGCCCACGGGTGGCTGGCGGACGGCGTCCCCATCGACGTGTTCAAGTCGGTCCCCGACGCCTACGAGAACCGCCCGGCGCGCGCCCGGTCCGGAGCGGACCCGCTGTCGGTCGTGGCCGTCCTCAACGACGCCGGCATGTCCGACGAGGGGGTCGACGTGGCGCGCATCTACCGCGAACGCGCCACCCAACTCGACATCGACTTCGAGGTGCGGGAGGACCTCTCGACGACCGAACTCGCCGAGGTGTTCCGCGAGGGCCACGACCTGGTCCACTACATCGGCCACTGCGAGGAGCCCGGCCTCCGGTGTCGCGACGGCCACCTCTCGGCGGCCGACCTCGACGAGTCGAACGTCCAGACGTTCTTCCTCAACGCGTGCGGGTCGTTCTACGAGGGCATCGAACTGCTGAAGAAAGGGAGCATCGCGGGCGCCGTGACCGTCGACCGGGTGTTAGACCGGCACGCCGCCCGGGTGGGCACCGCGTTCGTCCGCCTCCTCATCCACGGGTTCAGCATCGAACGCGCCCTCGAACTCGCGCGGCGGCGCATCATGATGGGGAAAGACTACGCGGTCGTCGGCGACGGCACGCACACGCTGACCCACTCCAGCAGCTACGTCCCCGCCACCCTCGCGGTGGAACGACTCGGCGACGACCGGTTCCGGGTCACCCACGAGGTCCAGTCCCCGCGGGTCACGGGCGGGTGGTACCAGCCCCCCTTCGACCCCGACGAGCGACCCCGCCTGCTCGGCTCCGCCGAGGAGACGACTCTCACCGGGGCGGACCTCGACGACCTGCTTCACCGGGTCAACCTCCCGGTCATCTACGACGGCGACATCCACTGGTCCGACGAACTCCGCTCGTACTTCGACTGACCGTCCCCCGTCCCCCGTCCGTCCCCTCCGCCGTCCCGCGACCCTCCGCGTCTCCGCCGAGCGACGACCACTCGCCCGTCGTCGAAACCTATTTCTATGCGATAGCGAAAATTGTTTAATGTAAGATTCACTTCCCCTCAGAAAAGTCGAGCCGAGGGCGGCAATTCGACCGACGACGGGCGGGGGCGCCATCATCGATAGTCGTTCGTTTCGAGTAATATAACCGAGGGTTCGGCTTCCTAGTCAGCCCGAACCCCCAATATTTAGGGCAGTAGGCGTCTAGAAACGGTAACTCGATTGCGTTAATATTAAATACATAACTTGCCATAATCACGGTAGATATATGAGTTCAAATTTACTGGCGAAGGGGGTCGAGGATATCCTCCGGTCCGTCTTCTCCGAGACGACAGACGAACTGCTCATCGTAGACCCGTCGCCCGACACCATAGAGGCGCTCGTGAGCGTCGCAACGGCGTTCGACGGCGACCTTCCGGGCATAAAGATGGTGGCCGACGAGAGTACTCTCAAAGGTGTGATGGCCGACTTCATCGTGGCGTCTAACGCCGCGGACCTCGTCGACGCGGGCGACCTCTCGGTGCGCACCGCACCCGAGACGACACAGAACACGCTGCTCGTGACGCACGACGCGGTGCGAGCGCTCGTGACGGCCAACGACCGCGTGGCGGCGCTCTCGACCGACGACGGGGAGTTCGTCGACACGGCGCTCGAGACGTACCGCGCGCGCTGGGAGGACGCCTCGGAGTACAAACTCCGGACGCCCGCCATCTCCCGGGTCCGGGACACGCTCCAGACCGACATCGGCGAGGGCGTACAGGCCGACTTCGACTCGGTCCTCCAGTCGCTCAAGACCGCGCGCGGCGACGGCGACGGCCTCGACGAGGTCACCATCAGCCTGCTGGTGGCCGCGAAGAACGACGTCCTCCTCTACGACATCAGCAAGTGGGGCGAGGACGTGGGCATCGCCTCGAAGGCGACGTTCTCGCGCACCAAGACCAAACTGGAGGACATGGGCCTCATCGACACCGAGAAGGTCCCCATCGACGTGGGGCGGCCGCGACTCCGCCTCAAACTCGGCGACGAACGCCTGCGCGAGGCCGACGCGGACCAACTGGCCGGCATCGCCCAGAGCCTCCTTCACTAGAGACGACCCCCGACGCCGACGTATCCGGGCACGACGCGACGGGGACGGGACGCGGGGGTTTTTGCCCGCCCACTCGCACCCACGGGTATGAACGTCGCCGTCGTCGGGAGCGGTCCGGCCGTCGAGGCCGTCGAGGCCGCCCTCACCGACGTGAACGTATCGCCCGACAGCGTCGACGCGGACGCCCTCGGCGGGTACGACCTCGGGTTCGTCGTCGCGCCCGCGGGGGCCGACGCGTTCGCGCGGGCCGACGCCGCCACCGACCGGTGGGTCGCGGTCGAGGTCGGCGGCCTCGGCGGCCGCCCGTTCCCCGCACTCAACGCCGCCGTCTCCGTCTTCGCGCCCGACACCGCTCAGTTCTCCGACCTCCGGGTTCGCGTCGCCTCGACCGCCGGCGGGGACGGCGCCGACGGCCGGCCCACGGGCGACCGGAGCGCCGTCCGGTTCGCGGGCGCGGTGGCCGGCCGCCGCGCGGTCAGGCTCCTCTCGGGCGACGACGTCGGGGGGACCGTGGTGGAGGTGCCGGGGGGCGAGCGGCGGTTCCTGCCCGCCCCCGACCCCGACGACCGCGACCGGACGCTCCGGCGCGGCTTCCGCGACGTCCCGTTGGACGACGCCGTCTCGCGGGCCGAACACGCGCTCGACGACCGGACGGGGCTGCTCACGGAGGTGGGCGAGCAGGAGTCGTTCCCCGTCCCGTACTACCTCGCGGCCACCGCCGACACGACGGCCTACAGCGACGCGCGCGCCGCCGAGTTCGCGGGCGGCGTCGACGCCGACTGGAACGCCGCGTTCGTGAAGGCGCTGGGCGAGGGGCTCGAACGCTACAGCGCGGGGGTCTACCGGACCGCGGAGTTCACCACCGCGACGGAGCGGAACCGCGCGAACCCCGTCTCGCCGGCGCGGTTCGTCCGCCCGGACAGCTACCGCGACCCCGACCCCGAGGAGCCCATCCCGTGGGTCGAGGGCGAACACCTCGCCACCGGCGAGGCCGTCTCGCTCCCCGCGGAGTTCGTCCACTACCCGCCGCCGACCGAGCGCCACAAACCGGCCATCACGACGGGCCTCGGCCTCGGCAACTCCGGCGCGGAGGCGCTCCTGTCGGGCCTGTACGAGGTGATAGAGCGCGACGCGACCATGCTTGCGTGGTACTCGACCATCGAACCGCTGGGGCTCGACGTCGACGACGAGGGGTTCGAGGCGCTCACGGGGCGCGCCCGCGCCGAGGGCCTCTCGGTCACGACGCTCCTCGTGACGGCGGACGTGGACGTGCCCGTGGTGGCGGCGGCGGTCCACCGCGGCGGCGAGGAGGCCGACGCCGACTGGCCGCGCTTCGCCGTGGGGTCGTCGGCCGGCCTCGACACGGCGGCGGCCGCGCGCGACGCCCTCGCGGAGGCGCTCCAGAACTGGACGGAACTCCGGAGCATGGGACCGGAGGCCGCCGCGAGCGAGGGCGGAGCCATCGCCGAGTACGCCGACTTCCCCGCGCCGGCGCGCGAGTTCGTGGCCGCCGGGCGCGAGGGGCGCGTGCCCGCGTCGTCGGTGGGTCCGGACGAGGTGCCGGCGGGCGCGGCCGAACTCGACGAGGCGGTGTCGCGGGTGGAAGACGCCGGCCTCGACGCGTACGCCGCGCGCGTGACCCCCGCGGACGTGGACCGACTCGGGTTCGAGGCCGTCCGCGTGGTGGTGCCGGCGGCCCAACCGCTCTTCACCGGCGACCCCTTCTTCGGCGCGCGCGCCGAGTCGGTCCCGCGAGAACTGGGGTACGAACCGGCCCTCGACCGGCCGTACCACCCGTACCCCTGACCGCCCTCTCGGTCCGCGCCGACGCCGCCGTGCCCGGCAGGGCGTCATCCCGCGTGCGCACGTTCCGCAAGCGCCAAGGCCGCGCCCCCGAACCACGCCCCATGGAACTGGACGACACGGACCGGGAGATACTCCGCATCCTGCAGGCGGACGCCCGGACGCCGTTCAGCGAGGTGGCCCGGCGCATCGACATGTCGAGCGCCACGGTCCACGACCGGGTGAACCGGATGGAGGAGGCGGGGGTCATCGAGGGGTACCACGCGAAGGTCGACCCGGGGGCCGTCGGCATCGGCGCGGCGGCGTTCGTCGGCCTCCGCATCGAACAGGGCCGGACCGAGGACGCGTTGGCGGAGATACGCGCCATCGACGAGGTGCAGGAGATACACCTCACCACCGGGGAGTGGGACGTCATCCTCCGGGTGGTGGCCGAGGACACCGACGCCCTCCGGGACCTCCTGTTCTCGAACCTCCGGAAGGTGGACGGGTTCGACCGGTCGCACACGATGGTCATCGTCGGCACCGACTACGAGGCCACGGGCCTCCCGCTGTGACCGCCGACGGGGGTGACCGGGGACGGCGGGACGGCGGTCGGAGCGCCGGCCGGGACGGAGACCGGAACGATAAACACCGCCGGCGCAGGCAGTGAGTGTATGGTGACGGTCGCAGAGCGACTCGAAGTCGACGCGGAACGCCTCTGGGGTGGACTGGTCGCAGTCCTCCTCGTCGCCCTCGTCGGCGGGTCGCTCGCGTTCCCCCGCATCGTCTACGACCGCTTCGTCTGGCAGTACTTCTGGGGCCCCGTGCAGGCCGACGCCAACTCCGCGTACTGCGCGGTGCGGGCGGGCGGGTCGGTCCAGTACCTCGACGCGCAGTCGGCCTGCGCCGCCGCGGCCGAACCGGTGGCCTACCCCGGCTACACGCTCGTGTCCGAGGTCGGCTACATGGTCACGCTCCTGATAGCCCTCGTGGGCGTGGTGTTCCTCCTCCAGCGCCTCGACATCGGGACCGACCGCGAGTTCTTCTACGCTCTCATCCCGTTCGTCTTCTTCGGGGGGGCGCTCCGGGTGGTCGAGGACGCCACCGACACCCCCGGCGCGCAGAACCTCCTCGAGTACCCGGTCAACACGCTGGTCATCAGCCCCGTCATCTACTTCACCGTCTTCGCCATCACGCTGGCCGCGGTGGTCGTGAGCGTCTCACTCGACCGCCGGGGCGTCGTCGAGGACTACGGGCGGCCGTTGTTCGGTCTCGGCGTCGCCGTCCTTGCGGCCACCCTCGGCTTCCTCGGCTTCCTCGCGGTCACCGAGGAGGCGGTGGTGTTCTACCCGCAGGTCCTCCTCGTGATACTCGCCGGCGCGACGCTCTCGGCGGGCGTGACGTGGTGGCTCGTCGAGACGTACGCGCCCGAGGTGAACGCCGGCACCCGGGACATCGGGTTCGTCGTCATCTGGGGCCACGCCGTCGACGGCGTGGCGAACGTCATCGGTCTGGACTGGATGACCGCCCTCGGCGCGGGGCCGAACCTCGTGCCGAAACACCCGGTCAACCGGGCCATCGTGAACATCACCGCCTCGGTCCTGCCGGAGTCGGTGCTCGCGGTGACCGGCGACACGTGGCCGTTCCTCGTGGTGAAACTCGCGGCGGCGACGTTCGTGCTCTGGGTGTTCGAAGAGAGCGTGTTCGAGGAGAGTCCGCGCTACACCATCCTGCTCCTCGTGGCGGTGCTGGCGGTGGGGCTCGGCCCCGGAACGCGCGACATGCTCCGGGCGACGTTCGGGGTCTGAAGCCCGTCCGGTCAGCTATCGGCGGCCGAGTCGCTCCGCTCCGGCGAACCCTCGGCCAGTTTCGCCTCGCTTCTCCCGCGGTAGTAGAGCCAGGAGAGGACGGCCAGCGTGAGAGGGAAGAGGACCACGGCGGCGAGAGCCAGCGGCGGGAGGAGGACGAGGAGGGCGAACGTCTTCCACGAGACGACGGTGTCGCGGGGCACACCGGGACGCCGGTACGGCGGGAGATTACTCTCGTGACGTCGGCAGGTTCCGGGCGGGCCGGACGCCGACAGTAGACGTCGTCCGGTCCTACGTCTCGTCCTCGACGGCCTGCGCCGCCGCCAGCACCTCGTCGTGTATCTCGCCGTTGGACGCCACGATGCCGACCGAGTCGTGCCGCCACGGGTCGCCGTGCAGGTCGGTGACGGTCCCGCCCGCCCGCCGGATGAGGTGGACGCCCGCGACGGTGTCCCACGGGTGTGACACCACGTTCGAGAACGCGCCGTCGAGCGCCCCCGTGGCGACGTAGGCGAGGGTGGCCTGCGCGCAACCGTACCGGCGCATGTCGCCGAACCGGCGGCCTATCTCGCGGGTCGCGACCGCCTGCTCGTCGCGCCGGTCGCGGGGCCACCACAGCGTGGGCGAGACGGTGGCGGCCTCGGGGTCCGCCTCGTCGCTCACGGATATGGGGTCGCCGTTCAGGAACGCGCCGTCGGCGTCGGAGACGTACACGTCGCCGACGGCGGGCATGTCCACCGCGCCGGCCACGGCGTCGCCGTCGACCACCGCCGCGACGGCGGTGCCCCAGATGTGGACGCCCCGGACGAAGTTGCTCGTGCCGTCGATGGGGTCGATGACCCACGACGCGCCCTCCTCGGGCACCTCCTTGAGTTCGTCCTCCTCCTCGCCGACGACGGCGTCGTCCGGGTAGGTGTCCCGGATGGTCGCGATGACCTCGGCCTGCGCGTCGCGGTCTGCCTGCGTCACCTCGTCGTTCTTGCCCGCCTTGGTCTCCACGTCGAGGGCCGTGCGGAACGACTCGAAGGCGAGGGCGGCACCGTCGCGCGCCGCCGCCTCCGCGACGGCGCTTCGCTCGTCTCGTGCCATGGCGTGGACTCGCGCCGCGGTCGCCCTATATCCGTCGGCGGCGGTCGTTTCGGTAATCATTTATGTCGGTGGCGGTATAATTGCGCCTCCGTACCATGGCATCGGAGTTCACACCCGACGCGAGGCGTCGTCTCGCGGACCTGCTCTCGGACGCGGCGGCCGCCGCCGAAGAGGCGGGGACGTCCGCGGCGGATGACGTCCGGGACGACGTGGCCGCCGTGCGGGAACTGCTGGAGTCCGAGGCGGCCGACACGCCGCTTCGCGCCCGCCTGTTCCACGGGTGCGACGAGGTGGAGCGAACCGTGTCCGAGAACCCCGAGGTGGCGGCGGAGTACCTCCGGGCGATGGCGTCGCGTGTCCGGGACGAAGCGGAGTCGTGACCCGCGCCGTAGTCTCTCCCTCCTCGCCCGCCGTACTCGCCGGCGTCCGCCGTTCTCCGCTACCGTCGTGTGACTGCCGAGGCCGACCCCCCGGCGCGTAACCGTAGCCGCCCTTCGTACGTGCGCCTCGTGACGAGGGCGCGGTAAATTGCGGGGAACCGGAGGAGAAATTAAGTTCGGCCGAGGTTCCGTCGACGGCGGCGTAAGGCCCGAACGCGGGCGGGAACGTGACAGAGCGAATCGAAAGACTAGGAACCGATTTACTCGATTACGAATCAGGGTAATTATATACGTCGCCGTCGTGTACTGTGAAATATGCTCCCCGAGGACGCCGCACGACAGCTCGAATACGTAGTCGCCTCTCGCCTCGAAACCGACACCTGCGGACACTGGGAACGCAACGCCTACCAGGACGTGTTCGCCGACGTGTACGAACAGGGGACGCCCGAGGACGTGATGGCGCTCGTGCGGGAACTCGGCGAAGAGTTCGAGGACGGACGCCGCCCGATGCCGGACCAGGCGCGGCGGCGCGCAGACGCGCTCCTGACCGAGGGCGGACGACCGCTGACCGACGGCGGCGACTGCTGACCGCGTCCGGGACGTAGGTGCCTCGGTTCCGGTTTCCGAGCGCGTCGCGGCCGAATCACCTTTTTCGACAGTGTATCGAAAAACGAGGCGACGGCGTCGGGTGTCGCCGCCGCCGGAGAGACCTGCGGAGAGTGCTCCTACGGTCGAGCGAGCCACACGTGGCGGGGCGTCCACCCCGCATCCGGCAGTTGGCCGCGAGTGTACTTGAGGAGGCGTGCCGATTTCTGGTCTCTGAGAACCGGGACAACCGTTAACTTCGGCCGACGTGAACACTCCCGTTCGGTCGGCTTCGCTTCGTGTCCCTCGGGAGACTCGTCTCCTCGCGTCCGTTCGTCGGCAGAAAGTGCGAGGGGAGGGATTTGAACCTCAGTCGTTCCACTCGCCAACGCTCGCTTCACTCCCTGCTTCAAATCCCTCGGCGGACTCCCGTCTCCTCACGTTCGTTCGTCGGCAGAAAGTGCGAGGGGAGGGATTTGAACCCACGGACCCCTACGGGAGCGGATCTTGAGTCCGCCGCTTTTTCCTAACTCAGCCACCCTCGCGCACGCTGAACTGTAGTTTCGACGGGTTAAAACGTTCCGAAACGAGGGACGCCGCCGCCGCGACGCGCGGTCACTCCCGTCCGGCCTCGACCACGGCGAGTTTGACCTGATGGACGCCCCGGAGGGGTCGGAGCCGGGACAACAGCCGCTCGATTCGCTCCCCCGGCCCGTCGACGGCTATCGACTCCAGACACAGGTGGCCGCTCATGTGGACGTGGTGGACCGCGATAATGGTGTCGGCGAACTCGTGTTGGATAGCGGTCATCTCGTCGGTCACCCCGGCCCCCTCGTGGTCGTAGAGGACGACGACGGTCCCGCTGAGCGTCCCCGAGAGCCCCTGCTGCCGTTCGAACTCGGTCACGAACGCCCGGAGGGCGTCCCGTGTCGCCTCCGACCGACTGTCGTAGTCGCCCGCCTCCACGACGCCGTCGAGTTCGACGAGGAGGCTCGACGGGAGGGTGACGCTCATCCTGTCGATGTCTTCGTCCATGACCGCACGTTCTCTCAGCAGCGGTATAACCGTTGGTCGATTCGCCGCCGACCGAGTCGCGTTCGTCGGGCGAACCCGGGCGGGGCGCGGGGGCGGAGCGCGCGAATCCGAACGGGCGAACCGCTCGGAGAGTATTACGATTAGAGTCCAAAGTATTATTGAGACGGTCCGCGGTGTGTCCGACAGACATGCATATCCCGGACGGATTTCTGGACCTCTGGGTTGCCGGGTTCTTCTGGCTCGCCTCCGGCGCGGCGGTCGGCCTCGCGGTCAGGCGCGCGCGCGGCGAACTCGGCGACGAGCGGACGCCGCTGCTCGGGGTGGTCGCCGCGGGCATCTTCGCGGCGCAGATGTTGAACTGGCCGATTCCCGGCGGAACCAGCGCGCACTTCGTCGGCGGGGCGTTCGCCGGCATCCTGCTCGGACCGTACCTCGGCGTGCTGGCGATGACCGCCGTCGTGACCATCCAAGCGCTCGTGTTCGGCGACGGCGGCATCGTGGCGCTCGGCGCGAACGTGTTCGTGATGGCCGTCGTCGACGTGTTGGTCGGGTACGCGGTCTTCCGGGCGCTCGAAACCGTCCACGACGCTGGCGCGGCGTTCGTCGCCGGCTGGATTTCGATTACGGTCTCGGCCCTCGTCGTCGGCGTCGGGGTCGGTCTCTCCTCGGCGTTCGCGTACGAACTCGGGACGACGGTCGCCATCATGGGCGTCGGACACGCCGTGTTGGGGCTGGTCGAGGGCGCCATCACCGCCGCCGTCTACGGCTACGTCGCGGACGCCCGCCCGGACCTCGTGGTCGGCGGGGGCGAAGACGAGGTGCTCGCGCCCGAGGTGGGAGCGTGAGCGCCGTCGTCGCGCGGCCGTGGGCCCGCCGGGCGCTGCTCGGCGTCCTCCTGCTCGCCGCCCTCGCGCCGGCGTTCGGGTGGGCGTCGGCCGCCGTCGGCTACGCCGAACCGCTGGAGAACGCGGCGGCGGCGACCGGCGCGGCCGACGCCGCCGTGACCGTCGTCCCCGGACTGTTCCCCGACTACGCCGTGCCCGGCCTCGGTCCGTCGGTCGGCACGCTCGTCTCGGCGCTGGTCGGCACGGGGCTCACGCTCGCCGTCGCGGTCGGACTCGGCCGCCTCCTCGAACCGTGACCGGGGCCGTCGCGGGAACCGCAGAGACCGTCTCCGGACTGCTCCGGCGCTTCTTCGCCGCCGAGCGCGTCGCGTCGGCGGACGGGTTCCTCCAGCGGCGCGACCCCCGCGTCGCCGTTCTGTCCGTCGCCGGCCTCGCGGTGGCCGTGATGGTCAGCCGGTCGCTCGCGGCGGTGCTCGCGTTCGCCGGCGCGACGGCGGCGCTCGCGTTGCTGTCGTCGGTCCCGCCGCGCCGCCTCGCCATGCGCTGTTCGGTCGTCACCCTCGCCGCCTCGGTGACCGTGCTCCCGCAGGCCGTGTTGATGCCGGGCGAGGCGCTCGTGCGCGGGTTCGGCCTCGCGGTCACGGACGCGGGCGCGGCGTACGTCCTCCTGTTCACGCTCCGGGTGGGGGTCGGCGTCGCGCTACTGTCGTTGCTGGTGATGACGACGCGCTTCTCGGCCGTCGTGGCCGCGATGCGCGAGCTACGGGTGCCGACGCCGCTCGTGTGGGTCGTCGCCGTCACCTACCGCTACCTGTTCCTGTTCTTCGACGAACTCCGGCGGCTGGTTCTCGCGCGAAACAGCCGCGCGAGCGCCGACGCCGGCGCGGGCACGGGGTGGCGCGACGCGCGACGCATCGCGGGCACGTTCATGCTCCGGACGCTCGACCGCGGCGAGCGGGTCGGCCGAGGTATGCGGGCCCGCGGCGGGGCCGCCGCGCCGTCACCGTACGGCCGGTCGCGAGCCCTCGACGCGCGCGACTACCTCCTCCTCTCGGCGGCCGGCGCCGCCGTCGTCGCCGCGGGGGTCGCTCGATGGGTCGCGTGATAGACGCCCGGGGGCTGACCCACGAGTACCCCGACGGAACGCGGGCCGTTGAGGACGTGACGCTGACCGTCGACGACGGGGAGCGGGTCGCCGTCGTCGGCCCGAACGGCTCGGGGAAGTCCACCCTCATGCTCGCGCTCGGCGGGCTGATAGCGCCGACGGCGGGCCGGGTGGAGTACTTCGGCGAGACCACCGACGCCGAGGCGGTCCGTGAGCGGCTGGGCGTGCTCTTACAGGACCCCGACGACTACCTGTTCAACACGACGGTCCGCGAGGACGTCGAGTACGGGCCGGCCCAGTTCGGGATTCCCCGCGAGACGGCGGCCGACCGCATCGAGCGGCTGAGCGCCGAACTCGGACTCGACGGCCTGCTCGAGCGACCCCCGTTCCGTCTCTCGGGCGGCGAGCGCCAGCGCGCCGCGGTGGCGAGCGTCCTCGCGTTCGACCCCGACGTGCTCCTCCTCGACGAACCGCTCGGCCCGGTCGACGCCCACTACCGCGAGCGGATACTCGGCCTCCTCGACAGACACGACGGCGCGTCGGTGGTGTTCACGCCGTCGCTCGAACTGGTGCCGCGGGTCGCGGACCGGGTCGTGGTCGTCGGCGCGTCGGGGTCGGTCGTCGCCGATGGCGACACGCGAGAGGTGCTGACCGACCGGTCGCTGCTGGAGGCCCACGGGCTCCGGCCGCCCGCCGCGGTGCGCGTGTTCGAGGGCGTCGTCGCGGACGACGAGGTGCCGCTGACCGTCGCCGAGGCCAGAGAGCGGCTGCGCCGACGAGAGGAGCGAAGTTGACGGCGACGGCGGCGAGGCCGGCGAACAGGAGGTGAGACCCTCCGATGGACTCAACTGGCCCGAGGCGCTCGTGAGCGTATGGACGAACACACCCGCGACCCGGGCGTCGCGCCGCCGCTCGGCAACCCCACCGGGTGGCGCGAGGACGTCCGGCAGTGGGAGCACGCGACGCTACGGCGCGCTGTCGAACACGGCGTCAGGCTGTACAACTCCGGCGAGTACCACGAGAGCCACGACTGCTTCGAGCACGAGTGGTACAACTACGGTAGCGGGTCGAAGGAGGGGGCGTTCCTCCACGGGATGGTGCAGGTGGCCGCGGGCGCGTACAAGCACTTCGACTTTGAGAACGACGACGGGATGCGCTCGCTGTTCGAGACGGCGCTCCAGTACCTCGACGGCGTCCCGAGCGACTTCTACGGCGTCGACGTGGACGACGTGCGCGAGACGCTCCGGGCGGCGCTGGACGACCCGACGGCGCTCCACGGCTGGCAGATAGCCGTCGACGACCACCGGGCCACCGCCTACCCCGCCGACTACGAGTACGTCGAGGAGATAGAGTAGCGCGAGCGCCGCCCACGGACCGGCGTCCCGAACCGGCGGCCCGGCCCGCCGTAATCAAAACGCGCTTTAGCCGTCGGCGTCCAGTGTCCGACGATGCGAATACACGTGCTCGGCGACGGCACGCCAGAGGTTGCCGTCGTTGCCGCTATCCACGGCGACGAACCGTGCGGCGCGCACGCCGTGGAGCGACTCGTCGCGGAGGCCCCGGCCGTCGACCGCCCGGTCAAACTCGTCGTCGCCAACGAGGAGGCACTGGCCGACGGCGTGCGCTACCTCGACGAGGACCTGAACCGAGTGTTCCCCGGCGACCCCGACGCCGACAGCCACGAGGGACGCCTCGCGTACGACCTCCGCCGCGAGATACGGGGATGCACCACGCTCGCCCTCCACTCCACGCAGTCCTACGCGGAGCCGTTCGCGCTGGTGAACGCCGTCGACGCCGTGACCCGCGGCCTCGTACCGCACCTCCCGGTGGACGCGGTGGTCGAGACGGACGAGTTCACCAACGGCCGCCTCATCGAGAACACCCACACCATCGAGGTGGAGTGCGGTCTGCAGGGCTCCGACGCGGCCGCCGAGAACGCCTACTGGCTGACGCGCGCGTTCCTCGCCGGGGCCGGGGCGGTGCCCGCGCCGACCGCGGAGGAGCGAGAGGAGTCGGCCGCGGCGCTGACCGGGCGCGAGGACGTGCCCGTGTTCCGCCTCGAAGAGCGGATTCCCAAGCCCGAGGCCGAGGAGTACGAGGTGTTCGTCGCCAACTTCGAGCGAGTGCCCGAGGGCGAACGGTTCGCCGCCGCCGACGGCGAACCCCTCGTGGCCGACGAACCGTTCTACCCCGTGTTGCTGTCGGCGTACGGCTACCGGAACGTGTTCGGCTACGCCGCGGACCGCGTGGGGGCACTGGAGTAAGAGGAAGAGTCGACGTAGCGGGCGGCCGCGAGACGGACCACCGCGCGGCCCGCCGTCCCCGCCTCGCGCCGGTCACTCCGAGGGCGGTTCGAACCGGACCAGCGTGAGGTCGCGGTCCAACTGGCAGTAGTCGTGGGGCGGGTCGCCGAGCACCTCCTCGATGCGGTACTCGGTGTCGAACTCGGCCCCCTCCGGCACGCAGTAGGGGTGGCTCGGACACTCGGTGTGGGGGCAGTCGCCCTCCAGCGAGGCCTTGCTCCCGGCGTACGCGCCCTTCGAGTCCACGTTCGCGGGGACCGACGCGGGTTCGACCTCCACCGCGCGGACGCCGCCGTCGTGGACCGCGCAGTCGAGCGTCTGGGCGTTCTCGCGCACGTCCGTGATGCGGTAGCGCGTCTCCGTGGAGAGGTTGAGACACTGTCCCCGGTAGGGACACCCCTCGCAGGCCGACGACTCGCCGTAGTAGACGAACTCGCGACCCACCTCCGCGAGGCGGGTCCCGACGAGCGTGACTTTCGACATGCCGACGAGTTCTCGTCGCAGGCGGTTAAGGGTCGCGCCGTGCCGGTATCTCGGGGGACGCCGCTCGGCCGGACGCCTCGTCCGGATGCGGCCGGTTCCTCACCGACAACGCGCCGTCACTCGCCTCCCGACTCGTCGGGCGCGTGGCCGGTTCCTCACCGACAACGCGCCGTCACTCGTCTCCCGACTCGTCGGGCGCGTGGCCGGTTCCTCACCGACAACGCGCCGTCACTCGTCTCCCGACTCGTCGGGCGCGTGGCCGGTTCCTCACCGACAACGCGCCGTCACTCGTCTCCCGACTCGTCGGGCGCGTGGCCGGTGAGTTCGTCGAGTTTCTCGAAGTAGTCCTCGCGCGGCACTTGATACAGTGCGCGGTAGTCCATCTCGCCCTCCGCGAACCGGCGCGCGAGTTCGGTCGCGCCCTCGACGGCCGCCTCCCGGGAGTCGTACGTCTCCGTCGGGCCGTCCACCTCGGGTTCGAGGTAGAGCGTCGCGTGCCACGTCGAGGTGCGGCGGTGGGACGCGCCCGGCCGGTTGGCGCGCGACCGGTTCGAGACGAAGATGGTCGGCATGCACGCGGCCGGGAACGACTCCGTGTCGAACACGTCGGGCCGGTAGGCGAGGATGCTCCGCCCGTCGGGTTCGTCGTTCCAGACGGACCACCCGGACGGCAGCGAGTCGTAGCTCATACCCCGGGGTTGGCCGCCGCGTCACAAAGGGCTCTCGCTCCGCGCCGATAGAGATACTTAAACCCCACGGCCGGTGCGGGCCGAGCGATCGCCGCCACGGGAGTGCCTGCTTTCAGTTTCCGGCCGCTGCGGGCCCCTAGTATGTGCATACCGAGGCAAGGCTTATGTATGTGCATCGCTCACACATGATATAGTCTCGGTCGGAACGGACCGAGCGACGTACGCCGCACCGTTCGTCGAACGACCGTCGTTCTCACGCCGACCACGTCGCCGCGGACGCCGGATGTCGTTCGACCTGGGTGGTATGGATACTCATGTCATCAACCCGCCCGCACGTCCCCGACGCCGCCGCCCGCCGCGCCGAGTCGCGTCGCCGTCGCGTCGCGGGGCCGACGGGAGCAGGGACGCGAGGGTCGAGTTATCACCGGGTGACCGTCCCTCGGGTGCGAGACAGACCCGCGCGGTGCGCGCGTCGTTCGACCGACGAGACTCAACGATACAATGTCCGGTGATATCGAAACCCTAGAAGACCTCAGCCAGCAGTACCAGGACTCGGTCCCCTCGGACCTTCGGGAAGCGAAGAGCTTCGACTGGTACCTGCGGGAGGTGTACGACGACCCCCGAATCGCACGCAACGCCCACCAGCGAGTGGCCGACATGTTCGACTACTACGGCACCGAGTACGACGAGAGCGCCGGGGTAGTCGAGTACCAGATGGCCTCGGAGGACCCTCTGCACGACGGCGACAACACGTTCTACGGCCGCGAGGTCCACGAGTCCATCCACGAGTTCGTCAACAAGGTCAAGTCGGGCGCGCGGGGCCTCGGTCCGGAGAAGCGCATCAAACTCCTCCTCGGCCCCGTCGGCTCCGGCAAGTCCCACTTCGACTGGATGGTCCGGCGCTACTTCGAGGACTACACCATGCGCGACGAGGGGCGGATGTACACGTTCCGCTGGGTCAACCTCTGTGACGTCATCCGCGACCAGGACCCGGCCGACGACACCGTCCAGTCCCCGATGAGTCAGGACCCCATCGTCCTGCTCCCCCTCGAACAGCGAGAGCGGGTGATCGACCGACTCAACGAGACGCTCGACGCGCCCTACACCATCCGGAACGAGCAGTCGCTCGACCCCGCGAGCGAGTTCTACATGGACAAGCTCCTCGCGGAGTACGACGACGACCTGCAGGCCGTACTGGAGAACCACGTCGAGGTCGTCCGCCTCGTCGCCAGCGAGAACAAGCGCCAGTGCATCGAGACGTTCGAGCCCAAGGACAAGAAGAACCAGGACGAGACGGAGCTCACGGGCGACGTCAACTACTCCAAACTCGCGGTGTACGGCGAGAGCGACCCGCGCGCGTTCGACTACGCGGGCGCGTTCTGTAACGCCAACCGCGGGCTGTTCTCGGGCGAGGAACTGCTCAAACTCCAGCGGGAGTTCCTCTACGACTTCCTCCACGCCTCCCAAGAGCAGACGATAAAGCCCACGAACAACCCGCGCATCGACATCGACCAGGTCATCGTGGGGCGGACCAACATGCCGGAGTACCGCGAGAAGAAGGGTGACGAGAAGATGGAGGCGTTCAACGACCGGACCAAGCGCATCGACTTCCCGTACGTGCTCGAGTACGACGAGGAGGCCGACATCTACCGCAAGATGCTCCGGAACGCCGACGTGCCCAACATGCACATCGAGCCCCACGCCATGGAGATGGCGGGCCTGTTCGGCGTCCTCACGCGCATCGTCGAGCCGGACGGCGAGACCATCTCGCTCGTCCAGAAGGCCAAGGCATACAACGGCGAGATCGACGACGCCGACGACATCGACGTGAAGAAGCTCCGCGAGGACGGCGAGAAGAAGGCCGACATCGCGGAGGGGATGGAGGGCGTCTCGGCCCGCTTCATCGGCGACGAGATAGCCGAGGCCATCATGGACTCCACCCACCGCGGGCGGGACTTCCTCTCACCGCTCACGCTGTTCAACCACTTCGAGGCCAACCTCGAGAACCACGGCTCCATCCCCGAGGAGAACATCGAGCGCTACCACCGCTACCTCGAGATGGTGCGCGAGGAGTACAAGGAGCGCGCCATCGAGGACGTGCGCCACGCCCTCGCGTACGACTTAGACGAGATACAGCGGCAGGGCGAGAAGTACATGGACCACGTGATGGCGTACATCGACGACGCCACCGTCGAGGACGAACTCACGGGCCGCGAACAGGAGCCCGACGAGAAGTTCCTCCGGTCGGTCGAGGAGAAACTCGACGTCCCCTCGGACCGCAAGGACGACTTCCGACAAGAGGTGTCCAACTGGGTGTCGCGGCGCGCCCGCGAGGGCGAGGCGTTCGACCCGCAGGACAACGACCGCCTGCGCCGCGCGCTCGAACGCAAGCTCTGGGAGGACAAGAAGCACAACATCAACTTCTCGGCGCTGGTGTCGGCGAACGAACTCGACGACGACGAGCGCAACGCGTGGATAGACGCGCTGATGGAGCAGGGGTACTCGCGTGAGGGAGCCAAGGAGGTGCTCGAATTCGCCGGCGCCGAGGTCGCCAAGAGCGAACTCGAAGCGGAGGGCTGATGCGACGGACCGACTACATCCGGGCGGCCGACGAAGAACTCCGCGGCACCTACGAGGAGCCGATGACTCTCGCGGAGTACGTCGACGCCGCGTTCCGGGAGCCGTCCATCGCCTCCCACGCCTCGAAGTACCTGCTGGAGGCCATCGAGTCGATGGGCACGCGCACGGTGGTCGAGGAGGGCGAGGAGCGCGAGCGCTACCGCTTCTTCGACGACCCCGCCAACGACGGCGAGCACGCGGTGCTGGGGAACACGGAGGTGCTCAACTCATTCGTGAACGACCTGCGCACCATCGCCGCGGACAGGGGCAAAGGCGAGAAGATAATCTGGTTCGACGGCCCCACCGCCACCGGCAAGTCCGAACTCAAGCGGTGTCTCGTCAACGGCCTGCGCGAGTACTCCAAGACCGACGCCGGCCGGCGCTACACCGTGGAGTGGAACGTGGCCAACGCCTCCGACACCCGCGGGCTGTCGTACGGCGACGACATCGACCGGGAGGACGACTGGTACGAGAGCCCGGTCCAGTCCCACCCGCTGTCGGTGTTCCCGCCGGCGGTGCGCGCCGAACTTCTCGCCGACCTGAACGCCGAGTCGGACGACCACATCCCCACCACGGTCGACGAGTCGCTCGACCCGTTCTGCCGCGAGGCGTACGACCACCTCGAAGAGGAGTACCGACGGGCCGGCAAGACCGACCTGTTCGACCTCATCACCGACCCGGGCCACCTCCGCGTGAAGAACTACGTGGTCGACGTGGGTCGGGGCATCGGCGTCCTCCACTCCGAGGACGAGGGGACGCCCAAGGAACGACTCGTAGGGTCGTGGATGCCGGGGATGCTCCGCGAACTCGACTCCCGCGGGCGCAAGAACCCGCAGGCGTTCAGCTACGACGGCGTGCTCTCGCAGGGCAACGGCCTCCTCACCATCGTGGAGGACGCCGCCCAGCACGCCGACCTGCTCCAGAAGCTCCTCAACGTGCCCGACGAGAGCCACGTCAAACTCGACAAGGGCATCGGGATGGACATCGACACCCAGTTGGTCATCATCTCGAACCCGGACCTCGACAACGAACTCGACAAGTACGAGGACCGCAACGGGCGCGACCCGCTGAAGGCGCTCAAGCGCCGCCTCGACAAACACGAGTTCAAGTACCTCACCAACCTCTCGCTGGAGACCGAACTCATCCGGCGCGAACTCACCAACGAGACGGCGGTGTGGGAGGCCGAGGACTACGACGAACTGGAGGCGCGCATCCGCAAGCCGCTCTCGGTCGACGTGCGCGACAGCAAGGGGCAACTCAACCCGCGCGAACTCGCGCCCCACGCGGTGGCCGCGGCGGCGATGTACTCCGTCGTGACCCGCCTCGACGGCGACGAACTCCCGGGCGACATCGACCTCGTGGACAAGGCGGTGCTGTTCGACCGCGGCTACATACAGGAGGGCGACGACCGCCGGTACGCCGACGACTTCGAGTTCGGCGACCGGGCCACCGACGGCGAGCACGGCATCCCCGTGACGTACACCCGCGACATCGTGGCGGACCTACTCCACGAGTCGCCTGACCGCCACCACCCGGACCTGCCGGTGGAGTCGGTCATCATGCCCACGGACGTGCTCGACGCGATGGCGGAGCAGTTGGCGGACGCGCCCGTGTTCTCGCGGGCCGAGACCGCCGAGTACGAGAACCGCCTCGCGGCCGTCAAGGAGTACGTCTTCGAGAAGCAGGAGACCGACGTGCTCGACGCGCTGTTGGCCGAGAAGGGCGTCGAGGAGGAGACGGTCGAGGAGTACGTCGAGCACGTCTACGCGTGGGCGAGCGACGACAAGATAGAGACCGAACGCGGGGCGGTCGACCCCGACCCGCTCCTGATGAAGCTGTTCGAGACGGAGCAGTTGGGCCGGTTCGACGAGGACGACTACGTCGGCAACGACCCCTCCGACGAGGTGGTGGCGTTCCGGCGCGAGAAGGTCATCACCGCGCTCAACCGCTACGCGTGGGAGAACCGCGACGAGGGGTTCACCGTGAGCGACGTCGACCTGTCGAAGATACCCGTCATCCGGGCGGTGCTCGACACCCACGACTGGGACGACGTCTCCCGCCTGTTCCCCGACCTCGACCCGAGCCAGTGGGCCGACCCGCCGGCCGACACCGAGACGGCCGAGATAAAGCGACGAACCATAGAAGAGATGCAACAGAACGGCTACTCCGCGGCGTCGGCCGAACTGACGAGCCGCGCCGTGATGCGAGAGGTGAGCTACAGATGGGACTGAGAGACGACCTCGAACGGTTCCGCGAGGTGGGCGAGGAGCGCCGCGAGGACCTGAAGGAGTTCATCAGCTACGGCGACCTCGGCGGCTCCGGACCCCGCTCCATCAACATCCCCATCAAGGTCGTCGACCTCCCGGAGTTCGAGTACGACCGCCGCGACATGGGCGGCGTCGGACAGGGGCAGGACGGCACCCCCGACGTGGGCCAGCCGGTCGGTCAGCCACAACCCGGTGACGGCGACGGCGACGGCGACGAGGACGGCGAACCCGGCGAGGAGGGGGCCGAACACGAGTACTACCAGATGGACCCCGAGGAGTTCGCCGAGGAACTCGACGAGGAACTCGGCCTCGACCTCGAACCGAAGGGGAAGGAGGTCATCGAGGAGGTGGAGGGCGACTTCACCGAACTCACCCGTGCCGGTCCCAACTCCACCCTCGACTTCGAACAGCTGTTCAAGCGGGGGCTGAAGCGCAAGCTGGCGATGGACTTCGACGACGACTACGTGCGCGAGGCGATGAAAGTCGAGGGCGCGACCCCCGACGACGTGTTCGAGTTCTGCCGTGAGCAGAACATCCTCGTCTCGCACGCGTGGGTCGTCGACGAGTGGGACTCCGTCCCCGACGAGGAGCGCGGGACGTGGGCGTCGTTCGAGGAGATGGACGAGAACGTCGAGCGCAGCACCACCATCCAGCGCATCAGGCGCGACGGTCTGCGGAACGTGCCGTTCCGCCGCGAGGACGAGCGCTACCGCCACCCCGAGGTGATAGAGAAGAAACAGAAGAACGTGGTCGTGGTCAACATCCGCGACGTGTCCGGGAGCATGCGCGAGAAGAAGCGCGAACTGGTCGAGCGCACGTTCACGCCGCTCGACTGGTATCTCACGGGCAAGTACGACAACGCGGAGTTCGTCTACATCGCCCACGACGCCGACGCGTGGCGGGTCGAACGCGAGGAGTTCTTCGGCATCCGCTCGGGCGGCGGCACCAAGATATCCTCGGCGTACGAACTCGCCAAGGAGGTCTTAGAGGAGGAGTACCCGTGGAGCGAGTGGAACCGCTACGTGTTCGCCGCGGGCGACTCCGAGAACTCCTCGAACGACACCACGGAGAACGTCATCCCGCTGATGGAGGAGATACCCGCCAACCTCCACGCCTACGTGGAGACCCAACCCGGCGGGACCGCCATCAACGCCACCCA
This sequence comes from Haloferacaceae archaeon 50, assembly GCA_046097085.1. Taxonomy (GTDB): domain Archaea; phylum Halobacteriota; class Halobacteria; order Halobacteriales; family Haloferacaceae. The sequence continues at coordinate 2,618,083 of CP175567.1, read as the reverse complement.
CGCCGAGGAGGTGGACCGCGCGCTGGGCGACCGAGAGAACGTGGCCGTCGCGTACGTCTCGGGGCCCAGCGACGTGGTGAACGCCATCTACGAGATACTCAGCACGGAGGACTCATGAAACGACACCGCAGAGACGCCCAGAAGGAGGCGAGCAGACTCGCCGAACCCGTCCGCGAGGCCAACAACCTCGCGCAGAAACTGGGGCTGGACCCGTACCCGGTCAACTACTGGGTCGTCGACCACGACGAGATGAACGCGCTCATCGCCTACGGGGGGTTCCAGACCCGCTACCCCCACTGGCGGTGGGGGATGACCTACGACCGCCAGAAGAAGAAAGACCAGTTCGGGATGGGCAAGGCGTTCGAGATCGTCAACAACGACAACCCGAGCCACGCCTTCCTGCAGGAGTCGAACTCCCTCGCGGACCAGAAGGCGGTCATCACGCACGTGGAGGCCCACGCCGACTTCTTCCGGAACAACGAGTGGTTCGGCCTGTTCGGCGGCGACGACGAACTCGACGCCGCCGCCATGCTGGAGCGACACGCCGAGACCATCTCGGACTACATGGACGACCCGGAGGTGGACCGCGAGGACGTGGAGTCGTTCATCGACGCGGTGCTGTGTCTGGAAGACACCATCGACCAGCACCGGGCGTTCGCCGACGCGGGCGCGGAGGCGGCCGACCACGAGACGGCGGACGTGCGCCAGCGACTCGACGACATGGACATCTCCGACGACGTGCGCCAGCAGGTGTTCGACGACGCGTTCGTCGAGCGCATCTCCGAGGAGGAGGAGTCCGACGGCCTGCTGGCGACGCCCCAGAAGGACGTGCTGGCGTACCTCCGCAAGCACGGGATGCAGTACGACGAGGAGGCCGGCAAGGCCGTCGAGATGGAGCCGTGGCAGAAGGACGTGCTCGACATGCTCCGGACCGAGTCGTACTACTTCGCGCCCCAGAAGATGACGAAGGTGATGAACGAGGGGTGGGCGGCCTACTGGGAGTCGCTCATGATGGGCGAAGAGGGGTTCGCCCGCGACGACGAGTTCATCACCTACGCCGACCATCAGGCCCGGGTGCTGGGGTCGCCCGGCCTCAACCCCTACAAACTCGGCAAGGAGCTGTGGGAGTACATCGAGAACACCACCAACCGGCACGAGGTGGCCGACAAGCTCCTGCGCGTCGAGGGCATCTCGTGGCGCAACTTCCACGACGCCGTGGACTTCGACGCGGTCCAAGAGCGCCTCCGGCCCGACCCGGCCGTCGACTCCGTCCACCCCGACTCGCTCGACGACCTACGGGAACTCGGCCCCGACGACCCGCGTGTGGACCACGAGGCGCTAGACCGCGCGCTGTCGGGCGAGACCGACGCGGACGGCGACCCGGTCGTGGACGTGGCGGCGTACCCGTGGAAGGTGCTCACCTACGAGGGGCTGGCCGAGCGCCACTTCTCGCTGGTGAAGCCGCAGAGCCGGGGGTTCCTCCGGCGCATCAGCCGGTCGGAGCTCGAACGCCTGTCGCGGTACATGTTCGACGATGCCAAGTACGACACCGTCGAGGAGGCGCTGGCGGACGTGGACCGCGCGGCCGGCTGGGACCGCATGCGCGAGATACGCGAGAGCCACAACGACGTGACGTTCCTCGACGCGTTCCTCTCGCAGGAGTTCGTGACCGACAACCACTACTTCACCTACGAGTACACGCAGGCCAACGGCGACTTCCGCGCGACGAGTTCCGACTACGAGGACGTGAAGAAGAAGCTCCTGCTCCAGTTTACCAACTTCGGCAAGCCCACCGTCGCGGTGTACGACGGCAACTTCGAGAACCGGAACGAACTCCTGTTGGGCCACCAGTACAACGGCATCATGCTCGACCTCGGGCAGGCCAAGGAGGTGCTGAGGCGCACCTACGAACTCTGGGGTCACCCGGTCAACCTCATGACTGTCGTGAAGGAGTACGACGAACACGACGTGGAGGTGGCGCGCCGTCGCAACCGCGAACCCGAACCCGAGGAGGTGGGCAAGCGCATCCGGTTCGACGGCGAGTCGTTCGAGACCCACGACCTGCCCGAGGAACTCACGGAGCGCATCGCCGCCACGGACGTGGACTACGACACCAAGCCCGACGAGTGGCTGGCGTGACCCCTCGCGCCGCGCACTGAACTTTTTTCTTCGTCCGCGTCGCGTTCCGACAAACGTTCATCTAAATCGAATTTACGAGCACATTGATATGTTCAGGAACGTAACGACCACTGAATGATACGGGACGGGGTCCGCCACGACGACGGGGGAGGCGAGTCGCTCGAGGCGACCGAGATACACGACGTCCTCCGGAACGACCGCCGCCGACTCGTCCTCGAACGCCTCCGGGAGTCGGGGACGAGCGAGTCGGTGCGTGACCTCTCGGAGTACGTAGCGAGCGTCGAGTCGGGCGAGTCGCCCGCGCCGCGGAACGTGCGCCAGAGCGCGTACGTGGCGCTCCACCAGACTCACCTACCGAAACTGGACGAACTCGGCATCGTGGTGTACGACTCCGACGCGAAGGAGGTGTCGCTCGCGCGCAACGCGGCCGAAGTCGCGGTGTACATGGAGGTGGTCCCGAAGTACGCCATCTCGTGGGCGGAGTTCTACTTCGGTCTCGGCCTCCTCGGACTGCTCACGCTCGTCGGCCACGCGAGCGGCGTGCCACTCCTCGTCGACGCCGCGCCCGCGACCCTCGGCGGCGTCTTCCTCGCGCTGGTCACCGCGGGGGCGGCCTACCAGCTCGTGACCCAGCGCCGGTCGCTCCTCCACCGACTCGGCGAGAGCGTCGGGGCGAGCGAGGCGGCCGAGGCGTCCGAGGGCTGAACCCGAACGCGGGGGCGGCCGCCGCCCGTCTCCGCCGGACCGTCGCGTCGCTCTCCCACGGAAAACCTGTTGATACCACTAGGGAATATTTTTTGTAGCCCTCCACGGTCTCTCCACTCGATGTCGAGGAAGCAGGACCCGTCAGAGGGGAAGCGTCCGCGTTGCGGTCGAGAGTGTATCGACGGGACGTCGTGCGAGCGACACGTCCCGATGAAGGGCGTGGCGTGTCACGCCCACGAGGGATAGCGTCAGCGTCGACGCTCGCGGCCGCGCCGAACTCGGGGACGCCGTTTTGACGGGCGCGGCCGTACGTCAGTGCGTGTCTCGAACAGCAGTCGTCGCCGGGGTCGGACCCGGTCTGGGTGCATCGCTCGCTCGCACGTTCGTCGACGAGGGCTGTCGCGTCGGCCTGTTCGCGCGGTCGGCCGACTACCTCGGGGAGTTGGCGGACGAGTTGGGGGAGGACGCCCTCGCGGTCCCGACCGACATCACCGACCCGGAGTCGGTCGCGGACGGGTTCGCGGCCGTCCGCGAGGCGTTCGGCCCGGTGGACGTCCTCGTCAACAACGCCAGCGGCGGGGCGTGGAAGGGCCTCCGCGACATCTCTCCGGAGGCGTTCGAACGGGCGTGGCGCGTCTCGGCGTACGGCGCGTTGCTCTGCTCGCGGGAGGCCGTCGACGATATGCTCGCGGCGGACGGCGGGACCGTGATATTCACGGGGGCCACGTCCGCCGTGCGGGGTCGCGAGCGGGCACTCGGGTTCAGCGCGGCCAAGTTCGCCGTCCGGGGGATGGCGGAGTCGATGGCGCGCGAACTCGGCCCCGAAGGCGTCCACGTCGCGCACGTGGTCATCGACGGGCAGATAGACAACCCGCGCACCCGCGAGGCGTACGACGGGCGCGACGAGGAGACGTTCCTCGACCCGGACGCAATCGCCGACACCTACTGGCACCTCGTGACGCAGGACGAGTCGTCGTGGACGCTCGAACTCGACGTGCGGCCGCACGTCGAGGAGTTCTGAGCCCCGCCCGACCGTTATTGGGGTCGGGGACCGTCGGGGGAGTATGGACACGAGCGCACAGCTCTACGAGACGGAGGCGACGGGGTGGAAGCGGGGCGTGTACGACGACGTTCGGGCGACGTTCCGCGCCCCCGTCGTCAACTGGATATGGCGGACGACGATGGCGAACTATCCCGAGTTCTGCCGCTACCTCTGGTCGCAGGTCAAGCCGGTCTTCGAGACGCGGGCATTCGCCCGGTACACCGTGCGCCACCGCGACGCCGTGCTCTCGGCCGTCGAGGACGACCCCGACGCCAAGATTCCTGCGTACCGGCGGTCGGACGTCGGCGTCTCGCCAGCCGAGTACACCGAACTCCGGGGACAGCTCGCCACCTTCGACGTGGTCGCGCCGCGACTCGCCGTCCTGTTCCGGGTGACGAACCGGGCGCTGCACGGCGACGAGGTGGGCTCGTCACCGTCGACCGACCGCGCGGCGACGGCGCCGTTTCCGGACTGGCTCGACGCGGACCGCGGGCGCGCCCCGTCGATGGTCCCGTTCGACGAGTTCGGCGACGACGTCGCGGAGACGGCGGCCGCCCTACAGGAGTTCCACGGGTTCGACGAGGGGCTACCGAGCATCTACCGCTGTCTCGCGCAGTGGCCGCCGCTGTTCGACGCGCTCTGGTCCGACCTCGGCCCGGTGCTCCGGAGCGAGACGTACGAGACGGCCCGCGACCGCGCGGACGAGCACACGGACGCGTTCGTCGACGCGACGCCGTACGCGCCGCAAGTCGGTCCCGACACGCTCCGGGCGCGCGGGTTCGACGACGACCTGATAGCGGACGTGCAGGAGTTGTTCGGGGAGTTCGATACCGGTCCCGTGGACGGCGTCCTGCCGGCGCTTCACCTCTGGGCGGCCGCCGTCGACGCGACCGGCGTGCGCGACTGGTGACCCCGGCGGTTCACTCGCCGAAGGGGTCCTCGTAGTCGTTCCGAACGAAGTAGCGAACCCAGTTGCCGTACGTGCGGTCGCCGGGGTGGTCGGCCACCTGTTCGTAGCGGACGCTGCCGTCCTCGTCGACCACGTACGTTGCGGCGACGCCGGTCAGACCGTGGCTGGTCTGTTCGGTGCCGCTGTACCGTTCGGCGACTTCGCCGTCGGGGTCCGCGAGCAACTGGAGGTCGAGGTCGTACCGGTCCCGCATCTCGGTGACCCGTTCGAGCGGGTCGGTCACGACGGGCAGGACGTCCACGTTCTCGTTGAACCAGAGGTCGTAGGACACCTCGCTGAACGTCTGTAGCTGTTCGGCGCAGAACGAACACCAGTGGCCTCGGTTCACGAGGACCACCACGGGACCGTCCTCCAACCGCTCCGAGAGGGAGACGGTTCCGCCGCCGGTGCTCTCCAGTTCGAAGTCGGGCGCTCGCTCGCCTTCGAGAGACATGTACCGAACGACGGCGCGCGACCACTTGTGTGGCGTGCGGTCGCGCGACGGCGACGCACGTTCGAGCCAGCGATTTCCGCGTCGCTCCCTGCGAGCGAACGATGGCACCTTCCCAGATATCCTACGCGGACTGGACGGAGGCACAGGAGACGACGCAGGTGACGGTCGACGGTAACGACCTCGACGTGGCGTACTACGACGAGGGGTCGGGCGACCCCGCAGTGTTCGTCCACGGTATCCCGACCAACTCGTACCTCTGGCGCGACGCCGCGCGGGCGGTCGCGGAGGACCGCCGCGTCGTCGTCCCCGACATGGTCGGCTACGGTAACTCCTCGATGCGCGACGGGTTCGACCGGTCGATTCGGGCGCAGGAGGCGATGCTCGACGACCTCGTCTCGACGCTCGACCTCGGCACCGTCTCGCTGGTGGGCCACGACCTCGGCGGCGGCGTCGCTCTCCGGTACGCGGCGCATAACCCCGACGCCGTCGACAGACTCGTGCTGTCGAACGCCGTGTCCTACGACTCGTGGCCGGTCCCGTTCGTGTCCGACCTCGGCCTGCCCGAGACGGCCGCGGAGACGAGCGTCGACGACCTGCGAGAGATGCTCGAAGACACGTTCACGAGTACGCTGTCGCGCGACGACCCCCGCGAGGGGTTCCTCGACGGGATGGTCGCGCCGTGGGAGTCCGAGGAGGGCGTCACGTCGCTCGTCAGGGACGCCGTGGCGACGAACACCAACCACACCACCGAGATAGACCCGAGCGACGTCGCGGCCGAGACGCTCCTGCTGTGGGGGGCCGACGACGAGTTCCAGTCGACGGAGTACGCCGAGCGACTCCGGGAGGACGTGGCCGACGCCGAGATGACCGGACTCGGCGACGCCACGCACTGGGTGATGGAGGACCGCCCGGACGCCTACCGCGAGGAACTGCGCGAGTTCCTCGGCGCGGGGGCCGAGTGACCGAGCGACGGTCAGCACCCGTCCCGTACTCGCCGCGTACGCTCCGTTACGCGGGCCGTACTGACGGTAGGTGGACAAAAACCAACGTTGTCCCGTCGCCGGGGACGGACGCGCCCCGGGGTTCCACGCCGCCGACTCAGTTGTCGTCGCGCCGTCCGCCGTTTTTCGCCCGATACGGGCGCTGACGACGCCGCGACGCCGACGTGACTCTCCTACGTATATTCTAGTCTGACAATACTATTTTACTTTCTTCCTGTCGGTACGGTATGGCCGATACCGACGACGAGGGCGGCGAGGGACCCGGAGACGCGGACATCGAACTCGACCCGGACGAGACGGTGGTCGTCTCGTCCGGCATCGGCGAGCGATTCCACCGGCCCGACGGACTGGGGTACGACACGGCTTGCAAGACCGAGTTCAAGTACTCTGGCCGCTACATCACTCTATCTCAGGCGCTCGAAGAGGGGTTCACTCCCTGCGCCAAGTACGGCTGCTTCCCGGAGGCCGACGAGTAGTCTCTCCGTCGGACCGTCTCTCGACTGTCCCCTCGGCCTTCGTCGGGTTCTCGCCGACGGCGAGCGACCACGGCGGGAAGTCCTCGCGGCGTTGTCGGTAGTAGTTCGTCTCTGAGAGTTCAGAATCGCTGTACGAAATCACGCTTTCGGCGCTTTTCGTTCTTAGGTTCGGAGAAGTGCTCGGTCGGAGATTCGAACTCGCCGGGAGATGCTCGCGTCGCTGTACGCGACTCGTCTGCTCGAACTCCCCCTGCGCTTCTGCTCGTCACTCCGCTCCTCAGAACCTTGATCAAGACAAAGGGTAATCATCTACCTCTATTGTCGGTTGACTGGCCAGATAGTCAATTGTTTCACGTATTGATTCTAATGTATATCGGGATGACTGCACCGATTGAGCACACTGACTTGCTGGAGGAACTTAACCGCGTAGCGATAGAGTTAGAAAAGACACCTACTGCCCGTGAGATGAAAGAACGTGGCCGATATTCGCTTGACCCCTACTACCGTGAATTCGGATCTTGGAATAATGCACTCAAAGCCGCTGATTTGGATGCTAACCGCAATTACAATCTTACTCGGGAGAAGCTACTTGAGGCACTCACTACTCTTGCTGATGACCTCGGGTACACACCGACCAAAGAAGAGATGATTCTGTTCGGCCAGTACTCACCCAATCCGTATTATCGTGTCTTCGATTCTTGGAACGAGGCTTTGAGGTCTGCTGACCTCAATGTTAATCATCACCGAGATCGGTCTCGCACTGACCTTCTGGATGAAATTCGGCGTTTAACGACCAACAATAAGCCTCCTGGTCGCATCCAAATGAGCTATAAAGGCAAGTACTCGCCCCAAGCCTACTATACAGAGTTTGGCTCATGGACTGCTGCTGTCCGTGAAGCAGGGTTTGAACCACGGGCGTTTGCCCCTGGAAACCGTCGTGAATACGATTACGGAGAGGGTTGGGATGAGAGCAAAAGGGAGTATATTCGATCACGCGATAACCGTGAATGCCAGCACTGTGGAATGAGCGAACGGAAGCACCAAGACCGATTCAATGAGCGTCTTCATGTTCATCATATAACTCCTGCAGAAGCCTTTAACTCGGCTAATTATCGAAATGACGTAAGAAACCTCGTTGCTCTCTGTCGGTTACATCATAGAACTTGGGAAGCGGCAGATGACTACTGTCCTTTTGATCAGATTCTTCCTGATAAGTGTGCTCCAGATGAGGTTGACCCATACGTTAGCTGAGGCCCCCGAAAAAAACGCAATAAGATGTGTAAGGGGGAGGTCCACTTCTCGAATTAGAAACCTGATGAAAGAGATATTCTCATATATAAGATTATCAAACCTTGATCTCCTCAATCATCAGACTGGTTCAACTACGTCATCACACTCAGGGCACTCGACAAACATCCCTGCAGTGCCGTCGCTCCTGTTAAACTCTATTAGCAGATACGCCGCCGAGATCTCTCTTTCGCAATCAGGGCAATGTCCGAGTGTAGATCCACGTTGGCTCATGGGGAAGAGCCTTGAGTGTGTGACAGCGGTGTTCCAAGGCTCAGTTTAGTGGTATTCCCTAACTGTAATCATCTTTTCTCAGGATTTCTTATGAATCCCAAGCCAGTGCTTCAAGAAGAAAGGTCTCCTCCAGAACCTGACCTACTTTTCTCGAAGAGATGCCTTGCATTTCCCACTTCCATTCTTAAAGACAATGATAAACAAGGGCATAGCTATACTATAGGAAAGGTCAATTTTCAGGTCGCCTGCTTCGTGACTGGTCCTACGGTCAAGCAGGTAGGTGAGAAGGGGGATAAGCACCCCTACTTCATGAGCACTCTCATCTCCCTTTTCCAAATTACAAGTTCAAGCCTGGGACAGTATTAGGCAGGTGGTGAGAAGGAACGACCCTCTCTACCTTCATGAGCATGTTTCCTCCAATTCTCGCCTGTATGAATGTTGTGGCCGTTCGTCGAAGGGCACTCTACAGTGCGACAGTGGGTTCACCTCAGTTCACAACACACCAATTTGGTTCTAAGATGTGTCTCGTCCCCACCGAGGCACGAGAGTAATTCCTTCTACAGGTTATTTTTCCGACATTACCACGGTTCTCTTCTTTCGGCCCTTCCGTTTGACAAAACCGCTGTGCGTCGGTGTGATTTCTATAATCGTTGAGTCCCCATGGCTGAAAGTATAGTCTTTCTTTCGCTATGACAAACCCCAGAAAACTGTTGGATGGAAGGAGAACGGAAGTGCTCGGTCGGGGATTTGAACCCCGGTCATCGGCTCGAAAGGCCGAAATGATTGGCCGGACTACACCAACCGAGCGCACGTAGACTCGCGCCTACACACGGTTCTGGTGGGCATACCGGGTTAAATATTCCGTTCCGGAGCGACCCCGTGAATCGGTGACTCGGGGCGGACCGACCGGTGCTACTTCCCTTGGAACTCGGGGTCTCGGTCGCCCATGAACGCGGTCACGCCCTCCATCATATCCTCGGTATCCACGACGTGGCCGAACGCCTGCGCTTCGATTTCGAGGCCAGCGTCGGCGTCCTCCCAGCCCTTGTGGAGGGCGCGCTTGGTGTAGCGCTGGGCGACCGGCGGTCCCGCGGCGAGGTCGCGCGCGAGTTCCCGCGCCCGGTCGTCGAACTCGTCGGCGCTGACGACTTCGTTCACGAACCCGTAGTCGTACATCGTGTCGGCGTCGTAGCGCTCGGCGGTGAAGATTATCTCCTTGGCGCGGCCCTCGCCCACGATGCGCTGGAGGCGCTGGGTGCCGCCCCACCCCGGCAGGATGCCGAGGTTGTGCTCGGGTTGGCCGAACTCCGCGCTCTCGGACGCCACCCGGAGGTCGGCGCAGGTGGCGAGTTCCATCCCGCCGCCGAGGCAGTAGCCGTCGATGCCGGCCACCACCGGGAAGTCGGCCTCCCTGAGTCTGCCGAAGGTGGCCTGCCCCCTCCGGGAGAGTTCGACCGCGTCGAGGTGGTTCACCTCGCTGGCGAGGCTCTGGGCGTCGGCTCCCGCGGAGAACGCCCGGTCGCCCGCGCCGGTTATCAGGAGCGCCCGCGTCTCGTCGTCGGCCTCGAGGAGGTCGACGGCCGCCGCGAACTCGTCCAGCATCTCCGCGGTGACGGTGTTCATCCGGTGGGGGCGGTCGACGACGAGGTGAGCCACCGCGCCGTCGCGTTCGAGGCGGATGGTCTCGAACTCCGTCGCTCCCGCCTCCCCCTCGCCGTCACCGCCGCGGGCCGCGCCCCCGCCGTGGAACCGCTCGCCCGACTCGGCGAGTTCGCGGAGGTACGGGACCACCTCGTACCGTTCCTCACCCGTCTCCTCGTGGAGTCGGTCGAGTGTCTCGACGAGTTCGTCGAGGCCGGCGTCGTCGGCCATCCGGGCGGGACCGTCGGGGAACCCCGCGCCCAGTTTCACCGCGCGGTCTATCGCGTCGGGGTCGGCCACGTCGTCCGCGACGAGACCGGCCACCTCGTTCGCCATCACCGCGAGGAGGCGGCGCTTCAGGTCGTCGCGCACCTCGTCGGAGGGCACCGCCGCCCCGTCGCCGTCCTCGTAGTCGTAGAAGCCCGACCCGGTCTTCTTGCCGAGTTCGTTGGCCTCGACCTTACGTTCGAGGAGGGGACAGGGACGGTAGGCCTCGCCGAGCACTTCGTGCATGTAGTCGAGGACGTGGTAACCCACGTCGACGCCCACCTGATCGGCGAGTTCGAAGCTCCCCATCGGGAGACCGATGCCGTACTTGGTGGTCGAGTCCACCTCCGAGACGGTGGCGTCGCCGCCCTCCACGGCCCACGCCGCCTCGTTCATGAGGGGGACGAGCACCCGGTTCACGATGAACCCGGGGCTGTCCTTGCGGACGCGGACGGGCGTCTTGCCCATCGCCTCCGCGAGGTCCTCGACGAGTTCCAGCGTCTCCTCGTCCGTGTGCGCGCCCGAGATGACCTCGACCAACTGCATCCGGACGGGCGGGTTGAAGAAGTGCATCCCGCAGAACCGCCCGGGGCGGTCGGTGACCTCCGAGAGTTCGGTGACCGACAGGCTGGAGGTGTTGGTGGCGAAGACGGCCCGGTCGGGCGCGTTCTCCTCCACCTCCGCGTACACGTCCTTCTTCACGTCCATCCGCTCGGGCACCGCCTCCAGCACCACGTCGGCGTCCGAGACGGCCTCGCCGAGGTCCACGAGCGGCGTCACGCGGTCGAGGGCGTCGTCGGCCTCCGCCTCGGTTATCTGGTCTCGCTCCGCGAGTTTCCCGAGGCTCCACTCGATCTGGTCGTAGCCCTTCTGGACCAACTCCTCCTCGATGTCGCGCAGGTTCACGTCGTACCCGGCGAGTGCGGCGAGTTCCGCGATACCGTGTCCCATGTTGCCCGCGCCGAGAACCGCGACGGTGTTGACCTCGTCGAGTTCCATGGGCCGAACCTCGTCTGCCGGTCGTTTCAACGTTTCCCTCGCTCGAATAAGAAACGGAACGGAGGTTTACTCCGCCCGCCCGTCCGCCCCGTCCCGTCACCGGCCGGGCCGTTCGCGTCTTTCGAAGTCTACACCCTCGGCGTTAATTTTATGTTCGCTGGACTTGTATTGTGAAGTGCTATCGAGGACCACGAGGGCAGACCGAGCGACCTGCGACCGACAGCCGTTTCGACGGAACGCACGGCGCAGGTCCGGAGCCTAACTGAGTCCCCCGTAAGAGGGGGCCGAGGTCGACGCTCCGAGAGAGGACCGGAGCGACCCATCCCGTCTCCTACGGGAGACGGTGCGAAGGCCAAGTACCGGACCACGGGTGTTCCGGGGTTCGTGAACCCGACGGAGTCGGCACGGCCGTAGGGGGTCGCGGACAGCGTCTCTCGCTCGGGTCCAAGTCGCGGTTCTCGTCCGCTCCCTTCTCGCGTAGCCGTCGCTCCCCTCCGGCAGTCCTCAGCGAATCTTTCGACGCCTGGGCGACCGTCTTCGCCCCGCTCACGCCCCGCCGCCCAGGGGTCCGCCGGCACCGTAACGGGGATATCCGCCGCGCCCGTACTCGCCCACCCACGCGACCCACATGATGGACGAAGCCCACCCCGTGTTACGCGAAGACCCCGTGATGGCGGACCTGATAGAGGCGCACGACCCCTACACCGAACCCGACTGGACGGAGTACGAACGGCTCTGCGTCTCCATCATCAACCAGCAGTTGAGCACCGCCAGCGCCGCCGCCGTCAAGCGGCGCGTGTTCGACCTGCTGGACGGCGAGGTGACGCCGGAGACCGTACTCGCCGTTGACGAGGACGCCCTCCGGGACGCCGGCCTCTCGGGTATGAAGGTAGAGTACATGCGAAACGCGGCGCGCGCCTTCCGGCGGGAGGACTTCTCGCGCGAGGGGATGGCCGACCTCTCCGACGAGGAGGTGGTCGAGCGACTCACCGAGATAAAGGGCGTCGGGGAGTGGACCGCACGGATGTACCTCCTGTTCGTGTTGGAACGGCCCGACGTGCTCCCCCTCGGCGACCTCGCGGTCCGCCGGGGCATCGAACGGTTGTACGGCGGTCACGAGACTCCGAAGGAGTCTCGCGAGCGCGCCAGAACCGAAGGTTCTGGAGACGACGGCGAGGTGAGCGAGATGACGCGCGCGGAGATGCGCGAGGTGGCGGAGCGGTGGCGGCCGTACCGGTCGGTCGCCACGCGGTACATCTGGGCCGAGTACGAGTCCGACGACTGACCCCGGCGAGCGCTCGGTCGCTGACCGGAATCAGGACCAGGACCGGAACCGAGGGGTCGAGCACTCGTCGACTACTCCTCCGGGTACTCCGTGTCCGACTCCTCGCGGTCGGTGTCGGCGCGGCGGCGCACGTCCACCTGGTAGTGTTCGAGGATGTCGCGCCCGAGGAGGAGGGGGTAGCCCATGTGGCTCCGGTCCTCGACGCTCGCGGTGACGGTGTGTTGGGTCCCGCCGATGCCGATGACGAGGTCGACCACGGGGCGGGCCTTCCCGCTCTTGGAACTCCCCGACTTCACCCGGGTCATGCTCTTGATCGGCCCCGCACCTATCTCGGCCGCAAGCGACGTGTCGATGCTCGTCCGGGTCGCGCCCGTATCGGACTTGGCCATCGTCTGGGTCGACCCCGACGTGCCCGAGACCACCACCTCCTCGATGTAGCCGATGAGAGGGGCTTCGTCCTGGTCGAAGCGACTGGACTGGGGCATGGAGGAGGGTCGGGAGTCGTCGAGGGTGGCCGTCAGTTCCGCTACCCGATCGTCGTCGACGGCCCCGCCGACCTTCTCGATGGCGAGTTTGGCGATGTGGGGCGCGGGACTCTTGCCCGTGGCCTTGTAGAGGCCCTTGAACCCCGCCGTGGGGTTGACTTCGAGCACGTACCAACCGTCGTACCCCTCGATGAGGTCGACGCCGACGTAGTCGAGACCCATCACCTCGGCGGCGTAGAGCGCCGTCTCGCGCGCCTCCTCGGGCAACTCGCCCGTGGCGTCGGCCACGTCGCCGCCGAGGGCGACGTTGGTGCGCCAGTCGCCATCGGGCGCGTAGCGGAACATCGCGCCGATTATCTCGTCGCCCACGATGTACACCCGCAGGTCGCGGTGCTCCTCGGCGTCGCGTTCGATGAGGTCCTGTAGGAACGCCTGCCGGTTGCCGACGCGCGGGTTGACCTTCTCGGTGAGATCCACCTTCCACGTGCCGCCGCCGTGGGTGCCGATGGCGGTCTTGTAGACGCCCACGTCGCCGAACCGGTCGCGGCCTTGGTTGAGTCGGTCGTTCGAGAGCGCCAACAGGGCGTCGGGGACGTTGATGTTCCAGTCTGCGAGCGTGGTGGCGGTGGCGAACTTGTGGATGGCGGTGAGGACGTTGCCGGGTTCGTTCAGCATCGGACGGACGCGGTTGAACGTGGTCGCCAGTCCGAGATCCTCGGCGGGTTCCTCGGTGTTCGAGAGCAGGAGGCGGTTGGCGATGACGTCCACTTCGGGTTCGACGGTCACCTCGCTGTCCTCGATGCTGATGGCGGCGTTCTCGCGTCTGAGCCACACGGGGTCGTGACCGAGGTCCTCGACGGCGTTGAGGATAGCCTTGGTCTCCTTGCTGTTGTGTAGCGCGAGCACTCCCACCTTCACGTTCTCGCCGTCCCTCATATGTACCCGAACCACAGCCCCCGGTAAGAAAGGCATGACGGTCGTTTTCGGCCGGTGTGTCGCTCGGACGTGCGGACGACGTCGACCCTTCTAGCGGGACTCTTTTTAACTGTCACCCACGGAAGGGAGGTATGGCCGACGACCGGACCTTCACGTTCAACGGCGGGAAGGTCGACCCGGGGGAGACGATGAACCTCCGGTACGGCATCAGCGAGACGTACCTGGGGGACCCGGTCCGCATCCCCATCACCATCGTCAACGGGGAACGCGACGGGCCGACGGTGTTCCTCTCCGCGGCCGCACACGGCGACGAACTCAACGGCATCGAGGTGGTGCGCGAGGTGGCCCACGAGTGGGACCACGAGAACCTCGCCGGCACGCTGGTCTGCATGCCCGTGCTCAACGTGCCCGGGTTCTTGGCCCAGCAGCGCTACCTCCCAATCTACGACCGCGACCTCAACCGCTCGTTTCCGGGGCGCGAGGGGTCGACCAGCGCAAAGCGGATGGCCCACCGCATCTTCCGGAACTTCATCGAACCCTGCGACCTCGGTCTCGACTTCCACACGTCGACGCGCGGCCGGACCAACATGCTCCACGTCCGCGCCGACATGTCCCATGACGGGGCCTCGCGTCTCGCCAACGCGTTCGGGTCGAACGTCATCATCGGCAGCGAGGGGTCCGAGGGGACGCTCCGGGGCGAGGCCACGGACGCGGGCGTCCCGACCATCACCATCGAGATGGGGGAGGCCCACCGGTTCCAGCGCGGCCTCATCGACGACGCCCTCGAGGGCGTGGCCAGCGTGTTCGCGGAGTACGGCGTCAGCGAGGGGCGCACGGTCCGGTGGCCGGGGTGGCGGACCGTCATCACCGGCGGCAAGGAGAAGACGTGGATTCGCGCCGACGCCGGGGGCATCGTCGACATGCACTACGAGCGCGGGTCGCTGGTCCACGAGGACGACCGCATCTGCACCATCACCAACCCGTTCAAGGAGGACACGGTGACGGTGCGCGCGCCCTTCACCGGCCTGCTGGTCGGCATCCTCGAGAACCCGGTCGTCTACCCGGGGAACCCGCTGTGTCACCTCGTCGAACTCGACCAGAACACCCGCCGCGCGGTCGAACGCGAGCAGTCGCCCCCGAGGGACGGGGCGAACTGACTGCCGCCCGGACGAACGCTGGGCAGGGGTCGGCCGCCGACCCGCGGCCGTCCGCGGCGAATTCGGACGACATCTCGGGGGTGCGCCTCGGACCGTACACGTAACTTCTATACTACCCCAGTTCCCAGTCTCACGAGAGTATGAGCCAGTCTTACAATCGCGGCCGCATCGAGGACTTCGGCCGGTGGAAGGAGTTCTCCGCCGGGATGTGGGCGTGGGTGTTCCACAAGTTCACCGGCTGGGTGCTGGTGGGGTACCTCTTCACGCACATCTCGGTGCTCTCGACGGCGCTCTCGGGGCAGACGGTGTACACCAACACGCTTCGGGCCCTCGAGAGTCTCCTCCTCGTCCGCCTCCTCGAAGTCGGTCTGCTCGCAGTCGCGGTGTTCCACATCCTGAACGGACTCCGCCTGCTGTTGGTCGACCTCGGCGTCGGTCTCGAAGCGCAGGACAAGAGCTTCTACGCCTCGCTCGTTCTGACGGGCGTCATCGTCGTGGCGAGCGTCCCGACCTTCCTGTCGGGGGTGTTCGGCTGAATGGCCGAGCGCTACTCGTCGTTCAACCCCGGCGGACGCCGGTGGCTCTGGCAGCGTATCACGGCGGCGTTTCTCGTCGTCGTGCTGGCGTTTCACTTCTTCCTGCTGCACTTCGTGCACCACGCGTACGAGGTGACGTTCGCCGGCAGTTCCGCGCGGATGACCCAGTGGACCTACTACTCGCTGATGGTGCTGTTCCTGATCACCGCCACGTTCCACGGCGTCAACGGCGTGTTCAACGCCCTCGTGAATCAGGGGCTCGAAGGCACCAAACTGACCGCGGTGAAGTGGGTGCTGATAGTCGCCAGCGCGATTCTCATCGTGCAGGGCATCCGGACGGCGAACGCGTGGGCCGGCATCAACCTCCTCCCCTTCTAACACCATGAGCACGCAACTACCTAGAGAAGACGAACCGGAGAAGCAGTCGGGCACCGACACGAAAGACGAGATAGAAGAGCGGAAGGCCGGGCGCGCGGACCGCGAGTCCGAACCCCTCTTCAAACAGGAGGAGCACACGAACGCGCCCGACGAGGACACGTACCACCTCAAGGTGTTCCGGTACGACCCCGAGGTGGCCGACAAGCAGGAGCCCCGGTTCGACGACTTCCACGTCCCCTACCACAAGGGGATGACCGTGCTGGACGCCCTGATGTGGGCGCGCGACCACTACGACTCCAGCCTCACCTTCCGGCACTCCTGCCGGCAGGCGGTCTGTGGCTCCGACGCCCTGTTCATCAACGGCCGCCAGCGCCTCGGCTGTAAGACGCAGCTGTCGGACCTCAAACAGCCGGTGCGGGTCGAACCGCTCCCCCACGCCGAGGTGGAGAAGGACCTCGTGGTGGACATGGAGCACTTCTACGAGCAGATGCGCTCGGTCGAGCCGTACTTCCAGACGGACGAACTCCCCGAGGACGAACTCGAAGAGCAGCGCCAGACGCCGGAGAACCGCGAGAAGGTGAAGATGGCCACGCGGTGCATCTGGTGCGGCGCGTGCATGTCCTCGTGTAACATCGCGGCGGGGGACAACGAGTACCTCGGCCCCGCGGCCATCAACAAGGCGTACCAGTTCGCCATGGACGAACGCGAGGGCGAGCGGATGAAACAGCACCGCCTGAAGATAATCGAGCAGGAACACGGCGTCTGGCGGTGCCAGACCCAGTTCTCCTGCACCGAGGTGTGCCCCAAGGACATCCCGCTGACCGAGCACATCCAAGAGCTCAAGCGCGAAGCGGTCAAGAACAACCTCAAATTCTGGTGAGACGAGAAATGATAACGCACGACGTCATCGTGGTCGGCGGCGGCGGCGCGGGCCTCCGGGCCGCAATCGCAGCACAGGAAGCGGGGGCCGACGTGGCCATCGTGTCGAAACTCCACCCGGTCCGGTCGCACACCGGCGCGGCCGAGGGCGGCATCAACGCCGCCCTGCGCGACGGGGACTCGTGGGAGGACCACGCCTACGACACCATGAAGGGGTCGGACTTCCTCGGCGACGCCCCCGCCATCGAGGCCCTGTGTAAGAAAAGCCCCGAGGAGACCATCCAACTGGAGCACTGGGGGATGCCGTTCTCGCGCGACGAGGACGGCCGGGCCTCCCAGCGCCCGTTCGGCGGCCTGTCGTTCCCGCGCACCACCTACGCGGGCGCGGAGACGGGCCACCACATGCTCCACACGATGTACCAGCAGTTGGTCAAGCGGGGCATCGAGGTGTACGACGAGTGGTACGTGACCCGCCTCGCGGTCACCGACGAACCCGAACCCGCCAACCGGTCGTGCCACGGCATCGTGGCCTACGACATCCAGAACGGCACCGTCGAGGGGTTCCGGGCCAACCACGGCGTCGTCGTCGCCACCGGCGGCCTCGGGCAGGCGTTCGACCACACCACCAACGCCGTCGCCAACACCGGCGACGGCGTGGCGATGGCCTACCGCGTCGGCGCACCCATGGAGGACATGGAGTTCATCCAGTTCCACCCCACGACGCTCCCCTCCACCGGCGTCCTCATCTCCGAGGGGGTGCGCGGCGAGGGCGGCATCCTCTACAACGCCGAGGGCGAGCGGTTCATGTACGAGTACGGCTACGCCAGCAACGCCGGCGAACTCGCCTCCCGCGACGTCGTGGCCCGCGCCGAGTTGAGCGAGGTGAACGAGGGTCGGGGCATCGAAGACGAGTACGTCCACCTCGACATGCGCCACCTCGGCGAGGAGCGCATCCACGAGCGGTTGGAGAACATCGTCCACCTCGCGGAGGACTTCGAGGGCGTGAACGCGCTCGAAGAGCCCATGCCGGTCAAGCCCGGTCAGCACTACGCGATGGGCGGCATAGAGACGGACGAGAACGGCGCGACGGCCATCGACGGCCTGTACGCCGCGGGCGAGGCGGCCTGTGCGTCGGTCCACGGCGCGAACCGCCTCGGCGGGAACGCCCTGCCCGAACTCACGGTGTTCGGCGAACGCGCCGGGCGCGCCGCCGCCGGCGGGACCATCTCCGAACCCCGCGTCACCACCGGCAAGCGCGGCGACTGGGAGGCCGGCGAAGTGGAGACGCCCGTCCCCCTCGGCGCGGTCGACAGCGACGAGACGACGCCCGTGGCGGCCGACGGCGGCGCCGCCGCCGTCACCCCCGAGGAGTGCGTCGAGCGAGCGCTGGAGGCCGAGCGCGAACGCGTCGAGTACCTGATGGAGAAGACGGAGGGCGTCCAGCACTCGCAGGTGCGCGAGAAGGTCCAGAAGACCATGACCGAGAACGTGAACGTGTTCCGCGAGGAGGAGGGACTCAAGCAGGCGCTCCGCGACATCCGCGACGCGCGGAAGGCGTACCAAGACGTGTACGTCGAGGACCCCTCGCGCACGTTCAACACCGACCTCATCCAGACCATCGAGACGCGGAACGTCATCGACGTGGCCGAGGCCATCACGGTCGGCGCGCTGGCGCGCACGGAGTTCCGCGGCGCGCACTGGCGCAAGGAGTACCAAGAGCGCGACGACGAGAACTGGCTCAAACACACCATGCTCTCGTGGAACGACGGGAACCCCGACCTCTGGTACAAGCCGGTCGTGCTCGAAGGCGAGAGCAAGACGTACGAACCCAAAGAGCGGAGCTACTGACCCGCCGTTCCGACCGAGGAGTTTTTTCGAGTTCACCCCGTTCGTACCGCCGGGAGGGTAGCTCAGTGGTAGAGCAGGAAGGGCGGTTTCGCCCGTCCGTCTGGCTTCGCGTGGTTCGATTCCCGCCCCTTCCGTTCGCGGGTCGTTCTCACGCGACAGGGGCTCGTCACGAGTCGAACGTCGCGATTCCGGCGCGAATCGCCGTCTCCGTGCGCGACGCGCCCCCGTCGCCGTCCGACGGCGTCCCGCCGACCCGCCCGATGGCGGTCGGTTTTCGACGACCGTCGTAGATCAGTTTTATTATCGTCGAAAGAGTGGACCTTATCCAGAGATGACAGCGCAGACGAGTCAGACGACGCGGGTTCCGGCGGAACTCGAATCGCCGTGTGCGAAGCTAGTGTACCTCTATCTCGCGACTCACGACGGTGCGACGGTGGGCGAACTCCACGAGGGTCTCGACGTGCGGAAACTGACCCTGTTCAGCGTCCTCCGTACGCTCCGAGAGCAGGGACTGATCGGAGAAGAGACGGACCAGTACGTCGTCGCCTAAGGATTTCTCGGGGACCGCGCCTGTCGAACGTCCGCCCCGTCACGGACCATATCTTCACAGTTGGGGCAGACGCGGGGGTTCTCGATACCGTTCGGCGTGAACACGCGAGCGTACGCTTCCGTGACGAACGACCCACAGTTCTGGCACTCAGGCATGTGTTGTCATAGATTATCAGACGGAGTAAAAACTTTATGAAGCAGGATGGAAACAATCCGGTTCGACGGCCGCACACGGCCTAACGCTTCCCTCCTCGCTCGGCGTTCTCCCGGGCGCGGCGGAGTGCGTTCCGCGTCGCCTCGAACGGGAACGGGCCGACCGAGAGGGCGTCGAACGAGAAGTCTGGGTCGAGCGGTCGCTTCATCAGGTCGGCCACCCGGAGGCTGGCGCGGTGGGCGGCGAGGTGGACCACGGTGTACGCGACCAGCACCGGGACGAACAGCGATACCTCGAACCCCGCCACGGCGACGAGCAGGTCGAACACCGTCGCCGTGAGCGCCGAGACGATGAGCAGGTTGCCCACCTGAAGCGACGACCCCGTGAACGCGGTGAACAGGGTGTCGAACGTCGATTTGGTGTAAGGGGTGTACAGCGACGCACACGCGACGCTGACCGAGACCAGAAGAAGTCCCGCCGACAGTCCCCCGAACACGTAGAGATACTCCATGTGCCGCTCGTCGGACGTTAGGGACGGGGGTAGATATAGCTAGGCAATCAGGACAGTCAGAGTGACGGGAAGGTCGGCGGACCGCGCGTCAGGCTACGTAGAGGCCGTGTGCCTCTCGGGCGTGGGCGAGAAGCTCCTCCGTGGAGTCGAACGTCTCACCGCAACTGCACTGGTGGTACGATGGCACCGGTTTGGCGGCCATACTCGCCAGTACGCACCGGGGTCTTTAATGTTTTTTCACCGTCTCGGAGAACTGGCCGAACGTCAACTTCCGGCCGGGGCCGGAGACCGACCCGGCGCGTGCGGCGTACCGTTGTCCACGCCCCGTCAGGATATTTTCGAACCTAGCCAATAATAATAAAAAGAACGACTGTGAATCCGAAGTCGAAGGCGGTCGGTCGCACCGACAGCCTTCGCACGCGACGACGGTAACTCGGATGTCCGCGTCGGGCTATCCGGTCGGTACGTGCCCCCGTCCGACCGGACAAGTGGCGCCGGGCCGGCGCCCACGCAGGCGGGCGCCGTCTTCTCGCACCTTTCGTCAGCCGACGTCTCATCGGCGTTCGCGTCCACCGTCTCCCGGTACGGGGAGGAGCACCGCTCCAGTTCCGCCCGTCGGCGTCGGTCGGGGCGCGCACCGGGGCAACCCTTATGCCGCGGTTGGTCGAACGCGCAAGCCATGGAGTACACGACACTTGGTAACACGGGTATGTCGGTGAGTCGCATCTGTCTCGGCTGTATGAGCTTCGGGTCGAGCGACTGGCGCGACTGGGTGCTAGACGAGGAGGAGAGCCGCCCGATCATCGAACGGGCTATCGAACTCGGAATCAACTTCTTCGATACGGCGAACGTCTACTCGGAAGGCGAGTCCGAACGCGTCCTCGGCAACGTTCTCGACGACTTCGACCGCGACGAACAGGTGGTGGCGACGAAAGTGTTCTTCCCGACGGACGAGGACGACCCCAACTCGGGCGGCCTGTCGCGAAAGACGATAGAGCAGGAACTGGAGAACTCGCTCGACCGCCTCGGGATGGAGACGATAGACCTCTACCAGACCCACCGGTGGGACTACGACGTGCCAATCCGCGAGACGCTCCGGGCGCTTGACGACGCCGTCCGCCGGAATCAGGTCCGGTACGTCGGCACCTCCTCCCAGTGGGCCTACCAGCTATCCGAGGCGCTCCACGCCAGCGACTCGCTCGGACTCGAACGCTTCCAGACGATGCAGAACCACTACAACCTCGCCTACCGCGAGGAGGAGCGCGAGATGCTCCCGCTGTGCGAACGCGAGGGTATCGGCGTCGTGCCGTGGAGTCCGCTCGCGCGGGGGTATCTGACCCGCCCCCACGAGGAGTTCCTCGATACGGTCCGCGGCGAGTACATGGAGAACAGCCGGTTCGCCGAGCGCATCGCCACCTACCGCGCGAACGGCGGGGACGAGATCAACGAACGCGTCGAGGAACTCGCGGAAGAGAAGGGCGTGACCATGGCACAGATAGCGCTCGCGTGGCTGTTCCACCAACCGGCCGTGGACGCGCCCATCGTCGGCACGACCAGCGTCGAACACCTCGAAGACGCCGTGGAGGCCCTCGACATCGACCTGTCTGACGGCGACCTCGAGTACCTCGAGGAGCCCTACGCGCCGGTCGAGGTCAACGGTCACGAGTGAGGGCGGCTACTCGGCCCGCGACTCCCCGCTCGAACGTCGAGAGAGGTCAGTTCCGTCACAGTTCGACTCAAGAACTTTCACTCTCCGCCACGGTCGAACGTACCGATGACACACCGCGTGCTCGTCTCGGACGCCAAGGTGCTCGACTTAGAAACGCACGGAGACCCCTTGGAGTCGGTCGGCGCTCGAATCGAGGTTACGAGCGCGAAGCGCCCCGACGAACTGCTGGAGGCGGCCGCAGGGGCCGACGCGCTCATCGTCGACTCCGTAACGCAGGTCACGGAGGCGGTGCTCGACGGGGTCGACTCCCTGCGCGTGGTCGGGCGCGGCGGAATCGGAGTCGACAACGTCGACCTCGACGCGGCGGCGAACAACGGCATTACCGTCGTGAACGTCCCCGACTACTCCGTAGAGGAGGTGTCGACTCACGCGCTCTCTCTCCTCTTGGGCTGTCTCCGACGACTCGGCGTGCACGACCGCGCGGTCAAAGGCGGAGAGTGGGACTGGTCGCTCGGCACCCCTATCCATCGCCTCCGGGGTGAAACCGTCGGACTCGTCGCGTTCGGGAAGATAGCGCGCCGCTTCGCGTCGAAGCTCCGGGGGTTCGACGTCGACGTAGTCGCGGTCGATCCGTACGTGTCCGACCGGGAGATGGAGGAGTTCGGGGTCGAGCGCGTCGACTTCGACGAACTGCTCGACCGGGCGCGCTACGTCTCGGTTCACGCGCCGCTGACCGACGAGACGAGGGGGATGTTCGACACCGAGGCGTTCGGAGCGATGCGAGACGGGGCCATCTTGGTCAACACGGCCCGGGGGCCGGTCGTCGAAGAGGCGGCGCTCGTGGACGCCCTCGAGAACGGACCTCTCGCGGCCGCTGGCCTCGACGTCCGAGAAGCGGAACCGCCGGAGGAGGCGTCGCCGCTACACGAGCGTGACGACGTGTTGCTCACGCCGCACACCGCGTGGTACTCCGAGGAGTCCCGCGCAGAACTCAGCCACACCATCGCCGCAGACGTCGCGCGCGTCCTCCGCGGCGACGCGCCCACGAACCCCGTCGACCCCGAGGCGGGCTGGTACTGAACCCGTCGAATGCGCTTCGACTCTACGTTCTAGAAGCGCCGAAACGTCGCGAAATCGGGGGAAGGGTTCGAGCCCTCCCTCCGCTCGGACACCGAAGCCAGGGGTGGGATTCGAACCCACGAAGTCTCGATTACAAGTCGAGTGCATGAACCGCCCATGCTCCCCTGGCGCATCCGGTAGTTACCCGTCCCCCCTTGTGTGTGTATCGTTTTCGACCGGTTTCTCCATCACCACCCGGTGGGCCGAGTAGCCCCGGCGACGGTAGAATCGGACGGCAGCGGCGTTGGCCGCCATGGCTTCGAGGGTCACCACGTCCGCGCCCCGCGCCGCCAGCGACGCCTCCGCGGCGTCCATCAGCGCCGACCCCACCCCCGCGTTCCGGCGAGACGGGCGCACGAAGACGTTCTCGACGGTGCCGCGCACGACGTCCCGTTCGTAGCCGTCCGACTCGAGGCTGTACATCACGAACCCCACTATCGGCCGGTCCGCCTCCGGGTCGCGGGCCACCCGCACCCCGTCCGTGACTACGTGACTCGCGAGCGACTCCCGAATCCGGGCCCGGTTCTCCTCGGAGAGCAGGTGGGAGCCGTACGCGCCCTGGTCGCGTGCGAGCGCCACCCACATGTCTGCGAGCGTATCTACCGCGCTCATATCCGGGGCCGTAATCTCGAATGTCATGGTCGAACGGGCGGGGCGTCGCCCCCCTCAGGGACCGAGGGCCCTGAGTCACATTGGCGTTCCGCCCGTTCGGACCCCGGATTCAGACCGCCGATTCGTGTAATATAAACGATACGTCGGCTCGGACGAAGAAAGGCTTATTAACGGTTCGACTCCCTCGGACCATGAGGAAAGTTATCAATGGGTATCGCTGAGACGTACACGCGCGGACGCCGGTTCGCCGTCGACCGACCGTTCGAGGTCGCGCTCGTGGCGCTCGCCCTCCTTCTGGCGGGCGACCTCGTGTTCGGCCTCGCCACCGGCGAGTACCGGTTCAGCCGCCTCGGCGCGCTGGTCTGGGACGGGTTGATGCGCGGGCTGGTTATCGGTCTCGCCGGCATCGGCCTCTCGATGACGTACAGCATTCTGAACTTCGCCAACTTCTCGCACGGGGATTACATCACCGCCGGAGCGTTCAGCGGGTGGGCCACAACCTACCTGCTCGCCGGCCTCGGGCGGGCCGACATCGGGTCGCTCCTGCTGGTCGGCGCGGGCGGGTCGGTGTTCGGCGGCGCGCTCGGCATCGGCGTCGTCGGGACGCCGCTGGCCGTGGTCGCGGGCCTCGTCGTCGCAGGCGGGTCGGTCATCGCGTTGTCGCTGCTGGTCGACCGGGTGGTGTACCGCCCCATCCGCGACGAGACGGGCATCACGTTACTCATCACGAGCGTCGGCGTCGCGTTCGCGCTCCGGTACATGATGCAGTTCGTGTTCGGGTCGGACGTGCGCGGCACGACGTCCCAGCCGCCGTCGGTGCCGCTCTACTTCGTGGACGGCGCGATCCGGGTCAACGCCCACGACGCCGCGCTCGTCGTCGTCGCGGGCGGCCTGATGGTCGGCGTACACCTCCTGCTCCAGTCCACCAAACTCGGCAAGGCGATGCGCGCGATGGCCGACAACGAGGACCTCGCCCGCGTCACGGGCATCCCGACCGAGCGCGTGGTACGCGCCACGTGGATAATCGGCGGCGGTCTCACGGGCGTGGCGGGCTACATGTTCGTGCTCTGGAAGGGCACGCTCGGGTTCAACGACGGGTGGCTCCTCCTGCTTCTCATCTTCGCCGCGGTCATCCTCGGCGGCATCGGCTCCATCTACGGGGCCATCGTGGGCGGACTCGTCATCGGCCTCGCGGCGTCGGTGTCTGTGGTCTGGATACCCTCCGACTTCGCGCGTGCGAGCGCGTTCTTCGTGATGATACTCATCCTACTGGTGCGCCCGCAGGGCCTCTTCTCCGGGAGGTCGACCGCATGAGCGCGAACCCCGACGCGGAACCGGAGGCCGGCGCGAACGCGGACGCGTTGGCGACGGTCCGGGACCGCCTCCTCGGCGGCGACGCCGGACTCATCCTCGGTGCGCTGGGCGCGACGTACCTCGCGTACGTCCTCGTGGGCGTCGTCCTCGGCTACTCCCTCCGGGGGCAGTTGAACTCCCTCGCGGTCCTCACCTTCTACATCGGCGTGTTCGCCATGCTGGCGCTCGCGCTCAACCTCCACTGGGGCTACACCGGCCTGTTCAACATCGGCGTCGTCGGGTTCATGGCCGTCGGCGTCTACGTGATGGCGCTGGTGTCGAAGCCGGTGTACACCCCCGGCGGCGCGGCGCAGGTGGGGGGTCTCGGCCTCCCGCTTGTGGTTGGCATCGTCGCCGGGATGCTCGCCGCCGCCCTCCTCGGCCTCGTCGTGGCGCTCCCGGCGCTCCGCCTCCGGGCGGACTACCTCGCCATCGTCACCATCGCCATGTCCGAGATAGTCCGGTTCGCCTTCCTCTCGGACGACTTCCAGCAGTTCTCCCTCGCGGGCACGCGCGTCGGCTTCGGCGGCGGGGCGGGACTCGTCCTCGACTTCACCGACCCGCTCCACGCCTTCTTCGGCGCGTTCGGCCTCTGGGACGCCTACCTCGGGGTCGTCGACGCGTTCCGGGCGCTCGTGCCAAACAATCCCAAGCCGGTGGTCGACGGCCTCGTCTACGGCCTCGTCCTCCTCCTGTTCGTCGCGGGCTACTACTGGCTCCTGAAGCGGACGGGCGAGTCGCCGTTCGGGCGGGTGCTCAAGGCCATCCGCGAGGACGAGGACGTGGCCAACGCCCTCGGGAAGGACACCGACGAGTTCAAGATAAAGTCGTTCATGCTCGGTTGTGCCCTGATGGGACTGGCCGGCATCCTGTGGCTGATGACGCAGGGCGCGGTCACGCCCAACTTCTTCCGCCCGCGCATCACCTTCTTCGTCTGGATAGCGCTCATCATCGGCGGCGCGGGGTCGAACACCGGGAGCGTCCTCGGCGGGGCCATCTTCGCCGCCGTGCTGTATCAGGGGCCGCGGTACTTCAAGAACCTCGTCGAGGCGGTGCTCCCCAGCGCGGACGCCCCGAACGGGTTCGGGCCGGCCGTCGCGCCCCTCGTCTCGGGGGCCGACCCCGTGCCGTTCCTGCTCTACACGCTCGACTCCATCCGCCAACTCCAACTCGTGTTGATGGGGCTGGTGCTCATCTTCCTCATGCACCACCGCCCCGAGGGACTGCTCGGCCACCGGAAGGAGACGGCCGCGAGCGTGCCGCTGACAGCCGCCGCCGGCCGCCGGGCCGCGGAGTCCCGGGCCGGGTCCGAACAGGGGCGGGCCGGGCCCGCCGGAGGTGAGACCGATGACTGAGTCGGACGCCGCCGGCGCCGACGCGGACGCCGAGCGCCCGGCGTCGTCTGACGCCGACGGCACTGACGCCGGCGACTACCCGCTCCGCGTCGAGGACCTGTACAAGTCGTTCGGCGGCATCACCGCCGTCGACGGCGCGTCCTTCGAAATCGAAGCTGGGACGCTCACGGGGCTCATCGGCCCGAACGGCGCGGGCAAGTCGACCACGTTCAACCTCATCACGGGGATGTACGCGCCCGACGCCGGAACCGTCCGGTTCCGCGGCGACGACATCACGGGGCTCGAACCCCACGAGATAGCCGACCGGGGGCTGGTTCGGACGTTCCAGATAGCCCGCGAACTCGGCGAGATGACCGTGCTGGAGAACATGATGCTGCCGGCGAAAGGACAGCGGGGAGAGGCGCTGTGGCGGTCTGTCACCCCGTTCGCGCGCGAGCGAGTGGTCGAACAGGAGTGGGACGTGCTCGCGCGGGCGTGGGAGATGCTGGAGTTCTTCGAGATAGACCACCTCGCCGAGGAGTACGCGGGCAACCTCTCGGGCGGGCAGCGCAAACTGCTGGAGATGGCGCGGGCGCTCCTGACCGACCCCGAGGTGCTCCTGCTGGACGAACCGTTCGCGGGCGTCAATCCCACGCTCGAACGGCGACTGCTCGAACACGTCCACGAACTCCGGGGACGCGGCTACACCTTCCTGCTTGTCGAACACGACATGGACCTCATCATGGAGAATTGCGAGCGCGTGATAGTGATGCACCAAGGGCGGATACTCACCGAGGGGACGCCCGCGGAGATACAGTCGAACGAGGAGGTCATCGAGGCCTACCTCGGGGGGAACGTGTGAGCGCCGACGCCGTCAAGGGGTCGGCCGCCGACGGGCGCGCCGAGGAGGCCCTGCTGGAGGTGCGGAACCTCGACGCGGGCTACGGCGACCTGCAGATACTCACGGACGTCGACATGGACGTGTACGACCGCGAGTACGTCACCATCGTCGGTCCGAACGGCGCGGGCAAGTCCACCGTGATGAAGTCCGTGTTCGGCCTCACCACCCTCATGGGCGGGACGGTCACGTTCGCCGGCGAGGACATCACCGGCCTCCGCCCCGAGGACATCATCCACGAGGGTGTCGGCTACGTACCCCAGAACGACAACGTGTTCTCGTCGCTCTCGGTCCGGGAGAATCTGGAGATGGGGGCGTACATCTTAGACGAGGTGCCGGAGGAGTCGCTCCGGGCGGTGTACGACCGGTTCCCCATCCTCGAAGAGCGCGAAGAGCAGAAGGCGGGCACGATGTCGGGCGGCCAACAGCAGATGCTCGCCATGGGGCGGGCGCTGATGCTGGACCCTGCCCTCCTGTTGCTCGACGAACCCTCCGCGGGCCTCGCACCGGACCTCGTCGACGAGATGTTCGACAAGATAGACCAGATTAACGACGCCGGCACGGCCGTCCTGATGGTCGAGCAGAACGCCAAGGAGGCGCTCCGCCGGTGCGACCGGGGGTACGTGCTGGCCAACGGGCAGAACCGCTACGTCGACGACGGCGACGCACTCCTGTCGGACCCCGAGGTGCGACGGGAGTTCCTCGGCGGGTGACGGCGCGATAGAATCCGCACGGCAGACGCCACCGCGGTCGCTCCGCTCCGCGGTCGGTTTCGGCCCTGTGCGGCGACGAGCGCTACGCGCCGACGCGCTCTACGTCGTCCGACCCGCACTCCTCGCACTCCAGCCACACGCTGTCCGGGTCGACGTTCGACTCGAACGTCGCGCCACAGTCCCGGCATCGGTACTCCTCGGCCGTCTCCTCGTCGAGTCCCACGAACCGCTTGGCTTTGGTAGCAAGGCCCATGAGACGAGGGGACATTGTGTCCGGAGACACTTGTATCCGGTGACGGGCGGGGACGCGGGGGCCGAGAAGGAGCGTCGCGGACAGCGGGCGATCTCAGCGGACCGCCCGGAACTCGCCGTGTTTGACGCCGAGGCCGAACGCGAGGAGGCCGAACACCAGCATCGACGGGGCGACCATCATCAGGACCGTCGAGAGGGTCATCACCCCGCTGGCGGCGAGTCCCGCGACGCCGACCGCCACGACAGCGAGCAGTGCACCGAGCGCAACCGGCAGCGTGAACTCCATACGGTCGGCCCGAAGGCTCCGACGGACATAATAGGCACGTCTCTCCACCGAACCGGCCCGGCCGGTCCGGGGTGGGGCGACGCGGTGGCGCGGCGAAAAGAGGGGTACTGACGCGACTGCGCCTCGGCGGTCTCAGCTCTCGGGACCCGACAGCGCCGTCTGGATGACCGAGGAGTAGGACGACTCGCCCTTGTTGAAGCCGACTTGGTGGTAGACCTCGCCGTCGAACTGCTCCTTGAACACGGTCGAGAACCGGTTCGAGAGCTGCTGCCCGTAGTCGTTGTTGACGTAGAGCGTCGACACGGTCGACACGTTGAGGCGTTCGGACGCCACCTGCGCCATCACCCGTCCCTGCAGGAAGTCCGAGGGCGCGGTCCGGAAGATGTAGTCGTCGTCTTCGAGGTTCGACACCGACAGCGCCGTCGACGACGGGGAGCAGCCCACGACCTGATTCGGGATGAACGCCTGCTGTGAGACGGGGACGTTCACGCCGGAGGAGGCCGACCCGCACACGCCGGGGACGCCGGCGGACACCAGCGAGTTGGCCGCCGACACGCCCGCGTCGGGCGAGGTCTGGGTGTCCTCCACGTGCGCTTTCACCGTGAGGTCGAGGTCGGAGTCGTTGACCTGCTTGACCGGGAGTTGCGCCGCGCTTATCATCGGCTTGCCGACGGACGCGAGGTCACCCGTCTCGGGCAGGAGGATGCCAACCTGTATCTCGCGGCCCGTGCCGCCCGGGGCGCTGTCGGCCGACGGTCCGCTCCCCTTGGGGTTCTCACCCTCGAAGTTCTGCGTCTCCTCGGTGGGCGTCTCCTGGGAGTCCTGCCCCTCGAACTTCCAGATGGCGTACGCCGCGGAGGCGGGGTCGCCGTTCTCGTCGAAGTTCGTCGAGGACGACGCGCCCTGATAGTTGATATCCTCGCCGTTGGCGGCCATCTCGACGCCTTCGAGGAAGTTCTGCGGCCCGATTTCGGTCCCCGTGGGGTTGGCGATACGTCGCATCTGCTCGCGGAGTTTCGAGCCGTCGTTCGCGCCCGCCGCCGCGTTGGCGAGGACGAGGAGCGCCACGGAGTCGTACGACTGGGAGGTGAACACGCCCGGGGAGGAGCCGTACTCGTCTTCGAACATCTGGGTGAACGCGTCCTGATTCGGCCCGCCCGCCGCGGGCGCGGTGCCGGTCACGTTCGACATGTCGTTGCCCACCTGCCCGGGCATCGCCCCGTCACGGAGGCCGTCGGGGACGAGAATCTTCTCGTCGCCCTCGGGGCTCTCGCTGTAGTAGTCGCGGAACAGTTGGATACCGCTCTCGGGGTAGCCGATGACGATGAGACCCTCCGGCCCCTGCGAGGACCCGCCTCCACCGCCGCTGCCGCCGCCGCCGTTGCCGGAACTCCCGATGCAACCGGCGGACCCCGCGATGCCCGCCACGCCGACTCCCTTGAGGAAGTCTCGCCGTTCGATATCACGTACCATAGGCCGGGAAAGGAAGTTGCCATTTATAAATCTATCTGTAACCCATCTGAGCGGCCGATTCCGCGCGATTGCGCCGTCACTCGGGCGAGAATAATACGGAAGTTGAAACGAATCCGTTGTACGTCGCGTCGGAACGAGCGCCGAGGGAGCCCCGGAACCGACCCCGAATCAGTACGTTCAAAGAGGCGCGCGAACGTACACACGCGGGAATGCCCATCCCCTCGTTCGTCATTGGTATCGCCGGCGGCACCGGGGCCGGGAAGACCACGGTGGCGGAACTCATCACCGAGAACGTCGAGGCGTCGGTGACGCGCATCCCCCTCGACAACTACTACCAGGACCTGAGCCACCTCGACTACGAGGAGCGAGAGGAGGTCAACTACGACCACCCGTCGGCGTTCGAGTGGGAACTCCTGCGCGAACACCTCGGCGAACTCTCGGAGGGCCGCCCCGTGGAGATGCCCTCCTACGACTTCACGGTCCACAACCGGCGCGACGACCGGACCACGGTCGACCCCACGGAGGTAATCGTGCTGGAGGGCATCTTCGCGCTCTACGACGACAAGGTGAACGAGATGCTCGACCTCCGCCTGTACGTCGAGACGGACGCCGACGTGCGCATCCTCCGGCGCATCAAGCGCGACGTGGTCGAACGCGACCGGGACCTCGAAGGGGTCATCGACCAGTATCTCGGGACGGTCAAGCCGATGCACGAGCAGTTCATCGAACCGACCAAGAAGAACGCCGACATCATCATCCCCGAGGGGGCGAACAGCGTGGCGGTGACGCTCCTCGAAGACAAGATTCACGCCGAGGTCCGGGGCGACGCCACCCGCCGGTGGGAGCGGGGCGCGCTAGAGAACGAACTCTGATTACTCGACGAACTGGTCTGCGCCCTCGTAGTACCAGTAGCCCGACCGGCGCATCGCGCGCCCGACGGCCTTGTGCATCGACACGATGTCCTCGAACTCGTCTTCCTCGACGCCCTCGAAGATCTCGCGGAGCGGGACCACCGTCTCGTGGTCGAGGCGGACGGGGTCGTCGCCGTGGACCTCGACGAACTCCCGCGCGCTCAGCGGGAAGTCCTCGTGCTCGTCCACCTTCTTGGCGATTATCGCGTGACCGAACTGCCGCATCCCCTCGCTGCCCTCCTCGCCGTCGGGGTCGTGGGGCCAGTCGTTCGCTGCCATACCTCGAATCTGCGGCGACCCGGACCAAAGCCGTTACGCTCCGGCGACGACGCTCCCCGCCCGGCGGTCGGGCGTCGGGGACGACCCCGCCGGACGCCGTGCCCGGACCGAGGCGCGGGCGGGGCCCGTACGGTCAAGTGCGCCTCGGCCCTCGGTCCACCCAACGCATGTCCGAACACGACCTGCTCGTCCTCGGCGGGGGCACGGGAAACATCGTGGCGTCGGCCGCGGCAGACGAGGGTCTGGACGTGGGGCTGGTCGAACGGGACCGCCTCGGCGGCACCTGTCTCAACCGCGGCTGTAACCCCTCGAAACAGCTCATCCGCCGGGCGGACGTGGTCGAGACCGTCCGCACCGCCGACTCGATCGGCGTCGACGCCACCGTGGAGGGCGTCGCCTTCGAGCGAATCGTCGCGGAGGTCACCGCCGAGGTGACCGAGGCGGC
Source organism: Haloferacaceae archaeon 50 (assembly GCA_046097085.1). Classification (GTDB taxonomy): domain Archaea; phylum Halobacteriota; class Halobacteria; order Halobacteriales; family Haloferacaceae. The sequence continues at coordinate 2,586,827 of CP175567.1, read as the reverse complement.
CGAGCGGAAGGCTCGCGACGCGCGCGAGAGCGACCGCATCACCTTCTACCAGACCGAGGGCCGGTTCGTCGGCGAGCGCACGGTCGACGTCGACGCCGCGGACTCCGGCGTCGACGTCGACGACGCGTGGGGAGGCGAGAGCGAGCGACTCACGGCGGACCGCGTGGTGCTCGCCGGCGGGTCGCGCCCCGCGGTTCCGGACTCCGTGGACGGCACGGCGGAGACCGACTTCCTCACGAGCGCCGACGCCCTCCGCCTGACCGACCTGCCGGACCGACTCGTCGTCGTGGGCGGGGGGTACGTCGCGGTGGAGATGGCCCACTTCTTCTCGGCGATGGGGTCGGACGTGACCGTCGTCGGCCACGGCGACGTGTTGCTCTCGCGCGAGGACGAGGAGGTGGCCCGCCACCTGACCGAGGTCTACGGAGAGAGACACGACCTCCGCCTCGGCTACGAGGTGACCGCGGTGCGGGAGACGGACGACGGCAGGGCCGTGACCGCCGAGTCGGAGGACGGAGAGTGCATCGAGGTGACGGGCGACCGCCTGCTGATGGCGACGGGGCGAGAGCCGAACGCCGACGCGTGGAACGTCTCGGCCGCCGGCGTCGAGACGGACGCCGACGGGTTCGTCCGCACGGACGAGTACCTCCGGACCACGGCCGACGGCGTGTGGGCCGTGGGGGACGTCGCGGGCAACTACATGTTCAAACACTCCGGCGACAAGGAGGCGAAGTACGCCGTCGAGAACGCCGTCCGGGGGAACGAACGGGAGGTGGAGTACCCCGGGATGGCCCACGCGGTGTTCGGGTCGCCGCAGGTCGCCAGCCTCGGCGAGACCGAGGAGGCGTTGGACGACGCGGACGTCGACTACGAGGTGGGTCGGTTCGACTACGACGACGCGGTGCTCGGGTCGGTGCTGTCCGACGAGGGCGGGTTCGCCAAGGCGCTGGTCGGAGACGACGGCGAGGGCGGCGAGATACTCGGCTTCCACGTCGTCGGGCCGGAGGCGTCCACGCTCGTCCACGAGGTCAGCACCGCGGTGGCGGCGGGCGCGTCCGCGAAGCGAGTCGCGGAGACTATCCACGTCCATCCGGCGCTGTCCGAGGTGGTGCAGGGCGCGTTCCGGGACGTGTACGACGTGGCCCCCTCCGGCATCTGAGCGCCGGACCGGGCGGGCGGGCGGGGTGGTACGGGCGCGAACGGTCGGGAGCGGAAGCGAGAACGGGCGCTGGCGGGTCCGACGCCGACGCTCACCCGTAGTGGCGTTCGAGGTGGTCGACGATGTCGTCGTCGCCGTAGAGCGCCACCTCCTCGTCCGTATCCACGAGGAGCGGTATCTGGTCCTCGCCGCCGACGGCCGAGAGTTCGGCGTGAGTCTGTTCGTTCAGTACGTCGCCGCCCTCGTCGCCGGGCAGGCGGGGGTTGTGGGCGACGTACGAGAGTCCGAGGTCGGTGAGTTTCTCCCGGACCGTCGCGCTGTGCGGACAGCTCTCGGCCTGATAGAGTTCGAGCATCGTCCCCGGTTTGTGAGCCCACGCGTGTCAAAGTTGTCCGAAGCGGAGCGACTTATGGTCCCCACGGCCGGCCTCTCACACAAGGTGAAGTTCGAGTGAAACTTCGAGGCGGGTCGCCGGGACGGGTCGGGCGGGGCGCGTCGCGGGGGTGTCGCGCGGCGTGAGTTCGCTCCGCGCGAACGGGGCGTTCGTCCGCCTGTTCGTCGGCCGCCTCGTGACCAACGCGGGCGACAGCCTCTACACCGTCGCCCGCCGGGCGATTTATGCGCGTTCGCGCACCTAGAATACATGGTTCGTTCTGGCTCACGAGGTGAGAATTCGTGTTAATCGTAGTCGAGTTCGGCGTTCCGGCGGACCGGTTCCTCCTGCGGGAGACACTTCCGGCGTTTCCGGACGCCGTGGTCGAAGGCGAGTGGCTGATTCCGACCGGCGACGGCCTCTGTCCGTACCTCTGGGTGACCGACGCGCCGCTTCCGGAGTTCGAGGCGCGCGGCCGCGACGACCCCACGGTGGAGGCGATGGAACTGCAGGCGGAACTGGACGACGGCGGTCTGTTCACCGTCGACTGGACGTCGCTGGAGGGGACGTTCGCGCGGCGCGTCCTCGACGCGCCGGGCGTCGTGTTGGAGTTCGAGGGCGACGCAGAGCGGTGGGGGGTCAAGATGCGCTTCCGGGACCGCGCCGACGCGTCGGAACTCATCGACGCGAGCGAGGTCCACGACGTGCCCTTACACGTCGAACGCGTCCACGAGGTGACCGCGCCCAAGATAGGGCAGTACAGCGTCACGCCCAAACAGCGCGAGATGCTGGTGTTGGCGCTCGAACGCGGCTACTTCGAGATGCCGAGGCGGGTGACGATGGCGGAACTCGCGGCCGAACTCGGCATCTCGACGGGAGCGGCCTCCGAGCGATTCCGGCGCGGACTCACCAACCTCGTCAGCAACTCGCTCACCATCGGCCGCTCTACGGCGCTGGGCGTCGAGTGACTCGTCCGCCGTCCACCCTGTCTCTCACGTCCGGCGGCGGACGAACGGAAGTACTTAAACTACCTAACCGTCTGAGGGCCGCCTCCCTTACCTACGTACCGTGAACTAATATCCATCTTCGGGAAACGAACAATAATATCGGCGTCGGACGAAGTTCTCGGCACGCGCGGCCGCCCCGCGTCGTGCCCCGGTACGTCGAATCTGTAAGTCGCACGGTATCTCTCACATGGTCACCGCCGCTGTACTCGAACTCGACGGAGAGGACTCGTTTCTCGACTACACGTTCCGCCGCGTCCCGGACGTGCAGATTCGCCTCGAACGGGCCGTGACGACGGGGACGCACGACGGCACCTGCCTCTGGATTGCGACCTCCGACCAGGAAGCGGTCGAGGCAGCGCTCTCTCGGGACCCGTCGGTGGAGACGTTCGAGTCCGTCGCCGCCCGGCGCGACGAGTGGCTGTACGACGTCTCGTTCGCGCGGGACGTTCGGCCGCTACAGGAGACGCTCGGGGAGTCGGACGCGGTGGTCTCCGGCGCGTACGGCGAGGGCGGCGTCTGGACCGTCAGACTACGGGTCGACTCGCGCACCGCCCTCTCGTCGGTAGTCGAGCGACTGGAGGACGACGGGTACGACGTCCACGTCGACCGCATCTGGGAGACCGGCGACGCGGACGGCGGGACGGACGGGATATCGCCGTGTCAGGCCAGAACGCTCAGCGCGGCGCTGACCGCCGGCTACTACGAGGTCCCGCGGAAGACTGACCTCAAGGAGTTGGCCGAGGAACTCGGCATCTCCCATCAGGCGCTGTCCGAGCGACTCCGGCGCGCCCACCGACAGACGGCGGCGCTGGCGCTCACGTCGTCCCCGTGCGGTCGCCGGAACGAGGCGTCCAACGCGGACGGCGATAGCTGATTCCGCGGCCCCGACGGCACCGCTGTCGGCGGGGCCGTAGCGACACAGACGCGACTACGCCGAACGCAATTCGCCGAAAACGCGGTGGGACTGGGATTCGAACCCAGGAAGCCGTGAGGCTACCTGCTTTCAAGGCAGGCGCAATAGGCCGCTCTGCCATCCCACCTCGTGGGTCGGTAGTAGGCCTTCTACCCCCGAATCCGGCGTTACACGGCTTCCGTTCGAGTGAGCGCGACGGGTCCGAACTCCATCGCCCCTACATCGAACAGGATTGCGACCGTCTACCGCCGGGTTCTGGAGGGGGGTGAATCGATGAAAGAATCCGAGAAAGTTGAAGGTATCGTTCTAATCCCCGGTCCGAGTGAGGAGTACTTCGACGAACGACGGCGAGTCGACGACGAGACGTGACGATTAGCCCCGCACCCTCGCCGTCGGCGGATTTCCCGGGAGAGAACCAGCGTCGAACCATTCATCGGTTTTGTTTTGGATCCGGATATTTTAATTGTACAGCCACACGCCTTAATAGAATCCCGGGGGACTTGTTTAACGAGGTGTCACGCTCATGAGCGACAGATCGGCGGACGACCGGGAGCACCGAGTCACTACAGACCGCGACCGCATCCGCGAGTGGGGCGAGGAGCGGAACGCGATTCCCGCCCGCCGAGAGTCGGCGGGCGAGGCAGGTACCGAGTACGGGTTCTTCCGACAGGGGAACGTCGACGAGGAGTACCGCGAGTACACGTGGGACGAGTTCCTCGACGAGTTCGAGTCCGAGGACCGCGCGTTCGTCTACCGAGAGAACGAGACGCTCGGAGAGGACGACATCGGCCACTACGAGATAATCGACCGCGACGAGGCGGCCGCGCGCGCGACGGTCGAGGACACCGAGGTGGAGGAGGAACTCCTCGCCGGCGGCACCGTCACCACGGAGGTCACGGAGACGACCGTGGTCGAACGCGAAATCGTCGAGACGGAGACCATCGAGAGCGAGGTGGTCGACCGGAACACGGTGCGGAGCCGAATCACGGAGGCCGAACTCGTCGACTGGAGCGTCTCCGACCCCGACGTCGACTTCGACCTCGCGGCCGACGAGAACATCGCCGGGACGACCGTTCTCACCACCTCCGACGGGCAAGCCCAGTACGACGACGTCGACCTCGACACCACCGTCCGGGGCGACATTACGGCGGAGGTAGACGAGACGTGGCGCGTCCGCCGCGAGGTCGAGGAGCAGGCGGTCGTGGAGAGCCGCGTCGTCGACACCGACGTGGAGGAACACGACCACGTCGAGGACGAGTCGGTCGAGGCCACCATCGACACCGAGGGCGTCCACCGGTCGCTGATCGAGAGAGGCGTCATCGACACCGACCGCGACGCGGCCGAACTGGTCGAGACGGACGTCATCGAGACCGAACGCATCGGCGAGGGGCGGATGGAGAGCCGACTCGTCGAGCGGCGAGTGTACGACGACCGCATCCGCCGGCGCAAGCGCATCCGGTTCGACTACGTCGGTGGCGAGGTCATCGACACCGAGACGCTGGAGTCCGACCTCGTCGAGAGCGACGTCGTGGACGTGGACTTCGAGGAGGACGCCACGGCACTCGACGAACGGGACACGGTCGTCGAAACCGACACTGACACCGACACCGACACCGAGGCGTACGGCGAGACCACGGCCGCGGGCACCGGCGTCGACGACGAGACGTTGGACGAGTACCGGACCGAGTTCACGGACGACGACCGCGGCAAAACCGTCATCGACGAGGACGGCGAGGAGGTCGGACGGGTCGACCGCGTCGAGGGCGGCGTCGCCTACGTGGAACCCCACTCCGGGTTCTTCGATCGGGTGGAGTCGATGCTCGGGATGGGCAACGACGGCGACGAGTACCCCCTCGAACCCGATCAGGTACGGCGGATAACCGACGACGACGTGGTCGTCTCCGACCGCGCCGAGGCCGAGATAGAGTCCGAGTCGGACGACCGGAACGACCGACGGTAACGTAACGCGACGCGCCGTGACGCGCCGCGACGGTGCGCGCCGACCGCGTCAGTCCCGGACGACCTCGCCCGCGTCGGTCGCGCGGAGGCCGAAGTCTGCGACGAGGCGCGCGGTGTGAGCGGGCACGATACGCTCTGCCTCCCGCCGCGCGGCGAGCATCGGGACGAGGTCGGCGAGGTCCGCGCCCGTCTCCACGACGGGCTGCATCGGGAGGAAGTCCACGTCGCCCTCCGCGGTGCCACGGTCGGTCAGCGTCTCCAGTTCTCCGGGGCCGAACGCGCCCTCGAAGTCGACGGACTCGGCGAACGACGCGTAGTAGACACGCCCGCGCGTCGACGGCCCGAGGACGACCGACGTGCTCCGTAGCTTCATCGCCGCCGTGTCGATGTTGGTCCGGCGCAGGAAGGGTGCGTTCGGCCGGACCACGGCCGCCGTGGCGACCTCCTCCTCGCGGAGGAGGTGCGTCACGGTGTTGCCCGCGCGGGCGGAGAGGTCCGACCCCACCTGCACCTCGAAGCGCACGTCCTCGGCGTTCCCGAGGGCGTCGGCCACGAGGGCGCGCACCTCGACCTGCGCGGCGGTGTCGGTCACGTGTTCGTCTGGTAGCAGGTCGTCCGGCCGGTAGTTGACGAGGAGGTCCGCGCCCGACGCCCTGACCGCGGACAGCGCGTCCTTCAGCATCGCGGCGTAGAGGTCTGCCGCCTCCGCCTCCGTGAGCGGACTCGTCTCGGCGAGTTCCGGGAGGACGAGACCGGGACGCGGCGGGTCGGCGAGCACGGCGATGACGGTCATGTGCCGAAGGTGGTCGGGCGACGCCCTTGAAGTCGCCGCTTCCGAGGAGGGGCGAGGGTTCTTGTGCGTGGCCGCCGACCCGCGGCGTATGGCTCGCTATCGATTACTCGCGCTGGCGTCCGTGGCGGCGGTGGGCCTCGGCGGCGCCGGCGCGGTCATGTGGTTCGCCGCCGGCGGCCTCTCCGGCGCGACGCTCGCGGTGCTCGGCGTGGTGGCGGCGTTCGTCCTCGTCCTCGCGGCCCTCGGCCGCCGCGGCCTGCGCCGGACGTCCACGCCCTACTGGTGAGCGCCGGCCCGCCGCGTCGGGCCCGCCGCCGACCGCGGGGTGAAACCGAGGACGAGGGCGAGGGCGGGAACGAGGTTCACCGCCCCCGTCGACCCTTCGTCTGTCGGTAGTCGCGTCCGAACACCGACTCGGTGACGTGCTCGACGAACGCCTCCGTCTGGGCGTCGGTCTGGTCGTCGAGGCCGACCATCGGCACTATCTCGAACCCCCTGCCCCGAATCGTGGTTGCGTGTTCCGCCTCGGCGTCGAAGCTCTCTGGCGACCGGGTGGTGTACTCCAGCGCCAACTCCTCCAGCGGCCGCTGGCCGACGGGCACGAGTATCTCGGGGTTTATCATGCGCACCTCCGCCGTGAGGTAGGGGTCGCAGTTCCCGACTTCGGCGTCCGTCGGCGGGCGTTCGGGGTGCCGACACCGCGTGAGGTACGTGAGGTAGACGTTCTGGAGGTCGGGTTCCGCGGCGTCGGGCGGCGACCGCGAGAACCCGAGTTCGCCCAGAACCGACTGGAGGCGTTCGCCCGGGGCGTCGCCCACGAACGGGACGCCCGCGGCGTCCGCGCCGGGGCCGGGCATCTCGCCGATGAAGACGAAGTCCGCGCCCACGTCGCCGTACCCGTGGACCACGGACTCGCGCGTCTCACAGAGTTTCGGACAGTTGGTGCAGTCCGGGTCCATGTCGTATGGGTTCGCGAGGGTGTCCTGGTGAGCGTCCACGGACGGGGTAGGCCCCGTGCCGAGAAAAATCCCTCGCGCCCGCGTCGCGCCGGTTCGTCGCCGTCGCGCCCCGGCGTCCCCGTCGACTCAGCCGTCGCGTTCGAGGCCGCCCCGCTCTTCGATGCGCAGGATGGTCCGCACGTTGCGGTGTATCTCCTCGGGCGTCGTCTCCTCGTCCGGGTCGTAGAGGTCGCTCACGCGGTAGAGGAAGGCGGCCACCTGCTCGCTCTCGGACGTGTCGCCGCGCACGTCCTCGGCCGTCTCGCGGAGGAGGCTGGCACGCTCGGGGTCGGGGTCGAACCGGCGGGAGGCGGTGTCGGCGTCGCTCCGGTCCCCGTCCGCGCCTTCGGCGTTGGCGTGGGCTTCGGTGTCGGCCTCGCCGCCCGTAGCCCCGTCTGCGGCGTCGTCGGGCACGGTCTCAGCGCCGCTGGCCGACCGCCTGTCGGTTCACGATGCCCACGTTGTTGGCGACGTTCTCGACCAGCACGCGGAACGCGTCGGCCGTCTCGGAGTCGTCGCGAAGCACGATGGGCTTGCCCTCGTCGCCGCCGGTGCGCACCGACGGGTCGAGGGGGATGCCGCCGAGGTACGGGAGGTTGTTCTCGTCGGCCAGCGCCTTCCCGCCGCCGGAGCCGAATATCTCGTGGGTCGACCCGCAGTCGGGGCACTTGAACCCGGACATGTTCTCGGCGATACCGAGCACGTTGGTGTCGTGCTTGCCGAACATCTGGAGTCCCTTCCGGGCGTCGTCGACGGCCACCTCCTGCGGCGTGGTCACGACCACCGCGCCGGTCAGCGGCATCGACTGGAGGATGGTGAGTTGGGTGTCGCCCGTCCCCGGCGGCAGGTCGAGGACGAGGTAGTCGAGTTCGCCCCATTCGACGTCCTCCAGCAGTTGGGTGAGCACCTTGTGGACCATCGGGCCGCGCCAGATGACGGGGTCGTCCTCGCCCACCATGAACGCCATGCTCATCAGCTTCATCCCGTAGCGTTCGGGCGGGACGATGGTCTCGTTCTCGGTGGCCTGCGGCACGTCCTCGGACCCGACCATCCGGGGCACGTTCGGCCCGTACACGTCGGCGTCGAACAGGCCCACGCGCGCGCCGAGTTTCGAGAGGCCCGCCGCGATGTTGACCGACAGCGTGGACTTGCCCACGCCGCCCTTGCCCGACGCCACCGCAATGACGTTCTTGACGCCCGGCAGCACCTGCTCGTCAGAGGAGAGGTCCGACGGCGTCGACGCCGCGAGTTCCACCTCGAGTCCCTCGTCGCCGAGTACCTCGCGTACCCGCTCGGCTATCTGCGTCTCGTGGGGCGCGTAGGGCGCGCCCAGCGCCAGCGAGACGCGCGCCACGTCGCCCTCCACCTCGACGGCGTTGACCAGCCCCAGCGAGACGATGTCGTCGCCGAGGTCCGGGTCGTCGACTGTGCCCAACAGGTCGCGCACGTCGGCTTCGTCCATGCCCGGAATACGGTCTCTGCGGCGAATAAGGGTTGTGCAACGGGCAGGCCGCCCCCGACTGACGGGCGGCGGCCGACCGCTCGACGCCGGGTCCGCGCCGCGGCACCGCCCTCAGAACGAGATGGTCTCGACGCCGTCGTCGGTGCCGACGTACACGTCGTCTACCATGTCCACGAACAGGCCGTGCTCCTGTGCCCCCGGAATCCGGGCGAGTTCGGTCGCCCGCGCCTCGGCGTCGGTCACGTCGCCGAAGTCGCAGTCGAACAGGAGGTTGCCGTTCGCGGTGAACAGCGGACCGTCCTTCGCCTCCGCGTAGCGGAGTTCGGGGTCGCCGCCCTGCCCTCTCACCCACTCCCGGGCCACCGACCGGGAGTCCGGCAGCACCGAGAGCGGAATCGGATGCGAGAGCGGCGACGACGCCTTCTCCGCGTCGGTGGCTATCACCAGACGGTCCGCCATCGCGTCGATGACCTTCTCGCGGGCGTGGGACGCGCCGCCGCCCTTCACGACGTGCGGGCGGTCGGGGTCGTACTGGTCGGCCCCGTCGATGGCCACGTCGAGGCTCGTCACCTCGTCGAGGCCGACGAGGGGGATGCCGAGTTCCTTGGCGAGTTCGTGCGACTGAAGCGACGTGGCGACGCCGCGGACGTCCGAGAGGTCGCCCTCTGCCAGCCGTCTACCTACCTCCGCGACGGCCCACGCCGTGGTGCTCCCGGTGCCGAGGCCGACGGTCGTGCCGTCCTCGACTACCTCCGCGGCGCGTTCGCCGCCGCGCCGCCGTCGCTCGTCCATCACGTCCGCCGGCGAACTCTTGATGCGCCGGGGCGACGGCACGACGCGAATCCGGTCGCGCACCTCGCTCTCGTCTATCGACGCGCCGCGTTCGTCGGCCGCGCGCCTCGCCTCGCGCACCACCTCCTCCTCGGTCTCGCCCCACACGCGTATCTGTTCCCCGTCGACTTCGCCGTCGAACTCTTTGGCCATTGTCGTGGTCTCGTTCGGTCGGTCGGTTTCGCTCGATTCGGTCGGGACGCGTCGGCTACTCGTCTCCGTCCGCCGCCTCGTCGTGCTGACTGCTGAACCGCACGGGACTCACTGGTTCGCGGTCGGACTCGTCGCTCGCCAACCGTCGGCGCGACTCGTTCGTGACCCGCCCCGTGACGCGTTCGTTCTCGACGAACTCCTCCTCGCCGTAGGGGTGGTCGCCGAACCCCTTGCGCATCGCGGCCACCGCCTTGGGCGCGTAGCGCTGCTGACCGCGGGACTTGAACAGTTCGATGACCGACTGGCTGATGACCGGGATGGGTGTCTCGCCCTTGAACGCCTCCTGCACCAGCCAGTTCACCTCGCCCGTGTCCTCGATGTGGTCCGGAATCTGCTCGAACCCGCCCTCGTTCGAGGGGTCCGCGAGCTCCTGCTCCATGAGTTCGACCAGCCAACTCCGGACGACGGAGCCGTTGGCCCAGTTGTGGAACACGGCTTCGAGGTCGAGGTCCCACTGCCCGGCCTCGAGGAGTTCGACCCCCTCGGCGATGGACTGGAGCATCCCGAACTCGACGCCGTTGTGCACCAGTTTCACGAAGTGGCCGCTCCCCGGCGGGCCGGTGTGGACGAGGCCGCCCTCCACGGAGAGTTCGTCCAGAATCGGCTCCGCCCGTTCGAACCCCTCCTCGCGGCCGCCCACCATGAAACACGCGCCGTTGCGCGCGCCGGGCAGGCCGCCGCTGGTGCCGGTGTCGAGGTAGTAGATACCGTGTTCGTCCCACAGCACCTCCGCGCGCCGCATCGAGTCGCGCCAGAAGGCGTTGCCGCCGTCCATCACCACGTCGCCCTCGTCGAGGTGCGGGACCAGTTGCTCGATGTCCTCGTCCACCATCTCGCCCGCCGGGACCGAGAGGTACACCTTCCGGGGCGGGTCGAGTTCCGCGGCGAACGACTCGAACTCGTCGAGGCCGTAGACCGGGACGCCCTTCTCCTCCAGTTCCGGCCGCTCCGAGGGGTTGAGTCCGACCACCCCGATTCCCTTCTCGACCGCCTGCTCCGCGAGGTTCCCGCCGATGGTTCCGAGTCCGACGATGCCTATCTCGTGGTCGCCGTCGTTGCCTGACATGGTTCGAGGAGTCGAAGCCGCCGTTGGCCGCCCGACGCTCCGTAGGGTCCGGTACCGCTTCCCCCGGGCCTTCGTTTCAATAGTGTTTTCGAGATAAAAAGACGTGCCGGCCGCGACCGGGCCGGGGTCCACCCGACCGACGGGAAGTAACCCTCGACGGTTACGTCACCCCCGGGGACGACGGCGAATTTATGAGTACTCGTCTCGGACGTAGTTCCATGCTCGCGGACGACTTTGGGCGCGAGGTTTCCGGTGTACGCGTCTCTCTCACCGACCGGTGTAACTTCGACTGCGTCTACTGCCACAACGAGGGCCTCGGGGACACGCGGGGCCCGATGGACCCGCAGGAGAACGAGATGACCGCCGACGAGGTGGTGCGCTTTCTCGAAGTCGCCGAGGAGTTCGGCGTCGAGAAGGTCAAGTTCACGGGCGGCGAGCCGATGCTCCGTGACGACTTAGAGGAGATAATCCGGCGCACGCCCGACTCGATGGAGGTGTCGATGACCACCAACGGGACGTTCCTGCCCGGGCGCGCCGCCGACCTGAAGGCGGCGGGCTTAGACCGGGTGAACGTCTCGCAGGACGCTCTCGACCCCGACGAGTTCGCGGAGATAACCAAGTCCGGCGCGTACGAACGCGTACTGGAGGGCGTGCAGGCCGCGGTGGACGCCGGCCTCGCTCCGGTCAAACTCAACATGGTAGTTTTCGAACATACCGCCGGCTACGTCGAGGGGATGGTCGAACACGTCGCCGAGAACGACGGTCTCCAGCTCCAGCTCATCGAGTACATGCCCGAACTCACGGGCAAGCCCGAGTGGAGCATCGACATCGACCGGGTCCACGACTGGCTGGAGGACGTCGCCGACCGGGTGGAGATGCGCGAGATGCACAACCGGCGGCGCTACTGGGTGAACGGCGGGATGGTCGAGATAGTCGACCCCGTGGGTAACGAGGAGTTCTGCGCCAACTGCGGGCGCGTGCGCGTCACCCACGAGGGCTACCTCAAGGGCTGTCTCAACCGCAACGACGACCTGCAGTCGATGGGTGACATGACCCGCGAAGAGATACGCGAGGCGTTCCGCACCGTGGTCGACAACCGCGTCCCCTACTACGGCGAGTACCTCGTCGAGAACGACGACGGCGAGTGGGAGCTAAACGAGGAGTACATCGGCGCGTAACACTCCCGTCCGGGCGAGCGAAAACGGTGGGCTTCGGCCCGCACAAGTGCCTCTGTCACCTCGGGTTTCGCGGGTACGCCGAGAACGTGGCCGTCGTCGGCAACGTGAGCGTCCGCGACAGCGACGACGCTCAGCGAGAGGCGGGGGTCAACCTCAACGCCACCGACGTCCGGAACGTGGTAGTGGCGAACAACGAACTCTACGACTACGCGCTCAACGGCGTCAACGTCGACGGCGGCGTCAGGGGGTTCACCGTGACCGGTAACCTCGTCAGCGGGTCCGGCGAGGCGGGCAGGGCCTCCCCGCGGTGGTCGTCGGCGCGAGCGAGAACACCGTCACAGACAACTACGTGCGGAGCGAGGGGGGTCGCGGCCCCGCCATCGCCGACCAGACGCGCGGCGGTGGGAACGTCTACGCTGACAACTACGCCACCGGCGACGACCCGTGGGCCATCGACGACCCCGCCGCGACGGTCCGCGACATGGCCCCGCCGGTCGACGTCCACCGCGGGCGCGCCGACCGCGACGGCGACGGCGTCGTGCACGATGTCCTTCGACCGCCCGTACGCGAGACGTCCCTCGATTCGGTTCGGCCGACGCGGCGGGGGTATCCGGAGCGTCGAGTACGCGACCGACTCGCACGGCGACTACGTCGGCGCGAGGGTCCGCGTCGCCGACGACGGCGGCCGCGTCGACCTCTTCGTCGGCGACTGAACCGTCGCCCCCGCCCGCATCGCCGAACGCCACGCCCGCCGACTCACCCCCCGTCCGCGGTTCGTTCTCATGCCACACTGGTCACCGGAACCGAACCGCATTTACCCGTTGACTGAATATTTATTCAACAGTGCCGCCGAAACATCTCTTCAGCGGCGACCCGGACACCACGCGGGAAGCCATCATGCGGGCTACCTACCGGGCGCTCTGCGAACACGGCTACGCCGACCTGACCATCCAGCGCATCGGGGACGAGTTCGACAAGTCGAAGTCGCTGCTCTACCACCACTACGACGGCAAGGACGCGCTCCTCGTCGAGTTCCTCCGATTCATGCTCGAACGCTTCGAGGAGAACGCGACCGAGTTCGACGGCGACGACGCGTACGCGCGCCTCCGGAGCCTCGTCGACTTCCACCTCCCGCCGGAACTCGACGCCGAGCGCGCGGAGTTCACGCGCGCGATGATAGAACTCCGGTCGCAGGCCGTCCACGACGAGGCCTACCGCGAGCAGTTCACCCGCTCCGACGAGCACATCCGGAGCCGCATCGCGGACATCGTGCGCGACGGCGTCGAGGAGGGCGTCTTCCGCGAGGACGTCGACCCCGACGCCGCCGCCAAGTCGCTGTGGTCGGGGCTCTACGGCGCGATAGTCCTGCGGGCGACCACCGACGACGGCGACGTCGAGTCGGTCCGGCGCGAACTCGACGGCTACGTCCGGTCGCACCTGCTCGCCGACGACGCCGACGACGCGACCGACGAGGGGACGGAGGTCGCCGCGGAATGAGCCTGTTCAAGGGCTCCGACGAACTCGACCTCACGTCCGGCGGCATCGGGAAGCCGCTGTTCTTCCTGTCGCTTCCCATCGTCGTCACCAACCTGATGCAGACGGCGTACAACCTCGCGGACACCTTCTGGGTGGGCCAGTACAACACCGCGGCGCTGGCCGCTATCAGCTTCGCGTTCCCGATGGTGTTCCTGCTCATCTCGCTCGGGATGGGCATCTCCGTGGCGGGGAGCGTCCTCGTCGCCCAGCACACGGGGGCGGGCGAGGACCAAGAGGCCGAGTACGCCGCCTCCCAGACGATGACGTTCGCGGTGGCGCTCTCGATACTCTTCGGGGTCGCGGGCTACTTCCTCGTCCGGCCGTTCCTCGCCGCGATGGGGGCCTCGCCAGACGTGCTCCCCCTCGCGACGGGGTACATGCAGGTCATCTCGCTCGGCCTCGTGTTCATGTTCGGGTTCCTCGTGTTCATCTCGCTGATGCGGGGCTACGGCGACACGGTGACGCCGATGCTGGTGATGTTCGGGTCGGTCGTGCTCAACATCGTGCTCGACCCGTTCCTCATCTTCGGGTTCACCGACAACCCCCTGTTCGGCATCCTCGGACTCCGGGGCGTCGAGTCGACGCTCTACGCCGTGACGGGCTACACGGGGTGGGGGCTGACCGGCGCGGCGGTGGCGACGATATTCTCCCGGGCGCTGGCGTTCGCCGTCGGCCTCGCCGTCATGTTCCGCGGGGACCGGGGGGTCCAGATACACCTCCGCGACATGGGGCCCGACTTCACCTACCTCCGCCGCCTGCTGGCCATCGGCGTCCCCGCCTCCATCGAGGGGACGGGGCGCTCGCTGTCGGTCAACCTCATGCTGTTCATCATCGGCACGTTCCCCACGACGGTGGTGGCGGGCTACGGCATCGGCGTCCGGGTGTTCTCGGTCGTGTTCATGCCGGCCATCGCCGTCGCCCGGGGCGTCGAGACGATGAGCGGCCAGAACATCGGGGCCGGGAAGTACGACCGGGCGGCGACGGCCAACGACTTCGCCGCGCTCACCATGTTCCTCCTCCTCTCGGGGGTGGGCGTCCTGACGTGGCTGTTCGCCGACGTCGTGGTCGGGGTGTTCACCACGGACCAAGCGGTGGTCGAGGTGGGCGCGACGTTCCTCAAGTATGTCGCCCCCACGTTCGGCTGTATCGGCGTGATGCGCGCCTACACCGGCGGGTTCCGCGGTGCGGGCAAGACCCTCATCGCCGCCGCCATCTCCATCTTCATGCTCGGCATCGTGCGCCTGCCTCTCGCGGCCGTGCTCGCGCTACCGCTGTGGCCCGACGGCATCCCGCTGGCGATACCCGGCGTCGTCGACTTCGGCGTCACCCTCCCGGTGGGCGGCATCACCGGGGGGTCGCTCGAGTCGACGGGCATCTGGCTCGCGTTCGCCGTCTCGAACGTCATCGGCGCGACCGTGGCGTACCTCTGGTTCAAGCGCGGCACGTGGCGGGAGGCCGACCTCACCGACCAGGAGTTCGGCCCCGCCGACCCCGGCGACGCGGGCGACCCGAGCGCCGAGACGGTCGACGACTGACCGGACCCGCTCTCCTCGTTTCCTGCCGTTCTGAGGCCTGGCTACGGGTTTTCTGCGCTT
This sequence comes from Haloferacaceae archaeon 50, assembly GCA_046097085.1. Taxonomy (GTDB): domain Archaea; phylum Halobacteriota; class Halobacteria; order Halobacteriales; family Haloferacaceae. The sequence goes on along the minus strand of CP175567.1, from coordinate 2,571,744 downwards.
CGTAAGTGAAAGGTATAGGACCGCTGAGCGCCTGCTAGATGTATGCCCGCTTCCAAACCTCCGCACCGTCTCGCGCCCGGCGTCTGGCGGCTCGAACTCACCGGCGTCAACGCCTACCTCGTCGACGACGGAGCGCTCACGCTGGTCGACGCGGGCACGCCGTGGGACGGCCGGGCCGTCAAGCGGCAGATAGCCGCCACCGGCCGCGACTACCGCGACGTCGACCGGGTGCTGGTGACCCACTACGACCCCGACCACGTGGGCGGTCTCGCGTCGCTGGGTCTCGACGTCCCTCACTACACGGCCGACCCCGACGCGGGCTACCTCGACGGGACGGCCCGACCGCCGCTCTCCGGCCGGAAGGGGGTGTTCCACCGCGCCGCCGCGAGCCTCCTCGACCGGCCGGACGCGCCGGTGCGGCGGGTGCGCGACGGGAGCGAGGTCGGGGGCTTCCGCGCGTTCGCCACGCCGGGCCACACCCCCGGGCACACCGCGTACGTCCACGCGGAACTCGGCGTCGCGTTCCTCGGCGACCTCGTGCGCGGGCGGGGCGACTCGCTCGAACTCCCGGGATGGCTCCCGACGGGCGACCCGGCGCAGAACCGCGAGAGCGTCGCGGCGCTCTCGGCCCGCGCGCCGCCGTTCGAGGTGGCCGCGCCGGGCCACGGCGACCCGGTGACAGCGGGCGGAGCGGCGGCGCTGGCGGACCTCGCGGCCCGCGCGTGACCGCGCCGTACGAGAACATTTATCGTCCCAGTTACTCACGTCGAACTATGCTGGACTTCGTCGACCTCGAGGCCGACCTCGACCACGAGGAACGGATGATTCGGGACACCGCCCGCGAGTTCGTGGACGACGAGGTGCGCCCCGACATCGGGGAGCACTTCATCGAGGGCACGTTCCCGACCGACCTCATCACGGAGATGGGCGAACTCGGCTTCTACGCGCCGAACCTCGAAGGGTACGGCTCGCCGAACGTGAGCGAGACGGCGTACGGCCTCCTGATGCAGGAACTGGAGGCCTGCGACTCCGGCCTGCGGTCGATGGCGAGCGTGCAGGGCGCACTCGTGATGTACCCCATCCACGCCTACGGGAGCGACGACCAGAAGGAGCGGTGGCTCCCGGACCTCGGCACGGGCGAGGCGGTGGGCTGTTTCGGCCTCACGGAACCCGAACACGGGTCGAACCCGTCCGCGATGGAGACCACGGCCGAACGCGACGGCGACGAGTACGTGCTCAACGGGTCGAAGACGTGGATAACCAACTCCCCCATCGCCGACGTGGCCGTGGTGTGGGCGCGCGACACCTCCGACGAGGACCGCCCCGTGCGCGGCTTCCTCGTCGAGACCGACCGCGACGGCGTGACGACCAACAAGATAGACGAGAAGCTCTCGCTCCGGGCCTCCATCACGGGCGAGATAGGCCTCCAGAACGTGCGCGTGAACGAGGCGGACGTACTCCCGGGCGTCGAGGGGATGAAGGGGCCGCTGTCGTGTCTCACGCAGGCCCGGTACGGTATCGCGTGGGGCGCGGTGGGGGCGGCCCGGGACTGCTTCGAGCAAGCACGCGAGTACGCCACCGACCGCGAGCAGTTCGGCGGTCCCATCGCGCGCTTCCAACTCCAGCAGCAGAAGATAGCCGAGATGGGTTCGGAGATAACCACCGCACAGTTGCTCGCCCACCGCCTCGCCGAACTCAAAGAGCGCGGCGACATGCGCCCCCAGCACGTCTCGATGGCCAAGCGCAACAACGTCCGGATGGCGCGCGACCAGTCGCGCGTCGCCCGCGAGATTCTGGGCGGCAACGGCATCACCGCCGACTACTCGCCGATGCGCCACCTCGCCAACATGGAGACGGTGTACACCTACGAGGGCACCCACGACATCCACACGCTGGTCCTCGGCGAGGAGTTCACCGGCATCGCCGCCTACGAGTGACGATGACCGGGGAAGCGCGCGAACCGTCCGGCGACGAGGGCCCGCTCTCGGGCGTGACCGTCCTCGACGCCTCGCGGGTGCTCGTCGGCCCCTTCTGCACCATGCAGTTGGGCGACCTCGGCGCGGACGTCTGGAAGGTAGAGCGCCCGGGGGTGGGCGACCAGACGCGCGGGTGGCACCCGCCGACCTACGGCGAGAGCGAGGAGAGCGCGTACTACCTCTCGGTCAACCGGAACAAGCGGTCGATAACGCTCGACCTCAAGAGCGAGACCGGGCGGGAGGCGTTCCGCGACCTCGCGAGCGAAGCCGACGTGGTGGTCGAGAACTTCCGCGTGGGCACCATGGAGGGCTGGGACCTCGGCTACGAGACGCTCCGCGAGGAGAACCCCGGCCTCGTCTACTGCAAACTGTCGGGCTACGGCGAGTGGGGGCCGCGGCGCGACGACCCGGCGTACGACCTCGTGATGCAGGCCGAGGGCGGCCTGATGAGCATCACCGGCGAGGAGGACGGCACGCCGGTGCGCGTGGGCGTCGCCATCGCCGACATCGGCGCGGGCATGTACGCCACGCAGGCCGTCCTCGCGGCCCTGTTCGAGCGCGAACTGGGCGACGGGAGCGAGGGGCAGAAGGTGGACGTGTCGCTGTTCGACGGGCAGGTGGCGTGGATGACGTACATGGCGTCGAACTACTTCGCCACCGGCGACTCGCCGGGCCGGATGGGGTCGAAACACCCCACGCTCGCGCCGTACCAGGCGTTCGAGACGGCGGACGGCCACGTCGTGATAGCGGTCCCCTCGGAGAACCTCTGGCCGCGCTTCTGCGCGGCGCTGGGTCGCGAGGACCTCGTCGACGACGACCGGTTCGAGGCGAACGCCGACCGCGTCGAGAACCGGGCGGCGCTGGACGAGATACTGACCGCCGAGATAGGGGGGTACGACACCGAGATGGTGCTCGACCTGATGCGGGAGGCGGGCGTGCCCGCGAGTCCGGTCCGCGACATGGAGGCGGTGTTCGCGGACCCGCAGGTGGACGCCCGGGGGATGCACCAGCGGGTGTCCCACCCGACGGCGGGCGAGGTGGAGATGCCCGGAAGTCCCATGTTCTTCTCCCGGACGCCCGCGTCGGTGCGCCGCCACCCGCCGCTGTTGGGCGAACACACCGCGGAGATACTGCGGGAGGCGGGGTACGACGAGGAGGACGTCGAGCGACTCCGCGAGGACGGCGTCGTCTGAGGCGTCGCCGCTCTCGCCAGCGACGGTCCGTCGCCTCGCCGCGAGCGCCCGCCGAACGCCCGGTTCGACCGTCGAACTCCTCGAACTCCGTGGCGACCGGCCTTTCGTGACGTTTAAGTATCGGCCACGATTTGGTTCGGACGCAATACGCTGTAGGGGGAGCGCCCCCGAGTCCGGAAGGGCGACAGTATCCGACCACGGGTTGCGGTAGCCAAGCCTGGCCCAAGGCGCAGGGTTGCTAACTCTGTGGCGTCAAGCCTCCGGGGTTCGAATCCCCGCCGCAACGCTCGCATAAACGTTCCAGCTATGAGTGCAGAAGAACCACAGGACGACTCGGCGGAGGAGGACGACGAGAACCTCCAGTATTTCGTCCGCATCGGGCAGACAGACCTCGATGGGACGAAGTCCGTCGAGCGAAGCCTGACGGACATGAAGGGCATCGGCAAGCGCACGGCGCGCATCGTGGCCGACGCCGCGGACGTGGACCGAACGGCGACGTTCGGCCGCCTCGAACAGGACGACATCGACTCGGTCGTCGACGTCGTCGAGAACTTCGGGGACCACGTCCCGGCGTGGATGGTCAACCGGCAGAAGGACTTCTTCTCCGGCGAGACCAGCCACAAGGTCGGCAACGACCTGCAGGAGAAGCGCCGGCACGACATCAACCGCATGAAGATGATAAACTCCTACAAAGGGGTTCGACACAAGCGCGGACAGAAGGTCCGCGGGCAGCGCACGAAGTCCACCGGCCGCACCGAGGGGACCATCGGCGTCAACGTCGAGGCCATCAAGGAGGAACAGGCCGCCGAAGAGGCGGCCGAAGGTGACGACGAATGACGACTGGCAACAAGACGAAGGGTTACGAGACGCCCAACCACCCGTTCCAGGGCGAGCGAATCGTCCAGGAGGCCGACCTCCTGTCGCGCTACGGCCTCAAGAACAAGCAGGAGCTCTGGCGCGCCCAGTCTCAGCTCCGGTCGTTCCGGCGCGAGGCCCGACGCCTGCTGGGCGAAGCGCAGGGCGACGTCGACGCCGCGCAGGCGGCGGGCACCGACTTCATCGGCCGCCTGCGCCGCCTCGGCATCCTCGGCGAGAGCGACGACATCTCGCAGGTGCTGTCGCTCGACGTGACCGACCTGCTCGAACGCCGCCTCCAGACGGTGGCGTACCGCAGCGGACTGGCCAACACGCCCCAGCAGGCGCGCCAGTTCATCGTCCACGGTCACGTGACCGTGAACGGCGCCCGCGTGACGCGCCCCTCGAAGAAGGTCGAGGTCGACGAGGAGGGCTCCGTGAGCTTCGACGAAGGGAGTCCGCTCGCGGACGAACTGCACCCCGAACGCGCTGAGGGTCAAGAATGAGTGAATCCGAGCAGTCGGACAAGTGGGGCATCGCACACGTCCACGCGTCGTTCAACAACACGCTCATCACGGTCACCGACCAGACGGGCGCGGAGACCGTCGCGAAGTCGTCCGGCGGGACGGTCGTGAAGCAGAACCGCGACGAGGCGTCGCCCTACGCCGCCATGCAGATGGCCGAGACGGTGGCCGAGGAAGTGCAGGCCGCCGGCATCGAGGGCGTCCACGTCCGCGTGCGCGGCCCCGGCGGGAACGGGAACAAGAGCCCCGGCCCCGGCGCACAGGCCACCATCCGCGCGCTGGCGCGCGCCGGCCTCGAAATCGGTCGCATCGAGGACGTGACACCCATCCCGCACGACGGCACTCGAGCGCCCAAGAACAGCCGACTCTAACGATGGCACAGGACTTCGAGGTCGAGTTCATCGAACGCGACGACCGGTCCGCCCGGTTCCTCGTTCGAGGGCTCACGCCGGCGTTCGCCAACGGCATCCGCCGCGCGATGATAGCGGACGTGCCGACGTTCTCCATCGACACCGTGCGGTTCGTGGAGAACTCGTCGGTCATGTTCGACGAGATGATCGCCCTCCGTCTCGGACTGGTGCCCCTGACGACCGACCTCGACGACTTCGAGGAGGGCGAGACGGTCACCCTCGCGATGGACGTGTCGGGGCCGGCCACGGCCTACTCCGGCGACATCGAGACGTCGGACCCGCTGGTCGAACCCGCCGACGAGAACGTCCCCATCATCGAACTCAAAGAGGGCCAACGCCTCGAGTTCGAGGCCGACGCGGTCCTCGACACGGGGAAGGACCACGCCAAACATCAGGGCGGCGTGGCGGTGGGCTACCGACACCTCCAGCGGGTGGAGACGGTCGGCGACGCCCCCGAGTTCGAGGACGACGAGCCGAACATCCTCCGCGGCGTCATCGAGGAGGGCGCGGCCGCCGACGCCGACGACTCCGACGCCGCGGACGGTGACCTCGTCCCCACCGACGCGTTCGACCACGACTTGACGAACCGCTACCCCGGCAAGGAGGTCGAGGTGACCGACGTGCCCGGCGCGTTCGTCTTCCACGTCGAGACCGACGGGTCGTTCTCCGTCGAGGAGCTCGTGTTGCGCGCGGTCGAGAGCATCGACCTGCGCGCGGGCGAACTCAAAGAGAAAGTCGCGATCTGAGAGGACTTCACGCATGGACACCGTCCCTTCGTCGACATCGACCCCACGGCGCGCGCCCGCCCCGACAGCGACCGGAGTCGGGGGGCGACGCCGCGGCCGGACCGAAACTGGTTTGAAGGGACGAGCAGTAGGGAAGTACGCGTGCAGGGATAGCCAAGTCAGGCCAACGGCGCGGCGTTCAGGGCGCCGTCCCATAGGGGTCCGCAGGTTCGAATCCTGCTCCCTGCACTTCCCCTTTCTTTGGAGGTTTCCGTAGACAATGAGTAAAACTAACCCGAGACTCAGCAGTCTCATCGCCGAGTTGAAGGCGGTCTCTCGCGAGTCCGACGCGGGCGTGTGGCAGGACATCGCAGACCGTCTGGAGAAGCCTCGGCGCACCCACGCAGAGGTCAACCTCGGCCGCATCGAGCGGTACGCCGAGGAGGACGAGACGGTCGTCGTGCCCGGCAAGGTGCTGGGCAGCGGCGTGCTGGAGAAGGAAGTCACCGTCGCGGCGGTGGACTTCTCCTCGACGGCCCGGAAGAAGATAGAGCAGGTGGGTGACGCCGTGTCGCTCGAACAGTACGTCGAACAGAACCCCGAGGGCGCGAACGTGCGGGTGATCCGATGAGCCTAGCCGAATTCGAAGCCGACGTGGTAGTGGACGCGCGCGACTGTATCCTCGGTCGGGTCGCCAGCGAGGTGTCCCAACGAGCCCTCGACGGCGAGCGAATCGCCGTCGTGAACGCGGAGGACGCCGTCATCACCGGCTCCGAGGAGGACGTGATGTCGACCTACCGCAAGCGGGTGGACGTCGGGTCCGACAGTGGCCCCTACTACCCCAAGCGGCCGGACCGCCTGTTCAAACGCGCCATCCGCGGCATGCTGCCGTACAAGGAGAGCCGCGGGCGCGAGGCGTTCGAGAACGTCCGGGTGTACGTCGGCAACCCCTACGATGAGGACGGCGAGGTGCTCCCCGAGACGTCGCTGGACCGACTGTCGAACATCAAGTTCCTCTCGCTCGGAGAGGTCAGCGAGAAACTGGGTGCTAACGTCACATGGTAACGAACACGAGCGGAAAGAAGAAGACGGCCATCGCCCGCGCCACCGTGCGCGACGGCGAGGGCCGCATCCGAATCAACTCCCAGCCGGTGGAACTGGTCGAACCCGAGATGGCCCGCCTCAAGATGCTCGAACCCTTCCGCATCGCGGGCGACGACCTCCGCGACGGAGTCGACATCGACGTCGACGTGTCGGGCGGCGGGTTCGCCGGACAGGCGGACGCGGCCCGCACCGCTATCGCGCGCGGCCTCGTCCAACATCTCAACGACGCCGAACTCCGCGACGCGTTCATGGAGTTCGACCGGTCGCTGCTGGTGAACGACGTGCGCCAGTCCGAACCCAAGAAGTGGGGCGGCCCCGGCGCGCGCGCCCGCTACCAGAAGTCCTACCGCTGAGGTGATACGACCATGATGATACCCGTCCGGTGTTTCACGTGCGGTAACGTCATCGGCGAGCACTGGGACGAGTACAAGGCGCGGGCCATCGAGGGTGACGAGGACTCCGAGACGGTGCTCGACGACTTGGGCGTCACCCGGCACTGCTGCCGGCGGATGATGGTGTCCCACCAAGACCTCGTCGACGTCGTCTCCCCCTACCAATGATGGACCACTACAACCGCTACGAGAAGGCGCGGATACTCGGCGCGCGGGCGCTCCAAGTGTCCTACGGCGCGCCGGTGCTCGTCGACACCGAGCAGACCGAGCCGATACTCATCGCGGCCGAGGAGTACGACGCCGGGGTGCTACCCTTCACGGTCAAACGGGGGGAGACGTAGATGACGCGCATCGTGAACGTCGCGCTCCGGCGCGTGCTCGACTCCCGGGGCAACCCCACCGTGGAGGCGGACGTGCTGACCGAGTCGGGCGGGTTCGGCCGCGCAGCAGCGCCTTCGGGCGCGAGCACGGGCGAACACGAGGCCATCGAACTCCCGCCGAGCGACGCCATCGCGGCGGCGCGCCGCCTCGCGGTGCCCCGTCTCGTGGACGAGGTCCACGCGGGCAACCAGCGCGAGGTGGACTCCACGCTCCGGGCGGCCGACGGCACCGACGACTTCTCGGAGATAGGCGCGAACTCCGCCGTCGCCATCTCGATGGCGGCGGCGAAAGCCGGGGCAGACGTGCTCGGCGCGCCGCTCTACCAGCATCTCGGCGGCGCGTTCCGGGGCGAGAACTTCCCGGTGCCGCTGGGCAACGTGGTGGGCGGCGGCGAACACGCCAAGGAGGCCACCGACATCCAGGAGTTCCTCGCCGCGCCCGTGGGCGCGCCGAGCGTCTCGGAGGCCGTCTTCGCCAACGCCGAGGTCCACGACCGCGTCGGGGACATCCTCGACGAACAGGGCGTGCCCGCGGCGAAGGGCGACGAGGGGGCGTGGGCTCCCGCCGTCGACGACGCGGAGGCGTTCGAGATAGTCGACCGCGCCGTGAGCGAAGTGGAAGACGACGTCGGCTTCGAGATAAAGTTCGGCCTCGACGTGGCGGCGGCCGAACTCTACGACGAGGACGACGAGGTCTACCGCTACGGCGACGAGGAGCGGACGCGCGACGAGCAGATAGACTACGTGGCGGACCTCGTGCGCGAGTACGACCTCGCGTACGTCGAGGACCCTCTCGACGAGAACGACTACGAGGGGTTCGCGAAGCTGACCAACCGCGTCGGCGACCGGACGCTCGTCTGCGGCGACGACCTGTTCGTGACGAACACGTCGCGCCTGCAGGAGGGCATCGACGCCGGTGCGGGCAACTCCATCCTCATCAAGCCCAACCAGATAGGGACGCTGACCGACGCGTTCGACGCCGTGGAACTGGCGACCCGGAACGGCTACGACGCCGTCATCTCCCACCGGTCGGGCGAGACCGAGGACACGACCATCGCACACCTCGCCGTCGCCACCGACGCCCCGTTCATCAAGACGGGGACGGTGCAGGGCGAACGCACAGCCAAACTGAACGAACTCATCCGAATCGCGGACGACGCAGTATGAGCAACAACGACGACAACGCACTCGAAACCGCGCAAGAAGAGGTCGACGAGGACCCGTCCGACACGCAGGCGGGCGCCGAACCCGACGTCGACCCCGACATCGACGCGGACGACGACCTGCCCGCCGAGGAGGCCGCCGACGAGGGGGCCGCCGAGGACGAACCGACCGATGCCGACGCCGACGCGGAGGCGGCGGCCGAAGAGGAGGAGGAGGAGGCGTCCCCGTTCGACGAGGACGTCATGCCCGACGACGAGGCGGACCTCCTCATCCCCGTCGAGGACTACCTCGGGGCCGGGGTCCACATCGGGACCCAGCAGAAGACCAAGGACATGGAGCGGTTCATCCACCGCGTCCGCGACGACGGCCTCTACGTCCTCGACGTGAGCCAGACCGACGACCGTATCCGCGTGGCCGCGGACTTCCTCTCGAACTACGACCCGGAGCAGGTGCTCGTCACCTCCTCTCGGCAGTACGGCCAGTTCCCGGCCAAGAAGTTCGCCGATGCCATCGGCGCGCGCGCCCGGACCGGCCGGTTCATCCCGGGGACGCTCACCAACCCCCAGTACGCCGAGTACATCGAACCCGATGTCGTCGTGGTGACCGACCCCATCGGCGACTCGCAGGCCGTCAAGGAGGCCATCACCGTGGGCATCCCGGTCATCGCCATGTGCGACTCCAACAACCAGACCTCCAACGTGGACCTCGTCATCCCCACGAACAACAAGGGCCGCCGCGCCCTGTCGGTGGTCTACTGGCTACTCGCCAACGAGACGCTCGACCGCCGCGGCTCCGAGCCCACGTACGCCCTCGACGACTTCGAAGCCGACATCTGACCCGGCGCTGACTTCGTTTCGTGCCGCTTCGATCCGGTCCGTTCCGTTCTGTTCTGTTCCGTCCCGTTTCTGACGACGCTTTCGTCCCGTCCCGCAGCCTTCGCGCCGTCGCACTCCCCGACGTCGGCGGGCGGGGCCACGTAAAACACCGTATAATTTCGGGCGGCCAGCCACGGGTCCGACGGACGGACGCTCACGTATGTCACACGAGCGTTCGAGTCGGGCGACTCCGACGGATTCGACCACCGCCGCCGCGGGGTCGGGACGAGTCGGCAGGGTCGGCCGCCGCGGCGGAAGCGAACGCGCCCGTCCGTCGGACCGGGGCGAGCGATGAGTCGGACGATGGCCGTCTGCGACGAGTGCGGTAGCGTCTACACCGCCTACCGCGACGAGGCGGGCGACCTGTACCTCAAGGGGGCGGGCGAGCGGTGCCACGAGTGCGGCGCGACGGCGCTCTGCGAGGTGCCGGCCGACGCCGTCGAGGACGACGCGGCCGGCGACGGTCCCGACGCCGACGGAGCGAGAGACGGGGACGGGGACGACCGGTGCGCGGGCGGGTGAGTCCGCGACGGGAGCGAGACGCGGGGGCGAGAACAAGGGTTTTGTCGCCCCGTCCCCGACGTATCGATATGAATCTCTACCGGAGCGTTCGGGCGGTCACCTCCTCCGCGTCGGGCACGGGAACCATCGACTGGGACGCCGTCGCGGAGGCGGCCAAGTCGTCGACGCCTCCGGGCGACGTCTCGCTCTCGGCGGTGGAGCGGGACGGGTACGCGCGTGACGTGCGCGACGCGCGCGAACGCATCCGAGACGTGGCCGCGATGGAGTTCGACCTCCCCGACACGGTGGAGGTGCAGAACCGCCACCACTGGATAGACGCCAACGTCCGCACGTTCCGTCGGGTGATGCGTCCGCTGGAGGAGAACGCCCCCGAGGTGTTCCCCGGCGTCGCGCGCGCCCTCAACACGGGCACCATGGCGTTCATGCTCTCGTTCCTCGGGAAGAACGTCCTCGGACAGTACGACCCCCTCCTGTTGGCCGAGGCGGACACGGACGACTCTCACGGCCTCTACTTCGTCCACCCCAACATCCGCCGCGTGGCCGGCGAACTCGACGTGGACGGCGACCGGTTCCGCCGGTGGATAGCGTTCCACGAGGTGTCTCACGCCGCCGAGTTCGGGGCCGCGCCGTGGCTCTCCGACCACCTCGAGACGCGGATGGAGTCGGGCATCGAGGCGCTCACGTCGGGCGAACTCGACTACTCGGCGTTCCGCGAACTCGACACCGCGATGACCGCCGTCGAGGGGTACGCCGAACTCCTGATGGACCGCGCGTTCGACGAGGAGTACGCCGACCTGCGCGAGAAACTCGACGAGCGTCGCAATCAGGGGAACGGCCCTGTGGGGAACCTCGTGCGCCGCCTCCTGGGCCTCGGCCTCAAGCGCCGCCAGTACGAACGCGGCGCGGCCTTCTTCGAGGCGGTGGCGGACGAACGCGGCCTCGCCGCCGCGGGCACGGTGTGGGACGCCCCCGAGAACCTCCCCACCGACTACGAACTCGACCGGCCCGGGGAGTGGATCCGTCGCGTCGACCCCTGACTGGCGCGAGGAGCCGTCGGTAGCTGAAGCGGCTCTTTGACTCTCAGTGGCAGTTATTCTGCAGGGACGTGTAGTGGACGCAATGTCGAAGCCTCACCGCGTCACGGTCGTCGTCGTCCTCCTCTCTCTCGCCGCGAGTTCGGTGATCGTCGCCGACTCGCCCTACGACTCGAACGTCGTCGCGGAGCGCAACCCGTTCGCCCCGGAACGACCGGCGACGGTGAACGAGACGACGGCCGTCACCTATCTCGTCGCCTACGAGGAAACCCGCTTCCAGAACGACCTCCTCCGCTCGCGCGGACAGACGATCGACACGCGCGACGAGGTGCGAACCGACTGTACGGCGGCCGCGGCGAACCGGACCGCCGCCGGAGCCGTCCGCGTCCGACTCCGGTGTTCGGGCGGCGTCCACGACACGTACCGACTCGTCCAGCCCACCGACTTCACCTACACGGTCACCTACTGGATGACCGACGCGGGGGTAGAACAACTCGCCGTCCACAACTACCCGTACGCGTCCAGAGATCAACTCCGGCCGCGGCCGACGGCCGCGCGGTGAGCGCACCGCGTGTCGTGCCTCGGCCTCCGTCCTCAGAGCGGCATACGGAACTCGTGGCGCGTTCCTCGGCGGAGTACGACAGCGCGTCGGCGTTCGAGACGCCGTCGGGCGTCGCCACGTCGAGTACGTTCGAGTCCACCGAATCGTCGCGGCCACCGCCGAACGGGTGCGCGCCGACGCGGTTCACGACGCGAGTTCGTCGTCCACGCCGACGTCGGTCACGCTTGCCGCCGGACCGTCGCGCCCACCGACGAGAGGTCGTCGCCGCCGGTCGCCGCGACGACGGTCAGCGCCGCGTCGCCGTCGGAGCCGTCCGTCCCGTCGAGTTCGAGTTCGAACGACCCGCCCTCGACCTTCCGGTAGACCGTCTCGGCGGGCGACTTGGCGACCACCTCGTCGCCGTCGGTGGTGCCAGAGACGGTTACCGTGGCGTTGTCGGCCGCCGAGTCGGAGAACGACACGTCGAGCGATGGCCCCTCGGGTGGGGAGTCGAAGACGTACCGCTCGGCCGTGACCGCGGGGCGCTCTACGGGTTCCCCGGCGTCGAGGGAGTGCGCGAGGCGGACGTACTGCGCCATGCTCCACGAGAGGGGGGTGGCCGACCCCGTGCCCTCGCCGAACTCCCAGCCGAACGGCGTGGGGTCCTCTTGGTCCCACACCTGCTCGGGTATCATCAGCCCGGAGTTGGCGAAGCCGACCATGGCGTCGAGGAGTTCGCCGGGCGCGGTGGGGCTGTCGCGGTCGGTCCCGGCGAGGAGTTCGTACTCGCCGCGTTCGCCCGAGAAGATGGGCCACAGGCGACCCTTTCCGGCGTCGTCGAGCGCCCACGGCGCGCCCTCGGTGTAGTCGTCGTCGGGGTTCTCGGCCTGTTCGCCGTAGCCGTCGCCGTTGTAGCGGTACCACGCCGGACCGTGGGGCGTGTCCACGCGGATGGCGTCGTCCACCTCGCGCAGCGAGTTGCGTATCACCGGGTCGTCCCACGGCTTGACGCCGAGGCGCACGAGTTCGAGGAAGCCGCCGTCTATCACGCTTCGCTCGTCGAGGGTCGGGCCGCCGTTGTTGAGTTCCACCGTCGCGCCGTCGTCGGGGTCCCGGTCGTCGTTGATGCGGACGTAGTAGGGCGTGTTGTCGTGGTCGGTGGTGCCCGTCTCGGTGGCCATCCACTCCTCGGTGCGGGCCTGCCACCGGTCGGCCACGCCGATGTACGCGAGAGCGTCGCCGCGTTCGCCCTCGGCGGCCGCGAGTTCGGCCGCCGCGACGAGACTCGCCACCTCCGCCGCGGTGGTCGCGGGCGAGACGCCGGACTCCTCCTCCCAGCGGTCCTGCCCCGTCTCGGGGCCGTTGGCCACCACGTAGTCGGCCGACTTGCGCACGTTGTCGTAGGAGTACGACGCCTCGTCGAAGCCGACGCCGTGGCGCTCCCGCAGTTGGTAGGCCATCAACTGGGGGAACGATATCTCGTCCATCTGCTCGCCGCCCCACCGGGTGGTGCCGTCGACGAACGTGTTCTGCGGGAGGAAGCCGTCGTCTCGCTGCTGGTACTCGTAGAGGTACTCCACGGCGCGCTTCGCACCCTCCACGTCGCCCATGGCGAGCATCGCGGTGTACGCTTGGTAGAGGTCGCGCGCCCACACGTAGTTGTAGCCGTAGTCGCTGGGCGAGTTGGCCTTCACCGCCCCGCCCCACGGCACGGAGGGGCTGGCGATGCCAGCGCCGGGGAACTGCTTGGAGTCGGCCGCCCGGAGCACCATCGCGGCCATCCGGTACTGCCGCCAGCGGTCGTACCGCCTGCGAGCGGCCTCGGGCACCTCGACCCCGTCGAGGTACTCGCGCCACGACTTGACGTACCGGCCGCGCGTCCGGTCGTACGGATCGCGGAGCGCCGCGCGCGCCGTCTCGAACGCGCCCTCCACGTCGTCCTCGTTCAGTTCGTTGTCGTCGGCGAACCCCAGCGCGAGGGTGTCCGAGGCGCGGTCGGACGCCGACGCCACCCGCCCGACCATCGCCACGTTCCCCTCGGCGCGTTCGTAGGTGGTCGGGACGTCGCCCGACCCGAGCAGCGACGAGAGGGCGTCGCCGCCCACCACGTCGACGGTGGCCCACTCGAACCCGTCGTCGGAGACGAGCGCCGTCGCCACGTTGTACGGGTCGCCCTCCGGTCCCCTGACGACCGCCTCGCCGTCGTTCTCGCTCGTGTCCCACCCGGTGAGGGCGTACACCTGCCTCTCGGCCGCGTCCGCCGCGCGGCCCTCGTCTTTCCCGGGCGACGAGCGGTAGGGTTGGGCCCGCGCCTCGTCGGCCCTGCCGCTGTTCGAGAGCGACGGGTCCGCGAGGGCGTACACGTCGTACGCGCGGCCGTCGTCGGCCTCGAACGTCACGTCCAGGAGGACGGCGTCGTGGTCCGGGTGGGCGACGTACTCCACGTCGAGTCGCCAGTCCCGGTCGCCGCCCGAGTCGGCCACCCGCTGTTCGAAGAGGAGGGCGTCCGAGTCGACGGGGCGCGTCCGGCGCTCGACCGACGACGAGTCGTCGTCGCGCCGGGAGTCGTCGTATGTCCGGACGGCGTAGCCGGCGTCGTCCGCCGCGTCGGCCACGACGAACTCCAGCGTCCGGAGGTGGAGCAGGTCGATGCGGGGGAACCGCGCGCCCGTCATCGCGCCCTCGGAGAGGGTGAACCAGACCCGCGACGGGTCGTCCGCTCCGTGGTCCGCGACGGTCCCCACGCCGTACTGCTCGCCGGTGGTCCAGTAGGCGTCGTCGCCGCCGGTAGGTTGGTCCGCGCCGACCGCCGCGGCCGGGGCGGTTCCCGACGCGGCCGCCGCGCCTCCCGCGCCGAGGAGTTTCAGGATGGTCCGCCGATAGAGAGAGTCTCGTCCCATAAGCGTGTCATATACACCCCACTGACACTTATTATTTGTCGGAGACTTAATGAAAAAAGAATGTCACCGGGGCGGGCGTATCTGCCGATAGCTCCGGACCAGCCACCACATCAGCACCAGGCCGATGGCGAGAGAAACCGCGGCGACGATGGCGGCCTCCGTCACCGACGCGCCCATCGAGGACGCGACGAGGGCGCCGGAGAGGCCGACCAGAACCACGAACCCCGCCCTGAAACGGAGGGTGGCGCTGCGTCGTTCGTCCTCGGTGTCGCTCGGTCCGACCATCACGCCCCCCGCGGTGCGGCGGTCGTCGCCCCCGCGTCCGGCGGGCCCGCCGCGGCGTCCCGAACTCCGCTCTCTCGTTCGCGTCGTGTGGCCGCCTGCTCCGTTACCATCGGTGCGTACCTCGGCGGCCGGGGGTTTGAATACGGCGCTTGGAGGCGGGCGTCGCGGGGCGCGAGACGCGAGGGGACTCCGCGGTCACCTCGCCGCTTCGGCGTCACGAGTCGGCGACCTCTCCACTCGCGGACACGGCGTAGCGCGCCGCCTCGCCCACGTCGGCGTTCTGGAAGGCGACGTCGAAGTCCCACTTCTCGCCGGGTTTCAGGCTCCCGGTGCTCTCGTCTGCGGTGTTGTCCAGCCACTTCCCCAACACGTCGTCGGTGTCGTCGTAGAGGGTGACCGCGACCTCGACCTCGGAGTAGGTCACGTCGCTCACGTTCTTCAGGACGCCCTTGACGCCGACGCCGTCGCCCGCCGACCCGAACACGGCGTCCGCCACGGCCGTCTCGTTGTCGGCCTGCTCCGAGTTGACGTACGTCTGGTAGAGGGTGACCGCGACGAACTTCAGGCCGTCGTCGGAGTCGTCGGCGATGCTCCCCGAGAGACGCGGCGCCTCCCTCGACGGGGTGTCGCGCTCGTCTATCTCCGTCCCGTCCGCGGCCGTCTGGGCCTCCGCCTCCGTCGCGGCGGGGTCGACGCTGTCGGTCTCGCCGCCGCCCCCGCCGAGGTTCCCGCTACACCCGGCGACGGCGACGCCGACGGCGACCGACCCGGCCGCGCGAACGAACTCTCGTCGTTCCATCGGGCCCGCTAGTCGTTGGGGAGGGCCGTGTCCTGCGGCTTGAAATACAGGTCGTTTATCAGTGGAACCCACGGCCGACCTCGTCGTCGCCGATGAGGTCGTCGAGTTCCGACGAGAGGAGTTCGTCCGCCTCCTCGAACGTGCCCGAGAGGTCGTCCAGCGGGTCCGGGCGGTCCGAGATGTCGAACTCCATGGGGCCGAACGCGGGACTGTCCAGCGCCTCCATCACGTCGGTGAAGAAGTCGTCGGGCGTGGTGGGGGCCTCGGCGTGGACTTTCACCGTCTCCTCGAGACGGGTGGCCACGTCCTCGGCGGCGTCTTTATCCTCGGGCGGTCGCTGGACGGCGAACCGACCGGCGTCCTGGCTCTCCCGGCGCGGGAGGAGGGGGTCGATGTCGCCGTCGACTTTCCGCGCCACGCGCGTCCCCACCCCCTTGAGGTCGTAGGGGTTCTTCGCGTAGGTCTTGAGGTGGTAGACGCCGGCGTCGGGGTGGCCGAGGAAGAGGTCCTCCCCGATGCCCTCGCGCCGCCGGCCCGCCACGCCGCGCCAGCCGTCGGGGTCGGCGTCCGATTCGACGACGTCTGCGAGGATGTCCTGCCAGTCCCTGACGCGCATACCCACGGATACTCCGTTCTCCCGAATTAACGTAACGGTCGCGGGTGTCCACACCCCGCCCCGCCGGAACCCGCGCACCGACAGCGTTTTTCTGCGCCGGCCACTGTCACCGCGTAGTGAACCTTCGCGGGCGCGTACTCGACGTGGACGACCCCCGGACCGTCGACACGAGTTACGGCGAGTCCGAACTGGTCGAGGTGGACGTGCGCCCCGACGGCGACGACGCCACCACCCGGGGCGACGGCGCGGTGTCGGTCACGCTGTGGGGCAAGTGGGCCGAGACGGCCGAGTACGTCGAACCCGGGATGGACCTCCTCGTCACCGACGCCGAGGCGTCGGAGTTCGGCGGCGACCCCACCTACGCGACGACGGGCGACTCCTACGTCGTGGTCGAACCCGACTTCCTCGTGGACGTGACCGACGTGCGCTCGTGGGTGCAGTGTCCCCGGATGTACTACCTCAACAAACTGTCCGGCATCCCGCTCAACTACCCCGTGGTCAAGGGGACCATCGTCCACGAGGTGTTCGGCGACCTGTTGCGCGGCCAGGACCTCGGCTCGGCCGTCGAACGACGGGTCCGGGATGCCGGCCTCGAACTCGGACTGCTCGGACGCGAGGCGGGCGAGGTGGAAGACGAGGTGCGCCGGAACGCCGCCGCCATCGAGGGGTGGCTCTCGCAGGGGACGCTGACCGAAGACGACAGCTGGCGCTCGGAGTACACCCTCATCTCACCGACGTTCGGCATCAAGGGGCGGGCGGACGCCCTCCGCCGGGGGATGCCCGTGGAACTGAAGACGGGCAAGAACACCAAGCGCGACCCCCGCTTTCAGGACAAGATTCAGGCCGCCTGCTACGCCCTCCTCCTCGAAGAGCGGGGCGTCTCGCCCGACGTGGGAACCCTGCTCTACACCAAGAACACGGCGCTCGACCGCTCGGAGGCGACGGGCGACCTCTCGCCCGCCAAGGAGTTCTCCGTCGGCGCGGGCCTGCTGAAGTTCGTCGTCCGCACGCGCAACGAGATAGCCGCGACGGAGGCGAAGGGGGACGTGCCCACGGGCTACGAGGCGGACGCCAAGTGCGAGTACTGCTTCGAGCAGGACACCTGCATGGTGGTGTCGGGCCGCCTGAATCAGGAGTCGAAGGCCGGGCAGATAGGGACGCCCGTCCCCGAGGAGGAACGCGACTACTTCGAGCGGTTCTACGCCGCGATAGAGGAGGAGCGACGCGCCACCCACGCCGAGTACCGGAAGCTCTGGACCCAGTCGCCCGAGGAGCGCGCGGACGACGACCGGGCGCTGATAGGTCTCGAACCCGCGGGGCGGCGCGAACTCGACGACGGCCGGTGGGAACTCCGGGCGCGCAGGCCAGGCGGCGCCGTCTCCAAACTCCGCGCGGGCGACGTGGCCCTCGCCAGCGACGGCGACCCGGTGACCGGCCACGCCGAACTCGCCCGGATTCGGGAGTTGGGCGACGAGGTGGTCGTGACGGCGGACGAACCCGTCTCGCTCCGTCGCCTCGACGTCTACCCCTCCGAGATATCGGTCGACCGGATGCTGACGGCGCTCCACGACGCCGTCCTCAAGGGCGACGAGCGACGCAAGGACGTGCTGTTCGAACGGGCGGACCCGGAGTTCCGAGCGGACGAGCGCACGTACATCGACAACAACGCGGGGCAGAACGACGCCGTGAACCTCGCGGCGAACGCCGAGGACTTCGCCCTCGTCCACGGCCCGCCGGGGACGGGGAAGACCTACACCATCGCCCGGACCATCCGCGCCCTCGTGGAGCGCGGCGACCGGGTGCTGCTGTCGGCGTTCACCAACCGCGCGGTGGACAACGCGCTGGAGGCCCTCCGCGACCAGGGATTCGAGGATGTCGCGCGCGTCGGCACCGAGACGGGCGTGCGCGAGGACATGCAGGACGTGCGACTGGCCCGCGAGGGCGACCCGAACGAGCGTGCGGCGGCGCTCCGGTCCGCGCCCGTGGTGGCGGCCACCACCGCCACGTGCGGGTCGCGCGTCCTCCGCGAGGACTCGTTCGACGTGGCCGTCGTGGACGAGGCGTCCCAGTTGACCGAACCCGGGACGCTCGCGGCGATAAACCTCGCCGACCGGTTCGTGCTGGTGGGCGACCACCGCCAGCTTCCGCCGGTGGTGCGCGCCGAGAACGACCTCCAGAAGTCCCTGTTCGAGCGTCTCGTCGAGACCCACCCCGACGCCGCGGTGATGCTCGACCGCCAGTACCGGATGTCCCAGCGGATTCAGGCGTTCGCCTCGAAGGAGTTCTACGACGGCGCCCTCCGGCCGGCGACGGGCGAGGTGGCCGCCCAGCGACTCGCCGACCTGCCGGGCGTCGACCCCTCGGCCCTGCCGGCCGACCTGCGCGACGCCGTCTCCTTCGTCGACCCCGACGGCCGGCGCGAGGGCAACACCAACCCCGTCGAGGCCGACCGGGTGGCCGCGGTGGTGGCGTCGTACCTCGCGGCGGGGGTCGACCCCGACGATATCGGCGTCATCGCGCCGTTCCGGGCGCAGGTGGCAGAGATTAGCGAACGCGTGGACGTGACCGTCGACACCGTCGACCGGTTTCAGGGCTCCTCGAAGGAGGTCGTCGTCGTCTCGTTCGTGGCCACGGGGAGCCTCGACGGTCCCCTGTTCGAGGACACGCGCCGGGTGAACGTCGCGCTCACGCGGGCCAAGAAGGCGCTGGCGCTCGTGGGCGACGCCGACGCCCTCTCCTCGGACCCGTTCTACGCCCGGATGCTCGACTGGGCGCGACGGTGACGGGGCGACGGCGACGGCGACGGACGGACGGCGGCACGGAGTGGGAGACGAAACGACGAGCGCGGACGGCCGGTTATCAGTTTTCGATACTCTAGGCGGAGGTTTAATGTCCTCTCTCCCACGACGGATAGCCATGAACCCCCGCTTGGAGGAGTTACAGGCGGCGTTCGACCGGAGTTCCGACTCCCGGAAGGCGGTCGTCGGCGGCCTCGCCGGCGGCGTCGGCGGCGCGGTCGGTGCGCTGGCCGACACGGGCGGCGACGTCTACGCCCAACTCGCGGTCACGGTCCTCGTCACCGTCGTCGCCGTGGTCTGTCTCCTCGCGGCCGTCGCGCATCTCGACCGCCGGACCGGGGCGTCGGCCTGAATGGGGCGGCCGACCCCGCGCGGTCAGCGCTGGCGCGTCCGACTCCGCGGCGCGGGTACTCTCAGGCGGGCCCGGACCGCGGGCGGCCGAGTCGCTCGCGCAGGCGGACGCGCAGCGTCTCGTGGAGTTCCCGCGCCTCGGCGTCGTCCACGTCGAACGCGGTGGCGTCGCGCCCGAGGAGGCTCGCGGAACTCGCGGTGTCGGCGGTGACGTTCGCCAGCCCCCACCGGCGCTGGAACGGCGTCCGGCGTTCGAACACCGTCTGGACCCGGAAGTAGGGCACGACCCGGGTGGTGCGCCGCCAGAACCCCGTCCGGGTCACGAGGTGGTCCGCGTCGAGTCGGTAGCCCCGGCTGCGCCACTTGAGGTGGGCGGCGACGGGCGCGACGGGGACGAGCAGGAGCGGCGCGTACGGCAGGCGACCGAGGTCCACGACCAGCCGCGAGACGGCGACGAGCAGGACCGTCGCGCCCGCGACGGCGAGCAGGTAGCGGCCGGCGTAGCGACGGCGCGCCCGGCGCGGCGGCGCGACGAACTCGCCCTCCCCGAACGGCTCGATATCGTGCGCGAGGCCGTAGACGAACGACCGGGCGGCCAGCGGCACCGCCTCCTCCGCGCCGCCGGAGCGACTCGACCCCGGCGCGTACCCCGCCGTCTCGACGCGGAGCGACGCGTACCCCAGCGCGCGCATCAGGGCGTTCTCGTCAACCGCGACGGTCTGGACCTTGTCGAGGGGGACCGTCCCGCTGTAGCGCTGGACCAGTCCCTGCTCGTACCGGAGTTCGTCCCCCACCCGGGAGAGGCGAAACCCGTAGTAGCCCGCGAACGTGAGCGCTGCACTCACCGCCCACGAGGTCAGCGCGAACAGCGAGAGGCCGACGGCCGCGACCACGGCGACGTACTCCGGCGACAGCGAGAGCGCCGCCGCCGGCGACGACGGCAGGGGCGCGCCCACGAACGAGAGGGCGCTCCGAAACACCGCGAGCGCCACGTCCTCGGCGAACGGGAACCCGAATATCGGGATGAGCGCCGCGCCCGGACGGAAGGAGACGAGACACAGGGCGAGGAGGTCGGTCGCCGACAGCGAGAACAGGACGCGCTCGGATTCGGCCGCCGGGCTCTCGGCCGACTCGGTCGACGGGGCGGTCGCTCCGCCCGACGCGGCGTCGGCGTCAGTGTCTGTCCCCGCGTCGGTGCCCGTGCCTTCGCCCGCGGCGGCACTCGACCCCTCGCTCGCCGTGCTCGAACGCCGCCGGCGCGCGGTCAGGGCCGTCCGGAGGCGGTCGGCCTCGTCGGCGCTCACCGCGTCGAGTTCGGCCTCGGTGCCGCCGCCGCCGGCCGTCTCGATGCGCACCACCGCCAGTCCGAACACGCGGTGGACGGCGTTCCGGGTCACGTCCACGTTCTGGACGCGCCGGAGCGGTATCTCGCGGCGCTGTCGCGCCACCACGCCGGACTCCACCACGAACGTGTCGCCCGCGAGTTCGTAGGTGTACCGCAGGTAGCGCGCGACGGCGTACGCGAGGCCCGCCAGCGCTCCCAGCGGCGCGAGGACGAACACGAGACCGAGGTCGGTGCCGGCGAACTGCCGGAGCATCACGAAGACGAAGAACACGAAGCTGCCGGCCTGCACGGCGGCTCCGACCGCGTCGAACGCCGCCGAGAGGGGGTGGAGGCGGTTCACGCTCATACGGCGTCCTCGAACTCGCTCTCGACCGTGAGGTCGCGGAGTCGCTCGCGGAGGTCGGTCGCGCGCGCCGGGCGGAGGCCGGGGATGGTGATGTCGGCCCCGCGCGACCCGGCGGTGTAGACGACCACGCTCGACAGCCCCGAGAGCCGCTCTACCGGACCGCGCCGGGTGTCGACGTGCTGGACGCGCACGAACGGGACCGAGGTGTCGGTCCGCGTCAGGACGCCGCGGACGAGGTAGAGCGAGTCCTCACCCACATCGAACCGCCAGACGCGGTACCGGAGGAGGGCGTGGGCGACGCCGAGGAGGGCGACGGCGGCGACGGCGGCCGCGACGACTGTCGTTCCGAGCGGGGTGACGAAGCGGTCGACGCCCACCAGCGCCGCGCCGACGACGGCGGCGACGACGAGTGCGCGGAGCGCCCAGAGGACGCGCACGCGGGGGTGGAGCGACTCCATGTCCGTGTCCATACCCGAGAGGGGACGCCCGCGATACAAAAGGGTGGATGCTCCGTCGTCGCGGCGGCCGGGGTCGGACCGCGCCGGCGCGGTCTGCGTCGGCCTCAGTCGGTCGCGTCCGCCAGCGACCGTTCGCCAGCCTCCTCGTCCTCGTCGCCTATCTCGGCCAGCACGCGGTCGTGGAACGTCCGGAGCGCGGCCGACTCGTCCTCGGCGAGGACCACGTCGCTCGCCATCAGGGTGGCGAGGCCGAACGCCCGGGGCGTGGGCGAGGCCACCTCCCGCTCCGTCACCTCGACGTCGCCCGCCTCCACCGCCGACAGCACCTCGCGCACGCCCGCCACGTTGAGTTTGTCCTCCAGAATCTCGCGGTAGGTCTCCTCGGTCACCGCGAACTCGTCGAGGTCCTGCGCGAACGACAGTAGCATCTCGCTGGCCACCTGCTGTTTCGCGGCGGACTTCTCGTAGCCCTTGTAGCGCTTGAGTATCATGAGCGAGCGGGTGGCGTTGATGCGGAAGTACCGCTTCAGGAGGTCCGTGCCGTCGAGGGCCGCCCGGAGGTCCGCCGCCACCTCGTCGGGGTCGATAGAGCGCAGGACGGAGGCCACGTCCACCCGGCGGTTGAGCGGCATCGACACGGTGAAGCCGTTGTCGGCGACGGCCACCTGCACGTTGGCGTTGGTGCGGCGCGAGCACCGGTAGGCGACCAGACGCGAGAGGCCGTCGTTGAACCGCCGGCCGTACGTCGAGTGGACGTGGTAGTGGCGGCGGTACTCGTCGCGGTCGACCACCATCTCCACCGCGATGCGGGCGTCGGTGGCGACGCTCTCCGGGCCGGCGTAGCGCACCTGCTCGTCGAACATGCGGGCGACGGCGCGCACGCTGTTCTCGTCCATCGGGAAGTCCCGGAGCCAGTCGCGCACCGCTGGCTGTCCGCCCGTGGCGAGGCGGTCCAGCACGTCGCCCTGAAACGCCGCTATCTCGCGGCCGAGGTCGTAGGACAGCGGCAGGCGCTCGGAGAACCACGACGGCACCGTGGGGCGGGCGCTCGTCCGGTCGACGTACACCTTCGACCCCCGGCGGTAGACGAATTCGAAGTTGTCGCCCCCGAGCACGAACACGTCGCCTTTCTCCAGCGTGTCGAGGTAGTTCTCGTCCAAGTTGCCGACCCACTCCTTGCTCCCGCGGACGTACACGTCGCAGGTGAACGAGTCGGGGATGGTGCCGATGTTGGTCATGTAGATGACCCGCGCCATCCGCCCGCGCTTGCCGACCAGCGGGGTCCCCGGTTCGAACTCCTCGTAGTGGTGTTCGCCCCCCGGCGGGTCGTTCTCGTCGCGCCACACCTTGGCGTAGACGTTCTTGTCCTCCAACCCCTCGTAGTCGGCCGTGAGATAGCGGAACAGGCGCTCGAACTCGCCGTCCGAGAAGCTCCGGTAGGGGTAGGCCCGCCGGAGCGTTTCTCTCACTTCTGCCTCCGGCCTGACGGCGTTGATGGCCATGCCGTAGACGTGCTGGGCGGCCACGTCGGCGGCGTCCTCCGGCACGAACACGCGGTCCACGAACCCGGACTCGGCCTTCTCCAGCATCACCGCACACTCCACGAGTTCGTCCCGGTCGAGGGCGACGACGCGGCCCTCGACGGTCTGGCCGAGGCGGTGGCCCGCCCGCCCCACCCGCTGGAGGAGGGCGGCCACCGACTTGGGCGACCCCACCTGCACCACCAGGTCGACGTGGGGCATGTCGATGCCGAGTTCGAGGCTGGTGGAGGTGGTCACCACGTCCAACTCGCCCTCCTTGAGGCCCTCCTCCACCGCCTGCCGGCGCTCCTTCGAGAGACTGCCGTGGTGACACCCGGAGTTCTCCTCGTCGTAACCGTCGAAGTTCTCGCGCAGGTTGTGGAGCACTCGCTCCGCGCCCGACCGGGTGTTGGTGAACACCAGCGTGTTCTCGTGGGAGCGTATCAACTCGTCGAGGCGGTCGTAGAACCGCGACTGGACCACCTCCCGGGGGGTGTGTATCAGGTCGTCGGTGGGACACTCCAACCGCACGTCGAAGTCGCGAACGAACCGGGTGTCGACTATCTCGTACTCCCGGGGGTCGCCGTCGTCGTCGCGGCCCACGAGGAACGCCGCCACCGTGTCGAGGGGTTCGACCGTCGCGGAACATCCCACGCGGGTGGGCGACTCCTCGACCATGTTCTCCAGTCGCTCCAGACTCACCGAGAGGTGCGTGCCGCGCTTGTTCTCCGCGAGGCTGTGTATCTCGTCGACCACGACGTACTCCACCGTGCGGAGTTTCTCGCGGAACTTCGGCGAGTTGAGCAGGATGGCCAGCGTCTCGGGCGTGGTGTTGAGGATGTGGGGCGTCTCCTCCAGCATCCGCTGTCGCGCGGCGCTGTCGGTGTCGCCGTGGCGGATGGCGTGGCGCAACTCCACGTCCTCGCCGCGGTCCGCCATGCGTTCGGTGATGCCCGACAGCGGCACCTCCAGATTCCGGTGGATGTCGTTGGCCAGCGACTTGAGTGGCGATACGTAGAGGCAGTAGACCGAGTTGTCGAGGCCGTCGGGCGACTCCCGGGACCGCCGGAACAGTTCGTCGATGATGGCCGTGAAGGAGGCGAGCGTCTTCCCGCTCCCCGTCGGCGCGCAGATGAGCGGGTTGGTGCCGTCCCGGATGTGCGGGATGGCCTCGCGTTGCGGCGGCGTGAAGAACCCCCCGTTGCCGCCGACGTACTCGCCGAACTGGTCGACCCACCACTCCCGAACCGAGGGTTCCAGCAGGTCGAGCACGTCTCCGTCGGCGATGTCCACCGTCTCGGGGTCGAAGTCGAACCCCGCCCCCGACTCGGACGCGGCGGCGCGGAGCAGTTCCCGTCCTCCTTCGCTCACGTGTCCCCGTTGGCGCGCGCAGGTAAGTCGGTTGTGACGGTGCGCGGTGAAACTGAAACTGAACGTGAGCGGATGCGACGGGCGTTCTGAGGGGCGTCGACGGGGTTCGCTCGCGTCCCCGTCGGACGGCGAACCGGACGAGTTCGGGCGACGTCAGCCGAGGCCGAGCAGCGTCCAGAGCAGCGCCGCGACCCAGATACCGACCCCCGCGACGCCGTACTGGTTCCGGACGAGCCACTCGTCGCTCCACCGGACGCCGCCGGCGGCGACGAGTCCCAGTGCGACCAGGAGCGTCAGTCGGTGGAGGACGACGGCGAGGGGAAGGACCGTGATTCCGAGGAACGCGTAGTCGGCGACGAAGCCCGCTCCGAGTCCGAGGGCGGAGAGTACGAAGCCCTCTTCGGCGCGCAGTTCGCGGCCGAGTCGGTGGACGATTACCGGGAGACCGACGGCGAGTATCGGGAAGAGCGCCGCGGCGATGACCTTGGGCGTCCCTCCGAGCGGCGTGTGTTGTTCGAGGGCGATACCGCCGATACGAACCGCGAGCGGGATGCTCGCCGTCGAGAACAGGAGCGACAGGTGTCGCGAATCGACGTACGAACGGTCCCACGTGGCCCAGAGCGACGCGGGGACGCCGGTGAGCGTGAGTCCGACCGCGACCGGCCAGAGGGTCTGCGGACCGTGGGTGGTCCAGTCGGCCACGCGGATGGCCGATATCCACCCGTCGGCGTCGAATATGCCGCCGTTGGCGTACCGCTTGCGCTCGATGCCGCGGAGGTAGCTGGTGCCGTAGAAGTCGTGCTCGACGTGCTGACGTGCCTCAGAGAGCCCGCTCACGGTGTGCCGAAGCCGAAACCAGTCCCAGTGTTCCGCGTGGGCCTGTATCGCGGTCCACCGGTTCGGCCGCGTCCCGCCCTCGTAGAGTCTGAGGTGGTACCGGGTGCCGAAGTAGCTCCCATCGTGGAGTTGGTACGTCTCGTCGAGCCACCGCCCTCCCTGCGGCGTGTCGACGTACGTGTACCGGGTCGCGCCGTGGGACCGACTCCAACTGGCCTCGGTTTCGTTGAGCACGATGGTCTCGTTCTCGGGGTTCGTAGTCTCCCACTGCGACCTCGTGCCGCCCTGTCCGGCGGCCAGCAACTGGTAGACCGTGCCGGCGTCCTCGTAGACCATCGCGTTTATCGGCAGCGTGAGCGTGTCGAAGTCCTTCTGACGGCTGGTGTAGGGCCACAGTCGCTGGGTCTCGCTTCCGTTGACCAAGACGAGTTTCACCTCCTTCGCCGTCCGTTCGTCGCTACCGTCCTGCGAACGAACCGGCGATGCGACGTTAGCGATAGCTACGATAGCGAGCAAAACTACGACGGTGACGATGACGATCCGAGCGCGTCCCCTGAGGATTGTCATCCTACCCCACAGATTCTACGATGGAGTCGCCGAACAAGAGAGTACCGACCACTGTCATCGACAACCAAACGTTTCGACGGGGAGTGGCGCCGATACGCCGAACCCGAACGCCTAACCGCTTCCCGCCGGTGTCCGTACCCATGCGCGTCACCTTCCTCGGCACCGGAACCGCGATGCCCGTCGCGGACCGCGCCCAGACGGGCATCCTCCTCGAAGACCCGGACGACGGCCGGACGCTGCTGGTCGACTGCGGTAGCGGTGTCCTCCACCGCTTGTCGCAGACGGACGCCGGCTACGAGGACGTCTCGACGGTCCTACTGACCCACCACCACCTCGACCACGTGGCCGACCTCATGCCCCTCATGAAGGCGCGGTGGCTGTCGGGCGACGACCACCTCGAAGTGGTGGGTCCGACGGGTACCAAGTCGCTCGTGGACGGCCTCCTCGACGTCCACGAGTACATGCAGGACCGGGTCGATCTCCGGATTCGGGAGGTGGGGCCGGAGTCGTTCTCGGTCGCGGGGTTCGACGTCGAGGCCTACGAGACGCGCCACTCCCTGCCCTGCCTCGCCTACCGCTTCGGGGACGCGTTCACCTACAGCGGCGACTCCGAGGCGTTCGCGGGCCTCGCGTCGTTCGCCGACGGGTCCGAGGTGCTCGCCCACGACTGTTCGTTCCCGGACGACGTCGACGTGTCGAACCACCCGACGCCCTCCCAACTCGGCGACGCCCTCGCGGGCCACGACTACGGCCGGGTGTACCTCACGCACCTCTACCCCCACACGGAGGGGAACCACCGCGAGATGCTCGACGCCGTCGAGGCGCGCTACGACGGCGACGTGCGGTTCGCGAGCGACGGCCTCCGCGTCGAGGTGGGGGACGACGGACCCGACGCGGACGACGGCGACGCCGCGAACTGAAGCGACGCCGAGAGCGGAGGCCACGACCGGGACCGGAGGGCGGCGACGGGCGAGACTCCGGCGGGTCCCCCGTCCCCGCGCGAAATCGACGGGTCCGAATACCCCCGCGAAGTAGAACGTCCGATGACCCGCCGCTCCGTCCTCGCGTACGTCGGCCTCGCCGCCGCGTGGGGCACCGCGTTCGTGGCCACCAAGGCCGCCCTCTCGTGGTTCTCGCCCGTCGTCCTCGCCGCCCTCCGGTTCGACGTCGCGGCCGTCTGCCTGTTCGCCGTCGCCGCCGCGACCGGCCGGTCGCTCCGCCCGCGCGGCCGGGGCGACTGGGCGCCCATCCTGACCGGGGGCCTCCTTACCATCGGGGCTCACCACGCCCTCCTGTTCGCCGGGCAGGTGCACGTCACCAGCGCCGTCGCGGCGACCCTCCTCGGCCTCGTGCCGGTGCTGACGCCCGCCGCGACGCGGTTTCTCCGCCCCGACGACCGCCTCTCGGCCCGCGGGTTCGCGGGCGTGCTGGTGGGATTCGCGGGCGTCCTGTTGCTGGCCGACCCCGACCCCGCGAACCTCGGCGCGAGCGTCGGCGTCGGACTGGTGTTCGCGTCGGCGGCGGCGTGGACGCTCGGCGCGGTGCTGACCCGCGAGGACGACGCCGCCCTCTCCGGCCTCTCGCTGCAGGCGTGGATGCTGCTCGCGGGCGCGGCGTCGCTCCACCTCGCCGTGGCCGTCCTGCCGGGGGAGTCGCTCGCGGTCGCCGCCACCGCCGACCCCGCCGGCGTGGCGTGGCTGCTCTACCTCGCCGTGGTGCCGGGCGCGCTCGGGTTTCTCGCCTACTTCCGCCTCCTCGACCGGTTCGGGCCGGTCCAGATGGGCCTCATCGAGTACGTCATCCCGCCGTTCGCGGCGCTGTTCGGGTGGCTCGCGCTCGGCGAGGCGCTCTCGGAGACGACGGTGTACGGCTTCGCGGTCGTGCTCGCCGGGTTCCTGCTGGTGAAGGGGCCGGAGCTCCGGTCGGCGCTGCGCGCGTGGACCGTCCGGCGGGCGGACGCGAACACAGTCGACGTACCCGGCGGCGAACGCGGTGCGCCGGACGGCGACGGCGGGACGACCGAGGGCCCCCGGCCGCCCGGCGACGGCGCGAGTGGGAGTGCGAGTCCGACTCGCGCGGACGGGTCGTCCGCGTCGAGCGACGAGTCCGGGCCGGCCGCCTGCGATGACTGACGGCGCGTCGGGCGGTCAGGCGTCGTCGGGGTCGTACGGGTTCTCGGGGCCTCCGACGCGTCGGGGCGTTCGGGCACGGCCGAACCTTCGGCGGGTGCGGCTTTCGCTCTTGGCCTCTCACTCCCGGTGGATGCGCGTGCCGGGCGACCCCCCCGCCAGGAACGCGGAGAGGTCGTCCGCGCCGAACACGTGCGAGGGCGCGTCAAGGTCGAGGAGGGCGCGCACCTTCCCCGCCATCCCGCCGGTCACGTCGGTGTCGTCGCTCCCGCCGAGGGCGTCGGCCACCTCGTCGAACGACCCGATTTCGGCTATCACGTCGCCGTCGGCGTCGAAGACGCCCGGCACCGTCGACACCACCCCCACGCGGTCCGCGTCGAGGGCGGCCGCGAGGCGGGCCACTATCTCGTCGCCCGAGACGATGGTGACGCCCTCGCCCGCCTGCGCCACGCCGTCGCCGTGGAGGACGGGCACGAACCCCTCGTCGAGCATGGTCGCGGCCTGTCCGAGGGGGAGCGTCAGGTCGCCGTCGGCGTCGCGGTGGCCGACCGAGAGCGGGTGGACCGGGAGGGCGGGCACGCCTCGGTCGTGGAGGCGCGAGAGCACGAAGTTGTCGAGGGTCTTCATCGAGCCGTGGATGTCCATCACCGCTCGGGCGTCGCGCACGCCCGACTCGACGCTCGCGCCGTGCGCGTCGGCGTAGTGGTGGCCGAAGCTCCCCGCACCGTGGACCAACGCGAGGTCCGCCCCCTCGGGGTCGGCGGTGGCGTCGCCCGTCCCCGCGGCGTCGGCGACGGCGTCCGCGAGGGCGTCGAGCGCGCGCCCGTCGAGCGTCTCGGCGTCCCCCTTCTCGGTGATGACGCTCCCGCCGAGTTTGAGCACCGTCGTCACCGGCGGTCACCTCCCTCGCCGCGGGCCTCGCTCTCCTCGGCGCGCACGCCCTCGACGTCGAGTTCGGCGCGGAACACGTCCTCGCACCCGGGCGTGAACCGCAGGCCCGTCTCCGTCTCCGGGGAGGGGTCGAGCGCCACGATACAGCCGCCGCCGCCCGCGCCGGTGAGTTTCGCGCCGTGGGCTTCCGCCTCGCGCGCCGCCCACACCATCCGGTCGAGCGACCGCGAGGAGACGCCGAGCGCTTCGAGGAGGCCGTGGTTGAAGTCCATCAGGTCGCCCAGCGACGCGAGCAGGTCGTCCGTGGGCGGCGCGTCGGGGTCGGCGTCGACGAGGAGGGCCTCTCCCTCGCGCACGAGTTCGCCGATGGTCTCGACGGTGTCCGCCGCGAACTCGTAGCGGTCGCGGAGGGCGCGCACCCCCGCGACGAGTTCGCCCGTATCGCCCGCGCCGCCGTCGTAGCCGACGACGAACGGCAGGTTGGGCGCGTCGACGGTGCGGCAGTCGTCGCCCTCGACCCGGACCGCGCCGCCGTTGGCAGAACAGAATGTGTCCGCGCGCGAGGCCTGCCCGTCCTGCACCTCGTACTCGGCGCGGTAGGCGCGTTCGGCCACCTCGGTCGGCGACAGCGAGACGCCGAGTTCCCGCGCCGCGGCGTCGATGCCGGCGACGACGACGGCGGCCGACGACCCCAGTCCGGCGCCCAGCGGGATGTCGGACTCGACGGTGATGTCGAAGCCGACGCTCTCGGGGGCGGCCCCGCCGGGTCCCGCCGCCCCCCGTTCGGCCGCCGCGTCGCGCGCCTGTTCGACGGCGGCGTTGATGTAGCCGATGCCGGCGTCCACCAGCGACGAGGGCACGTCCACGTCGGGTCGGTCGTCGGTGGCCCCGGCGTACTCCACGGTGAACCCGTCGAGCGACAGGTCGCTCGCCTCTACGCGCACGTGGTCGTCGTCGCGCGCCTCGACCGAGACGGTGGCCCGTCGCTCGATGGCGCACGGCACGGCGGGTTCGCCGTACACCACGGCGTGTTCGCCGAACAGGTACACCTTGCCCGGTGCGCTCGAAACTGCCATACGACGGGGTCGGCGTCGGCGACCAAAAGGGTACCCGAAGCTACGCGGCCGCGCCGCGACCGCGAGGGCGTCCGACTCTGCGGCGGTCTCGCCCGCCGTCCGTCACCGCGTCTCCGTCACGCCACGTCGTCTAGCTCCTGCAGTTCTGCGAGTTCCTCGTTGTCGCCGAGGAACTTCCGCGCGGCGACGGCGAGGGCGGCGATGAGGACCAGCGCCACCACCAGCCCCGCGCCCGGGCCGCCGGAGGACTCCTCCGTCCCGGACTCGGACGCCGACCCGGGTTCGGCCTCCTCGACGGGGACGCCGTCGAGGTCCGGGTCGGCCGACTCGCCGCGGGCCACCTCGCGGGCGGACCCGCCGCGGCCGAGGAGGGGCGCGGTGTTGGTCGGGTTGAACTCGTGGAAGTGCACCTCGAAGAACGTGAACTCCGGCATGGGTACTCGTACACTCACATCCGGTTTAGACGTTGCGGGGGAGCGGGGGTCGACGCGACCGCGTGGCGCGAGGACGGCCGCCGACGCGCCGGGTTGCCCGCGCCGGGCGGACGCCGCGTCCCCGTCCCGACCGTGGGGAGGGGTCGCAGGGCGGCTGCGTCGAAAGGTAACCGTTAAAAGTCGTCGCGGGGTCGGTTTAGACATGGCTGGAACTATCGAAGTGCTCGTTCCCGGCGGGGAGGCCACCCCCGGCCCGCCGCTGGGTCCCGAGCTCGGACCCACGCCCGTCGACGTGCAGGACGTGGTCAACCAGATAAACGAGGAGACCGCGGCGTTCGACGGCATGGAGGTGCCGGTCACCGTCGACTACGAGGACGACGGTTCGTTCGAGATAGAGGTCGGCGTCCCGCCGACGACGGCGCTCGTCAAGGACGAGGCCGGCTTCGAGACCGGGTCGGGCGAACCCCAGTCGGACTTCGTGGCCGACATCTCGGTCGACCAGGTCAAGAAGATAGCCGAGCAGAAGCAGTCGGACCTGCTGTCGTACGATCTCAAGAACGCGGCGAAGGAGGTCGTGGGCACCTGCACCTCGCTGGGCGTCACCATCGAAGGCAACGACCCCCGCGAGTTCAAGAAGCGACTCGACGACGGCGAGTACGACGACCAGTTCACGGAAGAGGCCGCGGCCTGACGCCGCACCGACGGGAACCGTTTTCTCTCCGAACGCCGTACGTACCCGCATAGATGTCCGACCGAAGCACGCTCGTGAACGCCTTCCTCGGCGCCGTCGTCTCCGTCGTACTGGCGTTTCTCCCGTTCTCGCCGGTGCTCGGCGGCGGCGTCGCCGGCTACCTCGAACGCCGCGACGGCGTGCGGGTGGGGGCCATCTCGGGCGCGATAACCGCGCTCCCGCTGGCGCTCCTGTTCGTCGCCGTCACGCTGTTCGGGTCGCTGTTCGTGATAGTCCCCGACCCCGTGGTCGGCGGTGGCCTGCTGTTCGTGTCCGTCGTGTTGCTCGTGGGCATCGTCGTCGTGGCGCTCTACACTGTCGTGCTGTCGGCCGTCGGCGGCTACCTCGGCGTGTACGTCTACGACGAGTTCGAACGCGGCGGGCGGGGTCGGCGGCCCCGCGGCGCGACTCGGGACACGACGCTGGACGCGACGGAGGGCACGACGCGGGACGTGACCGAGGACGACGGGCGCCGCGACTGACCGGCGCCCGACCAGGGCGAGAGCGACCCGCCGGACGACGGGCGCGGCCCGAACAGCGGTGCGCCGTCGATTCGGAGACGGCGCGGACGTCCGCCGCCGGACGCTTCGACGGGTTTAAGTCCGTCACGGGGTCACTTCCGATGAGGCAGGCAGCAGCCTGTTTCACTGACCCGTAGGAGCAGTTCCTGCGTACTACGGAGGTGAATAATGGCAGATTCAATAGAGGAAGCAGTCTCTCGCGCACTCGAGGACGCCCCCCCGCGGAACTTCCGCGAGACGGTGGACCTCGCAGTCAACCTGCGCGACTTAGATCTAAACGACCCGTCGAATCGTGTCGACGAGAGTATCGTCCTGCCGTCCGGAACCGGCCAAGAGACGAACATCGTCGTGTTCGCTACCGGCGAGACGGCGCTCCGAGCGGAGGACGTCGCCGACGACGTACTCGGCCCGGACGAACTCGAAGACCTCGGTGACGACTCGGACGCCGCGAAGGACCTCGCGGACGACACCGACTTCTTCATCGCCGAGGCGTCGATGATGCAAGACATCGGCCGGTACCTGGGGACCGTCCTCGGGCCGCGCGGTAAGATGCCGACGCCGCTCCAGCCCGACGACGACGTCGTCGAGACGGTCAACCGGATGAAAAACACCGTCCAGCTCCGAAGCCGTGACCGCCGCACGTTCCACACGCGCGTCGGCGCGGTCGACATGTCCGCCGACGAGATAGCGGACAACATCGACGTCATCGTCCGGCGACTGGAGGCGGACCTCGAGAAGGGCCCGCTCAACATCGACGCCATCTACGTCAAGACCACGATGGGACCGTCGGTGGAGGTGCCCGCATGAGCCAGAGCGAGTCCGTCCGCAAGACCGAGCAGGTCCCCGAGTGGAAGCGCGAGGAGGTCGGCGAACTCGTCGACTTCATCGAGCGCTACGGCTCCGTCGGCGTCGTCGACGTCACGGGGATTCCGAGCCGCCAGCTACAGAGCATGCGTCGGGAGCTCCACGGCTCCGCCGAACTCCGGATGTCCCGGAACACGCTGCTCCACCGCGCGCTCGAAGAGGTCGACGACGGCTTCGACCAGCTCACGGAGTACCTCTCCGGGCAGGTCGGCCTCATCGGCACGAACGACAACCCGTTCGGTCTCTACCAGCAGCTCGAAGCCTCGAAGACCCCCGCGCCCATCAACGCGGGCGAAGTCGCGCCGAACGACATCGTCATCCCCGAAGGGGACACGGGCATCGACCCCGGCCCGTTCGTGGGTGAACTCCAGCAGGTCGGCGCGCAGGCCCGCATCATGGACGGGTCCATCAAGGTCACCGAGGACAGTCAGGTGCTCTCGCAGGGCGAGGAGGTGTCCGACGAACTCGCCAACGTGCTGAGCGAACTCGGCATCGAACCCAAGGAGGTCGGCCTCGACCTCCGCGCCGTGTTCTCCGAGGGCGTCCTGTTCAGCCCCGAGGAGCTGGAACTGGACCTCGACCAGTACCGCGCCGACATCGAGTCGGCCGCCGCCGCCGGGCGGAACCTCTCGGTCAACGCGGCCTACCCGACGGCCCGCACGGCGCCCACGCTGCTCGCCAAGGCGACCGGCGAGGCCAAGGCGCTCGGCCTGTTCGCCGCCATCGAGAGCCCGGACGTGCTTCCGGACCTCGTCGGCAAGGCCGACGCCCAGCTCCGGGCGCTCGCCGCGCAGATAGACGACGAGGAGGCGCTCCCGGAGGAGCTCCGCGGCGTGGAAGCGCCCGCGGCCGCCGCCGAGGAGACCGAGGCGGAGACGGAGACGGACGAATCGGACGACGAAACGCAAGACGCCGAGACGGAAGCCGACGAACCCGACGACGACGAAGACGACGACGGGGACGGGGCCGAAGGACTCGGCGCGATGTTCGGTTAAACACAACGGAGAACACGAATCATGGAATACGTCTACGCAGCACTCATCCTGAACGAGACGGGCGAAGAGATCAACGAAGACAACGTTACGTCGGTGCTCGAAGCCGCCGGCGTCGACGTCGAAGAGTCCCGCGTCAAGGCCCTCGTGGCCGCGCTGGAGGACGTCGACATCGAGGAGGCCATCGACACGGCCGCCGCCGCACCCGCGGCGGCGGGCGGCGCTGCCGGCGGCGCGGCCGCCGGCGGCGAGGAGGCCGACACCGAGGAAGTCGAAGTCGCCGACGAGGAAGGCGGCGAGGAAGCCGAAGCCGACGACGACGACGAGGACGAGGACGAGGAGGCCAGCGGCGAGGGCCTCGGCGAACTCTTCGGCTGAACGACGAGTACGTACACCGACACCTTTCTTTCGCGCGTCGCGCCGCCCAGCCGCGGGTCCGTCCGGACGCGAGCCTCGACGACGCCGACCGTCGACCGCCGAGCGACGCTCACCCCCGCGTAGCGAGCTGACGCTTATGCCCGCGTAGCGTGTCAGAGACAGTATGCCCGACAACGCCGACACGCCGCCCGCCCGCCGGACCCGGCCGACGACCGAGGCGAGTTACGGCGTCCCCGACGACGAGGAGGGACTCCTGCCGTGGTCGTTCGTGACCGAGCGACTCGCGGACGATAGGGCATACTGGCTCTCGACGACGCGTCCGGACGGCCGGCCCCACGCCCGCCCGACGTGGGGCGTCTGGGTCGACGAGACGCTCTACTGCGGCGGCGGCGAGCGCACGCGGTGGGTGCGCAACCTCGCCGCGGACCCGCGACTCACCGTCCACCGCGAGAGCGGCGAGGAGGTGGTGATAGTCGAGGGACGCGCGGAGCGCATCGACGAGGCGACGGCCGACGCCGACCTGATAGCCCGCGTCGACGACGCCTACGAGGCGAAGTACGGGACGCGCCACGGGACGCCCTTCTTCGCGGTCAGGCCCGAGACGGTGCTGGCGTGGCACGACTTCCCGACGGACGCGACGAAGTGGACGTTCGACTGAGTGGGCGAACGCCAGTTTATTGCCCGAAGATTATTCACGAATAGAACTCGTGCTCTCGTACGGGTGACACTACCGCACCGCCGACCGGCGGTATCGCCGGCCGGCGCGCCGGAGCCACTGTACCATGATACCGTCGAGAAACGCACGCATCGGAGGTTGGTCGCTGATAGCCGCCGGAGTACTGCTCGTCCCGCTCGCGTTCGGGATGAGTTGGATGCTCGCGCCCCAGATGAACGTCGACGGGTCCGATTCGGCGGTCAGCGGAACCACGCTCGTCGGCGTACAGGGTCCCGCTCGCGGCGGCAACGTGACCGCGCTCGAACCGGACGGGGAGACGCTCTGGGCCACCCACGGCTCGCCGGTGGGCGAGGAGACAATCAGCTATCAGGACGTGACCGAACTCGAAAACGGGTCGGTGCTGGCGACGTTCGCGGACGGTCCCTACCAGGACTGTGGCCCGTACGAACCGCCGTGTAAGCGGACCGGCTTCCGCATCATCGACCCCACGCCGACGCCGCGCGTGGTGAGCGAGTGGAGCTACCCCGTGCGCACGCGCGAGGACAGCGAGGTCCACGACGCGGAGCCGTTGCCGTCGGGCGACGTGGTGGTCGCCGACATGGAGTACGAGAGCGTCTTCGTCGTCAACCGGACCACCGGGGAGCGGACGTGGACGTGGAACGCGAGCCAGCACTACCCGGCGCCCGAGGACCCGACGAAGACCGACTGGCTCCACATCAACGACGTCGACCGAATCGGCGACGGCCGGTTCCTCGTCTCGGTCCGGAACGCCAACCAACTCCTCGTGGTCGAACGCGGGAAGGGCGTGGTCGAGGTCGTCAACGCCGACGAACCCGGGAGCGACGACGCGTCGTGTCTGAGTCCGGACTACTTGGTCGACCCCGAGGGAGACGGCGACGTCAAGTGCGGCGACCCGAACGTGCTGGACAAGCAACACAACCCCCACTGGCTCGGTCCGGGCGCGGTGGTGGTCGCCGACTCCGAGAACGACCGCGTGGTCGAACTGCACGAGGACGCCGAGAGCGGCCGGTGGGAGGTGGCGTGGACGCTCACCGAGGCCGGCGGCATGCCGCTGGACTGGCCGCGCGACGCCGACCGACTCCCGAACGGCCACACGCTCGTCACGGACAGTCGGAACAACCGCGTGGTCGAGGTCACGCGCAACGGGAGCCTCGTAGCGAGCTATCACGTGCAGGCACTCCCGTATGAGGCCGACCGTCTCCCGTACGAGGAGTCGGTGCGACAACCGTACGACACGCCGGACCACCCCGTTCCCGACAGCTCCGCCAGCAACGACGACGTCCCGGTGTTCTCTGTGCTCCTCTCCGGGATGCGCCACGTGGTCGCGCTCCCGTTCTGGGTGTCCGAACTCCACCTGCTCGCGGTGATGCTCTCGACCGGACTGGTGGCGTTGGGCGGACTCGTCCTCGTCCGGTCCGAGTGAGCGGCTAGATTCAAGTACCATCCCGCGACCACTTCGCCGGGATGGAGACGACACTCGGCGTCGGGGTGGCGTTCGCGCCCGAGGCGACGGCGGTCGCGCTGGGGTACGCCGCGGTGGGCGTGGCGCTGGGGACGCTCTCGGGGCTGACACCCGGACTGCACGCCAACACGCTCGCGCTCCTACTGGCGGCCGCCGCGCCGTCGCTACCCGGTCCGCCGCGGCTGGTGGCCGCGGCGATGCTGGCGGCGGGCGTGGTCCACACCTTCCTCGACGTGGTGCCGTCGCTGGCGCTGGGCGTGCCCGACGCCGCGATGGCGGCGTCCGCGCTCCCGGGTCACAGACTCGTGCTGGCGGGCCGGGGCAGGGAGGCGCTCCGCCTGTCGGCGCTCGGGAGCGGACTCGCGGTGGCGGCGGCGCTCCCCCTCGCGGTACCGGTCACGCTCGCGATGCTCCGCGCGTACCCCGTCGTTCGGGCGTGGCTCCCGGCCGTGCTGGCGGCCGTCGGCGGCGTCCTACTGGCGACGGAGCCGACCCGCCGGGCCGCCGCCGGGGGCGCGCTCTCGTTCGCCGCCAGCGCCGCGCTCGGGTCGGTCGTGCTCGACCTGTCGCCGTCCGCGCCCGTCGCCGCGGGGGGCGTGCTGACGCCGACGTTCGCGGGCCTGTTCGGCGCGCCCGTCCTGCTCGACGCCCTCGGCGGGTCGGGCGTGCCGCCGCAGGGCGACGCGCGCGTGACGACGCCGCCGCGGACGCTCGCCCGCCTCGCCGGCGCGGGCACCCTCGCGGGAGCGCTGGTGGGCTACCTTCCGGGCGTGTCGTCGGCGGTGGCGTCGGTGCTGGCGCTGGCGGCGGTGCCGGGGAGCGACACCGGCGAGCGACGGGGCGACGGCCGGGCGTTCGTGGTGGCTACCAGCGGCGCGAACACCGCCAACACCGTCTTCGCCCTCTTCGCGCTGGCGGCCCTCGGCGTGCCCCGAACCGGCGTAATGGTCGCGGTGTCGCGCGCGGGGGCGGCCCCGGCGGCGGACGCGACGGCGGGAACCGTCGCGTCGCTCGCCCCCCTCCTCGCCGCCGCCGTCGTCGGCGCGGCGGCGGGCGCGGTGCTGGTGGTCCGGGCGGGCGACCCGTACCTCCGACTCGTCGGACGCGTCGACCCCCGACGGCTGGTGGTCGGCGTCCTCGCCCTGCTGGCCTGCCTGTCGTGGCTGTTCGCTGGCGTCGTCGGCGTCGGGATACTCGTCGCCGCGACGGCCGTGGGCCTCCTCCCGCCGCGACTCGGCACCCGGCGCGTCCACCTCATGGGCGTGCTGGTGGGACCGCTGATGCTAGGGGTGTGACCGCACACGTCCCCACGGGCGACTCGCGGGTCGCCCGTGCCGACACGACGACTCCGCCGTCTCGCCCGCCGCGGCCGGCCGCACCCGCCTGCGCAACAGTTAACTACTAGGTGGTATAACTAGGTAGTATGTCGTTCGAAGGCTTCAGCGACGCGACGGAGGCGGAGGTAACGCGCGCGATCGCCGACTCGTGGCACGAGGAGTTCGTAGAGGCCACGGACAACGAGGTAGTCATCGTCGGCGGCGGTCCGTCGGGACTGATGGCGGCGAAGGAACTCGCCGAACGCGACGTGGACGTGACGCTGTACGAGAAGAACAACTACCTCGGCGGCGGGTTCTGGCTCGGCGGCTTCCTGATGAACAAGCTGACGGTCCGCGACCCGGCCCAGTCGGTGCTGGACGAGATAGGCGTGCCCTACGAGGCCTCCGACGAGGCGGACGGCCTCTACGTGGCCGAGGGCCCCCACGCCTGCTCCGGTCTCATCAAGGCGGCGTGCGACGCCGGTGTGAGCGTCCAGAACATGACCGAGTTCACGGACGTGGTGGTGCGCGACGACCACCGCGTGTCGGGCGTGGTCATCAACTCGACGCCGGTCCACTCGCTGCCGCGCGAACTCACGTGCGTCGACCCCGTGGCCGTGGAGTCGGACCTCGTCATCGACGCCACGGGTCACGAGGCCGTGGTCGTGTCGAAGCTACAGGAACGGGGCGTCGTGGACGCGCCCGGCCTCGAACACGCCAGCGAAGCGGGGACCGGCATGGACCGCACCGACGCCGACGAGTACGGCGCGCCCGGCCACGACTCGCCCGGTCACGACTCGATGTGGGTGGGTCGGTCGGAGGACGAGGTGGTCGAGCACACCGGCGTGGTCCACGACGGCCTGATTGCGGCGGGTCTCGCCACCGCGACCACCTACGGCCTGACCCGGATGGGTCCGACGTTCGGCGCGATGCTCCTCTCCGGCAAGCGCGCCGCGAACGTCGCCCTCGACGAACTCGAACGCGACGAGGACCCCGTGTCGCTCCCCGGGTCGCGGCCCGAACCGGCCGACGACTGAGGGTCGACGGTTACGACCCGAACCGGCCACCCGCGACCGCACTCCGGCGTCCCGCCGGGGCTTTCGGCCCCCGGCCGCCGCGGTTCGCCGTCGCGCGTCGCCGCGGTCCCCGAAGCCCACCGTGCCGGAGCGTCGCACCCCGGCGGGGGAAAGACAACGATTAAAAGTCGCGCCCGGCTTTTCAC
Organism: Haloferacaceae archaeon 50; assembly: GCA_046097085.1. Taxonomy (GTDB): domain Archaea; phylum Halobacteriota; class Halobacteria; order Halobacteriales; family Haloferacaceae. The sequence continues at coordinate 2,533,144 of CP175567.1, read as the reverse complement.
GTGTATGAGTGAGGCAGAACAGCGACAGGAGCGCCAGTGCATCTCCTGTGGCGTCAACATCTCCGGAATGAGCGCCGCACGATTCAAATGTCCCCAGTGCGGTCACCAGATATTCCGGTGTGCCAAGTGCCGGAAGCAGAGCAACCTCTACGAGTGCCCGGAGTGCGGGTTCACGGGGCCGTAACGATGGGGAAGGTCGCAGCCAAGGTCAAGGTCATGCCGCAGAGCCCGGAGATAGACCTCGACGACCTGCAGGAGCGCCTGGAGGACTCGCTGCCCGAGGGCGCGACGATAAACGGGTTCGAGCGCGACGACGTCGCGTTCGGGCTGGTCGCCCTCCTGCCGACCGTCATCGTCCCCGACGACGCGGGCGGAACCGAGGCCGTCGAAGAGGCGTTCATCGACGTCGAGGGCGTCGAGAGCGTCTCCGTCGAGAACGTCGGCCGCATCTAAACCTCCCGAGTCGGCGGCGACGACACGCCGCGACGGGTCTCCGGTCACCGGCGACCCCCGTCCGTGCGACGCGTCCGCGTCCCCGGACGGGAACGCACGTTTTATAACCGAACGTAGAGTAGACACGCGCACGACTATGCCGAGTTCCAACGGTCCGCAGAAGGGGACGCGGAACAAACTCTCGAACAAACCCCGCGAGCGCGGTACGTCCCCGCCTCAGCGAGCGATTCAGGAGTACGACGAGGGCCAGAAGGTCCACCTCAAGATTGACCCGAGCGTGCAGAAAGGTCGGTTCCACCCCCGATTCGACGGGCACACCGGCGAGGTGGTGGGCAAGCAGGGCGCCGCGTTCAAAGTGGAGATAAACGACGGTGGCAAGAACAAGACCATCATCGTCAAGCCCGCCCACCTCCGCGCCCAGACGTAGCTCAGATGACTATCTTCAAAGAGAAGGTCGGGGAGGAGTACCTCACCGTCTCCGAGGTCAAGGAGGAGCTCGAGGACGTGGAGGCGGAACGCGCCGCCGACGAGGAGCGCGAGATTCGGTACGAACTCGCGCGCTCCATCGAGCACGTCAACCGGTTCGCGTTCCTCGACCCCGAGGAGTCGCGAGAGCTCGTCGCGGACCTCCGGGAACTGGAGAAGGTCGACGAGAAGACGGCGTTCAAGATAGCCGACCTGCTCCCGCAGGACCGCGACGAACTCCGCGCGGTGTACGCACAGGAGCGGTACGCGCTCTCGGGCGACGAACTCGACGAGATTCTCGACGTCGTCGCGCAGTACGCCTGACCGGCCCACCGTTTAAATAGCGGGTCGGCGTATAGCTCTCGTATGACAGCCTCCGACAGCGGCGACGGCAAGGGCTCTGCGAGATACGCCGTCGTGCTCGACTATCTCCCTCACGGTCGGCCGGACGACGACCGACCGCAGTACGAGAAGTCTCCCGTCGGATACGCCGTGGGCGAGTCGGACTTCCGCCTGTACGAACTGACGTTTGCGGACGACGCGGACGTGGGCATCGAGGACCGGGTGGTGCTCTCGCCCGAGTCGGAGCGCGAGACGGTGGACCGGTTCAAGGAGGTGGAGTTCGACGACCTGTCGAACGCCGCCCGCTCCGAACTGGAGTACGTGGTCGAGGACGTGGTAGACCGCGACGAGGACCGGTTCGTGTCGTTCTACAACGACGCCCAGCCCATCACCCTCCGCCTCCACCAGTTGAACCTCCTGCCCGGCATCGGGAAGAAACTCCGGAACAACATCCTCGACCAGCGGAAGCGAAAGCCGTTCGAGAGCTTCGAAGACCTCGAAGAGCGCGTCTCGGGGCTCCACAACCCCAAGGAGGTGCTGGTCGAGCGAATCGTGGAGGAACTCCGCGACGAGGACCTCAAGTACAAGGCGTTCGTCCGGCGCGAGGAGTCCGGCGGCGGCGGTTGAGCGAGGCCGTCGCGTCGGCGACGAGGCGAACGGGACCTTTACACCGGCGCGGGAGGAAGGACCGACGATGACAACCGAGGACGGCGCGTCGGGGGCGGATGCGCCGCGCGACCCGGACCGACTCGTCAGACGTGCGGGCACGCGAGGCGACCCCGACCGCGACCAGCACTTTCTCGTCGACGACAGAGTCTTGGACCGCATCCCCGGCTACCTGCCGGACGGCGCGGACACGAGTCACGTCCTCGAAATCGGCGGCGGCGCGGGTGCGCTGACCGACCGCCTCCTCCGGGTCGCCGACCGGGTGACCGTGGTGGAACGCGACCCCGACCTCGCGGCGTTCCTGCGCGAGGAGTTCGCGGCCGCCGTCGACGACGGCCGCCTCGACGTGGTCGAGGGCGACGCCCTCGACGTGGACCTCCCCGACTTCACGGCGTGCGTCGCCAACCTCCCCTACGGCGTCTCCAGCGAGATAGCCTTCCGCCTCCTGCCGCGCGGCCGACCGCTGGTGTTGATGTTCCAGAAGGAGTTCGCGGAGCGGATGGCGGCCGACCCGGGCACGTCCGAGTACGGACGCCTCTCGGTGAGCGCCCAGCACTACGCGGACGTGGAGGTGGTCGAGGTGGTGCCCCCCGAGGCGTTCTCGCCCCCGCCGGCCGTCGAGAGCGCCGTCGTGCGCCTCACGCCGCGAGACCCCGACTACGAGGTGGCCGACGTCGAGTTCTTCCTCGACTTCGTGAAGGCGCTGTTCACCCAGCGCCGGAAGACGGTGCGCAACGCCGTGCGCAACACGGCCCACATCTCGGGGCTGGACGACCCGTCGGCGGTGGTCGAGGCCGCCGACGAGGAAACGATGTCGAAGCGCCCGGGCGACCTCGCACCCGCGGAGTTCGCGGCGCTGGCGACGCTCGCGGCCGAGCACGGTACTGGCGACCCGACGGGAGACTGAGACGACATGCTCCCGGCCCAGACCACCACCTCCTCCGCGCCCGCGGAGGGCGTCTCGTGGCTCGCCGGCCTCGCGAAGGCGTTCCCGTCGGTCCCGGAACGAATCGCAGTCACGCTCTTCGTCGCGGTCGTACTCGCGGTCACGCTTCGGTCCGCCGACTACCTCCACCGCCGCGAGGCCGAGAGTCGTAACGTCCCCGTCCCGGTGCTCCACCTCGCCATCTCCGGGGTGTCGGCGCTGGTGGTGCTGTTCGGCGGCGTGGTCGTCCTCGGCGTGTGGGGGCTGGTGGCCGAACTCTCGTTCATCTACGAGCAGTACAACCTCACCGCGGACACGGCCGTCGACGTGGTGCTCACGGTGGTGCTGATGGCGAGCGCCCACGCGATGACCGACTTCATCGGTCGCCTGACCGACCGCGTCACCACCGACCGGTTCCAGATAAGCCGCCACGAGCGCGAGATAGTGTTCCGGAGTTCGCAGGTGATACTCTACCTCGTCGCCGGACTGGTGGCGCTCGGCGGGGTGTGGCAGGTCGACCTCGGCGACCTGCTGGTGGGGGCTGGCTTCCTCGGCATCATCATCGGCCTCGCGGCCCGACAGACCCTCGGTGCGCTCCTCGCGGGATTCGTGCTGATGTTCTCTCGGCCGTTCGAGATAGGCGACTGGATAGAACTGAACGAGTACGACGGTATCGTGACCGACATCACGATGTTCAACACCCGCATCCAGACGTTCGACGGCGAGTACGTCAACGTCCCGAACGACAACCTGACCGCCCAGAGCATCGTGAACCGCTCGCGGAAGGGCCGCCTCCGCCTCGAGGTGGAGGTGGGCGTCGACTACGACGCCGACCCGGAGGCGGCCGCCGACGTGGCCGAGGCGGCGGTGTCGGAGGTGGGCGACGTGTTGACCGTGCCGTCGCCGCAGGTCGTCGCGAAGCGGTTCGCCGACTCCGCCGTGGTGCTCGGGGTGCGCTTCTGGATCGACAACCCCAGCGCCCGGCGCATGTGGCGGGCCAAGACCGCGGCCATCGCCGAGGTGAAGCGGGCGTTCGAGGACGAGGGGATCAAGATACCGTTCCCTCAGCGCGAACTCTCGGACCGCCCCGAGGAGGGACTCACCGTCGCCGGGGAGAGCGAGGAACCCGTCCCGGGGTCGTCGGAGACGCAGGCGACCACCGACGGGAGCGGGGAGGGGGGACAGCGATGACCGACGCCCCCGACGACGACGGCGGGTGCGGGCCCGACGTAACGCCCCCGGGCGACGACGCCGACCGCGACACGAAGTCGGCGCTCGCGGAACGCCGCGGCGTCGAGACGTCGGTGTACCGACCCGCGGAGGACTCGGCGCTCCTCGCCTCGGTCGCCGTGGCGGGCGTCGACGACGACTGGCGGGTGCTCGAAGTCGGCACCGGGTCGGGGTGGGTGGCCGAGGCGGTGCGCGACCAGACGGGGGCGGAGGTGGTGGCGAGCGACGTGAACCCCCACGCCTGCCGGCGGGCCCGCGACCGGGGCCTCCCGGCCGTCCGCGCCGACCTCGTCGACCCCTTCCGCGACGGCGCGTTCGACGCCGTCCTGTTCAATCCGCCGTACCTCCCGACCGACCCCGACAACGAGTGGGACGACTGGATGGAGGCCGCCCTCTCGGGGGGCGAGTCCGGCCGCGAGATAATCGACCCGTTCCTCGACGACGTCGGCCGGGTGCTCGCGTCCGGCGGCGTCGTCTTCCTCCTGGTGAGCAGTCTCACCGGGTTCGACGCGGTAGTCGAACGCGCCGAGGACGAGGGGTTCGAAGTCGACACGGAGCGCCGAGAGTCGTACCCCTTCGAGACGCTGTCGGTGGTCCGTCTCTCGCGCCCGGACGACTAGCCGGAGCGACCGCCACCCGGCGGCGGGTTTATGATTACCACGCATTATCGTGGATAGCAAATATTAAGCCCCCTCATCGGGTACTCCGATACGATGCGAACACTCGTAGCGACGACGCCGGGGCTGTTCCCCCTGCCCGACTGGGCGAAAGAGGAACTCTCCGACCTGAAAGGTCACCAGAAGGGTGACCTGATAAGCGGCGACGAGGGCGACGACGTGGTCGCGGCCTACGACCGCGCGCGCCGCGAAGCCGTCGACGACCAACGGACCGCCGGACTCGACCGCGTCGTGGAGGGACAGCACCGCTGGGACGACATGCTGGCCCACCCGCTGACGGTCCACGACAACGTAGAGACGGGCGGTATCGTCCGGTACTACGACAACAACAACTTCTACCGCGACCCGCAAGTGCGGGGCGAACTCACCCCCTCGGGCGACGTGGCGGCCGAACTGGAGGCCGCCGCCGAACTCGCGGGCGACGACTCACTGCAGGCCGTGCTCCCCGGCCCCTACTCGCTCGCCGACCTCGCCACCGACGAGTTCTACGGCGACGACGGCGCGTTCGTCGACGCGGTGGCCGAGTTCCTCGCCGGCGAGGTGAGCGAGTTCCCCGACCACGAGACGCTGTTCCTGCTCGAACCCTCGCTGGTCGAGAACCCGCCCGGCGACGGCGCGGACGAACGCGCGAGCGAGGCCGTCGACCGGGTGGCGGCCGCGACGGACGCCGACGTGGTGGTCCACACCTACTGGGGGGCGCTCCCGGAGAAGGTGTACGCCCACCTCATGGACGCGGACGTGTCGGCGTTCGGCCTTGACCTCGTTCACGAGCGAGACGCCACCGTCTACAACGTACAGGAGTACGGCACGAAAGACGACGTGGCGCTCGGCCTCGTGGACGGTCAGAACACGCTGGTCGAGGACGCCGGCACCGTCCGCGAGCGGGTCGAGTGGTTCGAGGGGCAGGTCCCCTCGGCCGAGTTCGACACCGTCTACGCGACCTCGAACACCGAACTGTTCTACCTCCCCGTGAACAAGTACCAGGCGAAACTGAACGCGCTCGCGGAGGCCGCCGAGGCCGCGGAGGTGGAAGCATGAGCCGGAACCGCGAGCAGTTCCGACCCGAGGACCACCCCAACGACCACTTCCTGCTCACCACCGTGGTCGGGTCGTACCCCAAGCCCAAGTGGCTCGACCGGGTGCGCGAACTCCGCGACGAGAACCCCGAGGAGTTCGACGACGGGAAGTGGCGGGAGGCGACCGACGACGCCGCCCGCCTCATCACCGAGGAACACGAGCGCTCGGGCCTCGACGTGGTGTGCGACGGCGAGATGCGCCGCAACGAGATGGTGGAGTACTTCGCCCACCGCATCGAGGGCTACGAGTTCAACGGTCCCGTGAAGGTGTGGGGCCACAACTACTTCGACAAGCCCTCGGTCGTCGAGGAAGTCGAGTACGAGGAGGAGTGGCTGGTCGACGAGTTCGAGTTCACCTCATCGGTCGCCACCCACCCCGTGAAGGTGCCCATCACCGGGCCGTACACCCTCGCGTCGTGGTCGTTCAACGAGGTGTACGAGAGCGAGGCGGCGCTGGCGTACGACCTCGCGGACCTCGTGAACGAGGAGATAGACCGCCTGGTGGACGCCGGCGCGCGCTACATCCAGATTGACGAACCCGCCCTCGCAACCACGCCCGACGACCACGCCATCGTGGGCGAGGCCCTCGAACGCATCGCCGACGACGTGCCCGAGGACGTGCGCATCGGTCTCCACGTCTGTTACGGCGACTACTCCCGCATCTACCCCGAGATTCTGGACTTCCCCATCGACGAGTTCGACGTGGAACTCGCGAACGGCGACTACGAGCAGGTGCCCGTGTTCACCGACCCCGAGTTCACGAAGGACCTCGCCCTCGGCGTGGTGGACGTCCACTCCACCGAGGTGGAGTCCGTCGAGCGGATAAAGCGCAACATCAAGCAGGGCTTCGAGATAGTCCCGCCGGAGCGTCTCACCGTGAGCCCCGACTGCGGCGTCAAACTCCTGCCGCGCGAGGTGGCCTACCAGAAGATGGAGAACATGGTGACCGCCGCCCGCGAGGTGGAACGCGAACTCGACGCCGGCGAGATAGACTTGGACGACCCGCTGGCCGACGCGCGGTGAGGTAACGCGCTCGCCCGCTCCGCCGCTTCTCGCCCTCCTCGAAGCGTCTCACGCCGGTGGCCCGAGTCGGCCACCGCGTCGCCCGGTCCGTCCCCGTGCCGTCCCGTCGCGTAGAATCGACGACCGCGAGAGGGTCGTCCCGACGCCGGCGAGGAGAACGGTCGCCACTACGGGTCGGGGAACGCCTCGAAGAACAGAACAGCACGGGACCGCGACCGCGAACCGTCGGCGCCGCGAGTGCGGCGGTCGAACGCCGGAGGTCGGTCCGTCAGTCCTCGTAGAGCCACGCCTCGTCGGCGCGGTCGTACTCCACGAGTTCGTCCTCGTCGAAGAACAGCTCTATCTCGCGTTCGTTCGCGCCGGGGTCCTCGTGGTCGGAGCCGTGGATGACGTTCCGACCGAGGTCGAGGCCGAAGTCGCCGCGGATGGTGCCGGGCGCGGACTCGGCGGGGTCGGTCTCGCCCATCATCTTGCGGACCTGCCGCGTGGCGTCCTGCCCCTCCCAGACCATCGCCATCACGGGACCCGAGGTGATGAACTCGACGAGTCCCTCGAAGAACGGCTTGCCCTCGTGCTCGCCGTAGTGCTCTTCGGCGAGGTCCCGGTCTATCTGCATGAACTTCGCGCCCACGAGCTTGAGGCCGCGGTCCTCCAGACGGGAGACGACGTCGCCGACGAGTCCGCGCTGGACGCCGTCGGGCTTGACCATCACGAAGGTGCGCTCGTGCTCGCTCATTCCTCGTCGCCCTCCGCGTCGGCGGTCTCGGCCTCGGCCTCGTCGGCCTCGGGTTCGGATTCGTTCTCGTCGGCCTCGGCCGCTTCGTCCGTCTCCTCGGCCGTCTCAGTCTCCGTCTCGGCCTCGGGTTCGGACTCGGCGGGCTGTTCCTCCTGCGGGACGGTCTCGCCGCCGGCCGCGCGGCCCTCGGCGGTCCACTCCAGGTCGCGGGCCTCCCGACCGAGGAAGTAGTTCTTCTCGGCCTTGGAGTCCTTGAAGTGGAGGATGGTCCCGTCGTTCCTGACGTACATCGTGCCCGTCCCGGGCTCGATTTCGTCGCCGCTGAAGTCGCAGGTTCGTGTCTCGACCATCGTCACTGACCTCCGATGGAGTCGGCGTCGCGCTGCGTTTCGCGGAGCTGGAGCACGTCGCCCTCGCGGACGGGGCCCAGCACGTTCCGCGTGATGATACGGCCCTGATTCGAGCCTTCTTGGATGCGGCACTTGACCTGCATGGCCTCGCCGTGCATCCCGGTCTTACCGACGACTTCGATCACCTCGGCGGGTGTCGAGTCGCTCTCGCCTTCTTCTGCGCTCATGGTCTCGGGTTACCGGAGTTCCTCGAGCTTCGAGGCGATGTCGTCGACCTGGTCCTCGGCCTCGCCGGCGTCGACGATGGCGGCGGCGGCCGAACCGACTTCGAGGCCCGCGGCCTGCCCGATTTCGTCCTGCGTGTCGACGTAGACGAAGGGGATGCCCTTCTCCTCCGCGAGTTCGGGCAGGTGCATCACGATCTCCTCGGGTTGGACGTCCTCCGCGATGTAGACCAGTTCGGCGTTACCTCGCTCGACGGTCTTCGTCGCCTCGTTCGTTCCTTTCTTTACCACACCTGTGTCTCGGGCGACCTCGAGCGCCTCGACGGCGCTCTCTTTGAGGTCGGCCGGGACGTCGAAATTGACGTAGACTGGCATCTGTTGAATCACCTCTCCTGCCCGTGAGCTCGCGCCCCCCTCCGGGTCGGTCCCTATCGGGGAGGGGCATCATCAACCCCGAGCAGGCTGTACTCCGAGTAGCGTCGGCCTCCATAAAAGCGCTTTCAATGCGCTGACGCCGTGCGCCGGCGTCGCATGGCACGCTCGTCGTCGCATCGGCCCCCGTTCTCTCGACGAACTGTCCGCGAAACGTCAACTCCGGGCGGGAGTCGAACTATCTCGCGCCGGAGGTCGCACTCGAACCCGCCCCGAGCAGAAACGACCATACGTCGCCGCCGACAACCCCCGCCGATGACCGACGCCGTTCGCCGACTGGCGGCCGACCTGCGCGCGGCGGCCCGGCGCTCGCGCCAGCGGCGCGCCCTCGTCCTCGGTGGCGACCGGGGGGCCGGCCTCGAAGCCGCGTTCGCCGCCCTCGGCGCCGCCGACGCGTCGCCCGACGAGACGACAGTCCTCACCGACGCCGACGACGAACGCCGACGGGCCGCGCGCCGCGCCGGGTGGGGGGACGGCGCCGCGGTGCTCGCGCCGGACCACGCCGACCGACTCCTCGGCACGACGCGCGACGCCGTCGTGGTCGACGCCCACGAGTCGTTCTCGCCCAACGTCCTCGGACGCGTGGTCGGCGCGGTGGACGGCGGCGGCCTCCTCGTCCTCGTCGCCCCGCCCTTGGACGAGTGGCCGGACCGCCGCGACGGGTTCGACGAGAGCCTCGCCGTCCCGCCGTTCGACGCGGGCGACGTGACCGGGCGGTTCCGCCGCCGACTGGTCGAGACGGTGCGCCAGCACCCCGGCGTGGCCGTCGTCGACGCGGACGCGGGCGAGGTGACGAGCGACGGCCGGGCCGACGCCCCCCCGGCGGACGACGGGTGGGTCCCCGCGGTCCCGCGCGACGCCGCGTTCCCGCGCGCCGCCTACGAGGCGTGCGTGACCGGCGACCAGTCGCGCGCCGTGCGGGCGCTCGAAGCCCTCCGCGAGGCCGGGAACGCGGTCGTGGTCGAGGCCGACCGGGGCCGGGGGAAGTCGAGCGCCGCGGGCATCGCCGCGGGCGCGCTGGCGGCCGAGGGCCGGGACGTGCTGGTGACCGCGCCCGCCTTCCGCAACGCCGCCGAGGTGTTCGCGCGGGCGTCCGAACTACTCTCCGAACTCGGAGGGCTCCCGGCGGCGGACCCGCGCGCCTCCGGGGGCGCGGACCGCGCGGGCGGCGGCGCGGCGGACGCAGGCGCGGCGGCCGACGACACCCCCGACGTTGACGACCGGACGCTGTGCTCCTCGGCCGGCGGGCGCGTCAGGTTCCTCCCCCCGGCCGACGCCGCCGAACTGCCCGGCGACCCCGACGCCGTCGTGGTGGACGAGGCGGCCGCGCTCCCGGTGCGCGCCCTCGAACGCTTCCTCGGCGCGCCCGCGGCGGCCTTCTGCACCACAGTCCACGGCTACGAGGGCGCGGGCCGGGGCTTCTCCGTCCGGTTCAGCGACCGACTCGACGCGTCCGACTTCGCGGTCGAGCGCCTGCGCCTCAACGACCCGGTCCGGTACGCCCGGGGCGACCCCGTCGAGACGTGGGCGTTCCGCGCCCTCCTCCTCGACGCGCGCCCGGCCGTCGACGAGGCGGTGGCCGACGCGACGACCGAGAGCGTCGCGTACCGCGCGCTCTCTCCCGACGACCTGCTGGCCGACGAGCACCTGCTCCGCGAGGCGTTCGGCCTCCTCGTGCTGGCGCACTACCGGACGGAGCCGAACGACCTCGCCCGCCTGCTCGACGCGCCCAACCTCGCGGTGCGCGCGCTGGTCCACGAGGGGCGCGTGGCCAGCGTCGCCCTCCTCGCGCGGGAGGGCGGTCTCGACGCCGACACGCGCCGGCACGCCTACGACGGCGGGCGCATCCGGGGCAACATGCTCCCCGACGTGCTCACGAGCCAACTCCGCGACGAGGACGCCGGCGCCCCCGTTGGCTACCGCGTGATGCGCATCGCCACCCACCACGCGGTGCGGTCGCGCGGCCTCGGCTCCTGGCTCCTGGAGGCGGTGCGCGCGGAGTTCGCGGGCGACAGCTCGGGTACGGCCGGTGCGAACGCACCGGACGACGACGCCGACTGGCTCGGGGTGGGCTACGGCGCGACGCCCGAACTCCTGTCGTTCTGGGACGCGAACGGCTACGACACCGTCCACCTCTCGACCACGCGCAACGACGCCAGCGGCGAGTACTCCGCGCTGATGCTCCGGCCCCTCTCGGACCGCGGGCGCGAACTCCGGGACCGCCACCGCGACCGGTTCCTCCGCCGGATACGCGGCGTGCTGGGCGACCCCCTCGACGACGCCGACCCCGACGTGGTGCGCGCGGCCCTCGTCGCCGCCTCGGGGTCGGTCGAACCCGACCTCACTCCGTACGAGTGGCGGGTGGTCGCGGGCGCGGCCTACGGCCCCGGACTGGCCGACGTGGCTCCCGGTACGTTCGCCGACCTCGCGGTGGCGGCCCTCGCGGACGGCTCCGGTGGGGCCGACGCGTCCGCGCCGGGCGACGACGGGCGACCCGACCTCACGCCGCGCGAGGAGCGACTCCTCGTGCGCAAGTCGCTGCAGGGTCGCCCGTGGGCCGCCGTCGCCGACGAACTCGACTACCACTCCGCGAGCCACTGTATGCGGTCGTTCGGCGACGCGTGTAAGCCGCTGGTGGACCGCTACGGTACAGATGCGGCGCTGGCGGAGCGAGCGCGCTACCGCGACGGCGAGGCGTCCGCGACGCCTCGAAGAGCCGGTGAAACCGGTGACGGTGACGACGGCGGCGACAGTGACGGTGACGACGGCGGTGACGGCGACGACGACGGAGAGGAGTAGAGGGAGGGGGAGGGGCGTCAGACCCGGTAGACGACCGCCTCGTACGGCCGGAACTCGCGCCCGGCCGGGTCGGTCGGAGGGTCCGCGTAGTTGGTGACCAGCACCTCGGCGGCGTCGACGCCGACGCCGTCGGGGTCGAACGTCGCGGACTCGTCCGACCAGTTCAACACGACGAGGCGGCGCTCGTCGCCGAGGGTGCGCGTGTAGGCGTACACCTGCTCGTGGTCGGGGAGCAGGAGGTCGTACTCGCCGTAGACGAACGTCTCGTCCTCGCTCCGGAGGTCCGTCAGCCGCCGGTAGTGGTGCCAGACGGAGTCGGGGTCGGCGCGCGCCGCCTCGACGTTCACCTCTTGGTAGTTCGAGTTGACGGGGAGCCACGGGTCGCCGTCGGTGAACCCGGCGTTCTCGCCGTCGGTCCACTGCACCGGGGTGCGCGAGTGGTCGCGGCTGACGTAGTTCACGAGGGCGCGCACCTCCTCGAAGGAGTCGACGACGCCCGACGCGATCAGACTCTCAACCGCGCCGACCGTCATCGGGTCGTCTATCTCGTCGAGCGACGCGAAGTCGGCGTTGGTCATGCCTATCTCGTCGCCCTGATAGACGTAGGGGGTCCCGCGGGACGTGAGGAGGAACGTGGCGAGGAGCTTCGCGCTCTCCTCGCGGTACTCCTCGGAGCCGAACCGCGAGACGATGCGGGGCTGGTCGTGGTTGCCGAGGTAGGTCGAGTTCCAGCCGTCGTCCAGTCTCTGCCACCGGCTCATGATACGCTTGAACTCGGGGAGGCTCCACTCGCCCCACCCCTCGGTGTCCCACCGGCCCTGCTTCCCGACGTCTATCTCCATGTGCTGGAAGTGGAATATCGTGTCGAGGCCGTCGCCGTCCTCGCCGAGGTACTCCTCGGCCATCTCGACGGTGGTGCCCGACATCTCGGCGACGGTCATGACGTCGTAGTTCGAGAAGGTGCGGTCGTACAGTTCCCGGAGGTACTCGTGGATGCGGGGGCCGTGGCTGAACCGTTCGAGGCCGGTCGGCGACCGGCCGGACTCGCCGTCCGGGAGGCCCTCTACCTTCGAGATGTAGTTGATGGCGTCGATGCGGAAGCCGTCGATGCCCTTCTCAAGCCACCACTCCACCATCTCCGCCACGTCGTCGCGCACGGCGGGGTTTCGCCAGTTCAGGTCGGGTTGCTTCTCGTCGAACAGGTGGAGGTACCACTGCTCGCGCACCTCGTCGTAGGTCCACGCCGACCCGCCGAAGAAGGACTCCCAGTTGTTCGGCGGTTCGTCCGGCGTCCCGTCGCGCCAGTAGTAGTAGTCCTCGTAGCCGTCCTCGCGCCGCCGCGACTTCTCGAACCACTCGTGTTCGTCGGAGGTGTGGTTGACCACGAGGTCCATCACGAGGCGGATACCCCGGTCGTGGAGCGCCGAGAGGAGGTCCTCCCAGTCGGCCATCGTGCCGAACTCGTCGTCGATGGCCCGGTAGTCGCGGATGTCGTAGCCGTTGTCCGCGTTCGGGGTGTCGTACACGGGACAGAGCCACACCACGTCGACCCCGAGGTCCGCGAGGTAGTCCGCCCGCTCCGTCACCCCGCGCAGGTCGCCCACCCCGTCGCCGTTCGAGTCGTCGAAACTCCGCGGGTACACCTCGTAGACGACCGCCTCCTTCCACCACCGGCGGTCCGGACTCTCCCCGCCGAGCGATTCGTTCGCGTCCATACGCCACGTAAAAATCACTACCGTCGTAGTGTTTTCCATTCGGCGTGACCGCGACGAACGCGGACGCTCACTCGGTGGTCGACCGCGTACGTCCGGTCACCTCCTCGTCCCGGTCCCGCATCCAGTAGTAGAGCGCGACGTTGAGGACGATGCCGACCAGGAACAGTCCCCAGTTGAACCAGTTGGCCGTGTACCACACGACGTCGAACGCGACGACCTGCGAGTACAGGGGCCAGAACGGTTCGATGGCCTCGGCGATGTCCGGCGCCGAGAGCATGTCGGCGAAGATGTGCGACAGTCCGGCGACCCACACCATCACGAAGCCGAGCGACAGTGCGTGCTCCTCGGCGTCCTCGGAGAACCACTCCGAGTCGTCGAGCGCCGACTTCAGTATCCACCCGACGAGCGGACCGAGGACGGCGGCTATCAGCGTGACCGCGAGCACCGTGTGTATCACGCCGTGGTGTTTGACGGTCGGGAAGGCGCGCCGGAGGTAGAGGTCGATGTCCGGCAACAGCCCGAACCAGAAACCGACGCCCACGAAGGTGGCGGCGGTCTTCGGTCGGTCTATCACGAACCACGCCGGTGCTAACCACACCAGCGCCATGCCGAGGTGGCCGACTACGTCGACCATGGTTTCTGGTTTGTCTCCTACGAAATTATGTTTGGTGGCGGAACGGAGCGCCGCCGCCCGGACGCGACGCGGCGCGACTACGACTTCCCGTCTCCGCCGTCGCCCTCCTCCCGGGCGTAGTACGGCGGCACGAACACGTCCTCCTCGACCATCTTCTCTATCTGGCCCTGCGTGACCTCCTCGGCGTACTCCTCGTGTTTCACCGGTTGCCGGTCGAGCCACAGGTTCTTGGGGTATATCTCCCGGTCGTAGATAGGGCGCACGAGTTCGGTCCGCACGTCCTTTATCCAGTTCATCAGCGGCGACCGGTAGCGGAACTCGCGCAGGCCCTCGATGTCGACCACCCCGGCGCAGTAGGAACTTCCCGCGCCGTAGTCGTGTTCGGATATCATCTTCCCCTTGTGGTTCACTATCATCGACCCGCCGCCGAACGTGTCCACGGGCGTCTCGGCGTCGGGCGTGAGGTAGTAGGTGCCGAGGTTGGGCGCGACCACGTACAGCGAGTTGTCGAGCGCCCGCGCCCGGTTCTGTATCTTCCACGCCTCGTTGGCGACCAGTGGTTCGGGACACGAGATGCGACACACCACTTCGGCGCCGTTCATGGCGAGGCCGCGGACGTACTCGGGGTACGCACCCTCGATGGCGAGTGAGATACCGATGCGGCCGACGTCGGTGTCGACGACGGGGTAGAGGTCGTCCAAGTCGTCGCCGTGTTCCTCGACCCAGTCGTCCCACACGTCGTGGGGCGACACCGACCGCTCGACCGGCAGCAGCGGCGTCAGCTTCCGGTGTTTCATGATGACCTCGCCGTCGTCCGGGTCGATGACGAACGCGGTGTTGAAGAACTTCTCCGGGTACTCCGGGGCCTTCTCCTTGGCCGAGGCGACGATGTAGACGCCGAACTCCTGCGCGTACTCCCCGAGCGTGTCCGTCTCCTCGCCCGGGATGTCGATGGCTATCTCCTCACGGTACTCGGCGTGGTCCATGTCCATCACCTCGTCGGTGAACCCCTGCAGCGCCCCCTCCGGGATGACCGCGAGTTTGACCGGCAGGTCGACGCTCGACAGCCACGTCGCCGCCGAGAGGTTGTCGTGGATGTGTTCGAGGTTCCGCTGGATGTCGCTCCGTTCTTGTGCGCCCCAGACGGTCGGCGAGAGGCCGACGGCCGTGTACTTCTCGATGCGAGACATACGTTCCCACCCGTCTCTCGCCACCCACTTATACTGATTCCGACCCGGCGAGAGAGAACCGAAGCCGGTCGGGCGCGGGACGGCGCTCCGGCCTCAGAGCCCGAGGTAGAGTTCGATGAGTTCGTCCTCGTCTGCGAGGTCGGACGGTTCGCCCTCGAACTGGAGGTCGCCCTCCGCGAGGATGTAGACGTAGTCCGCGAGTTTCAGCGCCGCGGAGACGTTCTGCTCGACGAGGACGACACGGGAGCCGCGTTCGACCAGCGTCCGCACGAGGTCGAACGCGTCGTCGACCAGCGCCGGCGCGAGGCCCGCGCTGGGTTCGTCGAGCAGGTAGGTGTCGGCCCCGGTCATCATCGCGCGCCCGAGGCTGACCATCATCTGTTGGCCGCCCGAGAGCGACCGCGCCTTCGCGCCGAGTTTGGGTTCGAGGTCGGGGAAGGCGTCGAGCACCTCCCGCCGCCGCCCGTCGAGGACGGAGCGGTCGGACTCGGTGAACGCGCCAATGTCGAGGTTCTCGCGCACGGTGAGGCTCCCGAACACGCCGCCGCCCTGCGGGAGGGTGGCGACGCCGGACTTCACCACGTCCTCGGGGTCGGCGTCGGTCAGGTCCGCGTCGCCGTAGGTGATAGAGCCGGACCAGACCGGCACGACGCCGTTGAGCGCCTTCAGCATGGTCGACTTCCCGGAGCCGTTCGGCCCGAAGATGCACGTCACGCCCGGGTGCGACCGCATCGAGACGCCGTGGATGACCTCGTGGTCCTCGTAGCCGGTCACGATGTCCTCGGCCACCAGCGTCGGCGGCGCGTCGGCGGCGTCCGCCCCCTGCGTCGACGGCGGCTCCGCGTCGCTCATATCGGCACCTCCTCGTCGGTGGCCGACCCGAGGTAGGCCTCGCGCACGTGGGGGTCGGCCTTCACCTCGTCGAACGTCCCCTCGACGATGTGGCGGCCCTGGTCGAACACCGAGACGGTGTCGACCACGGTCCGCATCACCTTCATGTCGTGTTCGACGATGACGAAGGTGGTCCCGTCGTCGTTGAGTTCCTCGATGTGTTCGAGCAGGCGGTTCTCCAGCGCGGGGTTGACGCCCGCGGTGGGTTCGTCGAGCAGGACGCAGTCGGGTTCGAGCATGAGCACCCGCCCGAGTTCGAGCAGTTTCTGCTGGCCGCCGCTCATGCCGCGGGCCTGGTTGTCCGCGATGTGGTCTATCTCGAGGAACTCGAGCACCTCGTCGGCCCGGGCGTGCTTGTCGACGCCGTCGGGCGCGGTGGCCGCGAGCAGGTTCTGCCGGACGGTCATGTTCTTGAACGGCGAGACTATCTGGAACGTCCGCGCCATGCCGCGGCGGGCTATCTCGTGGGGCTTCCAGTTCGTCACGTCCGTCCCGTCGAAGACGACCGAGCCGTCGGTGGGTTCGTAGAACCCGGTCACGGTGTTGAAGAACGTCGTCTTCCCGGAGCCGTTCGGGCCGATGATGCCGCGTATCTCGCCCGGCGGGACCGAGAGGTCGATGCCGTCGTTGGCTGTGAGTTCGCCGAACTTCTTCGTGAGGTTCTCGGTGCGGAGTATGGGTTCGGTCATAGCAGGTCGAACTTGTCCGCGAGTTCGCGCACGTTTCGCTTCACGTCGGTTCCGCTGACCTCCCCCTTGAGGAAGCCCACGACGCCGCTCGGGGCGAACAGCACCACGAACATGATGAGCAGGCCGATGAACGGCAGGTAGTAGGTCGTCTCCCCGAGGAACAGCGCCGACAGGCGCTCGAACAGGAAGACGATGAGACCGCCCACCACCGGGCCGGCGATGGTGCCGAGCCCCCCGAGCAGCGCCATGATGACCATGCGGTCGGTCACGATGGGCGCCAGCACCGAGTTGGGGTGGATGTACGTGATGAAGTAGGCGTTGAGGCTGCCGAACAGCGCCGCCACGACACAGGACAGCACGTACACCTGCCGCTTCACGCGGGTGGTGTCGATGCCGAGCGACTCGGCGGCGTCCTCGTCGTCGCGGAGCGCCTTCACCCGGAAGCCGAACTCGCTGGCCTCGAATAGCATCCACGCCAGCGCGACGGTGCCGGCCGTGAGCGCCAGCATCCCGTAGTAGAACGTCGTGGCGTTCGGGCCGATGGGGAGGCTCATGCCGAAGGTGCCGCCCGTGATTTCGAGGATGAGCGCCGCCTGCTTGGCGGCCTCGGCGAACGCCCACGTCGCGATGGCGAAGTACGCCCCCGCGAGGCGGAGCGTCGGCACGGCGACGAGGTACGACACCAGCGCCGTCACCGCCACCGCGAGGACGAACCCCGCGACGAACGGCAGGCCGTAGGCCACCATCGCGACGCCGGTCACGAACGCGCCGAGACCGAAGTACGCGCCGTGGCCGAAGTCGAGGTAGCCCGCGTACCCCCCGATCATGTTCCACGAGTGGGCCAACCCTATCCACATCAGCGCCTGCAGCGCGATGCGGGTCCAGAACTCCCCCAGCGCGAACGGCAGGACGAGCAGTCCCACCGCGACGGCGACGAGGCCCGCGAGCGTCGGGCGGGTGAGTGTCTCCCCGAGCGGTTCGAGTTCGAGGCCGAGCGCCGACAGGCCGGTGGCGACCCGTCCCCGTTGGTCGTCGTCGGTCACGTCGCCCACTCTCCTTTACCGAGGATGCCCGAGGGCGACACGAGGAGTACGACGTAGATGAGGCCGAACAGCACGAACAGCACGTACTGACCGCCCCAGTACACCGCCGTGAGCGACTGCGCCAGACCGAGCACGATGCCGCTCACGATGACGCCCGGCAGGTAGCCGAGGCCCGCGAGCACCACCATGAAGAAGGCGAACGCCGTGTACTGGAGGCCCATACCCGGGTTAGCGGTGAAGATGAGGCCGATGAACACGCCGGCGGTGGCGGTCAGTCCCGCGTACGCGCCGTAGGCGATGGACTGGTAGCGGTTGATGTTGATGCCCATCATCCGCGCGATGGTCCGGTCCTCCGCGATGGCGCGGATGGCGGTGCCGCCCTTCGTGTTGTAGAGGTAGTACATGAAGCCGGCCAGCGCGACGACGCCGACGATAGCCGTGACCGTCCGCACCGTCGGGAACACGCCGATTCCGGGGATGGTCGTCCGGCCGTCGACGAGGCTCGTGGGGACGGTCCGGTTGTTCGGCCCAAACACGCTCAGAATCATCCCGCGCGCGAACGTCGCCAGGCCGAACGTGAACACGAGCCCCATCAGCAGCGGCTGGGGTCGCTTGCCGGTGGTGACGTGGTGGATGAACGGCTGGATGAAGAAGCCGGCCACGAAGTACGCCACGAACACCAGCGGGACGACGAAGATGCCCTCGCTCCCGAACATGGGGGCGACCAGCGCGCCCGTGAACGCCCCGAGCATGACGTACTCGCCCACCGCGAAGTCGACGACTTCGAGGACGCCGAACGCGAGCGAGAACCCCACGCCGACGGTCACGTAGATGCCGCCGAGCAGCAGGCCGTTGATGAGCGTCTGGAGGAACAGTTCGGCTTGCACCATCGGACTACCTCTCGTTCCACGCCGGCACGGGGAAGGTGGGTTCGGACTCCGCCGCGTCGCCGGGGCCGACGATGGTCGGGTTCCCGTCCTTGCCGAGTTGGATGGTCAGCGGCGTCGTCTGCGTGTTGTCGTGGTAGTACTCGCCCTCCGTGTCGAACGCCACGTCGCCGTAGAACGTGTTGACCTCGATGCCCTCCAACGTCTTCACGAGTTCGTCCTTCTCGTCCTGCGTGAGGCCGGGCGTGACGCCCATCTGCTTGAACGCCTCGCCGAAGACGATACCCGCGGCCGTCGACGCGGCCTGCGTGTAGTCGGGCGTGCTGTCGAAGGCCGCCTTCGCCGCCTCGGTGTACTTCTGCGGCGTGCCGAACAGGACGCCGCCCGACCGCTTCGCGCTGGGGAGCCACACCGTCGACCCGAACGTGTGGGGCGCGAGGGTGCCCGCGCCGTCCTTGTAGCTGCTCGTGTTGACGCCGTAGTGGGCCATGATGCCGTTCGGGTTGTAGCCGAGTTGGCTGGCCGCCTTGACGAGGTCGACGTGGCTCCCGATGTGGCCGCCGTGGAAGTGGAAGTCGGGGCTCGTGCTCGACGCCTTCGACACGACGTTCGAGTAGTCGGCCCCGCGCGGGAACAGTTCGAAGCCGGCGAGTTCAGCGTCCGAGTTCTCGACGGCCGCCCGGAACGCCTGCGCCGTCGCCTTCGAGAACGGCGTGTTCACGCCGGTCACGTACGCCGACTTCACCGAGGGGTCGAACTCGAACACCGGCGCGGCCGTCTCCTCCGCGATGATGGACACCGTGGGGATGGTGCCGAACGAGTACTTGGGCTGTTTCTTCCATATCTGGGGCGACTCCGCGCTCCCCGTGATGTGGGGCATGCGGTTCTTGTCCATGATGGGCGCGACGGCCAGCGTGACGCCGCTCGAGTACGGCCCGAGGACGGCGTCGACCTTCTCGCTCGATATCATCTTCGAGGCGGCGTCGGCCCCCGTGCTCGGGTCGGACTTGGCGTCGGCGTACACCAGTTGGACCTCGTACTTGCTCCCGTCTATCTCGATGCCGCCGTTCTTGTTCACGGTCCGCTTCCACAGTTCGTAGCCCCGCCGAGTCACGTTTCCGCCGAAGCGAAGGTCGCCCGACAGCGAGGTGACGACGCCGAGTTTGAACCGGTCGTTCCCGCCGCTCGACCCGCCGGCGTCGCCGGGGTTGGTGCCGGAGGCGGTGGTGCCGCCGTCGCCGCCGCCGGAGCCGCCGGAGCCCGTCCCGCCGGAACAGCCGGCGAGGCCGGCGATTCCCACCGACCCCGCTAACCCGGCCGCCTTCAGGAACCGGCGGCGGTTCGTCGTCCCGTCGTCTGCCCGTGATACGTTTTCTCTCGACATTCACTACCACCGTTCGGCGCTTTCTATTTATCGTTTTGCTTTAGGGGCATGTAGTCAATGTGCGTACGAAACAAACCCGGTAACGTTCAAATTTGTTCAACTGCCTCGGCGCTGCTCAAAAAGTCGGAGACGCCGCCGACCACCGTCGGACGCGGCGACGCACTTATGCGACTCCCCGGCCGAACGCGCGGCATGGCCGAGTGCGCGGAACCGGGGTGCGACCGGGAGGCGGCGGTCAGGGTGTACGTTCCGTGGGAGGAAGACAGGGACGTCTGTGCGCCTCACGCGCGGTCGATAGCCCAGCAGGACGGCGTGGTGGCCGAACCCGTCGACGACGCCGACGCCGACGGGGACTGGCCCTAGGGGACCATCGCGGGGGTCGCGGCCGGGGCCGCGACGCCGCTCAGAGTTCGGTCGCCATCATCACTTCGTCCACGTAGTCGTCGCCTATCTTGTAGTGGTCCTCGCGGACCGCCTCCGTCTCCCAGCCGTGGGATTCGAGGAAGGCGACGGCCGTCTCGTTGGTCGAGGGCACGGAGTTGTAGAGCTTCTCGAACCCCTTGTCGCGGGCCCACTCCACCCCGCGGTCGAGGAGGGCGGCCCCGATGCCGTGGCCCCGGTACTCCTCGCGCACGCCGACCGTCAGGACGGCCGTGTGGCGGAGTTTTTCCGCCTCGGGTAGTTCGAGGTGGACCCACCCGGCCACCTCGTCGTCCACCGTCGCCACGAAGAACAGGCGGGACTCCACGTCGTTGTGTCGGAACAGCACCTCCTCGTGGTCGATGACGTCCGCCACCGTCTCCGCCTCGATGTAGGTTCCCTCCTCCGCCACCTCGCGGATGGCCTCCGTCAGGTCGTCGAGGTCCACCTCCTGTGTGGCCCGGATGGTGACCGAGAGGCCGTCGCAGTCGTGTTCGCGCGCCTCCTCCTCCTGGTAGGCCACCTGCAGTTTGTTGCCCACCTTCCGTACGTAGCCGTCGCGCCGGAGGACCGTCACGTGCGCTCCGAGCGCTCCGGGGTCCAGATTCAGCGCCCGGCGGACCTCGGACTCGCGCACCGTGCCGTTGCTCTCGATGTAGTCGTAGATGTCCTTCCGGTCCTGGTGGTCGAACTGGAGCGACTCCGTTATATCCATGTGATGCGATACCACTCCCCGTAACTTAACTGTTGTTCGTGTAGGTCCCCGACGGCGGGGAGAACCGGGGACGGTCGGCCGGCCCGCCGGGGGCTACCGCGGCGGGACGCGCGTCAGGAGTCGGGCCGTGTCGCGGATGCTGTGTGTCTCTATCAGGAGTTCCGCCGCCTCCCGAACCGTGAAGTCGGCGTCGAGTTCGACCCCGTGACACCGGGCGTAGAGGTCCAGCCAGTCGTTGAGCGAGCGGTGGAGCAGGGCGTGTTCCGTCTCCGAGAACGCCACGCCACGCTCCTCGGTCCGGGCCTCGACGTACACCGCGACGACCCGTCCCGCGCCCTCCGTGAGGTACGACAGCGCCCGTTCCTCGTCGGGCGGGGTCGCGGGCGGTTCGAACGCCCGGCGCTCCGCGTCGGCCTCGGCCGCGAGTTCGCGGACGCGCGGCCAGTACGACGAGTGCGAGCGGTCGGGGGTGGAGTCGTCGCCGTCGTTCGGGTCTGCGTCGGCGTCGGCGCGGGCGTCGGGGGCCGGCATCTCACCCCTCCTCGAACTCGACGCCCTTCCCGCCGCGGGGGTGGTCCCACTCGGTGTCGGCCACCACCGCGCAGGTGCCGCACTCGATGCAGGGCTGGGTGTCGAGGCTCACCACCCGCTCTTCGCTCCCGTTCGTCGCCACCGTCTCCTCGCGGTAACAGCCGGCGCCGAACCCGCGGGCGGAGACGGGACAGGAGTACACCGCCGCGCCCGACGCCTCGACGGAGTTGTCCCGGAGTTCGATGTGCGGGTTGCCGATGTCGGTGTCGTAGGTGAGTTCGCCGATGCGCTCCTCCAGACTCGGGGGGTCGACCGTGTTCTCCTCGGTCACGGGCGCGCCGAGTTCCTCCGCGATGACCGTGGGGAGGGTGACGTACGGCGTCCGCGTGTCGGGCACGAGCGTCGAGAGCAGGGGGAGGCTGTAGAGGCGTTCGAGTCGGCCCCCGAGCGCTCGCACCCCCGCGCGTCCCACGGGCGACGTCAGCACGGCGTCCAGCGCGTCGGTCACCCGGTCGTTCTCCGCGACGGTCCGGAGCGCGTCGTACCCCTTCGGCCGGAGTTTACCCATCACGCCCTCGTCTTTCAGCTTCCGCTCGTAGAGCTGGCCCGCCGCCTCCGCGTCGCCGCGGGACTTGGCCTGCGCGTACGCCTCGGCCGCCAGCGCACCCGCGGTGACGGCGTGGTTCATCCCCTTGATGATGGGGCCCTGCGCCTGCATCTGGCCGGCGGCGTCGCCCACCACCAGCAGTCGGTCGCGGTGGGGCGACCGGAGCGCCACCTTCTTCGAGTCGGGCACGAGTTTGGCGGAGTACTCCCGCTCCTCGTACTCGTCGCCGAGCCACTCGGCGAGCAGCGGGTGGGTCAGGAGGGCGTCCAGCAGTTCGTGAGGTTCCGCCTCCTCGGCCACGATGGAGTCGAGGTGGAACACGGTGCCGATGGAGAGCGAGTCCTCGTTGGTGTAGAGGAAGCCGCCGCCGCGCACGTCCTCGAACAGGTCGCCCGAGAACAGGTGGGCCGCGCCCTCGTCGTCGTCGACGCCGAAACGCTCCGCGATGGCGTCGGGCGGCACGTCGACCACCGCCTTCACGCCTTGGAACCACTCCTCCGGCTCCTCCCAGTCCATCAGCCCCGCGTCGCGCGCGAGTTCGCTGTTCACCCCGTCGGCCGCGATTATCACGTCCGCGGTGATGGGGTCGAGTTCGTCGGTGGTGACGCCGACGACGCGCCCGTTCCTCCGGAGGAGGCCGTTGGCCCGCACGCCGGTGAGCACGCCCCCGCCCGTCTCGCGCGCCCGTTCGTGGACCCGGTCGGCGAGCCACGAGTCCATCCGCCGGCGGAGCACCGAGTCCGACCACTGGGTGTCGTGTTCGTGGAGGTCGGTGATGTCCATCGTCTCCACCGACCGCCCGGCCACGTTGTGGAGGTAGTACTCCGTGATGGGGCGCTCGGCCGCCTCCTCGCGGAAGCCCGGGAACAGGTCGTCGATGGTGTACGGCGCGGACTCCTCGGCGTAGATGAGGCCGCCGGAGACGTTCTTCGACCCGGCCTCCACGCCGCGCTCTAACACCAGCGTCTCCACGCCGTAGTTGGCCATCGTGGCCGCCGCGGCGGCCCCGCCCGGCCCCGCGCCGACCACTACCGCCTCGTAGTGTTCGTACTCCTCGAAGTCGTCGTGGGTCGTCTGCGTGTCGCTCACTCGGAATCACCTCCTCGGTCCGCCGCGCCGCCGTCTGTCCGCGCGTCGGTCGCCCCGCCGTCGGCCGCTGCCTGCAGGTCGAGTTCGCCCCGCTTCAGTGCCTCCGTCAGTCGGGGCATCACCTCGAACAGGTCGCCCTCGACGAAGTAGTCCGAGAAGTCGCGGATGCGCGCGTCGGGGTCGGTGTTGATGGCCACCACGGTGTCGGACTCGTCCATCCCCACCTTGTGCTGGACCGCCCCGGAGATGCCCGCGGCGACGTAGAGTTTCGGCGCGACCACCTGCCCCGTCTCGCCTATCTGTCGCTCCTCCTCCGTGTACTGTTTGACGTGGCCGTCGAAGTTGTACGACCCCGTGACGATGCCGCGGGTCACGCCCACGTCGGCGTCCTCGAACGCGTCCGCCATCTCGACGGCGAGTTCCATGCCGCGGGTCGGGTCGTCGCCGATGCCCCGGCCCACGGCGACGATGACGTCGTGGCCCGAGAGGTCCACACCCTCGTCGAGGCGGTCGAACTCGGTCACGTCGACGCGGAACCAGTCGTCGTCGAGTCCGAACTCGTGTTCCACCACCTCGCCCTCGCGGTCCGGGTCGGGGTCGGGCACCTCGAAACTCCCCGGGATGACCGAAGCCCCCTGCGGGTGGAACTCACGGTGGGGGTTGTCGAGACAGAGGATGGTGGAGTACTCGAACCCGGAGAAGTCCGGGCGCTTCATGTGGAGTACGCGCTCGAACTCCTTGTTGCTCCCCGGTGCGCCCGTCTTGACGGGGTTGGAGATGACCTCGTTCTCGATGTAGAGCCCCGAGCAGTCGGAGGCGAGGCCGGAGTCGAGTTCGGCCTGCACCGTCGCCGACAGGTCGCGCCCGTTGTTGGTGGCGGGAAACAGGACGTACCGGGGTTCGTCGTAGTCGCGCCAGTCGGCGTCGTCGGGGTTCCCCTCGCCGGGGTCGCCGCCCCACCGCGCCATGTCCGCGAATATCTCGGTGTAGGGCTTGCTCCGGAAGCGCCCCAGGCGTTCGTCCTCGTGGACGACGACCACGTCCGCGCCGCACGCGACGCACTCCTCCGCGTGTCGCTCCACGTCGTCGCCCACCAGCACCGCGACCACCTTCTCCTCTTCCCCGTACTCGTCGTTGTAGCCGTCCATCAACTCGCGGGCCTTGCCCAGCATCTCGCAGGACACGTCCACGAGGTCGCCGGCCTGCGTCTCGCAGTAGACCCACATGTCGCCGTAAGTGCCGTCGGAGAGCGCCCGTACGTGGCGCTTGTCCGCGGTCGGGTGGTCGAGTTCGGGGTACTTCTCCTCGGGCGACTCCGCCTCGCCGACCTCCTCCTCGTCGCCGCCCTCGACCGACTCGATGCGGTTCTGAATCAGGCGCTTCACGCTGTCGCGGTCCTCGCCCGCCTCCTCGCGTTCGAGCAAGTCCCGGAGGACCCCGACCGCCTCGACGTTCTGGAGTTTGTTGCCCACCTCCGCCGTCGAGAGTTCGGAGAGGTCCGCCTCGCCCACGTCCTCGTCCTCGTAGTCCTCGGTGAGTTTGTCGATGCGGCTCTGAACCAGCGTCTTGACCGGTTGGCGGTCCCGTCCCTCCTCCTCGGCGGCGTAGATGGCCTCCAACTCCTCCACGTCGTCGACGTCTTTCACCTTCGGCCCGAGTTCGGAGATATCGTACTCGCCGGGGTCTATCTCGGGCACGGTCAGTCACCCCCCGCGCCGGCGCTCGCACCGCCGTCCCCGCCCGCGCCCGCGGCGGTGAACTCGCGCATCTCCTCGAACACCTCGCTCATCCCGCCCTCGTCGTCGGGCGTGACCATCGTGGCCTCCCGCTCCGATGGGGGCTTCGGGATGGGGTCGACGGACGAGACGATGGTGGGCGACCCGTCGAGACCGATGTAGTCCGGGTCGAGGTTGAGGGCCTCGTGGTCCCACTCGGTGAGGTGCTCTTCGAACTCCGCGGCACGCTTTTCGGTCTCCTCGCGCCGGTCTTTGAGTTCGAGGCGGTGGCCCGCCGTGTGGTACGAGGGCTCGAAGTCGGGGTCGGTCACGACGAACGCGGGCATCGGGGCCTCCACCGTCTCTATCTCCTCGATGTCGCCCTCGACGAGTCGCTTGGCGCGGACCGTGCGCTCCTCGGGGTCCACGTCGAGGGCGATGACGTGCGTGACCACGGGCATGTCGAGCGCCCAGCACGTCTG
The DNA here is from genome assembly GCA_046097085.1 of Haloferacaceae archaeon 50. GTDB lineage: Archaea > Halobacteriota > Halobacteria > Halobacteriales > Haloferacaceae. Next base: position 2,507,754 of record CP175567.1, on the reverse strand, counting down.
CGGCCCGGTGTGGCCCGTCTCCCCGTCGGCGGTCTTGAACCCCGCGAACACGAGGTCCGGGCGGTCCCCCTCGGCGAGTTTCTCGATGCCGGTCGAGAGCGTGATGGCCGTGGCCCACGTGTCCGCCGCCGCCATCTCACGGTCGGACAGGAGGCACAGGTCGTCTGCGTACACCGTCTCCATCGCCTCGCGGAGCACGTCCCTGTAGCCCGGCGGCCCCATGCTCATCACGCTCATCCGGCCGCCGTGGCGCACGCGCGCCTGCAACGCGGCTTCGAGGGCGTGTTCGTCGTTGGGGTTCATCACCGTCGGCGTCTTCCCGCGTTCGAGGTGTCCCTCCTCGTCGAACGACACCTGTCCCTCGCGGAAGTCGGGGACGCCCTTCGTCAGGACGACTGTGTGCAATGATACCATCCTACTCCCAACTCACGTGATTAACTATTAGGTTTTGTCCATCACTATTAATTGGACTGTACGGGGTGCGTCGAGAGACGAATCGACGGACGACGAAACGTAGAGGACGGGCGGGCGTGGCGGGCGTGGTCAGATGCGGCCGGCGCGTCCGGGGTCCACGTCGATGGCGTCGACGGGGCAGACGTCGACACAGAGCATGCAGTCGATGCACTGGTCCTCGTGGGTCGGTTCGGCCTTTATCTCGCTCTCGGGGTGGCCGGGCGAGTCCACCCACGTGAACACGTCCACGGGGCAGTCTTCGAGGCAGGCGCCGTCCGCGATACAGATGTCGTAGTCGACGGCGACGTGGGTGCCGTGGATGCCGAGTTTCTCCGGCGGGTCCGTCGGCCCCCAGACGGCGACGCCGTTCTCCTCCCCCTCCTTCTCTCGGTTCTGCTCGAAGTTCGCGTCTATTGGCATGGTAACTAGGTGCACACTGGCCGCCTATTTAAATTGTGGTACGCGCGCCGACGGCGGACAGGGTTTTCACACGGCGACGCTTCAGGCCGACAACGCATGAGGGTTGCGCTCCAGTTCGGCGACGTGGTCGAGTCCGCCGTCACCGAGTTCATCCGCGGCGTCGTCGGCGTCGTTCCCGAGGTGGTGTCGGGGCTCCTGTTCATCTCACTGGCGTACGTCGGCATCAGACTGGCGCTGAGCGCCCTGCGGGCGGCCCTCGGCAGGGTCTACCCCGCCGAACAGGAACTCGTGGTCGAACTGTTCGTGACCGTGGTCGGCGTGTTCCTCTGGTTCGGCGTGGCGCTGACCCTCCTCAAGATAGTCGGAATGGGCGACGTGGCCGCCAGTCTCGGCACCGCCACCGGGTTCATCGCGCTGGGGGTCTCCTACGCCCTCTCGAACATGATCGCCGACACGGTGTCCGGGGTCTACCTCCTGCGCGACCCCGACTACAACGCCGGCGACGTGGTGACCGCGGCGGGCGAGACGGGCGTCGTGCGCGACATCGGTCTCCGGAAGACCCGCATCGAACGCGAGAACGGCGACCGGGTGATACTGGCCAACAGCAGCGTCGACGCGGGGTGGGTCTGGGAGTCGCCCGAGGAGGAGACCGAGGCGGAACCCGTGCCCGAGGAGACCGAACCTGAACCCGTGCCCGAGGAGGGGGCGTCCGACACCCTCGTGGCGACCAAAGTGGTCGCCGACCGGGTGTACGCCGACGAGGTGGTGGCGGACCGGGTCGGCCGCGACGGCGCCGGCGGGGACTCCGGAGCGCCCGCCAACGGGACGGACGGCGACCGGTCCGGTGACGCAGACGCCGCCGACTTCGACGCCCCCGACGCCGGCCCCGACCGGCGGGACGACGCCGAGGGACCGGACCGACGGGGCGACGCCCCCGACGACCGCACGCACGAGAAGTGACGACGCGGGCCACCGCCGCACCGACCGACCAACTGACTCGACGGTTCTCCCGTCGTCCGACGACCGGCCCCCGCGTCGCCCGTCAGTTTAATTCGCGTCCGATAGTTATTGATTCTACACTACATGGGGGCGAATTTACTGGCGGTCGCACGGGAGCGGGCGGGACTCCTCGCCGGGGAGGAGCGGGGGCGGGCGCTGGGAGCCATCGCGACGGGGTGGTTTCTCATCCTCGGCCTCCGGTACGCGTTTCCGACGCTCCTGCCCCAGTTGAAGCAGGCGTTCGGGATGGGTAACGCGACGGCGGGCTTCGCGGTCACGCTCGTGTGGGCGTGCTACGCCCTGACCCAGTTTCCGGCCGGCCTCCTCGACGACTGGACGGGCGAGCGTCTCCTGTTGACCGCGAGTCTGGTACTGGCCGCCCTGAGCCTCGGCCTCCTCAGCGTGGCCCCGGCGGTGTCCGTCTTTCTCGCCGCGTGCGCGGCGTTCGGACTCGGAACCGGCCTCTACGGCCCGCCCCGTGGAACCGCCGTCTCGAACCTCTTCCCCGACAGCGACGACGCCGCCATCGGCGTCGTCCTCGCGGCCGGCAGCCTCGGCGCGGCCCTCCTGCCCGCGGCGGCGGCCGCCGTCGTCGGCAGGTTCGGCGTGAAGCGTACCGTGGCGCTCGCGCTCCCCCTGTTCGCACTGGCCGCGGTCGGCGTCTGGCGAGCGGTGCCCCAGTCGACGGGCGAGTCCGCCTCTTACACCCCGGTTGAGGCCGTCCGCGCCGCGAGCGACGACGTCGTCGACTTCACCGTGCTCCGGGCCGTCGGAGCCGTCACGGTCATGCTGTTCACGCTGCAGGGGCTCACCACCTTCCTCCCGACCTACCTCATCCAGGCGAAGGGGCTGAGTCAGGGCACCGCCGCCACACTGTTCGCGCTTCTGTTCGTGAGCGGCGCGGGCTTTCAGGTGGCGGCGGGCGGGGCCGCCGACCGCTTCGGCGAGCGGCCGGTGCTCGTGGCCGTCGCGGCCCTCGGCGCGGTGACCGTGGCCGCACTCCCGTTCGTCGAGGGCGTGTGGACGCTCGGCCTCGTCGTCTGCCTCCTCGGCGTGCGCCTCGCCGTCGCCCCCCTCACCAACGCCTACATCGTGGGCGTCCTGCCCGACGACGACGAGGGAACCGCGTGGGGCCTCCTCAGGACCTGCTTCTTCCTCGTGGCGGCCACGGGGTCGCTGTTCGTCGGTCTGTTCTCCGGCGGCGGGTTCGACGCCGCCTTCCTCGCGCTGGCCGGCCTCACCGTCGTCGCCGTCGGCCTCTACGCGACGCTCCCCGAGCGGTCGGGGGCGGACGACGGGGGCGGAGAGTCGGGTGGCGACCCGGACGGCGATGGCGCGGGCGCCTGACGCCAGCGCGTCCGATACGCGTCCCGGCACCGTCGTACGGCGGGCCGACGCGACGACCCTCGGCCTACACCTCTTTCCGCCTCGACGTCCAACGTCGCACATGGTCGCACTCTACGGGTGGGCGGCGCTCGCCCTTCTCGTCCTCGGCGTCGTCGGGAGCGTCCTCCCCCTCCTTCCCGGTGGTCTGCTGTCGCTCGCCGGCGTCTACCTCTACTGGTGGGCGTCCGGGTTCGCCGCGCCGGGACCTCTCGTCCTCGTCTCGCTCACGCTCCTCGGCCTCCTCGCGGTGGCCGCCGACTACGGCGGCGGCGCGGTGGCGGCGCGCGCGGGCGGTGGATCGTACCTCTCGACGGGGCTCGCCGCCGTCGTCGGCTTCCTCCTCGCGTTGTTCACCGGCCCTGTGGGGCTGGTGGTCGGCGTGGCGGTCACCGTCTTCGCGGTGGAGTTCGCGCGCAACAGGGACGCCGAGACCAGCGGTCGGACCGCGCTCTACGCCACCGTGGGCGTGCTGGCGTCCTCGGTCGTGCAGATACTGTTCACCGCCACGATGCTCGTCGTGTTCGTCCTCGCCGTGTTCCTCTGAGGCCGCGCCGCGGGCGCGTCTCGCGGCCGACTACTCCACGAGTCCGACCGCCCGGACCGGCGCGCCGTCGGCGTCCACCGCCAGCGGGTGCGCCGCGAGCGTGAACCGTTCCGGCAGGCGGTCGAGTCCCCGCAGGTTCTCGACTATCAGTAGGCCGGCCCCCAGAATCGCGCGGTGGGCCGGCACGCCGTCGGGTTCCTCGGCCGGCGCGTCGCCGCCGGGCCGAGGGGTCGGGTCGACGTTGAGGGCGTCGGTGGCGACGTGGAGGCCGTTCTCGGCGCACCGCGCCGCCGCCTCCGCGGTGAGGTACGGGTGGTCGAGGTACTCCCCGGTCCCCCAGTGGCGGTCCCACCCCGTTCGCAGGACGAGGGCGTCCGTCGCGGTGTCTGTCGCGTCGGCCGCCTCCGCCACCCGGTCGACGCCGATGGCCTCGCGCGGGCCGAGGTCCGTGAGGTCGACCAGACGGGCGTCGAACCGGAACGCGTCGGCGGGGAACTGTCCGAGGGTCGCGCCGTCGGGTTCGGTGTGGCTCGGCGCGTCGACGTGGGTGCCGGAGTGCGTCCCGAGGCGGAGGGCGGAGACGCGGTAGCCGTCCTCGTCCATCTCGGCCGCGGGGGTCACCTCGACCGCCGGGTCGCCGGGGTACGTCTGCATCCCCGTCTCGACGGGGTGGGTCAGGTCGTGGGCGTCCATGGGCGTGGGCGGCGGTTCTCGCCCGCGGTTGAAAACCGTCCCGCGCGGAGCGGGCGGGCCGCTCGCGTCGGCCGGCCGTCGGGCCGAGAACGTCACAGGGCTTATACCCGTCGTCGGCGCAGTTCGCCCGATGACGGCTTCGGTCTGCGTCGTCGGCGCGGGCGTGTCGGGGTGCGCCGCGGCGCGCGCCCTCGCGCCCGACTTCGACGTGACGGTCGTCGACCGGGCCGGGGTGGCCGCGGGGACCACCGCGCGCGCCGCGGGACTCGTGACGCTCGCGCCCGCCTACGCCGACGCCCCGGCGGTGCCGCGGCACGCCGCCGAGTTCTTCCGCGCCTACGACGGCACCCGCGGGTTCGCGTACGAGGAGGTGGCCGGCCTCGGACTGATAGCCGAGGGGGGCGGCGAGACCGCCCGACTGCGGGTCGACCGCCTCCGCGGCGAGGGCGTCGACGTGGCGTTCCTCGACCCGGCCGCCGTCCGGGAGCGGTTCCCCCGCTCCCGGACGGACCCCCTCGACGGCGGCGTCCGCCACGGCGGGGTTGGCGTCCTCGACCCGCGCGCCCTCGCGGCGTCGCTCGCGGCCGACGCCGAGGCCCGCGGCGCGACGTTCCGCACCGGAACCGAGGTGACCGGTCTCGCCGTCGACGGCGGCGCCGTGCGGGGCGTCCGCGTCGACGCCGGCGGCCCGCCCGAGACGCTCCGAGCCGACGCCGTGGTCGTGGCCGCTGGGTGGCGCACCGAACCGCTCCTCCGGGACGCGGTGACGCTCCCGGTCCGCCCCTACCGCACGCAGTGCGTCGTCCTCGACCCCCCGACGCCCGCCGGCGACGGGTTCCCCGTCGGGTGGATTCCCGCCCGCGAGGTGTACTTCCGGCCGCGGGCGGACGGCCGCGTCCTCGTCGGCGGCGGTGCGGCCGCCACGGACGACCCCGCGGGCGCGTCCCGCGGGGCCGACCCCGCCTTCCGCGACCGGGCGCTGACGGCGCTTGCGGACTTCTTCGAGGGGTTCGACGGCGCGCGCGTCGCGGAGGGGTGGGCGGGCGTCGACTGCGGCACGCCCGACGCCCGGCCCGTGGTAGACGCGCCCGCCGACGCGCCCGACGGCCTCGTCGTCGCCGCGGGGTTCCACGGAAAGGGGGTGATGACCGCGCCCGTGACCGCGTCGCTGGTTCGAGAACTGGTCGCCGAGGAGGTGGGCGCGCCGGGCGAAGCGAGTGCGCCGGGCGAGGCGCGCGGGGCGGACGGGGACGACGCGGACCTCCCGCGGGAGGCGTTCTCGCTCGCCCGGTTCGACGCCGACTCGCGGTCGCCCGACTTCAGGTTCGTCTCTATCGCGGAGGGGGAAGGTGAGGGAGAAGAGGGGAGAGAGTGAGCGGTCAGCGCCGCGCCGGTCTCAGGGGTGGGCCCAGTAGACCACCGTCTCGTCGCCCTCGCGCCCGTCGACGCGCGCGAACCCGACCCGCTCGAACTGCACCACGTCGTCGGGGTCGTACTCGTCGAGGCCGGGTTCGGCCCGGCCGGTCACGTCGCCGTCGGGCGTGCGCATCCGGACGGGGACGCTCTCGTCGGCGGGCACCCAGTGAATCACGTCGACGCCCTCCTCGCGCACGGCGTCGATGTCGTCGCCCGTGAACTCGAACGCGTCGCGGGTGTGGCGCACGCAGCCGAGACCCTTCAGCCACACTCGCTCGCCGTTGGGCGGCACGTCCTCGGGTTCGACGAGGACGGCGTCGCCGACGGGGATGTGTCGCCGGCCGCGGTCCTCGTGGTCGGGGTGGAGCGGCGGCGACCCCTCGTCGGGCACGGGCCCGGCCACCTGCTTCGTCACGCCGTCGCGCACGAGGAAGCGGCGGTCGGACTCGTCGTCTATCAGGTCGCGGTTCTCGGCGTAGATGGTCGACATGGCGAGGTCCACGTTCGAGGTGGAGGTGCCGAGACCCACCATGGCCTCGACGATGGCCTCGCCGCGGATGCCTCGGCGCTCGAGGCTGGCGAGGGTGGGCGCGCGCGGGTCGTCCCAGCCGTCGAGTTCGCCCTCGTCTATCAGGCGCTTGATGGTCGAGGTGGATATCTTCACGTCGTAGGCGTCGACCTGCACGTGGCCCCAGTGGAGCACCTCGGGGTACTCCCAGTCGAAGTAGTCGTAGACGAACCCCTGTCGCTTCGCGGAGTCCTGCAGGTCGATGCCGCGGATGATGTGCGTGACGCCCGTGAGGTGGTCGTCTATCCCCGACTGGAAGTCGAGCATGGGCCAGCACCGGTACTCGCTCGCCTCCTCGCGGGGGTGGGGCGTGTCTATCATCCGGAACGCCACCCAGTCGCGCAGCGCCGGGTTCTTGTGGGTGATGTCGGTCCGGACCCGGAGCACCATCTCGCCCGCGTCGTACTCGCCGTCCACCATCGCCTCGAACTCCTCGCGGGTGGTCTCGGCGTCCTTGTCGCGGTGGGGGCAGGCCTCGCCCGCGTTCTTCAGTTCCGAGAACTCCTCGCCGCCGCAGGAACACGTGTACGCGCCGCCCTTCTCGATGAGTTCCCGCGCGTGGTCGTAGTAGATATCGAGGCGGTCGCTCGCCTTCATCACCTCGTCCGGTTCGAAGCCGAGGTAGTCGATGGCGTCGAGAATCTGCCCGTAGGCGTCGAGGTCCGGGCGCTTCGTCTCGGGGTCGGTGTCGTCGAACCGACAGACGAACCACCCGTCGTAGAGTTCCTTGTACGTCCCGATGACCGCGGGCATCCGTGCGTGGCCGATGTGCCACGGCCCGTTGGGGTTGGGCGCGAGGCGCATCCGCACCTCGTCGTACTCCTCGACGTTGGGCAGGTCCGGGAGGACGCGGTCGTCCTCCTCCTCCTCCGCCTCCAACTCCTCGACGAGTTCGGGCGCTATCTCCGCGAGTCGCTCGCGGCGCTCCTCGGGCGAGAGACCGTTCACCTCCGCCACCACGCCGCCGACGACACCCGGTATCTCGTCGCCGTGCTCGCGGAACTCGGGGTTCTCGCCCATCATGGGACCCATCACCGCTCCCACGTCCGCCTCGCTCTCGTACTTGACCGCGTTGAACAGGGCGTGCTTCTCGGCCTCCCGTTCGACTCGGTCGCGTAACTCCGTCTCCATTGGTCGTCCGTTCCGCCCGACGACTAAAAACAGGCCCGGATTGTGGGCTCTCGGGTAGGGGGCGTGAGACAGTATGACACGCTCGGGGATATACGTTACGCAGACCGCCGGACGTCTCCGACGTCGTTCACGTTCGACCGCCGAGTATCGCGCGGACGACCCGGTCGTAGAGGCGGTCGTCCGCCGCGTCGCAGGTGGTGTTCGGCGAACCCACCGGCGACCGGAGGTAGACGTGCGTCTCCGCGAATCGGTCGTCTTCCGCGTGGACCGCCCACGGCGCGAGTTCGTGGACGCGGCAGTCGTAGCCGTCGAGGCGGGGTTCGACGGCCGCCGCGTCGCCGTCGAGCGCTATCACGACCGGCGGGGGGTCGTCCCCGAGTTCGGCGGGCGACGTGACCGTCGTCACCTCGGCGTCGGCGCGCGCGAAGTACCACGGGAGGGGGAGGCGGTAGGCCCAGTTGTCGCGGTAGAACTCGCCGTAGTACGCCACGTCGACCCCCTCGTTCTCCGCCGCGGCGTCGCGCACGGCGTCCACCGTCGTCCGGAGGTCGTTCGAGGGCTGGACGGGTTGGCCGAGGGGGTTGAACGTCGCCGCGGGCGCGGCGAACACGCCGAGGACGACCACGACGGCCGCCGCGCCCCCGAGGGCCACCAGCGTCCGGCGCGCCCGCGCGGGGTCGGCGTCGGGGGTCGCGGTGGCCCGGCCGTCCGCGTCGGCGTCGCTACCGGTCCCGTCCGCCGCGTCGCCGCTTCCGTCCCCCCACGCCCGACGGACCAGCGCCGCGAGTCCGACCGCCGCCGGTATCGAGAGCGGCGCGACGGCGTGGAGTACCGTCCACCCCGCCACGAGGTCGGAGGCGTACGGGTAGCCGACGACCGAGAGCGCGGCCCAGACCGCCGCGAACAGCAGGAGCGGCCGGGGGCGCGGCGCCCCCGGGCCAGCGCGGTCGCCCCGGAGACCGACGGCCGCGAGGCTGAGGACGGCGGGGGCGCCGACGACGAGGAGACCGAGAAACAGTGCGAGGTGGCCGACGTACCCGAGCGGTTGCGTGGCGTTCCCCGCGACCCACACCGCGACGAGTTCACCGGCGGGCACGAGCGTCGCCGCGCGCACCGCCGCCGCCGTCGCCCCCGGGTCGAGCAACCACAGGTCGGCGAACTTCGGGCCGTCGCCGCCCCGCGGCGCGTACGCGACGACGACGACGGCGAGAGCGAGGGGGAGCGACGCGACGGCCGCCGCGGCGAGGCGCGGGACGCGCCGCCGGAGGCGACGCGGCACCGCGGCCGTCCCGGGGTCGCGCCGCCGGACGGCCCACACCGCGCCCGCGGCCGCGGCCCAGCACGCGAGGTAGAGCAGGGCGTTCTCCTTCGTCGTGAACCCGAGGCCGAGGGCGACGGCCGCGGCGGCGACGTACCGCGCTCGACCGGTCGAGAGCGCCCGGAGGCCGAACCCGAGCGCCGTCAGCGCGAACGCGACGAGGAGGAGGTCGTTGCGCGAGAACCGCGAGTAGTAGAGCGTGAGGGGGTTGGCGGCGAGTATCAGGGCGAGAGAGAGCGTCTCGTCGGGGGCGAGGCGGTCGCGGTAGAGCCACGCCGCCGCCGGGAGCAGACCCCCGACGAGGGCGACGGGGAGGCGCATCACGAAGTCAGAGGGGCCGAACGCATCGAAGAGGGCGGCGTTGACGTGAAACAGGAACGGTCCGTGGTGGTACGGGAAGTACGACCACTCGCCCGTCTCGGCGTACCGGAGCGTCCAGAACGCCACCCGGGCCTCGTCGAAGTGGGCCACGCGGCCGCCGAGGCCGACGAGGCGCGCGAGGAGGGCGACGGCGACGAGGGCGACGAGGACGCGGGGGAGGCGGGGCGTCCGCGCCCGCCGGCCGTCGGCGTCGGGGTCGCCGCCGTCGTGGGACGAGAGGCGGTCGGTCACGCTCGCAGAGGGCGCGGCGCCGGGTAAATGTCTTCTCTCTTCTCGCTCGACCGCGGACCGACCGGTCGGCGACCGGCGGAAGACGAGAGGAGACGACGGCGGGTGGGGGTCAGTAGCCGCGGGTGATGAGGTAGTCGGCGAGGTCGGCGAGGACGGACCGGGCCTCGTTGTCGGGGAGGACCCGGAGTTCGTCCTTGCTGGCCGCGACCAGCGACTCGGCCTTCTCCTTGGCGTAGTCGATGGACCCGGCGTCGTCGAGGGCCTCCACGGCGTCCTCGACCTCGCTCTCGGTCAACTCGTCCACGTCGTCCGCCGCCACCAGCGAGTCGACGTCGACCCCCTGCTGGCGGGCGTGGAGCGTGATGAGCGTCTCCTTGTTCTCCACGAGGTCCGACCCGCGCTGCTTGCCGAGTCGCTCCGAGGGCACCGTCAGGTCGAGCACGTCGTCCTGAATCTGGAACGCGCTCCCGGCGGAGATGCCGTAGTTGTAGAGCGCGTCCACGGTGTCGGCGTCCGCGCCCATCAGGACGGGCGAGGTGGCCGCCGCCGCGCCGTAGAGCGCCGCGGTCTTGGACTCGACCATCTCCAGGTACTCGTCGGGGAGCACCTCGGTCCGGCGCTCGAAGTCGACGTCGAGCGCCTGTCCCTCGCAGATGCGGGTGCAGGTCGTCGCGAGGCGGCGCGTGGCGTCGAGCGTCCGGTCGGGTTCCGCGCCCGCGTCGGTCATCATCTCGAACGCCTTTGCGTAGAGCGTGTCGCCCGCGAGGATGGCCGTCTCGGTGTCGTACTCGACGTGGACGGCCGGCACGCCCCGCCGCAGGGCGTCGTCGTCCATGATGTCGTCGTGGATGAGCGTGAACGACTGTATCACTTCGATGCTCATCGCGGCGGCCATCAGGTCCACCTCGCCGCCGTCGAGACGGGGGAACGAGCGGTAGTCCCGCGAGAGGGGGTCGACGTCCGCCAGCGCCTCCCCCGTCAGCATGAGCACGGTCGGCCGGAGGCGCTTCCCGCCCGCTTCGAGGAGGTACCGCGAGGCCTCGTAGAGGCGCTCGGGGTCCGAGAGCGGGAGGTAGTCGTCGAGGGCGGCGTTGACCAGTTCGCGCCGCTCGCTGACCGCCTCCAGCACTCGCTGTTCGCTCACGTCCGGTGTCATCACTCCACCAGTTGTATCATGTTGCCGTTGCGCGTGACGTGGAGGTCACGCCCCAGCGCGTAGCCCTGACTCTCGGCGAGGTCCACGTAGGGCGCGAAGCCCTCGAGGTTCTGGTGGGCGGGGATGACGTGCTGGGGTTGGAGCGCCTGCAGCATCTGGTAGTGGCCCTCCTGCCGGAGGTGGCCCGAAACGTGGATGTCGTCGTAGATGCGCGCGCCCTGCATCCGGAGCAGGCGTTCGGACTGGTAGCGCTGGCCCTCGTTCGTCGGCTCCGGGATGACCCGGGCCGAGAAGATGACCTTGTCGCCGTCGTCTATCTCGTACGGCGTCTCTCCGCGTCCCATCCGGGTCAGCATCGCGCGGGGTTCGCCCTGGTGGCCCGTCACGATGGGGAGGTAGTTCTCCTTGCCCTCCTTCATGATGCGCTTGAACGTGCGGTCGACCGACTTCCGGTGACCGTACATCCCGAGGTCGTCGGGGAAGTCCACGAAGTCGAGGCGCTCTGCGGTCCCGGAGTACTTCTCCATCGACCGACCCAGCAGGACGGGTTGGCGGCCGATGTCCTTGGCGAACTCGACCAGACTGCTCACGCGTGCGATGTGGGAACTGAACGTGGTGGCGACGATGCCGCCGTCGTAGTCCTCCACGGAGTACAGCACGTCCTTGAGGTGGCGGCGCGCGACGGCCTCGCTGGGGGTGCGCCCCTTGCTGCCCTCGTTGGTGCAGTCCTCGATGTAACAGAGGACGCCCTCGCCCTCGCGGCCGATCTCGCGGAACCGCTCCATGTCGATGGGGTCGCCGATGACGGGCGTGTGGTCCATCCGCTTGTCGAGGCCGTAGACGACGGCTCCCTCCGGCGTGTGGAGCACCGGGTTGATGGCGTCGATGATGGAGTGGGTCACGTTGACGAACTCGAGTTCGCACCGCTCGCCGATGCTCATCGTCTCGCCCGCCTCCATCTTGACGAGGTTGTTGTTGACCTGGAACTTCGACTCGCCCTCCACCTGCTGTTTGACGAGTTCGATGGTGAACGGCGTCGCCACGATGGGCGCGTCGTAGCGGTGGGCGAGTTTCGAGATGGCGCCGATGTGGTCGAGGTGGCCGTGCGTGGGCACGATGGCCTGCACGTCGCCCTCGAGGTCCGACATCACCCGGTCGTCGGGGATGGCGCCCATGTCTATCAGGTCGAGGCTGTGCATCTGTTCGGTCTCCACGTTGTCGTGGATGAGGACCTGAGAGAGGTTGAGGCCCATGTCGAAGACGACGACGTCGTCGCCCGCGCGCACGGCCGTCATCTGTCGGCCTACCTCCTCGTATCCGCCGATTGTTGCGATTTCTACTTCCATGGTTTTGGTGTTCCGAGCATTGAAAGCCACAGTCGTGGCGATGGGTGCTCACGCAAATCCGCTGTCGGGGGCCACCGGCCCCGGCGTCTTACAGCACGTCGGTCGCTGGTCCCCGCAGTGCCGGGTCGCCCCCGACACTTACCCGCGGGTGTATGGTATTCGGACGTACACGCCCGGGTATTAAAAGACCACGGGTTGAGACCGTGTCCGGCGGGCGTGGTCGGCCCGACGACGACGGGGGCCGGCGTCCACGTCCGGTCCGGTTCGTCCCGCGCTCAGCGAACGGTGTATCCGCCGTCGACGACGACGCACGCGCCCGTCATGTACCGCGAGGCGTCGCTGGCGAGGAAGACCACCGTGGGTGCGACGTCCTCCGGGTCGGCGATGTCGTCCATCAGCATCTCGGACTCCCATATCTCGTCGATGTCGGGGTCGACGGCGTCGGCCTGGTCGGTGTTGTCCGTACGGATGTAGCCCGGGGCGACGGTGTTCACCCGGATGTCGTGTTCGGCCCACTCGGAGGCCAGTTGGCGGGTGAACGACTCGATTCCTCCCTTCGAGGCGTTGTACGAGACCTGCCGCTGCGGGTAGTTCGCGACGAACGCAGACATCGAGGAGACGCTGATTATCGACCCACCGCCGGACTCCATCATCTCCTGGCCGACGTGCTTCGAGCACAGGAACGTCCCGCGGAGGTTGACGTCGATCACCGAGTCCCACTCGTCGACCGTCATCGTCTCCGCGGCCTCGTGGACGACGATTCCCGCGTTGTTCACGAGGACGTCGACGGTCCCGAACGCATCGACGACGCTGTCGACCATCTCCGTCACCGACTCTTCGCTGGCGACGTCGGTCTCGACCGCGAGCGTCTCGACGCCGGTGGCGTCCGCGATTTCGGCGGCGGCCGCCTCGCCCGAGTCGCGGTTCCGATTGGCGACGACGACGTCCGCGCCCGCCTCGGCGAGTCCGCCCGCGATGGCACGACCGATGCCCCTGTTGCCTCCGGTGACGACTGCGGTCCGCCCGTCGAGTCTGAACTTATCGAGGATTCCCACGAGTTTCGGTCACGCAACAGCGTGCGATAAGGTGTTCGCTCCTCGTCCGGACCGTCGGGCGGTCGGCGGGCCGCGAGCGACCCTGAGCGCCTGCGGACGTGCCCACGGCAGGGGAGGGACGGACGCGGTGAAGGGGGCGGCACCTCGTCGCCGGAGTCCGGGACGAACACGACGGCGCGCCGTGCGACCTGCAGACGGTACGTTTAATAGCGCGACAGAGAGGTGTTATGGCATGAGTGGACGCCCTCTCGACGTGTTGGAAGCCTCGCTCGACGACTCGGTGACGGTCCACCTCAAGGACGGGACGGCGTACCGGGGGACGCTGGCCGGGTACGACCAGCACATGAACGTCGTCCTCGAACCCGCAGACGACGCTGTGGACCCCGAAGACACCGACGAGGCCGGATTCGCCGACCCGATAGAAGACACAACGATTATACGCGGCGACAACGTCGTGACCATCAAAGCATGACGGGCGCAGGTACCCCGAGTCAGGGCAAGAAGAACAAGACGACGCACGTGAAGTGTCGACGGTGCGGCGAGAAGTCCTACCACGTCAAGAAGAAGCAGTGCTCCTCCTGCGGATTCGGCAAGTCGGCCAAGCGCCGCGACTACGCTTGGCAGTCGAAGGCCGGCGAGTAGCGCGAACGACGACGTCGCGTCCCGTTCTCTCTCGTTTTACTTCTCGGCAGTCGCTTCTGCAATCAACTATTTCCCCTCCGCGCTCCAACTCCGGAACGTATGCCGCAGACCGAGGTCGAACTCCGCGTCGACGGCATCGACGGCGAATCGGACGCCGACGAGATAGAGGAGCAGTTGCTCGGCACGCCCGGCGTCACGCGGGTGCGCGTCGACCCCGAGGCGGCGGACCAGAACCAACCCCTCCGTTCGGCCCTCGAACGGTTGGGCTACGAGGTGACCGACGACGACCGCGACCCGTCGGTGTGACGACCCGGGCCGCGCGCCCGGCGAAGACGCGCGACCCCGTCGCGGCATCTGTACACGTATGTGTACAGTTCTTTTCCGAAGTGGCGGCGATTGGGGCACGATGACGGGGAATTTTTATCCGTGGACCTCCGACTACCGCCCATGGTAGACGGGCGGGATGACTCCCCTTCCCTCGACGGGCCGACCGAGAAGTGCGGCGTCGTCGGCGTTTCGCTCGCGGACCGCGCCGCCGCGCGCCCGCTGTACTACTCGCTGTACGCGCTCCAGCACCGCGGGCAGGAGTCCGCCGGCATCGTGACCCACGACGGGTTCCAACAGCACAGCCACGTCGAGATGGGGCTGGTCGGCGACGCGTTCACCGAGGACGACGTGGCCGAACTCAACGGGTCGGCGGGCATCGGCCACGTGCGCTACCCGACCGCCGGGAGCGTCGACAAGTCCTGCGCCCAGCCGTTCGCCGTCTCGTTCAAGTCAGGGTCGCTCGGCCTCTCGCACAACGGCAACCTCGTGAACGCCGACGAGATACGCGACGAACTCGAAGGTCTGGGTCACGCGTTCACCTCCACCGGCGACACCGAAGTCATCGCCCACGACCTCGCACGCAACCTACTGGAGGAGGACCTCGTGCGCGCGGTCAAGCGCACGATGGAGCGAGTCCACGGTTCGTACTCGCTCACCATCATGCACGACGACACGGTGCTGGGTGTCCGTGACCCCGAGGGCAACCGCCCGCTCTGCATCGGGAAACTCGACGACGGCTACGTGCTCGCCTCCGAGTCGGCCGCCATCGACACGCTCGACGGCGAACTCGTGCGCGACGTGCGCCCGGGCGAACTGGTCGTCCTGCAGAAGGGCGGCGAGGGGTTCGACACCTACCAGTTGGTGGAGTCCGAGCACACCGCCCACTGCTTCTTCGAGCACGTCTACTTCGCGCGGCCGGACTCGGTCATCGACGACAAGTTGGTCTACGAGGTGCGCCGGTCACTCGGGCGGAAGCTCTGGGAGGAGTCGGGCATCGACTCCGACGTGGTGATGCCCGTGCCCGACTCGGGCCGCGCGTTCGCGTCGGGCTACGCCGACGCCGCCGAGGACGTGGAGTTCGCGGAGGGGCTGATGAAAAACCGGTACGTCGGCCGCACGTTCATCATGCCCACGCAGGACGAACGCGAGCGGGCCGTCCGCCTCAAACTCAACCCCATCAAGTCCACCATCGAGGGCCGGACGGTCACGCTCATCGACGACTCCATCGTCCGGGGCACCACCTCGACCCAACTCGTCCAACTGCTCAAGGACGCCGGCGCGGAGGAGGTCCACATGCGCATCGGCGCGCCGCCCATCGTCGCGCCGTGTTACATGGGCATCGACATGGCGACCCGGGAGGAACTCATCGCGTCCGACCGTTCGGTCGAGGAGATACGCGACGAGATTCAGGCCGACAGCCTCGCGTACCTCTCGGTCGACGCGGTGGCCGAGGTGCTCGACACGGAGCAGACCGACCTCTGTCTGGGCTGTGTCACCGGCGAGTACCCCTACGACATCGAGGGCGAGCCCACCGACCGGGACGTACGCCGCCCGGCCATCGGCGAGGAGTCCGCGCCCGCGGACGACTGAGTCGCCGCGCCGTTCCGCCCTCGCCGCCCCGCCGGACGGCGTTCTCGCAGAAAGCGGGGCGACTAAATACCCACATTCCTCCTGTCCGATGTATGGTGCGTGACCCGCTCGCGTCGGAGGACACGCCCGACCTGCAGTCGGTTCTCACGGCGTTGGACGACACCGACTGCAGGACTATCATTCGGAAGCTCGACGAGCCGATGACGGCGACTCAGGTATCCGAGACGTGCGATATCCCGATGTCCACCACCTACCGGAAGCTCGATCTGCTGTCCGACGCGTCGCTCCTGGCCGAGGGGACCGAGGTCCGCCCCGACGGCCACCACGCGACCCGGTACGAGATAGACTTCGACGAGGTGCAGATACGGCTGGCCGAGGACCACGACCTCGACGTGTCTATCAACCGTCCCGCCAGAACCCCCGAAGAACGCCTCGCGTCGCTCTGGGACGAGGTCCGCAAGGAGACCTGACAGACCATGGTACACGTAGAATCGGCCATCGTCGCCACGAAGACGGTAACGCTGGTGCTCGGTAGCCTCATCGCCTACCTCTCCTACCGAGCCTACCGCCGGACGGGCGCGGTCGCGCTCCGCTCGCTCGCCGTCGGCTTCGGCATCGTCACCGCGGGGGCCATCCTCGCGGGCGTGACCCACCAGTTCACCGGACTCGACCTCGCGGTCGGCGTGCTCCTCCAGAGCACGCTCACGCTCGTCGGCTTCGCCGTCATCACCTACTCGCTCTACGCCGACTGATCACCCTCTTCTGGACGCCGTCACACCGCTCTCGCCTCCCGTCGCCCCGAGCCTCGCGTTCGCGTCGAATCCGGCCGGCGTGACGGTGCGAACCTCAGTCACGCGCCGACGAAAAGGGAAGGGCTTTTAATTATCCCTCGGATAGGGAGAGATGCAGAAGAAGATACCGCGAGCGTGGGTAGCCAAGCCAGGCCAACGGCGCAGCGTTGAGGGCGCTGTCCTGTAGAGGTCCGCCGGTTCAAATCCGGTCCCACGCATCGCACGGGGCACACCCCCGAACCCGATGCAGGTGACGTCCCTACACGGACATCACCCACGCACAATTCCTACCGACGCTACGTCCGCCAGCGACGGCTCCAACTGCTGCCGGCACCGTCCCGTCCCCCTGCGACGCGCCGCCGGAACCGGCACACGGGGAGGCGGCCACGACGTACTGTCACGGTGTGCGGTCACGACGCTCCCGCGGGTTTACATGGGACGGGCGACTAACGCGAGTCGACATGGCCAAGTACTCTACGGGCGGGGGTGGCGGCGGCGACGACGGCGACGCGTGCGAACTCTGCGGGAAAGAGACGGGCGGTCTCCGGCGCGCCAACGTCGCCGGGGCCGACCTCCTCGTCTGCGACGACTGCGCCCCGCACGGCGAGAACCGCCATCGCGAGCGGAAGAAGCGCGGGAGCGAGAGCAATCGCGACCAGGGTGGCACGGAGCCGAACCGCAAGAAGCGCGCCGCCCAGCGGACGGCGAAGATGTACGACCAGAGCAAGGGCGACTCCAAGCACTGGGAGGAGGAGGGCACCAACTACGAGAAGGACCGCCTCCCCTACCTCGTCTCGGACTACGGCGACCGGGTGGCCACCGCCCGGCAGGAGGCCGGCCTGACGCTCGAAGAACTGTCCGCGGAACTCGGCGTCGAGGAGTCCGACCTCCTCGCGGTCGAACAGGGCCGGGCGACGCGCGCGGGCGTCGGCGGGTCGGTCGTCGGCAAACTCGAAGACCGCCTCGGTATCGAACTCGCAGACGAGTAAGCGTCGCCGCGCGACGCGGGACGACGCGACGTCCGCGGACGGCGCGCGACCGATTCGGGCGGGCCGACGGGTTGACTTTTTGTGCGTCCGGCGGGTTCGAGCGTCCATGCAGACGCAGGCCCCTACAGAACCCTACGTCAGGGAGTTCGAAGCCGAGGTGACGCGCGTCGACGGCCGCGACGTGGTCCTCGACTCGACCCACTTCTACGCCGAGAGCGGCGGCCAACCCGCGGACCGCGGCACTCTCGGCGGCGCGCGAGTGGTGGATGTACAGTCCGGAGACGGCGAGGTGGTCCACACGCTCGAGACGGACCCGGACCTCGCGCCGGGCGACGCCGTCGTCGGCGTCGTCGACGACGACTTCCGCACCTACTGCATGCGGGCCCACACCGCGAGCCACGCGCTCTACGGCGCGGGTCGCCGACTGCTCGACGACCTCGGCTACGGCGGGTTCGGCATCGGCGAGGAGAAGGTGCGCGTCGACTTCGAATCCTCGACCGACATCGACGACGAGGTGCTGGTCGAACTCGAACGCCTCACCAACGCGGCGGTGTGGGAGTCCCGCGACGTGTCGTGGGAGGAGGTGCCCGTCGACGAGGCGATGGCCCGCGAGGACGTGGCGTTCAACACCAAGACCGAGGAGGGCGTGATGGCCGACGCCGAGACGGTTCGCATCGTCGAAATAGACGGGTGGGACGCCGCGGCCTGCGGCGGCACGCACGTGGCCAACACGCGCGAGATAGGGCCGGTCGAGGTTCTCGACCGGTCGAACCCCGGCGAGGGCCTCACCCGCGTCGAGTTCGCGGTGGGGAAGTCCGGCATCGAGCGCCGGGCGGCGGTCCACCGCGCCGCCCTCGACGCCGCGCGCGAGCTCGGCGTCGGCGTGACCGACGCGGGGGCGGCCGCCGCCGACCTGCGGGCCGAGAAGGAGCGACTCGAAGAGCGTCTGTCCGACCTGAAAGGGGAGGTGCTGGACGGCCGCCTCGCCGGACTCCCCGAGGCGGACCGCGACGGCGCGACGTGGCGGGTCGGTACCGTCGACGGCTTCGGCCCCAACGAGGTGGGCGACCGGGCGAAGGCGCTGGTCGGCGACGCCGACGCCGACGCCGTCGCCGTTGTCGGTAGCGAGGGGAGCACGTTCGTGGTCGTGGCCGCGGGCGACTCCGGGGGCGTCGACGCCGGCGACGCGGTCGACCGGGTCACCGCCGAGTTCGGCGGCGGCGGCGGCGGGAGTCCGGCCTTCGCGCAGGGCGGCGGTCTGAGCGCCGATCCCGACGAGGTGGCGGCGTTCCTCCGCGGCGAAGAGTAGGTCCGGTCCGTTCCAGTCCGTTCTGGTCCAGTCCGGCCTGGACTGGTCAGCGCCGCCGCGTCGCGAGCACCGCGGCCGCCGCGAGGAGGGCGACGACGCCGGTCAGCGTCGTGAACCCGGGCGTCGACGTCGTCGTCCCGTCGGTCCCGCCTCCGCCGTTAGTTCCGGTCGTCGCCGTCCTCGTTCCCGTCCCCGTCGCCGCGCCGGCGGTCGTCTCGTCGCCCGCCACGGCTCTGACCGTCGCGGGGTCGGAGGTGAGGTTCGAGGTCCGCGCCGCCAGTCGGTGTCGGCCCGTCTCGTCGATGCGGACGCTCGCGCGCCCGTTCGCGTCGGTGGTGGCGACCGACTCGCCGTCGAGGACGACCGTCGCCCCCTCGACCGGGTCGCCGTACTCGTCGGTCACGTCCACGACGACCGACTCGCCGGCGACCGTGCGCTCGTTCACGGGCGTGAGGTTCAGACTCGGCGTCAGACCCATCCCGACGCGCACCGTACGGTCGGACTCGTTCACGTCGACGGGTCGGGAGACCGTCTGGTAGCCCTGCTTCGACGCCGTGACGGGCGGTCGGCTGTTCACCGGCACCTGCATCTTGGCTTCACCGCCGGTGAGCGTCCTGACCTGTCCGAGCGACCCGACTTCGAGCGTCGCGTTGCCCACCGGACGCGGCGGGTCGAAGTGGCGGTCCACCACCTCGAACGTCAGCGTGACCGACCCCTGTCGCAGGACGACGGGCGCGGTGACGTTCCCCTCGACGTCCACCGCCGTGACGTTTCGGTAGTAGCCGCGTCGGACCGCCGCGACGGTGTACTCGCCGCGTTCGACCGCGCCGGTCCGGAAGCGCCCGTCGGCGTTCGTCTGCCCCCGGACGACGACGCGGCCGTCCTTCCGGACGGCGACCGCCGCGTCCGCGACCGGTCCGGCGGCGTCGGTCACGCGGACCGCTATCTCGCCCCGCCGGGACACGTCGACGGTCACCTCCTCTGCCTCGGCGTCCTCGACGACGTACGGTTCGTTCCGGACGTACCGGGGGTGGTCGACGCGGAGTTCGACCCGCGCGTCGGCGGGCGCGTCCACGAACGCCTTGCCGTTGGCCGCCGTCCGGACGGTGGCGGACCCGCCGTCCCACGAGGCGGTCACCGTCGCGTTGCGGACCGGGTCGCCGGCCCGGTCCTCCACGGCGACGGTCATCGTGACCACGTCCGTCTCCTGCCCGGCGGCCGGCACCGCGACGCCGGCGAGAACGAGAAGCGCTGCGACGGCGACGACGCGTGTAGTTCGACTCATCCTCTCTCGGTACGTCGGGGTCCCGGAAATACCAGCCCCTTAACGACCGTCGCGCCGCCCCGAGTCGGCCGTGACGGGGCGGCGAGGGGCCGGACCGGGCGTGGACCGACGCGGCGGAGAAAGCGCGGCCGACGCCGGGCCGTCACAGGAGCGACCCCGCGGCCGGGCGGACAGCTTTTTCCCCCGCGCGGCGAACCCGGGAGCATGGTACTCGCAGGCACGGACTCCTCGCTCACCGACGAACAGCGCGCGATTCGGGACGTGGTCCGCGAGTTCGCGGCCGAGGAGGTCCGGCCGGGGGCGCGCGAGGCCGACGCCGAACAGGCGTTCCCCGAGGACGCGTGGGACGGCCTCGCGGACCTCGACCTGACCGGCCTCACGGTGCCCGAGCAGTACGGCGGCGTGGGCGCGGACCGGACGACCTACGCGGTGGTGAACGAGGAGGTGGCCCACGGCCAACTCGCGGTGGCGACGGCGCTGTCGGTCCACTGTCTCGCCACCGAGTGCGTCGCGGCGTTCGGCGGCGACGACCTGAAGGAGCGGTGGCTCCCCGAGATGGCCGAGGGCCGGCCCGTGGGGATGTTCGCGCTCTCCGAGACGGGCGCGGGGTCGAACCCCGCCGAGATGGAGACGACGGCGCGCCGCGAGGGCGACGAATACGTGATAGACGGCGCGAAGCAGTGGATAACCAACGGCGCGCGCGGCGACGTGGCCGTCGTGTTCGCCAAGGTCGACCCCGACGACCCCGGCTCAATCACGCAGTTCCTCGTGCCCAAGGACGCCGGCATCGAGGTGGGGAAGAAGGAGGACAAACTCGGCCTGCGCGCCAGCGACACCACCGCCCTCCTGTTCGACGGCGTTCGAATCCCCGCGGAGAACCGCCTCACCGAGGAGGGCCACGGCCTGTCGGCGGCGCTCTCCGTGCTGACGGGCGGACGCATCGGCATCGCGGCGCAGGCGGTGGGCCTCGCCCGCGCCGCGTTCGAGGCGGCCCGCGAGTACGCCGGCGAGCGAGAGCAGTTCGGGGGACCCATCTCCGACTTGCAGGCGATTCGGCACAAGTTCGCGGAGATGGCGACGGGGATAGAGGCCGCGCGCCTCCTGACGCGCGAGGCGGCCCGCCTCGACGACGCGGGCGAAGACCCCCGGACCGTCGCGTCGATGGCCAAGTACTTCGCCGGCGAGATGGCCGTGGACGTGACCAACGAGGCGGTCCAGATACACGGCGGCTACGGCTACACCACCGAGTTCGACGTCGAGCGGTTCTACCGCGACGCCAAGATAACCACCATCTACGAGGGGACGACCGAGATACAGAAGAAGATAATCGCGCGGGAGGTGCTGGGCGGCGACTGACCGGCGGCCGCCGTCGCCGACGACCCCGGGCGAGCGTTACGTCCCGCCGGAGTAGCGCTCGTCGTCCATCGTCTCCGCGCCCTCCGGTCGGTCGTCCTCCAAGCCGAACTCCTCGGCGATTCGCTCGCGGAGCGCCGCCGCCCGCTCCGACTCGCGTTCGTCCGCGAGCACCCCGTACTCGTTGAGCGCCGAGAGGACGACGGTGGCGTCGCCCCTCGTGAGTTCGACGCCGACGTTCTCCGTCGCGTCGACGCCGCGGTCGAACTTCGAGTTCAGCCGCTCCATCTCCTCGTCGCTCGCGTCCGTCGCGTCCGGTTCGTGCCGGTCGAGCGCTTCGAGTACGACGTCGGTTTCGGCCCCGTTCAGCACCATCTCCTCCGAGCGACTGTCGTTCATGAACGTTCAATACGAACGCGTGGCGCGGCATATGCGTGGTGGCTCCCGCGGCGAGGGTCGTGGACCGCGGCGCCGGTCGGGAGCGTCCGACCGGACCGAAGGGGTAATTTCTCCGGCCCACCGACTCCCCGGTGTGACCGCGCACCTCGACACCGACGGCTTCGACGCCGTGGTCTACGACCTCGACGGAACGCTGGTGGACCTCGCCGTGGACTGGGACCTCGTGGCCCGCGAGTCCGCGTCGGTGTTCCGCGACGCCGGCGTCGACGTCTCCGGCGCGGACCTCTGGGCGATGCTGGACCTCGCGGACGAACACGACCTGCGCGACGCGGTGGAGTCCGTGATAGCGGGCCACGAACGCGACGGCGCGCACGACTCGACTCGCCTCCCTCTCGCGGACGGCGTCGCCGACTGCCCGGGGGCGGTCGGCGTCTGCTCGCTCAACTGCGAGGACGCCGTCCGCATCGCCCTCGACACCCACACGCTGTCCGACCACGTCGACGCCGTGGTGGGGCGCGACTCGGTGGCGACGCGCAAGCCCGACCCCGAACCCCTCCTCGAGACCCTCCGCCGTATCGACGTCGACCCCGGCGAGGCCCTGTTCGTGGGCGACTCGCCGCGCGACGAGCGAACCGCGGAGGCCGCGGGCGTGGCGTTCCGGTACGTCGACGGCGGCCCCTCGGACCACTGAAGCCGCCGCGCCGGCCGGCGGCGCGGAGTCGAACGCCGGGTCAGGATGGGACCAGACGGGACGGAACGCGGCCGGCGCGGCCGACGCGGGCGTTAAGTCGCTCCCGCGCCTACGCGTCGGACACGATGAGTTATCCGGTCACCTACTACTGCCCCCACTGCGGCGCGTACGCCGAACTCGAACGCGAGGGCTACCTCGCGGACAAGACGGTGACGCCCTACCCCCTCGCGGGGTGGGAGTACGCGTCGCCCGACGAGGCGTTCGAGGACGCCGACGGCGTGGTCTTTCACTGTGGCGAGGACGGAACCCTGCAGGAAGGGGAGGAAGGATGCGGCGAGCGGTTCTACCTCTCGTTCGTCCGGTTCGAGGACGGCGAGGAGGTGGACCCCCGCCCCGAGAGCGAGTACGTCGAGATAGACCCCTGAGTCGGCGCGCCGACGGAGCGTCTACGTGTCGGTGTGTCACCTCGCTACCGCCAACCGCTCGGGGAGTTACGTCGGTGTGAGGGGCCTGTAGACGACGAAGACACTCGTAATCAGGAGACCGCCGCCGGTGACGACGAACAGTCTGGAGACGTCGAGTCCGCCGAGCGCGAGAGTTTCGGGGAGTACCGCACCGAGGACGACTGCGAACAGTCCCACCCAGAACACTTCGTTGCGCCGGTAGAGGGCCGTGAGCGTCTCCGCCATGCCGGCACCGGAGACCGTGTGGGAATAATCGTTCGTGATTTGATACGAACGCACGTCCGCGTCGCGTCTCGAGCGGTTCAGCTTCACGCTCGGCCCGGACAGAGGACCGGTGTCGCTCACTGCCGGTACGCCGATGCCGTGCGAGGCACCGCGGCGGGACGTGTCACCCGCCCCGGACGGTGGAGTAGAGCGCGAGACTCGCCGCGAGGACGGCCGCCGCGACGGCGACCGGACTCCCGCCCGCCGAGTCGAACCGCCAGCCGAACGCGACGACGCCGACGACGCCGACGACGAACCCGACGACGCCGACGTACTACAGGGGTTTCGAGTCGGACCGCATCCTCACCCCTTGATGTTGCAGACGGGGAAGGTCCGCGCCACCTTGTCGCCGATGCCGAGTTCGTCGGAGACGCGCACCACCTCGTCGACGTCCTTGTAGACGCCGGGGGCCTCCTCGGCCACCGTCGCGCCCGACTGGGCCTTGACGTAGATGTGCTGTTGGTCCGCGAGTTCGTCCCGCACCGTCTCGCCCCAGAACTCGTTTTTGGCCTGCGTGCGCGACATGGTGCGGCCCGCGCCGTGGGCGGTGGAGCCGAACGTGAGGCCCATCGACGCCTCGCCCCCGCGGAGTACGTAGCTTCCCGCGCCCATGCTCCCGGGGATGATTATCGGTTGGCCCACGTCGCGGTACGCCTTCGGCACCTCGGGCCGCCCCGCGGGGAACGCGCGCGTCGCCCCTTTCCGGTGGACGTACAGTTCGCGCTCCTCGCCGTCTACGGTGTGAACCTCCTTCTTGGCGATGTTGTGGGCCACGTCGTACAGCAGGTGCATGTCCATCGCCTCCCAGTCGCGGCCGAACACCTTCTCGAACACGCGGCGGGTGCGGTGCATCACGAGTTGGCGGTTCACCCACGCGAAGTTGATGGCGGCGCACATCGCGGCGTAGTACTCCTCGGCGAGTTCGGACCCCGCGGGCGCGGCCGCGAGTTCCTTGTCCGGGAGTTCGGCGAGGAGGTCCCCGTGTTCCTTCTCGATGCGCCGGAGGTAGTCGGTGCAGGTCTGGTGGCCGAGTCCGCGCGACCCGCAGTGTATCAGGACGACTATCTGGTCGGGTTCGAGGCCGTAGGCGTCGGCCACGTCGCCGCGGTAGACGTCGGTCACTCGCTGGACCTCGAGAAAGTGGTTGCCGCTCCCCAGACTCCCTATCTGGTTTTTCCCCCTGTCTTTCGCCTTCTGGGAGACGGCGTCGGCGTCGGCGTCCGGCCGGAACCCCTCGTCCTCGCAGTGGGTCATGTCGTCCCGGACGGCGTACCCCTCCTCCACCGCCCAGTCCACGCCGCGTTCGAGGATGGCGTCGACGGCGTCCACGCCCGCCTCGACCACCCCGCCGCCGCCGAGGCCGGAGGGAACGTTGGCGAACAGGGCGTCGACCAGTTCCTCCTCCCGACCCCGCACCTCGTCGTAGGTCAGGTTGGTCTTCATCATGCGCACGCCGCAGTTGATGTCGTAGCCGACGCTCCCGGGCGAGATACACCCCTCTTCGGCGTCCGTCGCGCCGACGCCGCCGACGGGGAAGCCGTACCCTTGGTGGCCGTCGGGCATGCAGACGGCGTGTTTTGCGATGCCGGGGAGGTGAGTGGCGTTCCGCAACTGCTGGAGCGTCTTGTCGTCGCCTATCTGCTCCAGCAGTTCCTCGCTCGCCAGCACGCGGGCGGGGACGCGCATGTCGCCCTCGCGCGGAATCTCCCAGACGTGTTCGCGCACTTTCTCCAACTCGATGCCCTGAAACTCGCGCGTCTCGGTCATGTTCGGAGCAACGCCCTCCCGCACCTAATATGGTCGCTTCCGCTCGGTCCGCGTCCCGCCCGCGCCGGCGGTCGGCCGGGCGTCCGTCCCGGCTCCCGTCACACGTCGAACACGACGTACGCCTCCCACCCGCCGTCGACGCGTTCGAGGCGCATCTCGGAGTAGGTCACCGCCTTGACCTCCCGGGCGTCCACCGCCGAGAGGGGGACGCCGCGCGCGGTGGCGGCGACCCGCCACGCGTCGTCCGCGCCATCCGCGCCGTCCGTGCCGTCCGCGTCGTCGGCTCGGCGCACCTGCGCCTCGTTGTCCACCGGGAGGACGCCCCGCACGTCGCGTTCGTAGATGAGTCGGTCGAGGTAGTCGAACAGGAGGGCCTCGCGCGACTCCGCCGCCTCGGAGAGCTCGAATCGCTCGCCCCCCTCGTCGGGGACGTCGTCGCACATCGCCGCGGCGAGGCCGTCGCCCAGCGCCGCGAACGCGGCGTCGAGGCTCTCGCCCGTCGCCTCCACGGCCACGTCTGCGGTGTGGTCGCGGAGGCGGTAGGTTCCGGTCATGGTCGTGACTCCGGCGTACGCGCCGGGGGGTTTCTTAGCTTTCGTCGTCGGCGCCGACGTCCGCGCCCTCCCCGTTCGAGCGAGAGGGGAACTGGCGCTCGACGGCGTCGCCGCGGGTCAACTGGTGGAGGCGTTGGGAGGAGACGCCGTCGGCGGCGTGGCCCGCCTCGCCGATGGCGACGCCGCTCGTGACGATGGCCTGTATCCCCTCCTCGACGGTCATGTCCACGTCGATGACCCGGTCGGCTGGCATGTGGACGAGGTGACCGCCCATGATGGGGTTCGGCGCGAGCGGCAGGAACATGGTGAGCATCTCGTCGTGGCCGGTGGGGTCGGCCAGTTCGTCCGGCGTCTCCGTGGTCACGAACCCGAGCGTGTACGCCTCCTCGGAGGGGAACTCGACCAGTTTCACCTCCCGGAAGCTCTCGGAGTCGCTCTCTAGCATCACGTCGCTCATCCGGCGGAAACTCTCGTAGACGGACCCCACGCCCGGCACGAGTTCGACGACGTAGTCGAAGTAGTCGACGCCGCGTTCGCCGTAACTCGACCCCCGGACCACCGCGCCCACCGCGAACACGACGGCCACGAACGCCACCGGGATGACGAGTTCGATGAACGTCTGGGGCTGGAGGTTGAGGACGCCCGGACTCGTGGAGACGACGGGCAGTCGCGTCAACTGGTCGGAGAAGATGTCGATGTACTTGTATATCCAGTTGAAGACGAACATCAGCACCATGACGGTGACTATCAGCGGCACCACCACCGCGAGTCCGGTGACGAACGTGTCGTGGGCGACTCGGCGGACGGACGTGGCGAACGGGTGGTCCACCGTCCCGTCGGAGTCTGACATCTCGACTCCTACCTCGCGCGACGCGGCCAAAACGCCTGCGGCTGTTAACGAGGTCCTAAACGGGGTTCTCGGGGGTCGACGGCGCGGCGGACGCGGCGGGGTGTCAACGGTGTGATTTTCGCAGACGACGGTGGAGTTATATCGGAGAATACACTACAGGGACGGTAGTGAGCGTCAACGTCGAGAAACGGATCGACGGTCCCGGGGAGAACACCCACGCCGAGGAGGCGTGGACCCTCAAGGAGCGCATCCGCAAGCGGGAGAACGTCCTCAAGCAGCGCCGCCGCTTCTTCATGGACGCCTACAAGCGCTCTACCACGCACCTCCTGTTTCTCGACGACGAACTCGTCGGGTTCGCCTCCGCCCGGCGCGACGGTTACATCCTGTTTCTGGCCGTCGCCCCCGAGGTGCGCGGCGAGGGCCACGGCCGCCGCCTCGTGGCCGAGGTGGCCGACGACCACCGGACGGTCACCTGCCACGCCCGCACCACCAACGAGAGCGCCCTCCTGTTCTACGAGCGCATCGGGTTCGAGCGCCAGCGCCGCATCGACAACTACTACGAGGACGGCGGCGACGCCTACTACCTCAAACTCGGCCCCGACGGCGGCCTGCGCGACAGGCTCTCGGAGCTCCTCGGACGCTGACCGCGGCCGGGCACCTTCGTCACGCCCGCCGATTCCTCAAGATTTATTCGCGGACTCGGTGTACGTTCACGCATGTACGTCGGCGTCCTTACAGTTCCGCTCCACGGCGAATCGCTCGAAGACGCGCTCTCGTACCTCTCGGACATCGGCGTCGACGGCGTCGAACTCGCCGTCGGGGGCCACCCCGGCCACGGCGGCGGGCACGTCGACAGGGAGGAACTGCTCGCGGACGGCGACGCGCGCGAGGACCTGCGCGCGACGCTCGACGAGTACGACATGACGGTGAGTGCGCTGGCGACCCACAACAACCCGCTCCACCCCGACGACGAGACGAGCGAGACGGCCGACGCGGAACTCCGCGAGGCCATCGAACTGGCGGACGAACTCGACGTGGACGCGGTCACGACGTTCTCGGGTCTCCCGGCGGGCGGACCCGAAGACGAGGTGCCCAACTGGGTGACCGCGCCGTGGCCGACCGAACACGCCGACGCACACGACTACCAGTGGGAGGTGGCCGAGGAGTACTGGTCTGACCTCGCGGACCACGCCGCGGACCACGGCGTGGACGTGGCCATCGAGATGCACCCCAACATGCTGGTGTACGAGCCCACGGGGATGCTGCGCCTGCGCGAGGCCACCAACGATCGCATCGGCGCGAACTTCGACCCGTCGCACCTCTACTGGCAGGGCATCGACGTGACGGAGGCCATCCGGTTCCTCGGCGAGGAGGACGCCATCCACCACGTCCACGCCAAGGACACCAAGGTGTACGAGGCCAACTCGCGCACCAAGGGGGTGCTCGACACGACGCCGTACACCGAGGAGAAAGACCGGTCGTGGCTGTTCCGGTCGGTGGGCTACGGCCACGGCGAGGAACACTGGAAGGACGTGGTGAGCACGCTCCGGATGGTGGAGTACGACGGTGCACTCTCCATCGAACACGAGGACTCGCTCACCTCCTCGCGCGAGGGCCTTGAGAAGGCCGTCGACGTACTCGACCGCGCCGTCTTCGAGACGAACCCCGGCGACGCCTACTGGGCGGAGTGACCATGACGGACGAACCCCTCGACGTCGGGATGCTGGGCTACCGGTTCATGGGCAAGGCGCACTCGAACGCACTCGCGCGCCTCCCCATGTTCTTCCCGGACGCGCCCGCGACGAACCGCCACACGCTCATCGGGCGCGACGAGGAGGCGCTGGCAGACGCCGCCGAGCGGTTCGGCTTCGAGCGCACGGCCACCGACTGGCGCGACGTCGTCGCGGAGGTGGACGTGTTCTACAACCTCGGACCCAACCACGTCCACGTCGACCCGTCGGTGGCGGCGCTGGAGGCGGGGACGCCCGTGCTCTGTGAGAAACCGCTCGCGCCCACGATAGAGGGCGCGGAGGCGATGCGCGACGCCGCGGCCGACGCCGACGTGCCGGCGGCCTGCGCGTTCAACTACCGGTTCGTACCCGCCATCCAGTTGGCCAAGCGCCTGATAGACGCGGGCGAACTCGGCGAGATACGCCACTTCCGCGGGCGGTACATGCAGGACTGGCTGGTCGACCCCGAGGCGCCGTGGTCGTGGCGCAACTCCGCGGAGATGGCCGGCAGCGGCGCGCTCGGCGACCTCGGCGCGCACACGATAGACCTCGCGCGCTTCCTCGTCGGCGACGCCGACGGCGCGGGCGAGATAGAACGCGTCTCGGGGCACCTCCGGACGTTCGTGGACGAACGCCCCGTCAAGGGCTCCGACTCCGAGGAGACGCGCCCCGTCACGGTCGACGACGCCTACTCCGCGCAGGCGGCGTTCGAGGGCGGCGCGATGGGCACCTTCGAGGCGTCGCGGTTCGCCGCGGGCGAGAAGAACGACCAGACCATAACGATTCACGGGTCGAAGGGGAGTCTGAAGTTCTCGCTCGAACGCCTCAACGAACTGCGACTCAAGCGCGAGGGGAGCCGGGGGTACGAGACGATACTGGCGACCGACGAGGACGACCCCTACGTCGACCACTGGTGGCCGCCGGGCCACGTCGTCGGGTGGGAGCACACGTTCGTCCACGAGAACTACGAATTCCTCTCGGCGGTTCGCGACGGCGACGAGTACCACCCCTCGTTCGCCGACGCCTACGAGGTCCAGCGGGTGCTGGACGCGATAGCGCGGAGCGACTCGACCGGCGAGTGGGCCAGTCTCGCCTGAGCGGCGAGGCTCCACACGAGGCGGTCGAAGAGCGGCGAGTGGGTCAGTCTCGCCTGAGCGAGCAGACGGCCGCGAGTCAGTCGAAGAGCGGCGTGCGGGTCACTACTCCTCGACGCCGCCGTCGGTGATGACCGTGTCGACGAGTTCCATCGGCGTGGCGTCGTACGCGGGGTTGTGGACGGTCACGCCCTCGGTGGGTTCGAGCAGCACCTCCGCGGGCGAGCGTATCTCGTTCTCGAACACGAAGTCGTCCGCGATGACCTTGGCGCCCGACCCCACGACGTGGACGGGGACGCCCTCGCGGTCGGCGGCGACGGAGATGGGGTAGGTGCCGATGCGGTTGTAGAGGGTGTCCTCGACGATGCAGTCCATGCCGATGAACACCCGGTCGCACTCGGGGAGGAAGTGGCCCGCCGCCGAGTCGACGATGAGGTGGGGTTCGACGCCCGCGTAGGAGGCGAGCGTGCGCGCCGTCTTCCGACCGAGGTAGCGCGGCCGGGCCTCGGTGACGTACGCCTCGAGTTCGATACCGTCGCGGAGGGCCATCTCGATGGCCTCCAGCACGGTCGAGGAGTAGTCGTGGATGAGGAGCGTCTCGCCGTCTTCGAGCGTCTCGGCCGCGTTCTCGGCCGCGCGGCGCTTGCCCTGTTCCACGTCGTCGACGATGCGGTCGACCATCTCCGCGGTTAGCTCTTGGGCCTCCTCGACGGTGTCGGCGTGGCCGATGACGTTCCGGGTCACGCCGTGCATCGCGTTGTGGAGCGACGCGTGGGAGGGGTTGGCGCGGCGGAGCGCGCCGGCGTTGTGTTCCAGCGCGCGCTCGTACTCGTCGACCGTGGCGTAGTCGCGCTCCGTGAGCTCCATGAGCGCCCGCGTGGCCTTGACGGCGACGACCGAGGATGAGTGGGTCTGCATCTCCCGTATCTCCTCGATGGTCTCGTCTATCATACACGGGTGTCCTCGTTGGGGAGCAAAGACCTTCCGGCATGCCCGCCCGCGCGACGCGGCGGGACCCGTCAGTCGGACCCAGTCGTCGCGTCGGACCGCCCCGCCGGGTCGGCGTTTGCGCCGTCGCCCTCGCCGCCACGTGCGGCGCTCTCCGCGTCGACCTCCTCCGCCGCGGCTCCGGCCTCCGTCTCGGCTCGGGTGGCCGCGCTCTCCGCCTCCGCGGCTGTCGCCGCGCTCTCTGCCTCCGCGGCTGTCGCCGCGCTCTCCACGTGGGTTCGACGGGCGTAGACGTAGACGCCGACGGCGGTGAGGAACCAGACGACCGCGCCGACCCGGACCGCGAACGCGGCGCGCGCGCCCCACGTCGGCAGGGTGACGAGCGTCGAGAGGGCGGCCACCAGCGGTGCGCCGACGGCGATGGTGACCACGAACGTGACCTGCATCACCCACCCGTAGTCGACGCCCTCCGGGTCGGACCGCTCGACGAGTTCGGGCACGTCCGGAGTGTCAGGCCGCCGGGGCTAATGTGTGCCGGTTCGGGGCGGGCGCTCGCTACGAGCGGTACGCGAACGTGTCCGTAATAGTGAATGAACTCCGGCACGGACCGTTGCGGCTTTACCCCGGGGGCGGCGAAGTGACGGGGTATGCCGACGGTCGAGGACCTCCGGTCGAAGAAGGGCGGGGAACCGATAACGATGCTGACGGCCTACGACGCGCCGACGGCGGGCGTTGTCGACGCCGCGGGCGTCGACGCCATACTCGTGGGCGACAGTATGGGGAACGCCGTCCTCGGGTACGACTCCACGCTCCCGGTCACCGTCGACGAGGTGGCGAGTCGGACCGCCGCCGTCGCGCGCGCGGCGGAGGACGCCGTCGTGGTCGCGGACATGCCGTTCCTCTCGGTCGGCGTGAGCCAGGCCGAGAGCGTCGAACACTGCGGCCGGATGATAAAGGAGGCCGGCGCCGACGCCGTGAAACTGGAGTGTGGCCCCCACACGGTCGACCTGACCGAGCGACTGGTCCACCTCGGCGTCCCCGTGATGGGCCACCTCGGCCTGACGCCCCAGCGAGTCAAGCAACTCGGCGGCTACGGCCGGCAGGGGACCACCCCCGAGGCCGCGGAGGAAATACTCGACCTCGCGCGCGCCCACGAGGAGGCGGGCGCGTTCGCTACGGTCCTCGAACACGTCCCCACCAACCTCGCGGCGGAGGTCACCGAGACCCTCGACGCGCCGACCATCGGCATCGGGGCCGGTCCCGACTGCGACGGGCAGGTGCTGGTGGTGAACGACGTGCTCGGCCTGAGTGACCGGGTGCCGCCGTTCGCCGAGCAGTTCGGCGACGTGCGCGCGGAGATGGAGTCGGCCGTCGACGGGTTCGTCGAGGCCGTCGAGACCGGCGAGTTCCCCCGGGACGAGCACGGCCACACCGAGGAGAGCCTCGACGACGCCGACTGACCTACGCCGTCCGGTCGAGGAACCCCGAGAGCGCGTCGTTGAACGCCTCCGGGCGTTCGAGCATGGCGAGGTGGGCGGCGTCGGCTATCTCCTCTAACTCACAGTCGGGCATCCCCTCGGCGAGCGACTCGTGGTACCACCGCGGGGTCAACTGGTCGTACTCGCCCACGACGGCGAGCGACGGCACCGTCACCGCGTCGAGGGAGTCGCGCACGTCGAACGAGTGGGCGGTGCGGAAGTCCCGCCGCACCACCGCACGGCCGGCGTCGTACATGGTCTCGCGCGAGAGGTCGACCAGTCGGTCGTCGGGGTCGTGGAACAGGCGGTCGGGGCCGTGGAGGAACTCGACCGCGCGGTCGAAGTCGTCGTCCAGCCACGAGAGCAGGTCGGCGAGGACGGCGAGGCGCGCGCCGGTGTCCGCGAGGACGAGTCCGTCGAGGGGGTGGTCGCGTTCGATGGCCAGCGTGAGAGCGACGGCCCCGCCGAGCGAGTGGCCGACGACGCGTCGCGCGCCGGTCTCCTGCGCCACCGCGACGACGTCGTCCACGTAGGCGGAGAGCGTCTCGTAGCCCGGGTCGGCGTTCACGTCGTCGCTCTCGCCGTGGCCGGACAGGTCGACGGCGACGACGGGCCGGCGGTCGGCGAGGCGGAACTGCGACTTCCAGACGCCGTGGGACCCGCCGCTTCCGTGGACGAGGAGGACGGGCGCGCCGTCGCCCCCGCGGTCGGACCGCCGGTACGCCGTCGCGCGGCCGTGGTGGGTGACTCGGTCCATGCGTTTACGTCGGCGGTGCGCGGGCATAAACCCCGGCGCGCCCGCGGCCGACGGCCACCTTCGGGCCTGAACTGCAATTCCACCGCTCCGATATCGACCCGTCGCCGTCGTGCGATTAACCTGAGAAAGACTTAAATACTTAGCCGCCTAACTCGAAGTTAGTCCCAATGAG
The DNA here is from genome assembly GCA_046097085.1 of Haloferacaceae archaeon 50. Classification (GTDB taxonomy): domain Archaea; phylum Halobacteriota; class Halobacteria; order Halobacteriales; family Haloferacaceae. Next base: position 2,475,203 of record CP175567.1, on the reverse strand, counting down.
TAATTCACAGCAGTTCGTTGGCGGAGACGAGCGGTTCCTTCGCCGGTACGAGTACGACGACAGCTACGTCGTCGCCGCCGACCTCGGCGTCCCCGAGGACGCCGTCGACGTCGACGTGGTGGGGTCCACCGCCATCGTGGTGGTGGAGACGGGCGACAGAGTGACGGAAACGGAGTTCGAACTCCCCGACGGGGACGCACAGGTCGCGGTGAACAACGGCGTACTCGTCATCACGGTCGACAAATGAAGCTACTCGTCAAACCACTCAAGCAGAAGGACGCTGGCCGCGGACTCGCGGCCATAGACAAGGCCGCCGCCGAGGAACTCGGCCTCGAAGGCGGCGACTTCATCCGCATCGAGGGGAACAGCGGCACCGCCATCGCGCGCGTGTGGCCGGGGTACCCCGAGGACCAGGGCACCGGCATCATCCGCATCGACGGGCAGATCCGCCAGCAGGCCAACGTCGGCATCGACGACAAGGTCGAAGTCGAGAAGGCGGACGTCAAGCCCGCGGAGTCCGTCACGGTGGCGCTCCCCCAGCGTCTCGGCATCCGGGGGAACATCGACTCGCTCATCCGCCGCGAACTCGGCGGAAAGGCCGTCACCTCCGGACAGACCGTCCAGCTACCGCTCGGGTTCGGGTTCATGGCCAGCGGCAATCAGGCCATCCCGCTCAAGATAGCCTCCACGGAGCCCTCGGGTACCGTCGTCATCAGCGACTCCACCGAGGTCCAGATCAGCCAGAAGCCGGCGGAGGAAATCCGTGAGTCGGGCGCCGCCGCGGGCGGCACCGGCGAGGGCCCCGACGTGACCTACGAGGACATCGGTGGCCTCGACCGCGAACTCGAGCAGGTCAGAGAGATGATAGAGCTGCCGATGCGCCACCCGGAGCTGTTCAAGCGCCTCGGCATCGAGCCGCCGAAAGGCGTGCTCCTCCACGGCCCGCCGGGCACGGGCAAGACCCTCATCGCCAAGGCCGTCGCCAACGAGATAGACGCCGACTTCCACACCATCTCCGGCCCGGAGATAATGTCGAAGTACTACGGCGAGAGCGAAGAGCAGCTCCGCGAGGTGTTCGAGGAGGCGGAGGAGAACGCTCCCGCCATCATCTTCATCGACGAACTCGACTCCATCGCGCCCAAGCGCGGCGAGGCAGGCGGCGACGTCGAGCGCCGGGTCGTCGCGCAGATGCTCTCGCTGATGGACGGCCTCGAAGAGCGGGGCAACGTGGTGGTCATCGGCGCGACCAACCGCGTCGACGCCATCGACCCCGCGCTCCGCCGGGGCGGCCGGTTCGACCGCGAGATAGAGGTGGGCGTGCCCGACAAGGAGGGCCGCAAGGAGATACTGCAGGTCCACACGCGCAACATGCCGCTGACCGACGACGTGGACATCGACCAGTACGCCGAGTCCACCCACGGGTTCGTCGGGGCCGACATCGAGAGCCTCGCCAAGGAGTCCGCCATGACGGCGCTCCGGCGCATCCGGCCCCAGTTGGACCTCGAGTCCGACGAACTGGACGCCGACGTGCTGGAGTCGCTCGAAGTCACCGACGACGACTTCAAGGAGGCGCTGAGGGGCATCGAACCCTCGGCGCTCCGCGAGGTGTTCGTCGAGGTGCCCGACGTGACCTGGGAGGACGTCGGCGGCCTCGAAGACACCAAAGAGCGCCTGCGCGAGACCATCCAGTGGCCGCTCGAGTACCCGCAGGTGTTCGAGCAGATGGACATGGAGGCCGCCAAGGGCGTGATGCTCTACGGCCCGCCGGGCACGGGGAAGACCCTGCTCGCCAAGGCCGTCGCCAACGAGGCCGACTCCAACTTCATCTCGGTGAAGGGGCCCGAACTCCTCAACAAGTACGTCGGGGAGTCCGAGAAGGGCGTGCGCGAGATATTCAGTAAGGCGCGCGAGAACGCCCCCACGGTGGTGTTCTTCGACGAGATAGACGCCATCGCCACCGAGCGCGGTCGGAACACCGGCGACTCCGGCGTCTCCGAGCGCGTCGTCTCGCAGCTCCTGACCGAACTCGACGGTCTGGAAGCGCTGGAGGACGTGGTGGTCATCGCCACCTCGAACCGCCCGGACCTCATCGACTCGGCGCTCCTCCGGCCCGGCCGCCTCGACCGGCACGTCCACGTGCCCGTGCCCGACGAGGACGCCCGCCGGAAGATACTGGAGGTCCACACCAAGGACAAGCCGCTGGCCGACGACGTCGACCTCGACAAACTGGCGCGCCGGACCGAGGGCTACGTCGGCGCGGACCTCGAGGCCCTCGCGCGGGAGGCCTCGATGGCCGCCTCGCGCGAGTTCATCCACAGCGTGTCGCCCGAGGAACTCGACGACACGGTGGTCAACGTCCGCGTCACCATGGAGCACTTCGAGGACGCGATGGACCAAGTCGGCGCCTCGGTCACGCCCGAGGTCAGAGAGCGCTACGAGGAGATAGAAGAGCGGTTCAACCAGTCGGGCGTCGAGGGCGGCAGTCAGGGCGAAGTCGGCCGGACGTTCCAGTAAGCCGACCCCCGCCGGACGCGCCGTCCGGCACTCGACTCCTCCGCTCCCGACGCGAACCGTGCGCCCGCCGAACGCCTTCCTCTCGCCGTCGCCGCCGCCCGCGAGCGACGCGTCTCCGCGGACGACGGTCGCCTCGTCGCTCCCGCGACCCCGACGCTGTCCGCGAAAACTTCAAACTAATTGTACGTTCGTTTCACCGGAAACCCGGTGTGGGACGGGAGTCGTTACCGAGGTGCGACGCCCGAGACGCACGGCGGGCGCGCCGGCGGTGCGACCCCGCCGGCCGACGACCGGACCGGCGGGACGCGACGCGCGGTCAGTCGAGGTCCGCGAGTATCCGTTCGGCGTGGCCCTCGGGCGAGACGTCCTCGTAGACGCGCTCTATCTTCCCGTCGGGGCCGACGACGTACGTGTTGCGGTAGACGCCGTCGAACGTCCGGCCGCCGACCGTCTTCTCGCCGTAGGAGTCGTAGGCGGCGGCCACCTCGCCCGACTCGTCCGAGAGCAGGCGGAACGGCAGGTCGTACTTCTCGGCGAACGGTTCGAGGTCGGAGACGGGGTCGTCGCTGATGCCGACGACGGTCACGTCGTGCGAGGCGAACGCCTCGGACTCGTCGCGGAACCCCTCGGCTTCGGTGGTGCACCCCGGCGTGTCCGCGCGCGGGTAGAAGTAGACGACTACGCGCTCGCCGCGGAAGTCCGAGAGCGAGACGGTGTCGCCGTGCTGGTCGGGCAGTTCGAACTCCGGGGCGTCGTCGCCGACGTCGAGCATACACTCGCTCGGGGGCCGCCCCGGGAAACCCTTTCCTTTCTCGCTACTCGATGCGCTCCGCGGCGTCGCGTTCGATGAGGGGTTCGGCGTTGGGCGTGGGCAGGGTGACCACGTCCTCGCTCGCGAGTTCGTACTCGCGTTCGTCGACGCCGAAGATGCGCCCCACGTCGCGCGTGACGCGCACCGTGGTCCGGTCCGCGCCGGGCGCGTCGGCCTCGTCCGCGCGTCCGTCTTCGGGCGTCACCGACTCCGACTCCGATTCGGACGCCGACCCCGCGGGCCGGGACTCGTCGGCGACGGCGGACTCGGTGGCCGGCCGGTCGGCGTCCGGTCCCGCGCCCGCCCCGTCGTCGGCGTCCGCTCCCCCCGACGCGCCCATCGCGTCCGCGAGGACGTCGCCGTCGCCGTCGGGGCCGTCCGCCTCGACCGCCGACTCCGCTTTGGCTTCCGCCTCGGGTCGCTCCGGCGGCGCGGCGGAGGGCGCGTCGGCGGGGGCGTCGGGGTTCACGTCCACGTCGACGCCCGGGCCGGTGCCGGTGTCGGGCGTCTGCTCGCCGGCGTCGCCGTCGGCCGTCCCGTCCGACGCGGACGGGGACGCGGACTCCGACGCGGGTGACCCCTCGCCGCCGAGAATGTCGAGCACCGTCGAGCGGTTGTCCTTGATGCGCCCCACGAGGTCCTCGAACAGTTCGCGCTCCTCGGCGGTGAGACCCTCTTCGTCGGCGTTCATGTCGGCGGCCGCGAACGACGAGAGTTTGACCACCTTGCCGACGCGACGCTCGTAGATGGCCTCGACCACCTCCTCGGCCGTCTCTATCTCGTCCGTGAGGCGACTCACTTCGGGCGAGGAGAACGGGTCGTCGGCCGACTGCGCGGCCTCGCGTCGCTCCGCCTTCAGGGTCTGGATGTAGTCGGCGACGTCGGCGTAGAAGGTGTCCCGCAGGTGCTGGAGGCTGTCCTTCTGTCGTTCCTTCCGCCTGACGGCCCGTAACTCGTCGAGGTTCATTCTCTCACTTTCTCGGCTCGTCCGCGCGCCATCAGAAACACGCCGACGCTCTCTCGAACTGATTGGTCTCCCGCATCGATACTAAAGCTATCGCCGCCGAGCACCACCGGGCCGGGGTCGGTCACCTCGACCCGTATCTCGCGGTCGGAGAACCGCTCCGGCACCGCGTCTTCGAGCGGTTCGAACGCCGTCACCGCGTCGCGGTCGATGGGTCTGACCACGAGGCCGGTGCCGCCGTGGAGGCTCCCGGGCAGGCGGATGAGGCGCTTGGTGTCCGTGGTGACGGGTTCGTCGATGGGGGCCGTCTCCTCGCGCACCGCCTCGCGGGCCATCGCCTCCACGAGAGTGCGGACGCCCGGACCGCCGGCCTCGACGTTCCCCTCCCGGATGGCGTCGGGGTTCCGCTCGAACGACCCGAGGATGGTCTCCGCGCGCTTCTCGCCGATACCCTCCAGTTCCCGCAGGCGGTCTATCGCCTCGTCCTCGTCCATCGCGCGCAGGTCGTCGACGAACGAGAGGAGTCGCCGGTGGGTGCGCCGTCCCCACCCGCCCTCCGTCCGGAGTACTCGCTGGGTGGTCGCGCCCGCCGCGGCCGTCTCCACGAGGCCGTCCACGTCGAGGTCGATGGCGCGCACGTAGTCGACTATCTCGCGGCGGGCGTCGCTGTCGAGTTCCCGGACCGCCTCGTCGCGGACGTGGACGTGGTAGCCCCGCCCGCCGGAGAACACCACGGTGAGGTCCTCGAACGCGAAGTCGTCCTCCAGCACGTCGAGCAGACGGAGCAGGGCGTCTTTGCACGCCGCGAGCATGTCGGCGTAGGACGTGGTCTCCGGGTCCACGCCGGGGAGGTGGTCGGCGTCGAGGTCGAACACGAGGTCGGCCTCGCGCCACCCCTTCTCGTCCATCGACCCCGCGCCGGGGTCGGAGAAGCGCGCGGAGGAGAAGTAGACGTGGCGGGGGGCCTCCCGCCGCAGGAACTCCCCGAGGTCCCCGAGGTCGAGCAGCGACTGGTGGCGGACCATCGTGGTCCCCGACCCCTCCGACCACGGGATGTACCCCCACTCCCGCGAGTCGGGTTCGGGCGGGGTGAACAGGTCGGCGCTCCGGTAGTAGTCGCCGAAGCGGCCCCGGAGGTACTCGCGCGTGCGACGGTTCATGCCCGCGTCGATTGTCGGAGCCCCGATAAAGTCGTTGCGTCTCCGCCGCGCCCGCGGGGGGACGGTCACGTTCAGCGGCCGGTTCGCCGCGGGGGACGGTCACACGTCGCCCGACGACGTCGCCCACAACATTTTATGAATCGTGCGGCGACTCGGAACCATGGTCGAGATGGAGTACACCACCCTCGGCGACACCGGCCTCGAGATATCCCGTTTCGGCCTCGGGACGATGAACTTCGGGTCGGACGAGGAGTGGATGCTGGACGACGTCGAGGCGAGTCTGGAGGTGATAGACCGCGCCCTCGACCTCGGAATCAACTTCATCGACACCGCGAACGTCTACTCCTACGGCGAGAGCGAGGAGATAGTCGGGCAGGCCATCGAGGAACGCGACCGGGACGAACTCGTGGTCGCAACCAAGGTGTACGGGCAGATGCACGAGGGTCCGAACGGGGGCGGCCTCTCGCGCAAGCACGTCTTCGATCAGGTCGAGGCCAGCCTCGACCGCCTCGGCACCGACTACATCGACCTCTATCAGATACACCGGTGGGACGAGACCACGCCCATCGAGGAGACACTCGACGCCCTCGACACCCTCGTGGAGGAGGGCACCGTCCGGTACGTCGGCGCGAGCACGATGAGTTCCTACCGGTTCACGAAGGCGCTCTACACCGCCGACGTGGAGGACCACCGCCGGTTCGTGAGCATGCAACCCGAGTACAACGCGGTGGACCGCCACGAGGAGGCCAACCTCCTCCCGGTGTGCGAGGGCGAGGGCGTGGGCGTCGTGCCGTGGTCGCCGCTCGCCGGCGGGTTCCTCACCGGGAAGTACGACCGGAGCGACGGCGGCGCGGGGGGCCGCGCCGAGGCGGACGAGTACACCAAGAACCGTTTCCGCGAGGAGAACTGGGAGGTGCTCGACGCGATACGCGAGGTGGCCACAGACAAGGACGTCTCGCCCGCGCAGGTGTCGCTGGCGTGGTTGCTCCACAAACCGGTCGTGGACGCCCCTCTCATCGGGCCCCGCACGATCGATCACCTCGAAGAGAACGTCGCCTCGCTCGACGTGTCACTCTCCGACGAGGAGATGCGCCGCATCGAGGCTCCCAAGACGCCGCGGTGGCCCGCCCCGGGGAAGGACTGAACGCCCTCGAATCTGCGGTGACGACACGACGGTGACGCCGCCGACTCTCCCGTCGCGACCACTTTTCTATCAGACGGTTGTTCGAAACAAGGAATCCGGATGGTCATTAATTATTTGTGGGTATGGGGAAACATCTTAAGGGTAATGAACGGAGGTGATTCCGTCGACGAAGGACGTCGCAGCGTCTCCCGCCGGCAGTTCGTCAAGGCAGCGGGCGCGACGAGCGCCGCCGCGGGGACGGCCGGATGTATGAGCATCCATCCGCTGGCGCTGAACGACGACGACCGCGGCGGACAGACGACGGTACGGTTCGCGGGCGACTCCGACATCGCCGACGCCGCGGACGCCGTTCGGCAGGCGCTCTGGGACGCCGGGCTCTCGAAGGACATCTACGTCGAGATAATCGCCGGGGCGACCCAGACCGGCGCGCGCCAGTCGCAGTACACGCGGTGGCTGTCGGCCAACCTGCCGGAGCCCGACATGCTGCTGATGGACAGCGGGTGGGCCCTCGCGTTCATCCAGCGCGGACAGCTGATGAACCTCGAGAAGGAGCTTCCGAAACCGCTGGTCCAGCAGGTCAAGAACGACTACTTCGAGGCCAGCGTCACGACGGCGCAGTCGGCCGACGGCGACCTGTACGCCATCCCGATGTTCCCCGACTTCCCCACGATGCAGTACCGGAAGGACCTCGTGACGGACGCGGGCTACGACCCCGAGGGGAACAACTGGGCCACCGAGTCGATGGACTGGAAGCGTTTCTCGAAGGTCACGAAGGACGTGAAACAGCAGAACGACGACATCGACTACGGTTTCACCTTCCAGGCGGACGTCTACGAGGGGCTCTCCTGTTGCGACTTCAACGAGTTCATGACCTCCTTCGGCGGGGCGTACTTCGGCGGCCTCGACAACCTGTTCGGTCCCATCGGGGAGCGTCCGGTCACGGTGGCCGAGGACCCCGTCGTGCAGTCCATCGAGATGATACGGACGTTCATCAGCGGGACGCAGGGTTCGCTGGAGGGGTACGAACAGGACATCGCGCCCCCGGGCGTGCTCGGATGGACCGAGGAGCCCTCGCGGAAGCCGTTCACCGCGGGCAACGCTGTCATGCACCGCAACTGGCCCTACTCCATCCGCATCAACGGGGCCGAGGACGTGTTCGGGCGTGACCTCGGCGTGATGCCCATCCCGTACGGCGTCAAGCCGAGCGAGGCGAAGTACAAGGGGACTGGCGGCCCGGTGGCAGCCCTCGGCGGGTGGCACCTCACGGTCAACCCCAACACCGAGGAGAAGCAGGCGACGCTCCAAGTCATCGAGGCCATGATGACGCGGAGCTTCAAGCTCAAACTGCTGGAGACGCTCGGGTGGCTCCCGCCGGAGCCGAAACTCCTCAACTCGCAGGCGGTGAAGAGCATCCCCATCATCGGGCGCTACATCGACGCGCTCCGGGTCGCGGGGCAGAACGCCGTCCCCCGCCCGGTGACCGCGGTGTGGCCGCTCGAATCCACCAAGATAGCTCAGAGCGTCCACGCCGCCTACGCCGGCGAGCAGTCGGCTCAGTCGGCGATGCAGACGCTGAAGAAGGACCTGACCATGATAGAGAACTACAACGAGGGGCCCTGACCCATGGCGACGGAAGACCAGACGAGCCGCTCGCGACAGGGCAGTTCCGGCGTCTACGGGGGCGTAGTCCAGTGGATAGAGAACCTCAGCGACACGGCGTTCGCCTACCTGATGCTGTCGCCGGCGCTGCTGTTACTCGGCGTCATTGCCATCTGGCCGCTCGTGCGGACGTTCACGATGTCGCTACACGCGGACAGCATCAAGAGCGCGGCCCAGATAGGCCCGCTCGTCGGCTTCGACCATTACATCGGCATCCTGACGGGGACGTACAACACCGTCGTCCTCCCCCAGCCGTTCTTCGACCTGAGCCAGCCGTTCAAGAGCGCCATCATCGTGACGTTCATCTTCACGGTGGTCGCGGTGTTCTTCGAGACGCTCATCGGCTTCGGACAGGCGCTGGTGCTGGACCAGGACTTCCGGGGCCGCCGGTGGGTGCGGGTGGCCATCATCCTGCCGTGGGCGGTGCCCATCGTCATCCAGGGGATGATCTTCTTCCTGATATTCCAGCCCGGAATCGGCTTCGGGGCGGACCTCCTCCACACCTACTTCGGCTTCTCCCAGACGCCGCTGGTCAACAGTTCGGAGGCGCTGTTCCTCCTCATCGTGGCCGACGTGTGGAAGACGTCGGCGTTCATGGCGCTGCTCATCCTCGCCGGCCTCCAGAGCGTCGACCGGAGCCTCTACAACGTGGCGAAGGTGGCCGGCGCGTCGAAGTGGCAGCAGTTCAAGATGATAACGTTCCCGCTCGTGCTGCCGACGGTGCTCGTCGCCATGCTGTTCCGGACGATTCAGGCGGCGCGGGTCTACGGCCTCATCGAGACGATGGCCAGTTGTACCACGGTGCCGTCGCTGTCGTGTCTGGTGATACAGACGTTCAGCGTGCGGCGGTACGGCACCTCCGCGGCCATCGCGTTCATCACCGCGGCCATAATTGGCATCGTCGTGAGCGTCTACATAATCAAGTTCGCCGACGAGGGGGACCTCTGAGATGGCGACCGAACAACAGACGCGCACGGAGACCGACGAGGAGGAGTCCTCCGAAGGACCCTTCCGCCGGTGGGTGAACAAGTCTATCAGCGACCCCGAGCGGACCTACCGGGCGGCGTTCTACGTCGTGATGATATTCTTCCTCGTCACGACGCTGTTCCCGCTGTACTGGCTGCTGGTGCTGGCGCTGACGCCGAACGACGCCATCAGTAACATGGGGCTGTTGCCGAAGGGGTTCAACCCCGGCGTGTTCGTCGAGGTGTTCCAGACGCTGCCGTTCCACTGGTACATCTTCAACAGCTTCGTGCTCGCGCTCATCACCACGGCCATCGTGCTCGTGCTGGCGAGCCTCGCGGGCTACGTGTTCGGCCGGTTCGACTTCAAGGGGCGCGGGGCGCTGATGCTGCTCATCCTCGCCATCTCCTACTTCCCGCCGGCGGCGTTCCTGCTACCGCTGTTCCGGCTGTTCACCGGCAACATCGAGGTGCTCGGCGTCAACAGCCCGATGCTGTTCAACACGCCCGGCGCGCTGTTCCTCCCGTTCAGCGCGCTGTCGCTACCGCTGGCGATATTCATCCTCACGACGTTCTACGCCCAGATACCCGACGGGCTGGAGGACGCGGCCCGCGTCGAGGGGACGACCCGAATCGGCGCGTTGTTCCGCGTCATCATCCCTCTGTCGGCGCCGGGCGTGGCGACGGCGGCCGTGCTCACCTTCATCTGGGTGTACAACGAGTTCTTCTTCTCGTTCCTGATGGTGGACGGCCGCGCGCAGAACTGGGCGCCCCTCCTCTGGGGCATCCTCGGCTATCAGGGCCAGTACTCCGCGCAGTACAACCTGATGGCCGCCGCGAGTCTGGTGGGCGTGCTGCCCATCGCGATTCTGGTGGTCATCGCACAGGAGAAGATAGTCAGCGGCCTCACCGCAGGGGCCCTCAAGGAGTGATACGATATGGCAAACGTAACCCTCGAAGACGTGACCAAGAAGTACAGCGACGTGACGGCCGTCGACAACATGAACCTCAGCATCAACGACGGGGAGTTCGTCTGCCTCGTCGGCCCCTCGGGCTGTGGCAAGTCGACGACGATGGAGATGGTGGCCGGCCTCACCATCCCGACGTCCGGGACGGTGTACATCGGCGACCGCGACGTGACGGACCTGCCGCCGAAAGACCGGGGCGTGGCGATGGTGTTCCAGAACATCGCGCTGTTCCCCCATATGGACGTCTACGACAACATCTCGTTCGGCCTCCGCCTGCGCAACTTCGACAAGGAGGAGATAGACCGGCGGGTCGAACGCGCGTCCGACATCGTCCAGTTGGAGGGGATGCTCGACCGGATGCCCGACGAGATGTCGGGCGGCCAGCGACAGCGGGTGGCCATCGCGCGCGCCATCGTGCGCGAACCCGACGTGTTCCTGATGGACGAACCCCTCGCGAACCTGGACGCGAAGCTCCGGGTCCACATGCGGACCGAACTCCAGCGCCTCCACAAGGAACTCGACACCACCATCATCTACGTCACCCACGACCAGGCGGAGGCGATGACGATGTCCGACCGCATCGCCATCATCGACTCGGGCGAACTCCAGCAGATAGACCCGCCGCTGGTCTGTTACGACGAGCCCACGAACCTGTTCGTGGCCGGGTTCATCGGCTCCCCCTCGATGAACTTCGCCGACGGCGAGGTGACCGAGAACGGCTTCACCTCGGAGTATCTCGAGATCGAGTTCGACCCGGCCAACACCGACGCCGAGGTGGGCCAACGGGTGACCGCGGGGGTCCGCCCCGAGGACATCTACCCCTCGGAGACGGGACGGACGCTGTCGCACCCCACCGCGGAGATAGAGGGGCGGGCGGACGTGCTCGAACCCATGGGCGACGAGATATTCATCTACATGCTGATGTCGGACGAGGGGTCGACGAGCCTCCAAGACCCGGACGCGGGGAACCAACTCCTCATCAGCGTGCCGCCGGACTCCGACATTCAGGAGGACCAGTCGGTGTCGATGGTGCTCGACCGCTCGAAGATACACCTCTTCGACACGGAGACGGGCGACGCGATAGAGCACAGTCTGGTCGAACCGACCGCGGCCGGCGACGCCGCCGGCGGCGAGGCGCGGACCGACGACTGACACACACGGAGGAACACCAATGGTCACAGAACTCGGCTGGCTGTACTTCGGAGGGGGCACCCTCCTGTTTTTCTTCTGGGCGTACGGCATCGTCGCGTTCGTCCGGGACGTGAAGCGCGTCGGCATCCCGAAGGCGAAGCAGTACCTGCGCGGACGGAGGCGACTGAAACGCGAGAAAGAGCAGGAACGGGAGCGCTCGGAGCGCGAGAAGGAACTCTACTGAGGCAGAGTTCTCGGCTCGCCGACCGGTCACGTATTTAACTCGTGGCGAGTTAACAGACAAGGTACTTATCTTCGTACTCTAAGAAGCGGAATATGAGTACGGAGACGCAGGTGCGGGTCGGAATTATCGGGCTCGGAAACATCGGACACTATCACGCGGACCGACTGGTCGACCTCGGCGCAGAACTGGCCGGCGGCGTCGACGTCTCGCCGGACGCGCGCGACCGGTTCGCTGAGAAGTTCGGCGTCGACACCTTCGAGGACGCCGGGCGTCTGTTCGACATGGCCGACGCCGTCATCGTGACCACCCCCAACCGGTTCCACGAGGAGTACGCGGTGGCGGCGCTCGACGCCGGATTGGACGTGCTGCTGGAGAAGCCGCTGGCGAACAACTTAGAGAGCGCGGAGCGCATCGCCGAGGCTGCCGAGTCCGCCGACGGGTTCTGCATGGTCGGGTTCAACAACCGCTTCGCCAACCCGGTCGAGGTCATCAAACACTACCAGCGCGAGGGTAAGTTCGGCGACGTCTCTCACGTCGAGGCCAACTTCATCCGCCGGCGGGGCATCCCCGGCCGCGGGTCGTGGTTCACGACGAAGGACATCTCCGGCGGCGGCGCCCTCATCGACATCGGCGTCCACGCCATCGACCTCGCGCTCTACTTCCTCGACTTCCCCGAGGTGGTGGAGGTCAGCGGCATCACCCGGTCGCAGTTCGGCGGCCGCGACGACTACGCCTTCGTCGACATGTGGGGCCACGACGTCGGCCCCGAGGGGTTCGACGTGGACGACTCCGCCTCGGCGTACATCCGGACCGCCGACGGCACCACCGTCTCGCTCGAAGTCGCGTGGGCCGCCAACCGGCCGGCGAACAACGAGTTCTTCATCCGCGGCACGGAGGGCGGCGTCCACTACGACCGCGGCACGCAGGACCTCTCGCTGTTCGAGTCGAGCGTCGGGGGGAGCAACCACCTCTCCGAGACCAACATCGAGACGCAGTCCAACGACACTCACAAGTCCGAACAGCGCGCGTTCCTCGCCGCCGTCGAGAACGGCGACCCGCCGTCGCGCAACACGGTCGAGCAGGCGCTCGAAGTCCAGCGGGTCATCGACGCCATCTACCGCTCCTCCGAGGAGGGGCGCGCGGTGTCGCTCCGGTAGGCCGGTCCGCCGGCGCGCCGGTCTCCGGTCGGAGCGTTCCCGTTCTCTCTCCTCACTCGCGGCCGTCGGCGAAACGCCTTACTTCGCTTCGCCCGACGTGAGAGTATGTCCGTCCTCGACGCGGTCCGCCGCCCCGAGTACACGGGCGAGAATCGGTGTTGGCCCTGCACCGCGCTCAACCTCGCGCTGGTCGGCGCGGCGGCCGTCCTCGCCCTCCTGTTCTGGCCGCTCACAGCGGCCGTGGCTGTCCTCGCGGTCGGCGCGGCGGCGATAGCACTCCGCGGGTACGTCGTGCCCTACACGCCCGCGTACGCCCCGCGCATCGCCGCCGCGCTCCCCGTCTCGTTCGGGCGGAAGGGAGCGTCGTCGTCGCCGTCCGAGGCCGAGTCTGCGTCGCCGTCCGCCGAGGCCGGGGCGGCGTCCCCGCCCGCCGGTTCGGAGGCGACTCCCGCCGACCCGCCGGAGCGCTCGGGCGAACTCGGCGGCGACGCGGACGCCGACGACGCCGGCAGACGGGTGGTCGACGCCCTGTTCGCGGCGGGCGTCCTCCGCGAGTCGGAGGGGGAACTCCGTCTCGCGGACGACGCGCGGGAGGCGCGAGCGGCCGAGATGGCGCGCCTCCGCGACGCCGACGACGACGCCCTCGCCGCGGCCGCGGCCGCCGCCGCGCCGTTCCCGGCGACGGCCCGAGTCGAACACGGCGGCGTCACTATCGAGGCGACGGCGGACGGTGACGCGGACGCCGAGAGCGGGACGAACAGGTCGGTGTGGCTGACGCGCGCGCTGGCTATCGCGGACGCCGCCTCGGTGCGGGCGCTCCGGGAGGCGGGCGTCGACGGCGACACCGCGGCGCGGGCGGCCACGCCCCTCCGGACGCTGCTGGAGGAGTGTCCCCTCTGCGGCGGGCGGGTGGTCGAGACGACGTACGCCTCGTGTTGCGGGGGGCCGGGGAGCGTCTACGGGACGCCCGGGACGCCGGTGCTGGCCTGCGACGACTGCGACGAAGTCGTCTATCGCCTCGAAGAGTGAGGCGAGTCGAGGCGGAGTGTAGTGACCGACCGCGCTGGCGGCGGGCGGTCGGCGGAGAGTGAGTCGTCGTCGCGTCGATCTCAGGCGAGCGGGAGCACCGTCGAAACGAAGAGCGTCATGAGGAGTCCCACGACGCCCACCAGCGTGGTGACGACGGTCCACGTCTTGAGCGTCTCGCCCTGCGTGAGGCCGCCTATCTCCTTCACGATCCAGAAGCCGGAGTCGTTGTACCACGACAGGATGGACGCGCCGGCGCCGATGGCCATCACCATGTACGCGGGATTGACCGCGAGCTGGTCGACGAAGTTGGCCATGATGCTCGAAGTGGTGACGATGGCGACGGTGGCCGACCCCTGCACGACGCGCACGCCCGCGGCGATGAGCCACGCGGTCACGAGGAGGCCGAGGCCGACGCCTTGGAGGATGCCGGCGATGTAGTCGCCCGCGCCCGCGGCCTGGAGCATGGCGCCGAACGCGCCGCCCGCGGCCGTGATGGCCGCGATGTTACCGCCGTTCTGGAGCGCCTGGGTGAGCTCCTCGGAGAACTCGGAGCGACCCACCTCGCTCATGCGGAAGTACGTCAGCGCCGCGACCAGCGCCGCGATGGTGAGCGCGAGGTTGGGGTCGCCGAAGAAACCGGTGATGTTGGCCGGCGCCGAGTTCTCGCCGTACAGCGTGTTGACCGTGGTGTCCGCACCCACGAGCACGATGACGAGCAGGATGGGCAGCAGCGCCTCGAATATGCCGGGGAGTTCGTCGAGGCTGGTACCGGCGATGCCTTCGAGTTCCTCGACGGACGTCCCCATCGCGTCGCGGAGTGGGATGTCGAGGCGCCGGTTGATAAAGTAGCCGTAGAGCGGACCCGCGACCACCGCGGTCGGAAGTCCGACCAGTACCCCGGTGAGCATCGTGGTGCCGATGCTGGTGCCCCCGAGCGTCTCGACCGCGAGCAGCGGACCGGGCGTCGGCGGGATGAACCCGTGGGTCACGACGCCGCCCGCGGCGACCGCGATGATGTACAGCGTGTAGTTCCCGCCGGTGCGCGAGCGCGCGGAGCGGGCTATCGGCGCGAGCAGGTAGAACACGTTGTCGAAGAACACCGGGACGGCCATCACGAAACTGCTGCCGAACAGCGATATCTCGGTCCAGCCTTCGCCGAACAGTCCTCGGAAGCCGCGCACGATGCGGTCCGCGGACCCGCTCTCGGTCATCGACTTGCCGATGATGGCCGCCATCAGAATCGGAATCCCGATGCCGGCCATGTTGTCGCCGAACGCCCCGGCGACCTTTCCGGCGACGTTTCCGAACGGAATCGCCGGGCTCACGACGCCTATCAGAACGGCAGAGACGACGAGCCCCACAAACGCAGGCAGTTCGAGTACTACCAGCAGGAGTACTACCGATACGATACCGACGAGTAGTGCGGCGAGCGGTGCCTGACCGCCTAGTTGAAGTAGAGTCTGTAGCGAAACCACATTCCAGTTTCACAGAACATCATGTAAAATTATTTTTGGAATCCGTCATGTATAACGTACATAAGTTATGTATGCGAAACAACAGTCGGCGGCGAGAGGTCGGGCGGCGTTCGGGCTACTCCGGCGAGGGGGTGGCTTCCTCGCGCGTGGGGACGCTGTCGCGGCCGACCAGTATCTCCTGTCCCTCCACGTCCTCGATGGCGGCCACGCGGCCGCCCACCTCGATGCGACCGTCCTCGGTCTCTATCGCGAGCGACGCCACCTCCTCGGTGGACTCGAAGGTCACGTCGGCCACCTTACCCTCGACCACGACGGGGTCGCCCGTCTCGATGTTCCGGCCCTCGACGGAGGCGTAGAACTCGCCCCCGAACTCGCGGATGTCCTTGACGGCGCGGCGGATGGAGGCGTACCGTCGGGGGAACGGGCGCTCCTTGCCGTCGTCGGCGAGTATCTCCGAGGTGGTCCAGAGCACGGTGCCGTAGAACCCGGAGACGAGGAAGCCGAGCGCCGACCGGTTGAAGATGACGCCGTACCGGTCTCGGTCGTCTCGCAGGGCGTCCTGCGTGGCGTAGATGGAGTAGTCGCCGTCGCCCACCGCGATGACGGGCGTGGTGATGCCGCGCCGGGCGCGGGCGGTGGTACAGACGTCGAGGTAGTCGAACTCGTCGGGCGAGGGCGCGCGACTCGCGGGCGTCACGATGAGTTCGACGCTCACGCCCTTCTCGACGGCCGTCTCCAGTTCGTCGCGGAACCGCCGGAGCAGGTCGGGCGTGAGCGAGAGCGCGAGTTCGAACTCCGCGCCCGTGATTATCTCCTCGACGTACCGGAGGATGGTCGACCGAGACTTCACCAGCGACACCGCCTCGGTGTCGCGGGCGGGCGCGGTGTAGCGCGCCTCGAGTTCGTCCACGAGGTCCGCGAGCGACGACCGGATGTTGCCGAACGCGTCCTGCGGGTCGACGGCGACTATCTTCATCGGGCGGGACTCGCGGAGTTCCACGAGTCCGCGGTCCGAGAGGCTCCGCACCGTGTCGTACACCCGGGGCTGGGGGATGTCGGTCTTGTCTGCTATCTCGCTCGCCGTCAACTGGCCGTGTTCCAGCACCGCGAGGTAGGCGTCTATCTCGTACTCGCCGAGGTTGAACCGGTCGCCGACGCGTTCGAGCGTCATCCGGAGTTCGTCTGCCATGGACGTACGTGCGGGTTTCTCCCCTAAATGATTTACTAACGATTGAGTAGCACGGGTTTTCGTAACCCCGTACGTACGGGGACAACCCTTAACCACCCTACGGCGCGACGGTTCGGGCATGCAGTTCACCGGCGACGTGCGGCGTTCCCTCGTCGCCCTCCAGTCGGAGACGACGACGGCGGCGGGGGCGGCGGGCGGTGGGTCGCTCGTGGACGCGGCGGCGGCGTTCGCCGGGAGCACCGCGGGGCGGGTGCTCGGCGCGGTCCTCGTCCTCGCCTTGGGCGCGTACCTCTCGAAGTACGTCGTCCGCCTCATCGGCCGAACGGTCGCGCGACGCTTCGCCCGTCAGAGCGTCGCACAGACGGTCCTGCGGTCGGTCAGGCTGGTGGTGGTCTTCCTGTCGGTGCTGGCGGCGATGCACATCCTCAACATCGAGGTAGGGAACATCGTGCTCTCGGTCACGGTGTTCTCTGCGGTGCTCGGCCTCGTACTCGCGCCCATCGTCGGCAGCATCGTCAACGGTCTGTTCGTCCTCGCGGACCAGCCCTACGAGATAGGCGACATGATAGAACTCGACGACGGCCGCCGGGGGTTCGTCGACGAGATAACCATCCGCTACACCAAGATATTCACGCTGGAGAACTCGTTTCTCGTCATCCCCAACTCCGCCATCCGGGAGCGGGACGTGATGAACTACTCCGCGGAGGACGAGCGCACGCGCCTGACGCTCCCGCTTCTGGTGACCTACGAGTCGGACATCGGGCAGGCGCGCCGCATCATGGAGCGGGCGGCCCGCGCCTGCGACGACGTCATCGAGGGCGGCCCGGACATCCGCATCGGGAGCGCGCGCTACCCCGCGAAGCCGACGTGCTACATCGGCGAGTACGCCGACCACGGCGTCCTGCTCCAACTGCGCTACTGGGCGCACAAGCCCTACCGCATCCCCTCGGTCGAGTCGAACGTGCGAGAGCGGGTGTGGGACCTGCTGGACGACGCCGACGTGGAGGTGGCCTACCCGCACCAGCACCTCGTGTTCGACGAGACCAGCGGGCAGGCGCGCGTGGCGATAGAGCGAGACGGGGACCGCGGCGCGGACCGGACGGGGACCGAGGGCGATGCGGAGGCCCCCGCCCGGCGTCCCGCGGCCGACGCGGACTCGAAAGTCGACCCCGACGCCGACGGGTCGCCCGGCCCCGCGGAGTGACAGGCGTCAGTCCGGGTGGGCCGTGATGACGGTGCAGTCGAGTTTCTCACGGAGGTAGGTGTCGATGTCGGGGTCGTCGAGGAACCGGCGGAGCATCCGCCGCCAGCGGCCGGTCTGTTTCGACCCGATGACAACCACGTCGGCCCCCTCGGCGGCTACCTCTTCGAGGATGGTCTCCTCGACGAGGAAGCCGCGCCGGACGACGTACCGGGTGCGGTCGAGCGACCCGAACTCGCGTTCGACCGCGCGCTTGAGTTCCGCCCGGGTGACGCCGTGGCTGTCCTGGTACAGGTCGACGTGGAGGACGGTGAGTTCGGCGTCGCGTTCCTCGGCGGCGCCGATGGCCTCGGCGAGCGTCGCCTTCGAGTGCTTCGACAGGGGGTAGCGAACCGGCACCACGACCCGGGTCATCGGTCGTGACGTGTCGCCCCTGCGGCCTGAAGGTTTCCATCCGACTCGGCGCGTAACTATCCCGCCGACGGGCGGCGAGTTACTCCTCGTCCTGCAGTTCGAAGGCGACCTCTACCTCCGCCTGGTACTCGCGGCCCTCGACGCTCGCCACCTCGACGCCGAATTCCTCGACCGTGGCCCACTTCACGTTGTCGAGTGTCTCCTCCGCGCGGTCGACTGCGTCCTCGGTGGCCGCGTCGAAGCTCTCGTCGCTCCGTCCGATGAGGGTGATCTTCTTGTACACCATGGCGTGTGTGCGTACACCCCGTGCCGGTAAAAAAGAACAGGCCGTCACGACCGCGTCCGCTCGAAGTGAGCAGACAGCGCCGACGCCACGTCGGAGAGGTGGGCCGACCCCCACACCGCGACGATGACGCCCCCGAGCGTGTCGAACAGCAGGTCGAGCATGGTGTCGTCGAGGCCGTACTGGGTGAGCACGCTGGTGGTCCCGACGAGCGACGCCGCGCCCGACACGCCGAACTCGATGACCTCCCAGAACACGCCGAACGCGACGACGAACAGCAGGATGAATACGAACATGAAGCGGCGGGGGAGGTAGACCGCCTCCGAGTGCTCGTCGAACGCGCGAGCGGTGGCGTAGCCGGCGGCGGCCACTATCGACGACGACAGCGTGTGCGTCATGTGGTCCCACCACCAGAGTTCGGCGTAGAACGACGCCCGCGACCACCCCGGGATGCCCACGGTGCCGAGGGCGTGGAGGAAGACGGCCACCGTTATCCAGAGTGTGAGGCCCGCGTCCATCGGGATGTGGTAGTCGCGTTCGAGGACCGCGGGCAGGTAGGTCACTCCCAGCGCCAGCGCCGCGTTCACGACGATACCGAGGCCCTCCGCCCCGCGTTCCAAGCCGATGAACACCAGTCCGACAAGCATCACCTGCATCGTGCGGGTGAGTTGGCGCTGTCTCTGAGAGGGGATGCGGAGTCTGTCGCGCACCCTCATCGCGGCTCACCTCGGTTGTCGGCGACGCGGGGGGACGTGTCCGCGTACCGGCGGAAGTAGTACTCGAACACGACGCCCGCGAGCAGTCCCGCGGCCGTGGCGGCCACGAAGTCCCACATCAACGCCGCCTCTATCTCGTGTTCGGGCGCGCCGGTCAGGAGGAGCGAGGTGCCCAGATACAGGTCGGCCAGCCACTTCACCACGGCCCACACCCCCGCGGCGGCCATGGTGGCGACGACGACGAAGAACACCGCGAACGTGAAGTTCATCCGGACCGGGGTGAACACGTCGAGTTCCACCGCGATGATGAGCGCCACCGCCGCGACGGCGAGGTAGGTGGTGACTCGCCCGGTGAGCGTCACGCCGCCCACCGTCTGGCCGGCGACCAGCGCACGGCCCACCACGGGCACGGACGCCAGTGCGACCACCTCCCACGGGAGCATCACCTGCGGGCCGCGGTACGCCAGTGCGGGCAGGACGGCGAGCGCCGCCACGGCCGCGATGAACCCGGCCCAGATGACGTCGCCGCCGACGAGTTCGGCCACCGCGGTCAGGCCGAGGAACGCAACGAGCGCCCACCCGACGACGGCGTTGGCCCGCCGACTCTCCATCACTCTCCCCAAGCCCGACTCCGTCATGCCCGGCCGTACGTACCACCCCGACAAAACCCCACCGAACGGCACTGTCAGTCGGGGCGACGCGAATCCGCGGGCCCCGCGGCCGTCACAGGCCGCCGGTGACCAGGTAGACGGCGGCGTACGCCACCCACCCCAGCGTGACCGCGGTCAGTCCGGTCAGGAGCGCCGTGGTCCGCTCCGGGAGTCGGACGCTGGGCGAGACGCCCGCGTCGCGTTCGAGCGAGAAGCGCGGGAGGCCGCCCACGAAGCCGACGGCGAGCACCGTGAACACGAACGGGTACGACAGGTCGAGCGTCGGGGCGGGGACGACGAAGGCGGCGGCGGCGTAGCCCGCGCCGATGCCCGCGTGCGGCGTCACCGTCGCGTGCACGTCCGTGAGTCGGACGAACGTCGCCACGGCGGCCCACACCACGAGGAGTTCGAGGCCGAACGCCGCCAGCAGGTGGACCGTGGGGTCGGGGTGGAGGGTGACTCTGTGGGCGACGAGCGTGGCGTCGAACGGGTAGAGGAACGCGGGCGGGTGGCCGGTGAACAGGTCGCCGAACGGGTGCGACCAGAGGCCGAACAGCGCCGCCGTGAACACCGCCGCGACGGAGGCGTCGGTGCGGCGGGCCGCCTCGTTGCCGACGGCGACCACCGCGCCCCCGAACGCGGCGACGACGACGACGCCGAGCGGTCCGCTCTCCGCCGCGGCGACGGCGACGACACCCGCCACGAGGGCGACGGCGACGCCGCGGGCGGCGTACCCGGCGCGGCCGTCGCGGCGGACGCCCGCGGCCCACGCCGCCGCGGCCAGCGACGCCGGGACGGCCAGCACCAGCGAGTGCGTGACCGCCCGGTGGACGACGTTGCCCGTCTCCCAGAAGGCGTCGGCCATCGCCAACGCGCCCGAC
The DNA here is from genome assembly GCA_046097085.1 of Haloferacaceae archaeon 50. Lineage (GTDB taxonomy): Archaea > Halobacteriota > Halobacteria > Halobacteriales > Haloferacaceae. The sequence continues at coordinate 2,454,651 of CP175567.1, read as the reverse complement.
GTCTCGGCCCGCACGAGGCCGAGGAGAGCGTACAAGATATCCACGTCGGGGACGGCGGCGAACGCGCCAGCCGTCGCGCCGAGGGCTAGCGCTCCGCGTCGGGAACTCCCCGCCGCGGAGGCGACGGCGGCGACGACTGCGAACGCCAACATCGCGTGCCCCACGAACATCGCTCGAAACGTCGGTCGCCCAGAGAGATAAGTCGTCGGGAGGGTGGGTATCGATTCGCACGGGACCGGGTGCGACGACACCCGAGGCTGCCGCTGGCTACTCCGCGTCCGTCCGCGGCGGGCGTCTCACCTCACACGGTGGCGGTGGTGACGCCGTCCGGACAGACCTCGTACTCCTCCTCGTCGTCGACGCCGATGACGGCCCACTCGTAGGGCGGACCCCGGCTTTCGAGTCGCTCGCGCAATTCCCCTGTATACTCGCGCCACGTGACGAAGCACCGAAGTTCGCTCTCCTCGCGCCCGCCGTCGGCGAGAGCGCGTCCCGCCGACTCGGTGTCTTCCCCCGCGAGGGCGGTGACGTGTACCGTTCGCCACTTTCGTTCTGCCTGCAGTTCGGCACCGTCCCCCGACACGGTGTAACCGAGGCGACTGAATATCGCCCGGGCCTCCTCGACCGGTGGCATGGTAACAGGGGCCATGTACCCGGAGATACTACGTTGCGGGTGATAAACTTTGTCACATGTAAAAAACAAAATGAATCCGGACGTTTCGGAGTCTGGAACCCGGCGGGTCGGGGGTGTCGCCTCCTTACTCGTGGGCGGCGTCCCACTCGTCCGGTTTCCGGATGTTGCCGCACCGGTTGCACTCGATGCGGCCCATCGTGTCCATCGCGTTGTCGAACGTCTCGCAGTTGCCGCAGAAGTAGCCCCATCGAGTGTCGCGGTCCTCGCTCACGTAGACGGCGTAGAACGGACCGTTCGACCCTCGCTCAGTCTCCGACCGGTCGACGTACACGGTCCGCCCGTCCGGCGTCGTCGCGGCTTCCAGTTCCATGAACCTCGGTTGTCGCGTACGAGGTTATACTGTTACGGTGACCCGGCGCGCGGACGGCCGTCCGACCCATCAACTCGACGACCGTAACCTGATTCTACATTCAGATCGGTTTACTTTCACTAGTTCTTGAATATACGAGAGAAAATACCGTATAGGTACCTTTTCACGGAGCATCTCAGGCCCTTTGATGAGTTTTATGGCCGTTTCCGCACCTACAGCGTTCTGACGCTGAGAGGAACTTTTCGGGCTTCGGCCAAGATTCTCAAACTGTTTTGTTATTTTCGATAATAACTTTATATTCTACGTTAATATAGATGAATTTAATACAGAAGTGTATATTCTGTACTCCTGAATGTCCGGAAATCGTTCACGACGTTCGTTCATGAAACGCAGCGCAGCAGCCGTTCTCGGCGTCGCCGCGGTGGCGAATCCGGTCGCCGCCGACTCCCACACGGACGCGGAGACGACCGGCGGGTCCGGCGGTTCGACGTCGGCCGACGCGCCACACTCCGACGTCGAACGGGCGATTCACGCGGAGGTCAACCGTCGGCGGGAGAGTCGAGGACTCGACTCCCTCGCGTACAACGCGAACATCGCGGCGGCGGCCCGGGAGTACAGTCGGCAGATGATAGCGGAGGAGTTCTTCTCGCACACCGCGCCCGGCGAGAGCAGTTTCGCGGCGCACTACCGCGACGACGGCGTGAACTGCTCGTCGCTCGGGGAAAACATCCTCTACCGGACCCGGTCGGCCGAGTCGCCGGAGGCGGTGGCGGCGAACGTGGTCGACCAGTGGATGGGGAGCGCCGGACACCGCGAGAACATCCTCGGCGACTGGCAGTCGGAGGGTATCGGCGTCGCGGTTACGGACGACGGCGTCCTCTACGCCACGCAGGGGTTCGGCTCCTGCCCCGGTACGAGCGACGCGAGCGGCGGTGGTAGCGGAAGCGGCGACGGTAGTAGCGATAGTGGAAGCGGCGGAAGTAGCGACAGCGGGAGTAGCGACAGCGGAAGTGGCGGTAGTAGCGGGAGCGGAGGGAGCGGAGACGTGAGTGGCGACGGTGGCGGCAGCGGGGACGCCGACGACGGGAGCGCCGGAAGCGACGACGCCAGCGGCGGCGGAAACGAGAGCGCCGACCACGGCGACAGCGACTGGGACGGCCGGTGGCGCCACTGGGGAGACGACGACCCGAGCGTCGAGTGGTGGTCACGGACGCACGACGGGAGCGCGAACCACGGCGAGGAGAAGGCCGTCGACGACTGGTGCGCCGATTGGACGGCGAGCAGCGACTGACCGGTCCGCGAGCGGCGAACACCCGCGACTCGTTCGTTCGCCGACCTTCTTTTCACCCGCTACGCGTGGCTGTCCGGCGACGGCGTCGAGAGAAGTCGGCGGCGGCCAAGCCGTGACGGAGAGACGGGCGGCCTTCCTACGTGCGGAACGACTCGCCGCACCCGCACTCGCTCACCACGTTGGGGTTCTCGACGTGGAAGCCCGCCGACTGGAGCCCCGACTCGTAGTCGAGGGTGGACCCGCCGATGTAGTTCTGACTCGCGGGGTCGACGAACACCCGGAGGCCGTGGTGTTCGGTCACCGTGTCGTCGGCCTCGGGTCCGTCGTCGAAGCGCATCCCGTAGGAGAGGCCGGCGCAACCGCCCTGCTGGACGAACAGGCGGAGGCCCGCCACGTCGGTGTCCATGCCTTCGCTCTCCAACAGCGAGAGGGCCTCCTCGGCCGCACTCTCGGTCACCGTCACCGCAGGTTCGTTCCCTCCGTCTACCGCATCCGTGCTCATGTACACCCCTACCGGGCGCAGGGTGTTATCACTAACGCCGTGGCGTAACTCCGAACGGTTACGCTCGGGGCGCGACGGGGACCGCGAGCGGTCACGTCCCCCCGACGCGCGTCGACGCCGACGCCGCCCACGCCGCCGCGACGGCCGCCTCCTCGTCGTCGGCCATCTCGGGGAACGGTGTCGCGTCCCACGGCGACCGCTCCGGGAACGTCCGGTGGAGGGAGTTCGCCACGCGGCACACGCCGTCCGAGGGTCGCACGACGCGGCAGAACGCCGCCGTCAGCCTCGGGTGTTCGAAGAACCAGTTCGCCGGGTGCGAGGGCGTCCCGTCCTCGAGGAACACCTCGGCCCAGACGGCGGCGAGTTCGTGCGCGTGGACGGACACGACGTTGGCGTCCTCGCACCCCGGTTTCGGCAGCACCGCCGACAGGCGCCCCGGGTCGTCGCGGCGCGCGCGGTGTATCGCCCGCCACGACGCGTTCACGGCGTCGGCCAACGACGCCACGTCCGGGTGGAACGCGGCGGCCTTCGGGGCGACGGTCGGGTCCGCGCGCCGGAGTTCGAGGTTCGAAGCGCCCGGCGCGTCGGCCGGCGGCGCGCAGACGAACGGGTCGGACCCCTCGCCGCGACGGTACGCCCGTTCGCGCGCCGCCGCCGTCGGCGTGGCCTCGGTGTCTCCGGCCTCTCCGGCGTCCCCGGCGGCGTCGGTGTCGCCGGCCGCCTCCGGGCCGTCCGTCGCGCCCCGGTCGGTCACGTAGCCGTACGCGTCGAACAGGAGGTGGGCGAGTTCGTGGTAGTACGCCTCCGGCGGCGCGTCGTCGTCGACGGCGAGGTACGCCGTCCCGTGGGCGTCGCCGTGGACCACCATCGGCGGGGCCGTCCCCGTCCGAGTCTGTAGCACGCCGTGGAACCCGGCGAGGTGCGTGACGGTCCGCGTCGCCACGTCGGGGGCGACCACGCGGTCGAAGAACCGGCCGCCGGCCGCTTCGAGCGCCGGCCGTATCGCCTCGGGGTCGCCCTGCTTGCCGAAGAATCCGAGCGGCCCCTCCCGCGGCGCGTGCGGCAGGGCCGCCAGCACCGCCGCCGGACTCGCGGCGGCGTCGCTTCCACTCCCCGTCTCGGGCGTCTGCGGTCGGGCGGCGTCGGAGGGCGGCATCTCTGTCGCCACCGACGCCCCGTTCCCCGTTCAGCGGTGCCCGTTGGCAGATAGGCGGGCCGCGGCGCGCGTACAATCAGTCTAGCGTCGGCCATCCGGTCGAAGGACGGGGACTCTCACCCGCCTTCGCTAAATCGACATCGGAGAACACGAGACTCACCTCACTTCCGTTCGACGAACTACCGTCGCTACCGCGACGGAGTTCACCTCGCTATCGCTCGGTGAACCGCCGTCGGCACGCCGACGAGGTTTGTCTCACTCCCGTTCGACAAACCGCCGCCGTACGCTCTCAGCGTGGGCCTCCAGTCCTTCGGCCTCGGCGAGCGTCGTGATGGTTGGCGCGAGTTCGTCGAGGGCGTCCCGGTCGAGTCGCTGGACGGTCGTGGAGCGCAGGAACGTGTCGACCGAGAGGCCGCCGTGGACGCGCGCGCCGCCGCCGGTCGGCAGGACGTGGTTGGTGCCCGAGGCGTAGTCGCCCGCCGCCACCGGCGTGTACGGTCCGAGGAAGACGCTCCCGGCGTTCGAGACGCGGTCGAGGAGGTCCTCGTCGTCGTCGGCCTGTATCGAGAGGTGCTCGGCGGCGTACTCCTCGGCGAACAGCACCGCCTCGGGCATGGACCGCGCGAGGAACACGCCGCTGGCGTCGGACGCGAGGGCCTCGCGCACGATGTCCTCTCGCTCCCGGCCCGCGGCCTGTCGCTCCACCTCGTCGGCGACCGCCTCGGCGGTGTCGGTGTCGTCGGTGACCGCCACTGCGGAGGCGTCGGCGTCGTGTTCGGCCTGCGCCACGAGGTCCGCCGCCACGAACGCGGGGTCGGCCGTCTCGTCCGCGAGGACGAGTATCTCGCTCGGCCCCGCGAGGAAGTCGATGGCCACGTCGCCCTGCACTTCGGCCTTCGCGGCCGTGACCCACCGGTTGCCCGGGCCGACCACCTTCTGGACGGCGTGGACCGTCTCCGTCCCGTACGCGAGGGCGGCCACGGCCTGCGCGCCGCCGGCGGCGTAGACGGCGTCCGCGCCCGCCTCGTGGAGCGCCGCCAGCGTGACCGGGTTCATCTCGTCGGCGGGCGGCGTGACCACGGCGACGTGGTCGACGCCCGCCACCTTCGCGGGCACGACGCCCATTATCGCGCTCGACGGGTACGCCGCGGTGCCGCCGGGGCAGTAGACGCCCACCCGGTCGAGCGGGCGGAACCGCCGGCCGAGTTCGCGGCCCTCGCCCACCTCCTCGCGCCAGTCCTCGGGCACCTGTCGCTCGTGGAACTCCCGGACGTTGGCGGCGGCCTCCTCGATGGCGTCGCGCGTCTCGGCGTCGAGTTCGTCGCGGGCGCGTTCGGCCTCCCCGGTCACGTCGAGGTTCCCCACCTCCGCGTCGTCGAACTCGCGGGAGAACTCCCGGAGAGCGACGTCGCCCTCCTCGCGGACGCGCGCCACGATGTCGCGGACGTCGTCTCTGACCTCGTCGATGCCGGCGTCGCGTTCGAACACCGCGCGACGCTCCTCGGGCGAGAGGTCCGCGATCTGTCGTACGTCCATACCGCCGGCTTCGGCCCCGGGGCGAAAAGTCGTTCCGGAACGGGCCGCGGTGCGGGCGGACGCGCCGCGCGGAACGGACGCGGTGCGAGGGGGGTCGCCCGTCAGGAGGTCCGGTCGGCCACCTCGAAGAGCGGGTTGGGCACCGTGCCGTGTTCGGAGGCGTGGGGGCGGCCCTCGGCGTCGCCGTAGCCCTCGTCGGCGATGCGGTTGCGGTTGAGCGTCAGTTTCGTGAACTCGGGGCGGAGCAGGTCGAACAGTTCGAACCGCTTTTCGAGTTCGGGGAACTCGGCGTGGTACGCCTCTATCGCCTCGCGGACCTGCCACCAGAAGCGCACCTCGTCGTAGCCGTGGTGGCGGGTCAGCAGGTCCGAGAGGTAACGGTAGACGCCGACGAACAGGCCGCAGAAGACGAACTGGCACAGCCCCTCCGGCGGCTCTGACCGCAGGACCGAGCGGAGTTCGTCGTCCAGCCGTTCGAGTTCCGGGAGGGGGCGGTCGCTCACGTTCACGTCGTCCACGAAGTCTTTCACCCCCAGCCGACTCGGCACCCACTCGTCGTCGAGTATCACGATGGCGTTCTCGCCGTGCGGCGAGAAGACGGTGCCGTAGCGGTAGAGGTAGTGCAACAGGGGCGGCAGCATGACGTGGAACAGTTCGTCGAGCCACTCCGACAGCGAGAGCGGCGAGCGCTCGACCAGTTCCGACACCACCGGGCACGCGTCGTCGCCGACGCCCTCGACGTGCAGCAGCGACGAGAGCGTCAACGCGCGCTCGTCGTCGTCTATCAGGTCGGTCACGCTCTCGCGCCACACCGCGCCGAGGAGTTCGTCGTACTGGTAGGCGTTGCCCGAGAGGCGGGCGAACGCGGGGTGGTCGTAGTTGACGCCGGCCACCTCCCCGGGCAACACGAGTTCGCACTCCTCGCGCAGGAACTCGTCGCCGTCCCGTATCGACTTGACGTACTCCGTGACCGCCGGCGCGGCCTCGGTTCGCTCGCCGGGCAGGCCGCGCCACACCAGCGTGTTGAGGATACGCATCGGGAGCTTCACGTTGCGCTTGCCCGGGTTACTCGCGTTGAAGAACGTCCGCACGGACTGCCCGGGCAGGTACTCGTCGTCGCCGTCGCCCAGCGGCACGACGTCGCCGTCCGCTATCTCCTTGCCGTACAACTGGACGAGGGTGTTCTCCCACTGCCAGTCGTGGACCGGCACGAACGTGTACGCGTCGGGGTCGCGCCCCCGCCGGTCCAACTCGGCGCGGAAGTCGCCGTACCGCTCGCCGAGTTCCTCCCGAAGCAGTCGCTCGGGGGAGAGTCCGTCCACCGTCTCGAAGGTGACCTCGGACTCGCGGACCGCCAGCCACGACAGCGTGACCGGCTCTTTCAGTTCGGGCGCGAACTCCCGGTAGTCGGGGTAGCTCCACCCGAGTCGCCCCTTGTTGTAGGTTATCCACGGGTGGCCCGTCATCTCGCCCTCGACGGCCTCGTAGGGCATGTCGGGCACCGCCCGGTCGTCGGCCGCGGCGGCGACGGCGTCGCCGTCGAGGTCGCCCGCCTCCCGAGCCCGGACGTGGGCGTCCGCCAGCAGCGTGTTCCGGTACTCCCGCACGAGGTGGCCCGCGGTCATCTCGTCGGTGCCGATGCGGTCGCGCACGTCGAGCAGGAACCGGACGGGGTCGGTCGCGGGCGTCCAGCCGTCGGCGTCGGCCTCACCGGCGGCGTCGCCCTCGCTCTCACCGCTCGCCTCGCGCCGCCGGACCGACCCCTCGTGGACGGCGAACCGGTCGCCGAGGCGGTCGGTGGCGGTGAACCGGTAGCGGACGTCGCCGGCGTCCACCTCGTAGCGCGCCGTCTCGCCCTGAGCGTCTGCGAGCGCCGCGTTCGGGTCGTCGAGCGTCTCGCCGGGCGCGGTTGGGACGGCGGCCGCGCGGCCGCCGTCGGCCCGCCCGTCCCCGACCCGTTCGGGGTCGAGCAGGCCCTCGTAGCGGAACTCCGCCAGCATCTTCTCGACGAGTTCGCGGCCGGCGGCGTCGTAGTGCTCCTGCGACAGTGCTGTCTCGAGCGCGTCGTCGTGGTACATGGGTGGTGTCGTGTGTCTTCGAACGTCGGATGTCGGTCGTCGGGCGGTTCTCAGTCGTCCGCGGCCGCGTGGCTCTCGGCCTCTCCCTCGTCGCCGTCGTCCCCGTCGCTCTCGACCGCCTCCTCTGCTCCCTCTCGAAGCCGACTCCCGGGGACGTCGCGCACGAACGCCTCGGCGCTGAAGTCCTGATAGACGGTGTCGCGGTCGACCGGGTAGGGGGAGTCGTCCAGCAGTCGGTCGAGGATGACGGCGTTGCGGTGACAGCCGAGGCCGAGGTCCGGCGCGCCCACGCCGTGGGTGTGGACCTCGGCGTTCTGGACGAACACCCGGCCGTCGAGGCCCTCCGCCTCCACGTCGTAGCCCTCGTTGACCGCGAGGCGGCCCCGGTCGTCGCGCCGGAGGTGGGGTTCGAGCGTCGAGAGGAACGCGGGCGTCGGCCGGTGGTAGCCTGTCCCGAGGACGACGACGTCGCTCTCGTGGACGAAGTCGACCCCCTCCTCTCGCTGGCGGCAGTCGAGGCGGTACCGGCCGCCCGCGTCGTCCCCGCCCCCGGTCCCGTCGTCTATCGGTTCGACGCCGCGGACCGCCGTGTTGGCTATCATGCCCACGTCGGGGTCCCTGTCGCCGATGGAGTGCTCGTACAGCGTCTCGAATATCTCGTCGCTGGTGTTCGGGTCGATACCCTTGTACAGCAGGTCCTGTTCGGGCAGGAGTTCGTCGCTGACCGCCTGCGGCAGGTCGTAGAAGTACCGCGTGTAGTCGGGCGAGAAGTGCTGGAGGCCGAGTTTGGAGTACTCCATCGGGAAGAACCCGTCCGACCGGGTTATCCAGTCCAGCCGGTAGTCCCCCTCGGGTTGGCGCTTCAGCAGGTCGTGGAACACCTCGGCGGCGCTCTGTCCCGACCCGACGACCGTCACGCCGTCGGGGTCCGACGCCAGCACGTCGTCGCGCCGGTGGAGGTACGACGCGGTGTGGAACACCTCGTCGTCCGGGTGGTCGCGGAACCCCTCGGGGACGTAGGGGCGCGACCCGACGCCCACCACCACGTCCCGTGCGTGGTAGGTGTACGCCTCGCCCGTCTCGGGGTGGACGGCGTCGACGGCGAAGTTGGCCCCGTTCGGGGCGTCCGCGTCGGACGCCGCGGCGTCGCCGGTGTCGTCGCCCCCCACCGGCCGGACGTCGACGACCCGTCGCTCGAACGCGATATCGTCGACGGACTCGGCCACCCACCGGCAGTAGTCGTCGTACTCCCGGCGCGGGGTCTGGAACGTCTCGTAGAAGTAGAACTCGTACATCCGGCCCTGCTCGCGGACGTAGTTGAGGTAGCTGTAGGGGTTGGTGGGGTCCGCGAGCGTCACGAGGTCCGCGAGGAACGGCACTTCGAGCGTCGTCCCCTCCACGAGCATCCCCTCGTGCCACCGGAACTCGGACCGCTGTTCGAGGAACAGGGCGTCGAGGTCCACCTCGTCGCTCCCGTCCACGAGCGCCGAGAGGCCGAGGTTGAACGGGCCGAGGCCGACGGCCACCACGTCGCGGACGCGGCTCTCGTCGGCCGCCGCGGGCGTCCCGTCGCGGCCGGCGTCGCGGTCGGACGCCTCCGCGCCGGCGTCGGCGTCGGCGTCGCTCACGCCGACCCCTCCCGCGGGACCCGCGCGGGTTCGAGCACCGTCTCCTCGAACCGGTCGCGTTCGCAGACCATGAGGAGGGCCTCTTTCTCGTCCATCGCTATCTCGCGCCGGGGTTCGAAGCCGCACTTCTCGAACACGTGTATCACGCGGTCGTTCCGCACGTCGGGTTCGGTCACGACGCGGTCGGTCTCGGGGTGGGAGAACTGGAACGCCGTCATCGCACGCAGGAGAGGTTCGGCGTAGCCGCGGCCGAGGTACTCCGGCGGGCCGATGAGGAGGTGGACCCCCTGGTCCGCCGGGTCGTCGTCGTAGTGGGCCGCGAGCGGGTCGTCCGCCGCCCAGTAGCGCTCCCAGTAGCTCATGGGTACGCCGTCGAGCGACCCCACGTACGGCGTGAGGTGGTCGTCGGCGAGTTTCTCTGCCATCTCCGTCCGGAAGACCGGGAGCGGGTCGTCCAACTGCCAGTAGGGCAGCACGTGGTCGCTGTTGAGCCACGCGTGGAGTCGGCGGAGGTCCCGCCCCATCTCGACGGGGCGGAACGCTATCTCGCGGTCGATGCTCGGGTCGTGGCGGGCGTACTCGTAGTCGCCCGCGGCGATGGAGCGTGCGTCTGTCATTCTAGCTCTGTGACCAGCGGGTTGTCTATCTCGGCGTAGACGGACTGTTCTTCGAGCGACCCCACGAGTTCGTCCATCCCCTCGAACCGCGTGAGCAGGTTCGCCTTGCACGGAACCGTGGCGTCGTCGAGGAGGGACGGAATCAGCGAGGACGACTCGCGGCCGTGGGCGGCCTCGATGTCTTCGAGTTCGGCGCGCAGGACCGAGAGCAGGTCCGCCTCGTCTACGACGCGGCCGACGCCGAGGGCGTTCACCACCCCGAAGGCGTTGTTGAGCACGAGGTAGTAGCGGAGTCGCTCGTCGGCCACCGCGTCGGGGCAGACGGTGTCGGCGCGTTCGCCCACCCCGGGCAGGAGTTCCTCGACTTCGGGGTACTTCGACTCGGGCAGGTAGTACCCCTGATTGTCGCGGTAGTAGAACGCCGCCGGGTAGCCCTCCTTCAGTCTGACCACGCCGTTCTGCTGGTGGGCCTCGACGCCCACGCCGCGTTCGAGGTAGAGCCACAGCGCCGGCCGGAGCGAGACGTCGAGGTAGCGCCGGAACCACTCGCGCGCGACGGCGTCCGTCGAGCGACCCTCCCGCCGGGCGATTCGCTCCACGAGGCGGGCGACCCGCGGCGGGCCGTCCGTCCCGTCCTGACACAGCGAGACGACGGGCGTGGCGTTCGCGCCCGGTTCGAAGGGGTTCTCCCGCAGCACCGTCTCGAAGCCCGATTCCGGCCCCTCGCCGATATCGAGCGTCAGGTAGGCGGGGTCCCGGACCACCTCGAACGACGGGAACTCGGCGTCGAGTGCGTCGCCGAGTTCGGTGTCGAGGAGTTCGGCTATCGCCACCCCCCGCTCCAGTTCGGCGCGCTTGTTGGTGCGCTCGGCGTTGGTTATCTTGACCGCGAGCGACCCCTTGTGCATGAACGGCGCGCCCGGGGCGTACACCGTCCGCACCGACGAGGTGGGGTGGAACGCCCGGCCGTGCCGGCCGAGGCTGTCGAGGACGCCCGCGTCGATGGCCTCGCGGACGTGCGACTGGTCGAGCAGGTACTCCGCCTGCCACGGGTGGACCGGGAGGAGCACGTCGTCGCTCTCGACGTGTTCCCGCACGAACGCCGGGTCGGCGCTCTCGCGGAGCGCCGACTTCACCCACGCGGCGGCCGACTCCTCGCGTGCGGACTCCTGCGCCACGACGTCGGGGTCCGCGCGGAAGTAGTGGAGGCGGAACGACCCGCCGAGTTCGGGCGCGTACGTCGGCGCGTCCCGGTCCGCGATGCCCCGGCGACTCTTGGGCGTCGGGTGGAGCAGGTGGCCGTAGGGGAGCGCCTGCTCCGCGTCGCGGAACGGCACCTCGTCGGCGTAGGGGTGTGCGTCGACGGCCGGCGCGCTTGCGCCGGCCGCACCCGTACTACCCCCGGTCCGCGCCGCCGCGAACCGCTCGACGTTGCGCTTGCTGGAGAGGACGCGCCCGAGCAGTTCGTCGGCGGCCGACCCGCCGCCGTCTCGCGCACCGCCCGCGAGTTCGAGTTCTCGACAGACCAGCGACGCGAGCGCCGTCGAGTCGAGGGGCGTCCACGCCGCCGCGTCGGGGTCGCCCGCCGTCCCGTCCGCGTTCGCGTCGGCGGCGGGCACCCGGCGGTACGCCGGGCGGTCGAACAGGTGGCGGCCGGTGGGCGACCGGTAGCGCACGGGCGCGACGACGTCGACGGCGAGGTTCGGGAGGGGCGCGACGGCCACCCACGCCGTCTCGTCGGCGAGTTCGTCGGCGGCGCCCGGCGGAAGCGGGGCGTCCCCGACGCGTACCATCTCCGGAGCGTCCGCCTCTCGGAGGTAGCAGTTGAGGAACGAGTGGAGGGTTGCCGACTCGGCGTGGTCGGCGGGGGTCGAACAGCCGTGGGCGAGGGTGCGGGCGGCCGCCGGGTCGGCGTCCGCGGTGTCACCGTCGCTCCCGCCGGGGTCAAGACGACTCACCGACCGTCACCTCCCTCGGCGGCGGCGCTCCCGTCCGTCGTCCCGGCGTCCGCTGCCGTCGCGCCGTCGTCGGGGCCGCCCGCGCTTCCGGCGGGGGCGTCCGCCGCCACGTCGGCCGGGTCGACGGCGCTCGCGCGGGCGCGTATCTGCCCGAGTACGTCCGCCGCGTCGGCGACGGTGGCGCGCGGGTTGAGGAGCGTGAACTTCAGGTAGGTCCGCCCGTCCACCTCGGTCCGGGCGACCACCGCCGCGCCGTCGTCCAGCAGGTGCTCTCGGACCTCGCGGTTGAGGCGGTCGGTCCACTCCGCGGCGTCGAGCGTCGGGTGGTCGCGGTCGGGGGTATACCGGAAGACGACGGTGTTGAGCGACGGCTCCGCCGCCAACTCGAAGGTCGGGTCGGCCGCGATTCGGTCGGCCACGTCGTCGGCGAGGCGGAGCGTCGACTCCGCGAGGTCGGCGATTCGCTCCCGTCCCAGCGCTCGGAACGTGAGGTAGGGTTTGAGCGCGTCGAAGCGCCGCGAGGTCTGGACCGACTTCGCCACGAGGTTGGGCACGTCGTCGCCCTCGGGGTTGAGGTAGGCCGCGTTGCGCGCGATGCGGCGGAACTCGTCGCCGTCGCGCACGAGGAAGGCCCCGCAACTGAGCGGCTGGAAGAACAGCTTGTGGAAGTCGACAGCGAGCGAGTCCGCCCGCTCGACGCCGGCGAGTCGGTCGCCGCGGGCGTCGCTCAGCGCCAGCGCCCCCCCGTAGGCAGCGTCGACGTGGAACCAGAGGTCCCGCTCCTCCGCCCGGTCGGCGAGCGCCGGGAGGGGGTCTATCGCGCCGAAGTCCGTCGTGCCGGCGGTCCCGACGACGGCGAACGGGTCGAGGCCGCGGTCGGTCAGGTCGTCGAGGGCGGCGTCGAGCGCCTCGGGGCGCATCCGCCGCCGGTCGTCCGTCTCGACGTGGACGACGGCGTCCTCGCCCAGTCCCAACTGGGCGGCCGCCTGCTCGGCGGTGAAGTGGGCCGCCTCTGAGCAGAGGATTCGCATGTCGTCGGCCTCCGGGGGGAGCCCCGCGGCCTGCGGGTCGCGGCCGTAGGCCTCGGCGACGCGGCGGTTGCGCGCCAGCAGGAGGCCCATCAGGTTCGACTGCGTGCCGCCGCTGGTGAACACGCCGTCGGCCCCGTCGGGGTAGCCGAAGGCGTCGGAGAGCGCGTCGACCACCCGCTCCTCGACGGCGGTGGCGGCGGGGGCCTGGTCCCACGAGTCCATCGACTGGTTGAGCCCGGTCAGCAGCACCTCGGCCGCCAGCGCCGGCACGAGCGGCGGGCACTGGAGGTGGGCCGCGCAGGCCGGGTCGGCGACGAACACCGAGTCGTCGAGCACCGCCTCGCGCACCTCCTCGACGGCGGCGTCGAGGCCGACCCCCGCGTCGGGGAAGCCGTCGTCGCCGAACGCGTCGGCCGCGGCCTCGCGCAGTTCCGCGTGGGAGCGACCGGAGTAGGGGCCGTCGCGGTCGGCGTGGGCCGCGAGCACGGCGTCGCGCGCCCGGTCCACGGCCTCGGCGTACGCCTCCCGGCCCGCCTCGCCGCCGAGGAACAGGCCCGACGCGTCGGCGTCGCCCGACTCGTCCCGGGCCCGCGCTTGGAGTCGGCCGCGACGGCTCACGCGGCCACCTCCTCGCGCGCGGCGGCGGCGACCGCCTCGGAGAAGATGTCGGCTATCTCGTCGGCCTGCGCCCTCCCGAGCGTCAGCGGCGGGAGGAACCGGACGACGCCGCCGTCGCGCCCGCCCGTCTCGACGATGAGGCCGCGGTCGAACGCCTCGGCCTGCACCCGGTCGGCGAAGTCGCCGTCGGCCGGCGGCGTGGGGTCCGCGAGGCCCTCCAGCCGGGCGGTCCGGGACTCGGCGCCGGGGTCGACGAACTCGACGCCGAGCATCAGCCCGCGGCCGCGGACGTCGCCCACCGCCTCGTGGCGGTCCGCGAGCGACTCGAAGCGGTCGCGCAGGTGCGCGCCAACCTCGGCCGCGTGCTCGTGGAGGTCGTTCTCCAGCACGTACTCGATGGTGGCCCGGCCCGCGGCCATGGCCAACTGGTTGCCGCGGAACGTGCCGGCGTGCGCGCCGGGGTCCCACGCGTCGAGTTCCTCGTCGTATATCACGACGGCGAGGGGGAGACCCCCGCCCACGGCCTTCGAGACGGTCACGACGTCGGGTACGATGTCGGCGTGTTCGAAGCCCCAGCGCTCGCCAGTTCGGCCGAGACCGGTCTGCACCTCGTCTACGACGAGCGGCACGTCGCGTTCGCGGGTGACGCGGCGGACCTCGCGGAGCCACTCGGTCGGGGCGGGAACCGCGCCGCCCTCGCCCTGCACGGGTTCGAGAATCACCCCGGCGGGGTCGCCCACGCCGCTCGCGGGGTCGTCGAGCGTGCGTTCGAGCAGTCGCGCGTTCGCGCGGTGGCCCGTCTCGCCCGACAGCCCCATCGGGGGACGGTAGTCGTAGGGGTACGGCAGGTGGTGGACGTCCGAGGAGCCGAGCGGCCCCTTCGGGTCGGTGTCGCCCATCAGCGCCATCGCGCCCGCGGTCATGCCGTGGTACGCGCCGTGAAACCCGAACACGGGGCGTTCGCCCGTCGCGGTCCGGACGAGTTTGAGCGCCGCCTCGACGGCGTCGGTGCCGGCCGGGCTACAGAACTGCACCTTCGCCCGGTCGGCGAACTCGTCGGGCAGCGACGCGAACAGGCTGTCCACGAACGCCTCCTTCTCCGGCGTCGTCACGTCGAGGGTGTGGAGCGGTCGGTCGCGTTCGAGCAGGCGCTCCATCGCCTCCGTCACCGCGGGGTGGTTGTGGCCGAGCGCCAGCGCCCCCGCCCCCGCGAGGCAGTCGTAGTACCGGTCGCCGTCGACGTCCTCTACCGTCGCCCCGTCGGCGTGTGCGACGGCCAACGGCAGGCTTCGCGGGTAGGTCCGCGCGCTCGACTCGCGGCGGGCCTGCTGTGCCAGCAACTCCTCGTTGGTGGCGCTATCGTACGACATCTCGCCCTCCGTCCTGTCGCCGTCGCGTGAGACGCGTGTTCCGAACCATGCGTTGATTTAGGCTAACCTAAACCACAATAAGTCGTTCGGATTTTAGGCATGCCTAAAGTAACGAACGACGGCAACGTCGGGGTCGAGAACTCGATTTCGCGTGCGCGCGACTGTCCGGGTGGTCGCTTTCCGAGATTGCGTAGACGCTTCCCGTCGGTAGACAGTCCGCACTCGCAGTCGTCGGGTCGCCTCACACCACCGTCGGGACGCGTCGCTCGCGACGCGCCGCCGGCCCGGCGGTCCGCGGGCGACGGCCGCGACGCTCTTCGAGGTAGCGTCGTTAAAATCGAAGTTTGGGTCCGTCCACCGCTAGCGCGGCGTCGAGGACCGAATTACAGGCGCGTCAGGTTCGTCGCGCGTGGGCCCTTGGGGGCCTGTTCGATGCTGAACTCCACGTCGGTCCCCTCTTCGAGGTCCGGGCCGCCGATATCCTCCATGTGGAAGAAGACGTCGTCGTCCGCGTCGTCCGTCGAGATGAAACCGTAGCCGCCAGTGTCGTTGAAGAAGTCGACCTTACCTTCTGCCATTGCAACCGAACGGAAGGCCGGATAAGGTATAATACTTGCGAGTGTACGCGTACCACGGGTATTTGACGACGTTCGGTTGGGAATCGACCGAATAACTCACCGAACGTTTTAAATCCGAGGAATCATGTCGAATTGTCGCCGGACTCGCCTCTCGGAGCGCGTATTTCCGCGGAATCTCCAGTTCCGCGCGCCCCGGTTCGGACCGCCGAGTGTCCGACGGGCCTTTACCATCCGCCGGGGGATTGGTGCCATGGACGCCAACGACGTTCGGCGCGAGTGGGCGGAGCGCACGGGGGAGTACTCCCCGACGTACTACGCCTACCACGGGCCGAACGAGACGAGCGAGGCGATTCGCGCGCTACTGGTCGAGGAAGTCGGCCGGGACACCACCGTGATGGAGGTGGGGTGTAGCGCGGGGCGTCACCTCTCGCACCTCCACGACGACGGGTTCCGTGACCTCCACGGCGTCGAGATAAACGCGGAGGCGGTAGAGGTGATGGCCGACGCCTACCCCGAGTTGGCCGCCGACGGGACGTTCCACGTCGCCGCCCTCGGCGACGTCCTCCCGGAGTTCGAGGACGGCGCGTTCGACGCCGTCTACTCGGTGGAGACGCTCCAGCACATCCACCCCGACGACGCCGCCGTCTTCGACGAACTCGCGCGCGTCACGGGCGGGGTCCTCGTGACCGTCGAGAACGAGGAACCCTCCGGCGACCCGGACGAGACCGACCCGGACGTGACCCGTATCAACGGCGAGTTCCCCCTCTACCACCGCGACTGGCGGCGCGTCTTCTCCCGGCGCAGGTTCCGTCAGGTCACGTCGGAGTCGACCGGCCGCGACACCTTCCGGGCGTTCCGGCGGTCCGACGACTGAGGACGGGACGCCGCGACTACCGGGTCCGTCGGAACCGCGACGCCGGTTCCGCACGCGTCGACCGTTCGTCGCGCGGGCGAGACGAGTTCCCGCGCCGAACCGCGTCGCTGTTTTCACCGTGCGGTCGAGCGTCGTTCGAGAGCGCCGGACGGGCCTCTCACGGAGGGCGGTACTGTCGACGAAAACTGTCGCCCGGAACACTAACGACCGGTATCATCCCGTGGCTGCGTGCCGAGTCAACCGGGAAACCCTCGTGCCGGGCGGTCCGCGTGGGCCGCGGACGGGCCGTGTGTCGCGCGCCCGGGTTCGCCGCTCCGTCATCGCTCCCGAATCGGGACTGCTCGGGCGGGGACTAGAGGCGCGCAGGGGTGACTACGGCGTCGGCGGGGAAACCGATTTCGACCCGAGGCGGCCGCCGTCGACCCGCGCGTGCCCCGCCCTCGCCCCGGCCCCGTGACCCGCCCGCGTCGGACGGTTCGGACCCATCAGAACGGCTGAACGACGCTCTCGACCTGATAAACTGGATGGTATTCCATGGTGCACGGCTATGGTACTCTTTAGCAGATTTGTACGGGGGAACGGGATGGGTCAAAACGGTACGCCTCGACTCCGTCGAGACAGACAGTTCGGGGAATCGACAGCCGAGAACGAGACGCGGGCGCCGTCGGGCGCGCGGCGCAGGGCGACCGAGAGCACCGACCGGGAGGAACGCGAACGCGACCGAGAGTACGAGCGGGGGACCTGTCCCGAGTGCGAGTCGGCGTCGCTGTCGTGGTCGGCCGACGGACACGAACGCGTCTGCGACGACTGCGGCCTCGTCGTGGAGACCGAGCGTATCGACCGGGGGCCGGAGTGGCGGGGCTTCTCCCACGAACAGCGGCGCGAGCGGTCGCGGGTCGGGCGTCCCCAGACGCACCGGCTCCACGACCGCGGTCTCACCACCGACATCGACTGGTCCGACCGGGACGCGGCGGGGAGACTGCTCTCGGCCGAGCGCCGCAAGCAGGTGAGCCGTCTCCGGACGTGGCAGGAGCGCATCCGGACCCGCAACGCGTCGGAGCGGAGCCTGCGGTACGCCCTCTCGGAGATAGACCGCATGGCGTCGGCGCTCGGCGTCCCCGAGTCGGTCCGGGAGGTGTCGTCGGTGGTCTACCGGCGCGCACTCGACGCCGACCTCGTGCGCGGGCGCTCCATCGAGGGTGTGGCCACGGCCGCGCTCTACACCGCGTGTCGGCGCGAGGGCATCCCCCGGAGCCTCGCCGAGGTGACGTCGGTGTCGCGGGTCGAGCGCACGGAGATAGGTCGCACCTACCGGTTTCTGGCGAGCGAACTCGGCCTCGGCCTCGAACCGGTCGAACCGCGGCAGTTCCTCCCCCGGTTCGCCTCGGCGCTGGAGTTGGACGAATCGGTCGTCCGCGCCGCGCGGCAGTTGCTCGAGGAGACGGGTGAACGCGGCCTCCACGCCGGCCGGTCGCCGGCGGGGCTGGCGGCGGCCGCGCTCTACACCGCGGCGCGGCGGTGCGGCGACGAGCGAACGCAACGCGAGGCGGCCGACGTCGGACAGGTGACCGCCAACACCATCCGCAAGCGCCACCGGGAGTACGAGGAACTCCTCGGCGACGAGTTCTGGCGCAACGTCGCCCCGGCCGCGCCGGACCGCGCGACGCCCGACGGCGCCGGGGCAGAGGGAGTCGAGGAGCGCTAGTCGTAGACGTACTCCGACGCGCGTATCTGGGCGTACTTCCCGTTGCGGTACTTGAGCCTGGTCTTCTTGTACGCGCCGATGAGGCGCATCGCGTCGACGCCGGCGGACATCCGGGAGGTGGAGAGCATGAAGCCGCCGCCCTTCTGCTGTAGCTTCCGCGCGGTGCGGAACGCCCAGTCCCAGTCGTCGGGGCCGTAGTCGCGCACGAGGTCCGCGAACGCCACGTTCCGGAGCACCTCCTCGCCGATGGCCTCCTTCCACCGGTCGTTGTACGGCGACAGGTCGCCCTCCGCGGCGAGTTCGCCCGCCACGGCCCCGGTCCGGACCGCCACGTGGTCGCCGCCCTCGTGGAACGCGGACGTCGCGCCCATCGCGCCGCCGACCACCGCGACGCCCGCCGCCGTCGGCGAGTCCACCGGCCGGGTCGAGGAGATGGCGTACGTCTCGGTACCCCGCGTCTTGCCGCGGTCCTCTACGAGGGGGAAGTCGGACTCCACGTCGTACTCGTCGCCGTACTCGCGTTCGAGCAGTCGGCGGACGTACTCCTTGCCCTGCGGGACGCGGTCGTCCTCCGGCCGGAGGAGCGCGTACCCCTCCCGGTCGGCCACGGCGTCGAGGTCGAGGCCGATGGGCATCGTGAGGCCCACCCGACACACCCGGTCGTCGTTCGGGAACACCCACGGGTAGGCGGTGTGGCCGGGGATGTAACCCCACCAGAACCTGATGGCGCCGTCGACCTCTTCGTACGCCTCGGCCGGGAAGCGGCGGTGCTCCTGATAGGCGATGTGGTTCGCCTTCGTCGACGCGAGGCGGTCGGTCACGTCGAACGGGAGGTAGCGGTCGAGCACGCGGTTGGTCACCTGTCGCTGGGGGCCGTCGGCCAGTATCAGGAAGTCCGCGCCCACGTTCGTCCCGTCGGCCACGCGGACGAGGTGGCGGGGGTCCCCCTCGCCGCCGCCGGCGTCGAGGTCCGTCTCCACGTCCTTGACGGAGGCCTTCACGCGGTACTCCGCGCCGGTCTCCTCGGCGCGGGCGCGCAACCAGTCGTCGAACCGGGCGCGGTGGAACGTGTACCCGAAGCGGTCGTAGGAGGCGTCGATGCCCGTCGAGCGCATGGTGACCGACTCGCTCGGCCCGACGAACTCCGCGCGGTCGAGGTGTCGGAGGAGGACGTCGTCGGGCATCTCGTCGGGGTGGATGCCCATGATGTCGACCCAGTAGTCGAGGATGCCCGCGGCGTCCGTCGAGTCCGGGCCGAGTCGGTCCGGGCGGTCGGCGCGGGGCACCCCCTTCTCCAGTACCACCGCCGACGCGCCGGCGGCCGTCGCGGCCCGCGCCGCGGACGACCCGGCGGGTCCGCCGCCGACGATGGCTACGTCTACGCGGTCCATACTCCCACGCTTCTCCGCGCCGGCATTAATCGTCCGGTCCGGTGCGCGACGGACGGGCGCCGAGGTGAGTCGTCGCGCGGCCGCGGGCCGAACGGCGTGCCGCTTGGGGTGGACTCATGTGTCGCCGCCCGGAAGGGACGGGCATGAGTGGCTCCGACCCCGACGCCGACGCCGACGTGGACATCGCCGTCCTGCGACAGAAGATACACGGCCTCTCGGCCGACGAGTACGTCGAGAAACTCCGGGACCGTCTGCCCGACACCGAGGTACGCATCGGGCGCACGCCCGAGGAGGAGCGTGAACTCCTCGCGACGGCGCGGGTGGCGACCGGCCACCGCATCGACCCCGAGGTGGTGAGAGACGCCGAGAACCTCGACATGTTCGCGTGCGTGTACGCCGGCACGGAACACCTCCCCCTCGACGCTCTCGAAGAGGCGGGCGTGGCGGTCACCAGCGCCTCGGGCGTCCACGCGCCCAACGTCGCCGAGTACGTCATCGGCGGTATCCTCGCGTTCGTCCGGGACTTCCCCCGGGCGATAGACCAGAAGGAGAACCGCGAGTGGCGCTCCTACCCCGCGTACGAACTCATGGGGTCGACCGTCACCGTGGTCGGACTGGGCGAGATAGGCACCGCGACCGTCGACCGCCTCGACGCGTTCGACGTGGAGACGCTCGGGGTGCGCCACTCCCCGGAGAAGGGCGGCCCCACCGACGAGGTGTTCGGGTTCGACGAGATTCACGCCGCCCTCGCGCGCACCGACTACCTCGTGCTGGCGTGTCCACTGACCGACGAGACGGAGGGGCTGATAGACGACGAAGCGTTCGAGACGCTGCCCGCCGAGTCGGTGCTGGTGAACGTCGCGCGCGGCCCGGTGGTCGACGCCGACGCCCTCGTCTCTGCGCTCCGGGGCAACATGATTCGGGGGGCGACTCTCGACGTGACCGACCCCGAACCGCTCCCGGAGGACGACCCGCTCTGGGGGTTCGAGAACGTCCTCATCACGCCACACAACGCCGGCCACACGCCGAAGTACTACGACCGCCTGGCCGACATCGTGGCCGAGAACGTCCGGCGGTTGGCGGCGGGCGACGACGACCTGCGGAACCGCGTGGTCTGAACGGCGCTCGCGGAGCGGGCCGGCCGACCCGGCCCGCCGGCGCGGCCCGCCCGTCCCCTCACTTCTCCGTCGAGGCCGAGGGGGGTGCGACCTCGTTCCGTAGCGTCCCGACGCCCTCGTAGGTTATCTCGACGGTGTCGCCCGGCTCTATTAGACCGGGGTTGGCCGGACTCCCGAACGCCACCACGTCGCCCGGGCGGAGGGTGAACCGCTGGGAGAGGAAGGAGACCACCTCGTAGGGCTCGAACAGCATCTGACCGGTGTTGGCCTCCTGCCGTCGCTCCCCGCTCACGTCCGTGTACATGTCGAGGTCCGTGGGGTCCACGTCCGTCTCTATCCACGGGCCGAGGGGGCCGGAGCCGTCGAACGCCTTCCTCGCCGTACGTCCGGGCTGGTCGAGGGCGTCGACGTCGTTCATCACGGTGTAGCCGCGAATCACGTTCGACACCTCCTCGGGCGGGAGGCCCTTGCACTCGGTGTCGACGACGGCCGCGAGTTCGCCCGCGTAGGTCACCTCGTCGGAGAACGAGGGGTACGGGACGGGGTCCTCGTGGCCGACGACCGACACGGGCGGTTTGATGAAGAAGTCGGGCTGGTCGGGACGCTCGTAGTCCATCTGGTCGAGCGTCGCGGCGTAGTTCCGACCGACGCAGTAGAGCGCCGACGGGTCGCAGGGCGGCAGGAGGTCGGCCTCCGACGCCTCGTACGTCCCGTCGTCGGTCACGACTTCGCCGTCACGGTACTCCCCCGTTCGGACGCCCTCGGGCGTCGAGACGCGCGCGATTCGCATACGCACACGTCCGCCAACGGACGGAAAGAGGTGTCGCTTGCGGCGTAAATACGGCGGGCGAGCGTCGCTCCGTCGCCTACGACGTCTCGACCAGTTCGACCACGTGGCCGTCGGGGTCCTCCACGAACGCGGTGTAGGCGTCCGCGGGGTCGTTGCGCGCCGGTTCCTGCACCACGCCGTAGTGGTCTATCTCCTCGAACGTCGCGTCCACGTCGTCGACGCCCACCGCGAGGTGGTCCCACGCCGACCCCACGTCGAGGTCCGTCTCGCCATCGGTGTCCGAGAGCTGAATCTCGGTGCCGTCGCCGTCGGCCACGTACCGGTTGGTGGTCTGGCCGTCCTCCGTCTCGAACGACCACGACTCCTCGAAGCCGAGTTGCTCGTAGAACTCGACGGACTCGTCGGCGTCAGCCACGTTCAGACAGACGTGCAGGAACGTCATGCGAAGGTGTGCCGCGCGAACCGACATAAGTTCGGGGATGACGGCGAGATTGGGGCGGCGAGCGGGTCCGTCGCCGCGGGCGGGCCGTGGCGGGGTCCGTCCGCCCCGCGGCGGGCGTCAGCGACTTGGGCGTCGGTCCCCACCTCCCCGACGTGACACCGGCCTCGCCAGCGCCGCGACGGCGGACAGTCGACTCCGGTCGCCCGCACACCGCGCGCCGCCGACCCGACCGCGTTCGGACGGCCGCGTCGCCGGACGGTCCGTCGGGGGACGGGCCGAACGCGACGGACGGCGGGCGCTGACGATGGTCGAAGGCAAACTCGACGCGGTCGTCTCCGGCGGGTCGATGGGCGGCCTCGCCGCCGCCATCGCCCTCCGGGAACGGGGACACGACGTCGACGTGTACGAGCGGTCGACCGGCGACCGCGCGGAGAGGGGCGCGGGCATCGTGGCTCAACCGACCGTCCTCCAGTTCCTCTCGCGCCGCAGCCTCGGCGACCCGGACGCGCTCACCACCGGGACGGCGCGCCGGGAGTACCTCGACGCCGGGGGCGGCGTCGACCGCGAGCGACCGGAGTCGATGCAGTTCACGTCGTGGGACGCCGTCTTCCGCCGCCTCCGCGCCGGGTTCCCCGACCGGCACTACCACCGGGGGTGTGAGACGGTGGCCGTCGACCCCGACGGCGGCGACCGGACCGACGGCCGCCCGGCAGTGACGTTCGCGGACGGGGGGACGGCCGCCGGGGACCTCGTCGTCGCGGCCGAGGGCCTCCGGTCGGCGACCCGCGGTGCCCTCTTCCCGGACGCGGACCCCGCGTCCGCCGGATACGTCGCGTGGCGAGGGGTCGTCCCCGAGAGCGCCGTCCCGGACCGGGTGCGCGAGCAGTTCACCCGCGCGTTCACGTTCCACGAGGCGCGCGACCACCTCGTCCTCGGCTACCCCATCCCGGGCGAGGACGGGTCGGTCGCGCCAGGGTCGCGCCGTCTCAACTGGGTCTGGTACGACAACCTCGCGGGCGAACTCGACCGGCGGGCGGTCCTGACCGACGACGCGGGCCGCGAGCGGTCGGGGGCGGTCCCGCCGGGGCGACTCCGCGAGTCGGTGTGGGCCGCGAAGCGCGCCGACGCGGGCGACTTCCCGGCGGTGTTCGAGTCGCTGGTGGGCGCGACCGACG
The DNA here is from genome assembly GCA_046097085.1 of Haloferacaceae archaeon 50. Taxonomy (GTDB): domain Archaea; phylum Halobacteriota; class Halobacteria; order Halobacteriales; family Haloferacaceae. The sequence goes on along the minus strand of CP175567.1, from coordinate 2,431,789 downwards.
ACCCGTTCGTCCAGTCCATCTACGACCTGACGGTCCCGTCGATGGTCGAGGGTCGGACCTGCCTCCTCGGCGACGCGGCGTTCGTGGCCCGCCCGCACACCGCGGCGGGCACGTCGAAGGCCGTCGGCGACGGGGGCGCACTCGGCGAGGCCGTCGCCGCCGAACCGACCGTCGACGCCGCCCTCGCCGAGTGGGAGGCCGACCGCCTCCCCTACGGCCGCCGACTCGTCGAACGCGGGCGGGAGATGGGCGACGGCTACATGGACTGAGGCCGCGACGCGGCGTCCGCGTCGGGGCGCGACGACGAGTACGCCGTACCGCGGCCGACTTCTACTGACCCTGCCGTACAGCGGCTCGCGTGCCATCCTTCGAGTTCCCAACCCCGTCCAGTACTTTTAATAATCCAGTGATATAACCCGGTTATCGTGACGCAGCTTCGACGTGCGCGTGACAGCGAGGTGACCGAGGCAATGGAGCGAATCGCGGAACGGGAGAACCGGGACCCCGAGTTCGTGCGCCGGGAGGTGGCGGCGGGGCGGGCGGTGATTCCGAACAACCGCCACCACGAGTCGCTCGACCCGATGGTAATCGGCCGGGAGTTCGCCACGAAGGTCAACGCCAACATCGGCAACAGCGACACGACGAGCGACTTGGAAGGCGAACTCCGGAAACTCCACACGGCGGTCCATTACGGCGCGGACACGGTGATGGACCTCAGCACGGGGAGCGACCTCGACGCGATACGCGAGGCGAACGTCGAGCACTCGCCCGTGCCCGTCGGCACCGTGCCGATATACGAGGCCGTCAAGCGCGCCGGCAGCCCCGAGGACATCACGCACGAACTCCTGTTGGACGTGATAGAGAAGCAGGCCGAACAAGGGGTCGACTACATGACCGTCCACGCGGGGGTGCTGATGGAGCACCTGCCCCTGACCGACGGCCGCAAGACGGGCATCGTCTCCCGCGGCGGGTCCATCCTCGCCAAGTGGATGGAGGAGAACGGCGTGCAGAACCCACTGTACGCGAAGTTCGAGGAGATATGCGATATCTTCGCCGAACACGACGTCACGTTCAGCCTCGGCGACGGCCTCCGGCCGGGGTGTCTGGCCGACGCGAGCGACGAGGCGCAGTTCGCCGAACTCGACACGCTGGGCGAACTCACCCGCACCGCGCGAGACCGCGGCGTGCAGGTGATGGTCGAGGGGCCGGGGCACGTGCCGATGGACGAGGTGGCCGAGAACGTCGAACGCCAGCAGGAGGTGTGCGACGGCGCGCCGTTCTACCTGCTGGGCCCTCTGGTGACCGACGTCGCGCCCGGCTACGACCACATCACGAGCGCCATCGGGGCCGCCATCGCGGCCGAGGCGGGGGCGGCCATGCTGTGTTACGTGACCCCGAAGGAGCACCTCGGTCTGCCCGACGAGGAGGACGTCCGGGACGGCCTCGCGGCGTACCGCATCGCGGCCCACTCGGGCGACGTGGCCAACGGCCTGCCCGGCGCGCGCGACTGGGACGACGCGCTCTCGGAGGCGCGCTACGAGTTCGACTGGCGGCGGCAGTTCGAACTCGCCCTCGACACCGAACGCGCCCGCGAGTACCACGACCAGACGCTCCCCGGCGACAACTACAAGGAGGCGCGCTTCTGCTCGATGTGCGGCGCGGAGTTCTGCTCGATGCGCATCGACCAGGACGCTCGGGAGGCGGGCGGTGGGACGGACGACGGCGAGATGAGCGCTATCGACGACGCGACCGACCTCGACGAGTCGGCGGCGGCCGACGTCAACCTCCCGCCGACGGGGAGCCACGACACCAGCCGGGTCCCCGAGATGCCCGAGTTCTCGGGCGTCGACCGGCAGGCGGAGGAGTCCAGCGCGGACGACTAGTCCGACCCCGCGTCCGGGCAGTTTATTAGTCGCTCCGGCCCCCCGAAGCAACCATGTACGACGTGATACTCGTACCCACCGACGGGAGCGAGGCGGCCACCGACGCGGCTGAACACGCCTACAGCCACGGGGAGCGGTACGACGCCACCGTCCACGTGCTCTCCGTGGTCGACCGGCGCGAGAGCGCGTCCATCGTCGGGCAGGGTGAGGAGAAACTGGAGACGCTGCGAGAGCACGGGACGGACGCGACACGGCGCATCGTCGATGAGGCCGTCTCCCGCGACATCGACGCCGTCGGGGCGGTGGAGGTGGGCGACCCCGACCGGGCCATCGTCGAGTACGCCGCCGAACACGACGCCGACCTCGTCGTGATGGGCACGCACGCGCGGTCGGGGGTGGGCCGGTTCCTGCGGGGGAGCGTCACGGAGCAGGTCATCCGCGACGGCGACGTGCCCGTGCTGGCGGTCCAGCGGTAGCGACGCGCCGCACCGCACCCGCTCGGGGCTTCCGTCACTCCGGCTGAGCGCCGGCCGTCGCCGTCGGAGAACGCAAATCAAGACGCGCTCGCGTCCCTCCTTCGACACGATGAGGAACGTTCGGCTGGACGAGCGTCGGTTCCACCACATGCTCCTCGTCGCCGCGGTGCTCGGCGTCGGCGTCGGCCTCGTCGCCACGGGGTTCCGGGTGGTCTGGCTGTTCGTCAAACACCACCTCTGGGCGGCGCTCGACGCCACCTACTGGCGCGTGCCGGTGAGCGTCGGTGCGGGGATTCTCATCGGCACCATCCTCTACGCGACGTTCTACCCGGGCGCGCTCTCGGCGCTCGTCAACCAGTTCCACGCCGAGGGCCGCGTCGAACTCGAAGAGAACGTCCCGATACTCCCGGTGGGACTGATCGGACTCGTCGCCGGGCAGAACGCCGGTCCGGAGGGCGTGATGTCGGTCGTCGGCGGGTCCTTCGGCACGTACGTCTCGGAACTGGTCGGGTTCGACGACGCCACCAAACTCCTGACGCTCGCGGGGATGGGCGCGGGGTTCGGGACGATACTCGGCGCGCCCATCGGCGGGGCGCTCCTGTGGCTCGAACTCCCCCACGAGCGGGGACTGGAGTACTACGAGGCCGTCGTCCCCACGTTCGTCGCGTCGTTCGCGGGCTACCTCACAGAGGCGACGCTCGGCGGGATGGCGCTGTTTCCCGTCTGGGAGACGGCCTCCATCGTCCCGCCGACGCTCTCGAAACTGGGGTGGGCCGCCGGGGTCGGCGTGCTCTGTATCCCGTTCGGCCTCACGTACTCGCGGGTGTTCTCGGCGGTCGGCCGGGCGTTCCGCCGCGCGTCGCTCGCGGTGTACGTGCGGACGACGCTCGCGGGCGCGGTCATCGGCGTCCTCGGGTGGCTCGTGCCGCTGTCGTACTTCTACGGCGGGTCGAAGATGAGCGTCCTGCTCGGCGGCGGCTTCTCGTTCGGAACGCTGGTGGTGACCCTCGCCGCCGTCATGGTCGCCGCGGCGTTCACCATCCACGGCAACTGGATCGGCGGCCTCATCATCCCCCACATGTTCATGGGCGCGCTCGTCGGCCGGGCGGCGGCGCTCGCCGTCCCCGGCCTGTCGCCCGTGCTGGCGATGCTCGCGGGGATGGCCGCGTTCAACTCCGTGGTGACCGGGACGCCGCTCTCCTCTGCGCTCATCGCCATCGCGCTCACCGACGGCGCGAGCATCACGCCGGTGTTTCTGGCCTCGCTGGTCGCGTTCGCTGCGAGCCCCGCCGTGGGCTTCATCGCCGAGTCGGCCCCCCGCTCCGAATCGCCCGCGTTCCACCGCTCCGACGAGTGACGGGGGTACCCGTTCGTCTCACCCGCGCGGATCTATCCGGAGGACGGCCCCCTCCTTCGGGTTCTCGTTCGCGAAGTTGGTGACGAACAGGTCGCCCCGCTGGGACGGGACGTTCCCGAACGCCACGTCCGACGGGAACACGAGTCCGTCGTCCGCGGAGGCGACGACTTCGGTCCGTCCCCCGGACGCGACGCGAACCACCTCGTTCCGGGCGTTGGCGGCGACGTAGACGCACCGCCCCCGCCCCGTGATGCCGTCCGCGCCGTATATCGCCGGGCTCTCGACGTACGTCTCGGCGTCGCCGGCGCTCCCGTCCGGCGCGACGGGTACGCGCACGAGGCGTCCGACGTCGTCGCCGGCGTCGTCCGTGGCGCGCGTGACGGCGACGAACACCGCGCCGTCGGGACCGAACGTGAGGCCGTTCGCGCCGAACGTCTCGGTGTCGAGCGAGTCGGCGTCGACCCACACCGACGCCGCCGTCGCCGGGTCCGTCGCGTCGAGCGGAACCTCGTAGACCCGGCCGCCGAGCGACTCCGTGACCAGCAGACGCCCGCGCTCGCCGTCGTAGAGCACGTCGTTCGGGAACGCCTGCTCCGCGTCCGCCTCGACGCCCGCCGGCGGAATCGCGGCGAAGAAGGACGGGTCGCCGCCGGGCGGAATCCGCCACACGCCCGTCCCCGACTCGGCGGCGGACGCGACGTACAGCGTCCCGTCGGGGGCGACTTCGACGCCCGCGACGTTCCCGGGGAGCACGGCCACCTGCGCTACGTCGTCGAGGGTCAGTCCCGTCTCTCGGGTCTGTGCGGGCGTCAGCTTCCACACCTCGCCTCTCGTGATGCCGAAGTAGAGCGTCCCGTCCTCGGCGATGGCGAGGTTCTCCGGCACCCGCGTCGTCGAGGAGACGTCGACCACCGTCTCCGCCGCCGACTGCGCCGAGGCCACCGTTCCGAACGCCGAGAGCGCCGCGGCGCCGCCCGCCAGTCTGAGCGCCGCGCGTCGCGTGAGTCGTGCCATGGTTCGTTCTGCGAGTTTCGAGACTTAGTTCCAGTGAGCGGATTCAGAAACTGCGTCGCGTCGTCCGACGCTGTGAGCGGGACGCACGGGGTGGGACCGGGTCGGCGACGGCTCCGCCGTCCGGGCGTGGTTTTTTCTCGCCCAGCGGAGTACCCCCGTACATGCCGTCCGACGACACGGCGCGGTTCCTCGCCGGGTCCGCAGACCGTCGGCGACTCCTCGAACGCCTCGCCGACGACCCGGGAACGCCCGCCGAGCTCGCCGACGCGCTCTCGGCGGCGCGCCGGAGCGTCCAGCGCAACCTCGCGGAGTTCGCGGAGCGGGGGTGGGCCGAGAAGGCAGACGGAGCCTACCGCCTCACCGTCACGGGCGAACTCGTCGTCGACGAACACGCGGACTACCTCGACTCGCTCGACCGCATCGAGGCGTTCGAGGAGTTCTACCGCTACCTCCCGGACCGCGACCACGCGCCCGACCCGCGGCGACTGGCCGACGCCACGCTCACCGTCGCGGACGCCGCCGACCCGCAGGCCCCGGTCCACCGCTACGTCGAGAGCGTCCGCGGGTTCGACACCGACCGCGTGCGCATGGTGTCGCCGGTGCTGAGTCGCCTCTTCCACGAGGCTCACGCCCGACTCGCATTCGACGGCGTCCACACCGAACTCGTGATGGCGGCCGAGACGATAGCGCGCGCCCGGGAGATGAACCCCGCGGAGTTCGCCGCCGTGACGAGCGTCGGCGTCCTCGACCTCTACCGCCACCCCGGCCCCGTCGAGGTGGGTCTCACCCTCGGCGACGACCGCCTCGTCGTCTGCGCCTACGACGACGAGGGGCGACTCCGGGCGTGCGTCGAGTCCGACGACCCGACGCTCCTGCGGTGGGGTGCGGACCTGTTCGAGCGCTACCGCGACGCGTCGGAGCGGGTCGACCCCTCGCACTCCCTGCCGTTCGGCGACTGACCCCGCGCCCCGGGCCGGACGCGTCCGCACCGACGGCCCCGTCGCTCGCACGTAACGGACGGCGGGCCGGATCGAGCCCCGTGGCGGCGGCGACGCGCCGGGGCGACGGCGACGCGCCGAAGCGGCGACACGCCCTGTCGTCCGCGCCGGGAGCTGACGTAAAGCCCCGGTCGTACCTACCACCGTTCATGCGAGTCCTCGTCATCGGCGGCACCGGCTTCGTCGGCGCGGCGCTCACGCGGGAACTGGCCGACCGGGGTCACGACGTGACCGTCCTCTCCCGGTCGCCGGACGACGCGGACGCCGACCTCCCATCGGGCGTCCGGACCGTCGCGGGCGACGTGACCGAGTACGACGCCGTCGAGTCGGCGTTCGAGGGGCAGGACGCCGCGGTCAACCTCGTGGCGCTCTCGCCGCTCTTCGAGCCGTCGGGCGGCAGCGAGATGCACGAGCGAGTCCACCTCGGCGGCACCGAGAACGTCGTGCGCGCGGCCGAGGCCCGGGGCGTCCCCCGCCTCCTCCAGGTGAGCGCCCTCGGCGCGGACCCCGACGGCTCGACGGCGTACATCCGAGCCAAGGGGCGGGCCGAGGAGGTGGTCCGGGCGTCCGACCTCGACTGGACCGTCGTGCGCCCCTCCGTCGTGTTCGGCGAGGGCGGCGAGTTCGTCGACTTCACGCGGAAGCTCACCACCCCCTACGTCACGGGCCTGCCCGGCGGGGGGAAGACCCGGTTCCAGCCGCTCTGGGTCGGGGACCTCGCGCCGATGCTGGCCGAGGCGGTGGCGGGCGAGGAACACGTCGGGGAGACGTACGAACTCGGCGGGCCGGAGGCGCTGACGCTGGCCGAGGTGGCCCGACTCGTCCACCGCGCCGAGGGGCGGCCGCTGACCGTCCTCCCCGTACCCATGGCGCTCGCGCGCGTCGGCCTGACCGTCGGCGGCGCGGTGCCGGGGTTCCCGATGGGTCCCGACCAGTACCGCTCGCTCACCTTCGACAACACGACCGACGACGACGGCGTTCGGGCGTTCGGCCGCGACCCGTCGTCGCTCCGGACGCTCGCGGACTATCTCGGCGTCGACGCGTCGGGGTCGGGGTCGGGGGACGCGGCGGCCGGCGGGTCGCCGGGCGTCGCGGCGTCGCTCCTCGCCGGCGTCGCCGCGTGGGCCGCGGTGGCGCTTCTCGCCCTCCTCGCCGGCCTCGCTACCGGCGTGTGGCGGCTCTCCGACCTGACGACCCGGCTCGGGCCGGCGACGCTCTCGGACTTCGCGCCGACGGCGGGCGCGACGCTCCTCCTCGTGGGGGGGCCGGTCGCGGCGTACCTCCGGTACGGGCTGGTCGCGCCGCTTTCGCTCGTCGCGCTCTACGCCGGCGGGTGGGCGACCTTCGGCCTCGCGACGGGGTTCGGCGGCGTCGCGGGCCTGTTCGTCGCCGCGCTCTACGGCCCGTTCGCGCTCCCGGTCGTGGCGGCCGCGGGCGCGGCGGAGCATCTCCTCCGGTCGTGGCGGCGGGGGCGACCCTCGCGGCCGGCGGTCGAGTGACCGCGCGGCCGAGCGACGGCCGCTCACGCCCGTCGGCGGGCGACCCGGCGCCGGACGGCGTACTCGGCGCCGCCGACCAGTAGCGCGACGCCGAGGGGGAGAACCCAGAGCGTCACGTAGAGTCCGAGCGGGTCGCCCGGGGTGTGGGTCGTGGCCTCCACGTACACCGAGTACGCCGAGAGGGCGACGGCCGTCGCGAGAGCGGAGACGACCCCCCGCCGGAGGAGGAGGTACGTCGGGACGCCGACCAGCAGGACGAGACCGGGCGCTATCCAGACCGCGACCAACGCCGAGTCGAGCGGGTACCACCGGGCGGCGACCCCGAGGACGGCCGCGGCGTGGACGAGGCCGGCCGCGAGGGCCGCCGGCGCGGCGACGCGTCTGTCGAGGGGGAGGGTGGCGGAGGCGGGGACCATACCCCCGCCGACACACCTTCGAGAGAAAAGCGTTGGCGTCCGCGGGACGGACCGGTCAGACCGCGTCCAGCACGTCCGCGAGGGCGTCCATCGTCCGGTCGACCTTCTCGGCGTCGGCGTTGTACCCCATGTGGCCCACCCGGAGCAGGTCGTCCGCGAACTTGCCCAGACTCGTCGCCACGACGACATCGTGGTCCTCCGCGAGGCGCTTTCGCACATCGGGCGCGCGGCCCTCCACCTCGAACGCGGTCACGGTCGGCGACCGGAACTCGGGCGCGGGGAACGTCTCCAGTCCGAGTTCGCGCCCCCGCTCTCGACACCGCTCGGCCGCCGACTCGTGGCGGTCGTAGACGGCGTCGAGACCTTCCTCCAGCAGGCGGTCGACCGAGGCGTCGAGGGCGTAGAGGTTCGAGACGAGGTGGGTGTACGGCAGCGTCGCGGCCTCCTCGCCCGACAGGTCGAGTCCGCGCCACGGTTCGAGGCTCGTGTAGAAGCCGTCCTGCTCGGTCGCCTCGACTTCCGCCCACGCCCGGTCGGACACCGAGAGCGTCGTCAGCCCCGGCGGGGAACTCAGGCACTTCTGGGACCCGCCGATGCAGACGTCGATGTCGTCGACGGGCACGGGCGTCCCCCCGAGCGACGACACGGCGTCGACCACGGTGAGGACGCCCGCGTCCCGCAGGACGCCGAGCACCTCGCCGAGGTCGTTGAGCAGGCCCGTGGGCGTCTCGCAGTGGACCGCCGTGGCCGCCGCGAACTCGCGGTCCTCGACCAGCGACTTCACGGCGTCGGCGTCGAACCCCGTCCGGGGGTCGGCCTCGTGGACCACCGGGTCGCCGCCGTGGGTCTCCACGAAGTCTGCGAATCCAGCGCCGTAGACGCCGTTCGACAGGCACAGCACCTCGTCGCCGGGCGACAGAACCGACGCGACGGCCGCCTCCAGTCCGAGGATGCCCTCGCCGCCGAGCACCACCACGTCGTCGTCGGTGCCGTACACCCGCGCGAGTTTGTCGAGGAGCGCCCGGTACTCGTCGGTGAACTCCCGTTCCACGTCGGGGTTCACCAGCGGGCGTCCCATCGCCTCCCTGACCTCCGGCGGGAGCGCCGTCGGCCCGGGCGTCATCACGAGTTCGTCGCGTTCGTCCATGGTCGGCCGTTCGGCACACCGCGTAATGAAGGAGGCGACTCCGGCGGCTTCGCCGAGCCGATTCCGGAACTGCAGAGCGCGCCCGTGTCAGGCATTAACATCTCACGGAGTATCGCGTGAAAGTACGTGTAATATAACGATTGTGCGCCAAAAAATTTACGAAGCAAAGGTTTTTCACCGCGAGAGTCTTACGAACTGTTGATGATAAGAAGCAGTCGCCTCATGCCCCGCACGCAGCGAGCCCGGTACTTCGTGGACGACGCCGTCGCCGCCGTCTCGAAGCGCCTGAAACCCCGAAACAAGACCCAGTCGACGCTCAACCGCCACCGCTGGTGAGCGTCGACGGCGTCTGACGTTCTCCTCTCGCGGTCGGCCTCTCTTCGACGCGGTTCGACGGACGTCGCCTCTTCTGCGGTCGCGGTGACGATACGGAGCTAGGTCACCCCTCGCTCGCCGCCTCCAACAGGCCGACCAACCCCTCGCCGAACAGTTCTTTCGTCCCCTCGGGGCCGGTTATCGTCAGGCGCGTCTCACCGTACGGCGGCGAGACGGCTATCTCGTACTCCGCGAACGAACAGCACTTCAGTTCCTCCGCGACGAAGGCGGCCGCGGCCGAGAGCGACTCGTCCGTCCCCGCGAACACGAGGGTGTAGCCGTCGTCGCGTTCCTCCGCCCGTTCGTACCGGGCGGTCAGTGCCGCCTCCACGTCCCCGGCGCGCGCCGCCGCCTCGTCGGGCGTCAGCGTGCACGCGACCGGCGGCGTCGAGTCGTCTCCAGACATGGTGCGGCCTTACTTTTCTTTCCGAAGGATTTAAGCTGTGGAGTCCGAAGTATCGAACCGACTTCGAACGACCGAACCCATGACCGAGAACGCAGATCCCGGGAGCGTCGACGACGATTCGCCGTCCGGCGGGCCGCGGTGCTACTGTCCGTTGGGCGGCGTGATGGACCTGCTCAGCCGGAAGTACGCGATGCAGGTCGTCTGCACGGTGGGGGCGCTCGGCCCGGTGCGGTACGGCGACGTCGAGGCGGCGTTCGGCGACGTGAGCAGTTCCACCCTGTCGGCCCGCCTGCGCGACCTGACGGAGGCCGGGCTACTCGAACGGGAGCAACACGACGAGATACCGCCGCGGGTCGAGTACGACCTGACCGACGACGGCGAGGAACTGTGCGACCTGCTGGACCCGTTGGTCCGATGGGCCGAGGCGCGCGACGCGCCCGACGGCTGACGCGGCGCGCTCACCACCCCCGTTCCGTCAGCGCGAACGCCGCCTCGTCGCCGACGACGCAGACGGACCCGTCGCGGACGAGGGGCGAGGGTATCGGCTGGTTGCCCGCGCCCGCGGGACGGGTCCACAGGTGGTCGCCGCCGGCGTCGTACGCGACGACGGCCCCCTCGCCGAGGCGGCGCGTACCGCCGGTGACGGGCGAACTCACGTACACCCGGTCGTCGGTCACCGCGGGCGCGGACCGCCCGTAGTCGGTCGCGGGGGTGCGCCACCGCTCCGCGCCGGTGACGGCGTCGAGTGCGACGACCGCTCCCGCGGGGGCCACGGCGTCCGCCGCGCCGAACCCGCCGCGTCCGGCGACGGCGTACACCCGCTCGTCGCGGACGGTCACGCCGTTGACGTGGACGAGGTCGTACGTCCACAGGCGGCGGCCGTCGGTGGGGTCGAACGCCACCACGCCCGTGCCGCCCGCGCCGCCGCGCCGGCCGACGGCGCAGTAGAGGGCGTCGCCCGTCGCGAAGTCGATGCGCCGGTCGCTGACGCGCACCTGCCACCGCCGCGCGCCGTCGCTCGTCCGGACCGCCCGCACGAGGCCGTGGTTCTCGCCTCGGTTCCCGAGGCCGACGAACAGCGTCCCGCCCGCCGCGGCCAGCGACTCGACGGACCAGTCGCCCAGCGGCGTCGCCCACGCGACGCTCCCGTCCGCGGCGTCGAGGGCGGCGAGGTGCGTCCGGACGCTCAGAAAGACGCGGTCGCCGGCGACGGCCGGCGTGCAGTCGAGGGCGGCGTCGTCCGGGAACGCCGCGCGGTCCGAGAGCGAGACGCGCCAGCGCTCCGCGCCGTCGAACCCGACCGCGGCGAGTTCGTCGTCGCCCGCGTAGACGGCGTCCGCGCCGGCGACGATGCCGAAGTGGAGGCGGTCGGCGACGTGCCGCGTCCACAGGCGGTCGCCGGTTGCGGGGTCGAGCGCCGCCAGGCGGTTCCCCCGCGTGAGAAAGAGCCGTCCGCCCGCGGCGGCCGCGGCGACGCCGACCGCGCCCGACTCGGCGGTGTCGGTGCGCCAGCGCTCCCAGACCGGCGAGAGGTGCGGGACGGTGACGGTTCCGGCGTAGCCGGCGACGCCGACGGAACCGACGCCGACCGCGCCGAGCGCCGCCAAGACGCGGCGTCTGGAGGGTGAGGGGGAGGAAGACGAGGGCGAAGGGGAGGAGGACATACGCGTCGATACGACTGTCGCGATAAGTGTCTTGTCGGGCGTGCGGCCGGTGGGCGGCCGGCGTACGGCCGGTGGGAGAGCGTCGACGGCGGACGGCGGACGGCAGGGGTTCGCGGCCGCCGACTCACTCCCAGAGCGCGTACATCGCGTCGCGCACGGGTTCCGTTATCGTCTCCTCGCCCAGCGTCACCCGGGGGTCGTCCGCCGCGACGGCCTCGCCTATCTCCGTCGCCGGCACGTCCGCCCCCGCCAGCGACGCGAGGGCGTCGTCGGCGTCGTCGGGCGAGACGGCCGCCAGTAGCGCGCCCGACCCGAACGTCCGCAGGGGGTCGACGCCCGCGGCGTCACAGAGCAGTCGCGTCTCCTCGCGCACCGGGACGGCGTCGCGGTCCACCGAGAGCGCCACCCCCGCGGCCGTCGCCATCTCCAGCAGTCCGTCGACGAGTCCGCCCTCGGTGGGGTCGTGCATCGCGTTCGCGTACGGCCCGACGGCGGCGGCGGCGGGCACGACGCTTATCTCGTCGTAGAACGCCTCGGCCCGGTCTATCGCCGCCGTCGGGACGCCGTCGAGTCGGTCCCGGAAGTCCGACGCGAGGATGGCGGTCGCCTCGATGCCGGCGCTCCCGGTCAATAGCAGTCGGTCGCCGGGTTCGACGCCCGCCGACGGGACGTACCGGTCGGCGAGTCCGAGGGCCGTGAGCACCAACAGCGGCTTCTCCAGTTCCGGCGCGTACTCGGAGTGGCCGCCCACGATGGCGACGCCGAGTCGCTCGGCCGTCTCGTCGAGTTGGGCGGTGATGCGGTCGAGCATCGACTCGTCCGCGTCCGACGGCAGGAACACCACGTTCTTCAGCCACCGGGGGTCGCCCCCCGAGGCGGCCACGTCGTTGCACGCCACGTTCACCCCGAGCGTCCCCACCCGGTCGGCCGCGAGCGAGATGGGGTCGGAGTTGATGACCAGCGTCTGTCCGCCGACGTCGACGGCCGCCGTGTCCTCGCCGTAGGCCGGCCCCTGTATCACGTCGGGGTCCGCCGCGCCGGTCCGGGAGAACACGAACTCCCCGAGGTCCTCCGGCGTCACCTTGCCTATCATGTCGGTCCCGTCGGCGGTGACGCACTTAGTTGGTCCGCGTCGCGCGTCGCGTCCCCCTCGCCGCGCGCGTCGGCGGTGCGCGGACGGCGGGTCGACCCGGCGCGGTCGCCCGGCCCCGGCGTCAGTCGCGCGGCGCGTCGGGCGTCCCGTCGTCCGCCGTTCCGTCGTCGCTCCGCGTCCCCCTGTCGGCCGTCGCCGGCCCTCGCTCTCTCGCCGCGCCGTCCTCGACTTCGAACGTCGCGCGGTAGACCGACGCCCACATCTCGGCCCGCCGCCGCCGGTACGACCGCCCCGCGATGCGCCGACAGAGGCTGCGTAGTCTCCCCTCGGACATGTTTAGGTCAGCCTAAAGTTCGAGCGGGTATACGTGTTTGGGTGGCGCGTCTAAAGGTTAATACCCCCGCGGACCCCCGGTGTGAGTGACTGGGTGACGACGATGGGGCAGGTACTCGGATACCGGAGGGACGCCGTGGCGAGAGACGCCGCCCTCGTTTCGAGCGTGGTGGCGGTGCTCGTCGCCGTCCACTACGCCCTCCCGCCGTCGGTCAGGGAGTCGCTCGTCTTCTACCACGGCCGGCCGGCGGCCCACGCCCTCCTGACCGCCGCGTACGTCCACGCGAGCGACGCGCACCTGTTCGGCAACGTCGCGGGCTACCTCACCGGGTGCGTGATGGCGTACGTGCTCTGTCTCCAGACCGGCCGCCGCCGGTGGTTCCGCCGCACGTTCGCGGCGCTGGTGGTCGCCCTCCCGGTGGTGGTGAACTTCCTCAACTACGTGGCGTTCGCCGTCGCCGTTCCGCACTTCACCCCGGTGAGTCGCGGGTTCTCGGGCGTCACCGCGGGGTTCGGCGGGTTCGTGTTCGTCGCCTTCCTCGGCTACCTCGCCACCCGGTACGACCGGTTCACGGTCTTCCTCGCGTCGCAGGTGGTGCTCTCGGCCCTGCTGGCGGAGGTCCACCTCATCTACGCCGGTCGGGTGGCCGCGCCGGTCTGGGCGTCGCTCGGTCTGGGGGCGGCCGTACTCGTCGCGTGGGACGCCCGCGTCCGGGGGTGGCGCGTGCCCCGGACCCGACGGGGACTGGTCCGAACCGCTGACGCCGTCGTGCCCGCGGTGCTGGTCGTCGTCGCCCTCGGCTACTTCGTGTACGCCCTGTTCCCGGCCGAGGTGGTGACCGAGGGGAGAATCGTGAACGTGTTCGCCCACGCCGTGGGGTTCCTGCTCGGGGGAGTGCTCGCGACGGCGACTCGGGCGGCGGGCGCGGCGTTCGGCGACGCGGGCGGGCGCGCGGAGTAGGTCGGCGCGTCAGCCGTCGAGGTAGGTGCCGACGAGTTTCCGCTCGGCCGCCCGCAGGTGCTGGTGGAGCGTCGAGGCGGTGATGCCCACCGACTCGGCGATGTCCTCGCCGGTGGACTCGCGCGGCCACTCGAAGAAGCCGCTCCGGAACGCCGCCTCCAGCACCGCGCGCTGGCGGTCGGTCAGGTCGGCGGTGAGCGTGGCGTGACTGGCGTCCTGCCCCGCCTCCGACTTGGTCGTCCGGCGCTGGGCCACGAGTTCGACCTCGGGGTACTCCTCCTGTAGCGCGGTCACCACGTCGCGCACGTCCGCGGTCTGGGGGAGGTGGACCCGCATCTCGTAGCTCCCCTCCGACAGCGTCGCGTCGGCGACGCGCCCGCCGTGGTCGGCCACCACCGAGATGGCGGGCGGGTCGGCCAGTTTGAGTTCGAAGGTGGCCTCGCCGGCCTCCTCGGCGAGGACGCGCAGCTCCTCGAAGTGGGGGAGCGCATCCACCAGCGCGTCCATCGTGTCGCGCGCGTCCGCTGTCATCGACCCGTAGACGAGATACTCGCCGTCGCCGGTCGGGATGGTGCGCTCGAACCGAATCTCGCCGGCGGGAGCGCCGTCGGTCGACGCGCCGACCGTACTCAGCGCGTCGGGGAGGTAGAACTCCAGTTCGACCATCTCGTCGCTCATGAGCGCCTGCTTTCGCTCGACGGAGTTGATGGCGTGGCCCACGATGTCGCCGAGTTGGCCGAGCACGGCCCCCTCCTGCCCGTCGAACGCGTCCGAGCGCTCGGAGTAGATATTGAGGACGCCGTAGAGCGACCCCTCGTAGGCGATGGGGATGGCGGCCGACGACTCGTAGCCATACCGCTCGGCGTTCTCCCGCGCCGGATAGTCGCTCTCGGAGATGTTGCGGGCCACCTGCATCTCGCGGGTCCGGATGGCCGTGGCGGTCGGTCCGCGCGACATCTGCTCGTCGTCGAGACTGATGGTGAGGTCGGAGAGGTAGTTCTCGACGCCCGCCTCGGTGCGCACCGTCACCTCGCGGTTGCCCCGGCCTATCTCGCCTATCCACGCGAACTTGTAGGTGTCCGCGAGGCGGTCACAGACCAGTTTCTCTATCTCCTCGCGCGAGGACTTCTCGACCAGCGCGCGGTTGATGCCCTGCACCACGCGGTTGAGCTGGTTGAGCGCCGCCAGCTGTTCGCGCTGGTGTTCGAGTTCTCGCTCCTGTTGCTCGCGCTCGACGGCGTTGGCGATGATGTTGGCGACGCTCTGGACGAACGTCACGTCGTTGTCGGTGAACTCCTTGTCCTCGGTGTCGTGCGTGCCGAGGATGCCCCACGGGTCGTCGTGCGACCCGATGACGGTGCTGATGCCGCTGGTCACGTCGTGGTCGACCAGCAGGTCCGGCCCGGTGAACCGCGTCTCGGAGTCGAGGTCGTCGACCACCACGGGACCGTCGGTGAGCAGGGTGTAGCCCGCCTGCGAGTTGGTGTCGGCGCGGATCGTCGCCTCGCCGACGATGCCCGCCTGCCACCCGACGCCCGCCCGGAGCAGGAGTTCGTTGGCCTCCTCGTCCAGGTCGAGCACCTTCGAGTAGTCGGTGCCGAGCGTCTCCGACACCAGTTCTGACGCCCGCTGGATGACGTCGTCGAAGTCCTGCGTGCGGAGGGCGTACTGCCCGAGTTCCGTGATGGCCTCCTGCTGTCGGATGCGGGTCTGGAGCTCCTCCTCGCGCTCGCGGCGCTCCGTGATGTCGCGGACCACGCCGGTGCGACCGGAGGTCTCCTCGCTGTACTGGTACGGGCCGAACCGGGCCTCGACGGGCACCGTGTCGCCGCTCTTCGTGACGAGTCCGAACTCCAAGATGCCCACCTCGCGCTCGCCGCGTTCGACTTCCTCGGCCATCCGCTTGGCCTCGGCTTTGATGTCGTCGTCGTAGAGTATGTCGGGCGGTCGGCCGACGAGTTCCTCGCGGTCGTACCCCGTGAGTTCGAGGAACGCGTCGTTCAACAGCACGAACTTCCCCTCGTCGTCGAGGGCGTACACCCCGTCCCACACCGTCTCGACTATCTGCTCGTACCGCCGGAGTTCGCGCTCGTTCTCGCGGAGCGTCTGCTCGCGTTCGACGCTGTCGAGCGCCGACGTCCCGTTGGCCCCGAGGAGTTCGGCGAGTTCGACGTGCCGGTCGTCAAACCCGCCCGCCTCGGTGTCGCTGAGTATCAACACGCCGTGCTCGCCCAGCGGTACGAACAGGCTCCGGCGCGCGTTGGTCTCGGGGTTAGCTAGCAGGTCGGACTCGTCGTGGATGTCTTCGTAGACGCGCGTCTCGCCCGCGGCGAACGCGTTCGCCGTGATGGACGACTCGGGGTCGTCCGGCACCGTCGGGAGCGACCCGTACACCTCCTCCATGTCGCCGGAGTGGGCGGCGTCGTACAGCACGCCCGCCTCCGGGTCGTGGAGGTACACCGTCGCGCCGGAGAGGCCGAGCACGTCGGTCGTGACGTCGACCAACTGCTCTGCGACGGCGGCGCTGGTCTCGGCGCTGGGGAGCGTGTGGGTCGCCTCGTTGAGCGCCGTGAGGGTGCGCTGGTACTCGCGTTGCTCCGTCACGTCGAGCACGAGGTTGAGACCGGCCACCACCTCTCCGTCGTCGCCGCGGATGGGCCGCAGGTGGGCCTCGTAGGTCCGACCCTCGTACGTCGTCTCGACCACGTCGTGGTCGCCTTCGAGCGCCGCCCGGTAGGCGGGTTCGAGCCTGTCGGCCACGTCGGGGAACACCTCGCGGAGCGTGTTGCCCACGAGGTCGTCGCCCGAGAGGCCGAGGTCTCGGAGCACCTCGCCGCCCGCCAGCGTGAACCGCAGGTCCTCGTCGAACACGTTGACGGCCACGTCGGGCAGATTCTCGACCAACGTGCGGTAGCGCTCCTCGCTCTCGGCCAGTCGGCGCTCGTACTCCTTGCGCTCGGTCACGTCGCGGAAGTAGACCGACAGCCCCGTCTCGGAGGGGTAGGCGCTCACGTGGAACCACGTGTCGAGCGGTTCCTCGTAGTACGCCTCGAAGTTCACCGGTTCCTGTTCGCGCATCGCGTACTCGTACTGCTCGCGGAACTGGTCGGCCGACTCCTCGTCGAACAGGTCCCAGACGTTCTCGCCTTCGAGTTCGTCGGCCTTCGAGCCGAGGAGCTCCTCCGCGTGCTCGTTGACGTAGGTGAAGTTCCAGTCGGAGTCGAGGCCGAAGAACGCGTCGGTGACGCGGTCGAATATCTCGGCCATCTCGGCCGCGAGTTCGTCGCGCTGGCGCTCCAGTTGGGTCTCCTGTCGCTTGAACTCGGTCACGTCCTCGACCGTGACGACGACCCGTTCCACGTCGCCGCTGGCGTCCGGGAGCGGCGAGGCGTTGAAGCTCACCCACCGGCGTCCCTCCTCGGTCTCGACCTGTCCCACCCAGTCGTCGACGGGTTCGCCCGTCTCGAACACCTTCACGTACGGGCGCTCCTCGGGGGGGACGAACTCGCCGTCCTCGTCGTAGACGTCGAACTCGCCGACGGAGTACTCGGTGCTCAGTCCCCCGAGCGAACCGCCGTCCTCGCCGACGTTCGAGCGGACGACCTGTCCGTCGTCGGTGAGGACGGCGATACCCACCGGACTCGTCGCGAACACCTCTCGGAGCAGGTCGCGGTCCTCGCGAACCCGCTGTCTGCGCTCCCGGCGTTCGCTCATGTCGCGGGTGACCTTGATGTAGCCCACGAGTTCGCCGTCGTCGTCGCGGATGGCGGTGAGGGTGGCGTTGGCCCAGAACTGCGACCCGTCCTTGCGGATGCGCCACCCCTGCATGTCCACGTACCCGCGCTCGCGCGCCTCGGCGAGGCGTCGCTCGGGCACGCCGGCCTCCGCGTCAGGCTCAGTGAAGAAGGTAGAGTAGTGCTTTCCGAGTATCTCCTCGCGGTCGTACCCCTTTATCTGTCGCGCCCCCTCGTTCCAACTCGACACGTAGCCGTCGGCGTCGAGCACGAAGATGGCGTACTCCTCGACGGCGTCGACGAGCGACTCGAACTGGCGCTCGACGTCTTCGAGGTCCGGCGCGACCTCGACCCCGCCGTCGTCCGCGCGCCCGTCGCTCTCCCGGACGACGGCCACCACGGCCGCGTCGTCGGCCGCGTCGTCGTCGACCCGTCGGAGCGTGATATCGGCGCGGCGGTCGTCCCCCGTGAGCGTCCCGGTGAGGCGCGTCTCGTAATCCCCCGTCTCACCGTCCCCGTCGTCGGCGTCCGCGTCCCCGTCCCCGTCGTCGGACGTGCCGGCGACGAGGCGTTCGACCGTCTCGTCCACCCCCCGCCCGTCGGCGTCGAAGAACGCCGAGAGGGGTTCGCCGCGGACGGCGGCCTGTGACTGACCGACCAGTTCGGCGAAGTCCCCGTCGGCGGCAGCGATACACCCGTCGCTATCGAGATAACAGACCCCCGCGTCCACGGCCGCGAGAAGTGCGTCGTGGCGCGCCCCGTACTCATCGGGAGTCTTACCGGACTCGACGGGCACTTTCTCGCTCGGTTCGCTCGTCATCTACCTCCCCCTCAAGTGACGGAGACGCACAAGCCTTATGATAGGTGTATGATAACAATCATCGAGCACGCGGGGACTCATAGCAATATTTCATAGTTGCGGCCGACGCACCTAACTCCTACGACTCTGAGTAGCTCACGCGTACAGACACTCCGGCCGGCAGAGGGGTGGAAACGCGACGACGGGGCGCCCGGGGCGAGTTCACCGCCCGACCGGCGCGCCGCGACGGGCCGGCGGGCAGTCACTCCACCACCGAGCATTAATATTGAGGAATTGATATTTTAGAACGCCGAATCGGAGACGCCGCCGTCGGCCGCGGGGCCGCCTACGGCCAGAGGCCGCGCGTCTCCTTCGCCTCGGCGATGCGCGAGAGGGCGACGTGGTAGGCGGCGTCGCGCCACGTCACGTCCTCTGTCTTCCGGGCGCGCACGTCGTTCCACGCGGTCACCATCTCGGTTTCGAGTTCCTCGTTGACCCGTTCGAGCGACCACTGCCGGCGGTTGATGTCCTGCAACCACTCGAAGTACGAGACGGTCACCCCGCCCGCGTTGGCGAGGATGTCGGGTATCACCGGCAGTCCTCGCTCCTCCAGTATCGCGTCGCCCGCCGCGGTGGTGGGGCCGTTCGCCCCCTCGACTATCAGGTCCGCGCGCAGGTCGTCGGCGTTGTCGGCGGTGATGACCTCGCCGATGGCGGCGGGAATCAGCACGTCCACGTCGAGTTCCAGGAGTTCCGCGTTCGTGAGCACCGACCCCTCCTGTTTCGTGACCGCCTCGGGTTCCTCGTCGTGGGTGGGCACGTCGTAGGTGTCGAGGCCGTCGGGGTCGTAGAGCGCCCCGTTCACGTCGCTCACGGCCACCACCGTCGCCCCCATGTCGTCGAGGAGGCGCGCGGCGTTCGCGCCGACGCTCCCGTACCCCTGCACCGCCACCGTCGTCTCCGAGAGGTCGAAGTCGTAGTAGTCACACGCCTCGCGCGTCACGAGGGCCACGCCCCGACCCGGGGCGGCCTCGCGGCCGTGGCTCCCGCCGATGACCACGGGCTTGCCGGTGACGATGCCGGGCGTCGTCTCCCCCTCCTGCATCGAGTAGGCGTCCATGAACCACGCCATCGTCTGGGCGTCGGTGCCCATGTCCGGCGCGGGGATGTCCGACTTCGGCCCGATGAAGTCCCGGAGTTCCTCGGCGAACCGCCGGGTCAGGCGCTCCTTCTCGTCCGTGCTCAACTCCTTGGGGTTGACCACGACGCCGCCCTTCCCGCCGCCGAACGGGATGTCCATCACGGCGCACTTCCACGTCATCCACATCGAGAGCGCCGTGCACTCCTCGGCGCTCACGCCGGGGTGGTAGCGCATCCCGCCCTTGAACGGGCCGCGGACGTTGTCGTGTTGGGCGCGGTAGCCCGTGAACACCTCCGTGGTGCCGTCGTCGCGTTCGAGGGGCACGGACACCCGGAGCACCTTCTCGGGGTGTTTGAGACGTTCGACGACGCCGGGGTCGATGTCGACGCCGATGTTCCTCGCGGCGCGTTCCAACTGCGCCCGCGCGGTGGCCACCGCCGACTCCTCCGCCTCGTCCGCCGGCTCCTCGTCCGTCGCTGTAGATTGGCTCGTAGTCATGTGGGGTCCGTGATCGTACCTAGTATTTCTCGCGGAAGTTTGAAAACGCTTTCTGTGTATGTCACAAACAAGCATTGTATTCGTCGGGGCGTTCGGCGCGCCGAGGGCGTCGCACGCCGTCCGCGGACGGGCCGGAGTGGGGGGCGCCCCGCCCCGGTGGCTTATGGTCGCCGCCGACCCACGCCGTGACATGGCCGACGAAGACGACGCCGCCGACGGCGACGCGCCCGTCGAGGAACGCCTCGGCGAACGCCTCCGGGACGCCGGTCACACCGTGGCCGTCGCGGAGTCGCTGACCGGCGGACTGGCGGGGTCGCTCCTGACCGACGTGCCGGGGTCCTCGGACTACTTCGACCGCGCGACGGTGGCGTACTCCAACGACGCCAAACTCGACGCCCTCGGGGTGCGGCGGGAGGCCCTCGACGCGCACGGCGCGGTGTCCGCGCCCGTCGCCCGCCAGATGGCCCGGGGCGTCCGCGACGACGCCGGCACCACGTGGGGCGTCTCCACCACCGGCATCGCCGGACCGACGGGCGGGACCGACGAAAAACCTGTGGGCCTCGTCTACGTCGGCGTGGCCTACGCCGGCGAGTGGGGGTCGCGCACCTCGTTCGCGCGCGCCCGCCGCTACGTCTTCGACGGCGACCGGCGCGAGGTGAAAGAGCGGAGCGCGAGGCGGGCGCTCGAAGACGTGTTGCGCGCGTTAGAGTCGGGGGCGCGAGGGTAGTCGCGGGCCGCGACCGGAGGAGAGGTCGGGGGGAGGGTCGAAGGCGTGAACGCCCCGACGCGGCGGTCCGCCTCGGCCTCGCCCGGCCCGCCTCAGTTGGTCGAGACGAGTTCGACCACGTCGCGGTCGGCGAGTTCGTGGCCCTTGCCTATCTGGCGCTCCGCCCGGCAGTCGAGTCCGTGGAGCAGGCCGTCGCCGATGTCCGAGTGGATGTGGTACGCGAAGTCCTCGGTGGTCGACCCCTCGGGCAGGACGAAGCAGTCGCGGAACTCCCCCTCCTCGGTGGCGCTCCCCGGGAACACCGCGATGGTGCCGAGTTCGTCGAACAGCGCCGTCTCCAGCGCCGACTGCACGCCCGTGCCGCCGAACTCCGCGACGAACTCGCGTATCTGCTCCAGTCCGGCGGCCTGTTCGTCCGACACGTCGCCCACCATCTCGAAGTCGGCGTCGCCCGGGCGGTACGACACCGCGCCCCCGCGGTCGGCCTTCTTGAGCGCCTTCTCCGCGTGTGCGCTCGCGGGGACGACGGTGAGGTGGTCGTACTCCGGGTCCGACGTTATCTCCTCGTAGTTCTCCCGCGCCGCCGGCTTGTCCATCTTGTTCGCCACCACCACCAGCGGCTTCGTGCGCTTCCGTATCTCCCGCGCCACCGCGTACCGGTCGTCGTCGTCCCACGTCTCCGGGTCGAGTTCGAGACCCAGCGACAGCACCACCTGCTTTATCTCATCGGCGGAGGTGCGGAAGGCGCTCATCTGCTCCGCGAGTTCCTCCTCGACGCTCGCGTCCTCGCCGCCGTACCGGTTCTCGTACTTCTCGACGCCCTTCTCCAGGATGTCGAGATACCACATGTCGAGTTCGTCCTCGAGGAAGTCCACGTCCTCGCGCGGGTCGTGGCCCTCCGTGGGTTCCCCCTCCGCGTCCGTCTCGCCCGAGAAGTCCACCACGTGGAGGAGCACGTCCGTCTCGTTCAGGTCCGTGAGGAACTGGTTGCCGAGGCCCTTCCCCTCGTGTGCGCCGGGGATGAGGCCCGCCACGTCGACCAGTTTGACCGGGACGAACCGCGTCCCCTCCTCGCAGAAGCCCACCGACGGCGCGCACTCGGTGTCGAACTCCGGCGCGGCGCACTCGACGCGGACGTACGCCTCGCCAACGCTCGGGTCGATGGTTGTGAAGGGGTAGGCCCCCTCGGGCACGTCGTTCATCGTCGCCGCGTTGAAGAAACTCGACTTACCCACCGAGGGCTTGCCGACCAGACCGATGCGATAGCTCATTGCCACGACCAGTCGACAGAGGGAGAAAAACCGTTCTACCCGTCGGCGGTGTGATAGAGAGTCGCTCCCGGAGGTTCGCGGTCGGCGTCGCGGCCCGGACACTCGCGGGACAGTCGCGAACCGTCGGCGCACGACCCCGTCCGGTGAACCTTTGGGCGTCCGCGCCCGAGGGCGAGTATGGCCGACACGTTCGGCGTCGGCATCCACGTCACCGACGCCGACCTACAGTTCGTGGTGCACGTCCCCTCCGACATCGACTCGGGGTGGACCGACCCCGAGGAGTTCCAGCGACTCGTCGAGCGGGTGGTGTGGGACGCCCTCGACAAGGAGGCGGTCCTCGGCGGCATCGCCGCCGACGCGTCCGCGGGCGAGACGGTGTCGCTCGGGACCGTGACGCTCGAACCCGACGGGACCGTGGTCGACCGCTCGCTCGAACCGCCCGCGTCCCGCGACGCGGACCCCGCCTGACCGCCGTGGCCCCGCGCCGATTCGACGCCGCGGCCGACGGCGGCGCCACCGAGGCAGACGGCGACACCACCGACGCGGACGCGACCCGCGCCGAGCGACTGCTCGCGTCGGTCCAGAACGCCGCGGTCGAACGCGCCCTCGTCGACGACGACGGCGCGGCGCGCCACCTCGCTCTCGCCGGGGGTCTCGAACGCGCCCGCCGCGCCGCGGCCTCGGACGATGGCGAGGGTGAGGACGCCGACCGGCCGTCCGGCCTCGTCGCGTCCGCCCTCCTCGCGGTGTCGACGCTCGCCGCGTTCGACGCCGGAGAGGGTCGCGTCGGGGTCGACCCGGCCTCGAACGGGGCGGTCCCCGCCCGCCCGACGACGCCCGCGTCGCCCGGACTCGCCTCGTCGTGGCCGCCGGCCGACGGCGACGAGGCCGACCCCTCCGCGGCCGTCGTCGAGGGTGCGGCCATCGCCGTCCGCCGGTTCGACGCCGACGTCCGCCGCGCGGCCGCCCTCGCGGACGTGTCCGTCGCGGCGCTCGGACGCCGAATCGACTCCGCGCCCGAGCGTCGTTCACGGTGAGCGGCCCCGACCGGGGGGCCGAAGGAGAATCAGTCGTCGGTCGCCGGCGAGGCTAGCGGGCCACCCGGCGAGGTCGTGCCGTCAGTTCCCGCGTCCGCGGGCCTTCCCGTCGCCGTTACCGCCGTCGTTTCCTCTCCCGTCGTCGCTCGCGCTCCCCCGGTCGTCGTTCGACTGTCCGCCGCGGTCGTCGGACGCCCCGTTCCCCTTCTGGTCGGCGCTCCGGCCGCGGTCGCCGGCGTCGTCGGGTCGACCGCGGTTGCTCCCGTCCTCCGCCGCGTTCTCTCCGTTCGCCGACTCGCCGCGCTTCGCGTCGCCGTCGGCGCCCCGGTCGTCGGCCGCGGAGGGGTTGTGCTTCCGGGCGAACTCGGATATCTCCTGTCCGAACCCGGCCACGCCGTTCTGCCGGAGTCGCTCGATGAACGCCCTCAGTTGGTGGGCGAAGTCGTTGGCCTTCGGGTCGCCCGGGCGTTCCAGCGTGACCGTGGTCGTCGCCTCGTCGCCGCCGGCGGTCGCGGTCACCGTGACCACTACCGGCTTGTCGGGAGCCGACAGGTCGACGGTGCCGTTCGCGTCGGTCGTGTAGGTGCCCACGTCGGTGTAGTTGTCGTCCGACTCGACGACCACCGCGGCGCCCTCCACGCCGGTGCCGTTCCGCGTCACGGTCGCCGTGACCGAGTCGTTGTTCTGGTCGACCCGCACCTGGATGTCGGTGGGGGCGAGTTCGGCGCTCGTCTCGGCCGAGAGCGACCCCGTCGTCGCCGTGACCGACACGGTGACCGCCTCCGCGGGTTCGTCGAGCGGCACGGTGCCGTTCGCGTCGGTCGTGTAGGTGCCCTCGCCGGTGTAGTTCCCGGACGCGTTCACCTCGACCGTGGCGTTCTCGACCGGCGACCCGTACTGCGTGACCGTCGCCGTCGCGCTTCCGTCGCCGTCCTTCGTCACGTCGACCGCGAGCGACTCCGACAGCGGGACGAGTTCGAACGTCTCGCTCCCGGCGTCGCCGCCCGCCGTCGCCGTCACGTTCACCGTCACCCGTTCGTCGGGCGCGGCGAGTTCGACCGTGCCGTTCGCGTCGGTCGTGTAGGTGCCTTCGCCGGTGTAGTTCCCGGACGCGTTCACTTCGACCGTGGCGTTCGCCACGGCGGTGCCGTTCTCCGCGACCGTCACCGTCACGTTCCCCGTGTCGGCGCTCTGGGTCGCGTCCACGTCGACGCCGTCCGGTTCGTCCGCGTTGTCGGCGGCGGCGATCGCCGGCGCACCCGCGGCGACGACCATCGTCGCGACGAGCATCGCGGTGACGAGTTTCTTGACGTTCATTGCGACAGTACGTTTCGTCCTACGTATAATAAATCCGGAACGTGGTTGTGCGCAGTTCAGCCGAATTCGGGGTGCTACCCGGCTTTAATTCGGTTTAACGGTCGGTAGAAATGGGTCCGCCGACGCTCTGTCGCTCGGAACTGTCCTCCGAGCGGTGTCGAATGCCTTACTGTCGCCCACGGGGGAGCGTCGCCACTCCTCGCGATTCTTCGTGTCGAAGTACGCCGACTATCGCTCTCGCTATCGCGTGCACCGACTCTCCGTCGATGTTTTCGTGCGACGGGGCCGGCGAGATTGATGACGTGTCGTGTCGGCTGCTGCGTCGTTCGTTGTCCTCGGTAAAATGGTGATCCTTCGCCTGACAGTGAGTGCTATCGACGTGGACGTCGCTATCGCTGTCAAGCGAGGTGAAAGCTCGCAGAGTCGAAATGTGGTTGTGACTCTGCGAGTGGTGTGTGGGATGAGTATGAGAGTATGAGTGGGGAGGCGGCGAATCGAAGTTTCCAGAGGCTCGCGCACTCCAGTACTGGCCGACACGCAGGTGGGCTTAACTTCCGTGTTCGGGATGGGTACGGGTGTCACCCCACCGCTCTGGCCGCCTCGATGCCGACCTTCGGACTCGAACCGAAGTGACGCTACCTAGCGTCGGTGTCGAGACTAGTGTGTCTCTGCGTACTTGTGACCGTATGTATGTGCGACCCAGGTACCGCCTGGACCCGTCACAGTTGACGGGTCATAAGCGTCCGTGCGGTATGACTGATGGCTTGGACTGTTAGTGCTCGCGGGCTCAACACCTCGTTGCCTCGGTGCGTACACCCCGAGTCTATCGAACTCGTCTTCTACGAGTGTCCTCTCTGGCACCTCTTTTCTACGTGGGTTTCGAGCTTAGATGCGTTCAGCTCTTACCCCGTGACGCGTGGCTGCCCGGCAACTGCCCTCTCGGACAACCGGTACACCAGTGGCGTCCAATCGTAGTTCCTCTCGTACTATACGATTGTTCGTATCAGGTACCATAACACCCCCAATAGATAGCAGCCGACCTGTCTCACGACGGTCTAAACCCAGCTCACGACCTCCTTTAATAGGCGAACAACCTCACCCTTGCCCGCTTCTGCACGGGCAGGATGGAGGGAACCGACATCGAGGTAGCAAGCCACCGGGTCGATATGTGCTCTTGCCGGTGACGACTCTGTTATCCCTAAGGTAGCTTTTCTGTCATCAACGGGCCCCATGAATGAGCCTCGTTGGTTCGCTAGACCACGCTTTCGCGTCAGCGTTCCTCGTTGGGAAGAACACTGTCAGGCTCTCGTATGCTCTTACGCTCTTCCTCGGGTTTCCGACCCGAGTGAGAGAACCTTCGGGCGCGCTCGATATCTTTTCGAGCGCGTACCGCCCCAGTCAAACTGCCCGGCTACCGGTGTCCTCCTCCCGGAGTGAGGGTCGCAGTCACTGACGGGTAGTATTTCACGGATGCCTCGGCGACGTGCTGGCGCACGCACCTGTGTAACGGCTCCTACCTATCCTGCACATCAGCGACCACGTCCCAGCGACAGCCTGCAGTAAAGCTCTATAGGGTCTTCGCTTCCCCTTGGGGGTCTCCAGACTCCGCACTGGAACGTACAGTTCACCGGGTCCAACGTTGGGACAGCGGCGCTCTCGTTGATCCATTCATGCAAGCCGCTACTGAAGCGGCAAGGTACTACGCTACCTTAAGAGGGTCATAGTTACCCCCGCCGTTGACGGGTCCTTCGTCCTCTTGTACGAGGTGTTCAGATACCCGCACTGGGCAGGATTCAGTGACCGTACGAGTCCTTGCGGATTTGCGGTCACCTATGTTGTTACTAGACAGTCGGAGCGCCCGAGTCACTGCGACCTGCTCCGTGAAGAGCAGGCATCCCTTATTGCGAACGTACGGGACTAAATTGCCGAATTCCCTAACGTCGGTTGGTCCCGACAGGCCTTGGCTTTCACCGCCAGAGTACCTGTGTCGGATCTCGGTACGAGCATCATACTCCCTTTTCACGGGCTCTAGGTACCGTCGACTTTCGCTGTCTCGGATTTCGGCCGCTTCGTGCCGTTACGGCTTCCACGGCGTTCTCCGATTCGACCGGGCGAAGGCCCGGCTCGACGTTTCCCAAAGCGTCGGTTTGAATGTATGATGGTACTGGAATATTAACCAGTTATCCTTTCGTCTCATTCGAGTTACGGTGAGACTTAGGGTCGACTAACCCTTGGCTGAGTGGCAGTGCCAAGGAACCCTTACTCTTGAGGCCGTCGGGGTTCACACCCGACTATCGCTGCTACTGTGACCAGGATTTTCGTTACTGTTCGGTCCACGCGAGCTCTCGCCCGAGCTTCCACCCGAACAGTATGCCAACCTACTGGATCGCCATGTAACTGGCGCCGCCAGGTCTCGGAGGTGGACTTGAGCCCCGATCATTTTAGCCGCCTCGAACCTCGGCCGGTAAGCTGTTACGCTTTTCTTAGAGGGTAGCTGCTTCTAAGCTCACCTCCCGGCTGTTTAGGGCTCGAGACCAGCTTCAAGTTTGCACTTAGTCCACACTTGGGGTCCTTAACCCGGCTCTGGGTTGTCTCCCTCATGCTGCACAGGCTTACCCCGCACAGCGGACTCCCCGCGTCGACAGCGTTCGTAGGTTCGGAGTTCGACAGGGAGGCCGACTCCTCTCGGAGTCGGGTCTCCCAATCGGTGGCTCTACCCCACGGACTACCTCGGCGGAGGTCATGCTACGACATGTTTCGGTTGGAACCAGCTGTTGCCGAGTTCGATGGGCCTTTCACCCCTACACACGGGTCACGAGAGGGTATTGTAGGACACCAACTCTAGCAGGCCTCCACGCGGCTTTCGCCGCGCTTCGCCTTGCCCCTGTGTAGATCACTCGGTTTCGGGTAGTGCCGGTCTGACTCCCCGCGCTTGAACACGGTGGCCCTCGCATACAAGATGCTGCGGCCGTATCGGTTTCCCTACGCCTTCCACGGTTAACGTGTTAGACTTGCCAGACATGCACACTCCCTGGTTCGTTTTTCAAAACGCACGACGGAACGCCGGCTTCTCTCGATTCCTACTGTACCTTCGCAGGTAGGTCGTTTTTCGAGAGACCTTGTACGCTTCGTCGCTCGATCGCCAACTGATTTCAGGCCCTATTGCACCGCCCTTCTCGGGGTGCTTTTCAGCGTTCGCTCACGCTACTTGTTCGCTATCGGTCTCGAGTCGTGTTTAGTCTTCGCAGTTGATGCCTGCGATATTCACGAGGGATATCCAACCCTCGATACTCTGGAGCTGACGCACGTCGTACTTGGTTCCGTTACGGGGTTGTCACCCTGTATCACGCTCCGTTCCAGGAGACTTCACGGAATCGTTCCGACGATGGGTGTCAGTCCGAACACCACATTTCCTTGCGGATTCGGTTTGGACTGGGTCGCGTTCTCTCGCGGATACTGACGACATCGCTGTTGCTTTTTGTTCCTGCCGGTACTGAGATGTTTCAATTCCCGGCGTTCCCCATTGCGCGAGGCAATTGCGGTGGGGATTCCCATTCGGAGATCCTCAGTTCTTACCCTCCATGCGGGTCCCTGAGGCTTATCGCAGCTTGGCACGTCCTTCGTCGGCGCTCGAGCCGAGCCATCCACCAGCTGGCACAGTAGCCATACTGATGTGGTCGGACGCTGTGTATGAACCCGGTCGTCTGTGACGGGTCCAGTGAGCGTCTGGGTCGCACGTACATACGGTCGTCATCTGACAGCCCGTGACTGCGGGCGTGTCGTCGAACCCTTCCCATCCGCGCTTTCACGGGATGGTGCATCGGTCGGTCGGATATGAACGAAATCGGTGCTCCCACTTAAGGGGAGTGATTTCGTTCGTCTCCGGCATGGACCCACAGGGATTCGAACCCTGGGCATCCTCCTTGCAAAGGAGGCACTCTACCGCTGAGCTATGGGCCCGTGTTAGCCTTGGTAGTTCTGAGGTGCCCGGGCGTTCCGGGGGCACGAACGGTCTCGTTCAGTGCGGATCGAGTGCGAGTCGTTCGAGCCGACTCGCGAACTGCAGTGGGCCAGGCGCGTCGGCCTGGTCCCGGTCTGTAGGAGGTGATCCAGCCGCAGATTCCCCTACGGCTACCTTGTTACGACTTAAGCCCCCTTGCGAAGCCCAGATTCGACGTGGGAATCCACGCCTCATCCGGACCTCACTCGGGTGCTTTGACGGGCGGTGTGTGCAAGGAGCAGGGACGTATTCACCGCGCACTGCTGATACGCGATTACTACCGAATCCAGCTTCATGAGGACGAGTTTCAGTCCTCAATCCGAACTACGACCGAGTTTCGGAGATTACCGTCCTCTTTCGAGGTGGGAACCCATTGTCTCGGCCATTGTAGCCCGCGTGTAGCCCAGCTCATTCGGGGCATACTGACCTACCGTTGCCCGTTCCTTCCTCCGCTTTAGCAGCGGCAGTCCTCCTAATGTACCCATCCGGGCGAACCCGATGCTGGCAATTAGGAGTGCGGGTCTCGCTCGTTGCCTGACTTAACAGGACGCCTCACGGTACGAGCTGACGGCGGCCATGCACCTCCTCTCTACAGCTCGGGTAAGGTCATCAACCTGACCGTCATTACTGTAGTCGGAGCTGGTGAAATGTCCGGCGTTGAGTCCAATTAAACCGCAGGCTCCTCCGGTTGTAGTGCTCCCCCGCCAATTCCTTTAAGTTTCATCCTTGCGGACGTACTTCCCAGGCGGTTCGCTTCTCGGCTTCCCTACGGCACAGCACAGGCTCGTAGCCTGTGCCACACCTAGCGAACATCGTTTACGGCTGGGACTACCCGGGTATCTAATCCGGTTCGAGACCCCAGCTTTCGTCCCTCACTGTCGGATCCATCTTCCCGAGGTGCTTTCGCTATCGGTGGTCCGTCCAGGATTACGGGATTTCACTCCTACCCCGGACGTACCCCTCGGGTCTTCTGGTCCCAAGCCAGAGAGTTTCCGCCGGACGCCCACCTGTTGGGCAGGTGGATTTCCCGACGGACTTGTCTGGCCAGCTACGGACGCTTTAGGCCCAATAAAATCGGCCATCACTCGAGCTGCCGGTATTACCGCGGCGGCTGGCACCGGTCTTGCCCAGCTCTTGTTCCTGAACCTCCCTACGGTTCAGAAAAGCGAGGACGATATGCCCTCGCACTCGGAGTCCCCTTATCGCACTGTCGTGCAGTGTAAAGGTTTCGCGCCTGCTGCGCCCCGTAGGGCCCGGAATCTTGTCTCAGATTCCGTCTCCGGGCTCTTGCTCTCACAACCCGTACCGATTATCGGCACGGTGGGCCGTTACCCCACCGTCTACCTAATCGGCCGCAGCCACATCCTGCAGCGCCGGAGCGTTTGGTGAACTCGGCATTCCAGCGTGAGTTCGGTATGAGGAATTAGCCTCAGTTTCCCGAGGTTGTGCCTCTCTGCAGGGTAGTTTGGCCACGTGTTACGGAGCTATTCGCCACGGGTCTAAACCCGTGCGACTAGCATGGCTAAATCGGACTCCGATAGCAATGGCCTCCGGCAGGATCAACCGGAATGGGTTCCTACCACCACGTGGGCGGTAGGAGGGTTGGCGGTATGGATGCCAAAGGCACTGATTGAGTCCGTTCGATGCCACGCGGAGCGTCCGGGTGGCACCGAACTACCAAGGCTAACATCAGATTCCATCTAACGGGCGGACCGCAGGGGTGGAATCCTCATTTCCTTCGGACCTGAACGGAAACGCCGGATGGGTATAAACCCATTGAATCGCGTCGGATCCGGGCGTCCGCAGGTCCGTGAACGCGAGCCGAGTTTCGGCCCGCGCCGCGGCACCTCGCGCCGCGTTCTGCGCATTAATTGCTCAGTGGCAGGATACACTTAAGGCCGTTGTTTCGACGGCGGGTAGACAATCGGTGTCTAAGAGGCGCGCTCGCACCTCGCCCGCCGATATCTCGTCTGGGGAGTGGGGATGGGAAGCGGGGCAACTATCGAACGAATCGCCACACTCTGTGGCGGAACGAACGCCCGGGCGCGTCCGACGCCCGCGATTTGACACGCCTATTTATAAGGATACCATTCGATTTATAAGGTGGCGGTTTATAAACCCGGCAAGGAGATTCAACTGCGAGTATGAGTGCCCCGGCAGAATCTATCGAGATACAGAACGTCGTCGCATCGACCGGCATCGGACAGGAGCTCGACCTCGAAGCGTTGGCCGAGGACCTCCCCGGGGCCGACTTCAACCCAGACAACTTCCCCGGACTCGTCTACCGGACGCAGGAGCCCAAAGCGGCCGCCCTCATCTTCCGGTCGGGGAAGATCGTGTGCACGGGCGCGAAGAGCATCGACGATGTCCACGAGGCCCTCGGAATAATCTTCGAGAAGCTTCGTGACCTCCACATCCCGGTGGAGGAAGACCCCGAGATAACGGTCCAGAACATCGTCTCCAGCGCCGACCTCGGTCACACGCTGAACCTGAACGCCCTCGCCATCGGCCTCGGTCTGGAGGACGTCGAGTACGAACCGGAGCAGTTCCCCGGACTCGTCTACCGGATGGACGAGCCCGAAGTCGTCATCCTCCTGTTCGGGAGCGGGAAGATAGTCATCACGGGCGGCAAGCGTACCGACGACGCCGAGGGTGCGGTAGAGGAGATCGTCGAGCGCATTCAGGGCTTGGGCCTGTTGGGCTGACGGACAACGGTCTATTCTACGGGGCGTACTCCCTGGCGTGTACGTCGCTCGTCACCCCTCCCGCGTGAGGGGACGGAGACAAAAAGGAGAATAGGGGGTAGTCGAAACGGTGTCGGCATGAGCGCACGGGAGGACATCGCGTTTCTCGTCGGCTCCGAGACGCGAGTCACGATTCTCCGGGCGGTGGTCGAGTCGCCGCACCGTCCGACGGAGCTAGCGACCGAGTGCTCGTGCGCGCGCGAGACGGCACAGCGGACGCTCTCGGGGTTCCTCGACCGGGGGTGGGTCGAGAAGACGGACGGGTGCTACCGGAGTACGCCCGCAGGCGACTTGGTCCTCGACGAGTACGACGACCTCGAAACGGCTGTCACACACGCTGCGCGACTCGGCTCGTTCTTCACGCACGTCGACGACGACGCCGTCCCCCCGGCGTCCGTCCTCGACGAACTGACGTTCACGGAGTCGACGGCGGAGAGTCCGCACGCGCCCATCGACCGCTATCTCACGGTACTGGAAACCGACCCCGTCGACCGGTTCTGGGGCATCACACCCATCGTCAGTCGAGTGTTCAACGACGCCGCCGAGGAGGCTATCGGCCCGGACACCGACGTCGAACTGATCATCGACGGGGACGTCCTCCGCACCTCGCGGGCGGAGTTCGGCGACGCCACGCGAACCGCCGCCGAACTCGACGGCTTCCGCCTGTACGTCACCCCCGAACCGCTGGAGTTCGGGTCGACGCTCGTCGACAGTCACGCGTTCGTCGGGGCGTACGACGATAGCGGAAACCTCGTGGCGACGGTGGACGGGGACGCCGACCGATTCGTCGAGTGGACCGCCGACCTCTTCCGGACCTGCCGGGAACGGGCCGACCTGCTCGAACCCTCCGAGTATCTCTGAGTCCCGGCGTCCGTCGTCGCCGTCCCGGAAAGTGACCGCATATTATCTCGTTCTCGACACGTTCTCCAGAGACCCGTACCTCACATCGGGGCGTCGCAAGGTGCGCCGTACGGTGTGGCGCGGTGAGGTGGGACGTGACGCGGTCGCTCACGCGTGAGGGGGGACGCAACGTGAGACGGAGGCAATCACTAAACGAAGTGATAAATTATAAGTCGAACTATCGAGTCGGTACGACTGCAGTGGACGGACCCCGGTCCCCCTGTCCGCTTCGGCCCTCCACCGTGCACTGTGGTACCCTGCTTTCGACGCTTTCTTCGTCGGGTTCGGTCGACAGCGACCGTCGAGTCGACTACAGAGCCGGGCACGTCAGTCGGCGAGCGTGAGTCGGCGGGAACGGTCCGGAGAACGGGCGGCCGGAGCGTTCGTCCGGCGACGCTCCGCCGGTGGCGCCCCGTTTCGGTGAGCGGCGTCCGGGTCGGTCGGGGTTGCGCTGGCGGGTCTTCTCCGTCGGGACGGTGCGGTCAGGTCTGTTCGGTCAGCACCTCCTTCACCACGTCGGGGTCTTCGAGGAGTTGGTGTTTGGTGTAGCTTCCCTCGGCGCTCCCGCCGCTGTGTTTGGACTGTTCGATGATGTCGAGGAAGGCGTGTTCCTTCAGGAGGTCGCGGACGCGGCGGAGCGAGAGGCTGTCGGACCCCTGCCGGTCGCAGATGTTCTCGTACACCTCGTAGACGCGGCTGGTGCGGAACCCGTCCTCGTGGGGGTTCGAGAGCGAGAGGCTGGCGAGCGCCTGCAACACGTACCGCGAGTGCGGCGTGGACCCTCGGATGAGTTCCCGGAACCGGTCGGTCTCGGCGCGCTCGCGCGCTTGCGTCACGAACTCCTCGCGCACGGTGGCCGCGCCCTTCGACTGGGCTATCTCGCCGGCGTACCGGAGGATGTCGATGGCCTTGCGCGCGTCGCCGTGTTCGCGGGCGGCCAGCGCCGCCGCGCGGGGGATGGTCGAGGGGTCGAGGACGCCGTCGCGGAACGCGTCGCTCCGGGCCTCCATGATGTCTCGGAGCTGGTTGGCGTCGTACGGCGGGAAGACGAACTCGCGCTCGCAGAGGCTCGACTTGACGCGTTCGTCCATGCGGTCTTTGTACTGTATCTTGTTGCTGATGCCGATGACGCCGAGTTTGCACGCGTCTATCTTGCCGGCCTCGCCCGCGCGCGAGAGTTGCATCAGGATGTCGTCGTCCGAGAGCTTGTCTATCTCGTCTAGGATGATGAGGACGACGTCGTAGAGCGAGTCGAGGATGCGCCAGAGGCGCTTGTAGTAGGTCGAGGTGCTGAGGCCCTTGTCGGGGACGTTGATTCCGGTCAGGTCGGGGCGGTTCACGCCGTCGGCGATGGTCTGGACGGCCTGCGTCTCGGTGGTGTCCTGCGCGCAGTCCACGTAGGCGAACGTGGCGTTCACGCGCTCTTCGCTCGCCGTCTCGACGAGTCGCTGCGAGACGTACTTCGCGCAGAGGGACTTTCCCGTGCCGGTCTTCCCGTAGATGAGAACGTTGCTCGGACTCTGTCCGAAGATGGCGGGGTTCACGGCGGTGGCGAGGTCCGATATCTCGTCGTCTCGTCCGACGATGCGTCCCTCGCCCGGGAGGTGGTTTATCTCGAGAAGCTCCTTGTTCGCGAAGACGGGGTCCTCCCGAGTGAACAGGTCGTCGCTCGCGTCGGCCATACGGGGGACACCGGGTTTCCGGTGAAAGAGGTTGCCATTTGGAACGCGCGACACACACACCGGGTTTCCGGTGAACGGTGGTTCGAACGGGGCGGAGTCCAGTCGAAACGGGGGTTTGGATTCACCGGAAACGAGGTGTCTCCCCGGGTGAGCGGAGTCTCGAAGCTATCTTCGGCGGTGACTTTCGTCCGGGCGTGAGAGAGGGGAGCGTCCGCTCTCTCGGTACTCGCGGACACGACGTACGGGAAGGCAGGAGGGCCACCGGTCGAGCGCCGCCACTGACGGAGCCGACCGCGGGGTGTTCTGCAGCGATAGACGCCGAGAAGTCACGGTCCGGCGCTTCGTGAGCTTCGATCCGACGGTTCACGGTCGAAGCGCCGCGAACCGTCCGTTCGAGTGGACCCGTCGAGAAGTATCTCTCCTCTTCTCAAATATAGAAGATTCAATGGTCGGTACACGAAACAACAGTTTAATAGTTTCTGTATCCGTTCGTTCGACGGAGGCCGAGCGAGTGGTGCGACGGTGGCGTGAGGGGCGACGGCGATTTCACGGGAAACACGGTGTGCCGGCGGAGAGTTGCGGGAGTACGACCCATCACTGTTCGTCGGTACGACCCACCCATGCCCGTCGATATCCCCGATTTCCCGAGGCCCCCGACACGAGAGTCGCGTCAGAACGTCTTCCTCCGATACGACCCTTCCGACGTAATCACTTTCCCGCGACGGTGTCGGCCGGGGTTCCCCGCCGACCACTCGCCACGCCCTGTCTCTCCCCTCGTTCAGTGCCCGATTCTGTATGTCCCTTCGCGCGGGTGCCACATTCTAGTACCGTCACCGTCTTCCAGAACCGTCGTCGCGGTCCAGTGCCGCACCCCTCTCCCACGCGTTCACCGGAAACCCGGTGTCTCCGTCCGCATCCGCGTACCGAGGAGTGAGACTACGGGCTATTTCATCGGAAACCCGGTGTGTGAACGTTCACCGCGTGCTAGATGCCACCGCGGACGGTGTGCGGGGTATCGAGAGTTACCTCCGGTCACTTCCACGTCCGACCTCCGCGGACACGTTTCACCGGAAACGTGGTGTGCGTGGCCGCCAGTCGGCGGTTTCACCGGAAACCCCGTCTGTGCCCGCGTTCCGACGCGTGGTCACGCCCGGACCGTCACTACCTCGAACCGGAACGTCGCGTCGACCAAACGTCGCCTCGCGCCCCACCGTCGCCTCACGCCCACGGTGGTCTCGACACTGCCACCCTCACGTGACTTCGATATCTCGCCCTCGCACACCACTCGACCGCACGTCGTATCGACCTACCGCCACCTTGACCGTGCGCCGCATCGCCTCGCACGCCGGTTCGTCGGACCGGTCCTCGCGTCGGGGGAGCGTTTCAGCGGAAACCCGGTGTCCGCCGGCGTCTCGCGTCCCCGCCTCACGTCGCTCCGTGGCGTTTGGTCCGCTTCCGTCACGCCGCACCGCCGACCCACTCCGCCACTACGTACCGCTGGGTCACCCCGCCACCGTCAGTTCAATTACCGTGGGAACGGTACACGCACACGATGGCTCCATCGGCAGTAACGCGCGCAGTGGACCGCGCCCGTCGGGCGGTCGTTCGGGCAGGGGGGTATCTTCGGTCCCTCGGCGGCGCGGTGGTTCGACTCGGAGGCGACCCGCCGCCGTCGACCCGCCGCGAGCAGTATCACCTCGACCCGGAGTCGGCCACCGAGACGCGGACGCGGTGGACGAACGACACGGAGACGGTCGCCTGCTTTCGGTTCGACGACGGGTACGTCGTGACCGTGTCCTACTCCGACCGCGACGTGACGTGGCAACTCACGCCGGGCCCGATATCGCTCGGAAGCGCCCTCGCTACGGCCGAACTCTACCTCCAGCACGGCATCACGGTACAGATAGACCGCGAGGGACGCCCGTTCGTCGGCGTCGCCGACGGCGTCCCGCGACAGGTGTTCGAGGAGATAGCCGACGAACCCGTCCGGTACGTCTACTTCGACACCGTCCGGACGCTCGACGAGTTCCCGGATTTCATCGACATCTCGGACGAACTCACCGACGTGTTCGACCGGATGTCCCCGTCCGAACCGCACCCCTTGCGGGGGGAGTGACGCACCCCTTGCGGGGGAAGTGACGCACCCGAGTGCGCAAGTCGTTTCCCCCCGCCGCCCCAA
The DNA here is from genome assembly GCA_046097085.1 of Haloferacaceae archaeon 50. Taxonomy (GTDB): domain Archaea; phylum Halobacteriota; class Halobacteria; order Halobacteriales; family Haloferacaceae. The sequence goes on along the minus strand of CP175567.1, from coordinate 2,396,138 downwards.
GCCGAAGCGATGACCGAACGGGGGAACGGACGGCCGGAGTCCGGCGCTGAGAGCGGTACGGACACCGACAGTAGCAGGGACGCCGTCGACAACAGTACGGACGTCGACGGCGGTAGCGACATCGACGGTAGTGCGGACGCCGACGACGGTGTGGATGCCGAGAGGAAAGCCGACGGAGATGCCGAAAGGCAAGCCGAAGGAGACGACGACGTGAACGGCGACGGGGGCGACGGCTCCGCCGCGGTGACGCTCGACTCCTTCTACGACGTCGTCGAACGGGAGGGGCGGCCCGTCGTGACCGCCCAGCAGGTGGCCCGTCGCCTCGACTGCTCGCACGCCGAGGCGCGCGACGCCCTCGAAGCCCTCGCGGCGGACCGGTCGGTCCGTCGTCTGGACGTGGAGACCGACCCCGTGGTGTGGTTCCCGTCGGACTGGGGCGACGTGGCGTCGCGCGAGCGCGTCATCCTGTTCCCCGAGCGCCGGGAACTCGTGGTGGACGCCCCGACGCAGTACACCCGGGCGCAACTGTCGCAGTTCGCCCACCTCGTGGACTCGACGGGTCAGCGCGCGACCGGCGGGAGCGCGGACGGAAGCGGGCGAGGGAACACTCGGGGGTACCTCTACGAGATACGGCGCGAGGACGTGTGGCAGGCCCCGTTCGACGACTTGGACGGCCTCCTCCGGAGCATGCGGTCGGTGTTCCCCCGGCGGTCGCCCCACCTCGAAGAGTGGGTCGAGAAGCAGTGGAAGCGCGCGCGACAGTTCCGCCTCTACACCCACGAGGACGGCTACACCATCCTCGAGGCGGGGAGCGAGAGCCTCATGGGCAACGTCGCGCGGCAGAAACTCGACGCGGACCACCTCCGCGCGCCAATCTCCGACACCGAGAGCTGGGTCGCGGAGGGGTCGGAGGCCGCCATCAAGCGCGTCCTCTACGACGCGGGCTACCCCGTGAAGGACGACCGCGACCTCGACGCGGGCGCGGACCTCGACGTCGAACTCACGGTCGAACTCCGGGACTACCAGCGCGAGTGGGTCGACCGCTTCCTCGACCAGAAGGCGGGCGTACTGGTCGGCCCGTCCGGGAGCGGCAAGACCGTCGCGGGAATCGGCGCGCTGGCGGCCATCGGCGGCGAGACGCTGATACTCGTGCCGAGCCGGGAACTCGCGTCGCAGTGGCGCGAGCGTCTGCTCGAACACACCACGCTCTCGCCCGACCAGATCGGCGAGTACCACGGCGGCCGGAAGAACGTCCGGCCCGTCACCATCGCCACCTACCAGACCGCGGGGATGGACCGTCACCGGTCGCTGTTCGACACGCGGCGGTGGGGCCTCATCCTCTACGACGAGGTCCACCACATTCCGAGCCGCGTCTACCGCCGGAGCGCCGACCTGCAGGCCAAACACCGCCTCGGCCTCTCGGCGACGCCCGTGCGCGAAGACGAGAAGGAGTCGGAGATATTCACGCTCATCGGGCCGCCCATCGGCACCGATTGGAGCGCCCTGTTCGAGGCGGGGTTCGTGCAGGAACCGGAAGTCGAGATACGCTACGTGCCGTGGCGCGACGACACCGCCCGGAACGAGTGGGCCAACGCCGACGGCCGCGAGCGCCACCAACTCGCGGCCATCAACCCCGCAAAACTCGAAGAGGTCCGGAAGCTCTGGGCCGAGCACCCCGACGCGAAAGCCCTCGTCTTCGTCGACTACCTCGAACAAGGCCGCTACTTCGCCGAGGAACTCGGCGTGCCGTTCGTGAGCGGCGAGACCCGCCACCACGAGCGCGAACGGTTGTTCGAGGCGTTCCGGCGGGGCGACCGCCGTACGCTGATAATCTCGCGCATCGGCGACGAGGGCATCGACCTGCCGGACGCGGAACTCGCCGTCGTGGCGTCGGGTCTCGGCGGGTCGCGCCGGCAGGGCGCACAGCGCGCGGGCCGGACGATGCGCCCCGTCGGGAACGCGTTGGTCTACGTCCTCGCCACCCGGGGGACCAGCGAGGAGGACTTCGCCCAGCGCCAGATGCGCCACCTCTCGGAGAAGGGCGTCCGGGTCACCGAGAGCGACATCGAGTAGCTGTCCGTACGCCTGTTGAGGCACTCCCCGAAGCGACACGCCCGACAGGTCGCCGGCTTCGTCCCGTCGTCCTCGCCCCCTCTGCCCACCGTCACCGATTCCCAAACCGACCGACTCGGCGGTCCTACCCACCTCTAATGAGTAATCCTTAAGTCGGTCCGAGGAGCTACGTACGAGTGCCCGCCCTTAGCTCAGCCTGGTAGAGCAGCCGACTGTAGATCGGCTTGCCCCCCGTTCAAATCGGGGAGGGCGGACTTCTTCGCCAAGCAGTCCGTTCCCGTGTGAGTAACCGCTGTCCTGTGACTCTGAGGACGTCCGACGTAGTTCAACAGGCTACCAACTCGGGTCCGCGCCGTCATGCCTTTGCACATTGCCGAACGCAGAGGTACACCTAGAACGTTTCGACGGATTACACTCTCCGTGACGGGCAGGCAGTTGGAACGTATATCTCTCCGTGTACGCTACCTGACGATTGCTAAGACAAGATAGAATGGCGAGATGGACGATAGATTCCGACTTTCCCACACCTCACACACCGTTGGTATGGATAACCGGCTTCGGAGTCAGGACCGTATGAATGAATCCCGCACCGGCATCTGATACCGGTTAGAGTTTCACCCAGATTCACACACTACGGAAGATGAGAATAAAATTAAAGCTGTCGATGTATATACTAATACGTCAACGAGTGAAAATAACTACCTCAACTTCCCCTGTCTTTATCGTCGAGTGAGACCGACCTATTAGCGATAAAGGGGCAGCAGAGTCTGAAGTTCGTAAGCACAGGCGGCGAAGATCATAGCACCCACACCCTATCCTGCCGCACGAAATTGCCATTGGTCGGATAGCTGGCCCAGCGCCTCTAGAAAATCCTCGAGATATTCGATCAAACGCCGAAATGAATATTCTAAGGGGGCGGCGAGACTCCCGTGCGGTTTCGAACCGCCCGTTATTGCGCGGCAGAGAACACCGGAGCGCTACTCGGTCGAGTCCGGCGCTTAAGGCCAGCCCACAACATGGACGAGATGGCCGCCTCTCTTGGCCGAGCATCAAACAAGAGCGTCACGCGGCCGAACAGTCACGGTTCCGCCGAGTCCACGATGTAGGATTGGTGGATTTGTGAACACAGGCGGCGCATCACGAGTAACGTCGAACTCCCGACTCTCTCCCTCAAATGTTAGGGAAGAAACTTAAGCCACTGAACAGGTAGGGTGTCGGAACTCGACGTACAGAACCGCCGGAGACGGCCGCAACTTCGGACGGACGCCGTCTCGGACCGTTCGCGAGACGAGTTGTCCCTCCCGCCGACGCCTCACCGTTGTTAAGCTCGTGTATTTCACGATAGAGATAATATCACGCTGAATTATGCGTTTTCAAATCCGATAGGCTATGATTTTAAAAATATTCAAGATAAGATTACTTTCTCGAATTTAGATGGGTTTAAATCAGAGAAGTTAAATCTAGGATTTATAAATGAAGTGGCCAAAGATTGGGGGGACGCCGTCTCGACGAAGGGTGCTTCGAAGCGGTGCCAGTCTCGGCGCATTGTCACTCGGCGTGGGGCGGGTCACCGCCGCCGACGCGAGTGCGAATCAGACGCAGATAGCCGCGGCGGACGACCGGCATCCGCGAGGCGCGTCGGTCACCGAGCGGTTCGACACCATCGTCGACCTGCGGAAGGCCGGGGCCGACCCGACGGGTTCGGACCCGATAGACGACGTCCTGCGGAAGCACACGCGGGACGACACCCTCGTGCTCCTCCCGTCGGGGACGTACAGCGTCAAGCAGATAGGATTCTACGGGACCTCCAACTGGGGTCTCGTCGGCGTCGGGGACGTCACAGTCGTCCCGACGGGGGGACACGACGGGGTGTTCGCCGGCGGCTACCAGTCGGCCGACATCTGGCTCGACAGCTTCACGCTCGACGTCACCGACTGCAAGTCGGCGACCGTCTCCCTCGTCGGATACGACGGGACGGCCGTCCGCAACATCACCGTCACCGGACGGTTCACCGACCCGAACAGCCCGGCGTTCCTGTTCCGGCCGCTCGGCGCGGACGCGACGCACGTCATCGAGAACGTCACCGCCACCGACGGCGGGAACTGCATCGGCCTGTACGCGAACCACGACCACGGCCGCGTCGAGGTCCGAGACTGCCGGTTCGAGGAGTTCTGGAACAACGGCATCTACGCCTCCAGCGCCTCCGGGGCGTTGCTCGTCGACGGCGGCACGTACCGGAACAACAACGTCGCGAACGTCCGCGTCGGGAGTTCGAACACGACCATCCGGAACGCGCGCGTCGTCGTCGACGGGACGCCGAACCACTGGTCGATGTCCGGCCTGAACATGCGGGGCATCCGCATCGTCGACGGTCCGGCGTCCGGGACCGTCACGGTCGAGAACTGCGACCTCGAACTCACCGGGGGGTGCGGTAGCGGCGCGTTCGTCTCCGAACCCTCGGCCGGCAACTACACGGTCAGGAACACGCGCATCCGGGTCGAGGACGGGTACACACTCGGCCCGAACGACTCCCGGTCGTCGTTCGCCGTGTCCGCGTACGGCGACGGGGAGATGGACTGCCACCAGCGGTTCGAGAACGTCTCCATCACCGGCGACGCCGAGTCGTTCCTCGCGGCGCGGTTCCAGCGCGGCAACACGACGCTGAAGAACGTCTGCATCCAACAGCCCAACCGCAACGGCGTCGACTTCCAAGACGGCGGCGGCAACGTCGTCGAGGACTCGACCATCAACGTCGGCGGCTACTACGCCGTCGACGGCCCCGCGTCCGTGTCGAACCTCTCGAAGAGCGGGTCCTGTCCCGTCCCCGGCGAGTCGTCCGCGACGACGGCGACGGCGTCGGCGTCGACGGACATGTCCATCCCCGGCGTGGTGCAGGCCGAGGATTACGACGACTTCTACGACTACCACGAGGGCGTCGACACGGAACGCGGCGACACCCGGGACGGGACGCCGAACGTCGGGTGGACGCGCGACGGCGAGTGGCTGAAGTTCGAGGTGAACTCGACGCCCGGGACCTACGACGTGGTCGCGGACGTGGCCGGGACGGGGTCGCCCGGCGAGATTCACCTCACGCTCAACGGCGGCTACATCACCACCGTCGACGTGCCGGACACCGGCGGCTGGCACGACTGGCGACAGGTCACCGTCCCCGACGTGGACGTCCCGACCGACGACTCGGACGCGACGCTCCGGGTCACGTTCGACGGGAACGACATGAACCTCAACCGCATCGAGTTCCGGTAGCGACGGCGCCGGACGCTTTCCGCCCCGCGGGTCACGTCCGCGGCCCCGCCCACTCCCGCGCGGACCCGAGCGTCGTCTCTACTCCCGTGTCGTGTCGATTCCGAGCAGGGCGTTACAGCCGCAGAAGCCGGTCGCGGCGTTCTGGAGCAGTCCCGCGCCCGCGATGCCCGCGACGGCGGCCGTGGCGGGCCGGTCGTCCGAGTACGCCGCGACGGCGACGACGGCGAGCCAGATTCCGAGGACGCCCCTGACGACGCGGTCGGCGCCCCCGACGTTGCGTGGGAGTCCCATGCGAACGACGTACGGACGGCCGCGGTAAATAGTCACAGGTCAACCGAACGCCGCCGGGGTTCCCGCGGTCGGCGCACCTCGGCGCGTATCGACGCGTCTCGCCGTGGCACGGCGTAACTCGGCGCGTCGGCGATAGAAAGCGTGGGTCGAATCAGCGCTCGCGCGGCGCGGCACGACGCTCCGGTCGGCGAGGGCGCGGCGGCGTCAGTTTCCGGTCGTCGTCTCCGCCGCCGTCTCGGCCTCGGACGTGCCACCGTCCTCGGACCCGTCGTCGCCGCCGTCTGCGCCGGACCCGTCGGATTCGTCGGACCCGTCGGATTCGTCGGACCCGTCGGACGTGCCCTCGGGCGGCGTGTAGACGTACATGCAGTCGTTGGGGTACGACCGGCCGTACTGGTCGGCGTCCTCGCAGCAGAGCACGCGGCCGTCCTCCAGTGCGAACACGTTGTCGACGTTCACGAGGGCGTCGTTGGCGACGTCCGCCGGGTCGGTGGCGTCGGGACCGACGATGACCGGGTGGAGCGTCGAGAGGTTGTACTCCTCGTCGAGTTTCGCGCGGTAGACGACGCCGCCGTCGACGCGGTCCATGTCGATGTCGCCAGTGGGTTTGTCGGGGCCGTCGGCCATGCCGGTGTTGAGTTCGGAGAGACCGAGGTAGACCCAGTCGCCGGGGCCGGCGTCGTCGACGCTGTCGATGCCCTCGGCCTTGCGGAACTCGACGGTGGCGTCTATCTCCTTGGCGGCCGCGCGGGTTTCGAGGAACGGGACTCTGCGGAGATCCTCGTCCACGCCGTCGGGGCCGTTCTCCTCGTACTGGCGCGCCCACTCCACGACGTCCTCGTCGGGGATGTAGCTCCGGTTGCCGTTCTCGACGACGGCCTTGTCGGCCTCTTCGAGCGCCGTCTGCAGGTCCTCCCGCCAGTCGGTCTCGGCGTGCTGTTCGAGGTAGCACACCTGGTCGACGTCGTCGTACTCGGCGATCCACGAATCCACCTCGGCGTTGGTGGCGTGACCCAGCGGGAGCCACTCGATTTCGAGGGGCACCTCTGCGGGGGGGAGTTCGTTCGCGGCCGCCTCGTTGGTCACCTTCGCGGCGTGGAGCGTCCCCGCGACGTCCATCGGGTCGTCGTAGCTCGGGATGGGTTCGTCGGCGACGAACTTGTAGAGGCCCTTGTTGTCGCCGTCGGAGGTGAGGTAGACGGTCCTCTCGTCGGCCTGCACGTCCGGACACTCGAACGCCGCCCGGCCCATCACGTAGTACTTCACGGGCTTCGGCGTCTCGGCGGTCGGGTGGCGGAAGTCGACGATGTAGCCGTACCGGTAGGGGTTCGGGTACGGGCTCTCGATGGGTTGGAGGCTCGTCTCCGCGTCCACGTCGCCCGAGAGGTCGTCGGGGGCGTCGGTGGGGTCGGCGCCGAGGTAGTACGCCTGCAGTTCGACGCCGGCCAGTCCGAACGCGCCCTGCACGTACCACGAGTCGTCGCCGTAGTACTCCTCGATGGCTGACTGGACGTCCGACGGGTTCGGCCGGTTGTAGAACTGCGCCGCGCCGCGCTCGTTCGGCCCCCCGGAGTCGTCGAGGAAGTCGCTGACCTTCGCGTAGGGGGCGGTCCGGACGTGAGAGTACTCCTCCTCGGCGGAGAGGTACGTGCCCCACGGGCTGAGGTCGCCGTAGCAGTTTATTCGCGTGCCCCCGAGACTCCGGAGTTCGTCGGTGTTCGAGAGGTTCTGCGTGTTCTCTAAGTCCGCCTCCCACGTGCCGTCGTCGTTCCGACTGATGGGCATGCGAGTCACGTCGCCCGGACTCTGCTCGAAGTTCGTGAACAGGTAGCCCTCGGTCTCCTTCTCGTCGGTGGGGACGAACCGGTTACAGTCCGGGTTGTAGCCGAGGCTGCCGTACCGGGACCCCGGGAACTCGTCGAGCGAGAGTCCGTCCGGCGTCGTCGGGTAGCCGAGGTCCTGCCCGTCGGCGACGTTGTCGCCCTCCTGGGCGAGAATCTCGTACGACCCGTCCGCCACGCGGACCTCCGACTGCTCCTGGTTCGTGGTCGGGATGCCGAGCACGTCGAAGCCGTTACTCCCGTAGAAACTGTACCCGCTGACGTAGCCGATTCCGCCCTTGTTGAACGGTGCGGGGTTCTTTCGGCTCGGGTGCTGGAGGCTAAAAAAGAGCGTCCCGCCCGCCGTGACCTCCGGCCCGGTGACCTCCGCGCCGAGCGCCGTCGACGCGAAGCGGTCGATGTTCCCGTCTACCGTGGGTGCCTTGGGCGTGTCCGCGTCCTCGTCCGATTGCGCGCCCGCTACACCCGCCACGCTGGCGCCGAGCGAAGCGGCGACTGACGTTGCCATGAGTTTGCGCCGAGTGAATTCGACCATGCGAGTGGATACCCCGAATGCGGGTAGAAGTAGATTTATAATAAATCTACGTACACAGAGAAATTAACAACACAATATCGTTGGGATACATAGTCACGGTCCCGAACCGAACGGTGTCGGGCCGGGACCGGAAGCGGAGGGGTCACTCCGTCGTCGCGTTCGCGTCCGCGTCCGTCGGCTACTCCATACCGCGCTCCGCCGCCCCCTTCCGAATCTCCTCCGCGCGCTCTCTGACCCACTCGACGTAGCGTTCGACCTTCGGCGGCTTGACGCCGTAGAACGACGCCACCCAGTTGCGGTCGGTCCCGGGTTGGGTGAGGAAGTAGGCGGCCACCGTGTCCTTGCCGGCCTGAATTATCTCGGGCGGGACGCCGCGGTCGCCAGTCCCGGCCTCCTGAAACCCGTTCACGTCGAAGTACACGTCGGCGTACAGTTCCGCGAGGTCCGGGTCCTCGAACTCGACGCCCTCGTGGCGCGGCGCCTCGAACCGGTACCGCGCTTCCGCCGCGTCGGACGGCGTGTACTCGACTATCCGCACGTCCAGAACGTACTCTCGGTGCGTCGATTCCCCCCGCTCGGTCGCCGTGGGTTCGTCGGACTGGGACATGGGTCGGTGTCGTCGGGTCCCCGCCTCGCCCGTCGAACGCCGGCGAAGCGAAGGCGAACTACGCCTTCCACGTCGGCCGTTCGACGCTTAAAGTTGCTGTAATTTTGGTTGGTATTAGTATATATCTGTAAGAACTCGTCCCCCGGGCTCCGTAGGCACCCGCGTCGTGTCGTGGTCCGTCCGCCCTCGTCGTCCCCGGTCAATCGTCGCCGTGGTCGGTGAAGTTCCGGAGCAGTCGGTCGCCGAACGCGACGACCAGGAGCGCGCCGAGGAGGTTGAAACACAGGTCGACGAGCGTGTCTCGCTTGCCGTACATGACGAGCACCGGTTCGATGCCGAGGCGGTCGGCGACGGCGTGGGTCACGTACTCCGCCACTTCCCAGACTGACCCCGCCCCGACGACGACGCCGAAGACGCGCGGCCGCGGGTCGACGCCGCGGCGGCGGGCGGCCGCGTAGGTCGCGCCGCCGACGAGCGTCGCGGAGTGGGTGTGCGTGAGGTGGTCCCACCACCACGTGTCGTCGTACGGGCCGAGCATCCCGACGGCGTGCGTGAGCGTCGCCGACTCCGCGTACACCCGCTGCCACGGCCGGAACTCCACGTCGTACCGTCGCTCGAGGGCGGCCGGGAGGTACGTCGCCGCGAGCGATATCACGGCGTTCACCACCGCACCCGGGTCCCGCCGACGGAGTCCGACGACGAGGACGGCGAGGAGGCCGTACCTGATTCCGCGCTCTGCCTCTCTCGCTACGGACGTCCGCCGAGTTCTGGTCACGGCTCTCGCGTCGAGTCGACGCGCACGGCGAGAAAAAACCTCACGCTATCGGCTGGCGGGCGCGCCGCGGGCCCGGCTCACTCCGACCCGGACCGACTCGCTCCGGACCGGTTCGCCCCGGCGTCACGACTCCGGCCGCATGTCGAACCCCTCGCGTTCGAGTATCTCGGTCGACCCGCACTCCGGACACTCGTGGTAGGACGTCTCGAACTGTGCGCCGCACTCCGCGCACTCGTAGACGATGCCTCGCTCCGTGTCCGGGACGAACATCCGCTTTATCGAGTCGAGTATGCCCATACCGCGGGTGTACGGACGGGCGGCTGAAAGAGATTATCACGCGCACCGTCGCCCAGTGCGTCGAACGTCCGTCGCCGGTCGTCCGTCGCCCTGCGCCTGTCGCCCGCCGTCCGCCGGCCTCGCATTCACCGCCCGCGGATCGCCGGAACCGCCGGTGTTTACGTCGTGGACGGCGACGCGGGGAACATGACGGAGTTCGCCTACGAGACGCGACTCGACGTTCGGTTCCGCGACCACGACACCCTCGGCCACGTCAACAACGCCGTCTACGCCACCTACTGCGAGGAGGCTCGGGTCCGCTACTACCGCGACGTCCTCGACGTCTCCGTCGAAGACGTCTCGACGGTCCTCGCGCACTTCGAGATAGACTACGTGCGCGCCATCGAGACGGCGTCGTCGGTCACCGTGGCCGCGAGCGTCACGGCGGTGGGCACGTCGAGCTTCGAGATGGAGTACGAGATACGCGTCGACGGCGAGGTGGCGGCCACCGCGGAGGCCACGCAGGTGGTGTACGACGAGGAGGCGGGCGAACCGCGTCCCGTCCCCGACGAGTGGCGCGAGCGCTTCGCCGAGGTCGAGGGGCGGGAGTTCTGACGCCGCCGTCCGTGTCTGCCGCCGCCGACGAACCGGTGCCGCCCCTCCTCGCCCTCGGCGTGGCCGTCCTCGCCGTCTCCACCAGCGCGATTCTGGTGCGCTGGAGCGACGCGCCCAGCCTCGTGAAGGCGTTCTACCGCGTCGTCTTCACCCTCGCGCTCCTCGCGCCCGTCGCGGTCACTCGGTCGCGCGAGGCCTACGCCGCCGTCGGCCCGCACGACGCCGGCCTCGCGGTGGTCTCGGGGGCCTTCCTCGCACTCCACTTCGCCGCGTGGTTCGAGAGCCTCGACTGGACCTCGGTGGCCGCGAGCGTCACGCTGGTGCAGGCCCAACCCGTGTTCGTCGCGGCGGGCGCGTGGGCGCTCCTCGACGAACGCGTCTCCCGGCGGTCGGCGCTCGGCGTCCTCGTCGCGGTGGCCGGCGCGGCGGCGATGTCGGCGGGCGACCTGCTCGGCGGCGCGGCGGCGGGCCCCCGACCGCTCTACGGCAACGCGCTGGCGCTCGCCGGCGCGGTGGCCGTCGCCGGGTACGTCCTCGCCGGGCGGTCGCTCCGCCAGCGGATGGCGCTCCTTCCCTACGTCACGGTCGTCTACGGCGTCTGCGCCGCCGTCCTCCTCGGCCTCCTGCTCGCGCGGGGCCTCCCGCTCTTCGGCTACGCCGCCCGCGAGTGGCTCCTGTTCGTCGCCATGGCGGTCGGGCCGGGCGTGTTCGGTCACACCGTCGTCAACTGGGCGCTCGCCCACGTCGAGTCGAGCGTCGTGAGCGTCTCCCTGCTCGGCGAACCCGCCGTCAGCACGCTCCTCGCGTTCGCGCTCCTCGGGGAGGTGCCGACGCCGTGGACCGTCCTCGGCGGGGCCGTCGTCCTCCTCGGCATCTACGTGACCGCCGAGGGACGGTCCGCCGGGTGACCGGCCGGGGCGCGGCCCCGGCGAGGCCCGAAGGGGCGTCTCCGCGCCGGTCCGTTCGCGTGCCCGCTGGTATCAGCCGTGATACTCGGGGGGAACCCTCTTGTGGTCGTAGGTGGCCATCACCTATCCATGGACCCCGGCCGCGAGACGATACGGGTGCTCCACGTCGACGACGACCCGGATTTCGGGACGTTGGCCGCCATGCTCGTGGAGCGAGAGGCCGACGCCGACCTGACGGTCACCACCGTCCGGAGCGCCGCGGAGGGACTCTCGCGTCTCGCGGACGAGGAAGTCGACTGCATCGTGAGCGACTACGAGATGCCGGAGATGGACGGACTGGAGTTCCTCCGCGCGGTCCGGAACCGGCACGCGGAACTCCCCTTCATCCTGTTCACCGGGCGGGGGAGCGAGGAGGTGGCCCGCGACGCCTTCCGCGCGGGCGCGACGGACTACATGCAGAAAGAGACTGGCGTCGACCAGTACGCAGTGCTGGCGAACCGCGTGCGCAACGCCGTCTCGAAGTACCGGGCGCAGACGGCCTCCGAGCGGTACGGCACGGTCATCGAAGCGCTCGACAACGCCGTGTTCAACCTCGACGCCGACGCCCGGTTCACCTCGGTCAACGACCGGTTCGTCGACCTCCTCGGCTACGACCGGGAGACGGTCCTCGGCGAACGCGCCTCGTTCGTGGAGTCGACCGCCGCCGAGACCGAGGGGGACGGCGAGAGTGACGAGGACGGTAACGGAAACGGGAACGGGGACGACGCCAGAGTCGGCGACGGTACGGACGCCGACTGCGCGGACGCGGCGGGCACCATCGAGCGCCGATTCCACCGGGTTCGGTCGTCGACGGGCCCCGACACCGTGCAGTTCGAGACGACCCTCGACGACGCCGCCGGCCGGGGGGTGGTGTGCGCGGGTCACCTGACGCTCCTGCCCTCGCACGGCGAGGAGTTCGCCGGCGCGGTCGGCACCCTCACCGACATCACGGAGCGCCGCCGGCAGACCGAACGTCTGCGGTACCGCGACGGCCTCAAGGACGCGGTGCTCGACGCCGCGACCACGCTCATGAGCGCCGAGGCGGACGAGATAGACACCAAGGTGCGATGGACGCTCCAGACCGTCGGCGAGTTCGTCGGCGTGGACCGCTGCCGGGTGTTCTGCGCGGACGCCGAGGGCGAGTCCCTGTTCGAGACGCACTCTTGGTCGGTCGACGGCGACGGGGAGCGACTCGGCGGCGCGTTCGGTAACGGGGAGTCCTCCGCCGACGCCGCCCACGCGCCAGACGGCGGCGTGTTCACGGCCGACCGCGTCAGGGCGTTCCGGACGGCGGCGTTCCCGTGGGTGTGGTCGCGCCTCTCGCGGTTCGAGAACGTGGCCGTCTCCGACGTGTCGGACCTCCCCGCGGAGGCGTCGGCGGTCGCGAACGTGATGCGGACCGGCGACGTGCGCGCGATGGCCGTGGTGCCGATGGTGAGCGACTGGTCGCTCACCGGATGCGTGTCGTTCGAGGTGCGCCACCCCACGGAGGAGTGGACCGACGCGGAGACGCGTCACCTCCGGTCGGTGGGCGACATCGTGGCGTACACGCTCGCGCGCAAGCGCCGCGAGCGCACGCTCCGCCGGCAGAACCAGCGCTTGGAGGAGTTCGCGTCGGTAATCTCCCACGACCTGCGGAACCCCCTCAGCGTGGCCGACGGCTACCTCGACCTGGCGCGCGAGGACGGCGACCCCGCGCACCTCGAACGCGTGGCCGACGCCGTCGACCGCATGGACGCCCTCGTGGAGGACGTCCTCGCCCTCGCGCGGCAGGGCCGGACCGTGACCGAGACGGCGACGGTCCGACTCGACCGCGTCGTCGAGGAGGCGTGGCGCGCGGTCGACACCGGGGCGGCGACGCTGACCGTCGACGGCGACCTCGGCACCGTCGAGGCCGACGCCGCGCGCCTCGCGCGGGTGTTCGAGAACCTGTTTCGGAACAGCGCTGAGCACGGCTCGACGAACAACCGGGCGCAGCCCGGTGACAGCGTGGAGCACGGCTCCACGGGCAGTCGGGCGAAGTCCGACGACGGCGCGGCGTCCGGTTCCGCGTCCGCCCTCGAAACGGAGTCTCCCGCCGTCGCGGTCACCGTCGGCCGACTCGCGAACCGGACCAGGTTCTACGTCGCCGACGACGGTCCGGGCGTCCCGCCGGAGAAGCGCGACCGGGTGTTCCAGTACGGGCACTCCGGCGACGACGGCACCGGCATCGGCCTCGCCGTCGTCGAACGCGTCGCGGACGCCCACGGGTGGGAGGTGTCGCTCACCGACGCCGACGGCGGCGGCGGCGGCGCGCGCTTCGAGTTCGACTGCGGCGCGGCCCCCCGCGTCGGACCGCTGGCCCCCGGCACGCGATAGTCGCCCGCGCTCTCCCCGTGGCCGTCGTGGCCGCCCCGGCCGTCAGTGCATCTTGAGTTCGACTATCCGCCCGTCGGGGTCGCGCACGTAGGCCGCCCAGTCGCGGCCGTACGCGCCGTAACGCTCCCGCGGTTCGTCGGCCTCGACGGTCACGCCCGCCGCGCGGAAGTCGGCGAGCAGGTCGGTCAACTCCTCGCGGGTGTCGGTCCGGTCGGAGCGGAGGAGAAAGCAGACGTGGTCTTGCCCCGGGTCTATCTCCTCGTCGTCGGTCGGCACGAGGTGGACGTGCCGCCCGCCCGCGACCACCGCGACGTACGGCACCTCGCCCCGGTCGAACCGCTCGCGGTCGCGGGTCGGCAGGCCGAGGAGTCCGTTGTAGAACTCCAACGCGGCGTCGAGGTCGCTCACCCGGAGCGCCACGTGGTCGAGGTCGACCACGTCCGCGTCGACGCCGCCGTCGGCGCGACTCGCCGGGCGCCGGTCGGCGTCCGCGCTCCCGTCTCCACCCTCGTCCACGTCCGCGTCCGTCCGCTCTCCGTGGGCCTCTGCGGTCATACGTCCGCTTGGGTCGGCCGGACCTAAACGCTGCGGGGGCGCGCGCCCTCGTCGCCCCCGCCGCGCCCCTCGCGGTCCGCCTCCTCGCCCTCCAGCAACTTCCGCGTCGTCCGGTGGCGGTAACGGAACATGGGTTCGAAGCCGACCACCGCGACGGGGCCGAGGGCGCGCCCGACCGCACCGAACGGGAGTTCGTAGGCCACCCGGTCGTCGATTACAGTGCCGCCGTCGACCGCGTGGAACGCGTGGGTGTGGGTCCAGCGGTCGAACGGGCCGTCCGTCATCGTGTCGCGGAAGAAGGCCTCGCCGTCTCCCGCCTCGCGGGCGTCGATGTGCGAGGTCCACGACTGCCGCGGTCCGACGCCGAACGGGCGGACGGACAGGCGCACCGCCGACCCCGCCTCCAGCACCTCGGGGTCGGCCTCGCCGTCGGGTCCCCGCACCCACTCGAGGCGCATGCGCATCCAGTCGGGGGTGAGCGCTTCGAGACCCTCGACCCGCGAGTGGAACTCCCACACGCGGTCGAACGGTGCGGCCACGCGCGTCCGTCGCTGGTAGGCGGCCATGCGCGACCGTAGGGGCCCGCGGGGAAAAAGCGACGCGGCGGGCCGGACTCAGAGCGTGAACCGGGTCACGGTGGTGCCGGCCGCGCGCAGGTCCTCGTCGCTCGCGCCCGCCACGATGACCTGATTCTCGCCGTACTCGATGTCGACGGTGGCGCCGAACTCGCCGCCCTCGGGCCGGACCAGCGCCGTCTCGCTCGGCGTCTTGACCGCCACCACGGCCGCGCCCGTCTCGCCCTCGACCACGAGTCGGTCGCCGTCGAAGTGGGTGTTGACCCGGAGCGACGGCCCCGACGGCCGGTCACCGCCGACGTAGCGGTCGTAGACGGGTGCGGGCGTCTCCACGGGTTCGCCCGCGTCGACGCTCAGGGCGAGGCGGGCGAACTGGGCCTGACTCCACGCGAGGGGCGTGGCCGCCCCGGTGCCCTCGCCGAACTCCCAGTTGTACTCGGTCGTGCCGTCGCGGTCCCACACCTGTTCGGGGAGCATCCGCCCGGAGTTGGCGAACTTCGCCATCGTGCGCAGGAGGTTCGGGGGTTCGAGCGCCTCCTCCTCGGTGCGTGCCCGGAGTTCGTACTCGCCGCGTTCGCCCGTGAAGATGGGCCACAGGCGGCCCTTCCCCTTCGTCTCGACGGTCCACGGCGCGCCCTCGTCGTTACCCTCCCGTTCGCCGTAGCCGTCGCCGTTGTAGCGGTACCACGCCGGGCCGTACGGCGTGTCGACGCGGATGGTGCTGTCCGCCTCGGCGAGCGAGTTGCGTATCACCTCGTCGTCCCACGGCTTGACGCCGAGGCGCACGAGTTCGAGGAAGCCGCCGTCGATTATCTCGCGTTCGTCGAGCGTGGGGCCGTCGTTGGCCAGCGTGCGCAGGTTGCCAGCCTCGGGGTCGCCGTCCCGGGTCACCCGCACGTAGTACGGGGTGTGGGTGTGGCGGTCGGTGCCCGTCTCGGTGGCGGTCCACTCCTCGACCCGCCCGGCCCAGTCGTCCGCGAGGCCGAGCCACACGAGGGCGTCGTCGAGGTGGCCCTCCTCGATGGCCACGTCGGCGGCGCAGGCGAGGCCGGCCACCTCCGACGCGATGGTCGACGGCGAGTAGCCCGCCTCTTCCTCCCAGCGCTCCTGTGCGGTGGGCGGGCCGTTGCGCGCGACGTAGTCGGCCGACTGCTTGACGTTGGCGTAGCCGTAGTCCACGTCGTCGAACGCCACGCCGTCGGCGTACAACTGCTGGGCCATCACCTGCGGGAACGAGATGTTGTCCATCTGCTCGCCGCCCCACCGGGTGCGGCCGTTGATGTAGGTGTTCTGCGGGATGAACCCGTGGTCGTCCTGCTGGTAGTTGTAGACGTACGAGAGGGCGTCGGTGGCCGTCTCCACGTCGCCGACCGCCTCGAACACCGTGAACACTTGGTACAGGTCGCGCGACCAGACGAAGTTGTAGCCGTACCCCTTGGCTTCCTCGGCGGGCACGGCCTCGCCCCACGGCACCGAGGGGCTGGCGATGCCCGCGCCGAGGAACGTCTTGTCCTCGACGGCGCGGAGCGTCATCAGCGCCGAGCGGTACTGGTTGGCGAGCAGTTCGTCGCCCGCCACCGAGTCGGGCAGAGGCTTGTCTGCGAGGAAGTCGGCCCACGAGTCGCCGTAGGCCGACCGGACCGTCTCGTACCCGCGGGTGAGCGCACCCGCGGCCTCGCCGAGGGCGGCCGCGGTGTCGGCGTCCTCGGCGAACCCGAGCGCCAGCGTCTCGGTCACGTCGTCGCCGTCGCCGAGGTGGCCCACGAGCACCACGTTGTCGTCGTCGGCGCGTCTGACCGACTCCGGGCGGACGCCGCGGGTGAACAGGTCGGTGAGCGGTTCCGTCCCCGCGACGCCCACCGTGGCCCAGTCGAAGCGGTTCTCGGCCGCCAGCGCCACCGCGACGCTGTACTCCTCGCCCTCCTCGTCGATGAGTAGGGGGCGGCCGCCGCCCCCGTCGCTGTCCACGGCGCTGGCGTCGCGCGACACGAGGTGGTAGCCGCCGGCGTCGCCAAGACACAGGCCGCGGTCCTCCACGCCGGAGTTGACGAGCGAGGTGTCGCCCACCACGTACACCTCGTACTCGTTGCCGTCGGCGGCCTCGAACGCCACGTCGGCCAACAGCGCGTCGTGCTCGGGGTCGACCGCGTACTCCGCCGTGAGCGTCCACTCGTGGCCCCGACCGTCGCCCGTCTCGGTCACGCGGTGGCGGAACGTGAGGGCGTCGTCCTCCGTTATGGTCGCCTCGCGGTCGATGGTGTCGGCCACGTCGTCGCGTCGCGTCTCGTTGTACGTCCGCGCGGTGTACTCCTCGTCCTCGTCGGCGTCGACCACGAGGAAGTCCACCGTGCGGACGTTCATCAGATCGACGCGGGGGAAGCGCACCTCCGTCAGCGCCCCCTCGGTGAGCGTGAACCACACGCGCGAGGGGTCCTCCGTACCGTGGTCGGCCACGGTGCCGACGCCGAACTTCTCGCCGGTGGTCCAGTTGGGTTTGTGCTCGGGTCCCGAGGGTGCGGGCTTGGGCGCGGGCAGGGCGTCCTCCTCGTGGAGGAGTGCGGTGGTGTGGAGGCGGACCGCGTGGGACCACCCCAGCGGCGTCGCGGAGTCGGGCGTGCCGTCGTCGAACACCTGTTCGGTGAGGTAGCCCGCGTCGGTCGTGAACGGTTCGCCCGGCCGGAGGTGGGCGTACAGCGTCCCGGCGCGTTCGAGGAACGCGTCGCCGTCGCGGCCGTAGCCGTTGAGGAGGCGGCCGAGTTCGGCGGCGGCGTTCGCGCCCCACGCCGTCGAGACGGACCACACCTTCTCGCGGTCCTGCCCGTCGGCGCGCCAGTAGTCCTCCTCGAACCGCACGAGGCCGGCAATCGGGCTCTCGGCGGGGTTGCGGTGGAGGCCGTCTATCGCCGCCTCGACGTGCGCCGACAGGCGGTCGAGCGTCCGCTTCGGCAGGTCGTCGTCGGTCAGGGCGTCGTACTCTGCGACGGCGTCCACCAGCGCGAACGTGGCGGAGTCGAGTCGCTCGTCGACCCCGCCGTCGCGCGTCAGGCGGAGGACGTAGCACTCCCGCTGCTCGCTCCACAGTGCGTCGAGCCCCTCGAACACCGTCTCGGCGCCGTCTGCCGCGCGGGCGCGCAGGTCGTCTCCTACGGGGGCGCGGGCCACCGCGGCGTACCCCTCGAGGAAGGCGGCCGCGGTGTGGGTGAACCGGCCGACCATGTCCTCCCACGCGTTCTGGCACACCTCGGGCAGGCCGTCGTCTTCGAGCGAGTCGCCGAGCGCCGCCACCGCGCCCCGGAGCGCCTCCCGCACGTCGGCGGTCACGCCCCTCGGGAGCGAGTCGCGCCGCTTCCGGAGGAGGGTGGCGAGGAAGGCGGCCGCCGCCGCGGTCTGGTCGGCCTGGTACTCCGGCAGGTCGGAGTTCTCGACCCGGGCGTTGGCCCACCCGGGGGCGAGGTGGCCGGTGGAGGCCCACACCCGGTGGGGCCACGACCCGTCTTCGAGTTGGGCGTCACAGAGGAACCGCGCCGCGGCCGCGAACCGGTCGCCGAGGTCCAACTCGAACGACTCGGCGGCCTCCAGCAGGTGGCGGTTCACCTCGGACTCGTCCCGGAACCACGTGTAGCCGTAGCCGCCGGAGTGGGCGTAGAACGGGTCGAACTCCGGTCCGGCGATGTGCGCGCCGGTCGGCGCTTCGAGCAGCGAGAGCGCCCGGAGGTCGGCGCGCACGAGGCGCTTCCGGGGGACGTGGTCGGGCACGGACACGTCGGCGCGTTCGACCGCGGCCGCGCGGATGGCGTCGGCGGTGGTGTGAGAGAGCGCGCAGTGGCGCAGGTCCGCGAGGGCGTCGCCGCGGTCCACCTCGTCGTGGTCGGACAGTTGGGTGACCAGCGTGGTCTGCATCGCCCGCCCCTGCTGTTCCAGCGGCGCGGACACCACCACGTCGCCGCTCAGGTGGGCGTCCTCGTACTGTTCGAGTACTGCCTCGCGGGGGTACTCGAAGAAGTCCTCGGAGAGCATCTCGTCGAACCGCTCGGGAATCTGCCCCCGCACGTCGGTGAGGCCGGTCGAGGCGGTCACGTAGTCGTGTTCGGTCTGGTGGTACACCTCGACGGCCTGCGTGTCGTCGGGGCCGCCGCGTTCGTGGATGAGACGGCCGACGCCCGTCTCGCGGCCCTCGGGCGCGAACGTCAGAAACGCCGTGAGGTGGGCGTCGGTCGGCACCGCCCCCCGGAGTTCGACGCGCGTGACGTGGGCGCGGCCGAGGGTGAGGTCGTACTGGTGGACGGTGTAGGTGCCGGCGTCGTACTCCGTCTCGACCAGCGACGTCTCGCGGTAGTAGTGCTGGCGCACCGTGTCGAGTTCGTCGAACCACGTGGTCCCGTCGCCCGTCTCGATGCCGAACCGAGACCGGTCGATGCCGTAGAGGCCGGAGAGCGACGACGAGTAGTCGCGGAGTGAACCCCGGGGGTCGACGTAGACCAGTCTGTCGCCGTGCCCGGAGAAGGACCCGGCCGCGGTGGGCGACTCCTCGGGGAATCGCCGACCGCAGTCCCGCTTATACTCGTTTAGCGCGGTTCGAAGTCGCATGGTGCGAAGGCAGGTCCCCAATACTTAAGCGTTGATGCCGAGTCGACCACAGAGATTCCCTCAGTCATGATTTAATCGTCGGTCGGTTCGGGCCCGGACCGTCGCTCGTCGGTCGCACCCCCCCGATTCTCGTCCCTCCTTCGGGGCGGGCCTTTGATACTTCTTCGGCCGTCGGGCGCGCCGCCGCCGTCCGGTCGCCCCCGGCCGACGGACCCGCTGTTCGTCGACGATTTACCCGCTCCGTTGTAATCTTTGACGATGAGGCAAATTCAATGTGGTAGGGGCCGCAAGGAGAGACAAGGATGCACCACCCAGGCCCGCCACGCTTCGTAGCCGTCGGAGAGTCGACACAACTCGCGCCACGCGACCCGGACCCGGACGCGGACTACTGGTGGCGAATTCGGTCCGCGCCGGTGGCGAGTCAGGCGGAACTCGGCGACGACCCGGTCGTGACCTTCGAACCCGACGCCGCCGGGCGGTACACGGTCGAACTCACCGCCCCTGACGGCACCCACGAACTCACCGTCCGGGCGTTCCCGGGCGACCTCGCCCCGGTCGGCGCGGGGTCGGGATACAGCGGGACGAGCGGGTTCGCCAGCGGGTCGGCGCGCCCGTCCGGGCGGAGCGGCGGCGTCAGCGGGTCGGGGAGCGGTGCGGGGTCCGGCGGCGGCGGCGAGGGCCGCCCGCGCGTCCACCTCTCGGGCCGCGTGGAGGGCGACGAGGTGGTTATCGAGGCCGACCCCCAGCGGAGCCCCGACTCCTCGAAGCCACGGGACGAACTGGGCGTCGAGTTCCTCGTCGACGACCGCGACGACGTGGACGACTCGGCCGTCCGGGCGGAGGGCTGGGAACTCCGCGTCCCCCTCGACGCGTTCGGCGACCGCGTCCGGGTCCACGCCGTCGCCGTCGGCGAGTCCTACTCCGTCGCGGACGCGGTGGAGGTGCGCAAGAAGGGCGACGGCGTCGACGTGTCGCGGACCGACGCGGAGGAGGTGCGGACCTCGTCGGGGAGCGACGCGCGGACCGACGGCGGCGTGGCGACCGAGGGCGAGTCGACGGCGGACGCAGACGCCGACGCAGAGGCGGACGTCGAGATACGGAACCTCAACCAGCCACCGGAGTGGGCCACCGAGGCGACCCTCTACGAGATATACGTCCGCGGGTTCGCGGCCGACGACGAAGAGACCGACAACACGTTCGAGGCCATCGAGAATCGACTCGACTACCTCGCGGACCTCGGCGTCGACACCCTGTGGCTCACACCGGTGCTCCAGAACGACCACGCGCCCCACGGCTACAACATCGTGGACTTCTTCTCCATCGCCGAGGACCTCGGCACCCGCGAGGACTACGAGGCGTTGGTGGACGCGGCCCACGACCGCGGCATGCGGGTGCTGTTCGACCTCGTGTTGAACCACTCCGCGCGCGACCACCCGTACTTCGAGAAGGCGAAGGCGGGCGACTCCGAGTACCGCGACTGGTACGAGTGGAACGAGGACGGGTCGCCGGGCACGTACTTCGACTGGGAGTACATCGCCAACTTCGACCACACCAATCTGGAGGTCCGACGCTACCTCCTCAACGCGGTGGACGAGTGGATGGCGGTGGCCGACGGCTTCCGGTGTGACATGGCGTGGGCCGTCCCCGACTCGTTCTGGACCGAGATACGCGAGCGCGTGAAGTCCCGCGACCCCGAGTTCCTTCTGTTGGACGAGACCATCCCCTACATCGCGGACTTCCACGAGATGTGCTTCGACATTCACTTCGACACCACGCTCTACTTCACCCTCCGGCAGGTGGGACGGGGCGACGCGCCGGCCGACGCCGTCCTCGACGCCCTCCAACAGCGACGCGAGGTCGGCTTCCCCGACCACGCCGCCTTCATGCTCTACGTCGAGAACCACGACGAGACGCGCTACGTCGTCGAGTGCGGCGAACCCGAGGCGTACGCGGCCGCGGGCGCGCTGTTCACCCTGCCGGGCGTCCCGATGATATACGGCGGGCAGGAACTCGGCCAACGGGGGAAGCGCGACCCCCTCGCGTGGGAACACGCCAACGACGAACTCCGCGACCACTACCGGCGACTCGTGGAGGTGCGCGACTCGATGCCCGCCCTCGGCTACGAGGGCCGGTTCCGCGAAGTCGAGTTCGAGGCCGACTCCGACCGCGCCGTGGCGTTCGTGCGCGAGACGGACGCGGAGTCGTACCTGTGTGCGCTCAACTTCGGCGCGGGCGAGGCGGTGGTCGGCGTCGACGCCGAACTCGACCCCACCGACGTCGTGTCGGGCGAGTCCGTCGCCGACGAGAACGGCGTCCGCGTGGACGACGTGATAGTCGTCCCGTTGGCGGAGTGAGCGACGACGGCGGCGACGGCGACGACGAACCCGCCGTCGCCCTCCGACTCCCCCTCGCCGACGCCTGACCGCCGGCCACCGACGTGTCCGGCCGACCTCTTCGTCCTCTCCCGGACCGAATCAGACAGCACTAAGTGGGCACTCGAACCATCCTCAGATTGGATAAAACAATGTCTGACAACGGTAAATTAAGTCGGCGGAAGCTCGTGAAGGTCTCCGGTGCCTCGCTCGCGGCGGCTCTCGTCGCCGGATGCGGCGGCAACGGCGGCGGCGAGGGCGGAACCACCACCGGTGAAGGCACTACGCCCGGCGGCGAGGAGACGACGGCCGAGACGGAGACGGCCGAGACGGGAACCGCGGAGACGGAGACGGCCGAGACGGGAACCGCGGAGACGGAGACGGCCGCGTCGACGGCGGCCCAGTCGTACGTGCTCGGCGGCGAGCAGAGCGGCTGGAAGGGTCGGGAGCCCGCGACCATCGCGGAGGAGACCAACCCCACCCTCTCGATGGTGGCGGGCCGGACCTACGAGATAACGTGGGAGAACCTCGACGGGATGGAGCACGAACTCATCATCGAGACCGAGTCGGGCGAGCAGCTCGCGGCCACGGAGTCCACGACCGAGCAGGGCGCGACCCGGTCGCTCACGTTCGAGGCCACCTCCGAGGCGGCGTCCTACTACTGCGAGTACCACCCCGAGTCGATGCGCGGCGAGATAATGGTGTCCCAGCCGGGGACGGAGACGGTGACCGAGACGGCCGCGACCACCACGAGCTCGTAAGCTCGCACGCGACCCCGCTATTCTTCTCGTCGTCCGCCCGTCAGCGCGTCCAGTAGCGTCACCGCCGGCCCCTTGGCCAGCGGTTCGTTCGCGTTGCCGCAGTGGGGCGACTGGACGCACGCCGGACAGCCGTCGGCGCAGTCGCAGTCGGCTATCAGGTGGGCCGTCCGCGCCATCAGCGCCTCCACGCGGTCGTAGCCGCCGCGCGTCAGCCCCACGCCGCCGGGGTGGCCGTCGTAGACGAACACGGTCGCCCGGCCCGTGTGCGGGTGCAGCGGCGTCGAAAGGCCGCCCACGTCGCCCCGGTCGCAGAGTACGAACAGGGGCAGGAGCGATATCATGCCGTGCTCGGCGGCGTGGATGCCGCCGTCGAACCCCTCCGCCCCCGCGGCGTCGCGCATCTCCCGCTCCGTCTCGGGCGGGACGCCGAAGTAGAGCGCCTTGGTCCGGAGCGTCGTCTCGGGCAGGTCGAGCGACCGGCGACCCAGCACCTCGCCCCGCTTGGCGTCGCGGCGCTCGAACCCGGTTATCCGCTTTCGCATCGTCACCTCGGCGAACGTCACCCGCTCGTCCGGCCGCGCCGACAGCGGCTTCGACTCGATGTCCCGCTCGACGGTTATCTCCTTCTCGTGGAGGACGCGCGTGTAGTAGTCGGCCCACGTGGGGGAGAGTTCGGCCACGTCGCGGTCGAGGTCGAGGTCGACCACCTCGTAGGTGCGGCCCTGGTGGTGGTATATCGCGCCGGGGTGGGCGTCCCGCAGGGCGTCGGAGAGCGAGAGCGACGCCACCACCTCGCCCCGCTTGCGGTCGTAGAGGTCTACCTCGCGCGACTCGACCGTCCGGAGACCCATCGCGTGCTGGGGGCTGCCGTCGCCGGCGTGGGTCCAGCGCACGCCCCCGTCGGCGTCCCGGCGTTCGAGTTGGCCCGCGGCCTCCAGGTCGGCGACGTGGTCGGGGAACGTCGGTCCGAAGTGGGTCTCGTCGCCGGGCGAGAGCCAGTTCTCGGCGGCGGCGCTGGCGAGGTGGTCGGGCAGGAGGTGGTCGTTCTCGGGGTCGGCGGCGGCCTCCTCCGGCGCTCCTTCGAACAGGTCGTCGGGGTTCCGCATCAGGTACTGGTCGAGTTGGTCCTCGCCCGCCACGAGGACGACCAGCGAGGGGTCGTCGCCCCGGCCGGCGCGCCCCGCGCGCTGGAACGTCGACATCCGCGTGCCGGGGTAGCCGTCAAGGAGGACGGCGTCGAGGCCGCCCACGTCGACGCCGAGTTCGAGCGCGCTGGTCGACCACACCCCCCGGAGGTCGCCCGCGCCGAGTCGCTCCTCTATCTCGCGCCGCCGGTCGTGTTTGAGCGACGCCTGATAGGCCGTCACCGCGTCGGCGAGGTCCGCGCGCCCCCGCTCTCGCAGGGCCGACGCGCTCTCGTCGGCGTAGCGCTCCGCCGTCTGTCGCGCCCGCGTGAACGCGAGCGTCTGGTGTCCCCGGGAGACGAGGTCCGCGAACAGGGTCTTCGTCTCGACGTGGCTCGACCGCCGCCGCCCCGTCTCCCGTTCTCGGTCGTAGGTCGGCGGGTTCCACAGCACCCAGTGGGTCGGGCCCGACCCGCTGGCGTCCTCGTCGACGAGTTCGAACGTCGACGCCGGCCTGCCCGTCACCCGCGCGGCGTGTTCGACGGGGTTGCCCACCGTCGCCGAACAGCAAACGAACGTCGGGTCGCTCCCGAACCGCTCGCACACGCGGTTCAGGCGGCGGAGCGCCAGGGCGACGTGGCTTCCGAACACGCCGCGGTAGGTGTGCACCTCGTCTATCACGACGGTCTCTAAGCTCCCGAAGAACCACTCCCAGAGGCGGTGGGCGTGGGGCAGGAGGCCGTAGTGGAGCATGTCGGGGTTCGAGAGGAGGACGGTGGGCCGCCGCTCTCGCACCTCGCGCTTCTCCGCCTTCGACTGCCGCCCCGTGTACTCCGCGACGGAGACGCGACTCCCGAAGCCGAGGCCGAACGCGAGGTCGGACAGCGCCTCGCGTTGGTCGGCCACGAGGGCGTTCTGCGGGCCGAGGTAGAGCGTCCGCCCGCCGTGGTCCATGGCTCGCTCGAACGCCGGCACGGTGTACGCGAGGCTCTTGCCGCTGGCGGTTGGCGTGGCGAGCACGACGTTCCGCCCGTCGCGCACCGCCGCGACGGCGTCGGCCTGGTGGCAGTAGAGGCGGTCCACGCCCCGGTCTTCGAGCGCCGACGCCAGACGCGATTCGAGGTCGACGTCCGCGACCGCCGCGTCGGCGGCGGCCACCCGCCGGTGGTCGGCTATCTGCCCCTCGTACTGGGGGCGTCCCCGGAGCCACGAGACGATGTCGTCCACGCGTTCACTCGGACGCTGGCGCTTCTAACGGTTGCGGTGGCCGGCCCGCGCCGACCGGCGGAAACTGATTTCACAACTTAGTGAGACGAAATATATATGCGAGACTCCGAGTCGGACGGTCGGTCGTCGCGGTCGTACGCCCTCCCGCGCCGCGGACTCCTTCGCGCTTCGGGCGCACTGCTCGGCGGGAGCGTCGCCTTCTCGGGGGGCGCGGTCGGGGCCGCGGACGGCGGGGAGGACGCGGACGGGAGCGACGGGTCGCCCAGCGTCGCGTGGAACCGGACGTACGGCGACGAGCGGCGGCAACGGGGACTATCCGTACTTCAGGCGTCCGACGGCGGCTTCGTCGTCACCGGCGAGACGGGCGTGGACTCCCCGGACGACCACGCGGACGCACTGGTCGTCAAGACCGGTCCCGCCGGCGACGTCGAGTGGGTACGGACGTACGGCGGCGAGGGATACCAGAGCGCCGCCGAGATACGCGCCGCGCCCGGGGGTGGCTACGTGCTGATGCTCGACGTGCGCGCGGCGGACGCCGAGACGAACCACGTCGCCGCGGCGGGGCTGACCGAAGACGGGACCGTGCGGTGGTGGCGGGAGTACGAGTTCGGTGACGCGACCGTCGCCGACGCGGTGCGGCGGTCGGACGGCGGGTACGCGGTCGTCGGGACGCTCTCCGGCGACGCCCCCGCCGAGGCGTTCGTGGTCGCGCTCGACGACGCGGGCGAGCGAGAGTGGGTCCGGACCTACGACGCCGCGGCGTCGCTGTTCGGTCGGGGAATCGTCGAGGCGGAGGACGGATTCGGCCTGCTGGCGTTCACGGCGCCGGCGGCCTTCGACCGCTCCCCCGTACTCGTCCGGACGGGTCCGGACGGAACCGAGCGGTGGCGACGTCGGTACGAGATTCGGGGGTTCGACGTCGGGGAAGGGCTGGTCCGCGGCACGGACGGCGGGTTCGCCGTCGCGGGGAGCGCGCGGGCCGTCAAGTGGACGGAGTACATCCCCGGCCAGCCGGAGCGGGACCTCACCGCCCCCGACGCGTTCCTCCTGAAGGTCGACGCCGAGGGCGACCGGCGGTGGGCGGAGACGTTCGGCGCGCCCGGCCCCGAGTACGCCAGCGCAGAGGCCGCCGCCGTCGTGCGGAGGCCGGGAGGCGGGTACGCGTTCGCCGGGACCCGGTCGGCCGGGTGGGCCTCCCCGTTCTGGGTCGTCGGAACCGACGCCGACGGCGAGTGCCGCTGGCAGCGGCGGGCGGGCGGACGGCAGTACAACTATCCGTTCTCCATCGTCGACACGGCCGACGGCGGCTACGCCGTGGCCGGGTTCACGACCGACGGACATCCGGCGGAACCCGACTTTCGACTGGTCCGGCTGACCGCGGAGTCGTGATCGAATCGGGGCGGATTCGGTCGGGGAGTGGCTCCCGTCCCCGCCCAGACCGTCGTTCGCGGCCGATGCGGGCGACTTTTCACTCGCCGCCGCCGACTCCGCGGCGATGACCGACCCGGACGTGTTCGTAGTCACGCCCGAGGACGGAGACGCCGACGGGGACGAACCGGACGCCGGGACGGCGGCGCTCGGAACCCCGGAGGGTCGCTCCGGCGTCCCCGGCACGTACGTGCTCCTCCTCGAACTGCCGGCCGCCGCGCGCGTCGAGGTGGGTGCGCTCGGGTCGTTCGAGTTCCCGGCGGAGCTGTACGCCTACGCCGGGAGCGCGTTCGGTGCGGGCGGCCTCTCGCGGGTGGACCGTCACCGCGAGGTGGCCGCGGGCGAACGCGACGTCCGCCACTGGCACGTCGACTACCTCACCGGCCGCCCGGAGACGACGCTCCGAGCAGTCGTACTCGCGCCGCGCGCGGACGCCGAGTGCGCCGTCGCCGACGCTCTCCGTCGTCACGCCTCCGACGCCGACCCCGCTCCCGGGTTCGGCTCCTCGGACTGCACCTGTCGCTCCCACCTCGCCCGCGTCCCGAACGTCCGGACCGCGCGCTCCGTCGTGGATAGCGTCTGTGGAAAAGGTTGAGGGAATTCCCTCGTTCCCCCTCGCCGGTCCGGGCAAGGCCGGCGGGGGCGAACTGCCGGATGTCAGAGGCACCCCGGCACGAGTAGATAGCCCCGGATGTATCTTTACTTCATTCATCGGGTGACGGTTCCGGGGGCGGAAATCCAATATAAAAACGTACCGGTGGTTTATATAGAAAAGGGCCGGCGCGTCCGCGACCGGCGGCGGACGAGGCCGGGACGCGGGTCGGGGCGAGACGCCGCGGCCGTCACGCGACGGCGTCGGCGAGTTTCTCGACGGGGTGGGGCGGCTCCTCGCCCTCGTGTTCTTCGAGCTGCGACCGGCAGGAGGCGCCGGGGGCGACGACGGTGTCGCCGGGGCTCTCGTCCACCTGCTCGTAGAGGATGGAGGCGATGGCCTTGCTCATCGAGTAGTGCTCGGACTCGTAGCCGAACGACCCCGCCATGCCACAGCAGGTGGAGTCGAGGGGGTCGACGTCGTAGCCGGCGCGCCGGAGCACGCCCACCGCGTGGTGGTCCTTCTTGGTTGACTTCTGGTGGCAGTGGCCGTGGTACGTGAGCGACTCACCGCTCTCGCGCACGTCGAGGTCCTCCAGCAGGCGGAAGGTGTCGACGTACTCCATCACGCCGTAGGTGTTCGCGGCCAGCGCCTCGACGTCGTCGCCCGACAGCAGGTCGAGGTAGTCCGTCTGGAACATCACGGCGTCGGAGGGTTCCACGACGACCACGTCCCAGCCATCGCGCACCTCCGGCGCGAGGGCGTCGACGTTCTCGACGGCGCGGGTCCGGGCCTTCTCGATGAACCCCTTCGAGTGGGGCGGCCGTCCGCTCCCGGTCACGCCGTCGGGTATCTGCACGTGGACGTTCGCGGCCTCCAGCGCTCGCACGGCGGCCTTGCCCACCGCCGGGTGGTTGTAGGTGGTGTAGGTGTCGGGGAACAGGAGCGCCTTCCGCGACGCCTCGCTCTCCGGGACCGTACACCCGCCGCGGGCCTCGAACCAGTCGACGAGGCTCTCGTCGTGGAACGTGGGGAGCGACCGCTCGCGCGCGATGCCGAGCGTCTTCTCCATGGCGAGGCGCGCGCCGGGCACTTTCGACGCCCAGTTCGAGAGCGGCGCGAGTTTGCTCCCGAGTTCCGAGAGCGGTGCGATGTTGGCGAACATCCGGTCGCGGAGGCTCGCGCCGTGGCGCTGGTGGTGTTCGTGGACCACCTCGGTCTTCAGCTTCGCCATGTCCACCTCGCTCGGGCAGTCCTTCTTGCAGCCCTTACAGCCGATACAGAGGTCCATCACCTCGCTCACGAACTCGTCGGAGAACTGCTCCTCCTCCGAGAGGTCGCCCGACATGGCCTGCCGGAGCATGTTCGACCGCCCGCGCGTCGAGAGTATCTCCTCGTTCTCGGCGCGGAACGTCGGACACATCACGCCGCCGGTGGTGTCCTGCTTGCCGCGACAGCCGCCGCAGCCGTGACACAGCTCCGACATGCCCTGAAAGCCGTTCTCGTTGGGCCAGTTGAGCTCGGGGTCGAACCCCTCCTCGAAGTCGTACGACGGCGGGAACCGCAGGTTCTCGGTCATGTCGTGGTCGCCGCAGACGTTGCCGGGGTTGAGGAGCCAGTCGGGGTCGAACGCCGACTTGATGTCGCGGAACACGCCCCAGAGGTGGTCGCCGTAGAGCTTGCGGTTCCACTGGGTGCGGGCGTGGCCGTCGCCGTGTTCGCCCGAGACGCTCCCGCCGTACTTGACCACCACGTCGGTCATCTCGTCGGCGATGTCGTGGTAGGTCTGGAGACCCTCCACGGTCTTGGTGTTGACCAGCGGCCGGATGTGGAGCACACCCGGCCCCGCGTGGGCGTAGTACGACGCGAACGTGTCGTGCTCTTCGAGGATGTCCTGCACCTCCGAGACGTACGCCGGGAGGTTCTCTGCCGGGATGGCCGTGTCCTCGATGTACGCGATGTGCTTCGCGTCGGTGGTGCGCGACAGCAGGATGGGGAGGCCCGACTTGCGCATCTTCCAGAACTTCGTGCGCGTGTCGGCGTCGTGGGCCTCCATCGCGCCCGTGGCGAAGTGGTCCTTGGCGGTTATCTCGCCCGCGCCGTCCGAGGGGTCGGCGAGCGAGGCGGCGTCGGGCACCCGGTCGGCGAGCAGGTCGGCCACCTTCTCGCGGCCCTCTTCGTCGGAGTCGGCGTAGAACTCGACGAGGAGCACCGAGTCCGTGCCGTCGGGCAGCATCCCCACCACGTCGGCGAACTCGGCGGTGCCGCGCGCGAGGTCCAACAGCACGTCGTCCATCACCTCGACCGCCGAGGGGTCGTGCGCGAGAATCGGCTCGACGTCTTCGAGGGCGTCGAGCACGTCGTCGTACGTCAGGAGCGCCACCGACTTGGTCTCGGGCACGGGTTCGAGCGAGACGGTGGCCTCGGTCACGATGGCGAGCGTTCCCTCGCTCCCCGCGAGGAGGCGCGCGAGGTTGACGGTGCCGGGTTCGCTGTCGGGGTCCATCCCCTTGTCGTCCGGTGTCCGGCGCTCGCCGTTGGCGTCGTCCACGAGGGCGTCGAGGTTGTACCCCGAGACGTTGCGCTTCAGGTCGGGGTAGCGCCGCTCTATCTCGTCTTGCTCCTCGTCCAGCACCCGGACGACCTGCGCGTACACGCGCGGCAGAATCTCGTCCGCCTCGGGGTCGGCCCGTTCGCGGAGTTCGTCGACGGCCATCTCGCCGAGCGTCTCGACGCTCCCGTCGGCGAGGACGGCCGTGACCTCCTCGACGTAATAGTCGGTCTTGCCGTACTTGAGCGAGTGAGAGCCGGTGGAGTTGTTGCCGATGGCCCCGCCGAGGGCGCTCTTGTCGCCCCACGCCGGGTCCGGCGCGAACTTGAGGTCGTGGACCGAGAGTTCCTCGTTCATGTCGCCGAGGTAGATGCCCGCCTCGGCGCTGGCGGTCCGGCCCTCGGGGTCCACGTCGAGCACGTCGGTCATGTGCTTCGTGAAGTCGAGCACCACCGCCTCGTTCACGGCCTGTCCCGCGAGGCTGGTACCGCCGCCGCGGGGCAGGACCGGTATCTCCCGCTCGGCGCAGTACTCCATCACCGCCACCACGTCGTCGGTGCCGGTGGGGAAGACGACGCCGATGGGCGTCTCCTCGTACGCCGAGGCGTCGGTCGCGTAGAGCTGTCGGGTGTAGGAGTCGAAGCGGACGTCACCCTCGACCAGCGATTCGAGATCGGAGACGAGACCGGGCCGGGCGACGTCGTCGCTCTTGTAGTCGTAGTTACCCCCCTGTGCCGGGTCGGCGGGCGTGCCGGGGTCCGTAGCCATCTCCTGAGTATCGGGGGTTCCTGCTTATAAAATCCTGAGACTTCGGAAGATTCTACAGCTCACACCTCCTCCGAGTGTGGCCGACGCGGCCGACGCCGGTCGACCCCACGCCGCCCGGCGGCCGTCTCCGCGCCCGAGTCCGCCTCGCCCTACCGCCCGCGCCGCCCGGCGCTCGGTCACCGCTCGGTCACCGCTCGGTCGTCGCTTCCGTCGTCCGAACTCCGTCGGGGGACACGGTGAATCCAAAGAGCAATACCCTCCGTGGTGTAAGGGGGCGTGTGACAACCGACACTGTCGAGACGTTCGAGCGTTCGCTCGAACGACTGGAGGTGGACGCGACGCGCGTCGCGCCGTCGGACGCCGGCGAGGTCATCGGCGACGTCGTGCGCGCGCCGGCGGTGGGCGTCCCGCTACCGTTCGAGGGGGTCGACCTCCCCGAGTCCGTCACGACGGACCCGACGCCGGCCGAACTCGGCGACGCCGCGACGGGCGTCACGCCCGCCGGCCTCGGCGTCGCCGACTACGGGAGCGTGGTCGTCCAGTCCCGCCCCGACGGCACCGAACCCGTGAGCCTCTACCCGGACCTGCACGTCGCGGTCCTCCGGACGGGCGACGTGGTGCCGGGCATGCCCGAGGCGTACGAGTGGATAGGCGAGGAGTTCCGCACCGGCCACGCCAGCGCCGTCATCGCCACCGGGCCGAGCGCCACCGCCGACATGGGCGCGCTGGTCCGGGGCGTCCACGGGCCGACGGACGTGCACGTGGTACTGGTGGACGACGCGATGGAGGGGGACCGATGAGCGAGTCCCGGCGGGCCAAGGCGGCGAAGATACGCCACCTGATGGAGGCCGAGGGCGACGCCATCGCCACCAACACGAAGGGGTTCAACGTGGGCCGCTACGAGTCGACCGGCCGACTCGACGACTACGAGGAGCTCAAAGACGAGGCCCGCGCCATCAAGGAGGACGCCATCGCGCGCCTGCCCGAACTGATAGCGCAGTTGCGCGAGACGGTCGAGGAGAACGGCGGCACGCTCTACGTCGCCGACGACGCGGCGGACGCCAACCGGTACGTCCGCGAGGTGGTCGAAGACCACGGCGACCGGGTCGTCAAGTCGAAGTCGATGACGACGGAGGAACTCGACCTGAACGAGGCGCTCGAAGCCGACGGCATCGACGTGGTCGAGACGGACCTCGGCGAGTGGGTCATCCAGTTGGCCGACGAGACGCCCTCTCACCTCGTGGGGCCCGCCCTCCACAAGTCGACCGAGTCGATAGCCGACCTGCTCAACCACCAGTTCGCCGACGAGATAGACGACCCGCTGGAGACGCCGGAGGAACTCACCCGGTTCGCGCGGGAGAAACTCGGCGAGTCGATTCGAGAGGCGGACGTGGGCATCACGGGCGCGAACTTCATCACGGCGGACACCGGCACCGTCGCGCTGGTGACGAGCGAGGGCAACGCCCGGAAGACGGCCGTGACGCCCGACACGCACGTAGCCATCAGCGGCGTCGAGAAGGTGGTTCCGAGCGTCGAGGACCTCCAGCCGTTCACCGAGATAATCGCGCGGTCGGCCACGGGGCAGGACATCACCTCCTACGTCTCGCTCCTGACCCCGCCCGTCGAGTCGCCCGTCGTCGACTTCGACCGACCGGACGTCCCCCTCTCCGAGATGGACGAGGACCGCGAGTTCCACCTCGTCCTCGTGGACAACGGCCGGATGGCGATGCGCGAGGACGACCAACTGCGCGAGACGCTCTACTGCATCCGCTGTGGCGCGTGCTCCAACTCCTGTGCCAACTTCCAGCACGTCGGCGGCCACGCGTTCGGCGGCGAGACGTACTCCGGCGGCATCGGAACCGGGTGGGAGGCCGGCATCGAGGGTCTCGACACCGCGGCGGAGTTCAACGAACTCTGTACCGGCTGTACCCGCTGTGTCAACGCCTGCCCCGTGAAGATAGACATCCCGTGGATAAACACCGTCGTCCGCGACCGGGTGAACCGCAGCGAGGACGCGGAGTTCGACTGGCTGGTCGAGGGGCTGACCCCCGACGAGGAGCCCGGCGGGATGGACGTCCAGAAGCGGTTCTTCGGCAACTTCCCGACCGTGGCCAAGGTGGGGAGCGCTCTCGCGCCCGTCTCGAACTGGGTCGCCGACACCGACGTCGCGCGGACGGCCATGTCGAAGGCGCTCGGCGTCGACCCCCGGCGCGACCTGCCGAAGTTCCGGCGCGAGACGCTGACCGACTGGTTCGAGGCCCGCGGCGGCGCGCGCATCTCCCCCGACGAGGCGCGCCGCGAGGCGGTGCTCTACCCCGACCTCTACACGAACCACGTGCAGGTCGACCGGGGTAAGGCGGCAGTCCGGGCGCTCGAAGCCCTCGACGTGCACGTGCGCGTGCCGGACGTTCCGTCCAGCGGGCGCGCGCCGTTCTCGCAGGGGATGGTCGCCACCGCCGAGAAGCACGCCCACGACGTGTACGCCGCCCTCGCGGAGCAGATAGACGCCGACCGGGACATCGTGGTGATAGAGCCCTCGGACCTCGCCATGTTCGACCGCGAGTACGAGAAGTTCCTGCCGGCGAAGTCCCACGAGCGCCTCGCCTCGAACTCCTACGAGGTGATGGAGTACGTGTTCGGCCTCCTCGAATCGGGCGCGTCCGACGCGGGACTGAAGGCGGCCTCCTCGGACGACAAGGAGGTGGCCTACCACAGCCACTGCCAGCAGCGCACCCTCGGCCTCGCAGAGCACACGGTGGCCGTCCTCGACCGACTCGGCTACGACGTGTTCACCTCCGACGTGGAGTGCTGCGGAATGGCCGGTAGCTTCGGCTACAAGGAGGAGTACTACGACCTCGCGATGGACGTGGGCTCCGACCTCGAAGCCCAGTTCACGGCCCCGGAGACGCGCGACCGGACCGTCGTGGCCTCCGGCACCTCGTGTCTCGAACAGTTGGATTCCATGCTCTCGCGGCCCACCCGCCACCCGGTCCAACTGCTCGCGCCCGGACCGGTGTGAGTCGCTTTCCGCGTCGCACCGCGGGGCGCGCCGACCACCCTTTCGGCGGTCGGTTCGCGCGCCCGCCCCGGCCGGCGGAGATACGCTCAGCGCAGTCTACGAACAATTAAGACCCGGGCCGCCTTGAACCCGGACATGGACGGGACGCCACAGGAGATTACGTCACTCGTCGGCAGAGAGGTCTACTCGAACAACGGGGTGTTCGTCGGCGAGGTGGAGGACATCCGCCTCGACCTCGACCGCGAGACGGTGACCGGCCTCGCGCTCGGTCAACTCAACGACGAACTGTTCCGCGACCGCATCGCCCCCGGGAAGGGCGTGTTGCTCCCCTACCGCTGGGTCCGGTCGGTCGGCGACGTCATCCTCGTGACCGACGTCATCGAACGCCTCCGCCACCCCGAAGAAGAGGAGGAGGCGGCGGCGTAACGCCGCGCCGGGTCGCGGACGGTCCTCGCCTCTTCTCTCTCGACTCGCAGAGCGCGGACGACGCCGCTCCCGGGCGGCGACCGCTCGGACGGCTCTGGGCCTGGGTTTAGCTCCCGTTGCTCCCCTCGGAGCTACTCGCGCTCTCGACGCCCATCGCCTGAAACAGCTTGCGCTTGACCGCCTCCTCGGTCAACTGGAGGAGGGTGTCGCGGTTGTCGTCGCTCGCCTCGATGCCGGTGAAGATGCCGAGCGGAATCTCCACGCCGCCCTGCGTGGAGTGGCCGCTGGCCTCGCCGATTCCCGAGAACGCGTCCGTGAGCGTCTTGCCGATGTTCATGCGGATGTCCTTCGACCGGGCCGCGAGGAAGATGGTGTCGTCGGCGATGCCGAACACGGCGGTGGTGGTGATACCCTCCAGTTTGAGGAGGTGCTGGGCGGCCTGTCCGAGGGCGTCCCGGTTGGTGATGAAGCCCGCGTTCGAGACGAGGTGGCTCCCCTGCACGTCGCGGTTCTGGATGGCCTCCGCCAGCACATCCAGCGTCTCGGGGCTCATCGAGGGCGACTCCACTTGCTCCAGCGTGTCGTGGTCGGTGAAGGGGTAGAGGTACGCCGCCGCGGTCAGGTCCGCGGGCGTCGTGTCGCGCTTGAAGTCGAGCGTCTCGGACCGGATGCCGTACAGGAGCGCCGTCGCCACCTCCTCGCTCGGCGAGAGGTCGAACTCCTGTATGTACTTGGTGAGGATGGTCGACGTGGACGAGACGTTGGGGCGCACGTCCATGAACGACGCGTCGATGCCCTCGTCGGGTTCGAAGTGGTCGATGAAGATGTCGACGTCCACGTCGAGGGTGGGGTCGCCCGACTTCATGTGGTCAACCAGCGCCACGGCCCCGTACTCGTCGAGGGGGCGGGCGTCCGCCATCGGGACGAGTTCGATGCCCAGCAGGTTCACGAACGCCCGGTTCTCTTGGTGGCCGATGTCGCCCTGGTAGAGGATGTCGGCGCCCACGTCGTACTCCCCCGCGATGGCCTTCAGCGCCACCGCCGAGGCGATGGAGTCGGGGTCGGGGTTGTCGTGGGTCAGGATGGCGAGGTCGCCGTCGGTGTTCTGGAGGAGGTCGGCGAGTTGACGCGCCTTGTACTCCAGTTCGCCCGATTCGAGCGTGCGGAGCGCCGACTCGGCGATGACCTCCGACGGGGTGATGACCACGTCCGCGCCGAGTTCGGTGAGTTCGTCCTCGCTCACGGGGTCCGAGGCCCGGACCACGATGAACTGGTCGCCGCCCCGTTCGCGGATGGCCTCCACCGCGGCCTTGTTGGCCTCGACGTCCGACGCGAGGATGAGGATGACGTCTCGGTCCTCCACCACCCCCGCGATGTCGGGGTCGGCGATGTCGGTGGTCTTGGCGTTGAGGTCCTGGTCGCGCAACGCCTCGACTCGACTCTCGTCTTTGTCCAGAATCAGGACGTTCTTCCCCTCCTCGGTGAGTTCCTCGGCGACGGCGTGCCCCACGCTCCCGCACCCGAGAATCGCGTAGGTCGACATCGAGGAGATAGTGACCCCAAGGCTCATTCGTTACCCACGCTAGCCGTGGGCCGCACTTAACATCCACCCTTCGGGTTCAGGCCGTGGGAACGCGTGGCGTCGCGTGCCCAAAGGGAAACGCCTTTTAGCGTACCCGAGCAAGCGTTGTTCGAGGGCCGGTAGCTCAGTCAGGGAGAGCGTCTGACTCTTAATCAGACGGTCGGGGGTTCAACTCCCTCCCGGCCCGTTCTTTGTGCGAACGTAGTGAGCCAAAGAGCGACGGCTGGAGGGGTTGAACGACGGCGCGAGCGAACGGCGTAACCGAAGCGCAGGTGGTTCAACTCCCTCCCGGCCCGCTTCTACTCCGAACGAACGTGATGAGCGACGCGGTTACCGAGGATTCGAAGCGGAAGTGAAGTGAGCGCTACGCGCGACTCGGGTACCGTCGGACTCGCGACGAGGATGGAGGACCGAGTGTCAGCGTTCGAGAAGCGTTTAGCGAGAATATATTTATTCCGGTGATATATTGGAATAGATAGGGGTCCTTCTACTATCTCTGTCCGTCGTCGGGTCTTCACTCGGTATCGTCGGCCAGCACCCGTTCGAACACGCACTTCTGCGCGCGTCGCAACCGCTCGGAGATGGCCTGGTCGCTGACGTCGAGTTCGTCGGCGATGGCGGAGAGGGTGGTCCCGCGCGGGATGTCGAAGAAGCCCCGTTCGAGGGCGACACCGAGGGCCTCCCGCTGTGACGAGGTCAGCCCGTACTTCGGATTGTCACAGCTCGACTCCCGGCGAATCGACACGACCGTGATGGACTCCTTCTCCCGCGACGCGCAGGCGTCCGCGAACGTCTGTAGCGACTCGTCGGTGGGAAAGCGCAGGCGTATCGTCCACACCGACTCCGTGCGCTCCCCGTCGACGTACTCACCGCCGCACTCGCCGAGCAGTGGGAGGATGCTCGCGTGCCGCCCCATCTCGCTCAACTCGAGTTTGTAGAGGTGCCGGTTCGCCTCGCCGCTGAGGCGTTCGTACGACGCCACCATCTCGTCGGCGTCGAGTCCCGCCTCGAACGCGTCGGGGTCCACCGACTCGACCCAGACCCGCCACCCGAACGAACCCGTCGCCAGCACGAAGTGACCGTCGAGTCGGAGCGTCGCCCCGGGGACGCCCCGGCACGTCGTGTCGAACACCGGCGTCGAGAGTTCGAACTTGGCGAGTACGGGCATCAGAGCCACCGTCGGGTCGTGCCGTCACGGCTGGGCGTGACGTTCCTGGTCAAGAGCACGATTCCCTGTGATGCCTGTCTCGCCGTCAGTTAACTATTTTTGCCGACTGTTCGGGTGTCCCGGCGGCGGCAAGCGGCCCGCGGCCGCTTCGTCGGTCGGTCGTCCCCGCTCGCTCACTTCTCGTCGTCGGCCTCGAACAGCGTCGCCTCCAGCATCGACCGCAGGCCGCGCCGGAGCCGCTCCGAGACGGCGTTGTCCGAGACGCCGAGTTCGGACGCGAGGTCGTCCAGCGCGGCGTCTCGCGGGATGTCGAAGTACCCCGCCTCGAAGGCGGCTCGGAGCGTCTCGAGTTGGCAGCGGGAGAGGCCGTAGGGGCGGCTCTCCGACGCGTCGCTCTCGTAGAGTCGGAGCAGGGAGGCGGTGACGCTGTCGCGGTCGGAACAGCACTGGAAGAACGCCCGCACCGCCTCACGGTCCGGAAAGCGGAGTCTGACGGTCCACCACCCGTCGCTCCGCGTCGCGCCGAGGAACTGGCCGTCCGCCTCGGCCCAGCAGTGCGAGGCGCTCCGGGACTGCCCCATCTGACTCAGGCGGACCTGATAGAGTCGCCGCCGGTCGTCCCCCCCGATGACGGAGGTGCCCTCGACCGTCGGGTCCGCGTCGAGGCCCTCCTCGAACGCCTCGACGTCGCCCTCGGCCCAGAACACCCACGTCACGTCGCCCGACTCGAAGACGGCCTGCTGTTCGAGCGTGACGCTCACGTCCTCTGTGGCTTCCACCGCGGCGTCGAACACCGGCGACGTCAGGTGACACTGGCACGTGAGCATCGGACGTTCAGTTACCTTATACTAGGACCGCGTGCAGAGAAAAGGACGTTGCCGGTAGCGGTGAACTTCGGCGTGTTCCTGTCGTTCGACACATCCGTTCGGCCGCCGACCGCTTTGTACCGCGACCGGTCGGCGTCCCGAGATGGTGGGTTGTCTCACCGCCTACGTGTCGGGTATCTGACTATCCGACGGACACGCGTTCGCCGGCGATGCGCCTCCGGGTTCGGTCGCGCGCACAGACGAGAAGAGGTCCCGGGTGGGGTCGAAGATACTCTGGCGACGGTCCCCGTCGGGCCCGGTACGAACGCCGGAGTTATCGCCGAAGCGGATTCAGTTCGAGCGACAGCGTTCGGCGCGGGCGAAAGATGCCGAGTTTTCCGCAGTGGACGCACTCCTGATAGGGGTATCCGGCCTCCGTGTCCGGCGAGTACTCGTGTAAACCAAGACGGCACGTCAACGGTGAGTCTTGCCCGGAGAGTCGCATACAACGTTACCTACTCCCCACTGTGCGAACGTAGTTAATTAGTCTGACGATAACCGACTAGACAACCATCTAGGCTGACTATTTTTCGAGATACACACGGGGACGGACGGCGAGCGTAACTGTCAGTTCGACGTTTCCTATCGGAAACCCCGACGAAATCCACCGCTCTTCGGGGGTCCCACGCCGTCCGCGGGGGGCGGCCGTATCCGTCACTGTGCGTCCGGTCCCGCGGCGCGTTCGAACGCACGCCGGTCCGTCCGTGTTTCCGCGAACGACGCAAGTCCGTTCACGTCCGCCGAGCCACCGACTGCGCTCGGCGCGCCGCCCGAACCGTCAGACCTACCGCCGCCGCGGCCGAACCTCGGGACATGCCCGACGCGGAAGGTGACGCCGACACCGACACCGGCGCGGACGCCGAGGGGGCCGTCGACGCCGCGACCGTGACCGTCTACTCGCGCGAGAACTGCCACCTCTGCGAGGAGGCGCTGGAGACCGTCCGGCGCGTCGCCGCCGACGTCCGCCGCCCCGTCGACGTGGAGACGGTGGACGTGGACGCAGACCCGGACCTCCGCGAGGAGTACGGCGAGCGCGTGCCCTACATGCTGGTGGACGGCCGGCCGGCGTTCAAGTTCCGCGTCGACGCGGACGAACTCAGGGAGCGAGTCGAGCGCTGACGCCGCGGGTCACTCTCCCTCTGCGGACGCCCGCGAGGCGGGCGACGCGACGAACGACTGGAGGGCGTCCCCGCCGACCGCACGAGCGACGAACGACCCGCCGGGTCGGCCGACTCGCCGCCGGCCCGCCCCGTGGCGTACAGCGTGCCGTCCCTCCGTCGAACGCGGCGAACGGCGGTACGAGAAGCTTAAATACAGGTTGCACTCTCCTGGAAGCAACTTACCCGGATAGAGGTCGAACGGAGTAGTGTGACAACTACCTCGGTAGACAGCCTCGACGACATGTTCGTGTATCAGCTCCGAGAGATGTACGCGGTGGAGGAGAAACTGGTCGAGGTGCTGGGGAATCTCGCCGAGGACGCGTCGGACGAGAAGTTGGCGTCGGGCTTTCGTGACCATCAGGACGAGACCCGAGAGCACGTCGAGCGGGTAGAGGAGGCGTTCAGAGCGCTCGACCGCGAACCCGAGGGAACCGAGAGTCTCGTCCTCGACGCGATGGTCGAGGAGCGCGAGCGGTTCGTCCAACAGACGCCGCGGGGCGAACTCCACGACCTGTTCGACCTCCAGGCCGGCATCAAGACGGAGCGGATGGAGATATCCGGCTACGAGGGACTGCTCACCCTCGCCGAGAAACTCGAACTCGGCGACGACGTGACCGACCCCCTCGAGAAGAACCTCGACTCCGAGGAGTCGGCCCTGAACGAACTCGAAGCCATGGCCAAGGGGTCGAAGGCGAAGGGCCTCATCAGCAAACTGCTGGGCTGACGGTCGGCCGCGGCCGCTCCGTCCGGCAACGTCGGGTTCGACCGCCGGAATTATTTTCAATAACCGACCTAAATGTAATATTATGGGTACGTACGCTGCTCTCGTCGAGGTACGCGAGGAACAGGTGCAGAACGCACAGGAACTCGCCACCGTGTGGGGCGAGATACGACAGGACGTGTCCGACGTGGGCGGCGAACTGCTCGACGCCTACGCCGTGTTGGGCGCACACGACTTCCTCGTCCTGTTCGAGGCCGAGGGGCCGGAGCACGCCATGCAGATATCCATCGGCGTCGAGCGGTACGGCCTCGACATGCAGACGATGGAGGTCATCCCCGTCGAGCAGATGGGCGAACTCGTCGACGACTTCTGAGCCGCGCGGCCAGTCCGGGCGCGGGTGCGCTCTCGCCTTCGCCCTCGCCCCCGTCGCCGCTCACTCGCCGAGGCCGGCGCGGGCCTCGGCCAGTCCCGACTCGACGTCGACGTCCGCGCCCTCGCGTTCCAGCGCCTCGCCGAGCGTCGAGAGCAGGTAGGTCACGTTCTTCGGGCGCGCGGAGTAGCCCATGCAGCCGATGCGGAATATCTCCCCCGCGAGGTCGCCGAGCCCCGACGCTATCTCGAGGTCGTACTGGTCGAGGAGGCGGGAGATGATCGCGCCGTCGTCGACGCCCGCGGGCACGCGCACGGCGTTGAGGCTCGGGAGCCAGTACTCGTCGTCCGGGTTCATCTCCAGCCCCATGGCCTCGACGCCCGCCTTGAGAGCGCCGGCGAGGTGCCGGTGGCGCTCCCACCGCTCCTCGATGCCCTCCTCGGCCACGAGGCGGAGGGCCTCGCGCAGGGCGTACACGTTCGTGACGGGCGCGGTGTGGTGGTACGACCGCTCGTCGCCCCAGTACCCCTCCAGCAGCGAGAGGTCGAGGTACCACGACCGGACGGGGTCGTCGCGGTCGAGCACCTTGTCCATCGCGCGGTCGTTGAGGGTCAGCGGCGCGGCCCCCGGCGGGCACGACAGGCACTTCTGCGGCCCGGAGTAGGCGACGTCGACGTCCCACTCGTCGACGCGGAGTTCGACCCCGCCCAGCGACGTGACGGTGTCGGCTATCACGTACGCGTCGTGTTCGTGCGCGACGTCGGTGAGTTCCGACACGTTCGTCTGCTTCGCGCCGGTGCTCGTCTCCGCGTGGACGAACCCGAACACGTCGGGTTGGTGCTCGTCGAAGGCGTCGGCCACGTCGGCGGTGTCGAGCGGTTCGCCCCACGGCGCGTCCACCTCGACCACCTCGCCGCCGGCGCGTTCGGCCATGCTGGCCATGCGCCCGCCGAAGTAGCCGTTGGTGGGGACCAGCATCGTGTCGCCGGGTTCGACGAGGTTGCCGATGGCCGCCTCCATCGCCGCCGACCCGGTGCCGGACACCGGGATGGTCCAGTCGTTGTCCGTGCGGAAGGCGTACCGCGTTAGCTCCTGCACCTCGTCCATGATGTCGATGAACGCGGGGTCG
The DNA here is from genome assembly GCA_046097085.1 of Haloferacaceae archaeon 50. GTDB lineage: Archaea > Halobacteriota > Halobacteria > Halobacteriales > Haloferacaceae. The sequence goes on along the minus strand of CP175567.1, from coordinate 2,355,575 downwards.
AGGTGGCCGACGAGCGGCGTGCTCATCGCTCGGAGGACGCGCGGATGAACGTCGCTCGGGCCGGGGCCCATCAGGGTGCGGTCCGGCGGCGTCAGTTCGCCGACTTGGGGTGGTGTCGACATGTTCGAGGTGTCTTTTCGGTCGTCCCCCAAAAACTCCGCCGTTTCGTTGCGAGCGTCGGGCGGGGACTCCCCGCAGGTAAGCGCCCCCTTCGAGCCGTCAGGGGCACCGTTCGGCCGCGTACGCCGGGCGACGCCCGTGCGAGAGAGGCTCGTCAGTCGAGGAAGTCGGGTTCGACCCGCTTCTCGCCCTCCTCCTCGCGGAGGTGGGCGCGGAACTCCTCGACCGACACGTCCTGCGTCTCGCGTTCCTTCCGGTCACGCACCGAGATGGCCTCGGCCTCCTCCTCGTTGTCGCCGAGGATGAGCATGTACGGCACCCGGTCGGCGTGGGCGTCCTGAATCTTCCGCCCCACCGTCCACGACCGGTCCTCTATCTCGACGCGGAACTCCGAGAGCTCCGCTTTCACGCGCTCGGCGTAGTCGAGGTTGTCGTCGGAGACGGGCAGGATGCGCACCTGCTCGGGCGCGAGCCAGAACGGGAACTTGCCGTCGAAGTGCTCGATGAGCACCATGAAGAAGCGCTCGTACGACCCGTAGAGCGCGCGGTGTATCATCACGGGGCGGTGGTCCTCGTTGTCCTCGCCCGTGTAGGTGAGGTCGAACCGCTCGGGCATGTTGAAGTCGAGTTGGACCGTGGGGCCGTCCCACTTGCGCCCGAGGGCGTCCTCGAACGCGAAGTCTATCTTCGGGCCGTAGAACGCGCCGTCGCCCTCTTCCACGTCGTAGGCCATGTCCATGTCGTCGAGCACGGACCGGAGCTGCGACTGGGCCTGCTCCCATATCTCGTCGCTCCCGACGGACTTCTCCGGGCGCGTCGCCAGCGCCACCTCGGCGTCGAGGTCGAACGTGTCGAACACCGTCAGGATGTTCTCGATGACCAGCTCTATCTCGGCCTCTATCTGGTCCGGACGGCAGAACAGGTGGCCGTCGTCGATGGTGAACGCCCACACACGCGAGAGCCCCGAGAGCTCCCCCCGCTGTTCCTTCCGGTACACCTTGCCGTCCTCGAAGTAGCGCACGGGGAGGTCGCGGTAGCTCCACGACTTCTGGTCGAAGATGGTGGCGTGGCCCGGGCAGTTCATCGGCTTCAGGCCGTACTCCTCGTCGTTCACGTCGAGGAGGAACATGTCGTCGACGTAGTTGTCGTAGTGGCCCGACTTCTTCCAGAGCTCCGTCCGGAAGAGGTGTGGCGTCTCCACCGGGTCGTAGCCCGCGTCGAGGTTCAGGTCGCGGGCGTAGTCGGCCAGCACGTCGAGGATGCGCTTGCCGTTGGGGTGGTACAGCGGCAGGCCCGGCCCCGTGGTCTCGTCGATGGAGAACAGATCGAGCTCCTGTCCGAGCTTGCGGTGGTCGCGCTCTTTGGCCTCCTGACGCCGCTCGACGAACTCCTCCAGTTCCTCCTCGGACTCGAACGCCGTCCCGTACACGCGCGTGAGCGTCTCGTTCTCCTCGTCGCCCCGCCAGTAGGCCGAGGAGATGTTGAGGAGCTTCACCGCGCCCACCTCGCCCGTGGAGTCGACGTGGGGGCCGCGACACAGGTCCTCGAACTCGCCCTGCTTGTAGAACGAGACGGGGTCCTCGCCCGCCGCCTCCTCCTCCAGTATCTCGCGTTTGTACGGGTTGTTCTCGTACGTCTCGAACGCCTCGTCGCGCGACTTGAGCTCCCGCTCGATGTCGTAGTCCTCCGCGATTATCTCGCGCATCTCCTCCTCTATCTCCGCGAGGTCGTCGCTGTCGAGGTCGACGTCGTACACGTCGTAGTAGAACCCCTCGTCGGTCGACGGCCCGATGGTGAGTTTGGCCTCGGGGTGGACGCGCTGGAGCGCCTGCGCGAACACGTGGGCCGCCGAGTGGCGGAGCACGTCGAGATACTCCTCGGACCCGTCGGTGACTATCTCCAGCGTCACGTCCTCGTCGAGTTCCGTTGCCTTGTCCACGAGTTCGCCGTCGACGACGCCGGCGACCGTGTCCCGGCCGAGTCCCGGTCCGATCTCGTAGGCGACGTCTTCGACCGTGGACCCCCGCTCGACGGACAGCTCCGACCCGTCGGGGAGGGTCACGACGATGTCACTCATAAAAGACGAAAGCGGGACGAACAGGATAAGTGTTGTTGAGTGGCGCTACCGTTTCGTTTCGCTCTCCGGCGCGCCGCGCGGACGACGCCCCGCCGGCGACGGACTCCGGTCAGTCCTGCCCGGCCTCGACGTCCACGCCCTCGAAGGTCACCTCGACGCCCTCGCCGTACCGGTTGCCGTTCTCCTCGTCGTGGCGCATGAACGTCGGGGGTTCCACCTCGACGGTGACGTCGTACGTGCCGTCGCCCGGTATCTCGACGTTCTTGCCGTAGTGGAACAGCCCGGGGTGATAGAGGAACGGGGTCTCGAACGGCCCGACTGTCTCGCCGTCCTCGCTCTCCAGCGTCACCTGCACGTCGACCTCCGGGATGAACCGGCCGTCCTCGCCGTCGCAGACGGCCACCTCGATGTGGCAGTTCTCCTCTTCGGGTTCGCGCCACTCGAACTCGCCCTCGCCGGCGAGCGCGTACATCCCCTCGGCCTCCTCCTGGGCGAAGCCGACGATGTAGTCGCCGGCCTCCTGCTTGCCGCCCGTGTGGGCCACCTCGTTCGCCATGTACTCCAGCGCCTCCTGGTAGGCGTCGCCCGCGCGCTTCGCGAGTTCGAGCTGTCTCTCGTCTACCTCGTCGCTCGTCTCCTTCTCCACGCTGTCGTCGTCGGTCGTCGACGCCTGTTTCATGGTGGTAACGCGTGTAATAATGGCCGAAGCGGAGGTAAAAGTGGTGGCCACCTGACAGCACCGCGGCCGTCCGGACGGGGATTGAAGTAGGAGGGCGGGACCACGCCGGCGCGTGACCTGACGGAGGCCCGGACGGGCCGCGGCCGCGCGACACCCCTCGTCCGGGAGCGACGCGCCGACCGCCGGGACGCGGCGTCGGCGGTCCGCGGGTGTCGCCCGTTCGCCCCCGACCGGCGGCCCCGCCCGCGGGCGGTCCCAACGTTGAAACCGTCGCCGGACGACGTGCAACGTATGGATTTCGAGCGTCGGAGCGGTGTCTTCCTCCACGTCACCTCGCTCCCCGGTCCGCACGGTATCGGCGACTTGGGCGACGGCGCGCGCGAGTTCGTCGACTTCCTCGCCGACGCCCGGCAGTCGCTCTGGCAGTTCTGTCCGCTCGGCCCCACGTCGGGTGCCCACGGCAACTCGCCGTACCAGTCGTTCTCTGCGTTCGCTGGCAACCCGCTGTTGGTGAGCCTCGACCGCCTCCGTGACGCCGGCCACCTCTCCGACGACGACCTCGAACCCGTCCCGGAGTTCGACCCGCGCTCGACCGAGTACGACCGCGTCGAGTCGTACAAGATGGACCGCCTCCGGACCGCCTTCGAGCGGTTCGAGACCGACGCCGGCGAGGAGGAGCGCGCGGCGTTCGACGAGTTCCGCGACCGCGAGTCGGCGTGGCTCGACGGCTACGCCCTGTTCATGGCGCTCAAACGCGAGTTCGACGGGCGCATCTGGACCGAGTGGCCGGCCGAGGTCAAGACGCGCGACCCGGACGCCCTCGACCGCCACCGCGACCGACTCGCCGAGGAGGTCCGCTTCCGCGAGTTCTGCCAGTTCGTCTTCGACCGCCAGTGGCGCGACCTGAAGGCGTACGCCGCGGACGCGGGCGTGAGACTCGTCGGCGACCTGCCCATCTACGTCGCCCTGGACAGCGCCGACGTGTGGGCCGACCCGGAGGCGTTCCAGTTGGACGAGTCGAACGACCCCGAGGTGGTGGCGGGCGTCCCGCCCAACATGGGCGACTCCGGCCAGCGGTGGGGCAACCCGCTGTACGACTGGGGCCACCTCGCCGAGAACGGCTACGACTGGTGGATGCGGCGGTTCTCCCGACTGTTCGACCTCGTGGACCTGCTCCGCCTCGACCACTTCAAGGGGTTCGACGCCTACTGGGCCATCCCCGCCGACGCCGACGACCCGGCGGCCGGCGAGTGGCGGCCCGGCCCGCGCGAGGAGTTCTTCGAGGCGGTCCGCGCGGAGTTCGGCCGCCTCCCCTTCCTCGTCGAGGACCTCGGCTTCCTCGACGAGGGGGTCACCTCGCTCCGAGACCGCTACGAGTTCCCCGGGATGCGCGTCCCCCACTACGCCGACTGGTGCCGCGAGGGCGACATGTACCAGCCGATGCACTTCCCGGAGAACTGCGTCGCATACACCTCGACCCACGACACTGACACCGCCGTCGGCTACCACGAGTCGATGGCCGACGACCAGCGTGACTGCATGCACTACAACCTCGGCGTCGACGGCTCCGAGATACACTGGTCGCTCGTGGACGCGGTGTGGAACTCCAACGCCGTCCTCGCCGTGACCACGATGCAGGACCTCCTCGGTCTCGGGAGCGAGGCCCGGTTCAACACGCCCGGCACCGCCGAAGGTAACTGGCGGTGGCGCGTCACCCGCGAGGGACTCGACCCCGAGGTGGCCGACCGCCTCGCCGGCCTGACCGACATGCACGTGCGGTAGTCCGGTCGTCCTCGTCTCGGGTCGTCACCTCCCCGCGTTCCCGAGTCCTCTCTCCTCCTCGTTCGCCGCCGCCTCACTCCCCCGCCGGCGAGTAGTGCGGGTAGTCCATCTGCGCCGCTATCTCCTCGCGCACCTCGGCGTCGGTGAGTCGCTCCACGAGGTAGAGGCCGACGTCGAGCGACGACGACACGCCGCGCGCGGTCACCCTGTCCCCGTCGTCGACCACTCGTTCACGCGCCACCTCGCAGTACGCGCCGAGTTCCTCGTACGCGGAGGGGTGTGTCGTCGCCCGCCTCCCGTCGAGCATCCCCGCCGCGCCGAGGAGGAGCGACCCGGTGCAGACGGACGCCACCGTGTCGGCGTCGCTGGCCGTCGCCAGCCACGAGACGAACTCGTCGTCGGCCGCGAGGCCCGCGGCGTCGACGCCGCCCGGCACGAAGACGAGGTCGTAGCCCGAGAGCGGTTCGCCGACGGCGTCGACTTCGAACCGGAGGTTCCCGGTGGCCGTCGCCGTCGCCGTCGGCGCACACACATCCCACTCGGCGTCGGCGTAGCCCATCGTACCGAGGCGCGTCAGCGGGTCGAACGCCCCCACGAAGTCGAGCGCTGTCATGCCGTCGTACGCGACGAACGCGAATCGCATGGGGTACGGTCGCACGCCCGGGAGATGACCGTTGCGCCCGGCGGCGCGGTCCCCGTCGGTCCGCCGACGCTTCCCGGTTCACCGCCGCCGCCGTCCGGGACCGAAAGGCGAAAACCCGGCACGACCCACTCCCGGCACATGGAGAGGGGGGCGATTCCGCTGGCGGACGTGGACGGGCCGTTCGACCTACAGGCCACGCTGGAGAGCGGCCAGACGTTCCTGTGGCGGCGCGCCGACGGTCGGACGTACGAGGAGACCGGCGGCCACGGCGGCGACGCGTGGTACGAGACGGTCGCGCCCCCTATCGAGGGCGTCACCGACGGCCGCGAGGTGGTCAGAGTCCGGCAGGTCGACGGCGCGTTAACGTGGGAGTCCACCACCGACGCCGTCCCGCTTCTGACCCACCTGCTGCGACTCGACGACTCGCTCGACGCCATCGTGAGCGAGATTCCGGACGACGCGCTGTTCGCCCGGGCGTTCGACGCCTACCGGGGCCTGCGACTCGTGCGCGACCCGCCGTTCCCGTGTCTCGTCTCCTTCATCTGCTCGGCCCAGATGCGGGTCGCGCGCATCCACGGCATGCAGTCGGCGCTGGCCCGGGAGTTCGGCGACGGGGTGACCGCCGACGGCCGGACCTACCGCGCGTTCCCGACGCCCGAGCAGTTGGCGGCCCGCGACGCCGAGGAGTTGCGGGACCTCAAACTCGGCTACCGCGCCCCCTACGTCGTTCGGACCGCGGGGATGGTGGCGTCCGGCGAGGCCGACCCGGCCGACGCCCGGGCGCACGCCTACGAGGACGCCCGCGAGTACCTCACCCGGTTCGTGGGCGTCGGTCAGAAGGTGGCCGACTGCGTCTGCCTGTTTTCGCTCGGCCACCTCCGGGCCGTCCCCCTCGACACGTGGATACAGTCGGCCATCGCCGACCACTACCCCGACTGCGAGAGAGGTCGGTACGCCGACACCTCCCGCGCGATACGCGAGCGCTTCGGCGGGCGGTACGCGGGCTACGCCCAGACCTACGTGTTCCACTACCTCCGCTCGGGCGGCGAGTGACACCCGTTCGTTCGGGTTTCTGACTCTCGTCCTGAAAGTCGTCCGAAGGTGGGCGAAGTTTCATACAGATGGAACAACATATCCCGCGCATGGACTGCAGAGTCGTCGTCGAGGCCGCGGTCCCGGTGTACGACGTGGAGACGTCCGACGAGGCCATCCGCATCGCCATCGCCAAGACCGGCGAGATGCTCAACCCGGACCTCAACTACGTGGAGATAGACATGGGCGAACGGACGTCGCCCTCGGGCGACGAGATGCCGCCCGCGTTCATCGCCGCCGACGAGGCGCTCGTCGCCCTCGAACTGGAGATGATCGTGTTCAACGTGGACCAAGAGGAACACGCCTCGCGCATCGCGCGCAAGGAGATCGGACAGCGACTCGAGAACGTCCCCCTGAAGGTGCTCTCGGTCGACCCCATCGAATCCGACGACGACGACGAAGACGACGAATCCGACGAAGACGACGAGACGGAGTCCGACGCGGAGAACGACGCTGCGGAGGACGGCGGCGACTCCGAGGCGGACGACGAACTCATCCCGGAGTTTGAGGAACTGGTAGACGACTCTTAACCCGACTCTCCGGCGACGCTCTCCGAGTCCACGCGGCCGGCGGTCGTTCTCGCTTCTCAGTCTCGACGGTCCGTTCCCGAGCGTCGAGAACCCGCGGCGACGCTCGCAATCTCGCAGTACGTGTCGTTAGTCCGTGACTATCGGTCGGTTAGCCGGTGGCTATCGGGTCGTTACGGTTGCGGAGGAGACAGCGTGTCTCGCCAGTTCAGTCGGCCTGCGGCGCGACTGGTTCCTGCTCTGCTTCGGTCATCGACGACGTGATGCCTTCGGCGAGTTTGAAAACGGCGGCTTTGTGGTCGGTCTTCGATTTGTGGATGGATGTCGGCTGGACGCCGAGTTCGTTGTAGGCCGTCAGGTCTACCTCCTCCCCGTCCCACTTCTCGACCTGTGCGTGGATCTCTGCGAGCAGTCCGTGCAGGTGGATGAGTTCCTGCTTCTTCATGAGCAAGCGTGCATTGCAACTGGAGGATTATATTACTATCTTGAGTACCGTTAGCACGGGCCTGTATACCGTTAGGATAAACATAACGTCTAATGAGAGTTAACCCGTCGTTAGGCCTCAATTAGAGCGGAAGTAGGACTGTGAGAGATTCCCACGATTCGGGAACGCGTCGGTCGAGTCGTGAACGTTTTTTGTACCGCGAGCGCCAAGCGAGCGTATGGAGTACGACGACGCACTCGATAGGGCGCTCGACGAGTCGCCGGAGATGGAGGGGAGCGGCGGCCGGTTTCAGGTCCCCGAACCCGAGGTCCGTCCCGAGGGTAACGTGACGGTGTACGAGAACTTCCAGTCGACGGTCGACACGCTCAACCGTGACGACACCCACCTGATGAAGTTCCTCCAGTCGGAGGTGGGGACCAGCGCCCAGATAGACGAGAGCGGCCGCGCCCGGTTCACGGGCGACTTCAAGCGCGACCGCATCGCGGACGCCATCGACGAGTATGTCGACACCTTCGTGCGGTGCTCCGAGTGCCAGTCGCCGGACACACGGCTCGTCGACGAACAGGGCACGACGGTGCTCAAGTGCGACGCCTGCGGCGCGCTTTCGCCCGTTCCGGACCTCTGAGCCGCGGCCGGAACCGTCCGGGCGTCAGGCGTCCGGGCGCCGAGCGGTCACTGGAACTGCTGGACCGTCTCCATGTCGCTCTGCGTCCGCATGAACTCAGATAGGCGTCGCGTCGCGTGACACTCCGAACAGCTGAAGTTCTCGCGTAGACCGGGGAGGTCGCTCGGATTGGCCTCCCAGTCTTTGCCACACTCCGGACACAACAGGCGCACGAACGCTTCGACCATACCCTTCCCTGCACCCGGCGGTTCAATAAAGGTTTGCCGCGTTCAGGCGAGCAGGTTCTCGCCGTCCGCTTCGAGAAGCTCCTTGTACCGGTTGCGGATGGTGACTTCGCTGATGTTGGCCACGTCGCTGACCTCGCTCTGGGTCACCTTCTCGTTGGTGAGCAGGGAGGCGGCGTAGACGGCGGCGGCCGCGAGGCCGACCGGCGACTTGCCCGAGTGGACCGCCGACCCCTTCCCCTTCCGGAGGAGTTCGCGGGCGCGGCGCTCGGCCTCGTCGGAGAGGCCGAGGTCCGAGGCGAACCGCGGCACGTACTGCTCGGGGTCCGCGGGCTTGACCTCCAGCTTGAGTTCGCGCACCACGTACCGGTACGTCCGGGTCAGCTCCATCCGGTCGACTCGGGAGACGGTCTCCAGTTCGTCGAGCGAGCGGGGGGTGCCGGCCTGTCGGGCGGCGGCGTACAGCGCCGCCGTGGCGACGCCCTCGATGGAGCGGCCGGGCAGCAGGTCCTCGCTCAGCGCGCGGCGGTAGATGACCGAGGCGGTCTCGCGGACGTTCTCGGGCAGGCCCAGCGCCGAGGCCATCCGGTCTATCTCGCCCAGCGCCTGCTTGAGGTTGCGCTCTTTCGAGTCGCGCGTGCGGAACCGCTCGTTCCACGTGCGTAGGCGCTGCATCTTCTCGCGCTGGCGCGAGGACAGCGAGTTGCCGTACGCGTCCTTGTTCTGCCAGCCGATGTTGGTCGACAGCCCCTTGTCGTGCATCATCTGGGTCGTCGGTGCGCCGACGCGGGACTTGTTGTCGCGCTCGGACGAGTCGAAGGCTCGCCACTCGGGACCGTGGTCTATCTCGTCCTCGTCGACGACCAGACCGCAGTCCTCACAGACCGTCTCGCCGTGCTCCGTGTCGGTCGCGAGTCGGCCGCCACACTCGGGGCAGGTCCGCACCGACTCGTCGGTTCGCTCCTCTGTCGTCTCCGCCTCCGTCTCTGTCGTCGCTCGGTCCGTCTCGCCGGTGTACGTTCGGATTGTAGTATCGCTCATGATGGTGTGTTGGCCGCGTTTCGACCCGCCGGGCCGAGGGAAAGAGATAAGAACCGCTCCGGCAGGCCCTTACCAGTAGTAAGGTGGAAATCATATTAAACCTTTCGGGGATGTGTACGGCGGTAAACCGACCGCTGGCGGCCTGATTCGCCGGAAAATTCGGGATAAACGCCGTAGCAGGCGTGAGAGAAAGGTTCTTATGCCTTTCGGCCGGTTATGCCGGATGCTCTACTGACCGCATCATCTCGAGCACGTTCGCCTCCTCGTCCGGAACCCTCTGCGGGTAGACCCCTATCGCCACGACGTAGTCGTCGCCGTCGCGCACCTTGGTCACGTGGACGTAGACGTCGACGGTCCGGCCGCCGACGGTCGCCTTGGCCGCGTACTTGGTCGCCGTCGTCTCGCTTCCGAGCACGGTGACGGTGCGCGAACTCACCCGTTCGATGCCTCGGAACCCGCCGTACTGACTCCCGGCCATCTCGACGAGGCGGTCGTTGGAGTAGTCACCGATGGGGTTGAACTCCTGTCCGGCTATCCCGACAGACGGCGAGGAGATGACGCTGAAGACGCCGAGTTTCACGTCGCGCACTATCGGGAGGTCGAGGCTCTTCTCGTAGGTGGTCACCTGATTCACGACGCGGACCGTGCGCGACTGGCCCGCGACGTCGAACGTGCGGTTGACGGGGCGTTCGCGCGGGCCGTCCGTGGCGTAGCCGGCGTCGGACGCCACCGTCGCGTCCGTGGCGGCCGGCTCCGCCTCGAACACGAGCGCATCCTCGCCGGTCAGAAACCCGATGCACCCGCTGGTCGAGAGGAGGGCGGCCAGCGCCGCCGCGCCGAAACGTCGTCGGTCCATACTCGTCCGAGGCGACGAGCCGAGAAAAGCCCCGTGGTGTAATCGGTAGACGGGGCGTCGGCGACGCCCGGCGTCGGGCCTCGCCTCGGACTCCGACCTCAGCGGTGGCCCCGGCGCTCGTTCGTCTTCCGCACCTTCCGCCCGCTGACGACGTAGTAGGCGGGCACGGCGAAGGGGAGAAGCAGCGCCGCCGCGAGCCACACGTGGCGGGTGGGTCCCCAGTTGACGCCCTGCCGGCGGAGCGCGGCGATGTCGGCCCGGACGAGGCCGGCGAAGAAGACGTGCGTCACGCCGAGGACGGCGAGTGCCGGCACCGGACCGAGAGTGAGACCGAACACGAAAAGCACCGCTCCGACGCCCCAGATGACCGGAAGGAGACGGCGGTAGCGCGGGCGCACCTCGGCGCGTCGGGTGTCGCGCGACACCGTCTCGCCCCGGCGGTACTCGTCGGCGCTCGTGGACATGCTCGAACCGAGGCGCGCCGCGGGTAAAGGCGTTCGGCCCGTCACCCCAGCCACGACACGTCGACGCGGTGGGACTCGTCGCCGACGCGGACCGTCACCGCGTCGACGAGGTGGTCCCGGACCGCCTCGCGCCACGCCTCCACCTCCGCGACGTGTCTGTCGCGGTGTGCCGCGGTGGAGTACTCCGCACCCGCGGCGCGGATGTCGTCCTCCGTGGCGTCCACCTCGGGGTACGGCGGCGCGTCGTCCGTCACCAACTCCTCGGGCGAGACGTGTATCGGCTCCGCGTCGCCGTCGTACCCGCCCCCGCTCCCCTCGACGTGGAGGCGCGCGCGCATCCGGCCCGCGAACGGCGGCGTGACCCGGAGCACCACGGGGCGGTCGCTCCGCCGGACCGCCTCGAGCGCCGTCACGGCGTCGTCCGTCGTCACCACCACGCTGGAGATGCGTCTGGGGTCGTCGTTTCCCGGCGCGTCGCTCGCGGCGTCGGCGTCGGTCATTCCGGCGCGGCCGTGGCGTTCAGTCCCCCACGAACGGCTCCGGCCGGAGGGAACTGCCGCAGTGCGGACAGCTGGCTCGGTACGACGCGGAGTTCACGCGCTCGCCACACTCCGCACACACGTAGGAGGGACGCTCGGACATCACGACACCGTAGACCGCCGAGTGTGATAAATGTTGTCGCACACCGTGGATATTCGGTGGCACCGCCGCTCGGTCGCCGTCGGGGGCCGGCGACCCGAGCGCGAACTCTAGGTTTATGGCGTCCCTGTCCGACTGTACGTCCATGTCCGAGGGTGATTTCGGCGGGTACGGCGGACGTCACGTGCCCGAGATGCTCGAAGAGCCGCTCGAACAGCTAGCCAACGCCTACGACGACATCAAGGGCGAGGACGAGTTCCGGGCGGAACTCGACGGCCTACTCGAAGAGTACGCCGGCCGGCCGACGCCGCTCTACCACGCGCGTAACCTCAGCGACAGGTACGGCGCGGACATCTACCTCAAGCGCGAGGACCTGCTCCACGGCGGCGCGCACAAGATAAACAACACGCTGGGGCAGGGCCTCCTCGCCAAGAAGGCCGGGAAGGACCGCCTCATCGCGGAGACCGGCGCTGGTCAGCACGGCACCGCGACGGCCATGGTCGGGGCGCTCCTCAACCTCGACACGGAGATATACATGGGCGAGAAGGACGTGGCGCGCCAGCGCATGAACGTGTTCCGCATGCGCCTGATGGGCGCGGAGGTCAACGAGGTCAGCCGCGGCGGCGCGGGCCTCGCGGACGCGGTGGACGCCGCGCTGGAGGACTTCGCGGAGAACATCGACGACACCCACTACCTCGTGGGGTCGGTGGTCGGTCCCGACCCGTTCCCCCGGATGGTCCGGGACTTCCAGAGCGTCATCGGCCGCGAGGCGCGCGAACAGATACGGGAGCGGACGGGCGACCTGCCCGACGCCGCCGTGGCCTGCGTCGGCGGCGGGTCGAACGCCATCGGTCTGTTCCACGCCTTCCGCGACGACGACGTGAAGTTCTACGGCGCGGAGGGCGGCGGCGAGGGGAAGGGGTCGGGTCGTCACGCCGCGCCCCTCGCGGAGGGCGCGGAGGGCGTCATCCACGGGATGAAGACGCGCGTCATCCGCGAGGACACGGAGGTCCACTCCGTCTCGGCCGGCCTCGACTACCCGGGCGTCGGCCCCGAACACGCCATGTTCCGCGAGATGGGCCGCGCGAAGTACGAGGGCGTCACCGACGAGGAGGCGCTGGCGGCGTTCCGCGAACTCAGCGAGGCGGAGGGCATCATCCCGGCGCTGGAGTCGAGCCACGCCGTCGCGCTGGCGAAGCGACTCGCCGACGACCACGACACCATCCTCGTCAACCTGTCGGGTCGCGGCGACAAGGACATGGAGACGGCGGCGGAGAAGTTCGACCTCTGAGGTCGCTTCCGGCGGCCGACTCGCCGGACGCCGGCGGCCGACCCGCGGCGACGAGGACGTACGGGGGCGGTGACGTGACGATGACTCCTCGTCCGGGCGCCGCCGCGACGAGACACGTTTAATCCGCCGGGGCCGGAACGGACGCGCATGACCGCAGACGCGTGGTTCTCCGACCTCGACTCGGAGGCCACCACGGAGGAGGCCGCGGCCGCCGTCCGCGACGGCCGGGCCGACGCCCCCGCCGACTGGCCCGCCGAGGCCGTCGCGTCCGGGTTCGCGCCCGACGAGACGGCGTACTACGACCGACTCCGCGAGGCGACCATCGCGGCCGCGCGCGCCGAGACGGAGCGCCGGGAACGCTCCGACGACCGCCAACTCGTCCACGCGGTGCGCGCGATGGACGACGCCGACCGCGCCGCGAACGAACTCGCGGAACGCGCGAGCGAGTGGGCCGGGTCGCTGTTCGAGGACGCGGGCACGGGCGTCGAGGGGGCGCGCGCCGTCGCCGCGCGCGACCCGGCCACGCCGGTCGAAGAGCGGGCGATATCCTACGCCGCGCGCGCCGCGGACCTCGCCGACGAGGCCGACGACCTCCGGGAGTTCATCGAGCGACAGGCCCCCGGCGTCGCTCCCAACCTCAGCGCGATGGCGGGGCCGGTGCTCGCGGTCCGCCTGATGGCTCTCGCGGGCGGTCTGGAGTCGCTGGCCAAGAAGCCCAGCGGCACGGTGCAGGTGCTCGGGGCCGAGGACGCCCTGTTCGCCCACCTCGCCGGACGGGCGCCCTCTCCGAAGCACGGCGTCATCTACACCCACGAGTACGTCCGCAACACCCGCCCCGAGGACCGCGGGTCGGCCGCGCGCGCCCTCGCGGGCAAACTCGCCATCGCGGCCCGCGTCGACCACTACGCCGGCGACGAGCGTCCGGAACTACGGCGCGAACTCGACGAGCGTATCGAGACCATCCGTGCGCGGGCGGCGAACGAGGAGGGCGACGAGTGACCCCGACTCCGAACCTCCCCGACGGCGTGGAGCGCCGGGAGTTCGACGGCCGGGACCGCCTCGTCACCCGCGGGTCGCCTGTCTACGGCGAACCGACCGACGGCGAGTGGCGGGTGTGGGACGCCGGGCGGTCGAAACTCGGCGCGATGCTCGAACTCGGGATGGACACCGGACTGTCCGGCGGCGATGGGGTGCTCTACCTCGGCGCGGCGTCGGGCACCACCGTCAGCCACGTCGCGGACTTCTGCGGCCCGACCTACGCGGTGGAGTTCGCGCCGCGCCCCGTGCGCGACCTGATAGCCGTGGCCGAGGACCGGGACCGACTCTTCCCCCTCCTCGAGGACGCCCGGAAGCCCGAGACGTACGGGCACGTCGTGGAGTCGGACCTCGACGCCGTGATTCAGGACGTCGCCACCCGCGGGCAGGCGCAGGTGGCCCGCCGCAACCGACGCTTCCTCGCGGACGACGGCCGCCTCGTGCTGGCGCTGAAAGCCCGGAGCGAGGACGTGACCGCCGACCCCGCCGACGTGTTCGCCACGGCGCGGTCGGAACTCGAACGCGACTACGAGGTGCTGGAGACGCGCACCCTCGACCCGTACCACGACGACCACCTCGGTCTGGTGGCGCGCCCGCGGTAGGTCCGCGGGTGTCGGGACGTCCGACGGTCAAGCCGTCGGGCCCCCGCCGTCGCCGCGCCGCGGTCCACGGCTTATATTATCGACCGTCGCGTACGCCGTTGCAATGGAGCTTGGTTCGTCGGACGCGTTCACCCGGATGGGGACGCTCGGCGTCGAGGAGGAGTTCTACATCGTCGACGAGGACGGGCGTCCGACCTCCGGCATCGACGACTTGGTCTACGGCAGCGACCCCCCGGAGATACTGGCGGACCGCCTCGACCACGAACTGTTCCAGTTCACCATCGAGACCCAGACGCCGGTCATCGAACGACCCGCGGACGCGGGCGACGCCGTGCGCGAGGTGCGGGAGGCGCTGGTCGACCACGCCGAGGCGCACGGCTACCGCATCGCCGCCGCGGGTCTCCACCCCCTCGCCAAGTGGCGCGAACTCGACCACGCCACCAAGGAGCGCTACCGCGCCCAACTCGACCGCATCCAGTACCCCCAGCACCGCAACACCACCGCGGGCCTCCACGTCCACGTCGGCGTCGACGACGCCGACAAGGCCACGTGGGTCGCCAACGAACTCCGGTGGTATCTCCCGCCGCTGCTCGCCCTCTCGGCCAACTCGCCCTTCTGGAACGGGTTCGACACCGGCCTCGCCTCGGCCCGGGCCAAGGTGTTCGAGAACCTCCCCAACACCGGGATGCCCACGAAGTTCGAGGACTTCGCCGACTACCGCGAGTTCGAGCGTCGGATGGTCGAGACGGACTCCATCAACGACCGGGGCGAACTCTGGTACGACGTGCGCCCGCACACCGGCCACGGCACCGTCGAGGTGCGCACCCCCGACGCGCAGGCCGACCCCGAGAAGGTGCTCGCGTTCGTGGAGTACGTCCACGCCCTCGTTCTCGACTTCGCCGAGCGTTACGAGGACGGCGAGTCGGGCACCGACATCCGCCGGGAACTGCTCGACGAGAACAAGTGGCGCGCGATGCGCTACGGCCACGACGCGAGCTTCATCGACCGCGACGGGGACGGCACCGTCGGACTCGCCGAGGTGGTCGAGCGGGAGGTCGACCGCCTCGGCATCTCGGCCGTCCGCGAGGTGTACGACGAGGAGAGCGGCGCGGCCCGCCAGCGCCGCGTCCGGGAGGAGGAAAGCGCGGACGAACTCTGCGCGTCGCTGCTGCTGCGCTGACGGACGGGAAAGCTTTTACCTCGCGCTTCTGACCCTCTTAAGAGGACATATGTCTCCGGACGACCAAGCCGACGCCCCCGAAGACGCTGACGAGGGGGTCGAGATAGACGTCGAGGTAGAGGGCGACGACCGGGCCGCCGACGGGGACGAGGAGAGCGAGGGCGCCGACGCGGCGCGAAAGCGCGCGGAGAAGACGCGCGAGCGCCTCGAAGCCGAGGCCGACCGCGCGGTGTCGGAGTTCGACGAGAGCGTGGTCGACCTCCTCGCGTGGGTGCTCGACACGGAGACGCGCGCCCGCATCTACGTCTTCCTCCGCCAGAACCCGGGGTCGACCAGCGAGGAGGTGGCCGACGGGACGGGGCTCTACCCGAGCACCGTCCGCGAGGCGCTCGCGGAACTCCACGAGGAGGAGGTGGTGACCCGGGGAAAGCGCGCCAGCGCCGGCGCGGGCAACAACCCCTACGAGTACGAGGCCATCGCCCCCAGCCGACTCGTACGCGATGTGGTCGGCCAGATACAGTCGCAGCTCAACGCCGTGTTCAACCTCGACAGTCGCCTCGGCGGCGACGGCGACGGGAACGACGACGCGGAGCCGTCGCCCGTCACCATCACCGTCGAGGACGACCCGGACTCGAACCCCGACCGTGAAGAACCCTGACCGAAGCCGACCCGTTTAAGTCTCGGCCCGCCGTTGCCCGGGTATGAACGTGGCGCTCGGGGGGACCTTCGACCCGGTCCACGACGGTCACGCCGCCCTTTTTCGCCGAGCCTTCGAACTCGGTGACGTCACCGTCGGCCTGACGAGCGACGAACTCGCCCCGAAGACCAGACACGAGGAACGGCGCGTCCGCCCGTTCGAGGAGCGAAAGCGACGGCTGGAGGCGGAACTCGAACCGCTGGCCGAGGAGTACGACCGCGAGTACGAGGTGCGGGAACTGGAGGAGCCGACGGGCATCGCCACCGAACCGCAGTTCGACGCCCTCGTGGTGTCGCCCGAGACGCGGACCGGCGGCGACGAGATAAACCGCATCCGCGAGGAGCGCGGCCACGACCCCCTCGACATCGAGGTGGTCGACCACATCCCCGCCGAGGACGGAGAGCGCATCTCCTCGACCCGCATCGTGCGCGGGGAGATAGACCGCCACGGCAACCTCACGCCGGAACGGAGCGGACGGAGCCTCCGACAGGGGTGACCCCGGCCCGTCGGCAGGCCGAACCCCCTCGGGTCACCACCCGGGCGGCCGGAACCCGGCGTCTTCGAGCATCTCCTTCCAGCGCGTCTGAATCGAGAGTCGGGTCACGTCCATCGCGTCCGCGACGGCGGACTGGGACCGCTCCTCTCCGGCGATGAGCGCCCCGGCGTAGACGCTGGCGGCCGCGACGGCGGGTTTCGACCGCTCGGCGTCGGGCACGGCCGAGAGGAACAGGTCCTCGGCGTACGACCGGGTCTCGCTCCCGAGGTCGAGTCCGTCGCAGGCGCGCTGAATCCGTGTCAGCCACTCCTCGTTGTCGACGCGGTCGCGCGCGCTGTACATGGTCGCAGTACGTCGCCGACGGGTAAAAACCTCCGCGGACAACGACAGATACTTGGTCGGTTTGGGACTACCTTCGGATGCGCGTGGGTAGCCAAGCCAGGAAACGGCGCAGCGCTTAGGACGCTGTCCCGTAGGGGTCCGCCGGTTCAAATCCGGTCCCACGCACTACGACGGCTCCGCCGTCGTCCGATTTTCGTCTCGGCAGGAAACCGAGCATGAACGACCTGCCAATACCGCTCTCACGCTGTCCCGTTTCCGACACCGTGGAACTCGACCCGACGAGAGACACTCCGGTTCGAGCGCCGAATCACTGACAACCGAGCCCCCGGTAGACCGACGCATGGCAGACCCGACAGTCCTCGTCCCGCACTTCATCTCCGAGGTTCACTTCGTCGCCGAGGTCGAACCCGAAGCGTTCGAGTCCGCACTCGTCGAGTCCCTCGGCGACGACGTCGACCTCCGGGTGGCCGCCACGCCCCCCGAGACCGAACGGCACGTGGGGGAGGCGGACGTTCTCCTCACGTCGCGGGCCCCGCCGGCGCTCCTCGACCGCGCGCCGAACGTCCGCTGGATTCAGGCGGTGAGCGCGGGCGTCGAGTGCTACGACACGACGGCGCTGGCCGACCGCGGCGTCGCCCTCACCAACGCGTCCGGCGTCGCGGCCAACCCCGTGGCCGAACAGGTCCTCGGGTACCTGCTGGGGTTCGAGCGCGGCATCCACCGGAGCGTGCGGCGGCAGCACCGCCACGTCTGGGAGTCCCGGGGCGGGGGCGAACTCCGCGACCGAACCGTCGGCGTCATCGGCATGGGTGCGATAGGGCGACGGGTCACAACGCTCTGTGACGCGGTCGGAACCTCGGTGTTCGGAGTCAAGCGCGACCCCTCGACCGGCACCGACGTCGCGGCCGAGGTTTTCGGTCCCGAAGGCCTCTACGAGGTCCTCCGGCGCGCGGACTACGTCGTTCTGGCCTGTCCGCTCACCGAGGAGACCGAGGGGCTCCTCGGCGAGGACGAGATAGCGACGATGTCCGCGGACACCGTGGTCGTCAACGTGTCCCGGGGCGGCGTCATCGACGAACCGGCGCTGGTGCGCGCGCTTCAACAGGACCGCCTCGGCGGCGCGGCCCTCGACGTGTTCGCCGCCGAACCCCTCCCCGCGGACTCCGCGCTCTGGGACCTCTCGAACGTCGTAGTCACGCCGCACTCGGCCGGGTCGACGCCGAACTACTACGGGCGCGTGGCGGAACTGTTCGCCGAGAACTACCGCCGGTTCGCGGCCGGACGGCTGGACGAACTCACGAACCGCGTCGTCTGACCCGCGTCCGTTCTCTCGCCGGTGTCCCACCCTCGAACCCTCCCGGGGCCGCCGACGGACGCCGGTGGACGGGGGGCGTCGGCCCCGCCGACCGCAACACATTTTACTCGGTTGGGTGGCAACACTCTTCCATGGTGTTCCACCGATGACCCGCTACGAGGACATCACTCGGCGTTCTCCCTCGCCGACGAACGGCCGCGACCGACTCGGGGGGACGACCGACGCGTTCGCCGGCGCGTCCACGGAGGTGACGGCCGGTGAGTGACGCGCCCTCGCCGGCGCGGGAGTTCCGCGACGCCCACGACGGAACGAGCGTCGAACTGGCCTACGCCGGGCACCAGACCTTCCTCAAGGGCGACGCCCGCGACGTCGACGAACTCGACGACGCCGACGTCGCCGTCCTCGGCGCGCCGTTCGACGGCGCGGCCAGCAACCGGCCGGGGGCGCGGTACGGTCCGGGAGCCCTGCGGAAGGCCAGCACCTGGTGGGCCTACCTCTCGGGCTACAAGGGCGGACTGACCAACATGAACACACGCGCGCAGGTCGACTTCTCGGCGTTCGACCTCGCGGACTGCGGCGACGTGCCGGTGTTCCCGATGGACCGAGAGCGGACGGCGGAGAGCATCACGGCGCACGTCGCAACGGTCGCGGAACGGGCGTTCCCCGTACTCCTCGGCGGCGACCACTACTGCACCTACCCGTCGTTCCGCGGCTTCGCCGAGGGGTCCGACGCCGACAGCGTCGGCCTCGTCCAGATCGACGCCCACACCGACACCGCCGAGGGCAGTCCGGTGTTCGGCGACGAGTTCCACGGGTCGAGCACGCGCCTCATCGCGGAGTCGGAGTACTCCGACTACGACCACGTCAGTCAGGTCGGCATCCGGGGGTACGAGAGCCCGAACTTCTTCGAGTTCGTCGACGAGACGGGGCTCTCGCTCTACACGATGCGCGACGTTCGAGAACGGGGGGTCCGCGACGTGATTACGGAGGCGGTCGAGTCTGCCGCGGCGGACACCGACGCGGTCTACGTCACCTTCGACATCGACGCCGTCGACCCGAGCGTCGCGCCGGGGACCGGCACCCCCGAACCCGGCGGCCTCGACAGCCACGAAGCCCTCGCGGTGATGGAGACGCTGGGCGCCCACTCCTCGGTCGGCGCGGTCGACCTGATGGAGGTCGCCCCCGACTTCGACCCGACGGCGTCGACGCAGCTCCTCGGAGCCTTCCTCCTCGTCACCCTGCTCGAACGACAGTTCGCCGAGTAACGTCTCGGGACCGACTACGACCGATCCCGGGCGCGGACCGCCCCGAGCGGTTCGAACTGCGACCGGGGGACCAGACCGGAGAGGGTCTCCCACGCCGCGGCGTAGCCGTCGGACACGAGGAGCGAGAGGAGGAGTTCCCCGATAGCGCCGTACGTCATCGACGCGAACTCCCAGTCGGGACGCTCGCTCGGGAACGGCCCGGCCTCTCTCGGCTTTCGGATGTCGAAGACGCCGCCCAGGCGGGCGCGAGTCTCGGTCGCGAGGTCGCGGGCCTCGTCGTACCGCGTCATGGGGTACTGGCGGTTGTCGACGACGAGGAGCGACGGACGGTCCTCCCCGGTGAGCGCCGGACGAACGTCGTCCCGACCCGCCTCGATGAGCAGACGCGTGACGTCGACCGTCGACCCGTCGCCGCTTATCGCGTCGACGTAGCGGAGGACGGCACCCCCGCGGTCCGCGTCGAGTTCACCGTCGTACGCGAACGCCTCCGGGTCCGGGTCGGGGTGGTACTCGACGACCCCCGCGGTCTGGAGGTCGACGTTGACGCCCCGGGAGAGCAACACGCCGTCGATAGTGATGCTGGAGGGGGCGTAGAGCCGCACGTGGTCGCCCGACGGACCGCCGATGGGCTCCCGGTCGACGGCGACCGGAACCGGCCCGAGCGGCGTGTCGGCCAGCACTTCGAGCGTCTGTAGCGCGTCGTCGAACGCGTCCCGCGGTACGTCGACCGCGCACGCGACGACTTCGCCCGTGTCCTCGACCGGGTCGTACGTCACCTGTCCGGTGAGCGTGGCGATACGGGCCCGGACCTGTTCGAGTCGACCGCTGACGTGACCGCGTTCGAGTTCGGACGCCCCCGCCGCGGTCAGCCGCCGCCCCCGTCCGGGTATCTTCTCGGTCAGCCCCGCGTCGTCGAGTTCCGAGAGCAGCAGGCGGACGGTGCGGTCCTCGATGGAATACCCGTGCCGCCGCAGGAGGTCGACCAGTCGGATGCTCCCGATGGGTCCGTGGTCCTCGATGAGCCGGAGGAGATCGTGCGTTCGCTGGTCCAGATTCCCGCTCATGGGCGAAGCACCGTCCGACCGTCCGAAAAACCTACCCCTCCCTCCGCGACGCCCGTGATGGAAATTGTTAAGTATGGAGATGTGGCAACACGTTTCCATGGCCGTGCCAGCGATTGACACCGGGGTGCTCGTGCTGTACATCCTCGGCATGCTCGGTATCGGATACTGGGGGTACCGGCGGTCGGACACCTTGGACGACTACCTCGTCGCCGGACGGAACATCCCTATCTGGATGTACGTCCCCGTCATGTCGGCTGTCATCCTCGGCGGCGCGTCGACCATCGGCGGTGGCGGACTGGGCTACCAGTACGGGGTCTCGGGCGCGTGGCTCGTCGTCTCGCTCGGCATCGGCACCATCGCGCTCGGCCTCCTCATCTCGACGAACCTCGCCAACCTCCGGGCGTACTCCCTCGGCGAGGTGCTCGAACGCCGGTACGACGAGTACTCGGGTACCATCGGCGCGATGATAGCGGGCGTCTACGCCCTCACCATCGCCATCACGCAGACTATCGCCATCGGGAAGGTGCTGAACGCGCTCTTGGGCTACCAGCAGAACACGATGATAATCGCCGCCGGGGTCATCGTCATCGGCTACACGGCGCTCGGCGGGATGCTGACCGTGACGGTGACCGACTTCGTCCAGTGGCTCATCATGACCGTCGGCGTCTTCGTCTTCGCGATTCCGCTCGGACTCGGCGAGGTGGGCGGCCTCTCGGGGCTGACGGCCCAACTCGACCCCTCCTACTTCGCCCCGACCGCCATCGGGTGGCAGACGATTGCCGGATACTTCCTGCTCTACGTCCTCGGTATCATGATAGGACAGGACATCTGGCAGCGCGTGTTCACCGCCGAGAGCGCCGAGGTGGCGCGGAAGGGGAACGTCGCCGCCGGCGTCTACGCCATCGTCTACGGCGTCGCGACGGCGTTCCTCGGGGCCATCGCCGTCGTCCTCCTGCCGAACCTCTCGGACCCCGAACTCGCGCTCCCCCGCCTCATACTGGAAGTCGTCCCGGCCGGCGTCTCGGGGCTCATCCTCGCGGGGTTCATCTCCGCGATGATGTCGACGGCCGACTCGGCTCTCCTCGCGTCGAGCACGCTCTTCACGAACGACGTCTACAAGCGGTTCGTCGACCCCGACGCCTCCGACGCCACCTACACCCGCGTCTCGCGCGTGCTCGTCCTCGCCCTCGGGGCGGTCATGATATACGCGGCCGTCGCCATCGGGAACGTCGTTCAGGCGCTCACCCTCGCCTACGACCTCCTGACCGGGTGTATCTTCGTCCCGGTGTTCGCCGCGTTCTTCTGGAAGCGCTCGACGTGGCAGGGGGCGCTGGTTTCTATCCTCGCCAGCGCCGCTGTCGTCGTGGGGTCTATCTGGCTGTACGGCTTCTCGTCGAACCTCCCCATCATCTACGGCCTCGTGACCAGCGCAGTCGTCTTCGCCGTGGTGAGTCTCGTCACCGGCCCGCCCGCCCGGGAGAAGATACGAGAGTGGACGCGGAGCCTCGACGCGGACGCGTCGATGGAGTGACCACGCCGTCTCGTCCGCTCCCCGAATGGGGGCGTTCCGATTCGCCCCGCGGGAAGTCGCGGGCGCGGCGACGAGGAACGCCGTAGCTCGGTGGTCGCCGGGTCTCGACGCGCGGACCGGCCCCTTCCGCGTCGCACTTGTACCGGGCGACCCAACGACGACCGATGGACTCCGGAATCAACGCGCAGGTGGCCGTCAGCGGCGTCGAAGGGTGCCCGGTCGACGCCCTCGGCGGCGAGTACGAGGTGGAGTCGGTGGTCACCGATCGCCGGACCGCGGCGGCGGGCGGCGGCGTGGTCGGCGAAATCACCCTCGACACCGCCGCCGGGTCGGCGTCGCCGCCCCCGGAGGCCGACCGCGTGTTCACCGACGACGCCCAGTCGGTGTACCGCTTCACCAACCGGCGCGGCGACTGCCCCTGCGGACGCATCCCCGACCACGGCTGTCCGGTCCGGGAGGTCCGCGCCGACCCGGAGTCGCTCTCGCTCTCGTTCGTCGCGCCCGACCTCGAGACGGTGAAGAACATCGTCGCCGACCTCCGGTCGTGCTGTGCCAGCGTCCGCGTCCGGCGACTGACCCGGTCGACGCCCGCGGACGGCCGCTCCCTCCTGTTCGTCGACCGGACTGCCTTCACCGACCGGCAGTACGAGGTGCTCCGGACCGCCCACGAGATGGGCTACTTCGCCCGCCCCAAACGGGCCGACTCCGCGGACGTGGCGGACGAACTCGACATCTCGGCCGCGACGTTCAGCGAACACCTCGCCGTCGCCCAAGAGAAACTCCTCGACCAACTGCTCGGTCTCGGCGGAGACGATAACGAAAGTTAGTTATTTTCCATGCGTACTTAAATAAACCCAAATATATTCGCGAGAGGACGTATCCTGTCGGGGGACCGAGCGCAGGCGTACCCGATGTCCGAGACGATATACAGCGAGATTGGAGGGAGAGAGGCCGTCGAAAGCGTCGTGGACGACTTCTACGACCGCGTACTCGCCGACGAGAGCCTCGCGGGTTTCTTCGAGGGCATGGACATGGAGTCGCTCCGAGCCCACCAGGTCCAGTTCATCAGCGCCGTGGCGGGCGGTCCGGTGGAGTACACCGGCGGCGACATGCGCGAGGCCCACGCGCACCTCGACATCGAAGACGAGGACTTCGACGCGGTCTGCCGGCACCTCGAACGCGCCCTGCGGGACAACGGCATCCCCGACGACCACGTCGAGGCCATCCTCGCCGAGGTGGAGGACCTCCGCGCCCCGGTCGTCGGCCGGTAACCGGCGCGTCGGGTCGCGCGCCGGCGCGGTCCGCACTCTCGACCGGACGGAACCTCGACGGTCCGCCGACGGCCGGCGCAACGCATTTACCGCCGGGTTCCGACGGGGGGTTATGGTAGACGATAGCGATGGCCACGGCGGTCCGAGTCTCGACCTCGAACTGGAGTGGGTGCTGGAGTTGGAGGTCGACGTGGCGGACCCCATCGAAATCGGGGAGACGGGGGACGGGCGGCGACGCATCGTCCCCATCACCGGCGGGTCGGTGTCCGGGCGGTGCGAGGGGTCTATCATCGCGGCCGGGGCCGACTATCAGGTGTTTCGGACCCGCCGGCCCACGGAACTGGTCGCCAAGTACGCGTTCGAGACGACCGAGGGCGACCGGGTGTACGTGGAGAACCGCGGCATCCGGTACGCCGACGAGGAGACGAGCGAACGACTGCGCGACGGCCTGCCCGTCGACGCCGAGGACGTCTACTTCTGTTCGGTCCCGCGGTTCGAGGCGGCCGCCGCCGAACTGGAGTGGCTGACCCGGAGCGTCTTCGTCGCGTCCGGCGTCCGCCGGCCGAACGGCGTCCGACTCGCGGTGTATCGGGTCGCGTGACCGCGCGCCCGCCCCGCCGGGCGGTCGCCTGTCGGGCTTCCCGGTCTTCTGCGCCCCCGAGTTCCTGCGCTCCCCCCGCGCTAGTCTCCTAGCCCCGTGTCAGGCGGGGGGCGCATACGTATACGCCCACGGCTTACTTCCCGGTACGCGCTTCTGAACGTATGTCTCTCACAGAAGCCGCCGAGTGCGATACGCCGACGGACGACGCCCCGTCCCGCCGCGACGCCGCCGAGACGGCGGCGTACGAGTACGACGCGTCCACCCCCGCGTTCAGGGTGGTCGCCGGGAGCGACGAGCGACCGACCGGCTTTCTGCTCCGGGCGGAAGACGAGAACGCGGCCCGGCGGCAGTTGATGGTCGCGGCGATACGACTCGGGTTCGACCGGACGGGCGAGGACCTCCGCCTCGTGCGCGTCGACCCGGACGAGACGCCGGACCGGTAGGTCGGCGCGGAACCGCCGTGCCCGGAGGCGGCGACGCTCGCTCGACCGTAGCGGCGTCTGACGCGACGCAAACCTTTTTCTCGCACGCCGATACGTTCCGTCAATGGCGACGTTATCGGAGCATCTCGGCGACTTGGTGGCGAACGTGGACGCCCTGTTTCTGTTCTCCCCCAACAGTTCGTTCCTCGAACGCACCGCCGACGCCGACGTGAAGGTGGTGGTGGTCGCCCCCGAGAACACCGTCGACGCGGACACGTTCGTGGAACTCCCACTGGAGTTCGAGAACGTGCGCGACCGCATCCGCTTCGGAATCGAGGGGGCGATGGAGCAGTCCATCGTCGAGGACGGGGACGTCGTCGCGGGCGTGGTGTCGATGTTCGAGTCCGACCTCGACACCATCGTGCGCGTGCAAGTCCAGGAGTCGATGCGCTCCGGCATCTACGACCTGTTCGCCAACTCCCGGGCCGACCCGGGCGTCATCCGCGACGTGTTCGAGGTGGCCATAGAACTCGGGAAGAAGGGTCAGAAGGGCAAGCCCGTGGGCGCCCTGTTCGTCGTCGGCGACGCCGGCAAGGTGATGAACAAGTCCCGACCGCTGTCTTACAACCCCTTCGAGAAGTCACACGTCCACGTGGGCGACCCCATCGTGAACGTGATGCTCAAGGAGTTCTCGCGGCTCGACGGCGCGTTCGTCATCAGCGACTCGGGCAAGATAGTCTCGGCCTACCGCTACCTCGAACCCGGGGCGGAGGGCGTCGACATCCCGAAGGGCCTCGGCGCGCGCCACATGGCTGGCGGGGCCATCACCCGCGACACCAACGCCGTCTCAATCGTGCTCTCGGAGTCCGACGGACTGGTACGGGCGTTCAAGGGCGGGCAGTTACTGCTCGAAATCGACCCGGAGGACTATTGAGATGTTCGACACGGCGCTCGTCGTGGCGGAGACGCCGGCGGAGGAGGCGTCGTCGCTCGTAGACGAGGTACTCGCCGCGATTCCGCCCCGCTACTGGCTCGCGTTCGGCGTCATCGCCCTCGGTCTCGTCCTCGGCTACGTCGTGAAGGTCGTCAACCACCGACTGCTGGAGAGCGTCGGCGTCAACGAGGTCATCGAGGGGACGGCCTTCGAGCGGATGGCCCGGGAACTCGGCACGTCCACCGTCTCAATCATCGCCAACCTCTCACAGTACTTCATCGTCGTCATCGCCATCCTCGCGGCCCTGTCGGTGGCGGAGATAACCTACGCCGACCAGTTCTGGGCGGAAGTGGCGGGCTTCTTCCCGCAACTGTTCTTCGCCGCCCTCGTCGTCATCGTGGGCGTGGTGTTCGGCGACAAGGTGGAACTCGCCCTGTCCGAACGCCTCCGTGGCGTCAAACTCCCGCAGGTGGGGTTCCTCCCCGCCCTCGCCAAGTACGTCGTCGTCTACGTCGCCCTGCTGGTCGCCCTCTCGCAGATAGGCGTCGTGACCCTCCCGCTGGTGGTGCTCGAAGCCGCCATCTTCTTCGGCGTCATCGTGCTGGGCGGACTGGCGTTCAAGGACATGCTCGTCTCCGGCGCGGCCGGGGTCTACCTCTTCTTGAACCAGCCCTACGGCATCGGCGACGAGATACGCGTCGGCGACACGCGCGGCATCGTCCAGGAGGTCGGCCTGTTCGTCACCCACGTCGAGGGGGAGGACGAGGAGTTCGTCATCCCGAACCGCCGCGTGTTCGAGGACGGCGTCGCCCGGTCGATGTGACGCCCGGGCGACCGCTCGTGCTCCGTCGCTCCGCTCTCACTCTGTCGCTCTACTCTTACTACGCCGCTCCGCGCTCACTCGGCCCGTCGTCCGACCGCACCTCGGCCGGGACGCCCGCCGCCGTCGCGCCCGGGGGCACGTCCCGCGTCACCAACGAGTTGGCCGCCACCCGCGCGTCCGCGCCGATCTCGACGCCGGGCAGGACGATTGCCCCCGCGCCGACCATCGCGCGTTCGCCGACCACCACCTCGCCCGTCCGGTACTCGTCCTGCAGGAACTCGTGGCAGAGCAGGGTCGCGTCGTAGCCCACGATGGCGTCGTCCTCGACGGTGACGAGTTCGGGCCAGAACACGTCGGGCGTGGCCTCCAACCCCCACGCCACCCCCGTCCCCACCGTCGCGCCGAGGGCGCGCAGGAGCCAGTTCTTGAGGCGGAGGCTGGGCGAGATTCGAATCAGCCACACGACGACGTAGTTGCGCGCCACCACCAGCGGCGACTTGGCGTCCGTCCACGACCACAGGGAGTTCTGCCCTCCCGGAGTAGGGTGGTGCGTGATGCGGTCGTGGCGCGAGTCGATGTCGTCTGTCACGCCTCCTATCTCACGTCCCGCGGGTATAAGCGGTCTCCCCTCTCTCGACGCACTCGGTCGACCCACGGCGTCCCGGCCTTCGGCCGCAGACGCCCTTTGTTCACTATACTTACATAAATACAATTTAGTGTGAATTAATGTCAAGTACGCCCGGAGAAATAATTTTATGGGTTATAGTATGGACCGAGATACCGAAGAGCAAGGAACCGGACGGACAGACGAGGGTTCGAACGGTGTACCGTCACGTCGTTCGTTCCTTCGGACGGCGGGCGCGGCCGCGGTGTTCGCGGGGGCCACTGCGGGCGGGGTCGCGGCGCAGAACAGTTCGGACGACGGACACTCCGGCGGCGGCCACGCGGGTGGCGGTCACGGTCACTCCGGGGGCGGCGACTCCGGCGGCGATTCGGCTGACTTCTTCGAAGAGCAGACGGACGTCGGCCTCACGAAGGTAGTCGGCGGTCTGACCGCGCCCACGGACTTCGCGGTGGCGAACGAGGACCGCGACCGGTGGTTCGTGACCGACCAGACCGGGCAGGCGTACTTCTACGAGGACGGGACGCTCCACGAGTTCGTCGGCGTGAGAGACCGGATGGTCGAACTCGGCAACATGTACGGGCAGTATCCGCTGGAGGAGCCCGGAATACAGTACGACGAACGCGGACTGCTCGGCGTCGAGTTCCACCCCGACTTCGCGGAGAACCGCCGGTTCTACCTCCACTACAGCGCACCGCCGGACGAGGACCTCCCGGACGGGTGGGACCACTACGACGTGTTCTCGGAGTTCCGCGCCACGGCGGACGGCGACGGCGCGGCCGACTTCGTGTGCGAACTGCTCCGCCTCCCCCATCCCCAGATGAACCACAACGCGGGGCCGATGGCGTTCGGCCCCGACGGCTATCTCTACATCCCGATGGGTGACGGCGGCGGTGCGAACGACGACATGTACGGGCACATCGACGACTGGTACGGTCTCAACGCCGGGGGCAACGGACAGGACGTGACCCAGAACCTCCTCGGAAACGTCCT
The DNA here is from genome assembly GCA_046097085.1 of Haloferacaceae archaeon 50. GTDB lineage: Archaea > Halobacteriota > Halobacteria > Halobacteriales > Haloferacaceae. Next base: position 2,327,877 of record CP175567.1, on the reverse strand, counting down.
CCGTATCGACGTGGACGACAAGGAGGGCGGCAAACCCTACGGCGTCCCCGACGACAACCCCCTCGTGGGGACCGACGGCCTCGACGAGATCTACGCGTGGGGCTTTCGCAACCCGTTCGGCATCTCGTTCGACTCCAACGGCAACCTGTTCGTGCCCGACGCGGGACAGGCGCTCTACGAGGAGGTCAACGTCGTCCTGAAGGGAGGGAACTACGGCTGGAATCTCAAGGAGGGGACCCACTGTTTCGACGCGGCCAATCAGGACAAACCGCCGAGTCGGTGTCCCGACTTCGCACCCTCGAAGACGGGGGAGGGCGTCGAACCCCTCATCGACCCCATCGCGGAGTTCCCACACCGGTACAAGGGGACGCCGGTCGGCGTCGTGGCCGTCGGCGGCCACGTCTACGAGGGCGACGCGGTTCCGGAACTGCAGAACACGTACGTCTACGGCGCGTTCCACGCCACTCACGGCGAGGGGCGACTGCTCACGGCCGCCCCGCCGGATGGCGAACTCGGCGAGATAACGCTCGACGACCTGGAGCCGAACTTCCCGGCCGACGCGGACGTCCCCTCCGAGTACACGAACCCGTCGACCGACGAGGCCGAACGAGGGACGGGGTCCGACGACGCGCTGATAGACACCGACAACGCGAAAGACGAGATACCCCGCGACCAGCTGTGGGACATGGGCGAACTCAACGTCGTGGGGACTGACGACGGTACGCCCAACTACTTCGTCCGGATGCTCGGGCGGGACGCGGACGGCGAACTCTACGTCCTCGTCAACGAGAGGCGAATCCCCGTCGGGGAGACCGGCGCGGTCCTGAAGATAGTCCCGCCCGGCGAGGGCGAGAACGGCGGCGGAGGCGGGAGCGGAGGCGAAACGCCGTCGGGAGGTGGTGGCGGACACCACCGCGGCGGCTGACCCGCCCGCTGGCTACTCCGTGCGCTCCCCCCGGAGTTCGGCCACGTGGTCGATTCGCCGCTGGACGAGGTCGGACGTGCCGATGTCGTGGCGGACGTGGAACCCTTCGCCGGCGGCCGAGAGGGCGCCCTCGGCTATCTCCTCGGCGGCGGCGATGGTGTCGGCGAGACCCACCACCGCGAACGACCGCGAGGTGGTGGTGTAGAGGCCGTCCTCGCGTTCGTCCACGCTGGCGTAAAAGAGGAGGGAGTCACCAACGTTCGACTCCTCCACCTCTATCTTCGCGCCCGCGTCGGGGTCGGTCGGGTAGCCCTCGGGGACGGCGTACTTACACACCGTGGCCAGTCCCGCGAACTCCAGTTCGGGCAGGCCCTCGCCGTCGCGCGCCGCGGTCACCACGTCGAGGAACGGCGTCTCGAGGACGGGTAGGGTGTTCATCGCCTCGGGGTCGCCGAACCGGGCGTTGAACTCCACCACCTTCACGCCGTCGGCGGTCAGCATGAACTGGCCGTAGAGCACGCCCTTGTAGTCGGGCAGGGCGTCGACGGTGGCCGCTAGTATCTCGACCGCCTCGGCGTAGTCGTCGTCGGTCATGAACGGCAGGTTGGGCGTGGCGTCGCTGTAACTCCCCATGCCGCCGGTGTTCGGTCCCTCGTCGCCCTCGTAGGCGCGCTTGTGGTCCTGCACCGCGGGCGTGGTGCGCACGTCGCCGTCGGCGACGAACGCCTGCACGGTGAACTCCTCGCCGACCAGTCGCTCCTCCAGCACCACCCGGTCGTAGTCGGAGTCTCGGAGGTACGCCTTGGCCTCCTCCTTCGTCACCTGGTCGCCGGTGACCTTCACGCCCTTGCCGCCGGTGAGGCCCGCGGGCTTGACCGCGAGGTCGCCGTCGTAGGCGTCGATGTACTCACACGCGGCCTCGGTGTCGTCGAACGTCTCGAAGTCGGGACAGCCCGGGATGTCCTCGTCGCGCATGAACCGCCGCTGGAACGCCTTGTCCGTCTCGATGCGCGCCGCCTCCGCGCCGGGGCCGAACGTGTACACGCCCGCGGCGTCCAGCGTGTCGGCCACACCCGCCTGCAGCGCCGACTCGGGGCCCACCACGGCCACCGTCGCGCCCACCGACTCGGCGTAGTCGGCGATGGCGTCGGCGTCCGTCTCGTCTACGGTCTCGAACCCCTCGGCCAGCGACGCGATGCCGGGGTTCCGGTTGCTCGCGCAGGCGTAGAGGTCGCAGTCCGGTGCGAGGGCGCGGGCGATGGCGTGTTCCCGTCCGCCGCCGCCGACGAGGAGTGCCGTCTCCGTCATGCGTGGAGACGGTGCACAAGTGAGTGTAAAGGTTGCCTTTCGTCCCCCTCAGATGACCACGTTCGTGGGTATTCCGGCGGCGGCGACGCGCACTCGACAGTGCGCCGGGACAGTCGCCCCGCCGACGCGGTCCGATTGGACCACCGTTTAGGGGTTCGCGCCCGTAGTCGGGGTATGACCGACCCGACGGACCGAAACCGCCTCGACGAAGAGGAGAGTCCGTACCTCCGCCAGCACGCGGACAACCCCGTGAACTGGCAGCCGTGGGACGAGGACGCGTTGGCGGCCGCCAGCGAACGGGACGTGCCAATCTTCCTCTCCGTGGGCTACTCCGCGTGTCACTGGTGTCACGTCATGGAAGACGAGAGCTTCCAAGACGAGGAGGTGGCCGCCCTCCTCAACGAGCACTTCGTCCCCGTCAAGGTCGACCGGGAGGAGCGACCCGACGTGGACAGCGTCTACCAGACGGTGGTCCAACTCGTCTCCGGGCGGGGCGGCTGGCCGCTGTCGGCGTGGCTCACCCCCGAGGGCGAACCGTTCTACATCGGGACGTACTTCCCACGGGAGTCGAAGCGGGGCCAACCCGGCTTCCGCGACCTGTTAGAGCGCCTCGCGGAGTCGTGGCGCACCGACCGCGACGCCATCCAGCAGCGAGCCGAGGAGTGGACGCGCGCCGCCCGCGACAACTTGGAGGAGACGCCCGACGCGCCCGGCGAGGCCCCGGACGCCGAGGTACTGCTGGCGGCCGCCGACGCCGCGGTCCGGGGCGCCGACCGCGAGCACGGCGGCTTCGGCCGCGGCGGTCCGAAGTTCCCACAGCCCGGCCGAATCGACCTCCTGCTCCAGGCGTACGCCGAGACCGGCCACGACGAGGCGCTCCGGGTGGCGGTGGAGACGCTGGACGCCATGGCCACCGGCGGGATGTACGACCACGTCGGCGGCGGCTTCCACCGCTACGCCACCGACCGGCAGTGGACCGTCCCCCACTTCGAGAAGATGCTGTACGACAACGCCGAACTCCCGCGGGTCTACCTCGCGGCCCACCAGTTGACCGGCGAGGAGCGCTACGCCCGGGTGGCCCGCGAGACGCTCGACTTCGTCTCGCGCGAACTGACTCACCCCGAGGGCGGGTTCTACAGCACGCTCGACGCCCAGAGCGAGGGCGAGGAGGGGAAGTTCTACGTCTGGACGCCCGAGGGGGTCCGGGAGGCGATAGACGACGAGACCACCGCGGACCTCGCGTGCGACCGGTTCGGCGTCACCTCCGGCGGTAACTTCGAGGGCGGGCGGACGGTGCTGACCGTCTCGGCCACCTACGACGAACTCGCCGACGAGTACGACCTCTCGCGCGAGGACGTCGAGGAACGCGTCGCCGACGCCCGCGAGGCGTTGTTCGAGGCGCGGTCCGAGCGCGTCCGGCCCGCCCGCGACGAGAAGGTCATCGGCGCGTGGAACGGCCTGATGGTGTCGGCGTTCGCGGCGGGCGCGCGCGTCGTCGACGAGTCCTACGCCGCAGACGCCGCGGACGCCCTCGACTTCGTGCGCGACCACCTCTGGGACGACGACGAGAAGCGACTGGCGCGGCGGTACAAAGACGAGGACGTGAAGGGAACGGGCTACCTCGACGACTACGCCTTCCTCGGGCGGGGCGCGTTCGACCTCTACCAGGTCACGGGCGACTTCGAACACCTGCGGTTCGCGCTCGAACTCGGGCGGGCGACGAAAGAGGAGTTCTGGGACGCCGAGCAGGGGACGCTCTACTACACGCCGGCGAGCGGCGAGTCGCTGGTCACCCGGCCGCAGGAACTTCGGGACCAGTCCACGCCGTCGAGTCTGGGCGTGGCGACGTCGCTCCTCGCCGACCTCGGGCGGTTCGCGCCCGACGCCGGCTTCGACGACGTGGTCGACCGGGTACTGTCGACTCACGCCGACGCGGTCCGCGGAAGCCCGCTCGAACACGTCTCGCTGGCGCTCGCGGCCGCCGAACGCGACACCGGGTCGCTCGAACTCACCCTCGCCGCCGAGGAGACGCCCGACGAGTGGCGCGCGACGCTGGCCGAGCGCTACCTCCCCGGCGCCGTCGTGACCCGGCGGCCGTCCGCGGAGGCGGAACTCGACCCGTGGCTCGACGCCCTCGGTCTCGACGAGGCCCCGCCGGTGTGGGCGGGGCGGGAGGCGCGCGACGGCCGCCCCACGGTGTACGCCTGCGAGTCGTTCACCTGCTCGCCGCCTCAGCACGATATCGAGGCGGCGCTCGACTGGTTCGCGGCCGAAGAGAGAGAGTCGCTCGACGCCGACGCCCTCGGGGACGACGGCCTCGACCTGCCCGACGACGGCTGAGTCCGGCGTTCGCCGCCTCGGGGCGCGTCGCGTCCGCTGGCGACGGTGCGCTACCCGACGACCTTGGCTTCGCGGAGTTCGTCCGCGAGGTACCGGGCGGTGCTGACGGGTTCTTCCTCCACGAACCGCGCCACCTCCTCGCCGTCGCGTTCGACCACGACGGTGGGGATGTACTCGACGTCGTACTCCTCGACGCCCTCCCCCCGCTTGTCCTCGTCGACGGGGTAGTGCTCGATGCGGTCCTCGGGCACGCCCGCGGCGTCGAGGGCGGCCGCGAAGTCGGGGAGTTGGCCCCGGCAGTCGCCGCACCAGTCGCCGCCCCACACCTTGAACGTCAGGCCCTCGGTTCCGAGGGCGTCTACCACGTCGGCGTTCGCGTCGGCGTTCCACACGGGGTTGGGTTCCATCGAGTCGAGTCGGTCGGTCATGTGTCTCCGTTGGGCGCACCGGTTTAACGCTGTTTCGCCTCGGCAGTTCTCGCCGTCGCCGTCGCCGCCGGGGCTCCGTCCGAGAAGGGGGCGAGCGTTGGCAACTCCGCCATTCGTTTAAGCCTCGTTCCCCTACGCTCCACGGATGAACGACAGCGTACTCGACACTATCGGGTCGCCGCTGGTTCGCGTCGACTCCCCCGAGGGAACCACCGTCGCGGCCAAGATAGAGTCGAAGAACCCCGGCGGGTCGGCAAAGGACCGCCCGGCGAAGTTCATGGTCGAGGCGGCCGAGGAGGACGGCACGCTCTCCCCGGGCGACCACCTCGTGGAACCCACGAGCGGCAACACCGGCATCGGTCTCGCCGTCGCCGCCGCCGCGAAGGGGTACGACCTCACCGTGGTGATACCAGAGTCCAAGTCGCCCGAGCGACGCGAGGTGATGCGCGCGTACGGCGCGGACATCCGCCTCGTCTCCGGCGAGATGGACGCGGCCAAAGACGAGGCCGACCGGTTGGAGGAGGAGGAGGGGATGGTCCAACTCCGGCAGTTCGAGAACCCGGCCAACCCCCGCGCCCACTACGAGACCACCGGGCCGGAGATCCTGGAGCAGGTGGGCGACCGGACCGTCGACGCCCTCGTCGCGGGCGTCGGAACGGGCGGCACCATCTCCGGCACCGGCAACCGCCTCCGCGAGGCGTTCCCCGAGATGGAGGTCGTCGCCGTCGAACCCGAGGAGAACGCCGTCCTGTCGACCGGCGAGTCCGGCAGCGACGACTTCCAGGGGATGGGACCCGGGTTCGTGAGCCCCAACCTCGACCGGGACCTGCTCGACGACGTGGAGACCGTCTCCATCGACGCGGCCGAGGCCGAGTGCCGCCGCCTCGCCACGGAGGAGGCCATCTTCGTGGGACAGTCGAGCGGCGCGTCCAACCTCGCGGCCAAGCGGGTGGCCGAACGCCTCCGCGACGACGGCGCGGAGAACCCGCTCGTGGTCACCGTGTTCTGGGACAGCGGCGAGCGCTACATGTCGACGGGCATGTTCGACACCGAGGAGGACAGTCCGCCCGCCACCGGCGACGGCAGTCCGTAGCCGTAACCGTAGTCGTCTCCGCCGGAGCGCCTACGCCGCCTCGAACTCGCCTCGCGCCACCCGCACCACCACCGTCTCCTCCACGTCGCGGAGGTCGTACGCCGGCAGTTCCCCGTCGACGGGCGTGACGTACATGGGTTCGACGAGGCGACCGTCCTCGACGCCGTACACCGCCACGAGGTCGCGGGTCTCCGCCGGCGGCACCTCGCCGTCGCGCACCTGCGCCGCGAGGCCGCGCGAGAGCCACTCCTCGTCGCTGACGCTGGGTTCGAGGACGAGTGCGAGGTCGACGAACCGCGTGAGATACCAGTCGAGGTCGTTCATGAGCGACACCGCGGCCCCGAGGCTCACGGTGTCCATCGCCATCGAGTTGTCGAACGGCTGGCGCAGTTCGTAGGTGGAGAGCGCCTCGCGGGCCGTCTCCCGCGAGAGGAGTTCGTACTGCACGTTCACGTCGGGCGCGCCGACAAGACAGACCCGCGTCACGCCCGAAACTAGCGCGTACGGGGGTATAGGGGTTGCGAATCGCTCGAATCGCTACTCCAGCACGTCGACCACCTCGGCGTCGGCGGCCGCGGCCGCCGCGCGCGCGAACAGGTCGTCGGGTTCGTCGGCCTCGACCGCCGCCCGGTCGGCGTACGTCTCGGGGTGGGAGGGGGCGACCCGCTCGCACCCCACGGGGATGGTGGAATCGCTGTACGTGCCGAGTTCGCGCGCCATCGCCATGATGTCGCTCTTGTCGCGCGTCAGGAGCGGTCGGTGGACGGGCAGGTCGACCGCGGCGTCGGTGGCCGCGAGGTTCGCCCCGGTCTGACTCGACTTCTGACCCATCGACTCTCCCGTGACGACCGAGTGGGCGCCGACGTCCTCGGCCACCGCCTCGCCGACGCGGAGCATCGCCCGGCGGAGCGAGAGCATCCGGTGTTTGCCCACCTCGTCCATCAGCGTCTCCACGAGGTCGCCAGCCGGCACGATTCTGAGCGAGAGGTCGAAGTTAGGCGCGCGCCGGGCGAGTGCGCGCACCGTCTCGACCGCCCGCGCGCGGTGGTCGGGGCCGCCGTACGCCCCGAGGTCGACGTACACCGGGACGACGCGACACCCGCGGCGCATCGTCTCCCACGCCGCCACGGGCGAGTCGATGCCGCCGGAGACGAGGGCGACGGCGCTCCCCTGCGTGCCGAGGGGGAGGCCGCGCGCCCCCTCGAAGGCGTCGACGGAGACGAACGCCTCGTCCTCGCGCACCTCGACCCGGTAGGTGCGGTCGGGGTCGTCCAAGTCCACGTCCGCGCCGGTTCGCTCGCCCACGACGGCCCCGCCCTCCACGAGGACGTCCCGACTGGAGAAGTCGTGGGCGTCGTCGTCCCCCGCGCGGGTGGCGTCCACCGCGAACGTCGCGCCCGCCTCGTGGCGGGCCGCGAGGGCGTCGAGGGCGTCGAGGACGGCGTCGAGTTCCGGGGCGCACGCCACGACGGGGCGGGCCCACACGACGCCGGGTACCTCCGCGGCGGCGGCGGCGGCCTCGTGCGGGTCGAACGCGTCCGCGTCGGCCGCCTCGACGCGGCCGTCGTCGCCGACCGCGGCGGCGGCGCGTATCACCACCCGCGACCACTGTCGCTCGACGGTCGCCGGGATGGCCCGGTGGTCGAGCACCGCCTGCACGTTCCCCGTCAGGCGGCGCTCCATCTTGACTCTGACCTGCCTGCTCTTGACGCCTATCTCGCCGTAGCCGACGAGTACGGCGTCCTCGGGTCGGTCCACGCGTTCGGACACTGCTGTCGGAGGCTACGCCCCGGGGGGCGGTATCACTGTCGCTTCGCGCCGGGACGGTGAGATCGGGAGCGAGGCGGCCGGGCGGGCCTAGAACGTCCGGAGTTCGCCGTCGATGGCCGCGCGGGTCACGTCGGTCACGTCGGCGAGTTCGCGGTCGACGATGTCGCGCACCTCGTCGTCGATGTCGCCCACGGAGACGCCCTCCGCCGTCACGACGGAGGCGTCGGCGACGTGGGGGCGGTCGATGGGGCGGCCTATCTGCGAGAGGAGGCGGATGCGCAGGTCGCGGATGCCGTCCACCTCGTCGACCACCGTCTCGGCGATGCGCGTCGAGAGCAGGTTGTATATCTTGCCGATGTGGTTGACGGGGTTCTTGCCGGAGGTGGCCTCCATGCTCATCGGCCGGTTCGGCGTGATGAGGCCGTTCGAGCGGTTGCCCCGGCCCACGGAGCCGTCGTCGCCCTGTTCGGCGCTGGTGCCGGTCGTGGTGAGGTAGATGGCGCCCTCGTCGTAGTCGTCGGCGGTGTTGACCTCGACGTTCACCTCGCGGTCGGTCCGGTCGCGCGCGAGGTCGGTCACGTAGTCGCGGACGCTCGCCACCGCGTCCCGGTACTCGTCCATGTCCGCGACGTAGGCGTCGACCATCGCCGCCGCCACCGTGAGGTCGATGCGGTCGCCCTCGCGCTTGCCCATTATCTTCACGTCGGGGCCGAGTTCGGGGTGGTCGGCGGCGTACTCGCCGTTGAGGCCCGACTCCGCGTCGAGCACGATGCGCTCCGTCTCGGTCATGGGCGCGTGGCCGACGCCGAAACTCGTGTCGTTCGCCATCGGCACCTTCTCGCCCTCCTCGCCGAAGACGGTCTGGAGGTCGCCGCTCCCCTCGCCGAGGCGCACGTCCACCACCACGTCGGTGCCGAACTCCAGTTCGGGGATGTTCTCGGCGAGGTACTCCCGCGCGGATTCGAGGGCCACGCTGTCGACGGGGAGACGCTCCCCCTCGTACTCCTTCGTGGCTCGGCCCACGATGAGAACGTAGATGGGTTCGACCATCTCGCCGCCGCCGAACGCGGGCGCGGCCGACCCCGCGACCAACTGGGTCTCGTCGGTGTTGTAGTGGAGCACCTTCCCCACTCGGTCGAGGTAGAGGTTCGACAGGCCGCGCGAGACGCTCTCGGCGATACCGTCGCAGATGGAGTCGGGGTGGCCGATCCCCTTTCGCTCCACGATCTCCACCCGCTGGTCCTCGACGGCTTGTCTGTCGGCCGTCTCTATCTGAATGTTCCGCTCGGTCATCGACGGCCCTTGGTGGTCAGCGGTGCTATAACTTGCGGAAAGTTCTGTGCGCCGATAGATTACCGGAGCGCATAGCGGCGCCGCGATTGTCGCGTCTGCGCGCCGCTCACCCCGACTCGGAGAGGAGCATCCCGAGGTACGACGTGCGGATGCCGTCCTCGGGGTCGAGTCCGAGCGACCGGAGCACCTCGAACGCGCCCTCGCGGGCCGACTCCACCGCCGACTCGGGCACCTCGCGCTCCACCTCCACGAACTCGCCGAGGCCCTCCACGGCGTCGAGGGTGACGACGTAGCCGTCGAGGGCGTACCGCTCTCGCTCTTTCTCGACCGTGGCCGCGGGCGCGAACCCGAGACGCGACAGCACCTCGTGGGCCGTCTCGCCGTCGCCGACGCCCGTCTCGAACTCCTCGCGCGTCTTGGACTCCGCTTCGACCAGCGGCCCCTTGTAGGTCACGCGCGTCGCCGCCTCGTCCTCGCCTTCGGCCGCCTCGCGCCGCAGGCGGAGGGCCTCGTCCGTCTCCGCGAAGTCGCGGTGGGGCGCGTCGTAGTAGGTGTCGGTCTGTCTGACGCGTTCGACTCGTTCGGCCCCCGCCTCCTCGAGGCGTTCGCGCACGGCGTCGTGGTCCGCACGGACCTTCACTTCCACCTCGTACATGGTCGGGGGTGACCCGGCGGCGGGAAAAGGGTGACTCTCCGGGTGGTCGAGACGCCCGCCGACGACCGAGACGCACCCTCCGAACGCACCTCCCACTCTCGCGCGCGTCTCAGACGCGGAACCGGACCCGGGTCTCGTTTCGTGCCGGGGCGGCGTCGACACCCGTTCGTCCCGGTGTTCCGGCGCTCGGGCGCTCTGGGCGGCGTTCCGCCGGCGCGATGCGGTGCGCGCCCGGCGCGGGTGGAAACGTGATTCTTAAGGGTAGCACGGGAGACGTTCCCTGTATGAGTGACGAACAAGGCGCGGAGTCGGCTGCAGAGTCGGACCCCGCCGACGCCGACGCCGACGCCGAGAACGCCGAGACAGAGGCAGAGACCGAGACGGAGACGGAGTCCGAGTCCGGAATCCAGCAGGACGACTTCGTCCGCCTCGACTACACCGTCCGGACGGTCGAGGAGGGGACCGTCGTCGACACTACCCACGAGGACGTGGCCGAGGAGGCCGGCATCGACGACGAGGACTACGACTTCTCGCCGCGCGTCGTCGTCGTGGGTGCGGGCCACGTGTTCGAGAGCGTCGACGACGAACTCGTCGGCAAGGAGGCCGGCGACACGGGCACGGTCACCGTCCCCGCCTCGGAGGCGTTCGGCGAGTTCGACCCCGACGAGGTCCGCACCGTGAGCGCCGAGAAGATAGACGAGGACGACCGCTACCCCGGCGCGCACGTCAACGTCGACGGTCAGCAGGGCCACGTCGAGACCATCATCGGCGGCCGCGCGCGCGTCGACTTCAACCACCCCCTCGCGGGCGAGGACCTCGAGTACGAGTACGAGATAGTCGACGTGGTCGACGACCGCGAGGAGCAGGCGCAGGGTCTGCTCGGGATGTACCTCCAGCAGGCGCCCGAGGTCTGGATAGAGACCGACGAGGTCGAGGAGGAGACCCAGCAGGAGGTCGAGTCCGACGACGACGACGAGGACGCCGAACCCGAGTACGAGACCGTCACCGAGACGGTCGAGAAGGAGACGCTGTACATCGAGGCCACGCCGCAGATGACGATGAACCAGCAGTGGCTCTTCTCGAAGCAGCAGATAGCGCAGGACATCATGCAGCGACTCGACGTCGACCGCGTCATCGTGCAGGAGACCATCGACGGGATGGGCGGCATGATGGGCGGTATGGGCGGCATGATGGGCGGCATGGGCGGCGGCGCCGGTGCCGAAGACATCGAGGAGGCCATGGAGGACGTCGACCTCGACGCCGACGAACTCGTCGAGGAACTCGAAGAGGGCGAGGACGTCGACCTCGAAGACGCCGACCTCGGCGAGGAGTAAGCGGACCCCCCGCCCGCTCGGACCGCAGGCCGGGCCGAGTCGGACCGCGAACCACCGTTTTCTTTACGACGCTCCCTCTCAGCGACGCGCATGGACGGCTCCGACGACGTTCTGGTGGCGGCCGTCGCCGCCGGATGCACGGTCGCGTTCACGCTCGTCACGGCGTACGGCCTCGGCGTCGACGCGAGCGCCGTCGTGCGGATGGTGCCGCTCGCTCCCTACTTCGCGTACCTGTTCACGCGGCGGGCCGACCTGCCGCCGGCGCTCGATTCGCCCCGCAACTGGTCGCTGCTCACCGTCGCGGTCACCCTCGCTCTGCTCACGTACTACGCCGTCGTGGCCGCCTGAGAGAGAGCGCGTGCGGGGTCCGCGACTCTGTGTTCTCGCACTCCTTCCGCCGTCCTCACGCGATGTCGCGGCTGGTGTCGATGCTGACGGTGTCGGCGAGGCGGAGTTTGATGGTCTCCTCCAGCGCGCGCCCGCCGCGGAACTTGGGGACGGCGAGGCGGTTGACTATCTCCGACCCCTGCACCTCCGTCCGGAGGTCGAACACCACGTCGGCCATGTGCGTGGTGAAACTGCGGTTGTCGGGCACCGACTCGCCCTTGAGGCCGTGGAGCACCGTGAGGCTCCCCGTGTTTATCATGTGGTTCTGTACCTGGTTCAGGAACTCGCGGTAGCGGGTGGGGTTCGCGCCTTCCAGTACGTCCACCACGTCGACCACGAGGTTCGACTCCTCCGGCAGGTCGCGTATCAGGCGGTTGGCGTGGTCGAGGGCGGCGTCCCCGCCCACGTCGCGCACCGTGGGGTCGCCGACACGACTCGTCGACCGGGCGAGGGCGTCCTTGACCGCCTGGTCGGACCGGACGGTGGTGAGATAGAGCGTCGGCCGCACCGCCGTGAGTTCGTACAGCAGGAGTTCCGACTGGCTCGCCGGCGTCGCCGTGAGCAACACGATGCTCCCGGCCGGGATACCGCCGTCTATCTGTCGGTCGAGGACGGTGATACCGGTCGGGAGCCTGTTCGCCATACCACCGTATACGGGTCAGGGACGTAATAGTTTTCCCTCGAACAGGTGTCCCGCGAGGCGGTCGTACGCCGCGCGCACGGCGCGCCGGTCGAGCACCGGCGGCGCGGCGTCGGGCACCGCGACGAGGACGGGGCAGTCGAGCAGGTCCGCGACGGCGTCCGGTCGCACGCGCGCCCGTGTCAGCGCCGCGCCGACGACGGGCGTGCCGAGTTCGCGGGCCATCGCCGCCGTCTTGGCCGCGTCGCGGAGCGCCGGGGCGCACAGCGTCGACACGAGGAGGACGCCCGACGCCGCCCGGAGCGGCGCGACGGCGTCCCGACTCGCGCCCGCCGGGCAGTCGACCAGCACCGTCGCGTCCGCCTCCGCGTCGGCGTCGAGGCGGGAGAGCGCATGCGCGACGTCCGTCCCCCCGGCGTCGCCCGTGTCCGCGTTCCGCCCGCCCGCGTTCCGCCTGCCTACGCCCCGCCCGTCCCCGCCTTCGCTGTTCCGCAAAGCGGGTACCACCGCCACGTCGGGGTGGTCGGGGTGGGGCTGCGCCGCCCGCGTCCCCCCGTCGTCCGCCGCGACCGCCGCCAGCGTCGGCGTCCGGTCGACGCCCGCCATCGCGTGGAGGTCCGGCATGTCCACGTCAGCGTCCACCGCCAGCGTCGGCCCGTCCATCGCGGCCGCGAGGCCGAGCGTCGTGGTCGTCTTCCCGGCACCACCCTTCCCGCCCGCTATCGCCAACATGGGCCGTCTGGCCCCGCTCCGGTACATAAACGTCGGGCCGCCAGCGCGTCCGTCGCTCGGGGGAAAGCACTTACCGCCGCCCTCTCGACGCGAGGTATGGTCCCCTCCCGAAGCAGACGGCGCGTTCTCCGCGCCGTCGGCGGCCTCGCCCTCGCGTCTGTCGCCGGGTGTCTCGGCGACGAACACGTCGACCCCGGCGCGCGGACGACGGTCGACGAGACGACCGCTCCCGCGGCGACGGCGGAGTCATCCGCGACTGAGACGCGAACGGCGTCCGAGACGACCCGGCGGTATCTCACCAGTTTCCCGCCCGACGAGCGCCTCCTCCTCCGCGCGTCCGCCGCGGTGACGGTCTCCGTCGAGATGTACGAATCGGAGTCGAAGGAGACGCCCCTCGCCGCGGAGACGTACGCTCTCGACGCCGGCGAGACGGTCGAGGTCACGGAGTTCGACCCGAGAGGGTGGATTACCGTCACCGTCGAGGGGCCGACGACGACCGCGGCGACCGCCGACGGCGCTGTCGCCCCCGCCGGCCCGGGGTGGGAGGGCTACGTGGGAACTGCGAGCCGCTACGAACTCGCCGTCGCGGCCGACGGGAGCGTCGAGGTGGCGTCCTACTCGGAGAAGTGACGCCGGTTCGAGCGCGTTCCCCGCGTGCGGGTCGCGCCTCGCGCCGTGAACGGTGGTAGAGAGAAAGAGCGCGGGCGAGTCAGTCGTGACAGCAACCGCCGGCCTCGCCGCCGAAGTCGACCGACAGCGGCTCCGAGATGGCCTCGTTCAGCTCTTCGAGGCGTTCCTGCATCGCCTCCTGCGCTTCGAGGTACTCCTTCATCACCGGGAGCGAGTGAAGTTCCTGCTGTGCGCGCTGGACCTTCTCTACGTCCTCCTCGGTGGCGCTGCCGGTCTGGCGCGCGACCACGAAGTCCTGCCGGAGCTGTTCGAACTCGGATATCTTCTCCTGGGCCTCGTCGTCGTTCTCCACCGCCCGCTGGGCCTCCTCGAACGCCTGATACTCGGGCGACTCGGCGATGGCCTCGCCGAGTTCGCGACCCATCGCTTCGAGGTCGACTGCCTGCGTGCTCATACGGCCGCGCTTGGGTCCCCACGCGCTTCAACCTGCCGAAGCCCCCGAAAGCGTCCGCCGCCTCGCCTCACCTCGTCACTCGTGGTCGGTGGCGAACGCCGCGGCGTCGTGAATCTCGGCCGGCGCGGGGCGATGGCCGGCGCCGTAGGTGGAGAACGTCACGTCCGCGCCGAGTTCGGCGAGGCGGTCCGCCGCGCGTTCGACCCGCGACGGCCGGACCGCCTCGTCGGCCGACCCCGCAGCCACGAACACGGGCGTGCCGTCGAGCCCCGGTTCCGGCGGCGTGCGGTCGGCGTGCGTCTGCGGGAGGTAGCCGTGGAGCGCGCAGGCCCACGCGAACGCCTCCGGGCGTTCGACGAGGAGGGCGAGCGCCGTCACGGCCCCCTGTCCGAGGCCGACGAGGCCGACCCGCCCGCGGTCGAAGCCGAACGTCCGGGTCGCCTCGTCGACGGCGTCGCCCGCGCGTTCGAGGCTCCGTTCCAAGTCCTCGGGGACGGGTTGGGTCTCGTACTCCCGGCCGGCGGTGAGGTCGAGACCGTACCACGCGTTGCCGTCGACCGCCCGCCCCGGCGCGCGGAGGCCGACCGCGTGGTACCGCTCCGGGAGCACGTCCGCCACCGGCAGGAGGTCCGTCTCGTCGCCGGCCCGGTCGTGGAGCAGGAACGCCGCGGGCGACGGCCCGCCGGGGGTCGTCTCGGAGTCGGGCGCACGGTGGACGTACGCCAGCGGCAGGTCGGTCATCACCCGATACAGGGACCGGGGGCGCGTAACTATGGGCCGCATAACCCGTTGCGGACCGTTCTCCCGACAGTTTCTCGCCCGGCGAGGGCGGGTCCGCGGCGGATTTACCCGGCGAAACGCCGAGGTTATACCTCCTGACCCGTTACGTGACCTCAATGAGTCAGGAGTCCGAGCGTTACTCCGAGGGCGACCTCCGGAAGACGGGGATGTCCCTCAAACACGACCGAGAGTGGGACTACGAACTCGACCGCATCGTCGAGGAGATAGAAGAGCGAGACGCGACGAAGGTGGGCCTCCAGTTCCCCGAGGGGCTGAAGCGCCGCGGGTCGGCCGTCGCCGACGACCTGCGCGAACTCGTGGGCGACGAGGTGACGTTCATGCTGTCGGGACAGCCGTGCTACGGCGCGTGCGACCTCGACACCTACCTGATGCGCCGGACGGACGTGTTCGTCCACTTCGGCCACTCCCCCATGAAGGAGTCCGACAAGATACTCTACGTCCCCCTGTTCTCGAACGTGGACCCCTTCCCCATCATGGAGGACGCCGTCGACGAACTCGCCGACCCCGACGACGACCCGGACGTGGGCCTCGTCACGACCGCCCAGCACATGAACCGCTTCGACGAGATGTCGGAGTGGCTGGAGGACCGCGGCTACGAGGTGCACGTCCGCCGGGGCGACGACCGACTCACCCACGAGGGGCAGGTGCTCGGCTGTAACTACGCCTCCGCCGAGGTGGACGCCGACCAGATTCTGTACGTCGGGGGCGGCAAGTTCCACCCGATGGGGCTGGCGATGGAACACCGGGACAAGCACGTAGTCATCGGCGACCCCGTGAACAACGTGGTGAAGGTGGCCGACGCAGAGAAGTTCATGAAACAGCGCTACGCCACGGTCCACAAGGCCATGGACGCCGAGCGGTGGGGCGTCATCTTCTGCACCAAAATCGGACAGGGCCGGTGGGAGCAGGCACAGGAGATTCTCGACGACAACGACGACGCCTACCTCATCACGATGGACGAGGTGACGCCGGACCGCCTCCGCAACTTCGACTTCGACGCGTTCGTCAACACCGGGTGCCCGCGCATCACCACCGACGACGGCCCCCAGTTCCACAAGCCCATGCTCACCCCCGGCGAGTACGAGATCGCCGTGGGCAACAAGTCGCTCGAAGACCTCTCGTTCGACACGTTCCACGGCACGTGGTGAGGCGGGACGCGGCGCCCTGACGCGCCTCCGACGCCGGCCCGCGTCTCCGACGACCGCAACCCATTTGGGCCGGTTGGGACTCCAGTCCGTATGGTCCGCCGTCGCCCCGTCGCCGTCGCCGCCCTCGCTCTCGTCGTCTCTCTCTCCGTCGCCGACGTCGCCGCCGCACAGGGCGCGAGCCCCGCCGCCGTCCCTCGGTTCCCGTTCGCCAAGGTCGACGTGGTGGCGACGCTCGTGTTCGGGGCCGCCGCCATCCTCGTCTTCCCGGACGGGGTCCGCGACGTGGTCCGCCGCGTCGCGGACGCGCCGGGCGCCGCCCTCGGGTGGGGCGTCCTCGCGTTCGTCGCCGGCCCCCTCGCCATCGCCCTCGCGGCGCTCACCGTCGTGGGCCTCCTCGTCGCTATCCCCGCCGTGCCCACCTTCATCGTCTACGTCCTCGCCGCCGGGGCCGCGGGCAAGGCCGCGGTGGGATACCTCCTCGTCGCCCGCGTCGCCGACCCGTCGCTGTGGCTCGGCCTCCTGACCGGCGCGCTACTCACCGCCCTCCTCTACTCGATACCGCTCGTCGGTCCCGCCCTCAACGCCGTCCTGTGGCTGTTCGGCGTCGGCGCGGCGTCGAAGCGCCTCTACGAGAGCCGCAGGGGGTGAGTCCGCGGCGGGGTCGCCGTCGGCCGGCGGCCGCGGGCGTCGTCTCGTCCGACCAGAACGATTATGTGAACGATTCGATACTACTCGCGTATGGGTTCCCGAACTCCCCTCCGACTCGCATCGCTCGCCCTCCTCGCGTTCGTCGCTCCCGCGGCGGTCGTCGGCCCCGCCGCGGCGCAGGTGCCGCAGGCCGACGTGCCGCAGTACGGTTTCGGCCTCGGCGTCTCGTTCGCCATCGGTCTCGTCGTCAACCTCGTCCTCGGCGGCATCGTCGTCGCCGTCGCGCCCGACTACCTCCGGACCATCGTGGACGACATTCGGGACAGTCCGGGCGAGATGGCCCTCTACGGACTCCTGGCTATCGTGGGCGGGTTCGTGGCGCTAATCGCCCTCGCGATAACCATCGTCGGCCTCGTCGTCGCCGTCCCGGGGGCCATCGTCTTCGGCCTGTACCTCGGCGTGACGTCTCTCATGAGCACTATCGCGGTCGGCTACCTCCTCCTCGACAGCGTCTCCGACGCCACGCTCTGGACCGGCCTGCTGGTCGGCGCTCTCCTGTCGGCCGCGTTCGCGGTCATCCCCGTCGTCGGCGGCATCGCCAACTTCGTCGTGGGTCTGTTCGGCACCGGCGCGGTGTCGGTTCGGCTCTACCGGAACTACCGCGGGTAGGAGCGGCCGCTCTCGGTCATTCGGACCGCTCCGCCTCCCGTTCGACGTACTCGACGGCCTCGGCCGGCGTGTCGACGGGTTCGACGTCGGGGGCGTCGTGGGTGGCGAGGCCCGCCGCGGGGCGGTCGTACACCGCCGCGAACCCTATCTCCGAGAGGGTGCCCGCCGACCCGGCGACGGCCACGACGGCGTCGCCGTTCAACACGACGAGGGCGTTCCGGGCGTGGCCCATGCCGGTGGCGACGGCCACGTCCACGTGCGGGTTCGCGGCGTCGCGGTCCTCGCCCGGCAGTATCCCGATGGTCTCGCCGCCGGCCGCCTTCGCGCCGCGACACGCCGCCGCCATCACGCCGCCGAGGCCGCCGCAGACCACGACGTGGCCGCGCCGGGCGAGTTCGCGGCCCACGTCCGCCGCGAGGTCGGCCGTCTCCGCCGGGACGCTCCCGCCGCCGATGACGCTCACGCGCATGCTCTACCGGCGGCCACGCGCCGCGGGGAGGAAAACCCGGCGCCCGTCGCCCGGTGCCCGCCTACCGGTCGGGACGGCGCTTCAGGTCGGGGCGACCCCGGGCGCGGAGCGTCTCGCCGACGACGTACGACGACGCCGGACTGGTGAGGAACTGCACGAGATCGGCCACCTCCTCGGGCAGACCGGTCTGTCGGCTCACCTCGTCCCGGTCGACGTCGTCGGCCGAGATGCCGAGGTTCTCCTCCACCGCGTCGGTGGCGACGTAGCCGGGCGCGACGCAGTTGACGCGCACGTCGTACTCCGCCCACTCGTAGGCCAGCGTGCGAGTGAGGTTGACGACGCCGGCCTTGGCCGCGCCGTAGTGGCTCATGTAGGGCGACCCGTCGAGGCCGGCGACGCTGGCGACGTTCACGACGTACCCCCCGCCGTCGCGGAGGGCGCCGGCCGCGGCCCGCGAGCAGTTGTACGTCCCCGTGAGCGTGGTGTCGAGCACCGACTCCCACCCCGGCGGGTCGATGTCCTCGAACGACGAGGTGAACGTCGTGGCCGCGTTGTTCACGAGGACGTCCACGCCCCCGAACTCGGAGACGGCGGCGTCGACCAGCGACTCCGCCGCCTCCGGGTCGCGCACGTCGCACTCGACGCCCACCACGTCGGCGTCGGTGTCGGCGTCGTCGGCTATCTGGTCGGCTACGCCGCGCGCCTCGTTCGCCTCGCGGGAACAGAGCGCCACGTCCACCCCGTCGGCCGCGAACCGTTCGGCGACGGCCCGCCCGATGCCCCGCGACCCGCCGGTCACAAGCGCCACGTCGCCCCCCACGCTGAACTGCTCGGTCGACATGTACGCCTCTGACGGGGGTGGAACTGTTAAAAAAACGGGCCGACCCCGCCACGTCCGTGCGTCACTCGACCTCTCGGGCCGCCAACTCGAAACCGCTCGCCGTTCGGAGCGACCGCATCGTACGTACCATGTCGTGGAACGTCGCCGTCGGTCGCGTCGTGTGGATGGTCTTTTGACCCATACGTAACTAGGCGAGTTGGACGGGATTCCGTAAAAGCTTTATCGCTGCACCTCCCGACATTGCCCGACTCGTCGTCTCCGGCGGCGTCCACAACGCTTAGACGGGGTGCGCGCGCAACTCGGTACATGGTCGCAAGCGACTGGGGAGACTGGCTCGTCCGCGAGATAGAACAGGCCGACCCCGACACGGTGGCGGTGTGGTATCTCGGCTGCAACGGGTTCGTGCTCAAGGGGTCCGGCGGCACGACGGTGTTCATCGACCCGTACCTCGGGACGGGCGACCCGCCGCGCACCGTCCGGATGGTCCCCGTCCCGTTCGACCCCGAGGACGTGACCGAGGCCGAGGCGGTGCTGGCCACCCACGAACACGTCGACCACGTCCACGGCCCGAGTCAGGCGCCCATCCTCGCGAACACCGGGGCGGAGTTGCTAGCGCCCGACGACTCCGTCGCCGTCGCGCGCGAGGACGAGGAGTGGACCGAGAACTGGGACGTCACCGACGACCAGTTGGTGACCGTCGAGGAGGGCGACGTGCGCGAGGTGGGCGAGTTCACCCTCCACGTCGAGACGGCCCACGACCCCGACGCCACCCACCCCGTGAGCTACGTGTTCGAGCACGCCTCAGGCACGTTCTTCCACGGCGGCGACACCAAGCCCGACTCGTCGTTCTCGGACCTCGGCGAGGAGTACGACATCGACCTCGGGGTGCTCGCGTTCGGCTCTATCGGCAACGTGCCCGACAAGCAGACGGGCGAACCCGTCCGCACCAAGTGGTACTCCGACGAGAACCAGATAATCAAGGCCGCGTCCGACCTGGGCATCGACCGCCTCCTGCCGAGTCACTGGGACATGTGGAAGGGCATGACCGCCGACCCCACGGCGCTCTACCACCACGCTCGGACCTTCGAGAGCCCCGAACGCCTCGAACTCGTCGAGATAGGCGACCGGGTCGACCTGTAAGCGGGGGCGAAACGGACCGGACGGGGCGCGCGAGGCCCGACGGAACCGCGGCGCCTCGACCCCGGATGGTCTCAGAAGTGATATTTCAGCGGATGATTTATATTTGTCCTTGGGTATTTCACGCGCATGAGTAACGAGTACGACGTCGACGCCACGCTCTCCGTCTCCGAGGACGGGGTGACGGTCGAGAAATCCTTCGAAGCCGACGAGTTTCCGGTCCCGGCCGTCCGGTTCCGCCTCGTCTCCGAGGCCGACGAACCCACTCACGTCCGACTGGTGGACGAGATACCCGAGTCGTTCCCCATGGAGTCGGTGGGCTTTCACCCCGACTTCGAGAGCGACAACTGGACCGCGTACAAGGACCACCGCGTCGAGTTCTCGCGCACGCTGGACCCCGGGGAGGAACTCGTCACGGTGTACGGCGTCCGCCTCGACGACGACGACGACCCGGCCGAGTTCGTGACCGAACCCGAACTGACCGAGCGGTCGCTCCCCGACGCAGAGAGCCTCGAATCCGAGAACATCGACGACATCATCGGCTCCGAGGACAACGTGGTGCGCGAGGTGCTGTCGGGCGAACGCGACTCGCTCCCGGGCCTCGGCGAGGACGAGACGGCCGCCGACGACGTCGACACGGACGCCGACGCGGACGCGGGCGCCGGTGCGGACGCCGCGGTGGTGGCCGAGGCCGCGGAGGCCGCAGAGGCCGTCGCCGACGACGGCGACGGCGACGGCGCCGCCGGTGGGTCGGCCGTCGGCGCGGTGTCGGCCGTCGAGAGCGAGGACGACCCCTCGCCCGCGCCGCGGACGATGGACGACGACCTGCGTCCGGCCGTGACCCGGCGGGAGACGGACGCAGACGCGGACCCGGACGTAGACGCGGAGGAGGTATCCGACGCCGCGGCGGTGGCGGCGGTTTCTGCGGCCGACGACGAGGATACGGACGGGGACGAGAGCGCGGACGCGCCCGCGGCCGAGTCGCCGGCCGGGACGGCGGCGGAACACGCCGAGGCCTCGTCGCCCCCGGCGGCCGCTGACACGGACGACGCGGAGGCGGCCGTCGGCGTGAGCGAGGCGGGCGCGACTGCCGACGCCGACGCCGCCCACGAGTCGGTCGCGGCCGCCTTGGCCGCGGAGGTGAACGCGGGCAAGGTGAACCCCGCGGACCTCGAACGTCTCCGCGAGGCGTTGCTCCCCGAGGGCGCGGAGTCCGAATCCGAGCCTCAGTCCGCGTCCGACGCCGACGCCGGGTCGGACGCCACGTCGAACAGCGCGGACGTCCGCATCCGTCGCCTCCAGTCGAAGGTCGAGGACCTCGCGGCGTACAGCGACGCGATGGAGGAGTTCATCGACGACAACGGCACGGGCTCCGAACTCATCGCCGACATGAACAGCGAACTCGACGAGGTCCGGTCGGAACTCGACGCCCTCCACGGCCGGGTGTCGAGCGTCGAGGACGCGCAGGACGGCGTCGAGAACGAGGTGTCGTCGCTCTCCGACGACGTGGACGCGGTGGCGGGCCGGGTCGACGCGGCGGCGGACCGGGCCGAGGACGCCAGCGAACGGGCCGACGACGCGGCCGACCACGCGGCGTCGAACGCCGACCGCATCGACGGCGTGACCGCCGACGTGGCCGACGCCGAGGACCGGGTGGACGGCCTCGACGCCGAACTCGGCGAGGTGCGCGAGGACATCGCGTCGCTCGACGGCGACGTGACCTCGGTTCGCGAGGACGTCGAGGACCGGATGGACGGCCTCGACCGCGATGTCTCGCGCGTCCGGGGCGACGTGGCCGACCTGCGCGACACCGTCGAGGAACTCGAGGAGTTCCGCGACCGCCTCGGAAGCGCGTTCGGCGGCGTCGGCGAGGAGTGAGCCGACGGGGACGGCGCTCGTCGGCCGTTCGTCGAACGGAGACGTGTGCGTTCCCGCGCCGCCGGCTACGGTCCCGACCGGGGGAGTGGTGCCCCCGCGTCCATCGATAACAGCCTGCACGGGCCTCGAACTGCGCGAAGCGCAATCTGTTTAGTCGGCGGGGCCGTGCACTCGACAATGACAGAGACGGTTCGCGTCGCGGTTCCCCGCAAGGGTCGGCCGCTGGAGGCCGTCCTCGAACGCGTCGCCGCCGCGACTGGCGCGGACGGCGTCGCGGACGAGGTGGTCTCGACGCTGCGCTACGAGAAGGCGGTCACCAAGGGCGAGACCGAGGACGACCGGGACATCTACGAACGACTCGCCGACTACTCCGACCTCTCGGACCCCGCGGCCCCCGAGTACACCCTGCTCCGCGACGACCGGCCGGGGATGCCCCGCCGCATCGTCTTCGACAGCCTCACCGTCGAGACCGACGACGTGGCGGTCCACCTCGTCGGGCGCGAGGAGCCGTTCCGGGCGCTCCGCACCCACGAGTTCGGTCTCGGCTTCGACAGCGCCGACCTCGTTCTGGAGGAGGTCGTCTCCCTCCGGCCCGACGGCCTCGGGAGCCTCGGCGACATCAACGCCCGTATCGACCCTCGGGAGACGGACGTGCGGGTGGTGACCGGTCTCGGCGACACCGTCTACCACACCCTGCTGGCCACGCCCGAGACGCTCCCGCCGGGCGCGACGCTCGACCGCGAGTTCGTGACCGACTACGAGGGACCGCTCTGTATCTCCCCGCGCTACGAGCGACTCGTGGAGGCTGTGCTCGGGACCCGCGCCATCGAGGACGTGGGGTTCGTCCACCCCGGCGACGCCGCGGACGAGGAGGAGGCCGCCATCGCCGACACCGGTCTCGGCGTCTACCTCACGGTCACCGGGTCCACCGCGCGCGACCACGGACTCGTCCTCGGCGAGCACCTGTTTCCCAGCGAGACGGTGCTGATGGAGAACGTCGCCGAGGCCGGCCCCGCCGAGGACGCCGTGGGGTCGCTCCTCACGGAACAGGAACTCGAAACCGCCATCGAGGTCTGACCGCCCCCCGCCGCCCCGCCGGCCGCGCCGTCCCCGTCGCCCCCGGAGCCACTACCCGGCGGCGACGCCGCCCACCTCGCCGCGAACGCCCGTCGGACACTCGCCTCCTCGAACCCGACGCTCCGCCGCCCGCGAACCGTTCTCCCTCCCCCCCCCCTAAGTGACAGATGACTGTAAAAATCTTTACCACGTTTTAGGCTAGCCTAAAACCTGGACGGCGTTCCACGGCGCGGGGTCGCGGCGCGGCCGACCCGCCGCGGACCCCGCGACCGTCACGCCGCGAGACAGACGATGAGCCAGCAACTCAGAGACCTTCGGCGACGAATCGAAGCGCTCGCCGCGCCCGGCGGAACGTTCCGACTGGCGTGCGCCCGCACGGGAGAGCGCCCGGTGCCCGCGGCGGACCTGCGGTTCCCGGACCGCCGGGCCGCAGAGCGCGCGGCCCGCCTCACCGACGAGTACCGGGACCGACTCCGGCGGTGGGACCCGCGGACGCCCCGCTACGACGTGGTAGTCCACGAGTGCGTCTCCGACGCGGGAGACGGCGCTCGTGCGCCCCCCGCCGCGGCCACGGCCCCCGACCGCGCGCCGCCGGGCGCGGCGAACGGCTCCGACCGCGACCCCGTCCCGGTCCGACCGGGTGATGCGAAGTGAGCCTCGACACGCACGCGTCCCGGGCGTTGAAGCGCGTCCGCGCCGAGCGCGACGCGGTGGCCGACAAGCGGCGGGCCTTCGACCGGTTCACCGCCCGCGTCGCCGACGTGGAACCCGCGGCCCGACCCGACGGCGGAGCCCGGACGCCCGCGGGGCCGACCGTCGCGGCGGGGCGGCCGTCCGTCGACGGCTGCGCCGCGGTCCGCGAGGCGTTCGCCGAGACTGTCCGCCCGCACGCGACGGAGGACGTGTCCGACGCGGAGTCGAACCTCGAACGGATAGCCGCGGAGCTGAACCGCGAGGTAGCCTGCGCCCTCTCCCCGGCCGCCTCGGGCGTGCCCTTCTCGGGGTCGCTCAAGCGGGCCGTGCTGGCCGCGGCGGACGCCCGGCAGGACGAACTCCGGGCGCTCGCCGTCGTCCTCGAACGCGAGGAGGAACGGGTGGCGGACGCGCGGGCGACCCTCGACGAACCCGTCGACTGGATCGCCGCCACCGACGAGACGCCGCTCGTCGGCCTCGGATTCGAGGAACTCGCCGACCGCCACGAGCGCCTCGACGAGTTCGAGGCGCGGTGCGAACGCGTCGCCGCCGACCGGCAGGCGTACCTTGACCGGACGACGAGCGTCGACGGACGGGTCGGCGTCAACCACCGGTCCGTGGTGGAGTCGCTCTACGAGGACTTCCCCGTCGACTACCCCGTCCTCGCCACCGCCACCAGCGTCGCGGAGGTCTGTCGGGACTGCCAGCGCTCCGTCCGCGACCACCTCGCGCGGCGCGTGTGACGACTGTCGGTGCCCCGCCTCGTCCCGTTCGATTGCCGTAGCGACCACATTCACGTTCTGATTCAGGAACCAGTTTTTAGGTAGCACGAAAATTGTTTTCCGAGAGAGTAATTATAAGAGGATGGAGCCCCTATCTGAGAGTGTACGATGAACGTTGGTAAGACCATTCGTCAGGAAGCCGGCACGGTCGAAGAGAACCCCCTCCGCCTCGAGAAGGAGAAGGCGGAGCAGATAATCGACGCCCTCAACACCGACCTCGCGGACGCGTACGTGCTCTACCACCAGCTCCACAAGCACCACTGGAACGTCGAGGGTGCGGAGCACCTGGACATCCACGTGTTCCTGCAGGAGGCCTACGAGGAAGTCGAGGAGGCCGCAGACGAGCTAGCCGAACGTGTGCAGGCCCTCGGCGGCGTCCCCCACGCCAGCATGGCCACGCTCTCGGAGGCCGCGACGGTCGAACCCGAGGACGAGGACGTCTACGACATCCGCACGTCCTTCGAGAACGACCTCGAGATGTACGGCGATATCATCGAGAGCTACCGCGACCACATCGAACTCGCCGAGAGCCTCGGCGACCACGCCACCGCGCACATGCTCCGCGAACAGCTCGAACACGTCGAGGAGCACGCCCACACCATCGACCACTACCTCGAGGACGACACCCTCGTCGCCGCCGAGGAGTAGAGCCGTAGCGCACTCGCGAAGGGCGTAACCGCACCGCTCCGACCGTCCCGACTTCTCTCGTCCCCGCTCTCACTCGCTTTCCCCGCCCACGTCGACCGACGGGAGCGTCGCCTCCTCGCTCTCCAGCAGCGTCTCCTCCAGTCGCTCTGCGACGGTGGGACTGACCGCGCCGACGAGTTCGAACGCCTCTCGCTCGTACGCGTCGAGTTCGAGGACGTCCCTGAAGAAGACCCGGAGCGTCTCGTAGGTCCGGTAGCGCTCTGCGGCGCGTTCGCGCCCCGACGCCGTCAGGGTGACGCCGCCGTAGGGTTCGTTCTCGACGAACCCCTCGGATTCGAGGCGCTGTATCATCTCGGTCGTCGCCGCGGGCGACCGGTCGAGCGTCTCGGCGATGCGTCCGGACGGGACGGGTTCGCCCTCCTCCCGCGCGAGTCGGTAGAGGACGGTGAGGTACTGTGCGGTCCTGTTCATCGGTCGGAGGCGAACCCGCCCCCCGTTACCGGCGCAGTTCGACGGTCAGGTCCGTCGCCAGCCACCCGTCCGTGTTCCCGTCTTCGACGAACACGAACCGTCCCGGGCGGGACTCGTAGCTCGACACGTCGCTCTCGAACGTCTCCGGTTCCTCCGTTGTCTCCCGTCGGGAACGCGATTCGACGGCCATTACAAAGTTTTAGGCCAGCCTAAAAACAAAAGCGTTCCGGTCTGTGGCTCGGGGGTTGGACGGCGGCCGTGAAAACGGTTACCCTCGCTCGGACCGCGAGGTAGCCGGCTGTCTCCTCCCCGTCGGTCAGCGCCTGATGCCCCTCGGCCACACGGAAGCCGAGCGCCGCCTGTTCGTCGGCTGACGTTCCACCGGCGGCCGCCGCGGACCGTCGGCCGACTCGATAGTGTATGACTAATTACATTTATCCTCATATTTAATAATGGCCGGGCGACTTCCTTGCCATGATGAAGCGTGACACGACTCGGCGTCGGGCGTTCCTCAAGACGAGTGGGGCGGCGGCCGCGGTTGGCCTCACCGGAGTAACGGGCTGTCTGTCCAGTCTCCCGGGCGGGGGCACACCGAGCCTCGGGTTGGCGTTCACCGTCCCGGTCGAGAACATCGGGTCGCTGTTCGACATCCCGGAGATACGTAACGAACTCTCGAACGTCGGCTCGGAGTACGAACTCTCGGTCACCCGCAACCAGAGCACGCCCGACTCGCTGAACCAGATGGCGTCGGGGGAGGTGGACATGGCGCTTCTCACCACGGTGAGCTACGCGTCGGCGGTCCAGCAGCAGGCCGTCCCGGGCAACATCAGCATGATAGCGACGGACTTCTGGGACGCCCACCCCGACTACTACGGGATATCCGTCTTCTCCGGCCCCGACTCGGACGTGACCGAGCCCAAAGACCTGAAGGGCAAGACCATCGCCGTCAACAGCCTCGGCACCGGCGTCCACGGGGTCATCGTCAAGAAACTCAAGCAGGTGGGCATCGACCCCGAGAACGGCGCCGACGTGGTGGAACTCCCCTTCCCCACGATGACCTCAGCCATCAAGGACGGCCGCGTCGACGCCGTCATCCTCCCCGCCCTGTTCGCCGTCTCGGCGCGCAAGGAGAACTTCACGAAGGTGTACTCCAGTCAGGACGCGTGGAAACAGCGCTACCCGTTCGCGTACGTCGTCGCCTCGCAGAACTCCCTCGACAACAAGTCCGAGGCCTTCAAAGCGTGGGGCGAGGACTTCACCCAACTCATCGACTACTGCTACAACAACCGCTCGCGCGTGGTGTCGCTGGCGGCCAAGCACTTCGAACTCCCCGAGGCCGTGGTCGACGGGTTCTTCCTCACCAAGAAGGACTACTTCCGGCAAGACGTGAACATCGACTACAAGCGCCTCCAGTACACCATGGACGAACTCGTGAACCTCGGGTTCATCGAGAGCAGCTTCGACGTCAAGAAGTACGCCACCAACGAGTACCTACCTAACTCGTCCTCCTGAGGCGATCCCGACGCTCGTCGCCCTCTCGACCGGGTGGAGCGCACCACCCGGTCCCCGTGGCTCCGACGGCGCGACCGTCGGTGCGGCCGAGTCACTCCATACGTTCGAGGTCGGCCCGGACCGCCTCGTACGCCTCCCGGAGCCGTGCCCACTCGTCGTCCGAGAGGTCCCACTCGCGTATCTCCGTCACCCCCGTCTCGGAGAGCGTGACGGGGACGCTCAGCGCGACGCCCTCGAAGCCGTACTCGCCGGCGAGCGGCGTCGACAGACAGAGCGGTTCGGGCGCCGCGTCGGTCTCTCCATCGCCATCGCCGGCGGCCATCGAGCGGAGCACGCGGGTCACGCCGGCGCTCGTCACCCAGCGGGACGTCTCGTCGACGCCCCGGTACTCGGCTATCTCGAACGGGACGTCGCGCATGTACTCCAGCACGGCCGCGCGTTCGTCGGCCGGCACCTCGACCGGGTCGCCGTCGACGCGGACCCGCGAGAACACCGGGACGACGTTCTCGCCGTGTTCGCCGAGCGTCGGACACCGGACAGCGTTCGGGTGGGCGCCCAGCACGTCCGCGAGAGCGTCGGCCGCGCGGGCCGCCTCCGAGAGGGAGTAGCCGAGGAAGCACCCGCGGGGCCAGTCCAGCAGTTCGTAGAAGCGGTAGGTCAGCCGGTCGACGGGGTTGGTCACGACCAGAAGCGGCGCGGGGTCCAGCCCCCGGAGTTCGGCCGCCACGTCGTCGACGATAGGGAGGTTGCGGTCGAGTTCCGCCTCGCGCGCCCCTCGGTCGGTGGCGTCGTCGGGTTGGGGCGCGGCGGCGTTGAACACGAGGAGGTCCGGGTCGACGGCTTCGAGTTCGTCGGGCGTCGCCGACGCGACCCTCCCCACGGCGTCGGGGGTGTGCCCCGGGAGCACACCCGGCGCGTGCGCGAAGTGGTAGCCGGCGTGGGAGACGTCCGTCGCGTGTCCCCACGCCGCCCCCGCGTCGATGTCGACGAGGGTGACGTCGAGCGTCGGGGCCAGCCCCGCGAGCGTGTACGCGACGGTCGAGCCGATGGTGCTCGCACCGCCGATTATTACGACGTGCATGCGTCTCACGCGCCGCCGTCGACGTAGACGGTGCCGTCCTCGACCACCACGTCGTAGGTCGGGAGTTTGATGCGGTCGTCGCCGATGTGCTCGCCGGTCTCGAGTTCGAACGACCAGCCGTGCCACGGGCAGGAGACGATGCACGTGTCGCCGTAGTGCTGGTCGACGCGTTCGCCGGGGCCGGTGAACGTGCCCACGAGCTTTCGCTGGACCTTCCCCTCGCACGCCGGGCCGCCGTCGTGCGGACAGCGGTTCCGGAGGGCGTAGAACTCGTCGTCGGCCCTGATGACGCCCACCTCCGCCCGACCCACCTCCACGATGCGGTGGTCGCCGTCGTCGAACGCGTCCGCGGGGCCGACCTCCACGAGGCCGTCGGCGGTCATACGCCGAACACCTCCGCGGCGTTCCCCCCGAGAATCGCCCGCCGTTCGTCGTCGTCGAGCATCGGGAGTTCGTTGATAGTCGAAGGCCTGTCGAAGTCCCAGTGGGGGTAGTCGGAGGCGTACAGGAGGCGGTCGGTGCCGACCATGTCGAAGCAGAGTTCGAGCAGGTCGTCGCGCGCCGATATCTCCAGCGGCTGCGTGCCGAAGTAGAAGTCGGTGATGTACTCGCTGGGGCGCGTGTCGAGCAGCGGCGCCTCCTCCGGGCGCTTCAGGTACTCCTCGTCGAGGCGGGAGACGAGCCCCGGGATGTAGGTGACGCCCGACTCCATGAACACGATGTCGAGGTCGGGGAACTTCTCGGGGACGCCCTGACACGCCACGCTCACTATCTGCGACATGTTCGACTCGAGGAAGCCCAGCGTGTGCGTCTCTATCATCTCCTGATAGCCGGCGCGGACGTACTCGTCGAGTCCCGACCCGCCGGTGTGGTAGACGACGGGGTAGTCCATATCCTGACAGCGCTCGTAGATGGGGTCGTACTTCCGGTTGCCGAGGGGCGGACTCG
Organism: Haloferacaceae archaeon 50; assembly: GCA_046097085.1. Taxonomy (GTDB): domain Archaea; phylum Halobacteriota; class Halobacteria; order Halobacteriales; family Haloferacaceae. The sequence continues at coordinate 2,299,085 of CP175567.1, read as the reverse complement.
CCCCGGCGGTGATGAGACACGCGCCCACGAATGCCTCCTCGTCCTCGACGCGTTCGAGGATTTCGAGCGACGCCTCGGGGTCGTCGTACGGCACGGGCGCGAGGGCGTAGACGCCGTCGTCGGGGTCGACCACCCGGTCCAGCATGTAGTCGACGTACCCCTCGGTGAACGCCTGCACGCGCTCGTCGTCGGCCCGGACGCCCCCCATCGCGAGGATGAGGTGGGATATCTGGAGCGACACGTCCACGTCGAGGAACTCCATCCCCTCGCGGATGCGCTCCGGGTCCTCCGGTTCGTCGGGGTAGTCGGAGTGACGCCGCGTCACCTTGCCGTAGTTCTGCCTGTCCCCGGTCGACGTGGGGAAGAAGGAACTCAGGTTCTGTTTCACCCCGGCGTCGTCCCAGTTGCTGTTCGCGTACTTCGTGTGCCACGGCTCCGGCATGTACTCCGCCACCTCCTCGAAGGAGTCCATGTAGTGCCAGTCGCAGTCGACGATGCGCTCCGCCGCCGGGTCGATCATCGGCCGCCTCCCCTCCCGCTCTCTCGGTCCGACGCGACGCCTCGCCCGTCACGGAGGGAGTGTTCCGACGCGGAGGGCCGGTTCGCGTTCTCAAGCGACATACACCGACGATTATCTGGAACGACCATGTAGGTTTTGCTCGACCTCCCGGACGGCGTGGGCACGGCGGACCAGAGAGAAACGAGACGGGACGGGACGTGGCGAGAGGGGACTCCGACGGAACGGGACAGGACGGGATGTGGCGTGACGACGGACGCGTTCGTCCCGTCAGGTCCAGTGGAGGAGGCGGGCGCGGGCGACCCGGAGCAGTCGGTCGAGACCGATGCCGACGAGCATGATGGCGATGATGGCGGCGTACACCTGCGTCGACTCGAACGAGCGGACCCCCTGAATCTCGAGTGCGCCGAGGCCGCCGCCCTGCGCTATCATCTCGAAGACGAAGGTGATGATGAGTGAGAGCGGCATGGCTATCTGGAGGCCGGTCAGGATGCCGGGCGCGGCCGCGGGCAGTATCACCCGCCGGAGGAGGCGTCGGTCGCCGGTGCCCATCATCCGGGCCGACCAGATGAGGTTCTTGTCGACCTGTCGGGTGCTGTTCCGGGCGTTGACCGCGACGGGCCAGAACGTCCCCACGGCGACCATGATTATCTTGGAGACGTCGCCGATGCCGAACCAGAGCATGAACACGGGGATGAGCGAGATGATGGGGACGGGGTACCCGATCTTGATTATCGGGTCGAAGAACCAGTTCACGGCGGCGTTGCGCGCACAGAGGATACCGATGACGACCCCGAACACCGACGCTATCGCGAGGCCGACCAGCGCTCGCCGGAGCGTGAGGTAGGCGTGGTACAGCATCTCCCCGGAGGCCGTCATCTCGACGAACCGCGCGAGGACGTCGGAGAGCGGCGGCAGGAAGTAGTAGTGGATGAGACCGAGCTGTGCCACGAGTTCCCAGAGCACCAGCACGATGACCAGCGAGTAGACCGACTTGCCGACCTCGACGGCGGTCGAGAGGTCGGGGCGTTCGACCCGGGCTACGTCCATACTATCACCCGCTCTCGGAACTCCTCGAAGCCGCGGACCGCGACGAACGCGACCGACGAGATGATGACGATGTTGGCGAACATCGTCGGGTAGTTGCCGATCTGACCGGACGTGAGGATGAGGTAGCCGATGCCCCGGTTCGACGCGATGAGCTCAGCGCTCACCAGCGCGACGAAGGCGATGGGGATGGCCTGCCGGACGCCGGTGAGTATCTCCGGCACGGTGGCCGGGAACACCACCTTCAGGAGGAGCGACCGCCCCTCGGTCCCCATCATCTTCGCCGACCATATCAGGTTCCGGTCGACGTCGCCCGCGGCGTTGTACGCGTTCAGGACGACGGGGAGGAGGCAGGCGAGGAAGACGATGAGCACCGCTGTCTTCGTGCCCACGCCCAGCCACAGGATGGCGAGGGGGACGAGCGCCGTCTTGGGGATGGGGTAGGTCATCGAGAGGAACACGTCGAAGAAGTTCTCGACCGGGTCCGAGCGCGCCATCCCGATGCCGAGGAGGACGCCGACGAGGACGCTCAACCCGAGGCCGACGGCGACTCGGAACAGCGAGACGAACAGGTGCGGGAACACCTCGCCGGTCACGACCAGTTCCGCTATCTCGCCGGCGACGGTGGTCGGCGGCGGGAGGACGGCCTCGGGCACCACGGTTCCGCTCGCCACCGCCCAGAGGACGGTCACGATGGCGAGCGGTACCCAGTCGAACAGAAAGAGGGCCACGTCCCGGAGCGGTTCCGGAATCGTGTCGACGCCGCGGGTGTCGGCGTAGCCCACGGTCAGACCTCCACCTCCGCTCTCGTCTCCTCGCGGAGCGACTTCCAGACGGTGTTTTTCGTCTCGGTGAACGCCTCGGACGTGATTACCTCCTCGCGCACTCCCGGCCGCTCGATGTCCACCTCCGCTACCGTCTTCTTCGTCCCGGGGTGCTGGGTCATAATCATCACCCGCTCCGAGAGGTAGACCGCCTCCTCGACGTCGTGAGTGATGAACACCACCGTCTTCTCGAGGTCGCCCCAGATGTCGAGCAGTTGGTCCTGTAGCGACTCCCGGAGCGGTTGGTCGAGCGCCCCGAACGGCTCGTCCATGAGTAGAATCTTGGGCTCGTACGCCAGCGTGCGGGCGAGAGCCACCCGCTGTTTCATCCCGCCGGAAAGCTCCTTGGGGTACTTGTTCTCGAACCCGTCGAGGTCGACCATGTCGACGTACCGCTGGGCGGTGCTCTCGCGCTCTTCCTTCCCGACGCCCGCCTCCTCCAGCCCGTAGGTCACGTTCTCGAAGACGGTCCGCCACGGGAACAGCGCGTAGTCTTGGAACACCACGCCCCGGTCGGTTCCGGGTCCGTCGACCGGGTCGCCGTCGACGGCGATGGTGCCGCTCGTCGCGTCGAGGAAGCCGGCGATGAGATACAGTAGCGTGCTCTTGCCGCATCCGCTCGGTCCGACGACGCTGACGAACTCGCCGCCCTCGACGTCGAACGAGAGGTCCTCGATGGCTTTCGTGCGCTCTGCCCCCTCGCCGTACACCTTCTCGAGGTTGGAGATAGATACGTTTCCTTCCAACATAGTGGTCACACCCGTCTCGGAACGCTCGGTTTCCGTCGCCCGGTTCTCACTGGCGGGAAGCGCGCGCCAGCGTGCCCGTCCGCCGCGAACGACGGCGTCTCTCCGGTGAACTTTCGTGACACAATCGTCGTACACCAGTCGGGATGAAAAAGATTGTTACAGAGTATCAATCGATTCGGCGGTTCCCGGACGTCGCGGTCACTCGGACGGCACGGTCACGACCGGTCGCTCCGCGTTGAGTAGGAGCGACTGCGTGACGCTCCCGAAGACGGCCTTCCCGACGGGAGAACGCTTCCGGCGGCCCACGACCAGATAGCGGGCGTCCCGCCGGTCGGCCTCGGCGAGAACCTCCTCGACGGGGTCGCCCACCCTGCCCTGCAACACCACGTCGTCGGGCGCGTCGAGGGTGCCGCGGACCACGTCGCGTGCGACGCCGCTGGCGTGCCGTTCGCCGTCGTCGACGGAGTACTCGTCGCCCTGCGCGTCGGACTCGCCGCCGGACGTGCCGTACGACGCGGCGGACGCCAGCGAGGACGCCGACCCGCCGCCGACCGATTCCCGGAACTCCTCGAACACGTCGCGGGGCATCACGTGGAGCACCACGTGGGGTTCCTCGAACCGGTCGGCCAGCGTCTGTCCCTGCCTCACCGAGGCGCTGGGGACCGTCTCCCCGTCGACCGCTGTCAGGACCGTCATGCGAACGATGTGCACATATCGGTTAATAAACGTAGCGCCGGTTCCGACGCTCTCGGACGCCCGAACCTGGGCGGAACGCCCGTCTACGACCGTTCGGGTCGGCGCCGGTCCGACTCGACCGGGGACAAATACGTCCCGTGAGTGGCGACCATCTGCCTAACTTCGGTATAGCGAAATACAGTTCATCAGTCGGGCTGGCGACGCGCGCTCAGTCGGCGAGTCGGTAGACGTTCTCCTCGTAGGTCTCTCGAACCCGGTCGCCCCAGTTGTGAGTGTAGGTGTCGATGATGTCGTCGGCCACGTCGCCGCGGAGGTACTTCACGATGCCTCGGTCGCCGGTTCGGTCACGGAGGTGAGTGGTGAAGAAGTGTCGGAAGTAGTGGGGTGTGACGTTCTCGCTGGCCCCGCCGCCCGTCCGGTACCAGCCCCGTTCGGTGGCGTGCTTCTCGACGACGTGGTGGACGACGTGCGGCGTGATACGCTCCCCCCAGTTGCCGGCGGTGCTGACGAACAGCGGTTCGGCCGGGGACCGGGGGTCCGGCCGGACCGCCAGCCACCGCGCGAGTTCGCGTTCGAGTTCGTCGTCCACCGGTATCACGGTCCCCCGTTTACGCTTGTTCGAGGCGCTTCGCGTCTCGCCGTTCGTCGGTTCGCCCGCGGTGGGTTCGGGCGAGACGAAGAGGGAGGTCCCCCGGCCGTCGAGTTGGGGGCGCGGCGCGACGTCCGACACCGCGCCGGCGGCGTCGACGGCCACGTCCCTGAGGTCGAGGTTGCAGAGTTCGCCCGCCCGCACGCCCGTCTTCAGCAGCGTGAGCACCACTGCGCGCTCCAGCGGGTGGGAGATGTCGGCCACGAACGCCCGCATCGCGTCGACCGATATCTCGCGTCGGGCGGGGTCGGTGTCGATGCGCTCGTCCATCTCCTCCAACACGAGCGCCATCGGATTGGCGTCGAACTCGCCGACCTGCGTCATGTAGGCGTAGAACCGGTGGAGGTAGGCCGCGTAGGTGGCGATGGTGCTCTCGGCGTGAGACCCCCGGAGAGAGTGTATCCACGCCATACAGTCGCGGTGGGTGGCTTCACCCGGCGTCGTCCCCTCGGGGCTCGGGCCCACGCCGTCGGCGAGGAACGCCTCGAACTCGCGCAGCACTCGCTCGTAGAACTCCCGCGTCCGGGCGCTCTTGCCGTGGTAGGTCATGTCCTCGACGAAGTAGCCCACCGGGTCGGCCGCCGCGTCACTCGCCATCCACGCCCTCCACGAGCGTGTAACCGCCCTCCCGACCGCTGTAGCGGATGCGGCCGGCCGACTGGAGCGACTGGAGGGCGTCGTCGAGGCGGGTCTCGACGTCGTCCGTGAGACGGGTCACGAGTTCGTCCCACGAGCGGTACTCGTCGGACGAGAGCACCTCCGCCACCTGCGACTCGAGCGCCAACGCCTCGCCCTCGCTCCCGTCGTCCGACTCCCCTCCGTCACCCCCGCCCTCGCCGCCCGGCGCGGGCACCTCGAAGTCGCGCCGCCCGGCCTGGACCATGGTGCGGACGAACTCGCTCTGGCTCATGTCGAGTCGCTCGGCGTGGCGCCGCCACTCCTCCTTTTGGTACTTCGGCACGTACGTCTTCACCGACGCCCGAGTCGTGTCGGGTTCGCCGCCCTCTGACATACGCACCCCCTCTCCCGCCCGGCTAATCAATGTATGGATACACACCAGAATAAGGCATCTTATTTAGTACGCTGGGACCTCCATTCTCGCCGATGTGGCAGGTTATGTTCTAAAATAGGACCCTAATCTCGCCTGTCTAGTACCACTCTCACAGATACAAAATTTCCCACCCTCGACTCTCGGTTCCCCTCCGTCCGGACGGAGCGTACCGTCGGTCCGAAACGACACAGAAACGGATAGTATTAGGATATCAACACGAACGTGCTCGACGGCGGATGTCGGGCTTCGACCCTTGGGGTCGTGTAGCCGAGACCGCCCTCCTCTCGAACCTCCGTCGTGGGGGGTCGAGGTTGGCGGACGAGCGATTCAGTCGGACAGCGAACGACTCGCTCGGCGCCCCTGAGCGCAGCGTTCGCCCTCGCCCGTAGGCCTCCACCGACCGCCGCCGGGGGGCGGTGTGACCTTCGTCCGTCTCTGCCGAGGGACCCGACACCGGCGAGGAACGCGTCCGGCCTGGCGTCGGTGCGACCGCGAGCGACTTCGGCGTCGGCGGTCCCCTCCCGTCTCCCTCGGAGAACGGCGTGGTGGGAGTCCCGTACAGAACGCGGAACGAAGTCGGCCCACAGCTCGGTCGTCCTCGCGACGGTCTCCGAGTGTCGACGCCCTCTCGCTGTCCCTGTACCCTCCACGCGACCGACCGCACGCCGCGCCTGCAGGTGCGGCGCTCTCCCGTCACGTGCCGGCGGTCCGCCACCGGGCAAACGAGCGGCGGATTCCGCGTGGCGTCGGCGCTCGGGCAGGGTGACCGGTCGGGGCGGAACCGGCCGGTGGCGGGGACTCGCCCCGCGAACGCGGCGACGTTCGGTACGACGGTCGACGAATACCGGCGAGCGTCCACCGACCGAGGGTTCGCCGAGCGACCGCTCGCGTCCTCTCGTAGCGGACGGTGTTGTGAGCGGGAACAGACGGGACGACGACGCCCGGAGCACCCCTCTCTGGGTTGCCGACCGTGCGCACCGACGGCTAGCGAGCGACGCGGCGACCCCCGTCGATGCGTCGCGGACGCCGCTCGAAAGCACCTGCTGTACGAAACCCCGGCGGCGCTCGGCTCGGAGGTAGGGCGGACGGCGAGGCGTCGCACCAGCGGTCGGCACGGACGGCGACGGAGGGTTCCGCCGACGCTACCCCGGGGTTCGCGGCGCTCCGATCCGTCGCAACGCCGCGGTCGGGACTCCCGTCTCGGCCACGTCGACCGGCGCTAGACCAGTTCGAGGTGGGCGTGCCCGTCTGGCGGTCGGTCGTCGCCCGGCGGTCGGACGCTATCGCCCGTCGTCCGCCGGACGGCCCTCGGGCGATGGCGTCCGTCAACCACACGTCGGTGTACCTCGGAGGGCGCCCCCTCCGACCCACGGGCCGGGCCGTCCGCCCGACGGCCCCGACGCGGCGGCCCGTCCCGCGACGACTCCGCCGAACGAGCCGCGCACGAAGCGTGCGACCCCGGTGGTTCCGTCCCGCAGTTCGGCCGGTCGCGTCGGCGCGGCCGTCGCCTGCGACGCGCCGGCGACACGCAAACCAAATATCGCTATACAAATTTCGAGGGGGTGGCCGGGAGTGAGACGACGCGAGAACGGACACCTCAGCCGTCGACTGGGGCGACGAGGTCGGCGTCGTCGTTCGAGGGGTCGTTGACACGCGTCGAGACGGGGTACGCCCGCATCTCCTCGCCCGGGTGGGGATCGAGGAGTTCGGCGGCGGCGTCGGGGTCTCCGCGGAGCCACGTCTCCTCCTCGTCGGGGTCGAGGATTACGGCCATCCGGTGGTGGAGGTCGGTCACCACGTCGTTGGGTTCGGTCGTCACTACCGCGAACGTCTCCACCGTCTCGGGGTCGGCCGGGCTCCCCCCGTCCCCACCCCCGCCGTCGGCGAAGTCGACGAGGTCGGTCTGGGTGCCGGGCGGCGTCCACCGCTCCCAGATACCCGCCATCGCGAACGGACGGTCGTCCGCGAAGGCGACGCGGTAGGGACGTTTCCCGCTCTCGCCGTCGACCCACTCGTAGAACCCGTCCGCGGGGACCAGACACCGCCGGCGCTCGAACGCCTCGCGGAAACTCCGCTTCTCGCGCACCGTCTCCGCGCGGGCGTTGATGATCGACTTCCGCTTGTCGGCCCACGACGGCGTGAACCCCCACGTCCCGAACGTGAACGCGTCGGGGTCGGCGTCGGTCACCACCGGCAGGGACTGCCCCGGCGCGCAGTTGTACCGCGGGTCGAACGAGCGCTCGGACTTCACCCCGAAGCGCTCTTCGAGGGCCGTCTGCGGGGTGAACAGCGTGTATCGTCCGCACATAGCGCGAGGTAGGGGCGACTCGGGTTTAAGCGGCGCGTCGCGGGGCGAGAGATTTACGGTTCCCCGTGTCCGCGTACCGGTCATGCGAATCGAGAACAGCTTCATCCCGATTCCGGGCGTCGGCACCCGGACCGAACGAAAGTTGTGGGCCGACGGCGTGACCCACTGGGACCACTTCGACGGCTCCGGCCCCGGCGTCGGCCCCAAGACGGGCGAGCGGATACACGAGTTCATCGACGCCGCCCGGCGGCGTCTCGACGCGGGCGACGCCGACTTCTTCTACGAGGCCTTCCCGAGCGACGAGCGGTGGCGGCTCTACGAGAACTTCCGCGACTCCACCTGCTTCTTCGACATCGAGACCACCGGCCTCGACGCCGACCGCCACGAGGTCACCGCCGTCTCCTTCCACCGGGACGGCGAGACGCGGACGCTGGTTCGCGGCCGGGACCTGACTGCCGACGCCGTCCGCACGGAGTTCGACCGCGCCGACGTGGTGGCGTCGTTCAACGGTAAGCGCTTCGACGTGCCGTTTCTGGAGACAGCGTTCGACCTCGACCTGAACACGCCCCACTTCGACCTGATGTACGCTTGCCGTCGCCTCGACCTGACTGGCGGCCTCAAGAAGATAGAGTCCGACCTCGGCATCGGCCGGGACCGACCCGACCTCTCGGGGCGCGACGCCGTCCGCCTGTGGCGCGAGTACGAGTCCGGCGACGAGGACGCCCTCGACACCCTCGTCTCGTACAACCGCGAGGACACAGAGAACCTCCGGACGCTGGTCGAGAACGTCACCGACTCCCTCCACGAGGAGACGCTGGGCGCGGTCGGCGGCGACTGACCGCCGGCCCTGTCGGTGGTTTTTTCATCCGGCGCGCGGCGGTGAGAGACATGACCGACGACGCGGACGACGCCGTCGTCGCCAACGGCGACGCGGACGGAGTCGACTCCGCCCCCGACCCCGCTGAAGACGACACGGTCCCGACGGTCGAACTCGAACTCTACGAACTCACGGTCCGACTCAGCGGTCGGTCGGACGACGACCTGACCGACGTCGAGGAGACGTCGAAGCGCCTGCTCGACTACCTCGTCCGGAACGCCCAGCACCTCGAAGACCACCCCGACGACCGGGGACTCGGCTGACGACGGTCGTCGCCCGCGGCCACGCCGTCACTCCGGCCACGCCGTCGCCGGTGGTCGATAGTCCCTCCGCCCCTCTCGTCCGGGAGCGTCGCGGCCCGGACGCCCCGCGCCGAAGCTGACGGCACGAATACTGTTCTCGCTGTACGGTTCCGTGCAAAAAGAACTTGAGTGTGCTCTCCGTTCCACTCCACGATGTCCGACCGTTCGACGCTCGTACCCGTCGTCCTCGCCGTCGTGGGCGCGGTAGCGCTCCTCGCGGCCACCGCCCTCCTGTTCCAACCGCACTACGGGCAGGCGGCGTACGACTTCGGCGTCGAACGTGTCGAGGAGGTGCCCGCGAACGCGGAACCGGTCGCGTTCGAGGACCTCCCCTCGGGTGCGCAGGAGGCGTTCCTCCGCGGGGCGTCGTCCGACGGGCGCGCGACGCTCTGGGTGGAGGACCTCGACGCCAACGCGACGGTGTCCGCGCTCCGGGCCGCGGGCTACGTGAAGTACGACGGCGGGACCTACGCCGTCGCGAGGGTGGACGTGGATCGGTTCGACCTCGGACCGGCCGTCGGGCGAGTCCTCGCCGTGCTGAGCGTGACGCTGCTGACGGTGGCCGGCCTGATGGCGTACACCGAGTCCGACCGGCCGCTGACGCCTCTGCGAGCGCTCTGGGTGCCGCTCGCGCCCGTACTCGTGACCGCGGCGATAGCCGCCTACGACGTGTACGTCGCGCCGCCGAAGTCGGCCGACCTGCCGATACTCCTCGCCGCCTCCACGTGGGTCGTGCCGGGCGTCTATCTCCGCCGCGGGGCGTTCGGCTTCGCGGCGGCCGCGGGCGTCGGCGCGTTCGCCGTCGACGCCCTCCTCACGCGCCCGGACGGGGCCGTCGCCGTCGCCGGCATCGTGGCCTACGGCGTCCCGTGGGCGCTGTTGGGCGCGACGCTCGCCGCGCCGTCGGTCGACCGGGACGCGGGCGCGGACCCGGGGTCGGGGACGGGGACGGACCCGAGCGCCGACGCGGCCGAGGACGCCACTCGGGACCGGGACGCGGGCGGAGGGAAGCGACCCGCGCCGTGACTCGCGCTACGGGCGCGTCACCGCAGGATGTCGGCGATGCGGCGGGGTTCGCCGTCGAGGGAGGGGTTCTCCTCTACCATCTTCAGCACCTCGTGGTCGGTCACGTCGGGATAGGACTTCTGGGTGGCCTTCTCGATGAGGTCCTTCTCGAGGCGGAACTCCGTGCCTTCGTACACGACGTCCACGCCCCGGTCGTCGAAGGAGAGAGCGGTCATGCGCGACCCTAGTCGGGCCACGCTATAAAGCGCCACGTCCGACCGGCCCTGCGGGACGCGGTACCGTCCGTCTCCCGGTCGGTTTATTAGGGGGGCCGTCGTGACGCGGAACTGTGTCACTCGGTTCGGACCCGCTCGATACGCTCGAAATCCCCGACGGCACCACCGTCGAGGAGCACGACCTCGTGACGGAGGGAGACGTGCTGGTCGGGGGACAGAGCACCGTCGAGTTCGGCGTCCGCGGCCGGAACGTCATCGCGGGCGAGCGAGTCTCGTTCGGGGGCGACATCGAGGCGGAGGGCGACTGCCGCCTCGACGTGTGGTGCGACGTGGACGGCAACGTGCTGGTGGGACAGGACGCCTACCTCGGCGAACGCGTCCACATCAAGGGGCGGCTGATGGTCTCGGGCGACCTCGACATCGGCGACGACGTGGACATCGAGGAGGGGTTCGAGGCCAGCGGGTGGATAGTCATCCGCAACCCGATGCCCACCATCGTGTTCTACTTCGTGGTGCTCTCACAGCTCCTGCGCCTCGGCGAACACGAGAAGGCCGAGCAGATGGCGTCGGCGATTTCGGGCGAGAGCGAGCACGACCCGCTGGTCGTCCCCCGCGGCGCGAACGTCTCCGACGACGCGTGGCGCGTCTCCGCCCCGGCGACGGTGGGCGACGGCTGTCGCCTCCACGGCAACATCCGCGCCGAGTCCATCGAGATGGGGGCGGAGAACAACGTGTTCGGGAGCCTCCGCGCCCGCGACGACATCCGGGTGGGCGAGGAGAGCCGCATCCACGGCGACGTGACCACCCGCGGCGGCACCGTCGTCCTCGCTTCGGGCGCGCGCGTCCTCGGCGACGTGTCGTGTTCCGACCTCGAACTCCACGAGGACGCCACCGTCGACGGGTCGGTCCGGGCGCGCGGCGAGATGCGCATCGTGCGCGACGCCTCGCGCGAGACCGAGTGAGGGCTCACCGCCTCCCGGACTCCGACCTCGACTTCGGCTTCGACTTCGATTCCGGCTCTAGCCTCGGTTCCTGCTGCGTCTCCGTCTCCCGCGCCCGGTCGCCGAAGCGCCGCAGCGTCTCGAACGGCGTGGTGGCGACCGTCTCCTGAGCCACCACGGAGATGCGGAGCACGTACGCGAACAGCACCGCCAGCGGCGCGACGCCCAGCGTGAACGCCGCGACCACGAACACCGCCGAGACGCCCCGCTCCCCCGGCGCGACGGGCGTGTTGAGCACGAAGAACGCCACCGCCACCACCGCCTCGGCGGGCACGCCCACGTACAGCAGCATGCGCGACAGCGTGGCGAGTTCGGTCTGCATGAAGATGGTCTTGAGGTACTCGCGCGCGACGTTGAACTGGTAGAGCAAGTCGCGAACGCGGTCGAGCGAGTCCAGCGTCTCGTCGGAGAGGCCGTCGCCGTACCGCGACTCGATGCGGTTGAGGTGGCGGATGTGGTCGGCGTGGTTCGACGACAGCATCGCCGACAGCGCGGTGAACACGTTCACCTCCGGCCGGTCGAGGAGGACGTAGATGGCGTCCATCTGGCGGGTGAGCGTGGTCACGAGTATCTCCACCTCGCGGCTGCACTCCTCGTCGCCCCCGTCGGCGACGAGTCCGCCGAGACGCTGGCCCTCCTGCCGGACGTACTGGACGAACACCCGGAGGAACTTCGACGGCTCCGTGGGGAGGGTGGTCCGCTCGACCTCCTCCCGGACGTCGTCGCGGAACGCGGTGATGTTGCGCATGCGCTCTCGGAACTCCCCGGGCGCGTTGAGTTCGCGCGAGAGCACGAGCTGGTTGATAGAGAGCACGAGGGCGATGAGGGTGAGGTTGCCGGATATCAGCTGACGGAACAGGGGGGCGACTCCCGTGGGGTCCCCTGTGGTGATGAAGCCCGCGAGCACGAACGCCCACACGAACCCGAAGAGACAGAGGAGGAGGCCACCGGCCACCACGAGGCGGTTCCCGTTGAGGAGTATCCACCGCTCGGGGTGGTCCTGAAACTCCCGGACCTGCCACGCCACGCGCTCCAGCCACACCGTCCGGTCGACCATCTCCTTTGCTTCTGTGCTCCGCGCTCGAAGTAAGCTCCGGTGGCCGACGGGTGGTGACCGACGACCGATGGGCGACGGGCGACGGGCCACGGACGGCGGCGTCGACCGCACGACCCCCGACCCGACCGAAAGGCAGTTCCAACCGGAACGCGCAGTGCCCGACATGCTTTCTATCGCGCTCGCGGGCAAGCCCAACGCGGGCAAGTCCACCTTCTACAAGGCGGCGACGATGTCGGACGTGGACGTGGCCAACTACCCGTTCACCACCATCGACGCCAACCGCGGGGTGACCCACGCCCGGGCCCGGTGTCCCTGCCTCGACCGGGACCACCGCTGTGGCAACTGCGAGGACGGCAAGCGGTACGTCCCGGTCGAACTCCTCGACGTGGCCGGCCTCGTCCCCGGCGCCCACGAGGGCAAGGGCCTCGGCAACCAGTTTCTCGACGAACTCACCAACGCGGACGTCATCCTCAACGTGGTGGACGCCTCCGGCGGCACGAACGCCGAGGGCGAACCCGTCGAGGTGGGGAGCCACGACCCCGTGGAAGACGTGAACTTCATCGAGGAGGAGATGGACCTGTGGCTGGCCGGCATCGTCGACCGCAACTGGGAGTCGGTCGAGCGCAAGTCGCGGTCGCCCGACTTCGACATCGACGACGCCCTCGCCGACATGCTCACGGGGTTCGGCGCGACCGAACACGAGGTGGCCGCCAGCCTGCGCGAACTCGACTACCCCGAGGACCCCATCCAGTGGACCGACGAACAGCGCGAAGCGCTGGCCCGCGACGTGCGCGCGCGGACGAAGCCTATCGTGCTCGTGGCGAACAAGGTCGACGTCGCGCCCGAGGGCAACGTCGAACGCCTGCGCGAGACGGGCAAGCCAGTGATTCCGGCCACCGCCGACGGCGAACTCGCCCTCCGGAAGGGCGCGGAGGCGGGCGTCGTCGACTACGACCCCGGCGACGAGGAGTTCGAGATAGTCGGCGACGTGTCGGCCGGACAGGAGCGGGGGTTGGAGCAGATACGCGACGTGATGGCCGAGTACGGCGGCACGGGCGTCCAGCAGGCCATCGACACCGCCGCCTACGACGTGTTAGAGCAGATAACCGTCTACCCCGTCCAGAACGAGTCGAAGTGGACCGACGGCACCGGCGAGATGCTGCCGGACGCGTTCCTCCTCGACCGGGAGTCGACGCCGCGGGACCTCGCGTACGCCGTCCACTCGGACATCGGCGAGGGCTACCTCCACGCCGTCGACGCCCGGTCGGCCCGGCGAATCGCCGAGGACCACGAACTCTCCGAGGGCGACGTGATAAAGATAGTCAGCACCGCGAAGTAGCCGGGCGGCGCTACCCGCCCCGTTCCGTCTCTCGTCCACCCCGTCCCGCCTCTCGTTCACCGTCGGCGGCGTCGGCTTCGAGCACCGCCGTCTCCCACCCGTCGTAGGGGACGAACGCCTCCGCCTCGACCTCCACGAGGGCGTCGTCGCGGCCGAGCGACGCCACCCCCACCGTCGTGACCGCGGGGTAGGTGGGCCACTCGAACGTCTGTCGGCGCACCCGGTCGAGGGCCGCGCGCGTCTCGGGCGTGAGGGTGTCCTCGCGCACGAAGACGCGGAGGCGAGTCACGTCCTCCAGTTCGCCCCCGAGGTCGTCGCAGACGACGCGACGCACCCGCGAGAGCGCCGCCCTCGTCTGGGCCGCCACGTCGTCGCCGGGCGCACACAGCCCTGAGAGCGACACGTCGAGGCCGTCGGGCGCGTGGAGCGCGGTCCCGAGCGACGAGCCGTCGCCGTCGTCGGGTTCGAGAATCGTCTTTCGCATGCCGACAGGGTCGCGCCGCGGTGGGAAATACGGGGCGGTCCGGCGGCGGCTACCGCACTGCGCGCACCGCGTCGCCCATTATCTCCAGCGCCTCCTTTATCTCCTCGGTGCTCGTCGCGTAGGAGATGCGCGCGAACCCCTCGCCGTGCTCCCCGAACGCGTCGCCGGGGACGAGGACGACACCGCGGTCGATGCACTCGGCCACGAACCCGTCGGGCACGCGCGGCATGGCGTAGAACGCGCCCTGCGGCGTGGGCACGTCGATGTCGAGGTCCGCGAGGCCGTCGAGGAGCACGTCGCGCCGCTCTCGGAAGGTGTCGCACATCTCGGTCACCGCGTCCTGCGGCCCCGTGAGCGCCGCCTCGGCCGCGAACTGCGACGGGGCCGACGCGCACGCCTGCACGTACTGGTGGACGCGGACCATCCGGTCGACCCGTCGGGTCGACCCGGTCACCCACCCGAGTCGCCACCCGGTCATGGCGTAGAGTTTGGAGGCGGAGTTCACGACGACCACGTTGTCCGTCTCGGCGAACTCCATCGGCGACCGGAACTCGCCGTCGAACACCGTGTACTCGTAGACCTCGTCGGAGATACAGAGCACGTCGTGCTCGTCGGCGATGCGCGCGAACTCGCGCACGTCCTCGGGCGACGACACCGCGCCCGTGGGGTTGCCGGGGCTGTTGACCACGAACGCCGCCGTCTCCTCCGTTATCGCCTCCTCGACCGCCTCGGGGTCGATGGTCAGGTCGTCGCGTAGGGGGACCGGCACGGGCGTCCCGCCGGCGAGGCGGGTGAGGGCGTCGTAGGAGACGAACCCCGGGTCGGGGATGATGACCTCCTCGCCGGGGTCGACGTGTGCCTCCAGCGCGAGGTGGAGCGCCTCGCTTCCGCCCGCGGTGGCCACCACGTCTCCGGGGGCGACGTCTACCCCCTGGTCGCGTTCGTGCTTCGCCGCGATGGCCTCCCGAAGGCTCAACAGCCCCTTGTTCTCGGTGTAGCCGTCGGCGCGGCCGTCGGCGATGGCCTCCGCCGCCGCGTCGCGGGCGTGCTTGGGCGCGCTGAAGTCGGGTTGTCCGAGGCCGAGGTTGATGGCGTCCTCGCTCGCCGCCTCGAACACCTCCCGGATGCCGCTGATGGATATCGACTCCACCCGTTCTGAGAACTCCGTCATACGCTACCGGGTGACCCCCACTCGGATACGTTTTTCTAACCGTTGGGGCCGAACCGGATCGTCGCGGCGGTACGGGCGACGCGGGCGGCGTTCACTCCCCCTCGTACGTGTCGCGCAGTTCGCTCACGTAGTCGCCGAGCAGTTCGAGGGCAGCGTCGGCGTCCATGTAGCCGTCGTCGTACTCGTCGAACACGTTCTCCGCAGAGTCGATGAACGTCTCCACTGCGTCGTCGAGTTCGTCGTCCATACCCGGCCCATCGGCGGCCGCCCGTATGAGCGTTCGGAACAACGCAGGCGTTGATGTGGACGCGGCCGGACCGCGCCGCGTCGCCGCCGTCGCCGGCGAGGGTTTATCACCGGGCACGGGACCACGCCCCGGCGTGCGGTGAGTTCCGCCGCGGGCGGGCCGCGACGCGACGGCACGCCCCGCCCGCGCGCCGACGGAGACGACCCGCCGCCCGCGTGCCGTCCGTTCGCCACTCTCTCGGGGCCCGCTCTCTCCGCCCGTCGGCCAGCGCGCCGTTTATGTCGCCCCTCCGCCAACCCAGCGGCGTGACCGACGTGACGCTGGCGTTCGAGGACGGCACCCTCCGGGTCGACGGCGATCCGCCCGACCTCCCGTTCGTCGAACGGGACCCCCGGTCCGGCACGCTCCGCGCGCCCGCCCACCGCTACGCCCAGTTGCGGCAGTTGCTCGACCGGCGGGGCGTCGCCTACGAGGACCGCGTCGGGTCGTGGCCCGCCCTCGACCTGCGCACGACCTACTCCCTCCGCGACTACCAGCGCGCGGCCCTCGACGCGTGGCGCGACAACGCCGACCGGGGCGTCCTCGAACTCCCCACCGGGAGCGGCAAGACCGTCGTCGCGGTGGCCGCGATGGCCGAACTCGGCGTCCCCACGCTCGTCGTGGTCCCCACCGTCGACCTGTTGGACCAGTGGCAGCGCGAACTATCCGCGGAGTTCGACGTGCCCGTCGGCAGGTTCGGCGGGGGCGAACAGCGACAGGAGGCGATAACGGTCTCCACCTACGACTCGGCGTACCTCCGCGCCGACGACGTGGGCGGCGACTTCGGGTTCGTCGTCTTCGACGAGGTCCACCACCTCGGCGGCGAGGGCTACCGCGACATCGCGCGCCTCCTCGCCGCGCCCGCCCGGATGGGTCTGACCGCCACCTTCGAGCGACCCGACGGCGCACACGAGGTCGTCGCCGACCTCGTCGGACCGAAGGTGTACGACGTGAGCGCCGACGACCTGGCGGGCGAACACCTCGCGGAGTACGACATCCGCCGCATCGAGGTGGAACTCACGCCCGAGGAACGGGAGGCCTACGAGGAGGCGCAGGGCACCTTCGTGGACTACCTCCGCACCTCCGACATCCGGTTCGACAGCGGGAGCGACTACCAGAAGCTGGTGATGCGGTCGGGGTCCGACCCGCGCGCGCGGGAGGCCCTCCTCGCCAAGCAACGCGCCCGGGAGGTGATGATGAACTCCGACGCCAAGGTCGAGGAACTCGCCGACATCCTCGACCGACACCGCGACGACCGTGTCATCGTGTTCACCGCCCACACCGACCTCGTCTACCGCCTCTCCGAGCGGTTCCTCCTGCCGGCGATAACCAACGAGACGGGCGCGAGCGAGCGCCGGGAGACACTGGAGAAGTTCCGCGCGGGCGAGTACTCCCGGGTCGTGACGGCGAATGTCCTCGACGAGGGCGTCGACGTGCCGGACGCCAACGTGGCCGTGGTGCTGTCGGGGAGCGGGAGCGAACGCGAGTTCACCCAGCGACTCGGCCGCGTCCTCCGTCCGAAACACGACGAACGCACGGAAGGGTCGGACGGGGACGCCCTGCCGTCCGCCGGCCGGGCCGTGCTCTACGAACTCGTGAGCGCCGAAACGGCCGAAGAGCGGGTGGCAGACCGCCGGCGCTAGCTCGTCACGCGGACGTTCAGGTCGCCCCGCCCGCTGAACGTCTCGTACGCGACGTCGAACGGCACCGCGAACTGCGACTCGCCGCCGGCGTCGACGGTCACCGCAGTCGCGTCCGTGTACGTCTCGTCGCCGACGGTCAGCGTCGCCTCGACGGTCCCGGTGCGGCGCACGTCGCTCCGGTTGGCGACGGTCCCGACGACCCTGACGTCGCCGTCCTCGGCCTCCTCCACGTCGAACGACGCGAGGTAGAGGTCGGGTCGGGGCGTCGAGGTGCCGCGACCCCCCGCGGACGCCGTCGGCGGCGCCCGCGGTCCGGTGGCGTCCGCGGCGCTCCCGAGACACCCCGTAAACGCGAGCGACGCCGCGGCCAACACCTCCCGGCGCTTCATGTGCCCCCCTTGCCCTCCCGCGGTTAGAGTCTTTTCGGAACCTCGCCCGAGTCGGTTCGGACGGTTGGCGGACGGAATTAAGTCTCCTCGGCACCACCATCAGTACGTATGACCGTGAGCGACGCACCCGAAGTCGTGCTCGCCGACATGCGTCGTCGTCTCGGTGACGACCCCGACGCGGCGGCGATACGCGAGGCGGCGACCGAGGCCGTCGGCGACGGCGACGAGTCCGACCGGCCGCTCGACGGAACGGACGTCGACGCCCTCGTCGCGGCCTACCGCGAGCAGTTCGTGACGGGCGACGCCGCGGACGACGTGCCGGCGGACCACACCGAGGCGGCGGTGGACGACGTCGGCGCGGCCGACCACAGCGAGGAGGGCCCTTCGGCGGAGGGTGCGGGCACGAACGGGGACGGGGCCGACGGAGACGACGCCGACGGAGGCGGCGAGACCAGCCGCCCCCCCGCTTCGGAGGAGTTGCCGCGCCGCATCGACCGCGTCGCTCACTTTCGGGACTCCGTCAGGACGGCGGGCGAGTGGACCGTGACCACCGGCCGCATCGGTCCGGGACTGTTCGACGTGGCGAGCGACGCCCGGACCACGGAGGGGATGGACGAACGACTCGACGCGTACTTCGGGGACGTCGACTACGAGGTGCGATCGTACACCCTCGGCCCGGACGACCGCCACCCGTCGTGGACGCAGATTCACCTCGCGGAACCGGTCGACCCGTCGCGCCTGCCGGACGACCTGACCGTCCGGAAGGTGGAGGACTACCCCTAAGAAGGTCGCTCCGGAGCGTAGCGAGACTGGCGGCTACATCGACGCCCCGGTCGGCTCCGACCTCGCGTCGTACCAGAACAGGACGGCTCCGATGGCCGCCACGACGGCGATTATAAGCGTCGTGGTCGCCCCGAGTACGTTCCACGTCAGGCCGAACAGGCCCGTGATGTCGATCACCCAGAGCAGTCCCATGATTATCGCGCCCGCCGCGGAGAACCACAGCAGGGTGTCCGTGAGGCCGCCAGCGTCGTTCCTGTCATCGTCTCCGACACGTTCTGACATAGCACTCCGAACGTGGGCCCGGACGCGTTAATATATTCTGCCTGATTCATCCTGAAATAATATTGGCGGGCACTTTTTGACGCCCCGACGCCAACGGTCGGCCGTGCTAACGAAGGACCTCCTGCGCGTCTCGCGCGCCGGCGGCGGCTACCGCCCGCAGTTCGTCGGACGGGAGGCGCGGCCGCTGGCGGCGCGGGTCCTCGGAACGTTTCAGGGGCACGTCGGCGAACCCCGGGAGCGACTCGACGCGGCCGTGGAGTCGCTCGAAGCCGACGCCGACGACTTCAAACTCGTCCGCGGGTTCGCGGCCCTCCTCGAACGGGAGGCGACGTTCGAGACGCGCGCGGCCGTGCCGCCCGAACGCGCCCGGCGCGCGGCGTTCGCGGCGGCCGAGGACGCGGGCGGCGTCGTGACCGAGGCGGAACGCGAGGCGGCGCTCGAAGCGGCCGCCGACGGACTCGCCGTCTCGCCCGACGCGGTGGCCGACTCGCTGTACGCGGACCGCGACGCCCGGCAGGTGCTGACCGCCTTCGACCCCCGGTGGGGTCCCGACGAACTCCTCGCGCAGTACGACCTCTCGCTGGCCCAGACGGCGCTGTTCGACGCCACCGAGGTTCGCGTCCGGAGTTCCGACCCCAAGGCGCTGGTGTCGGCGGTCAAGCGTCTCCGCCTGATGTACGAGGTGCGCCCGACACAGGACGGGCGCGAAGTGGTGGTGACCGGCCCGGACGCCCTCTTTCGGCGCACCCGGCGGTACGGCACCGCGTTCGCCCGCCTCCTCCGGACCGTCGCGAAGTCCGCGTCGTGGACGCTGACCGCGACGATAGACGACCGGGGCACCGAGCGCGAGATGACGCTCTCGGACGACGACGTGTCGGTGCCGTCGGTCGACCCCGTCGTCGACCCCCCGATGGAGTTCGACTCCGGCGTGGAGGCCGACTTCGCCGCCCGGTTCGAGTCGCTCGCCCTCGAGTGGGACCTCTCGCGCGAACCCGAACCGCTGGCGGTGGCCGGCGGGACGCGCGTGATGATTCCGGACTTCGCGTTCGACTATGAGCACACCGACTTCCGCGTGTTCTTCGAGATAATGGGCTTCTGGACGCCCGACTACGTCGAGAAGAAACTCGGCCAACTCGCCGACGTGGAGGACGTGGAACTCGTGGTCGCGGTGGACGAGTCGCTGGGGGTGGGGGAGGAGGTGGCCGCCCGCGACCACCGCGTGGTCACCTACTCGGGGTCGGTCCGCGTGAAGGACGTGGTGGACGTGCTCCGCGAGTACGAGGCCGACCTCGTGGACAGGGCGGCGGCGTCGCTCCCGGCGGAACTCGTCCCCGACGCCGACGCGGTGTCGCTCGCGACCGTCGCCGCCGACCGGGGCGTGAGCGAGGACGCCCTCGCCGACGTTGCCTTCCCCGAACACGAACGCGTCGGGCGGACGCTGGTGCGACCCGCCGTCCTCGACGAACTCCGTGCCGAGATAGCGCCCGGGATGTCGCTGTCCGACGCCGAGGCCGCGTTCGACGAGCGGGGTATCGACGACGCCAGCGCCGCCCTCTCGGTCCTCGGCTACCGCGTCGAGTGGGAGGGGCTGTCGGGCGGCACGGTGCGCGAGAAGGGGGCGTGAGGCCAGTAGCTCTTTCCCGGCGGCCGCGCGTATGCCCACTATGGGACTCCTGAAATCGCTGGGGCTCCGAAAGCTCCTGAGTAACAAGCGGACGAAACAGCTGAGCGCGGCGTCGATGCTGGCGCAGGCCGGCCGCGAATTCAAGCGCGGCGACGTCAAACTCGCCCTGCTGTACGTCGTCGGCGCGGGCGTCTCGTACAAGAATACCGCCGTCGGGTTCGCGATGCAGGCGGTCCTGCGCGCGTACCGCCGGACGGGCGGTAAGGGTCGGACGCAGTAAGTCACCGTTACTGTTACTGTCACTATCGCGCGATTCACCCGCTCCGACCGCTCCGACGGGCGGCGGCGACGCCCGCGCTACCGCGGGTCCAACTCCTCGCGGCGACCCTTCGGCACCACCGACCGGAGTTCGCCGCGGAGGTAGAGGCCGACGCCGAGGGGTTCCCGCTCGCCCGCGATTTCGTGGGCGACGACGAGGTAACCCCAGTCGCCGTCCCACGCCAGTTCCTGGTCCTCGCCGCGGGCGTACCGCGCCGCCGCCTCGGAGTCGAGTTCTATCACGTTCTCCGTCGCCTCGCGCCCGAACCGCTGGACAGCGTCGGTCGTCGGCTTCCAGTGCTCTTGCCGCGTGCGCAGGAACGTCATCCCGAGACCCTCGACCCGAATCGGGTCGACGACGTCGCCCGAGAGTACCCATATCTTGCCCTTCCCCTTCTCCCAGAAGGTGTAGTCCGCGAACGTCTCGGGCGGCACGCCGAACCGGTCGTCCCACCAGCCGACCACCTCCTCGCGCGAGGCGCGCCCCGACACCTCGCGGTCCGCCGCCGTCTCGGGCAGACGGTCGAACCGGTGGCCGTCGTTGGTCGGCGCGTCGGCTGCGCCCCCCGCGCCGTCCGTGCCGTCGGCCCCGCCGGCCCCGTCCCCCGGCATCACGCGGTCACCTCCAGTTTCGCACAGAAGAAGCCGCCGGTGTCGTTCTGGTGGGGGTAGACGCGGTGGGCCTTCGCCACGTCGGGGTGGAACTCCGCGCCCTCCCACTCCGTGACGCCCGGCGACGTTTCGAGGGGCGAGTCGTAGTCGACGACGCGGCAGTCCGTCTCCGCGAGGGCGTGGTCGAGGACCGCCTCGTTCTCCTCGGGCGCGAACGTGCAGGTGGAGTAGACCACGGTGCCGCCGGGGCGGGTGGCCTGCACCGCCCGGCGGAGGATGCCCTTCTGGACGCCCGTGACGCTGTGGACGTGGTCCATCGTCCACTTCTCCAGCACGTCGGGGTTCTTGCGGCACGTGCCCTCGCAGGAGCAGGGGGCGTCGACCAGCGTCCGGTCGAACGCGTCGAACGCGCCGGGGTCGTCGGGCGACTCCGACCCGAACGGCTTGAGCGAGAAGTTGCGGGCGTCCTGATTCGTGACCGCGAGGTTGGTCGCCCCCAGACGCTCGGCGTTGTGGCGGAGCGCCGAGATGCGCCCGAGGTTGTTGTCGTTGGCGACCACGAGGCCCTCGTCGTCCATCAGCGCGGACAACTGGGTCGCCTTGCTCCCCGGCGCGGCGCAGGCGTCCCACACGCGCTCGCCGGGTTGGGGGTCGAGCACCGTCGCCGGGAGTGCCGACACCTCCTCCTGTCCGTGGAGCCACCCGTGGAAGTAGGGCCACGACGTGCCGGGCGACCCCTCGGCGAGGCGGAGGAGTCCGGGGTGCCACTCCGCGACGTCATAGGCCACCCCCTCGGCGTCGAGAGCGGCGCGCGCGCGGTCCGCGCTCGCCTTGATGGTGTTGACCCGTACGACGTGGGGGAGCGGGCGCTGACAGGCCTCGAAGAACGCGTCGGCGTCGTCGACGAGCGGCGCGTACCGCTCTAGCGGGTTCATGCTCCTCGGTTTCGACGGCGCGGGTATGTGGGTTTCGGAGCGTCCGCGGGCGGCGACTGCGGGCCGTCCGCCCCGTCGGGTCGGGTCGGGTCCGGTCCTGTTCGTCCCCGGTCCCGGCCGGGCTCGACCCCCGGATTTAGTAACGTGGCCGCCGGGGTCGCTACCATGGCAGACATCACGGTCGTCGCGGACGGCGTCGACGTCGAGTCGTTCGAGAACCCGGTGCTGGTCGAGGGACTGCCCGGCGTCGGCCTCGTGGGCAAGATAGCCGCCGACCACCTCGTGGACCACTTCGAGATGACCCACTACGGCAACGTCCACTGCGACGACGTGCCGAAGGTCGCCGCCTACGGCGGGGGCGACTCGACGCTCCGGACGCCCGTCCGCGTGTACGCCGACTCGGAGCGGAGCCTGCTGGTGCTCCAGAGCGACGTACCCCTCTCGCCCCACGCGGGGACCCAGATGGCGGACTGTCTCCACGAGTGGTTCACCGACGCGGGCGTCTTCCCGATTTACCTCTCGGGCGTCCCCGAGGAGAAGACCGACGAGGTGCCCGCCGTCTACGGCGTGGGCACGGGCGCGGGCACCGACAGGCTCCGGGACGCGGACGTCCCCGCGCCCGACGAGGCAGGCCTCGTCTCCGGACCGACGGGCGCGCTACTCGACCACGCGGTCGAGTCGGGCTACGACGCGGCCGGACTGGTGGTGGAGTCCGACCCGCGCTTCCCCGACCCGGAGGCCGCGCGCTCGCTCATCAAAAACGGCATCGAACCCCTCTCGGACGTGGAGGTGCCGGTCGACGACCTCGTCGACCGCGCCGAGGAGATACGCGAGGCCAAGGAGAAACTCGCCAAGCGGATGCAGGAGGCCGACGAAGAGAGCACGCAGGCCCAACCGCTCCGGATGTACCAGTAGCGGCCGGGCAACGTACGGCCGCAGGGCCCGACCGAACCGTGTCACGCCGCCCCCGACTTCCGTGCGTGCCCTCCTCCCTCACGGACTTCTCGACGGTCGGCGTTCTCGCGTTCGGGGTCGCCGTCTGGCTCGGCCTGTCGGTCTCCCCGCTCCGGGGCGGCCCCGTCGAGAGCGCCGTCCTCGCGGGCCTGCTGGTCGCCGGACTGTTCCAGTTCGTCCTCGACGACGCGTTCGCCCGGTGAGCCGTCGCGGCGCGTCGGCGCCCGGCGCGAGCACGCCGGACGCACCCGGCCGACCCCCCGTCGGCCGTTTCTGCAACCCTTAAGCACGGCGAGCGGGTTCACACGAACATGGACGAGCACGTCGACAGCGAGGACCCGGCCGTCGAGGAGGACGCCGACGCCGAGGCCGACGTTTCGAACGCGGACGCCGGCGACGCCGGCGGGGCGGCGACGGACGCCGCCGACGCGGACGCCGAGGCCGGCGCGGCCGCGGCGGACGGCGAGGAGGCCGCCGCCGAGGCGGAGACGGACGCCGACCGGGGCGACGAGGCGGCGGACCTGCGGGCGCGCGCCGAGGCGCTCGAGTCCGAGCGCGACGACCTGCAGGAGCGAGTCGAGGAACTGGAGTCGAAGCTCAAGCGCAACCGCGCAGACTTCCAGAACTACAAGAAGCGAGCCAAGAAGAAGCAGGACCAGATACGCGAGCGAGCCACCGAGGACCTCGTGGAACGGCTGGTGAAGGTGCGCGACAACCTCGTGCGCGCCCTCGAACAGGACGAGGACGCCGACATCCGCGACGGCGTCGAGTCCACGCTCCGGGAGTTCGACCGCGTACTCGAAGGCGAGGACGTCTCGACCATCGAACCCGACGCGGGCGACGAGGTCGACCCCCACCGCCACGAGGTGATGATGCGCGTCGAGAGCGACACGCCCGAGGGCACCGTCGCGGACGTCTACCAACTGGGCTACGAGATGGCCGAGAAGGTGGTCCGTCCGGCGCAGATAACCGTCAGCACCGGCGAGGGCGACGGAGACGGGAACGAGAGCGCGTGAGTACCTCCGGCGGGAGTAGGTGAGTACCCGCGGGGGGCGGGTGAGACACGCTTTTCCCCGCACGCGGAGACGCCCCCGGCGTGCGACTCCCGTTTCGAAACGCGTTCCGCGAGACGCCCACCGTGCGCTTCTCGGTCCACGGCGACGACGCCGGGGACGACCTGCTGTTCGTCCTCGGGTGGGGTAACGAACCCGGTGACGAACCCGTCTCGTGGCTCCTCGACCGACTCGCGGACGAGTACCGCGTCCACGCCGTGACGATTCCCACGAACGGGTGGGACTTCGACGACCAGTACCTCGCGCCGGTCCGGTCGTACTACGAACCCCGCGAGTTCGACGTCGTGTTGAGCCACAGCACCGGCGGACTGGTGGCCGCGCATCTCGCCGCCGCCGTCGGTTCCACCGACTCCACGGCGCGTCCGCGACGCCCCGCCGACGACGCCCCGCGGAACGTGTTCCTGAGTCCGTGGTGGGGGATGGCCCCGAACGAGGGGTTCGAGTCGGTGGCCCTGCCGTACGTCCTGCGCCTGCCGACCGCCCGCCGCCTGATAGCGCCCGACCGCGACCGGACGGACGTCGGCGACCTGAAGCCCGAGGAGGAGTTCGAGGCGGGTCCCCGCGGCGTCTCGCCGGCGTTCCTGCGCGCCATCGCGGACGCACAGTCGCGCCTCCCGGCGTTCGACGACCGGGACGCCGTGTTCTGCTCGCTCTCGGACCGCGTCGTGAGCGTGCGGGCCATCGGCGACCGGACGCCCGCGGCCAACCTCCGCCCGTACGACGGCGGCCACGAGTTCTTCGCTTCCTCGGGTCGGGAGGCGGTCGTCGAGGACGTACTGGCCGTCCTCGACGAGGGCGTCCCGGCGCTACGGTGAACGCCGTCGCCCCGCCCGAACCGCCGTCCGGTCCCGGCCGGCGCGGCGACCTGACCGCAGTCGAGGAGCGGGCCGGCGGCGACTGACTGCGGTTCGATAAAAAACCTGCGACGCGAACCCCGGTCCCGAGAGAAAACCGCAAGACGGCGCCGACCCGACGAAGAGCGCATCACGCGCCCGTCTAGTAACCTTTAACCGGCTTAGACCAGTAGTTGCCGCCAAGATGGCGAGCAACAAGATTCTGGGTATCGACCTCGGGACGACGAACAGCGCGTTCGCCGTCATGGAGGGCGGAGACCCGGAGATCATCGTCAACGCGGAGGGTGACCGCACCACCCCGTCGGTGGTGGCGTTCACCGACGACGAAGAGCGTCTCATCGGCAAACCCGCCAAGAACCAGGCCATCCAGAACCCCGACAGGACCCTCAGTTCCATCAAGCGCCACATGGGGGAGGAGGACTACGCCGTCGACATCGAGGGCGAGGAGTACACGCCCGAGGAGATATCGGCGATGATCCTCCAGAAGATAAAGCGCGACGCCGAGGAGTACCTCGGCGACGAGGTGGAGAAGGCGGTCATCACCGTCCCCGCCTACTTCAACGACCGCCAGCGACAGGCCACGAAGGACGCGGGCGAGATAGCCGGCTTCGAGGTCGAACGCATCGTCAACGAACCGACGGCGGCGTCGATGGCGTACGGCCTCGACGACGACTCCGACCAGACCGTACTCGTGTTCGACCTCGGGGGCGGCACCTTCGACGTCTCGGTGCTCGACCTCGGGGGCGGCGTCTACGAGGTCGTCGCCACCAACGGCGACAACGACCTCGGCGGCGACGACTGGGACCAGGCCGTCATCGACTGGCTGGCCGACGAGTTCGAGAACGAACACGGCATCGACCTCCGCGAGGACCGGCAGGCCCTCCAGCGCCTGAAGGACGCGGCCGAGGAGGCCAAGATAGAGCTCTCCTCGCGCAAGGAGACCGAGATAAACCTCCCGTTCATCACCGCGACCGACTCCGGCCCGGTCCACCTCGAACAGTCGCTCACCCGCGCCAAGTTCGAGTCGCTCACCGCCGACCTCATCGAGCGCACGGTCGAGCCCACCCAGCAGGCGCTCTCCGACGCCGGCTACGACGCCGACGACGTGGACGAGGTCATCCTCGTCGGCGGGTCCACCCGGATGCCGCAGGTGCAGGACCAAGTCGAGGAGATACTCGGGAAGGAGCCCAAGAAGAACGTCAACCCCGACGAGGCCGTCGCCCTCGGCGCGGCCATTCAGGGCGGCGTCCTCGGCGGCGAGGTCGACGACATCGTGCTGCTCGACGTGACGCCCCTGTCGCTCGGCATCGAGGTCAAGGGCGGCCTGTTCGAGCGCCTCATCGAGAAGAACACCACCATTCCGACCGAGGAGTCGAAGATATTCACCACCGCGGCGGACAACCAGACCTCCGTGCAGGTGCGCGTGTTCCAGGGCGAACGCGAGATGGCCGAGGAGAACGAACTCCTCGGCGAGTTCCAGCTCACGGGCATCCCGCCCGCGCCCGCCGGCACGCCCCAGATAGAGGTGACGTTCAGCATCGACGAGAACGGTATCGTGAACGTCTCCGCCGAGGACAAGGGCTCCGGCAACGAGGAGACCATCACCATCGAGGGCGGCGCCGGCCTCTCCGACGAGGAGATAGAGCGCATGCAGCAGGAGGCGGAGGAGCACGCCGAGGAGGACCAGCAGCGCCGCGAGCGCATCGAGGCCCGTAACGAGGCCGAGAGCGCGGTCACGCGCGCCGAGACGCTCCTCGACGAGAACGAAGAGCAGGTCGACGACGACCTGCGCGCCGACATCGAGGACGCCATCGCGGACGTCGAGGCGGTGCTCGAAGACGACGACGCCTCCACCGAGGAGATCCAGGACGTGACCGAGGATCTCTCGAAGGAACTGCAGGAGATCGGCAAGCAGATGTACGACCAGCAGGCCGCCCAGCAGGCGGCCGGCGGCGCTGGCGCTGGCGCCGGTGCGGGCGGCGCGGGTCCCGGCGGCATGGGCGGTGCCGGCCCCGGCGGCGCGGGCCCCGGCGACGCCCAGTCCAACGGCGGCGAGGACTACGTCGACGCCGACTTCGAAGACGACGAGGACGAGGACGACCAGTAACGACGCGTCCGACCGGCGCGACTCTACGTGAAGCCGCGCTTTTCAAGTAGGCTCGAACTAGTACCGTTGAGTAACGAATGAGCGAGGACTTCTACGACGTGCTCGGGGTGTCACGCGACGCCGACGAGGACGAGATAAAACAGGCCTACCGGGAGAAGGCGAGCGAGTACCACCCGGACGTGAGTGACGACCCCGACGCCGAAGAGAAGTTCAAGAAGGCGAAGAAGGCGAAGGAGGTGCTCACCGACGAGGAGAAGCGACAGGCGTACGACCGCCTCGGCCACGAGCAGTTCACGCAGGCCGAGAAGCGCGGCGGGTTCGACGGCGGCGCTGGCGCCGGCGGGCGCGGCCGCGCCGGCGGCAACCCGTTCGGCGGCGGGTTCGGCGGCAACGGCGCGGGCGGCGCCGGCGGGTTCGAGGACATCTTCAACCAGTTCTTCGGCGGCGGTGGCGGTGGCCAGGGACAGAACCGCCCCCGACAGGGCCGCGACCTCAAGACCCGAATCGAGGTGGACCTCGAAGACGCCTACCACGGCGTCGAGCGGAAGTTCACCTACACCCGCCCGGAGACGTGTCCCGACTGCGACGGCGAGGGCCACCCGCACGACGCCGACGTGCGCACCTGTCCCGAGTGCGACGGGCAGGGACAGACCGTCACGGTGCAGGAGACGCCGTTCGGTCGCCTCCAGCAGACCCAGACCTGCCGTCGCTGTGGCGGCGAGGGGCGGGTGTACTCCGAGACGTGTTCGACCTGCAGCGGCGACGGCATCGTCGAACGGGAGACCACCGTGACCGTCGACATCCCGGAGGGCGTCCGCAACGGCGCGCAGTTGAAGGTGCAGGGCGGGGGCGCGCCCGGCGAGAACGGCGGCCCCAACGGCGACCTGATACTCAAGATTCACGTCGCCGACCACCCCGACTTCGAACGCGACGGCGACGACCTGCGCTACCAGCACCCCGTCTCGTTCCCGCAGGCGGTGTTCGGCGACACCGTGGAGGTGCCGACGGTAGACGGCACCGCCGAACTCGACGTGCCCGCGGGCACCCAGAGCGGCGAGACGTTCACCCTGCGCGGCGAGGGGATGCCCAAGTCCCGGTCGCGCGGCCGCCGCCACGGCGACCTCCACGTGCAGGTGCAGGTGGTGACCCCGACCGACCTCAACGAGGAACAGCAGGAGGCGCTGGAGGCGTTCGCCGAGGCCGGCGGCGAGGAGATTGACGTGAACGAGGGCTTCTTCGAGAAGATAAAGAACTCCTTCTGAGCCGACTTTTCACACTGGCGCGTAAAAGGCTCGACCGGCTCTGTTGCGGTCCCTCCCTGGACACGATCTTACTTATCTGCTCTCGCCTTTGGTGTTTATTTCGATAGGTAGGCGGTAACGTCGGTCGAAGAGACCATCCCGACGTAATCATCGTCAACGACCGGAAGGTGGTTGATACCGTAACTGGTCATCATCGCGGCGACCTCTTCCATGTAGAGATCCGGGGAGGCAGTCTCGACGTCGGTCGTCATTATGTCCGCCACGTGTAACTCCGAAACGTTCTGTCCGTCAGCTACAGCGTCGAGTACGTCAGTACTGCTGATGATCGCTCGTGGCGTGGTCCTGACGACGAGTGCGCTTATATCCTTCTCTCTCATTCTCTGCGTGGCTTCCATCACGGTCGCTTCCTTCGAGATCGTCTCCAGGGGTGTCGACATCACGTCTCTGACAGTAACTCTATCGCTGGAGCTCATACTCCTACGAACGGACGCAAACGCTTTGGTGTTTTCCGTAGCGTCAACGGGTTCTCCTCCTCTCCTTTGTAGCCGTTACGCTGCAGGAGAACTCTACTGTCAGAGGCAAGAGGTACAAGACACGCGCCCTGTGTACACGCAGTCCCCGATCACCGATGATCGATAGAGCTCTCGGCGATAGGTGCACACGGCTACGGAACACGCCGGTACTGTCGGCAATCGAGGGTTTCAACAGAGATGCTCAACCAAGAGACCCCACGGCTTCGGCCGACGCACCGCCCAGAGATCGCCAGACGGCGCTTTCGACTCTACCGGTCGGGCCTCGCCGTGCAACCCCGACACCTTTCACATCTCGGCTCGAACCTCTCGTGTCGATGCCGTACACCAAGGCCAACTACCTCGAAGTCGACCCCGTCGCGGACGGGATGCACTTCCTCCGCGACGAACTGGACACCGAGAACCTCGGCGTGACCGTCCTCGACGCCGACCCTGGGTGGGAGGGGAAGACCCACGACCACGCCGACGAGGGCCACGAGGAGGTGTACCTCCTCGTCGAGGGCGCGGCCACCGTGTCCGTCGACGGCGAGTCGGTCGTGTTGGACCCCGGCGACGCGGTCCGGGTGCCGCCCGGCTCCACGCGACAGATACGCAACGGCGACACGGAGAGCAAGTTCGTCATCGCCGGCGCGCCCTGACGCTGAGACCGGGGGACCGCGAGACGAGACGCGACGCGCTTTTCTCGCCGGGCGCGAACGTCCGGACATGGAC
The DNA here is from genome assembly GCA_046097085.1 of Haloferacaceae archaeon 50. GTDB lineage: Archaea > Halobacteriota > Halobacteria > Halobacteriales > Haloferacaceae. Next base: position 2,269,409 of record CP175567.1, on the reverse strand, counting down.
CTCCTCGGCGACCTCGTGGCCCGGGAGCGTCGGAGTCCGGCCCCGGCGCTCTCGGTCCCCGGCACCGGTCGGTCGTACACCTACCGGGACTTCTGCACCACCGCGTACAAGGCCGGCAACGTCCTGCGCTACCTCGGCGTGGACCGCGGCGACCGGGTGGCCGTCCGCCCCGACCCCCTGCCCGAACCCGTCTTCGCCCTCCTCGGCGCGGCGCAGTTGGGCGCGGCCGTCGCGTTCGACGCCGGGCCGAAGCGGGTGCGGGACGGCGAGTTCCGCGCGGCGGTGGTGCCGCACGACCGCGAGGCGGCGTACGACGCGCCCCCGGGGTGTAACCTCGCGGTCTACGGCGGGCCGCCGGCGGACCCGTCGACGACCCACTGGGAGGCGGAACTCTGGTCGGAGAACCCGGCGTTCCCGCCCATGCGCGTCGCACCGGACGACGCCGCTCTCGCGGCCGACGGGCGCGAACTCTCTCACGCCGCGGTGCTCTCGGCGGCCGCGGGCGTCGTCGGCGGCGTGGGCGCGGACGAGGGGACGACCGTGGCGGTCCGGGCCTCTCTCGAACACCCCGGCGCGGTGGCCGCGGGAGTGGTCGCGCCCCTCCTCGCTGGCGGGGAGATACTGTTCCCCGACGCCGAGGCGACGGGCGACGCGGCCGTCGCCCCGGAGGGGGCGGACGCGCCCGAACCCGTCGTCGTGTCGCCGGACGCGGTCCGGTTCGACGGCGGGTGAGGCGACCGACCGCCGAGGCGACTGATGGACGATGGACGAGCGGTGACCGGTACCGGGTGACGCGTCGACGGGCGACCGGCGGCGGCACGGAACGCTTTTGCCCCCGCCGCGGGACCGGCCTCCGTGCGCGGGCGACTCGCCGACGCCGACGTGTACTACGGGTGGGTAGTCGTCGGGTCGTGTTTCGTCGCCGCCCTCGCGGTGTTCGGCACCTCCTACACGTTCGGCGTCTTCTTCGACCGGATGCTGGCGTCGTTCGGCGGTACGCGAGCGAACCTGTCGCTCGTGTTCGGCGTCCAGACGCTCGTTCTGTACGTCGGCGCGGCCGCCGTCGGCGGCGCGGTGAAGCGCCACGGCGTCCGCCGGTCGCTGGCCGCGGGCGCGGTCCTCCTCGGCGTCGGACTCGTCGGCACGAGTCGGAGCGACACGTTCCTCGAACTCGTGGCGTCGTACGGCGTGGTGTCGGCGCTGGGGCTGAGTCTGGTCTACGTCGTCGGCTACGCCACCGTCCCGCGGTGGTTCGGTCGCCGCCGGGGGTTCGCCAACGGCGTCGCCACCTCCGGCCTCGGCGTGGGGTTGGTCGTCGTCGCGCCCGCGGCGTCGGCGCTCATCGCCGCCTTCGGATGGCGCACCGCCTACCTCGTCCTCGCCGCCGGGTTGGTGGCGGCGCTCCTCGCGGCGGCGGCCGTCCTCGCCGACGACCCCGCCGACGTGGGCGCGGACACGTCCGGCGAGTTCCCCGGCGGGCGCGGTGCGGCCGGGCCGGACGTGAGCGACGAGGCCGCCGCGCCGGACGGGGACGGGCACGGGGACGAGGACCGGAGCGAGGTAGCGGGCGAGGGCAGGAACGAGGGCGAGGGCGGGGTCGAAGCCGCCGCGAGGGCGGGCCGCGCCCGCGACCCCGCGTCCGTGATGCGCTCGCTTCCCTTCCTGCTGGTACTCCTCGGGTGGACCTGCGTGTTCGCCTCGCTCTACGTGGTGATGGGACACCTCGTGCTGTACGTCACCGACGCGGGCATGGCGCGGCGCGTCGGCGTCCTCGCCATCAGCGCCGTCGGGGCGTCGACGAGCGTCGCCCGCCTGGGCGTCGGCTACCTCTCGGACCGACTCGGGCGGGTGCGCATCTTCGCTACCTGCGGGGCGCTGATGGGGGCGCTCCTGCTCTGTCTGCCGGCGGCGACCACGCCCGCCCTCGTCTGGGGGTTCGCGGCGCTGTTCGGCGTGGGGTACGGGGGGACGGGAGCGCTGCTCTCGCCGCTGGCCGCGGACCTGTTCGGCGAGCACAACCTCGAACGCCTCTACGGCGTCCTGTCGCTCGCGTTCGCGGCGTCCGGCCTCGTCGCGCCGTACCTCGCCGGCCTCGGCTACGAGGCGTTCGGCGGCTACGACCTCGTGTTCGCGGCCACGGGCGCGGCCGGACTGGTCGGCGCGGCGGGAATCGTCGTCGCCGGGCGGATGGTGGGGGACGGAGACGGGGCGGGCGTCGGAGGCTGAGCTACGACGCTCGCTCTATCTCGTCGAGGGCGTCGGGGTTGTCGATGCTCGACATGTCGCCGAGTTCCTCGCCCCGGTAGACCGACGCGATGGCGCGCCGGAGTATCTTGCCCGACTGGGTCTTGGGGAACTCGCGGACGAACAGCACCTCTCGCGGGCGGAACGGCTTGCCCATCTCCTCGCCCACGAGTTCGCGGAGTTCCTCCCGGAGTTCGTCGCTCGCCTCGTGGCCGTCTTCGAGGACGACGTAGGCCACGACGGCGGTGCCGGTGGTGTCGTCGGGCACGCCCACCGCGGCGGCCTGATTCACCGCGTCGTGTTCGATGAGCGTCCCCTCCACCTCGGCGGGACCGACCTTCCGCCCAGCGACGTTGAGGGCGTCGTCCGCGCGCCCGTGGAGGAACCAGAGGCCGTCCTCGTCCTTCTGGGCCCAGTCGCCGTGGTCCCAGAGGTCGTCCCACGTCGACCAGTACTCCTCGAGATACCGCTCGTCGCCCTCCCAGAGCGACTTGGTCATCGAGGGGCAGGAGTCGCGCGCCACGAGGTAGCCACGTTCGTGGGTGTCCGCGATTGACTCGCCCTCGGCGTTCACGATGTCGACGTCCATCCCGAGGCCCGGTCCGCCGAGCGTGCAGGGCTTGAGCGGTTGGATGGGCATCGGCATCAGGAAGCAGCCGCATATCTCGGTGCCGCCCGAGATGTTGAGGACGGGACACTCCCCGCCGCCGACGTTCTCGTAGAACCACAGCCACGACTCGGCGTCCCACGGTTCGCCGGTCGACCCCAGGAGCCGAAGCGAGGAGAGGTCGTGCCCCTCCAACCACTCGTCGCCGTACTTCCGGAGGGCACGGACGGCGGTGGGCGAGATGCCGAACACCGACAGCGAGTGGCGGTCTATCATCTCCCAGAACCGGTCGGGGTCGGGGTGGTCGGGCGCGCCCTCGTACATGAAGACGGTGCCGCCGAAGGTGTGGTTGCCCACGAGCGTCCACGGCCCCATCATCCACCCGATGTCCGACACCCAGAAGAAGCGGTCCGAGTCCCGGTGGTCGAACCCGAAGTGTATCTCCTTGGCCGTCTGCATCTGCACGCCCGCGTGCGTCTGGACGATGCCCTTGGGCTTGCCCGTCGTGCCCGAGGAGTACAGCAGCATGGCGGGGTGGTCCGAGGGTAGTTCGGCCGTGTCGTACTCGTCCGACTCGTCCTCGACGGCGTCGACCCACCACTCGTCACGGCTGTCGTCCCACGGCAGGTCCCAGCCGTCGTCGGGCCCCACCTCGCGCGACCCGAGGCGGTCGTAGACGACGACGCGTTCGACGCAGTCCGCCTGCTCCATCGCCTCGTCGGCGGTGCCCTTGAGGGTCACCTCGCTCCCCCGGCGGTAGAAGCCGTCGGCGGTGAACAGCACCGACACGTCGGGTTCTTCGAGGCGGGTGGCGGTGGCGTCGACGCCGAACCCGGAGAAGATGGGGACGGCCACCGCACCGACCTTGAAACAGCCGTAGAGGATGGCGATGACCTCGGGCACCATCGGCATGTAGAGGCCGACGGTGTCGCCCGTCTCGACGCCGGCCGACTCGAGGTAGTTCGCCACTTGGTTCGCCCGTCGGTGGAGTTCGTGGAACGTCACCTCGCGCACGTCGCCGGGTTCGCCCTCCCAGATGCACGCCACCGAGTTGCGCGCGGCGCTGTCGGGCGCGGCGTGCCTGTCGAGGACGTTGTGGGCGACGTTGATGGTTCCCCCCGGGTACCAGTCGGTGAACTGGGGGCCGTCCGAGTCGTCACCGGACTCCGTCCGGTTGTCCGCGGAGCGTCGCTCCGCGCCGTCCCGAACCGCGTCGTACTCCTCGTAGAACTCGACGCCGAGGTAGTCTACGAGCTCGTCCCAGAACCAGTCTACGCCCGACTCGGGTTCGCCCGCCACCTCGCCCGTCGTGCGCGCGATGAGTTCGTCGTAGTCCGCCATGCCGTACTCGCGCATGAACTCCCACACGTTGGTGGACTCGACGAACTCCCGCGCCGGTTCGTGGACGATTTCGCCCGTCTCCGGAGTCGATTCCATGCCAAACGTTCGCGCGGGAGGCGATAAGTAACTTGGCGGTGGGGTGACGGCGGGGTCGGCCGCGGCCGCGGATGCGGACCCGGCGTGCGGTTCGGCCGCCCCGTCTCCGGCGACGTCGGCGGCGAATCCTTTTACCGCGCGGGAGTCAACCACGATATATGTACGTCCGGGACGCCAAAAACAGAGACGAGGCGTGGTTGCTCGACCACATCGAGGAGATGTCGCTGGACGACGTCGCCTTCCGTTCCCGGGACTACGTCATCGCCGTCGACGAGGAGACGAACGAACGCGCCGGGTTCGGGCGGACCCGCCTCCACAAGACCGACGACGGCGAACTTTGCGAACTCACGGGCATCGGCGTCCTCCCCGAGTGGCGCGGACAGGGCGTGGGCGCGCACGTGGTCGAACGCCTCGTGGAGAAGGCGGGCGACGACGAGTTCGACGAGATATACTCGTTCACCGACCAACCGGGCTACCTCTTCCAGTTCGGCTTCGAACCGGTGGAGTCGGACGACCTGCCCGAACGTCTCCGGGAACGGCTGGCGGAGAAACGAGAGATGCAGGAGGACGCCGTCGCCACCCGCCTCGAACGGGACTCGTTCACCATGCCGGACCGCCTGCGCGCGGCGTTCAAGGCGGCGACGCCCCACGAGGACGAGCGTGCGGCGGAGGCCGAGGAGTCGGCCGAGGACTTCGGCATCGACCCCGACAGCGCGACCTACAAGTACGACACCGGGGACTGAGCGGCCGCCCGTCGTCGAGGGACGCCCCCTCCCCGTCGTCGGACGTCCCCACCGCTCACCTGTCGTCGAGGAAGTCGGTGCTGAACACGATGTACGCGAGCACCGAGCAGAACAGGATGGGCGGGAGGATGGCGAACCCCCAGAGCGGTTCGATGCCCCACCAGAGCAAGAGCGCCACGTCGCCCAGTCCGATGGCGAGGAAGGGGAGCGTCGCCAGCACGGCCCACTTGCGGGAGTTGTCGCTGCCGTCCTGCGGTGGGGGCGGGGAGGCGTCGTCGGTGGCAGTTTCCATGCCTCGCCGTAGGGGCCCCCGACACCAAAAGCGGTCGGTCTCCGGCCGTCCGGCGATGCGCGAACTGGGCGCCTACCGGACCGACCGGCTGTCGCGCACGTCGTAGTCCTTCTGGAGGCCGATGTCCTCGTTGTCCTGTGGGAACCCGTCGAGCAGGTCCGCGTCCATGCCGAGTTCGTTCAGCAGTTCGCGGGTCGCCTTCCGGACCCGGACGAGCGCGGGTTTCGTCTCCTGCATCTGGGTCTCCGAGTCGTAGCCGGGCGCGGTGATGATGTTGACGCTGTCGCCGATGGCGTACGGGACGTGTCCCTCGGGGTAGCGCTCCTCGAGGCTCTTACCCTTGTAGATGCCGCCCCAGTGGAACGGGAGGAACACCTCGTGCTCGTTCACCCGGTGGGTGACGCGGGCCTTCACGAGCACCGACCCACGGTTCGTGGTCGAGACGACCACTAGTTCGCCGCCGTCGACGCCGACCTCCTCCGCCTTCTTCGGGTGTATCTCGGCGTACATGTGGGGCTGGAGGTCGGCGAGGAACAGGTTGGACCGCGACTCCGCGCCGCCGCCCTGGTGTTCGACCTGTCGGCCGGTGGTCATGATGGTCTCGAACCCCTCCTGCTGTGCCCGCTTGGTCGCCCGTTCCTGTACCTTCTCGTTGTTCTGGTCGAGTCGGTAGAGGTTGGTCTGCTTCCCGAACGCCGGCCACTCCTCGATGAGGTCGGGCCGCGGGCTCTCGATGGGTTCGCGGTGGATGGGGACGGGGTCGTAGAAGTTCCACGCCACGCCGCGCGCGCGTCCCCGACCGGTGGGCGGGTCCGGCTGTTTGATGTCGTACTGCCTGTAATCGTCGAGCGTGAGGCCGTAGTCGAAGTCCGCGCCCTCGCGCTGACTGTACGCCTTCGCCGCGTCGTACGGCGAGTGGTCGGGGCTCAGCGCGTAGCGGTACGGCACGGAGAGCGACGTGGGCTCTTCGAGGTTCTCGGGGAGCGTCGTCGCGAAGCCGGGGTACTGCGGGACGCCCTGAATCGGTCCGTTCGACCAGTCGGGGTTGTACGTGCCCCGCAGGAGGTCGAGTCCCTCCTCGCCCTGCTGTTGGTACGTCTGCTTCAGCGGGTAGTCCTCGGTCGGGAACCCCTTCTCGCCGCGGAACCGGGACCACTCGTCCGGGCTCGGGGCCGTGGGGCCCCACCGGGCGCGGAAGTCGAACCCGCCCTCGCGCGGGTCCATGTCGTCCCGCCAGAGGATGGGCGTCCCGGTGTGGCCCTTCCCCCAGCACGGCCACGGGAGCGACCAGTAGTCGCCTTTCACCGGACCGGACTTGGCCTCTAAGTCCTCCGTGCTGAACTTCTCGTCGTGGCGCCTGTGCTGCTGGAGGCGCTCCGGCGACTGCTGGTAGCCGATGGTGCGCACGCCGAGGTTTATCTCCCGGAGCGCGTCCTCGTAGGAACTCTTGCCGCTGTACAGTTCGGGGCCGTTCCCCCAGTCGAAGTGGTCGCCGAAGCCGAACGCCTCGGCGAACTCCTGGATTATCTGCAGGTCGGGTTTGGTGTTGTGGGAGGGCGGCTTGACGGCGTCTTTCCACTGCACGGAGCGGTGGGAGTTGGTCACCGACCCGGAGTGTTCGTACGGACTCGCCGCGGGGAGCACCACGACGCCGTCGTCGCGGTCGGCCATCACCGACGCGACGGAGGGGAACACGTCGATGACGACGAGGAGGTCGAGCGCCTCCATCGCCTTCTTCATGCGGTCCATCTCGGTGATGGAGTTGGCCGAGTGGCCGTGGAACACCGCCGCCTTCACCTTGTTGGGTTGGTAGAGCCGGGAGTCGACAAGGCGGTCTTTGCGGTCGAGCGCGCCCTCGTACCACCGGGAGACGGTGAGTCCGTTGTAGAACATCATCGACCGGTCGTCCTCCTGTGACTTCTCGCCGATGACGTTGTCACCGCCGCCGGCCTGCTGAAACTTCCCCTTCGGAAGCCTGTCGAACTTCTGGTACAGTTCGTCGTAGGTGACGGAGCCGCTCGTGAACGGGCTCTTCGACCAGACGTTCGTCCAGTGCCTCCACGTGTCGGCGCTGCTGACGGAGTAGTAGCCCGGGAGGATGTGCGGGTTGGGACCGAGGTCGGTCGTCCCCTGGATGTTGGCGTGGCCGCGCATCACCTGCAGGCCGCCTCCCGCCCGGCCGATGCCGCCCGAGGCGAGGGCGGTCAGGGCGTGCGCCCGGATGTTCTGGGTGCCGTTGGTGTGCTGGGTGCCGCCCATCGCCCACTCTATCTGGACGTTGGGCATGTTCTCGATGATGAGGTCGCCGACCTCCCGGATGTTGTCGGCGCTGACCCACGTGACGTCCTCGACGGTTTCGAGGTCGTAGTTGCTCAGTTCGGCCCTGACGTCCGGCCACCCCTGCACGCGCTTCTCGATGGTCTCCGTGGCGAGGGCGTTCTGCTCGTTGAGGTAGTTGATGAGGCCGAGCATGAACGCGGTGTCCGTGCCCGACCGGAGGCGGTAGAAGTGGTCGGCGTGGGCCGCCGTCTTGGTGAACCGGGGCTCGATGCACACTATCTGCCCGCCGCGGGCCTGCCCCTCGAGGATGTGCTGCATCGCGATGGGGTGGGCCTCCGCCGGGTTCTGCCCGATGATGATGTTGAGGTCGAAGTTGCGGTAGTCGTTGATGGTGTTGGTCATCGCGCCGTAGCCCCACGTGTTGGCCAGTCCGGCCACGGTCGGCGAGTGACAGATGCGCGCCTGGTGGTCGACGTTGTTGGTGCCCATGAACGCCAACAGCTTTCGGAGCGCGTACGCCTCCTCGTTGGTGTGGTGGGCGCTCCCGAGCCAGAAGATGCTCTCCGGGCTGAACTCCTTGCGGATGCGCTTGAACTCGGAGACCACCCGGTCCATCGCGTCGCTCCAACTGGTCTTCTTCCACTCGCCGCCCTCCTTCACCAGCGGGTGTTTCAGGCGCTTCGGCGAGTGCTCGCTGTCGTAGATGGCCGCGCCCTTGGCGCAGAGCGACCCGTTGTTGATGGGGTTCTCGAACCACGGCTCCTGACCCACGAAGGCGCTGCCCTTTCGCTCACCCTTGAAGCCGCAGCCGACCGCGCAGAAGTTACAGACGGACTTTACGGTCTCCGTCTCGCTGCCGAGCGCTCCGTCCGGTTGGGGGTCCTCGCGCGAGTTCGAGCCGGTCTGGGCGAGGGCGTGCCCGGAACCGCCCGCGCCGAGGGCGAGGCCGCCCGCGAGCGCGCTGGCCTTTACGAACGAGCGTCTGTCTAAGTCGAGGGATACGGGTTCGGGTGTCATTGAGGGGACACCGTCCGACGCCGCCCCGGCGGGGGGTTCGGACGATACATTTCGTACCGTATAGACGATGATAAAAAAATCGGCCTCCGTATAGTTAAATTATATATTGTCAGATTCAGAAAATAACTGTCGTCGACTGGTCGTCGGGGAGTCGCCTGGCGGCCGACAGGCGGAGGCGCTCACCGTCCGTCGCGTCGCTTCGCCGTGCCGAGTATCGAGTCCGGCACGGCCCTCGTCGGGCGCGTCTACGCCTCGCGGCGGGCCTCACGCCGCGCCGCCGCCTCGACGGCCGCGAACAGGCCGCCGATCACGACGAGCGCGAGGAAGGCCGCGAACGCCGCCATCACGGGGCCGGACAGCGGTACCGTTACGACGCTCGCCAACTCCACCGACGACGCGCGCTCGGCGCTGCTCGCCCCGACAACGTAGCCGAACACCGCGGCGACGACGACCACGCCGGCGCCGATACCCACGAACAGGGGTCGGCCGCGAACGCTGGATGGCACGGGGCGACCGTAGGCGGCCGTCGGTATAGACGCTTGTGATGCGCGCCGGGCGTCGCCTCCGCGATGGGAGGGGCGAGACGAGACGGGGCGGAGTGGGGAGGGGTCGGCGGGCCGTGCGTATAAGCCGCCGGCGGTGGAACCGTCCGACGCATGACTGAGACGCTTGTCCGACGCGCCCGCGAGGCCGCCGAGGGGGCGCACGTGCCGTACTCGGAGTACCGCGTCGGCGCGGCGCTCCGAACCACCGACGGCGAGGTGTTCGTCGGGTGTAACATCGAGAACGCCAACTACAGCAACAGCCTCCACGCCGAGGAGGTGGCGGTGGCCGAGGCGGTGAAGGAGGGCCACCGCGAGTTCGACCGCCTCGCGGTCACCTCCGACGCGCGCGACGGCGTCACCCCCTGTGGCATGTGTCGCCAGACGCTCGCGGAGTTCTGCGACGACGACCTGACGGTCGTCTGCGACGAGGGCGGCGACGAGACGACGGAGTACACGCTCGGCGAACTCCTGCCGAACACCATCTCGCTCGACACGCTGGAGGCCGCCGAGGCGGCGCGGGGGAACGGGGAGGACGGCGCCGGCGGCCGATAGCCGGCGTGGCGACCGACCGCCCCCGCGCGGCCGGGGCGCGGGTGCGCGGCGAGCGGTTGCGAACAGGCGACGCGAGGGGCGGCGAGGGCGGACGCGAAGCGGGGCGTCGCGCACCCGCGGACCGCTTCGCGGCGTTCGTCAGCGCACGGCGAGGGTGGTCCCGTCCTCGTACTTGAACTCTCGCGCCGGTCCGTCCGCGACGAGGCCGGAGCTATTTAGTCGTCGTCCGCGACGGGGGTGACATGGTCGAAGACAGCGAGGACCCGAGCGACGAGGTCCAGTACCACCTCGAAGTCGGCCCGGGCGACGTGGCCGACGCCGTGTTGCTCCCGGGGAACCCCGAGCGAGTCGACAAGATAACCGCGCTCTGGGACGACCACGAGGAGGTGGCCCGCCACCGGGAGTACCGGACGGCGACGGGCACCTACGACGGCACGCCGATATCCGTCACGTCGACGGGCATCGGCAGTCCCTCGGCGACCATCGCGGTGGAGGAACTGGCGCGGGTCGGGTGCGACACGTTCCTCCGGGTGGGGTCGTGCGGCGCGATACAACCCGAGATGGACGTGGGCGACCTCGTCATCACGTCCGGAGCGGTCAGACAGGAGGGGACGAGCCGCGAGTACGTCCGGGAGGACTACCCCGCCGCCGCGGACGGCGAGGTGGTGTCGGCGCTGGTGGCGGCCGCGGAGCGACTCGACTACGACTACCACGTCGGCGTCACGATGAGCGCCGACTCCTTCTACGCGGGACAGGGCCGTCCCGGGTTCGGGGGGTACGAAGCCCCCGGGAGCGACGAACTCGTGGCCGAACTCAAGGCCGCGAACGTGAAGAACATCGAGATGGAGGCGTCGGCGCTCCTGACGGTGGCCTCGGTCTACGGCCTGCGGGCGGGCGCGGTGTGTACGGTGTACGCCAACCGGGAGACGGGCGAGTTCCGGACCGAGGGGGAGTCGCGCGCGGCGGAGACGGCCAGCCTCGCGGTGTCGCTGCTCGCCCGGATGGACGAGGTGAAACGGGAGGCGGGCGCCGACCGCTGGCACGCCGGCCTCTCGCTGTGAAGCGCGTGCGGCCGTTCCAGAGACGACGCTGAGAGGCACGTTAACCCACAGCACGCTTGTTTCTGCGTTCCAAAGCCCCTTTATTCGATGCACGCGCAGACCCGCACATGAGCACGCAGGTCGTCGTACTCGGTGCCGGTTACGCCGGCGCCGGGACGGTGAAACGACTCGAAGAGGAGTTGGGTACCGACGCGGAACTCACGTGGATATCCGACCACAACTACCATCTCGTCCTCCACGAGGTCCACCGCGCCATCCGGGACCCCGCCGTCGAGTCGAAGATAGCCATCCCGATAGACGAGATAAAGGAGCCCGAGACGCGCTTCGTCAAGGGTCGCGCCGAGAACGTCGACGTGGACGAACGCGTCGTCGAACTCGAAGGCGGCGACGAGGTCGACTACGACTACCTCGCCGTCTGCGTCGGCTCCGCGACGGCGTTCTACGGTATCGAGGGCCTCCGCGACCACTCCTACACGCTCAAGGGTCTCGACGACGCCCGCGAGGTCCACCAGGCCGTCAAGGAGGCGGCGCAGTCCGCGGACGAGGACGACCCCGCCCACGTGGTGGTCGGCGGCGCCGGCCTCTCGGGGATTCAGTCCTCCGGCGAGATAGCCGCACTCCGCGACCGGCAGAACGCCCCCATCGAGATATCGCTGGTCGAGGGTCTGGACAACGTGTTCCCGGGTAACGACCCCGAACTGCAGGGGGCGCTCCGCAAGCGCCTCGAAGCCCGCGACGTCGACATCCTGACCGGCGAGTTCATCTCCAAGGTCGACGACGAGACCATCTATGTGGGCGGCGGGGAGGAGACCGAGCCCGACGAACTCGACTACGACGTCCTCCTCTGGACCGGCGGCATCACCGGACAGGACGCCGTCGCCGACGCCGACGTCGACAAGGACGAGCGGAGCCACCGCATCTTCGCCGAGTCCGACTTCACCACGAGCGACGACCGCGTGTTCGCCGTCGGCGACACCGCCCTCGTCGACCAGGGCGACGACGACATCGCGCCGCCGACCGCGCAGGCGGCGTGGCAGGCGGCCGAGGTGGCCGGCGAGAACATCGCCCGCGCCATCCGCGGTCAGCCGCTCCGGACGTGGCAGCACCACGACCGCGGGACCGTCGTCTCGGTCGGCGACGAGGCCGTCGCCCACGACGTCGAGAACGTTCCCATCAACACGTTCGGCGGTCGGGGCGCGGAGATACTCAAGAAGGGTATCGCCGCCAAGTGGATTGCCGACGTGAGTTCGGTGCGCCGCGCCATCGACGCGTGGAACGACATGTAGGCGCGCGGACGCGGTAGCCGGACCGACTCGCCCCGCGCTCTCAGTCTCGCTCGCGCCCGCACCTCCGGCGGCCGACCCGTCTCGGCCGTCCGGACGCGGCTTCTCCGCCGCGAACTATCGTACGGAAAGTTATATCTCACCCTGAGTGAACACTCGGGGACGCGGATGAAACACCGGACCAAGTTCGCCATCGGTCTGGTCGCCCTCTCTCTCGTCCTGTGCGCCGGAATCGCCGGCGGACTGGCGGTCTATCAGCAGCGCGCCGTCGCCGACGAGCGCGCGGACGTGAACCAGACGGCGAGAGTGGCGGCGGGGCAGATAGACGCCGCCGTGGCCGAGAAGCGCGACTTCGTCGGCCTCGCGGCGTCGCGCCCGGATGCCCGGCGGTTCGACACCGTGGACGCCTACCTGCTCGAAGTGCTCCGCAACTCGCGCTTTTTCGCCGCGCAGGTCGTCGACGCGAACGGCACCGTCGTCGCGTTCCGCGGCGACGTGAGCGAGGAGGTCCGCCGGGAGACGCTTGGCTCCGACGCGAGCGACCGGCCGGAGGTCCGGGGCGCCCTCGACGGGCGCACCTTCGTGAGCGACCCGGAGTACGCGGAGAGCCCCGAGAAGTACCTCGTCCGGATGAGCGCTCCCATCGTGGCGAACCGCTCCGTGAAGGGAGCGCTGGTTGCCGCCCACTACCTCGACTCCCAGTCGGTCCTCGGGCCGGCGGAGGCGCTCGAAACGGACGAACAGTACGTGACCGTGAGCGTGGGGCCGACCGTCGTCCACGACCACCCTCGGACGTTCGACGACCCCATCGTCGGCCGTGCGACGGCCCGAGAGACGGGGTGGCGGGTGACGGTCAGGCACGACCGGACTGACCTGTCCAGCCGCCTCCGGTCGCTCGCCTTCCAGCAGGGGGTCGTGCTGTTCGTCGTCCTCGTCGCCGTCGTGGGCTACAGCGTGTGGGAGTACCGGACGGTGAACCGCCAGACGGGACGGCTCATCGACGGGTTCGAGGCCATCGAAGCCGGCGAGTTCGACCACCGGATCGCGCTGTCCGGGGGCGACGAGTGGCGGCGCATCGCCTCCGAGTTCAACTACCTCACGGCGGCGCTCGGCGCCCGCGAGGCCGAACTCGAAGAGCGCCGCCAGCGACTCGACGTGCTGTACCGCGCCCTCCGGCACAACCTCCGGAACGACGTGTCTGTCATCCTCGGCTACGCCGAGCAGTTGCGCGACCGCGCCGCCGGCGCCGACGACCGACGGGCGGCGGACGCCATCCTGCGCCGGGGGCGCGACCTCACCGACCTCGCCGAGAAGGCCCAACACGCCGAGCGCGCGTCGACGAGCGTGAACGCGGAGCGGCGACTGGTCGACGCGAGTTCGGTCGCGGAGTCCGCGGTGACGGCCGCCGCGGCCACCTACCCGTCGGTCGACCTCTCGTTCGACGCGGACCCGGAGACGGTCGCGTACGCCGTCCCCCACTTCCCCACGGCGGTCGAGAACGCGATAGAGAACGCCTGCGAGCACATCCCACACGACGACGGCCGCGTGACGGTGTCGGTCGAACGGACGACCGACGCCGACGGCGACCCGTCGGTGACCGTCCGGGTCGCCGACAACGGCCCCGGCATCCCCGCCCACGAGGTCGACGTGCTCGAACGCGGCCGGGAGACGCCGCTCCAACACGGGAGCGGACTCGGCCTCTGGCTCATCTACTGGGCCGTCTCGAACTCCGGCGGCACGCTCCGGTTCGAGGAGAACGACCCGTCGGGGACGGTCCTGACGATGTAACTCGACGGCGCGCCCCGCGGCGGGGGCGACTGACCCGGCGCCGACGGGCGGCGTCCCCGTCGCGCGGCCGGCGCCCGTCCGCCGAACTCGTTCGACGGCGCTCGGCTACCGCCAGAATCCGCCGCGCGCGGTGGAACGCGCGAGGCCGTCGAAGGCGTCGACCAACGCCCGGACGCCCAACCGGTCGAGAACCCCGACTCGGACCGTCGAGTCGACGCTCTCCGCGCCGACCTGCGCCCCGCCCACGCCCGCCGTAGCCAAGAGCGTCGAGACGGCGACCGCGACGGCCACCCACCGCCGTGCGATATCCTTCAAACGTGTCCCCCGGTCCGGTCGATTAACCGGACGTTACAGACGAGAATACAGTATTGACAGATATAACCTTCTATCGGAGCCGTGCGCCCGTGCTACGGAGACGAACACAGAAGAGACGAATCGAAGAAGGGTTTGTACGGAGACTCGACCGTCCGCGCCGCGCGTCGAGTTAGTGTTCTGGCTCTTCGGCGGGGGCCTGCATGCTGTCGATGCGGAGGATGAGGACGTTGTTGGTGTCGTCCTTCCCGTCGACGGTCCCCTCGACGACGAGTTTCGAGAGGGGCGTGGGGCCGACGCGCACGCTGTCGCCCTCGTGGAAGTCACGGATGGACCCCTGCAGGTAGATCTCCGCCCGGCAGAGTTCGGGGTGGTGGACGCTCGACAGGTCTATCTCCTCGACGTTGGCCTGCTCGACGCGCTCGCCGTCGTGGAACAGGGGCACCGCCGCGGGTTCGTCCATCTGGTCCACGTCCAGCGCCTCGTACGCGTTCGCGGTGGGCTTGTAGCCGCCCTTGGGGCCGGGGACGCCCTCGACCAACTGGAGCGCTTTGAGGCTCTGCATCTGGTTGCGGATGGTGCCCGGGTTCCGGTCGACCTCGTCCGCGATGTCCTCGCCCTTTACCGCCTCTTCAGTTTCCCGGTACAGGTCGATCAGCGAGCGGAGTATCCGGCGCTGACTCGTCGTAAGTTCGATTGATGACATGGCGTAACGTTTGCGATTGACCTTCTTAAATGCGATGGATGGTCCGTTATGTAGTGGTTAATACCGATACGTAGTCCGTCGCCGTCTTCGGATTCGTCTCCCTCCCCCGTGTAGCGTTCGTTTCGGCACTCGAACCTCGGTTCGGTATCCATTTAGGACCGGTCTCCGTTCCCCAGCGTATGGACGGAAGACGCGTACTCGTCACCGGCGGCGCCGGCTTCATCGGTTCGAACCTCGCCAATCGTCTCGCCGACGACAACGAGGTCGTCGCCGTCGACGACCTCCACCTCGGGACGCCGGAGAACCTCTCGGACGAGGTGGAGTTCGTGGACGCGAGCGTCCTCGACGACGACCTGCCGACCGAGGGCGTGGACGTGCTGTTCCACCTCGCGGCCTACTCCTCGTACACGATGGCCGAGGAGGAGAAGCGCGAGGCCACCCGCGTGAACGTCGAGGGGTTCGTCAACACCGTCGAACAGGCGGTCGACGACGGCTGCGACACTGTGGTGTACGCCTCGACCTCCTCCATCTACGGGTCGCGGACCGAGCCCTCGCCGGAGGACATGGCCGTCGAGGCCCGGACCTGCTACGAGGCGTCGAAACTCGCGCGCGAGAAGTACGGCGAGTACTTCCACAACCACTACGACGTGTCGGCCGCGGGGATGCGCTTCTTCTCGGTGTATCAGGGCTACGGCGGCGCGGAAGAACACAAAGGCGAGTACGCCAACACCGTCGCGCAGTTCGCCGAGAAGATAGCCCGCGGCGAGTCGCCGGAACTGTTCGGCGACGGCACCCAGACCCGCGACTTCACGCACGTGAGCGACGTCGCGCGCGGCCTCGAACTCGCCGCCGACCACGACCTGAACGGCATCTACAACCTCGGCACCGGCGAGTCCTACGACTTCAACACGATGGTCGAGATGATAAACGAGGAACTCGGCACCGACGTGGAACCCGAGTACGTCGAGAACCCCCTCGACGTGTACGTCCACGACACCAAGGCCGACGCCTCGAAGATGAAGGAAGCCACCGGGTGGGAGCCCGAGATAAGCTTCGAGGATGGCGTGGCGATGGTGTGTGAACCGTACCGCGAGGGCGACCGGGACGTCGCGGCGACCGACGACTGACCGGCGGCGGACGGCGGGCGACCAGCGACCGGTGCGTGCCGGTACGTCGCATGGCGAGGTAGGCCGGACCGGTCGCCGACCGGGGCCGGGGGAACGAGGGGTCTAACTGCCGTCGGTCTGTACGCCGACGCATGCCCCGAACAGTCAGGATAATCGGCGCGCCCACGGATTACGGCGCGAACCGCCGGGGGGTCGACATGGGTCCGTCGGCCATCCGATACGCCGGTCTGAGCGACGAACTCGCGGCCGCGGGGGTCGACCCGGACGACGTCGGCGACGTGACCGCGCCCCGCGTCGAGGAGAACCCCGAAGACGAGTTCGAACGGACCAACGCCCGCTACCTCCGCGAGGTGCGGGACGTGACCGGTCGCCTCGCCGACGAGGTGCGGGGGGCGCTCTCGGACGGGGCGTTCCCACTCGTCCTCGGCGGCGACCACTCCGTGGCCATCGGGAGCCTCCGCGGCGCGTCCGCCGACGCCTCCGTGGGCGCGGTGTGGTTCGACGCCCACGCCGACTTCAACACGCCGGAGACGTCCCCCTCGGGCAACGTCCACGGCATGCCGCTGGCGGCGGCTCTCGGGCGCGGGACGTTCGCCGACGAGGACGAGGCGTGGGCGCCGGCCCCGGGTCTCGACGCCGAGAACGTGGCCGTCGTGGGCCTGCGGAGCGTCGACCCCGCCGAACGCGAGGCGCTCCTCGACAGCGACGTGTCCGTGTTCACCATGGCCGACGTCGACGAACACGGCGTCCCGGCGGTGGTCGAGGCGGCCCTCGACGTGGCCACCGACGGCACCGACGGCATCCACGTGAGCTTCGACCTCGACTGGCTCGACCCCAAGGAGGCGCCCGGCGTCGGGACGCCCGTCCGCGGCGGCGTCAACTACCGCGAGGCCCACGCGGCGCTGGAGGCCGTGGCCGAACGCGACCGCGAGGCGGGCGTGCTCCGGTCGATGGAACTCGTCGAGGTCAACCCGATACTCGACGACAGAAACGAGACGGCCGGCCTCGCCGCGGAACTCGCCGCCAGCGCCCTCGGCAAGCGCATCCTCTGACCGAGGGCCGACGATACCGTACTCACTGATACCTCGTGTCCGAGAGAAATATCGGGGTGGCCGGCGGGTTACGCGCTCTCCGCGTCGCCCGCGCCCTCGTCGCCCGCGTCGGACTCAGACACCACGTCGACGGCCGAGACGTGGTCGCCCTCCTCTAAGTCCATCACGATGACGCCCATCGTGTTCCGCCCGTAGGTGGAGATGTCCTCGATGCGGGTCCGCATTATCTGCCCGTCGTCGCTCATCACGAACAGGTGGTCGCCGGGGTTGACCGTCTCGACGGCGCAGGTGGGCCCGTTGCGTCGCTCGGTCTTGATGTCGATGAGGCCCTTCCCGTTGCGCGACTGGACGCGGTAGTCGTCGATGGCCGTGCGCTTCCCGTAGCCGTTCTCGGTCACGGTGAGCAGCCACCGGTCGGACTCGCCCACGGCGGCGACGCCGGCCACGTTGTCGCCCTCCTGCAGGCGGATGCCGTGGACGCCCCGGGCGGTCCGACCCATCGACCGCGCCTCGTTCTCGTCGAACCGGATGGCGAACCCGCCCGCGGTGGCGATGACGATGTCCTTCGTGCCGTCGGTCACCTCCACGTCGACCAGTTGGTCGCCGTCCTCGAGGCGGATGGCGCGGATGCCCGTCGAGAGGATGTTCTCGAACTCGTCGACCGCCGTGCGCTTGATGTAACCGTCGCGGGTCACCATCGTGAGGTAGCGGTCGCTCGCGGCGACGGCCGCCTCCGCGCCCTCGCCCGTCGCGTCGGCGCCGGCGTCGAACTGGTCGGTGTTGATGACCGCCTGTATCTCCTCGCCGTCGTCGAGTTCGAGCAGGTTGACCGCCGACTTGCCCCGCGCGGTCCGGGACATCTCCGGCACTTGGTAGGTCTTCAGCTTGTACACCTGCCCCCGGTTGGTGAAACAGAGGAGGTAGTCGTGGGTGTTGGCGACGAACACCGACGACACCCGGTCGTCCTCCTTGAGTCCGGTGCCGATGATGCCCTTCCCGCCGCGGCTCTGCGCGCGGAACTCGTCGGCGGGCATGCGCTTGATGTAGTCGTCCTCGGTCACCACGACCACCGTCTCCTCCTCGGCGATGAGGTCCTCGCGCGTCACCGTGCCGGTGTCCTCGATGATGGAGGTGCGACGCTCGTCGGCGTACTCCGCCTTGAGTTCGAGGAGTTCGTCCTCGATGACCGAGAGGAGTTCGGACTCGTTGGAGAGGATGGTCGTGAGACGCTCGATGGTGGCCTGCACGTCCTCGTACTCCTCTTGTATCTCTTCGGCCTCCATCGAGGTGAGCGACCCCAGTTGCATCGCGACGATGTGGTCGACCTGGTCCGCGGTGAAGTCGAACGCGTCCATCAGGGCCGACTTCGCGGCGTCGCGGTCCTCGGAGTCGCGGATGGTCTCGACCACCTCGTCGACGTTGTCGAGGGCCGTCAGGCGGCCTTCGAGGATGTGGGCGCGGTCCTCGGCCTCGTCGAGTTCGTACTCGGAGCGCCGCCGGACCACCTCGCGGCGGTGGTCGAGGTACTCCCGGAGCGTCTCCTTCAGGTCGAGCACCCGGGGTTCGCCGTCCACGAGGGCGAGGTTGATGACGCCGAACGTGGACTCGAGGTGGTGTTCGAGCAGTTGGTTCTTGACCACCTCGGCCATCGCGGACTGCTTGAGTTCGATCACGATGCGGATGCCGTCGCGGTCGGACTCGTCGCGGATGTCGCGGATGCCCTCCATCTTGCCCTCGTTCACGTCGTCGGCGATGCGTTCGATGAGGCGGGCCTTGTTCTCCTGATAGGGGAGTTCGTTGACCACGATGCGGCCCGCCTCGTCGTCCACGTCGAAGTCCGCGCGCACGCGGATGTGCCCGCGCCCCGTCTTGTACGCCTCGTGGATGGCGTTGCGCCCGACGATGTTCGCGCCCGTCGGGAAGTCCGGCCCCTTCACGTGGTCCATCAGGTCCTCGACCGTGCAGTCGGGGTTGTGGATGAGGTGGACGGTGGCGTCGATGACCTCGCCGAGGTTGTGGGGCGGGACGTTGGTGGACATCCCGACGGCGATGCCCGACGACCCGTTCACGAGGAGGTTGGGGAACGCCGCGGGCAACACGTCGGGTTCGCGGAGTCGGTCGTCGTAGTTGGGCTGGAAGTCGACCGTGTCCTTCCCGAGGTCCGCGAGGAGTTCCTCCGCGATGGGGGCCATCCGGGCCTCCGTGTACCGCATCGCGGCCGGCGGGTCGCCGTCGACGGAGCCGAAGTTGCCCTGTCCGTCCACGAGGGGGTAGCGCATGGAGAAGTCCTGCGCCATCCGGGCGAGGGCGTCGTAGATGGCGGAGTCGCCGTGCGGGTGGTAGTCGCCCATCGTATCGCCCACGATGGACGAGGACTTGCGGTGGGAGGTCCGCGGGGTGACGCCCGCCTCGTGCATCGCGTAGAGGATGCGCCGGTGGACGGGCTTGAGGCCGTCCCGGACGTCCGGGAGGGCGCGCCCCGCGATGACCGACATCGCGTAGTCGATGTACGACTGTTCCATCTCCTGTTCGATGCGAGCGTTGCGGACCTCCGCCGCGATGTGCGACTTCGGCTCCGGCTGAGAGTCGTCTGAACTCATGTGTGATTTTCGAGCTGAGTCAGGTCAGATGTCCACCCACTCGGCGTCGGTGGCGTGTTCCTTGATGAACTGTTTGCGCGGTTCGACGGCGTCGCCCATCAGCACCGAGAACATCTTGTCGGCCGCCGCGGCGTCCTCGATGGTTATCTGCTTGAGGACGCGGTTCTCGGGGTTCATGGTGGTCTCCCACAGCTGGTCGGGGTTCATCTCGCCGAGACCCTTGAACCGCTGTACCTGGTCGGGGTTGCCGTTGCACTCCTCTTCGACGATGCGGTCCCGCTCCGCCTCGGTCATGGCGTCGTACGTCTCCCCCCGGTAGCGGACGCGGTAGAGCGGGGGTTGGGCGGCGTAGACGTAGCCGGCTTCGAGCAGCGGGCGCATGTGCCGGTAGAACAGCGTGAGCAGGAGCGTCCGGATGTGCGCGCCGTCGACGTCGGCGTCGGTCATCAGGATGATGCGGTGGTAGCGCGCGTCGTCGAGGTCGAACTCCTCGCCTACGCCCGCGCCGACGCCGGTGATGAGCGACCGTATCTCCTCGTTCTCGAGGATGCGGTCGAGGCGGTGTCGCTCGACGTTCAGAATCTTGCCCTTGAGCGGGAGGATGGCCTGGAACGCCCGGTCGCGCCCCTGCTTGGCGGACCCGCCGGCGGAGTCGCCCTCGACCACGAACAGCTCCGACTCGGCGGGGTCGCGCGACTGGCAGTCGGCGAGTTTGCCCGGGAGGGCCGTGGATTCGAGCGCCGACTTCCGGCGTGTGAGCTCCTCGGCCTTCTTCGCGGCCTTGCGGGCGCGCGCCGCCTCGGCGGCCTTCCGGACCACCGCCCGCGCGGTGTCGGGGTTCTCCTCGAAGTAGGTGCCCAGTTTCGCGTGGGTCACCGACTCGACGATGCCCCGGACCTCGCCGTTGCCGAGTTTGGTCTTGGTCTGGCCCTCGAACTGCGGGTCGGGGTGTTTGACCGAGATGACCGCGGTGAGGCCCTCGCGCACGTCCTCGCCCTTGAGGTTGGCGTCGAGGTCGTCTATCAGGCCGTGTTCGTTGGCGTAGTCGTTCACCACGCGCGTGAGCGCCGTCTTGAACCCGGTGAGGTGGGTCCCTCCCTCCCGCGTGTTGATGTTGTTGGCGAACGCGTGGATGGACCCCTGCAGTTCGTCGGTCGCCTGCATCGCCACCTCCACCTCGATGCCGTCCTGTTCGTCGCTGTAGTAGATGACGTCCTCGTGGAGCGGCGTCTTGCTCTCGTTGAGGTACTCGACGAACTCGCGGATGCCGCCGTCGTAGCGGAACTCCTCGGCCTTGCCGTCGCGTTCGTCGGTCAGGGAGATGGCCACGCCGGAGTTGAGGAAGGCGAGTTCGCGCAGGCGGTTGGCCAGCGTGGAGTAGTCGAACTCGACGTCGTCGAAGATGTCGCCGTTGGGCCAGAACCGGATGTCGGTCCCCGTCTCCTCGTCGGGTTCGAGGTCGCGGACCCGCTCGAACGCTCCCTCGGCGGGTTCGCCCTGCTCGAACCGGTGTCGCCAGACGCCGCCGTTGCGGCGTATCTCGACCTCCAACTGGAGCGAGAGCGCGTTCACGACGCTGACGCCGACGCCGTGGAGGCCGCCGGACACCTGGTAGGACTTGTTGTCGAACTTGCCGCCGGCGTGGAGGACGGTCATGATGACCTCGACCGCCGGACGGTCGTACTGTTCGTGGGTGTCCACGGGGATACCGCGGCCGTTGTCGGTGACGGTCACCGACTGGTCCTCCTCTATGGTCACCTCGATGGTGTCGCAGTAGCCCGCCAACGCCTCGTCGATGGCGTTGTCGACGACCTCGTAGACCAGATGGTGGAGTCCACGGGAGTCCGTGGAGCCGATGTACATGGCCGGACGCTTGCGGACGGCCTGCAGGCCCTCCAATACTTGTATCTGCCCGGCGCCGTACTCGCTGTCTTGCGACATAGAATCTACTCCGAGGTAGATGCCCTCCCGCCTTAAACCCTCGCACGCGCGCCCGCGTGTATATTAGAATATGTCCTAACAGAGGCGACATATACGCTACTTCGAGAATGTCGCGCGAACGTGAACGTATGCGCGCCGCCCGCTCGGCGGCGTCGGGCCCTGAGAAGCCTTCGCACGCGGAGATTCACTTTCACCTCGGTGGCGACACGCTTTAACCGTCCTTGGACATATGCCTACCACAGATGACTTCGTTTCAGTCGACGCTCGGCGAAGGTGACGGCATCGCCGAGGAGCTGGCAGAGAACCAGCGCGCCATCTCCATCGCCGAGTTCTTCGAGAAGAACAAGCACATGCTCGGCTTCGACTCGGGCGCCCGGGGGCTCGTCACCGCCGTGAAGGAGGCGGTTGACAACGCCCTCGACGCCACCGAGGAAGCCGACATCCCGCCAGACATCTACGTCGAGATAAGCGAGGCCGGCGACTACTACCGCCTCGTCGTCGAGGACAACGGCCCCGGCATCACGAAAGAGCAGGTGCCCAAGGTGTTCGGGAAACTCCTCTACGGCTCCCGGTTCCACGCCCGCGAGCAGTCCCGCGGCCAGCAGGGTATCGGCATCTCCGCGGCCGTCCTCTACTCGCAACTCACGTCGGGCAAGCCCGCCAAGATTACGAGTCGGACACAGGGCAGCGCCGACGCCGAGTACTTCGAACTCATCATCGACACCGACACCAACGAACCCGAGATAAAGGACTCCCACACCACCTCGTGGGACCGCTCCCACGGCACTCGCATCGAACTGGAGATGGAGGCCAACATGCGCGCCCGGGCCCAACTCCACGACTACATCAAGCACACCGCCGTGGTCAACCCCCACGCGCGCCTCGAACTCCGGGAACCCGGCCTCGACGAACCGCTCAAGTTCGAGCGAGCGACCGACCGACTCCCCGAACAGACCGAGGAGATACGCCCGCACCCCCACGGGGTCGAACTCGGCACCCTCATCAAGATGCTCGGAGCCACCGACTCCTACTCCGTCTCCGGGTTCCTGCAGGAGGAGTTCACCCGCGTGGGGCAGAAGACGGCGACCAAGGTGGTCGACGCCTTCCGCGACGCCCACTACGGCCGCGAGATGGCGTGGCGGCCGCCCCGAACCGGCGACGACGTCGACGTGGAGGCGGCGGTGGCCGACGCCGTGGCCAACAAGGGCAAGACGGCGACCGCCCTGTTCGCCTCCGAGTTGAGCGACGTGCTCCTCGACCGCGAGACGACCGCCCACCACGAACTCGAAGAGATAGTCGAGAACGTCGCCGACAGAGTGAGCGAGGACACGGACGTCACGTTCGGGAAGACGGTCCGCGCGAACGCCGTCGAGGCGGCGTGGGGCGAACTCACCCGCCACGACGACGAGGCCGACGTGCTCACGCCCTACCTCTACACGCTCGTCGACGAGGCGACGAGCACTCGGAAGGACGACGCCACCGTTGAGGGCGTGGCCGAGCGAATCGCGGACAAGTTCGTCGACGCGGGCGGCGCGCACCGCGTGACCCGCGACCGCCTCCGGGAGTTCGTCGACCGGTCGGCCGACGCGGTGGCCGAACGCGACGGCGTGTCGGTCGGCGACACCGCCCGCGAGAACGTGACCGAGGCCATCTGGTCGCGGATGCGGACGGTGCCGGACGACCCGCCGAAGGTCGGCGCCCTCGCGGACGACCGGGACGCCGCCAGCGACCTGCTGAACGCGATGCGGTCGACGGACATCCTCGCGCCGCCAACCGACTGCCTCTCGCCCATCACGGCCGAACTCGTCGAGGCCGGTCTGCGCAAGGAGTTCGACGCGGACTTCTACGCGGCGGCCACCCGCGACGCCGAGGTCAGCGGCGGCGACCCGTTCATCGTCGAGGCGGGCATCGCCTACGGCGGCGAACTGTCGTCGGAGGGGTCGGCGGACCTCCTGCGGTTCGCAAACCGCGTCCCCCTCGTCTACCAGCGGGGTGCCTGCGCCACCACGGACGTGGTGAAGTCCATCGGGTGGCGCAACTACGGCCTCGACCAACCCGGCGGGTCCGGGATGCCGAACGGCCCCGCCGTCATCATGATTCACGTCGCCTCGACCAACGTGCCGTTCACCTCCGAGTCGAAGGACGCCATCGCCAACGTCCCCGAGATAGAAGACGAGATAGAGCTCGCCGTCCGGGAGGCGGCGCGCGAACTCAAGTCCTACCTCAACAAGCGCCGGTCGCTCAAGAAGCGCCGGAAGAAACAGGACGTGCTCGGCACCATCCTGCCCCAGATGGCGGACAAACTCGCGGAGGTCACCGGTCGCCCGCGCCCCAACATCGACGGGGCGCTCGGACGCATCATGAACAACGTGACCGTCGAGCGAGAGATAGCGGACGGCACGGTCACCCTGACGGTCACCAACCACTCCGACCGGTCGGAGGAACTGGAGGTGACCGACATCGTGTCCGAGGAACCCGGCGACCTGAACGGCGACGCGTCGGTCGTCGACATGGACGGCGAGTGGTTCGTGCAGTGGTCCCCGTCGGTGTCGGCGGGCGAGACGGAGGAACTCACCTACGCGGTGGGCGACGACGCCACCTTCGACGTGAACGTCGACGGCGTCGAGAACGAGAAACTCACGGTGAACGCATAAATGAGCCTCAACGAGCAGAAAGCCAGAGAGAACCTGATAGACCTCGCGGCGGAGTTCTACGACCAGTTCGAACGCGGCGAGATACCCGAGATGACCCTCCCCACCCGGACCAAGTCCAACATCGTCTTCGACGAGGACTCGAACGTCTGGGTGTACGGGGACAGGACGAGCAGCCGGTCGGCCAACTCGGTGCGCGGCGCGCGCAAACTCCTCAAGGCCGCCTACACCATCGAGTTCCTCGCGCGCCAACTCGACGAGGGCCGCTCCTCGACCCTGCGTGAACTCTACTACCTCTCCGAGTCGTGGGACAACGAGGAGGCCCAGTTCAACAGTCAGGACGAGTCGAACCAGCTGGTAGAGGACCTCGAAATCGTCTCGCACGTCACCCGTGAGGACTTCCACATGCGCCCGGAGGAGTCGGGCGCGACCCTGATGGGTCCGATGCGCATCCGCGAGCAGACCCGGCGGGGCGAACGCGAGATACACACGCAGGAGGACGTGGGCGAAGGGGGGTACCAGATTCCCAACAACCCCGACACCATCGAGTTCCTCGACCACGACATCGACTTCGTGCTCTGCGTCGAGACCGGCGGCATGCGCGACCGACTCGTGGAGAACGGGTTCGACGAGCGCTACAACACGATGATCGTCCACCTCAAGGGCCAACCCGCGCGGGCCACCCGGCGCATCATCAAGCGCCTCCACGACGAACTCGACCTGCCGGTCGTGGTCTTCACAGACGGTGACCCGTGGTCGTACCGCATCTTCGGGTCCGTCGCGTACGGGTCTATCAAGTCGGCCCACCTCTCGGAGTACCTCGCCACGCCCGAGGCGCGGTACGTCGGCATCCGCCCGCAGGACATCGTGGACTACGACCTGCCGACCGACCCGCTGTCGGACTCCGACGTAAACGCCCTCGAGTCCGAACTCGAGGACCCCCGGTTCCAGTCCGACTTCTGGACCGAGCAGATAGAGCTCCAGTTGGACATCGAGAAGAAGGCCGAACAGCAGTCGCTCGCCGCCCGTGGTCTCGACTTCGTGACCGACACCTACCTGCCCGAACGCCTCGGCGAGATGGGCGTCATCTGAGCGACGCCTCGCCGAGACCGGGGCGCGGTCGGGTCGCCCGGGTCGGTCCGCCGTCCCGCCGCTCCGGCTACTCCCGTTCTTTTGGTCGCTTGAACACCAGCGCCGACGTCTTGCTCCCCCGGCCGCCGAAGCCCATCTCGCTGCTCGTCAGCGTCCCGACCAGTTCCCACTCCTCGTCTCCCAGCGCGTTCAACTGCTCCTCGGTGGGGAACTGTCCGCCGCCGCCGAGGAGGCCGCCGCCGCCTGCCTCCAGTATCTTGTACTCCCACTTCACGCCGGAGGCTCGTGCGGGGACCGATTAGTAGATTGTCGTTTCGACCGCCCGCCTCGACGCGCCCGCTACCCCGGGAGCAGGAACGACCGCACCGCCCGGAGGAACGCCCGCCGGCGCTCCTCGGGTGCGCCGTGGCCGACGCCGCCGAGGAGGCCGAGTTTCGCGTCCGGTACGCCCCGCGCCGTCTTCCGGAGCACCGACTCGGGGAACAGGCGGTCCTCCGCGCCCCCGAGCACCAGCGTGGGCGCGTCGACGTCGGCGAGTTCCGCCTCGGCGTCGTGGTCGAGACACGCCCGACAGGAGGTGACGGCGTCGGCGGGCTTCTCGGGTTCGAGCGCGCCGAGGCCGTCCGCCGCCCGGAGCAGGGGCGGGTAGAGGAGGCGGCGGTGGCCCGAGTACGTGACCGCCGTCGCGTCGAGGGCGAGTTCCAGCCACTCGCCTTCTTCGGCCCAGTCGCGCCACCGACGGACCGCGCGCCGGCCCTCGTCGCCGAGGCGGTGGCCCGAGACGCCGAGGACGAGTTCGTTCACGAGGTCCGGGTAGTCGGCGGCGAGATGCTGGGCAACGAGTCCGCCCATCGACAGGCCGAGCACCGACGCGGGGCCGGTGCGGTCGAGCAGCGACGCGTACTCGCCGGCCATGTCGCGGGTGGTGTAGTCCGTCGGCATCCCCCGCGGACGACTCACCACCCACACGTCGAACACGTCGGTGAGGTCGGCGAAGGCGCGGCGCGCCAGCCACTCGGCCGTGAGACGCGACGGGTCGCGCGAACTGAGCGCGTCGGAGAGGCCGGGGAACACGACGAGGCGGCGGTCGCCGTCGCCCACCCGGTGGTAGGGGAACCGGCCGAGGCGGCCGTACTCGACGGACGGCCCGCGCCCGAGGTCGACGCCGGGGCGGAGGCCGATGACGGGTCCGGTGTTCATCGCTCGTCCAGTACGACGGGGACGCCTCGCCCGGCCACGTCGGCCGCGAACGCCGCCGAGTCGGCCTCGAGGAACTCGAGCGTGTTGTAGTGGACCGGCAGGACGAGGTCCGGGTCCATCTCCTCGGCGAGGTCGGCGGCCTCGTGGCGGTCCATGCAGACCGACCCGGAGATGTTGGCGAGGAATAGCGAGACGTCGAGCGCCGCGAACGCGTCGAACGCGTCGGAATCGCCGGGCCAGAACGCCGAGGTCCCGCCGCGCTTGAGTCGGTAGCCCGCGCCGTACCCCGGCGGGTGGGTCACCGACCCGTCCGGGTCCGCGTAGGGGCCCTCGGGGTCGTTGTGCGACGGCACGGTCCGGACGTCCGTACCGTCGAGTTCGAGGTGGTCCTCGCTTCCGACCCGCACCACCTCGTAGGGGAGTTCCTCGGGCGCGACCACGTCGCGGTCGATGGCCGAGACGTCGACGGCCTCGTAGACGACGACGGTGGCGTCGTCCGCCGCGACGCGCTCGATTCCGTCGGAGTCGTAGTGGTGGTCGTGGGTGACGCAGACGAGGTCCGCGTCCGCCGGCCGGTGGTCCGTCGACCGCGGGTGGGCGGCCGCCGTCGGGTCGCCGCCGCCCGGCGGCGTCCACTCGCCGGTGAGGACGCCGTACCGGCCGGGGTCGAGGTACGCGACGTACCCGTCGGGCCACTCGATGCGGACCGTGGCGTAGCCGAGCCACGAGACGCGCGCGCCGTCGTGTCGAATCGTCATGCTCCGCGGTTCTCGACCGAGGCGGAAAACGGGTTCGGCCCGTCCCGCGGACCCGACGCGAGAGCGGCCGTCCGCGGCCTCCGCCGGGCGGCGCTACGCGTCGCCGCCGACCGCCGTGACGAGCCAAACGGCGACGGCCACGAGGAGGAGGCTCCCCGTCAGGACGACGAGTCCGGCGAACGTCGGGACGGTCCGCGTGATGAGGCCCGGCGGCGCGGCCCAGTAGCCGAGGGTCGTGAGCGCGGCGGCGGCGAACGCCCCGGCCGAGAGCCGGCGGGCGCGGCGCGCGTGCGTCGGGGACATACTCGGCCGTCCCGTGCCCCCCGGCATAGGCTTTCGGGAACCGACGGGGCGCGGCGCGGGGTCAGAACCGCTTCTCGAGTATCTCGTTCTCGTCGCGGGTGTCGTGGTCGACGGTTGTCACCCGACAGCTACGCCGGTTCGCGTCGACGAACGCGTACGTCTCCAACCCCCCGTTCCGCACGTTGTAGTAGTGTTTCTTGTAGAGGTACTCCACGCCGTCGACGCACGACGACCCCTCCGCGGCGAACTGCGCCGTGTGGGCCTGCGGACAGACCACCTTGTCGTGGCTCGACAGCACGTCGTGAATCGCGCGGTAGTTGCGACAGACCCAGTACAACTGGTCGATGGTCTGGGTGTCGGTGGCCGCGGACGCCAGCGGGTCGCCCGGCGTGAGCCACGCGTGGTGGTGGAAGAAGACGAGTTTCGCGTCGTCGCCCGCCGCCGATAGCTCCTCGTCCAACCACCGCAGTTGCTTGTACGGGACGTACCCATTGGTCCACCCGTAGCCCGCCTCCTGTGATCCGCTGACCCAGCCCGGACCGACCGTGTTCACCATCAGCACCGTCACCCCGGCGTCCGGGTAGCGGCGCTTGTACCGGAGTCGCGCGCGGTCGTCTGACTCGACGAAGTACTGGAGCGGTACGTCGTGGTTGCCGGGGGTGACGGTGACGCTCTCGCCGTACCCGCTCTCGTCGACGAGTCGCCAGAAGCGGTCGTAGTACTCGGGTGTCGAGTGTGCGTACTCGCCGCCGGAGAACGCACCCGCCTGAAACACGGCGTCGCCGTTGAAGTAGATGTGCTCCACGTTGCGACGCTCGAACAGGCCCGCGATGTCGTCGGTCAGCCCCGACCCCGCGCCCGCGTCGCTCTCGGGGTCGATGTGGCTGTCGGACATCCAGCCGAGCCGAATCATCAGAGCGCCTCCAGTTCCAGCGCCACGGTGGTGGCTTCGCCGACGGCGACGTCCCCGCCCGGCGCGTCGGTCTTGGCTTCGAGGAGGAGGGTGTGGCTCGGGAGCGGGTGGGCGTTATCGAGTCCCGTCACCACGTCCTCTACCTCGGAGAGGTACACCTCGTCGAACACCTGCGTCTCGCCCTCGGCCGACACCTCCAACAGCGTCTGCCGGACGTCGTCCTCTTCGAGGTAGCGGACTCCGTCCACGCCGGGGGGTGAGTACCCCTCCCGGTTGGCGATAGAGAGGCGGAGGCTGGTCGTGGCGCCCGACACTCCGTCGAGGTGCCCGGTTATCCGGAGGACGGGGACCTTCCCCGGCGGGAAGGGGATGACGCCGTAGCCGACGCTCGATATCTGCTCGTACGACCCGCCGCTCACCGGTTCGTCGCGGTGGAGCGGCTTCACCATCCACGACGGCTCCCGGGTTCCCGACATCTGGAGCGTCTGCTCGTACGGGCCGACGCGCAGCTTGCCGAACCTGTCGCCCGGCAGTACCTCGTCCACGAACGCGCTGAACCCGTCGGTCCGGAACGCCGCCTCGCCCGACGCCCCCGGTCCGCCGGTTCCCCGCCCGCCGGTCTGCGCCGCCGCGCCCGACGACGCCATCCCGCCGAACGCCCCCAGTCCGAGGAGCGTCAGGGCCGCCCGACGCGAGAACGACAGACCGCTGTGCCCGTCCGCCGGTTGTTCATTGGTATCTCGTGTCACGGTTTTCGGTGGGCCGTACGGGTTAAATATTTAATTGTAATTCGTGGAGATAGAAAGCGCGACGGAGGCGGAGGTGGGGACCCGAGGGTCCCGGACTGTCATCCGCCCCCGGCGAGGTCCCGCACCCGCGAGAGGGCGTCGGCGTCGCCGGGGTCCTTGTCGTCGCGGACGGCCACGAACCGGGGGAACCGGAGGGCGTACCCCGAGGTGTAGGTGGGCGACTCCTGTATCTCCTCGTAGCCCACCTCGAACACGACCGCGGGTTCGAGGTCCACGTCCGTGCCCGACTCCGCCTCGACGTGGGGTTCCAGCAGGTCGGTGAGTTCCGCGAGTTTCTCGTCGGTGATGCCGGTGGCCACCTTGCCGATGGTGGCGAACTCGCCCTCCGTCCCCTTCCGGTCGTCGCGCGCCGAGAGCAGGAAGGTCCCGAGATGTTCGGCACGGCGGCCTTCGCCCCACTCCGCGCCCGTGACCACGAGGTCCAGCGTCTCCACGTCGGGCTTTCGCTTGAGCCAGTTCTTCCCGCGCTTGCCCGGCGTGTACGCCGACTCGGGGTTCTTGAGCATGATGCCCTCGTGGCCCGCGTCGAGGGCGTCGGCCTCCACCGCGGCTATCCCCTCGGGGTCGTCGGTGCGGCGCACGTCGGAGACGGCCGCGGGCGGGAGGACGGATTCGAGGCGGTCGTGGCGTTCGTCGAGGGGGGCCGCGAGCATGTCGTCCCCCGCCGCGTGGAGGCAGTCGAACACCCGGAGTTCGACCGCCACCTCCTCGCGCATCCGGTCCACGTCGTGCTTCCGGCGGAACCGCCGGAGCACCTCTTGGAAGGGGAGGGGGTCGCCGTCGTCGTCCACCGCCACCACCTCGCCGTCTACGATGACCGGGACCGACACCTCGCGTTCGACGTACTCCGCCACCTCGGGGAGGGCGGCGGTCACGTCCTCCATGTTCCGCGAGAAGACGGCCACCGCGCCGCCGCCGTCGGCGGCGCGCCCGCCCGCCGCGAACCCGCCGTCGTCGGCGGTGAACGCCCCAGATTCGGACTCGGCGTCGTCTCCCTCCTCGCCGGCGGTCGGGTCGGGGTGGTAGTGGACCTGTACGCGCGCGCCGTCGTACTTCGTCTCGACGGCCACCTCGCCCCACTCCTCGACGGCGTCTCCCACCGTCCCCGCCTGCGCCAGCATCGCCTGCACCGGGCGGCCCACGCGGAGGCCGACGCCCTCCAGTCCGGTCTCGCCCTCGTCGCGGGCGAGTTCAGCGACGCGGCCGTAGTCGTTGGTGACCTGCAGGGCGCGCGCCACCGTCTCGACCGGCACGTCGAACGCCTCGCTCACGGCGTCGCGCACCGTCCCCTCGCCGACGCCGATGCGCATCTCCGAGAGCACGATGCGCGCGAGGTAGCGCGCCTCCTCCGGACTCGCGCGGTTGAACAGGCCGAACAGCAGGTCGAGTTTGCGGTCGGTGCTGCCCGACCCCTCGGCGGCCGCCACCTCGCGGAGGCAGGCGTCCACCTCGGCCACCGAGAGGCCGTCGTCGTCGCCGCCGTCCCCGAACGACGCGAGGCCGCGTTGGCCGCCGAACTCGTAGCTAGCGGCCACCTCGCCCACGTCGCCAAGGTCCGCGAGGCGGTCCTCCACATCGTCGGCGGAGACGTTCGGTCCCGCGGCCCGTGCGATGGCCTCGTAACAGAGGGTGGGGCCGACGTCGAGCGTGGTGGAGTCCCACGCCGGGAAGACGCGGCCCTGTACGAACCGGGCCACGACCGGCAGGTCGTCGCCGGCGTCGACGAACAGGTCGGTCACGCGTTCGGTCACCTCGGTGTCCGCGGACTCCGCCTCGACGGCGGCGGCCCGGGCGGCGAACTCGGCGAACTCCATCACGCGGGCGTAGGCGATTCCGGGTGTTAAGTACGCCGACTGCCCGTCACGCCGGACGACCGGCGACGGCTCTGACGCGCCCGTCCGGGATCGTGCCGGCAACCCCCGGGTTCGTTTCGCCGTCGCACACCTCATATCCAAGTCATCGGATTCAATAGTCCTCCCGGGAATGTGGCGGGTATGACGGAGGCACTCGTCGGGGAGGTCCGGGAGACGCTCGACGTCGACGTGGACGTCTTCGAGTCGCAGGCGAAAGCCGACGCGGCGGTCGTGAAGACCGAACTCCGCGACGGCACGTTCGACAACCACCAGTCCATCGTGGGGCTGGAGTACGAGTTCTACGCCGTCGCCGACGGCCGGTGGACCGACGGCCACGTCGACGGCGAGTACTCGCTGATGCGGGTCCCCCGGCGACTGCTCGAACTCATCGGGTTCGAGAAGGAACTCGGACTCCACAACGCGGAGATGATGACGAGTCCCCAGCCGTTCAACGCCCACGGCCTCCGGGCGCAGGTCGACGAGGTGTGTGCCCGCCTCGAAGCCGCCCTCAACACCGCCCACTCCGAGGGGATGCGCCTCGTGAGCGACGGCATCTGGACCATCCCGCCCGCGGGCGAGACGGCCCGCGAGTATCTCACCGACTCCGTCCGCGACGAGGGCGTCCGCATCGCCACCAACATGAGCGACGCCGTGCGCTACCACGCGATGGCCAACGGGCCCATGTCCCCGGAGGAGATGAGCGTGGACGCGCCCCACGTCGAACTCACCGCCGACACGGTGATGCCCGAGAGCCTCATCACGTCCATCCAGCCCCACTATCAGGTGGCCCACGCGGCCGACCTGCCGCGGTACCACAACTACGCCCTGCGCGT
This sequence comes from Haloferacaceae archaeon 50, assembly GCA_046097085.1. Lineage (GTDB taxonomy): Archaea > Halobacteriota > Halobacteria > Halobacteriales > Haloferacaceae. The sequence continues at coordinate 2,237,410 of CP175567.1, read as the reverse complement.
CGCGGGACCGCTGCTGGCGCTGGGGGTCAACTCCCCCTTTTTCCCGCCGGACATCTACGACGACGCCTCGCCCGACGAGATACTCGCGGACGCGTGGGCGGAGAACCGCATCGCCGTGTTCGAGTCGGTCATGAACACCGAGGACGCGGAGAAGGTACGGTTCCCCCGGGACCTCGACGACATCGAACAGGCGGTCGACCGGGTCGCGAACGACCCCACCATCGTTCCGCTGTCGGTGCCGCGGGGCGACCGGTTCGACGACGAGTTCGCCACCCTCCGGCGCAAGCACGGCACCTTCTGGCGGTGGGTCCGCCCGGTGTTCGAGGGCGCGACCCGGTCGTCCGCCAACGCGCGCATCGAGTTCCGCCCCATCGCCGCCCAACCCACGGTCCACGACACCATCGCGTTCCAAGCGGCGTTCGCGGGCCTGATGGAGAGCCTCCCCAAGCGCCAGCACCCGGCGGTGAACATGGACTGGGAGACGGCCGAGGAGAACTTTTACGCCGCGATGCGGGAGGGCCTGGGGGCCGAACAGCGCTGGATAGCCAACGACGGCCGCGAGACCACCGACACCGAGGAGATGTACGACGACATCCTCGCGCACGCCGCCGACGGCCTCACCTCGGCGGGATGCTCGGAGGAGGAGGCCGACCGCTACCTCGAACCCCTGCGCACCCGGGTGGACGCCCGCGTCACGCCCGCGGGGTGGAAGCGCTCGGAAGTTCGCTCCCGCCTCGACGACGGCGCGTCGCTCCACGAGGCCATCACCGGGATGCAGCGCACCTACATCTCGACGCAGACGGAGACGCTACTAGACGGTAGCTTCGACGATTGGCTCGACGTGTGAACTGAACCGAACCGAGGCGACGGAGGGGCGCGCCGACGCGACGGTGCGTCACGTCACGTCGCCGGCGGCGGAAGAACCCGACTTACAGGAGCTTCTCGAACTCTTTGTAGCGCTCGATGTCGACGCCGTCCTCGGTGACCACGGCCATGTTGATGCCGTTACCCGAGGCGAGGTCGCGTTCGACGGCGCTCTGGATGGCGCGGGCGGCGACCGTCTCGGCCTCCTCGGTGCCGAGAGTCTCGTCGTACTCCTGTTCGAGGACGCCCAGTGCGTACTGGCTGCCCGACCCGGTGACGGCGTACTCCTCTTCCGTGGTGCCGCCGAGGGGGTCGATGGAGTAGATGTGGTTGCCCTCGGCGTCGACGCCGCCGAGGATGGGTTGGACCACGAAGAACGCGCCCGAACGCAGGAAATTGCTGGTGAGCGTCGAGAGCGCGGTCATGCTCATGTTCTCGCCGCGCCGGGACTCGTAGAGACGGACTTCCGCCTGGAGCGACCGGATGAGCGACTGAGCGGCCGACACCGAGCCCGCGATGGTGAGCGCGCCCGTGGGGTGAATCTCCTCGACCTTCTGGACGTCCTTCGAGGAGACCATGTTGCCGAGGCTGGCGCGCATGTCCGTCGCCAGCACCACGCCGTCCTCCGTCTGGAGGCCGACCGTGGTGGTACCGGTCTTCATCCCTTCGCCCTCGCTCATCTGCTGGGCGCGCTGTTCGCGGTTGGGGAACTCGCCGAGTTCGGGGCCGAACACGGACGAGTCGTCGTCGTTCAGCTGGTCGGGACCGCCGGAGAAGCCTTGGTCTGCGGGAGTTCGCATTGTGCTCTCTTATGGGGGAGCGCAGATAAAAGCAACCTTTCTCGCCCGTTTCGCCGGGAACGGGCGGTTCGTACGTCGCCGGGAACGGCGCGTCGTCCGCGCGTTCGCGTGTCGCGGCCGCGACGACGAAGGCCGCGCGGTGGGCGCGGCGGCGCGTCGGCGGGGCGGCGGCGGACGACGCTCTCGCGTCCAGAATCAGCGTGCGTCGGCGGCTTCGTAGGCGTCCCCCACGGTTTCGAGGACTCGGGCGAGCGGGAGGTTGACGCCCGCGCGGCGGGCGAGCAGTGCGACCGGCATCATGACGATGCCGACGACCACGAGCATCTGGTACAGGACGAACAGGCCGCCCCGGTACAGCGAGGTTATCATTGCGTCACTGAGTCCTCGGGCACCTCCCGTACATAAGCTTTCCCCCCACCCTCGCCAGAGCATGTCGACGCCGTCTTGCGTTTCCGTATCTTTCACATTCTATAATGTTCCTTTCGGCGGACTCTCCGTTTCACCACGAACGTAGGCGATGCGGTATCGTCGCAGTACTCGTAAGTTACGAGCATCATCCGCAGGGCATGCGCCCGTATAGAGCGTCGAGCGTGCGGTGCGCGACCGTCTCCCGACGATGCCGGCGAACCACAAGGTTAGAATCCCTACGTCGCCACGCACCGGTATGGGAAACTACCTCGTCGCGATGGAGGCGGCATGGTTGGTACGCGACGTCGACGACGTGGACGACGCCATCGGCGTCGCCGTGAGCGAGGCCGGCAAGCGTCTGAACGAACAGGACAAGGAGTACGTCGAGGTAGAGGTCGGTCTCACCGACTGCCCGGCCTGCGGCGAACCGTTCGACTCGGCGTTCATCGCCGCCGGCACCTCGCTCGTCGGCCTCCTACTGGAGATAGAGATATTCAACGCCGACGGCGAACAGCACGCGGAGCGCATCGCCAAGAGCGAGGTGGGCGGCGCACTCCGTGACGTCCCCCTCGAAGTCATCGACGTGATCGAGACCGAAGAGGAAGAGGGCGAGGCGGCCGCCTGACGTTCGCGGCCGTCGCCCGGACCCGAAAGCTTTTCTGATTACCCACGGTTATCGGGCGGCATGGAACTTCCCACGCCACAGGACCTCCGGGAGCGACGGACCTCCCTCGATTTGACCCAGAGCGAACTCGCCGAGATGGCGGAGGTGTCCCAACCGCTCATCGCCCGCATCGAGGGCGGCGACGTGGACCCCCGCCTGTCTACGCTCCGGCGCATCGTGAACGCCCTCGACGAGGCGGAGGGGAGCGTCGTGCGCGCGGGCGACGTGATGCACTCCGACGTGGTGAACGTCGCCCCCGACGACGCCGTCAGCGAGGCGGAGCGAAAGATGGACGAGTCGGCGTTCTCCCAGTTGCCGGTGATTCAGGCGGGCATCCCCGTCGGCTCCATCAGCCACGGCGACATCATCCAGGCGGGCGAGGAGGTGGGCGACCTGCCCGTGAGCGAGGTGATGAGCGAGTCGTTCCCCTCGGTGTCGCCCGACGCCACGGTGGACGAGGTGCGCAACCTACTCGACCACTACAAGGCCGTGATGGTGACGGAGGGCGGCACCGCCGTCGGCATCATCACCGAGGCGGACATCGCGCGGCAGTTGTCCTGACGCGACTTCAGACGCCGCTCTCCCGTCCGCCCTCCGCGTCGTCGCGCGGGTTGGCCACCTCGTCCGACTCCTTCGCGGCCGCCGACTGCACCTCGTCCATGTCGACGGCGCCGTCCAGTTTCTCCCTGTCTACGGCGGCGGCGAGCGTCTCCCGGTCGGTCACTGCGCCGAGACCCTTCTCCTCGACTGCGCGCTTGACCGCGCCGGCGTCGACGGCCGACGCGATGTCGCCGGCGTCGGAGTCCGTCGACGACCTGAGCGCCCGCCGAACGACGACGTAGCCTGCGAGCGCCGCTCCGCCCGATGCCACCGCTCCGGGGATGCCGTAGCGTTTGTAGCCGAACTTGAGCGCCTTCTTACCGAGCGTGTACTTGCCGAGCATAGGTCCACGCTTGGCGCGTGAGACGGAAGAGGCTGTTCGCTGCACACGTCCGGTTCCTGCGACTGTCACCCCACGTTCAGAGCGTCAGCCCCCGAATCTCGACGCCTTCGCCCTCCTCGACGCGGCCGATGACCCGGCCGTCCGTCGCGCCCGCGAGCGCTTCGGCGTCGTCCGGGTCCGCGGCGGCCACGAACCCGGTTCCCATGTTGAACGTCCGGTGCATCTCCTCGTCGGAGACGTCGCCTTCCCGTCGCACGAACTCGAAGACGGGTTGGGGCTCGAAGGGGTCCTCGACGACGTAGCGGTTCCCGCCGAGGCGTTCGAGGTTGGTCCACCCGCCGCCGGTGACGTGCGCGGCGGCGCGCACCCCGTGCTCGCGCATCGGGTCGAGCAGGTGGGCGTAGATGCGGGTGGGTTCGAGCAGCACCTCGCCGACCGTTCGGTCGCCGTCGCCGTCGGGGAACGGGTCGTCGTAGTCGTGGTTTCGGGTGGCCGCCTTCCGCGCGAGGGTGAGGCCGTTGGAGTGGATTCCGGACGACCGGAACCCGACGAGGGCGTCGCCGGGTTCCGCGCGCCCCTCGAAGACGGCGTCCTTGGCGGCGAGGCCCGCGCACGTGCCCGCGAGGTCGAGTCCCTTCACCACCTCGGGCATCACCGCCGTCTCGCCGCCGACGAGTTCGAGGTCCGCCTCCTCCGCGCCAGCGGCCAGCCCCTCGCCCACCTGTTCGGCGAAGTTCTCGTCGGGTTCGTCCACGGCGAGGTAGTCTACGAACGCCACCGGGCGCACGCCCGCGGCCACGAGGTCGTTCGCGTTCATGGCGATGCAGTCGATGCCGACGGTGGAGTAGTCGCCGAGCGCCTCCGCCACGAGGAGTTTCGTCCCCACGCCGTCGGTGGCCAGCGCGAGGTACCGGTCGCCGATGTCGAGCAGTCCGGCGTAGTCGCCCTCGCTCTCGCCCACTGCGCCGACAAGCGCCGCCGTCGCGGCTTCGCTCGCCTCGATGTCCACGCCCGCCTCGGCGTAGGTGAGCCCCTCGTCCCCGCTCTCGTCCTCTGTCATGGGCGAACCGCCGACGCGACGCGGAAAAAGCCCTCCGGTCACGCGCCGTCGCCCACCGTTAGTGTGCGGCGCGTCGCCCCGGCCGTGAGAGCGACCGTTCGTCCATTCTGACCTCGATTACGAGACGTTATTCTCCGACTAGACGGCGGTAGGGTTGACATAAGTAAATGGGAAGGGGACGTACCGACGGACGTTGATGCCCAACGACTCCTCCTCCGCTGACGAAGCGCTGGCCGTCGGCTCGGCGTGGGCGGCCCGTCTCACGGTCCGGAAAGGGACCGAACTGGTCCGCGTGGTGTCCTTCTGGACTGCGGTCGTCCTCCCGTTCGTCTATCTCCCGTTGCTGGTCGGCGGTCTGCAGGGGGACGCGACGCTGTTCGGCGGTCTGCTGGCGCTGAACGCGGTGGCGCTCCTCCTCGGCCACGACTACCGGCGGGAGTGAGAGTGAGCGCTACCGGAGGCCGGAGACGACCAGCGCGAGACCAAACAGAACCCCCACGACCACCATCCCGCCGCCGTACACGAACATAATCGAGACGGGCATGTCGACGAACCGGTCGCCGTACATCATCGCCGCCCCCGAGAGGAGGAGGGTGAGTCCCGACCCGAAGAGGGTCGTAGCGAGGTCCACGCCGAACGGGTTGCCGAAGTCGGTCATCGGGCATCGAATCCGCCGAGGAGAGAACGCCGGTGAGTCGACACTCCCTCAGACGATGCCGAAGAAGGTCGCAATCACGAACGCGACCCCGAGGGTGACGAGGACCGCGACCGCGTAGCCTATCTTGCTCCACCGGAACACGGTCGCCCCGTCGAGCGACCCGAACGGGATGAGGTTGAACCCCGCGAGGAGGACGTTGATGAGTATCCCCTGTCCCCCGATTTCGGAGACGAACTGCGATCCGGACAGGGAGCCGAACAGCAGGACGGGCACGAACGCTACCGCGAGGAGGACGTTGGTCGCGGGTCCGGCGAGCGCGATGAGGCCGTGTTGGCGCTCCGTGAGGCGGCCGCGGTGGTGGACCGCGCCCGGCGCGGCGAAGATGAACCCTATCAGGGCGCTCATCACCGCGAGGAACAGCATGCTGTAGTCGGCGCGGAACTCGGCCACCTGCCCGTAGCGCACCGCGACCACCTTGTGCGCGAGTTCGTGGAGGAGGAACGCCGCGCCCGCGGTCACGAAGTTCACGAGGAACACGCCGGTGAAGCCGCCGGACGCGATGAGCGCGACGGTCCGCCGGCCGCCGCCGGCGAAGAAGACGGCGAACGCGAACGAGATGACCACCAGCGCGACGAGGAGGTCGCGCACCTCGCGGCCCGAGAAAGAGAGGCCGCCGCCGCGGGCGTGTCGACTCACGTCAGCGCCCTCCACAGGAGGTCGGCGCTCCGTCTCGCTCCCTCCAACATCAGATTGGCGACGCCCGAGACGCCGCCCACGTCCTGCGCGAACAGGGGCAGGACGTACGTCACGAACAGGAGGCTGGCGACCATGCTCCCCACGTTCGTCAGCGCCACCACCATGATGAGGCGGAACAGCGGCACGTCGAACATCTCGCCGACCAGTTCGCCTACCGGCTTCTCCTCGTCGGAGAGGAGGCGGTTGAGCGTACCGATGTCCTTCACGTTGACCGGCGTGTGCCGGAGCTCCATATACCCGGTGAACCACCCCGGCGCGAGGAGGGGGTTGATGGAGGTCAGCCACGCCACCGCGCCGCCGACGAGCGAGGAGGACCACCGCGCTCCGGCGAGTTTGGCGAGGCCCGCGGCGAACACGCCGTTGATGAGGAACCACGCCGCGAACACGCGGAGCAGGAACCCGTTCCCGACGCCCGCCATCGCCAGCAGGACGAAGAAGGCGAGAAAGCCCACCGAGAGCAGGACGCCCACTATCTTCATCCACGGGACGCCGCGGCGCTTCGCCACGCCCGTCAGCGACTCCATCGGCGGTAGCGTCTCGGGCGCGGCGAGGTAGCGCTCGATGCCCTCGCGGTGGCCCGCGCCCACCACGGCCACCACCTCCGCCCCCCGCTCCCGCAGGCTCACGAGCTGGTGGGCGATGTAGGCGTCCCGCTCGTCGATGAGCGCCTCGGCCCCTCCGGGGCTGAACTCGCGGAACTCGTCCATCATCACGGTCACCACGTCGGTGTCGGTGAGCTCCGACACGTCGAACTCCTCTACGTCCTCCACCTCGCCGTAGCCCCGGAGTTCGATGAGCGCGCCCACCACCGCGCCCACGACGAGGCCGGTGGCGAGGCCGAGCGTCATGCTCCCGACGAGCCGTACCGCGAACTCGCCGAGGTAGCTCCGCACGACCGGGTCGGCGAGACCGAGGCCGAACCCGCCCACGATGCCGACGAACGCGCCCGCGCCGAGCCCCAGCACGAGGCTCTCGTCGTCGCGGGCGACGAGCGAGGCGACGGTGTCGACGACGAAGGCCGTGAGAGCGCCGAGGAGGACGCCCCCGGTGGCCCGGACGAGGACGAACTCGGTCAGCCCTACCGCGTCGCCGAACAGGGCCAGCAGGGGGCCGACGAAGACGCCCACGAGCAGGCCGAGTACGATACCGGCCGCGCGGCCGTCGGTCACGCCGAACAGGAGGCCGCCGACCATCCGCAGTTTCTCCAGCAGGCTCATCCGCGCCCAGAACCGCTGGATGGTGGTTTGGATGTCGCGGTCCACGAGGGCGACGTCGATGCCCTCCTCCTCCGCCGTCTCGACGGCGGCGAGCATGTCGGCGCCCGGTTCGACGTCGAACTTCTCGCCGAGTTGGGCCTGCACGTACGACAGCATCCAGTAGGCGATGAACTGGAAGACGGTGTTGCCCTTCAGGAGGTCGGAGGGTTCGAGGTCGTCGGGCGTGCCGCCTTTCATCTGGCGGTAGCGCCCCTCGTCGAGTTCGACCGCCACCACGTCGGGGCGCGTCTCGCGCACCGCCTCCTCCACCTCCCGGACGCTGTCGGAGGAGACGTGGGCCGTCCCCACCACGCGCACGCTTCCGGGACCGTCGGCGTAGTCGCGCGCGTCGGACGCAGTGGATGGAGGGGACCCGCCGTCGTTCATTGGGCTTCGATATTCGGGCACGCTTTTTACGCTTGTCGGAGATGGGCGCGTATGGACCACGGAGACGAGTTCACGGTGGCCGACGCGGACGCGTTGACGACGACGCGCGGGCGCGACACCGCCCTCGCCTGCCTCCGCGACGCCGTTGAGTCGGTCGCCCCCGAACGGGTCGTGGCCGACGCGGTGTCCGTCGAAGGCGACGAACTCCGCGTCGGCGACCGGACGTTCGACCTGCGCGACTACGACGAGATAGCGGTAGTCGGCGGCGGCAAGGCGGGCCACGGCGTGGCGTCGGCGCTGGAACGCGTCCTCGGCGACCGCATCTCGGCCGGCGCGGTGGTCGTCCCCGACGTGCCCGAGGCCGACCCCGAATGGCGCATCGACCGCCTCCCCGGCGACCACCCCGTCCCGAGCGAGGCAGGCGTGGAGTCGACCCGGCGGGTCGTCGAACTCACGCGCGACGCCGACGCGGAGACGCTGGTGCTCGCGGTGATCACCGGCGGCGGGAGCGCCATCCTCCCCGCGCCCGTCGAGGGCGTCCCCCTCGACGACCTGCGGACGACCACCAACGCCCTCCTCGACGCCGGCGCGGAGATAGGCGACCTGAACGCCGTGCGCAAGCACCTCTCGACGCTCAAGGGCGGCGGCCTCGCCGAACTCGCCGCGCCCGCGACGGTGGTGGGAATCCTGCTCTCGGACGTGGTGGGCAACGACCTCTCGGTCATCGCCTCGGGTCCCACCGCACCCGACGCGACAACCTACGACGACGCCCTCGTGGTGCTCGACCGCTACGGCGTCGACGCGCCCGAGTCGGTCCGCGCCCACCTCGAAGCGGGCGCGCGCGGGGACCGGGAGGAGACGCCGGGGGCCGGCGACCCCGCGTTCGACCGGGTGACGAACGTCGTCGTCGCGGACGGCTTCACGGCGCTCTCGGCGGCGCGCGAGACGGCGCGCGACCGGGGGTACGAGACGTGCATCCTCTCTTCGCGCGTGCGCGGCGAGGCCCGGGAGGCGGCCACCACCCACGTCGCCGTCGCGGAGGAGTCGCTGGCCACCGGAAACCCGGTGTCCCCCCCGGCGGTCGTGCTCTCGGGCGGCGAGACCACGGTGACCGTCCGCGGCGACGGCGAGGGCGGACCCAACCTGGAGTTCGCACTCTCGGCGGCCCTGTCGCTCCCCGAGGGCGCGACGCTCGCGGCCGCCGACTCCGACGGCTGCGACGGCGGCACCGACGTGGCGGGCGCGGTGGTCGACGCCGACACGTTCGCGCCGGACGACCGCGACGCCGCGCGGGCGGCCCTCGACGACAACGACGCCCTGCCGGCGCTGGAGGGACGAGACGCCGTACTCCGGACGGGACCGACCGGCACGAACGTCAACGACGTGCGGGTGCTGGTGGTCGAGTCGCCCGAGGAGGACGAGGGCGGCGACTGACCTCCAATCAGTCTGATAGCTCTTCCGGAGAGAAACGTTTGTATCGTGGGGCGCGTACTACTCCGGCATGGTCCGACTCCTGCCCTCCGAGGCCGACACGTCGGCGGCCGACGACTCGTCGCCCCGGGTCATCGGCCTCGACGGCGACGACGCAGACAACCTCCTGTCGGCGCTCTCCTCGGGCACCGCCCGGAACGTCCTCGCGGAACTCCACGACGACCCCGACACGCCCTCGTCGCTGGCCGACCGCGTCGACACCTCGCTCCAGAACGTGCAGTACCACCTCGGCAACCTCGAAGACACCGGCCTCGTCGAGGTAGTCGACACCGTCTACTCGGAGAAGGGGCGCGAGATGAAGGTGTACGCGCCCGCGGACCGACCGCTGGTGATGGTGGCCGGCGGCGACACCGACGCGGGCGAACTCCAGTCGGCGCTGACGCGCCTCCTCGGCGGCGTCGCCCTCCTCGGCCTCCTGTCGGCGCTGGTGCAGGTGTGGCTCCGCGGCCTCCCGTTCGGGACCGCGGCGGGCGGCGCCGAGGCGACGACGCAGGCCGTCACCACCGCGTCGTCGGGCGGCGGGGTGCCCCCGGGACTCGTCTTCTTCCTCGGCGGACTCGCCGTCCTCCTCGTCGGGTTCGCGGCGTGGTACCGCCGCCGGTAGGCCGCCGCGTCGCCCGGTCCGGTCGGGGTCCCGTCTCCCTCCCTCGGGCCGCCTCAGCGCCCCGTTCGGCCGCCGTCGCCGGACTGTCTGCCGACGACGGGAATAGTTGTTTATAGCTTCGCGCCGAAGCGAACCCCATGCAACACGAAGCCGAGGTCGAGGGTATCGGCGTCGGGGTCAGCAACGACGAGTCGCGGGTACCGGCGGCCATCCTCTCCGCGGACGGCCGATACCTCCCCATCCTCATCACCAGCGATCAGGCGCAGGCCATCCAACTGGCGCTGTCGGGCGAACCGTTCGAGCGACCCCTCACCCACGACCTGCTGGTCGAGATGGTGACGGAGTTCGGCGGGGCCATCGACGGCGTCCGCATCGACGACCTCGCGGAGGGCACGTTCTACGCCAAGATCGACGCCGAACGCTACGAGGACGGCGAGGCGCGCAAGTTCGTGTTCGACGCCCGCCCGAGCGACGCGGTGGCCCTCGCGGTCCGGGTCGACTGCCCGATTCTCGTGAGCGACGAAGTGCTCGACGCCGCGGGCCGCGCGCCCGAGGAGTTCGAGGACGAACTGCAGGGCGACGACGACGGCATCGGCCTCTGACCTGCGCCGCGCCGCCCGCTCTCACTGCTTCTCCCCTCGCCGCTTCTCCCTCTCTTTCCTCCCCGACCTGTCTCCTCACCATTCAAGCCCGCGGCGGGCGACTCCCCCGACATGGACGACACCGCGACGCTGGCCGAGTCACACACCGAGATGACCGAACTCCTCCTGCCGAACGACACCAACAACCTCGAACGCGCCCTCGGGGGCGCGGTGCTCCACTGGATGGACATCTGCGGGGCGGTTGCCTCGATGCGCTTCTCGAACCGGCAGGTCGTGACCGCCTCGATGGACCACGTCGACTTCATCTCGCCCATCGACCTCGGCGAAGTCGCCATCGTAGAAGGGTACGTGTTCAACACCGGTCGGACCAGTCTCGACGTGAAGGTGGACGTGGTGGCCGAGAACCCCCGCACCGACGAGACGCGGCAGACCACCACCTCGTTTTTCACCTTCGTCGCCCTCGACGACGACGGGTCGCCCACGCCCGTCCCGTCGCTCGAGTGTCCGACCGACGAGGAACGGCGCCTCCGCGACGCCGCCGTCGAGAAACGCGCCGCCCAGTTGGAGTCCGTCATCGACCGCATGGACCGCGACGTGCCGGCCGGCGACGCCGAGTGAGCGCCCGCCGGCGGTAGACGGACGTTCCGGACGCGCCGCGTCCGGTCGTGCCGGAGACGCGCCGCAGAAATTTACCTCTCTATACCCTATCGAACTAGTGTATCTATACGAGGCGAGAATGTATCGCCGACGTGATACTGAAGTTTACTGTGAAAATCATTAATGTATCGCGGAATCTGTTTTTCCCTGACCGAACGATGAAGCAACCGTACAAAGTCGCTATCGCCGCCCTCCTGTTGGTGGTATCGAGCACCGCGGTCGTCGGGGCGCGGTCGCCCGCCGACGCGTCGAACGCGTTCGCCGTCGAGGGGCGGCCGATAGAGGCCGTCATCTGTCACGTGGACGACGACGGGACGGCCAAGTACATGATAATACGCAGCAAGAGCGCCCTCCAGACACATCTGCAAAAGCACTCCCTGGACTACAAGTTCGGGTCGAAGATAGGTCCGTGCGAGACCGGCGGGGCGAAACCGCCGGCCGATAACGCGTCCGGCGGCGACGCGACCCCGTCGGGCGTCGAAGAGGCGAACACCTCGCCGGCCTCCGAGCCGAACGCCTCGGAGACGGCCACGGCCGCGTAGCGTCGCCCCGAGCGAGTACGCCGTCGCCCCGCCCCGCCGCGACGCCGACGACGGGCCTTTGGTCCCCCGACCCGTTCTCCCGCACATGCTACAGGTCGAGACCCCGCCGCCGCCGTCGCTGAACAGCGTCGACCCGAGCGAGTACGACGACGCCGACGTCGGCGGCGACGACGACTACCGGCGCGCCGAACTGGAGGAGTTCCTCCGCGAGGGCGCGTGGGAGGAGGCGTTCGGACGGTGGGCCGAGTCCACGTCCGTCTCCGAGGAGGAGTGGGCCGTGGTGCGCGACCTCGATCTCGTCGCCGAGTTCGACTTCTTCTGGGACGACTTCGCCGACCGCGTGGGCTACCACGCGCCGGGCCTCCCCGAGGACTGGAAGGAACGCGACCTCCACCCGGACCTCGACTCGTGGGGGGCCGTCTCGTCTATCAACGCCGGTCTGACCGAACTCGGGCAGGTCGCCTGCGACGTGCTGAAAGACGAGTACGTCGACTGGGAGGCGGAGTTCGACGCGCCGGACGACCTGCCCGACTTCTGACGCCGGACTCGGCCCGGGCTACTCGTCGTCGGCGACTTCGACGACGAGCGCCCTCGCCGTGTCGCCGTCGCCGCCGTCGTACAGGGTGCCGAACAGACCGTACTCGCCGCCGCCCGCCACGAGGGCGCTCGCGGCGTGTTCGTCGAACCAGGGGTTCCCGCTGTCGTAGGCCGCCGTCCACCGGGGTTCGAGTTCGCGGTCCGTCTCCGCCAGCCAGTACTGCTCGATCGTGTCGGCGAAGAGGGCGTAGCCGCCGTCGACTGACTCGATGTCGGCCGCGCGCGTCAGCAGTTCGCCCGTCGTCGGCGGGTCGAACGTCCGCGCGCGCCGGGACGACCCGTCGGGACCGGTCGCGACGACCCGCACCGCGTCGCCGTTGTCGCCGATAAGGGCGTAGCCGCGCGTCTCCCCGCCGCGCCGCCGTTCCGCGAGGCCGGTGACCTTGCCGGCCCCACCGCGGTCGTAGGTCCGGACCCAACAACGCTCGCCGCAGTCGTCGACGCGCAGGAGTCCATAGTTCGCGTCGCCGCCCCCCCTCGGCCGCACCGTCCCGGCGACGGCGTAGCCGCCGTCGGCGGAGCGGACCAGCGCCGCGGGGGTGAGCGACTCTGCGCCGCCGTACGTCCGCACCCAGCGCGGTTCGAGGTCGGCGTCGAGCCTCACCAGTTGCGTCCGTCTCACTCGGGGCTCCGTATCCCCGGTGACGGCGGCGAGGACGGCCACCCCACCGTCGACGGCCACGAGGTCGACTCCCCGCGCCGCGGCGCCCGACGGGCGTTCGACGAACCGCGACCGACGAACTGCGCCCTCGCGGTCGGTCGCGACGACCCAGAACCCGGACGCGCCGCCGGCGTCGTCGGCGATAAACGCGTACCCGTCCGGGAGTTCGGCGAGGGCGTGCGCCTCGCCCCAGCGGTCCGCTCCGTCTGCGCCGTCCGCGCCGTCCGCGCCGTCGCCGTACATCCGCGCCCACTTCAGTCGGCCGTCGCCGTCCAGCGCGAACAGCCACGGACGCATCTCCGTCACCTCGTAGAACACCCGCCCGGCGGCGACGTAGCCGCCGTCGCCCGTCCGCACGGCGTCGAGCGCCTCCGACGGCTGGTTCTGGTAGCCGTACGACTCCGTCCAATCGGCGGTCTGTGCGGCGCCGACGCCCGTCAGCGCCGTTCCGACGAGGCCGCCCCCGACGAGGCCGCCGGTCAGTCGCAGGACGGAACGCCGTCCGAACCGCTCCGGGAGTTTCGACATGCGGTCGTACCTCGGTTCGGCGCGTGATAAGTTCACCCTATGGAGAAGGAAAATAATCCCCTCGCGTCGGCCCGGGCGCTACGCCTCGTCGACGACTTCGACGACGTACCCCTGCGCGGTGTCGAAGTCGCCGCCGCTGAGGTACGACCCGGCGAGACCGTACTTCCCGTCGGCGTAGGTCAACGCCGCCCCGTACTCGATGTGGTCGTAGCTGGACGAACCGCCGTAGAACTCGCGCCACCGGACGTCGAGTCCGTCGTCGACGACCGTGAGCAGGAGGTCCGTGTCCTCTTCCTGCGGGCTGGCGCTCGCGAGTAGGGCGTACCCCTCGTTGACGGCGACCACGTCGCTCCCGACGGCGTACCTGCCGTCGAACGTCCGCGCGGCCCGGACGGAGCCGTCGGGGGCCGCCGTCACGGCGCGGAGGGCCCACCCCGCCTCGGAGTGGTTCGTCCCCGCCACGGCGTACCCTGCCGTCCGGCCGCCGCGACGCCGTTCGGCCAGACCGGCCGCGTTCGTGTCGCCCTCGGCCCCGTCGTACGTCCGTCTCCAGCAGAGGCGGCCGCAGTCGTCGACGCGCCCGAGAGAGAGCGTCTCGACGCCCGACTCGGACGTTTCGGTCGCGGCGAACGCGTACCCGCCGTCCGCCGGCCGCACGAGTCCGACGGGCTCCACGTCCGCCCCGCCGCCGTACGTCCGCTCCCAGCGGACGCCCAACTCGGCGTCCAGCCGAAGCAGCCAGACGTCGCCGTCGCCGTCCTCGTGACTGCTCGCCAGCACGGCGACCCCGTCGCCGCCGTCCCCGTCGGGCACCGCGACGACGTCGACGCCGCCGTCGACGCTCGACTCTGTCCGGTCGAACCGCCGGTCCCGCGTCACGTCACCGTCGCCGTCGAGCGCCAGTACGCGGACGCTCCCCGACTCGCCGTCCCGGGTCGCCACGACGTAGCCGTCCGACACCGCCGCCACCGCGCTGCCGAAGTCGTTGTCGTACTGGTCGGTCGGGTCGGCGTCGTAGGCCCGGTTCCACTCCGCGTCGCCGTCGGCGTCGAGTTTTACGACCCACGTGTTTGCCTCGTCGAGGACCGGGTACGTCGACCCGACGGCGACGTAGCCCCCGTCCCGCGTGCGCGCGATGTCGGTCAGTTCCGACGCCTCGTCCTCGTGTCGGTACGTGCGCTCCCACGCCGTCGTCCGGGCCGACGCCGCGCCCGTCGCCGCCGGGAGGCCGACGCCGACGCTCGCGACGCCGCCGACCAGTCGAAGGAACTGACGCCGTCCGGCACCCGCCGTGTCGTCTCTCATACCGGTCGCACGTGCGCGGACCGTACGGTTACTTCTTTTCAAATGAGCAAACGTCGGATAATATGTCGGCGCGCGTCCTCGCCGGCCGCCCGCGTCGGCGGCTACCGCACCTCGAACCGCGCCGCCTCGTCGCCGACGCTCACCTCGAACTCTCCGGGTTCGACCTCGCGTTCGCCGTCCCGGCCGACGACGCCCAGCGACGACGCCTCGACGGCGACCGAGACGGTGGTTCGCTCTCCGGGCGCGGGCGCGGCCCGGACCGTCCCGCGCCGCTCTCTCACGGGCGCGACCCGCGAACTCGCGCGGTCGGTGAGGAACGCGTCGGCCGCGAACGTCCCCGCTCGGTCCCCCACGTTCCGAACCGTCACCGTCAGGTCCACCGTGCCGTCCGCCGGCACAGTTCCGGCGGACGCCTCGACCGACTCCACCTCGAAGTCGGCGTAGTGGAGGCCGTGCCCGAACGCGAACAGGGGGTCGTACGACGAGGGGTGTTCCGGTTCCCGCGTCGGGCGGGGGTGCGACAAGTGGTCGAAGTGGGTGGGGAGGTGGCCGGTCGACCGCGGCACCGACGTGGGCAGGAGCCCCGACGGGTCGTTCTCGCCGAACAGCGTCTCCGCCGCGGCGAGGCCGCCCTCCGCGCCGGGGTAGTACGCCCCGAGTATCGCCGGGACGTTCTCGGCGGCCCACGGGACGGCGAGGGGTCGCCCCGCGACGAGGACGAGGGCCGTCGGCGTCTCCGTGGCCATCACCTCCCGGAGAAGTTCGCGCTGTGCGTCCGGGAGCGCGAGTTCCGTCCGGGTGGGGAACGCGCCCGTCTCGAACCCGGACTCGCCCTCGTAGCGCGCGAACTCGTGGAAGTAGTCCGGCTCGCCGAGGACGACGACGGCCGCGTCGGCGTCGCCGGCGGCGGCGGCCGCGGCGTCCACGTCTCCCGGTTCGCGGGTGCCCGCCCCCGGGACGTGCGTGACGGCGTCCGCGCCCGCGTCGAGGACGCGTTCGACCCCCTCACGCACGGTGACGCCGCGGCTCTGCGGGCCGGTCCACCCGCCACACTGGTGGGGGAGGGAGTCGGCGTTCGGTCCCGTCACCAGTACATCGTCGACGTCCGGCGAGAACGGGAGCGCGTCGCCCTCATTCCGGAGGAGGGTCATCGACCGGCGCGCCGCCTCGCGCGCGAGTTCGCGGTGGGCGTCCCGCCCGAGGGTCTCGGCGCTCGCGTCGGGGTCGGCGTACGGGTCCTCGAACAGGCCGAGGCGGAACTTGAGTTCCAGGATCCGCCGCACGCTCTCGTCCAGCAGGGACTCGGAGACGTCGCCGGACTCGACCAGCGACCCGAGGGCGTCGAGGTGGACGGCGTCGCCGACGGACGCCACGTCGACGCCCGCCTCGCGGGCGCGTTCGACGGCCGCCTCGTAGGAGTCGACCACCCGGTGGCCCGTCTCCAGCATCCGGACGCCGTTCCAGTCGGAAGCGACGACCCCCTCGAACCCGAGTTCTGCGCGGAGGAGGTCCCGGAGGTAGCGGGTCGACCCGTGGGCGGGTTCGGCGTCCACCGAGTTGTAGCAGGGCATGACCGTCGCCGCGCCGGCGTCGAGGGCCGCCTCGAACGAGGGGAGGAACGTGCGCCGGAGTCCCGTCTCGCTCGTCTCGACCGGCGCGCCGTCCTCGCCGCGTTCGGGGTCGGAGTACGCGGGGAAGTGCTTGACCGTGGCCGCGACGCCGTCGGGCGAGAGGGCGGCGGCGTCCTCGTCGGCGTCTCTGCCCCCGGACGGGTCGGAGTCGGGCGCGGCGTCGGGTCGCTGGTACCCCCGGACCTCCGCGCGCGTGAGTTCGGCGGTCAGGTGGGGGCTCTCGGCGTACGTCTCGAACGTCCGCCCCCACCGGGGTTCGCGCGCCACGTCCGCCGTGGGCGCGTAGTTGTGGTTCGCGCCGGTGGCGCGGAGTTCGCGCGCGGTGACCGCGGCGGCGCGTTCAACGAGTTCGGGGTCCCGCGTCGCCGCCATGCCCTGCCCGTGGGGGAACACCGTCGCGCCGTCCACGAACGCGTGGCCGTGGACCGCGTCCACCGGGAGGAACACGGGGATTCCGAGGCGCGTCTCCTCGACGGCGACTCGCTGGACCCGGTTCGCCACCTCCGCCACCTCCCGGGGGTCGCGGTGCCTCGAGATGCCGATGCCGAACGCCGCCACCGACCCGACGCCGCGTTCGCGCACCAGTTCCTCCGCGTCGCCCACGGAGTTGGCCCCGACGCGGTCGAGTCGCCCCACGAACGTGCCGACGGTCTGTCCCACCTTCTCCGCGACGGTCATCCGGTCGAGCAGCGACTCGACTCGCTCTCCGACCGGCCGGGACGCGTCGGCGTACGCGGGCGACCCGTCGTTCGCGTCGTCTCCGCCACTGCGCTGTGTCATAGCGGCGGATAGCGTCCGCCAGCAATCAGTCTGGGGGCCGGCCCGGGCGGGCGTCGTCATCGGCGTCGGCGTCGCTCGGCTGTCCGCGTCCGTGTCGGTGGCGACGTCGGTGTCCGCGGCGCCGGCGTCGCGTCGCGCTACCGGCCGCGTTCTCGGCCGGCCCGCGCGGTGGCGAGAACCGGCGGACGAGGCAGACCACGCGTTTGATATGGGCGCGGAAGCAGGTGTCGTGTATGGACGACGGAGACGTCTCAGACCAGTACGCCCCCGAGGACGTGGAGTCGTCGGTGGAGGCGTACTGGGACGACAACGACGCCTACGAGGCGGCGAAGGAGGCCCACGCCGACGACCCGGACTTCTTCTTCGTCGACGGGCCGCCGTACACGTCGGGACAGATGCACCTCGGAACGGCGTGGAACAAGACCCTCAAGGACGCCCTCATCCGCTACAAGCGGATGCGCGGGCACGACGTGACCGACCGCCCGGGCTACGACATGCACGGCCTCCCCATCGAGGTGAAGGTGGAGGAGGAACTCGGCTTCGAGTCCAAGAAGGACATCGAGGAGTACGGGATGGAGGCGTTCATCGAGGAGTGCAAGTCGTTCGCGGAGCGCAACCGGAAAGCGATGGACGAGGACTTCGAGTCCATCGGCGCGTGGATGGACTGGGACGACCCCTACAAGACCATCTCGCCCGAGTACATGGAGGCGACGTGGTGGGCGTTCCAGCGGGTCCACGAGAACGGCCTCGTGGAGAAGGGCAAGCGCGCCATCAACCAGTGTCCGCGCTGTGAGACGGCCATCGCCGACAACGAGGTGGAGTACCACGAGATAGAGTCGCCCTCCATCTACGTCCGGTTCCCCCTCCGCGACCGGGAGGGGTCGCTCGTCATCTGGACCACCACGCCATGGACCATCCCCGCGAACGAGTTCGTGGCGGTCGACCCGGAGATGACCTATCAGGCCGTCAGAGCCGAAAGGGATGGCGAGAGCGACGTGCTCTACCTCGCCGAACCCGTGGTCGAGGAGGTCCTCAAGAAGGGCCGGTATCAGGACTACGAGGTGCTGGAGGAACTGTCGGGCGAGGAGATGGTGGGCTGGGAATACGACCACCCCCTCGCCGACGAGGTGCCCGAGAACCCCAACGTCCGCGGCGAAGAGGGCGTGGGGCAGGTGTACGCCGCCGACTACGTCGAGGCCGACCGGACCGGACTGGTCCACTCCGCGCCCGGTCACGGGCAGGAGGACTTCGAACGCGGGCACGAACTCGGCCTGCCGGTGTTCTCACCGGTCGCCAGCAACGGCGACTTCACCGCCGAGGCCGGGGCGTACGAGGGGACGTTCGTGCGCGACGCCAACGACGACATCGTCGACGACTTGGCGGAGAAGGGACTCCTCCTCTCGTCGGGCACGCACTCCCACCGCTACGGGCAGTGCTGGCGGTGCGACACGGACATCATCTACCTCGCCACCGACCAGTGGTTCATCACCGTCACCGACGTGAAAGAGGAGTTGCTCGAGAACATCGACGACTCCGAGTGGCACCCCCAGTGGGCGCGCGACAACCGCTTCCGCAACTTCGTGGAGGACGCCCCCGACTGGAACGTCTCGCGCCAGCGCTACTGGGGCATCCCCCTCCCCGTCTGGGTGCCGGCCGACGACCCCGACGCCGGCGCGGAGGACGCCATCGTGGTCGGCACGCGCGAGGAACTCGCGCGGCGGGTCGACCAAGACGTCGACCCCGAGTCGGTCGACCTCCACCGCCCGTCGGTCGACCCCCTCACCATCACCGAGGACGGCACCACCTACGAACGCGTGCCCGACGTGTTCGACGTGTGGATAGACTCCTCGGTGGCCACGTGGGGCACCCTCGACTACCCCAGCGTGGAGGCGGCCTACGAGGACCTGTGGCCCGCCGACCTCATCATCGAGGCCCACGACCAGACCCGCGGGTGGTTCTGGTCGCAACTCGGCATGGGCACCGCGGCGGTGGGCGAGGTGCCCTACGAGCAGGTGCTGATGCACGGGTTCGCCAACGACGAGGACGGCCGCAAGATGTCGAAGTCGCTCGGCAACATCGTGACGCCGCAGGAGGCCATCGAGCGCTACGGCCGCGACCCCCTCCGGGCGTACCTGCTGAGCCACGACCAGCAGGGGGCCGACCTCGCGTTCTCGTGGGACGGCCTCACGGACACCCAGTCCGACCTCAACATCTTCTGGAACGTGTTCCGGTTCCCGCTGCCGTACATGCGCCTCGACGGCTACGACCCCGCCGCGGCCGACCTGTCCGACGGCGAGCTCACGGTCGTCGACGAGTGGGTGCTCTCGCGCCTCCAGACCGTGAAGCGGGAGATGACCGAGGCGTGGGACGACTACGAGATAGACCACGCCCTCGATACGGTGCTGTCGTTCGTGACCGAGGACGTCTCCCGGTTCTACGTGAAGGCCATCCGCGAGCGCATGTGGGAGGAGGAGGACTCCGCGAGCAAGCGCGGCGCGTACGCCACGCTCTCGACGGTGCTCTTGGAGACGGTGCGCCTCGTCGCGCCCTTCACCCCCTATATCGCCGAGCAGATGTATCAACACCTGGACGGCGACGCCACCACGGTCCACGAACTGTCGTGGCCCGAGGTCGACGAAGCGCGGCGGAACCCCGAACTGGAGGCCAACATGGCCGTCCTCCGCAAGGTGGAGGAAGCGGCCGCCAACGCCCGCCAGCAGGGCGGCCGGAAGCTCCGGTGGCCCGTCCCGCGCGTTGTGGTCGAGACGGACGACGAGGACGCCGCCGCCGCCGTCGAGTCGCTGTCCGACCTCCTGTCCGACCGAGTGAACGCGCGGGAGGTGTCCGTCACGGAGCGGTTCGACGAACTCGTCGAACGCGCGGAACCCGAGATGGGCGTCATCGGCCCCGAGTTCGGCGCGGCGGGACAGGACGTGATGGAGGCGGTGCGCGGGGAGTCCCGCGACGAACTGGAAGCCGACGCCGGCGACGCCGCCTACGCCGTCGAAGCCGACGGCGAGCGCTACGACCTGACCGAGGAGATGGTGTCGTTCCGGGCCGAACCCCCCGAGAACGTGACGGGCGCCGAGTTCGAGTCCGGCACCGTCTACGTCGACACCTCGCTCACCGACGACATCGAGGCCGAGGGGTACGCCCGCGACATCGTGCGCCGGGTGCAGGAGATGCGAAAGCGCCTCGAACTCGACGTCGAGGAGGACATCCGCACCACCATCGACGTGGCCGACGACCGGGTGGCCGCGTTCGTGGACGACCGCCGCGTGTTCATCGCCGAGGAGACCCGGACCGCCGAGTTCGTCGACGACGCCGACGAACTGGTCGAGGAGTGGGACGTGGAGGGCGTCTCCGTCACCATCGGCATCGAGCGTCCCGAGGCCGAACAGCGGGCGGCCTGAACCGGGTCGCGCCGCCGCCTCTCACTCGGCGTCCCGTCGCCCGCGAGGAACTCCCGCACCGCCGCGACGAACGCGTCCCGGCGCTACGCCTCCGACTCGTCGCCGCCGTCGCCGCCGCTACTCTCCTGCGGCGTCGTGAGAACTCGCTCCAACACGTCGAGGACCTCCGCGGCGTTCTCGCCCTCCGCGCGGATGGTGACGTCGTCCCCGGCGTCTACGCCGAGTCCCGACACCGCGAGCATGCTCCGGGCGTCAGCCGATTCGTCTGACCCGGCGGGGGAGACGGTTATCTTCCCGTCGTACTCGTTTGCCTTCTCGACGAACTCGGCGGCGGGGCGGGCGTGGAGTCCTGATTTGGGGACCACCGTCACCGTGCGCTCCATGCATTCCGTTACGGGCGAGGGGGGCTTAATCGTTCGCGGTACCGGGGATATATCGCCGCATTCACACGCCGCTCGCGTCGCCGCGGGGGTCGGCGTCGGTCAGGGCGGCCTCCAGCACCTGTAGCGGGTGGTGAATCTGATAGCCCATGCCGTGTTCCATCTGCATCGCGCAGGTGGGACACTCGGTCATCCCATCGCTGGCCGCCGCCTCCTCCATGTGTTCGAACATCTCCTCGCCTATCTTCATCGAGGTGTCGTACTTCTCGGACTTCCAGCCGTAGGTGCCGGAGATGCCCGAACACGACGGGCCGGCGTCCTCGACTTCGACCCCCGCGAGGTCCCGAAACAGTTCGAGGGCGTTGCGGTCGAGCCCCTGGTTCCGGGCGTGACACGGCGCGTGGTAGGTCAGGTCGGGGAACTCGGCCTCCGCGTCGGCGAGTCGCTCCTCGACGTCCTCGTGGACGCGGAGGTACTCCACGGCGTCCCACGTGTTGGTCGCCACCGTCTCGGTCCCCTCGAAGTCGAACAGTTCGGGGTACTCCTGTCTAAGCGCCATCGAACACGAGGTGCAGGAGGCAACCACGTCGTAGCCGTCCGCTATCAGTTCGCGGAACGTCTCGACGTTGAACTTCGCGGCGCGTTTGGCGTCTTTCAGCATCCCGTTGGCGAACATGGGCGTGCCGGAGCAGCGCTGGTCGGGCACCGCGACGGCGTAGCCGAACGCCTCGTAGACGCGCGTCAGCGCCTTCGCCACGTCGACGGTGTTGTAGTTGGCGTAGTCGCCGTGGAAGTACGCCACCCGCTTGTCGGCGTCGGGGTCCTCGCCCCGTTCCCGTCGCGCCTCGCGGGCGCGTCGCTCGGAGGCGTCGTCGCCGCCGCGTTCGTCCCACCACTCCACGAACGTCTGCTCCGCGAACTCCGGGAACTCCCGCTCGGAGGTGATACCCATCACCCAGTCGTTGAACCACCGCACGGCGCGGTTGCCCATCACGAAGTTGGTGAGGCGGGGCACCTTGCTCCCCAACTCGGCGAGGGTGCCGTAGTTGGCGAGGATGCGGTTGCGGACGTACTCGACGGACCAGTGGTCCATCTGGTTCTCCACGTACTCCCCCCGCGCCGTGTTGTGCATCTGCGACAGGGGGACCGACGAGGGGCACGCGCTGTCACAGCGCATGCAGTTGGAGCACTGCATCACCGAGTCGTCTACCTCGACGTCCTGCTTGCGCTTGAGTCGCCACTGCTCGGGACCCTGGAACTTCGGCCCGGGGAACTCGTCGTCCACCTCGGCCACCGGGCACGACGTGTCGCAGGTGGAGCACTTGTAGCAGTTGTCGGCCCCGGGGCGCAGGTCCATCTCGGACTCGTGGTCGAACGCCTCGACGGCCTCGTACTCTGTCTCCTGTGCCTCGACCTCGGGTCGGTCCGAACCGGTGGGTCTGTCGTGTTCGCTCATTCAGATGGCCTCCCCGGCGCTCCGGCCGGCGACGACGCCCGTCGCCAGCGACACGCCGGACGCGGACTTCTCGCGCGCGGTGTCCGCACCGCCCAGCACCGCGCCCGCGGCCCGGAGGTTGTCGAACTCCGGGTCGCCGCGGGCGTCGGTGGGTCGCAGTTCGTCGTCCGGGACCACGCCGAACCGCGCGAACGCGTGGTCGCCGAACGCGTCGTCCTCGAACCAGTCGTACCGGTTCGACGGGTGCGGGACGCGGCACCCGAACACCGGCTCCTCGACCCCCTCGCGGTCGCTCGTCACGCCCTTGCCCACGAGGCCGCCCGTGGCCAGCACGAACTGGTCGGCGTGGTGGGGCACGCGCTGGCCCTTCTGGTCCACGACAGCGGCGGTTATCCCGTCGCCGTCCGCCTCGTAGTCCACCACCGGGGTGCCGTTGGTGATGCGGACGCCAGCCTCGTCGAGCGCGCGGTAGAGTCGCTCTTCGAGGCGGAGACCCGGGAGGCTGGGCGGCCCCGTCGGCACCTCGAACACGGCCGCGCCGAGGCGGTCCGAGAGGTCGGCCACCACCTCCTCGTTGCGGTCGTCGCCCACGATGGCGGGAAAGCCCACCCGCTCCGCGCCGTCGAGGTGCGGGGCCACCGCCGCCGCGAGTTTCCGCCGGACGCCCCCCTCGTCGGTGTCGAGGGCGCGGGCGTACCGCGTTATCTTGGCGTCGTCGCGGAAGTCGAGGGGGAACTCCACGGTGACGCCGTCCGTCTCGAACGGCACGCCCGCGGCGGCGACCCGTCCGGCCGCCATCGGCGCGTCGAAGTCGGTGAGGGCGGGGAAGCCGACGAACAGGGCGTCCCGGTCGTCGCTCGCCGTCCCCGCGGCCGACGTGGCCGGGTAGCGCGCGGTGGGCTTCACCGTCCCGGCGTGCGTCGGCAGGAGGGCGTTGGCGTCGGTGTGGCCGCCCCGGTAGCGGTCACCCGCCACCTCGTCGAACAGGGCGAGGCCGTCGCGGACGGCGTCCTCGCCCACCACGCGGTAGGGGTGGTCCTCGGGCAGGCGCGAGAGCGCCGCGAACGGGTCGACGACGGGGCCCTCGCCCGCCACCTCGTCGGCCGTCGGGTCGAACCCCGTCTCTTTCGCCACCGTGCCGCCCGTCCCCTCCCCCGCGGCCGTCCCCTCGCGCGGGAGGTAGCCGAGCACGTCGACGAACCCCGACGCGAACCGGAGCGTGCTCTTCTTGTAGGAGACGATGCGGACCGACGCGCCGGTCCGGGCGGCCGAGAGCGCCGCCGTCGCGCCCGCGAGGCCGCCGCCGACCACGAGGACGTCGTCACGAATCGCCATCGGCGTCACCCCCTCTCCGGCGGCCGCGGCGTCGGCCGCGCGGACCCGTCTCTCCCCGCCGCCCGCCGTCGGTCGCCGCCCGGTCGGTCGGCGGCGCGTCCTCGCCGGGGCCGTCGTCGAACGCGCCGAAGTCGACGGACTCGCCGGGGCGGGCCGGGTCGCGGTCGCGGTTCATCGTGGTGGCGTGCAGCATGTGGTTGAGCATCGCCTGCGAGAGCTGTTCGCCGAACAGGGCGTGGCGCTGGCCCTTCCAGCGCTCCTGATACAGGTCATCCAGCGCCTCGTAGGCCGTGGCCGTCTCGTACTCGGGGTGGAGTTCGTTCGCCATGCGGTGACAACAGAACCCGCCCTGACAGTTGCCCATCGAGGAGCGGGTGCGGATGCGCACCGCGTTGAGGTCGGTGCCCGCGTCCGGTATGGCGTGCCGTATCTCCGCGCGCGTGACCCCCTCGCAGTCGCAGACCACGGGGTTGGGCTCGTCGGTCTTCAGCACCTCGTCGGCCATACTTCCGAGTCGCTGGACGCTCCGGCGCCCCACCGGCGACCGGAGGCCGAACTCGTCCATGTAGTCCCGGAGGACCGAGAAGTCCTCGCTGCCGGGCAGGGGCACCTCGGCCGTCCGGCACTCGGCGTCGACGCCCAACTTCTCGCAGACGTGGTCCGAGATGTCCTCGGCCATCGCGCGGTAGGTTGTGAACTTCCCGCCCACGATGCTGGCCATGCCCGGCAGACCGTCGCGTTCGGCGTGGTCGAGGAGGAAGAAGTCGCGGGTGATGTCGGTGGGGTCGACCGTGCCCGTCCCCGGCGGTTCGTACAGGGGGCGGACGCCCCAGAACGACCGCAGGGTGCGCGCCTCCCCCAGCAGCGGCACGAGTTCGGAGAGTTCGTCTATCATCATGTCCACCTCCCACTCCTCTTCGGGGTAGTCCTCCGGGTCCTCCACCTCCTCGTCGGTGGTGCCGAGGATGGCGGCCGTCTCGTGGGGCACCACGATGTCGGCGTCGCCCTTCGGGCGACAGCGGTTCACCACGGTGTCGACCTGCCGGACGTTCATCACGACCATCACGCCCTTCGAGGGTCGGACCTCCACGTCGACGCCCGCCATCTCGCCCACCTGTCCGGCCCACGCCCCGGTGGCGTTGACCACGTAGTCGGCGTACATCTCCTCGGTGGTGCCGGGTTCGCCGTGGACGCGCGGACCGCTCCCCGACTCGTGGCGCACCTCGACGCCGACCACCTCGCCGTCCTCCACGAGGACGTCCGTGACCGCGGCGTGGGTCTCGATGCGCGCGCCGTTCTCCTCGGCGGCGGCGGCGTTGGCCACGCAGAGGCGGAAGGGGTCTATGGCGCCGTCCGGCACCCGTATCGCGCGTTGCACGTCGTCCGAGAGGTAGGGTTCGAGTTCGAGCGCCTCCTCGCCCGTCAGCACCTCCGCGGGGATGCCGCAGTCCCGACAACCCGCCAGTTTCTCCCGGAAGTACTCGTCGGGGTCGTCGGGCATCTGGACGAACAGGCCGCCCGTCTCCTCGACGCAGTGGCCCGCGATGTCCCTGAGCACGCGGTTCTCCTCGATGCACTCTCGGGCGCTCGCCCGGTCGGACACCGAATAGCGCGCCCCGCTATGGAGCAAGCCGTGCATCCGCCCGGTGGTCCCGTTGGTGAGGTTGCCCTTCTCGACGAGGGTGACGTCGACGCCGCGCATCGCGAGGTCGCGCGCGATGCCCGTGCCCGTCGACCCACCCCCGATGACGAGCACCGTCGGCGTGTCTACCATCGTTCCCGTCACACGAAGGACCCGCCCCACTTTACTTTATCTCCTGTGGGGGAACGAGTGTAAAGTTCACCGACACAGACGGATTCGCGGTCCGAGTCCGACGACTCACCCCGTTTATTCCGCCGGTAAAGACAGTCTGGCGGGAAGGTTACCGAAGTTTTATCACGTTCGTGCATGCTGTTTACGTGTGGTGGCCTACCGACCATAAAAAATCCGGTCACCGTCCCACGGAGAACGATACGCATGCCACGAGACACGTACGTCGGCGCGATAGATCAGGGAACGACCGGTACGCGGTTCATGGTGTTCGACCACGGCGGACAGGTGGTCGCCAGCGCGTACGAGAAACACGAACAGATATACCCCGAACCGGGGTGGGTGGAGCACGACCCGGCGGAGATATGGGAGAACACGAAGCAGGTCATCCGGGACGCGCTGGCGAACGCCGACCTCTCGGCCGACCAGCTAGCGGGTCTCGGCGTGACCAACCAGCGCGAGACGACGCTGTTCTGGGACGCGGAGAGTGGGAGTCCCATCCACAACGCCATCGTCTGGCAGGACCGCCGGACCACCGACCGGGTCGAGGAACTGCAGGCGGAGGGGACGGACGAACTGATACGCGAGAAGACCGGCCTCGAAGTCGACGCCTACTTCTCGGCCACCAAGGCCGAGTGGCTGCTGGAGAACGCCGACCCCATAAAGCTCCAGCGCTCACGCCCCGAGGACGTGCGGGCGCGCGCCGAGAACGGTGACGTGCTGTTCGGCACCGTCGACTCGTGGCTCGTCTACAACCTCACCGGGAACCACGTCACCGACGTGACCAACGCCTCCCGCACCATGCTGTTCGACATCCACGAGATGGCGTGGGACGACGAACTCTTGGAGGAGTTCGGCGTGCCCCGGGAGATGCTGCCGGAGGTGCGGCCCTCCAGCGACGACGACTACTACGGCACCACCGACCCCGAGGGCTTTCTGGATGCGGAGATACCCGTCGCGGGGGCGCTGGGCGACCAGCAGGCGGCGCTGTTCGGGCAGGCCTGCTTCGACGAGGGCGACGCCAAGAACACCTACGGCACCGGCTCCTTCTTCCTGATGAACACCGGGAGCGAGGCCGTCGAGAGCGAGCACGGCCTGCTCACCACCGTCGGCTTCCAGCGCTCGGGCGAACCGGTTCAGTACGCGCTCGAAGGGTCGATATTCGTCACCGGCGCGGCCATCGAGTGGTTGGAGGACGTGGAACTCATCGACGACCCCGGCCAGACGGAGGAGCTCGCGCGGAGCGTCGACTCCACGGACGGGGTCTACGTCGTGCCCGCGTTCACCGGCCTCGGCGCGCCCCACTGGGACGGGCGCGCCCGCGGCACCATCGTCGGGATGACGCGGGGCACCCGCCGCGAGCACATCGTGCGGGCCACGCTGGAGTCCATCGCCTACCAGACCCGCGACGTGGCCGAGGCCATGGAGGCCGACTCCGGTATCGAGATGGAGCAGCTCCGGGTCGACGGCGGCGCGGTCAAGAACAACTTCCTGTGCCAACTCCAGGCCGACATCCTCGACGTCGACATCGTCCGACCGGAGGTGGACGAGACCACTGCGCTCGGGTCGGCGTACGCCGCCGGCCTCGCAGTGGGCTACTGGGACACGGCCGACGAACTCCGCGACAACTGGCGGGTCGACCGCGAGTTCGCGTCCGGCGACCCGGCCGGCTACGACGAGAAGTACGAGCGCTGGGCCGCCGCCGTCGAGCGCTCGAAGGGCTGGGCCACCGAGGAGGGCGGGTGATCGATGCCGTGGAGTGACCTCTGGGCCATCGAACTACTCCTCGCGGCGTTCGCGGGGGGTGCGTTCGGGGCCGCCCTCGGCGCCCTCCCGGCGTTCATCTTCACGGGGTTCATGGTCATCGCGGGCGAGGCGGCCAACCTCGCCGCGGGGGCGCTGGTCGAGGCGGGCGCCGTGCCCGCCGAGCAACTGCCCACCATCGCCATCACGGGGTCCGTCGCGTTCGGCCCCCTGTTCGGCCCGCACGTCTCGTTCGCGGGCGGCGTGGCCGCCGCGGCGTACGCCGCGAAGCGGGGGTACATGGAGTCGGGGTTCGACTACCACAACGCCAAGGACATCGCCTACGCCCTCGGCACCAAGCCCGACGTGCTGGCCGTGGGCGGCGCGTTCGGCATCCTCGGCCACTGGGTCACCACCACCTCGTCCACGCTGTCGCTCCCGTGGGACCCCATCGCCTTCGGCGTGGTCGTCTCGGCGATTGTGGCCCGTCTCGTCTTCCGCTACCCGCTCATCGGCCCCGCGCCCGCCGGCCTGCTCAACATGAAGCCGTTCGAGGAGGGCGAACGCCGCGTCATCGGCGAGGCGGCCACGTCGGACGGCGACGAGGCGGTCACCGACGGCGGGACGGCGGAGGCCTCCCGCTTCGCGGTGGAACCGTGGCTCCCCCACCAGTACAAGTGGGCCAACGTGGCGATGCTCGGCTTCGTCGTCGGCCTGTTCGGGGCCTACGCCGCGCTGGTGACCGGCAGCGCGTTTCTCGGGTTCGGCATCAGCGCCGCGACGCTGGTGTTTCTCAACTGCGGCGTCGAGAACATCCCCGTCACGCACCACATCACACTCCCGGCCAGCACCGCGGCGCTCGCGGTGTTCGCGTCGTCGGGGGACGTGGCGGTCACGCCGATAGCGATGCTCGTCGGGGCCGCGTTCGGCGTTACCGGGGCGCTCACGGGTGAAGTGATTCAGCGGGTGTTCTACTCCCACGCAGACACTCACTTCGACCCGCCCGCGGCCGCCATCGCTGTGAACACCTTCTTCATCGCGGTGCTGGCGCTCGCCGGCGTCCTGCCGCGTGCGGTGTGGGTGCCGCTGCCCTGACACCGCTGAAGGTTTATCTGCCGACGGAAAGAGTAGTTCACGACGGACCCTCGCCCGCCGCGCGGAGGCGGGCAGTCGCCACTCACACACGGATGAACATAGACGAACGAATCGCGCGCCGCCGCCGGAGGGACGCCACGACGCGGTTGGTGCGCGACTACGACGCGCTGAGCCCCGTCGCCCACGTGACCGAACCGACCGGCCGGGGGCCGGTGCTGGAGGAGGTGCTCGACCACCTCGACCCGGCGTTCGACGGCCACCTGCCCGCCGACGGCTACGTCTGGGGACCCAAGGGCGCGGGGAAGTCGGCGGTCCTGACCGCGCTGTTCGACCGCCTGCGGACCCGGTCGCGCCGCACCCGGTCGGTCATTCACACCGCGACGCGGACGGACACCGCGCCGGAGACGGCGTTCGTCTACGTCGACGCGCGCCGCGCCGACACCGACTTCGCGTTCTACCGGACGGTCCTCGACGCCGTGGTCGACGGGTCCGTGCCGGCGCAGGGAATCGGCACCGCGCAGGTGCGCGAGCGACTCGGCGGGGAACTCGGCCGCGACCGGCACGCGGTGGTGGCCGTCGACCACGTCGGCGAACCCGAGACGTACGACGTGGGGGCCGTCGCCGACCTGTTCGCGGCGGTGGACGGCCCCGTGTCGTGGCTGGCCGTCGGCCGTCGGCCGCCCGCGGAGGTGGCCGCCGCACCCGACGCGACGGTGGCGGTGCCCGCCTACGAGCGCCACGCCCTGGTCGACATCCTGACCGACCGCACCACCACCGGCCTCGCGCGCCACGCCGTGGCCCACGAGGACGTGCGGACCGTCGCGGAGTGGGCCGAGGGCGACGGCCACGACGCCCTCGCCGTGGTGTTCGGCGCGGCGGACGTGGCGCTGGAGGCGCGGCGCGACGCCGTCGAACGCGCCGACGTGGAGGCCGGGATGGCGGCGGTGCCGCCGGACCCCGTCTCGCTCGGGCGGGTGCTCGCGCTCTCGGCGAGTCGCCGGCGCGTGCTCCGCGAACTCGTGGCGCTGACGCCCGACCAGCGCGACTCGGTGGCCGCCGCCACCGAGGCCATCGCCGCCGCAGACGGCATCGACCTCTCCTCGACCACCGTGAAGCGCGTGCTCTACGAACTCGCCGAACAGGACGTCATCCGCCGGGTTCGCGCCGAGAACGACTCCGGACAGGGACGGCCGCCGAGCCGCCTCGAACCGCGCTTCCCCACGCGCGTGTTCGTCCGCCTCTACGCCCTCGCGTCGGGCGAGTAGCCGCCGTCCCCCTCAGTCGTCGGCGCTCGTCCCGCCCTCGACGAGGCGGCCGGGGTCGACCGTCCCCTCCTGTGCGGGCGTCGTGAAGGGGGTGATGGCGACGGTGCGCTGAGACACCACCGAGATGCGGAGCACGAACGCGAACAGGACGGTCAGCGGGAGGACCCCGACGGTGAGCGCGAGCGGCACCAGCGTCGACAGCGTCTGCGGCGCGAGGATGGCCCGCGTGGCCGCCGCGAACTGGTGCATCATGATGATGGCCGACAGCACGGCCGGCATGCCGGTGTACAGCAGGAGACGCGACATCTTCGCCAACTCGTCCTGCATGTACAGCGTCTTGAGGTACTGGCGCGCCACGTCTATCTGTTCGAGTCGCACCACCAGTTCGTCGAGGGCGTCCGCCACGTCGTCGGGGTACTGGTCCCCGTACTCGTTCGCGAGGTTACGTATCTCGTATATCTCGTTGGAGTAGTTGGTCTGGAGCGTGACCGAGAGCGCGTCGAACAGGTCCACGTCCGTCTTCCCGAGGAGGACGGTGACGTGTTCGATGTGGGTGCGGAGTCGCTCCGTGAGTTCCCGCAGTTCCTCGCTCGCCGGCGCGTCCACCTCCTCGACCTGGTCGTTCACGCGGTCGAGTTGCGTCTGCGTGTGTTCGAGGAGCATCTGGAGGAAGTCGGTGGGCGTCACGGGGGCCACCTCGCGGTCCAGCACCTCTTCGACGGCCTCGCGGTACTCGTTCGTCTCCTCTATCCGGTCGCGCAGGTCGCCGGGCGAGCCAAGTTGACGCGAGATGACGAGTTGACTTATCGAGATGACGATGGTGATGAGCGTGAAGTTGCCGCCGATTATCGCCCCGAACACGTAGAAAAGGGGGTTCAGCTGCTGTTGTGAGAACTGGTGAGGAGCTCTACGGTGGCGAGGAGCGCGAAGACGGCGACCGAGATGCCGCCGGCGATAAGCATCCGGTCTTCCACGAGGAAAAGCCACTCTCTGGGGCGACCGAGCGCCGCCGAGAGGCCGTGTGAGAGTTTGGGCGGCGTGTACAGCTCCCGGTCGCCGAACCGCTCGTCCGGTCCGGCCCCGTCCTCGCTCTCCTCGCGGGAGTCCCCGATCCTCCCCCGAGAGTCCTCGTCCGTCGCCTCCGCCGAGGAAGCGGTCATACGCCCACTATCCGACAGCGGGAGATAATTTTCACGGCAGATGGGGCGTATCGAATGCGCCCGGCGACGCCGGAACCACCGCCCCTTTGTCGGTCCCTCTCCAAGCCGACCCATGGTACCGCCGCTGGCGCTCGACATCGACGGTACGCTGACCACGGGCGAGGGCGGACTCGACCCCCGGGCGTTCGACGTGTTGCCCGACTGGGACGCGCCCGTCGTCCTCGCTACTGGGAAGGCGTTCCCCTACCCGGTCACGCTGTGTCACTACCTCGCCATCCCCGAGACGGTGGTGGCCGAGAACGGCGGGGTGGTGCTCGCAGACGAGGAGATAACGCGGCACGGCGACAGGGCGCGCGCGGAGGCCGTCGTCGAGGAGTTCGAGGCGCGCGGCGGGCGCGTCGGGTGGGGCGCGGCCGACACCATCAACCTCTGGCGTGAGACGGAGATAGCGGTGAACGTCGACGCCGACGAGGCGTTGCTCCGCGAGGTGGCCGCCGAGTACGACATGGAGGTGTACGACACGGGCTACGCCTACCACGTCAAGTCGCCCGAGGTGGAGAAGGGGAAGGGGTTGGTCGCCGTCGCCGAGACGCTGGGACTCGACCCCGAGGCGTTCGTGGCCGTAGGCGACAGCGAGAACGACGTGTCGACGTTCCGCGTCGCCGGCGAGTCCTACGCCGTCGCCAACGCGGACGACGCCGCCAAGGGGGCGGCGGACGCCGTCGCGGACGAGGCGTTCATGGACGGGACGCTCTCGGTGCTGCGGGCGCTGGACTGACGCGTCACTCGGCGTCGCTGTCGCCGTCCGGGGTCGTGGCGTCCGCGCGCCACGCCGCGAACGCCGGGAGTTCGTCGCTCTCGTCGAACCGTTCGATACAGGGCACGTCGTACGGGTGGAGTTCGGCGACGCGCGCCTCGAGTTGGTCGTACCGGTCGTCCGTGGTCTTGGCCAGCAGTATCACCTCCTCGTCGTAGTGGACCTCGCCCTCCCAGCGGTACACCGAGTCGCAGTCGACCCGGTTGACGCAGGCGGCGAGTCGCTCGGAGACGAGGGCGTGTGCGATGTCGTCCGCGTCGGCGGCGGGCGCGGTGACGAACGCCGTCGGCACGGTTACGCGTCCCGGTCGAAGGGGACGAACCGGCCGTTGATGTCCCACTCGTGGATGCAGAAGGGGTTCCCCTGCTGTCGCTCGCCGTTCTCGACGGCGATGCGCCACGTCTCGGCGTCGGCGTCCCACTGCTCGCGTCGCCCGCAGAGTTCGCAGGTCCGGTCGGTCGGCGTGCGTAGTTTCGCTCCGCTCATGTCCGTGTGAGTGAGGCGCAGGGATTTAACGCTGTCTCACCGGCGTCGGCCGTACGGTCGCCGGCGTCTCGTCGACGGGTTGAGGGCCGACCGTGCCCCAACGATGGCCTCGCGCTCGCCGTCGATTTCGGCAATCTTTTCGCGAACTGTTACCTGCACGGTACTATCGTCACCCTTCCTCCGGAGTTTTAGGATGATTATATAGGATATGACCTTTCTAGGAAAAATATTAAACATCGACTGAAGGCACGGAGTGTCGTGGTACTGTACCACACGGAAGTCGACCCGTACACCCCCGGCGCCGCGTACTACGAGTGTGCGTCCTGCGCCGGCCGAATCACGACCGACGAACACGTGGCCGTCTGCCCCGACTGCGGCGGGCGGATGCGGAACCTCGCCGTCTCGCGCGAGTAGCGACGGTGGGGGACGAGACGGCGTGTCCGCCGGTCAGTAGTCGACGCCGCCGAGGTACCGCTCTATGAGAACGACCGCGACCCCCCCGACCAGCGCCGTGCCGACGACGACCGCGAGGACGTCCGGCGTCCACCCGCGGCCCGTCTCGGCGAGGGCGCGACCGATTCTGAGAAGCGGCGCGCGGAGCGCGCCGACGATGAGCGCCACGAGGAAGGCGAGCGTCGCCTCCCGGGCGTGTTCGAGCGCGTACCGGACGGCGTGTGCGATGGTGAACAGGCCGACCACAGCGCCCGCGACGAACACGGCGGCGGTCACGCCGGGGTCGAACACGGCGGCGAGGTCGCCGCCCCGGACGAGACCCGTCACGCCCTCGCGGACGCGCGACAGCGTCTCCGTCATGAAGGTGTACTGCCCGAGGATGAGGAGGATGAGCGACCCGGAGACGCCGGGGAGTATCATCGCGCTCACGGCGATGGACCCGGCGAAGAACACCACCGGGAGGCTGTGGTCGAGTCCGGCCGCCGCCTCCCCGCTCACGACGAACGCCAGCGAGAACCCGAGGATGGCGGCCGCGATTCGGCCGGGCGTGTCGAGCGACACGGTGTCGTAGAGTACCAGCGCCGACGCGGCGATGAGGCCGAAGAAGAATCCGAACGTCGGCACGGGGTAGGCGTGGACGGCGTACTCCACCGCGCCCGTGACCGCCACGACGGCCGTCACGATGCCGACGCCGAGCGAGACGAGAAAGAAGAAGTCCATCTCCCGGAGCGCCTCCCACGCCGCGCCCCGGTCGCGGGGCCGGACGCCCGCGAGCACCTGCAGGATGCGGTCCGGTTCGATGGCGGTTATCGCGGCGATGAGACGCTCGTAGATGCCGGTGATGAGCGCGATAGTGCCGCCCGAGACGCCCGGCACGGCGTCGGCCATCCCCATGCAGAAGCCCTTGAAGTAGACGACGACCCACTCGCGGATGTCGGAGACCATCTGTCCGAGAGTGTTCCGTCGGCAGTGTAGTCGTTTCGTTTCGTCTCGCCTCGCTACGGCCGAAAGCGGGCCGGCGTTACGCCCCGCTCCGGCGCGCATCGGCCGCAATCTCGGGTGCGGTCACGCTCTCGGTCGGCGCGGAGAGCGACCCCGACCCCGACCCGGAACCGCCGGTGGCGCTCCCGTCGGTCTGCGTGCCGGTCGCGTTGTCGGCCGTCGCGTTCCCCGACGTCGACGTGCCGTTCCCGGACGAGGACTGGTTCCCGTTACCGAGCTGCTGTTCGGACCGTTCGAGCGTGACGGTCACCGTCCCGTTCCGCGCCCCGTTGACCAGCCCCTCGGGCACGCTCACGTTCTGTGCCTGGTGTCGCACGATGGTCGTGTTCCCGTCGCTCGACGAGACGCTCGGCTGGGTCTGGAACGTGTATCCGCCAACCGCGCGGACGTTCACGTCCGTGTACCCCTCCGCCGGCGTGTACCGCTCGTAGTTCGTCGTCGAGTACGGCAGCGTCATCGTGAACTCGCCGTTCGCGTTCGTCTGCGCCTGCTGCGTGTAGTAGAACGTCGAGTTGCTCGTCCGGGAGCGCATCTGGACGCGGGCGGTCACCGTCGAGTTCGGCGGCGCGCCGCTCCCGCGGACCGTCGCGCCCGGGACGCGCTCGAACGTCTTGACCCACGCCGGCCGCGTCTGGATGAGCTGGTTCGGTTGGAGGCCGAGCGCCCGGGACGTCGACACCAGCGAGTTGGTGTACCCGCGCGCCTGCGTGGCCGAGGAGTTGCTCACCTTCGCCAGCCGGTAGTGTTTGAGCGCGGACACCCGCTCGGACGGGTACGGCCCGACCCCGCCTATCTGGGACGTGGAGTCGTTCTGGACGTAGGCGCGGGCCTGCTGCATGGTCCGGAACTGGCGGATGGCAGTCGAGTTGTTGCCGGTGCTGACGGTCGGGACCGTGACCGTTCCGCCGCTTTGGGTCTGGAACTGCCGCGACTCCCAGTCCACCACGACGGGTTGGGGGCTCATCGCGCTACCGTGGTACTCGTAGAGCCGAATCATCATGCTCTCGTAGTAGCGCTGGTCTTTGAGCATGAAGCTCCCCGACACGCGGTCGTTCTGCACGGCGTAGATGCGCCGGTAGAAGTCGCTCCGACTCACGTTGCTGGAGTCGTAGAACACGATGGGCGCGCCGAACTTGGAGTTCGGGGAGGCCATCTGCCAGTCGACCATCACGTACTTGGTCTTCTCGCCCTCGCCGTCGGCGCTCCGGTTCTGGAGAACCTGTCGGGCCTGCTCCTCGCTCGGCGCGAGGAGGTAGTTCGCCGCCGACGTCGCCCCCTGCTGGAACGGGTTGGCGTTCGGGATGCGCTGTCCGAGCACGGTTATCCAGTGGCCGTAGTCCCACCACGACTGGACGCCGTAACTACCGTTCGGATACGCGAAGTCCTGCTGCTCCTTGTAGGTCCCGTAGTAGTCGAGCGACCCGGAGTTGTTCGCCCCGCGGAGGTTCCCTTCGACCGGAGTGTTGTTCTGCATCCACTGGAGCGACCCGCGCCACTGCGTCACGCCGCCGGGACCGACGCCCTCGGCCGCCTGCCACGCCGTGTTGCTCTGGTCGTAGTTGGCGTTCCCGGTGTTCCGGACGCTCAGCGGTACGACGAGCACCGGCGCGGTGATGAGCAGGAAGACGGCGAGCAGCGCGAGGACCTGATAGCCCTCCAAGTCGGGGGTCCGCGTGTCGACGTCGCGGAGGTCGAGGTACGACAGCACCTCCCCGAGGAGGTAGCCGTTCAGCACGACCACGACCACGGCGAGGTAGTAGTTGAACCGGACCTGCGTGAACGCCGCGGACGTGATGAACGCGGCCCACACGATGACGAACAGTTGTTCCGCCCCGTACCGGGTCAACAGCGTCGCGCCGACGATGATGGCGGCCACCACCGCGAGACCGATGAGTTGGGGGTCGACGCCGACCAACTCGCCGAGACGCGCCGGGACGGCCGGGACGAGGAAGAGGAGAGCGACCACCGCGAGCGACCCGCCGACGAAGCCGTACTCGCGCGTGTCGCCGTCCTCGACGAGCGGTTTGGCGAGCATCCACACCGCCGCCGCCACGGCGGTGAACAGCGTGAAGCCGTAGTCGGAGATGATTCGGTTGACGGGCGTGTAGCCTCTGCTCTGGAGGATGTCCGGCGAGAGGTACGGTTGCGCCTCGCCGATGGTCCGGGTGGCGGCGCCGGCGCTGAACCCGAGGATGCGGAGGAAGTTCCGCTGTATGGTGCCGAAGAGGCCGTCGAGGAAGAGGGCCATCACGGCGAATCCGAGCACGACGAGTCCGAACACCGCGACGGGGTAGAGCGACGTGTCGACGTCGCGCGCCTCCCACTCGCGGGCGAGCCACGCCATGAACGCGCACCCGGCGGCGACGGCGAACGCCACGAACGGCTGGACGAGCGAGAACTGGGTCGGCGCGAACGAGAGGCTCTGGAGCGGAACCAACATCAGCGCGCCCGCGACGGCCATCGAGACGCCTCCCGCGATGGCGACGGGTTCGGGACTCGCGCCGTTCACCACGTCGCTCGTGAGTTTGAAGAGGAGGAACGCCCCGACGATGGCGACGAGCAGGACGCCCGGCGGCCATATCCACATGTAGAGCGCGGTGGCGACGCCCGCGAGAGTCGCCAGTAGGACCGGACGGCGGAGTTCGTCGACGGCGCGCTGTTCGAACAGCTCCCAGACCGGCTTCTCCCGCTCCGCGACGGCGAACGCCACCATCAGCGCGAGGACCGCGAGCGACTGGAACAGGGGTTCGGCGCCGTTGTGGTCGGCGACGCCGACGAGCGTCCGCTGGAGGAACATCCCGGGCATGAGCGCGAGCAAGAGCGCCGAGAACAGTCCGCCGACCCGCCCGCCGAGGCGCTTCCCGATGTAGTACGCCGGTATCGCCGTGAGCGCGCCGGAGACGGCGGGGGCGACCAACAGCACCTTGGACACGAGTTGTTCGCTCGGACTGCCCAGCCCGAGGACGAGCGCCACCGTGGCGACTATCTGGTCGTAGAGGGTCCCGAACTGCCCCACGCTCGTGCCGAACGGGAAGTTGGTCCACGGGTCGAACGGCATCGTCGCGGGCCAGTTGCGGACCGTGTACCGGACCTCGCGGAGGTGGTACCACGCGTCGTTTCCGGAGAACAGTACTTCGCCGCTTCGCACGAATTTCTCGTACGATTGGAGACGTATCGCCGCCATGAAGACTATCACGACGACGAGTACAGGGACGTGGAACCAGTCCCCGAAGGTGTCCAAGACGGACGAGTGTTCCTCGTCCTCGTCTTGGGCGGTTCTATGGCTCATTGAGAGGAACGAATCGGAAAATGTCTATAAGCCTTGTGAAAGCTTTGCCGGAGACTCCGAACCGCGAAGCTCGGCCAGCGGGTGACGCCCGCCGTTCCGGCGTCTGGAGCGGGTCAGTTCACCACGTCAGTCCCTCGTAGACGATGCCGTCGCGGCGGTCGATGCAGTGTCGACCGTCTATCACGACCGGCGTCGCCATCTCGTCGAACTCCGCGTCGAGTGCGGCGTACTCCGGCCAGTCGGTCACCACGAGGCAGGCGTGGGCGTCCCGGAGTGCATCGGCCGCCGACTCGACGTACTCTACGTCCGACCGCTTCGCGCGCATGTTCTCCGTCGCCTCGGGGTCGTGGGCGACGACGTCCGCGCCGCGCTCTCGGAGTCCGTCGATGACCGGTACCGCTCGCGCGTTCCGCACGTCGTCGGTCCCGGGTTTGAACGCCAGTCCGAGGACCGCCACCCGGCGGTCGCGCGCGTCCACGTGGTCGTCGAGGAGCGAGAGCAGACGCTGGGGTTGGAGGTCGTTCACCTCCACCGCGGCGTTCAGCATCGGCGGGTCGTAGTCGTGTTCGCGCGCGGCCGCGACGATGGCAGCCACGTCCTTCGGGAAGCAGCTACCGCCCCACCCGAGACCGCT
Organism: Haloferacaceae archaeon 50; assembly: GCA_046097085.1. GTDB lineage: Archaea > Halobacteriota > Halobacteria > Halobacteriales > Haloferacaceae. The sequence continues at coordinate 2,199,878 of CP175567.1, read as the reverse complement.
GTCGAGGAACGCCCGACAGATGCGCTCGTCGAGGCCGATGGCGTCGGCCACCTCGTACGTGTCGACGCCGAGTTCCTTACAGACGTTCCCGAGGTCGTTGATGAGCGACACCTTCGACGCGAGGAACGCGTTGTTGGCGTACTTTATCATCTCGGCCTCGCGCGTCCCCGTCTCGACGACCGCGGGGTCGGCGCGCTCGACGAGCGGTTCGTAGACCGCGCGCATCGCCTCGCGGGTCCGGTCGTCGTCCGCGCCTATCACTATCTTGTCCGGGTCGAGGAAGTCGGCCACGGCGCTCCCCTCGCGGAGGAACTCCGGGTTCATGCCGACGCCGACGTCGGACGCGGCGTCGTCGCCCCCGCCGACGAGGAGGGGTCGGATCCGGTCTTCCGTCGTGCCGGGCACGACGGTGCTCTTTACCACGACGGTGTGACGGCCGTCCTTTCGCGCCAGCGTCTCGCCCAACTGCTCCGCGCCTGCTTCCATTATCGAGAGGTCGATGCTCCCGTCGTCCCGAGAGGGGGTGGGGAGACAGAGGAACGTCACGTCCGTCTCGAGGACGGCGTCGTAGTCGGTGGTGGCGCGGAGTCGCCCCGTGCCGTCCGGCCCCGCGTGCGCGGAGACGAGTTCCGGGAGGCGCTCCTCGTGAATCGGCGGTTCACCGGCGTTGATGGTCTCCACGACGGACTCGTCGACGTCGACGTTGACCACGCCGTGACCCAGCTCGGCGAAACAGGCGGCGAGCGTGGTGCCGACGTAGCCGGAGCCGATGACTGAAAGTTTCACAGACCTACGGACTTTCCATCCGTTCTTAAGATGTGCGCTTGCCGTTAGATGGCGCGTTCGTCGTCGCTTTCCCCGTTCGATTCACATCAGCCGGACAGGGTTCTCACTTCTCGCCGACGAGGCCCTTCTCTTCGAGTTCCGAGTGTGCCTCCTCGAACCTGTCGGTGGCCTCCTGCTCTCGCCCCCACTCGACGAGTCGCTCCATCCCCTCGCGGAAATCGACCTGCGCCTCGAAGTCGAGGACGTCCTCCGCGTGCGAGGTGTCCGCGTAGCAGTGGCGGATGTCGCCCTGCCGGAAGTCGTCGGCTATCTCGGGGGCGAGTTCGTCGCTCTCGCCGTAGAGGTCGATGAGCGTCTCCGCGACTTCGCGGATGGACGTGGGAGTCCCGGTCCCCACGTTGACGGCCACGTCGTCGACGCCCTCCCGTCGGACGGCGGCGACGTTCGCCCGCGCCACGTCGCTCACGTGGATGAAGTCCCGCGTCTGTCGCCCGTCCTCGAAGACCAGCGGCGGATTGCCGTTCTTGATGCGACTGGAGAAGATGGCGCAGACGCCGGTGTAGGGATTGTCGAGGGCCTGCCGACTCCCGAAGATGTTGAAGTAGCGTAGCGCGACCGTGGGGATGTCGTAGGCGCGCCCGACCGAGCGCATCATCTCCTCTTGGTCTTTCTTCGTTATGGCGTAGATGCTCGTACTCTCCCGCGGTTTCGTCTCGGGCGTCGGAACTGGTTCGAGGTCCGTCCCGCACTCGGGACAGACGTGCTCCCACTTGCCCCGCGCCATCTGCTCCGCGCCTCGAAGCGACGGACACCGCTCTTCGTCGCACTCCGGACAGTGGTATAGCCCCTCGCCGTAGATGGACATCGACGACGCGACCACCATCCGTTCGAGGTCGATGTCCTCGTTCACGACGACGTCGAGGAGACGCGCCGTCGCCAGCGTGTTCACGTCCACGTAGTGTTCGATCTCGTACATAGACTGGCCCACGCCGACGGCGCTGGCCTGATGGTTCAGGACGTCCGCGTCTTCGAGCAGGTCGGTCATCAGTTCGCGGTCGCGGACGTCGCCCCAGACGTACTCGGCGTCGTCGTTGAGATAGTCCGGCTCGTCGTCGTGCACCTGTTCGGTCAGGTTGTCGACGACCGTCACGTCGTACCCCTCGTCGACGAGACTGTCGACGATGTGGCTCCCGACGAAACCTGCGCCGCCGGTGACGAGAACGTTAGTCATGTCTCATCGCTTATCGGAGAGGACGAAAGTTCGTTCGGTACAAAAATCATGAGCTGAAATCCATAAACTCTTTTCAAATCTACAGTGAGCCGCTCTACTGACGTCACCTGTGATTCTGATCGTGACGCAACTGGCACTCTCACCCAAACTCCGCCGCCGTCCGTCGCAGTCCCTCTCGCAGTTCGACCTCTGGCTCCCAGCCGAGAGCCTCGCTAACCTTCGAGATGTCCGGCCGGCGGATCGACGGATCGTCTTTCGGGAGCTCCTGGTGGACGATACCTGACTCCGTGTCAACCACGTTGAGCACCATGTCGGCGAGTTCGCGGATGGTGACCTCAGTCGTGTTGCCGATGTTGAACGCTTCGCCGGCGGCCCGGTCCGAGGTCGCCTCGGCCACTACCCGAACACCCTCTATCAGGTCTGAGACGTAACAGAAGCTCCTCGTCTGCGAGCCGTCTCCGTAGACGGTGAGGTCCTCACCACTCATCGCCTGTGAGAGGAAGTTCGGGATGACTCGGCCGTCGTCGGGACGCATCCTCGGCCCGTAGGTGTTGAAGATGCGTATCGTTCGTATGTCCAGACCGTATTCCGTTTCGTAGGCCACCGCTAAGGACTCGGCGAACCGTTTGCTCTCGTCGTACGGTGAGCGGGGTCCTCGAAGGTTGACGTTTCCGTTGTAGGTCTCTGGCTGAGGGTGTACTTCGGGGTCGCCGTACACCTCGCTCGTCGAGGCCAGCACGACTACTGCATCGTTCTGGCGCGCGAACTCGAACGTCTGTCTCGTCCCCTCGCTGTTTGTGGTTGCTATCTCGACTGGGTGACTCGCGAAGTCGTCGGGACTCGCTCGTGAGGCGAAGTGAAAGACTTGCTCGACGTCTTCGAGGGGGGGAAACTCCTCTCGAACGTCGTGAGAGAGGCTCTGAAAGTGAGGCGACGAAACGTGCGAGAGGTTGGCGGGCCGGCCGCTTCCGAAGTTGTCGAGCGAGGTAACCGCGTATCCGTCGTCCAACAGGGCGTCGACGAGGTGGCTACCGAGAAACCCCGCCCCTCCCGTCACGACGACGTGTGGGCGGTCGGTGGTGAACTTAGTCATGAGTATCAGAGCCTAATCGTGCTGTTGTCCCCGACGTTGAGATGGTTCGCTTCGCCTTGGACCTCCGTGTTGTTACCGACGATACTCTCGTTGAGGTTCACCGTGTCGAGTGTCGCGTTCTGACCGACGATACTCTCCCTGACGATGCTGTTCGAGATGGACGTGTTGTTGTCGACGCTGACGTTCGGCCCAACGACGCTCTTTTCGACGGAGACGTTGTCTCCAAAATCCACCGGCGGGACGACGATGGTATCTTCGAGTTCGGTAGCCGAGTTCGTCTCCAACCGTCTGAGAAGCAGACGATTCGCCTCGAGCAACGTTTCGGGGCGCCCGCAGTCGTACCAGTCGTCCACCTCAAAGTAGCGTAGGTCCGACCCGCTGTTCAGCATCTCTTGTAGCGCGTCGGTCAACTGGAACTCACCCCCCGATCCTCGCCGGTCGTTCGCGATGAGTTCCTCTAACTCGTCGAACAGGGTTTCCGTGTCGTTGATTATGTACACTCCGCTGATAGCCAAATCAGACGGGGGGTCGTCGGGTTTCTCGACGAACTGGGTGATTTTGAAATCGCCGTCAGTTTCCACGACGCCGTAATGCTGGGGTTCGTCGACCGGTTTCACCCCGATACTGCCGTCGCAGTCGTCCAACGACTGGTGGGTCTCTAGGAACTCTTCGTACGGGTTCTCGAAGAGCATATCGCCGAGCAAAATCATCAGCGGCTCGTCACGAGCGACGGATTCTGCCTGATAGATACTGTGTCCGAGTCCCTTCGCGATAGTCTGCTCGACGAACTCCAAGTCGAACTGATCGCCAAACGAGGTGGTGGCGTAGTCGACGATCTGTTCTTGCATCGGTCCGCCGACGACGACGACCACCTCCTCGATTCTCGTATTACTAAGGTTCGAGAGGATATGTCCCAAGATCGGCTTCCCGGCGAGACGAACCATCGCTTTCGGTTTCGTATGTGTCTGGGGATACAGCCGTGTCCCCTGACCGGCGGCAGGTATGAGGGCTCTCATACCAGCCTCTGAATATCGTATCTGGTTAAATCTGTCTTTGTGTCGAGCGAAGCAAATATACGGCCGTGGTTACTGAACTCGGCCGATGCGGATTCTCTATCTCACGGATTACCTGAACAACGTCGGCGGCGCAGAACTCAGCGCGCGAACTATCGTTTCGGAGGTTGCGGACCGGCCCGGTGTAGATTCGGTGGTAGTCGTAGGCGCGGACGTATCGGACAGAGAGCGGTTAGGGTACGGCGACGCGGAAGTAGTTCCGGTCACCCTCCCCGAGTGGATAGACTCCCTCCCGGATTACGCCGCTGACTCCGTCTTAGAGCGACTTCTCGCCAGAGAGGCCTCGTCGTATCTGAACGGCGCCGACATCGTTCACGCCCATCACCGCCGTAGCTCACTCGCACTATCGCATCTCGATACTAGCGTTCCCACCGTAAGCACCGTCCGTGACTTCTGGCCTATCTGCCCCATAAGCGTCTATCACGTCGCCGGCGACCAGTGCTCCGGATGCGAACACTGCCTGGACGACTGTGTCTCGTATCAGGGGTACGACTGGCCGAGTTCCGCCGCGGTGAAACCCTATCTTCTGATGAAACGACGCCATATTCGGAAACGGTTCTCCCCCGACTGTGCCGTATTCATCGCCGACCACCTCCGCCGAACCGTAGCCGACGCGGCTGTACTCCCCGACCGTACCGAGACGATATACAACCCTGTATCGATCACACAGGCTCCGAACGCCGGTCCGCGGGCCGGCCCCCCGGTGTTCGTCACCGCAAGCAGTCTCACTATCGAGAAAGGAGTTCAGACGGCCGTGGACGCTATGGAACGACTGACTGGGCAGTATCCCGACGCCCGCCTGGTCGTCTTCGGCGACGGTCCGCTTCGGACCGAACTCGAAGAACGTGCGGCGCCGCTCGGCGACGCCGTTGAGTTTCACGGCCGCGTCGACTCCGCTACGGTTTACTCGACGATGCGGGACGCAACCGCCACGATATTCCCATCCCGTTGGGACGAACCGTTCGGACGGATCACCGTCGAGTCGATGATGCTCGGTACGCCAGTCGTCGGCAGCGACGTCGGGGGAATCGCGGAGGTAATAGACCACGGTCGAACCGGCCTCCTCTTTGACCCTGACGACGCCGACGAACTGAGTGACCATCTTATGACGCTCGTCCGGGACGAGGGGATCTGGTCCCGGTTACAGCGAGATGCTCTTAAATCATCTAGCCGTTTTTCCCCGAAAAGTATTGTTGATGACCTCTTGGAACTCTACTGTGAAGTGTCTCAAAGCAACACAACTTAAAATTTAACGTGGGTCAAAATCTTTAGAGATTCCGATAACACGACGACGGATGCTCCCACTTATACTTACCAAGACGATAGCGTATCCCATGACACCTAGAGGAATGACGAGGATAAGTTTTAGAACGACCTGGAACGGAAGAATACTATAAGAAAGATGGACAAGAATCCCCATCACTCCTGCCGCTAAAACTTCTGCGGCGATGGGTCTTATAGGGAAAAATCCTGTGCTCAGATTGAGAATTCGGAATAGATAGAAGCCCAAATAAGCGGTAGCCAAAGAGATTCCGACTAATGTTGCGAGCGCTGCACCTTCGATACCTACGGTCGGTACTAGAACGAGATCAAGTATTCCATTTACGATAATGAGAAGAATATTAGATTTCAGAGTGATATCAGGTCGGTCGATACCATCAAAGAGGCTGAGGAACACAGACCGTAGCCCAGACGGTATCTGAATCACCATTGCTATTATCGCTACGGCTGCACCCTCGCTGAGTGAACTAGTAAATAGAGTCACGATTATCGGCTTCGCGAGTAGGCCGACGCCGACAACCGCTGGAATAGCAAGTATCATTGAGAACACGATACCGTCCTTAAGCAGTTCACGGATACGGGCACGGTCACCGGACATAGCTTCCTCGCTAATAGCGGGCATCAGCGTTCCATTTATTGCGCTTGAGAAGGCGTCAAGAGCGAGGGTTAATCGGTATGGAATCGAATATAGTGCGACCCCACTAGGGCCTACAAAAAACCCAATTACGATTATATCTATATTATTGTATACTTTGTTTGCGAACCCAGTAAAAAAGGAGTACTTTGTAAATGAGAGAAGGCGTTTGTAGTGGTGGCGATTAGGCGCTGTCACTCCGGCCGGAATCATTTGGAATGCTATTAGCACTGCTGCAGTTGCCCCTACTACAACCCCACCGATGAGGCCAAAAAGCTCGAAACCGAGAAAGACTAATCCAAGAGTCACGAGAGAGCGAACTAGCATCTCCACAAATTCAACGACTCCACTTCGACCGACGAGAGTATATCCCCGAAGAATAGAGACAGCAACTTCAACGCCTTGGCGCATCCAGATAGCTCCGATAAGAAGCAGAACTAGCGTAAATCCTTCACCGAAATAACTGTTTATCCACTTAGCGAATAGAAGAATGAGTACTGTGACAGCTAAGAGTAACGCTATCGATATTCGGAGAGTGGCGCCGACGAAAGCTTCTCGTTCCGTTCCTTCGCTTAGACGCTTCGTGACGGCTAGACTGAGACCTGCGCTCGTCAATAGCATCGTTATCGAGACCCCTGTTTCGAACAACTGAAATTTCCCTAACGTCTCGGCTGGGGTTGGTAGTAATCGAGTAAGAACCATGACCGTAATGAATGAAAGCACAAGAACCCCATACTTGGCCATTAACCACCCGATTCCAGAGCGAGCAACTTTCATGGGATCTTCAACCGTTTGTTCAAGATTAACTGCTCTTCTCGTTCAAATCCATTATACCCTTCCAAGGGTCCAAATTTGCCGGTTACCACGGCCTGCTTTGCCCTGTTTTATCACCCTCATCCCAGCTTTTTCACACATATGTTCGAGCTCCTTCTTCGTGAACGGATATTCCTTCTCGGGAATGAAGTTCCGGAGGTGCATATCCACGAGAATATACCAGAGACTCTGCGCGTGGGGGACAAACAAGAGTACATTATTCCGCGAAACGCGAGCCATCTCGTTAAGCGCTTGTTGACGGTCAGAACCGAGGAAATGTTCGACTACTCCTTCATTAAAAACGAGATCAAAAGAGTTATTTGGAACATCTATGTCTAAAATGTCTAAATCCAATACTTTTACGTCATAAGGAATTGATTTTTCCCGTCGCCGTAGAGCTGATAATACATCCGGGTTGTTATCTGCAAGTACTACATCGTGACCAGCAGCAGCTAGTGTAAATCCAAACTTACCAGAACCGGCCCCTATTTCTAGTATTCGTGACCGTGGTTCTCCGGCGACCTTATTTACGATGCGTCCGAAGTCTGTTTTGAGTACTTTTTTTGGGGATAAAACATCTTCTTGTTGATACGAATTATCCCAGAGAGATCCTATCTCCGAAGTCATAGCTGTATCTGTTTGGCGCTCTTAATATCTTTTCCCGTTTACTGTCTCAAGTCAGACGTAGTTCCCTTTCTAAGGCTATCTTAAATATAATAGGTATGCGGTGGGACGTTGGTTGAGGAGGAGTGGTCTAGGGGGAAGAATGTCATCGGTGGCGCTAAAGTTGGTCACTCCTCTTCAAGGGGCTACTTTCACCGCGGGAGGGTATTCCTCGCGGTTCTTGCGTTCAATATCAGAGTTGGAGGATATTTCGATATACGTCTGCTACACGGTCGCCGTAGCGCTCCCAGCTGTAGTCAGACACTTTCTCCCGAGCCGCCCGTCCCATCCGCGAACGTAGTTCGGGCGACTCCGCGAGTTCCGAAAGCGCGTCCGCGAGCGCTCCGATATCTCGCGGCGGAACCACGACGCCGTGTTCCCCGTCCTCGACGAGGCTCCCGACGTTCGGCGTCACGATACTCGGGAGTCCGCTCGCCATCGCCTCGTAACTCACGAGCGCACTCCCCTCTTCGATGCTCGGGAAGACGAACGCATCTGCACGGTGAAATTCGTCCGGTATGTCGTCGACCCACCCGAGGAAGCGTATCGAATCGTCGTTACGGTACTCCTTCACGACCGACTCGGCATCGTCGGTGACCTGCCCGGCGAACACGAGTTCCCCGTCGATTCCCGACCGTCTCCACGCCGGTAACAGGTACTGGACGCCTTTTCGAAGCGACACTTGTCCGACGAAGAGTGCTCGGAACGAATCGGTTTCGCCGCTGTCTGTCGATGGTCGAAAGGCCGTCGTATCCACGCCGAACGGGACGAGCTTTAGTTTCGACTCGGAGAAACCCCGTTCGAGGAACGACTCGTAGACGAACTTCGACGGAACGAACACGGCGTCCGCCTCGCGCAGTTCCGTTAGCGCCCGTTGGTACAGGCGCTCGTCGACGACGGAGACCTCGACATCGTGTTCGTCGTACTCACGTTCGAGAAGCGTCCGTTGGCGAGTCGGATGACTGCTCGCCCGCTCGACCACCGTCGTCGCCCCTGCGGCGGCGGCTTTCCTCATCGACCGGAGACACATGTTGTTCCATCCGTGAAAGATGTCCGGCGAGTCTATTAGTTGGGAAGATATCAGATCAAACAGGGTATCTTTATAATAGTAGTTCGGAATCCTGTTGAGAAACCGACCACCTGGTAGCCGCACTACAGGTAGATCATCTAACGAGTGAGAATCGTATGCAATAACGCTTTCAAGGAGAGACGCTCTCTCTGCACCTCTTACCGCATAACCGGCAATGGAACCGATACCGCTACCACCTATTACTCCTCCGAATGAATAAGTAACTGATGGTGTCATTACAAATTATGCCCAATAGACCGAAATAACCGTTTCGATCATATATGTCAATTAGATATTATATTCTTAAAATCTACTTATAATCGTGTACATGCCCACACAATCTGCTATTTTACCTCCGAATACTCACTGGTTTGAGTTTATTCTGGCACGCCGTATAGTCGTATCTCCATTGCTCAATGTCTCGATTTCAAAATCCCCCAATATCGGTCTTTCTCTGTCGCTCATCCTCATACATATAAAGGAATAAGTAATTTGCTCGGCTCATTTACTCCGATGGATAGTTTCCTTCGCATCCTTCTCGTAACCCCTGATTATCCGCCACCGCCAGGAGGGATACAAACCGTGGTACGGAATTTAGAACACGGGCTTCAAGAGAAAGCTGTTGCTGTTGATGTTTTACACTTCGATCCAGAATCGTTTCGCCCCTCTCTCAATGAGTTAATTCCTACTCCTCGGTGGATAGCGGCCCCCGGTAGGCTCCCAAATCTTCAGTACGCGTTTCAGAAAGGCCAGTACACGGCGACGAACAATGCTATCGATAAGTTTGACCCGGATGTAGTTCACGCAATACACGTTAGGAACTGGTCTGCACTTGTGGCCGCGAATGAACGTGGTATTCCAACAGTACTCTCTACCCACGCACTAGAACTTGCAGAGAGACAGTTGTCTCAGAACGCCATCGCCAATGCGGACATCGTCCATGCAGTAAGCCACTTCACCGAACGTCTTGTCCGAGACACGGTCAACGAAGACGATCTGGACACGAAAGTAATTCCCCCATCTATCGATCTACCAGCGTTTCGTGCCGCGCGTGATGCGATCTGTCAATTAGAGTCTGGACCTGTCCTCACGATATCCCGATTTGTGGAACGAAAAAACATCGGGACGATTGTTCGTGCGTGGAAAGAATTGGGGAAGGAAGTCAAAGATGGCAGAGAACTCATAATCGTAGGTGATGGCCCAAAGCGAAAGGAAATTGCTCAATTAGCTAAAGAGCAGCAGGACATCCGAATGGTTGGCTGGGTTGAAGAGTCACACAAACGCCGCCTATTAGCGAAGGCCGATTTATTCGCCCTCCTTCCGCATCAGATCGGATACGATGTCGAGGGTTTCGGCATTGTGTATATTGAAGCACAAGCAGCAAAGACGCCAATTTTAGCGTCAAAACACGGAGGTGTTCCCGAAGCTGTTGACGATGCGGGTGTTCTCGTTCAGGATGAAAGCGATCCGGAAGAGGTAGCGATCGAAATGGAACGCCTCCTCAGCGATAGTTCGGTCAGACAGGATTGTCTAGCTCATGCCGAAAAGCGAATTAATCAGTTCGACATTCCAGTAATTACAACCTCTTTTCTTGACCTTTATGACAGGCTCACGTGACAGTAGTGTACTGCGTCCGCTAGTTGAAATGCGATTGTACGCGTTAGCTCTCTTCTCTCAGCTTTGATGTCAATATCGTTATATTTCCTCTCGGTGTCGTTTCCTCGGCCTCGCTTGTTATTCCGTATCCAGCATCACGCAATATTTCGCGTACATCGTCTGCGGGTGCGTTGAACATCGGATGTGCTTCGACAATGACTGTCGCAGGCCGGATTACCATGTCGGCGAGTATTTCAATCTCCGACCCTTCGCAGTCAAGTACAAGTACGTCGCAGTTTGGCAACTCCTCTGGAGGGAGCCTTCGTGCGTCTTGCCTTTCGCTGTATACCCGAACGGGACTTCCCACGATAGCGTGTTCCACACTTACAATGTCCGAGACTTTATTCAACTCAATAGTGTTACGGACACGAGCGACTTCGTCGTGACCCGCTTCAAATGTATTGACCGCCCCGCTTGGTGTGACACGGTGGGCGGTTGCTACAGTGGAGACTCCCCACCCCCCACCGATGATGACCACCTCGTTACCTGGTCGAACATATGTACGAATACTTTTTATCAATTCCTGCTCATAGTTCGGTCGAACGTCTGTTTTGTCTAAGAGTCGTGGCTGTCGGACTGGTATCCCGTTAAAGACTGCTATCTTTTTTGGGAGTAAGGGACGGATAATGCGATCGTATACCTGTTTCACAAGAGGTCTCACTTTGTAACTCACCTATACTGTTATTCTCAGAAGACGACACTTACTATTTGGTATCTTTCTGCGTTACTACCTCTTCTAATGCTTGGATGTGAGAGGCAGCAACGCTCTCCAAACTGAACTCACTCACTACTCGTGACCGTGCACGCTCTCCGAGTCTCTCGCGGCGATCGTCATCTCGTAGAAGCGCGGTGATGTTCTCAGCAAGAGAATCTGGAGCGTTTTCCGGACAGATGATACCACCATCTCCGACGACGTAGGGGAGAGAACCAGAGTCCGTCGTGATAACTGGTACTCCTGTACTCATCGCTTCTGCTGCTGAGTAACCGAACTGCTCAACCCACTCTTCCGTTGTTCGACTTGGGTAGACGAATACTGAGGCGAGCGCATGAATGTTTGGCATCTGATTGTATGGCTGACGTTCTGTTATAAGTGTGACAAAATCACAGAGACTCTCGTTCTCAATTCGTTCCCGAATATGGCCTATAAGGGGACCGTCTCCCAGTAACAAGAAGTGTGCAGAGTTAACGTTCTCTGATACTTGGGGCGCAGCGTCAAGGATATCGTCGATCCCCTTCTCAGAGGTGAGTCTCCCTGCATATAGAACGATATCAGAATCGTCGGATATACCGAATTCGGTCGTAAGTTCTGCCGGAGGCTCTCTCGCCGGTGCAAACATATCAGTATTGACGCCAGTTTCGGGCGCGACGGTCACATTTCCTGAAAATCCACGGTTTCTAATCCGATTAGCGGCTGTTTCGCTACCAGCGATCACCCCTTCAACGCGCGTTTCAAGCACCTTCTCGGTTGTTCGTTGGATCTGGCGACGAGGAACGTGTAGCAAATTCTCCCACGTGAAATAGACGTGAGGAATCGATAGAGCTTCACACGCGAGCTGAATCCACGCAGTATGGAGATACCATGGCTCGCCATGCGTTAGAACGATATCTGGGTCGATTTTGGCCAACGTCTTAACAGCACCAGGCATCACGTAACGTCCCATCTTTCCATTAAAAATCGCGTACTGATAATGGACAGTAAATTCAGCGTTCTTGGGTGGGTGATCAGACTCGGGAATACCCGGCCACTCATAGGGTATTAATACGTGTGTCTCTATCCCTCTATCCTCAAAAATAGGGCACATCTTCCACTGACGTTCAGACGCTAATGGATACCCGGTGATGGCGACCTTCATCTCTGCGTTATGATATAGAGGAGCTAAATTAACATTAGCGGTACAGCAGTGTTTCACGCTAGACATTCACTCTATACGCTTCTCCACCGAACGATGTGCTCTTATCTCACCATATCGATAGAGAGCATGTTCTACACCGGCAGTCACTGCAAGAAGGGGCTGTTTTGTTCGGGTAACCACCTTAAGCGCAGCGGGAAATATCCCTAAAAATCCAAACATAACACGCCATATTGGTCTCGGCGTTCCGTGAACCCGCTTGTAATAATTTGCCCCCTCGCCGTGGCGAATAGCCCGACTCTTGAATGACTCCCAGTCGTAGGCGTCGTTGTGTTCAACGGTGACCGGGATGAACTTCATCATGTAGCCGGCGTCGGCCACGCGCTTCTGCAGGTCGGCGTCCTCGCCGGCGGCGGTCGGAAACGAGGTGTCGAACCCGTCGACGTTCTCTAGTACCTCTCGGCGGTACGCGATGTTCGCGGTTCCGCCCATCGGAAGGCTCGCGTTCCCTACCGTCGGCTCATTGGGGAGCGAGTAGACTTCGTCGTTTCTGTACCGGTGCAGGCGTGCAAACACGCTCCGCCGTTCGGCGTCGGCGGTCGGAACCAGCGGCCCGCCTACCGCCCCGATGTCGGGGTCGAACGCCTCCGTCAGCCGTTCGACCCACTCCCTCGGCGGAAGGCAGTCGTCGTCGGTGAAGAGGACCGTGTCGCTCTCCGCCGCGCGCCAACCGCGATTTCTCGCCGCCGCCGGACCGGCGTTCTCCTGCCGAAGCACCCGAACTCTGCCGTGACGTCGCTGTATCTCGTCGAGAGCCGCCTCCTGAGCGTCGGTGTTCGACCCGTCGTCTACCACTATCACCTCGAAGTCGGAGACGGTCTGATCACACACCGCTCGCACGGTCTCTCGAAGCGTTTCCGGACGGCGGTAGGTCGGTATCACGACGCTGGCGATCATCCTATCCACTATCCTCTCTCTGTAGCACGTTTCTGTTCGTTATCAACTACACGGAACATCTGCGGCAGACGTTGCGCGGTACAGTCGGAGTGTCGACTCGCAGGCAGTATCCCACGTCGGAATGTCGACGGACGGCGTCGTTCGCACCGCCCCTCGGACGGCGGACGCTATCGCGTCCGGGTCGGTCGTCGTCACCCCAACACACCCGTCCTCTCCCGTCCAGTCGACGAGCGCACCGGTCTCCCGGACGACACACGGCGTCTCGGCCGCCAGCGCCTCCGCCACGGTCATCCCGTACGCCTCGTGTTCGGACATCGTGACGTAAGCCTCCGCACCGGCGAAGAGGGAGGCCAAGTCGTCGTCCGACACGTATCCGTGGAAATCGACTTGCTCGCTCACGCCGTTCTCGTGGGCGATTCGCTCTAGGTCGTCACGAAACGGTCCCTCCCCCGCGACGACGAGTTCGTAGTCGAGTTTCTGCAGCGCTCGAACGACGTACTGCACGCCCTTGTACTCCTCCAGCCGCCCTACCGTCAGCAGGTACGGGCGGTCACGTCGCACCGGTTCTGCGTTCCGAAACCGCTCGACGTCGACGCCGTTCGGGATCACGGTGGCTTCGACCCCGAAGTCGTCGCGCAGGCGGTCCCGCTCCCATTCGCTCACCGCGACGACGTCGTCGGCCCGGCGGAGCGCCCGGCGGCCGACCGGCCGGTAGAGGGACAGAAGCCGGTCGCGGACGGGGTCGGCGCTCGCGCCGTGGTAGTGCGGCGTGACGACGAAGCGGGCGTCGCCCACCCCGAGTGCGGCGAGTGCGAGCGGCAACGAGTGGTAGTTGTGCGCGTGGACGACGTCGGCGCGGGCGCGTCGAACCGCCGCGGCGATGCCGGGGGCGACGTGGAACGCGCCGTCGGGAGCCACCGCGCGGTGGCGGCGTACCACCACGCCGTTCCGGGTCTCGCGCGAGCGGACGTCGCCGCCGGCGTCGGCCGCGTGGACCACCACCTCGTGACCACGCTCCACCAGTCGCTCCGATATCTCTTTCACGTGCGTCTCGACGCCGCCCGTGTGCGGCGGATACCGCGGTGTGACCTGCAGAACCTTCACTCGTACGCCTCGCGCAGTTCGGCGTCCACGTCCCAGACGGCGCTCCCTTCCCCGCGCCACAGCTTCACCGCCGCGAATAGGAGCGACACCTGCGTGTCGAACAGGGCGTACGCCGGCTGGAGCGGACCCAACGCGTCGCGCGACCCGAGCGCGACGAACGCCGCGAGCGACCCGGGGACGGCGAGTCCGAACGGCCCCGCAACCGCCAGCGCGGAGAGCGACGCGAGGCCGATCCCCGCCGCCAGCAGCCACGGCGAGACGAGCATGAACCACCAGTTGAACGGGAGCACGACCCGACCGTAGTTACCGTACCGGCCGAGGGCGTCTCGATGCCGCAGGAGCAACCGTACCAGCCCCATCGCGCGCCGGTCCTTCTGCGTCCGGCGCTTCCCGAACTCGGAGTGGGCCGCCTCCTTGTACCGCACGTCCGGGTCGAACACGACGCGTTTGCCGCCGCGTCGAATCTTCAGCGCGAGTTCGGTGTCGTCCGCGATAGAGTCGGGGTCGATGGGCACGACCGCGTCGTTCTCGAACGCCGAGAAGGGACCGTGGAAGATGAGCGTCGAGTCGAGGTGCGACTCGAGCACCTGAATCCGGGCCTGCACGTCGCGGTAGCCCTGTTCGACGTCGCTCCCGCCGAGCACTTCGACGTTCCGTCCCGTCACCGCTCCGACGTCGGGGTCGGCGAGGTTCGCCGCCGCCTCGCGGAGGGCGTCCGCGGCGACCCGGGAGTCGCAGTCGGTCTTGACGACCATCTCGTTCGACGCCGCGGCGTACGCGTCGTTGAGCGCCGGCGCCAGTCCCCGACGCTCGTCCTCCGCCAAGAGCGTCAGCGACGGCGCGTCCCGGTCGGCGAAGAAGTCCCGCACGATGTCTCGCGTCCGGTCGTCGCTTGAGTCGACTATCACGACTTCCACCTTCTCCATCGGGTAGTCGAGGGAAACGACGTCCTCGAGTTTGCTCTCGACTATCCGCTCCTCGTTGTACGTGGGGAGTACGACGCTCACCGTCGGCTCCGCCGGTCGTTTGTCGGCCGGCGAGCCGTCGGGGTTGAGGAGGAGATACAGACACGCGTAGACGAGGTACGGGAGGCCGGTCAGCGAGAGGACGGCGGCGGCCGCCGTCGCGAGACGTCGTGCGAGCGAACGCATACGCGCATCTATCCGCATCCATACAAAAATCCCGACGGTCCGGCGGGGCGCCCGCGGACGTGACACGGTACGAGAAGAAAGCCCTTTTTAGTCCCCCGGGTAGACGTGACGCTGATGGACCGAGACGACGTCTGCGTGTTGCTCCCTACGCTGAACGAAGCCGAGACCGTCGGCGACGTCGTCGAGGACTTCCAGAGTGAGGGCTTCCAGAACGTACTCGTGGTCGACGGTCGGTCCGAGGACCGGACGCAGGACGTCGCCGTCGACGCGGGTGCGCGCGTGGTCGAGCAGTCGGGCAGCGGTAAGGGTCAGGCGGTACGGGAGGCGGTCGAACAGCACGTCGACGCGGAGTTCGTCCTCCTGTTAGACGGCGACGGCACGTACTGCGCGTCGGACGCCGACGCGATGCTCGAACCGCTCGACGACGGGTACGAACACGTCATCGGCGACCGGTTCGCCGACATGCGCTCGGGCGCGATGTCGCGTCTGAACCGCCTCGGGAACCGTCTCATCAACCGCGCGTTCACGGCCGTCCACGGCGAGAACTACCGCGACATCCTCTCGGGCTACCGCGCGTTCACGACCGAGTCGTTCGAGCGGATGACGCTGACCTCGGAGGGGTTCGGCATCGAGACGGAGATGGCCGTCGAGTGCATCAAGAAGAACGTCCCCACCGCCGTCGTCCCCGTGACCTACCTCCCTCGTCCCGTCGGGTCGAACACCAACCTCCGGCCGTTCCGCGACGGCGGCATCATCTTCCTCGAGATCTACCGGCGCGCGAAGACGAACAACCCCCTCTTCTACTTCGGGAGCGTCGGGGTGTCGGCCACGTCCCTCGGTGTCGTCCTCGCCGCGTACGTCGCCGCCGAGTGGTTCACGCGGCGGATATCTCACGAGGTCATCGCGGTCGTCTCCGTGTTCGCCGTGCTGTTCGGCGTGCAGTTGCTGATATTCGGCGTGCTCTCCGACCTCATCCTCAAACTCCACCGCGAGCAGATGCAAGAGATTCGGCGGTTGGACGACGAGATGAAGGGCCACGACCGGACCGAGAGTCGACGAACGCGGAGCAACGGGGAGCAGAAGAGCCGACCGCTCGGGCGAGACGAGGACTAAAACGGCAACAGGTCCCGTATCTGCTGGAGAAAGCTACCGGAGGTCGACGCACGATACTCCTCGAAAACGGGGTGGAGCATGTCGAGAAGTTCGGTCTCGGACTCGAACTGCGACCGGGGGAGGCGGTCGAGGGCCTCCTCGAGCGACACGGTGTGACCGGACGCGTCGTACGGGATGTTGGTGTTGTCGACGGCGCGGACGATCTCCTCGCTAGTTGCCGGGAACTCGACCTCCGCTTCGTCGAGTCGGGCGTCGAGCGCCGCGATGCCGAACTCGATGGTGTCCGGTTCCGACGAGTTCTCTTGAGGGGGCCTGACTGCCATTGCTCCCCCTTAGGGCCTCCGTTACAAAAAACACCGGCCACTAGCGGCCGAGTTCCCCGGCGGCGCGCCCGTCCGACCCCGCACCGACGACGGTCCTCCAGCATCCGGTCGTGGCTGTTATACCGCCGCCTCCCCTTTCGCCGCACATGACGGAGTACACGACCGTCTCCATCCCGAAGGACTTGGCCGACCGCGTCGACGAGACCATCGAGGGGACGAGTTTCTCCAGCACGAGCGACCTCGTCCGGTTCCTCCTCCGGAGTATCGTCATCCAACACCAGAAGCAGGGCCGCCTGACCGAGGCGGAGTTCGAGGAGATAACGACGCAGTTGACCGACCTCGGCTACCTGGAGTGAGACCGATGCGGTAGGTGAGTCACTCCTCGTCGCCGGTCTCGGCGTACTGGACGTAGAGGTAGACGCAGAGCACCACCAGCCCGAGGCTCAGTGCGCCGTTGACGACCCCGAGGCCGAACAGCGGAAGCCCGGCGAACAGCCAGAACGCGCCGAGCGTCAGGAGGTACAGGACGACTATCAGGTAGAGCACGGGCTGCCAGTAGACGCTGAGGTAGAGCGCCGCGCCGGCGAGGAAGCTCACACCGATGACGGTGTACGCGCCGTCGCCCGTTATCGTGCCGGCGTAGAGGTTGACGGTACAGACGACGAGCGCAACCACCGGAATAGCCCACTCGGCGGCGGTCCAAGTCTCCCGCTCCCGCACGTACCGCCCGACGGTCCCGTTCGATTCAGACATCAGTGTACGTGCGTGCGCGAGCGAAGTAGGAAGTACTTCTCCCCGCCGTCGCCGCTCCCGTGGGACGCGCTCGACGGACGAGTCGTCGTCTCACACGAGCGACTCGACCGGCGGTTCGGCGTCGAGGACGGACACGTCGAGTCTGCGCCCCGACCGGTCGAACGCCGCGACCGACGACTCGTCCCACGGCGGGACGGCGACGAACACCACGGCGGCGTAGTCGTCGCGCTTGGTCGGGCGCGGCGGACCTTGCGGGTGAGAGACGAACCGCGCGCGCCCGCGACCCGCGGGCGTCCCGAGGTCGACGCCGAAGACGGCGCTGACGGACTTTCCGGCGTCGGGGAAGTAGAAGTGCGTCAACACCGGCGTGTCGGGGTCGAGTCCGGGGTCGGTCGGGAACTCGCCCGCCGGCGTACTCTCGAGCACTACGTTCACCGAGTCCGGTTCGGCGTCCGCCGCAGTGTCGAGCAACACCTCGACGAGCCCGCGCGTGACGTAGACCACGCGATTCCTAGCCGCTCGCCCGTAATAACCGCATCGGGCGGCGTCTGACGACACCGCAGACCGACACTCGGCGACGTCGCGTCACTTCCGGTCTCGGTAGTGTAGGTAATCAAACTGAGAGATACTAGCCCCAGACGAACATCTGACTATCACGACACCCGTTTCTTCAGGGTCCGATGTCTATCTGAGACGATACTCTCGAAGCATTAGTCACGATACGAAAAGTTCCCTATCGCGTTTACGAGCCGATTACGCCCTCTTCAGCCCGAGATTATTTCATATCCATTACTGCGTGTTTAACCGATATGAGCCCGCGTAACACGGTTTACGTCGTGCGAACGTCTGACGGGATACACAAAGTATTTACCGGGATACGGTCTTGTTTGCAGTGTACCCCTACCCAGGGTGACAGCATCGAGTACCGTGCGCCGTCGAACTCGACGGCGAGGGAAAGATGTCGTCGCCGATGAAGTAACCCCAAACCAACTATGACAGGAAATAAAGACAAGGTTCGTAGCCTGATTCTGGCTACGCTGATGGTCGTCTCGGTTTTCGCCGGGACCCTCGCGTTTGCCGGAGCAGCGTCTGCGACCGTGAATGGCCTTAACACGGCGAACACGTCCGCTACGGACGTGTCGACCGACGAAGGCCTTACGAAGCAGCGTGTACGACTGAACCTCTCTACGAGTGACGGATCTGCCGACGATGTAACTCTGAGTTACTCTGGCACGCCGTTCGCGAACAATAATGCAGAGATTGTCTCTGCAGAGCTTGTCAGCACCGGAAGTGGTGCTACAGCAGCGAACGCTACTAAAAACGGATCCAGCTCAGTTACCATCCACAACTTCGACGGGGCTAGTGGCGCGTCCAGCCATTCCGTCCTCGTTGAAGTTACTCTTGACACGACTGATGCCAGCGCGGCCAGCAACGGTCAGATTACGGTCACCTCCGCCAATGGTTCTATCACCAGCGGTAACACCGTGGACTTCAACTTCGCTGACCTGAACGCCGCGAACGCGTTCGCGGAAGACAGTTCGACGTTCTGGCGCGGCCAGGGCGTCTACTTCGAGGGTAACAACAGCCAGACTTACCAGATCCGTTCGGTTGACGACGACGGCGGAGTCGGCACCCTCGTCACGGAGTTCCAGACGAACTCCAACGGTGTCGCCATCATCAACACGGACCAGTCGACCATCGAGAACGGTCAGGGCTACGTCATCACGACGACCAACCGCGACATCGTCGTGACTAACGAGCTCGGCGTCCAGAAGGGCGTCGACGCTGACCAGACCAACGCGAGCGACTACTCGTGGGAGGTCCAGAAGCAGACCCTCTCGGCTGAGTTCAACGACAACGAAGTCAGCAACACGGGAGAGAACACGGACACCACGGTGGACTTCTCGTCCAACCGCGGTAGCTACGACGTGACCATCTCCGCGGACGGTCTCACCTCCAGCGACCTTCGCAACATCTTCAGCGGCGAGAACATCGTGTCGTGGAACGACGACCAAGAGACCGTCACGGTCTCGGGCGTCTCCGCCAGCGGTGAACTCGACGCTGACTTCACGGACGTCGACGCGGACGACTACCAGTTCACGTTCGAGGGCGCCGACACGAGCGCGTCCTCGACCGCGAACGTCACGGTGACCGAGAACGAGGGTTCGATGTCCCTCGCCGGTACAGTCACCGAGCAGCGCGGTGACGTTGCGACCATCAACGCCAACTTCGACGGCGCCGACGACGGCTACGTCCAGATCGGCGGCAGCGACGTCGGCTACAACGTCACGGTCGCCGTCTCCGACGGCGGCGATGGTAAGGTCGGCCTCAAGATGAACACGTACCTCGCTGGTCGGGACACGGCCAACGAGAGCGACGTCTTCTCGCTGACCGACAGCAGTCAGGACGACGACGACTCCATCAAGGGCGTCTACGCCCACTCCAGCGACCTCAGCTCGCCGCTTGAGGCGGGCACCTACGACGTCGCGGTGGGCACGGAGGCCCAGAACGTCAGCACCGGCACCTCCGCGCACTACTGGATCCAGAACGAGGACGACCTCGGTACGCTGGACCTGCAGGAACGCGGCACGCAGGGCGTCCAGGTCTGGACCGCCCCGAGTGACGCCGACTACGACGACCAGAAGGAGCTCCTCCAGCAGGTCAACCAGACTAACGACATCGCCAAGGGCGACCTCGCGGTCGTTCAGCTCAAGGCGTCCGGTATCTACGGTCAGCTGTCCGGCACGGACCAGGAGATCAAGCAGGCTCTCTACAACGAGTCCAACGGCTTCATGCTGACCATCGAGGAAGCCAACCCTGGTGCGAACCAGGAAGCCACCAAGCTGGCGATGAACTCGAACACCGTCCAGAACGTCTTCCAGGACGACGCTAACAACTCGCTGTACGTCGTCGTGGACACCGGCATCAACGGCGATGCCGTGAACGGCGGCAACTTCGAGTGGCAGGCAGACGAGGACTACACGGCCTCGTGGACCATCAACCAGAACAACCCGATGGTCGACGCCGACGAGGACACGGCCGGCATCGAGAAGGAGACGGCTAACCAGGACTTCACCCTGACCGAGCTCGACGCCGAGTTCAACAACCTCAACAGCAACGACGAGCTTCAGCTCGCCTCCTCGAAGAACGCGCAGGTCTCCGGTTCGACCACGCTCGCACCCGGCTCGGAGGTCACCATCCGCGTCCGCAGCAGCGGATCCGGTTCGTCCTTCCTGAAGTCGGTCGAAGCGACGGTCACGGCTAACCGCACGTTCTCCACGACGATCGACATGAGCGACGTCGACGTCGGGGCGAACTTCACGGCTCTCGTTCGCAAGAACGACGGCGGTCAGACGCTGACCGAAGTCGACGGCACTGTCGTCGAGCAGGTCCAGACGGAGACCCCGTCCGAGACGACCGAGACGGGCACCCCGTCCGAGACCACCTCGACGCCCTCGGAGACGACGGCGAGCGGCGGTGAGACCACTACTGCCGACACGACCACCACGCAGTCCGGTGGCAACGGTGGCACCACGACCGAGACCACGCAGACGAACACGCCCGGCTTCGGCGTCATCGTCGCGCTGGTCGCGCTCGTCGCCGCTGCGCTCCTCGCGGTCCGCCGCGAGAACTAACGACACCGACAGCTAACCACCGGAACTCGCGTTCCGGCCCAAGCCGACTCTTTTATTTGGACTACGCCGATAGCCGCGCCGTCGTCCGAACGGCTGACGCTGACGCGCTACGGCGCTCACGAACTGTCGAACCGCTCGACAGCTCCGAGTAATACATAGCGGCCCACCGACCTGCGTCGAAGAGAAGAACGTACGCGGAGGCCGACGACGCCGACTTCTCAGGAGAGCATCGCGCGGAACGCGCGCGCGTACGCCGAGGGCAGTTTCCGGCGCGACCCGTCGACGGCCTGTCGGAGAGCGTCGGTGGCCCCCTCGAACACGCCGGCGCCGTGACCGCACAGGACGCGTTCGGGCGAGACGCTCTCCAGCGCCCGTCGCGGGGGCATCGGTCGCCGCATCGGATGGACGCCGAGGCGCTCCCCGCGTCCGAGGAAGAAAGGCGCGGTCCCGACGGACTCCGGCACGTAGAGGGTCCCGCCGTCCGGGTGGTAGAGCCCCGCCTCCTGCCACGGCGGGACGCGCGAGACGAACACCTTGAACGCTCGGTAGCCCGAGTCGCCGAGTCGGTCGCCGAATCGGCGGACTGGCGCGTCGAGTTTCGGCGGGGCGCGGTCCATCCAGTCGGGGACGTACACCGGCACGTCGTGGCGCCGGGCGACGGCGTCCGCGTCGCGCGTGTGACGGTCGAGACAGACGACGGTGCCGGCCACCTCCCCCAGTTCGGCGAGGAAGTCGTCCAGTCCCGGGGCGTCGACGGGGTCGGTGACCCAGACCCGGTCGTCGTCACCGACGAGGACGTGACTCGCTCGACGCATCTCCTCCTCGGGGTGGGCCATCCATCCCGCGCCGCCGTCCCACCGGTCTATCTCGTGTATCGTCCCCGGACCGTCGCCTTTCATCGACATGCGAGACCGTGCGGTTTCCGTGTCAATAACTATCCCGGCGGCGCGGTCGCTCGACGGCACCGACGCCCCGCCGGGCGCGAACTCGGCGACGCGGATTTAACCCGGCGGCCCTCCTACGGCGGGGCATGCTCACCGGCCTCCGCCACCTCGGACTCGAAGTCAAGTACCTCGAACGGGCGCGGGCGTTCTACGTCGACGGGTTGGGTCTCGACCCGGTCCGCGAGACGGAGACCGAACTCGTCTTCGGAGTCGGACCGACGGAACTCGCCCTGCGTCGCCCCTCGCGGGCGCCGCGGGGTGGCCTCCACGTCCACTACGCCTTCGAGACGCCGCGGGAGGAGTACGACGCGTGGTACGACCGCGTGGAAGGAACCGGCGTGGACGTGTCGGAACACCAGTTCGGCGCGTACCGCTCCCTGTACGCGGACGACCCGGACGACCACTGCGTCGAGATAGGCGGCCGGGACGTGGCGGGGGAGGGCCTCGCGGGAATCTTCGAGGTGGTGTTGGAGGTGACGGCGCTCGACCCGGCGGTCGAGCGGTACGAGGCGCTCGGGTTCGAGGTGGTGGACCGCGGGGGTGACCGACGGCGGGTACGCCTCGACGGCCCGGTGGAACTCGAACTCTGGGAGCCCCAACTGGGACTGGCCGACGCGCGCGGCGGGGTCCACGTCGACCTGCGCTTCTCGACGCCCGACCCCGCCGCGGCGGCGGACGCGGTCGCGGCGTGCCAGGACGCGCGCGAGTCGGTCGACGGCGGCGTCCGCGCGCGCGACGCCGACGGTCACGTGCTGACGTTTCTTGAGGAGTCTGAGTGAGTCGGTCGGCGGTGTGGCCCTACAGTCGGTCGGTGTCGATGTCGACGCCCTCGGGGGCGACGACGAGGAACCGCCGGAAGTGCATCAGCGTGCCGCCGCGTTCCTTGACGGGGCGCGCGAACCCCTCGGCGAGTTCGTTGAGGTCCCCCTCGACGGCGAGGAAGAGCACGTTCCGTTCCTCGATGTTACGGACCCACACCTCCGGGTCGGTGGACCCGTCGAGGACGCCCAGAACCACGTCACCCTGAATTTCCACGTCGTCGAGGTGTTCTTCCGCTCCCCGAAGGTCGAGGTCGAAGTCGCTCATACCGCGTCTCTCGGCGCGGGGTGAGAAAAGCGTTCGGTCGCCGGCCGGCGGTCAGACCGGTCACGCTGATACGTCGGGTGAGAGTCAGGTTCAGAGCAGGCTGTCGGCCGTCGCGGCCCCGATGACCGAGAAGACGGACCCGACGCTCACGGCCTTGGCCGTGACGGCCGCCGCCGCGGTGGGCCCCGCGTCTTCGAGGAACGTCCCCGGCGCGCCGAACGCGAGGGCGAGGAGCGCCACCGACCCGAACGAGACGACCATCAGCGACACGAAACGCGTCGGGACGCCGCCTATCTCGGCCTCCGCGTCTGGATCGCGCCCCGCGTCGGCCTTGTAGAGGGCGGCGTAGCCGACGACGACCACGAGGGAGACGGTGACGAGGGCGTGGAACGCGTTCATGTCGTCGGCGAGCGTCCACACCTCCTCGGTCACCACGAACGGGCCGGCCAAGAGGAACCCGCCGGTCACCTGCTGTGCCGAGTCCGACAGGGCGTACCGCTTCGCGCGTCTGCTCACACCGCCTTGCCACGCCGCGGGCGTACAAATACCCTCTCGCCACGCCGCGGGCGTGCGAACGGGGACCGACCTCTCTGTTCGCGCCCCGCGTCCGGACGAACGTCCAGTCGGAGTCGCCCGACACCGCGCGCGAGATAAATTCCGCCGAGATATATCCAAAAGTTACGCTTCGGTGCGACGAACGGCGGTGCGACGGCGAGGCATGATTAATCACATATTAGGTATCCAGTATCACACTGACCCGTTTACGTCGTGCGATTCTAATGATAACCGAGTTCTCGCTCGTAACGATTTTCTACTCTGTCGACACCAGAGGAACAGGCTTATGTAGGGGGCGTGGCCTTGAATCGAACACAATGTCCCACAAAGACACGGACATGGAGGGCACGTCGGATACCCCGGCGGGTCGAGTTCTTCCAGGGCACTTTAGCCCCTACTTCTGAGACGGAGATAGACGACGTACGGATTTTCGACACGACGCTCCGCGACGGCGAGCAGTCTCCGCGCACCTCGTTCAGCTACGACGAGAAGCGGGAGATAGCCGCGACGCTGGACGACATGGGCACCCACGTCATCGAGGCGGGGTTCCCGGTCAACTCCGACGCGGAGTTCGAGGCGGTCAGCGACATCGCGGCCGCCACGGACAACACGACCTGCGGACTGGCGCGCGTGGTCGACAAGGACGTGGAGGCGGCTCTGGACTCCGGAGTCGAACTGGTCCACGTCTTCGTGTCGACCAGCGACGTGCAGTTGCAGGACTCCATGCACGCCTCCCGCGAGGAGGCCATGGAGCGCGCCGTCGAGAGCGTCGAACGAGTCAAGGACGCGGGCGTCGAGGCGATGTTCTCGCCGATGGACGCCACCCGGACCGACGAGTCGTTCCTCGTCGAGATAATCGAGGCGGTGTCCGACGCGGACGTCGACTGGATAAACATCCCCGACACCTGCGGGGTGGCCACTCCGACGCGGATGGCCGACCTCGTGGAGACGGTGGTGTCTCACACCGACGCCCGCGTCGACGTCCACACCCACGACGACTTCGGACTCGCCACGGCCAACGCGCTGTCCGGGTTCGAGGCGGGCGCGTCGCAGGCGCAGGTGTCGGTCAACGGCATCGGCGAACGCGCCGGCAACGCGGCCTACGAGGAGGTCGTGATGGCGGCCGAGAGCCTGTACGACGTGGACACCGGCATCGACACCACGCAAATAACCCGCCTCGCGCACACCGTGGAGGAGGCCTCGGACATCCCCATCCCGGCCAACAAGCCGGTGGTGGGGCGCAACGCCTTCTCCCACGAGAGCGGAATCCACGCCGCGGGCGTGTTGGAGAACTCCGACACCTTCGAGCCCGGCGTGATGACCCCCGAGATGGTCGGCGCGACCCGCGAGTTCGTCCTCGGGAAGCACACCGGCACCAACTCGGTGCGCAAGCGACTGGAGGAGGCCGGCTACGACCCCACCGACGACGAGGTCCGCTCGGTCACCCGCCGCGTGAAAGACTACGGGGCCGAGAAACAGCGGGTCACGGTGACCGAACTCGAACGCTTCGCGGACGAGGTCGGGGTCGACCGCAGCGACGAAGAGGAGGTCCGCGCCTGACCATGGCCGCCGCGTCGTTCGCCCTCTCCCCGGAGAGCCAGCCGCGGGTGGAGCGCGCACGACGCGAGCGTCCCGCTACGGGCGTCTCACGAAAGCGTTATGTGGGAGGGGAAGAAGGGATATCGTACGATGAGACGGAGCGTCACCGGCCGTGGTTCGCAGACCACGACCAGCGACGTCGCCGTCCGGTCGCGCATTATCGTAGGGGCCGTATAGCCCCTACACACCCTCTCTCCTCAGACCCCTTCGAACCGACTTCCGACAGTGACCGTTCTCGCGTCGTGACGACGCGGGGCGAATCCGCAGGCTCACGGGTAACCATGGAGTTCCAACGACACCGCACACGCGACAGACGGCATCCGGCGAATCGACAGCGAGACACACGGGCACGGGCGCAGACATCGACACCGGCGAGAGCCGGGTGGTCGACGTGAGCGAAGGCACCCCCACGACGCCGGAGACGGAGACCGACCGACCGGCCGAGGACGCCGACGCCGGCGCCGAGACGACCCCGGACGAGGCGGAGCGCGAACCCGTCACGACCGGGTCGCAGTCGGTCATCCGCGCGCTGGAGAACGCCGGCGTCGAGGCGGCGTTCGGCGTGCAGGGCGGGGCCATCATGCCCGTCTACGACGCGCTGTACGACTCTGACATCCGCCACGTCACGATGGCCCACGAGCAGGGCGCGGCCCACGCCGCCGACGCCTACAACGTGGTCTCGGGCGCGCCCGGCGTCTGTCTGGCCACCTCGGGTCCCGGCGCGACCAACCTCGTGACGGGGCTGGCCGACGCCGACATGGACTCGGACGCCGTGCTCGCGCTGACGGGGCAGGTGCCCAGCGGTATGGTCGGCTCCGACGCGTTCCAAGAGACCGACACCACGGGCGTGACCGCCCCCATCACGAAGCACAACTACTTCGCGTCCGACCCCGACACGGTGGGCGACACCGTGGGCGAGGCGTTCTCGCTCTCGAAGACGGGTCGGCCGGGGCCGACGCTGGTCGACCTGCCCAAGGACGTGACGCAGGGCGAGGCGGCCCGCGACCCCGGTCCCGCCCGCCCGCCGGAGCATTACGACCCCAAGGTCGAGGCCGACGAGAGCGACGTGAAGGTGGCCGCGAGCGCCATCCAACGCGCCGAGAAGCCCCTGCTACTCTTGGGCGGCGGGGTCGTCAAGGCGAACGCCTCCGAGGAGGCCCGGGAGTTCGCCACGACCCACGGCATCCCGGTGACCACCACGATGCCCGGCCTCGGGTCGTTCCCCGAGGGCCACGACCTCGCGCTGTCGTTCGCGGGCATGCACGGCACCGGCTACGCCAACATGGCCGTCACCCACACCGACGTGCTCATCGCGGTGGGGACGCGGTTCGACGACCGCCTGACCGGCGGCGTCGACACGTTCGCGCCCGAGGCGGAGGTGGTCCACGTCGACATCGACCCCGCGGAGATATCCAAGAACGTCCACGCGGACTACCCGCTGGTGGGCGACGCGGGGCGGGTGCTCAACCAACTCGACGAGGCGATGGACCGCTCGCCCGACGCGCGCGAGTGGCGCGAGCAGTGCGCGACGTGGAAAGAGGAGTACCCGATGGACTACGCCACGCCCGAGGACGAACCCATCAAGCCGCAGTTCGTCGTCGAGGCGCTGGACGAGGCCACCGGCGACGACGCCATCGTGACCACGGGCGTCGGCCAGCACCAGATGTGGGCCTGCCAGTACTGGACGTTCCGGGAGCCGCGGACGTGGGTGTCCTCTCACGGCCTCGGCACGATGGGCTACGGCCTGCCCTCGGCCATCGGCGCGCGCCTCGCCGCGGACGAGGACCGACAGGTCGTCTGCGTCGACGGCGACGCCTCGTTCCTGATGACGATTCAGGAGCTCTCGGTCGCGGTGCGCGAGAACCTCGACATCACGGTGGCCATCCTGAACAACGAGTACATCGGGATGGTGCGCCAGTGGCAGGACGCCTTCTACGAGGGCCGGCGGATGGCCTCGGAGTACAACTGGTGTCCCGAGTTCGACAAGCTGGCCGAGGCGTTCGGCGCGCGCGGGTTCCGCGTCGACGACTACGACGAGGTGGCCGACGCCGTGAGCGAGGCGCTCGACTACGACGGCCCCTCGGTTATCGACTTCCACGTCGACCCCGGCGCGAACGTCTACCCGATGGTGCCGAGCGGTGGCGCGAACGGCCAGTTCGCCCTGACGGAGGACCAGCTATGAGTTCGGACGACCAGGACCTGCCCGACCGCGGGCTGAAGGGTCCCGCGCCCGACGAGCGCCCCCACCCGGAGGGTCGCCGCAACGAACAGGGCATCCGCATCGACCCCGAGGTGGAGGCCGAACCCGAGACGCGGCAGGCCGTGCTGTCGGCGCTGGTGACCCACGAACCGGGCGTGCTCGCCCGGGTGTCGGGGCTGTTCTCCCGCCGGCAGTTCAACATCGAGAGCCTGACGGTCGGCGCGACGGAGGACGAGAGCTACGCCCGCATCACGCTGGTCGTCGACGAGCACGAACCCGGCATCCAGCAGGCGAAAAAGCAGTTGGAGAAGCTGGTGCCGGTCATCTCCGTGACGGAACTCGACCCCGACGCCATCCGGCGCGAACTCGCGCTCATCAAGGTCGACGGGGGCGAACCCGACAAGGTCGCCGCGGTGGCGGAGATGTACGGCGGTCAGACCGTCGACGCCTCCGCCGACGCCATCACCGTCGAAGTGACCGGGAGCCAGCAGAAGATTGCGGCCGCGATAGACGCATTCGAACAGTTCGACGTCCGCGAGATAAAGCGGACCGGAACCGCCGCACTCGAACGCGGAGCTAAATCTACCAATGACTGACAACGACACAGACGTATCCGACGGAGCAGACGAGTTCACGAACGCAGTGTACTACGACGACGACGCGGACCCCTCCCACATCGAGGGCAAGACGGTTGCCGTCCTCGGCTACGGGAGTCAGGGGCACGCCCACGCCCTCAACCTCCACGACAGCGGCGTGGACGTGATCGTGGGCCTGCGCGAGAGTTCCTCCTCGCGCGACGCCGCCGAGGCGGACGGCCTCCGCGTCGAGACGCCCGCCGACGCCGTGGACGAGGCCGACATCACCTCGATGCTCGTACCCGACACGGTCCAGCCGGACGTGTTCGAGCAGGTGCGCGACGGCCTCGACGCGGGCGACACGCTCCAGTTCGCCCACGGGTTCAACATCCACTTCAACCAGATTCAACCCCCCGAGGACGTGGACGTCACGATGATAGCGCCCAAGTCCCCGGGCCACCTCGTGCGCCGGAACTACGAGAACGACGAGGGGACCCCCGGCCTCCTCGCCGTCTACCAGGACGTGACCGGCGAGGCCAAGGAGGAGGCGCTGGCGTACGCCCGCGGCATCGGCTGTACGCGCGCGGGCGTCATCGAGACCACGTTCCGCGAGGAGACCGAGACCGACCTGTTCGGCGAGCAGGCCGTCCTCTGTGGCGGCATCGCCTCGCTCATCAAGCAGGGCTACGAGACGCTGGTCGACGCCGGCTACAGCGAGGAGATGGCCTACTTCGAGGTCCTGAACGAGATGAAGCTCATCGTGGACCTGATGTACGAGGGCGGCCTCGGCGCGATGTGGGACTCCGTCTCCGACACCGCCGAGTACGGCGGCCTCGCCAAGGGGCCGGAGATAGTCGACGAGAACGCCCGCCAGAACATGGAGGAGGTACTCGAGGGCGTGCAGGACGGCACGTTCGCCCGCGAGTGGATCGCGGAGAACCAGGCCGGCCGGCCCTCCTACACCCAACTGCGCAACGCGGAGAAGGACCACGAGATCGAGGAGGTCGGCGCGCGCCTGCGCAGCCTGTTCGCGTGGGCCGACGACCAGACCGAGGACGAGGCGACAGAGAGCGACGAGGACGAGCAATCGAAGGTGACACTGAATGAGTAAGGACGAACGCGGAGGAGAACCGACGATGGCCGACGTGAGCCACACGCACCCGCACACGGGCGAGACGTTCGGCACCGTCTACCGTCGCGGCCCCGCGGTGGCCGACGGCGGCCGGGACGGCGACGACGCGGCCGAGGCGGAGACGGAGACGGGGACGGGGACGGAGTCCATGCGGGACGTGGACCACACGCCGCCCCACGGCGAGGGCGCGAACGACGTCTGGGCGCGCGGCCGGACGAAGGAGACCGACGTGACCGAGGCGGCCGTCGCGGCCGACGGTCACAAGCCCGTAGGAGACGACGTAGCCGATGAGTGAGGGCACGCTCTACGACAAGGTGTGGGACCGACACAAGGTGTCCGAACTCCCCACGGGGCAGACCCAGCTGTTCGTCGGCCTCCACCTCATCCACGAGGTGACGAGCCCGCAGGCGTTCGGGATGCTCCGCGAGCGCGACCTCGAGGTGGCGCGGCCCGACCTGACCCACGCCACGGTCGACCACATCGTCCCCACCGAGGACCAGTCGCGGCCCTACGGCGACGAGGCGGCCGAGGAGATGATGTCCGAACTCGAACAGAACGTGCGCGACGCGGGCATCCAGTTCTCGGACCCCGGCACGGGCGACCAGGGTATCGTCCACGTCATCGGCCCGGAGCAGGGCATCACCCAACCCGGCAAGACCATCGTCTGCGGCGACTCCCACACGTCGACCCACGGCGCGTTCGGCGCGCTGGCGTTCGGCATCGGCACCTCCCAGATTCGCGACGTGCTCGCCACCCAGACCATCGCGATGGAGAAACAGAAGGTGCGCAAGATAGAGGTGACGGGCGAACTCGGCGAGGGCGTCGAGGCCAAGGACGTCATCCTCGAAATCATCCGCCGTCTCGGCACCGACGGCGGCGTCGGCTACGTCTACGAGTACGCCGGCGAGGCCATCGAGAACATGGACATGGAGGGACGGATGTCCATCTGCAACATGTCCATCGAGGGCGGCGCGCGCGCGGGCTACGTCAACCCCGACGAGACCACCTACGAGTGGCTGCGAGACACCGACTACTTCCGGGAGAACCCCGAGAAGTTCGACGAACTCAAGCCGTACTGGGAGTCCATCCGGTCGGACGAGGACGCCGAGTACGACGACGTGGTCACCATCGACGGGTCGGAACTCGACCCCGTGGTGACGTGGGGGACGACGCCCGGTCAGGGCGTCGGCATCAACGACCCCATCCCCGCGCCGGAGGACCTGCCCGCGGACAAGCAGGACACCGCGCGGCGGGCCCAAGAGCACATGCGCGTCGAACCCGGCGAGACGATGAACGGCTACCCCATCGACGTGGCGTTCCTCGGGTCCTGTACCAACGCGCGCCTGCCCGACCTGCGGCGGGCCGCCGAGATAGTGAAGGGCCGCGAGGTCCACCCCGACGTGCGCGCGATGGTGGTCCCCGGGAGCCAGCGGGTCCAGCGCGCCGCAGAAGAGGAGGGGCTGGCCGACGTGTTCCGCGAGGCCGGCTTCGACTGGCGCAACGCCGGGTGTTCGATGTGCCTCGGCATGAACGAGGACCAACTGGAGGGCGACGAGGCGTCGGCCTCCTCCTCGAACCGCAACTTCGTGGGACGGCAGGGCTCGAAGGACGGCCGGACCGTCCTGATGAGTCCGCAGATGGTGGCCGCGGCGGCCATCAAAGGCGAGGTGACGGACGTGCGCGAACTGGAGAAGAAGGAGGTGACCACGGCATGAGCGCAGACGACGCGGACGGGAGCGGCGACGCCGACGGTCCCGCGGAGACCGTCGAGCGGGTGTCCGGCACGGGCGTGCCCGTGCGCGGCAACGACATCGACACCGACCAGGTCATCCCGGCGCGGTTCATGAAGGTGGTCACGTTCGACGGTCTCGGACAGTTCGCCTTCTTCGACCAGCGCTTCGACGACGAGGACGACGAGAAGGACCACCCGTTCAACGAGGACCGCTTCCGCGACGCCTCGGTGATGGTGGTCAACGCCAACTTCGGCTGCGGGTCCTCGCGCGAGCACGCGCCGCAGGCACTGATGCGCTGGGGCATCGACGCCCTCGTGGGCGAGTCGTTCGCCGAGATATTCGCGGGCAACTGCCTCGCCCTCGGCATCCCCACGGTCACCGCACCGCAGGAGGACATCGAGGCCCTGCAGGACTGGGTCGACGACCACCCCGACGAGGAGATCGACATCGACGTGGCCGCGGAGACGGTCACCTACGGCGACACCGTCCTCGACGTGGAGGTGGACGAGGCCCAGCGCAAGGCTCTCGTCGACGGCGTCTGGGACACCACGGCGCTGATGAAGTCGAACCGGCAGGCCATCCAACGCACCGCCGACTCCCTCCCCTACGTCGATGGCTGAGCGGATAGCGGTCATCCCCGGCGACGGCATCGGGAAGGAGGTCGTTCCCGCGGCCCGGCGCGTGCTCGAATCGGTGGCCGACTTCGAGTTCGTGGAGGCCGAGGCGGGCGACGCGACGAAGGCCGAGACGGGCGAGGCCCTGCCGGAGGAGACGTACGACCTCGCGGCGTCGGCCGACGCCACCCTGTTCGGCGCGGCGGGCGAGACGGCCGCGGACGTCATCCTCCCCCTCCGGACGGCGGTCGACTCGTTCGTGAACGTCCGCCCCGCGCGGGCCTACCCCGGCGTGGACGCCGTGCGCCCGGAGACGGACCTCGTGTTTCTGCGCGAGAACACCGAGGGCGTCTACGCGGGCCACGAGAACCGCCTCTCCGAGGACCTCTCGACGCTGACGCGCGTCGTCACCACGTCCGCCTCGGAGCGACTCGCCGAGTTCGCCTGCGACTACGCGCCCGAGGGGTTCCACGTCGCGCACAAGGCGAACGTGATGCGCGAGACGGACGGCCGCTTCCGCGACGCGGTCACCGCCGTCGCCGACGAACGCGGCGTCGACACCGAGGAGGTGCTGATGGACGCGTTCGCCACGCGCGTCTGTCTCGACCCGACGCAGTTCGACGTGGTGGTCTGCCCCAACCTCGCGGGCGACGTGCTGTCGGACCTCGCGGCCGGACTCGTCGGCGGTCTGGGACTGCTCCCGTCGGCGAACATCGGCCCGGAGAACGCCCTCTTCGAACCCGTCCACGGCACCGCGCCCGACATCGCGGGCGAGGGCGTCGCCAACCCGGCGGCGACCATCCTCTCGGCCGCGATGCTGCTCGACTACCTCGACTACGACGAGGCGGCGGACGTCCGGACCGCCGTCGAGGGCGTCCTCGCGGACGGCCCGCGCACCCCGGACCTCGGCGGCGACGCCTCGACGGCCGACGTGACCGAGGCCGTCGTGGACCGCATCTGAGCGGCGCGCGGTCTCTCCTTTCAGCCGAACGCGATGTACGGCCCGAGCAGCAACATCAGCACCGCCAGGACGCGCGTCAGGTGGTCCGAGTCGACGGACTGGGCCACCCGCCACCCGACTACGACGCCGACGAGTTCGGGCACTCCGATGGCGACGGCGAGCGACCAGTCCACCGCACCCCGGACGACGTACCCGACCGTCGCGAATCCGGCGACGAATATCGACTGCGCCTGCGCCACGCCGACGGCTAGTAGCATCGGAACACCGCTGGCGACGAGGAGGGGGACGGCGAGCACGGGTCCACCGACCCCCACGAGGCCGCCGGCGACGCCGACGAACCCGCCGATAGCCGCGGTGCCGAGCGTGCTCTGGTCCGCCGCGAGTGCGTCCCCGCCGTCGTCGCCGTAGCGGGTCCGGACGAACACGAGCACGCCGGTCAGCGAGACCAGCGCGCCCAGTAACAACCCGAAGGTGTCGGCGTCGACGAGCGCGTTGAGCCGAACGCCGGCCAGCGCGCCGACGAGGCCCGTGACGCCGAGTATCGCCGCCGTCCGCGCCCCGTCCGCCGAGTCGAGCTCGCCCGAGCGGTAGTAGCTCAGGGTGCCGAGCAGGCCCGTCGCGACGAACGTCGCGCTGGCGGTGCCGACGACGACGGCCGGCCGGAGGTCCGTCAGCGCGAACAGCGCCACGGTGACGAATATGCCGCCCGGACCGACCGCGGTGATGCCGACCCCCGCGACCAGCGAGATTCCGACGAGGAGGACGAGCGTCCCGAGCGGAACAGTGGCGCTCACGCGTATCAGAGCCCGCCGGAGAAGATGGCGTTGACCACGAACCGGCCGGCGTTCCACGCGGAGTAGACCGCCACCAGGATGAGAGCGCTGTCGAGGGCGTTCCGCCTCCAGCCGTTGGTGCGCTCGCCCATCACGCCCTCGTCGTTGACGGCCCAGAACAACAGCACGGCGGTGACGGGAAGCCCGACGACCCCGTTGTACGCGGGGAAAAGGATTATCATGTCGATGACACTCAGTCCGAGAAACCGATTGACGAGCGGCGACAGGCTCCCCAGGGCGACGCCGACCAGGTATATCGCGTTGAACAGCCGCGTGCTGTCGGCGTACTTCTCGCCCAGCGCCTCGGATATCATGAACGCCGGCGCCCACATGATGGGGACGATGCTGTTGAACGCGGCGGTGAGCGTCCCGACGAGGAAGACCACCATGGCCCACTCACCGAGCACTGTCGCTAGCGCCCGCCCGGGCGTGAGGAACGTCTGGAGCTGGTCGTACCCGGCGGGGCGGAGCACCGCCGCTGCGGCGACGACGATGGCTACGGTGGTGACGCCGCCGACGGTGTAGCCGACGGAGAGGTCGCGTCGCATCGTCGGAACCGCGGACGCGTCGGTCCAACCTTTCTCCTCGACGAGCTGCGATTCGAGGAAGAAGTTGGGCCACAGCGCGGTGGTCCCGAGAATGCTCACGGCGAGCGCCATGTACTCCGCGGAGCCGACGGCGGGCACGAACCCCGCCGCCACCGCACTCACGTCCGGGTCGCTCACGCCCGCGACGAACAGGTACGCGAGCAGGAGTCCGAACATCATCCCGACCATGACCTTCTCGACGGCGTCGTACCCCAGCAGGCCGACGACGACGGCCGCGAACCCCGTCAGGTAGGCGAACGGCTGCCACCCGACGCCCTGAAGGCCGAGCAGTACGACGAGGCCCTTCCCGACGGCCGCGGTGAGTTCGAGCGTCCATGCCACACAACCGACCGAGAGGAGGACCATCAGCAGCGTCGCGAGCGGTGACCCGAGTTTCTCCCGCGCGAACGCCGCGAGCGAGTCACCGAAGATGCCAACGCGTGCGCTCATGTCCTGCGCCACGAACCCTAACAGCACCGCGCCGACGACGGCCCACAGCAGGCCGTACCCGTATCGCACGCCTGCGGAACTCGCGATGAACACCGACCCCGACCCGAAGTAGCTCGCGACCATCACGAACGCGAGTCCGTACTCCGCGAAAAGTTCCGTTATCGAACCGTCCGATGCGAGCGTAGATAGCGTTTCACGACGTATCAAGTATCATAGCACCGCTGCCGACGACCGAGTCTGATCACGACACGTTCCGTCCGAGAATCGCTCGATAGAGACGTAGTATCGCACGGGTCCCGACGGAAAGGGGTTACGTTGTCCGCGGGTGACGCTTGCGTCGGTGCGTTGATACTAACCGCCCTGGTGACGGTGCGAGGGGTGCTGGTGATTTAAGGCCCTCGGGGGCGTTCGATACCACATATGCCCCAGATACACCTCGACGAGGAGACGATTCAGCGACTCGACAACCTCCGGATAGAAGACGAGTCGTACGACGACATCGTGAACGAACTCATCAACATCTACGAGGCGGAGGAACTGACGATGTTTCACGGCGGGGACGAGGTCTGAGACCGGGCGGCGGCGGCCCCGCGACTCACTCCTGATACGCGATACGGACCTGTTCCCACTTCCCCTTCGACTCGAGTTGGGCCTGTAACTCGTCTGCGTACTCCTGCGTGAGTCGCTCGGCCGCCTCGAGTCGCTCCTTGTCGGCGCCACCGCCGCCGCCGAGGCCGAACGCGCCCTTGATGGAGTCGAAGAGGCCGCCGCCTCCGCCGCCTCCGCCACTACCGTTCCCACCGTCGTCGGTCGCACCGCCCATCGCGCCGACCTGCGAGCGCACCCGTTCGAGTTCGGGCATCATCTGCGGGAGGTTCTCCGTGTCGGCCACGATGCGCGCCCGGTCGGGGTCGTCGGGGTGCTCTATCTCGAACTCGGTCGCGGTCATGATGAGGCCCCACTCCTGACTGGAGAACCGAGAGGCGGCGACGCGGTCGTTGAACTCGCGGTCGACCGTCATCCGGTCGCCGACGATGCTGTCTGTCCAGTCTGACATGGCCGAACCTTGGTAGAGGGTCCGTATCAGGGTTTTCCCTCCGGCGACGCGCGACGCGACGGCGACGCGACGCGCCGTGACGCTCTCCCCGACACTTATGCGGCCGCACGCGCCCTCTCCACCATGGAACGCCACGACCTGCTCTACCGCCTCTACGACGAGTTCGACACCGACCGACTCCGGGAGTACCAGGACTTCGTCGACGTGTTCCCCCCGGTGGACTCGCGGGTCGCCCTCGACTACTGGCAGGACGCGAGCGACGAACTCGACCGCCGGAAGGGGGAGATACGCGAGGCGTTCGCGGCGGGCGAGACGTTCGCCGAGGTGGCCGCGCGCGCGGACCGCGAATCGGCGTTCACCGGTCTCGACCTGCTGTCGTCGTACGGCCGCGCGGTCAACGCCCTCGTCCTCGACGTGGACGAGACGCTCCGGTCGGCGGGCGGCACCGACAACGAGATACCCCGCGAGGTTCTCCACCTCCTGACCGAGTTCCACGACCTCGGGGTGCCCATCGTCATCTGCACCGGCCAGACCTTGGAGAACGTGAAGGGGTTCATGATACAGGGGCTCGGCAACGAACTCGTCCACACGGGCGACCTGAGCATCGTCTACGAGGCCGGGACGGGCGTGTTCACGCCGGGCCACGGCTCCGACACGAAGCGCCTGCTCTACGAGGGGTTGGACGACGAAATCCGCGAGGTGTTCGACGAGGTGCGCTCCCGGGTGCCCCCGGACGCGCCAGAGGACCTGCGCCGGGGCGTGCACCTGCAGGGAAACGAGTTCAACGTCACGCTCAAGCCGAACTTCGAGACGGGGTCCGACCGGGCCGAGGCCGTCATCGACCAAGGGCTGGTCTACCTGCTCGACCTGCTGGGCGACGCGGTAACCGACGACGAGGACGGCCCGGCGTGGGCGCGTGCGTACTACGCGGCGTCCGACCCCGAGATACGCGAGGTGCTGGAGTCGCGTGACGAACGCTCCGACGCCGACCCCGACGACGTGCCCGAGGAGGTGGTCTCGCTGTTCGAGCGCATCGACGTGGCGTACTACCACGCCGACGCGGCCGAGATAGGGTCGCTCGAACTCAACAAGGTGGCCGGAGTCGAGAGCGCCCTCGACGTGCTCGGCGTCGACGACCCGTTCGTGCTGGTGATGGGCGACTCGAAGTCGGACCTGCGCGTGATGCGGTGGGCGGCGGAGAACGACCGCGGCATCGCGGCCGCGCCCGAACACGCCTCGCCCGACGTGCTGGACCACGTCCTCCACACGGACGAACTCCTGTTCGACCGGGGCGACGCCGCCGAGATGCTCCGGACCGTCTACGTGATGAACCTGCTGGCGCGTCTGCCGTGACGGCGTTACGGGACCCGACGCACGTCCTTCGTCCCCGCCCCCGTCCCCGTCCGTGTCGGCGGTCCGCCGCGCCCCGACGGCGGGGAAGAGTTATGCTCTCGAAACTCCTCTAGAAACAACAGTCTCTCAGAGACGACAGTATGATTCCGAACTCTTACGCCGAACAGATAGTCAGCACCGCCGGGTCGTGGTCCGGCGTCGAACTCGCGTCGCTCTCCGGCGGCGGCACCGTCCTCTCGGTCGCCGGCCGGGAGTTCGCCCACGTCCACCCCTCCGGGGTCGTCGACGTTCCCACGACGCGCGAACTACGGGACCAACTGCTGACCGACGGCATCGCGGACCGCCACCACGCCTGGCCCCGGTCGTCGTGGGTCACCTACCGCGTTCGGTCGCGCGCGGACGTGCCCGGGGCGGTCCGCCTCCTGCGATTCGCCTACCTGTGCCAACTGCTGGCGCTGGAGAACCGCTCGGCCCGGCGGGGGGACGACCCCGTCCCCGGCGTCGACGCCGACGCCGAACTCGCGCGCCTCGGCGTCTCGCCCGAACTCGCCGAACTCGCCGTTCAGACCTTCCCCCGTCCCGTCTCCGCGTAATCTCTCGATGCCGTTCGTCGCCAGTCGTCTTCCCTTTCTCTCGCCACGGACCGACCGTACTCAAAAGTTTTACGCCGAACCGAGTGAACGCTGAAAACATGGTCCGGAACTACGCCGAGTTACACGACCCGAACGCGGAGTACACGATGCGGAACCTCTCCTCCGAGACGATGGGCCTCGCCGCCAAGCGCGGCGGCGGGCGCGACGTGGAGATAACCGACGTCCAGACCACGATGATAGACGGGAACTTCCCGTGGACGCTGGTGCGCATCTACACCGACGCCGGCGTCGTGGGCACCGGCGAGGCGTACTGGGGCGCGGGCGTCCCCGAACTCGTAGAGCGGATGAAGCCGTTCCTCGTGGGCGAGAACCCCCTCGACATCGACCGCCTGTACGAGCACCTCGTCCAGAAGATGTCGGGCGAGGGGTCGATACAGGGCGTGACGGTCACCGCCATCTCGGGCATCGACGTGGCGCTCCACGACCTCGCCGGCAAGATTCTGGAGGTGCCGGCCTACCAGTTGCTCGGCGGGAAGTACCGCGACGAGGTGCGGGTGTACTGCGACTGCCACGCCGGCGACGAGAAGGACCCCGAGTCCAACGCCGACGAGGCCGAGCGAGTCGTCGAGGAACTGGGCTACGACGCGCTCAAGTTCGACCTCGACGTGCCCTCGGGCCACGAGAAGGACCGCGCCAACCGCCACCTCCGCGGCCCCGAGATAGGCCACAAGGTCGACATCGTGGAGGCCGTCACCGAACGCGTCGGCGACCGGGCCGACGTGGCGTTCGACTGCCACTGGTCGTTCTCCGCCGGGAGCGCGAAGCGACTCGTCGACGCCATCGAGGAGTACGACGTGTGGTGGTTGGAGGACCCCGTGCCGCCGGAGAACCACGACGTCCAGCACACGGTCACCCAGTACAACACCACGCCGGTGACGGCGGGCGAGAACGTCTACCGCGCGCACGGCCACCGTCGCCTCGTCGAGGAGGAGGCCGTCGACATCCTCGCGCCCGACCTGCCCAAGGTCGGCGGTATGCGCGAGACCCGGAAGATAGCCAACCTCGCGGACCTCTACTACGTCCCCATCGCCATGCACAACGTCTCCTCGCCGGTGGCCACGATGGCGTCCGCGCACGTCGCCACCGCCATCCCCAACGCGCTTGCGGTGGAGTTCCACTCCTACCAACTGGGCTGGTGGGAGGACCTCGTGCAGGAGGACGACCTCATCGAGGACGGCTACATCGAGGTGCCCGAGGAACCCGGCCTCGGCGTGTCCCTCGACATGGACGCCGTGGCCGACCACACCGTGGCCGGCGACGACGTGTTCGATGAAGCGTAGCTTCATCGGGCCAGCGAATCTCCGATTCGCGCTGTTCGACGAGACGTAGGCTTCGTCGGGCGGCGCCCCGGAGTCGAGTTCGACCGACACGCCCCGGCGGCGGAGAGCGACGTCGCCACGGCCCGAGTCGACGCGGCGTTCTCCTCGGCGAACCGACGAGTCATCGAGACGACTCGGTCGACGGGATGCCATCCTTCGACGCCTCTTTTTGACGAGTCGGCAGTCGAAATCCAGTTAGTTAACTATTTTTGCCCGGGTTAATCAAAGAAGGTTCAAAACATATATTAACAATTGAATTCTCCCTCTGGTTCTCGAATAAAGATGGCATATCCGCAC
Source organism: Haloferacaceae archaeon 50 (assembly GCA_046097085.1). Lineage (GTDB taxonomy): Archaea > Halobacteriota > Halobacteria > Halobacteriales > Haloferacaceae. The sequence continues at coordinate 2,160,745 of CP175567.1, read as the reverse complement.
AGCCCGCTCGTCGCTTTCGTCGTCGGCATCGTCGCCGTCGTCTTGCTGCTGGCGTACTGGCAGATACCCGTGTTCATCGGGTTGATAATCGCCGCGTTCGGCGCGATACTCGCCGCCGCCGGCGTCGGTAACTACATCGCGGGCGGACTCAAGGAGATAGGCATCGGTCTGGTGCTCACCGCGTGGGTCATCGCCGCGCTGATCCGCATCGCGCAGGGGTCCGCCACCGTCGCCATGCTCACCACCGCCGGCATCGTCGCGCCCCTCACGGGCCGTCTCACGGTCCACCCCGTCTACCTCGCGATGGCCATCGGTGCGGGCGGCAACATCTGCTCGTGGTACAACGACTCCGGGTTCTGGCTCGTCAAGGAGATAGGCGGCCTCACCCAGATTGAGACGCTCAAGACGTGGACGGTGGTCACCACGCTCATCTCCGTGGTCGGCATCACCGTCGTGTTGATACTCTCGACGCTGTTCCCGATGGCCTGACCGCCGCGGGAGCGATTCACCCGCTCGTTTTTGTCGGCCGCCCGCGTGGGACGCGAACGTATGTCACGATCCGACGCCTCCGACGGCTACTCGGTCGACCACGAACTGTCGGACGACGACGCCAACGTCCACCACGTCTGGGACAACTCGCTCGCCCCGGCGCTGTCGGTCGACCCCGGCGACGTAGTCACGTTCGAGTGCCGCGACGCCCTGAACGGACAGGTCGGCCCCGGGTCGACCGCCGCCGACCTCGCCGCCGCGAGTTCGGACCCCGTCCACCCCCTGACCGGCCCCGTCCGGGTCGAGAGCGCGTCGCCGGGCGACGTGCTCGTCGTCGAGTTCCTCGACTTCGAACACGAGGGGTGGGGGTTCACCGGGTTCCACCCGGGAGAGAAGGGGATGGGCCTCCTCCCGGAGGCGTTCCCCGACGGTGGCCTGCACGTCTGGGACCTCGAGGGCGACGTCGGCCGGTTCGTGAACGACATCGAGGTGCCTCTCGACCCGTTCCCGGGCGTCGCCGGCGTCGCACCCGCCGCCGACGGCGAGCACAGCACCACGCCGCCCCGCGACACCGGCGGGAACTTGGACGTGAAACACCTCACCGCGGGGTCGACGCTCTACCTGCCCGTCGAAGTCGAGGGTGCACTGTTCTCGACGGGCGACTGCCACGCCGCGCAGGGCGACGGCGAGGTGTGCGTCGAGGGTATCGAGGCCCCCATGTCCGTCACGGCGCGGTTCGACGTGCGGTCCGACCTGACCGTCGAACAACCGCAGTTCGAGACGCCCGGTCCGTTCGCCCCCTCCGGGCGGGACGGCCCCGCGTACGCCACCGCCGGCGTCGCCGACGACCCGACGACGGCGGCCAAGCGAGCCGTCCGCCACATGATAACCCACCTGCACGAGGAGCGCGGTCTGACTCGCGGCGAGGCCTACGTCCTGTGTTCGGCCGCGGCGGATCTCAAGGTGAACCAGCTAGTGAACGCGCCCAACTGGACCGTGAGCGCGTACGTCTCCCGCAGCCTCTTCCCCGACTGACTCCCCGACTGACCGACCCCGCCGTCGCCCGTCGCCGTCGCCTCAGCCGCCGCGCAGGCGGTCGGCTATCTTCTTCCCCGCCGTCTCGGGGTCGTCCTTCACCACTTCGAGTTCGTCGCCCACGCGAAGGGTCCCCGGCGTCACCACGTCGGCGCAGATGCCGCCGCGCCCGTCGGTCAGCGACCGGGTCACCCCCTCCTCGTCGGCCACCTCCTCGACGTGGGCGCAGGGCGGGCGCGGACGCGTCCCGCGAAGCACCGTCTCCCCGATTCGGAACTCGGTCCCGAGGAGTTCGTGGACGTCGACGCCGCTCGTGACCACGTTCCGCCGGTGGCGGCCGTCGGAGAGGTCGATACCGTGTCTCTCGCGTATCTCCGCTATCGCCTCCGACTCGATGAGCGTCACCTCGCACACGTCGTGGGGCGAGTAGTAGCCCGTCCCCTTCTGGTACCTGTCGCCGCGGAGGCCCCCCTCAATCGCCTCTATCGAGTCGCGTCGCTCCATCGGCTCTGACCCCTCGGGCGTGACGAAGATGGCTTCGACCGTCGGCATGAGGTGTGATAGCGCTCGCCCGTGCAAAGGCGTTCCGCCCGGCAGGGGCGGTCCGTCGCGTCCCCCTCCGCGCCCGGCGGCGAACGCTCCCGTCGGCGTCAGACTCACTCTCACTCGCCGAGTTCGGCGTCCGCGGCCGCCACGGCGTCGGCGTGGTCGTCGTGTGCGACCCGAATCGCGTAGACGGCCGCGCCGCGCGCTGCCTCCCGGTCCGCGTCGGACGAACACCGCGCGGCCAGCAGCGAGAGTCCGTCCTCGACCACCTCCTCGGTCTCCCCGCGCAGGTCGGCCGCGAGCGCCGCGGGTCGGTCGTCGCCCCGGTCGGCGAACCACGCCCGGATGGGGCCGTAGGACGCGATGCTCGCCAGCGCGCGCCCCACCATCCCGGCGGCGACGCGCGCCGTGGCGTCGTCGAGGCCGCGGAGGTAGGCGTGGAGCGGTCCGGGCGGGCCGGACGTCGGCGCGTCGGCGCCCGGCGTGTCTACGTCGGTCGCACCCGCGTGTGCGCCGGGGTCGTCCGCCCCGGCCGCACCTGCGTCGGCGTCCGGTATCGCGCCCGTCGCCGCCGCCAGCGTCTCGCGCGCGCGCCGGAAGTGGTCGCGCTCCTGTTCGGCCACCGCCTCGAACGCCGCGCGCGCGTCGGGGTCGGACTCCGTCGCGGCCCACCGCTCGAACGTCTCGGCGGCGGCCGCCTCGCTGCCCGCCACCGCGGTCAGCACGCCCGCGGGCGTCGGGTCACCGCCGCAGAGGCCGTACACCCGTCGCTCGCCGCCCAAGGCGACGAGTTCGCTCGACGCCTCGCGCTCGACGGCGCGCCTGAACGACGACTCGTCCATGCGCCCGCGTACGCGGGCGCCGGGTTTCACGCTTGCCGTGTCGCTCACGCCTGCCGCGTCGCGCGCGACGGGGGCGGAGAAGTCAGTCGTCCGCGGCCGTGGGGTCGGACCCGGCCTCGGAGTCCGTCTCGATGCTCGGCGGGTACTTCCCGCGGTGGAGTCGCAGGTCGCTCTGGGGGCGCGCCATGCAGGTGAGCGCGTACTCCTCGGCCTCCTCGTCCGTCAGCGCCCGCGCCGCCGGCTGTGTGACCTCCCCTTCGAGAATCTCGGCGGAACACGCGAGGCACATTCCCACCCGGCAGGAGTACTCCTGCGCGATGCCCTCCTCGATGCAGGCCTTCAGAATGGTTTGTTTGTCCGACACTTGTATGGTCTCGCCCGTCCCGACGAACTCGACGGTGTACTCAGTCATGTAGCCGGCTACGACAGAACACGCCTAAATTCTTTATGCACGGTCGCGTCGTCTCGGCGGGGTCAGGTTTCCGTCAGGCGGCGTCGGCCGCGTCCACCTCCACGTCGTCCGCCCGCACGGTGAGGACTGGCACGTCCGACGTGCGGACCACCCGCTCCGTGACGCTGCCGAGGAGGTAGCGGTCGATGCCGGTGCGGCCGTGCGTGCCCATCACGACGAGGTCCACGTCGTTGTCCGCGGCGTACTCGAGGATGGCGTCGTGGGCGCTCCCGGTCGTGACCTCCGTCGTCACCGACACGCCGGCCGCTTTGGCGGCGTCTTCGACGGTCTTCACCGCCGCCTCGCCCTCCTCCTCCAGCGCCTCTATCACCACGTCGGTCCCCACCTCCAGCGTGGCGTAGACGCTCGCGTCCACGACGTAGAGCGCGTGCACCCGGGCGTCGTACCGCGACGCGATGTCGACGGCGTGCTCGATGGCGCGCTTCGACGTCTCGCTCCCGTCGGTCGGGACCAGAATCTCGTCGTACATGGCTAGAGAGTGTCGTCCGGAGGGGATAAAACGGGGGCACGTGCCGGATCGGCGCACGCCGCGTGGGGTCCCGCCGCGTCAGGCGTCTGCGTCGCCGTCGGCGCTCTCGCCGCCGTCGCCGTCGGCGTCGTCCTCGTCGCCGGCGGACGCTCGCCGCGAGAGCACGTCCAACGCCTCCGCCTCGCACGCCCTGAGGGCGTCGAACCGCTCGGTGTCGTCCAGATTCACCCGCGCGACGGCGTCCCACGCCTCGCCGCGGAACACCACCGCCTGCACCCACGCGTCGGTGGCCACGAGCACGCCCGCTATCTCGGCGTCCGGCGAGGCGTCCACCTCGGCGTCCGGGTCCGCCTCCGCCTCGGTCACCGGGGCGACGAGGTCCACGGCGTCGGCGTCGTTCAACTTCGCGAGTTCCCCCCGCGTGAGGGGGCGCGCCGGGAGCGACTCCAGCAGTCCCATACCCCGACTCCGCCGCGCGGCGGTTTGACGCTTGCGAACGCCGGCCGGAATCCGAAAGGCTTTGCCGCGGGAGGCGGGACCCTCGCCCGATGTCGAGCAACGAGTCGGGGGACGGCGCGGGGACGGCACCGTCCGACGCCCCCGGCGACTCCGACCCGCCCCGATTCGGTCGTCACCGCGGCCGGGCGGACGGCCCCCTCCTCCGGGCCGACCGGGTCACGGCCGCGGTGGTCGCCGTCGCCGCCGTCGCCCTCCTCGCCCGCCTCGCGTTCCTCGGCGCGCGTCCGTTCCACTGGGACGAGGCGCGCGTCGGCTACTGGACGCTCAGGTTCCTGCGGACCGGCGCGTTCGAGTACCGACCGGTCGCGGGCGGCCCCTTCCTCTACGTCGTCGGCCGCCACGCCTTCGCCCTCCTCGGCGCGTCTGACGCCGTCGCCCGCCTTCCGGTGGTCGTCCTCGGTGGTCTCCTTCCGGCCGTCGCCCTCCTGTTCCGCGGCCGGTTGCGCGACGACGAGACGGTGTTTCTGGCCGCCGTCCTCGCGGCCGACCCCCTGCTGCTGTACTACTCGCGGTTCCTCCGGGGGGACGTCCCCCTCGCCGCCTTCGGCCTCGCGGCCGTCGGGTTCGCGGTCCGCACGCGCGACGCGGGGTCGTGGCGCGCGCTCTACGCCGCCGCCGCGGCCGCCGGTCTGGCGTGGGCCGCCTCCGGGTTCGCGCCCGCCTACCTCGTCTGCTGGGCGGTGGCGGCGGCGCTGGTGTTCGACCACCGGGCGCTCCTCGGCCGCAGCCTCGCGCCCGGCGCACTCGGCCGCCTCCGGCGGCGACTCCGGGCGTGGCTCGTCCCCCTCGCCCGGGCGTACGTGGTGTGGTTCGCCGTCGTCCTCTACTTCTTCGCGCCCCGCGCGGGCGGCGGGGAGGGTCCCGGCCTCTGGGACCCCGCCACGTTCCCGGTGGCGGTCGAACGCGCCGTGTTCGGCGCGCCGTGGGCGTTCCTCCGAGTGCGCGTCCTCGGGCGACACCCGGACGCCACCCACGCCCTCACGCCGTTCGTCTCCGACCTCGGGGGCGTCCTCCTCGCCGCGGCCCTCCCCCTCGTCTCGCTCTCGGCGTACGCCTTCGTCCGCGACCGGTACGGTCCCGGCGGTCCGCGCCCCGTCGTGGCGTTCCACGCCTACTGGGGGTTCGCCGCCGCCGTCGTCTTCCCCGTCGTCACCGAGGTGGCCGCGCCCTGGGTCGGCGTCCACGTGGTGGCGCCCCTCGCCCTGCCCGCCGCCGTCGGCGGCACGTCGCTCCTCCGGGACGCGCGGGCGGCGACCGACCGGCGCGACGCCGCGACGGCCGCGGCCGCGGTCCTCGTCGCCCTCGCCCTCGTCGCGCAGGCGGGGACCGTGGCGGCGGGCGTCTACGCCCCCGTCGGCGCCGACGCCGACGCCGACGCCGCCGGCGGCCCCCTCGTCCAGTACGCCCAACCCACCGACGACCTCGACCCGTTCTACCGGAACGTCTCGCGCGCCGCCGACGGCGGCGAAGGGGTGGACGTGCTCTACGTCGGCGACCGGTTCTACCTCGCGGACGACCGGGCCGCCGACGCCCCGCCCGTCCCCGACGCGTGGGGGAACCGCCTGCCGCTCCCGTGGTACGTCGAACGCGCCGGCGCGGACGCCGCCAGCGTGCGGAACCTCTCCGACTTCGGCGGCGACGCCCCGCCCGTCGTCGTCGCCGACCCCGCGCGCCGCGGCCGACTCGCGGCGCGACTCCCGGGTTACGAGGCCGCCGCCTACCGCCTCGCACTGTCGAACCGTCGAGTAGTCGTGTTCGTGCGCCGGTGAGGCCACCCCCCGTCGGGACCCCCGACACCCCGCCGCGGTAACGCCGATTTCGGGGGCGCTACCCGCCGATACCGACATAATGGCTGTCGATATGAATCCCGAGAGCCACGGCCTCGGGGCTCCCACGTCGTAGTACACGTACGGAAGAAATCATGAACGAAGATACAGTGTCGGGCGCCCCCGACGGACGGGTACCCGACGGCGACGCGACGGCGAACGACAGCGACCGCCGGGCCGACGAACGGTTCCCGGCTCTCACCCGGCGGAGTCTCCTCGCGGCGACCGGCGCGTCGGCTTTCGCGGCGGCCGCCGGTGGCCGGGCCGCGGCGACCACGGGAGAGACGGGAGCGGTCGACCTCTCCGGTCTCACCGCCCCCGCGCGGGGCGACGTACACGCGACGGTCGACCCGAGAGAGCGGTTCGACACCGTCGTGGACCTCGCGGCGGCGGGCGCGGACCGCACCGGGAGCGAACCCATCGACGGCCTGTTGGACCCCCACTGCCGCGACGGCACGCTCGTGGTGCTCCCGAACGGGCGGTACAAGCTCCGTCACCTGAGCCTCTACAGACGGTCGAACTGGGGCCTCGTCGGCCTCGGCGACGACGTGACGCTCGTCCCGGCAGAGGGCTACCTCGACGAGAACCTCTGGATAGGCGGCGCCGAGTGCCGCGACGTGTGGCTGGAGAACCTCACGTTCGACAACACGGCGTCCGGCCACTACGCGTCCATCGGCTTCTCGCCGTACGACGGCCTCGTGGTCCGGGACGTGACGAAGGTGGGCGTCCACGGCGACCCCGAGAAGCCGTCGGCGTTCGTCCGGGTCGTCGAAGACGGCGGCGTCGCCCTGTTCGACCGTGTGCGCCTCCCCGACGGCGGCGAGAACGTCGGCATCTACTGCGACTCGCGTACGGGCGAGACGGTGTTCCGCGACTGCGAGGTCCGGTGCCACTGGAACAACGGCCTCTACGCGTCCAGCGCCGACGGGCGCGTGACGGTCGAGGGCGGCGTCTACGCCAACAACAACGTCTCCGGCGTGCGCCTCGGTAGCGGCGGCAGTCGCGTGCGCGGCGCGCGCGTCGTCGTCGACGCCGTGCCCGACACCGCGCCCTCGCGCGAGTGGGGCAACATGCGCGGCATCCGCGTGTGCGACACGGCCTCCGACGCGGACCCCGTGGTGGTCAAGGGGTGCGACGTGGAGATGACCGCCGGGCGCGGCATCGGCGGCGTCGTGATAGAGGCCGACGCGGGCCGGGCCACGGTGCGCGACACCCGGATACGCGTCGACGACGGCTACAAGTACGTCAGCGACGACGGTCGCGCGTCGTTCGGGGTGTACACGGGCAGCAGAGACGGCTGTCCGTGCACGTTCGAGAACGTGTCCGTGACCGGCGACGCCACCGGGTTCGCCGCGTTCCGGATGCGCCGCCACGACTCGGTGGTCGACCACGCCTGCGTCTACCAGACCGGCGACGACCGCGACGGCTTCCTGTTCGTCGACGAGGGCGACGCCACCGCGGTGTCGTCCTCGACGGTGAACGTCACCGGCGCGCCCTTCGCCGGTCGGACCGCCAACGTCCAACTGTCCGATATCTCGACCATGGGCGAGTGCCCCGTCCCGACGGCCCCGTCCGACTCGGAGACGGACGCGGGGTCCGACCCCGACGCGGACTCGGGCGAGAGCGGGGACGCGGACGGCGACGCCGGGACCGGAACCGGCGGGACGCCGACCGCGCCCGCGGAACTCGACCTCTCGGACGCGCCGCTCCCGCCCCGGCCCGCCCACGCCGACTACCCGGTGATGGGCACGTCGGCCGACAACCCCACGATTCGCCTCTACGCCGACCTGCGGTCGCCCGCGACCCGGCGCTTCTACGCGGACGCCTTCCCGGCGCTCTACCGCGACGTGGTGCTGACCGGGCGCGCGAATCTGGAGTTCCGGTGCCCCGTCGGCGCGGAGGGACTGCTCCCGCCCGCGGACGCCGACGAACGCCTCCAGTGGCTGCTGCTGGGCGTGTGGGACAAGGTCTGGGACGACTACTGGCGCGTCTTCGGGCACGTGATGGAGAACCCCGACGCCCCGACGATAGACGGGTTCGACTCGGCGCGGGACTTCCTCGCGGACCTGAACGTCCGCAACTACGGCGGCGTCGCCAGCGCCTCACAGAGCGACGAGGCGTACGCGGGACTGGTGGACGAGACGGTGCGTGCGGCCAAAGCGAGCGGGATGCCGGCACTCCCGTTCGTCGAGGCGAACGGCGTCGCCGTCTTCGCCGACCGCGACCCCGCGGAACTCGTCGACCTCGTCTCGTGGGCGCTGGCGCGCGACTGACCACGCCCCTCACTCGCTACTTTCGTTTAAAAATCGTCTACTGCCTACCGCCTACCGGAAGCCCATCGCCTCTATCTGTTCCTGATAGCGGTTACGGATGGTGACCTCGGTGACCTGCGCGACGTCGGCCACCTCGCGCTGAGTCTTCTTCTCGTTGCAGAGCAGGGAGGCGGCGTAGATGGCCGCCGCCGCGAACCCCGTGGGCGACTTGCCCGACAGCAGCCCCTGTTCGGCGGACACGTCGATTATCTCCGTGGCCTTGGCCTGCACCTCCTCGCTGAGTTCGAGCGCCGAGGCGAACCGCGGCACGAACTGCTTGGGGTCGACGGGCTTGAGTTCGAGTCCGAGCTCTTGGGAGATGTACCGATACGTGCGGCCGATCTCCTTCTGGGGCACGCGCGACACCTCCGCCACTTCGTCGAGCGAGCGGGGGATGCCCTCCTGTCGGCAGGCGGCGTAGAGTGCCGAGGTGGCGACGCCCTCGATGGAGCGACCCCGAATCAGGTCCTCGTTGAGCGCGCGCCGGTAGATGACCGACGCCACCTCGCGGACCGACCGCGGAACGCCGAGCGCCGAGGCCATGCGGTCTATCTCCGAGAGCGCGAACTGGAGGTTGCGCTCGCCCGCGTCCTTGGTGCGGATGCGCTCCTGCCACTTGCGCAGGCGGTGCATCTGCGAGCGCTTCTCCGAGGAGAGCGACCGGCCGTAGGCGTCCTTGTCCTTCCAGTCGATGGTGGTCGTCAGCCCTCGGTCGTGCATCGTCTCCGTGATGGGTGCACCCACCCGAGACTTGCTCTGACGCTCCGAGTGGTTGAACGCACGCCACTCCGGCCCCCGGTCCATCTGACGTTCGTCCAAAACGAGCCCACAGTCGTCACAGATTAACTCCCCCTGGTCGGCGTCTGTTATTATTTCCTCCGAACCGCACTCAGGACAGGTTACGACTTCCTCCGACTCTTGTTCCGATGCCTCCTCCCGTTGACGCTGCTGGCTCGGACGTTCCATTATAAGGTTTGTGGTGAAGGGCGAATTTAAACCTTTGTAACAGATATCAGATACGTCGGAGACGTTCGCGCCGGAACGTACTCGAAATCAGGACTGTTCCGCCGCAACGTTATTCATTTCGAACCTTGACACGTACGCAAGTAGATGATATCTCCGCGCTCCCTCGCCCCGGTCGCACTCCTCGTGCTCCTCCTGTTGGCGGGCTGTGCGGGCGGTCCTCTCTCCCCCGCGACGCCGACGGCCACGGAGGCACCCGCGGTCACCCCGTCTCCGCCGGGCGGTTCCGCCGCGACGGACGCACCGTCGGCCTCGGCGACGCCGCACCCCGCCGTCGGCCCGGAGGTCTCGGCCGAGGTGGTCCGGGTGGTGGACGGCGATACCGTCGAGGTGCGCTTCGAGAACGGCACGCGCGAGACGGTTCGCCTCCTCGGCGTCGACACGCCGGAGGTGCGCGGCGGCGTCTCGCCCGAGGAGTTCGAGGGCGTCCCGAACACCACGGCCGGGCGCGCGTGCCTCCGACGCCACGCCGACGCCGCCAGCGCGTACGTGAAGCGCGTCGCGGGCGGCGAGAGGGTCCGTCTCGGGGTCGACCCCGAGTCGCCCCGGCGGGGGTTCTACGGCCGACTCCTCGCGTACGTCTACGTCCGCGACGGCGGCGAGTGGCGGCAGTTGAACTACCGACTGCTCGCGCGCGGCCACGCCCGTCTCTACGAGTCGTCGTTCGTCGAACGGGACCGGTACGAGGCCGCCGAGCGTCGGGCCCGGGCGGCCGGGCGCGGCGTCTGGTCGTGCGCGTCGCCGGGGACCGCCGTGCCCGACGGCGGCACGGCCGGCGAGGACGGGACGCCGACCGGGACGGACGCGGACACGAACGCGACTCCGACGGCCGGCGAGTCGCTGGTCGTCGCGACGGTCCACGCCGACGCCGCGGGGAACGACAACCGCAACCCGAACGACGAGTACGTCGTCCTCCGGAACGACGGGTCGGCGGCGCTGGACCTCTCGGGGTGGACCGTGACCGACGCGGCGGGCAAGACCTACGAGTTCCCGGCGGGCGCGACGCTCGCGCCGGGTGAGTCGCTCACGCTCTACACCGGGTGCGGGACGACGCGACACCCCGACTACTACTGGGGGCGCGAGAGCGCGGTCTGGAACAACGACGGCGACACGGTGACCGTGCGCCGGGCGGACGGTGGAACGGCGGCGGTCCGCCGGTACTGACGGCGAGACCGCTCGCCGTCCGGGGAGAGGGGGAGTGGGGTCAGGATGGGAACGGAGCGTGTGACCCCACCGATACGGTGGCAGTACGCCTCCAAGAAGGCCTAGGGACGTTGCGAGTGTTAACCCCGTACTAACTATTACTCCGGGGTATGGGAAGAGCCTTAACCGATACGCGCCGACTATCCGGGAGAGCAGATGGACCTCCTCCGTTCACCGACGCCGGACACCCGTCGGTCGACGCGCCGTCCGGACGGACACGACCGGACCGCCCCGGCGACCCACCGCGGGGGTGGTGCGTGATGGCGACGCGCGCCGCACTGGAGACGCAACTGGCGGTGGTCGCGGGGTTCGACAACCCTCGGGTGTCGCTCGAACAGTACCCGACGCCGCCGGACCTCGCCGCCCACGTGATACACGTCGCCGACCTCAACGGCGACATCGAGGGTCGGACGGTGGTGGACCTCGGGATGGGCACGGGGATGCTGGCGCTCGGGGCGGCGCTCCGCGGCCCCGCGCGTGTCGTCGGCGTCGAACTCGACCGCGACGCCGTCGAGACGGCGCGGGACAACCGGATACGGGTGGGGACCAAGACGCCCATCCACTGGGTGCAGGGCGACGCCACCCGAGTTCCGCTCTGCCCCGAGGAGCCCACCACGGTGGTGATGAACCCGCCGTTCGGGGCTCAACGCGACAACGAACACGCCGACCGGGCGTTCCTCGCCACGGCCGCCGAACTCGCCGACGTGTCTTACTCCATCCACAACGAGGGGAGCCGCGAGTTCGTCGAGGCGTTCGCCGGGGACGAGGGCGGCGAGGTCACCCACGCGTTCGAGGCCACGTTCCGACTCGAGCGCCAGTTCGAGTTTCAGGAGTCCGACGCCGAGGACATCACCACCGAGGTGTACCGTATCGAGTGGGAGGGGTGACGGGTCGTCCGTCTCGGAGTGTCTCCCGTCGGCCGCCACGGGACGCGTTCTCTGCCGGCCGCCCGTCGCGGTACGGTCCCCTTTCCGGTCGCTCGTCCGGGTAAGGGGTTCCTTTCCGGCCACCCCTTCCCGGTCACCTGCCCCGGTAGGTCTCTCTCTTCCCCACCTGCACCCGCGTCCGGTTGTACTCCGCGTACACCTTCCTCCCCTCGCGGACGAACGTCACTCCTCCGACCGTCACCGTCTCGTTTTTCTCGGGTATCGGTCCGAACGCCGTCTCGTTGTCGCGGGTGACACTGATGCGGAACCGGTCGGGTCGGGTGTGGAACGCCACGCGCCGGCCGGCTATCACCGGGTCGGCCTGCGCGGGCGGCGCGGTGAAGACGGGGCGAGCGCTGCCGTCGTGGACCAGAACGACGCGGTAGGTGGTGTTCCCGCCCGCGGCGACCCACCCCCGCCGCACCGCGTAGACGGTGTCGCGCCACCCGAGTCCGCCGACGCGGACGGGCACCTGTCCGCGGAAGGCGAGGCGACTCTTGGTGACGGCGGTGGTCCAGATGCCCCGGTCGGGGTTCCGCACGATGACCCCCGACGTGTTGACCGACGTAGTCTCGCCGAACGCGCTCACGTTCACGGCCGACACCATGCCGTTGGGGACGTTCTCGGCGTACGTCACCTCGTAGTCCCGGACCTCGACGGTGTCGCCCGGCAGGGACTCGTCGCTGACCGACACGGCGTTGACGACGACGGCGGGACCGGAGAGCGCCGCCGCCGCGAGCAACAGGACGACCGCGCCCGTCTGCCACGCCGAGAGCGACCCGAGCGACGCGGAGTCGCCGGCGGGGACGGAGACGGCGGCGTCGCGGCCGAACAACGACCGGTCGGACCCCGACACGGTGAGGGCAAGAAGCGCCGCCAGCACGAACACCAGCCCCACCCCGACGGCCCGGAAGAGGACGTAGGTCGACCCGCCGCGGAACCAGTAGACCGCCCACAGCGACTGCGCCACCGCGAACAGCACCGCGCCGGTCCAGACGCGGAGCCCCGACGGCCGGGGTTCGTCGCGCGAGTGGAGCAGCCACACGCCGAGGAGGGCGCCCACGAGCAGTCCGAGGGCGTGCCCTTGGATGGCGATGCCGGCCCACCACGGCGCCGAGAAACTCGGCCGCGCCTGCGCCGTGAGCGTGGGTTCCCGGAGGCCCGCCCGGACGACCCTGAGCACCTGCCCGGCGGTCAGCGCCAGCACGGTGGTGTACGGGCGGTGGACGAGCGCGAACCCCGCGAACGCGAACACGACGGCCGAGAAGCCGATGACGGGGCCGAGCGCGAACAGCGACGTCACGAGGCCGACGACGAACACCGCGCCCGGGACGGCGACGAACGCCCGGACGAACGGGTTGGTGCGCGGCGACCCGAACGACGACGCCCCCCGACGCCGCGGGTAGTGCCCCCACGCGTACTCGGCCACCGCGCCGAGCGTGATAGTCCCCACGAGGTTTCCGAGGAGGTGGTTCACGCCCACGTGGGCGAAACTCGACGTCAGCATCCCGACGGGGTAGAAGTACGACCACGCCCGGAACGGGATGGTGACGGGCGCGTACCAGTGGGCGTAGCCGTCCTGTACGAACAGGTAGACGGAGAGGACGAGAAGCGCCGTCGTGAGCGTGCCCCACGGGACGCCGAGGAGGAACCGGCGGCGGAGCGCGGCCCCCCACCGTCCCCGCGGGCGGTCCAGCACCCACACCGCCGCTACGGAGACGACGACGCCGACGACGAGGGCGAGTCGGTGGACCGGCAACCAGTCTAGCACCGCGGTCATACCCGTCCGTCCGCGTCGCGGGTTATCAATCCCGCGTTCGATGCGACGCGCTACGGGCGGCGTCGCCACTCAGCGGCCACGGGTCGCAGAACGCGCGTCCGTGCCTCCGGCGCTACAGTTTGCGCTCGGCGTCGTCGGCCAGTTCCTTCATGCGCTTGCCGACGCGGCCGGCGCTGGAGAACTCGTCTTCGCTCATCGCCGAGGCGAGAGCGTTGCCGAGGACGAACACGGCGTGTTTGTGCTCGCTCTTGGACTTGTGGACGTGGCTGGGGTCGACGCCGAGCTGGTCGTAGGCGTCGAACAGACCGTCTTCCACCTCTTCGCGCGTCTCGAAGTTCTCCTTGATGCGGAGCATCTGTTCGTGGAGTTCGAGCAGTTCGTCCTTGTGCATGTGCGTGGATACGTCAGTCGCAGTTTTAAGGGTTATTGGAAGGCCATGTCACAGTCGGGACAGTATCCGACCGTCGACGGTTCAGAAGACGTACTCGTCGTCGTGGCCCATCATACCGCCCTCCTCCTCGAACCCCATCTCCTCGTCGTCCTCCATCGGGCCGCTGGTCTTGTACGCGCGGAGTCCGGTCGACAGGAGGTCCTCGATGGCCTCCTCCCGGTTGACGAACTCGCCCTGCTCCACCATCTGCGCTATCTGCATCTCCAGGTGTTCCGGGATGGTAATCTCGACTTTGGGCATCTGACTGTCGGTGGCTTTGAAAGGACGTTATTTAAGTCTGACGGGCAGTACTTTTGGGGTACCGAACTCTGCTCCGTCGCACGGGAAAGATTTGTTTATTCACGTACGCCGTCACTTTCGGAATCCCACAAATCGGCGGCCAGCCGACACGTATACGTTCGTCGGCGCGAACCTCCGCCCATGAGAGACGTGACGGACCTCCACCGGGAGTTCGGCGGCGACAGGCTCCCCCCGGGACAGCGAGAGACGGAGGCGTTCCCCGTGCTGTCGAAGGGGAACACGCCCGCGGTGGACCCCGACGAGTGGACGTTCGAGGTGTGGGGCGCGGTGGCGGAGGAACTCAGCTTCTCGCTCGACGAGTTCCGGGACCTGCCCGCCGAGACGCAACTACAGGACTTCCACTGCGTGACCGGGTGGAGCCGGTTCGACTGCGCGTTCGAGGGCGTCCCCTTCCCGACGCTGGCCGACCGCGCCGGCGTCTCGGACGAGGCGGTCCACGTGATGTTTCACGCCGCGGACGGCTACACCACCGACCTGCCCCTCGACGACTGCATGCGCGACGAGGTGCTGTTCGCCTACCGGTTCGACGGCGACGCCCTCCCGGCCGAACACGGCGGGCCGGTCCGGGTCGTGACGCCCCACCGCTACGCCTACAAGGGCGCGAAGTGGGTCACCGGCGTGGAGTTCCTCACCGAGTCCGAGCGTGGCTACTGGGAGAAGCGGGGCTACTCCGTGACGGCGAACCCGTGGGAGGAGGAGCGCTACGCCTGAACGCCGCCGTTCGACGCCGCGCCGCCGGGCGGGCCCCGGTATAGTCAGGGTAAAGGGGGAGGGGGCCCGAACCCGTACCGATGGAAGCTCCGCGAACGGACGGGGCGGTCGGCGAGACCGACCTCGTCAGTCGGTCGGTCCGCGTCCCCGCGCCGCCGTTCCGCGCGCTCTTGGAGTGGGCGTCCGCGCCCCGGACGGTGTGGGACGCCCCCGACGCGGCCGACGAGGCCACCGTCGTCGGGAGCGGTTCGGCGGCCACGCTCACCGCGGACGGCCCCGACCGGTTCGAGGCGATACGACGCGCCGCGGACTCGCTGTTCACGAGCGGCGACGTCCACGCCGGCACCGCGGCCGCGCGCCCCCGCCTGTTCGGCGGGTTCGCGTTCCACGACAGCGGGTGCGAGGGCCCGCCGTGGGCCGGGTTCCCCGCCGCGCAGTTCGTGTTCCCCCGCGTGCAGGTGACCTACCCCGTCGACGCCGACGACGAGGCGTGGCTGACCGTCAACGCGGTCGGCCCCGACGCCACCCCCGACGCGGTGGCGGACCGACTCGAAGCCGCGCGCGAGGAGATAGCCGACCTACCCGACGGCGCCCCCGACGACCCGCCGGGCATCGCCTCGCGCACCCGCACCACCCCCGTCGACGACTGGCGCGAGGGCGTCCGGAACGCCGTCGAGCGCATCCGCTCGGGCGACCTGCGGAAGGTGGTGCTGGCGCAGGCGCTCGAAGTGGAGGCGCGGTCCGACATCTCCGTGCCGGGCGTCCTCCACGGACTCGGCGAGCGCTACCCCGACTGCTACCGCTTCCTCGCCGAACCCGCGCCCGCCGACGGGGAGGAGGGCGACGCCCGCGCCCGCCCGAGTTTCTTCGGCGCGACGCCCGAACGCCTCGTGTCGCTCCGCGGGCGGACGGTGGAGACGGGGGCGCTGGCGGGTACGACGGGCCGCGGCGACACGCCCGCCGAGGACGACTGGCTGGCGGAGGAACTCAGGAACTCCGAGAAGAACGTCCACGAACACGAACTCGTGGCCGAGACCATCCGCGAGCAGTTGGCGCCGCTGGCGTCGTCGGTCACGGCAGACGACCGGACGGTACGTCGCCTCGCCACCGTCCAGCACCTGTTCACGCCGATTCGGGCGGAACTCGCCGACGACGAGCACGTGCTGTCGCTGGTGCGGGCGCTCCACCCCACGCCGGCCGTGGGCGGCCTGCCCCCGGAGGCGGCGCTCGCGGCCATCCGCGAGACGGAGCCGTTCGACCGCGGGTGGTACGCCGCGCCCGTGGGGTGGATAGACGCCGCGGGCTACGGCACGTTCGCGGTGGCGCTCCGGTCCGCGGTGGCCGCGGGCGACACCGCCACCCTGTTCGCGGGCGTCGGCATCGTGGCCGACTCCGACCCCGACCGGGAGTGGGACGAGGTGCAGTTGAAGTACCGGCCCATCCTCGACGAACTCGAACGCGAAGGCGAACGCGGACTCGACGACTGACCGACCCAAACGCACGACGATGACGATGATTCGGACGCACGCACACCCACGACAGACATGAGCGCACCCAACCGCAACACTCTCTGGGCGGAGGCGCTGGTCGACGAACTCGCCGAGGCGGGCGTGAACGCCGCCTGCATCACGCCGGGGAGCCGTTCGACCCCCCTGACGGTGGCCTTCGCCCGCCACGACGACGTGACGGTGTTCTCCCACCTCGACGAGCGGTCGTCGGCCTACTTCGCGCTGGGGCGGGCGCGCCGCACCGGCGAGGTGACGCCGCTCGTCTGCACCTCCGGCACGGCCGCCGCCAACTTCCACCCCGCCGTTCTGGAGGCCGACCGCGGACGGGTCCCGCTCCTCGCGCTGACCGCAGACCGCCCGCCGGAACTCCGCGACAGTGGCGCGAACCAGACGGTGGACCAGGAGAAGCTCTACGGCGACGCGGTGCGGTGGTACGCCGACCTGCCCGAACCCGAGGGCGACGAGCGGAAACTCCGGTCGCTCCGGACCACCGCCGCGCGCGCCGTCGCGCGGGCGGAGGGGTCGCCAGCGCCCGCCGGCCCCGTCCACCTCAACGTCCCCTTCAGGAAGCCGCTGGAACCGACGCCCGTGCCCGACGACGTGCCGGCGGATCTGTCGGCGGCGGCGCGCGCCGGTCGCGACGGCGCGTACGTCTCAACCACCAGCGGCGTGACCGAACTCGACGACCCGGACCTCCGTCGCCTCGCGGACGAACTCGCGGTCGACCGCGGCCTCGTCGTGGCCGGCCCCGCCGACCCGCCGGGCGTCGACCGGGAGGCGGTGACGGCGCTGGCACACGCCACGAACTTCCCGGTCGTGGCCGACCCGCTCTCGGGCCTCCGGTTCGGCGGCCACGTCCGCACGACGACGGTGCTCGGCGGCTACGACGCCTACCTCGCGCCCGAGGTCACCGACGACTGGCCCGACCCCGAGGTGGTGCTCCGCGTCGGCGCGTCGCCCACCTCCAAGACGTTGCGAAAGTACCTCGCGCGCACCGACGCCCGGCAGTACGTGATAGACCCCGCGGGCGGGTGGCGCGAGGCCGAGTTCGAGGCCACGGACCTCGTGACGGCCGACCCCTCCCGTCTGGCGGGCCGGCTCTCCCGCCTCGTGCGCGGCGCGGGCGACGCGTCGTGGACCGAACGCTTCCGCGCGGCCGAGGAGGCCCACTGGGAGGCCGTCGACGCGCACGACGCCGCCCTCTACGAGGGCGCGATCGTAGCCGACGTGGCGGAACTCGCACCCGAACCCGCCACGCTGTTCGTCTCCAACTCCATGCCCGTGCGCGACGCCGACCGGTTCGCCCGCCCGTCGACGGCCGCGCGGACGGTGCTCGGCAACCGCGGCACCTCCGGCATCGACGGCGTCGTCTCCACCGCCCTCGGCGCGGGGTCCGCCACCACCGACCACCTCACCCTCGTGACCGGCGACCTCGCGTACTACCACGACATGAACGGCCTTCTCGCCCTCGGGCGGTGCGACGTGGACGCCACCGTCGTGCTGATAAACAATGACGGCGGCGGCATCTTCCACATGCTGCCCATCGAGGAGTTCGACCCGCCGTTCACGGGGCAGTTCAAGACGCCCCACGGCCTCGACTTCGCCCCCACGGAGGACCTCTACGACCTCGAGTTCTCGCGCGCGGAGTCGCGCGCCGACTTCCGCGACGCCTACGAGGCGTCCGCCGCCCGCGAGGGGACGCAGGTGATAGAGGTGCAGACCGACGCCGAGGAGAGCCACCGCGTCCGCGACGAACTTCGGGAGCGAGTCGCCGACCGCCTGACCGCGTAGGTCGGAGAGGGGAGGAGGCCGTCGCGGCCGACGCGCGCGTCCTACTCCTCGGTCGTCGCGCCGGCGTCGCTCAGGTCGATGCCTCCGCGATCGGCCACGTCCGCCAGCACCTCCCCGGCCCGTTTCTCGCCCACGTCGTCGACCAGACACTCCACGAACGCGGCGAGGCGGTCCGGCTTGACTCTGAGGTCGACGTACTCGACGCGGCCGTCGACGACTACCACGTCGACGTCCCACTCGCCCGCGTCCGGGTCGGTCATCCGTACGTCGACCCACCGTTCGTGCGTCTCGTCCGGGTCGGTGAACGTCTCGTCGGCCATGCGGGTCGGACGCGGGGGAGGGGAATAAAGCTCCCCGCCGAGCGGCGGGATACGGTAGATAGAACGCGCGAACGCGTCAGATTTCGTGACCGTCAGTCCCGATCGATGCGACCGGAACGCCTTTCCCGAACGTTTCGGTTCCCTAACGTATGCCCTCCACAGCCGCCAAGGTCGTCACCGGTCTCGTCGCCACCCTCGCGTTCGCGTACTCGCTCGTCGTCGCCCAACAGGTGCTCCTCGGCGTCGTCGCCGCGTCGCTGGTCGTGCTGGTCGGGTGGGTCCTGACCGACGGCCGCGAGTCGGGCGCGATACGGTCGCTCGGGTCGCCGTACTGGGTGACGGCGTTCGCCCTCGCGGTCGCCGTCCTCGCGTACTCGCTCGTCGTCGCCCAGCAGTTCCTGTTCGGGGTCGTGACGGCGTCGCTGATACTCCTCGTCGCCGCCGCCGCGTCGTCCCTCCGGGACCGTGGCTACGCACCCTCGATGGGGCGCACTCGGACCGCGGTCGTCGGTGTGCTCTCGGTGCTGGTGCTGGCGTACGCCCTGCTCGTCGCCCAGCAGGTGCTCCTCGGCGTGTTCGCCGTCCTCCTCGTCTGGGTGACTGCGTGGGTGACGGGTCCGAACGGGCCCTTCGGCGGGCGATAGGTCGGACGGACGCCCCGTTCGGACAGCGTCGATTCGGCGTCCGTTCGCTCGGCCGCTGTCGACGTTGTCGGTGTCGAGGACGTACACGCTGTCGACGCCGACGACGCGACTATCTGACTGTTTCTACAGCTACCGTCTGCTCTACTTTAGTCGGTCTCGATTCGACTACCGAGGTTCGTCGTCCTCTCCAATCCATTCGGAATCCTCGTCGGTGTCTAGAATGAACGGTCCCGCCGCAAGAGTCTTGATGGAGATTGTGGCCGTTCGGAGCACGTACGCCGAAAACAACGTGTACGGGGCCAGTCCGGCGGTGAAGGTGAAGCCAACGAACAGTATGACGGACGGAGTGCCGAAAATCGCGAACTCGGGGACCAACCCCGCGCTGAGCGATAGTAGTGCGTACGAGAGGAACACGATAGCTGGGAAGGAGATGACGAGCAACCCCCGGGAGAGGTTCGCCAACTCCCGCTTGAAGTAGAGCGTCTTGAAGTACTCTCGACCGATCGTGAAGTACTTGAGCACGGTGAGAAGTTCGTCGATCGTTTCCAGCTGGCTATCCGTGAGCGCGTCCTGGTGCTCGGTTCGAAGTCGGCGGACGGCATAGACTTGTCGTGAGTAGTCGTACTGAATTCCGGCAAACAGGATCTCTGATGTCCCAAACTCCCCGACCTCCAACCGACTCTCCACCTCTTCGATCTGGCTGATGATGTCCTCTCGTATTTTTTCAGTTTGATGATGAAGCGTTGTGCTATCGTCCGAGACACTGTCGAGAAGCTCTTGTACGTTAGTGCGGATCGCTCCGAAAATAACCTGAAGAAACGCCCCGGGGCGAGCCGGACTAACGTCCGTATCCGTGTGCTCTTGGACCGAATCGCGGAAGGAGAACGTTTCGTCGATTGCCTCTTCTTGGTCGCCGAGTGCGGTGATCTCCTGCGAGAGAACGATCGAATTCACCGAGACGGCGATCGATACGAGTAGAATGCTTCCACTGAAGAGCGTGATAAGAATCGTCTGAACTACTTGAGCCTCAGTGAACAGCGTTACGAGCTCGTCAGTCCATATCACACCGATTCCGACGAATCCGAGGCCGACGAGCAACAGGGCGACCGCGGAGACGACCCAGCGATTGCCGGTGAGCAGTATCCAATCTTGCAACGGGTTCGCCTTGACGGACACCAGACTGACGTCTGACTCACTTTCTGGCCGCTCGCCGCGCTCGACGGATTCGGAGTGAGCATCTGTGTTCGGCATGGAACAGTTACGATGGCGTGCGGGAAAACATCTCGTGAAGGCACGGAGGGTGCAGCGATGGTTCGCCCGACTTCGGTTGTCGATATCAGCGTGGCACGTGGTGTTTCTCGTCGACGAGACGGCAGACGAGGAAAAGCGGGCCGTACTCGTGGATATCTACCTCGGCCGGACGGCCTCATCCTCGGAGCCGCCGCCGACGCTCACGTCGAAAGCACTGGGGTCGCGACTGTCCCCTTCGTGTTCATCCGGGACGGGCCGGACCTCTCTGTCGACGTCGGCGACGGGAATCTTTTTGCGACCGCCGCGCCCGCCTCGTAACATGGATTCCGACGTGTCCGACCTGTTCGACCCCGAACGCTGGGAGTCGGTCGCCGACACCGACGCGTTCTCGGACGTGACCTACCACCGCGCGGTGGACGCGCCCGTGGTCCGCATCGCGTTCGACCGCCCGGAGGTGCGGAACGCGTTCCGCCCGCAGACGGTCGACGAACTCTACGCCGCCCTCGACCACGCGCGCCAGCAACCCGACGTGGGCTGTGTACTCCTGACCGGCAACGGCCCGTCGCCGAAAGACGGCGGGTGGGCGTTCTCGGCGGGCGGCGACCAGTCCATCCGGGGGGAGTCGGGCTACGAGTACGGCGAGGAGGGCGAGGGCGCGGACGAGGCGCCCAGCGTCGGCCGCCTCCACATCCTCGAAGTCCAGCGTCTCGTCCGGGTCATGCCGAAACCCGTCGTGGCCGTGGTGCCGGGGTGGGCCGTGGGCGGCGGCCACTCGCTCCACGTGATCTGTGACCTCACCCTCGCCAGCGAGGAGCACGCCAAGTTCAAGCAGACGGACGCCGACGTGGCCTCCTTCGACGGCGGGTTCGGGTCGGCCTACCTCGCCCACCAAGTCGGGCAGAAGAAGGCCCGGGAGATATTCTTCCTCGGGAAGACCTACGACGCCGCGGAGGCGGCCGAGATGGGCATGGTGAACGAGGCGGTGCCCCACGACGAGTTGGAGGACGTCGCGTTGGAGTGGGCGGAGACGATGACCGCGAAGTCGCCCACCGCGATACGCATGCTCAAGTACGCGTTCAACCTCGACACCGACGGCCTGATGGGCCAGCAGGTGTTCGCGGGCGAGGCCACCCGCCTCGCGTACATGACCGACGAGGCCTCCGAGGGACGCGACGCCTTCCTCGAAGGGCGGGACCCCGACTTCTCCGACTACCCGTGGCACTACTGAACTGAGCGGTCCGGCGCCGTCGCCGCGGGCCGTCCCGCGTCTCTCCGCACCGGCGAGTCCCGACGCGGCCGTGTCCGAGCCGCGTCAGATGCGAATATTCACACTCCTCCGGCCCGCACGTCGGAACGATGACGACGGCAGAGGTTTCCCGCAGGCAGGCGTGGGTGATGGCGGCCCGACCCCAGACGCTCCCCGCGGCGGCGTCGCCCGTGATAGTGGGCACCGGCTTGGCGGTCCACCACGGGGTGTTCGCCCCGCTGGCGGCCCTGGCGGCGCTCGTGGGGGCGGCGCTGATTCAGGTGGGGACCAACTTCGCCAACGACTACTACGACGCGATTCAGGGCGCGGACACCGAGGACCGCGAGGGGTTCACGCGCGTCACGCAGTCGGGACTCATCGACCCCGCGGAGGTCAAGCGCGCGATGTACCTCACCTTCCTCGCGTCTGTGCTGGTCGGCACCTACCTCGTCTACGTCGGCGGCGTCCCCATCCTCGTCGTCGGCCTCCTGTCGGTCGCCTCCGGCATCGCGTACACCGGCGGCCCCTACCCGCTGGGCTACCACGGCCTCGGAGACGTCTTCGTGTTCGTGTTCTTCGGCGTCGTGGCGGTCACGGGCACCTACTACGTGCAGGCGGCGTCGGTGCTGGCCGGGCCCTTCCCCCTCGGCGTCCCGCCGAACACGGTGCCGGGCGTGGCCGTCGTCGCCAGCCTCGCGGTGGCGGCGCTCTCGACGGACATCCTCGTCGTGAACAACGTCCGGGACAAGGAGGAGGACGCGCAGACGGGCAAGCGGACGCTCGCGGTCCGGTTCGGCTACGGCTTCAGCCGCGTCCAGTTCGTGGCGATGCTCGCTCTGGCCTACGCCGTCCCGACGTGGCTGTACGTCTCGGGCCGGTTCGGGCCCGCCGTCCTCGCGCCCCTCCTGACGCTCCCCTACGCCGGTCTGCTGACGCGGACGGTCCTGACCGAGACGTCGGGCGCGGCGCTCAACCCCGCGCTGGAACGCGCCGGCAAACTGCTCGCGGCGTTTTCGACCCTGTTCGCACTCGGCATGCTCGCGTGATACCACCATGAACCTCCGATTCATCCCCTTCGCGGTCGACCTGTCGTCGTCGCTGCGCACCGCGCGCGGCGAGATTGCGCGCCGAGAGGGGTTCCTCGTCGGCGTCGAAGACGACTCCTCGCGCGCCGGCGGCGTGCGCGGCGTCGGCGAGGCGACGCCGCTCGACGGGTGGACCGAGTCGTACGACGAGTGTCGCTCGGCGCTCGGGGCTGCCCGTGACGCCCGGAGCCCCGACGAGGCGGTGGCCGCGGCCCGGGACGCCCCCGCGGCGCGCCACGGCCTCGCCCTCGCCGTCGCCGACGCGCGGGCGCGGGTGGCGGGCGTCCCCCTCGCGCGCCACCTCGGCTACGGCGACGGAGCGACCGCCGACGCGGTGCCCGTCAACGCCACCGTCGGCGACGCCCCGCGGGAGGAGACGGTCGCGGCCGCGCGCAAGGCGGTCGACGCCGGGTTCGACTGCATCAAGGTCAAGGTGGGCGCGCGCGACCTGTCGGCCGACGAGGCGCGCCTCCGGGCGGTCCGGGAGGCCGTCGGCGACGGCGTGACCCTCCGGGCCGACGCCAACGGCGCGTGGGACCGCGAGACGGCCGCGCGCGCCGTCGAGGCGTTCGCGCCGCTCGACCTCGCGTACCTCGAACAACCGCTCCCGGCCGACGACCTGACCGGCCTCGCCGACCTTCGGGGTCGGGGGGTCCCCGTCGCCGTCGACGAGTCGGTCGCCGCCCGGTCGCTCGAAGAGGTGCTCGACACGGGGGCAGCCGACGCGGCGGTGCTCAAACCCATGGCGCTCGGCGGCCCCGACCGGGCCGTGCGGGCCGCCGCCCGCGCGAGGGAGGCGGGCGTCGACCCCGTCGTCACCACCACCGTCGACGCCGCGGTGGCGCGCGCGGCGGCGGTCCACGTCGCGGCCGCGGTGCCCGACGTCTCCCCCTGCGGCCTCGCCACCGCGGGGCGACTGGCTGGCGACGTGATGGACGATCCCGTGCCCGTCGAGGACGGACGCGTCCGCGTGCCGGACGGCCCCGGGACGCTGGGCGACGCCGCGGACTCGCTGGTGTGGGGGTAGGCCCCACCGAACCGACGCCGCGAGGCCGGGTCCGCGGTGGCCCGAACGGCGGGTCCGAGGCGGCCTCGGGGAGCGACGGACGCCCCGTACGAGAGCGAGAGAACCGCTGCTAGCCCAACCGTTTTCTCCCGTAGTCCCCGAGTGCCGACGTACATGGAACTCTCTGTCGTCGACCTCTCTCCGGTCCCCGACGACGGCACCGCGGCAGACGCCTACGCGAACACCGTCGAGGCCGCTCGGCAGGCCGAGCGCCTCGGCTACTCCCGGTTCTGGGTGGCGGAACACCACGGGATGGCCGACACCATCGCGGGCACGACGCCGGAGGTGCTGCTCGGACATCTCGCCGCCGAGACCGACTCCATCCGGCTCGGGTCGGGCGCCGTGTTGCTCAACCACTACAGCCCCTTCAAGGTCGCAGAGGCGTTCGGCGCGCTGGACGCCCTCGCCCCCGGTCGTATCGACGCGGGCCTCGGTCGGGCGAACGGGTCGCCGGCCGCGGACCGAGCCCTCGGGACCGAGCGCCACGTCGAGAACCCCGACGAGGACCACGCCGAGAAGATAGAGGCCGTCGTCAACCACCTCTACGACGAGTTCCCCGACGGTCACGCCTACGCCGACCTCGAAATCCCGCGCTCGGGGCGGGACGCTCCGGTCCCGTGGGTGTTGGGGTCGAGTCCGTCGAGCGCGGCCATCGCGGGCAAACTCGGGTTACGGTACTGCTTCGCGGCGTTCATCCGCCCGCAGTTCGCCGTCCACGCGTTCGAGGAGTACCGCGAGCAGTTCCGACGGGCGGGGCTGGCCGGCGGTGTCGACGAGCCGCGGGGGACGATAGCCGTGAACGCTGTCGCGGCCGACACCGACGAGGAGGCGGCACGGCTACGCGCGACGGCCGAGGCGTCGTACAAGCGGATGCAACGCGGCGTCGTCGGCACCGCGCCGTCGGTCGAGGAGGCTATCGACGAACTCGGCGGCGTCCCCGACCCGACGCCCGCCACGCTCGACGCCGACGAGTGGCCGCGGGCGATATCCGGGAGCCCCGAGACGCTCTCCGGCCTGCTGGAGCAACTCGCCGACCGCGTCGGCGTCGACGAGGTGATGATACAGCACGTCGTCGCCGACCACGACGACGCGCTCAGGTCCCACGAACTCCTCGCCGACGGCGTCGGACTGTCTCCCCGCTGACGGTCGCGGGCGGGTCTCGACGGACGTTCGAGGTCCAGGTCCAGTTCGAGTCGGTCAGGTCAGGTCGCGTCGTCCACCGCGACCTCGACCGCATCCGTCGCCGTCGCCACGAGTTCGTCCACGTCGTCGCTCTCGGCGTACACGCGGACGTAGGGTTCGGTGCCCGAGGGGCGCACGAGCACCCACGACCCGTCGGGGCGTTCAACGCGCACGCCGTACTCGGTGTCGACGGCGGCGTCCGGGAATCGTTCGGGGAGCGACGACTCCAGCGTCCGCATCGCCGCCGCCTTGGCGTCGTCGGGGCACTCCACGCTCACCTTCCGGTACGGGCGCTCGGTGACCGGTTCGCGCAGGGCGTCGAGTCCCGCGGTGCTCTCGGGGCCGGCGCGGGCGTCGGGAGCCACCTCGGCCGCGACGAGGCGGGCCACGACCGCGACCGACGCCACGCCGTCTATCCACCCGCCGAAGTCGGGGTGGATGTGCTTCCACGGTTCGGCCGCGAACGCCACGTCGCCGCCCGCCTCGCGCGCGGCGGCGATGCCCTCGTGGAGGGCGCCGAGGCGGACGCGTTCGACCCGACCGCCGGCCTCGCGCACGCGTTCGTCGATGCGCGCCGAGGCGTTGGGCGTCGTCACGACGACGGGGTCGTCGCCGTCGCTCTCGCGGACGTAGTGCTCGGCCAACACGGCCACCACGGTGTCCTCGTGGACCACCTCGCCGTCGCCGTCCACCACCACCACCCGGTCGGCGTCGCCGTCGTGGCCCACGCCGAACGCGAACTCGCCGTCGGCCACGAACTCCCGGAGTCCCGCCAGCGACTCGGGCGTGGGCTTGCTCTCCCGCGCGGGGAAGTGACCGTCCACGTTGGCGTCCAGGGCGACCACGCGTGCGCCGAGGGCGCGGAGCATCTGCGGCGTGGCGACGCTGCCGACGCCGTTGCCGCAGTCCACGGCGACGGGGAGGCCGTCGAGCGACGCGCCGAGGCCGCGGGCGTACGCCGCCACACGCTCGACGTACGTCGGGAGGACGTCCACCCGTTCCGTGCCCCCCCACGCGTCCCACGCCGCGGGGTCGGGGTCGGCGTCGACCCGGTCCTCCACCGCGCGCTCTCGGGTCGCGTCGTACTCCACGCCGTCGTGGAACAGTTTGAGGCCGTTGTCCTGCGGAGGGTTGTGCGACGCGGTGAGCATCACGCCCCGTCGCCCCCGGGAGGCGAACGCCAGCGCCGGGGTCGGCACGACGCCCACGCGCCGCACGTCCGCGCCGGCGGAGGCGAGGCCGGCCTCCACCGCGCCCGCGAGGCCCGCACCCGTCGTCCGGCCGTCCCGGCCGAGGACGAACTCCCGGTCGCCGTCCGCCGCCGCCTCCAGCCCTGCGGCGCGCCCGACGCGGAGGGCGAGTTCCGGCGTGACGCGCGTCGCCGCGTTCCCGCGGATTCCGGCCGTTCCGAACAGGTCCATGTACGGTTCTTCGGTCGGCGATACTTATGTCCGCGGGGACGCGGTCGGCGGCATTTTTCCCGTCGGAGGCCGAACGCTCGCGCATGGCAGACGCAGGCTCGGCGGACGACGGTGCGGACCGCGTCCGCGCGCACGTGTACGTCACCGGCACGGTACAGGGCGTCTACTACCGCGCAAGCACCCGCGACGCCGCGACCGAACGCGGCGTCGACGGCTGGGTCCGCAACCTCGACGACGGCCGCGTCGAGGCCGTGTTCGAGGGCCCCGAGGAGGCGGTCGAGGAGATGGTCGAGTGGTGTCACACCGGGAGTCCGGCCGCGAGCGTCGAGGACGTGTCCGCCGAGTACGAGGACCCGCGGGGCGAGGACGGCTTCCGCGTCCGGCGCTGACCGCCGCGACGGCCGCGTGATGGCCGCTCTCCGGCCGCACGACGGTATCACCCCGGCGCGGGCGGCGTCGGCACGGGACCCCGAGTCGCCTCGAATCGGCCGATTGGAGGCGAACGCTCAAGTCGGGGGGCGTCCCTCGGAGGGTATGCACCGGCGTCTCGTTTGCGACGGGCGCGCCCGCGTGGGTGTCGTGACGGCGCTCTTCCTCGCGGTGAGCCTCGTCGGCGCGGCGGTCACGCTCGGCACCGGCTATCTCGTCGTCCGCGGCCCGTTCCTCGGCGGTCCCACGCTCGACCCCGTGCCGCTGTTCGCGTCGCTCGGCGGGTTCGTGGTCGGCATCGTGACGACGACGTGGGCGGCCGTCAGGGCGTTCGACGTGGGCGCGCGCCTCTGAGGGCGAAGCGACGCCGCGTCCCGGCGGGTGCGTTCGCTACTCGTCGTCGCCGATGTGGACGACGAACACCGGCCGGTGGGCGTTCTCGACGACGCGTTCGGTCACGCTCCCGAGGTGGGCGAGTCGGTCCCGGCCGGTCCGCCCGTGGGTGCCGATGACGATTACGTCCGCGTCGATCTCGTCGGCGAACTCCACGATGTCGCGGTCGGGGTAGCCCTCGCGGACGTTCGTCTCGACGCGCAGACCCTCGTCCTCGACGCTCTCGCGGACGGCGGCGACGGCCTCTTCGCCTTCCCGTCTGAGTCGCTCTTCGATGTCCGCGCGGTTGTCGTCGCCGGCGGCGAAGTAGACCCGCTTGTCCACCACGTAGAGCGCGTGGAGGGTGGCGTCGTGGCGCTCCGCGAGGTCGGCGGCGTGGCGGAGCGTCTCGTCCGTCCCGCCGCTCCCGTCGGTGGGCACGAGGATGTCGTCGTACATCGTCGCTCGGATTCTCCGCGGACCCACTTGAAGGTCCGCCCCGACCGGCACAGCGCGGGAAACGGCGGGACGCGAGACGGGCGAGGGAGGGCCGCGTCGGCGGGGAGGAGAGGGTCAGCGGGGGCGGGCGGCGTCGACCGGACGGAGGAGGGCCGCGTCGGCGGGGTGAGCGTCGGCCGCCCGCGGTGGCGTCGGGGCGTCTCGGCCCGTCCCGTGCCGGTCACTCGTCGGCGAAGGTTTCGATGTTCCCCCGGACTATCTCTATCAGCACGTCCGCGATTGCGGAGTCGGCGCTCCAGATGGCGGACTCGTCGGCGTCCGACGACTCCGACAGCACCGACAGCAGGATGGCGCGGTCGTCCACCCGGAGGAACCGGCCCGGAACCTTGGGGACGTTCTCGGGCGGGGCGACCACCTGCGCCACGTCCGCGAAGCGCTCTCGCACGGCCGGGTTCTCCGAGAACACGGTCGCGTCGACGCCCGCCGCGGTCCGTTCTGCCATCGCGTCGTAGATGTCGTCGGTCACGAGGTCGGTCGTGTGCGCGCCGAACAGCACCTCCGACTCCGCCTCGGAGATGAGTTCGGCCACGCGGTTCGTGACGGGTTCGCGCCCCCGGACCGTCCACACGTCGTCGCGCGACTCGCGCCGCCCGCTCTCGCGCCGGACGGACTCCAGATAGTCGAACGCCTGTTCCCGCTCGCGTTCGATGCGCTGGGTGAGGCGGCGCTTGGCGGCCTCCAAACTCACGGGGCGGTAGCGCTTGGGCGTGGACTGCTGTAGCTCCACGAGGCCGTGGCCTTCGAGCGACTCGGCCGCGCCGTACACCTGCGACCGGGGCACGTCGGCCACCTCGTGTATCTCCTTCGCCGTGCCGACGCCGAGTCGCTGGAGGGCGACGAACACGCGCGCCTCGTAGTTCGAGAGGCCGAGGCGTTCGAGCGCGTTCACCGCGTCGTCCTCGTCGAATCCGGCGTCGCTCATGCCAGCGGGTCACCCCCGTCGGAGGGTGCGTCGCCGGCGACTCCCGGCCCCCCGTCGCGCGCCGCTGCCCCCAGCGGCACGTCGGGGTCGTTGCCGACGGCGCGGTCCCAGATTACGAGCGCCGAGGGCAGGACGAGCAGCGACGCGAAGAAGGAGTACACGATGGACATGGCGGTCAGAAGGCCGAACTGGCCGAGTATCGACAGGATGGCGAGCACGAGCACGCCGATGCCGAACGCGGTGGTGAGCATGCTGCCCGCCAGCGCACCGCCCGTCCCGCGCACCGTCCGCTCGAGCGCGGTGTATAGGTCGTGTTCCATCCGCTCGTCGATGAACCGGTGGACCACGTGGACCGAGTAGTCGATGCCGAGGCCGATGGTGAGCGAGAGGATGGTCGCGGTGAAGGCGTTGAACGAGATGCCGAGCGCGCGCATCGTGCCGGCCACGCCCGCGACGGCCACCACGATGGGGATGACGTTGGCGACGCCGAGCGACCACCGCCCCTCCAGCACCTGATACACTATCAGCAGGAACACGACGGTTCCCGCGAGGGCGATGGCGAGGCTGGTGATGGCCGACTGGAAGATGAGACCGGACACCGCTTGGAACACGATGGTGCTACCGGTCGCGGTCGCTTCAAGATTTCCACGGAAGCGGTTCTCGGCCACCATCCGGGCGTCCTCGGTTACCTCGCTGTTCGAGGCGTCGGCCGAGACGGTGTAGACCACCTGCGCGCTCCGGTAGTCCTCGGAGAGGTACTCGAGCGCCGCCGACCGGGACGAGGAGTGGAGCAGGTAGTCGTATATCTCGCGCAGGTTGTCGTCGGGGACGCCGTTGCCGTTCCGGTCGTTGCGCTGGACCAACCGCCGGAACTCGGGGTCGCTCTCGGCGCGCGACTGGATGACGGTCACGATGCTCGACGACTCCGCGCGCCGGTTCTGGCTCACGAACGACGACGGCGGGTCCTCGCCCGCCTGATATATCTGCTCCAGCGCGGTGTCTCTCACCATCCTGCCTTCGACGTATATCGTCGCGCTCCCCCCCTGCGTGGTCTCGAACTTGCGTTCGAGGAAGTCGAGCGTGCTCGACACTCGGTAGTCGGCCGGCGCGAACGGTTCGGGGAGCGCTTCGAGGTAGTCGGGCGTGTCGGAGGGCGGCAGGAAGTCCTCCTGCGCGAACGAGGTGTCCACGCCCGTGGCGTACGCCCCCGCGCCGGCGCTGGCGAGGAGCATCACCACGAGGAAGACGGCCGGCGCGCGCCGCGCGATGCCGACGCCGACGCTCAGCGCCTCGCTCAGCGCCGACCCCTCGGCCCCCAGCGGTGCCTGACTGAACGTGGGGATGGGGAACGACTCGCGCCGGCGGTCTATCCACACCTTCGCCGCGGGGAGGAACACCCCGAAGATGAGGAAGGTGAACGTGATGCCGACGGCCGCCACTATCCCGAAGTCGCGGATGGGCGCGAGGTCCGACGCGAGGTTGGCGAGGAAGCCGATGACCGTGGTGCCGGTCACGATGAAGAAGGCCACCAGCAGTTGGTCCGTGGCGAGGCGCATCGCCTCGTCGATGCTGTGGCCCTCGGCGCGGTCCTCGCGGTAGCGGTTGACGGCGTGGATGCCGAAGTCGATGCCCACCGCGAGCAGGAGCGGCGGCACCGCTATCATCATCTGGCTGAACGGGATGCCCGCGAGGCCGAGGAAGCCGAACGTCCAGATGACGGCCATCACGAGCGCGAACGTCCCGAGCAGCAGGTCGATGAGGTCGCGGTACGCGACGATGAGGAACAGGACGATGAACAGCACGGCCGCGGGCGTCACGATGAGCAGCGAGTCGCCGATGACCGTGGAGAACTCCTGTGAGACGAGGCCGCTCCCGAACACCGTGATGTCGCCGCCGACGGTCCCCACGATGCGCTGGGCGCGGAGCTGTATCGGCGTCAGCGGACTCGACCCGCCCTGCCCGGCCGACGACGAGGAGAGGCCGGCCGGGAGTTCGTGGGTCACCACGCCGATGGTGGCCGACGCGGACGCCGACCGCCGGTTGAAGTCGTTGCTCAGCGTGCCCGTGAAGCCGGGGTTGTCGGCCGCGCGCCGCACGGCCCGGTCTATCTCGGTCGGCGTCGCGCGTTCGAGCGCCACTATCTGCCGCTCGGGCGTCGTCGCCGTCGGGTCCAACTGCCGGGCCACGATGCTGGCGGCGCTCGACGTCGACGTGACGTACAGGTCCTCTCGGGCCTCCAGTCGCTTCTGGGCCTCCAGCATCCGTATCATCGACTTCTTCGACAGCACGTTCTGGTTCCGCTGGATGAGCTGTGTGCTGCCGGTGTCGGCCGTGAACGACGACCCGAACTCGTCTTGGACGCGTTCGAACGCCTGCTGGGCCGGGATGTCCTCGGCGAACTGCTGGGTCCCCGACTCGGTCGAGATGTTGCCCAGCCCCACGGTGAAGATGCCCGTCACTACGAGGAACGCGAGCATGACCCGCGTCGGCTGGTAGACGATGTGGTCGTCGACCCAGTCGATGGCGCGCTGATAATCCATTCTACTCCCGTCTCGTGTAGAGGTACCCGCCGACTACGAGTCCCAACAGGACGACTGCGGCGACGATGAGCGGGAGCGGGAGCGACCCCCCGTTCCCGGTGTCGACCTGCACCGGAACCTGATACGTGTCGGAGATGCGGGTCTCGCCCTCGGCGTTGTCGTACTGGAAGTCGACCTTCAGCGGGTAGGTCTTCTCGAGGGCCTCGCCCCCGGCGCTCACGCCGAACGTGAGGTTCGCCGTCTCGCCGGGACCGAGGCGGTCGACGAACGCCTCGGAGTCGCTCGCGGTGAGAGGCGACTCGGCGTACACCTTGGCGGAGATGTCCGACAGCGGCTGGTCGCGGTTGTTGGTTATCTGTAGCTCGAGTTCCCCGTTGCCGCCGGCCGAGAGCGTCGCGTTGACCGGCTGTACGTCGAACTCGGGCGTGTCCTTCCCGACCTGTACCCGCACGTCCTTCTGGCCGCTGGTTATCAGGTCGTCGCCGGCGTTGCGGTAGCGCAGGCGCATGTCGAACTGGCGCGGGCCGGGCTCGGCGTCGCTCGACACCTCCACGTCGAACGTGAAGTTGGCCCGCTCGCCGGGTCGGACGGTCCCGACGGCGTACTCCGTCTCGATGGGCGTGACGGTCGGACTCGTGTTGCCGAACAGCAACACTGCGTTGCGGAGCGGCACCTCGCCGCCGTTCACGATGGTGCCCGAGACGGTCCCCTCGTCGCCGACCCGGAGGGTGCTCTGGACGTTCCGTATCCCGAACGAGCCGTCGGGCGTCGGTCGGACGCCGACGGTGAGGTCCGAGGACTGCCCCGGTTGGCCCTCCTCGTCCTCGTAGGAGACGGCGGCGCTGAAGGCGTAGCTCCGCGACTCGGCCGACGAGCGCACGCGTGCCTCGTACTCTATCGTCTTGGTCTCGCCAGCGTCCCAGCTCCCGACGAAGCGTTTCGTCGACTGCGCCCCGTTGAACGTGATGTCGGGGACGCCCGACTGGAGGTTCACCGCGGCGTTCGAGGCGTTCTCCTCGCCCACGTTGGTCATGGTGACGGATATCGTTCCGGTGCCACCCACGCCGACGTCTGAACTCGTCTCGTTGACGACGAACCGCGGTCGTTCCTCGACGCGGACGGTGGCGTAGACCGTCTCTGTGACCTCCTCCTCGAAGGGGTCGCCCGCGTCGTTGAAGTGGTACTCGAGACGGAGCGGTATCTTGTACGTCCCGGCGGGGGTCCCCTCGGGGACGCGAACCTGCGCGGAGACGTTGGCCATGCTCCTGTTTCCGAGCGGACCGACGACCTGCGTACCCGACAGCACCGTGAACGGCGTGTCGCCGGATTTCACCGTCACGCGGGTGTCCTTCGCCGTGTAGACGTAGTCGTCGGCGTCCTCCGGAACGTTCTGGAGGAGCACCGTGAGTCGGTTCGTCTGTCCGGGCGTGAGCGTGTCGCTCGGGACGTACGTCACGATTCGCGGGTCGTCGACGTCGTTTATCCCGGCCACCGCCGTCGGCGAGACGAGCAGTCCGAGTATCAGGAGGACCGTCAGTGCCTTGCGTGTCATCGTTAGTTCGGTCGAACGGTCGCCCGGGCCGTAGCAGTCGCTGTCCGACTCCACCGGACGGGGACCCGGCGTTCGCGTTCTCTCTTACGTTTGGACCGGTGGTATATAAGCTGTTGTAGTTTTCTCCAACAGGCTTCCGCCGTCGGAGCCGAACCCAGTTTCGTCGGTAGGAGACGGTCAGTCACGGGCGTTCCGGGAGTTCGCGCCTCCGACAGAGGAGCGGACTCGTCTCCCCGTTCGGAATCCGCCACCATATAATTTGACAATTACCTAACTAGTATCACGTTCGGCGGGAGAGTCACGGCCGCGTGAGAGTCGGGGGTGCGCCCGGCCGCGGGCGGCGTCGGGAGTCGGGACGTTTAACCCGACGGTACTCCCGCGTAGGACCATGAAAGCCACCGCCACGGCACACCCGATTCAGGGCCTCGTGAAGTACCACGGGATGCGCGACCCGGAGCGCAGGCTCCCGTACCACGACAGTATCAGCGTCTGCACCGCGCCGAGCAACACGACCACGACGGTCGAGTTCCGACCGGACGCCGCCGAGGACACGTACGTGGTGGACGGCGAGACGGTCGAGGGGCGCGGCGCGGAGCGTATCGACGCCGTGGTCGACCGGGTGCGCGAACTCGCGGACGTGGACCACCCGGTCCGACTGGAGAGCGAGAACAGTTTCCCCTCGAACGTTGGGTTCGGGTCGTCGTCGTCGGGGTTCGCGGCCGCGGCGGTCGCACTCGTCGAGGCGGCGGGACTCGACCTGTCGAAGCCCGAGATATCGGCCGTCGCGCGCTACGGGTCGTCGTCGGCCGCGCGGGCGGTCACGGGCGCGTTCTCCCAACTCGACGCCGGCCTCAACGACGAGGACTGCCGCTCGCACCGCATCGAGACGGAACTGGAGGAGGACCTCCGCATCGTGGGCGGCCTCGTCCCCGCCTACAAGGAGACGGAGGCCGCCCACGAGGAGGCAGCGGAGAGCCACATGTTCGACGCACGGATGGCCCACATCCACGGTCAGATGGCCGAGATGCGCGACGCCCTCCGCGAGGCCGACTTCCACCGCGCGTTCGAACTCGCCGAACACGACTCGCTGTCGCTGGCGGCCACCACCATGACCGGCCCGGCCGGGTGGGTGTACTGGCAACCCCGCACCATCGAGATATTCAACGCCGTGCGCGAACTCCGGGAGACGGGCGTGCCCGTCTACTTCTCGGTCGACACCGGCGCGTCCGTCTACGTCAACACCACCGCCGACCACGTGGACGACGTCGAGGAGACGGTGGCCGACTGCGGCGTCGACACCACGGTGTGGGAGGTGGGCGGCCCCGCCCGCGTCCGGTCGTCGTCCGAGGCCCTGTTCTGACACTTATTTCCGCGCGCGGGCCGTCGAGTCCGCCATGCGAGTGCTCGTACTCGGCGCCGGCTACGCGGGAGTGACCCTCGCGCGTGCCCTCGCAGACCGCCTGCCGACGGCGGCCGCTATCACCGTCGTCGACGAGGACGACGCCCACCTCGTCCAACACGAGGTCCACCGCGTGATACGGCGGCCCGACGTGGCCGACGTGATTCGGGTCCCCCTCTCCGACGTGTTCGACCGCGCGGAGGTGGTCCGGGGGCGGGTGGCCGGGATAGACCGGGCGGCCCGGCGGGTCGAACTCGCCGACGGGTCGGCGCTCCCCTACGACTACGCCGCCGTCTGCCTCGGCGCGCGCACCGCCTACTACGGCCTCCCGGGGGTGCGCGAGCACTCGACGCCGCTGAAGCGGGTCGACCACGCCCGCCGCGTCCGCGAGGGGTTCGGGCGAGTCTGCGAGTCGGACGGCACCGCCGTCGTCGGCGGCGCGGGCCTCTCCGGCGTGCAGGTGGCGGGCGAACTCGCCGCTCTCGCGGACGAGCGGGGGTGTCCCGACGCCTCGGTGGTCCTGTTGGAACAGGAGGACGACGTGGCCCCGTCGTTCCCCGCGAACTTCCGGCGCGCGGTGCGCGACGCCCTCGACGCGAACGGCGTCGACGTGCGGACGGGCGCGACGGTGGCGCGCGCCACCGACGAGGCGGTTGTGCTGGAGTCGGGCGAGGTGCCGTACGACCAGTTCGTCTGGACCGGCGGCATCGCCGGACAGGCGGCGATGGACGATGACCGCCCGGTGGTCCGGAGCGACCTGCGACTCGACGACGCGACGTTCGTCGCGGGCGACGCCGCGCGGGTCGTCGACGCCGACGGCGAGGCGGTGCCCGCCAGCGCCGCCACCGCGATTCGACAGGCGCGGGTCGCCGCGGAGAACCTCGTCCGCCTCGTGGGCCGCGCGGACGACGAGGACGAGGGCGCAGGTGAGTTCGCTCCCCGCCTCGAACGCTACCGCCACGACGTACCGGGGTGGGCGGTCAGCGTCGGCGACACCGCCGTGGCCCAACTCGGGCCGACGGTGGTGACCGGCGCGGCGGCGAAGGCGGCCAAGACCACGGTGGGCGCGGGCTACCTCCGGTCGGTGGGGGCGATACGGAACGCGGTCGAACTGGTCGAGGCGGAGTTCGGCGGGTGACGGAGGAGGGTCGTTCTCCGCGTTCGTCGAGCGACCCCGAGAGCGGTCGAGCGCACCGGCGCCGTCAGCGGACCGGGCGTACCGACGTGAGAGGCGGCCGCGTCAGTCGTCCGCGGCGTCCGCGACGGCCGACGATTCGGCCACGTCGGTCCGCTCGGAACTGCGGTACCGTTCGCCGACTACCGCCGCGACGAACAGGACCAGCGGCGAGAGGTACCCGAAGAAGTAGTACGGGGCGTACGCGAGCGTCTCGACGCCCAAGACGGCGGACATGTAGACGGCGCCGGCGTGCCACGGGAAGAGAGGGCCCGTCGGGGTTCCGGCGGACTCGATAGCCCGCGAGAGGTCGTCGCTGTCCAGACCGTACTCGTCGTAGAGATTCCGGAGAGTGAGCCCCGGGACGACGATGCTCATGTACTGCTGGGCCGAGAACGCGTTGACGAGGACGGCCGAGACGCCGGTTCCGACGACCAGACTCCGTGGCCCCCGGATGGCCGTCGCGAGGTGGTGAGCGAGCACTGCGAGCACGCCGGTTCGTTCGAGGAGACCGCCGAGTGCGAGCGCCGCGACGACGACGGAGATGGTCCACGCGGAGCCGGAGAGCCCGCCGCTGGCCAGCAGGTCGTTCACGAGTTTCACGCCCGTCTCGGGAGCCGTCCCGTCGAGGAAGACCTCCCAAGCGGCGACGAAGGAGCGCCCCTGAACGAGGATGGTCGTGAAGGTGCCGGCGAAGACGCCGGCGGCCAGCGTCGGGAGGGCGGAGACGCCGTACAGCGCCAGTCCGAAGGTGACCACCAGCGGTACGAAGACCAAAACCGAGAGGTCGTAGGTGCTGGCGAGGGCGGTCTGAATCTCGGTGACGCGGCCGGTCGGAATCGTCTCCCCGCCGCGCAGGCCGAGACCCGTGTAGAGCAGGACCGAGAGGCCGAACGCCAGGACGGTCCCGCCGCGCATCGCCCGGATGTGGTCGTAGAGGTCGGTGTTGGTCACGGCGGCCGCGAGGTTCGTCGTGTCCGAGAGCGGCGACTGCTTGTCCCCCGCGTATGCGCCGGAGAGGATGGCACCGGCCGTCATCGGCGCAGGGATGCCGAGGCCGGAGCCGATACCGACGAAGGCCACGCCGAGAGTGCCGGCCGTCGTCCAGGACGACCCGATGGAGAACGCGACGACCATCGCGAGCAACGCCGTCACCGGGAGGAAAACCTCGGGCGTCAGTATCGAGAGCCCGTAGTACATCAGCCCGGGGATGGTCCCCGAACTGACCCACGTCGCGATGAGGGCGTAGATGGTGAACAGGATGAGAATCGCCTGCAGCCCCACCAGTAGACTGTCCGCGATACCGTCGGAGAGGTCGTCCCACGAGTATCCGAGCCAGTACTTCCCTACCGCGCCGGTCAGCACGATGCTCCAGAACAGCGGTCCGTGCGGGGCCAGTTTGAGGTAGCCGGAGCCGACGCCGAGGAAGAGGACGACGCCGAACACGGGAACCAGCGCTTGGAGGAAGCTGGGTCGCCGCTCCGACGGTATCCCCTCGTACGTCAGCGGTTCCATGCTCAGTGAGGGCATCGCCCCGTCTTATTACTAGAATGTATTAAGACCTGTGTCTTTATTCCTCCTAAGCATGACATCTGGTATCGACTTCCACGGCACCGACAGCCGCGGGAGGAACGGACGTGTCCGACGGGAGAGCGACGAGAGAACGACTCGCACTCCGGGCCACGTCGGCGGGACGGGCCCTTCGAACGGCGTGGCGGCGACAGTACCGGGCCTGTCAGGAGCGGTCGGCGGTCGCGAGCAGGTCTCGGACCCGGTCCTCGCTCACCGGGGCCGTCGTCTCGCCGCCCTCCTTGAGCGCCGTCCCCACGACGGCCCCGTCCGCGACGGACAGGAGGTCGGCGGCCGTCCCCGGCGTGACGCCGCTCCCGACGAAGACGGGCGCGTCCCGTTGCCCGCAGACGCGCGCGACCGCTTCGAGGTCCGACCGGTCGACGGCCTCGCCGGTCGACGGCCCCGAGACGACCACGGCGTCGGCCAGTCCACGGTCTAGCGCCTCCGCGGCGTCGGCGGCGGGGTCTTCCTCGCCTGCGCCCCCGAGCGGCGCGGAGTGTTTGACGGCCACGTCCGCGAACACGGCCACGTCGGCGTCGAGTCGCTCGCGGAGGCGGAGCGTCTCGTGGGCGCGCCCGGTTACCACCCCTTGGTCGGTGGCGCGCGCGCCGGTGTGGACGTTCACCCGGACGAACGCCGCGCCGGTCGCGGCGGCGACGGAGACGGCCGCGTCCGCGTCGTTTCTGAGCACGTTCACGCCCACGGGCACGTCCACCGCGCGGCACACCGCGTCGACGTGCGCGGTCATCGACGCCACGACGTGCTTCGGCACGTCGTCGGGGTAGAAGGGGGCGTCGCCGAAGTTCTCGACCACCACGCCGTCGACGCCGCCGGCTTCGAGGCGGCGGGCGTCGCGCAGGGCGGCCTCGCGGACGGTCTCCCGGTCGCCGTCGAACCGCGGCGCGCCCGGAAGCGGGTCGAGGTGGACCATGCCGAGGACGGGGCGGTCCGTGTCGAACGTGTCGAGGACGTTCATGCGTCCCTCTCGCGCCCTCACCGGCAAGTAACGTGCGACTTCCGCTGCTCGCCGACGCGGACGGACCGGGGCGTGTACCGCCTCAGGTCCAGTTGTCCCACGGCCCGTTCGCCGCCAGCGCGATGAGGCCGAGCGCCACGAGTGCGAGCACCAGCCACCGCCCCGTCTCGGAGGTGGCGGCGTCGACGACCCACCCGAGGAGCGGCGTGTCGAACGCCTGCCCCAGCGCGAACAGCAGGAGGACGATCCCCACGACCGCCAGCGTCCACCGGAGGGCAGTGCTGGCGAACCATCCTCCCATCGCGTTCTCGCGGCTCCCGTCTACGGTCTCGTTCGTGTCGTCGCCGTAGTCGTCGGAACTCTCCGCGTCGAACGGGTCGGTCGCGTCTCGGTCGTCGCCGGTTCTGGCGTCGGACATGCGGTATCCCTCGCCGGACGTTCGAACCCCGTCCATAAATTCATTCTCGCCGAAATTGAAAGTTTATCGCGGCGGAACGGGAGCGGGGGACGCGCCGCCCGCGTCGAGGGCGGGGCCGCCCGCCCGGCGGACAGTCACCGCCGGCCCGACTTCTCGCCGTAGACGTTGTCGCGCACGTCGAGGTTGACGTACTCGTGGCGCGGCCCGGCCGCCTGTAGCACCGCGGAGGAGGGGTCACGGCTGTCGCACTTGTCGTTCTCGTTGAAGAACCAGTTCTCGGTCACGGCGGAGCGTTCGACTGGTCGCCCGCGGAACTTGACGGCCGGGAGGCGCGTCCCGTCGAGGTGGGACTCGCGGAACTTCACGACGTTGTTGACGATGCGCGTGCGTCCCCCGGCTATCTTGATATCGCGGCCCTCGCGCTTCTTGCCGTGCATGTCGATGGGGTGGCTGGAGTGGTAGTCCCCCACGACGCAGAACCGCACGTCGTACCCGCAGTTCTCGACGCCCGTCCCGGCGACGCTGTGGCGGTTGTTGTCGAAGTAGCAGTGCTCTACCAGCGGACGACCCTCGCCGACCACAACGCCGTAGCCCAGCGACGCCGCGGGGTTGTCCACCGCGTCCACGTGGTGTACGTGCGTGCTGGTGTCGGCGCGGCCCTCGCGGCGGACGCCCGCGCCGGCGTGGGTCCACCCCGAGAGTTCGAGGTTGTCGAGTTCGACGCCGTCTCCCCGTACGAATATCCCGGTGGACGCCCCGACGCGGTAGATGGGCTTGTCCACGTCCGGGTAGCGGTCCGCCGGGTCGAAGTACTCGAACTCGTCGCC
Source organism: Haloferacaceae archaeon 50 (assembly GCA_046097085.1). Classification (GTDB taxonomy): domain Archaea; phylum Halobacteriota; class Halobacteria; order Halobacteriales; family Haloferacaceae. The sequence continues at coordinate 2,121,627 of CP175567.1, read as the reverse complement.
GTGGACGCGCAGGCCGGTGATGCGCGCGCCGTCCTCCGCGGAGAGCATCGGACCCGGCTTCTCGTCGGTGTAGAGGCGGCCCGCCGGTTCGTCGGGCAGGCCGTAGCCGGACGCCAGCGTAACCCCCTCGACGGGCACGTCCTCGGCGTCGCCCATGTCTATCTCGCCTTCGACCCACACCACCTCGCCCCGGCCGGCGTCGTCGAGGGCGGAGAGGAGTTCGCCCCGTGACGACACCGTCCGGTCCGCGTCGGCGCGCGTCACCCGTTCGGAGGGTTCGAAGCGGTCCGTCTTCACGAACGCGTCCGGCCCCATCTTCGGCACGCACCCGATGGTGTTCGAGAACCCGGCGAGACACTCGGCCTTGGAGGCGCGACCCGTGGCCATACCCCGCGTTTCGCCCGCGTCGCCTACGGCCCTTTCGGCCGGGCGGCGAGACGGTCCCGCGTACGAGACACTCCAACGTGTGCCATGAAGTAATTGAGGCTCCGTCGCGTAGTCCACCCCGACATGGTCGCCGACTCCGTCCACATCCTCGTCGGCGTCGCGCTCGTGGCGCTCGTCCGCCGAACCGACGACGCCGTGCCCTACCTCGTCGCGGCGCTGGCCGCCGCCGTGCCCGACGCGGACGTGTTTCTGTTCACGTTCGTCGTCCGGGGACCCAGCGCGCCGCTGTTCGCCCACCGCGGCATCACCCACTCGCTGTTCGCGGCCGCGGTGGTCGTCGCCCTCTTCGCGCCACTCGGCCAGTGGCGCGTCGCCGCCCTCGGCTACGGCTCTCACCTCCTGTTCGACTGTCTCACGGGCGAGGCCATGGTGCTCGCGCCGGTGGTCGTCGAGACGTACGGCGTCGCCCTCGGCTGGTATCTCGTGAACGCGCTCGTCGGCGGCCTCTCCATCGCCGTCATCGCCGGAACCGTGGTGGCGTTCTCGCGCCCCGAAGCGGTGGCGTTGGTCCGCCGCCGCGCGCACCTGCCCTCGTAGCCCACGGTCGACCCCGGCCACCGCGCTTTCTCCCGCCGTCCGCCCTCTTGTCCTCCGACTTCTTCTCCACCCACCGTCGCTCCGCACTCATGCGGTCCGCCCGCGGTCGGCCGTCTCCCGTCTCGCAGTTCCGTCTCTCCGCCGCCTTCGCCGCCCCGCGCCGGGCCTCCCGTCTCCCTCCTCGCCGCGCCGACCGACCGGTGGTGGACCCTCTCTCCGCCCGACAGTACCAAGTTTTAATGTACGGTGTACACATTGACTGTGTATGGATAGGGACACGGCCGAACCGAACGTCGATTCCGTGCCCGGACCGCGGGCGGCGGAGTGGGTCGAACACGACCGGCGGTACGCCGCCCCGAGCGAGCACTCTCACGACTTCGTGTGGGACGTGACCGCCGAGGCCGACGGGCCGTTCGTGACCGACGTGGACGGCAACGTCCTCCTCGACTTCACCTGTCACATCGGGGCCGCGCCGCTCGGGTACAACAACGAGAAGATACTCGGGCCGATGCGCGAGTTCTCGCTGGTCGACCCGCTCAAGATAGCCGGGCAGGACATGTACTTCGCCACGGGCGAGACGCCCGAGTCCGCCGAGTTCCCCGGCCCGGGCCACCTGACGGAACTGCTCACGGAGCTGTCGAGCGGGTACGGCATGGACACGGTGTTCCTCTCGAACTCCGGGGCCGAGGCGATGGAGAACGCGATGAAGATAACCTACGACGCCGCCGAGATGCCGAAGTACAGCGTCTCGTTCGGCGGGAGCTTCCACGGCCGCACGCTGGGGACGCTCTCGATCACCAACTCCGGGAGCGTCTACACCCGGAAGTACCCCAAGGTCTCGGGCATCGAGACGCTCCCGTTCTGCTCCGACCGCGACTGCGGCGAGGGGTGCGGGTGCGGCTTCTTCACCGACGACGGGTCGCAACTCCGCGACATGCTCGACCCCGAGGGCGGGCACGTCGACCCCGCCGAGATAGCGTTCGTCGCCCTCGAACCCGTGCAGGGCGTCGGCGGCTACAACTTCCCCAGCCGCGAGTTCGTGCGGGAGGTGGCGGCCGTCACCGACGAGTACGACATCCCCGTCGTCGTCGACGAGATTCAGAGCGGCGTGGGACGCACGGGTGAGGTGTGGGCCGTGGACCACTACCCGCTCGAACCCGACGTCATCGCGTCGGCCAAGGGCCTCCGGGTGGGCGCGACGATATCGCGCTCCGACCTGTTCCCCTCCGAGCAGAACCGCCTCGGGTCGACGTGGGGCGGCGGCGACGTCCTCTCGACGATGCAGGGCGCGCTGACGCTCCGCGCCGTCGAGGAGTACGACCTGCTGGAGAACGCCACTCGCCGGGGCGAGCAGATGAAGGAACTCCTCCGCGACGGCGCTCCGGACCACGTCACCGACGTGCGCGGGAAGGGTCTCATGCTCGCCGTCTCGTTCGACTCGGGCGAGCGCCGGGACGCCGTCGTGGACGCCGCCCTCAAGCGCGGCATGCTCACACTCGGCTGCGGCGAGGACTCCATCCGCCTCCTCCCGCCGCTGGACGTCACGGAGCGCGAGATAGAGATGGGCGCGGGCATCCTGCGGGAAGCCGTCTACGACGCCGCGTAGGGCGGCGTCGACCCGTCGTTACTCTACCAAGTCGTCCGCCACCACGGCCACGCCCTCGCGGGCGTCGAGTTCCGCGACGACGCGCCTGAGGTGGTCCGGGCCGCTCCCGGACACGTCGAGCGTGAGGGGGCGGCGGTTCATCTCGGCGTCCGCCGTCGCTCGCTCGCGCCGGAGGCCGTCGAGTTCCGCGCCCGCCTCCTCGACGGCGGCGGTCACGTCGGCCACGCCGCCGGGCCAGTCGGCGACGGTCACCCTGAGGGTGGCGTACCGGCCGCGGGCGCGCAGGCCCGCCTCCGCGAGTTCGGCGTGTTCCGTGAGGTTGGCGTTGCCGCCCGACACCACGGCGGCGACGTGTTCCCCCTCGACGTCCGCCGCGCCGGAGAGCAGGGCCGCCACGGGGGCCGCGCCCGCCGCCTCGGCCACCGTCTTGGCGCGTTCGGCGAGCATCGCCACCGCCTCGGCCATCTCGGTGTCGGTCACCGTCACCACGTCGTCGACGCGTTCGCGCACCACCGCGAACGTCTTCTCCAGCAGGCGCGCGTCGGCGATGCCCTCCGCCACCGTGTCGACCTCCGAGAGGCGGTGTATCTCGCCCTTCCGGAGCGACGGCGGCGCGTGGGCCGCGCCCTCGGGTTGGACGCCCACCACGCGCACGTCCGGGTCGCGCGCCTTCAACGCGGTGGCGACGCCCGAGATGAGGCCGCCACCGCCGATGGACACGAGGACGGTGTCGAGTTCGGGGTACTGCTCCGCGAGTTCGAGGCCGACCGTCCCCTGCCCGGCGATGACGCCCTCGTCGTTGAACGGGTGGACGAACGTCAGCCCCCGCTCCTCGGCGAGTTCGAGGGCGTACTCGTACGACCGCTCGTACATCCGCCCCTCGACGACCACCTCCGCGCCGTAGCCGCGGGTGGCCTCTATCTTGGCGGCGGGCGTTATCTCGGGCACGACGATGGTGGCGTCGATTCCCAGAAGCTCCGCGGCCAGCGCCACGCCCTGCGCGTGGTTGCCGGCGCTGGAGGCGACGACGCCGCGTTCGCGCCGCTCCGGCGGGAGTTGGGCCATCGTGTTGTACGCCCCGCGTATCTTGAACGACCCCGTGCGCTGGACGTTCTCCAGTTTGAGGCCCACGGAGGCCGCGCCAGACCACTCCGCGAACGTGGTCGAGCGGTCGAGCGGCGTGCGGTGGACGACGTCGCCGATTCGGTCGCGGGCGGCGGCCACGTCGGCGGCGGTCACCACCTCGTCGGCGCGCGGAACCTCCGACTCGGAGTCCGACTCCGACATCCGACGCTCACCGCCCCCGTCGCCCCAGTCGCTCCACCGTCCCGGTCAGCACGTCCACCGCGACGCCGATGCTGTCCTCGTCGACGTCGAACGTGGGCGTGTGGTGGCTGGTGGGGTGGTCGGTACCGACGATGAGGTACGACGCCCGCCCGCCGGCCTCCTGCACTCGCTGCATCAGGAAGGTGGCGTCCTCGCTCGCGCCGAAGTCGGCACGTTCGACCACTCGCTCGACGCCCGACACGCCCGTCGCCACGTCCGAGACGAGGTCCATCATCGCGGGGTCGGAGTCCGCGCGCGGCGACTCGCTCACGACGCGGAAACTCGCGTCGCAGTCGTGCATCTCGGCGGCGGCGTACACCGTGCGCTCGAACTCCGTCTTGACGTACTCCCGGAGCGGCGTGGTCTCGCCGCGCACCTCGCCCCATATCTTGGCGCGTTCGGCGATGATGTTACTCGCAGTGCCCGCGTCGGCCTTCCCGACGTTCACGCGGGTCATGCCGTCGGAGTGGCGCGGGATGCCGTAGACGTTCTGTATCGCCGTCGCCATCGCCTGCATCGCGTTCGCGCCCTCGTTCGGCGCCTCGCCCGCGTGGGCGGACGTGCCCTCGAACTCGGCGGTCACGTGGCTCATCGCCAGCGGACGCTCGACGCCCGCCACCACCTCGCCGGAGGGGTGGCCGAGGCCGAGGTGGACCGCGAGCAGGTAGTCGAGTCCCTCGGCGTACTCGCTCTCGGCCATGGGTTTGCCGCCGCCCGCCTCCTCCTCGGCGGGTTGGAAGAAGACGGTGAGCGTGCCCTCGAAGTCGCTCTCCTTGACGGCCTCCAGCACCCCGAGGCCGATGGTGACGTGGGCGTCGTGGGCGCACGCGTGCATCGTCCCGTCGTACTCGGAGCGGAACCCCTCGGCGGCGGGGAGGTGTTCGGGGTCGTCCGACTCCTCGATGAACAGGCCGTCGATGTCCACGCGGACGCCCACCGACGGGCCGTCCCCCTTCCGGAGGACGGCGACGGCGCCCGTGTTGCCGCCCTCCATCAGCGAGAGCACGTCGGGGTCGGCCCCCCTCTCCCGCGCCCGCGTCAGCCACGGTTCGAGTTCGTCGTCGTCGGGGACGGCCATCCGGTCGTCGGGGTCGTACGCCTCCCGCCCGACGGCGAGTTCGTCGACGCCGATGGCCCGCAGTTCCTCGACCAGACGGGCCGTCGTGTAGAACTCGCGCCACGCGGGTTCCGGGTGGCGGTGGAATCCGCGGCGCACCTCCGACAGCCTGTCCGCGATAGGCGGTGTCATGTACCACGCGTACGGTGGCCTCCCACTTAATTGTACACAACTTTCGTTGATGGCGAGTACACAAAAGGATAAGAGCGCGGGTGACGTTGCCGCGGACACGGACCGCTCACGCGGCCGGTACGACACACATACACCCATGCCTGACACCAAACCGGACGTCGTCGTCCTCCGCGAGGGGACGGAGGGACTCGCGATGGAACCGTACGCCGAGAAAATTCGGGAGCGACTGCCCGACGCAGACGTGCGCCTCGCGCGCACACCGCGCGAGGAGCGAGAACTCGCGGCGGACGCCCGCGTGGTCACGGGCGTCGGCGTCGACGAGGACTTGCTCTCGGGGGCCGACCGTCTCGAACTGTTCGCGTGCGCGTTCGCCGGCACCGAGCACCTGCCGATGGACGCCCTCGAAGCGGCGGGCGTGGCGGTCACGAACGCCGGCGGCATCCACGCCCCCGGCATCGCCGAACAGACCCTCGGCAACATGCTCGTGTTCGCGCGCAACCTCCACGAGGCGTGGCGGCGGAAGGGCAACCACGAGTGGCGGCACTTCCAGTCCCACGAGTTCACCGGAAGCACGGTGACCATCGTGGGTCTCGGCTCCATCGGGCAGGAACTGGCACAGCGGATGCAGGGGTTCGAGGTGGACACTATCGGCGTGCGCTACACGCCCGAGAAGGGCGGCCCCACCGACGAGGTCATCGGGTTCGACGAGGACGCGTTCCACGACGCCCTCGCGCGAACCGACTACCTCGCCATCGCGTGTCCGCTCACCGACACCACGCGCGGACTCGTGGACGAGGCGGCGTTCGCCACCCTCCCGCCGAACGCCGTCGTGGTCAACGCCGCGCGCGGGGCCATCGTGGACACCGACGCCCTCCTCGACGCCCTCCAACTGGAGAAGATACGCGGGGCGGCCCTCGACGTGACCGACCCCGAACCCCTCCCGGCGGACCACGACCTGTGGCGACTGGAGAACTGTCTCATCACACCTCACACCGGCGGGCACACGCCGAAACACTGGGACCGACTCGCCGACATCGTGGCCGAGAACATCCGCCGCCTCGACGACGGCGAGGAGTTGGAGAATCAGGTCCTCGCGCCCTCGGGCTGAGGCCGAAGGGACGCGCCTCTCACGTCGTGAACAGTTCTCGCGGGAACTCGGCCAACGTCTCCGCGCCGCCCGAGGTGACCTTGAACGTCTCGCTTATCTCGACGCCGAAGTCGTCGAACCACAGGCCCGGAATCATGTGGAACGTCATGTCCTCCTCCAGCACCGTCTCGTCGCCGGGCCGGATGGACGCGGTGTGCTCGCCCCAGTCCGGGGGGTAGCCCAGCCCCATCGAGTAGCCGATGCGGTCGGCCTTCTCGACGCCGTACTGCGCGATGGTCTCGCGCCACGCCTCCTCGACGCGTTCGGCGGTCACGCCGGGTTCGGCCGCGTCGAGGGCGGCGTTCAGCCCCTCGACCACGATGTTGGCCGTCTCCTGTATCTCCTCGGGCGGGTCGCCCACGAACGTCGTCCGGGCCATCGGCGAGTGGTAGCGGTTGCGACACCCCGAGAGTTCGATGATGACGGGGTCGCCGTCGCGGAACGGGCGGTCGGTCCACGTCAGGTGGGGCGTACCCGTATGGTCGCCCGAAGGCATCAGCGGCACGATGGAGGGGTAGTCGCCGCCGAACTCGTCGGTGCCGCCCACCAGCGTCTCGTAGATGGCGGCGGCCGCCTCGGACTCCGGGACGCCCTCCTCGATGGCGTCAAGGCCCGCCCGCATCGCGGCCTCGGAGATGCGCGCGGCCTCCTCCATGTACTGAAGTTCGCGGTCGGACTTCTTGATGCGGAGCCAGTTGACCAGCAGGTCGGCGTCGGTGAGTTCGGCCTCCGACAGCTGCTGGCCGAGGCGCTCGTACGCTCGCGCCGTGAAGTAGTAGGCGTCCATCTCCACGCCGACGGTGCCGTCGTCGACGCCGAGGTCCTCTAGCACCTCGGCCACGCGGTCCATCGGGTGGAGGTCGTACGGCGAGTGGACGTAGTCGTCGTCGTACCACCGGATGCTCTCCTCCGAGAGCCACGTGGTGGCGCGCGCGCCGTTGGCGTCCATCTCGCGGCCGACCCACACGGGTTCGTCGCGGTCCGGCGTCACCACCACGCACTGGTGGACGTAGAACGACCACCCGTCGTACCCCGCGAGATAGTTCATGTTCGAGGGATCGGACACGACGAGGGCGTCGAGTCCCTCCTCGCGCATCCGCTCTCTCGTCCGGCCCATCCGCCGTTCGTACTCGGACTCGTCGAACACGTCCCGTGGCATGATAACTCGTCTCAGAACCACGCGGGACCGGAGTATAACTCTTATCGTATACTTTGTTATCGAAATATGTGTATCTACTGCGCCGCGCGGACGCTCGGTGTCGATTTCTGTGTACGTAGTTCATAGTAACCGTGGACTATTTGTGTGCGGTCCGCGTTGGCACGTGTATGACGGCCGGACCACCCATCCACGAACTGCACTACGACGACGCGCCGTCGGTCGGCGACGTGCCGGGGCCGCGCACGAAGGAACTGCTCCGGAAACAGCGCGAGATAGATTCGAGCGCGGTGGCCTACCCGGACGACATCCCCGTCGCCTTCGAGGAGGGCAAGGGCGCGACGGTGCGGGACGTCGACGGCAACACCTACATCGACATGTTCGCGGGCATCGGCGTGCTCAACGTGGGTCACGCCAACCCGTACGTGCTGGAGGCGGCCCACGAGCAGATGGACAAACTCGTCCACACCGTCGACTTCCCCACGGAGGCGCGCCTCGAACTCATCGAGAAACTCGACGAGATAGCGCCCGGCGACCTCTCCGGCAACAGCAAGGTGGTGTTCGGCGGCCCCACCGGCAGCGACGCCGTCGAGGCCAGCATCAAACTCGCCAAGTACAACACCGGCGGGCACGGCCTCATCGGCTTCCGGGGCGCGTACCACGGCGCCACCAGCGGCGCGATGAGCCTCACCTCCAACAAGAAGTTCAAGGGACCGTACACCCCCCTGCTCCCCGACGTGGTCCACGCGCCGTACCCCTACCCGTTCCGGCAGGACAAGAGCGAGGAGGCGGCCGTGAAAGACGCCCTCGACGAGGTGCGCGCCATCGTCGAGGACCCGTACGGCGGACTGGCCAACCCCGCCGGCATCTTCGTCGAACCGATACAGGGCGAGGGCGGCGTCGTCGTGCCGCCGGAGGGGTTCCTCTCGGGCCTGCGGGAGATAGCCGACGAGAACGGTCTCCCCCTCGTCTTCGACGAGATTCAGGCCGGCTTCGGCCGCACCGGCGAGTGGTTCGCCAGCGAGCACTTCGACGTGACGCCCGACGCGTTCACGACGGCGAAGGCCCTCGGCGGCAACGGCCTGCCCCTCTCGGCGACGGTGTACCACGAGGACCTCGACACGTGGGGGCCGGGCGACCACGCCGGCACCTACCGCGGCCACGTGGTGGCGATGCGCGCGGGGTCGCGCGCAATCGAGTACGTGCAGGAACACGACCTGCTGGCGCACGCCCGCGAACTCGGCGAGTACGTCCGCACGCGCCTCCGCGAGGCGGGCGAGGGGTCGCCCCGCCTCGGCGAAGTGCGCGGCAAGGGTCTGTTCGTCGGCGCCGAGTTCGTCGACGAGGACGGCAACCCCGACAGCGACGCGGTGGACGCCATCCAACAGCGGTGCTTCGAGGAGGGCGTCCTCGTGTGGTCGGCGGGCGCGCACGGCAACGTCCTGCGCCTCCTGCCGCCCCTCGTGCTGACCGAGGAACTGGCCGAGACGGCGATGGACGTCATCTGCGACGCCGTCGAGGAGGTCACCGCGACGCCGACGACCGCGTGACCATGGCGGGCGAACGAGTCACCACCGACGGCGCGCCGCGAAACGACAACCCCTACTCGCAGGGCGTGCGCGCGGGCGACACGCTCCACGTCTCGGGTTACGGCCCGGTCGACCCCGAGACGGGCGAGGACGTGGAGGGAAGCATCCGAGAGCAGACCGAACGCGTCCTCGACAACGTCGCTGCCGTCGTGGAGGCGGCCGGCGGGTCGCTCGACGACGTGGTGAAGGTGACCGTCTACCTCACCGACCTCGACGACTACGACGCCGTGAACGAGGCCTACGGCGCGAAGTTCGACGGCGACCCGCCCGCGCGGGTCTGCGTCGAGGTGTCGCGCCTCCCGGGCGACGTGGCCGTCGAGATGGACGCGACGGCCTACCTCGGGTAGCAGTAGGGGGAGCGCTCAGTCGTCGGCCTCGCCCACCGTCTCGTTGCGGACGGCCGCGGCCTCGGCCACGCGTTCGAGGAAGTCGTCCATCTGGGCCTCCAGTTCGTCCTGCACGGCCGTCGCGGAGAAGTCGTCGGACTCGGCCAGCAGTCGGACGAACACGCGGAGTTCCTCGTCGGTGAGTTCCTCGTACCGGTGGTTCTCCAGTTTCTCGACCACGGTGTCGAGGTCTATCTGTCCCACCGGGTCGACGTTGAAGTCCACCGTCACCATCCGGTAGTCGGACCCGGCGAGTTCCTGTTCGGCGCGGTTGACCCCCTGCGCGAGCATGTGCTTGAACGGGACGTAGTAGCCCATCGTGCCGAGGTGGAGGAACCCGAGCATGTCGATGATGCCCTGCGTGTAGGCGTCGCGCGACTCGTCCTCGGGGTTGAACACCGTCTCCCGGTCCCGGTCTTCGAGGTGGTCGAACAGGATGGTGAAATCGAGGATGGCGTTCCGGATGCGCCGACGGATGCGGTTGCGCTTCTGTTTCTTCGAGTGTTCCGTGTAGTCCGTCTTCCGCCCGAGGAGGAACTCCCTGTCGCTGGGCGTGAGGATGCCCCTGTCCCGGTCGGCGGAGTACGCGAGACTGTCCCACGACTCGTCCCCGTCGGCGTCCGGTTGCATACACGAAAAGTGTGTATCTCCCCGAATAAAGATTTCGGACACGGCGATAATTTTGGGTCGTTGGGCCTGCACGTTACGTGAACTCCGTGAATAGCCCGCGAACGCCGCTTCTACTTCACTTTCCTCGCAAATACGTGTACAGATAGTGTATATCGGCGTTACCGCCCCTGCGCCGGCCGCGTTCGCCATAACGTACACGATTAGCGTTGAAGGGGGGCACAGTTTTCCATAACGTTTTTTGGAGAGGGTCGTAACTAGCGCGATGTGCGGGAATAACTATCAGGGGCGACGCCTGCACGCGGAAGGTACTCATGTACCGAAGAAGACAACGTGACCGACAGACGGCGCACCGGCGCACGAACGACCACCGGCGACGACCGGCCGCGACTCGGATTGGGACACCGACGGAGCGGCGGCGCGTCGGAGACCGCGGGGGTACTCGGCGGTGGAGGCGCCGATGAGCGGGGACCCCGACGGCGCGTTCGCGGAGTTCCGCGACGAGATAGAGCCGACCGTCTTCGCGTTCGGCGCGGGCATCACGCTGCTCTTCGTCGCGGTGTTCGCGGTCCAGCCGAAGACGGCGGCGGACATCGTCTCGGGGGCGAATCAGTTCGTGCTCGCACACTTCAACTGGGCGTTCCTCGTCGTGATGCTGTTTTTCGTCCTCTTCCTCGTCTTCCTCATCTTCGGTCCGTGGGGCAACCTGCGCCTCGGCGACGAACCGCCGGAGTTCAGCTTCTTCTCGTACTTCACGATGATGTACTCGGCGGGGCTGGCCGCCGGCATCGTGTTCTGGGGGCCGGCCGAGTCGCTGATGCACTACTCCAGCGTGCCGCCGCTCTACGACGTGCCGGCGAAGTCGGCGGCCGCGATGCCCATCGCCGTCCAGTACGCGCTGTTCCACTGGAGTCTGACCCAGTGGTCGTGTTTCACGGTGATGGGTCTCGGCATCGGCTACTTCGTCTACAACTACGACGCGCCGCTCCGGGTCTCGGCGGTGCTGACGCCGCTGGTCGGCGCCGACAACGTCGACGGCCTGTGGGGGAAGCTCATCGACATCCTCGCGGTGTTCGCGACCCTCGGGGGCGTGGCCACCTCGCTCGGGTTCATCGGGAGCCAGTTCCTGACCGGCCTCGAGTTCCGGTGGGGAATCCAGATGGGCGACGCCGGCACCATCGCGGTCATCACGGGCATGACGGTGCTGTTCACGGCGTCGCTCGTCCTCGGCGTGGACCGCGGCATCCGCCGGCTCTCGAACTTCAACATGATACTGTTCGGCGCCCTGATGCTCGCCACGCTGATACTCGGCCCGACGGTGCGCGTCCTCGAACTCTCGACGCAGGCCGTGGGCGGCCTGGTGGGCGACTTCTTCGAGATGAGCCTCTACACTAGCTTCGCGAGGGGCGGTCAGTGGTCGAACCAGTGGACGGTGTTCTACTGGGCGTGGCCGCTGGCGTGGTCGCCGTTCGCCGGCCTGTTCATCGCGCGCATCTCGCGCGGGCGGAGCGTGCGCGAGGTGGCCTTCACCGGCATCGGCGCGACGGCGATGGCGACCATCCCGTGGTTCTCCGTCATCGGCGGGACCGCCGTCGTGTTCCAGAACTCCAACGTGGCCAACATCCTCGGCCCGGTCAGCAACCTCGGCGAGTCCGTCTCCGGGTACGTCCTCTTCGGGGCGTTCCCCACCTTCGGGCCGGTGCTCCTGTTCGGCTTCCTCGTGCTCGTGACCACGTTCTTCATTACCTCGGCCGACTCCTCGACGCTCGCCGTCTCCATGATGACGACGGGCGGCAAAGAGGAGCCCTCCGAACTGAACCGCATCTTCTGGGGATTGCTTCAGGGCGCCGTAGCCTCCATCCTCATGGTCATCGGCGGCGTAAACGCGCTCCAGTCCGCGGCCATCATCACCGGCGGCCCGTTCGCCATCGTGTGTCTCGTGGCCGTCGCCGGCCTCGTGAAGACGTTCCGCGAGGAGCACGGGTCGCTCCTGTTGCAAGAGGAGACTACGCTCGTGGGCGGCGCGTCGGACGCGGACTCGACCTACGCCGCGAACTCGAAGGCCGCCAAGACCGACGACGACTGACGCGACGACGCTCTCCTCCGCTCTCCGTTCGTCCGTCGCGGCGGCGTGCCGCCGCCGGAGCCGTCCGACACCTCCCCGAGAACGACCGTGTCACGCGACCGGACGCTCCCGACAGTCGGCCCCGCGGCCGTCTCGCACGTCCCGAGGATAGCGAAGCGAGGTGCGAGGGTCAGGAGACCCCGGCGACTGCGGGTGAGAGCGGCTCCGGCCCTACCGCATCCACTTGTACAGCGTCGAGAGCGCGGTCATCGCGCGCGTGCCGGACTCGAGGCTCCGGTACTGCTGGAGGTCCGGCCCGTACTTGGCCTTGTAACCGCTGATGCGCCGGTTGTTCGCACCCACGAGGTCGTAGCGCTCGCGGCCGCGGTCGATGGCGTCGCGGATGATGCGCCAGTCCAGCAGGTCGTTGACCGGCAGGTCGCCGTCGGTCTTGACGCCGCCCTGCCACCGGTAGACGGTCGTGCCGTCGTCGACGGCGACGATGCCGCCCGCGAAGGCGTCGTCGACGGTACAGACGTAGGGGCGGACGGTACCGTCGGAAAGCCGCCGTCGAAGGTCGGCGAGGAAGGCGGCGTCGAGGTCGTAGGACTCGCCCTGTTCGGCGTGGCGGTGCTTCACCTGCGCCACGATGCGTTCGACGGCGTCGGATCCGCCCTCGCGTATCTCGTAGCGCTCGTCGTCCGCGTTCCGGACGTTGTTGCGGGCGTCGCTGCTGAAGTTCATCATCACGTCCTCCTCGCCGGGCGTCAGGTCGACCGCGTAGGTGTACCGCGGCGTGACGTCGAACCCCTCCCAGCCGAACGGGCGCACGTCCTCGTACCCGGTCACGGTCCGGACGTGGGTGTACTTGGGCGACACCTGCCGGTCCAGCCAGTCGAGGCAGCCCTCCACGAACCGCCGGTTCCGCTTCTCGGCCTTGCGGGACTTCAGCTTCTCGAAGTTGAGGAGCGCCGGTCCGAGGTAGGGTATCCAGAGGTTGGGCGGCGGCGAGAACGCCGTCGTGACCCCGGCCTTCGAGACGGTGAACACCGGGAAGACCCCGACCGTCTCCTGTCCTTTTCGCCCGACGAGGGGGTGGACGGTGGCGTCGGCGTGGTCGGCCTGCACGTCGAGGGCGTCCAGTCGGTGGAACGCCGTGCCGTGGGGCGACCGCTCGACGTAGTCGTCCCACGACTCCCTGTCGTCGGTGTCTGCTCTCCGTACCGTGATACCGTCGTTCTCCACTATGATGCTCATGTTCGCTCCAGATATCCCATATCAGCGAGCCGACGCTCGACTTCCGCGTCGGCCTCGGCGTCGTGCGTGCGCGCGTCGCCACCGGCGTCGGCGAGCGTCGGGTACGTTCGTTCGCCCGTCGCCTCGACTGCGGGGAGGGCCGTCCCGTCCATGCGGTCGCTCGCCGGCAGTCCGAGGGCGGCGAGCACCGTGGGCGCGACGTCGAACAGGTGGGCGTCCGAGAGGTCGGCGTCGGCGTCGACTCCCTCGCCCGCGACGGCGACCACCCCGTCCAACTTGTGGTTCCACGGTTCGCGCGGCGGGCCGAACTCCTCGGACCGCAACTGGGCGGAGAGGAAGTGGTCGAACGCTCGGGGGACCGTGACGACGTCCGGCGCATCCTCGACGTACGGACCGTCGAAGAACTCCTCGCGCGGGGCCACCGTCTCGAACACGGGGTCGCCGTCGGGCGTCTCCACCGCCGAGAGCGCCGAGACGAGGTCCGAGCGTACGGACTCGTACTCCTCCGGCGGGACGACGCCGTCGGGTTCGCGCCCCGCGAGGTTGATGCGCACGCCGAGTTCGATTCGGGAGCGCACGTACGCCGCCGACGCGGGGAAGTCGACGCGTTCGCTCCCCGCGCGTATCAGGTCGGAGGGGGCGTGCCGGACCACGAACTCGTAGAGGCCGAGGGTCTCCAGCGCCGCGCCGATGCGCTGACTGGTGAGACCCGCCCGCGCCGCGAGTTCGACCGCGCGTTCGACGGCGGAGGGGTCGCCCCCCTCGTTCCCTTCGAGGCGGTCGGTGGCGACGGCGTCCCACGAGGGCATCCCCTCGCCTCCCCTCGCGGTTTGGACGTACCCCCGGCGGCGGAGGAACTCGTTCGCCCGGAACTCGTAGCCGCCGTAGGCCCCGATGCCGTGGTCGCTGGCGAGTATCACGGTGTCGGGGTCGAACTCGTCGCGTATCGCCGCCACCTGTTCGTCGACCGCCTCGTACACCGCGCGGGCCTTCTCGAAGTCGCCCGGGTAGTCGTGGAACACGGTGTCGGTCTGCTGGAACTGGACGAACCCGAAGTCGGGGTCGAACCGGTCGGCGAGGTGACGGAACGCCTCGCCGCGCATGCGGGTGAGCCGTCGGTACCACTCCACGTCCTCGTCGGGCGAGTCGACGTCCGGCGGCGCGTACACGCGGTAGTCACCGAGTTCCTCGCGCAGTTCGTCGAGGGTGCCCTCGGGGTGACACGTCGGGTCCGGCGGGGCGGTGTAGCCGGGCACCACCGCGCCGTCCACGTCCGGCGGCGGGTGTGTCACCGGGACGTTCACGACGACGCTCGTGCGGTCGTGGTAGTCGAGAAGTTCCCACAGCGACGGCTCGCGGACGTCTCCTGCGTCGACCACGTCCCAGTCGTAGCCGTCGAAAGAGAGGAAGCCGAACGCGCCGTGCTTGCCCGGATTCACGCCCGTGTAGAGCGACGGCCACGCGCTCGGGGTCCACGGGGGTATCTGCGACGTGAGGTCGGCCGACGCGCCCTCCTCGAACAGCGACGCGAGCGCGGGCGCGGTGTCGGCCCCGCCCACGCGGTCGAACACCGGGCGACACCCGGCGTCGACCCCGACGAGGAGCGTGTCGAGATTCGAACCTGAACTGACGACCATTCACTCCGAGGAGAGCCGACTCGGACTTTGTTATGCAGTATTTTCCGCCGAACGTTTCTCCCCGACCGCCGTCCGGCGATCCAGAGTCCCCTGTTAGACCCGCGCTAACTCCGGGTTCACCGGCCCTCCTGCGGGGACCTGCCCGTTAACGACCCCTTTCCGCGTCGCGCCCCGACGCCCCGCCCGGCGTCGGCGGGCCGGGGTGGTCGGGTCGCGCCGCCGGGATGTGCCGGGGTCGGCACATACGTGTCAGAATGCAGTGGTCGGCCGGTCGAGACGGTGGTCGAACGGTCGCGGACGCGGCCGAGGGGTCGTCGGAGGGGCGACGCCCGTCAGGTGGTGGCGGTCCCCATCTCCTGCCGGAGCGACCCGCCGGTCTGCACGTAGTAGAGGCCGGTCACGAGGGTGCCCGCGATGAGGAACGCGCCCACGGACTGCTGCCACGTGTGGGCGTTCACGATGACGCGGTCCGGGACCATGAGCGCCGGAATCACGAGGAGCGGCCAGAACTTCCGGTTCACCAGCGTGAGGTAGAGCGGCCCCCACAGCGAGAGGACGACGTGGCCCGAGACGTTCCACACCGGCGAGAGGCCGATGTACGGCACGGTGACGAGAGCGAGGGCGGCCATCCCGCCGGGGACGAGCGGTCCCCAGTCGTAGCGCCGCCAGACGACCCACAGCGTGCCCGCGACGACGAACAGGCCGCTGGCGACCAGCGCGTCCACCTGCCAGCTGTTGCCCTGCGTGACTTGCATCGGCCCCTGTCCGGTGATGAGGATGTACGCGGCGCTCGGGACGAGCGAGAGCGCACCCGCCCCGGCGAACACGCCGAGTCGCCGGTAGAGCGCCGACCGGTCCGCGCCCTGCCGCGCCCACTCGTGGTAGACGAGGAGGACCACCCCGAGACAGACCAGCGTGATGGGGTGGAACACGTACGGGTAGTACTTCGCCGCCTGATACACTACGCTCATTGGGCGTGAGTGACGGCCACGAGAGGGAAAACGCCCACGGCCGACGCCGTCCCGGAACCGCGGACGGGTCCGCCGCCCGACTTAATTTCATAATTTGGCCCCTTCATTTATTGACGTAGTCCAGCTACTACAGTACGCAATGAGCACCAACTCCCAGAACCAGCTGTTCGTGAGCGAACTCTACGACATGTACGACGCCGAGCAGCGCATCGAGGAGACGCTCGGCGAACTCGCGTCGGAAGTCGAAGACGAGGAGCTCCAGAGCGCGTTCGAGGAGCACCGCGAGGAGACGCGGACCCACGTGGAGCGTCTCGAACAGATATTCGACTCCCTCGGCGTCGAAATCGGTGACGAGGAGTGCGAGGCGACGAAGGGTCTCGTGAAAGAGCACGAGGACTTCTCGGAGAAGAACCCCGAGCAGGCCGAACTCGAGATGTTCGACCTCATCGCGGCTCAGAAGACCGAGCACTACGAGATAGCCTCGTACGGCAACCTCGCGAAGATGGCCGACCAGCTCGGGATGGACGAGGTAGGCGACCTCCTCCACCAGACGCTCGAAGAGGAAGAGGAGACACTCGACAAGCTCGTCGACCTCACAGAGGACTTCGACTACAGCCGCCTCCAGCAGTAACGCGCTCGCCGGACCTCGACGGACACGGTCGGTCGGTCGCGCGGCGTCGCGTCGGACGACGACGCGGCCGCCACACGCGCTCGCCCCCGGGAGTTATCCGGTTCCCGCAGGACGCGTACGTATGGCGTTCGACCCCGGGCGAGTGACGACGGTAACGTTCGACTCCTACAGCACCCTCGTGGACGTGGACGCGGCGGAGGCGGCGCTCGCCGAACGCGTCGACGACCCCGAACCCGTCTCGAAGCTCTGGCGCGCCCGGTCGCTCCAGTACACCTTCGTGGCGGGCGCGCTCGACGCCTACCAGCCGTTCTACGAGATGAACCGCGACGCGCTCCAGTACGCCCTCGACGCCCACGGGGCCGACGTGACCGAGGCCGAACGCGACGAGATACTCTCGGTCTACCACGACCTCGATCCGTTCGAGGACGTGCGCGAAGGCGTCGAACGACTCCGCGACGGCGGGTACGACCCCTACGTGCTCTCGAACGGCGACCCCGAGATGCTCGACTCCCTTCTCGACGCCGCGGACATCCGCGACCTGATAGTCGACACCATCAGCGCCGACGAGGTGCGGACGTACAAGCCCGACGCCGAGGTGTACCGCCACGCGGCCGCTCGGACCGGCACGCCGATAGACGAGATTGCCCACGTCACCGGCGGGTGGTCGGACGTGATGGGCGCGCGCCACGCCGGGATGCAGACGGTCCGCCTCGACCGCACGGGCGCGCCGTGGGAACCGTTCGACGGCGACCCTCACCTCACGGTCGACACGCTGTACGAACTGGCCGACGAACTCGGGGTCTGAACGACCCGCCACGCCACCGAAGGAGTCCCGTGTGGCCCGCGCGCTACTCGTCGCCCCGCCCTCGCTCCGTCTCGGAACCGGACGGTCCCTCGCCGGCCGGTGGAACGTACCGGTACGCGACAGGATGACGGAGCACGGTGTAGTTCCCGTGTGCTTCGTCGTAGATGACGCGTTCGCCCGTGTCAATGGCGACGTCGACTAGCTCTTCGAGCGACTCCATCTCGATCACCGTTCCGGTCCGGCCCTCTGGCACCGTCCCCCGGGAGATCCAGTCCTCGTACCGTTGGCGGTGAATCGCGGGCTCGAACTCGGCGGGTGAAACGCTCCGGAGTCGGCGGTAGTAGACGACGGCCACCGCCACCCCCGCACCGAGCAGAACGACTCCGCCGACGCCCGACGCGAGCACGAGAGGCGTCTGTCGAACGGGGAGTTCCACCGTCCGAGTGACGGGTGTGCTGTGGGTGTTCGACGCTGTCTCCGACGGTATCGAGTACCACCCGCCCCCGGACTCTACCGCGTACGTCTCGGTGAGCGTCCCCTCGTACCCGTCGAGCGTGTAGTCGACGGTGATGCGAACGCCGAGCGAGACGGTGGCTGCGTCCCCGAACTCGGCCTGATACCGCTTCTCGCGGGCCAGCGCGTCCGCGGCCGCGAGGTCGGTCCGGGTGACGACGGTCCGGCCCTCGCGCGTCGTCCGCCCCCGAAGCCGCTCTGTCCGCTTCCAGAACGTGTCGCCGTCGCGGGTGGCGGTGTACACGAGTTCGACGCGCTGGTCGACGTCGCCGCCGGCGGGAGACGGGAGCCGCGTCCGGAGCAGGAGCGTCAGGTTCGGAACCGCGTCCTCGAGGTAGACCGGTTGGTTCTCGAGGGTCGCGCCGTGCCGATAGAGGTCGGTCTCACCCGTGACGGCCGCGCGGGTGAACACGGTGCTCTCGACGGTTTTCGTGTCGGTCTGGTCGGTGACCTCGGTCGTCGGCGGATGGGCGTAGATCCATCCCGCGCCGAACACGCCGCCGCCGCCGAGCACGAGCAGGACGGCCGCTAGCCGTGGGCCGTACTTCGATACGACGTAGTAGAGTCGAACTAGTTCCACGAATCTATCCCTCGATAGGTACGCTGCGGTTGTTTACTGACACTCGAAACCCGGTGGCCGACCCACGAACGTCGAACCGTATCGACTCCCCGACCAGCGACCCGTCGTCGGGGACGGACACGTCTATCCGCGCGGACTCCCCGCGGTCGAGCGTCACCGAAACGCGGTCACCCTCGTCCTGTCCGTTCACCACGAGGTCGCCCCGGTCGGTCGACGCCGCTCGCAGTTCGACCGTCACGGTCGCCGTCCGACCGAGGCGGTTGGTGAGGTTCACGAGAGGTTCCGTCGCGTTCGTATGTACGGACGGAGCCGCGTCCACTCCGAGCGCACCGTCTGAGTCGGACGTGACGTCGATGGACGGGGCTCGGTCGAGGCCGGCCGTCGAGAACGCTCCCGCCCCAACTCCGCCGGCGGCCACGGCGAGGATGGACGCCACGACGACCGCGGCGCTCACGAGGGGGTGCCCCGACACGCGAGAGCGCGAGCGCCGCCTCATCGCGGCCCCCGCCGGAGGAGACTGCGCACGCTGTGCGACCGCCAGCGAAGCGGCGTTCGGGGGTCGACTACCGCGCGGTACGACAGCCAGAACAGGGTCACGACCGGAAGTGCGCTCGCGCCCCCCGCCGCCAGCGGGTGGACCCGCTGGAGGTGGACCAGCAGTCCCCGCGGGACGATAGCGGGGTACCGGCTGACGGTGACTCTCACCCGCACCGGCCCGACCGACTTCGGGGGAGTGACGGCTCCGCGCACCCGCACTGCGGTCGCGTTCCGCGTCTGTTCGGTCACGGCCATCCCGTCGGCGGCGACGACGCGGTGCAACAACGGCCGCGCCTCCTGTCGCAACGTGACGTCGAGGGGGTGCGGCGACCCTACCGGAACGACGTTCGGGGCACTGCTGCTCACCGACGGCGACACGGCGACGAGCGTGACCTCGTGTGTCGCGCCGCCGTAGGCAAACCCGACCGCGAGGACGACGAATGCGACGAGCAGTATCGGTCCGAAGAGGCCGCCGACGCGTGCGACGCTCCGACGACGGGTGCGCCCCGCGGTTCGCGCCGAGTGGAGGCCGACCAGAACGAGGGCGCCTCCGACCAGTTCGAACGTGTGTGACTGAACGGTCTGGATGGCCGCCCCCAACTGGGGGACGAGTACGGGCGCACCGTCGAACGTGAGCACCTCGCCGAGTATCTCGTCCCGGGCGACGGGCGAGTAGCCCGACCGCTGGTCCGTCGTCGGGTTGTTGTCGCCCTTCGTGACGAACCCGTCGCCGGACCGCCCCACCACGCGGTGGGTGACGTAGGCGTCCCGTTCGGGGCTCCTGAACGTCACGATGTCGCCCGTCTCGACGTCGTTCGCGGGTACCAAAACGTACCCGTCGTTCACGCCGATAGTCGGTTCCATGCTGTCCGAGTACACGTACGAGAGTTGAACCGGAGCGCCGGGCGGCGCGGCACAGAGCGCCACGACACCGAGGGCGAACGCGAGTCCAACTCTACGTATCATTAGAAAGTTCCGTTGGGGGTTTAGGCCGACACCTGAAGCGTGCCGGAGAGGCTGGTCGAGTTGTCGAGACCCGTGGTGTCGACTATCATCACGACGTTGAGAGTCGAGCCGGATGCGACGGAGTTGATCGTCGCCGAGGTGCTCTCCTCCGAGACGGTCGCCACTTTCGTTCCGCCGTCGTACACCTCGAACTGGATGTTCGCGGTACTGTCGCCGGTCGCGCCGGCGTCGACGCCGGTGTACTCGACGGTCAGGCTGTGACTCTCGGCGTCGAGATTAGAGACGGTGAACGCCGTCTGGTTGACGGGGTCGTTGGGGTTACCGAGTTCGTAGTGGGCGTCGGGGTTCACTCCGCCCGCACCGCCTCGCGTGAAGTCGATGGAGAGTTTGCCGCTCGACGTCTGCGTGACGAGGTCACCCGACGTTCCGTCGGCGAGAGCGATGAGACCGGCGTCGTCGCTCACGACGTTGATGTTGGCCGAACGAGAGACGTTACCCGTCGTAAACGCGCTCGCACCGAGCGTTGCCGAAACCGCGATGATTGCCACCGCGAGAACTGTAAGTTTAGTTCGCATTGCGAATTGAAACAGGATGCCCGCGCCGAAGTCGCCGTCCACTATGTAGCTAGCCCCCCGGAGAGACGGAGGCTCTCAACCTACCCCGGTTCCCGCCCGTCCGCCGACCGTCGTCGTCGGGGAGTGCACGTACGCGGACGGGGCAGAGCTTCTCGCGTCGTGACGCGCCGGCCCGGACCGACGAGTTCTGCGCGTGAGGAACGGCTTTGTGGTCGCCGCGCCTAGGGTCGGGCATGACCGACACCGCGACCGAGGCGTTCGAACTCCCCGCGTCCGCGGGGGTGGGGCGAGTCGCCCTCCGCGTCGGGTCGCTCGACCGCGTCGCGCCGTTCTACCGCGACGTGGTCGGGTTCGACGTTGACCGCGATGCGGACGGCGAACGCGCCCGCCTGACGGCCGGCGGCGAGACGCTGATAATCCTCGAAGCGGACGCGGACGCGCCGGAACGCGGCGACGACGAGGCGGGCCTGTTCCACCTCGCGGTCCGCGTCCCCGACCGGGCGGCGCTCTCAGAGGCCCTCTCGCGGGTGCGGCGCGGCGACGCGGCGCTCACGGGCGCGTCGGACCACCTCGTGAGCGAGGCGCTCTACCTCCGCGACCCTGCCGGCAACGGCGTCGAGGTGTACTACGACCGACCCCGCGAGGAGTGGCCGTGGACCGACGACGGCGGCGTGGCGATGGAGACGCTCCCCCTCGACCTCGACGACCTCTCGGCAGCGAGCGACGCCGACGGGTCGGCCGGCCTCCCGGCGGGGACCGACGTCGGCCACGTCCACCTCGAAGTCACGGACCTGCCCCGCGCGGAGTCGTTCTACGTCGACGCCCTCGGGACGAACCTCCGCGCGCGCTACGGCGACGACGCCGCCTTCGTCGCGGCGGGCGACTACCACCACCACGTCGGCCTCAACACGTGGAACGGCCGTCGCGCGCCCGCGGGCGAGAGCCGCGGCCTCGCGTGGTTCGAGGTGTCGCTCCCGGACGCCGAGACGCTCGACGCGGTGCGGCGGCGCCTCGAAGAACGGGGGTACGACGTCGCGGGCGACGCGTCGAGCGACGGCCCCGCCGTCGCCGTCGCCGACCCCGACGGTATCCGGGTCCGACTCGTCGTCGAAGAGTAGCGGTCCGTCCGGTCGCTCGCCCCTCTCACTCCTCGGCCGCGTCGACTACCTCGTAGCCGATGTTGCCCTCGCGGAGCCTGTCGGTGTGGGCCGAGAGGCGGTCGGGGACCGCCAGCAACAGCACGTCGAGACCCTTGGTCGCGGCCTCCTGCACCGCGTCGGCCGTGCCGAAGCGCACGTCGGGGTCGACGCCGGCCGCGCGGACCGCGGCGAGGGCCTCGGTGCCGGCGACCGCCACGAGGTCGTGATCGTCCGCGTACGCCCGCACCGTCTCGGGGTCGACGACGGAACTCCCGCCGGCCTGCACCCCGGGCACCGACACCACCGTCACCGTCCCGAGGTCGTAGTCGACGACGCCCTCGACGTTGGTGATGCCCACGTCCTGTTCGGCGTCGGCGTCGGTGATGGCCACCGCCGTCGCGCCGCCGGTCCCCCCGGGCGCGGCGTGGAGCACGCCGTCCCGCATCGTGAGCGAGACGCGTTCGCCCTCCTCGATGGCCGTCGTGGCGACGGCCGTCTCCACGTCCACCTCCCCGATGATGTCCTCGGAGACGTGCTGGACGTAGTCGCGCAGCGAGTCGGTCTGGGAGATGAGCCAGTCGACGCCCTCCTTGGTGACCTCGTACCGGCCGCGCCCGCCCTTGTCGACGTACCCCTGTTCCACGAGGTCCTGCAGGTAGTCGCTCACGGCCTGTGCAGTGACGCCGATGGCGTCGGCTATCTCCCGTTGGCTCACCGCGGGTTGGCGCTCGGCTATCTGGACCAGAATCTGGTACCGCGTCGCGTTCCGCTTGCTCTGTAGAACGCCGGTCTCGTCGGGCCCGTCCGCGTCCGTCGGCATTGCCGACCCTCCGGACGCACAGTTCAAGTATCTTTGCCTTAGTACCGGCGAGCTTGTACCGAGCGCCGCTGACACGCTCGTTCTACAACTCCGGTTGCTCTAAAACAACCAAAATTGTTTTACGCCCTACGATACTTGTACTCGGTGATGTCGCGCGTAACGCTCCCACACGACGCGAAGGCGGGGCCCACCAAGCCGGAGGTGCGGGCGGTCCTCCTGAGCAAACTCGACCTATCGCCGGGCGACCACTTCGCGGAGGTCGGCTCCTGTACGGGCGCCGTCACCGTCGAGGCGGCCCGGCGCGCGGGGCGGGTCACCGCCCTCGAACGCAAGTCCGACCGACTCGACGTGACCCGGAAGAACCTCGCGGCCAACGACGTGACCGCCGAGGTCGAACTCCGAGAGGCCGAGGCCCCCGAGGGACTCCCGGCGGACGCCGACGCGGTGTTCCTCGGCGGCAGTCGCAACTACGAGGCGGTGCTGGACCGCGCGGTCGAGACCGGCGTCGACCGCGTGGTGATGAACGTCTCCCGCCTCGAAGTCGCGGGCGAGGCCGTCGCGGCGTTCCGGCGGCGGGACCTCCTCGACGAGGTGGTGCAGTTCCAGGTGAGCCACGGCTACGAACTCGCGGGCGCGACGAGCTTCGACTCGGACAACCCGGTGTACATGCTCGTCGGCGGCGCGGGCGACGCGGGCGACGGCGAGGTCGCGGCGGACGGCGGCCGGCCCGACGCGTACGGCGCCGACGCCGACCGGCGCGCCGACGGAGGGGCGCGATGACCCTCTACGGCGTCGGCCTCGGCCCGGGCGAGGCGGACCTCGTCACCCTCCGCGGGCGGCGCGTCCTCGAACGCGCGGACGTGGTCTACTCGCCCGGCCGCCTCTCGCGGTCGGTCGCGGTCGAACACGTCCCCGAGGAGCGAATCGGCGACGTGGATTTCCCGATGACTCGCGACGAGGGCGAACTCCGGCGGGCGTGGCGCGCGGCCGCCGAGGAGATAGCGCCCCGGGCGCGCGACGGGACGGCCGCGTTCGTGACGCTCGGCGACCCCAACGTCTACTCGACGTTCGGCCACCTCCGGCGCACGCTGGCGGCGTTCCACCCGGACGTGGACGTGGAACTCGTACCGGGCGTGAGCGCCGTGACCGCGTTCGCCACCGCCCTCGGCGTCGAACTCTCGTCGGGGTCGGGCCTCGCCCTCCGCGAGGCCCCCCGCGGCGCGGCCCCGACCGGCCCCGACCGACTGCTCCTGTTCAAGGTGACCGACGCGCCGGCGACCCACGAGAAACTGGTCGACGCGGGCTACGACGTGCGCTACGGCCGCCGCCTGTTCATGGAGCAGGGCGAGACGGCGGTGACTTCGGACCCCGCCGACCTCGCCGAACGCGACTACTACACGCTGGCGTACGCGGAACGGCGCGGCCTCAACGACGAACCCGCCACGGCCCGGTTCGAGGAGATAGCGGCCGAGAACGCCGCGGCCGTCCGGAACGGGTCGGTGGCAGGACCGTCGGGTGCGGAGACGGGGACGGAGACGGAAACTGGAACGGGGGCGTCGCGGTGACCGACGCCGGCACCGACCCGCAGGCGGCCATCGACGCGGCAGCGGCCGCCCGCGAACGGGAGCGAGACGCGCGAATCGCGGAGCGGACGGCGGGCGAGGTGCAGGAGGGCGTGCCGTTCGTCGGCGCGGGCCCCGGCGACCCCGGCCTGCTGACGGTCACCGGCCGGGAACTCGCCGAGGAGGCGGACCTCGTGGTCCACGCGGGGTCGCTGGTCAACAGCGAACTCCTCGACGACTACTGCGCCGACGCCGAACGGGTGTCGAGCGTCGGCAAGGACCTCGAAGAACTCGTGCCGCTGATGCACGACGCCTACGAGGCGGGCCGCGACGTGGTGCGCCTCCACAGCGGCGACCCCGCCGTCTACGGCGCGGCGGTGGAGCAGATGGACGCGCTGGAACAGGAGGGCGTCCCCACCTACCTCGTGCCGGGCGTGACCTCGGCGTTCGCCGCCAGTGCGACGCTCCGCACGCAGCTCACGCTGAACGGCGTCGCCAACCACGTCGCCTTCACCCGCCCGCAAGGCAGGACCCTCGACCCCGAGGACGACCACGTCTCGGAGTTCGTGGGGATGGGCGACGTGACCACCTGCATCTACCTCGGCACGCACGCCGTGCGGGAGACGATGGACCGCCTGCTCGCGGACGGACACGACCCCGACACCCCCGTGGCCGTCGTCTACCACGCGTCGTGGCCGGACGAGGACGTGATAACGGGCACCGTCGGCACTATCGCGGACGAGGTGGAGGCGGCGGGCTACCGCGCGTCGGCGCTGGTCCTGATAGGCGACGCCGCGCGCAAGGCGGGCTACGAGCGGTCGTACCTCTACGGCGACTGGGCCAACCGGGGTCCGAACGCGGACGGGGACGGGAGCGACGAACCGAGCGGCAACGAGGCGGACGACTGACGACTGCAACTATGAGCACTGACACGAACGAGAGCGAGACGGACGCGGACGCGGACGACGCGGGCGAATCGAACGGCTCCAGCGGCCACTGTGCGACCCCGGACTCCGACGGCGAGGTGGCCGAGGAGATAGCGATAGTGACCTTCGAGCGCAAGCGCGACACCGCCGAGGAGATAGCGGCGGAACTCGACGCCGACTACGAGTCCATCGAGATTCTGGAGTACCACGGCGACGTGTTCGAGGAGCACTGGGGCGCGTACGACTGCTTCGTGGGCCTGATGGCCTCGGGCATCGCCATGCGCAAGACGGCCCCCCTGCTCGACGACAAGTGGGACGACCCCGCCGTGGTGGTGATAGACGAGGAGTTGACGTGGGCCATCCCCATCACGGGCGGCCACCACGGCGCGAATCAGGTGGCCTACGACCTCTCGAAACTCGGGGCGGTGCCGGCCACGACAACCGCCAGCGAGGCGGCGGGCGAACAGGGCGTCGAGAGCAAGGCGAAGGCGCTCGACGCCCACGTCGTCAACGGCGACTCCACGGTGGCCACCAACCTCGCCGTCCTCGACGGCGAACTCGGGCCGGTGGCCCGCCTCGACGGTCCCCGGGCCGTGCTGGTCGGCGACGACGTGACCGTCCTGAAGCGCAACGCGGACGACGGCGTCGTCCTCGGTACGGGCACCGTCTCCGGCGTGCGCGCAGAGCAGGTGCGCGACGCGTGGGAGGCGGCGCTCTCTGACCTCGGCCTCGGCTTCGACGACGTGGACTTCGTCGCCACCGGCACCCGGAAGGAGGGCGAGGAGGGCCTCTACGAGGCCGCGCGTGAGGTCGGCGTCGGCGTCGTCCTGTTCGAGAAAGCGGACTTAGAGGAGTTCGAGGGACCCTCGCCGTCGCGCTCGAAGGAACTCATCGGCTGGCCGGGCATCGCGGAGTCGTCGGCCATCGCCGGCGGGCGCGACCACGAACTCGCCCGGGAGAAGGAGCGCTACGACGACGCCGTGACCGTGGCGGTGGGGCGGTGAGCGGGATGTCCGGTCCCGACGCCGCGAGCGATTCCGGTGCCGACGCCGACGCGGACGCGGAGGAGATGGGCACGCTCTACGTCGTCGGCATCGGGCCGGGGTTGCCCCACGCGATGACCCAACGCGCGAAGGACGCGATATCGACCGCCGACTGCGTCGTCGCGTCGAACCTCTATCAGGAGTTCCTGCGGCGCGACGGCACGCTCCCCCCGGAGGACGCGGCGGTGCCGGCGGCCGCGGACGGCGGGGCGACGCCGGGCGACGCCGAGGGGACGGTCCTCGAACGCCCGGGCGGCGCCCGCCAGACGCTCGTTCGCTCCACGATGGGGCGGCAGGTGGAACTCGCGCGCGAGGCGTTCGCGCGCGTCCGCGCCGGACAGGACGTGGCCCACGTCTCCGGCGGCGACCCCAACGTGTACGGCAAGAGCGACCTGCTGTTCGTGATGGCCGAGGAGGAGGAAGCCTACGACGTGCCGATAGAGGTGGTGCCCGGCGTGACCGCGGCCCTCGGCGGCGCGGCCAACGTGGGCGCGCCCCTCTCGAACGACTTCTGTACCGTCTCGCTGTCGGACAAGTGGCGGGGCTGGGACGAGATAGCCGAGAAACTGCGCGCCGCCGCCGTCAGCGGGTTCGTCATCGTCCTCTACAACTGCTGGCGCGACTACGAGCGCGCGATAGACGTGATACGCGAGGAGCGGACCGCCGACGCCCCGGTCGCCATCGTGAACGACGCGGGCCGGGGCGACGCCGGGCGGAACGTCGACGGCGAGACCCACACGGTGACGACGCTCGGCGAGGCCACGGCCCACGACGACGAGGTGGGCGGCATGGGCACCTCGATACTCGTGGGCAACCACGAGACGGCGGTCTGGGAGAACGACCACGGGAAACATCTCGTCACCCCGCGCGGCGGGCGTGACGTGGACGACTTCTGACACCGATACGACACACCATGAGCACCGACGACACCGCGGAGACGACCGACGCGAGTACAGAGACGACGAGCGAATCGACCTGCGGCGCGTCGACAGGAAACGAGAGCGGGAGCGAGACCGGTTCGAAGTGCGGCGCGTCCACGGACGCCGGGGGGTCGGCGTCGTCGTGCGGCGGGTCCTCGTCCGACGCCGACGAGAAGGTGGGGTCGACCGTCGACGACTTCGACGCGGACCCCGGTCGCCTCGTCGCGGTCGGCTTCGGCCCGGGGCACCCCGAGGGGATGACCCAACGCGCCCGCGCGGCCCTCCTAGAAGCCGAGCACATCGTGGGCTACACCACCTACGTCGACCTCCTGCCGGACGAGGTGACCGAGTCGGCGGACGAACTCTACGACACGCCGATGTGCGGCGAGGTGTCCCGGACCGAGGAGGCCATCGACCGCGCCCTCGCGGGCAACGACGTGGCAATAATCGGGAGCGGCGACCCCAACGTCTACGCGCTGGCGGGGCTGGCGCTCGAAATCGTGGAGTCGAAGGGGGCGACCGCCTCGGCGCTCGACTTCGAGGTGGTGCCCGGCGTGCCCGCCGCGCAGTCCTGCGCCGCGCGGGTGGGCGCGCCGCTGGTCAACGACACCGTGAGCGTCTCACTGTCGGACCACCTCACCGACATGCCAACCATCGAGTCGCGCCTCCACGCCGTCGCCAAGGAGGGGTTCACCATCGCCATCTACAACCCGTGGAGCCGGAAGCGCCGCGAGAACTTCCAGAAGTGCTGCGAGATTCTCACGGAACACCGCGCCGACGACACGTCCGTCGGCATCGTCCACGGCGCCGGCCGCGACGACGAGTCGGTCGAACTCGTGGAACTCGGCGACCTCGCGGAACTCGGCGAGACGGACCTGATAGACATGACCACCACGATTCTGGTGGGTAACGAGGAGACGTACGTCTGGGACGACCGGATGGTGACACCGCGGGGGTACGAGTCCAAGTATGAGTACTGAGTACCGCGTCACCCTCGACCGGGAGGCGTGCGACGGCGTGTTCGCCTGCCTCGTGCGCGACGGCCGGTTCGCCGAGGCCGAAGACGGTCTGGCGACGATAGACGGCGCGGCGGACGACGCGCCGGCGGCCGGGGAACTGGCGGCCACGTTCGACGACGGCCGAGTCGACGACGCCCGACAGGCCGCCCGCGCGTGTCCGCTGGACGCGATAGACGTGTCGGAGACGGGGGCGGCCGATGAGTGATAGCGACGCCGCCAGCGACGGCGACGCGGCCGACCCACCACCGACGCCCGACCCGGCCGACGACCTGCTGGCGTCGACGCCCGCCACGGCCTACTTCTGGGGCCGCGTCGCGGGCGACGGCGACCTGACGCGCGACTGCGTGACCGTCCGGGTCGGCGACGAGACGGCCGCCGACGCCCTCGCGGCGGTGGCGGGCGCGGACCGGACCGACCACGACCACCGCGTCGAAGCCCGCGAGTCGGCCCACGACGCCTCGGTGGTGCGCTTCGAGGACGAGTACGAACTCCGGGTGTTCGGCGCGCCGGCCGAGCGCGCGGGCGCGGCGCTCGGCCTCCCTCTCGACGGACAGCCCGGTGGCTACCGCCTCGACGCCCTGGCCGACCACCGCGCGGCGCTGGTCCGCGGACTGCTCGAAGCCTGCGGCACGGTCTGCTTCCGTGAGTCGTCGGGGTCAGTCGGCGTCTCGTTCGTCCACGACGACGCGCGACTCCTCGAAACCGTCCGGTCGCTCCTCCGCGCCGCCGACCCGCCCGTCCCGACGGACGACCTCTCGGAGACGTCGTCGGGCGGCCACTGGTTCGGGCTGGCGGACGACGCCGACGCGGCGGCGTTCGCGCGGTGGGTGTACGCCGGGAGCGACGCGTCGGGACTCTACGCGGCCGACCGGCGGCGGAAGCTCCGGCGGAGCGTCGAGCGAGCCACCGGCGGCGACGTGGGGTCGCTCTCGGACCGACGATGACCGCCGACGCGTCCGACGCGTCCGCCGCACCGTCCTCGCTTGACGGCGAGGCGGTGCTGCTGGTGGGCCACGGGTCGCGCCGCGAGAAGTCGAACCGGCAGGTCCGGACGCTCGCGGCCGACTTGGAGGAGCGACTCGGTGTCCCCGTCGACGCCGGCTTCCTCGAATTCGCGGAGCCGTCGATTCCGGACGCGATAGCCGGACTCGCGCCGTCGGCGTCGAGCGTCACCGTGGTCCAGTTGTCGCTGTTCGCCGCCAGCCACGTCAAGAACGACGTGCCGCTGGCGGTCGAACGCGCGCGCTCCGCGCACCCGGACCTGACCGTCCGCAACGGCGCGCACCTCGGCGTCCACCCCGCCGTGGTCGACCTGCTGGACGACCGGGCCGCGGCCGTCGAGTCGTCGCTCGGGGTCGACCGCGAGGACGCCGACGTGGCCGTCGTGGTGTGCGCCCGCGGGTCGAGCGACCCCGACGCCAACGCCGACGCGCACAAACTCTCCCGCCTGCTCTACGAGGGGCGGGCGTTCGACCGGGTGGAGACGGCGTTCGTCGGCGTCACCGACCCCGAACTTCCGGCGGCGCTCCACGCCGTCGCCAAGCACCGCCCCGACGCGGTGGTCGTCCTCCCCTACATGCTGGGCGACGGCGTGCTGACCGAACAAGTGCGCGACCGGACCGCCGAGTTCGACGACGAGTACCCCTACGTCGCGGCGGGCGCGGGCGACCCCCTCGGGACCGACTCTCGCCTCCTCGACGTGCTGGGGGACCGGTGGCAGGAGGCGCGCACCGACAGCGTGCGGATGTCCTGCGACACGTGCAAGTACAAGGTCGAACTCGACGGCTACGAGGCGGACGCCGGCGGCGCGCGGGCGATGCTCCGCGCCCTGACCCACCGGGAGGCCCACGCCGACCGCGAGAACGTCGACGACGACCCCCACGCCCACGACGCGCCGGAGAAGCACGTCGCCGTCTGTACGAACCAGACGTGCGCCGCCGACGGGTCGCCCGCCGTGCTCGAACGCCTGCGCCAGACCGCCCGCGACTCCGAGGCGTGCGACGCCCGCATCACCCGGTCGTCCTGCCTCGGCCGGTGCGGCGACGGCCCGATGGTGGCCGTCTACCCCGACGGCGTCTGGTACGGCGGCGTGGACCCCGACGACGCCGAACGCATCGTCTCGTCCCACCTCGATCGGGACCGCATCGTCTCCGACATCGTCGATCAAACCCTGTAACATGAGCTGTCACGAACTCGAAGCCCTGCGACTCGGACTGATGAACGTCCTCGGCACCGAGGACCGAAGCGCGCGCGAACACGCCGAAAAAGAGCTAGAGGGCCACCTCGACGGCCCGGTGGCGGCGCTGGCCGAGGCGGAGACGCTCTCTGCCGTCCGGCGCCACCTCGACGCGGCGCTGGTAGAACTGGAGGAGGAGGTGGCGGCGGCGGACGAGGACGACCCCGAGTACGACTACCTCCGGGGTCGGCTGGTGGCCGTCCGCGACGCAGAACGCGCCGTCCGCCGCCTGACGGAACAGGGCGGGAGCGTCCTCGACGGTCTGAGCGACGCCCACGACGTGCTCCACGAGACCTTCCCCGTCGACGAAGATGCCTGACTCCGAGGCGCGCGGCGCGCCCGACGCGGACGCCGAGGCCGAGGTCGAAGCCGACGGGTTCGAGGGCGGACTCCGGACCGTCGGTCTCGGCGACGTGGCCCCGGCGAGGTCGCGCCACGCCGGCCGGCGCTCCGCGGTGGCGCTGACCGACGCCGCCGTCGTCGTCGGCACCGCGGACGGCACCGTCCGCGCGTTCGACCGACCGAGCCTCGACGAACGGTGGCGGGCCGAGTCCGGCGGAGCGTCCGCCGGCGACGGGACAGCCGACGAGGGAGCGTCCGTCGTCGCGGCGGAACCGTTCGCCGGCGGCGTCGCCGTCGGCACGCGCGGCCACGAGGGCGAGATTCGCCTGCACGACGCCGCCACCGGCGAGGTCCGGTGGCGGTACGCTACCGCGGACGACGTGGGGGCGCCGGAGCGCGACACCCGCTTCTATCTGCCGTACGTCGCCGCCCTCGCCGCCGACGGCGGTCGCCTGTTCGCGGCCGCCCGGCGCTACGAACGCGACGGCGACCGGCGCGCGTTCGAGAGCCGCGTCTACGCCTTCGACGCGGACGGCGGCGTCGCGTGGGCGTTCGCGGCCGACGCCTCCCCCATCTCCGTCGACGCGCGCGACGGCCGCGTCGCCGTCGCGTACAACCGGTGTCCGGGCGACCACCAGCACGGACTGGTCGTCCTCGACGCCGAGACGGGCGACGCCCTGTTCGACTGGGACCCCGGCACGTCGGGGGAGCGTCGCGTCGGCGACGTCTCGTTCGTCCCGGACGGCGACGGGGGTGCGGCGGCCGGTGGCGCGGCCACCGACGGCGTGGCGGTGGCCAGCCACGGCGACTACCGCGGCTACCGCCTCGGCCCCGACGGCGG
This sequence comes from Haloferacaceae archaeon 50, assembly GCA_046097085.1. Taxonomy (GTDB): domain Archaea; phylum Halobacteriota; class Halobacteria; order Halobacteriales; family Haloferacaceae. The sequence goes on along the minus strand of CP175567.1, from coordinate 2,090,172 downwards.
CGAGCGCTGGCGCGCGGACCTCGCCACGCCCGTGAGCGTCGACGGGGAGACGCTGTACGCCTACCCGAACCACGTCAACGCGACGGCGGCGGGCGTCGTGTTCGTCACGGGCAACACCTACGCGACCGAGGGCCGGGAGACGGACTCGCTCCACCCCGACGAACACGCGGCGTTCGGGCACGCGCCCGACGGCGAGCGCCGATGGTCGGCGTCCGTCGGCGGGTTCGCGTCCGAAGTGGCCGCCGCGGACGGCCGCGTCGCGGTCCCCGGCGCCCAGCACTTCCGGACGCGCGACGCCGGGGTCCACGGCCTCCGCGCGTTCGACACGGCGGCCGGCCCGCGTTCGGCGCTCCACACGGACGGCGTCGTCACCGCCGTCGCCGCCGACGCGGGTGCGGTCGCGGCCGTCGAGGAACCTGTCGTCTACCACGACGAGGGCGAGGAGCGCGGGTCGTACCGCCTGCTGGTCGGGACGAGCGACTGAGGAGAGAACTCTTTTCGCGCGCCGGAGGACGGGGAGCGGTCAGTCCGCGTCGCCCGTATCGCCGTCCGCGCACGCGCCTGCTCTCGCACCTGCACCCCCGCCGGGAGCGACGCCCAGACGCGTCGCGTCGGGGCCGAACTCCGCGCGGAGCAGGTCTGGCACGTCGGCCGGGCGGACGTCGGAGTACCACCGGCCGCGGGGGTGAATCGCCACCGCCGCCCCGTCGGAACTGCACAGACCGAGGCAGGTGGTCTCGGCCACGTGGACGCGCGACCAGAACACGCCGCGGTCGCGCAGCCACGCCGCCACGGCCTCGTAGACGCCGTCCGCGTCGGCGTCGGCGCAGCAGGCGCACTCGGCGTCGCGGTCGTTCGTACAGACCAGTACGTGGTCCGCGAAACCCCACTCGCTGACCTCGGCGGTGCGATCCCGCATCAGTCCGCGAGCGCCGGGTCCGCGTCTGCGTCCGCGCCGTCGAGGCCGGTCCCCGCGGCGGCGGCGTCCGCACGGCGGAAGCGGGCGTGGGCGGCCCCGAGGACGACCCACAGCAGCACCTGCCCGAAGACGACGAGCCCCGTCACTCCCGTCGTGAGGTCGGCGGGGAGTGCGCTCTCGACCGGGTTCGCCGGCGCGAGCGTGACCGGCACCGAGAGCGCCACGAACGAAACCGCGGCGGCGGCCGTCGCGGCCGCGCGGCCGCGAGCCTCACGAACCCGGCCGTACGTCCAGCCGGCGGCCAGACAGGCCAGCGCGCCCGCGACCATCATGCCGCCGTAGAGCGCGAGGCGGGCGTCGACGCTCAGCGCCGCCTCGACGCCGGGCGGTCGCGGGGGGAAGACGAGCCACGGCGCGCCGGAGAACGTGACGAACCCGGCGCCGGCGAGCAGGTAGCTCTTCGCCGCGCCGGCCCCGGGAATCGCGGGTTCGAGGAAGTAGAACCCGGCGCCGAACACGACGCCGCCGAGCAGGACGCCCCAGAGGACGCCCGAGACGACGCTCACCGCGCGCGTGACCGCCGCGGAGACGGCGCTCTCGGCGTGGCCGCCCTCAGTCGCCGCCCCGTGGTGGTGGCCGGCCTCGCCGTGGTCGCCGGCCGCCGCGTGTGCGTCACCCCCGAGTCCGTCGGCGTAGCCGACCAGCGGGTTGGCGACGAGGGCGACGAGGAGGCCGAACGCGAGGCCCGCGACGAGCCCCGCCTTCACCCCCCGCGTCAGGTACGCGACCAGCACGGTCAGTGGCAGACTATCCCGGCCGCGTGCCGGAAGTTGTGGAGCGAGTCGTGTACCTCGGGCGTCTGCAGGAACAGCAGTGCGAACCCCAGCGCGGCCGCCATAGCCAGGCCGACGGCCGCCTGCGTCGGCGTGAGTTCGAGTCGGGCGCGTTCGATGCGAGCGTGAACGGAGTCGTCGACTGTCGCCATGCTAAATCCGAGTTGCACTATGTAAAGTTAGATTGTAAAACTTTCGAGCGGGCGAAACTCAGCTTTGGCGGGCGTCGCCGACGGCGGCGTCGACTCGTTCGGCCGAGAGCGCGGAGAGCGGGACGCGTTCGCCGTCCGTCTCGGCCGCGACGGTGCCGGCGAGTCCGGCCTCGCCGCCGTCGCCCGCGTCGACCACGACGACACGGGCACCGAGTTCGGCCACGCGCCGGGCGGCCGCGCGCGTCTCCCGGACGGGGCTCTCGGCCGCGACGTTGGCCCGGCCGTCGGTGACGAGGACGACGACGCTCGCGGCGGGGTCGGCGCGCGCTATCACCTCACCTGCGGTCCGGAGGCCGGCGGGGAGCGGTGTGCGGTCGCCCGTCGGGAGTTCCTTGAGGTGGCGCGCGGCGTGGGTGACGCTGTCCGTCGGCGGCAAGAGTACGTCCGCGCCGTCGCCCGCGAATGAGACGAACGCCACCTCGTCTCGCTTCCGGTAGGCGTCCTTCAGGAGTTCGAGGACCGTCCCCTTGGCCGTGCGCATCGCGGGGCGCATCGACGCGCTGGCGTCGACGGCGAACACCACGAGCGCCGACGACTCGCCCGCCCGGACCGACCGCCGCAGGTCGCGCGTCTCCACCGACTCCCCGCCGCGGGCGGCCGTCGCGCGCACCGACGCCGCCGCGTCGACGCTCTCGCCCGCCTCGGCCCGCCGCGTCCGCACGCGCGCCCCCTCGCCGTCGGCGTCGGGTCGGGTGCGCGTCCGAGACCCGTCCCCGGCGCGGGCGCCGGCGTCCGTCGCGTCGGTTTCGAGGCCCGAGAGGTCGGGCGCGCGGGCCGCGCCGACGCCCGCCCGTGATTGACCCGGGACCAGCGGCGTCGCCGACTCGTCGCCGTCGCCGCCCGCGTCGTCGCCGCCCGCCCTCTCCGACCCGGACGTTCCGTCCCCCGAGGTGCCGGCCGCCCGCGGCGCCGGCCCCCGTCCGTCGTCGCCGGCGCCGTCGCTCTCGTCCCCGTCGTCACCCTCTCCGCCGCCGTCGGCGTCGCCGCCCGCGGGCGCATCTGGACCGTCGGGGCCGTCGCCTCGTTCGTCGCCGCGGTTCGACTCGTCCCCGCCGGAAGGAGATTCGTCCCCTCCCCTGTCGTCGCCGCTTCCGTCCCCCTCGCCGGTGTCGTCGCCCGCGGCCTCTCCGTCGCGTCCGTCGCGGTCGCGTCCGTCGTCGTCGGGTCCGTTCCCGTCCTCCGCCCCGTCGAAGTGGTCGTCGAGGAGTTCGTCGGGGTCGGGCGCGTCCTCGAACGGCCGCGACCGGAGTCGGTGGGGCAGGGCGAGTTCGGCCGCGCGGCGCACGTCGGGTTCTATCACCCGCCCCCGTCCGTCGAGGGTGGCCAGCGCCCGGGCGGCGCGGGCGGCGGCGATGTCGCCGCGGTGGCCGTCCACGCCCGCGTCGCGGCAGAGTTCCGCTATCTCCGCGGCGAACTCCCGCGGCAGGTCCACGGCGTCGATTCGCCTCCGCGCGCGCCGAAGGCGGGCGGCGTAGTCGGGCGTCTCCGGGTCGCCCTCGACCCCGCCGACTCCGGTGTCGCTCCCGTCGCCGTCGGCCGAGAGCGCCCGGTCGATTATCTCGACCCGTCGGTCGACGTCGTCGCACGCCGTCACCTCGACGCTCAGCGCGAACCGGTCGCGCAACTGTGGGCGCAGGTCGCCCTCCTCGGGGTTCAGAGTGCCGACGAGGGTGAACTCCGCCGGGTGGGCCACGCTCACGCCGTCGCGCTCCACCCGGCTGACGCCGCTCGCGGCCGCGTCGAGGAGCACGTCCACGAGGTGGTCGTCAAGGAGGTTCACCTCGTCCACGTAGAGCACGCCGCGGTTGGCGCGCGCCAGCAGGCCGGGGTCGAACTCGTGGTCGCCGCCGAGGGCGTCGGCCACCGAGAGCGTCCCCACCACGCGGTCCCGCGTGGCCCCCAGCGGGAGCGTCACCAGCGGCACCGGCCGCTCCTCCGTCGGCGGGTCGGTGCGGTCCCGACAGTCGGCGCACTGCGACGCGGGGTCGTCGGGCGGACAGCCGTACGGGCAGTCGGCGACGGCCGTCTGCGACGGGAGGAGCGCCGAGAGCGCCCGGACCGCGGTGGACTTGGCCGTCCCCTTCTCGCCGCGGACGAGGAGACCGTCGAGATCGTCGTCCGCGGCGACGGCGAGTAAAGCCTGCTTGAGGTCGTCCTGACCCACGATGTCACCGAAAGCGGGCGCGTCGCCCCCGCCGTGGGAAGCTTTTTCCCTCTCGCCCAAATCAATCATGCTTGTACTACCGAAAGGGAGGTTTAACAACGTTATGCCAACGATAGGACTCTACACGGCGACGGAGAACGAACTAGGGGCCGTCCAGCGTGCCGCGTCGAACCTCGACGCCGACCTGACGGTCCGGTCGGAGAGCGACTTCGACGACGCGACGGACGTCGAGGCGTTCGTCGACGAACTGACGGGCGAGGGGGACTCGGAGGCCGCGGGCGACGGGGCCAACGCCGCCGACGCGGCCGTGTTCTGGCTCCACGGCTCCGAGGACAGCATGCCGGGCTACGACCGCGCGGTCGAACGCCTCCGAGAGGCGGGCGTGCCACTCGTCGTGAAGTCGACCGGCGACGCCTACGCGTTCGAGGACACGACGGTCCCGGCCGAGGACCGCGAGACGGTCTACGAGTACCTCGACCGCGGCGGCGCGACCAACGTCGCCAACTGCGTGCGCTTTCTCGTGGACGCGTACTCGGGCGCGGACCGCGAGTACGACGACCCGGTGGCGCTCCCGACCGAGGGCGTCTACCACCCCGACCACCCGGGGGCGTCGTACGACGAACTCCGCTCGACGTTCGACCCCGACCGACCGACGGTCGCAGTGTGGTTCTACGAGTCCCACTGGACCCACGAGAACACCCGGTACGTCGACGCGCAGGTGCGCGCCCTCGAAGCCCACGGCGCGAACGCGCTCCCGGTGTTCTGCAACCCCGCGACCGACGCCAAGGAGCAGTGGGACGCCGAGCGAGTCACCGACGAGTGGCTGACCGACGACGGCGGCGACCCCGTCGTCGACGCCGTGCTGTCGTCGTTCATGTTCTCGCTGTCGATGGACGAACGCGGGCGCGCGGCGTCGGACGAGGGCGAGAGCGCGGAAGACGTGTTCCTCGACCGACTCGGCGTGCCGGTGCTCCAGACGGTCACCACGATGCGCTCTCGTTCCCGCTACCAGTCGAGCGACACGGGCGTGATGGGTTTCGAACTCGCGCTCTCGGTGGCTCTGCCCGAGTTCGACGGCAACGTCGTCACCCACCCCATCAGCGGCAAGGAACGGACCGAGGACGAGGCGGGCATCGGGAGCGCCCCCAAACAGCACTTCCCGATGGAGGGCCGGGTCGACCACGCTGCGCGCCTCGCGGTCAACTGGGCGCGACTCCGCCACGTCCCGAACGACGAGAAGCGGGTGGCCGTCGTGCTCCACAACTACCCGCCGAGCGACGACGGCATCGGCACCGCGTTCGGTCTCGACACGCCCGAGAGCGCGGTCAACCTCCTCGACGAACTCGACGCCCGGGGCTACGCTCTGAACGAGAAATCCCCCGAGAGCGGCGAGTCGCTCGTGGACCGCCTCACGGCGCAACTCACGCTGGACGACCGGTGGGTCGCGCCCGAGGACGTGCGCGACCTGAGCGTCGACGTGGTCGCGCCCGACCGCTACCGCGGGTGGTTCGCCGGCCTCGACGAGCGCTTCCGCGAGAACGTAGTCGAGGAGTGGGGCGACCCGCCGGACCGACCGTTCGCGATTCCGGGCGTCGAGTTCGGCAACGTCCTCGTCACCGTCCAGCCCCCGCGCGGGTTCGGGATGGACCCCTCGAAGGTGTACCACGACTCGGCGCTCCAACCGCCACACGACTACGTGGCGTTCTACGCGTGGCTCAGGAACGCCTACGACGCCGACGCCGTCGTCCACCTCGGCACCCACGGGAGTCTGGAGTGGCTCCCCGGCAAGACCGTGGGCCTGAACGGCGAGAGCGCGCCCGACCAACTGGTGGACGACCTGCCGAACGTCTACCCCTACATCGTCAACAATCCCGGCGAGGGGACACAGGCGAAGCGCCGGTCGAACGCCGCAGTGGTGGACTACCTCACGCCCGTGATGCGCAACGCGGGCACCTACGACGAACTCGCGGAATTGGAGGAACTCGCCGACCGCTACCGCGAGGCGGGCATGGAGGACGCCCGGAGCGACGACGGCGCGGCCCTCGAACACCGCCTGCGCGAGACGGTGTCCGAGTTGGACCTCGCGGTCGAACTCGGCGTCGCGGGCGAGATAGACGAGAGGGCGGAGGTGAGAGGGCCGGACGAAGCGGGGACGACGCTCGCCGAAGGCAACGTCGAGGGCGACGAGGTGGACGTCGACGAACTCGTCGAACGCGTCCACGAGTACCTCACGGACGTGAAGACCACCCAGATTCGGATGGGCCTGCACACGATGGGCGAACCGCCCGCGGGCGACCGACTCGTGGAGTACCTCGTGGCGCTGACGCGACTGGAGAACCCCGGCGCGCCCAGCCTCCGCGAGAGCGTGGCGGGCGTCCTCGGGGTCGACTACGACCGGATGCTCGACGAACCCGGGGCCTACGACGACGCCCTCGGGATGACCTACGCCGAGGCCGCGGACGAGGTGTACGAGACGAGCCTCGAACTGGTGGAGACGCTGGCGGCGGCCGACTTCGACCTGCCCGAGTCCGAGTCTGAGGCCGGCCCCGGAGACGAGACGACCGTGAACCTCCTCGTCGTCGACCTCGACCCCCTCGGCGACGCGCGCGCGAAGTCGGGCGCCCACGACGACCTGCGGGCGGCGCTCTCGTACGTCTGCGACGAGGCCGCCCCCCGCGTCCGCGGCGCGGAGGACGAGATTCCGCGGACGGCGGACGCCCTTGCGGGCGAGTACGTCCCGCCGGGCGGGAGCGGCGCGCCCACCCGGGGCGGCGTCGACCTGCTCCCGACGGCGCGCAACTTCTACACGCTCGACCCGCGCAAGGTGCCGGCCCGGAGCGCGTGGGCGGTCGGGAGCGAGGTAGCCCACGGGGTTGCGGAGCGCCACGCGACCGAAGAAGGCGGCTACCCCGAAGAAATCGGCGTCGTGGCGTGGGGAACGCCGACGGTCCGCACCAGAGGCGAGACGGTGGCGCAGGTGCTGGCGCTGATGGGCGTCGAACCCGAGTGGACGGACGCCGGTCGGGTCGACGGCGTCGAGCCGATTCCGCTGGCGGAACTCGGCCGTCCCCGCATCGACGTGACCACGCGCGTGTCGGGGCTGTTCCGGGACGCCTTCCCGCAGGCCGCGGGCGTCGTCCACGACGCCGTGGACGCCGTCGTGGACCTCGACGAACCCCACGAGGTGAACTACGTGAAAAAGCACGTCGAGGAGGAGGAAGAGCGCCTGCGCGAGGAGGGACTCGACGAGTCCGACGCGCGCGCGGCCGCCACGCACCGCGTGTTCACGACCCGGCCCGGCGGCTACGGCGCGGGCACTAACAAGGCGGTGGACGAGGGGAACTGGGACGACCGGTCGGACCTCGCGGACGTGTACGTCGAGTGGGGCGGCTACGCCCTCGGCAAGCGCGGCCGCGTCTCCGAGGCCCACGACGCCTTCGAGCGTCGCCTCGGGAGCGTCGAGGCCACGGTCAAGATAGAGGACACCGCCGAACAGGACGAGTTCGACTCCTCGGACTGGTACGCGTTCCACGGCGGGTTCATCACCGCCGTCTCGGAGATAGCGGGCGCGGAACCCGCCTCCTACGTGGGCGACTCCTCGGACCCGGAGAACGTGGACGTGTACACGAACGAGGAGAAGGTGCGGAAGGCGATGCGCGCCCGCGTGCTCAACCCCGACTGGCTGGACAGCATGGAGGAACACGGCTACAAGGGCGCTGGCGACCTCTCCTCGACTGTCGACGTGGTGCTCGGCTGGGACGCCACGACGGGCGTGGTGAGCGACGCGCTCTGGGACGACGTGGCCGAGAAGTACGCGTTCGACGAGGAGCGCCGGGAGTGGCTCCGCGAGGTCAACCCGTGGGCGCTGGAGAGCATCACCGACACGTTGCTCGAAGCCGTCGACCGCGGACTGTGGGACGCCGCCGACGCCACCGCCGACCGCCTCCGGGACGTGAACCTGCGGGTGGACGGCGACCTGGAGGCCCGGGCGAGCGACGGCGACGCGACGGTCGCGGAGGTGAGCGATGACGACTGACCCGAGCGACGCGGACGGCGACGAGTCGTTCGAGGCGTACGCCGACCTCGGCGCGACCACCGAGAACGCGATGGACATCGCGGAGACGAGCATGGACCGCGTGCGGGAACTCGTGCCGGGCGAGACGCTCTCCGACCGCCTCCGGCAGAAGGCGGTCCACGCCACCGGCGACCCCGAGTTCGCCCACCTGATGCGGTTCGAGGGCGACCCCGTCCGGGCGGGCGCGTGCGCCGTCCTCGACGGGCGGCCCGTCGTCACCGACATCACGATGGTGAAGGCGGGCGTCACCGGTCGCGGCCACGACTGCCCCGTCCGCAAGGCCATCGGCAACGGGGGGGATCTCGCGGCGCGCACGGGCATGACTCGCACCGCCGCGTCGGTGCTGGAACTCGACCGCGAGGGCGCCTACGACGGCGCTATCGCGGTCGTCGGCAACGCGCCGACGGCGGCGCTGGCGCTCTCGGACTGCATCGAGGAGGGCACTCGCCCGGCCGTGGTGGTCGCCACGCCCGTCGGGTTCGTGAAGGCGGCGGAGAGCAGGCGGCGCGTCCGCGAGGTGGCCCGGGAGCACGGCGTCCCCGCCGTCACGAACGTGGGCCGCCGGGGCGGAAGCGGACTGGCCGCGGGCCTGACGAACGAACTCGTCCACGTCGCCAGCGACGCCCGCGACGGCGACGTGTCGCTGGACGACGGCCCCGAAGACGGAGCGTCCGCGTGAGCGACGGCTACGACCTCGACGAGGGGGCGGACCCGGCGACGTTCGCGGCGGCCGCGCCGGAACCCGTCGGGGCGGTCGACGACGCGGCGGCGGACCCCGTCTACGCCGTCGGCGTCGGTCCCGGGAACCCCGCGTACCTGACGCCGCGCGCCGAGCGAGCGATACGCGAGGCGGACGTGGTGGTCGGGTTCGAGACGGTGGTGGAGTTCGTCCGCGGCGCGGCGACGGGGACGGTGCTGACCTGCGGGTACGCGGACGAGGCGGAGACGCTCGACGCGTTCGCCGACCGCGTCGCGGCGGGCGCGGCGGGGACGGCGGTGCTGATGGGCGACCCCAACCACTCGGGCTACCAGTTCGTCGGGAAGGTCCAGTCGGCCGTCGACCGGCCGGTGCGCGTGGTGCCCGGTATCTCGTCGCTGCAGGTGGCGGCGAGTCGGGCGCGCACACCGATGGAGGAGTCGACGTTCGTGACTCTCCACAAGAGCGGCGACGTGGAACCGGACCTCCGCCGCCTGCGCGCGGACGCGGGCGACCGGCACCTGCTGGTCCTGCCGCGGCCCTACGACTGGATGCCGGGCGACGTGGCGGCGACGCTCCTCGACGCGGGCACGGACGCGTCGCTCGACGCGTTGGTGTTCGAGCGACTCACCCACGAGGACGAGACGGCGACCCGGACCACGCTCGGGGAACTCGGAGCGCACGCGGGCGGGTCGGGGCCGGACGCGACGCCCTTCTCCGACCTCAGCGTGCTGGTCGTCCGGGCCGCGTAGCTCCCGTACTATCTTCTACCGCCGGCGGCTCCCCTCGCCGTCGGTTGCGACCGGACGCCGGGTGTCGGTGAGCGACGACTCGAACGACGCCGACGCGCCGTCGCCGCCGCCCGCGAGGACGCGCTGTTTCTCCACTTCGGCGTGGATGGCGTCGGTCACCCGCCGGGCGTCGCCGAGGGGGTCGGCGTACTCGACGCCGCCGCGGTCGAGTTCGAGTTTGGCCGGAATCTCCTCCTCGGTGGCCTCGGTCGGGGTCAGAAAGAGGGGGACGACGACGGCGCGTCCGGTGGAGACGTTGTACCGCACGCATTCCACCGCGGGGTTCTGGAGGAGGTAACAGGTCAACACCTCGCCGTAGGCCGACTCCTCGCGGAGGCGGGCGGCGTGGTACTCGACAGCCTGCCGGTGGTAGGGCTTGGAACTGCTGCCGAACCCGGCGACCACGAGCGAGGCGTCCTCGTCGGCGGGGACGAGCCCCGTCGCCCGCCGGGCGAGCACGTCCGTGACCGCGGGACTCCGCCCCGGCGGTTCGCAGTACCGCACCTCCCCGGAGACGTACGAGAGCGCCGCCGGGAGGCCGTCGACGGTGTCGTAGGTGTGTGCGACGCACATCGGCAGGGCGAACACCCTGTCGGCCGCCACCGTCGAGAGTTCGTCCCGGAGTTCGCGCACGGGTTCGCTCTCGTAGGTGACGACGCGCACCTCGTCCACGCCGCACCGACGGCGGAGGCGGTGGGCGTGCGTCTCGTACAGTTCGCGGGCGCGAGCGGTACCACGACCGATGAGCAGGAGCGCTTCGTCCGTCATTGGTGTCCCCGGGAGTTAAAGCGCGCTTTATGTTACCCAAGCGCGGTTGATTTTGGATTGGAAGCGAGTTTCAAATAGGTTTTGGTCGTCGCCGCGACGCGGCGTCGGCACCGACTCAGCGCAGCAGTTCCGCCGCCACCTCGTCTCTGACCGAGACGACGTCGCCGACGACGGTGACCGCGGGCGGTTCGACGCCCGCGTCTCGGCTCCGCGCCGCGATGTCGCCGAGAGTGCCCTCGACCACCCGCTCGTCCGCCCACGTCGCCTTCTCGACCATCGCCGCGGGCGTCTCGGCGGGGACGCCGTGTTCCCGGAGGGCGGCGACGTTGTCGGGGAGTCGCCGGACCCCCATCAGTATCACGAGGGTCCCGCCCGCGGTGACCGTGTCCGCGAGCGCACCCCAGTCCAGCGCGGAGTCGTCCTTGTCGGGCGTCTCGTGACCCGTGACGACCGTCACGCTCGACGCTCGTTCGCGGTGGGTCAGGGGGATGCCGTTCGCGCCCGGCGCGGCCAGCACGCTCGACACGCCGGGCACTATCTCGAAGGGGACGCCCGCGTCGGCGAGGAACTCCGCCTCCTCGCCGCCGCGTCCGAACACGGTGGGGTCGCCGCCCTTGAGGCGCACCACCCGCTCGCCCCGGCGCGCCCTGTCGCGCATCAGGCGGTGTATCTCGTTCTGCGGGGTCCGGGCCGGCGGACGCTTGCCCACGTCGACGGTGTCGACCGACGCCGGCAGGTCGGCGATTATATCGTCGCCCGTGAGAGAGTCGTACAGCACCGCGTCGGCCTCGGTGAGTAGGTTCCACGCTCGCCGGGTGAGTAACTCGGGACTGCCCGGTCCCGACCCGACGAGGAACACCGTCCCCTCCGCCGACGCGCGCGCTTCGGACCCGGACTCCGCCCGGTCGTCCTCCGCGGACCGGCCGTCCTCTGCAGGCCGACCGTCCGACGCCGGACGTCCCCGCGACGGAACGCCCCCGCCGGCGCGTCCGGCGGCGTCCCGACGGGAGTTCGCGCCGCCCGTCCGCGCGTCCGCACTGCGCGCCTCGATGCTCCGCCCGTCGCGTCCGCGTTCGCTCGGCGGTGGTCGGAACGGCGGACGGGCGTCCGCCGGCGGGTCGCCCGCCGCCTCCGTCCGCGTGCGGTCCGTCGCGTTCTCTCGCATGGACCATCAATAGAACTTTACTTACTTCAAGCTTACTTGTGTTGGTCGCGGCGAGTTCCGTCTCCGCGGAGTGTCGGCCCAGTTCAGTTCCGGCGGCGGCGCAGAGTTGAGATGCGAGGCTTCGACGAGAGCGCCCGACTGGTGTCGAACCGAAGGAACGTTTATTAACGTTCGCGCGGGAACCGAACCGTGATTCCGGATAATCCGCTGCGACGGCGACTTCACGCCGACGAGACGGTGTTCGGCGCCCGAGCGAGCACCCTCTCCCCGGCCCTGGTCGAGGTGTACGGTACCCTCGGGTTCGACTTCGTCTGGCTGGACTTCGAACACACGGGGGAGAGCGCTCTCGACAGCCCCGTCTTCGAGCACCTCTCGCGGGCGGCGACGGCCGCCGACACGAGCCTCGTCGTCCGCCTCCCGAACGGGGACCAGGAACTCGTCCGGAAGGTGTTGGACACCGGCGTCCGGACGGTTCTGATTCCGCGCGTGGAGACGGCCGCGGAGGTGAGAGCGGCGGTCCGCGCGTCCCGGTTCCGCTACGAGGGGGGCGGGGAGCGGGGAGTCTCGCACGGTCGGTCGTCGGACTGGGGGCTGTCGGTCGACACCGACCGCGAGGACGACACCGTGCTTGTCGGCGCGATGATAGAGACCCGGGAGGCGGTCGAGAACGCGGAGCGCATCCTCTCGGTTCCCGAACTGGGGTTCGTCTACGTCGGTCCGGGCGACCTCTCGGCCTCATACGGCGTCCCCGGAGACACGTCGCACCCGGACGTGCGAGACGCCATCGGAACGGTCGAGGACGCCTGCGCCGAGGCGGGCGTCCCGATGGGGCGGTCGGCCGAGACGACGGAGGGCGGCGCCGAACTGCTGGAGTCGGGCTACCGACTGATTCGGCTCGGAGACGAGGTGTCGTCGGTCCGTCAGGTGCTGGGCGACAGACTCGGCGAACTCGACGGGCGGGCCTGACGGTGGCGGACGTCCTCGTCACCCGGAGCGAGAGCCATCCGGTGTACGTCGACCGCGTCCGCGAGCGACTCGGCGCGCACCGCGTCGACGCGGTCGACCTCCCGAGCGGCGGCCTTGACGTGGACTGCACCGACCTGCTGGCCGACCGCCTGCCGGAGTACGACGCACTCCTCCTCCGGCCCGGTCGTCTCCGCGCGGAGGCGTTCGACGCCGCGCCGAACCTCCAAGTGGTGGCCATTCACGGGTCGGGGTACGACCACGTCGACGTCGGCGCGGCGACCGACCGCGGCGTTGTCGTGACTCACTCCCCCGGCGTCAACAGTCCGGGCGTCGTCGAGCACACGGTGGGGATGCTCCTCTCGCTCCTGAAGGGGTTCCCGACGCTCTCGGAGCGGACAAAGCGCGGCGAGTGGGCGGAGGCGGTGGGTCTCCTGCCCGAACTTGGCCGGCAGACCGTCGGCGTCGTCGGACTGGGACGCATCGGCGGGGGCGTCGCGCGCGTCCTCGCCGACGGGTTCGGCGCGGAGGTGGTGGGATACGACCCGTACGTCGACGGCTCCCGCCGGTCGGACGTGTACCCCCGGTTCGACCGCGAGACGGTCGAGGGCTGGGGCGTGGAGCTGGTGGACCGCGCCGCGCTGTTCGACCGGGCCGACGCCGTCACGGTCCACGTGCCGCTCACCGACGAGACTGCGGGGATGGTCGGCGCGGCGGAGCTAGCGGCGCTGGACGGCGGCTACCTCGTGAACACCGCACGGGGCGGCGTCGTCGACGAAGCCGCGCTCGTCGACGCCGTCGAACGTGACCGCCTGGCCGGCGTCGCGCTGGACGTCTTCGAGAAGGAGCCGCCACGCGACGACCACCCGCTCTTCGACTCCCCGCGGGTGCTCGCCTCGCCGCACGTCGCCGGCGTGACGGAGGGCTACCTCGAACGGGCCGCGGACGTCGCGAGCCGAAGCGTCGCCGCCGTCCTCGACGGCGACCGACCGCCCTATCCGCTGAACCCGGAGGTTCTCGACCCGTCCGCCGGTAGCCGGGCGGGAGACGGCGACTGATGTTCGACGACGGCGACGGGTGACGCGCGATGACGGAGACGCCGCCGCAGTCCCTTTCTCGCGTGCGACCGAACGAGACGGTATGAGCGAACTGTGGCGGACGCTACGGGAGGAGTGCGAGCGAATCGACCCGGCGGCCGAACTGTCGACGCCCGTCTCCGAGCGGCGGTTCAGGGTCGAGGCAACGTTCGACGACCGGCTGATAGTCCGGTTCGTCGACAGCGGCGAGGAACGGACGCTCCGCCGGGAGCAGTTCGACGTGCTCGCCGACCGCCTCGTCGACGGTCCCATCTCGCTCTCGGATCTGCCGCCCGGCGTCGAACCGTACGCGACGGTCCTCAGCCTCTCGCCGGAGCACGTCTCGGACGGCGAGACGCTCGCCCGGTCGCCCGACGAGGCGGTCGGCGGCGAGAGCCCGCACCTCGTGCCGCCCGAGGAGGCGCGGACGCGGTCCGAACGCGTCCACGACGACGCCGTCCTCCTCGCCGACCTGCTGGACCGACTCGACGCCGACGATCCCGCGTCGCTCGACACCGAGGCGCTGACCGACCTGTACGTGCTGCTGTCGGACGTCCAGCGCGGAGCCGACCGGGTCCGTGGGGGCGTCAAGGGACCGCTGCTCGACCGCCTCGGCCCCGGCCAGCAGTTGCACGGCCGGTTCGGGACGGTCCGGCGCACCACGCGCGAGCGACGCCGACCCAAGGACGACGAGGCGGTGTTCGAGGCGCTCGACGACCGCGGCATCCCCCGCGAGTGGGTGCTCGGGGTCGACCCCGACAAACTCGACGTGGTGCTCGCGGTCACCGACCTGACCGAGGAGGAGGTGTACGACGTGGACGAGCAGGTGTACGTCCAGAAGACCGGGACCGACGAGGAGGAGAAGTTCTCCCGCCTGCAGGGACTCGCCGACCGACTGGACGGCGTCGAGGGCGGCGAGGAACTCCGCGAGGACCTCGCGGACCTCGAACGCCGCATCGACGAGGCGCTCTCGGCCGGGTGACCCCGCTCGGAGTTCGATTTCGGATTGCTCTCCAAAAGTGACCTCACGGACTGTGTGGATCAAATCTAGGGGGTATTTTTTCAGCGAAGCGAAGAACCATCCGAGGACTTATACTACCACGACGACGACTCGGTGTATGCATATGGCACCCGACGGGGGAGCACGCTACCGTCCTCGAAGCGACGATTCGCCCGACGACCCGACCGACGGACACCCGTCCGCCGTCCCGTCCGCACCCGCGGGGGTGGGCGCGTGACGGTCGACCCGGAGTTCCGCGAGCGAATCGAGGCCGACGCGGCGGGGACGGTCGTCGACGTCAGGGACGCCGACGACGTCGTGGAGGTGGTCCAGCGACTCCCCGACGACGAGGGGACCTACCTGTACCGCGTCTCGGTGGAGCGACACCCCGACGGGTCGGACTCGCTCAACTGGACGCTCCTCGGGTCGGTCGACGCCGACGAGGAGGCGTGACCGTCGACTCGGCGCGCCGGCCCACGTCCACGGGGACGGTCCCGAGCAGGAGTCGGTCGAGGAGGCTCCGCGGGTCGCGCCGAACCCGTCCCAGACGGAAAAGGAGTTTACGACCGGGCCGATACTGGGGGGTATGAGCTACCGCCTCGACGAGATCGACAAGCGAATCGTCTACCACCTCGTCAAAGACGCCCGAAACACCTCTGCACCGACGATAGCCGAGGAGGTCGACGTCTCGTCGGGGACCATCCGGAACCGCATCGACCAGATGGAGGAGGCGGGCATCATCCGGGGCTACCACGCCGACATCGACTACGAGGAGTGCGACCGCCGACTGACCAACCTGTTCCGGTGTACCGCGCCAGTCTCCGCCCGGACGAAACTCGCGCGCCAGGCGCTCGAGATACCCGGCGTGGTGAACGTCCGGCAGTTGATGGCCGGGCGCGAGAACCTCGAGGTGAAGGCCGTCGGCACGGACACCGACGACCTCGGACGCATCTCCAGTCAACTGACCAACATGGGCGTCGAGATAGTGGACGAACACCTCATTCAGGACGAGTTCTTCCACCCGTACCACCAGTTCGGGCCGGAGGA
Source organism: Haloferacaceae archaeon 50 (assembly GCA_046097085.1). Classification (GTDB taxonomy): domain Archaea; phylum Halobacteriota; class Halobacteria; order Halobacteriales; family Haloferacaceae. The sequence goes on along the minus strand of CP175567.1, from coordinate 2,074,462 downwards.
GGGCATCGAGTTCAGCTCCGTCACCGACTTCGTGAGCCTCACGGGGAGCGCCGAGGTAGTCGAGATACGCGTCGGCGAGGACGCCCCCGTCGTGGGTTCGACGCTGGCGGAGGCGACGCGCGAGGGCCTCATCGCCGAGGACGCCCTCGTGGTCGCCATCGAGCGAGAGGACTCCATCATCACGCCGAAAGGCGAGACGACTGTGTACGCGGGTGACCTCGTCACCGTCTTCTCCCCCGGCGGGGCCGGCGACGACCTCACGCGGGCGTTCTCGGGCGAGGTGGAGACGCGGCGCGAGACGTCGGGGTGAGGCCGCGCCGAGACCACTCCAGCGCTGGTCGTCTCGGGTGGCTCGGACCTGCACCCTGACGGAATGGCCGCCGCGTGAGGCGGTCGCGGCACTCCTCGTCGTCGGCACGGTGCTGACGAGCGTCGTCGGAAGCCTCTTTCTGACGTTCTCGGTCGCGTTCTACCGGAGATTGGACTCAACCGCGGGACCCGACGCGGACGACCCCTCCTCGCGGGGAGCGGTCGCGTGACGACGGCGGAGAGAAGCGTCGCCGGGCCGCCGCCCGACCGGCCTACTCGTCGTCGCCGCCCTTCATCTCCTGCAGTTGGTCGACGAGGTCGTCGGTCGAACGCTCGGTCTCGAACGTGACCTCGCCCTCGTGTTCGTTCTCCCGGACGCTCACGCCCTCGTTATCGTCGTCCGCGTCGGTCTCCTGTTTCTGCTGTTCGGACTCGTCGTAGCTCCCGAAACCCATGCTGAACGGTCCGGACACGCCGGACTAAAAACGTCCGATACCGTGACGGCCGTCGTCCCACCCGGACCGCGGCGCTGCCAAGTTAATTGAGTGTGGAGGGCCTATAGAAACGAACGTGACCGCCGACATCACTCTGTGCCCCGAGTGCGGATGGACCGGCAACGAATCGAGCTTCGACGTGGACGGGGCGGACCGGAACTGCCCCGTCTGCGGCTACACCATCCGGCGCGGGTGAGCGCCGGTTCCGGCCCCGCCTCCGCGGGCGCATCGAGGCGGCGGGTCTCCGTCTCGCCGTCCGCGAAGGCATTCTTAACGAAAGTTTATTCGGTTAGGGACGCGATTAGGTGCCGTCCCATGCCCGAAGTTCCAGAGGAGGCGGAGAGCGCGGAGGAGCGGACGAGACGGACTATCACAGACGGCTACTTCGAGGAGGAGTACCACGTCAGCGCGGAGGACGCGGGGGAGTTCCTCGTCGAACTCGGCGAGCAGTTCCGCGACGGCGGCGAGATAACCCTCTCCGGCGACGACTGGGAACTCCCGTTCGCGTTCGGCGAACCCGTCGAACTGGAGGTCGAGTTCCAAGGCGACGGCGAACCCGAACTGGAGATAGAGGTCGAACTCTCCGGGCGGGTCGGAGACGAGTCGCCCGACGTCGCCTGACGCGTGTCCCGTTTCTCGGTCCCCGTCCCCGGGCCACCGCTGGCCGTGAAACTATAAGTCGGAGTGCCGCTCCCGAACGCCATAGATGAGGAACATCGCCGAGGTCCACGTCGTTCCGGTGTGGGACGCGTACGACCGCGTCATCGAGCCCATACGGGCGCACCGGCCGGACGTCGTCTACCCGCCCCTCGCCCAGTATCTGTCCGCGCCGGCGTTTCGAGGGGCGCCGAACCGCACATAGACGCGCGCTCACGGCCTCGGCCAATACGCCGCACGGTTCGCCCGGGCGGCACTCGGAACTACGCCTCGTCCGCGACGCGCCGACCGGACCCCTCCATCTCGTGGAGTCCCGGCAGACTGCCGCACATCGGGCAGTGGCCGACCGTCTCCCTGCCGACCACCTCGTCTAGCAGGAGCATCACGTCCTCGTCGCACTCCCCGCAGTACGTCGGCCGTGCCGCCGCCGGTTCGTCGCATTCGGCCGCCGTACCGTCCCACGCCGTCACGCGAAGCGTCTCGCCGGCGACGGACTCGACCCACTCCTCGTACTCGAACGTGTCGTGCAGTCGCGCGCTCTCCATACCACCCACCTCCCTCGGGGGCTACTCTACTATGTGCCTCGTACGAACAATCAACGACCCGTTATCTCTCGAAATCCAACCTGAACGGGAGACGGACGAGAGAGGCGTGTCCGTTCGACGACGGGACCGGCGTTTCTCCGGTTTCGCGCCTGCGATTCGGGGGGTCTCCGCGAGCGAGAGCGCGGATAATCGCCGGTTAGGGTCCGTTTTCCGGCGCTCCCGCGTCGTCTGTGGCGGAAATCCGTGTCCCCCGTAGTATCGCGGTCTGCGTGTCTCACCCCGTCACGGCGGAGTCGTCACGGGCGCTTAGAGAGAGCGTAGCCGCCGGTCCCTTCGCCCTTCTCGACCGACGGGTTAATCTCCGTCTCGAACGTAGCATCCGCGTCATGCAGTCGCCCGGGAACGGACGTGTCGTCGTCGTCACGGGCGCGAACGAGGGCATCGGCTACCACCTGCTCGCCGCGCTCGTCGACGACGGCTACCGCGTCGCGGGCCTCGACGTCGACGGAGATAGCCTCCGGTCGCTGCGGGAGACACACCCGACGCGAGTTCGCTTCCACGAGTGCGACGTGACGGTAGACGACGACGTCGAAAGCGCTGTCGAGGCGGTCACGGACGAGTGGGGACGGGTCGACGTCCTCGTCAACAACGCCGCGATACTGAACTTCGGGCTCTTCAAGGACCAGACGCTCGCGGAGGTGAAACGCACGTTCGAGGTGAACTACTTCGGCTACGTCCGCACCATCCGGGCGGTCTTACCGCAGATGCGAGCCCGGAACGAAGGAATCGTTCACAACGTGAGTTCCGGCGTCGGGCGCGTTGGCACCCCCGGACTCTCCGGGTACGCCTCGACGAAGGGGGCCGTCGAATCGCTCGTCCGCACGCTACGGCTCGAACTGCGACACGAGGACGTGGCGTGTACCGTGATGCACCCCCGACTGGCGAAGACGCGGTCGGCGGCGACGCTGGGCTACCCGGAGTCGCAGATGAGCGACCCCGCGTACGTGGGTCGCAGGCTGGCCGGGAAGATAGAGTCGACTCGCCCCGTCATCTACGCCGACTGGACCACGAGGGTCGGGTTAGCCGTCGCACAGCGGTTCCCGTCTCTCGTCAGGAGGGGCACCGAGCGGTTCTTGGAGGAGCGAGAGACGAACACCGAAGAGTAGAACCGACTCCCCGGAACAGTGACGGTGATGATTCGGGTCCGGAACCTCCGATACGCGTACGCCGGAGCCGACCGTCCCGCGCTCCGCGGCCTCGACTTCGGCGTCGCCGACGGCGAGGTGTTCGGATTCCTCGGACCGAGCGACGCCGGGAAGAGCACGACGCAGAAGGTGCTCGTCGGCTCCGTGCTGGTCGGTGCGCTCGGGGGACCGACTCTCGCGTTCGCCTTCGGCACGCTGGCGTCGAACAGCATCGAGGGTCTCGCGCTGGGCAAACTGGTGAACTTGGTCGTGCTCGGACCGGCGGTAGTGGTCGCGGCGGTGCCCGAACCGCTTCAGTTCGCCGCCGCGATATCGCCGATCTACTGGCCGGTGAAGGCCGTCGTGGCCGGCGTCGCCGGCGAGCCGCTCTGGGCGTCGTTCCTGCTCGGCGGACTCGCCGTGTATCTACTCGGCGTCGCAGCTCTCGGCCGGCGATTTGCCAGTCGGGCCGACTAGGCTCGACCTCGACGCGTCTCGGCCGACTAGCGGTTTCAAGCGACTTTGGGAGAGAGCTACACCATGAAACCGCGCTCCTTCCTTCGCATCGAGGGGCTGACCGTCGTGGTCATCGCCCTGTACGGATACTTCGCGTCGAACGGGCCGGTCTGGCTGTTGGTCCTGCTCGCGCTGGCGCCCGACCTCTCGATGCTCGGGTACCTCGCCGGCCCTCGCCTCGGCAGTCTGAGCTACAACGTCGTCCACACGTACACGCTCCCGCTCGCGCTGGGTGCGGTCGGACTCTGGGCCGACGTCCGACTCGCCCTCCTCGTCGCGTTCGTCTGGGCGAGCCACATCGGCGCCGACCGACTCCTCGGCTACGGTCTCAAGTTCGAATCCGGATTCAGGGACACCCACCTCTCGGCGCAACCCGCCCCCGTCGAATCGTTCACCGAATCGAAGCGGTAACCGGCCGGTCCGTGAGACGACGACGCCGGCGATGACGCACCGTCACGCTGCGGGGTTCGAGGCCCGAGCGACGCCTCGCCCGGCCAGAGCTTACTACTCCTAGCACGGGAGTATTCAGACTCGGGCGCGTACGCCGAGGGAACCGAGAAGCGACAATGGACGACCACGACCATCACGACCACAGACACGGAGACGGGGAGGAATCACGGACCGATTCGAGTTCCGTGAAACCGGAGGCACGGGACGGTGAACGACGGACGGAGCAGTCGATGCTGGCGGACGAGGCCGACGCCGACGAAGCGGAACGGGAAATAGAGGCCCGTTTCGAACACCGGGGTCACGGGAGGATGGACCACGAGGGCCACGGGGAACACGGAGGGGGCGGGATGCACGAGGGCCACGAGCAGATGTTCCGGCGGCGCTTTTTCGTCTCGACGCTCCTCTCCGTCCCGGTGCTCCTGTACAGCGAGACGCTCCAAGACTGGCTCGGGTTCTCGGTGCCCACGTTTCCCGGCAGCGAGTGGATAACCCCGGTCTTCGCGGTGATAGTCTTCGCGTACGGCGGGGTGCCGTTCCTGAAGATGGCCGTCCCGGAGCTACGGGACCGCTCGCCGGGGATGATGACGCTCATCTCGATGGCTATCACCGTCGCGTTCGTCTACAGTCTGGCGAGCGTCGCGTTCCCGACGACGGCGGCGTTCTTCTGGGAACTGGTGACACTGATCGACATAATGCTGCTCGGCCACTGGATAGAGATGCGGTCGGTCCGGCGGGCCTCCAGCGCGCTCGACGAACTGGCGAAGCTGATGCCCGACACCGCGGAGCGAATCACGGAGAGCGGCGACACCGAGGAGGTGCCGGTGGCCGAACTGGAGGAGGGCGACCTCCTGCTCGTCCGCCCCGGCGCGAGCGTCCCCGCCGACGGCGTCGTCGAGGAGGGCGAGTCGGACGTCAACGAGGCGATGATAACCGGCGAGTCTCGGCCCGTCTCGAAGGAACCGGGCGACGAAGTGATCGGCGGGACCGTCAACGGCGACGGTAGCCTCCGGGTGCGCGTCGACGCGACGGGCGACGAGACGACGCTAGCCGGCATCATGCGACTGGTCGAGGAGGCCCAGCAGAGCAAGTCGAAGACGCAGATGTTCGCCGACCGAGCGGCGGGCTGGCTGTTCTACGTCGCGCTGGGTTCGGCGGTGGTCACGGCCGTCGCTTGGACGCTCGCGGTCCGGTTCGACGCCACGGTCGTCGAGCGGGTCGTCACGGTGCTCGTCATCGCGTGTCCGCACGCCCTCGGGCTGGCGATTCCGCTCGTCGTGGCGATCAACACCTCGCTGGCCGCGCGCAACGGGATGCTCATCCGCGACCGCATCGCCATGGAGCAGGCGCGGGAACTCGACACCATCGTCTTCGACAAGACGGGGACGCTCACCAAGGGCGAACACGGCGTCGTCGGCATCGAGACGACCGACGCACTCGGCGAGAGCGAGGCGCTCGAACTCGCCGCCGCGGTCGAGGGCGACTCCGAACACATGATCGCGCGGGCCATCCGTAAGGCCGCCGACGAGCGGAGCGTCACCGCACCGGAGGCGACGGGCTTCGAGGCGCTCAAAGGACGCGGGGTGCGGGCGACCGTCGGCGACGAGACGGTCCACGTCGGGGGACCGAACCTCCTGACACGTCTGGACAGCGAGGTCCCGACCGACCTCCGGCGGTTCGCCGACGAGGCCGGTGCAAACGCCCAGACGGTCGTGTACCTCGTCCGCGACGGCGACCCCGTCGCGGCGTTCGCCATGGCGGACGTCGTCCGCGAGGAGAGCTACCGGGTCGTCGAAGCGCTCCACGAACTCGGCATCGAAGTGGCGATGCTGACCGGCGACTCCGCGGACGTCGCCGACGCCGTCGCCGACGATTTGGGCATCGACACAGTGTTCGCGGAGGTCCTGCCCGAGGACAAGGACAAGAAGGTGACCGAACTACAGGAGCAGGGGAAACTGGTGGCGATGGTCGGCGACGGGGTCAACGACGCGCCGGCGCTCACCCGGGCCGACATCGGTATCGCTATCGGGAGCGGCACCGACGTCGCCGTCCAGTCGGCGGACATCATCCTCGTCCAGAACAACCCAATGGACGTCGTCCGACTGGTCAAACTGAGCCGGGCGAGCTACAGGAAGATGCAGGAGAACCTCGTCTGGGCCGCCGGCTACAACGTGTTCGCTATCCCGCTCGCCGCAGGCGTCCTCGCTCCGTGGGGTATCCTGCTGTCCCCGGCCGTCGGGGCGCTACTCATGTCCCTCAGCACGGTCATCGTCGCCATCAATGCGCAGTTCCTGCGGCGAACCGACCTCGACGTCCCGAGCCTCCCCGGCGTGTCACCGCCGGGTGAATCGCCGCACGCCGGATAGTCACGTCCGAGCCGTCCGAGAGCCCATCGGTCACAGCGACGCGACGAAGTCCCTCAGCACCCCATTGAACTTCTCGGGCTCTTCGACGGTGGGACAGTGTCCGCTCTCCTCGAAGAGTTCGAAGCGGGCGTTCGGGACGAGTTCCGCCGCGTACCTGACGGCGGGGACGCTCCGCCACTTCTCGTCCGCGCCGGCACACACGAGCACGGGAACGTCGATTTCGGGGAGTACGTCCCGGTAGTCGCGGAGCAACTCGAGGAGCATCGCCCCCGCCACCGGCGCCGGCGTCCGAGACCCCTCGTCGAACATCATCGTTCGCAGTTCCCGAGACGGAGACCGTTTCAGCAGGGCTTCGATCTGCTGGTCGAGCAGTTCGAGGGGGTTCGTCTGGATGCCGACGAGTGCGTCCCTGAGGCCCTCTATCTCGTAGGTCCCGTAGTCGTAGCCGTCCCGCTTCAACGGCGAGGGTTCCATATCGACGTCGACCATCCCGCGGACGCGGTCGGTGCCGAACTGGTCGACGTACTCCCAAGAGACGAGCGCCCCCATCGACCAGCCGACGAGGACGACGTCGTCGAGTTCGAGTCGGTCAAGAAACTCCCGCACGTCCCGGGCGTGTTGTGGTAGCGTGTGCCCGAGTTCGGTCTTCTCCGACCGTCCGTGGCCTCTGAAGTCGAGCGCCAGCGACCGGTAGTCGTCCGAGAGACCGGTGAGTTGTGGTTCGAAGTACCGGAGTCCCGCCGTGGCCCCGTGTAGGAAGACGACCGGCGCCCCCTCGCCGTGCTCCTCGTAGTAGAGAGTCGCCCCGTTACACTCGACGACCGGCATGCGGGACGTCACGCCTCGCTAGAGAATAACGATGTTGGCGACCGTCCAGATACTGTTACAGCGGTGTCTGTCGTCGGCACTGAATTACCGACGGACTCTCGAACGACTGCCGCCCGGCGTCTCCGAATCGAATACGTCCGACTGGTCGTGCACCGAGCCACGACCGATTACTCGGTGGCCAGCGGTCGGTGCGTACGCGACTCCGTGACACCCTTTCGAGGGGAAGGCGAGCGATTCGAGGAGTTCAGTCGCCCGTTTCGGACTCCGTCACGACCGGTCCGTCTTCGATGGTCGCTCGGTCCGGCCGTTCCGGGTTCGGCTTCCGACCCAACGTGAGCAGTCGCTCGGTGAGAGTGAGTTCCTCGGTGCCCGGACTCGGCTTCTCTATCGCCTCGAATTCGACGGTCACACTCTCCGACTCCGCGGCGATACGGACGGCACTCATCTGGTAGGACGGGTAGAAGACCGGGGGGAGGAGGCCGATGACACCGTCGCGGCGGTGGAGGCGCTTGAGCCACGTTCCGCTGTTGACGATCAGTCCGTCGCCGACTGTCCGGACCGTCGGCCGGTGAGTGTGGCCGTAGCAGAAAATCGCCGTCTCCGGGTTCCGGGTGAAGGCCTCGCGGGCGGCCTTCTCGTACGGGGCCTCCGCGTCGACGGTGAGTTCGGTCTCGACGACCCCGAAGCGGTCGATAGTCTTCCTGATATCGCGGCGAACGAGGTACAGGGGGATGCCCACGAGCAACAGCAGTCCGGCGATAGCCACGTTGGTGAGGAGCAACACGTAGACCGTCCTCCCGGCCAAGCCGAACTGACCGAGGAACGCCGCGAGCGGTTCGACCGGCAGCGCCAAGACGCCGGCCAGATGGAACCCCGCGAGGACCGCGAAGATGGCCGTTACGTTGAACAGCAACAGGACCGGGACGAGTGCGTACCGCAGGAACGGGTTCATCTCGCGGTAGAAGTACTTCGAGAACAGCCAGATTGGCATCCACTCCGTGGGCGTGACCGCCTGAACGTCCTTCAGCCAGTTGTACCGTCCTCGGTCCGACAGTTGGCCCGCCCGACTGGTCACGAGCGTGTTATAGTAGTAGCCCAACGGCGTCGCGTTGGGGTTCTCCCAGTCCTCGATGCGGTTGTTGGGGTCCCGCTGGTGGCCGTGTTCGAAGTGAATCGCACTGTCGCCGACGGGTCGGGTGACCGACTTCCGCTGGACGAGGTCGACGTTGTACTCCGCCAAGCGCTCGACGTACCCGTCGTAGGCCGCGAGTTCGTGGTCGTGGTTGCCCGGCAACAGCGTAATCTGGACGTTTCTGCCGGTCGCTCGGAACTGCTCGAACAGCTCCGGGTACGCCTCTTCGAGGAGGTCGAACTTCTCCATCCCCTCGACCGTGGTGATCTCCCAGAGTCCGAAGGCGTCGCCGTTGATCACCAGTTCGGCGTCCTCGTCGGTTCCTTCCAACCGTTCGAGAAAGTCGAGCAGTTCGTCGAGGAACTCGACCTCTTCTAGTTGCTCGTCGCCGCCGATGTGGAGGTCGCTTATCACGTAGTAGACTCGTTCGCCGGCGTCGTCGTCCATCGGTTCGACTTCTTAGTCTTCTCCCTAATCTCCTTTGGCGAGTTACTGTATGTCTTCCCCAACTCGTCGCAAGATAGGTTCGAATTACGCCGAACTAACAACCCCGCGAAGCTTCCCCGTCGTCGTGCTGTTTCAGAGCGCGAAGAACGCGGATTAGCGCTACGAGCTCCGGTTGACTATCGAACCACCCGTCGGGTGTGAGGCGACCGAACGAGGAAGAGAAAGAATGTCCGGAAGTAACGCACGCTATCTTAAGTCCACAGAGAGCGAATAGAAGTAGGTATGAATACGCTCATCGAACAGTTAGCCGAGATCGAACGGGACGATCACGTTCTGCTCACCTTGTCGGACGACACGACTATCTCCGGTCGTGTGAGCCCTATGGAGTACACGCCCGAAGACCACCTCCGGTTCGAGATTCGGCCTGAGGACGCGGACGTGCGCTTCGAGGTCGTATCTTCCTACGAGAACGGAGACTGGACTCCCGTTCGCGCAAACCGGACCGCGAGCGACGAGAAGGAGTGGGAGTCTCTGGGGGAGGTTACGTCCGTGGACGTAGAGTACCAGGAGGGCCAAACCGATCACCAGAACTACCAGAGCGACGTTCGCCTGTGATGCCGTCGGGCTAGCCGCCTCTTTTCGTGGTACTGAGGGTGACTCCGTTTCGTTCTGCGACACCCCGGACAGCGTCGGTCGAGTCTCTATCGCTCTTCGCCCAGACGCGACGCGGTTACCGGAGGACGATGTTGGTCGCGACAGGGCCGATACCGCGGAAGTCTGTGCTCGTCACGAGGCGCGCAGAGTCGGCCACCGCGGGAACGGACCGGGACGGGGTTACTCTAGCTCGTATCCCATATCGCGGACGGTCTTCTTGATTCGTTCTTCCGCGAGGAGGTCGTAGTCGAAGTCGACTTTCGCCTCGCCCGTTTCGGAGTCGATTTCAATGTTCATCACTCCGTCAACGTCTTCGAGTCCCTCTCGAATCTCCCGAACGTCCTCCTCGGACGTGCCTCCGCGAATTACGAACTCGGCTCTGTTTTCGGCCATAGGAAGTCTACAGTCCCTACACCGCCGAACACAATGACTGTGTCGTCGACAGGTGATGAGTACCGAGTTCCACGCCACGTACCTTCGTCGCTTTTCTCTTCCGAGTGTAGACTTCCGAAGGAGTAGTTCACTACGTGGGGGAGACTCCGCGAGACGTGCTCTCTCTGAGGGGAACCGGCGCCGTCTGTCGGATTTAGCTCGTTCGAAAAACGAATGGGCGCTGCAGGCTTTCGTTCACCGGTCGAACACCTGTGTCCTTTCGACCGTGTGAGGGGCTGAGCTGTCCGTTCACAGAACAGGGTCGTTAGCCTACGATTCCTCTCAAACGTAGGTAAAACTATGAGCCTCGAACCAATCGACCCCGAGACGGCACTCGAGTTGTACCTGACCGACCGCGAGAACGAAGTTACTCAAGCGACTCTCTACTCTCACCGTTCCCGACTCGGCCACTTCGTTCGGTGGTGTGACGAACAGGAGATCGCGAACCTCAACGAACTTACCGGGCGTCAGCTCTACGAGTATCGACTGTGGCGACGAAGTGAAGGTGATCTCGAACCGGTTACAGAGAAAACTCAGATCGACACACTCCGTGTGTTCATCCGATGGCTCGAACACGTAGATGGTGTCGAATCTGATCTCAGTACCAAGGTGAAATCACCGGCACTCAACGAGGGAGACAATATTCGTGACGTGATGCTGTCTTCCGATCGAGCAGATGATGTTCTAAATCACCTGTGGCGGTACGAGTACGCCTCCCTACCGCACGTTACTCTCGTTCTTCTCTGGCACTCGACGATGCGCATAGGCGCAGCTCACGCCTTGGATCTTCAGGACTACCACGCATCAGAGCAATACATAGAGGTCCGTCACCGGCCAGAGCAAGATACACCACTAAAAAACAAAGCCGATGGAGAACGGCTCGTCGCTATCTCTGATAACGTTCGAGAGCTGCTTGATGATTGGATAGACCAGAAACGGCCGAACGTTACCGACGAGTTCGGTAGGGAACCGTTGTTGACGACTCTTCAGGGGCGAGCTCATCATTCGACGCTTCGCGATTACGTCTACCGCTTTACGCGTCCATGCGTGTACGGGGACGAGTGTCCACACGATCGCAGTCCGGACTCTTGTGAGGCAATGAACCGAGACCAGGCATCGAAATGTCCGTCGAGCGTGAGTCCGCACGCGATTCGGAGAGGAAGTATTACCCATAGTCTGACTTCGGATGTCCCGGGGCGAGTAGTGAGCGACCGGGCGGACGTCAGCGAGATAGTAATAGACAAACACTACGATCAGCGAACCGAACGAGAACGGATGGAGCAACGGCGGGAGTACTTGGAGAATCTATGACGGTCTGTCTTTCCTCCGTCGTGCCGGTATTAGTCAAGAAGAATCTCCTCACCGGCCAACCCTAATATAGTGCCCCTTCTTTTAGTAATTAGATAGTCATGAAATCCCTAAAGAGATATTTGTGGTCTTTGAGTTATTTATGACTGCTCGCTCAATGCCGGATAATCCAACAGTTGCTGAATTTGTTGAAACGCTTCTGTATCTGTGAAGTTGAGCGTAATCGACTCTTTTGAAGGCTCCTGCCCTCCAAAAGCCATATCACCTATATTTTTAATATCGCTCAGTATCGCGGCTATTGCCTCAAATCCTTCTTCATTGAAATAGATTGAAGATTGAAAAAGCGCATTTCTGATGAGTGGCCAATTACGAGTTATTGGACTAGTTGATGTTCGAGATTTAATGAACTCTTCCACGGAATCAAAAAGAATCGCTCTAGTACCGGACTGAATTCCGCCTTGGATTCCATATGTATCTAATTTCGCGTCCTGAGAGAGATTCGTCTTCTCAGTCCAGTCTCTCGTCCGATCCAACTGATTGTCTATAGCTCGAAGCATCGAACCAACACATCTGCTATGCTGCTGAGTTAATCCGATTGTATCGGCTACAAATTCGTTCAATTCTTGTTCTAGCTTTGCTCCTTTTTCATTATTGATTCCTGAATAGAATCGGATTCTAATCTCTTGTGCAATTATATAAAGAATTGAAGCTGCAATCCCATATTGATCGCTATCTGCTGCTTCTCTGCATCGCTTGGAAATCGCGTTAATTTCCTCGATTGAATTAGTAGGTGAGGATAACATTCCGGAAAAATGCTTAATATAGCAAAAGTCACGGTATAGCTGTTCACCGACTTTCATTCCGTCTAAATCATCTCGAGTAATGTCACTTGGATCGATATCTGTTGTCTCTTTCTTTACTTGAGACCAATCCACGTTTTCGTTCCCTAAATAGTAGACCCCTAGTGTATTCATCGCCTGTTTTTGAGTAACATCCGAATTTTGAAGCAGCCGAGCGATTTCTTTCTCTCTATTATCCGATGAGATCTGGTTTATATGGAAATCAAATAGAACTACGTGAGCCAAGCAATTACTTGCCGAGTTCACGAACTCAAGAACTGAGTCGGTTTTTGCCTCTTCCTGCGTCAACAGCGACCACACGAATTCTTCTAATTTTTCTGTCCACCCTCCTTCCGAAAGTTGCTTCAGATGAAAGCTAGCACAGGTCCGGTGTTGGCGTTTCACCTGTTCGTCTGGCAGCTGATCATAGAGATGGTCATGAAGAAGGGAGTGTACCGAGTAGATTGGTGTAGAGCCATGTACACCAATTTTCTGAACAATATACTCGTCATGGAGCTCCTGAAGGTATGTACGAACTTCCGCGTAATCATTCCCGATGACTTGTGCAACTATGTCTAAACGAAGTTCGGGAAGAGCACAGGTATTACGTAAAAATTGTTCCTTCTCTGAACCCATCTGACGGAGAAAAGCGTCCTCTAGATATTGTTCAACATCAACTGCTTGCTGAGCATTCTCTTTTGCATCCTCAATAGATGTTTCAATTGCTTCTTGGACAAACCGTTTCACATAATACGGATTTCCGCTCGTCAACGTGTGGATTTCTTCTACCAAGCTTGGAGTCGTCTCAAATCCAGCTTCTTGGAGGTAGAGTCCTACCTCTTCTGATGAGAATGCATCTAAATGGATTTCTCGGACAGCAGAATCGTACCCAAGGATCGCCCGGTCAGAACAAGCCAAACAACAGACTACTCCTGTTGGAACACGTTGACTAATACTCTCAAACAGGCGATCGAATTCTTCCCGGTTCTCCTCTGGAATGTTTTCATACCCTTCGAATAGGAGTACTAGCGTAGCATCGGGGTGCTCTTCGTTAAACTCCTCTAGGAACTCTACAAAAATAGAGGAATAAGTAATGTTTTCGTCACTTTGGCCATCCCGTTGAAGGAGATAACGGATTCCTGAGAGGACTTGTGCGTTTGGAACAGCGATAGAGCCGACAGCCGATGCGGCACCTAACAAGTTTGCGAGGCCGTGCGTTTGGAGGATTCCTTGAAAACGTTTTCCAAGCTGTTCAATTCGTGTTTGTGGAAGTGTAGCAGCCCATTCTTTTTCGAAGTGATCTGCAAACTGTTCTACCTCACATAGATCACTATGGAAGGTGAATTGGAGCGTATAAACGTCTTCATCTTGGGAATATGCGTTATCTACCATCCGGAGGAAAGTGGATTTACCGTGCCCCAACGGGCCAGTAATAGCGAAGAAACTTCCTTCTTCCTCAGCGGATTTTATAGAATTAAAGATGGTTTGTTTTTCGCTGTCCCTGCCTACGTATTCAGGGAGTCTATGATTCAAGGTTGGAAGGAAATCGTTCCACACAGTAATAAGAACTATGTTAATTCAAAGTATCGGATAGTAGTAGTCTAAGCGAAGATGCGGTTATCTGGTTTGAATTTCCAAATCCAACACGTGAAGCAGCTTTTAGATCTCCGGTTAGTAGGAAAGACTTGTACTGTTCAATACGAGATGACCATGCAAATAATTCAGGTATTATGGGTAAATCTCTATTCTTGTTTTATATTCTAAATATATATATATATATACAATTTCCCATTAGGTTATGTGGATATTGGGACTGATCTGTATTTACAGTATATATACTCATCTTCGACCCTGCTTGAAATCAGAGAGATACTGCTTTATCGTGTTGACAGACACATCGAGCTCGTCTGCTGCACCTTTGTATCCTTCTTCTTGCACCGCAAACACGTATGCTGCAATGCCTGCATTTCCTAGCGCTTCGACGCTCGCCGGAACATCATCCTTATCCCTAGGACAACCGTTTTCGCATCGCTGATACAGGGAATAAAACATCATCCCTCGCATCTGGACGTGCTGTTTGTCAAACCCAGAGAAAACTTCTGTCCGGTCTTCTGAGACGGTGACTCGGACGTTTACGCCCCACTCAGTCGATTCTGTCTGTATATATTCCATGCAATATCATCCTCATATATACATCAACTTCGGATATTCATCCTCGCTTACAAGCAAATTTTTCTCGCTTTATACAGACAAGAGAGTCTAATTCATTGTTTTCAGAACGGAGACATCGTTTAAGTTGTAATCCACCCTCGCCTGAATTGCGCGGCGACAAAGGACGACCCGGGAAGGGGTCGTCCTCGTAAACGACGAGCGCTGCAACGCTCGTCGGTGCCCGGCCTTCGGCCGGATGTCCCGTGCATGGAAGACCCAACCATGAGTCACAACCAACACGAGACAGACGGAGAGTACCGACTTCACAGCAAAAAGCCCCGGGGTGAACTTCAGACGCCTCTGAAGTTCCACACGCGCGGCCCCGTTCGGGGAGGTGACGGCGAATGACGCGTCAGTCGAAGGAAGTCACTTTGGCGGATATTCAGGAAGCTATTACGCAGCAAGCTTCACTGAGATCGCTCAAGCCGTCGGAAGGCGTGGAGAAGTTCCTCAGTCAACAGTCGCCCAGTATTACCTCGGGAACTCTGGACGAGTACCGACGCAAACTCGAATACTTCCTGGAGTACTGTGAACGTGAGGAAGTCGAAGACCTGAACGACCTAACTGGCCGCGAGGTAGACGGCTTTCGCACGTGGCGCCGCGAACACTCGACGGAACAAACGGAATCGCTGGACAAGAAAACGATGAGGGACGACATGTACCTCTTCCGCTCCTTCTTGGAGTACTTGGAAAACATCGAGGCGGTTCAGCCGGGCCTTTACGAGAAGGTGGTAATTCCGCCACTCGCACGCGACGATGGGGTGCGTGACGTGGAGCTCCCAGCTGAGCGGGCGTCTCGAATCCTGGATTACCTGCGACGATACGAATATGCGTCGCGGGAACATGTCGTCTGGGCGCTTCAGTGCCGGACGGGACGGAGGCTCGGTGGAATCCATTCGCTGGACCGTGAGGACTTCCACGGAGATACGGAGAACCCGTATCTCGAGTTCCGGCATCGTGGCGGGACGACACGTCTGAAGAACGGAGAGCAAGGGGAGGGTGAAGTCAATATTTCCGAGGAGGTGGCAGACCTTCTGGAAGACTATATCGAAAACAATCGGCACGAGGTGACCGATGAGGATGGTCGACGTCCGTTGATTACCTCGTCTTACGGTAGGCTGTCGAAGTCCACGATGCGGAAGTACTTCTACAAGTGGACTCGACCGTGTCAGGTTTCGGGCGAGTGTCCACACGGAAAAACGGCTGATGAGTGTGAGGCGGCACAGTCACTGGATGCGGCGTCGAAATGTGAGTCAAGTCATTCGCCGTATTCCTCTCGCCATGGGTATCTCACCCAAATGCGGCGGGAAGGAGTTCCGACGGCAGTAATCAGTGAGCGTTGCGATGTTAGTGAGCAGGTGCTGGAGAAGCACTACGACGAACGGACGGAAGAAGAAAAACGGGAACTGCGTCGGGAGTTCCTAGATGAGGTTACCGAGGACAAAGGGGGGTATGTCTAATGTTCCCCGATTCGCTCCGTCACGTGGCGAATCGCGGTCGCCGTTTGGACAGAGTTCTTAAAAAGTTCGGGATACGGTCACTCATGAGTCGCCGTATCCCGATTTTTATTAAGGGGTCTGTGCAGAACTTAAAGCGAGAGCTATTCATCGCCGGGGCATCGACCTTCATCCCGCTAGCCCTCATCGGTGCGACTCAAGCAACTCGGCAGACTACCCTCGGTCCGGAAGTCAACCGGGATTCCGGTGCTGATTCGTCACCGGAAGAAGAATACGCCGTCATCTACGTCCGAGTAAGTAGCAACGAGCAAACAGACGGGCGAAGTATTCCGGCGCAGATTGACGCGTTGGAGTCGATTGCAGATAACTACGATGTCACTCTTCGCACGGAGCCGATTCGTGATGAAGGAGAAAGTGGGACCGACTTTAATCGCGACGGGATTATGGAGGTATTCCGCCTCGCACTCGAGGGGAAAATCTCCTATCTGTTCGTCGACGACATTGATCGTCTTGGACGCACGCACGCGCAGACGCTGTACTTCATCCACTGCCTTACACAGGAACTGGATGTCGAAATCGTGACCCAAGACGGTGAGCTCGGCTTCAGCCAAATGAACGGGAAGATGGAGGCAACTTGGAAAACTCTCGCTTCGGAGTGGGAAGTAATGGACCACGGGAAAGACGCGCGGCGGTCGAAGGCGAAAGGATTCCTAGAAGAGAAAAACTGGTCGTCGTGGTACCGTACGGTTCCGTTCGGCTATGAGGAGAGTGACGACTGGATTGGAGTCAACACCGAGTTGAAGAATTCCGCTGAAACGATGTTTGAGGCGATAAATGAAACACGGTGCTATGCCGACACTGCGGACCAGGTTAACGCCACTTGTGATGAGGAATTCCACGTTTCGGCGAGTCAGGTAAAACGGCACCTGCAGAATCCGGTCTACGTCGGCGAACCTTCGATTCCGATTGAACAACTCCCCGATTACGATCACAAGGGATTCGTTGACGATCCAGACCTCCAGATTATCGATCAAGAGACGTTCGAAACAACGCAAGAAACCATCGAAGAAATCACTCGCCGAAATTCCAGTAAGGAAAGCGAGGCGGATGTTCGTGACTATGTCGATCAATTCGGCTTGTTCTTAGTGAACGAGACAAGCCCTGTTGTGACCCTTCAATGCCCGAGGTGTGGTTCACGAGTTGTCCGAGATGGTCAGGCAGAGCTTGATATGGGGATGGATGCCCATCACTATCGCTGTACAAATGAGGAGTGTAACGTGAATCGAAAGTGGCCGCTTGAAGCTGAAGCAGAACTAGTAGAACTCCTTCAAGAGGAAAATATAGAGAAACTTATCTCGGATCGGTGATTGAGAACGATTTCGTTAAAACCACTGAATTAAGTCGTCGCTGAGAGATAACTTCGATATTGGTCTAAGATTCGGTCAATAGACTGTTCTCTCCGTTCCGATTCCATCGATTGCCGATTCGCTCCTTTTGTTTGGAACCGATGCCGTGTCTGAGTTATTTGACGAAACATTTCGTCGGATATTATACGATAGTCTTCAGTCTGTTTCTCGATTCCAGCGGCGGAATACTTCCCTATGTACACTTCGTTCGTCAGGATATCTCGCACAGCCCGTGCAGTCCATTTGTTCCCTTTCCTGGTAGAGATTCCCTGTTCGTTGAGTTCGTGCGCTACTTGTGGCATTGATCGTATCTTCAAGTATCGTGTACAAATACGGCGTACGAGACCGGCGTCGTTCGGCTTCACTTCTAAGCGGTCATCTTCAGAGAGTTCGTAACCGAGTGGCGGATCACTATTTGGCCATCGACCCTCAGATACACGTGCCTTCAATCCCATCTGTGACCGTTCTTTAATCATATCGCGTTCAAACTCTGCTGCGCTTGCGAGATTCCGGAAATTGAACCGACCAGCCGACGTCGTCGTGTCGATCTGCTCCGTTACACTATACAACGCAACGTCGTTTTTCTGGAGTTCTGCTTCGATCTGCACGGCGTGAAGCAGGCTTCTAGAAAGACGGTCAAGTTTCCAGACGATGAGGACTTCAAATCGTCCTTGGGTCGCTTCGCGCCTCATCGCTTGAAACATCGGTCGCTCCGTATCCTTCCCGCTCTCTGCTTCATCCCGAAATACGAAGGACACATCCCAACCGAGTAATTGGGTTCGCTCACCACATATCCGAACCTGCTCGTCTAACGAATGTCCGAAACGTTGCTTGAGAGATGATGTTCTAGCGTAAATTGCTGCACGGATATTTTCGCGGTCAGATCTCTCACCGGCCAAATTAGTCAATCTCTCTTCAATCATTGACGACCCCTGCTTCTCGAAACTCAGCGATTCGGACACGAATCGTTTCCTTCGATACTCCAGCCGCGTCCGCTACGATTCGCTGTGAATGTTCACCTGCGGACGCGCAGTACAACGCTGCACCTGCGAGTCCGGTCGGACTTCTTCCGCTAGTCAGCTGATGGTCCCGAGCTTCTCGCACAAGTCTATGCGCACCGTTACAGATTTCGTCCCCGTAATCTAAATCTTGACACAGAAACGGGATATACACCTCCGGACGAGAGTCGACATAACTGATGTCAAGTTCAGTCCGTAATACTTGGGTAACGTGCTGGACGTTCGAACGATCTATACCCGTCAATTCGTTTAATCTCGATAGCGGTGGTGCTTCTTCCGTTTCATGCGCGGCCAAGTAGAGGACTGCTCCAACTACGTTTTCCTTAGCACGTCCGTGAGTGAGTTTTCGCTTCGTGGCTTCTCCAAATAGTATTGACGCGCGCTCACACCCCTTGGACGATAACTGTAATTCTGACGCATATTCCTCCAGTATACCGAATGCTACGGCTAGCCGTTTCTCTATGCTGTTCGTCACCGCAGAGTGCTCTAACCATGATTCTCGCCGATCCGGTTCGGAAATCTCATCTGGAAAAGAGGGACCAGTTTCGGAGGCATCATCGATTAAATTAGCCGCAGAAATGACCAATCCGCATTCAGTACAGACTGGATCTATTCCTTTGAGAGAGTCGTCCAGATCTTTTGAGTCACAAGCCGGACAATTATCACTTACGACAATATCGTGTTGTCGGCCATCAGTTGTTGATTCCATAGCATTATTCCTCCATCACTCTCTTCTGCTCATCTGGAGTGGGCTCGGCAAGAGGAACAGGTATCCCTTCAGAAGCGCAGGACGGGCAGAGAGGTAGATCTTCTAAATTACCATCCCAGCTGGTAGATGCATCTTCATAGCGTTCAGCACACCGTTGACATCGCCACCTGTAAACAGCGTACCGTTCCGTTAGATGTGGGTATTGATGCGCGAGAGTCGGGGTGAGTTTCGCTTCGTTGTGCCCGTCAAGGTACTCAGTGACTTTCTTTTCAGGGTATTCGTCAAAGAGGGGGAGAAATCCTTGGCTGTCCATGTCTTTGTACTGTGAATCTCCCTGACCACATCGAAACTTAAACGAGCAGAATTGGCACTCCCAGTCGTACTCTGGGTTGGCAGGTGGGAGTTGCTTGTCTAGTCTATATTCCGTGTGAGCCGCTGCCCAGTCCAAGACCAGTTCTCTCCACTGTTCTTCCTTGAAGCAAACGTGGAATGCTCGAATATTGAAGGAAGTACGGCTCCCATAGATGATGAGCGCGTCTCTAATATCCGTCTCCCACTTTCGGGAAAGGCCTTCTAGATAGGCGTAGGTCTGCGCAACGTGATGTTCGTTAGGTTCCGTAAGATCCTCCACCGATTGTTTGGTCTTGATTTCTGTGAGAAGAAGCGGACAACTTTCTTCGTCGACGATGACCGGGTCTGTCTCACCACGTACCTGAAGTTCGCCGCAACCGGTATCCAGGGTATAGTTGACCCACATAGAATTCCGAACGTATGCTTCGCCACGGACTAGTTCTTTCAAATATGGCACCGCAATCTCTTCTTCGAACTTCGTCCCGGTCCAGAAAATCCCCTCTGGACTTTTTGTTTCCTCTGGTGCATTAAGTTGCCTATAGTAGATCTTCCGGTGGCACTGATGTAACTGGCTTGGACTGTGCTGTTCCGGCGGTTTTACTGGCGGAGGTGTATTGAGATACGGCTTCCCTGCCGATATATTCTCCTCAAACTGTTTTTCGGAAAACCATCTATCAAAGTGAGTAGAGCCGACGGAGTCAATGACTGTCTCTACAACCGTATCTGCACCGGAGCGCGAGTTAGCTGTCATAGTTCAACTTCGATAGGCAGGTAACGCAAATAAGTATATGCATATTCGTATTCCACAGAATACTTCTTTGCGTCTACCGATGTGATAACAGCGTATCTTTACACGTAGTTAGGGAACCGGGGCCGTATGCGCCCCCGCATAAGCTGGATGACTCGGGCGGACGATGCAGTCCTCGAGTTACTCAGCGAAGCGGGAATCGCCGCAAATCCGAGTACGATTGCTTTCAATATCGACTACGACAATCGATACGTGTCTCAACGGTGTAGAGTCCTCGCTGAAAACAAGCTCGTCGAAAGAGTTCACGAAAGCAAAGCCATGTACAGAATTACCGACTTGGGAGAACGGTATTTGGCTGGGAACGTAACCAGAGACGAATTAGAGGAGTAAAGCCGCTGGTACTGGGTTGCCTTGTAATCGTTCGGTAGGTCAGACTAAGAAGAATCCGCCTCCGATTACTAAAAGAAGCGCGAACATGACTATCCCTGCAGTCAATACGGTATTCTCCCTCACCTTCTGATGTACCGGCATCGCTGCATACTCTGATTCGAACGTGTCTCGGTTCGCCTCGTCGTAGAAGTACTTCGTCGACCACATGAAAGAGTCCGTCACTGCACAACCAGTACAGATGGGCTCTCCTTCAAGCCGCTCAGTCTTCGTATGAGTGGGGCAGTTAATCGATCCACAGTTCTCACAAAAGGTGAACACGTGCTCATCTGCATCATCGCCACAGTGGACACAGCGGACGGGATCCGTAATCGTTTCTCGAGCCGTCCCCGCTGCTGCATATTCTACTGGATGAGTATACTCACCGAGCCGAACTGTGTGGGAAACCTCCGGAAGGTAGACCGGTGTGACTGATTGAATTTGGACGTCACTCTGCTTCGGTCGGCACTCTTTCGAGTAGTCGACGTTATTGTCGCCCGTATAGTGAACCGTCGTTGTGTATGTATCCCGAACCCGGTCTACAATCCAGTCGTTATACTCCGTTTCCGTTCTCTCGAACCGCTTGACGTCGATACTGTCGAAGTCGGTTTCAAAAGTGGACTCGTCAAACTGGATAGCTTCTCGAACGTGGGAATCTACGAGATTTTGAAGCCGCTGTGGCAAGTCAGATGGCCCCTGCTTGTCCGCGCGGATAACGAAACTGTTTGTCTCGTTCACGGAGTGAATGACGCCGACGGACGTCTCAAATGTCGCTTCGACAGTTGTCACGATTTTCAGCATCGGAATAAAATCGACGTTCCGATTCGACGCGTTCAAGGTGGCTATTGAGAGGTTCTCAACCGGCGAAAACGCCTCACGCATTGGTCGGTCCAATCCAGTCGTCGGGTCATAGGGCCGTAGCGTTTTGTCGCAAAGAATCTCGATGCGGCCATTGTATAGATCTAAGCCGATTTCCTCGCCGATATTCCGTAGATCGGCACCGTCGATGAGTTCGATCGGGCTCTCAGACGGGTTATTCCCGACCTTCTCAGCGTACTCACGAGCAGGTTCTGTGAATCGACCGGTCGTCACTACCATTCCGCGCTTCGGTCCGTCGTAGTCGTAGGTGGTGATAGCGCTGTGGAGTTTTTGGACGACCGGTCGACTAACTTTTTGTCGGTGCTTACATTCGACAATGACGGCTCGGCGCTGACCGTCGATTACTTCCTCCATCACGATATCTCGTCCCTCGTCTGCGCCCTGTTTGTGAACGCGAGGGTTTTCGTATCCTAAATTACGGAACACATCCACCATGAGTTCCTCAAAATCGTAGCCAGAGAGGTCGTCGAGAAGCTGCGCCATGACTGGTGATGTCATTAGGAGAAAATAACAGTTACGACGATACTGTCTTTTTGTTCCATGAATGTTTCTAAAAGCGGCTATATGGAGTGCCGAGACGACTCTCTACCTTTGACTCGTCTCTCTGAAGTGGTTGTACTTTGTCCGAGAGAACACCTTACAGCAAGTACCTCAGACAAGTATACTTGATGAGCCGATTCTACCTACCATACTTGTCTGCAAGTTCGGCTTCGCGTCGCGCAAGTGTTTCAACACCGTCCCGGATACCTTTAGTCAGCACGATGCGCCCCATGTCCGTGAGTTCGTAGTACGAGTACGTCTCTGTCGTCCCAGTGTTCGGGTTACGACGATTCCGGAGAAGGCCGACTTGCTTGAGCGTACGGATCGGGTAGTGTAATGCGTTATCTGTTTCGCCGATTGCGGCTGACAACTCCGACGTGGAGAGTTCGTCGTGTTCAGCGAGAGCACGTAATATCTTGTATTGCTTTGGTTTCGACGCTATCTCGTACATTCGTAGGTAGTCCTCAACGCTGAAGAGGCTCTCATCCGGAATATCGATTCCACCATAGGACATGGATAATAATTAAGAATACCGACCTAAAATAATTTACTTCGGTTGTGGCTCTCTTTCCTACTGCATACTTAAGCAGTTCCTGACTCCTCTTCCGACACACAAAATCAGGAATTCACCATTGATAGTGTGAAAGTCGGTATGTTAGTTCGACGGTAATAAAATACCCCTGATACACCCATTTTATCTAATTACATTTCCATCCCAATATGGAAATGAAGATAATTTTCGGAGATAGCTGGAGCTTCGTTGGTTAAAATTCCATGAAATGCACTCTTTGCCCAAATAGTCGGCCACACGTACAACTTTTGGCCACCTAGAATCCGGATATAATATTAGTAATCATACAGATATTAGTCCAATACCCTAATGGAGTGTATATGACATAACGAATAAAACGGCGAAAGAGCAGAGGGAGGTCCACGTCGGGAAGCAGAAGCCCGACGTGGACTGCTACGTCTTTCGTACCCACGTATGGCAAGCGTGGGGCTCATGTTGTACCCACGGACTATTACCGCAGGTGACCTATACATACCCTCAGCCGGATGGCCTCATCGGGCAAACCACTAGAGTCTCCTACGTGGACGTAGCCCGCTTCTACATTCGCCTCTCGTCTCTAACCGCTTAATAGTTAGGGCTCCGCAGTTTCGACCATCTCGTAACAGTACCGTCGAAACCGATTTATACCATCACTCGTACTCTCAACGGAAGGGTTCCAACTGTCCGAACGCTGCAGAGTCTCCTGTGTCCTCATCCCGAATATAGGATGAAGATACGCCGAGATCTGTCGTTCAGACACCATTCAAAATCACCGCGTCAACAACGCACCGTCAACCACCGACCCTTGAAAGCTGATTGACGCAAACCAGTCGATGACTACCTATACATGAGCACTAACGACAGTACGAATCCGCTCGAAGCAGTTCGATCTCAACTAGAAGCGGAGATTCCCGACGATCTCGAGATTTCGCGTATCGCGTACGAAGGCCCCGAACTTATCATTTATACGTCAACTCCCCGGAAGTTCGCCCAGCAAGACGGACTGGTTCGTAAATTAGCGAGCTCTATCCGGAAGCGAATCACGGTCCGCCCGGCCCCAGGTACGCAAGCAAGTCCAGACGAGGCCGAACCACAGATTCGCAACCTCATTCCTGACGGGGCCGGAATAACGAATCTCCGGTTCTACTCGTCGACGGGTGAGGTGTTAATCGAAGCCGAAAAACCCGGACTCGTCATCGGTCGTCGCGCCAGTACCCTGAGAGAGATCCAGCAGACGGTCGGGTGGACGCCGGACGTCCTCCGGACGCCGCCGATGGAGTCGTCTACGGTCGACAACGTACGGAACTTCCTCCTACAGGAACGCGACGACCGACGCGAGTTCCTCGAACAGGTCGGCGAGCAGATTCACCGCGAACCGATGCACGATACGGAGTGGGTCCGCGTCACGACGCTCGGCTGTTGTCGGGAGGTCGGGCGAGCGAGCTTCATCCTGAGCACGCCGGAAACGCGTGTCCTCGTCGACTGCGGCGACAAACCGGGGGCCGAAGGAGAGGTTCCGTACCTGCAGGTTCCAGAAGCGAACCCTATCGCCGATCTCGACGCCGTCGTTCTGACGCACGCCCACCTCGACCACAGCGCTCTCCTCCCGCTCCTCTTCAGATACGGGTACGACGGTCCCGTCTACATGACTCAACCGACGCGCGACCTGATCGGTCTCCTCCAACTCGACTACCTCGACGTCGCTACCAAAGAGGGACGCACCCCACCCTACGAATCCGAGATGGTGCGCGAAGAACTCAAACACTCTATCACCCTTGACTACGGCGACGTGACCGACATCGCGCCCGACATCAAACTCACACTTCACAACGCAGGACACATCCTCGGCTCCGCCGTCGCTCACTTCCACGTCGGCGATGGGTTCCACAACATTGTCTTCTCGGGCGATATTCACTACGACGACACACGCCTGTTCAACGGAGCCTCGAACGACTTCCCGCGAGCCGAGACGCTTGTGCTCGAATCCACGTACGGCGGTCGCAACGACTACCAGACCGACCAAGAGGACAGCGAACGCAAACTCCTCGAACTGATCAACGACACGCACGACGACGGCGGGACAGTCGTCATTCCGGCGTTCGCAGTGGGTCGCTCACAGGAACTCATGCTCGTCCTCGAAGAGGCGATGCGCGAAGGGGACATCCCCACGATGCCGGTGTACCTCGACGGCATGATCCGCGAGGCGACGGCGATCCACACGGCGTACCCCGGCTTCCTCCGCGACGGACTTCGACAACGGATTCTCCACGACGACGAGAACCCCTTCCTCGCAGAACAGTTCCAACAAGTCGACGGCGGGCAGGACATGCGCCAAGACATTGCCGGTGGAGAGCCGTGTATCATCCTCTCTACGTCCGGCATGGTTACCGGCGGTCCGATCATGTCGTGGCTCGAACTACTGGGAAGCGATCCGAAGAACACGCTCATCTTCGTCGGATACCAGGCCCAGGGGACGCTAGGTCGACGGATCCAGAGCGGACGGCGACAGATCCCGTTCAGCGACCGTGGGAGTCAAAGCGAGCAACTGACGCTTCGTTTCGACGTCGAATCGGTGAGCGGCTTCTCGGGGCACGCGGACCGGAACGGGTTAGAGAACTTCGTCGAGACGATGAATCCGCGTCCCGAGAAGGTCCTCTGCGTCCACGGCGACGAATCGTCGACAGACCAACTCTCGTCGGGCATCTACCAGAAGTTCAACGCTCGAACGTACGCACCTCGGAACTTAGAGACGTTCCGATTCGACTGAGCGCCGTCTGTCGAATCCGTTAGTTGAATAACGACCGACGTATCGGTCGTATGGCGGACGAGGACGAAATCTATTTACCGTGTACGCCATAATTCCATACTGTACCAAGGGCTCCGTCCCGTCCTTTTTCAGTTAGCCCATCGGTTCGCCGCTATCACGGGCGTCCTTCGATGGCACTGCTCTGAGATGCGCCGTGCCGGATGCCGCCCGTTCGTGGTGCCGAGGGTTTCCTTCGACGGGGCTGGGCAAACCCCACACCATGAACGAAATCAAGATCCCTTGTTCGGACTGCGGAACGGAGCTCGTCGAATGCACAGTCCACGTTCGGGACCTCCCGGTGTCGACTGACTGGACCGGTCAGGTCCGTCTCGCAGAGTGTCCGACGTGTGATGCCCGGTACTATCCGAGGCGAGCGCTCTCACGGCTGACCAGCGGGTCGAACGCTCACCGGTCTCAGGAGGGAAGCTGACCGACATGAACGGAAGCACCGACGCCTCTGTCGACCCAGAAGCGATAGAGACCGACTCCTTCCCCGGCGGACTCTCCGTCGGATCAACCGTGCTCGTCGCGAGTGCCGATGAGCCGTCGCGATACGCTGTCGACCTGCGTGCCCTCTGTCGGTACGGACGACCCGACGATACGGCGCTCGTCGTCGCGACGACAGAGAGCGCCGACCGGACTATCGAAACCTACGACCGCGTCTGCTCCGAGTCAGAGCGGCCGTCGCTCGGCATCGTCGATACGACCTCAGAACAACAATCGGTAGCCGCACTCTACGACGAAACACCCGTCATCTTCACTCCGTCACCCGAGGACCTCGAACGACTGACGCTTGCTCTCTCCGACCTGTCGAACGACAATCCACCGTCGAACGGTAACCAGCATCTTCTCGTCCGGTCGCTCACGCCGATTCTCGAGACCACGCCGGTGTCTCGGGTCTGTACGGTCCTTGAGCGAATTATCGGTCTTCGATCCGGAGACGGCCTCTGCTTGCTCGGATTCGATTACACTGCACACGATGAGGAGACGGTGGAAGCTATTTCCGAACAGGTGGACGGTGTGCTCTGGGTAACGCAGACGTCTTCCGATAGAGTGGAACTCGAGTATCGTCAATCGAGAGGGCGCTTCAATAACTTGTCGAGGGATGACTCCTGACGTCGAAATCGACGTTCCGGCCGAATGGACGGAGTGTCCCGGTGAGAAACAACACGAACGCGCCGTAGTCGAGTATCGACGCGAAACGGCCGACGGTACGACGTTTCTCGTGTCCGTCTTTCGGCGGACAGTCGACACCGAGGAGTACCTGCTTCACGTCTCGACTATCGATCCGGCGTCGACCCCCGACCGGCACGACTATCCTGTGGAGTCGTACGAGTCGCGCGAGAAGGCGATCGAAGCGGCCGAATCGTTCCTCGACTTCTTCTCTAGTCGTCTCCGAGATGGACTGGTCTCGTCGGCCGACCCAGACATCGACGAGATACAGGACGCGATCGGGGAGTTCACCGGTCCTCGCTTCTTCCCGTCGATGCGTCACCTGATTCGACGATTTCGATAGCAATCGGTCAATCGACGCTGGTAAACTCGGGCTCTGCTTCGTCGTCTCGACCGTCGTAACGTAGTTCGTAGACCGACTTGCCGTTCGGACCGTTTACCACGAACTTCGTCCGTTTCGTCCCGTCAACCGCCGTGTACTCTATCGATAAGCTCGCTGGATAGCCGAACGTCTGAGCGACCGTACCCAGAGCCTCCTGCAACTGGGCCGCTTTACGCGCTGGTACTGTTCGATCCTCCGTCATCGGCGTGTCGTTAGTACCGGGTGACCCTTGCTCTTCTGGTTCGCCCCGGTCCAGCGCTCGTTGAAGGGCTCTTCGAGAATGCTTGGCACTACGAACGACTGTTCGAGACGCTAGGAGAGTTCAGGCGTCTCGTCCTCGATGCGTCCGGAGAGTTCGACCTCTATCTCCAGTTCGGGTTCGCCGTCGCCCTCGAACTCGACGTCCAGTTTGACGGGTTCTCCGAACGCGAACGGGAGTTCCCAGTCGTCGTCGGAGATGGTTATCTCGTCGCCGTCGCGGAACTGTTCGCCGAGTTCAATCAGGAACTCGCCCGCATTCTCGGCGCTGACGTAGTATTCCTCCTCGAAGTAGCCGTCCGTGATGGTCTGAGTAGACTGTTCCTCGGTCTCTTCTTCGTCGGGTACTTCGGGCATAGTGCAGGCGCTAGTCGCGGTTCATAACGGATAAGAGTTCGTTGGAATTTTATCTCTAGTATGGGCTCGCTCGACGTACTCGGGTCGAAGCCACGCCTCAAAATACTCCGACTGTTCGCCCGTCGCGACATGTACGTCTCCAAGTTGATGGAGGAAGCAGGGATGGACGGCAAGACCACCACTCATCACCTCGATGTGTTTATGGGGGCAGAACTACTCGATTCGTACGACGAGGGTCGCCGACGATACTAGACGTTAGTTCGAGAAGTTCGTACAGGGATAGCCCCGTCACCGAACCGTCGGCTCGTCGCTCGTTTTCCCGAGGATGAGAGCACCGAATGAGTGACAGAGACGGAACTACCGTATCGAGCGCCGAGGATAACCCCAGTGCTCGATGCGAGCATCTTTCACTCACGACCGACCGAATTAGGTCCATGCCTCAGGAGTTCATCTCCGAATACGGACTCGACCCGGGAGACTATATTCGGCAACTCGCCGAAGCGTTCCGTGACCGCTGTCCCGAGTTCACGGAGCAAACGGTCGAGGAAGTGATCTTCGTCGACGAGGGACCGATCGACTATCTGGTCTGGTTCGCCTTGGAGGACTACGAACACCACACGTTCTTCT
This sequence comes from Haloferacaceae archaeon 50, assembly GCA_046097085.1. Classification (GTDB taxonomy): domain Archaea; phylum Halobacteriota; class Halobacteria; order Halobacteriales; family Haloferacaceae. Next base: position 2,046,405 of record CP175567.1, on the reverse strand, counting down.
ATCACGATGACGACCCAAACCCGCACGTTCTGCAGCGATTCATCGCGTTCTCCCCGTCGGAAGGCGAGATGCCGAAGTTCAAGACTCTACTCCGGAAACAGTACGCCACCTATCGAGAACTCGAAATTGCTCGTCTCCTAGAGCTCCCGGACGTCTACAAACCCCAGATCGGTCAGCGGCCTCGAGCGCAGTTCGGCGTCTGTCACGAACCAGGAGACGACAGAATCGTCTCCGGGATCAGCGGGACCCCGCGAGTCATGGAAGACGAAATCTTCGAAGACATCGACAAGATCGTCCCGGACAAGAACCTAGAGAAATTCGTTTCCCGGACGGTTCGGTCGGTCAACTCTCGAATCGAGGAGGACGCCGATCGCCACACGATTACCGAAGACGTCCGGGGCCGACTCGACCGAGACTCTGACTTCAGACGCGAAACGACGAAAGCACTGCCGAAAGGCATCCATCCGAACTACACCGACGCTCCGGCCGAACTCTGGCAGAAGCCAGCGTCGAAGGTAGAATACATGGACGGATCGCAGGGATTCCTGCAGATATGGATACCCGTCGACGAAGATGAGGTCACGCTCGTCAGCGCCACGGCGGGTGATTACGACCGAGAAGAGATCGTCGATGCGATACGCGAGGAGTTCGAGACGACGGTCGAGTGATGGCTCTACGCCGACTGAAGTTCCGACGCTATCTCCCGGAGTGACTCGTATTCCGAGTCTGAGTACGCGATCACACGCACGTCGTTCAGAGCGGTCGGCTCGTACTTCCAGACCTCCTCTGTAACGATTATCGCTCCTTCCTCGAACTCGAATCCGGCCGCTCCAGTGCCGAGAATCGGAACGACGATTGACTCGCAACCTAATTCGTCTGCTTTGTAAAGCGTGTTGCGCGTCGCCTCACGAATACTTTCAGGGGTCGCCCGGCCATCCCCGTAGTGCGGCATCGCCGCCGCGTGAATCACGTACTCGGCGTTGAGGTCGTACGCGTCGGTGACTGCGACCTCACCGAGGTCGACCGGTCCCTTCGAGACGGCTTCCTCGTTTATCGGCCCGTTTGCGCCGCGCCTCAGAGCACCGGCGACTCCGCTCCCCATCTCCAGACTCGTCCCTGCGGCGTTCACCAACGCGTCGGCCGACTGTGCCGCGATATCGCCTTGGATGACACTGAACTCCATACTGCGACGTACGGCCTTCGCGTAGTAAAGTCTGAGCTACGAGCGAAGCCACTCGTCGGCGCAAGACTGCGAACAGAAGACGACCTCGCGCGTCTCTCCGGTCGAACTCGTCGAGCGGCGAGGACGAAGAGTAGCGTAGTAGTGGGCCGTATTGAGTTCCACCGTCGTGCGACAGTTCGCACACTCCGTCGTCTTATCAGTCCAGGAGACCCTTCGCGTGAAGTCGTCGACAATCCATTCTTCGTCACTCTCGGTGAGCGTAGTTACTTCTGGGCTGTTCATCACCTTTCTTCGTATCGGTTCCATCTATACAACCCCTTCGGCAAACAGTCCGCTATCGGGTCGCACGCGCAGTCCGCACTTCGGCACCGTCGCGAACCTTGTCTTCGCAGTTCGGACACACGCGGACGGTTTCCATTCCCTCCGGAGCGAACACGCGAACATAGGCATCAGTGACGAAAGAGTCGCAGTTCTCACAGCTTGGCATCTTCGGGTGATTCTCCGGCATGTCTTGATATAATTGTTCGGCTTAGAATGAACCGGGCACAGAGCTAAACTCGGTGGCTAATAGATAGGGAACTTCCGCTTAATTCCGTCTACTTGGACGTGTTCTCCGTCCGTCACACTCCGAACACCGAGCGATATTCTCGTTCCGACACACCGACCGTTTTTAGTCCCTGACCTGTCTAGATGCAGCTATGGGATTCGGTAGCTACGATGAGTCCGAGCAGCAAAACGGGGAGATCAACACGGACGAGGAGGACAGCGAAGGAGTGAGCGTCCACGAAAACGATCACGAGGGTGAAGTCACCTTCGAGACGGATTCGACCGACACTCTCCTCGATCAACTCGAAGAGATGAAGGACGACTCCGAGGACGAGTAAGGCGTTCCGCCGTAAAGCGACCTGTGCCTGAGCGGTTCGTTGCACGTTCTCTAACCACCTCCGATCGTGCGGTCGTAGCTTTCGTAGACGTTCAGAAGAGTCCAGTCGACTCCGATAGGGATTCCCGAGGCTCTGTCACCGTCAACGGAATGCTTTTAGGCCCCCGTTCCCGGCTCGTCATCTCGAGGCGAGTCCTTGACCGGTGTCGTTCGAATGGGCATTCTTGACTCTGAGTTGGCTTTCGTTCGTACTCCGGACGCCTAAACGACGGTGTTCGCATGCCGGGAACCGACACGTGCAGAGCGGGCCACGACAACCCGGTAGTTCGCCGACCTTTAACTGAACGATTTGGTGGTATCTATGTCCCGGTTGAAGTTTCTATGAAAAAGAGGCGTTCGTTCTGGTCGAAAAACGTCCAAATGTACAAGATTGTACATTCGATAGGGGCAAGTTTTAATATCGCCCCGCCAAGTACGTTCAGACGTTCCGTTAGAGGCGTCACTACCGTCCGTGACATCTGTATCGCTGTAATGGGAGACGCGGATAATCGCCCTCAGGGGTCTAGACCGACATCACCCGCCTACGTATTAAAATTCGAGGAGAGGGTGTCATAACGCGATTTGCAGACGAGTAGACGAGTACCCCCAGACCATCGACGATGATATCCGAGACCGAGTAGTATTCTTGGGCGACAAAGCGGCGGGCATCAACTGTCTCAGCTGTGAATTGAAAACGAAGAACGTCGACGCAACGCTCATGAGATTACTCACCTGATAGGGTAGATTAAATCGCATCATCGCAAGGTAGGCGGATTTCACACCGCATCGACAGACGTTATGCGGAGTGGACGACGCTGGGCGCGTTTCTAAACGCCCACGTTGCCGTCAGGAGTGTAGGTCCGGGTGACAGCGCTCTATCGCCTCGTGAACTGCAGACCGACGTCCGACGAAGGTAAGATGGTCGCCGTCTTGGAGTGTGAGATCCGGTTCGGGGAGTTGCGAATCGCCGTCACGGCTGACGAGCGCGACCAGCACACCGTCCGGGAGATCCCGATCGAGTTCACCGATGGACTTCCCGATGAGGCTCTCAGCCGTCACTTCGATCTCTTGGACGTCTCCGCTGCGTCCGAGCTCGGACATCCACTCGGAGAGCGCCGGACGCTCGATGGCGTTGTCTAGCGACTGTGCGATCGAGTCGTCGGCCGCGATGGCTTGAACGCCCAACTCCTCGAACGCCTCCACGTTCCCGGGCGTGTTCACCCGTGCGATGACCGTCTCGACGTCGAACTTCGACTTCGTGAGCTGTGCGACGAGCAGGTTCGAGTCGTCGTCACCGGTGGCCGCCGCGACGATTTTAGCGTTCTCCGCACCGGCCGTCCGGAGAACGTCAGTGTCGGCTCCGTCTCCGTGATGGACGGTGAAGCCCGCGTTCCGCGCGACTTCGACCTGTGTTTGGTCCCTATCGATTATGATGACGTTTTCGCCGCGATCCTCCAGCCGTTCGGCGAGGCCGCGACCGACGCGACCGCCGCCCACGATGATTACGCGCATTGGTAATACGTTGAGTGCTTGTGCGATGTGGCGGGCGAGTCCTCCCTCGAATACGACCGTCGTCAAGATAACGAGAAATACCGTTCCGACGAGGACGGTCGCCGCCTCGGGGTTCGACGACCGTAGATCGAGCGCGAACAGCGTCGCCACGCTCGCCGGGATAATTCCGCGAGGCCCTACGGCGCTCATGAAGAGTCGCTCGCGGAACGAGAACTGATCGCCGTACGTACTCAGAAGTACGGCGAGCGGTCGGATGATAGCGACGACCGCGACGACGACGAGTATACCGCCGACACCGAGCGAGAGGAGGTCGTCGAACGAGAGGAGTGTCGCCAGCGAGATAAACACGAACGAGAGAACGACCAGCGTGATGTCTCCTTTGAACGCCTCGATCTCGTTCTCGTACGGGAGGTCGGCGTTTCCGAGGAGGACACCGGCGGTCGCGACCGCAGCGATACCGGCTTCGGGAGCGATCTCCTCGGCGATTGCGTAGGTAGCCATCGCCCCGATAAGGACGGTCAACCGAGAGTTGCGTACTGCGTTCGACGGAGAGGTGTCGACGTGTTTGAGAAGGTACCAGAGGACTCCGGCCGTCAGTACTCCGACGAGGACGCCGACGCCCAACCGGGAAACGAAGGCCTCTATCAGTACCCAAAACTCGGTGTGACCTGAGACGACCGCCTCGAAGACCGCTACCGCGAGAATCGCCGCCGTTACGTCGTTGACTATCCCTTCCGTCTCGAGTGCAGCGGCTACGCGGTCCCGGACGGGAACGACATCGAGGATGGGTGTGATGACCGTCGGCCCCGTCGCGATGAGGAGCGATCCGACGAGGAAGGAGAGCTCCCACGAAACGCTAAGGGCGAAACGAACCGAGAGTGCAGTCCCGAAGAGTGCGACACCTGCGCCGAGCGTAGTTAATCGAAACGCCTCGCGCGGTGTCTGTCGTAGCTTCGAGAGCTTCAGGTGGAACGCTCCCTCGAAGACGATTATCGCGACGCTGAGGCCGACAATCGCCGCCAGCGGTTCGGGGCCGCCGAACGCGGAAAGCCCGACGATGTCGAGCCCTTCGGGTCCGACGGCGATTCCGGCGAGGATGAGAAAGAGCACGCTGGGAATCTCCAGCCGGTCGGCTAATAGTTGAGCGGCGACGCCCAACCCGAGGATGGTCACTACGAGAGATATCAATCCGGTCGCGGAACTCACGGCAGAGACACCAATTAGACCAACTCGCGCCCGGTATAAAATCACGGTGAATTCGGAATCGCGCTCTGTCGACGACACGGCGAGGTGGTGCGTCCGGAACAGCTTTATCGCTCTTCCAAGCACACAATCGCTGGAAGTCATTGACGTAGAGACGTTCATCGTCGACGCCGACTGGTGAACTGGTTCTTCGTGTGGGTGAAGACAGACGAGGGCATTACGGGCGTCGGAGCGGCACTGAGCGGCGAGGGCCTCACCGCCGCACTGGAGGCGACTGCCGAGGCGCACAAGCACTACGTCATCGGCGGGGACCCGCTGAACCGCAGGAGGATCAGCCGGAAGCTCCGCCGATATCCGTTCGCCGTGAGAACATACAAATAGGTCACAGACCGACTGGAGAACATGGCGTCGACACTTGCCGACGAGGAGTGCGAAGCGTGTACCTCGGAGGACGAACCGCTCGACGAAGCAGAGTACGCCGAGTACTTCGACGAACTCGACCACGACGTCTGGGACGTCGTCGACAACCACCACCTCGAGGGGACCTACGCGTTCGAGAACTTCCGCGACGCACTGGATTTCACCTACGAGATAGGCGAACTCGCAGAGGAGGAGTGGCATCACCCGGACATCCAACTCAGTTGGGGTGAGGTCACAGTCGAGATGTGGACCCACAAGATCGACGGCCTGCACAAGACCGACTTCGTGATGGCGGCGCGAATGGACCGAATTCACGAGGAGTACACTCCGGAGTAGCGGCCCCTTGACCGGCGTCAGTCACGGGGTATTTTATGTGGTGACCGCAGAGTACCACTTAGCCGAAATACGCGTCATCCCCGGGGAGGGCGCGAACCGCGAGACGAGTGGATTACCGCGATTCCACGTCGACCGACTGCGCAGTGAGGTTCGCGCTCTGCTCTCCTTCACCGGCGGACTCCGAGAGGGGTTCTGGGATCACTCTGATCGGACCCCAACTATGGAAATCGAAATTGCGACAATCGGCGGTTACGAGGAAGTCGGTCGTCAGATGACGGCCGTCCGTGCCGGAGACGACATCGTCGTCTTCGACATGGGCCTCAACCTCTCGCAGGTACTGATTCACGACAACCTCCGGACGGAACAGATGCACTCGCTCGATCTGATCGACCTGGGTGCGATTCCGGACGACAGACTCATGCGTGAACTCGATGGCGACGTGCAGGCCATCGTACCCACGCACGGTCACCTCGACCACATTGGAGCGATCGGCAAACTCGCTCACCGCTACGACGCGCCGGTGGTGGCGTCGCCGTTCACCATCGAACTCGTCAGAGAGGAGATCCAAGACGAGGGGAAGTTCGACGTCGACAACGAACTCGTGAAGATGAACGCGGGCGGGACGATGCCAATCGGCGAGCGGTGCGAACTCGAGTTCGTCAACGTCACCCACTCCATCATCGACGCCATCAACCCCGTCCTTCACACACCCGAGGGTGCGGTGGTCTACGGTCTCGACAAGCGGATGGACCACACGCCCGTCATCGGTGATCCGATTGATATGAAGCGGTTCCGGGAAATCGGTCGGGAAGGACAGGGCGTTCTGTGTTACATTGAGGACTGCACTAACGCCAACAGGAAAGGCCGCACGCCGAGTGAGGCTGTCGCTCGGAGCCATCTTCGCGACGTTCTGCAGAGTGTCGAAGACTACGACGGAGGCATCGTTGCGACTACGTTCTCGAGCCACATCGCCCGGGTTACAAGTCTCGTCGAGTTCGCGAAGGAGATCGGTCGTCAGCCGGTGCTCCTCGGACGGTCGATGGAGAAGTACTCCGGGACCGCCGAACGCGTCGGTGCCGCGTCGTTCCCCGACGACCTCGGAATGTACGGCCACCGCAAGTCGGTCGATCGCGCGTTCAAACGCATCATGGACGAGGGCAAGGAGAACTTCCTCCCCGTCGTGACTGGTCATCAGGGCGAACCTCGCGCGATGCTTACGCGGATGGGACGCGGAGAGACGCCGTACGAGATAGACGACGGCGACAAGGTCATCTTCTCGGCCCGAGTCATCCCGGAACCGACCAACGTGGGGCAGCGCTACCAGTCCGAGAGGCTACTCGGAATGCAGGGTGCGCGTATCTACGACGATGTCCACGTGTCGGGCCACCTCCGTCAGGAAGGTCACTACGAGATGCTCGACGCACTCCAGCCACAGCACGTCATCCCGGCTCATCAGGATATGAGTGGGTTCTCGGGGTACGTTGACCTCGCGTCGAGTCAAGGATACGAGTTAGGCCGCGATCTTCACGTCACCTCGAACGGAGGATTCATTCAGCTGGTGTAGCGCCCTCGAAAAGACTGCTTCTACGCCGCCGAATCACCACTGGTGGAGCGCTCGCGAGCCGTGTTCCCACGAGAGGATACCGAAGAACGTGATGACGCCCGAGATCGCGGCGAGTCCTCCGGCGAAGAACACCCACTCGATGCCGAATTGGCCCATCAGCCATCCACCGACCAGTGGTGCCAACACGCTTCCCGGTTTCCAGACTAACGAGCGAACGCCGAAACTACTCGTAATCCCCTCTCCTTTCCCTTCGTCTGCGAACAACGCCATACTTGCAGGTTCTCTGAACGCGTCTGCGATACCGAGGAGACCGTTCAAGACGAGGACGGCGACGACTGCGCCCGTAATCTCCCCGACCATCGGAAGAGAGACGGTAAACAGTCCATCGAAAGCGGACGTGAACGGAAAGGCGAGCGCAATAACACCGTACGCGCCGCCGCCGACGAAGACGAAGAGCGCGCGTCCCTGTCTGTCCGAGAAATGGCCGGTGATCGGTTGGCAGAGCATGTTCGTGAACTTCTCCGTCGCGAGCACCGCTCCGACGACGACCGTGCCGTACGCGAGTCCGCCCTGAGCCGCCGAGACGCCGACGAAGATAGGTACCCACTTCCGGACGAGCGAGACGGCGACTGCGTACTGGGCGCGGAAACTCGTGAGCGTCAGGATTCTGCGGTTCAGAGCGAGGTCGGTGAACGCGAATCCGGTGACATGCGTCTCGTCGTCGTCGATGAACCACCAGACGCCGACCACCGCGAGGAGGAGAAGGACGGTGAGAAAACCGAACAGGACGTCGAAGCCCGTCAGGGCGAAGAGGATGCTCGCTCCGAGCGTGCCCGCGATACCGGCGGCCATGCGGAACGCGTTGTACTTTCCGATGTGGTTAGCGCGGCTGTCTGCCGGGGAGAGTTCGCCGACGAGAGCGAGGCTCAGAAGCGCTGTCCCGGTGAGGCCGAGCCCCTGTAAGACTCGAGCAGCGAGGAAACCGGGGATGGTGGTCACGTTGGCGAAGGTGATGTAAGCGAGAACGCTGACGGTTAGTGCGATTATGAGAACTGCTCGCTTGCTGTATCGGTCCCCCGCCCAGCCGAGTGGGATGATCCCGACAGTCCGTGCGAGTTCGAGAGCCGTGATGAAGAGGCCGATTGTGACGCCCGTAGCCCCGAGTGCGTCGATGTAATCGGGTAAGAGCGTCAACACCGTCATGAAGCCGAAGCTGGCGGCGAACCTAGTGAGATACAGGGAGGAGAACTGCAACTCGTCGTGGGTGAACCTCATGCCAGTAGGGGTTGGGAGTCTCTGTAGGAAACGTGTTCCGAAAATGTACCCTCGCGAATGTTATCTCCCCTCAAGGATACTGTAAATGTAGCTGAAAACAATAGTTAGTAACTAGTTGTGTCCGCTTGACCTCTTATACTGTTACATTCTTTTTGTGCCGACTCGATTAATAAGTATATAAAAACGGAACGATAGAATTTTAGAAAGCAAGAAAACAATAAAACAAAACTTACAGTTGCATGTCGCTAGGAAATATCTGGATATATCAGGTATTTACTCCCATATATGTCCTAATTACTCGAATTAGATTTATTTTCTAAACTCCTTATACTGTAATATGAGTGAGCAAATTCTTAACATATCGGGTTCTCACTGTGGTCGGCCACTTTGAGGCTTGACGTTGTTCTATGGGAACATTTACCAAGAACTATTACTGAGGCCAGATAAGAATTAAATGCAGAGGAATCGCTGGCCAACGGCGACCCGCGTTCACATAACGAACGAAATCAACTCGACACGACGCGCCTCATTTATGAGTAACCCGGTACCGTCTGTCGGATTCGAATCATTCGGAAAACGGATGGGCGCTGCAGGATTTGAACCCGCGGCAACTTGGTCCGAAGCCAAGCACTCTGTCCAGACTGAGCTAAGCGCCCTCGTTTCCACGTATCGCGTCGCCTCGCTTAAGTCCCGCGGTTCCGACCGGCGTCCCCCGCCGCCATCCGGGCCCTTTATCTCCGGCGGTGGTCGACACGTGGACAGAGATGGGTGTCGGCGAGCGAGTCCGCGGACTGGTCGAACTCACGCGCCCCGGGAACGCCGTCGCCGCGGGCGTCCTCGCGTTCACCGGGGCGTACGTCGCCGTGGGTTTTCCGGACTCCGTCGGCCAGTTCGTCGCCGTGGCGGCCGCCGTCGCCGCGACGGCCCTCGCCACCGGGGCGGGCAACGCCGTCAACGACTACTTCGACCGGGAGATAGACCGCATCAACCGCCCGGACCGCCCCATCCCGCGGGGTGCCGTCTCCCCGCGGGGTGCGCTGGCGTTCAGCGTCGCCCTCCTCCTCGGCGCCGTGGTGGCGGCGGCGCTGTTGCCCCTCCCGGCCATCGTCATCGCCGTCGTGAACCTGCTGGCGCTGGTGGCGTACACGGAGTTCTTCAAGGGCCTCCCCGGCGTGGGGAACGCGGTGGTGGCCTACCTCACGGGGTCGGCGTTCCTGTTCGGCGGCGCGGCGGTCGGCCGGACGTTCGCCCCGGCGGTGCTGACGCTGTTCGGACTCGCCGCGCTGGCGACGCTGACGCGCGAGATAGTGAAAGACGTCGAGGACGTGGCCGGCGACCGGGAGGAGGGGTTGCGGACGCTACCCATCGCGGTGGGGGAGCGGCGAGCGCTCGCGGCGGCCGCGGCCGTCATGGTCGTCGCGGTGTGCGCGAGCGTCCTGCCGTACGCCCGCGGGACGTTCGGACTCGCGTACCTCGCGCTGGTGGTCCCGGCCGACGCGGTGATGCTGTACGCGACGTGGGAGGCGTTCTCCGACCCGAGCGCCAGCCAGCGCCGACTCAAACTCGGCACGTTCGTCGCCGCCGGCGCGTTCATCGCCGGCCGGACCGCCGCCGTCGTGGGAGTCGCGGGGTAGGCCGCGCGCGCCCGTCGCGGCCGCAGTCCCCTTCGAACGGTCGACGTCGGGGGCATCGTGTGTCCGCTCATTCACTAATCAAAAAGAATATTACCGGTTCACCGTATCGTGATACCGTCTAATGACTCCCGGCGAGACGTGTCGTGGTACGCGAGCGTTCAGTCGGTTCGACGACGGGACGGCGAGAACGTCGTATGTATGACCTCCGCCCTCACCTCGACGTCGAGGTGAAGCCGGGAACGAACATCCTCGTCTCCGGACCCCCGCTCAGCGGCAAGCGAAGCGTCTGCCTCGACATCCTCGCGGCCGGCGCGGACGCGGGCGAGGGAGCGATAGTCGTCTCGACGCAGGACGGGGCCAAGCGAGTGCTCAACGCGTTCGACGACCGGGGTCTCCTCGGCGACGGTGTCGACGCCGGCACGGGAGGGCGACCCGTCGCCGTCATCGACTGCGTCAGCCGTCAACAGGGCGTGAGCGACCTCGTGGACGACGACCGGGTGGGGTACACCTCGTCGCCGGTCGACCTGACCGGTATCGGCATCCAGTTCTCCGAGTTCCTGCAGGCGTTCTACTCCGACCGCGGCGTCGAACGCAACCGGGTGTTGCTCCACTCGCTCTCGACGCTCCTGATGTACGCCGACCTCCAGACGGTGTTCCGGTTCCTCCACGTGTTCACCGGGCGGGTCCAGAGCGTGGACGGCCTCGGCCTGTACACCGTCGACTCGACCGCCCACGACGACCAGGCGATGAACACCATCCGCCAACTGTTCGACGGCATCGTCACCACACAGGAGGACGGAGAGCCGTCCATGCGACTCGGCGACCAGTGAGGCGAGGCCGTCCGCGGCGGTCCGGTCCGCGCGACGGGCGACGTTTTTTCACCGCGCCGCGCCTGCGTCCGGTATGGTGGTCACGTCCGACGACGGACTGCGCGAACTGCTCTCGCTCGACCGAATCGCGGTCGTCGGGTGTTCCAGTACGCCCGGCAAGGACGCCCACGAGATACCGGCGTACATGAAGCGCCACGGCTACGACGTCTACCCGGTCAACCCCTACGCCGACGAGGTGTTGGGCCGGGAGGCGGCCGACTCGCTCGCGGACGTCGACGCCGAGATAGACCTCGTGAACGTGTTCCGCCCGAGCGAGGAGGTGTCGGGTATCGTGGACGCGGTCGTCGAGCGAAAGGAGTCCCGCGGGGACGTGCAGGCGGTGTGGCTCCAGTTGAACATCCGAGACGACGAGGCGGTCGAGCGAGCGGAGGAGGCCGGAATCGACGTGGTGCAGGACCGGTGTCTGAAGGTCGAACACCGGCGACTGATGGACTGACGCGGGGCGACGGTCTCACTGCGCCGTCGTCCGTCCCGCGCCCGCGCCACGCGGTGTCGTACCCTCGGGCCTCGACGCCGGTCACGCGGACGGCGACTCGTCGGCGCCGGCGTCGACGTCTGTCGCGTCCGCGTCTACGTTCGCGTCCGCGTCCGCGTCGGGTTCGGCCTCGCCGTCCGCGCCCGACTCGGCCTCCTCGACGTGAGCCTCGGCGACCACGCCGTCGATGTCGATGCCCTGTTCCTCCGCGATGGCCTCGAGGAGCGCCCGCTGTTCGGCCGACTCCGTCTCGAGGTCGTCGACCCGGTCGCGGGTGCTCTCGACCGTCTCCCGCATCTCGCGTATCTGGTCGCGCATCTCGTTGAGCCGTTGGTAGACGTCCTCGGCCATCTCCGCCACCTTCTGGAGCTTCTTCGCCGTGCTTCCGAATCCCATGTGCGAGGCATGACCGCCCGGCTTTGAGTGCGTTCCGACTCACAGTGCGAACGCGGCGACGGGAGCGCCGGGAGTCAGAGCGACTCGGGGTCCGTCCGGGCGGTGAGGCGGCGGACGCCGAGGAACGTCGCCGCCGCGAGGACGGCGTAGCCGCCGACGGCGACGAACGAGAGCGGTCCCGCGCTGTCGATGGCGAGGCGGGCCGCGACCGTCGTGGGGTTGAACGGCACGAGCGTCGACGCGCCGAACACCAGCAACACGCCCACGGAGTAGAGGAACTGCGCGGCGCGCCGGTCGGGCGTGAGCAGGGCGGTGGCGACGCCGATGCCCACCACCAGCACCGACATCGCGGCGACCAGTCCCAGCAGCGCGACGGGGTTGGCGACGGCCGTGCCGTTCAGCCGGAGGAGGCCGACCCAGAGCACGGCCTGCGCGGGCGCGAGCCCCGCGGCGGCGAGGAGTTTCCCGTCGACGATGTCGGACAGCGACACCGGGGCGACCCGGAGGAGTTCGAGCGTCCCGCGGTCTATCTCCTCGGTCACGGAGTCGACGCCGACCGACCCGCTGATGAACACCGGGAGGAAGAGCAGGAGCGGTACGAGCACGGTGTAGGTGAACCCGTAGTACGGGCTCGACTTGGCGTGGGGCGGGAGTTCGAGCGGCGTCCGTTCGAGGAACGCCGACCGCCGGGCGCGCTCGTCGCGCTCGTAGGCCTGGAGGACGTCGCGCAACTGGACCACGATGAGCGTGGTCCGGATGCTGGAGTCGGGGGCGATGGCGGTCACGTGTATCCGCCCGTTCACCGAGTTCGCCGAGAGCACGGCGTCTATCCGCCCGCCCTCGAACGCCCGCATCGCGGCGTCGGCGGAGGGGTAGTCCCACACCGAGAGTCCGGATTGGCGGGCCGCGGCGTCCACGAGGTCGTCGCTGGCGTCGCCGGTCACCGCCAGGTCGACGTCGTAGCCCTGCACGCTCGCGGGGTCGTACAGCGAGACGAGGCCGACCACGAGGAACGACGAGAACGCGGCGATGAACAGTTGGATGAGCAACGCCAGCACGATGGTCTTCTCCCGCCGGAGCACCGCGAGTTCCCGGCGCGCGACGGCGAGGCGCGGGTCGCGGCTACCCAAGGGTGTTCACCACCGTGAGGTTGTAGGCCGCGTGAACCAGCGTGGCGACGACGAGCGTCGCCGCGTACCACCGCCGGCCACGACTCGCGCCCGTGGCCGTGACGCTCGCGGTGACGGCGTGGAGCACCAGCGGCGCGAACAGGAGGCCGACCGCCGCGGTCAGACCGACGCCCGCGGGGGCGAACGCCGCCTGCCCGAGCGTCACCTCGTCGAGGCCGACGAACTGGACCACCGCGGTGAACTTCTCGCCCGCGAAGAAACCGAACCCGGACGCCGCGCCGAGTGCGAGCGCCGACCGGAGGCCGCCGCCGAACCGCGACTTGGCGTACCCGGCGTAGACGTGGACGCTCTTGGCCACCTCCTCGACGGCGGCGATGACCACCAGCAGCACCGGCACCGTCACGCCCACGGGGAGGGCGTAGAGCACGGCGATGGCGAGGAGTTCCGCGATGAACACGAACGGGATGGAGAGGGCGCTGGTGGCCGCCACGGACGCGAGACCCGAGAGGCGAGCGTCGAGGGCGTCGACGAACTTGAGCGGCACCGACCGCTGGGTGAACATGTCCTCCTCGCGGTAGACGCCCGCGCCGAGGAGGAACAGGACGAACGACGCGACGTAGAACGTGCCCGTCGAGAACAGGTACTCGACGGGCGTGACCGGCACGGACTGGAGGTCACGCACCACGAGCGTGAGCGGCGAGATGAGCGCGATGGGAGTCACGTCGGTGAAGATTGCCGGCACGAACGTGTACGTCGTCAGGAACACGGACACCGCCACCGTCACGAACGTGAGTTCCTTGAACGACCGGGCGAACATCGCGCCCACGAACGTCGACGCGAGAAACAGGAGGCCGACGGGTACCACCGACGCCACGGCCACCGCCCCGCCGCCCACGACGGCGGCGATGCCGAGCGTCACCGCCACGGTGACGAGGAAGTACGGCAGCGTCTTGCCCGCCACGATGTCGACGGGCGCGACCGGCGCGGTGAGGAGGAGTTCGCCCCGGCGGTTTATCCGCTCGTTGAGTATCGTGCCGCCGTAGGCCTGTATCACGAAGTTGAGGGGGACGAGGAAGGCGAAGGCCAGTATCAGCGAGGCGAACGGGAACGGGGGCTGGATGCCCGCGGGCGACCCCGTCGAGTCGTCGGCGAACGCGCTCCCGCCGACGGCGGGCACCGGAAGCGGACCGTCGGCCGTCGAACTCCCGCCACCGCCGCCGCCCACCGCGCCGGTATCGGTGTCGCCGTCGGCCGCCGAACCGCCGCCGTCGCCGCCGGACGAGTCGCCGTCGCCGCCCCCGCCGGCCCCGCCGCCGACGGTCGGGGCGCCCTCTCCGGCGCTCAGGTCGACGTACCGCAGGGCGACCACGACGGGGAAGGCGGCGCTCCGGTTCTCCTCCCGCGCCATGAGTCGCTCGTTGTGCCCCCGGACCGCGTCGCGGAACGCCGCGAGGGCGGCCTGCGCCTTCCCCGAGTCGTGCGCCCGGACCTCCCCGCCGCGAACCAGCACTTCGAGGTCGCCGTCGGCGTAGGCGGCGGGGTCCGGCGGCCGGGCGGCGAGAACACCGCTCTCCGCCACGGGTTCGCGGTAGGGGCTGTCGGCCGCGACGCCGACGCGGTACACCTCGCGGTCGACCGACGCGCCGCCGACGAACGCCGCGCCGGCGGCCGCCGCCACCACGAGGAGGGCCGCGACCCCGAGGAGGGCGGTCCGCCGGTCGACGGTCCCCGCGGTCCGGGACGCCTCCCACCGGGCGATGCGCGCGACGCGGCCGGCCCGGGCCCGGGCGCGGCGGAGCGCCGACCGGACCGGGTCGGGTCGTCCTGTCACCGGCGCGCCCCTGGACCGGCCGACGCCTCCGACCCCGCCGCGTCGGCGGGCGACTCGCCCGCGAGGTCGAGGAAGATCTCCTCCAGACTCGGCTCCTCCGTCCGGATGTCGGCCACCTCGCCGCCGCGGTCGGCGGCCGCCTCCCGAACCGCCTCCACGGCCGCCATGTCGTCGACGACCGACACGTGGCGGTCGTTCCCCGCGCCTTCCTCGGGCGTCGAGTCGGGGACCGGGACCGTGGTGTAGACGCGGTAGGTCGTGTCGCCGTAGGTCTCCCGTATCTCGGGGACGGTCCCGCGGGCGATTATCTCGCCCCGGTTCATGATGACGACCCGGTCGCAGACGCTCTCGACGTGGAACAGGTTGTGGGCGCTGAACACCACCGTCTTGCCCGACGCCGCGAGGTCGCGGGTGAACTCCAGCACGTAGTTGGTGGTGAGGGGGTCGAGCCCCGAGGCGGGTTCGTCGTATATCAGGAGGTCGGGGTCGTTCACCAGCGACCGCGCGATGGCCACCTTGCGTTTCATCCCCTTCGACATGTCGCCGAGGCGGCGGTCCCGGTACTCGAGGTCGAGGCGGTCGAGGGTGTCCTCGATGCGGTCGTCCGCGGTCGACCGGGGGACGTCGTAGAGGTCGGCGAAGAAGCGCAGGTACGACCGGGGAGTCATGTCCTCGTAGAGCGGCGACTCCTCCGGCAGGAAGCCCAGACGCCGGCGCATCTCGGGGTCGCCCGCCTCGCGTCCGCCGACGGTGGCCGTCCCCGAAGTGGGTTCGACCAGACCGGAGAGCATCTTGAGCGTCGTGGTCTTGCCCGCGCCGTTGGGACCGACGACGCCGAATATCTCCCCTCGCTCGACCTCGAAGGAACTCCCTTCGACGGCCGCGAAGTCGCCGTAGGTCTTCCTGAGGTCCTCGGCCGCAATCATACTGTAGCGGACAGATACGGGGGTTCAAATAACCCTAGGCTCAATGGCGGCGCGGTCGGCGCATCGACCGATTTACCTTGGCGTCGGTCCCACCTCGGGCCATGGCCGACGGTGGCGGCGACGGACCCTCGCCGGGGACGGTGCTGTTCGTCGGCGGGTTCGTGACGGGACTGTTCCTCCTCGCGGCCGGACTCGCCTACTCCGCCGCGCCGGGCGTCCGGGCGATAACGGCGCTGGCGATGGCGCTCGCGGGCCTCGGGGGCGTCGCCCTCCTCGCCAGTCTCGTGACGGCGGCAGTGTTCTGGTACGCGAACCGGGGGTCGAGCGAGCGGTGAGCGAGTGTCCCGGCCGCGTCAGTCGTACTCGTAGAAGCCCCTGCCAGTCTTCTTGCCGAGGTCGCCCGCCTCGACCTTGCGCTTGAGGAGGTAGGCGGGCTTGTAGCGGTCGCCGAGTTCCTCGTGGAGCGTCCGACTCGCGTCGAGGCAGACGTCGAGGCCGATGTGGTCGGCGAGTTCGAGCGGTCCCATGGGGACGTTGGTGCCGAGGCGCAGGCCCCGGTCCACGTCGTCTTTCGAGGCGACGCCCTCGTCGTACGCCCGGACACCCTCGTTTATCCACGGCATCAGGACGCGGTTGACGACGAACCCCGGCTTGTCGTCGGCCTCCCACGTCTCCTTGTCGAGCGACTCGGCGAACGCGTGGGCGAACACGACCGTCTCCTCGGCCGTCTTCTCGCCGACCACCACCTCGACCCCCTTCATCACCGGCACGGGGTTCATGAAGTGGAGGCCCGCCACGAGGCGTTCGCGGTCGGTGGCCCCGGCGATGGTCGTGACCGAGAGCGTGCTGGTGTTGGTCGCCAACACCACGTCGTCGTCGGTCACCTCGTCCAGTTCCCCGAACACGTCGCGTTTCACGTCCACGTCCTCGACCACCGCCTCGACGACGACGTCGGCGTCCGCGAGGGACGCCATCTCGGTGGTGCCCTCGATGCGGTCGCGGGCGGCCGACGCCTCGTCCTCCGAGAGGGCGTCGCGGTCGACCAGACGCGAGAGGCTGTCGTCGATTGCGTCGAACCCCCGGTCGACGAACGCGCGTTCCACGTCGCGCATCACCACGTCGTAGCCCGCGGCGGCCGCCGTCTGCGCGATGCCGTTGCCCATCGTCCCCGCTCCCACGACGCCCACGGTCCGCACGCTGTCGAGTCCGCGCATGCCGGGGCGTGCGGCGGGAACCGACGTAAGCGTGCCGCCGGCCGGCACAGTCGAACTGTCCGGATTCACGGAAACGTTGAAGGCCCCCCCGGAGAACACTCCTCCAACTGGTGACCGGCCGTGACCGATGACGAACCGGCCCGCGACGAGGCGGGCGACGACGGGGCCGACGGCGGTGGGAGCGACCGGGCCGGCGACCCGACGGACGCGAACGACGGTGGCAGTGCGACGGACGCGGACGACGGTGGCAGTGCGACGGACGCGGACGACGGTGGCAGTGCGACGGACGCGGACGACGGTGGCAGTGCGACGGACGCGGCAGGCGGTGGCGACGTGACGGACGTGGCCGAGGGGAGGACCGACGACGTCGACGGCGGCGGAGACGACGCGACCCGGACGGTCCCCGACGACCTCACGGACCTCCGGTTCGTGGGGCCGGCGACGGCGGCGGCGCTGTCGGCGGCGGACGTCGACCCGGCCGACGTGGTCGCGAAGCGGGTCACCTACCGGAACCTGCTCGACGCCGGCGTGAACCCGGGCGTGGCGGCGCGCATCCGGCGCGAGCACTCGCTGTCGTGGTCGTTCGAGTCGGACGCCGACGACCTCGGCGCGCGTTCGTCGCAGGTGCGCGGCCTCGGCGACGACGAACGCGCGTGGGTGGCCGCGAGTTCGGGCGACTGGGAGAGCGCCGACCCCGAGAGCGCGGCCGACCCGGCCGAGACGGACGGGAGCGGCGCGGCCGAGGCGGGCGAGGCGGCGTGGCGCGCGCGGTCCGCCCCCACGCCGGTGACCGTCCTCGACGCGGTGGGCGACGCCGACGCCGACCGCCTCTCGCGGGGCGGCATCAACTCCGTCCGCTCGCTCGCGGCCGCCGACCCCGAGAGCGTGGCCGACGCCCTCGAACTCGACGAGGCACGCGTGCGGGCGTGGGTCGAGGCCGCCGCCGCGCACGAGGACTGAGTTTACTATATCAGTAGTAATTTACTCCGCACCGGAGGGCGTACAAACCCGATACGGGCGGATAGAATCGCCGAGACGCCGGTATCGCCGATCCGAAATGTCGCGCAGGGTTTATTAGGATGGTATCGGAACATCGAAACCGATGATACCTGACGCCGACTCTGAGATAACCCGTGACGGCAAAGCCCTGATCCTCGCGTACGATCACGGACTCGAACACGGGCCGGTCGACTTCGAACCCAACCCGGAGACGGCCGACCCCGAACGGGTCTTCGACGTCGCCACCCACGACGCGGTGTCGGCCGTGGCGGTCCAGAAGGGGTTGGCGGAGGCCTACTACCCGTCTTACGAGGACGACGTACCTCTGCTGTTGAAGGTGAACGGCACCAGCAACCTCTGGATGGGCGAACCCGACACGGCGGTCAACTGCAGCGTCGACTACGCGGAGGAACTCGGCGCGGACGCCATCGGGTTCACCGTCTACTCCGGGTCGAACTACGAGGTGGAGCACTTCGAGGAGTTCCGCGACGCACAGGAGGCCGCCCGCCACCGAGACATGGGCGTGGTGATGTGGTCGTACCCCCGCGGACAGGGCCTCAAGAACGACACCAGCACCAGCGTCATCTCATACGCGACGCGCATCGCCCACGAACTCGGCGCCGACATAGCGAAGGTCAAACACCCCGGCAGCGAGGAGGGCATGCGAAAGGCGGTGGAGATGTCGGGCAAGACCAAAGTCATCATGTCCGGCGGGTCGAAGTCCTCGGACCGGGACTTCCTCGAGACGGTCGAGTCGGCCATGAACGCCGGCGCGAAGGGTCTCGCGGTGGGCCGCAACGTGTTCCAGCGCGAGAACCCCGAGGCGATACTCGACGGGTTGGAGCGAGTCATCTACGAGGGCGCGAGCGCCGAGGAGGCCCTCGACGCGATGGGTTCCGAGACGGCCCCGTCGGCGCAGGACTGACCCCGCAGATGTCCACCGTCAGAGAGATCATGTCGGCCGTCGCGTCGTGTGCGCCGGAGATACGCGAGGGTCTCCCGGGACGGCGGGTCGCCATCCAGGAGGAGAACCCCAGCGGCGAGAAGATAATGGAGGCGGACGTGTTCGCCGACGAACTGCTCCGCGAGACGTTCGCCGAGATAGACGGCGTCGGGCAGGTAGGGAGCGAGGAGCGAGAGCACGTCTCCGACGTGGGCGAGGGGTTGAGCGTCACCCTCGACCCCCTCGACGGGTCGTCGAACCTCAAGCCGAACAACACCATGGGGACCGTCGTCGGCGTCTACGACGGTCCGCTCCCGGCGGACGGCGACGACATGGTCGCCGCGGGGTGGGTGCTGTACGGTCCCGTCACCACGATGGTGACCGCCCACGACGGCACCGTGACCGAGTACGTCGTCCGCGACGGCGAACGCGAGGTGGTGCGCCGCGACGTGACGATACCGCAGGACCCGGTAGTGTACGGTTTCGGCGGGCGCAAGCCCGACTGGACCGACGACTTCCGCGCGTACGTCGACGAGATAGAGTCCGACCCCGACATCAAACTCCGGTACGGCGGGTCGATGATCGGCGACGTGAACCAGGTGCTGACCTACGGCGGCATCTTCGGCTACCCCGCCCTCGAATCCGCGCCGCGGGGGAAACTCCGCCTCCAGTACGAGGGCTACCCCGTCGCGTTCGTGGTGGAGACGGCGGGCGGGCGCTCCTCCGACGGCGAGCGCTCCATCCTCGACGTGACCGGCGACGAACTCCACGAGCGCGTCCCCCTGTTCGTGGGGAGCGACGCCCTCGTCGACCGACTCGAGGAGTCGCTGGACTGAACGCCGGGGTTCGTCCTCCCCGCCGCCCCGCCGACACGTCCCGCGGGGCGGGCCACCGGGGAAAACCATTTGCGACCGCCCGCCGGAGTCGGGGGCATGAAGATCCGCATCGGCGAGGGCGCGGACGAGGAGGAGGCGCGCGCCATCGCGTCGGCGCTGGCGGAGCACCTCGAAACCGACATCGAGGTGCACGTCCGCGGACGCTCCGAGGACGGCCCGGTGGCGTCGGCCTCCCCGCCCGAGCGGAAGTACCCCCTCGACGACGGGTCGGGGCCGACAGCCCGTGAGCGCGCACTCCGCGAGGAGATAGCCGACATCCTGCGGGGCGGTCCCGAGAAATACCGCGACCGCCTCGCCGAACAGGGCAAACTGTTCGTGCGCGACCGCCTCGACCTGTGGTTCGGTGACGACGGGAGTGGCGACGCCGACGCCGACACCGACGTGCCCGCCGACGAGACGACCGACGGCGTCCGCTTCGAGGACGGCAAGTTCGCCAACTTCGACGCGTGGCACCCCGACAGCCCCGAAGTCGAGGAGGCGGACCCGAACGAGCGACTGCCGGCCGACGGTCTCATCACCGGCGCGGCGACGTTCGAGGGGCGGGACCTCCACTTCATGGCGAACGACTTCACCGTGAAGGCGGGGTCGATGGCGCGCCACGGCGTCGAGAAATTCCTCAAGATGCAACAGCGGGCGCTCAAGACGGGGAAGCCGGTGCTCTACCTGATGGACTCCTCCGGGGGGCGCATCGACCAGCAGACGGGCTTTTTCGCCAACCGGGAGGGCATCGGCAAGTACTACTACAACCACTCGATGCTCTCCGGCCGCGTCCCCCAGATATGCGTGCTCTACGGCCCCTGCATCGCGGGCGCGGCCTACACGCCGGTGTTCGCCGACTTCACCGTGATGGTGGAGGGGATGTCCGCGATGGCCATCGCCTCGCCGCGCATGGTCGAGATGGTGACCGGCGAGGAGATAGACATGCAGGAACTCGGCGGCGCGCGCGTCCACGCCGAGGAGTCGGGGAGCGCGGACCTCGTGGCGCGCGACGAGGCCCACGCCCGGGAGCTCGTGGCCGACCTGATATCCTACCTGCCCGACTGTGCGGGGGAGAAACCCCCGCGGACGGAGGGACGGCCGCCCAAGTACTCGCCCGGCGGCATCGACGAACTCGTGCCCGAGTCGCCCAACCGCCCGTACGACGCGCGCGACTTGCTCGACCGAATCGCGGACGCGGAGTCCGTCTTCGAACTCAAGGGGTCGTACGGCCGGGAGATACTCACGGCGTTCGCGCGCATCGACGGCCGGACGGTGGGCGTGGTGGCCAACGACCCCTCCGTGCGGTCGGGCGCGATATTCCCCGACGCCGCCGAGAAGGCCGCGGAGTTCGTCTGGACCTGCGACGCCTACGAGGTTCCCCTGCTCTACCTGTGTGACACGCCGGGCTTCATGGCCGGGTCGCAGGTGGAGAAAGACGCCATCCTGGAGAAGGGCAAGAAGTTCATCTACGCCACGTCGTCGGCGACGGTGCCGAAACAGACCGTGGTGGTGCGCAAGGCCTACGGCGCGGGCATCTACGCCATGGGCGGCCCCGCCTACGACCCCGAGAGCGTGCTCGCGCTTCCGTCGGGCGAGATAGCCATCATGGGTCCGGAGGCGGCCAT
This sequence comes from Haloferacaceae archaeon 50, assembly GCA_046097085.1. Taxonomy (GTDB): domain Archaea; phylum Halobacteriota; class Halobacteria; order Halobacteriales; family Haloferacaceae. The sequence goes on along the minus strand of CP175567.1, from coordinate 2,025,052 downwards.
CAACGCGGTCTACGCCAACCGTCTCGCCGACATCGACGACCCCGAGGAGCGCGAACGGCGGGCGGCGGAACTCCGCGAGGAGTACCGCGAGGACGTTGACGCCCACCGCATGGCGAGCGAGGTGGTCATCGACGAGATAGTGCCGCCGAGCGACCTGCGCGCCGAACTGGCCGCCCGCTTCGCGTTCTACGCGGACGTGGAGAAGGACCTGCCGGAGAAGAAACACGGCACGGTGCTCTGACGCGGCGCGGGGAGGCGCGCGAACCCCGGCGTTTCACGGAGCCTTACGGCGTCGGGCCGTGCGGTACGTTCCGGTAGACGGCAATTACTGAACGGCGGGGAGGACGGAAGACGAGACGCCAGTCGGCCGCCCCGACTGGACATCACTCATGGCAACGCCCTCGTCTCCCGCCGCGCGACAGTCGGACGACCGGAGCGGCTACGCGGCCGCCGTGGAACGCGCCGCGGCGCGCGCCACACGCCACTCGACGACGCTGTGGTACCTCGCGCTCGCCGCCCTCGCGGCGGACGTGTTGCTCACGGCGTACGGTCTCGAACGCGGTTACGTCGAGACGAACCCGGTCGCGGCCGCGATGTTCCGCCAGGTGGGCGTCCCGGCGACGTTCGCCGCGCTGAAGGGACTCCCCCTCGCCGTGGCGGCCGTCGGGCGGGCCGTCCTGCCGCCGGCCTACCGCGGCGTCGTGCCGTTCTGCCTCGCCGTCCCGTGGACCGCGGGCGCGACGATAAACGTCCTCGTCATCTTCGGGTAGGCGACCCCGGCCCGCCCGTCGCGGTCGGACGACGCCGCGGTGGACGCGACGACGCTCCGCAACGGACGGCGGTCGTCGCGCCCGCCCGTCGCGGCGGGACGCGGGGGTTATCCCGACCGTAACGCCGGATACGGACTCGATAACTATGACCTCGGTAGCCGTCGGCTCGGGTGTCTCCCGCCGGCGACCGTCGGCGGACCCGTTCACATGTCGTCGCTTCACAGTTCCCCGTCGATTCCGGCGTCGCTCTCGGCCGGCCGCGCGTGGTTGGCCCGACACGAGCGGTGGCTCTGGGCCGCCGTAGTGCTGGCGCTGGTCGGCGACCTCTGGCTGACCGCGTACGGACTCTCGCTCGGCTACGCCGAGGTGAACCCGCTCGCCCGGAGCGTGCTGGCGACCCACGGCGTGGCCGGACTGGGCGGCCTCAAACTCCTCGCCCTCGGCGTCGGCGTCGCGGGCCGGAGCGCCCTCCCCCGGCGGTACGCCCCCGTGGTCCCTCTCGGCCTCGCCGTCCCGTGGGCGTTCGCGGTGTGCTCGAACGCCGCGCTGCTGGCGTCCGGGGCCGCGTGACGCGCCGGGGGCGGCGACGCCGCCCCGCCCGACCGGTCCCGGTCAGCCCTCCGCGGCGTCGCCGCCCTCCTCACCTCCCGCGTCCGCGTCCGTCGGCCGCTTCTTCGACAGGGCGGTCCGGTCGAACTCGCAGACGAGTTCGTCGCGCTGGTTGTACGCCTCGACGTGCATGGTGACCACGCCGCGTTCGCCGTCGCTGGTCTCGCGCTTGTCGGTCACCGTCGTCCGGGCGCGCACGGTGTCGCCGTGGAACACCGGGTTGGGGTGTTCCACCTCGTCGTACGAGAGGTTGGCCACGATGGTTCCGTCGGTGGTCTCGGGGATGGTCAGCCCCACCGCGAGCGACAGCGTGTAGAGGCCGTTGACGACTCGCTCGCCGAACTCCGTGTCGGCCGCGAACTCCGCGTCGAGGTGGAGCGGTTGCTGGTTCATCGTCATGTCGCAGAAGCGCTGGTTGTCACCCTCCGTCACCGTGCGCCGCTTGTCGTGGTCGATGGTCTCCCCGACCTCGAACTCCTCGTAGTAGCGTCCCGTCACGCCCGGCGGGTCGGGCGAGAGGGGGAAAGTACTGCCGGTGGACGGGGCGCGCGAGGGTGAATCGGAGTGCGCGGCGACCGCGCCCGGGGAGGCGGCGGAACGTCCGCCGGTCTCGCAGGTCTCGCCCCGGCAATGTGCGATTATTCGGCACACTTAACAGAACCCACGGCAGTGTGTGCGGTATGGCGAACGAGTCGAACCCCTTCGAGAGTCTGCAAGAGCAGATATCCGACGCGGGCGAGTATCTCGATATCGACGACGACGTGCTGACCCGGCTCAAGCACCCCCAGCGCGTCCTCGAGACCAACCTCTCGGTCGAGATGGACGACGGCCGGGTCGAGGTGTTCAAGGCGTTCCGGTCGCAGTTCAACGACGACCGCGGGCCGTACAAGGGCGGCATCCGGTACCACCCGAACGTCTCGCGCGACGAGGTGAAGGCGCTCTCCGGGTGGATGGTGTACAAGTGCGCCACGGTGGGCGTTCCGCTCGGCGGCGGCAAGGGCGGCATCGTCATCGACCCCCGCGAGTACAGCGACGACGAACTCGAACGCATCACGCGTGCGTTCGGCGTCGAACTCCGGCCCCTCATCGGCGAGGACCGCGACATCCCCGCGCCCGACGTGAACACCGGCCAGCGGGAGATGAACTGGATAAAGGACACCTACGAGACGCTGGAGAACACCACCGCGCCCGGCGTCATCACGGGCAAGTCGCTCGATAGCGGCGGGAGCGAGGGCCGCGTCGAGGCCACCGGCCGGTCCACGATGCTGACCGCGCGCGAGGCGTTCGACTACCTCGACAAGGACATCGAGGGCGCGACGGTGGCCGTACAGGGCTACGGCAACGCCGGGTGGATCAGCGCGAAACTCCTCGAAGACATCGGCGCGAACGTGGTCGCGGTGTCGGACTCCTCCGGCGGCGTCTACGCCGAGGGCGGCCTCGACGCGCGCGCGGTCAAGGACCACAAGAACGAGACGGGGTCGGTGGTCGGCTACGCCGACGCCGAGGAGGAACTCACGAACGAGGAACTGCTCACCCTCGACGTGGACCTGCTGGTGCCCGCGGCGCTGGAGAACGCCATCGACGGCGACCTCGCCCACGACGTGCAGGCGGACGTGATAGCCGAGGCGGCCAACGGGCCGCTCACCCCCGAGGCCGACGACGTGTTGGCCGACGCCGACGTCCACGTCTTCCCCGACATCCTCGCCAACGCGGGCGGGGTGACCGTCTCGTACTTCGAGTGGGTCCAGAACCGCCAGCGCTTCTCGTGGTCGGAAGAGCGGGTCAACGAGGAACTGGAGGACGTCATCGTGAACGCGTTCGACGACCTGACGGAGGCCTACGAGGAGAACGACCTCGACAGCTTCCGCACCGCCGCGTACGTGGTCGCCATCCGGCGCGTCGCCGACGCGTACGAGCAGGCCGGCGACTGGCCCTGAGACCGGGACGAACGCGGCCCCGCCGCGCCGGCCGCCGCGGCGTGACACCGCTTCGAGAGATTCAAGGCGTCGGCCGCGACTGTCTCAGGTGATGCGTCACGACCACCTCATCAACGCGGCCCAACTGTCGCGCGAGGATATCGAGGCCGTCCTCGACCGGGCCGCCGCGTTCGACGACGACCCCGCGTCGCTTGGCGAACGACACGCCGGGTCGTTGCTCGGACTCTGCTTTTTCGAACCCAGCACCCGCACGAAGATGAGCTTCGACACCGCGATGAAGCGCCTCGGGGGCCGGACGGTCGACATGGGCACCGTCGAGTCGTCGTCGGTGAAGAAAGGCGAGAGCCTCGCCGACACGATGCGGGTCGTCGAGGGGTACGCCGACGCCATCGTGCTCCGCCACCCCAGCGAGGGGGCCGCGAAGATGGCCTCGGAGTTCGTCGACGTGCCCGTCGTGAACGCCGGCGACGGCGCGGGCCAGCACCCGAGTCAGACGCTGCTCGACCTCTACACCATCCACGAAAACGTCGGCCTCGACGACATCACCGTGGGCATCATGGGCGACCTCAAGTACGGGCGCACGGTCCACTCGCTCGCGGAGGCGCTGACCAACTTCGACGCCCGCCAGCACTTCATCAGCCCCGAGAGCCTCCGCCTCCCGCCGAGCGTCCGGTACGACCTCCACGACCGGGGGGCGCAGGTGCGCGAGCATACCGACGTGGACGAGGTGCTGCCCGAACTCGACGTGCTGTACGTCACCCGCATCCAACGCGAGCGCTTCCCCGACGAGAACGAGTACCGCGCGGTGGCGGGCGAGTACAACATCGACACCGAGACCCTCGACGCCGCGAAAGACGACCTCACGGTGATGCACCCGCTCCCCCGGGTGGACGAGATAGCCCCCGAGGTGGACGACACCGACGCCGCGAAGTACTTCGAACAGGCCCACAACGGCGTCCCCGTCCGGATGGCCCTCCTCGACTACCTGCTATGAACGGAACCGACGACACCGACGGCGAGCACCAACTCCGCGTGAGCAAGATACGCGACGGCACCGTCATCGACCACGTCACCGCCGGGCAGGCGCTGAACGTCCTCGCCATCCTCGGCATCGACGGGAGCGAGGGGGAGGAGGTGTCCGTCGGGATGAACGTGCCGTCGGACCGCCTCGCGAACAAGGACATCGTGAAGGTGAGCGGCCGCGAACTCTCCCAGTCCGAGGTGGACGTGCTCTCGCTCATCTCGCCCGAGGCCACCATCAACATCGTGCGCGACTACGACGTGGTCGAGAAGAACCGGGTCGAACGCCCCGAGACGGTGACGGGCGTGCTCTCCTGTCCCAACGCGAACTGCATCACCAACGCCGACGAACCTGTGGAGCCGAAGTTCGACGTGGTCGACGACGGCGTGCGCTGTGCCTACTGCGACACCATCGTGCGCGAGGACGAGGTGGTCACGCAACTCGACGTGGCGTGAACCGCGCGACGAAACCCCTTTGTACCAGTTCGACGTAGCCGACGACATGTCACGCAAGACGAAGCTCCTGTTCGCCGTCTCGCTCGTCGGACTCGCGTACGTCCTCCTGTCCGGCGAGAGCGAACCCGTCGAAGTCGAGGTAGCGGCGTAGCGCGACCGACCGCGAAGCTTACCCGCACGGCCGCACTACGCCGGGTATGTACGGCGTCGTCACGCGAAACGCGGAGGAGGTCGACTGGCCGGAGTTCGACCGCGGTTTCTACGAGGTCAAGGACGTGACCGGCCGCGCGACCGAACCTCTCCCCGGCGCGATAAACATGGTGTCGTGCTTCGGCGACAACGCCGCCGCCGAGGCGAACGAGGAACTCGTGCCCGTGAACGACGCGGGCGAACCCGCCACCCGCGACCGGACCTACTTCGACTGGTCGTACATCTGTCCCACGAACGAGGACTACCGGGCGGGCCTGCTCGAGATCGTCGAGGACGCGGCCGACGCCCACGACGACGTGCGCCTCGACGACGTGGGGTTCCCGCGCGAGGAGTACTGCCGCTGCGACCGGTGTGCCGCCCTGTTCGAGGAGAGCGCCCACGACGACCGACTGGCGTGGCGCGCCTCGGTCGTGACCGACTTCGTGGCCGAGGCCGCCGACCGCATCCCGGGTCGGACCTACCTCACGCTCTACCCCGACCCCTACCCCGGCCACCTCTACCGCCGCGCCGGCCTCGACTTGGACGCCCTCGCGGAACACGTCGACGAGTTCGTGGTGCCGTTGTACGACACCCACTACGGCACCACCTACTGGCTGGAGACGATCGCCAAGGGGTTCGAGTCGGCGCTCTCGAAGCCCTTCTCGGTCGAACTCTACGCCGTGGACGTGGACGTGGACGACCTGATACACGCCGCGGAGGTGGCCGAGGCGTACGGGAAGGACGTGTTCTTCGGCTACGACGCGAGCAACGCCGCGGCGGCGGTGCGACGGAAGGGGGCCGACGCGCGCGAGGGCGAGACGCACCGGCCCCAGTGAGGCCGGGCGCGCGACGGCGCTCTGTCGGGGTTCGGGTTCAGAGCACTCCCGAGAGCACGGCCACGGCGAGGAAGCCGAGGACCGCTATCAGCAACGCCAGCGCGAACAGACCGTAGAGGAGCTTTCGCTGTCCGCTCGTCGAGTTCGCCATACGCTCCCGAGGGGCGCGAGCGCCTTATGTTGCGCGCCGGGGGGCGGCGCTTCTCGCCACCCCGGGCACCCGGTCAGTCCGTCTCGTGGGGCGGCGTGCGCTCGAACGTCGGCGTCGGACCGTCGGCGGGCGCGGCCCACGTCGCGGCGTTGGCCAGCACCCGCCGAACCTCGTCCTGATAGTATATCGGATAGGTCTCGTGGCCCGGCCGGAAGTAGAAGACGCGGCCCTTCCCGCGGGTGTAACAGCACCCGCTCCGGAACACCTCGCCGCCCTCGAACCACGAGAGGAAGACGAGTTCGTCCGGCGCGGGCACGTCGAATCGCTCGCCGTACATCTCGGCGCGCGGAACGACGAAGGACTCGTCGAGTCCGGACGCGATGGGGTGGCCGGGTTCGACCGTCCACACGCGCTCGCGCCCGCCGTCGACCCGCCACTTGAGCGAGCAGGAGGTGCCCATCAGGCGCTTGAACGGCTTCGAGTAGTGCGCCGAGTGGAGGGCGAGCAGTCCCATCCCGTCGTACACCCGGTCCACGACCCGGTCGACCACCGCGTCGTCCACCTCGTCGTGGGCGGCGTGGCCCCACCACGCCAGCACGTCGGTGTCGTCGAGGACTTCGGGGGGCAGTCCGTGCTCGGGGTCGTCGAGGGTGGCGGTGCGCGTCTCGAACCCGTGTTCCTCCAAGCCGTCGGCGACGGCGGCGTGGATGCCGTCGGGGTACGTCTCGCGCACCTCGTCGTCCTCCCGTTCGTGTCGGTACTCGTTCCAGACGGTGACGGTGGTCACGGCCGGACGTCGCGGTGCGGGGGCAAGTATGCGTCGGCGTCGCGTTCGGCGTCCGGCGGCGAGACGTGCTGGGCCGCCACGCTTTCACCCGCTGGCGTCCGTTCGTTTCTATGGTCGAACGTCCGGGGAAAACGACGCTGGCCATCGGGCTCGCGGCCGTCGCTATCCTGTTCGTGCCAGTGCCCATAGTAACGCAGTTGATAGGTATCCCGCTCCTCCTGTACGCGTCGTACCGATACTGGGGACGGGAGGCGAAGGCGGAGCAGTCGGCGGGTGAGAGCGCACTGTCGTCCGACTAGCGCCCACCGAACTCTCCCCGCGGCGACCTCACCCCGCCGCCGCGTCCTCGACGACGGCCTCGGAGGCGGCCGAGTCGCGGGGCATAGCTCCGCCGACACATCAGCGGCGTATCGGCTCTCCGTCGACGCGCCGCCGCCGAAACGGTCACGTCACGCGTCCGACACGGACGGCCGTACTGTTCCCCGCGAGGCGACCGATTCGGTGATAAAGAGTTTTCCTCTCCACCACAGAGAGTATCCACAATGACCGACCACGAGTACGACGTCGTCGTCGTCGGCGCTGGCACGTCGGGTTGTTACGCCGCGGCCACCGTGGCCCGCGAGGGTCTCGACGTCGTCGTCGTCGAGCGAAAGGACGAGGAGGAGGCGGGCCACATCGCCTGTGGCGACGCCCTCAAGGGCGCGGACGCCTTCCCCGAGGCGATTCCGAAGTCCCACATCGAACCCGCGTTCACCAACACCGGCGTCGACCACGGCCGGTTCGAGATTCCGACCCACGACACCGTCCTCGACATCCCGGTGCCGGGCGAACTCGCCGTCATCGACCGCTGGGAGTACGGCCAGCGCATCATCGACGGCGCGGAACACGCCGGCGCGGAGATACACTACGACACCGTGGTACAGGACGTGATGCAGGACGACGACGGGCGCGTCACGGGCGTCCGCGCCAAGCGCAAGGGCGACCCCGTGGAGTACGACGCCGAGATAGTCGTCGACGGCGCCGGGTCGCTCTCCATCCTGCAGGACAAGGCCGACTTCTCCTCGGCCACCTTCGACACCAACGTCAGCTACCAGCACTTCTCCTCCGCGTACCGCGAGGTGGTGGAGGTCGAAGAGCCGGTGGAGTGGGACGACGCCCTCGTGTTCAAGCCCACCAAGCGCGCCGCGGGCTACCTCTGGTACTTCCCGCGGACGTCGACCGAGATAAACGCCGGCCTCGGCTTCCAGATGAACGAGGAACCCATGAAACTCGTCGAGGACCTCAAACAGGACCTGCGGAACCGCGCGGAGTTCGCGGGCGCGACGGTCAAGGACAAACTCGGCGCCGCCCTCCCCACCCGCCGCCCCTACGACTCCGCCGTCGCCGACGGGTTCGTCGCGGTCGGCGACGCCGCGGCCCACGTCAACCCCACCACCGGCGGCGGCATCGCCGGCGCGGCCTACGCCGGGAAGTACGCGGCCGAACAGGCCGTCCACGCCATCTCGGAGGACGACGTGAGCGAGGCGAACCTCTGGCGGTACAACCAGCGCGTGATGGACCACTTCGGCGGGCGCTACGCCGGTCTCGACGTGTACAACATCCTCTCGACGGCCGTCGACGTGGACGACCTGATGGGCCTGCTGGCGGCCCTGCCGGGCGAGAAACTCGCCGAGGCGCTCTACTCGGGCACCACCTCGATGACGCCGAGCGTGGTGCTCCAGACGGCGAGGGAGTCGTTCGGCTACTGGGACCGCATCGCCGAGTTCTACCGGACCAAGCGCGTCGCCGACAGACTCATCGACCACTACGACCGCTACCCCTCGCGGCCGGGTGCGCTCGGCACGTGGCAGGCCCACCGCGACGACCTGATGGACGAGGTGTACACCGTCACCGGCGCGGAGCCGAAGTACTGAGCCGTTCGCTCGGCGCCCGTCGCGCTACCGGGCGTCTACTCCCGGTCGCCGCTCCACGCGTCCAGCCCGCCGTCGAGGGCGCTCGCGTCTCGGCCCCGGTCTCTGAGCTGACGGGCGGTCTCCGTCGAGGCGACGCCCGCGTCGCACACGAGGACCAGTTCCTCGTCGTCCGGGAGCTCTTCCAGTTTGGCTACCGCCGCCTCCACGTCGCCCGACAGGAGGGTCTCCCGAATCGGGCGGTTCAGACTCCCCTCGACGTGGTCCTCCTCGTAGTCGGCCTCCGACCGGATGTCGACCACGCACACGTCCTCGCCGTTCTCCAACCACTCTCGAAGCGCTTCGGGGTCAACGGTCGCCATCTGCGTCCGACAACCCGCCCCGCTCAAAAAAGGACGGCGGTTGCCGATGGCCCCTCGCGCCGGTCGTCTCGGCCCGCGTCCGGGCGAGAGGTGACGCCCCCGACCCCTACGGCCGCGTCTCCGCTATCTGCCGAATCGCGCGCGACAGCACCTCGACGCCGACGCGGATGGACTCCTCGTCGACGTCGAACGCCGGGGTGTGGTGGCCGCTCGGGTGGTCGGTGCCGACGCCGACGTAGGCCGCCTTTCCTCCCCTCTCTTGCACCCGCCGCATCAGGTAGGTGGCGTCCTCGCTCCCGCCGAGTTTGTCCCGGTCGAGGACGCTCTCGACGCCCGTGACGCTCCGGGCCACCTCGCCCACCACGTCGGCGAGTTCGGCGTCGCTCCGGGCGCTCGGCGCGCGCCCCTCCGTCGAGAGGGCCACCTCGCAGTCGTGCATCTCCGCCGCCGACCGGAGCACACGCCGGGCCTCGTCCTCCATGTACTCCATGAGTTCGGTGGTCTCGCCCCGCACCTCGCCCTCGATGAACGCGTTCTCGGGGACGATATTGGTGGCGGTGCCGCCGCCGACGATGCCGGCGTTGACCCGCGTCTCGCCGTCCGAGTGACGGGGGATGCCGTAGAGGTTCTGCACCGCCGCCGCCATCGCCTGCACCGCGTTGCGCCCCGCCTCGGGTTCGGCCCCGGCGTGGGCCGACTCGCCCGCGAACTCCGCGCGGAAGTGACTCACCGCGAGGAAGCCGTCGATGCCCGCCACCACTTCGCCCGAGGGGTGGTCGAGGCCGACGTGGACCGCGAGCAGGTAGTCCACGTCGTCGAGGACGCCGCTCTCGGCCATCGGCTTCCCGCCCGCGACCATCTCCTCGCCGGGTTGGAACAGCACCTTGAGCGTGCCGTCGAAGTCGCTGTCGCGTATCGCGTCTATCACCCCGACGCCGATGGCGGCGTGGGCGTCGTGGCCGCAGGCGTGCATGTACCCCTCGTTCTCCGAGCGGAACCCGCCCGCGGCGGGCGCGTGAGCGTCGTCCTCGGACTCGGTGACCGGCAGGCCGTCGATGTCGACCCGGAGGGCGACCGTGGGGCCGTCACCCTGTTTCAGCACCGCCGCCGCGCCCGTGTGCCCGCCTTCGAGGGCGTCGAGGATGTCCTCGCGCGCGCCCGCCTCGGCCGCGCGGTCGAACCACTCGTCGAGGTCGGCGTCGTCGGGGACCCCCGTGCGCTCCCCCGACAGCACCTCCTCGCCGACGTAGACGACGTCGAGCGGGCGCGTCTCGAGGGCGTCCACGATGCGCGCCGTGGTGTAGAACTCCCGCCACGCGGGTTCGGGGTGACGGTGGAGGTCGCGGCGGAGGTCCACGAGCGAGTCGAAGTCGGGTGCGGAGCTCATGTTCGTGTCCGACGCCCGGTACGACCTAAAGCGCGTCGGAGGCGGGAGTCGGTCGCGGAGCGTCGGCACCGAGCGGAGCGATGTCGGTTGGCTTTTAGCCTATCCCCAGGACACCTTCGAGACATGAGTGATATCGAAACAGACGCCGACGCCGGCGCCGGCGCGGACGCGCCGCGCCTCGACTTCCGCGGCGGTCCCGCGGCGAGTGCGATACCCGTCGCCTTCTTCGTCGTGTGGGCCATCGTCCAGTCCGGCCTCCTCGGCATCGGCGACACGACGGGTCTCGTCGTCGGGATGCTCGTCGGCCTCATCGTGGGGATGCTGTTCGTCCGAGGCGACTGGAAGACGTACGCCGACGTCGTGTTCGACGGGATGACCGAACGGGTGGCCGCCACCGCCATCGTGGCGTGGCTCTGGGCCGGCATGTTCGCTCAGACCATCCAGACCGGCGGCTTCGTGGACGGCCTCGTGTGGGCCGCCAACGCCCTCAGTGTGGGGGCGACGCTGTTCCCCGCGGTCACGTTCCTGCTGGCGGCGCTGCTGGCTACGGGCATCGGCACGGGCTACGGCACCGCCATCGCGTTCACGACGCTCGTGTTCCCCGCCGGGTTGCTGGTGGGCGCGAACCCCGTCCTCCTGTTCGGCGCGATACTCTCGGGCGCGGTGTTCGGCGACAACCTCGCGCCCGTCTCCGACACCACCATCGTGAGCGCGGTGACCCAGAACGCCGACATCGGGGGCGTCGTCGCCTCGCGGTTCAAGTACGCGATAATCGCGGCCGCCTTCGCGTTCGCGGCCTACCTCGTCGCCGGGACCGTGATGCCGGGCGCGAACGTCTCCGGCGCCGTGGACCAGACCGTCTCGCCGTGGGGGCTGGTCCACCTCGTCGACATCGCCATCGTCATCGTGCTCGCGGTCAGGGGTCGCCACATCATCGAGGCCATCTCCTGGGGACTCATCGCGGCGGTGGTGTTCAACCTCCTGCTGGGCGCGGTCGACGCGGTGCCGGTCGACGCCGCCGACATGCTGGTGTTCGCGGCACCGGAGTCGGCGCCGTTCGCGGAGTTAGCGTCGGCCCCCGTGGTCGGTGCGATAGTCGAGACGGCCCCGTCCGCGGAGGTGGCGGTGGGCGGAAGCCTCTACGCCGGCGCGGCGGGCTTCTTCCCGCTCATCGTGCTCACCCTCCTCATCGTCGCGGGTGCGAAGGTGATGCAGCGGGGGGGCGGCTTCGACGCCATCCTCGACGTCCTGCTCGACAGCGTGGCCACCACGGTCCGCCGGGCCGAGACCACGATGGTGCTCGGCACCGCGCTGGTGAACGCGACGATAACCATCAACACCGCGGCCGAGATAGCCATCGCGCCGTACATCCGGACGCTCGGCCAGCGGTTCAACATCAACGGCTACCGCCGGGCCAACATCCTCGACGCCAACACCGCGGCGCTCGGCTACATCTTCCCGTGGGGCGGCGGCATGCTCGCGGGCTACAGCGCGATGCGGGGACTGGTGGGGTCGGAGGCCACCGCGTGGTTCACCGAGTCGATGCTGGTCAACCCGATCAACGTCTGGCCCTACGTGTTCCACGGCTGGTTCCTCGTCGCGGTGTTCCTGTTCGCGGCGTGGACGGGGTACGGTCGCGAGTACGTCGCCGACCGCCGCAGCCAGGAGGTGACCCGAGTATGAAACTCGGCTTCGACGCGTTCCTCGCCGGACTGAAGTTCAGAACCTCCACCCCCGATTACGTCGAGGGTGACACGCTCGACGCCTACGTGACCGGACGCGACGCCGGCGGGGGCGTCCGCGTCCGCGTCGGCGACACCGTCCTCCACGTGCGCGACGGCGACCCGGCGCTCGTGGACGCGTTGGTCCGTCTCCGGGTCACGTCGTTCGACGCCGGGGCTCACGAGGGCACCGCGGAACTGCTAGAAGTCGTGGCCGACCCCGAGTAGGCTACCCGCCGACGGGGCTCTTCTGTTCGACCGTTATCTCGACCCGGATTCGCTCGGGGAACTCCATGTGCCCGACCCGTCGGGCCACCTCGTCGCTGCCGTGTATCTCCAGTTCGCGCGCGTAGACGGTGTAGTCCCACGGCGAGAACTCGTCGCCCGGCGCGAGTGTGCGGTACTGCGGGACGCGGATGCGTTCCGGCGGCGACGCGTGGGGGCCCTTGCACGCGACGCCCTTGCGCTCGAGCATCCGCTTCAGGTCGTTCACCTCCTCCTCCAAGGCTATCCGGTCCCCGCTCTCGAACCGGAGTTTCGTGACGAAAGTCATGGTGCGGTGTGCGAGCCCCGAGCGTAAAAACGCATCTACACGGCGGCGGGTGACGCCGGGGCGTCGGGGCGACGGCGGGCGAGTCGGCGCTGACACGGGCGCGGGCGTCCGCGGGCGCGACGGCGCGTCCGCGCGCCCGAACGGGCGAGAGACGACCAGTGCGTCCGATATGCCTTTAAACGTACGGTTAGTTACTTGTGGTAATGGCAGTGGAAGCGGTGAGCGCTGGAGCCATCCTCTTCCGCGACACGCGCGGCCGACGGGAGTATCTGCTCCTGAAGAGCCGACCGGGGGACTGGGAGTTCCCCAAAGGCGGTGTCGAAGGGGAGGAGGAGCTCCAGCAGACAGCGATACGAGAAGTCGAGGAGGAGGCGGGGATAAGCGATTTCCGCCTCATCGACGGCTTCCGCGAGGAGTACGACTACGTGTTCGAGGCGGGCGGCAACACCATCCACAAGACCGTCCACCTGTTCATCGCGCGGTCCTTCGAGGCCAGCGCGGAACTGTCGAACGAACACCGGGACCTCCAGTGGCGCGACTACGAGCAGGCGCTCAACACCATCACGCAGGACGGTCCCAGAGAGATACTGGAGGAGGCCCACGACTACCTCGACTCGCTCGTGGCCGAGGAGGAGGAGTCGGGCAACAAGTACCTCGCGTGAGAGACGGCGCGGCGGTCCGGCCGCCGCGTCGAACGCCCCGCGGGCGTCGCCGCGGTCGTCGCGTAGCCCGGCCGCCGACCAGACGGGGACGCCGAGCGGCCGCGCCGGACGTAACGGCGAACGGAAAGGGAGTTATCCCGGCGCGCCGTGACTCACGCGCGTGAGCTATCCCGGCCCTGGCGACGCGGAGTTCACCTTCGAGCTACTGGTCTGCCGGTGGGCCGAGCGCTCGTGGCCGCCGGGCGGGGAGCGCGACGCCGACGCGCCGCCCGTCGTGGTCGGCCGACAGTTCGGCACCCGCGACCGGCGGTGGGACACCGTCGTGATAGAGGCGGACCCCGACGTCCTCGACGCCCGCGCCGCGTTCGGGGCCGCGGCGCTCGACTCCGACCTCCTCCACGTCGTCCGCCACGCCCCCGCCGAGTGGACGTGGTACCGCGACGCCCTCCCACACCCAGGCTACCCGTGGCGCTACGTGCGCGCCGCGGTCCACCGCGCGGCGGCGCGCGACGTGGTCGAGAAGCGACGCGACGGCAATCGCATCCAGATTCGGCGGGTCGCGCCCTACCCCGAGTGGGTCGACCGCGTGGTGGCCATCGAGAACAAGCCGGACCTCGACGCGTCGGCGGCGCGCGCCCTCGCCGACCAACTCGTCCACGACGTCGAGAGCGGCCTCGCCGACGAGGTGTGGGTCGCCACCGCCGCCACCGACGACGCCGTCGCGCCCGCTCTCTTCGAGGACCTGCCGGTCGAGGTGGGCATCCTCGCGTTCGACTTCGAGGGCGGCGCGACGGCCGACGTGGAGTGGCACGCGAGTCGCCTCGACGGCGGGCCGGCCGCGGACGACGACCGAGGAGGAGGGGTCGAGACCGGCACCGACGACGCGACGCCGCTCGAACACGGCGCGGACTCGACGCTCGCGGCCACACGGCGGGAGATAGCCGAACGCGCGTACGGGTCGGGGTGGCGCTCGTACGTCGACACGATGCGCCCCGACTGCCGGCACTTCCAACTCCGGCGGGCCGGCGGCGCGCGCCTCCCGTGGTGTGCCGCGAAGGGCCGCCACCAGACCGGCGCGGAGTGTTCGGGGTCGTGCCCCGAGTTCGAACCCGAACCCCCGGCGTGGCGGACGAAGGGGTGGCCCATCGAGGGCGGCCCGGGGAAGGGCATCCGGCGCCTGCTCGACCGGCGGCGAGAACGCGAACGGGAACGGAAACGCGAGCGGCGGCGTGAGTGAGAGCGCCGCGGCGCGTCAGGCCGTGGCGTCCTCGGTGTTCTCGTCTAGGGACTCGACGGAGAGTTCGTCGCGCGGGACGGCGAGACGGAAGGTGGGGACGGTGCGGTAGACCACCTCGACGACCCCCTTGCGCCGGAGGCTCTGGAGGGCGCGACGCACCTCGTCCACCTCGGGGTCGATGCCGAACTCGTCGCGGAGTTTGTGGAGGACCGACACCACGCTCTCCGAGCGCTCGTCGGCCCCGGCCACCACGTCGACCACCTTGGCGTGGAGGTCCGGGACGCGGATGACGTTCGGGACCGGGTCGCCGTCCCCGCCCCCCTCGACGCCGGGTTCGACGTCGACGAGGTCGGCCCCCTCCGCCGTCGCGCGGATGAGGCTGTTCTCGTCGCGGTAGTAGTAGTCCTTGAGGTGGTTCTCGAGGTACTGGTGGACCTCGCTGCCGCCGTCGAGCCCCCACCGGTCCTGTAGCTCCTTGTTCTTGGTCGGTTGGAGGCGGACCACGTCGGCGAGACGCTCTCGCTCCTCGTCGGTGAGGCTCATGTCTCCGCGTTGGCGAGGGGCCGTTATCCGTGTTCCGGATGTGGCGGGGACAGGGCGGCGGCGCGCGGACGGTGACGGAGACGCGACGCCGCGGGCCGGCGGGGACGCCGCGCGAGGCGCGGGAGGCGGGACGGCGGCGCGGCGGGGACGCCGCGGGAGTACCCTTATTCGACTGGGCCGCGTCGCCCCGGCCATGTCGTGGGACACCATCACGCTCGACGTCGACGACGGCGTCGCCACGCTCACCGTCGACCGGCCGGAGGCGATGAACGCCCTCAACGCGGAGACGCTCGACGCGATAGAGGAGGGCCTCGCGGAGGCCGAGGACGCGGACGCGTCGGTGGTGGTGCTGGCCGGCGCGGGCGACGACGCGTTCGTGGCCGGCGCGGACATCGGCCACATGAAGGACCTCTCGACGCAGGAGGCGGAGCGCTACGCCGCGCAGGGCCACCGCATCTGCGAGGCCGTCGAGACGTTCCCCGGCGCGACCATCGCCGCGATAGACGGCTACTGCTTCGGCGGCGGGTGCGAACTCGCCCTCGCCTGCGACCTGCGGGTGGCGGGCGACGACGCCATCCTCGGACAGACGGAGATAGACCTCGGCATCGTGCCGGGGTGGGGCGGCACCCAACGTCTCCCCCGTCTCGTGGGCGACGAACTCGCACGTCGCATGATATTCTTCGGCGACCGCGTCGACGCCACCGACGCCTACGACTACGGCCTCGTGGGCGAGGTGGTGGCCCACGACGAGGTCCACGACCACGTGGCCGAGATGGCGGCGGAACTCGCCGCGAAGCCCACCTTCGCGCTCCGGGCCGCCAAGGAGGCGCTGAACGTCGCGCGCGACGCCCCCGGGCGCTCCGGCCTCGCGTACGAGCGCCGGGCGTGGAGCAGCCTGTTCGGCACGCACGACCAGCGCGAGGGGATGGCGGCGTTCTTAGAGAAGCGCGACCCCGAGTTCGAGTAGCCGCGCGCGACGCCCGCCGCGGGACCGCCGGTCGGCGGGCGACGGCCGTCGGCCGAGCGACGGTCGACCGCGTTTAAGCGCGGGTATTACATAGGAATTTTAATTGGGTTCGGGCGCGGGTCGAGTACCATGGGAAGCGATAGCGGCGTGGAGCGACTCCGGGAGCGACCGGGGTACTTCTCGCAGGACGACCTGTCGGTGGGAAAGTATCAGGTCGTCGCGCCCGACGGGTCGCACGACCCCGACGACGTACCGGCGTTGGGCGACGACGAACTGCTAGACCTGTACCGCTGGATGGTGCTCGAACGCCGGTTCGACGAGCGCATGGTGAAACTCCAGCGCCGGGGACAGCTCGGGACGTTCGGCTCCGGCCGGGGGCAGGAGGCCAGCATCGTCGGGTCGGGCTACGCCCTCGCGGACGACGACTGGCTCGTCGGCATGGGCCGCGAGGCGACCGCCCAGTTCCTCAACGGCCTCCCGATGCGTGACCTGATGCTGTTCTGGCGCGGCGTCGAGGACGCCAACCGCGAGATGGCGAAGCACAACCAGATGATAGCCATCTCCATCGGGTCGCACCTCCCGATGGTGACGGGGGCGGCGTGGGGCATGCGACTCGACGACGCCGACTCGGTGGTGGCGGCCTACTTCGGCGACGGCGCGTCCAGCACCGGCGCGGTCCACGAGGCGATGAACTTCGCGGGCGTGCTCGACGCGCCCGCGGTCTTCTTCTGTCAGAACAACCAGTACGCCATCTCGACGCCGTTCGAGAAGCAGACGGCGGCGGAGTCGATAGCCCAACGGGCCCCGGGATACGGCATCGACGGCATCCGGGTCGACGGCAACGACGTGCTCGCCGTCTACGACGCCGTGCGCGAGGCGCGCGAGGCGGCCCTCGCCGGCGACCCGACGCTGGTGGAGTCGGTGACCTACCGGCGGGACGCCCACACCACCAGCGACGACCCCTCCCGCTACCGCGACGAGGAGGAGGTGTCCGAGTGGGAGGAGCAGGACCCGCTGGAGCGCTACGAGGCGTTCCTGCGCGAGCGGGGGCTGTGGGACGAGATAGACCGAGAGGCGGTCCTCGACGCCGTCGACGACGAGTTCGACGACGCGCTGGCGGCGGCCGACGCGTACGAGGAGCGGTCGGTCGAGGAGATGTTCGCGTACCTCTACGACGAACTCCCGCCGTACCTCCGCCGGCAGTTGGCCGAGTTCGAGGCGTTCTTAGAGGAGCGCCCGGACGCCTACGACCACGTCGACCAGCGGGGGAAGGGGTGACCGAGATGGCGCGCGAGACCATCGTGGGCGCGATAAACGACGCGCTCCGCTCCGAGATGGAACGGGACGACGACGTGGTGGTGTTCGGCGAGGACGTGGCCGAGAGCGGCGGCGTCTTCCGGGCGACCGACGGCCTGAAGGAGGCGTTCGGCGGCGACCGCGTGCTCGACACGCCGCTGTCGGAGATAGCCATCGTCGGCGGGGCGGTCGGCCTCGCCACCTACGGCTACCGCCCCGTCGCCGAGATACAGTTCTCGGGGTTCCTCCCGCCGGCGTTCGACCAACTCGTCACGCAGGCCAGCCGCATCCGGTGGCGCACGCGCGGCGAGTGGACCGCGCCGATGGTGGTGCGGACGCCGTACGGCGCGGGCGTGAAGGCGCTCGAACACCACTCCGAGAGCCTCGAAGGCGCGTACGGCCACGTGCCGGGGCTCAAGGTGGTGGTGCCGAGCACGCCCCACGACGCGAAGGGGCTTCTGACCGCCGCCGTCCGCGACCCCGACCCGGTGCTGTTCATGGAGCCCAAGCACATCTACCGGTCGTTCCGCGGCGAGGTGCCCGAGGAGTCGTACGCGGAGCCCATCGGCGAGGCCGCGGTCCGGCGCGAGGGGTCCGAACTCACCGTCGTCTCGTGGGGCGCGATGATGCGGCCGACGCTGGAGGCCGTCGAGAACCTCGGCGTCGACGCCGAGGTGATAGACCTCCGCACCATCTCGCCGATGGACGGCGAGACGGTGGTGGAGTCGGTCAAGAAGACGGGGCGGGCGCTCGTGGTCCACGAGGCCCCGCGGAGCGGCGGGATGGGCTCGGAGATAGTCGCGCGCATCAACGACGACGCGCTCTACCACCTCGAAGCGCCCGTCGGGCGGGTCACCGGGTTCGACGTGCCCGTCCCCCTGCTCTCGATGGAGGACTTCTACGTCCCCAACCCGCCGCGCATCGAGGAGGGCATTGAGCGCGTCCTCGGCGCGGGGCCGTAGGCCGCCGGTCCCGGACCGGCACCCGACCTCACGGCAGCAGTCCCAGCCAGTTCGCGGCGTGGGTGAGGACGGCGGCGACCGGTATCAGCACGGCCGTCCGGAGCGCGAACAGGACCACGAGGTCGCGGAACCGGATGGGAACGTCGTTGAACATGTCCATCATCATCGGGGCCGACGCCGCGAAGAAGATTATCTGCGAGATGGACACCACCGTGAGGAAGAACCGCGCGGTGACGGCCGCGTCGGCCACGACGGCGGCCGCCGACACCTGCTCGACGCCGCTGATGAGCACCGCGGCCGCTACCAGTTCGGCGTCGGGGATGCCGAACGCGGCGACGACGGGCGCGAGCGGCGTCGAGACGAGTTGAAACACGTTCGTCTCCGCGATGAGGAGGAGCGTCACGGTGCTGATAGTGACGACGGTGCCGAGCGTGAGCGCCGTGACCTTGAGGCCGTCTATCAGGCCCGTGACCGCCATCGGGAGGATGCGGCCGGTCCGGGCCTCGTCCAGCGCCTCGCCCAGCGCGAACCGGACGTAGTCGCCCGGTGACCCGCGGAAGCGCGTCTCGGGTTCGGGCTCGACGACGTACTCCTTCGGAACCTCGCTGAGCGGCGGTATCCGGACGAGTATCGCGCCCGTGACCACGACGGCGACCACCCACGCGAGGAGGATGACCGGGAACACCGAGAGCAGACCCACCGTCGAGACGATGACGCCGACGAAGCCGATGCTCACCGGCGCGAAGCAGGTGGCGATGACGAACACGTCGCGCTTGTGGTAGCCGCCCCGGTGGAACACGTTGTAGGTCACGTAGTAGCCCACGGTGAACGCCCCGATCCACGACGCGACGGAGTCGAGGGCGGCCCGGCCGGGGAGTCTGAACAGCGGCCGCATGAACGGGCGCGCGAGCGTCCCGATGAACTCCAGTCCGCCGAGTTCGACGAGCAGGTTGACGAACACCGCGCCCAGCGGGATGATGACGACGACGCTCAGCACGATGGTCCCCCACACGAGTCCGCCCACGGCGGGCGCGTGCAGCACCGAGGGCCCTACCTCGAAGAAGAGGAGGGCGCCGAACACGATGGCGACGAGGCGGAGTGCGAGAAACAGCGGCGACGTCTCCCAGTACGTGAGGTCGAGGCGTCCCTCGGTGACCCGGTCCACGTCGACGACTCCCCGGTCGTTCAGTTCCGCCCCGACGGACAGGAGGCCGCCCGCCGCGACGAGTAGGAGGCCGGCCGCGCCCACCAGCGTCGGGAAGGTGGCGGTGACCCAACTCGCGGCGACGTCGAACGGGACGGTTATCTGACCGTTCCACGTGACCGGGACGAGGAAGAAGAACACCCCGAGAGAGAACGCGAACAGGAACCTGAGCGCCGGGAGGAGTTCGAACTCCGGCAGATCCACGTCGTCGATGGTCGTCGTACCCGAGTCCGTGCCTTCCGCGTGCCACGTGCGCTGTTCTCCCGACCGCCACGGGGCCGAATCGAGCATAGCGGTCGAACGGAGAGGGACTGTATAAAACTTTCAGGCGAGATACGTCACGCCGAACCGGGGTGAGGCCGACCAACGTTCGATCGAATCGGCGACGGCCCCGGCGGGGCGGGACGGGACGGGCGCGGCGGGAGGTCAGTCGAGGTCGTCCATCGCGGCTTCGAGTGACCGGACCGACGTGCGTATCTCGTCGACGTGTTCCTGCTGGCGGTGGTTGGCGTCGACGGCGGCGTCCATCTCGTCGGACACGTCCGCGGCGCGTTCGGCCGCGGTGTCGACCATGCTCGCCACCTCTTCGGTCCGGACCGCCTGATCGTCGGTCGCGGTGGCGATGTCCTCCATCCCGGTGGAGGTGTCCCGCACCGTGTCGGCGATGCGCCGCTGGTTCTCGACGAGGCCCTCGATGCGCTCGACGCCCTCGCGCACGTCCTCGGTGACCGCCTCGACGCTCTCGACGGTCACGTCGGCGTCGGCCCGGATGTCCTCGACTATCTCCTCGATGCGCTCGGACTCGGACTGGACCTCCTCTGCGAGGCTCTTGACCTCGTTGGCGACGACGGCGAAGCCCTCGCCGGCGTCGCCCGCCCGGGCGGCCTCGATGTTGGCGTTCAGCGCCAACAGGTTGGTCTGGTCTGCGATGGAGTTGATGACCTCCACGATGGCGTCTATCTCGCCGATGCGCTCGCGCAGGCCGCGCGTGCTCTCGGCCACCGCCTCGGAGTCGTCGGCCACCTCGTCCATCACGTCGATGGTCTCCTCGGCCGTCTCTCGGGAGTCCTCGGCGAGTTCCTCGGCCTCCTCGCTCTTGGCGTTTATCTCCTGTGCGCTGGCGGCTATCTCCTCGACCGTCGCCGAGAGCGACCCCACCTCGCCGGACACCTCGTCCATGTTCTCGGCCTGTTCCTCGGCCAGTCGGCTCGCGCGCCCGACGCTCTCGGACACCGCCTCGCTGGCCCGCGCGGTCCCTTCGAGCGACCCCGATATCTCCTCGGAGACCGCCCGCTGGGCGTCGCGGAGTTTGTTCCGCTGGTCCACGATGTCGGTCACGTCGGGGGTCATCTCCAAGGCGCCCACCACAGTGCCGTCCGGCGCGGTCAGCGGCGCGCCCATCACCCGCTTGTAGTTGCCCGCGGCGTTGCCGCGGAACTCCTCCTCGCGGATGGGTTCGCCGGTCCGGACGATGGTCTCGGTGAGGACCTCGTCGCCGCTGGTCCCGATCACGTCGCTCACGTGCCGTCCGAGCACCGCCTCGGGGTCGCCGTCGCCGAACTCCTCGACGACGCCGTCGTTGACGTGGGTCACCGCGCCGTCGGCGTTCGTCACGATGGTGTCCTCGGGGAACTGCCGGACGAAGTCGTCGAAGAGGTGCCTCCAGAAGTCCCGCTCCCGCCGGAGCCGTTCGGTCTCGTCGAGGTCGTCCTCGATGGGGGGCTCGATATCGCGCGCCGGGGCGTCGCGCGACCGAACACCCGTCTGAGTTCGTGCCATCCTGTCACGACCCTCCCCGACCGGAACTAAAAGCTCTCCCCCTCGGTTACCACATCTGATAACGGAGCGGAGCGGCGCGTTCGTTTTCTGAACTCGACGGTGGAATTATCCCCGCAGACCCCGTACGTCCGGTATGGCGACCGAACTCAAGCTACAAGAGGTGGAGTCCGAACTGTCGAACCTCGACTACCCGGTGGGCCGCGCCGAGGCCGTCCAGCGCTACGAGGGGGTCACGCTCCTCCTCGCCGACGGCGAGGTCGACCTCGGCGAACTCATCGCGGAGACGGAGTCGTCCGAGTACGAGTCGCCGAACGACCTCTACTCGGAACTCAACAACGTGCTCCCCGTGGAGGCGGTCGGCGAACCCGGACAGTCCGAGGGAGACGCCTGACCGGGCCGAAACCCGACGTTTAAGTAGCTCAGGCGAGTTGCACCTCCACTATGGAGTTCTGCGACGAGTGCGGTTCGATGATGAAGGCCGACGACGGCAAGTGGGTGTGTTCGAGCTGCGGCCACGAGAAACTCCGCGACGCGGAGAAGGAGAAGGCGATGGTCACGACCCAAGCGCAGGAGGAGAGCGAGATAGTGGACGTGACCGACTCGGAGGACGACGGCCTGCCGACGACGGGGGCCCACTGCCCCGAGTGCGGCAACGACCGCGCCAAGTGGTACATGCAGCAGATACGCTCGGCCGACGAGTCGGAGACCCGGTTCTTCATCTGCACCGAGTGCGGCCACAAGTGGCGCGAGGACGACCACTGACGGCGTAACCCGCCGTGACCGCCCCGTCGTCGTGACCGTCCCGCCGCCCCCCGTCCCCGACGCCCTCCTCGACGGGTGGCGACTGACCGAGGACGAGACGGCGACGCCCTACGACGGCGCGGTGACGGTCACCGCGCGCACCCGCGTCTACGAGGACGCCGCCCTCCGCGCCCGGGTGCGCGACGCGACGGGCGCCGACTTCGCCGTCCGCTTCTTCCTCGCCAGTCGCGTCCGCGTCTCGCCGGCCGCCGCGCCCGCGGCGCTGTTGCGGCCGCTCGTGGCCCGCCGGAGCGCCGACTCGTTCGTCGACCGCCTCCGCGAGGCCGGCGTCCGCGACGTGCGCGAACGCGACGCCCGCACTACGACGGTCGGCGGGTCGCGCGCGTCCGAGACCGAGTACGACGGGACGTACCCCGTCGACGGCGTCGCCCTCCGCGTCGCCGCGCGGATAGCCGCCCGAGCGGCGGGACGTGAGTTCGTCGTGACCGGCGGGGCGTTCCCGACGGGCGTCCGCGGCGACGGCGAGACGGCGGCGGCGCTCTCTGCGACGCTCACCCCGTCGTCGTACCGCGACGAACTCTGGGAACTGATGCGGGAGACTGGTCCGACCGGCCGCGGAGCGTAGCGACGGGCGGGAGTCGAAGCGACGGACGGCGCGGCGGCACGGCGGCCGCCACCGTCCCCGCGAGGTCCGGCGCGGCGTGCCCGTCAGCCGACGACGCCGAAGCCGAAGTCGGCGTACGGCCAGAGGACGTGGACGGCGACCCCGACTATCAGCGCCGGAACCGTCGTGTATATCGTCGCCACGACGGCGGCCTTCGCGTCTATCGCCATCAGGGGGAACAGCGCGTCGCCGTCCTGGCTGATGGCGTTGGCCGTCAGCGCGGAGAACGGAACGTCGCCGTTCGCGTAGAGCGTCGCGAAGACTATCTGCGGGGCACAGCCCGGGACGAGACCGAGCGCCGCGCCCGCGACTGGCGCCAGAACGCCGCTCGCGGCCGCGAGCGCGCCGATGTCGAGAGCGAGGAACGCCACGGCGTACTCGTAGGTCAGGTAGGCGACGATGACCCAGACGGTGACCATGCTGGTCTCCATCGCGGCGTGCCGGAACGCGTCGTACGTCTTCGAGAACTCGCCCGCCCGCCCCGCTCCGCCCGCGCCGACGTACCGGCGGCCGACGAAGTACAGGTAGAACGACAGCGTCGTTCCCACGAGTCCGGCGACGGTGAAGAGCCCGAAGAACGTCGGGCCGAACGTGAGGGCGACCTCCGGCGCGCCGCGGCGGAGGTACTCGACGCCCGCGACGAGTCCGGCCGCCGCCACGACCCACCACAGCACGTGCGCGCCGTGGGTGACGGCCGTCATCAGTTCGGAGCCGCCGCGGGTCTCGCTCTCGGCGCCACAGTCGCGTCGGTAGCCCGACACGCTCGGTCCGCCCTCGGCGACGCTCGCGGTGGCGAATCCGCCGTCGGTCGCCGGCCGGCCGATACTCGCGACGGCGTCGTCGACGCGCCCGACGCCGAGTCCCCACAGGTCGACGGCGTACCCGAACAGGACGGCCGCGACGAACGCCATCCCGTACGCGTACGCCGCGGCCTCCGGGGCGAGCGCGAGAATCACGAAGGCGGAGTCGCCGGCGGTGGCCGCGAGCGTGGCTACGACCGTCCCGAAACTGACTGTCCCGCGGACGTACAGCGGCATCGCGACTATCGCGCCGCCGCACCCGGGCGTCAGGCCGAGCAGCGCCCCGGCTATCGGCTGCAGTCGCTCGTGGGCTTCGAGGTACGCGACGATGCGGCCGCCCGTCCGGTACTGGACGTAGCTGAAAAGCAGCACGGTGACCGCGACGAAGGCGCTGACCTGGACGAACCCGTCCCGGACCGAGAGTATCAGCGTCTCGACGACCCCTTCGAGTCCCATCACTGTCCCGTCGGCACCGACCGTTCTCGCGGGCCGACCCGTCGGTCGGTGCCGGCCCCTCGCACGAACGCCGGCCCGCGGGCGACCGTGGCCCGCCGGTCTCTCGCGCGTCGCCGACGCCCGTCGTCACGTCTCGCCGTTCCGACTCCGAAACCGCCGAGGAACCCCCGGAGGTGGCGTCTCCGGACTACTCTCCTCGTCGCGTCCGCCCGTTCGTTGTCGCTGGTCATGGTCAATCGAATAGGTGATGGTGGAGAGGCTAACTATAAAATACTACCTACCCAACTCTATTTTTCGGCTAGTCGAAACCTCGGCCGAGTCCGGTCGGCGAGGCCCGTCCTCGCGCGGGCGAAGCGACCGATTCGGACCGGGAGAGTCGCCGAGTGCGCCGGACGGAGCGGTCGCTCTCGCCGTCGCCGTCGCTCGCGGTTCGGGAGACCGGTCGACGCGGGAACGCGCACCGCCGCGGGGGCCGTGGTCGGGCCGCCGGCGTCTGGGGAACGGAGGACGCGAACGGAGGAGGAATTGCGAGGCGCTAGCGGCGGCGAGAGTTCGGGGACCGGGAGCGTCGGTTCCGGGCCACGGCGGTCGGCGGCGCCGGCGCTCAGCCGTTCCGCGCGAACGTGAGATAGCCCGTGTGGCCGACGCCGGCGGTGGAGGGGCGGGAGCCGCGGTCGTTGAAGTCCATCTCGCGCTGGATGGTCTCGTAGGTCTCGACGTTCGAGAGGCCCGCCTCGCGGGCGGCGGCCACCGACGCGCGGGAGTTCTCCACGAACGGCGAGTAGACGGCGACGTAGCCGCCGGGCGCGAGCAGATCCGGCGCGCGCGCCATCGCGTCGGGTGCGTCCTCGGTGTCGAGGGTCAGCACGTCGAACCCGCTCAGGTCGTCGACGTCGTCCATCAGGTCGCCGGTCCGGACCTCGACGCGGTCGGCGACGCCCCCGAGGCGCATGTTCTCGCGCGCCACCTCCGCGAACTGGGGGTCGCGTTCGTACGTCGTCACCGCCGCGCCGGCGCGCCCGAGGTAGGCGGCCAGCACGCCGGTCCCGGTGCCGGCGTCGAGGACGCGGTCGGCAGCGGCGACGCCGGTGTGGCCCATCACGATGCCGATATCGCGGGGCATCATCGGCGCGCCCGTCCGTTCGAAGTGGTTGAACAGGTCGGGACCGCGGAGGGCGCGCACCTCGAACTCCTCGCCGAGGTGCGTCTCGACGGTGTCGCCCGGTTCGGCGTCGGCCGGCACGTCGAGGACGCCGAGGTCCGTGTGCAACTCGTCGCCGGGGCCGCGGAGGTACTCGCGGTCGTCGTGGACCAGAAGGAACACGCGGCCTTACTCTTCGAGGCGGTTGACGGCGGCAGCGAGGTCACCCTCCTCCGCGTCGAGTGCCTCGCGGGCCTCGTCCTCGCTCACGCCCGCGCGCTGGGCCACTATCTGCACGTCGGAGTCGGGGATGGCGCCCGCGTCGGCCCGGTTGGCCGCCTCCTCGGTCGCGCCCTCGGACCCGGCGTCGTGGGGCGCACCCTCCTCGCTCGCCTCGCCCGCGCCGCGTTCGCGCGTGTCGGGCGACCCGACTATCTGGTAGGTCTCCTGCCCTTGGGCGTCCATCCGGGTGACGTCCGCGTCCCTGAACACGAGTTCCTCGTCCTCGGTCCGGATGATGACCTCCTCGGCGTCGAGGTCGGTCATGTCGATGCCCATCTGTTTCATCATCTGTTCCATCTTCCGGGGGTTCATGCCGCCACCACCGAACATACGCCGGAAGTCGGGTCCCCGCGGCAAAAGCGTGACGAACCCGCCGACGTCACGTCGGTAAGCTTTTCTCGCCGCTCTCTCGTCGGTCGGGTATGGTCCCCGAAACAGAAAGTGTATCCAGACGACAGGTTCTCGCGGGCGTCGCGGGCGGTGCGGCCGCCGGCGCAGCGGTCGTCCCCGTCGGCGCGGCCGGCGACGCGTCGTCCGCGGGCGGCGACGGCGGCGCGGACGACTGGCGGATGGAGCGCCGCGACCCCGGCGGCACGGCGTACGCCCCCGACGCCGCGGGCCCGAAGTCCGGCGTCCGCGCGAAGTGGACCCGGTCGGTCGGCCGCGGCGGGGTCGGCCTCGCCCCCTCGCCCGTCGTGGCCGGCGGCACCGTCTACGCCGTCGGCAGCGACGGCCTCCTCGCGGTCGACGCGGCGACGGGCGAGGTGCGCTTCCGGGCCGACGAGACCCCCGAGGCGGCCCCCGCCGTCGCGTCGGCGACGGCCTACCGCGCCCCGACGCTCGCCGTCATCGGCATCGGCGGCCGCCTCGACGGCCTGAACGCCGCCGGCGGCCTCTCGGCGTTCGGCCGGCGGTTCGGCCTCCGTCGGTGGACGGTCCCCCGGGAGGACGACGGCGGGTTCGCCGTCCAGTTCGGGTTCGGTCGGTCGTCGCCCGCCGTCCCCGTGGCGTACCGCCGGACCGCCTACGTGGTCGCCGGCGAACTCCTCGCGGTGGACGCCTCCAGCGGTCGGGTGCGGTGGACCGCGTCCGGGTACGGCCGCCGGCCGGCCGCCGCGGGCGGGGCCGTCTACGTCTCGACCGACCGCGGCAAGGTGACGGCCTACGACGCGGCCACCGGCGAGCGACGCTGGACCGAGTCGGTCGGGACGAGGCGGGTCGGTCCCCCGACGGCGACCGACGACCTGGTACTCGTCCCGCGGGTCGAGGGCGTCTCGGCGCTCCGTCCGGACGGGAGCGAGGCGTGGACGTTCGAGTTCGAAAGCGCCCACTACGAGGGGGGAGGCGTCGCCGTCGGTGCGGGCGGGGCCTACCTCTGCGCCGAACGCGAGGACGGGCGGCGTCGGCTGTTCGCCCTCGACGCGGACACGGGCGAGCGTCGCTGGACCGGCGGCGTCCGGCCGGAGGCGGGTCCGGTCACGCCCGCCGTCGCCGACGGCGCGGTCTACCTCCCGACGGAGTCGGCCACCGCCGTCGGCGTCGACGCCGAGACGGGCGAGCGACTGTGGCGCTTCGAGACCGACGGCATCCACGGGTCGCCCGTCGCCGTCTCCGACGGGACGCTCTACGTCGTCGACGACGGGGCGCTCTACGCGCTGGAGGAGCCGTGAGCGGGGCGTCGCCGCCCGCTCCGACCGCCCGGGGGAGCCTCCGGTTCGCCCTCCGGCGACTCGCTCGGAACCCGGGCCTCCTCGCGCCGTTCCTGTTCGCGGGCGTCGTCTACGCGGTCACGGACGCCGTCCGGCGGCGCGACCCGGTGCCCGTCACGCTCGCAGACAGGATTCAGGACGGCACCGTCTCGGTCGCGTTCGGCGTCTACCCCTCGCCGCGCGCGACGACCGCTCGACCGCTCGACGCCCTCGTGGGCCTCCGGTTCGACTACGCCGTCTGGACCGCGGCCGTCGGCCTCGTCGCCCTCCTCGCGGTGGTCGTCGCCGGGTGGGTCACGTTCGCGCGAGCGGAGGGCGGCCTCCCCCGGCGCGGCCTCGCGTCGTACGCCGCGCTGGTCGTCGGCGTCGACGCGGCGTTCCGACTCGTCGTCGCCGTCGTCGGGACGGAGAACCTCGGGTTGGTGGTCGGCGTCCCGGCGTTGGCGTTCACGCTGTGGCTGATGGCTCGCCTGCTGGCCGCACCGCTGTACGCCGCCCGCGGTCGGGGGCCGTTCGCGGCCCTCGCGGCGAGTTACGCCCTCCTCTCCGGCCGAGCGTGGAAGGCGTCGGGCCTCGTGGTCGCGCTCGGCGTGGCAACCCACCTCCTCGGGAGCGTGCCCACGGCCGGTGCGCTGGCGAGCGCCGTCGTCGCGCCCGTCCACGCCCTCGCCGTCGTCGCGTTCGTCCGCCGGGCCGAACGGAGCGACGCGGCCGAGGCGTCCGGCGGGCGGTCGGACGTGACCCTCGGCGTCGTCGGCGACGGCGACGCGTCCTGACCCTCTGCGGCCGTCTCCGCCCGCTTTCCGTCCGGCTCCGGCTACACGTGGTCCCGGGGCATGAGGTCCGCGAACTCCTGCGCCGCCAGCCACTCGGTCAGTTCGACGAGTTGGTCCGCGGCCGCCTCGAAGAGGCGCGCGCCCTTCTCGGCCGTGGCGTCGGTCTGGTCGCCGAGGACGCCGTTGTCGGTGTTGTCCGCGGCGTCGTAGAACGTCCGGGAACCGTTACGAACCGTGCCGGCGGCGTCGACGCTCGGCACGCCGCCGTCCCGCGCCTCCGCGAGGCGGTTCTCGTGGACCAGTTCGGGGCGGAGGTGCTGTATCAGCGCCGTCTCCTTCGGGCCGCCGTGGGGACCGTTCTGCTCGAAGGCCTCGTCGACCAACTCCGGGATGCTCTCGTCCCACATCCACTCGACGGCGTAGGCCACCTCCTCCTGTCGGAGTCGCGCGCCCACCTCGCGGAGGTGCGGGACGTTGCCGCCGTGGGCGTTCACGTAGACGACCCGGTCGACGCCGTGGGCGGTCAAGTTGCGCGTCATCGACGCCACGTACTCGCGGAAGACGGGCGGTTCGACCCACATCGTGCCGTGGAACTGCCGGTGGTGACCGCTGACGCCGACGTTGACGGTCGGCGTGCAGAGGTAGCCGGTGCGGTCTGCGGCCTCCCGGGCGAACGCCTCGGCGATGAGGTGGTCCGTCGCCTCCGGCAGGTGCGGACCGTGTTGCTCCGTTGAGCCGAGGGGGACCAGCGCGAGCGATTCGTTCTCGAAGTAGTCGCCGAGGTCGGGCCACGCTTCGTCTCCGAGGTACATCTCGTCGGTACGTCGCGGTCGAGCGACATTACGTTGTCCGGTCGGGGCCGTCCCGTCCGTCGCGCCGACGGTCCACGGCGGGACGCTCGTCGCCCGCGTTCGGACGGCCCGCCCGCGACGGGACGATAGCTTCTCGGCCGGGCCGTCCGACTCCCGCACCCCAGTGGACGCGCCGACGCCCCCTTCACCGGCCGAGGACCCCGACGGGCGTTCATCCCTCGACTCGGACCCCCGAGATAATCTCCGGTTAACGACAAGTACGTTGACGTGTAAGTATCGAAACAGTGGAAATATTTTTGTTATGATGCCGTGACACGAATTCGAACAACGTAATGAATCAGCAAACCGCGGGCGGTGAGACGCCGGACGGCGTTCACTCGACCGCTCGATACATGGCCGAGCAGTTGTCGGTCGGGTTCCGTGCGCACGACAAGGGGTTCCGCGAGGAGGCCGTCGAGGCCTTCCGCGCGGTAGACGCACTGCAGTTCCAGTATCTGGACGAGGAGGACGTGCGCTTCGCCGCGACCGCCTTCGTCGACGCCCTCTGGGCGAAAGACGAGGTCGAGTTCGGCTGTCTGCGGGGCGGCGAACTCAAACGCGAGGAGGTCGCGGCGGCGGACTACGGCCCCGTCACGCAGAAGCTTCGACAGCGGGCCTCGATAGTCGGGGCCGACCCGCGGTACGCGACGAAGAAGGCAGAGGCGTGGCGAAAGCACAAGTCCGGCGGCGACTACTGGACGCCGTTCGGGCGGTCACAGCTGTACGAACTCCGCGCGGCGTTGCGGAACCCCGACTACCCCGAGAAGCCGAGGGCGGGCCAGTCGGGACTGGGGCCGGAGCCGTTCCGCTACGTGCTGGCGTTCGAGTCACACGACATGCACACGGAGCAACACTGGCGGGAGGGCGTCGCCGTGATGGTGCCGTACTTCGAGACGATACTCCGGAGCTACGAGGACGATGGCGACTGACCGCCCCGCCCGCCTCGCCGACGGGAAGTTCTCGCACGCGCTCCGCGAGGCAGACGACGCGCACGTCACCATCCTCGCCGTCGACGACGACCCCGACCTCCTCGACCTGACGGCGACGTTCCTCGAACGGGAGCGCGACGAGTTCGAGGTCGTCACGGAGACGCTCGTCGAGGACGCCGTCGACCGTCTGGAGGAGGACTCCGTCGACGCCATCGTGAGCGACTACGACATGCCTCGGATGAACGGACTGGAGTTCCTCGAACGCATCCGGGAGACACACGAGGACGTGCCGTTCATCCTCTTCACCGGGAAGGGGAGCGAGGAGATAGCGAGCGAGGCCATCTCGAAGGGCGTGACCGACTACCTCCAGAAGGAGACCGGTGCCAGCCAGTACTCGCTGCTGGCGAACCGCATCCTCAACGCCGTCGATCAGTACCACGCCACGAACGCGCTCAAGCGGTCCGAGGAGAAGTTCAGCAAACTGGTGACGAACTCGAGCGACGTCATCGCCATCGTCAACGAGAACGGCCGGTTCGAGTACGTCTCGCCTGCGTCCGAGCACACGCTCGGGTACGAACAGGACGAACTCGTCGGCGACTGCGCCTTCGACTACATGCCGCCGGACGACCGACGGCACGCGATGGAGAAGTTCTTCGAGGCCGTCGAGAACCCCGAGATGGAGCCCACCATCGAGTTCCAGTTCGAACGCCCCGAGGGGGGGTGGACCGTGGTGGAAGCCCGCGGGAAGAACATGTTCGACGACGAGTTCATCGACGGGTTCGTTGTCAACGCCCGCGACATCACGGAGCTGAAACGGCGCGAACAGGAACTCAAACAGCAGAACGAACAGCTACAGAACATGCGGACGGTCATCTCCCACGACCTGCGGAGTCCGCTCAACGTGGCGTCGGGGTTCATCGACCTCTACCGGGAGTCCGGCGACGAGGCCTACCTCGACAAGGTGGAGAACTCCATCGACCGCATGAACGTGCTGCTCGACCAGATGCTCACCCTCGCCGACAACGACACCAAGATTGAGGAGACGGAGCGCGTCTCGCTGAAGGAGGCCGTCGGGTCGGCGTGGGAGATGGCGGGCACCGAGGACGCCGAACTCCGCGTCGAGGACTCCCGGGAGTTCGAGGCCGACCCCGTCCGCTTCCAGCAGGTCGTCGAGAACCTCGTTCGGAACGCTATCCGGCACGGCGACGGGGACGCGACCGTCACCGTCGGGACGATGGAGTCGGGGCTCTACGTCGAGGACGACGGCCCCGGAATCCCCGAGGAGGACCGCGACCGCGTCTTCGAGTCGGGCTACACCACCAGCCCCGAGGGCACCGGGTTCGGACTCAACATCGTGAAACAGATAGTTCTCGGTCACGGCTGGGACGTCGACGTGGTCGAGGGCGAGGACGGCGGCGCGCGCTTCGAGATAACCGGCATCTCGTTCAAGCCGACCGTCTACAACTGACGCCCCGTCCGCTGGCCGCAGTCGCCGCGGGGCGTCTCCCCGCCGTCCTTACCCGACCCGGTAGCTCACGGCGAGACCCTCGCTCACCGGGAGCGCCACCGTCTCGAACGCGGGGTCGTCGCGGACGGCGGCCAGATACCGCGCCACGCCCCGCGAGTGACCGTCTTCGGGCGTCGCGCCGCCCTCCAGAAAGCGGCGGAGGGCGTCGAAGTCGACGGGCCCCCACATCACGTTGTCGGCGACCACGACGCCGCCCACCGGCACCTTCTCCCGGACCGCCTCGAACGCCTCCGGGTACCGCTCCTTCTGGTGGTCTATCAGCACCGCGTCGAACGGACCGTCGTACCGCGCCACCGCGTCGAGGGCGTCGCCCTCCTCGAACGCGGCGTCGACGGACAGATCGGCGCGGTCGAAGTAGTCGCGGGCCGCGTCGAGTTCGTCGGCGTCGTGTTCGGTCAGCACTATCCGGCCCCCGTCCATGCCGCGCGCGAACCAGTACGCCGAGTAGCCGAACCCGGACCCGAACTCGAACACGTCGCGGGCGTCGACGAGGCGCGCGAGGAGACGGAGTACGCCCCCGGCGCCGGGTCCGACGATAGGGAAGCCCGTCTCGGCGGCGCGGGCGGCCATCTCGCGTTGAATCTCGTCGTGGTCCGGTCCGGCGGCGTCGACGAACCGGGTTATCCCGTCGGGAAGCGCCATACCCCCGGTTGGACCGGCGGGACGGTAAGCGTTGGCGGCGCGCCGCACCGCACCGCGTCGCCTACGGCGTCTCGATGTAGGCGTAGCCCTCCGCCGCCTGCAGGCGGGTGAGTTCGCCCACGCCCGCGGGGACCACCTCGACGCCGTCTATCAGGTCCGACTCGGCGACGTTCAGCGCCTCCATGCTGTTGGAACACGCGCGGAACGTCGCCCCCTCCGAGAGCAGGGAGCGCACCCGGTCCGGGAAGTACGACCGCTCCGCCGCCAGCAGGTAGATGCCGGCCCCGTTGGCCACGAGGACCGTCTCCTCCGTCTCGACCATGTCGGTCGAGAGCAGGTTGGCGACGTTGCTGAGCGCGTGTTTCTGCTCCGTCTCGCCGGACTCCGAGAAGTGAAAGACCGTGCTCATGGTGTCGTGTGTCGCGGTTTCGGTCGCCGTCGGCGACTCGGTCCCCGCCCGCGCCTCCGTCTCCGTCTCGGACGCCGCGGCGTCCGTCTCCGTCGCGCCGGCCGTGGTCGAACCCGACCCCGCGTCGCCCGCGCACCCGGCGAGGACCAGACCGGTGCCCACGCCGGCGAGTTCGAGGAAGCGGCGGCGGGTGTCTTCGCCGTCCATCGACCCGACGGACGGTCGGAGCTGTCCTTGTTATCCGATCGATAAGTCCGGACGTTCGAACCGAGTGCCGGAGGGTGTGCGAGCGTCATCCAAGACTTAAGTCCGTATCGACCCACCGGATAGGTAATGTTCGACCCCGACGATCTGGAGCGAATCCGCTCCGAGAAAGAGCGGTGGGAGGAGGAGACGCTCGGGCCGACCGTAGAGCGGTTCGGGGAGCGAGAGGAGACGTTCACCACGGACACGGAGGGACAGGAGGTGGACCCGCTCTACACCCCCGCCGACGTGGCCGACCGCGACTACCTCGACGATATGGGGTTCCCGGGCGAGGAACCGTACACGCGCGGGGTCTACCCCACGATGTACCGCGGCCGCCTGTGGACCATGCGCCAGTACGCCGGGATGGGAACCGCCGCGGAGACCAACGAGCGGTTCCACTACCTGCTCGACGAGGGCCAGACCGGCCTCTCGATGGCGTTCGACCTGCCGACCCAGATGGGCTACGACTCCGACGCCGAGATGGCCGCGGGCGAGGTGGGAAAGAGCGGCGTCGCCATCGACACGCTCGCGGACTTCGAGCGGGTGTTCGACGGCATCCCCCTCGACGAGGTGTCCACGTCGATGACCATCAACGCGCCGGCGTCGGTGCTGCTGGCGATGTACGTCGCCGTCGGGGACCAACAGGGGGTCGACCGCGAGGCACTCCGGGGGACCGTCCAGAACGACCTGCTCAAGGAGTACGTCGCGCGCAACACCTACATCTACCCGCCGGAGGAGTCGATGCGGATAATCACCGACATCTTCGAGTTCTGCGCGGAGGAGGTGCCCAACTTCAACACCATCTCCATCTCGGGCTACCACATCCGCGAGGCGGGGTCGACCGCGGCACAGGAGATAGCGTTCACCCTCGGCAACGGCATCGAGTACGTCGAGGCGGCCATCGACGCCGGCCTCGAAGTCGACGAGTTCGCCCCCCAGCTATCCTTCTTCTTCAACGCCCACAACAACGTGCTGGAGGAGGCCGCCAAGTTCCGTGCCGCCCGGCGCATGTGGGCGCGGATAATGGAGGAGCGGTTCGGCGCGGAAGCGCCCAAGTCGAAGCAGTTGAAGTTCCACACTCAGACCGGCGGGTCGACGCTGACGGCCCAGCAGGTGGAGAACAACGTGGTCCGGGTGGCCTATCAGGCGCTCGCGGCGGTGCTCGGCGGGACCCAGAGCCTCCACACCAACGGCAAGGACGAGGCGCTGTCGCTCCCCACCGAGAAGTCGGTGCGGACCGCGCTCCGCACCCAGCAGATACTCGCCCACGAGTCGGGCGCGGCCGACACCATCGACCCCCTCGCCGGGAGCTACTACGTCGAACACCTCACGGACGAACTCGAGGCCGAGGCGTTCGACATCCTCGACGAGGTGGACGAGCGCGGCGGGATGCTGGAGGCCGTGCGCGACCAGTGGGTCCAGCGTCAGATTCAGGAGGTGGCCTACGAGCGCCAGCGGGCGATAGAGGAGGGCGAACGCGTCATCGTCGGCGTCAACGAGTACGAGGTCGACGAGGGGGAGGCGGACATCGACATCGAGGAGGTGACCGAGGAGGACGAGCGCCGACAGGTCGAGCGACTGGCGGAGGTGAAGGCGGACCGCGACGACGAGGCGGTCGAGGCCGCGCTCTCGGCGCTCCGCGACGCCGCCCGCGGGGACGCCAACCTCCTCCCGCCCATCGTGGACGCGGTGAAGGCCTACGCCACCGTGGGCGAGGTGTCGAACGTCCTCCGCGACGAGTTCGGCGAGTACCACCCCGGCACGGCGCTCTGAGGCCGCCGTCCGCACCGTCGGCGCCGCCCCGCGCTGGCAGACCCGGACGAGGGACACCGGTTTCGGCGGGAACTGGTAAGCCCTTTATTCCACAAGTGGCAAAGCCGTAGCGAGGCAATGAAGACCATAGCCGAGGTTCGGGTCCCGGCGTCGGAGGCGGCGTTCGAGGCGACGTTCGACGCCGTGCCCGGATTTCAGTTCGAAGTGGAACCCGTGGTCGACCCGGGGGAGGGGGCCGTCACGCCGCCCGTGTGGGTCGGGGGAGCCCCGCGGGAGGACATCGAATCGGCGTTCGCGGACGACTCCACCGTCGAGGAGGCGGAACTGATGTCGGCGGAGGACGACCGGTGGCTCTACCGCATCGAGTGGGCCGCCCACGTGGGCATCCTGACCGACATCCTGCTGGCCGGCGGCGGGACGCTCCTCGACGCCTTCGGTCGGGACGGCGACTGGTGGCTCCGCATCCTCTACGCCGACGGCGAGTCGCTGAGCGAGACGCTCGACCACTGTCGGGAGCGCGACGTGGACGTCGAGGTGGAGCGCCTCGTGAGGATAGCCGCCGACGAGGAGGCCGTCGACGACGCCGGGGCCGCGGCCGGGGAGGCGGCGGGGGTGCCCGGGGCCGCCGACGCGGACGTCACCGTCACCGCCGACCTCGACGACGCGGCGAACACGCTGGCGGACAGGGCGGACGCGCTCACCGGGGACCACGCGGACGCGACGCGGTCCGCCCTGCGGTCGCACGTCGGCAGGCGGTCCGAGGAACCGGGGTGAGAGCGCGGGGCGGGCGGCCGACGCGCCCGACCGCCCCCCGAGGAATGGAGGATTTATCCGGCGCGCGGGAGTCTGTCGGCGTATGGACTTCGATCACGTCGGCGTGGCGACCGACGACGCGGCCGGGCTCGCGTCGCTGTTCGGCGACCTGTTCGACGCGCCGGTGGCACACGAGGAGACCTTCGACGGGATGTCGGTGGTGTTTCTCGAACTCGGCGGCGGCTACTTCGAACTGCTCGAACCGCACGAGGACGGGGCGATAGCCTCGTACCTCGACTCCCACGGGCCGGGGATACACCACGTCGCCCTCGCCACCGACGACGCGGCGGCGGCGCTGGAGACGGCCCGGGAGGCGGGCGTCGAACTCGTCGACGAGGAGCCCCGACCCGGCGCGTGGGGCCACGAGGTGGCGTTCCTCCACCCGGGGTCGACCGGCGGCGTCCTCGTCGAGTACGTCGAACACTGACCATGCGCGACTGGCTCTCGGCCCGGACGGCGGCGACGCCCGACGACGAGGCGCTGATACGCGCGTCCTCCGGCGAGACGTGGACGTTCGCCGAACTCGACGCCGAGGTGGCGGACCTCGCCGGCCGCCTCTCGGCGCTCGGCGTGACCGAGGGCGACCACCTCGGCGCGGTGATGGGCGCACGCGTCGCCTACGTGCAACTCGTCCACGCCGCGATGCGACTCGGCGCGACGCTCGTCCCCCTCGACGACCGGGCGACGGCGCGCGAACTCCGCGGGATGGTAGAGACGGCCGACGTGACGGTCCTCGTGTGCGACGCCGACACCGAGGACGCCGTCGCCGAGGCGGCGGGCGACGTGCCGGTGGCGTCGGTGGACCCGACGGCGTCCGCGGGCGTCCGGTCGCTCCCCGACGCCGACCCCGAACCTGTCGCCCCGGCGGAGTGGGACCGCGACGACACGCTCGCGCTGATCTTCACCTCGGGCACCACCGGCGACCCCAAGGCGGTCACGCTCCAGTTGCGGAACGTGCTGGCCAGCGCCGTCGCCTCGGCGTTCCGCCTCGGCCTCCGCCGGGACGACCGGTGGCTGGTCGCGCTCTCGCTCCACCACACCGGCGGCGTCACCCCCGTCTACCGCATGCCGCTGTACGGCATGTCGGTCGTGCTGTGCGAGGAGTTCGAGGCGGGCGCAACCGCCGACCGCATCGAGACCCACGAGGCCACCGCGGTGTCGCTCGTGCCGACGATGCTCCGCCGGATGCTGGAGAGTCGGGGGACGCTCGCAGACAGCCTCCGGGTCGTCCTCCTCGGCGGCGCGCCCGCGCCGGAGGAACTCGTAGAGCGGTGTCGGAACTACTCCGTGCCCGTGTTCCCCACCTACGGCATGACCGAGACGGCGTCGCAGATAGCCACCGCCACCCCCGACGAGGCGTTCGAACGTCCTGCGACGGTCGGTCGGCCCCTGCTCTGGACGGACCTCACCGTCGTCGACGACGGCGACCCCGTCCCCCCGGGCGAGACGGGCGAGTTCGCGGTGTCGGGTCCCACCGTGACGCCCGGCTACTACGGCAACCCCGAGGCCACCGAGTCCGCGTTCGGCCCGCACGGCCTCCGGACCGGCGATGTGGGCTACCGCGACGAGAACGGCCGGGTGTACGTGCTCAACCGCCGGGACGACCGTATCGTGACCGGCGGCGAGAACGTCGACCCCGGCGAGGTGGCGGCCGTCCTCCGCGACCACCCGGCCGTGCGCGACGCCGCCGTGGCCGGCGTCGAGGACCCGGAGTGGGGCGAACGCGTGTCGGCGCTGGTCGTCGCCGAGGGCGACCCGCCCCGGCGCGGCGAACTCGACGCCCACTGCCGCGAACGCCTCGCCGACTACAAGGTGCCGAAGACCGTGGCGTTCGTCGACTCGCTCCCCCGGACGGTGTCGGGGACCGTCGACCGCGAGGCGGTCCGCCGGCGCCTGCGCGAGGCGGCGGACGAGGAGGCGGCGACGGACGACGGCGAAGGGGAGGCGGGTGCAGACGACGGTGGGGACGAAGTAGGCGCTGACGACGGCGGGGACGGAGCGGACGCGGACGTCGCCCCCGTGGACGGGGCGGACGCCGACGCTCCCGACGCCGCGACGGACGTAGACGCGGACGACACCGGAGCGACCGAGTGACCGTCAGACTGCGTTCACGCCGCCGCCGCGCCGGTCGGAAACGATAAACGCGCCGTCCGTTCTCGGCCGTTCCACGGGCTATATGTCGCCGTCGCCCCACGTGTCGGTATGGAACTGCTCGACGACACGCCGGTCCCCGAACGCGCCCGCGAGGTGAAGCGGGAGGCCCGCGAGTTCGCGGACGAGCACATCGCGCCGAACGCCGAGGAGTACTACCGGAGCGGGGAGTACCCGTGGGAGATACTGGAGGCCGGGCAGGAGGCCGGCCTCGTCGCGCAGGACATCGGCGAGGAGTGGGGCGGGAAGGGGTACGACCTCCACCAGGTACTCGCCATCGCGGAGGAGTTCTACCGCGCGGACGCGGGCATCGCGCTCACCCTCCAGTTGGCGAGTTTCGGGTGCGAGATGCTGGAGTCGTACGGCACCGAGGAACAGAAGGAGACGTTCCTGCGACCGGTGGCGGAGTGCGAGCAGATATCCGGCCTCGCCGTCTCGGAACCCGAGACGGGGTCGGACCTCGCGGGGATGACCACGAACGCCGAGAAGGAGGGCGACGAATGGGTGCTGAACGGCGAGAAGTACTGGGTCGGCAACGCCGTCGAGGCCGACTGGCTCACGGTGTACGCGAAGACCGGCGACAGGGACGACCGGTACAGCAACTACTCGCTCTTCGTCGTGCCCATCGACGCCCCCGGCTACGAGGCGGAACACATCCCCGAGAAGATGGGGATGCGCGCCTCCAAGCAGGGCCACATCGTGTTCGACGACTGCCGGATTCCGGAGGACCACCTCGTCGGCACCGAGGGCGGCGGCTTCTACGCCCTGGCCGACTTCTTCAACCACGGTCGGGTGGTCGTCGGCGGCCACGGCCTCGGCCTCGCGGCGGCGGCCATCGAGGAGGCGTGGGAGTTCGTCCACGACCGGGAGTCGTTCGGCCGCCACATCGCCGACTTCCAGGCGGTCCAGCACGCCCTCGCCGACATGCGCACGGAGTTCGAGGCGGCGCGCGCACTCAACTGGCGCGCCGCCGACGCCGTCGCGGAAAACGACGACGCCGGCCTGTGGGCGGCGATGGCCAAGACGAAGTCGACGGAGACGGCCACCTTCTGCGCCGAGGAGGGGATGCAGCTCCACGGCGGGCGCTCCATCCTGACCGACCGCCGCATCGCCCGGGTCTACCGCGACGCCCGCATCCCCGTCATCTACGAGGGGGCGAACGAGGTCCAGCGAAACCTCATCTACCGGCAGTCGAACTGACCGATAACACGGCACACTGCGACGGACTTACCCTGCTCCGGCCGCTAGTTGTGTCGGATGAAGAAAAACGAATTGGTCCACCTTCACGCCCTCCTCGCGCGGGTTGCCGCGGACTATCGAGAGCGGGGACTGTTGGAGGACGCCGACCTGCAACCTTACCGCGACGCGGGCGTCGGCCCGGCGTCGCTCACCGAATCGCGGGCCGAACACCGACGTGCCGTGCAGTTACTCCTCTCGATTCTCGCGGCGCACTCGGACCCCAACGCCGACCCCGACTCCGACGCGGACGCCCTCACCGGGGCCGAAGCGCCCACCGCGGGGCGAGGCGACTCGGCGACGTGACGCCGACGCCCGCCCTCGTTCTCGTCCTCGCCTCCGTAGACTGTCGCCCGACCGCCCCGCCGACCGGCAACCACTAAGCCCCTCGGGCAGAGACGGAGGCGCATGCGACTGGAGGACTACTGGGGAATCGGACCCAAGACGAGCGAGCGGTTGCGCGACGCCCTCGGCGAGGAGGCGGCCGTCGCCGCCGTCGAGTCGGCGGACGTGCGGGCGCTGGTCGACGCCGGAGTGTCGCGCGGGCGGGCGACGCGCATCCTCCGCCGGGCCAACGGCACCGCGGGGATGGAGATGCTGGGCACGCGCGACGCCCGCACGGTCTACGACGACCTGCTCTCGCTGGCGGGCGAGTACGCGGTCACGCGCCACGCCGCCGACCGCATCCGCGTGCTGACGCCGCTGCCGGACCTCGACGCGCGCGAGGCCCGCCTCGACGAGGTGCTGGCCGCACGCGAGGCGTGGATCGGGATGAGCGAGGACGACCGCGAGGCCGTGCTGTCGGCGTTCTCGACGTACGACGAGGCGGGCGGAACCGAACGCGCGGCGGTGGAGGCGGCGCTCTCGCTCCGCCAAGCGGGCCTCCGGGGCGAGCCGTTCGACCGCCTCGCCGACGCCGACCCCGACGCCCTCCGGGAGGCCGCGGGTGCCCTCGGCTACCTCGGCGACGACGGCGGCGTCGAACCCGGCGCCGACGAGGAACTCGACCGCCTCCGGGCGCGCCTCGACGACGCCCGGTCGCTCGAATCGAGCGCGTTCGACGTGCTCGAAACGGTGCGCGAGAGCGGCGTCAGGAGCCTCGAAGACTTCGAGGCGGCGTTCGTGGAGTACGTGGCGGACGAGACGGACCTGCCGCCGGGCGAAGTGCGCGGCGCGGCCCCGGACGACGCCGCCGACGCCGCCGACTTCGTGAGCGCGACGCTCCGAACGCTCGCGGCGGACTTGGAGGAGCGAGCCGAGGAGCGCGAACGGCGGGTGGCCGCGGAGGTGCGCGAGACGCTCTCTGCGGCGCGCGAGGACGTGGACGCCGCCGTCGCGGCGGTGGACGACGTGGCGTTCGCGCTGTCGCTCGCGCGCTTCGCGGAGGCCCACGACCTGACCCGGCCGACCCTCGGCGGCGACGGCCTCGCGGTCGAGAACGCCCGCAACCTCACGCTCTCCGGCGACGTTCAGCCGGTGACCTACGCCGTGGGCGACCACTCGCTGTCGGCGGACGCGAACGCCGACGCCGACGAGGAGGGGGATGGAGTGTCGCCGCCGACGGGCTACCGCGTGGCGGTGCTCACGGGCGCCAACTCCGGCGGGAAGACCACCCTCCTCGAAACCCTCTGTCAGGTCACGCTGTTGGCCGCGATGGGCCTGCCCGTGCCCGCCGACGAGGCGGAGGTGGGCGACTTCGAGAACGTGGTGTTCCACCGCCGTCACGCGAGTTTCAACGCGGGCGTGCTGGAGTCGACGCTCAAGTCCATCGTGCCGCCGCTGGTCGAGGAGGGCCGGACGCTGATGCTGGTCGACGAGTTCGAGGCCATCACCGAACCCGGCCGGGCGGCGGACCTGCTCAACGGCCTCGTCGACCTGACCGTCGACAGGGCGGCGCTCGGGGTGTACGTGACCCACCTCGCCGACGACCTGAGTCCGCTCCCGGACCGCGCCCGCGTCGACGGCATCTTCGCGGAGGGACTCACCTCGGACCTCGCCCTCCGGGTGGACTACCAGCCCCGGTTCGGCACCGTGGGCAAGTCCACCCCCGAGTTCATCGTCTCTCGCCTCGTGGCCAACGCGCGCGACCGGACCGAACGACAGGGGTTCGAGGCGCTGGCGTCGGCGGTGGGCGAGGAGGCGGTCCAGCGGACCCTCTCCGACGCCCGGTGGACCGCCGGCGACGAGTGAGCGGAGTCGCTCGCTCACCCCCGTCTCGGCTCCCGCGCGAAACCTGATATATATAGGTTGGCGATTACGCAATATTTAATCGTGTCCGACCCGAAGCCACTCGATGGGGGTGAGGAGTGTGTACACACCGCACGGTGGCGGCGCGAACGGCAACCGGGGCGTGTTCGCCGACCAGGCCGGGGCGAACACGGTGAGCCGCGTCGAGCACTACGGTTGCGGCGCGGCGGGGCTGGCGGTGACGGCCGTGGCTGTCTTCCTGCTGTATCCTGTCTTGGTTGCGCTGGCGCGACCGCTCTACCTCCTCTCGTCGACGGCGCTCACGCTCGCGTTCGTGGTGGCGTGGCTCACGACGTGGGCACTCTTCGAGTGCGTCTGCGTGTGGCGGGCCGCGGACTGACCGCGTTCGGCTTCGCGCGCCGCGGGGCGTTCCCGCGGCGCGGACGTAGCTTTATGCGGGTCGGCGTGGCAGAGTTGCGCATGGAGGTCGTTTCGACCGAAGACGTGGAGACGGTAGAGGCGATAGACGACGTATTCCTCTCGCAACTCGCCGCGGGCGAGGAGATGAGCGTCCAGCGCTACCGCATCGACCCCGGCGCCACCGTCGACACCCACAGCCACCACCACGAGCAGGTGGGCTACCTGTGTTCTGGGACGCTGACGTTCGTGACCGGAGACGACGAGGAGTACGTGGTGGAGGCGGGGTCGGCGTTCGCCATCCCGGGCGACGAACCGCACCGGGCGGAGAACCGCGGCGACGAACCCGCCGTGGGGGTCGACGTGTTCAGTCCGCCGCGGCCGAACCCGCCGTGGTTGGACGAGAGCGAGGACGACGGCGACGCCGAGTGACGGACGACGGACGAGGGCGGGGACGCGGGCCGGCGAACTACCGCATCGCGTCGAGAGAGACGAACGCGTCGAAGTCGGCGGAGAGCCACGCCGCGACCCGTTCCTGACACGAGTCGCGCCGCGGGTAGACGGTACACCGGTCCGGTCGGCCCTCGTACCGGACCACGACGCTGTGGAGTTCGTACGCGCGCCCGTCGTCGACGCTCGCGCGGTGTTCGGTCTCCGCCTCCAGTTCCGTTCTCGTGTCGGTCATGGTAGACCTCTGACGGGAAACAGGCCGAGGACGGTAATAACTCCTGCTAAGAAACCTCTATAGTCGCGGGGAGCGTTTGGTCCCGGTCGGGTCAGGTCGGGTCGGGACGGGTCACCTCGGGTCCGGCGCCACGCACTCTGCCGAGGGAGACGAATATAAGTGGGTCCGGGGGCGAGGAGGCGGGTATGGTCGACCCCACATCGGACCTCGGCGAGGACGTAGACGAGGAGTCGGCGCCCGAGTGCGACGCCTGCGGCGAGCGAATCGTCCGGAAGCCCGACCACCGCATGGTGACGTGGGTCGAGGACGGGCGCGTCCGCCACCGCCACTTCTGCGACGACGCCTGCAAGGCGGCGTGGGACCGCGACGAGCGGCCGAGCGAGGCGGGCGGGGCGAGCGAGAGCTAGCGCCGGCCGTCCCAAAATCGGTCGAGGCCCAGTCCGAGCATGTCGGGGCTGACCGGTCGGAACTCCTCTCGCTGGTACTCGGGGAGGTGCTTTCGCACGCTATTCCACGACTCGCGGGCGTACCGCGCGTCAACGAAGGCGCGCACGCCCACCTCCTCGGGGCCGCGGATGACGCGCCCGACGGCCTGCCGGGCCTTGCGCACCGCCGGGACGGTGAGCGCCGTCTCGAACCCGTTGCCGAAGACGCGGTCGTACGCCGTCCGGACGGCGCGGGTTCGGGGTGCGGCGGTGTTGACCAGCGGGACGCCGCAGACGACGGCGGCCGAGAGCCTGTCGCCCCGGTAGTCGACGCCCTCGGTGAGCGTCCCGCGGAGGCTCGTCACCAGCACCTTGGCGTCGCCCCCGAAGAACTCCGCCTTGAGCGACTCCGTCGCGCCGTCGGCGCTCGCCTCGTCCACCAGCACGGGCTTGTCGAGGTCCGCACGCGCGTCCAGTTCGCCCGCCATCCACTCCGCCTCGGCGTAGCTCGGCATCCCGATCAGCACGTTGCCGGGGCTCTCGCGCGCCACCGTCGCCGCCGCCTCGGCGTGGGCGCGCCGCGTCTCGTTGTCCTCGCCCGGCGGCCCGCGGTTCTGGTAGGTGAACTTGGGCGCGTCGACCGCGAAGCTGGCGCGGTTCTCCGCGGGGAACGTCAGGCCGTAGGTTCGCTCCACGACGGGCCGACCGTCGTCCGCCAGCCTGTCGAGGCCCGTGACGGTCCGGAACACCGAGAGGGGTTCGAGCGTCGCCGACATCAGGACGCCGCCACCGAACGCGCTCAACCGCTCCGCGATCGCGTCCTCGGGTACGCAGTTGTACAGCGACAGGCGCGCGTTGTACGCCCGCCGCCACGAGTCCGGCGACTCCGTCTCGTTCCACGTGCGCTCCAGTTCCACCTCCCGGAAGAACTTCTCGTGGTCGGCGCGGTACCACGCGCCCAGCGTGCGCCCCACCGCGGGCGCGGCGCGCTTCTTGTCCTCCTCCTCGACGGAGTTCAGGACGTGCGACACCACCGCGCCGACGGCCTCCGCGCGCGACCAGACCCGGTCGCCGTAGCCCGCCGACTCGGCCCACTCGGTCACCCCGTCCGGTTCGGGCGTCTCCGGGTCCCGGAGCGGAATCGAGTCGTCGTCGAGTCGCGTCAGGTCGGCGCGCCAGTCTTCGAGTTCCGCGTCGAGGTGCTCGGTCACCCGCCGGTCGAGTTCGTCGCGGAGGTCCCGCACGAACGTCCGGAGCTCTTTCAACTCCCTGAGGCTCACGTCGGCGTCCTCCAGTTCCGCGCGCACGAGTTCGGCGTCGTCGGCCGTCCGACGGTCGTCGTCGAACTCCACGGGCTGGATGACGCGCGTGAGTTCGGACTCGGCGTCCCGCAGGGTGGCGTCGCCGACGCCGAGGCTCACGAGGTCGCGCACCCGTGGTTCGAGCATGTGCGCCTCGTCGCACACCACGAACGTCGAGTCGTCGACCAGCGCGCCCGTGAACGACTCCGCGGTCGTCGGGTCGAACGCGTGGTAGTAGTTGCCGACGACCACCTCCACGTGGGGCACGAGCGCCCCCATCACCGAGTGGGGACAGCTACCGTGACTCGCCGCGAGCCCCACCAACTCCTCGACGCCGACGTGGCCGCGGTCCTCGAAGTCGAACGGGACGGCCTCGACGGGGTCGCCGTCGCCGTCCTCGGGCAGGTCGTCGAGGAAGCCGGCGTAGAACGGACAGTACTCGGTGTCGTCGTAGTCGTTCGTCTGCGGGAGGTAGGGCGTCGTCTCGCCGGCGGTTTCGAGATACTGCGGTCCGCCGTCGCGCCCCGAGTCGAGCAGGCCCGTCTGCGTCTGGCGCGCCTGTTGTGCCAACGCCCCGGCCGTCGTGGGGCCGGCGTCGCCCGCGAGGTTGCGCGTCCGCTCCCGGAGCCCCTCGCAGCGCTCGTACACGCTCGACTGGTCCACGCCCGCGACGTTCTCGCGGGCGTACGGGCAGACGTCGGCTTTCCCCACCAGCGTCAGCCCCGAGACGGGCCGCCAGTCGTCGGGCAGGCTCTGGTTGATGGTGCGGAGGTCATCCTCGAACTGGCGCAGTTGCTGTTTCACGCTCGTGAGGACGAACACCCGCTCGTACTCCGAGTCGGGGTCGCGCACCCGGTCGATGCCGGCGGTGAGCGCGAGCATGGTCTTGCCAGTGCCGCACGCCCCCTCCAGTAGGGTGAACCCGCCGTCCTCGGCCGTCTCGATGGCCGTCTCTATGCCGTCGGCCTGTTCGGGGTACGGCTCGGGGTGGCCGAACACCTCCTCCCACGTCACGTCCCCTCGTCCGGGTCGCGCGCCCATATC
Organism: Haloferacaceae archaeon 50; assembly: GCA_046097085.1. GTDB lineage: Archaea > Halobacteriota > Halobacteria > Halobacteriales > Haloferacaceae. The sequence continues at coordinate 1,980,487 of CP175567.1, read as the reverse complement.
GGTGTCGGACTGGCCGCCCCCTCGCCGATAAACCTCGGGATGGCCGACTCGCGTCCCCCGCATACGGCCGCGCCCCGACGCGGTTCGGGCGGGGCGGGCCGTCAGTCCCGCCGCTCGAACCGGTAGGTCAGCACCTCGTCGCTCTCGTCCCACTCGAACCCCTCGGGGTGGACCCGCTCCATCCGCCGCTTGTACGCCGAGAGCGACTCCGCCCCCTCGCGGCGGGCGTCCTCGTCGGTGAACTCTCCGAGCGTCCGGCGGGTGACGCTCGCCACCTCGAACGTCCGCCCGTCGAGCGAGAAGGTGTCGCCCTCCTCGGCGTAGCGGGTGCCCGCGCCGCGGGTCAACTGCGTCATCTCGCCGTCCGCCACGGCACGGCGCACGCGCTCGTTGGGCAGCAGGCTCTCGACGTCGACGTCGGACATGGGCGACGGTTCGGCCGCCGGCACCAAAAGCGGCGCGCCGTTCGCCGGCCGCCGCCGCTCGGCCCCGCGTCGGGCGCGTCAGTCGGCGCCCCCGAAGCGGGCGAGGGGGGCGTCCGACGAGCCGGGGAGATTGCCCGAGAGGTAGAGCGCCGTCAGCGCCGCCACCACGACGACGAGGCCGGCCGCGAACCCCGCGAACACCGTCTCGAACGCGTAGCCCATGCCGGTGAGCGTCCCCACCGCGGCGCTCCCCATCGACTCGATGAGGAGCGCCGTACCGCTGTAGAGGGCGTAGGCCGACGCGCGGGCGTCGCCGGGTAGCGTGTCGAGCAGGAAGGTGTCGAGCGCCGGGAACACGCTGTGGATGACGTAGCCGATGGCGAGCGTGACCGCGAGGACGGCGAAGAAGCCGCTGACGTGCGTCAGCACGAACAGCAGGGCCGTGAAGCTCCCGAGGATGGCGAGGAGGTACGGCCCGTGGGGGAAGCGGTCGGCGAGTTCGCCCGAGAACCAGAACGCCGGTACGCCCGCGGCGAACACCGCGGTCTGGAGCCAGCCGGCCTGCACGCTCGACAGGCCCTTGGCGGTGAGGTAGGGGACGTAGAAGTTGAACAGCCCCTGCCAGACGAAGCCGACGGCGGCCACCATCACGACGGCGGTGAGGATGACCCGCCAGTGGCCGAACGCGTCGAGGAACCGGAGGCGGGCCGACTTGGTGGTGGTGGGGAGCGGCCGCCCCCGGACCACGCCGACGATGGCGGCGGTGACGAGGAGCGTCCCGGCCGCCAACACCCAGAACGCCGCGCGCCAGTCGGCGTACGTCACGGCGGCGATGCCGGCGGTGGGGGCGGCCACCGCCGCGAGTTGGCTCGCCGTGCCGTGGACGCCGATGGCCCGACCCACCGACTCGGGGTAGAGTTCGCCCACGACGGGCACCGCGGCGGCGAAGTACGCCCCCGACGCGAGACCGACGGTTAACGCGCCGGCCAACAGCACCGGGACGGACGTGGCGGTAGCCGTCAGGGCGGCACCGGCCGCGAGCGACACGCCCGTCCCGACGACGACCTTCTTCCGCGACACGAGGGTCACGAGATAGCCCACGGGAATGCGGGAGAGCGCGGTCCCCAGCCACACCAGCGACACCACCCAGCCGATGGTGGCGGGGCCCGCCGAGAAGGCCGTCTGGAGCGTCGGGACGAGGGGGGCGAACACCGTGCGGCCGAAGTTGACGAAGAAGACCAGACCGCAGAGGCCCCCGAACAAACTGCGTCTCACGCCGGTCAGGTTCGACGCACCCCCTGTCAAAGATTGCGAAAGCGGACGGGGACGGCCGAGCGCCGGTCCGCCACCCGCCGCCACGCGGCGGCCCCGCCGCAACCGGGCATCGGACGCGGGTACGGCGGGGGAGGGAGACCGCGACGACTCCTGCTTCGCCAAGAGTTATGACGGCTCTCCGCCAATTTCTCCCCATGGACGTGCTCCTCCTCGGCGCGAGCGGACGTATCGGTCGACGGACCGCCGACGAACTGCTCTCGCGCGGGCACCGCGTGACCGGCGTCTCCCGTAGCGGGACCGTCGAGGGCGTCGACGACCCCGAACTCGTCGCGCTCTCCGGCGACGCGACCGACGCCGACGACGTGGCGAAGTTGGCGGCCGGCCACGACGCCGTCGTCTCGACGCTCGGCCCGTCCGGAGAGGAGGACCCGGACGTCCTCGTGGAGATGATGCGGGCGGCGGTCGAGGGCCTGCGGCGCGCGTCGGTCGACCGACTCGTCTGGACCGGCGGCGCGGGCGGACTCGAAGTCGCCCCGGACACGAGGCTCGTCGACACCGAAGAGTTCCCCGAGGAGTGGGAGCCGGTCGCCCGCGCCGCCATCGACGCGTTCGGCGTCCTCGAAGACGTCGAGGACGTCGAGTGGACGTACCTCGCGCCGGCCGCGCTCATCGAACCCGGCGAGCGGACCGGCGAGTACCGGACGGCCGAGGGAGAACTGGTCGCCGACGAGGACGGCGACAGCTACGTCTCGATGGAGGACTTCGCGGTGGCCCTCGTCGACGAACTGGAGGAGGGGGCGGCGATTCACACCTACACCGGCGTCGGATACTGACCGACCGGTCGCGCGACCCGACGGCGGCAATCGGTCGTCGCCGTCGGTCGTCGCCCGTCGTCCGAGAGCGAGGCCCGCCGCCCGTTCGGGCGCGTGTAACAAGGATTAACGCCCGCGCCCCACAACTCACCGCCGACATGATAACCGCAGACAGGATGGCCGCCGTGGACGAGAACGCCGAGGCGCTGGGGGTTCCCCGCAAGCAGTTGATGGAGTCGTCCGGCAACGCCGTCGCGGCCGCCGTCCGCGACGTCGCCGACCCCGGCGCGTCGGTGGCCGTCGTGGCCGGCCGGGGCAACAACGGCGGCGACGCGTTCGTGGCCGTCCGCTTCCTCGACGACTACGACGCGACGGTCTACCTCCTCGGGCGGGCCGAGACCCTCTCGACCGACATCGCGCGCGAGAACTGGGCGGCGCTCGAACGCGCGGAGTACGACGCCCGCGAGGTGAGGGACTCGGCCGCCCTCGACCTCGGCGACCCCGACGTGGTGGTCGACGCGATGCTCGGCACGGGCGTGTCCGGCGCGCTACGCGAACCCGAGGCGTCGGCGGCGCGGGCGGTGAACGAGTCGGACGCGACGGTGGTCGCGGTGGACGTGCCCTCGGGCGTGGACGCTGACACCGGCGAGGCCGAGGGCGTCGCCGTCGACGCCGACCGGGTGGTGACGTTCCACGACGACAAGCCCGGCCTGTCCGAACTCGACGCCGAGGTGACCGTCGCCGACATCGGCATCCCCGAGGCCGCGGAGACGTTCGTGGGGCCGGGCGACCTCCTGTCGGTCCGGGAGGGCGTCCGCGGCAGCGACTCGCGCGTGTTCGTCGTCGGCGGCGGGCCGTACACCGGCGCGCCCGCCCTCGCGGCGCAGGCCGCCCTCCGCGCGGGGGCCGACCTCTCGTTCGTGGCCGCGCCGGAGAAGGTGGCCGGCGGGATTCAGGGCTACGCCGAGGACCTCATCGTGCAGGACTACGAGGGCGACCACCTCACCCCCGAACAGGTGGACGGCCTCGTGGAGACGGCCCACGACTACGACGACGTGGTGGTTCTCGGGCCGGGACTGGGCAACGCCGACGACACGCTGGCGGCCGCGCGGCAGTTCTTGGAGGCGTTCGAGGGGGAGGCCGTCGTCGACGCCGACGCCCTCCCCGTCGTGCCGGAGGTGGACACCGACGCCACCCTCGTCTGCACGCCCAACCGGCGGGAACTCGGGAAGATGGGCGGCCCCGAGATAGAGGGTCCGCTCCGGGACTCGCTCGACGACATCGAGTCGTTCGCCGCGGACCTCGGCCACGTCGTGGTGGCGAAAGCGGAGGAGGACGTCGTCTCGAACGGCGAGGAGACGCGGGTCGTGCGCGCCGGCACCACCGGGATGACGGTGGGCGGCACGGGCGACACCCTCGCCGGCATCGTCGCCGGCCTCCTCGGCACCCAGGACCCGTTCGACGCCGCCTGCGCCGGCCCCTACGTCAACGGCCGCGCGGCCGAACTCTTGGAGGAGTACCGCGGCGAGGGCCTCCTCGCGTCGGACCTGCTCGAAGCGATTCCGCGGGCCCTGTGGGGTGAGGACGCGTGAACGACGGGAACGGGGACGCCCGCGACGACCTGACTCACACCGACGAGTCGGGCGACGTGCAGATGGTGGACGTGGGCGACAAACCCGACACCGCCCGCCGCGCCGTCGCGCGCGGCGAGATTCGCCTCCGGCCGTCGACGGTCGAGGCCGTCCGCGCCGACGACGTGGAGAAAGGCGACGTGCTGGCCACCGCCCGCGTCGGCGCGGTGCAGGCGGTCAAGCACACGTGGGAGACGATTCCGATGTGCCACCAGATACCCATCACCAACGTCGACACCGAGTTCGACGTGCGCGACGACCGCGTGGTGCTCACGGTGGCCGTCGAGACGACGGGCAAGACCGGGTGCGAGATGGAGGCGCTACAGGGCGTCACCACCGGTCTCGGCGTCGTGTGGGACATGGTGAAGGCCGCTGAGAAGACCGAGGACGGGCAGTACCCGGACACGGCCGTCTCCGACGTCCGCGTGGTCGAGAAGGAGAAGCGGCGTCTCGACTGAGGCCGCGCACCGTCCCTCGGACGCGTCGCTACCCGTTCTCGAAGCAACGAGAACACTCTGCGGCGTTCCATCCGATTATCGAGACTGATAGCTGGCGAAGAAGGTTCTTCAACTTTCTGTACACGCGTACGAGGGATGACCGGGCACAGACGACGCGGTGTGGCAGTAGTACTGACTGTAATTCTGGTAGTGAGCGCCGTCGGGGGGGTCCCGCTGGCGGCGGCGGCGCCGACGGTGCCGTCGGACGCGCCGGCGGTGAACGTCACGGCGGAGACGCAGACGCCGGGCGAGACGACCAACGTCACGGCGGCGTACAACGTCACCGGCGTGGTAGGCGGGACGGACGTGGGCGTGAACGTCTCCGACCACACGGGCGTGCTCGACAGCAACACCACCGTGAGCACGGCCGAGGGAAGGGCTAACCTGACGCTCCCGGCGTGGGCCGGCGGTGGAGCGCGCCGTGTGAACGTGAGCGTGTACGACACGTCGACGGGCGATACGGCCGCCTCGAACGTGACGGTGGTCGGGTCGAACACCAACGTCACCGTCGAGTCGTACTCCGTCTCGAAGACGACGGTCGACGCCGGCGAGACGTTCACGGTCGACGCGACGCTGAACAACACCGGGTCGACGCAAGCCACGTACAACGCCACGGTGTACGCGGCCGACGGGTCGACGGCGGCGCTCAATCGTACCGAGTACACGCTCACGGGCGACACGACTAAGCAGATAAGCCTCCGCGTCAGCTACCCCCGCTCCTACGCGGAGTCGTCGTGGAACCTCACGCTCAACGACGAGCCGTCGCGGTCGGTGTGGGTGAACACCCCGCCGGCGTCCGTCTCGGTCCCGAACGTCTCCACGACCGCCGGGACGAGCGCCGACGTGACCGTCACGTACGACACTGGACGGGTCGACCTCGCGGACGCAAACCTCACGCTCAGCGGTCCGGACGGCCTACTCGACCACACGTCCCTCTCGGAGCCGTCGGGGACGGCGACCCTCACGGTGCCGGCGAGCGCCGCGTCGGCCGTCGGCGAGTTCCGCGTCCGGGCGGCGCTGGTGAACGACTCGACGGGCTTCCCCGTCGAGTCGAACGTCTCGTACGTGAACGTGACGGGCGACTCGCGGGTGACGGAGTACACGGTGAACGCGACCGACCTCGTCAGGTCGAACACCTACGGCGCGACGGTGACCGTGAACAACACCGGGTTGGACGCGGAGGAGGTCGCCCTGCGCGTCTACGGCGGGTCGAACGCGCTCCGGCCGGTCGGGGACCGCACCGTCACGGTCGACGCGAACGCCGAGCGGAGCTACGACGTGACGTTCACCTACCCCGGGTCGGCCGCCACCGGGACGCGGTCGCTGACCGTGAACGACGAGTCGTCGACGGCGGTGCAACTCGCCCCGCTGGCGCGGGTCGCGTCCTACTCCGTCGTGAGCGGTCCGACGAACGAGACCGCACTCGACCTCTCGACGACCGACCCCTCCTCGCCGAACGGTCTGCTGCAGTTCGGCCTCCGGAACAGTAGCCCCGAGAGTGCGTGGGTGCAGGACCTGAACGGCACGGGACTCACTAACGACTCGCGCGTGAAGGTGGTGCTCGAGGTCGACCACTCGTACGACCCCGGGGCGCTGGTCGCCACCGCGGAGAACGTCTCGTGGACGGTCACGAACGAGTCCGACCACTACCGGGTCGAGGTGACGGGCGAACCGACCGAGTCGCAGTTCATGGAGGGCGCTCCGTCCATCGACGAGTGGGACTCGCTCTCCGAGAGCGAGGACCGCGCCGACACGTCGTTCGAGCCGATGTTCTCGCTCGCGTTCGTGCCGGACGCGTCGCTGACGAACGAGAACCTCTCCGGCATGACGGTGGCGACGGACGCCCAGACGTTCTCGTTCCCGCGGTACACCACCGACAGTGACGGGACGCCCCACCTGCAGATAGACCTCGCCGCGCCCCACCAGACCGTCGACGGGACGGTGAACACCGGGCGGTACGAGGCGACCCTCCCGAAACCGCTCGTCGACGAGTGGGGCGTCGACGCCGCCGACCTCGACGCGACCTACGAGGGGAGCGCGCGGTCGCTGAACCCGACGACGAACGCCGACGGGAGCGTCGACATCGGGTTCGATGTGGGCTACTCGAAGGGTACGGTCGACGTGTCGCCGGCCGACCCCGACGGCGGGTCGGCGTCGCTCACGGTGTCCTCCGGGTCCACTGGTTCGTCATCGTCCGCCGGGTCGTCCTCGTCGTCCGACGACGACCTCGACTCGTCGACGACCGGGTTCGGAAGTGCAGTCGCGTCCGCGACCGACCGGGGCGCGTCCGTCTCCGCGGCGAACCTCCGGGCCGGTGAGACGGTGCGCGCGAACTTCGACGACGCCGTGAGGACCGAGAACGTCTCGGTGTCCGACCTCTCGTTCACCGTCGGGGCCGACGCCGAGTCGGTGAGCGTCGACGTGTCGGCGAGCGACGCCCCGCCGGCGGCGACGCCCGCCCTTGACCGCGGCCCGGCGCTCGGCTACGTGGAGGTGGCTCACGCCGACGACGCGCCCCTCGACGCGGGCACGTTCCGGTTCGGCGTCTCGTCGGCCCGACTCGACGAACTCGGCGTCGACCCGAGCGCGGTCCGCCTCTACCGGCACCACGACGGCGAGTGGCGCGAACTCGACACCCGGCACCTCGGAAACGGCGTCTACGAGGCCGACACGCCGGGATTCTCGGTGTTCGCTGTCGGGACCGCCGGTGCGGACGTGACGACGACGACGACCGCGCCCGCCACGACGACGGCCGCCGCCGGCGACGAGACGACGACCGCGGGGCCGTCGGGTACGACGACCGCCGACGCGGACGCGACGGAGACGACCACGCGGTCGTTCCCCGGGTTCGGCGTCCTCGCAGCGCTGGCCGCGGTGTTGGCGGCCGCCGTCGCCCTCCGCCGGCGGGAGTAGAAGCCACGCAGTAGTCGCGTCGCCCGTCGGCGCGACGCCGTCAGGAACTCGTCGTGGTCGCCGTCTCCGGCGTCGGCGTCGCAGCGTCCGTCTCGACGACGACGCGGAGTTCCGGCGCCGACTCCGGGATGGTGTAGTTCAGGTCGACCGCGTCGCCCCCCGCGACGTAGCGCACCTGCGTGTCGGCGTCGCTCGCGTCGTAGGTGTGCCCGCGGAACTCGAACGTCTCTGCCGACGCCTCCATCTGCGGGAGTGAATCGAGCGCGTAGTCGAGCGTCACGCCCTCGGCGTGGAGGTGGTACTGGTCGCTTCCCTCGTGGAAGTGGAAGTTGGGGTCGCCCGTGTTCGACTCGTGGTTCCGCGGTTCGTCGGCCAGCGTGTACGTCTCGCCGTTTATCTCCACCACCATCGACCCGTGGGCGTGGAGGCTCCCGTGGGGCGTCGTACTCTCGTCGGCCGCGGTCTCCGTCTCGGTCTCGGCCGTCTCGGTTTCAGCCGTCTCGGTTTCGGTTTCGGCCGTCTCGGTCTCCGCGGTACCGGTCTCGGTTCCGGCCGTCTCCGTCCCGGCGGTCGTCTCGCCGCCGCCGGGGGTTCCCGTCCCGCCGCCCGTCGTCGTCTCTGTCCCGTTCGACCCGTCACCGCCGCACCCGGCGAGCGCCGCCAGCGCCGCGACGCCCGACGCTCGCACGACGCGCCGCCGCGAGATTCTGTCGTCCATCGCCTCGGAGGTGACTCTCCGGAGTCCTTATTACACGGTTGGTAGACGGGTTTTAAGGCGGAGCTAACCGGCGTCTCGCGGGGCGACGGCGGCCGGTGGCCCGACGCGCTGTCAGGCCTCGGGCGCGGAGAGGTCGGCCGCCTTCGCGCGCGCCCGTTCGACCACCGACGGCCGCGCCTCGAACTCGACGAGGACGTGGTCGCCCTCGTACTCCTCGCGTTCGACGTGGGACTCCTCGTGGAGCCACGACACGACGCTCATGGTGTCGTCGGTCAGCGGAAGCAGGAGCCGTTCGTGCTCCCAGTCGGGGAGTTCGGCCTCGATGCGGTCGCAGAGCGCCCCGACGTTCTCGCCGGTCAACCCCGACACCGCCACCGGGTCGGGGGCGAGCGCCGAGAGGGCGTCCATCTTGCGCCCCAATTCCTCGTCGTCCACCCGGTCGACCTTGTTCAGCACCGTCACGATGGGGGCCTCGTTTCGCTCGTAGAGCGTGTCGTGGGAGGTGACGAGCTTCTCGCGCATCTCCTCGACGGGCTCCGAGGCGTCCACCACGAGCAACACGAGGTCCGCGCGGTACACCGAGTCGAGGGTGGACTTGAACGATTCCACCAGCCAGTGGGGGAGGTCCGAGATGAACCCGACCGTGTCGGTCAGGAGCACGTCGCGCGTGCCCGTGTCGGCGCGGCGGGTGGTCGTACCGAGCGTCGTGAACAGGCGGTTCTCCGACTCCGCGGTCGGGTCGAGGTCCGGGTGGAGGTCCTCGTTCTGGCCCACGTCGAGGTCCTCGGCGAGACGGCGCATCAGCGTGGACTTGCCGGCGTTGGTGTAGCCGGCCAGCGCCACGAGGTCGAACCCCGACTCGCGGCGCTGTTCGCGCCGCGTCTCCTCCTTCTCGGCGATGGACTCCAGTTCGTCCTTGATGCGGGCTATCTGCGCCTTGATGTCCTGTTCGCGGCTCTCGTCGTACTCGCCGAGGCCCATGAACCCCGGTCGCTCGTCGCGCTTGGCGAGGCTGGTCTTGGCCTCCGCGCGCGGGAGTTCGTACCTGAGTTCGGCGAGTTCGACCTGCAACTGGGCCTTGCGGGTCTGGGCGCGCTGGCCGAATATCTCGAGGATGAGCGTGAATCGGTCTATCACCTCGACCCCGTCGGGGAGTTTCCCCCCGATGTTGTAGGTCTGGTAGGGACCCAGTCGGTTGTCCACGATGACCGCGGCGGCGTCCGCCCGGCGCACGCGGTCAGCGAGTTCGTCCACCTTCCCCTCGCCGAAGTGGAACGCGGCGTCCTCCTTGCGGGTCTGCGTGAGACTGTCGACCACTTCGTAGCCCGCCGCCTCGGCGAGGTCCGTTATCTCTGTGAGGTCCGCCGTGCCCGCGTCGACGCGCTTGGCGACGACGGCGCGGGTGCCCGTATCGTCGCTCATACGGTCACCTCCCGCCGTGACGCGGCGGCGGACGTGTCGTTTCGAGCCTGCACTTGTACCTCCGGACCTAGGTGCTCTATCCACTTAAACGCGGGTCGGTCCGTCGGCCGAACGCGTTCAGAGATGGCGGTCCGTCACCTCCGTGTCCATGCGCGTGCTACGGGACCGCTCACCTTCAACGTTCGCGCCGAGTCGGCGACCGGTCGTCGGCGTCCAATCACGTCCGAACGTGTGTTTCCACGAGACTGTATCCATTTCAGCACAAAGTATATACTCCGAACTCGCGCAGGCCACGACATGGTAGAGATACAGCTCCAACAGCTCGGTCTGGAGTTCGGCTCCGGGGCCGTGGTGGGGGGTATCGTCGGGTTCGCGGCCAAGAAGGTGGCGAAGATAATCGCCGTCCTCGTCGGTCTCGAACTCGCCCTGTTCAAGTTCCTCGAAGCCCGGGGCATCCTCTCGGTCGACTGGGAACGACTCACGCAGGGGCTCCTGACGCCGGCACAGTCCGCGGCGACCGGCGCGCCGCCCGACTGGCTCATGACTATCCTCTCGACGCTCTCCGTCTCCGCAGGCTTCACCGGCGGATTCCTCGTCGGCTTCAAGAAGGGATAGTCAGTTACCGAACCGCCGCACCGTCGTACCGGCGCACCGCCGCCGCGGCCGTCCTACCGCGTTCCGATTTCGTCTTTGTCCTTGATGACTCGCGTCTCGGCCTCGCCGCTCGTGAGGCCGTTCACGAGGTCGTAGAAGTCGTTCTGCATCCCCGCGGGGAACGTCAGCACGCCGACCCACGACCCGTCGCTCTGCCACTCCTCGCGTTCGAGTTCGCCGAACCCGCGCACCTCGTTCTGGGTCTTGCCCGCGTACTCGGGGGGGACCTGTACGGCGATGGTGACCTCCGCGAACCGGATGGGGATGACGGGCCGGAGGGCGTCCAGCGCCTCGTCCACCTGCGTCTCGACGGGTTCCATGGGGTCGACCTTGAACCCGGCCTCCTCCAGCGCTCGCTCGATGCGGTCCGGCGGGTGGGGCGCGTCGTCCATCTGCGGGTTGACCGCGTTGCGCGTGATGCGGTTTATCAACTGCTTGCGCTTCTGCTCTTGCATCTCGCGGCGCTGCTCGGCCGTTATCTGTATCTCGCCCTCCTCGATGACCTGCGGGATTATCTCCATCGGGTCGGTCGTGCCGAACACCTCTTCGAGGTCCTCCTCGGCCGGTCGGTCGCCGCGCGAGGCGTTCTCGAACACGTCCTCGGCCGCGATGACGTCTTCGAGGTCGCCCTCGAACTCGCCGCGTTTCATCGCGAGGGCCGCGTCCGGGTCGACCAACACCTCGAACCGTGCGCCGTGAGACTCGAGGCGCGCCGTCACTGCCTCGTCGAGCGAAATCATACCACGACGTACCACCCCCGTCGTTAAAAGCCCTCCCGATGGGGGAGACGCCGCCCGCGCTAGCGAGGCGGTGCGGGGCGGTGCGGCGCGGGCGCTATCGGTCGGTCGAAACGGTGAGAACGAGACGGGTCGAACTGCCGTCGCGTCGCCTCAGTTCGAGAGTTCCTCGATGACCTCCAGCAGGTCCTCTTTCTGCTGGACGCCGACGACTCGCTCCGCCTGTTCGCCGTTCGCGTAGAACTCCAGCGTGGGGACCGACTGGATGCCGCGACTCTGGGCGAGGTCCTGCAGTTCGTCGATGTCGACTTTGAGCACCGCGGCGTCGGACTCGGCCGCTATCTCCTCGACGGTGGGTTCGAGCATCTTGCACGGACCGCACCAGTCGGCGTAGTAGTCGACGAGGACGACGTCGTTCTCCTCGACGAGTTCCTGCATGTGGTCTTCGCTCTCGACGTGGACGGGTTCGCCGGCTGCCGCTTCGGGGCTACTCATGGAACCGATTTATCGCGCGACCCCCTTAACTATTGAGTCGGTCTGCCGGGGACGCGCATAACCGACGAACGTTGATGAGAATCACGTCCGGTAACCGGGGGGGAAGACTTATCCTCGGACCCCCGACACGGGCATTATGCCTCCCAGACGCACGCTTCTCGTCCGCGCGGCGGCCGTCGTCGGGTCCCTCGTCGCGGCCGGGTGTCTCGGCGACGCGTCCGCCGCGGACGGCGTCGGCGCGGCGCGGACCGGCGGTGGCGAGAGCGCGTCGGCGGAGACGGCGACGAACTCCGGCGGCGACGCGTCCCCCGCCTCGACGGACGCCCCGGCGCGACCGGCGCGGGGCGCGAACGTCGCCGTCACGCGGAGCGTGGTCGACCCGGACCTTCGCTACGACGCCTCGCGCGACGCGGTGCGCGTCGTCGCGGCGTACCGCCACACGAACCACGAGGCGGTCGCGAACGGGTCCGAACCGCCGACGAGCGAACCCGTCTACGAGTGGCTACCGTTCGAGCGGTGGGCCGAGGCGGAGTGTGCGAGCGTCGCCGCCGAGTCGGTCCGAAGCGCGATAGAGAAGCGCCTCGGGTCGGTGGCGGGTCTCGGCGTCGGCGTCGAGTCGTCGGGCGACGACGGCGACGGTGACGACGGCGGCGACCTCGCGGTGTCTGCGTTCCTCACGACCACGTACGACCGCGACGGGAACGCCGTCTCCGAACCCGACGCCACCGTGGCGGAGGTGGCCGCCGTCGCGCCCGCGTCGGTCGCGACGACGGTCAGACTCGGCGGGCGCGAACACGCCTGCACCCACCGGACTGCCGTCGACGACCGGCAGGCACACCAACAGTAGCGGCCGTCGCGCGGCGGGCGACGCTCACGCCACGTCGTACTCCAGCAACACGCCGTCGTCGACGCGTTCGACCGACCGGAGGTCGAGTTCCGTGAACCCCTCGACGAACCCCTCGCCGTCCGCGAGGGTGGGGGCGTCCCGCCCGCCGATTATCTTCGACCCGACGTACACCGAGAGTTCGTCCACCAGACCGGCCTCGAACAGCGAGAAGATGAGTTCGCCGCCGCCCTCCGCCATCAGGCGGTCGACCCCCTCGGCTTCGAGCGTCTCGAACGCAGCCCGGAGGTCGACCCGCGACTCGCCGGCGACGACGAGTTCCGCGCCCGCGTCGCGCAGCGTCGCGCGGCGCTCCTCGGGGGCCGCCTCGCTTACGAGGACGTACGTGGTCGCCTCGTCGTCGAGGACGCGGGCGTCGGCGGGCGTGCGGGCGCGTGAGTCGGCCACGACGCGCGCGGGGTTGCCGGGTCGCCCGCCGCGGAGTCGCTGGACCCGCCGGTCCTCCACGTCGAGCGTCAGGTGGGGGTCGTCCGCGAGGACGGTGCCGACGCCCACGAGCACCGCGTCCGCGGACGCGCGCACGCGGTCGACCCGGTCGAAGTCGTCGGGGCCGCTGATGGGTATCTGCTCGCGCCGGCGCGAGGAGAGTTTGCCGTCGGCGCTGGCGGCGGCGTTGACGACCACGTCCATACGCGAGGCGACGCCGCGCCCGGGAAAACGCCTTACGGTCGGTGCAACCCGCCGGGGGACCGCGCGGCGGTCAGACGGCCGAGGGGCCCGTTCGGCGGGCGGGAGGAATTAAATACCGACCCCCGGTATACGCCCACCATGCCGCCGAAAGTGTTGATGTTGGGGTGGGGGTTTCCGCCGAACGTGACGGGTGGGCTCGACACGCACGTCGGAGAACTGTTCGACGGTCTGCGCGAGGAGGGGGTCGACGTGGAACTCGTCTTACCCGCCGAGTACGCCCCGGACGACCGGGAGGGCATCGTGGGCGTACCGACCGGCGACGGCGACATCATCACGCGCATCGGGCGACTCTCCTCGGAGTTCGCCCAGCGGGCGGACGACGCCGACATCGTCCACACCCACGACTGGTTCGGCTACGGCCCGGGGTCGCGCGCCAAGCAGAACGCCGACGTGACGTGGCTCACCACGTTCCACTCGCTCTCCTCGGACCGCAACATCGACCCGCCCCAGCGCGAGGTCGAGACCGAACGCCGCAACGTCCAGCGCGCGGACCACCTGCTCGCGGTCAGCGAACTCCTCGCGCGCAAGATACAGGAGGAGTACGGCGGCGAGGCGGAGGTGGTCTACAACGGGTTCTCCGAGGTGGAACTCACCGGGCGCGACTACAAGGAGGAACTCGGCATCGAGGGGAAGATGGTGTTCTTCGTGGGCCGTCACACCGACCAGAAGGGCATCACCCACCTCATCTACGCCATGGACAAACTCCGCCGCGACGACGTGACGCTCGTCGTGGGCGGCAAGGGCCACCTCACCGACCAGTTGAAGCGGTTCGTCGAACTCCTCGGCGTCGAGGACCGGGTGGAGTTCGTGGGCTACATCCCGGAGGAGGACCTCGGCGACTACTACGCCTCCGCCGACGCGTTCGTCTCGCCGTCGCTGTCCGAACCGTTCGGCATCACCATCGTCGAGGCGCTCTCGGCCGGCACCCGCGTCGTCGCCACCGAGAGCGGCGCGGCCGAGGTGCTGCCCGAGGACTGCGTCATCGAGATAGAACCGGACTCGGACTCCATCGCCGCCGGCATCGACCGCGCCCTGTCGATGGAGGGCGACCCCGAGTACGAACCGTACACGTGGGAGCAGGTGGTCGAAGAGACCATCGAGGTCTACGAGCGAATCGTCTGACTCGGCGCGCGACCCGCGCCGACGGTGCCGACGACGTCGAGCGCTCCGACTACCGCAGGATGCGCGCGTCCGTGACCGGTTCGGGGTGGACGATGCGGAACCCGTCGGCCGTGGGCGTCATTCCGACGCGCTTGCTCCCGCCGCCGCGCGCGGACTGGTACGGGCTGTCGTCTCTCGCCGACTGGTAGGGGCTGTCGTCGCGCGCGGACTGATAGGGGCTGTCGTCTCTCGCCGACTGGTAGGGGCTGTCGTCGGACCGGGACCGACTGAAGTTCTCCGGCGGGAGGTATATCTGCTCGCCCGACGCCGACCGCACGACGACGGCGGCGTCCCGGGTTCCCTCCACGACGAGTTCCGTCTCGTCCTCGCGGACCGTCATCGTGAACGTCTCGTCGTCGGTGTCGGCGTCTGCCATGCTGCCGGCTTCGAGCGCGGGTCACTTATACTATCTGCCGGTCCGGCCGAACGTCTCGTCGCTATCGGCGGTGTGGTCCGTAGCTTGGTCCCTCCCCGGAGACGCCCGCCGCCCGTGCCGACGACACCACGCACAGTTCTTATTTACATCTAGGTTCAACGATGAAAGCATGCCACACGGTCAGGACGTTGAAGACGACACCTCGGAGATATCGTCCGCGTACGAGTGCCTTCAGTGCGGGAGGATAGTCACGGCGGAGACGAACCCCGGCGAGTGTGAAGAGTGCGGCGGCGACTTCCACAATCGAGCGAAGTCGGTCGAGTAGCGTTCCATCGAGTGCCGATAGTCTGCCGGCGTCCGACTCCGTCGAACCCCGGAAAGCTGTGGCCAGAGCCCTCCGAGGTTGCGTACGGCACCCGTCGTCGCCGACGGAGTCGGACGCCGACCGGACGTCGCCTCGACCGCGCGGCGTGTCTTTTTATACCGGGGGGCGCCAACTCGTACGTGATGCAGTTAGACGACCATGCCGAGGAGCTCGCCTCCGCCCTCGGCGCAGACAAGGAGGAGGTCAAAGCGGACCTCGAAAAGCTAGTCCAGTACAGCGTGCCCATCGACGAGGCCAAACAGAGCGTACGCCGGAAGCACGGCGGTAGCTCCGGCGGCGACGCGACGCCCGAGTCCGTCGACGTGGCCGACATCACGCCCGAGAGCGGCAACGTGACCGTCACCGTGCGCGCGCTGACGGTGGGGACACGCTCCATCCGGTATCAGGGCGAGAACCAGACCATCCGCGAGGGTGAACTCGCCGACGAGACCGGGAAGATATCCTACACGGCGTGGCAGGACTTCGGCTTCGAACCCGGCGACACCGTCACCGTCGGCAACGCCGGCGTGCGCGAGTGGGAGGGCGAACCCGAACTCAACGTCGGGAGCAGTTCCACCGTGGCGATGGAGTCCGAACCCCTCTCGACGCCGTTCGACGACGAGGTGGGCGGCGAGGCCGACCTCATCGACCTTGAGTCCGGCGACCGGGGACGCAACCTCGAAGTCAGCGTACTTGACGTCGAGGAACGGACCATCGACGGCCGGGACGGCGAGACGACCATCCGGTCGGGCGTCCTCGGCGACGAGACGGCCCGCCTCCCCTTCACCGACTGGGAGGCCCGGGAGTCGCTGACCGAGGGCGCGAGCCTCCGGATCGAGGACGTGTACGTCCGGGAGTACCGCGGCGTGCCGCAGGTCAACCTCTCCGAGTTCACGACCGTGACGCCACTCGACCGCGAGGTGCAGGTCACCGAGTCCGCGCCGCGGGTGTCGCTCCGCGAGGCGGTCGACTCCGGCGGGATGTTCGACGTGGAGGTCTCGGGCACGGTGCTGGAGGTGCGCGACGGGTCCGGCCTCATCGAGCGCTGTCCCGAGTGCGGGCGCGTCATCCAGAACGGCCAGTGCCGCGTCCACGGCGACGTCGACGGCGAGGACGACCTGCGCGTGAAGGCCATCCTCGACGACGGCACCGGCACCGTCACGGCCGTCCTCGGACACGACCTGACGGTCGAGGTGTACGGCGCCGGCATCGACGAGGCCCGTGAGGCCGCCCGCGAGGCCATGGACCGCGAGGTGGTGGCCGACGCCATCCGCGAGAAACTCGCCGGCCGCGAGTTCCGCGTCCGCGGGAACCTCTCGGTCGACGAGTACGGCGCGAACCTCGACGCCGAGGAGTTCGAGGAGAGCGCGGACGACCCGGCCGCGCGCGCCCGGTCGGTGCTCGACGGACTCGGGACGGACGACGCCGCCGCGGAGACGGAGGTGGACGAATGAGCTCCAACTCCGACTCCGGCCCCGGCCAGCGCGAGATAGCCTACCGCCTGTTCGCGGCGGAGTACGACGACGCCACCCTCGACCACTCCGAGAGCGACGAGGAGCGAGCGCCCAACTACGTGGTCACGCCCACCGGCGCGCGGGTCAACCGCCTGTTCGCCGTGGGCGTGCTGACGGAGGTCGAGAGCGTGAACGAGGACGTACTCCGGGCGCGCTTTGTCGACCCCACGGGCGCGTTCGTGGCCTACGCCGGCCAGTACCAACCGGACGCCGTGGCGTTCTTGGAGAACACCGGGACGCCGGAGTTCGTCGCTCTCGCCGGCAAGGCCCGCACCTTCCAACCCGAGGACTCCGACCACATCTACACCTCGGTCCGGCCGGAGAGCGTGAACGCCGTCGACGCCGACACGCGCGACCGGTGGGTGGTGTCGGCCGCCGAGGCCACCCTGCGCCGGGTCGCCACGTTCGCGGACGCCCTCGCCATGGACGAACGCGGCGACGACCTCCGCGAGGCCCTGACGGCCCGCGGCGTCGACCCGTCGCTCGCGTCGGGCATCTCGCTCGCCATCGACCACTACGGCACGACGACGGCGTACCTCGACGCCGTCCGCGGCCTCGCGGTAGACGCCCTCGAAGTCGTGGCGGGCGACCGAGAGCAGGTCCGGTCGCTCGACCTCGCGCCCGACGAGGGCGGCGAGGCCGAACTCGGTCCGCTCCCGGCCGACGCCTCGGGCGTCGCCGCGGTGACGGCGTCGCCGGCGACCGACGGTACGGAACCCGAGACGACGGAGGCGACCCCCGAGACGACGACCGAAACCGCGGAGGCGGACACCGACACCGCAGGCGCGGCGGTCGAGGGTGACGACGCCGCGACCGAGTCGGAATCCGGGACCGGGACCGCCGAGACGGCGGCCCCCACCCAGATGGAGGAGATGGCCGAGACCGAACCCGCGGGGACGGAGACCGACGCGACCGAGACGCCGGAGACCGAGGCCGGCACGGGCGCGGCCGACGAGTCCGAGTCCGAACCCGCCGACGAGGCGACTGCGGCCGGGGCCGACGAGTCCCCGACGGCCGAGGCGGCGGCGACCGAACCCGAACCCGAGTCCGAACTCGCGACGGCGGAGGCAGACGCCGACGCCGACGCCGGCGGCCTCGGCGAATTCGAGGACGTGGGCGGGGGCGACGAGACGACCGCGGCCGCCGAGTCGGACGAGACGGCGGCGTCCGCCGCGTCGACCGACGCCGGTGCCGGCGCGGACGCGTCGGCTGAGGCCGAGGCCGAGGCCGAGGGCGAAGGGTCGCCCGCCGGCGTCGACGAGGCGGAGATGTACGAGTTCGACGAGGAAGAGCGACGCGAGATAGAGGAGGAGTTCGGTACGGACTTCTCCACCGGGACGGAGGTCGACGCCCCGGGCGAGGCCGACATCGAGACCCCGGCCGCGGAAGCCGAGAGCGGCGACCCGGCCGCGACCGAGGCCGAGTCGGAGTCGGAGTCCGAGTCCGGAACCGGGACCGCCGAGACGGCGGCCCCCACCCAGATGGAGGAGATGGCCGAGACCGAACCCGCGGGGACGGAGACCGACGCGACCGAGGCGTCGGAGACCGAGGCCGGCACGGGCGCGGCCGACGAGTCCGAACCCGCCGACGAGGCGACTGCGGCCGGGGCCGACGAGTCGACGGAGTCCGAATCTGAGTCCGAGTCCGCCGAACCCGCGACGGCGGAGGCAGACGCCGACGAGGAGGCCGCCGCGGCGGACGTGGACTTAGAGGACGCCGTGGTGGACGCGATGGACGACATCGACGACGGCGACGGCGCGGACCGCGAGGCCGTCGTGGCCGCCGTGGTCGACGAGTACGGCGTCGACCCCGGCGAGGCCGAGGACGCCATTGACGACGCCCTCATGAACGGCCAGTGCTACGAACCCGCCGAGGGGCGACTCAAGGCCATCTGACCCGATGGCCCGGGTCGAGCCGATACCCGGCGAACCGGCGGCGACGGTCGAACCCGTCGACGCCCCCGCGGGGTCGGACCGTCTGCTCGTCGTCGCCGACTACCACGCCGGCATCGAGGCCGGCCTCCGCTACGAACGCGGCGTCGAACTCGCCTCGGACGCCGACCGACGGCGCGAGCGACTGCTCTCGCTGGTCGACGGCACCGCGCCCGACCGCGTGGTGGTGCTCGGCGACCTGGTCCACCGCATCGCCCGTCCGGAGGGCGACGAGAGCGAGGAACTCGACGCCCTCCTCGACGCGGTGACCGACCGCGCGCCGGTGACGCTGGTGCGGGGCAACCACGACGGCGGCGTGGCGGAGGCGTTCGAGGGCCGCCTCGACGTGACGCCCGCGGAGGGGGTCCGCGTCGGCGACGCGGGGTTCGCCCACGGCCACACGTGGCCCGCCCGGCGCGTCCTCGGCGCGGACGTGGTCTGCGTCGGCCACGAGCACCCGACGGTCCGCCTCACCGACGAGGTGGGGGGGAGCCGCGTCGAACGCGCGTGGCTCCGGGGGCCGATGCGCCCCGACCCGTTCGCCGAGCAGTTCGGGGTGTCCCCGTCGTCGCTCGACTGGAACGACCCCGAACTCGTGGTGTTCCCCGCGTTCAACGACCGCTCCGGCGGGACGTGGGTCAACGTCGAGGGACAGGAGTTCCTCGCGCCGTTCCTGCCCGCGGCGTTCGAACGGGCCGACGCGTACCTGCTCGACGGCACGCGCCTCGGCGACTTCCGCCGGGTGTGACCCGTCGCCGCCCCGCGCGGGTCCACCGGTCGCCGGGCGTCGTCTCCGCGGACCCGCGGTCGGCGGGCGTCACAGGAGCACCACCACCGACCCGGCGAGGTAGAGCAGGATGCCCGCGATGGCAGTCCAGAACGTCAGGGGGCGGTCGTCGCCGTCGTCGCCGCCGACCCACCCGGGGTGCCGGGCCGCGAACGCGCCGGCGACGGCCGACACCGACCCGCCGACGAGGGTCGCCCACCACGCGACCGACCACGTCTGCGCGTCGTCCGTGAGTACGGCCTGCGCGACGGCCGCGAGGCCGAACACGACGAAGCCGACGCCGAGTGCGAGGCGCCGCCGTTCCTCGTCCATGTCCGTCAGATAGCGCGGCCCGGGTGAATATTTTTGTGTCGGACGGACCGATGGAATCTCCGCCGCACGCCGCCTCCGACGGTCGGCACGGAGCGGCCGTCACGGGTTTCCGGCGGGCGCGCGAACGGGGGCGCATGCGCGCTTCGACGATAATCATCGCCGTCGGCGCCGTCGTGTTCGTCATCCCGATTCCGGGCCTGTTCATAGTCGGGGCGTTGATAATCCTCGGGGGCGTCGTCGCGCGACTGCTGGGCCACTGACGCGCCCGGCGTCCGGCCGCCCGCGCCGGGGATTCACCGGAAATCCGGTGCGCTTAATCGCCTCGCGCCGCTAGTGCGGCCGATGGGAGACGGTCAGGCGACGACGCCCGACGCCGCGGGGATGGACGCGTTCACGCATCTCGGCCCGTCGGTCCGCGACGCCCTCTCGGCGCGGGGGTTCGACACGCCCACGGAGCCCCAGCGCCGCGCGATTCCGCCGCTGGCCGCGGGTCGAAACGCGCTGGTCATCGCGCCCACGGGCACCGGCAAGACGGAGACGGCGATGCTCCCCGTGTTCGACGCGATAGTCGAGTCCGACCCCGAGGAGCGCGAGGGGCTATCGGCGCTGTACGTCACGCCGCTCCGGGCGCTCAACCGCGACATGCGCGAGCGACTGGAGTGGTGGGGCGAGCGACTCGACGTGGAGGTGGACGTGCGCCACGGCGACACCACGCAGTACCGACGGGGGAAGCAGGCCGACGACCCGCCGGACGTGCTGGTCACGACGCCCGAGACGCTGCAGGCGATGCTGACGGGGAAGAAGCTCCGCCGGGCGCTGTCGGACGTGGACCACGTCGTGGTCGACGAGGTGCACGAACTCGCCTCCGCCAAGCGCGGGGCGCAGTTGACCGTGGGGCTCGAACGCCTCCGCGAACTCGCCGACGGGTTCCAACGCATCGGCCTGTCCGCCACCGTCGGGTCGCCCGAGGAGGTGGGCAACTTCCTCACCGGCGGCCGGCCGTTCGACGTGGTCGAGGTGGACGCCGGGAGCCGCGTCGAGTTCACGGTGACGTGGCCGGAGGTGACGCCCGAGGACGAGCGACTCGCGGGCGAACTCGCCACCGACGCCGAGATAGCCAGCCACGTGCGGGCCATCCGCGACACGGTGTACGAGAACGAGTCGACGCTGATATTCGTCAACACGCGCCAGACGGCGGAGGCGCTGGGGTCGCGGTTCAAGTCGCTCGACGAACCCGTCGGCGTCCACCACGGGTCGCTCTCGAAGGAGGCCCGAATCGACGTGGAGGACCGGTTCAAGGCGGGCGAACTCGACGGCCTCATCTGTACGTCGTCGATGGAACTCGGCATCGACGTGGGCCGGGTCGACCACGTGGTGCAGTACAACAGTCCGCGCGAGGTGTCGCGCCTCCTCCAACGGGTCGGCCGCGCCGGCCACCGCCGCGACGAGGTGTCGCGCGGCACCGTCGTGACCAGCCACCCCGACGACGCGTTCGAGTCGCTGGCCATCGCGCGGCGCGCCGTCGCGGGCGAGGTGGAACCCGCGCGCGTCCACCACGGCAGCCTCGACGTGGTGGCGAACCAGGTGGTCGGCCTCGCCATGGACTTCGGCGACCTGTCGGCGCGCCGGGCGTACGACATCGTCACCCGCGCCCACCCGTTCCGCGACCTGACCGAGGAGACGTTCCGCGAGGTGGTGCGCGAGATAGCCGGGAACCGCCTCGTGTGGCTGGACGAGGAGAAGGACACGATAGAGAAGTCGGGCGGGACGTGGAAGTACTTCTACGCCAACCTCTCGATGATTCCGGACGAGGAGACGTACGACGTCCGGGACATGTCGTCCAGCGACCGCATCGGCACGCTCGACGAGCGGTTCGTCGTCAACTTCGCCGAACCCGGCGCGACGTTCGTCCAGCGGGGAGAGATGTGGCGCATCAACGACGTGGACGAGGAGGAGGGACGCGTGAACGTCACGCCCATCGCCGACCCCGGCGGCGAGGTGCCGTCGTGGACGGGGTCCGAGATACCCGTCCCCCGACCCGTGGCGGGCGAGGTAGGCGAGATGCGGCGCGTCGCCGGCGCGCAGTTCGAGTCCGGGTCCACACGCGAGTCGGTGGCCCGGGGGTTCACCGCGCGCTACCCCGCCGACGAGTACACGGTCACGCAGGCGCTCGACACCGTGGAGCGACAGGTCGAGGCCGAAGCCCCCGTCCCCACGGACGACCGGGTCGTCGTCGAGGGTCGGGCGGGGTCAGTCGTGGTGAACGCCGCGTTCGGCCACCGCACCAACGAGACGCTGGGTCGCCTCCTCTCGGCGCTGGTGGGCCAGCGCACCGGGTCGTCGGTGGGGATGGAGGTCGACCCCTACCGCATCGAGTTCCAGACGCCGCCCAAGGTGGGGCCCGCGGAGTTCGTGGACGTGTTAGAGAGCGTCGACCCCGACCACGTGGAGGCGTACCTCGAACTCGCGCTCAAGAACTCCGACGCGCTCAAGTTCACGCTGGCGCACGTCGCCGCCAAGTTCGGCGCGCTGAAGCGGTATCAGGGGAACGGTCGCTTCGGCGCCGACCGCCTGCTGGCCGCCCTCGAAGGCACGCCCGTCTACGACGAGGCGGTGCGCGAGGTGTTCCACACCGACCTCGACGTGGCGGGCGCGAGCGAGGTGCTCGAAGCCCTCCAGTCGGACGAACTCGAACTCGTCACGGCGCGCGACCACACGCCCCTCGGGACCGGCGGCCGGTCGTCGGGACAGGAGCTACTCGTGCCCGAGAACGCCGACGCGAGCGTCGTCGACGCCGTCCGCGACCGCATCGAGGAGGACCGCGTCATCCTGTTCTGCCTCCACTGCCGCGACTGGGAGCGCAAGACGAAGGTCAAGCGCGTGCCGGACCGGCCGGAGTGCCCCGAGTGCGGGTCGACCCGCGTCGCGGCGCTCAAGCCGTGGGAGGACGACGTGGTGAAGGCCGTCCGGTCGAACGACAAGGACGAGGAGCAGGAGCGACAGACCCGGCGGGCGTACCGGAACGCCGGACTCGTCCAGAGCCACGGCCGGAAGGCCGTCGTGGCGATGGCCGCCCGCGGCGTCGGCCCGCACAACGCCGCCCGCATCATCGGCAAACTCCGCGAGGACGAAGACGACTTCTACCGCGACATCCTCGAACAAGAGCGTCAGTACGCCCGCACCCAGTCGTTCTGGGACTGACTGGACTGTCCGGCGCTGTCGAAACCGCCGTCGGAACTACCTGAAGGGATTATCCCGTTCGACCACCGAGGAGCCCTATGCAGTGGCGCGACCAGCCGACGATATCACCCGGGGGCGAGGGCGCGAGAGCCAGAGATCGAAGCCCGACGGGGCGAGTGACGTGACCGACGACCCACTCCCGGCCGAACACCTCTCGCCGCTCGCTACGCTCGTCGACGAAGTGCTCGCGGGCGTCGGCTACGAGGTGCCGGCCGCCATCGACGTCATCGACGACGCTGTCCCCGGCTACGGCGGGTTGTTCGACCCCGCGACCGCTCCGGACGAGTTGCGTCGCGCGCTCGAAAGCCTGCTGGAGTCGGACCTCGCCCGGCCACCGGTCCCCGAGCCGACGGGCGACTCGTTCGTCCTCTACGTCGACGGCAGTTCGCGCGGCAACCCCGGCCCCGCAGGCGCGGGCGCCGTCGTCGTGGACGCTGCGGAGGACCAACTCGCTCGCCTCGGCCGTCCCGTCGGCTCTCGGACGGGGAACAACACCGCCGAGTACGTCGCCCTCCAACTCGGGCTCTCCGAACTGTTGGCTCGCTACAAGCCGCGTCGGCTGGAAGTGCGCATCGATTCGATGACGGTCATCCGAGACGTCTGGGGCGGCGACGACCCGACGGAACCGGACGTCGAGACGTATAGCGAGGCCGTCGCGGCGGCACTGTCGAGCGTCCCGGAACACGAGTACACGCACCTGGCCGACAGCGACCCGAACCCCGCCGACGCACTGGCGACGGTCGGGGCCGATATCGCGGCCTTCGGACCGGGATAGGAGAGCTACGCCGTTCAAAATCCGAAACCCCGGTTCCGTTGGAACGTTTAGAAGTCGATAGAGACCACACGCTGACTGCACCCCCCGTATCCCGCACCGGTCGACTAGGGAGGGTCTCGACGGGGTCGACAGGTCCGACTAGGCGAACGTCGCCTCGACGCTCTTCACCGCCGCCGCGAAGTGGTCGCGGGTCACCACCACCTCGTCTGCGTGGTCGTTCGCCGCCTCGCCCTCGTAGCGGTCGGCCACCGCCTCCACCGCGAGCATGGCCGCCTCGCGGCAGACGGCGGCCACGTCCGCCCCGGAGTAGCCGCCCGTCTCCGCCGCGAGTTCGTCCACGTCCACATCGTCGGCCAGCGGCTTGCCCCGCGTGTGGACGCGGAATATCTCGCGCCGGGCCGCCTCGTCGGGTTCGCCCACGTAGACGTGCGACTCCAGTCGCCCGGGGCGCAACAGCGCCGGGTCGAGGGCGTCGCGGCGGTTGGTGGCCGCCAGCACCACGAGGCTGGGGTTGTCCGCGAGGCCGTCGAGTTCGGTCAGGAGTTGGGAGACGACCCGCTCGGAGACGCCCGAGTCGCCGCCGGTCCCGCCGCGCGCGGTGGCGATGGCGTCTATCTCGTCGAAGAAGATAATCGCCGGCGCGGCCTGTCGCGCCCGCTCGAACACCTCGCGCACCGACCGCTCGGACTCGCCCACGTAGCGGTCGAGCAGTTCGGGGCCGGCGACGTGGATGAAGTTGACCCCGCTCTCGGCGGCCACCGCCCGCGCGAGGAGCGTCTTGCCCGTGCCCGGCGGCCCGTAGAGCAGGACCCCCGACGGCGGCGACGTGGCGGCCGCCTCGAACAGCGGTCCGTACCGGAGCGGCCACGTTATCGACCGCTCCAGCTTTCGCTTTGCCTCCTCTAACCCGCCCACCTCGTCGAACCCCTCGGTCGGGGCCTCGGCGACGTACTCCCGCATCGCGCTGGGGTCGACCGACGCCATCGCGGCCTCGAAATCCTCGCGGGTCACCCGGAGGTCCGCCACCGGCACGTCGGCGTCCTCGCGGCGGGCGCGCCGGAGGGCGTGCATCGCGGCCTCGCTGGCGAGCGATTCGAGGTCGGCGCCCACGAAGCCGTGGGTGCGCGCCGCGAGTCGGTCCACGTCCACGTCGTCGGAGAGCGGCATCCGCCGGGTGTGCACGTCGAGTATCTCCCGCCGGCCCGTCTCGTTGGGCACGCCGATCTCGATTTCGCGGTCGAACCGGCCGCCGCGACGGAGCGCCGGGTCGATGTCGTTCACCCGGTTCGTCGCGCCGATGACTATCACGTCGCCCCGGTCTTCGAGGCCGTCCATCAGCGAGAGGAGTTGTCCCACGATGCGGTCTTCCATCTCGCCGCCCTCGTCGCGTTCGCCCGCGATTGAGTCTATCTCGTCGAAGAAGATTATCGCGGGCGCGTTCCGCTTCGCCTCCTCGAACCGCTCGCGCAACCGCTCCTCGCTGTCGCCCTTGTACTTCGAGACTATCTCGGGGCCGGAGATGGTGATGAAGTGGGCGTCGACCTCGCTGGCGACGGCCTTGGCGATGAGGGTCTTGCCCGTGCCCGGCGGGCCGTGGAGGAGGACGCCCCGCGGCGGGTCGACGCCGAGGTGGGCGAACACCTCGGGTTCCGAGAGCGGGAGCTCTATCATCTCGCGCACGAGGTCGAGTTCCTCGTCGAGTCCGCCGATGTCCTCGTAGCTCACGTTGGGTCCGCCGGAGCGGTCGGCCGCGGCGGCGCCGCCCGACGAACCGGACGCCGCCCCTGCGCCGCCGCTCCCGCCGCCTCCGCCGGCCGCCCCCGCGTTCGCCGTGCCGCGCCCCGCCCCGGCCGCCGGCCGGTCCCCACCGAACGTCACCGCGACGCGCGTCTCCGACGTGACGCGCACAGTCCCCTCGGGGTCGGTGGACTCGACCACGAACGGGTCGCCGCCGAGTCGCTCGATACGCACCTGCTCTCCGGGGTGGAGCGGTCTGTCGCGCAGGTCCGACTTGACCGCGCGCTCTATCACCGACGCGTCGATGTTGCTCCCCCGGAGCGACTCCGGCGCGGCGAGGGTCACCGCGTCGGCGTCGTCCACCTCGGCGGTCCCCACGCTCACGGTGTCGCCTATCTTCACCCCGGCGTTGGCCCGCGTGTCGGCGTCTATCTGTATCGTGCCGTCCTCGGTCCCCGCCCGGGCGGGCCACATCTTCGCCACCGTGGTCCGTTCGCCCTCGATGAGCAGCGTGTCGCCGCTCAGCACCCCGAGTTCGCTCCGCGCAGACTCGGGCAGGCGGGCGATGCCTCGCCCCGCGTCGCGCTTCTCCGCGCCGCGGACGGCGAGTCGGAGTTCCCCCGTCTCGCTCATGCACGTCCGTTGGCCCGACGCCGCTTTACAGTTGATGGTGGGCCGACCCCCGAACCGCCCCGCGTCCGCAACCGCGGGGCGGCGACGTTCGTCTCGGGCGGCACCGACCGGGATAATCGTTTTATTCGGCAACGACGCAGTAGTTAGTATGGTCACGACGACTCAGCGAGACGATATGACGTGGTACGAGTGCGAGGGCTGTGGCCTCCTGTTCGACTCGAAGGAGGACGCCGAACAGCACGAGGCGAACTGCGACGCAGAGGAACCGTCGTACCTCCAGTAGTTGAGTAGGCGGCCGACTTCCCGTTACTCGACCTCTCGCTCCGGGTCGTGTTCGGCCGCGAGGCGTCGCGCGTGGTCCGCCGACGCGGCCGCCTCCCACCGGACCTTCGCGGCGTCGCCGTACGCGAGCGCCTCCTTGAGTTCGTCGCGGAGGACGCCCCAGTCCACGCCCACGACGTTCCCGTCGGCGTCGCCGAGTTCGTAGACGCCGTAGCGCTCGGGCGCGCTCCCGACGGCCGACTCGTCCAACTCGCGCCACTGCTTCCGGAGGCTCATCTCGACGCCTCGTCGTCCGCGTCCCCGCGCGCTCTCTCGCCGTCGTCGACTGCCGCGGCGAGGGCGCTCTCGTCCACGGTCACGCCGCTCTCGTCCTCGCTCTCGTCGTCGGCGTCCTCCCACTCCTCGCGTTCGTCCGACTCGTTGATTATCTCGTAGGACTGCTCGGACCAGTCGTCCTCGGCGAACACGAACACCCGGCCCCGGGCCACGTCGGTGTCCGCCTCGACGGTGGTTCGGTACTCCTCCACCGAGACGGTCACGC
Organism: Haloferacaceae archaeon 50; assembly: GCA_046097085.1. Lineage (GTDB taxonomy): Archaea > Halobacteriota > Halobacteria > Halobacteriales > Haloferacaceae. The sequence goes on along the minus strand of CP175567.1, from coordinate 1,953,661 downwards.
CGGGGAACACCTCCTCCTCCTCCCCGTCGCCGAGGAGGATGCGGCCAGCGCCGGTGGACTCGAGGATGTCGTCGTGGGTCTTGCGGTCGTTGACGTACAGCATCACACCCTCCGTCTCGGTGGGGTCGGTCACGAGGACGTGCGTCTCCTTGCCCGGGGAGGTGGTGACGGAGTCGGTCACCGCCTCGGGGACGCCCCGGTACACCGTGGTTCGCCCGTCCAAGTACTCCACCTCGACGCCGTAGTCGAGGAGTTCGACGCCGAGCGTACTGGGGGCCACGTCGCCGTGCGCGCTCATGTCCAGACGTTTCGACGGCGAGGGGAAAAAGCGTCGCGTTCGGCCGCGAGCGCCCCCGACCGGTCGCCCGCCGGGAATGTCAACACGTAAAGTATTTGCTCCCGGACGGAAGTGGTCCGACCGGTCCCCATGTGTTCCGGAGACTTGCTGGCGTCCGGGTTCGTGTTGCTCGTGTTCGGCGCGCCCAGCGCGATGTGGCCGTACCAACTAGCGCGGTTCGAGGAGCAACTCGACTCCATCGGCAGCAAGCGCCGGTGGGACGATGTCGAACCCGCCGACTGGAAGGTGACGCTCACGCGCGGCCTCGGCGCGGTGATGGCAGTCGGCGGCGGCGTCCTGCTGCTGGCGTGTCTGGCGTGAGCCTCACCGCCGACCGCTACCGCTACGCCTAACTGGCCCCTCCGCACCGTCTACGGTATGCAGGGCCGCGCAGTCGCGCTCGGAGCGGGCACCGTCCTCAACGCCCTCGCCACGGGCAGGGGGTCGGCGTTCGCCATCGACGCGGAGACGGAGGCGCAGGTGGAACTCACGGCGGACGGCGACGGCAACGGCGGCGTCACCGGCGAGATAGACGGCGCGCCCGAGGCGGACACCCGCCTGATAGAGCGGTGCGTCGAACTCGCCGTCGAGACGTACGGCGACGGACAGGGCGGGCGCGTGCGCACCCGGAGCGACGTACCGATGGCGGCGGGCCTCAAGAGTTCGTCCGCCGCCGCGAACGCGACGGTGCTGGCGACGCTCGACGCCCTCGGCGTCGAGGTGGTCGACGCGCCCGACCCGACGGACGACGCGACGCTCCCCGACGAGGAGGGCGTCGTCTCGCGGGTGACGGCGTGCCGTCTGGGCGTCCGGGCCGCCCGCGAGACGGGCGTGAGCGTCACCGGCGCGTTCGACGACGCCTCCGCCTCGATGCTCGGCGGCGTGACCGTGACCGACAACGCCGAGGACGCCCTCCTCGCCCGCGACGAGGTGGCGTGGGACGCGCTGGTGTGGACGCCGGAGTCGCGCGCGTTCACCGCCGACGCCGACGTGGCGCGGTGCGAGGCGGTGGCCCCGATGGCGGACCTCGTCGCGGAACTCGCCCTCGACGGGCGGTACGCCGAGGCGATGACCGTGAACGGCCTCGCGTTCTCGGCGGCGCTCGACTTCCCCACCGACCCCGCGGTGGAGGCGATGCCCCACGCCGCCGGCGTGTCGCTGTCGGGCACCGGCCCGAGCGTCGTCGCGGTGGGCGACCGGGACGCCCTCGAACCCGTCCGGGAGGCGTGGGACGCCAGACCCGGCGCGACCCGCCTCGTGACCGTCCGCACCGACGGAGCGCGAGTGTTATGAGTGAGGACGGACCACACGACGGTATGAGCGACCAGCCCGCGACTCCGGACGAGATGACGCTGGACGAACTCCGCGAGGAGATACAGGACATCGACCGCGAGATTGTCGAACTCATCGCGCGCCGGACCTACGTGGCCGACACCATCGCGCAGGTCAAAGACGAGCGTGGACTGCCGACCACCGACGAGTCACAGGAGCAACGCGTGATGGACCGCGCCGGGGAGAACGCCGAGCAGTTCGACGTGGACGCCAACCTCGTGAAGGCCATCTTCCGATTGCTCATCGAACTGAACAAGGTGGAGCAAAGGGAGAGCAGATAGCCGAATTCAGGCGTTTCAGGGCTTCTACCGTCGCCGGGTTAGTCAAATCCTCTTCCGCCAGCTGTTCTTTCGTTCGTCGGTAGAGCAACGTTTTCGCACCAGGTGATAGGATGAACGGTCATCACCCCCCGCTCACCTCCTCGTCAAGTGATTCGAACCGTTTCAACTGGTGGGCGTCTGTGAACGCGTACTGGCCGACGAGGTATGTGCTCGCCATGCTCGTGAGCCCGCCCGCCGCAAACAGCATTCCCATGATGACAAACTGGTACTCTGCGGCATAGATCGGGTTCGCTCCGGCCAGAATCATCCCCGACATCATGCCTGGAATGTAGACGAGGCCGAGGCTCTTCAGCGAGTCCACCATCGGGATAAGTGAGGCGCGAACGCTGGTTGTCACGTGATCGGAGATGGCCTTCCGCGGCGGCACCCCGAGTGCGAGTACGGCCTCGATCTCGGTCCTGTTCGACTCGATTTCGCCTCTGAATCGGTCGAGCGCGAGCGAGTTAGTTTTCATCGCGTTCGCGATGATCATCCCGCCGACCGGGATGAGGTTCCTGATCGTCGGTTCAATCGCGCCCGCCGCGAGCATCATCACGATGACGAGGCCGGCCCCCGCGAAGATACTGACCAGTGACGCGCGTAGGACTCCGGGAACCCCCTCGCCGCGGCCTTTCGAAATCCACGCCGCAGCACCGATCATGGCGAGGATGACGACCGCGCTCCACGCAAACGGGAGTGAAAAGAGGATGCCGATGAACGCCCCCATCGCGAGGACCTGCACGAATCCGCGAACGAATGCACGACCGAGTTCCGATTCGAGATCGAGGTCCCGTACGAACGAGACACCGAGTACGACGAGTGCGAGCAGCGACGCCGCCGCGACTTGGAGGAGTCCTTTCCAGACCACCGGGTCTCGTAGCTGATCGAGGGGTGTCACGTGATCACCTGTGTTGGATCACCGAACGAAACAATCCTTCCACCTTCAAAGACGGCAACCTTGTCTGCGAGTCGTTTTGCCTGCGTTCGGTCGTGCGTAACGAGGATAACGGTGAGGGCAAACTCGTCGATGAGGTCTTCGAGGAGCGTTTCGACCTGCGCCTCGGCCTCGGCATCGAGGCTCGACGTGGGTTCGTCAAGGAGCAGCACTTCCGGACGGTTGAACACTGAGCGGGCGATAGCGACGCGTTGTCGTTCTCCGCCGGAGAGGTCTGCGACGTCGCGTGCGTCGTATCCGGCTAAATCTACCCGGGTGAGGAGCTGTTGGACCTCGTCCTCGTCGATGGGCTCGCCGCGCAACCGGGGACCAGTCGTGACGTTCTCGAAGACGATCCCCTCTCGGAGTGCGGGTTGTTGCGGGACGTAGCCGACACATTGGCGGAGCGTTTCGGGGTCGATCTCGCGATAATCCTGGCCGTCGAGATAAACTGTTCCTTCGGTCGGTTCGTCGAGCCGGTTGAGAAGCCGAAGGAGTGAGGACTTTCCCGCACCTGAGGGACCAATAAATGCCAAGGTTTCCTGTTCCGAGACGTCAAACGTTACGCGGTCGACGATTGCTTTCCCCTCGATGCGATATGTAAGGTCTTGCGCTTCCAACTTCGGATTCATTCGTAGTCGTGTTTCGACCCCATTCGGTTTGAACTCGTTTCCACGTTGCGAACGTAGTCGTATACTTCTCTCAGCCGACAGGAAGACCTGATAGACCTTCAACGAGAGTTACCGATCCGAGCGTTTTGAGCAACCCCCACTCGAACCGAAGGTGTGCAACGAACGCTCCCAGTGAGATCAAGAGCGCAGTGCCATTCAGCGTTGCAAATTCGGGATCGAGTAATCGCATCCCGTAGGCGGACTGTTCGTCGAGCGTCCCGAAGGCTGGTCGAGGCGGGATTCGCGACCCGGACCCAGTACGAGGAGATTCCACCACGTGTCGAGTACGAACTTACGGAGAAAGAACACGATCTTCGTAAGAGCATCGAACTACTTCTCGACTGGGCGATACGATACAGCGACGAGGAGTAATGCGAGTCATTCTGATCTCTTGCCAAAGTTTGATGCGGTCGTTGATCTGTCCACATCACACGTCATTTATAACTGAATGCGTTACAACCGCTGTCTCCCCCTTTCTTGAAGGGCTCGTGAACGAACATAGCGAAGCTTTCGTATGAATACGTCACGGATTTTAGACACGTGAACAAGGTGGAGCAGCGGGAGAACAGGTAGCCGAAAACGGGGTTTTCAGGCCTTCTATTGTCGGTCAGCTAGTCAAACTTTCTTCTGGTAGTTGCGCTCTCCTCCGTAGTTTGATTAGTGAAGACTGTATCGCGAGTCAGGTTACCGAAGTCCAGTCAAAGATCGGTGGCCAACTCGTGGCTGTCGTGCTCTCTATTCAGGACGTGCAGGTATTTCACTAGCTGACGTTATCTCATTGGTGTTCGTAGAGGAACAGTGGTAAGCCGTCCATGGTCATAACAACATCATCAGACGCGGGTGGGGAAATGGGAACGGTCACGTCAGTGGACGGAACTGCGATCACCTTCGAACGGACGGGGAGCGGACCCCCGCTCGTCCTCGTCCACGGGAGTGGCGACGTGCGCGAGTTCTGGGATCTGTCCGGAGTTCGTTCCACCCTCGCGGACCACTGTACAGTCTATGCGATGGATCGTCGCGGGCGCGGCGAGAGCGGGGACGCCGAGGAATACGAACTGGAACGGGAGGCCGAAGACGTGGTAGCAGTCGTCGAGTCGATCGACGACCCGGTGGTCCTGCTCGGCCATTCATACGGAGCCCTCGCGGCGCTGGAGGCGGCCTTGCGGACTGACAAACTGCGCGGACTCGTCCTGAACGAGCCGCCCGTCCCGGTCGGCGACCACGAACTCGACATCGAAGAAGCGGTCGCCGAAATCCAGCGGCTGCTCAAAAGCGGTGAGAACGAACAGGCACTCGTTCTGATGCTCCAGGAAGTCGCTCAACTTACGCCCGACGAACTCGATGCGGCCCGCTCGGCGCCGATCTGGTCGGAGATGGTAGACGCAGCCCACACACTGCCCCGCGAGCTGCGAGCGAACGCCGAGTACGGGTTTGATCCCGCTCGGTTCACAGACGTAAGGGCGCCGACGCTAGTGCTGTCCGGTAGCGAGAGCCCGCCGTTCTTCAAGGACGCGGTGGAAGCAGTCGCTGACGCGCTTCCCGACAGTCGGCTCGTCACTTTCGACGGTCACTCGCACGAGCCGATGAACACCGCGCCGGACCGCTTCGTCGACGAGATACTCACGTTCGCCCGTGAATCGAACTAACGGACCGGCGATCGATGTCCCCGTTCTCGGCATCGGTTTGAAAGCAGGTTCATGTGTGGACGGACCGTGAAGCCACGCACCGCGCGAGATAATTGCTACCCATGGTCGTGATAATGAACATGCCCTAGCGAGCAGGGTTCCACTCGACTCAATCCATGGTATTCACTCACATATCCATGGCCCGTAGTGCGTTCCCACGGGGGAGCTCCGTCCGTCGGCTCGCTCCGCGGGTACCGTTCGGCGGGACGGTTTCGATGCTGTGAGACCGGTGCTCCGAACCCTACGCCGAGTCGGCGCCGTCACTCACGCCGGGTCACGGTCAAGCGTCGCTCAGATCACCCCTCCTCCGACGTCGTCTCGTCTCCCTCGGCGATCGTATCGTCGGAGACGTTGGGGGCGCCGACGGCGAGCACGCGGCTGGGCTCCTCGGCGGTGAGCTGTCGCCAGGATTCCGGCGGGACGACGACGCAGTCCCCGGACGCCACGGCGAACGTCTCCCCGTCGACCTCCATCTCGAGCCGGCCATCGAGAACGACGTACAGTTCCTCCTGTTCGCGCTGGCGGTGGCGATTGTTCGAGTCGCCGGCATCGAACTCCCACACGCTCGGGCGCATCTTCGACGGCCGGAGTTCGTACCCCACAGCCCGGAGGGCCGGTTCGAGTCCGTTGATGTCCCGAATTTCGAGATCGTCGATGTTGGTTTTCGCGTACGACATACGTACTGAGGGGGCTGCCACCGAGTTAATTCCTGAGGGACGGCGTGCAGGTGGTTTCACGAGGCGCCTCGCCCGCCGAGAAGCCCGTAGGACGCGCGCCGTGTATCCAGCACTACCGCGTCGATACCTCACCGACTGGCAGTTTCGACGAGGCTTCACCATCGGTGGCCGATGCTTGTTCAAGTATCGGCCCGTGAAAGAGTCTCTGTCGCCTGTTTTCGATAGTATGATTCCTCGAAGATGGTTTCATCCCACTGAGCCGTGTTACGGATTTCAGCTACCTGCACGAAGCGGAGCAGCGCGAGAACAGGTGGCCGAATTCGGACGTTCTAGAACCTCTATCTTCGGTCCGTTAGATAACCCTTCGTCCGGGAGCTATTGTTGTTCTGGTTTCTCTTCTGGGTTCGTCTCGGTTGAGTCGTGTTCCGACCTAATCTGACGCTCCTCCCGAAACCGTCTGGACGGGTGGCTCGACAGGGGACTGCTCCGACCGTATCGACTTCCACTCCAGGTTCTCCTGATAGTGGAGTGGTGCGTTGTCCTGTTCGGGATCGACTACTGTCAGTTGAATCCAGCCGTTGTCGAGGAGGTGCACGAGATGCTCGTGCTCGCGGAGAATCTCGGTGACTCGCTCGACCGGTGCGTGAATCAGCGCCGTCAAGCGCAGCGGCTGGTGGTGTGGCTGGTCGGCGTCGGCGTAGAGCGACTGGAGCGGAAGGCCGGTCATCAGGTCGCCACCGTTGCCTTGGAATACACCGACGTTGCCGACCGGATTCTGTGTCACTTTCGAGCCGCTCCCGTAGACGGCGTTGTCGACCGTGGCGAAGTAGTACTGGTTGTTGATCCACTGCGTGACCACGAGCGGCCCGGTCATGATGGCCTCCAGTGCCTCGCCCTCCGAATCGGTACGCCAGTCGTAGGAGTGGAGGAACGTCCGCCCGCCGAGGTTTTCGCCCGCCGTCAACTCGCGTGGACCGATAACGAACGAGGCGTTGCCGGCAAGCCCCCACTCGGGACGCGTCTCTGCCCAGTCGGCGGCGCGACGCTGGGTTTCGCGAACGCTATCGGCAGTCTCGTCCGCCATCGATTCCGTCCGCTCCGCGGTCGCGCGGGCCTGCGCCTGCCCGAGGGCTTCGCGCAACTGTTCGAGGTCCTCCTGGTGGCTCGCGGGCACCTCTCCGTCGAACAGGGTGATTTCGTCGGTCGTCGTGTTGTGTTCGGCGGCGAGAAACACGGTGTCGGCGGGGATAGCGAACCCACGTTCGCGCAGTTCTGCCTTGACCTCCTCGTCGTTACAGATGGCCGCGAGGACGCGAGCGTTCGGGCCGCCGGGATTGCCGGCACAGGCGCCACAGTCCAGGCTCGAATCGAACGGGTTGTTCGTCGTCTGGCTGGCGTGGCCCGTGAAGACGACGAGTCGGGCGAACTCCTCCCAGCCCATCAGTTCGAAGGCGGTCTGGGCGTATTCGACCTTCTCTTCGAGGAAGAGTCCTTCCCGGAGAGAACGGACGGAATCCGGGTTGTAATCGACCGACGGCTCACAGAACGCGTGTTCGTCGGGCGTGTAGTCGGTGTCGTGGAGTACGTCGTAGACGCGAGCGGGGAGGAGCGTCCGGGCGGCGAGCGCGGCACCGTACCCCGGTCCGGCGCTCTCGACGAAGCTAAACGCCGTCGCCGCGTTGGATTTGAGGGCCTTGAGCGTCTTCTTCCCTGCATCCAGAACGCCCTGCCAGCGGTCGTAGCGGTCCTGCTCGGCGTCCGCGCCTCTGGTGGGGCGATCCGTGATACGGTGTTGGGCGTCGAGGATTGGCGGACAGGCGTCGACAGCCACGTCCCCGTCGTACGCTTGGTAGCGCATCGGGATACCGAAGAAGCCCGCGTAGCCGTAGGTTTCGTACGGTCCCACTGCCTCGATGTGGCGGCGGATGATCTCCGAACGCGTGTCGATACAGAACACGAGCTGTGCGGCTGGACGGGCGGACTCACCCGCGGTAGCGGTCTCCGGGTTGGGTTGCGACACCGACTCCAGCAGCCGGTCACGGTGGCTCTTCTCCCACGCGGTCAGCCAGACCTCCGGAAGCGGAACCTCGTCGTCCTCTACCGGTTCGGTGGCGCGTTCGTCCGGCCGGATAGGGGCATCGAGGAACTCCGCGAGCAGCAGACGGACCGCGAGATACTCGGTGAGCGAGATGGGATAGTTCGACTGCCACGGGTCGGAGTCGTCGGTGGCCCGCTGTTTAACGAAGCCGGTCCAGCCGGGAAGTGCGGCGAGTTGCTGCTCGAATATCGTCTCCCACTCCGCCTGTGGGTAGTCCGACAGGGCGTCTTCAAGTGCCGCTGTTGGGGCTTCCGGAAGGTCGGACGGGCTGTCACAGCCGGGAATCTCGCCGTCGTAGGGCGCCATCTCACGCCAGGCCGCGTAGAACCCTTCTTCGCGGTCGGGCATCGGCCACTTGGCGTTCCCCTGGTCGAGGAAGGCGGCGAGCCACTTCGAGAGGACGCGGTCGACCTTCTCCGTGCTGGAATCGGTCTCGGAGGGAACGGCGGCTTCGGTCGTCTCCATCTCGTCCAGCGACGTCTCTGGCTCGTGGTCGAAGCCGTGAGCTTCTAGTTCGGTGGCTAGCACTTCTGAGTCGATCTGGCCGTTCTCCCAGGCGTGCCGGAAGACGGAGGGGTGCGGATAGCCACGGCCCCCGAACAGCTGTTCGGCCTCGGCGACCGCCCGGTGGAACGGCTGGTCTTCGAAGCCGGACAGCGGGTTGGCCGTGACGAACGAGTGTAGCGGCCAGACCGAGCCGACGTTCTCAGCTGCGCGTTCGATACTGTTCGTGAGGTAGGTTTTCTCGTCTTCAAGCGTCATTGTAGTCCTCCTTCGTGGTCAGCACCGTCTCCGAGGCCGGCTGTGAGAGGTTCAGCAACGCGACGTAGAGGCGCTTGCTGGATCGATACCAGCCGAGTTCCATCGCGAGATACGAGACGACGAAGAGGGTCCCGATAGCGAGGTGGACGACCGTCAGTTCGGTCGGCGCGTGGGTCGTCGGAACGTCCGCCAGCAGTGCCGAGACGGCGTCGAACAAGAACCCGTAGACGGCGATAGGGACGACGACGACGAGCGGGAGACCGACGAGTTTGAACTTCGAGGGTAGCTGCGACCGCTTGAGCACGTTGCGGGCCGCGTGCAGCACCGTCAGGACCACCACGAGCACTAGGAAAGCGCCGGAGTCTAGGTTCGCCCCTTCGCCGGTGATCGCGACGAAGAGTGCGCCACCGCCGAGTGCGGCGCCGAGACTGACGACGAGTCCCGGAAGCCCCAGGTCAGGAGCGGTTTTCGTCGGCGCCGTCTGTTCGACAGCGGCGCCCGAGGAGAGGAACTGGTACGCCTTGTAGAAACCGTGCAGGACGAGGTGAGTGATGGCGGCGGCGAAGAACCCGAGTCCACACTGGAGAATCATGAAGCCCATCTGGGCGACAGTGGACGCCCCGAGCTTGCGCTTTACGTCCGATTGGACGAGTAGCACCGCCTGTCCGAGTAGGGCGCTGACCGCGCCGATAACGACGAGCGCCGACATGGCCGTCGGGTCGTCGGCGAACAGCGGTGCGAAGCGAGTCAGCAGAATGCCGCCAGCGTTGACGAACCCGGCGTGCATCAGGGCGGACGCCGGGGTCGGTGCCGCCATCGACGACAGCAGCCAGTTGTGAAACGGGAACAGTGCCGACTGAACCACCGCCGTGAGGAAGAGCCCAGCGATAGCGAGCCGAGCGAGTCCGGGGGGGAGGCTTCCGGTCCGAGCGACGACACCGGAGAGAGAACTCGTCCCCGTCGTCCAAGCGAGGAGCGCGAGGGTCCCACCGAGCAAGCCGCTGCTCGCGACGAAGTAGCGGCGGGCGAGCGAGCCAGCGGCCTGCGCCTGGTCCCAGCCGCGAACGTGTCCGATGAGGGATGCCATCGCCAGCCCCATTCCCAGCCACGCCGCGGCGAACAGGACGACGTGGTCAGCCGCGGCCATCGCCATGACCGTGAGCGTGAAAGCGAACATCCGACCGAAGAACTGGTCGATGGAGGCGTCACCGGCCATGTAACGGCGAGAGTAGGAGTGGACGATACCGCTGAAGAACGTGACGACGGCCCACACGACCATCGTCAGCCCATCTACGACGACGTAGCCCGGGAGGTGCCGCTCGTAGCCACCCCAGACTGAAACCGCGATCGTCAGCAGGCTGAGCAGAAAGAGTGCCCAGACACCCGCCGTGGTCGCTCGCGGCACCGCCGAGTTCGACGGCGTCGGCTCAGGGAGTTGTACTGGGTCGTTCGATTGGGGTTGTCCGGTCATCGTACAGATTCTCCGCTCGACCGGCACGGAGCGCCAGAGCCTCCCGAACGGGGGGTCGGGGACGACGAAACCGCGCCGGCCGGTCCTACACTCCACTACGAACAGATTGGTTATTATTCTCTTCGGTATTACCAGAGCGTTCTGCAAACCGACGGCAAGAGAACAACATGGTAAACCATGATGAATAACTAGAGGTGGGTCGTGTCTCCAGCGGCGCCACCGGAAGGGGGTTAGTTCCGGACGCTGGCCACGGGTACGTCACGTCGTTCGGGAACACGCGACCGGAGAGTCCCGACGTCTTGCTCGCCGTTCAGACTGACGAGGTAGGTCGCGTCTGGAAACCCCCCGTAGACCCCGTCATCGTCGTGGACGTACCCTGCGACCGTCGCTGTGACCGATTCGCTCCGGACGAGAAACTTGACCTGCCGTGTGACGATGTATTCGACGAGCCGAGCGAGAAGCGTCTCCCGGGGACAGTCGGTCTCGACGTGGCTCGATTCGACCGCCTCGCGCACGGTCGGGACGAGGGGTTCGACCCGAGTGTCGACGCCCGTCGACGTAGTCCGGTCAGCGGCGACGCACTCGTCGTAGGCGTCTGCAACGACGCCGCAGTCGGAGTGGCCGATGACGAGTATCGTTTTTAGCTCCTGTGTACGCGCGAGATGGGCGACATCCGGTGCGAGCACGCGGTCGTCTTCGACGAGTTTCCAGGTTTGGCCGCCGAGTCGGCTAACGTTGGCAACCGAATCAATCGGGTCGAGCGGCCACAGCTGTCTCGATGTTTGCTGTGCCATCGGACAAGAGACGACGAGACCGACAGCTGTTCCACCGTCGAACTCGTGACCCCTCTCTGCTGGTTCGAGGGAGTGTTCCCACCTGTCGAGGAACTCCGATAGCGTGTCGTTTGGCATTGATTCGGACCCGGGCGGCCGTCGGCACCCATTGAGTTGGAACAGGACGAATATAACGTCTTCCACACGGAACGATCCGATAGCGAAAGTGGATACACCGAACAGAACGTTCCGGGGAGTCGGCATCCACACCGTCCTTGTGAGAGCGCGTCGAGCAACTCGGAGGGACGATTATCGCTTGGGGAGGTCTGGAACCGCTCCGTGGCCGTGTCGTCTTCGAGGGGGACGTATCCAGCGGTAGCGTAGTACTCCACTGACTCCACGGACGTAATCCTCGCAGGTCGCACTCAGGACGGACAACGTCACGCTGAATGCGCCTTCTACGTCCCGTGAGAGGGCGTACACCTCGAAAGCGTTCGCTATCACACCGCACGAGGTACGCGAGGTGCCACCAGAAGCAGGTGTGACCGTCGCCAGCCTGAACTACGGCGTCGTCGAACTCGGTCGGGACGCGAAACCGCTCGTACTCGACGATGATTCGAACGACCTTGCCGGATACGAGGACCCGATTGCGGCGGTTGTTCGTCGGGCTGGCGGTCAGGGCGTGAAGCGCGTAGTCTTGTCGCTCCGAGACGAACGCACGGACGGCTACTCGTCTCTCGCTTTCGACTGTACAGAGAAGTCGTCGAGGGGCGTCATCTCGTGACTGCGGACGAGTACTTCGTCGGCGACTGTCAGACCCATCTCGAGGAGTTCCTGTGCGACCGGCGTGATATCGTCGTCAGTTTCGCCGATGGCCGTCACGAGCAAGTTCTTCTCGCCGGTCACTAGCTCTTGGACGGAGACGACGCCCGGAATCTCGAGAATGTCGTCGATGAGCTCACCCCGTTCCGGAATCGGCGCCGTACAGAACAGGAGCATCCGGAGTGGGTATCCCGACTTCTGATAGTCCACGTCGGCGCTGTATCCCTTGATGACGCCTTCCGACTCCAAGCGCTGGATGCGCTTTCGAACTGTACTCGACGACGCTTCGGTACGGTCGGCAATCTCGGAGGACGAGAGGTTTCGAGCGTCCTCCTGTAGCGCGTAGAGGATCTCTCGATCGATATCGTCGAGTTCGTACTCGGTCATGCTTCCTGCTTGCTCACGGTGATATATGGGGCTTCGGCTGCCGTGGCATCGTCTCTAATCGCCATGCTGCCGGAAGAGCCGTCCGGCACGGTCAGTCTCAGCGGAACAGACGCGGTCTCTTGTACGCTGACGCCGACCAGTCGGAAAGACGCGGAAGCTGTGCAACTCCAGTTTTGGGTGCTTCCACCGTAGAGCCGGAGTATCGAGAGTACTCTGTCGCCGGTGGGCGGGTGTTTCTGTCCATCGACTCAGCATCGGCACGAGACTGTTCGAACTGAGAGGCTGCCCAGTTACGGAGTGGTGCCGACTCGGACTCGACCACCGCACGCACGATACCCCGGTCGTCCCGGAGGATCGGATGAACGACTTCGTCCGCGATTTCGACCGTGCAGGGGACCTCCCCCTCGTACACCGAAATAGCCGCCATCTCGGCATCGAACATCGTCACCAGTTTGTCGCGCCACACTGGGTTCTCACGCAACGACTGAATTAGCGAACGGTCCCTCTCCTCGCCCACGTGGGAGGCTGTACGCCGCGCTACGATGCCGGTATCTGTCGTTGGCCGTGACGTCGTTCGCCTATCTCCCCGCCTCCGTCAGACTGTAGCCGTCGTGTCGTCGTCACGGTCTAGCTTCGAGTACGAGATTGAACGGCGTCTCCGTGGCCCGCCGGAAGCGACCGAAGCCACCCTCCGTCACCACCTCGCGCAGTTTCGCTTCGCCGGCCTGTGCGCCCAGCGCCGGGTCGGCCCCTTGGTCGAGCGCGTTCGGGGTACAGAGCATCGTCGAGAACCCGTAGTACACCCGGCCCACCGGGTTCAGGTTGTCTTCGACCCGGTCGTTGGCGAACGGCTCGACCAGCATCCACGTACCGTCGTCGGCGAGCGTCTCCCGGACGTGCGCGGCGACGCCGACCGGGTCACCCATGTCGTGGTAGCAGTCGAACATCGTCACCACGTCGTACTCGGACCCGTCGTACTCCTTCGCCGTCGCCACTTCGAAGCTAACGCGGTCGGTCACCTCGGCCTCCTCGGCTCGCGTGCGCGCCACCTCGATGGAGTCAGCGTGGTAGTCGACACCGACGAACGTCGAGTCGGGGTAGGCCTCGGCCATGATAATAGTCGACGCTCCGTGACCACAGCCAACGTCGGCGACCCGTCCGCCGGCTCGCAGCTTCGAGTCGACTCCGTCGAGCGCGGGAATCCACTCGCTAACGAGACTGGCCGCGTAGCTCGGTCTGAAGAAGCGTTCCGTCGCGGAGAACAGCTTCGGGTGGTGCTCGTGCCATCCGACCCCGTCGCCGGTTCGGAAGGCCGCCTCGATGTCGTCTTGGACGGCCGCGATGACGGCGTTCGTCCCCTGGAAACCGCCGAGCATGAACACTGGACTCTCCTCGTCGGCCACCACGAGTTCCTGCTCCGGGGAGAGGCTGTAGCTCTCCGTCCCGGGGTCGTAGGTCACGTACCCGCCGGCCGCTTGCGCTCGCAACCACTCGCGGACGTACCGCTCGTGCGTCTCGGTGTGTTCGGCTAGTTCCGCCGCGTTCAGCGGCCCCGCATCGGCCAGCGCCGCGTAGAGGCCGAGTCTGTCACCGATCTCGGCCAGTGCGGCCTGAAACGTCCCCCCGAGATCGTTCACGGCCGTTCCGACGAGTTCGTGTAGCTGTTCTTCGTCGACGGGGGTCTCGTCCTCGATGGGCGCTCGACTCATCGCTGGTCGCTCCCGGAGGTGACTACGAGGTCCGTCTCCAGCGGGACGACGTTCGTGATGGTGTCCATCAGCGGGGACGTCGCCTCGACGCGGTCGCGGAGTTCCGCGAGTTCTTCCTCCGACGCGTCCGCATCGACGTACGCGTTGCAAGTGATGGAACGGTACCCCGGCCGGACGTCGTCGGCGATTCCGAGGAATCCCCGGAGGTCGATGTCCCCCTCGAGTTCGAATCGGAGGTCGTCGAGTTCGATTCCCATCGCGGCGGCGTTCGCCGCGTAACCGACGCTCAAACACGACCCGAGGGCGGCGAGCAACAACTCGACCGCGTTAGGAGCCGTCCGCTCGCCGAGAATCTGCTCCGGTTCGTCGCCGGCGACCTGGAACTCCTGAGTGAACACTCGTTCGCCGGCCTGGTCGAAATCGTCTATCGACGTCACACACCGCAGAGACCCGGTCCACTCGGTTTCGGCACGGAACGTGAACTGTCCGTTCTCCGGTGCCTCGGTTATCGTGTCTATCGCCTGTCCAAGCTGCTCGACGTCCACTCTGTTCGTTGTTGCCATGTGCTCGTCACCTCGGTGGTCCGTGGTTCGGACGCGACGGCGTGTCCGCGTTGGTCGACGTCCGACCACGGAACGCTGTCGAATCACTCCGGTACCGACTACGAGACGAGACGTCATGGAGGCATCTGGTGGGATTTGCCCACACTGTGACCCCCGTGCAGTCGGTGACCGCCGTTCGTCGCCTGCACGGGTCCCACCGGCTGCACACCAGCCGCTAGATGCCTCCATACGTCTCGACGTCGTCGTCTCTCGTACGGGAGAGGCAAACATGACCAGCAATCAACGTACGGGCGAGGGGAGAACGGCGCTACAGGTGGCGTGTGATACCGAAGTTTCGGGGTGTGTGTTCCTCGTGCGAACGGAACCAGACGACAGGGACCGACTGTTGGAGATCACCCGCGACCACGTCAGAGACCAGCACGGCAAGGACTACACCCTCGACGAGATCGCGGAACGTCACGTGACCGAAGTCGAGGTGTGACCCGGCACGGAACAGAGGCGGATTTTTGGAGGCGAGCGACAGACGACGAGGACGAGGACGAGGTCGAGTCCGGACGTGGGCGCTCCATCGCCGGCTTCGAGTCGTTCGACGTTACGACCTCGACTACCCTGCGGTCGGCTCGAGTGTGAGGGGTCGAGCGCCGCGTCGGTAGGTCTCGAACGTCGACTCCGCCCACTCGCGCGCCTCCGGCGAATCGGTGTCTATCAACACCCGGACCATCCCGTTCTCCTGGTCGAAACAGCTGACGGCGATTCGGTCGTCGAAGACGCTGACGCCGTAGGCCGGCAGGTCGTCGTGAATCTCGACCGTGAGGTTCCCGCTCTCGAGGGGCGCGGAGCAGTGTCCCCGGTAGGTCGAGAGGATGTACTTGGCGACACTCGGCGGGTCGATGATCTCCGTCCGCATCCCGTCGACGATCCGCTGGCGAAGTTCGTCCTTGCAGGGTTCGAGCAGGGCGACGTCGGCCCCGACGAACCGGAGGTGACTCGTCTCTCGGAGGAGCGATGTGAACCGGTTCACCGGGCGGTACGGGGCGTCGACGTCGGCGACCGTCACTACCGCGTCCGCCGCCATCTCGACGGTGAAACCGCTCCCCTCGCTCGGGAGCCACTGCCACGCGTCGCGGAGCTGTCGCTCGGTTTCGATCTGATCGATAAGCTGTCGCATCCCGGCTGCGACGAACGCTCCTAACTCCGTCGCCTCGTACTGACTCCCGTCCCTGCGTATCCAGTGACGGTCTTCGAACGCGCGTAGCATCCGCCCGATGGTGGACCGCGACCCGCCGGTCAGCGCCCGGAGATCGGCCCGGCTCTGCGGTCGACGGGCCATCGCGTCCAGCGCGGTGACGCGGTGGTCCGACCGCGCGAGGAACTCGACGTCGGCGAGCGGCCCGCTAGTGGTTCGTGGTATCATGATAAATATACGCACGGGGGCGATATAACTGTTCAGTCCTCCGGTAGAGGTCCGGTGCTCACAGAGCGTATCGGTTCCCGTGACAGACGGCTGGCGGTGCTCGGGTCCACGGCCGAGAGACACCGCGAAGCGGAGAGTGCCCGTCTTGCAGCGGGTGACCTCCGGGTAGTCGACGAAAGAGACCCACCGGTCGAAAGAGTTGCACGAGGTAGCTACCTCACCTCCGTGGTCGTATCGTCTCCGCCGGAGGCGACAGAACGATGACCGACAACCCCAGACGGAGCGACGGAGTCTCTCGTAGAACGCTACTGAAGGCCGGTACGGTCGGGGCGGGCGCTCTCGCCACCAGCGGAGCCGCCACCGCGAGCGACAACGAAACGACCCGGGACGACGCCGAGCAGAACACCCGCGGACCGGAGGGCTTCGAGACCGAAGTGGTCGCGCCCCACGCGACTTTCCCCGACGACGTGGCCGCGGCATTCGGTGTCGCCTACGAGGAGGGTGCCGACGATTCGGCGTTCCTTCACGATGCATCGACCGTCGTCATCGTCAAGGCGACTCTCGAACCGGGCGGGACGAGCGGCTGGCACGGCGACAAGGGACCGGTCGTCGGCAGCGTCGTCGAAGGCGAAATCGACGTCACCTTCGAAGTCGAGGACGGGTGTGTCACCCGCACCTACGCGGCGGGCGAGGCGCTAGTCGCTACCGGAGAACACCCCGACGTCGTGGAGAACGCGAGCGACACCGAACCGGCGACGGCCTACTTGGTCTTCTTCGGCGTCCCCGCCGGTGAGCCACCGTCGACACCCGCTGAGCCGCCGGGCCGCTGAGTGTCTACCCGTGATGTAACGTGACGGAGACCCGCCCGAAGTGGGATAGGTCTCCGTCGCAACGCGCGGGGAGTCGAGGCACGTACCTCGGTTCTCCACCCGATGCCGCGGAGTCGAGCGACCGGCTGGCGGCAGAGCGGGAGCGTCCGCTCCGACGACCGACCGCTGCGAAAAATTTTTTACGAACCGCGAACAAGCATCGAACGCAACCGAGGTGACCAGCCATGGCGCTGCCGACTCGTCCCGCCAGCTCGTGGCTCCAAGGCACCGATTTCCCGAGCCGACTGTTCGAGACCGGGCGTAACGACTACGAGTTGTACGAGGAAGACGACGAGTTCGTGCTGAGCGTCGAGATGCCCGGCTTCGACCCCGAGGAGATAGACGTCTCGTGGGACGACGGCGTCCTCAACGTCGCTGCCGAACACGAGGACGACAAGCGCGGCGAGCGTCGGACCTACCACCGTCGGTTCCGCTTCCCCAAGGGCGTTGACGACGACGGAATCACGGCGCAGTACACGAACGGCATCCTCGAAGTCCGGCTGCCGGTGACGACCGGCGCGACTGCCCGCGGGAAGGAGATAGAAGTGCAGGGCTGACGCCGGCGCCGACACCAGCGCCGTCGTCCCGTCACGTCTCGTTCCGTCCCACCTGTCACGGTCGCATCGGTCGTCGACCGCTCTTTCACCGCTCCCTACTCCGAGGAGGTGAGTACCATGCGGCTCACGGTCAAACGGCTCAAGAACTGTGACCCGGGTAACGGAATGGCCGTCATCGACCGCGAGGCGCTCCGAGAACTGGGCGTCAGCAGCGGCGACTTCGTCACGGTACGGGGGCGCGACGGAGGGACCGCCGTCGCCCGCGCGTGGCCGAGCGACGCGAGCGACGCCGGGCGAAGCGTCGTGCGCATCGACGGACAGCTACGACGGGCGGCGGGCGTCGGCATCGACGAACGCGTCGCCGAGCGCGTCGAGTGACGTCGGTTCGAGACGCTCCGCGCCTCGCCGTTCACCTCGCAGGGACGACGCCGCACAGGACGTAGTAGTCGTGACGCGGTTCCCGGCCCCAGAGGACGGGGTCCGCCAGCGGTTCGTGCTCCACCTCGCGGAGCCCCTCGCGTTCGAGAACATCGCGAAGTTCGCCCGGCGGCCGCCCGTCGTACAGGGGCAGGGAGCCGTGTATCGCCTCGTACTCGTCCCACGGCTCGGGGTGGTCCCAGTACCCTTCGAGGAGGAGGACGCGGCCGCCCGGTTCGACGACCCGCCGCCACTCCCGGAGCGCCGCCGCGGGGTCGGGGAGCGTCCAGACGAGGTGGCGCGCCGCGAGCAGTTCGACGGCGTCGTCCCGGACGGGTAGCGCCTCGGCGTCACCCCGGAGGAACGACACCGAGCGGTCGGTCGTGCGGGCCTTCTCCCGGGCGCGTCGGAGCATCTCGGGGGCGAAGTCGACGCCCGCGACGTCGTGGCCCAGTTCCGCCAGCAGCAGCGAGACGACTCCGGTGCCACAGCCCACGTCGAGAGCGCGGCGGCCCCCGTCGCCCGTCCACTCGCACAACACCTCCAGCCAGCGGTCGCGCTGTTCGTCGGTGTGTATCCCGTGGTGGCTCTCCTCGTCGAACGTCGCGGCGCGGCCGTTCCAGTGCCGTCGAACGAGTTTCTTGACGGTCCCGTCGTCCCGAGTCGGTCGTGTCACGGAGCGGAGCCTCCGGTCGTACGGACGGACCGGCGTCGACATAGCCCTGTGGGTCCGCGCCGGGCGGAGGTTCGACCCCCCGACCCCGCCGTCTACTCCGGTGTGACCGCCGAGGCAGACGTCCCCGCCGAACCCGGCGCGCCCCGAAGGCTCGTACTTTTCCGCGCCGGACGAGGGACGAACGTATGAACTCGGAGAAAGAGAAGATGCTGAACGGGGAGCTGTACGACGCCGATGACCCGCAACTCGCGGCCGAACGGGTGCGCGCGCGGGACCTCACCCGGCGCTACAACCGCACCGCGGCGGACGACGCCGACGAGCGGCGGGAACTGCTGGAGGAACTGCTCGGGTCGCTCGGCGACGACTGCGAGATAGAGCCCCCGTTCCAGTGTGACTACGGCTACAACCTCCACGTCGGCGAGAACTTCTACGCCAACTTCGACTGCGTCGTCCTCGACGTGTGCCGGGTCGAGGTAGGAAGGAACTGTCAGATGGGGCCGGGCGTCCACGTCTACACCGCCATCCACCCCCTCGACGCGGCGGAGCGAACCGCCGGCCCGGAGTACGGGAAGCCGGTCACGGTTGGCGACGACGTCTGGATAGGGGGGCGCGCCGTCCTCAACCCCGGCGTGAGCGTCGGCGACGGGTCGGTGGTCGGGTCCGGCGCGGTGGTGACCGACGACGTGCCAGACGGCGTCGTCGTGCAGGGGAACCCGGCGACGGTGGTGAAAGAACTCGACTGACTACCGGCGCGCGGTGAGCACGTACGACTCCATCGGGGAGACGACCCCCTCGTCGTCGACGTAGTCGCCAAGCGCTGTCGCCACCTCCCGGACGAGGGTCTCTCGAACCTCCGGGTCGACGGCCGTGAGCCGCGCTGCGAGCGGCGAACTGGCGGCCTCCCGGCGGACGAACTCCGCCGCGGAGGGGTAGCGCACGGACCCGACCTCGACTGCGACTCTCGTCCCGTCGAGGTCGGCCTCACGGGCGAGAGAACGGAGGTCGTCCCCGTCCCAGTCGGGGAACGGCGAGCGCATCATCGCCCCGGCGTCGTCGCCCACCAGGCGGTCCAGAAGCGCGGCGAGTTCGACGTACGCGGGGTTGTACTCGACCGGACGCCAGACGCTGACCGCGACGCGCCCGCCCGGCCGCAGCACGCGGCGGAACTCCCGGAGCGCGGCCGCCGGGTCGGTGACGAACTGGAGCGCCTGCTGGCAGAGGACGGCGTCGAACGCCCCGTCCGGGAAGGGGAGGTCGGTCACGTCACCGCATCGCCACTCGACCGACGCGCCGCCCTCTGTGGCGGTTCCCTCCGCGACGTCCAGCATCCCCTCGTTCACGTCGAGACCGACCACAGCTCCCGCGTCGCCCACGCGTTCGGCCGCGCGCCGCGCCGCGACGCCCGTGCCACACCCCGCGTCGAGGACTCGGTCGCCCGCCGCTATCTCGGCTGCGTCGACGAGTTGTTCCGCCCACGGTGCGAACAGAGCGGGGACGAGGTACCGCTCGTAGGCCTCCGGGGCGCTCCGTTCGAGTTGCCAGCCCGCCCGTTCGGGTCTTCGTTCGGACATGCTTCGATCACGCGGCGAGTACGTCGCGTGACGGCATGAACACTCGCTACTGTCCGAGGGGACGACTGTCGCGGTCGGAAGACGATAGCGGCCGAACTCCCGTCGGCCCCCGTCGACCGGGTCGGTGCGAACCCCCACGCCGCCCGCCTCCCGCGCGTTCATCCCCGCCGGACGCGTCTAGGGTCGCATGCCTACGGTTCGAACGAACGGTATCGAGACGTACTACGAGCGACGCGGCGAGGGACCGCCGGTGGTGTTCGTCCACGCCGCCGTACTCGACCACTCGATGTGGGACCGACAGGTCGAGGCGCTGAGCGACGACTACGAAGTCGTCGTCTACGACCTGCGCGGGCACGGCCGGACCGGCGGGTCCGCCGTCGCGGAGTACTCCGCCGACCTGTACGCGGCGGACCTCCGTGCGCTGGTCGAGGCGCTCGGACTCGACCGTCCGGTCATCTGTGGCCACTCTCTGGGGGGGACGATAGCCCAGACGTACGCGGCGAACCGCCCCGGCGAGATAGCCGGCCTGCTACTCGCCGACGTGATGCTCACGGACACGTTCGAACCCGGGGTGCGCTCCCTCGGCGAGTGGTTCCTCCGCCGGGTCGTCCTGCCGGCGCTGATTCCGCCGGTCCGACTCGTCGGGTACGAACGGGTCGAACGGGTCAACGCGTGGCTGACCGACCGCGTCTTCGGCGGCGTCGCCGGCGACTACTCGAACGTCGAGCGACTCCGCGAGGCGGGGCCGCGGATGGCCACCGACGAGTTCGTGAAGGTGCTACGGTCGATGGTCGAACCCCACGGACCGTTCGACCTGTCGGCCGTCGCCGTCCCGGCGCTGGTGCTGTACGGCGAGAACGAACTCCCGTACGTCGTGCGGTACGCGGCGGAACTCGCCGCGCGTCTCCCCGACGCCCGCGTCGACGCGGTGCCGGGCGGCGGTCACGCCTCCAACCTCGACGACCCCGACTACTACGCCGCCGCCGTCCGGTCGCTCCTCGAACGCGCCTACCCGCGTGAGAGGGCGGGCGGCGAGACGGGCGAGACGGGTGACACGGCCACTTAGCTGGGTCTATGGACCGAACGGAAGCCCTCGGCACGGCCATCGGGACTAAGGACGACCCGGCCGTTCGAACCCCACTCCGACAGGCGGTCGGAGGGTGACTCGATGATTCGGACGAAACTCCCACTCACCGCCGATTCGACAGTCCAGCCACGAACGAACGCGGGCGGCGGCGCGGACTCGCGTCCGCGTCCGAACGCGTCCGTCGGCGCGAACGGAGGTGGTCGCCGGTGAGCGTCGACCTGAAGCCGGTCGAGGAGCAGGTGGTCGTCGTCACGGGCGCGTCGTCGGGCATCGGGCTGACGACGGCGCGGATGGCCGCAGAGCGCGGGGCCCGGGTGGTGCTCGCCGCGCGGAGCGAGGACGCGCTGGCGGAACTGGCCGAGGAGATACGGCGCGACGGCGGCGAGGCGGAGTACGTCGTCGCCGACGTGACCGACCGCGACGACGTGCGCCGGATAGCCGAGGCGGCGACGGACGCCTACGGCGGGTTCGACACGTGGATTAACGCCGCTGGCGAGTTCGTCTACGGGAAGCTACGCGAGGTGCCCGACGAGGACAAGCGCCGGGTGTTCGAGACGAACGTCTGGGGCCTGCTGTACGGGTCGCTCGAAGCCGCCGACCACTTGGAGGAGAGCGGCGGCGCGATAATCAACGTCGGGAGCGTCGTGTCGGACCAGGCGCTCCTGCTTCAGGGTAGCTACTCCGCCTCGAAGCACGCCGTTAAGGGGTTCACGGACGCCCTGCGCATGGAACTCGAGGAGGAGGACGCCCCCGTCTCCGTGACGCTGGTCAAGCCGAGCGCAATCGACACGCCGTACCCCGAGCATGCGAAAAACCACATGGACGCGGCGACGCGCCTCCCGCCGCCGCTCTACGCGCCCGAGACGGTGGCGCGCGCGATTCTACGCGCCGCAGAGGAACCGGAGCGCGAGGTGTACGTCGGGTTCGGGGGGAAGAGCATGCAGTTGCTCGGCCGCTACGCGCCCTCACTCATGGACTCGCTGATGGAGACGCTGTTCTACGAGTACCAGCGGCAGGACGACCCCCCGCGCCGGGAGGAGGAGAACATCGTGGACGAACCGGTGGGGAGCCTCGAAGAACGGGGCGAGTA
This sequence comes from Haloferacaceae archaeon 50, assembly GCA_046097085.1. Taxonomy (GTDB): domain Archaea; phylum Halobacteriota; class Halobacteria; order Halobacteriales; family Haloferacaceae. The sequence continues at coordinate 1,931,439 of CP175567.1, read as the reverse complement.
CGACGGCCCCGTTCTCGAACGGAGCGCGTACACCCGGGCCGTACAGGGCCGGAGTCCGACGGGCGCGCTACTGGCGGGGGTCGGTATCGTCGCCGCCCTCGCGTACGCGCGCTACCGGCGACGGAGGTGAGCGTCGGGCGGCAGGAGTGAGCGCCGGGCGGCGAGGGTGAACGTCGGGGGCGTCGCCCTCGGCGGACGGCGCTGACCGCCCGCGGCCGAGGCCCGGTATCAGTACTCCCAGAGCCGTCCGACTCGCGACGCTATCTCGGGGTGGTCGTCCCGCAGCGTCTCGGCGGACCGCTCGCTGCCGACGTTGACGACGTGCACCTCGCCCCGGCGCTCGGAGTAGACGTCCTGAAAGTCGTAGACGACGCCGACCACCTTGACGCCCGAGGGCACGTCGTCGCTCTCGACGAGGAACTCGACCTGTCGGTCGACGTTGTACTCGACGAGTCGATTCACGACGCCCGCGCGGCCCACGTCGTCCGGGAGCGCTTCGACGCCCCCTTCGAGGCGCGGTTTGAGCAGGTCGATGCAGTGCTCGATGCCCGGCGGTTCGGAGACGCCCTCGGTCAGGGCGTCGTACGTCGCCGTGACGGCACCGCAGCCCGTGTGGCCCACGACCACGGCCGTCTCCGTCCCCGTGTGTTCGAGCGGGTAGAGGACGTCGCCAGAGACCACCTCGCCGGCGTCGGTCTGCTGGACCACGCGGTTGCCGATGTTGGCGCAGGTGAACACCCGTCCGGGTCGGTCGTTCCCCCAGAGGTGGTCCTGCAGAACGCGGGAGTCCGAACAGCAGACGGTGACCGCGTCCGGCCGTTGGGAGCCCTGGACGTCGTCGAACCGGTCGCGGAACTTCCGGGCGTGGTCGGCGTTGCCCGCCAGCAACTCGGCCAGCGTCCGTAGCATGGTCGTCAACGCTCACCTCTCGGCCTTGATTCTATCGCGAAGGCGAGAGCGGCGTCCGCCGTGAAGAACGGCGACCGAGAACAGCGCTGAAAACTGCGAAGGGAAGGGTAAGAGTCGGCCGCCCGTGAGCGACCACGCGTACGGAAAGGAAAAATCGGCAGACGCTCGTCCGCCACGCCGGAAGTGCACCGCTCGTTCGCCCCGCCGTCGACGTCGCGTCCCGGTGACGGGAACACCAATCGTCGACCCCGGCGGTTTACGGCCGCGACGCTACGCGGTTACCGGCGTCGTACGGTGCGCCCGGCGCGCGTCCGCGGCGTCGTAGTGTATCGCCGTCCGGTGCTGGGCCCACGAAGCGTACTTCGACTCGGGCGTCGCCCCGACGGGCACCACATGTTTGATGACCATTCTCCCCACCTCCGGCAGTATAATACGCTCGCTCGGGAGATAAGCATCGTTCAGCGTACACGTCTGTCCGCGGAGAACGGCGCGGCCGAACTGCGGGCGGCGGCGTCGCCGCCTCGGACCGACGGTTGCGGTCCCGGCCTTCAGCCGTCGACCGACCGCCCGTCCGCCGGCGCGTCCCCGACGGACTCGGGCACCGGTTCCACCTTCGTCATCTCGACCTCGTGACGCTCCGCCGCGTGGTCGTTGAACCGTTCCTGCGCCGTTTCGAGGTCGTCGACCGTCTCCGTCTCGCCGCACGTCTCACAGCGAAGCCTGTACATCCTCACTGCGACCGACGCGGCGCTCGCGCGGCCGTCGTCCGCGATTTGTGGTCGCTCGGGCGCACGCCCGTCGCTTCTCTCCTCTCTGGCGATTCCTCCCCCGTCCGAACCGACGTGACACTCATGTAAGGCCGTATCACACTACGACAAAAATAATTTCCGGAAAGGCACTATAGCGCAACGTATCTCCGGGGAGTATTTGAATTTACAAACTGAACTGTGGTGAATTAAAAGTGTGTCACTCGGTCGAGACGGCGCTCTGCCCGAAGTGGTTGAAGGGTCGCCTGTGTTCGTAGCGCTGGAGGCTCTCCTTCTCGATAGTGAGGCCCAACTCGTCGAGGCGGGTGGCTATCTCGTTGATTCCCTCGGTGTCTTTCGTCACGGCGAGGACGCGGAGGTTCTCGTTCGCCGTCAGCATCTCCTCGACGCTGACCACGCGGGGTAACTCGAGAACCTCCTCCGCGAGTTGCTCGCGCCGTTGCACCGGCGCAGTACAGGAGAACTGCAGGCGCATCGGGAAGCCCGCCTTCTCGTAGTCGATGTTCGGGAGGTAGCCGTCGATGACGCCGTCGTCTTCGAGTCGCTCGATGCGGTTCCGCACGGTCTGGTCCGAGACGGGGAGTTTCTCGGCCATGTCCACCGGCGTCTGGTTGCGCGCGTCCTCTTGAAGTAGATGAAGAATACGGTAGTCGATGTCGTCGAGACCGTCCATACCGTCCCGAACTCACGTATCGGGGGTAAAGATTCTTCTGACACCTCTCTCCGCACGACGGCGTCGGGGCGGGGCCGCACTAGCGTTCGACCGACCGACACGTCGAGGGGAGAGCGAGGCCGGGGGTGGGTCTCAGTCGATGTACGTCTCCGCGAGTGCGTCGAGAGCGTCGTGGCGGCGGACGGTGTGGGGCGCGGTCAACGGCGAGACGCTCACGAGTCCGTCGACGACGGCCCGCCGGTCGGTCCCCTCGGGTTCCGGCAGGTCGCCGCTCTCCATGCGGTCCCAGATGCGGTCGCGGAGGTGGATGGTGCGCTCCTCCCTGCTCGCGGTCATCTCGTAGAGCGTCGACGGACGCGTCACCGCCATGTCGGCGGGGTCGTCCCCGCTCGCCACCGGCGCGTTCACGTTGAGGTAGTCCGCCTCCTCGAACACCCCGGCCCCGAGGGCGTGTTTCACGAGGTAGGTGGTGGCGCGGGCGGCGTCCCGGTAGTCGGCCGCCTCGTTCCCCACCTCGCTCTCCCGGGACGGCGGGAGGTACAGCGACGTCGCGACGGCGGGCACGTCGAAGAACGCCGCCTCCACCGCGGCGCTCACGGTGCCCGACCGCCCGAGGACGTACGCGCCGAGGTTGGCGCCGCGGTTGCACCCGGCGACCACGAGGTCCACGTCGGGACACAGGGCCTCCAGACCGGCGACGGTGCAGTCGGCGGGCGTCCCCTCGATGGCGTACCCCAACTCGTGTTCGACCACGTCCACCTGCGAGGACATGGCGCGGCCGACGGCGCTCCGGTCGTCCGCGGGCGCGACGGCCGTCACGTCCGCGAACGCCGACAGGGCGTCGTAGAGCACTCGGAACCCGACGCTGTCGATGCCGTCGTCGTTGGTCAGGAGGATGCTGGGCGCGTCGCTCATGGGAACGACTCCCCCGGCGAACGCAAAAGCGCACTGTTTTCCGCGTCGCGGGAGTCCGACCACCCTCTCCCCGCACGGGCGTTCGAGGGGCCGGCTCTCGGTGTCCGGAGACCTGCGTCGACCCTCGTCTCGACGCACCACGACCGTCCGGTGTGAGTACGTCGTGCGACACGCCGGGGTGAGGACGGTCGGGTGCGGGAGGTGGGCACGAGGCCCGAACTCCGGCGGCCGTCTACCCCGGGAGCGTGAACGACTTCGCGGCGGTCAGTCGCTCGACCTGTTCGCCCGTGAGCGACACCTCGTTCGCGGCGAGGTTCTCTTCGAGTTGCTCGACCGTCCGCGCGCCGACGATGGGGGTGGTGATATCGGGGTGGTGGAGTTGCCACGCGAGTGCGACCTGCGCGGGCGTCGCGCCGACTTCGTCTGCGACGTCGAGGAGGACGTCGAGGGCGTCGAAGTTGGCGTCGGTGAGGTAGTGTTCCTCGAACTGGTCGTCGACGGAGGCGGTGGAGTCCTCGTCGACGGAATCGCGGGTGTACTTCCCGGTGAGGAACCCCCACGCCAACGGACTCCACGGCACTACGCCGAGACCGTACTCCCGGCACATGGGGAGGTAGTTCGGCTCCGTCTCGCGGTCGACGAGGTTGTACCGCGGTTGCGTAACGGTGAACGGTTCGTACCCCTCGCGGCGCGCAATCTCGTTGGCCTTCACTATCTTCCACGCGTCGGGCTTCCCCGAGGAGATGCCGAGGTAGTGGACTTTGCCGGCGTCGACGAGACCGTCGAGCGTCCGCATGAACTCCGCCGCCGGCGTCCGGTCGTCCCAGCGGTGGCAGTACAGCAGGTCCACGTAGTCCGTGCCGAGGCGGTCGAGGCAGACGTCTATCTGGTGCCGGAGGTGCTTCCGGTTCAACCCCCGCGCGTTCGGGTCGTCGCGCCGCGGGCGGTGAATCTTGGTCGCGATGACGTAGTCCTCGCGGTCGCGGTCCGAGAGCCAGTTTCCCAGCCACGTCTCCGCGCGCCCGTCGCCGTACTTGTCCGCGGTGTCGATGAAGTTGCCGCCGTGGTCGGCGTAGGCGTCGAGGAGGTCGTACGCCCGCTGTTCCCCTATCTCGACGACCCCGTCGTCGGAGTCGTACCGCTCCTCGCCGTCGACCAGACGCCGGCCGAATCGCCACGTTCCGAACGACAGCTCACTCACTTCGAGGCCGGTCTCGCCAAGCGGGACGGTGTCGAGGGTCATACGACGCACCTCGCGGGCACGTCTGTTAAATCATACCACGCGCGACGGGCGCGGTCCCGAGGGGTCTCGGTCCCGCGCGTCGGCGTTCTCGACCGCCGCCCGAGTCACGCCACCCGATCGACGACCGTCTCGCCGTCGACGACGTGGTTGTACGCCTCCTCGTCGTCGTTCCAGAGGACGAGAGCGTTCTCGAACGCGAGCACGTCGCCGTAGTCCGCCTCCGAGAGCGCGCGGTTGAGCGCCGACTCCCGCGTGAGGACGGCGTACTGCTCGACGCGTTCGCTCCCGTCGCCCACCTTGTACAGCGGGTTGGCGTCCTCGCCCTCCGAGAGGTCGTGACTGAGTTTCACCGCGAGCATGTCGACGCGGTTGGTGACGTGTCGCTCCATCTCGGCCATCGCGGCGTGGCGGTCGGGGTCCGCCCGCACCTCGCGGCGACGCTCGCCGTCGGTCCGCAGGACGGCGTACGAGAACTGGACCGACGTGTTCACGAACGTGCCGGGGTCGTCCTCGTCGCCGGCCTCGTCGAGTCGGCGCTGGAACGCCGGCACGTCGAGGTCCGCGCCCACGTCGAACGACCACCCGCGGTCGCTCGGGGCCTCGCCCGGCCAGAGGCGGAGCGTCGGCGAGTAGACGGTCACGTCGCCGTCCGGCGGCGCGACCGACCGCTCCACTTCCCGGAGGCCGGTCGAGGTGGCGAGGTCCGCGGGCGCGAGGGCGACGACGGCCCCGCGGGGCGCGAGGTGCGCGAGGTACTTCCGGACCACCGCCTCGGGGTCGTCGAGTTCCGAGAGCACGTTGGCGAACAGCACGAGGTCGAACCCCTCGGCGTCGGGGTTCTCGTCGCCGTCGCCGTCGCCCTTGTGCCCGACGCCCGCCGCTGCGGGGTCGAACGCCTCCGCCGTCTCGCGGTGGAGCGTCGCGCGGAAGTTGCGGCCCGTCTCGTCCAGCAGTCGCTCGAACACGTCCGCGCCCGCGCCGGGTTCGACCGCGTGGTACTCTACCGTCGCGTCGTCGGGCAGGTAGTCGTGGAGGCCGAGGGCGGGGCCGCCGACGCCCGCGCCCACGTCCAGCACTCGGAGACGGGGGGGCAGGAGTTCGCGTTCGGTCAGGTCGTCGAGCACGTAACCTATCGTGGCGTAGTAGTCCGGGAGGTGGTAGACGGCGTAGCCGAGGGCAGCGTCGGTGTCGTACTCCACGGCGTTGCCGCGGTAGTAGTCCTCCTTGAGGCGGCGTATCGTCCCTCGGAGGCGGTCGCCCGTCTCGCCGACGTGCCAGTTCGCGCCGTACTCCCGGACGAGGAGGTCCTCCAGCGCGAACGCGTAGTCGTCGGGGAGGGCGGCGGGTCGCCAGTCGCGGACGGGGGCGGGGTCGTCGTTCGCGGGCACGAACGTCCCGTCGTCGCGTTCGAAGAGCGCGAGGTCGAACGCCTCCTCGCGGAGCACCTGCCGGACGACACCGGGGTGGGGCTGGCCCGTCACGTAGTCGGCCACCTCGTCGGGGTCTATCGGCCGGACGTTGCGGAGGTACTTGGCGTTCGAGCGGACGGACTCGCGGTCGACCACTACTCGCCCGCCTCCCGGTACAGCGACTCGAACTCCTCGGCGTCGGCGTCGGCCACGCGCCGGGCCGCCTCGGCCACGCGGTCGCTCCCGGGGAACGCCTCCTGAATCTCGCGGTAGACGCGGGGCGACCCGTCGGTCACGGTGTCCACGAGGTCGGTCAGCCCCGACGAGACGGGCGTGGCGAACTCCTCGCGCACGTCGTCGGCCGCGAGGGCATACGCGAGGACGGCGGCGTGGGCCGACGCCTGCACCGTCTCCATCGCCTCGTCGTGTTCCGCGGGCGTGGTGTCGAACACGTGGTTGCCGGCGGCCCGCAGGTCGTCGAGGACGGCGTCGGTCACGGGGCCCGGGGCGTCGGACACGGCGGCCACGTTCCCGGGCGCGTTCTCCGGCGCGAACAGGGGGTGGAGGCTGACCCGTTCCCGGTCGGGGAGCTGGTCGCGCATCGCGGCCACGGGGTCGGCCATCGTCCCCGACACGTCGAACATGGCGCGGCCGGCGAGGGGGGAGTACGCGGCCACCGCCTCCGCGGCCGCCGAGAGGGGGACCGCGACGCAGACGGCGTCGAACGTCGGCCCGTCGACGGCGGGGCGCCGACTCCCGTCCTCACCGCCGTCGGCGCTCTCGGCGTCGCCAGGCGCGGGCGAGGCGGCGACGTCCACGGTCCGTCCGCCGACGGCGGCGGCGGCGCTCTCGGCCGCCGCCGGGTCCACGTCGGCGAACGCCACGTCGGCCTCGACGGTCCGGGCGACCCACCGACCCATCGCGCCCGCGCCGACGACGAGGAGGTCCATACCGGTGGCATATCTCCCGGCGTTTCAAAAGGCGTTCGGTCCCCCCGCGGCGGGGTCATTCGGAACGCCCTCGTCGGGGACGTCAGACGGTTCTCACCCGTGATAACCGAGACCGCAAGCTTATGCCGTTCGCGGACCTCTCGCCCGACGATGCAGTTCCCGCAGGTCCGAGGGCGGACGACGGCGGGCGAGCAGGTCACCCTGCCCGCGGACTTCCCGGGGGATCTCACGCTCGTGCTGATGGCGTTCAGGTGGCAACAGCGAGGGCTGGTCGAGTCGTGGGAGTCCTTCGCCGCCCACCTCTCGGACGACTTCCCCGAGTTCGACTACTGCGAACTCGTGTTGGTGAACCGGAACAAGGGGATGATAGGCGGCGGGTTCGCCCGCCAGTCGATGCCCGACTTCCTCGGCCTGCCGGGGATGCTGACCCGCGACCTACCCGACCACGCCATCGTGGCGCCCGTCGACAAGCGACGCTTCAGGCGCTCCCTGGGGCTCATGGGCGAACAGACCAACTACGCCCTCCTCGTCGACGACGGGCGCGTGGTCCGCGGGGCGGCGGGAGCGCTGACCGACGAGACGGCGCAGGAACTCCAGTCCCTCCTCGGCGAGTGGGAGCGCCACCGACACGGGCGCGACGGAAACGGCATAGACGACGGAAACGACGACGGCAACGGGGGGGACGACGGTGCGTAGGCATCGCCTGCGACCGGTCGTGCGAGGGGCGGCCCGGCGCCCCGAGTCGGCGGCGACGAGGCGACGCGCCTCCGGTGGCCATGAGAACTATTACGTGACCTGCAGGATATGGTGACGATAACGGTCGGTCCCGTCAGACGTCACTACCCCACGCCTCTCGCAACTGACCCAGACGACGACGGCGAATCCGACCGGCCTACTCACCGCCATGACTGAGGACGACTCTATGGAAGCGCTGCTCATCGGCATCGACGCCGGATGTCTCCCCGTGCTTCGTCGCCTCTTCGACGAAGACAGGATGCCCGCCCTCGAATCCGTGTTCGACGACGGCGCGGTCGGACCGCTCACGTCGCAGGTCCCGCCGTGGACGCCGAGTGCGTGGCCCTCCATGTACACGGGCGTCAATCCGGGCAAACACGGCGTGTTCGGGTTCGTCGGCTACGACGGCTACGACTGGCACGTGGTGAGTTCGGACCACGTGCGCGAGCACACGCTCTGGGAACTTCTCGACAGACGGGGGTACTCCAGCGTCGTCGTGAACGCGCCCGTCACCCACCCGCCCGCCGACATCGACGGCGCGATACTCCCGGGGTTCATCGGCCCGGAGGACCCCACGTGTCACCCGGAGGGCCTCCTCGACGACGTGCGCGAGGCCATCGGCGAGTACCGGGTGTACGAGAGCTACAAGAAGGAGGGCGGCGAGGCCTCCCTCGAGGAGCGCCGCGCGGAGTACCGCCGACTCGTGGAGATGCGCGGCGAGGCGTTCCGCTACCTCGCCGACCGGTTCGACCCCGACTTCGGGTTCGTCCAGTTCCAGAAGACCGACACCGTGTTCCACGAGTTCGGCGGCGACGACTGGGAGACGGTCACGCAGGTGTACGAGACGATGGACGAACAGGTGGAGGCCATCCTCGACGAACACGACCCCGAACGCGTGTTCGTGGCCAGCGACCACGGCATCAAGTCGCTGGGCGGCCGCCGGGTGTTCGTCAACGACTTCCTGAAGCAGGGCGGCTACACCCAGACGGTCACCGGCGGCAAGGGGATGCCCTCGTGGCGTCCCATCAAGAACGACCTGCAGGAGGGCCGCGACGAGGACGAGTGGGAGCCGGGAACCGTCGAACGTCTCGCCGCCGTCGCCGGGCGCGTCGGCCTCACCGCCGACAAGGGCAAGGCGGTGCTCGAACGCCTCGGCCTCGCGGAGGTGGCGAAACAGTACCTCCCGACCGAGGTGGCCCGCACCGCCACCGAGCAGGTGTCGTTCGCCGACAGCGAGGCGTACGTCCGGGCGCGCGCCGAGTGCGGCGTCCGCGTCAACCTCGCCGGGCGCGACCCCGAGGGGACGGTCCCCCAGAGTCGCTACGAGTCGGTCCGCTCGTCGCTGATAAAGCAACTGAGCGAGTTGGAGACGCCCGACGGCGACCCCGTGTTCGAGACGGTGGCCCCGTGCGAGGAGTTCTTCGACGGCCCGTACGTCGAGGACGCGGTGGACGTGGTCACCATCCCCACCGACATGGACCACTTCCTCTCCGCGGAACTCCGCGGGCACACGTTCGGCGACGCCGACGGCGTCTGGGACCACCAGTTCGACGGCGTGGTGGCCGCGGCGGGCGAGGGCATCGACGCCGACGCCGACCTCTCGGAGGCCCACCTGTTCGACGTGGCCCCGACAATCCTGACGGCGATGGGCGTGCCGTACAGCGACCGCATGGACGGCGACGTGCTCCCCGTCGTCGAGGACGGCGAGACGGAGTCGTACCCCGACTACGACGCCGACGGGAGAGGGTCCGACCGCGCCACCGCCGGCGAGGACGTAGAGGAGCGGTTGGCCGACCTCGGCTACGTCGAGTAGGAGAGCGAGTCGTCGCCCGCGCCGGTGCGGACGACGGACGCGAGGGGTCGCCGCCGGGCGGGGGACGCCGCTCAGACCGTCAGTTCTATCGGGTAGTCGGTGAAGTTCTCGTAGCCGTCCTCGGTCACCACGACGATGTCCTCGATGCGGACGCCGCCCACGTCGGGGTCGTAGAGGCCGGGTTCTATCGTTATCACGTGCCCCGGTTCGAGTTCGCCGCCGTCGAGGCTCACCCGCGGGAGTTCGTGCACGTCGAGGCCGACGCCGTGGCCGGTGCTGTGGATGAACCCCGTCTCGGTCCCCGGGTCCGACCGGAGGGTGGCGTAGCCCGCCTCCTCGTACACGTCGCAGACGGTGGCGTGGACTGTCTCGCCGGTCACGCCGGGTTCGACCGCCGAGAGCGCCGCGTCGAGGGCCTCGCGCGTCACGTCGAACCGGCGGCGCACCTCCTCCGTGGGCGTCCCCTTCACGAACGTCCGGGTCATGTCGGCGTGGTACTTGGTGGCCTTCGACCGCGGGAAGATGTCGACGATGACGGGTTCGTCCGCGCGGAGGGGACCGCTCCCCCTGTCGTGGGGGTCGGCGGCGTCCGCGCCGCAGGCCACGATGGTCTCGTCCAGCGCACAGCCGTTCCGGAGGAGCGACACCTCGATCTCCTCTTTGACTCGCTCGCTGGTGAGCGTCTCGCCCTCGTACCGGAGTTCGCCGGCGTCGTCGACGGTCGACTCCCGCAGGAGGTCCTCGGCCGCTCGCATGGCCGCCTCGTTGGCCTTCTGGGCCGTCCGAACGTGCTCCACCTCCGCGTCGGTCTTGACCGCGCGAATCTTCGACACCACGTCCTCGGCGTCCGCCTCGACGCGCACGCCCTCCTCGCGGACGCCGTCGGCGGTGGCGAGGGGGAACCGGGCGGGCGTGGCCACCGACCCGACGCCACGGTCGGCGAGGAAGGCCGCGAGCGTGGCCGCCTTGCCCGCCTGCGGGCCGTGGTCGGCCACGTTCTCGCGGTGGTCGTAGTCCGACAGGCGCGCCACGCCGTCGGCGCGACTCTCCTTTCGCGCGCGGCCGTACTCCAGACTCGACACCAGCAGGTGCGTCTCGCCGTCGGCGTACAGCGTCACGAACGGGTCGGGCGCGTCGAACCCGGAGAGGTACAACTGCGTCGAGTCGTCGCTGGCGGCGTCCACGAGGTAGCCGTCGTACGCGCCGTCGAGGAACCGGTCGAGCCGTGAGAAGTCGGGGTCCATGCCGGCCCTTCGACGCGCGGCGGGTAAAGCCGTTGGCCTCCCCGAACGTCGATACGACGCCCGTGGCCGACGTACTTAACCACGTCACTCCCGGAGAATCCGACGACTCGATGGGCTCGTCACCGCGAGACTCGGTCCGGCGACTCTTGGAGGTCGTCAACGTCGACATCTGGGAGTACGAACACGACGGCACGGTGGAGTTCGTCCTCGACTGGGTGTTGCTCACGGGGGAACGGCTGGTCGTGGCCGGAGCGCTGTTCGCCGCCCTCGCCGTCGCCCTCCTCGGGTTGGAGGCGACGGGTATCGCGTTCGGGCCCGGTGCTCCCTACGGGACGACGTTCAACGCCCTCCTCGGCGGGAACATCACCCTCCTCACCGTCGTCCTCTCGGTGAACCAACTGGTGCTGTCGCGCCAACTCGCCACGCCCGGCGAGGTGCGCCACCGGATGGAGAGCGTGAGCGAGTACCGCGAGGACATCCGACGGCTGACCGACGAGGGGGTCGTGCCCGTGGAGCCGCCGGCGTACCTCCGCCTGCTCATCGAGAGCACGCTCGACCGGACCCGCGGCGTCGAGGCGTCGCTCCCCGAGGGAAAGTGCGACCCGGACCTCCACGACGACGTGACGGAACTCGTCGACGAGTTCGAGGAGTACAGCGCCCACATCCTGACGCTCCTCGACGAGTCGAAGGTCGGCGTATTCCCGGCGCTGTCGGCGGTGCTCGACGCGGACTACGGCAGGTTCATCCACCGCGCGCGGACGCTCCGCGTCGAGAACGCGGACGCCCTGCCGGACGACGCCGGCGAGACGCTCGGGGAGGTAGAGGAGAGCCTGCGCCAACTCGACGTGGCGCGCCAGTACTTCAAGAGCCTCTTCATGCAACAGGAGCTCTCGACGTTCTCGCGCCACCTCGTCGCGGTGGGCGTGCCGGCCGTCGTCGTCGCGGTGTTCGTCCTCGTGACGCCCGACGCGTCCGCCCTCGTCTTCGGCGCCGGCGCCCCCTTCGGCCTGTCGGCGCTCGTGGTGGCGCTCGAACTCGCGCCCGTCACCGTGCTGTTCGCGTACACCCTCCGCATCGCGACGGTGTCATTCCGCACCGCCTCCATCGTGCCGTTTATCAACGCCAAGTGACGGCCGCCGCCGCCGACGCCCGGGAGGCCCGCGACGACCCGGCGCGGCCGCGGCCACGTCCGCGGCGGACCCGCCTCCCGCGCCCGCCGAAGTTCGGCCGCCTCCGGTAGCCTGATACCGGGGGCCGGTGACACCCCCGGTATGGACGTACGCATCTCGCGGTCTGCGGTACGCGGGCGGGCGCGAGCGCCGCCCTCGAAGAGCTACACCCACCGGGCGATTCTGGCCGCCGGGTACAGCGACGGCGCGGAGGTGCGCGACCCTCTCGTGAGCGCCGACACCGAGGCCACGATGCGGGCGGTGGAGGCGTTCGGCGGGCGGGTCGACCGCCCCTCGGAGTCGGGCGACCCCGTGGTCGTCGAGGGGTTCGACGGCCGTCCCGCGGTGCCCGACGACGTGGTTGACTGCGCCAACAGCGGCACGACCATGCGCCTCGTCACGGCCTGCGCGGCGCTGGCGGACGGCCTCACGGTGCTGACCGGGGACGACTCGCTCCGGTCGCGCCCGCAGGGCCCCCTGCTCGACGCCGTGGAGCAACTCGGCGGGCGCGGGGAGTCCACCCGCGGGAACGGGCGGGCGCCCCTCGTCGTCGGCGGGCCGATAGGCGGCGGCGAGGCGTCGATTCCGGGCGACGTGTCCTCGCAGTACGTCACCGCGCTCCTGATGGCGGGCGCGGCGACCGACGAGGGCGTCGACGTGTCGCTGGAGACGGAGCTCAAGTCCGCGCCGTACGTCGACATCACGCTCGAAGTGCTCGACGACTTCGGCGTCGAGGCCGAGCAAACAGATGAGGGCTTCTCGGTGGCGGGCGGACAATCCTACCGGCCCGAGGGCGGTACGTACCGCGTCCCCGGCGACTTCTCCTCGATGTCGTACCTCCTCGCGGCGGGCGCGGTGGCGGCCGACCCCGACGACGCCGTGGTGGTCGAGGGCGCGCGACCCAGCGCACAGGGCGACGCCGCCATCGTCGAGATACTCGACCGCATGGGCTCGGACGTGGCGTGGGACCGCGACGCGGGCGAGATAACCGTGCGCCGGTCGGACCTCTCGGGCGTCGAGGTGGATGTGGGCGACACGCCGGACCTCCTGCCGACCATCGCGGCGGTGGGAGCCGTCGCCGACGGCGACACCCGCATCGTCAACTGCGAGCACGTCCGGTACAAGGAGACCGACCGCGTGTCCGCGATGGCCGAGGAACTGTCGAAACTCGGCGCGTCGGTCACCGAGGAGGAGGACACGCTGACGGTCCACGGCGGCGAGTCGTCGCTCTCGGGCGCGCGCGTCGACGGCCGGGCCGACCACCGCGTGGTGATGTCGCTGGCCGTGGCGGGTCTCGTCGCCGACGGGACGACCGAAATCGAGGGCGGCGAACACGTCGACGTGTCGTTCCCCACCTTCTTCGACGAACTCGCCGAACTGGGGGCGGACGTTCGGCGGGACGGCGAGTAGCGTAGCGACGGACGGCTCCCGCCCGCGGCCGACTCAGCCGTCGGAGAGCGGGGGGAGGAAGGCGAAGACGCAGGCGACGACGACGAGCAGGCCGCCCAGAATCCAGAACGCCCCGTCGAAGAAGCCGGCGTCGGCGAGCGCACCCACGAACACCGACCCGGTGGCCGCGACGAGGAAGTACACCGTCCGGAGGAGGCCCCACGCGCCGTTGCGGTTCTCCTCGGGGAGCGCGTCGATGATGTAGGTGTTGGTGACCGGCGAGATGCCGAGTTGGACGCCCGAGACGACCACGACGGCGGCCGCGGCGGGGACGCCGGGGAGGAACGGGAGCGCGAGCACCGCGGCGGCGCTGACGGCGGAGAGCGCCACCAGCACCGCCCGGGTGCCGTAGCGGGAGACGACGTAGCCGCTCCCGGCCTGCGTGAGCGCCCCGCTCACGAACATCGCCGAGAGGACGACGCTCGCGGCGAGTTCGTCCGCGCCCTTAGTCGCGATGAGGTACGTCGGGAGGAACGCCGTGAACCCCTGAAAGACGAACACCCGGAGCGTCTTCCCGCCGACGCCGAGCACGACGGGGCGGCGACGGACCGCGGCCGAGATGCCCCGGAGGCGGCCGAGCGGAGAGTCCGACCCGCCGACGGCGTTCGTCAGCGGGATGGTGCGCCACGCCAGCGCCGTCGTGAGCGCGAGCGCCGGGACGGCGGCGGCTATCGTGAGCCGCCACCCGTACTGGCCGAGGAGCATCCCGGCGAGGACGGGGAGTCCCGCCGCGCCGAGGCTCCCGACGGCCAGCGTCGCGCCGATGGCGGCGCTGGCGTTGTCGGGGTACAGCGCCGAGAGGATGGTCCCCCGCGTCGGTCCGAAGAGGCCGTTCCCGACGCCGAGCAGCGCCGCCACGAGGAGGAACGGGAGAAAGGAGGGCGCGAGTCCGAGGCCCCCTACGCTCACCGTCACGACGGCCAGACTGGCGAGGAGCACCCGCCGGTCGCCGACGCGTTCGGTCAGCAGTCCGGCCGGGAACTGCGACAGCGCGTACGCGCCCCAGACGACGGTGACGACGAACCCGGCGGTCGTGTTGTCGATATCGAACGTCGCCTTGATGCCGGGCAGCAGGACGGGGATAGTGATGCGGGTCCCGAGGATGAACAGCCACCCGCACGCGATGGCGGTCAGCGCCCAGCCCCGCCCGCCGCCGCGGAGGGGAGAGACGACGCCGGTGACGCGTTGTCGGAGTCGAACCACGGTAGTGAGTATCAGCCCAGTTGTGGCGTGCTACTCCCCACTCCCGTCGGGGTGTTAGACCTTCCGGCACGGCCTCGGGCCGGGTCGGTGCGGTCGGTCCGAACCTCGGACCGACGGACTCGCCGACGGGGGTCGTCGCCTCACGACGGGACGTGCCGTCGCCTCACGACGTGGACGCGTCGTCGGCCTCGCGGACGCCGGTGCGCCGGATTATCGCCTCGACCCAGAGCGTCTTGAACGCCATCAGGAGGGCGGTGCCGACGGCGGCCCCGACGGGACGGCGGCGGATCGCGGCGTAGAGCGCGTACAGTCCCGAGAGCGCGTTGAGCAGGTTGAGAACGTTGGGGTAGTCGGTGCCGACGGTCCCGTTGCCGGCCGCTATCCACTCGCGTTCGGCGAGGACGGCGCGGCTGAACCAGTTGTCCGTCCGCTCCGGCGGCGGGAACAGCACGGGGTTGACGACGGCGAACGCGAGGGCGAGGCCGAGGAGTCGCCAGTTCCGGCGGTAGAGCGCGTAGGTCAGCACCGGCGTGACGGCGAACCGCGTGCCGCCGCTCCACGGGTTCGAGTGCCGGGTCCAGAACGCGTCTTCGAGGCGGGCGCGGCGGTGCATCGGGCGCGACATACGGGGCGTACGGCGCGCGGGCACGAAAGCCTGCCGCGGCCGCGGGGGGAGCGGTGCGCCGACGCACACCTGTAACCTCTAAATGCCCGGGTTCCCACCCTCGTGGTAATGAACGGCAACTCGTTCGGGCGACTGTTTCAGGTCACGACCTACGGGGAGAGCCACGGCGACGCGATGGGCGTCACCATCTCGGGCTGTCCCGCCGGCCTCGAACTTGAAGAGGAGGACGTTCAGCGCGACTTGGACCGGCGCAAGCCCGGCCAGTCGATGATAACCACGAGCCGGGGCGAACCCGACGAGGTGAGCATCCACTCGGGCCTGCAGGACGGCTACACCACGGGTACGCCGCTCGGGATGACCATCCAGAACAAGGACGCCCGCTCGGGCAAGTACGAACCCTTCGTCACCGCGCCGCGCCCGAGTCACGGCGACTTCACCTACTCCGCGAAGTTCGGCACGCGCAACTGGGGCGGCGGCGGGCGCTCGTCGGCGCGCGAGACGGTCAACTGGGTGGCGGCGGGGGCCGTCGCCAAGAAGATTCTCGGCGAACAGGGAGTCGAGATAAAGGCCCACGTCAACCAGATAGGCGATATCGAGGCCCCGGAGGTGTCGTTCGAGGAGATACTCGAACACAGCGAGGAGAACGAGGTCCGCTGTGCCCACCCCGAGACGGCAGCGCGGATGCGCGAGAAGATAGACGAGTATCAGGAGGCGGGCGACTCCATCGGCGGGTCCATCTACTTCGAGGCGCAGGGGGTCCCGCGGGGACTCGGCGCGCCGCGGTTCGACTCCGTGTCCGCGCGCCTCGGGCGCGCGTTGATGGCCGTCCCCGCGGCCACGGCGTTCGAGTTCGGTCTCGGGCGCGAGGCCCGGGAGTGGACCGGTCACGACCGGAACGAGGACTGGGAGTTCGACGAGGACGGCGACCCGGTGCCCGTGGGCAACAAGCACGGCGGCATCCAGGGCGGTATCACCACCGGGCAACCGGTGTACGGCGAGGTGACGCTCCACGCCCCCACCTCCATCCCGAAGCGACAGACCACGGTGGACTGGGAGACGGGCGAGGAGAAGGAGATTCAGGTGGTCGGCCGCCACGACCCCGTCCTGCCGCCGCGGGGCGTCCCGGTGGTGGAGGCGATGGTGGCGCTGACGCTGGTCGACTTCATGCTGCTCGGCGGCCGCGTCAACCCCGACCGGATCGACGACCGCCCCGGCGAGTACGACACCGACTACCACCCTCGCAGCCCCGAGAACGTCGCCGACGAGGAGTGACGACGGACCTCACGTCTCGGCGACTAGTTCCCCACGTATGTAAGATTCTATCGTGCTGTTTGCCGCGGTATTGGTAGTTTATCGTACAATATTAAGTCCTTCATTATCATTGCTTGCTATCCTATAGCAAAGGCTTTAGGCCCGGTAGCGACTACTCTTTCAGTAGTGGCCCCAGGGGGGCCGTGAACTCAACTATGACTGACGACGAACTCATCTGGCGAATCGCGGGCGGGTCCGGCGACGGCATCGCCTCGACGAGCCAGAACTTCGCGAAAGCGTTGATGCGGTCGGGCCTGCACGTGTTCACACACCGCCACTACCCGTCGCGCATCCGTGGCGGCCACACGTACACCGAGATACGTGCGTCGGCCGACCCGGTAAAGTCCCGAGGGGACGGCTACAACTTCCTCCTCGCACTGGGTGACTCGTTCGCGCGTAACCCGCAGGAGGAGGCCTACTACGGACGCGAGGAACTCAAGCCGCTGTCCGAGAACCTCGACGAACTCCGCGAGGGCGGCGTCATCGTCTACGACGAAGGGCTGCTCGACCCCTCCGAGATAGAGAACTTCGACGAGCGAGTCGAGGAGAACGACTGGCACGTCTACGGCCTCGACCTGCGCGGCCTCGCCCGCGAGATGGGCCGCGAGGTCATGCGCAACACGGCCGGCGTCGGCGCCACCTGCGCGCTGACCGGGTTCGACCTCGAACACGTCGAGGAGCTCATGCGGGACGCGATGCCCGACAAGATACTCGAACCCAACCTCGAAATCCTGAACACCGCCTACGACTCGGTGCAGGAGGACTACGAGCACACCCACGACGTGTCCGCCCCGTCGGGCGAACACGACGAGGAGCAGGTGCTGCTCTCGGGCAGCGACGCCATCGCCTACGGCGCCATCGACGAGGGCTGTCGGTTCATCGCGGGCTACCCGATGACCCCGTGGACCGAGGTGTTCACCATCATGTCCCAGAACCTGCCCGAACTCGGCGGCATCTCGGAGCAGGTCGAAGACGAGATAGCGGCCGCGGCGCTGGCGCTTGGCGCGTCCCACGCGGGCGTGAAGGCCATGTCCGGGTCGTCGGGCGGCGGGTTCGCGCTCATGTCCGAACCCCTCGGCCTCGCGGAGATGACCGAGACGCCGGTCGTCCTCGTCGAGGCGATGCGGGCCGGCCCCTCGACCGGCATGCCGACCAAGCCCGAGCAGGGCGACCTCGAACACGTCCTCTACACGAGTCAGGGCGACTCCACGCGCGTGGTGTTCGCACCCTCGACCGTCGCCGAGGCCTACGAGCAGTCCCGCCGGGCGTTCCAGATGGCCTACGAGTATCAGATTCCGTCGATACTCATCTACGACCAGAAGCTGGGTGGCGAACTCACCAACGTCCCGGCGAGCCACTTCGACCGGGAGCCCAACCCGAGCCTCGGGTCGGTGATAACGGAGGAGGAACTCGAAGACGCGCCCCACGAGGGCGGCAAGTACGCCCGCTTCCAGTACGAGGGCGAGAGGAACGTGAGCCCGCGCTCCATCCCGGGCCAGAAGGGCGGGCGCTACCTCGCGACGGGTAACGAGCACATGCCCCAGGGGCACATCAGCGAGTCCCCCGAGAACCGCGTCTACCAGATGGACCGGCGGCGCGGCAAACTCGGCTACATCCGCGAGGACCTCGACGACCGGGAGACCACCCACCAGACCTACTACGGCCCCGACGAGGCCGACTACGGCATCCTGACGTGGGGGAGCCAGCAGGGCACCGTCGAGGAGGCTGTCGACCGCCTCAACGAGGACGGCCACTCCGTGAAGGCGCTCGGCGTCAGCGATCTGATGCCGTACCCGACCGAGCAGGTCACGGAGTTCATCGAGAGCGTCGACGAGGTGCTGGTCGTGGAGATGAACGCCTCCGCGCAGTTCCGCGGACTCACGCAGAAGGAACTCGGGCGGTACGGCGAGAAGATGTCGAGTCTCCTCAAGTACAACGGGAACCCCTTCGAACCCGCGGAGATAGTTGAGGGGTTCGAGACCAGCATCGAGGGCGGAGAGCTCTCGCACACGCGGACCAAGTACGTACCTGCGGCAGGTGACTGACCAATGAGTGCATTCAACGCCATCGGAGAGGAACGGGAGATAGACCGAGACGAGTTCACGCCCGGCATCGAACCCCAGCCGACGTGGTGTCCGGGCTGTGGCGACTTCGGCGTCCTCAAGGCGCTCAAGCAGGCCATGCCCGAGGTGGGCCGGACGCCCGACGAGTCGCTGCTGGTGACGGGCATCGGCTGTTCGGGCAAGCTGAACTCGTACTTCCAGAGCTACGGCTTCCACACCATCCACGGGCGGTCGCTGCCGGTCGCGCGGGCGGCCAAACTCGCCAACCCCGGCCTCGAAGTCATCGCCGCCGGCGGCGACGGCGACGGCTACGGCATCGGCGGGAACCACTTCCTGCACACCGCCCGCGAGAACCACGACATGACCTACATCGTGTTCAACAACGAGATATTCGGGCTGACCAAGGGCCAGACCTCGCCCACCTCGCCCAAGGGTCACAAGTCCAAGACCCAGCCCCACGGGTCCGCCAAGGACCCCCTCCGGCCGCTGTCGTTGGCGCTCAACGCCGGCGCGTCCTACATCGCGCGGACCGCCGCGGTCAACCCCAACCAGGCCAAGGAGATACTGGCCGAGGCGATGGAGCACGACGGGTTCGCCCACGTCGACTTCCTGACCCAGTGTCCCACGTGGAACAAGGACGCCAAGCAGTACGTCCCCTACACGGACATCCAGCAGTCCGACGACTACGACCACGACGTTCACTCGCGGTCGGAGGCGTCGGAGATAATGTTCGAGACGGAGAACAAGCTCCACGAGGGCGAGGTGCTGACCGGTCGGTTCTACGTCGACGAGCGTCCCTCCTACCAGCAGGAGAAGCGCAACGTCGGCGAGATACCCGAGGAACCGCTGGCGGAGCGGTACTTCGACGACGACTACGAGTGGGAGCGCTCCGCGGACCTGTTCCTCGACAAGCACAAGTAGCGTAGCGTCGGCGTCGTCGCCGACCGCGCCGCGAGGTTTCTCTCGCGCCGCTGTTCGAGTCAGAAAACCGAGCTTCCCGCGCCCCCGAACGCGTTTTTCTTTTCGCAAGGTATTTTTTCGGCCGAGCCAAACAAACGAACATGGAAACCACCTCCACGGAGGGCCGCGTCCTCGCCGCGTTGGAGGAAGACGCACAGGCCTCCTACGCGGAGATTGCGGAGCGGGCTGGCGTCTCCAAGCCCACCGTCCGCAAGTACATCAAACAGCTAGAGGACGACGGCGTCATCGTGGGTTACTCCGCGGACGTCGACCCGAAGAAGCTCTCCGGCCAGTCGATCGCGATGGTCGGCATCGAAGCCGAGAGCGAACAGTACGTCGAAGCCACCCGGGCGCTCAAGGCGCTCGACGAGGTGGAGGCGCTCTACACCTCCTCTGGCGACCACATGCTGATGGCCGAGGTGCGGGCCGCCGACGGCGACGCCCTCGGCGACGTCATCAGCGAACAGATACTGTCGGTCCCCGGGGTGAGCGCCGCCCACCCCTCGTTCCTCCAGGAACGGCTCAAGTGACGGCCCGCCGGGTCCGCGACGCACACGACGCCCGCGATGTCCGCCCCGCCCGCCCTGCACGCGACCGCGACCCGTTCGGACGCCGCTCGTTTACGTCTCCACGCGCGCGCTCACGTTCAGTTTCACTTTCGCTCCGCGGACCGAAGGTTGACCGTCCGGCCGCGCCAACGCTCCGTCGATGACCCGGACGGGGGGGACGCTGCCGGGCGCGCCCGACGACGCCGACGAGGAGCGCATCGTGCTCCACGTCGACATGGACTGCTTCTACGCGTCGTGCGAGCGACTCCGCGACCCCTCGCTCGACGGCGAACCCGTGGTGGTCGGGATGGGCTTCGAACCCGGCGAGAGCCACGGCGCCGTCGCCACCGCCAGCTACGAGGCCCGGGAGTACGGCGTCGACAGCGCCCAGCCCATCTCGCAGGCGCTGGAGGCGCTCCCGCGGATGGCCGACCCCGAGTCCGACCCCGAGGAGGCCGGCCACTACCGCCCGGTCGACATGGAGTTCTACGAGGACGTGGCGAGCGAGGTGAAGGAGATACTCCACGACTGCGCCGACACGGTGCGCGAGGTGAGCATCGACGAGGCGTACCTCGACGTGACCGCGCGCACGTCGTGGGAGACGGTCGCCGGGGGCGACGGCGACGGGGACCGGGAGCGGACGCTCGCCGAGGGCTTCGCCCGCCACGTGAAAGAGCGCATCCGGCGCGAGGTGGGCGTCCCCGCGAGCGTGGGCGTCGCACCCGACATGTCCACCGCCAAGGTGGCGAGCGACCACGACAAGCCCGACGGCCTCGTCGTCGTCCGGCCGGGCGAGGTGCGGTCCTTCCTCGCCCCCCTCGACGTGTCAGAGATTCACGGCGTCGGCCCGGTGACGGCGCGGGAGTTGGGCGAGATGGGCGTCGAGACGGCGGGCGACCTCGCGGCGGCCGACCCAGAGGCCCTCGTCTCCCGGTTCGGGGAGCGCGGCCGCGACCTGTACGACCGGGCGCGCGGCGGCGACGACCGGGCGGTCACGCCCACCGGGCGGCCCAAGAGCCTCTCGCGGGAGTCGGCGTACCCCGACCCCACCGACGACGACGCGGACAAGCGCGAGACGGTGGCGGCGCTGGCGGCGGACGTGGCCGACCGCGCGCGCACCCGGGGCGCGCTCTACCGCACCATCGGCGTGAAGGTGGTCACGCCGCCCTACGAGGTCAACACCCGCGCCCGGTCGCTGTCGGGACCGGTCGACGACCCGAAACTCGTACGGGAGGTGGCGTTCGACCTGTTGTCGGAGTTCGACGGCGAGCCGGTCCGAAAGCTCGGCGTGCGGGTGTCGAACCTCTCGTTCTCGGACGCGGACCAGTCCAGCCTCGACGGGTGGGACGGTGCGGACGGCGCGGGCGACGCAGACGGCGCGGACGACGAGGAATCCGACGGACCCGCCCCCGCCGACGGCGACTCGGCGGACCACGGAGACGACGACTCGGCCGCCGCCGACCCGTCGGGGCAGGCGTCGCTCACCGACTTCTGAGGGTCGAGATTCGAGGGGAGGAACTATGGGGGTCCACGGAGAGGGTCCACCGACGCCGATGACCGACACGGACGCGCGGACCGAGACCATCGAAGTGGCGGACGTGAGCGACGGCCCCGGCGGGAGCGCCGACGCCGAACCGGGGACCACCGTGGAGTTGCCCGTCGTCGAACTGCTCACCGGCCGGGGGTTCGTGACCGGCAAGTCCGGGTCGGGCAAGTCGAACACCGCGTCGGTCGTGGTCGAGAAGCTCCTGTCGGCCAACTTCCCCGTCCTCGTGGTCGACACCGACGGCGAGTACTACGGGCTGAAAGAGGAGTTCGAACTCCTCCACGCCGGGGCCGACGAGGAGTGCGACATACAGGTCAGCCCCGAGCACGCCGAACGTCTCGCGTCACTCGCCCTCGAACAGAACGTGCCCATCATCCTCGACGTGTCGGGCTACCTCGACGAGGAGGTGGCACAGGAACTCCTCCTCCGGACCGCCCGACAGCTGTTCGCCAAGGAGAAGAAGCTCAAGAAGCCGTTCCTGATGCTGGTCGAGGAGGTCCACGAGTACGTCCCCGAGGGGGGCGGCCTCGGCGAGACGGGCAAGATGCTCATCAAGATAGGCAAGCGCGGCCGCAAGCACGGCCTCGGTATCGTGGGCATCTCACAGCGCCCCGCCGACGTCAAGAAGGACTTCATCACCCAGTGCGACTGGCTGGTGTGGCACCGCCTCACGTGGGGTAACGACACCAAGGTGGTGGGGCGGATGCTCTCGAAGGAACACGAGGCGGCCGTCGAGGACTTGGACGACGGCGAGGGCTTCCTCGTGACCGACTGGAGCGAGTCGGTCCGCCGCGTCCAGTTCCGCCGCAAGCAGACGTTCGACGCCGGGGCCACCCCGGGCCTCGACGACTTCGAGCGGCCGGAACTCAAGTCCGTGAGCGGCGACCTCGTCTCCGACCTCCGCGAGATAAGCGACGAACGCGAGCAGCGAGAGAGCGAACTCGCCCGCCTGCGACAGGAACTCGACAAGAAGGAACGTCGCATCTCGGAACTCGAACGCGAACTGGAGGAGGCCCGCGACCTCTCGAACATGGCCGACAAGTTCGCCTCGGCCATGCTCTCGCGCGCAGACGCCACGCACCGCGGCGGCGAGGGGCGCAACTTCGCGCGCCCGGAGGAGAAGCAGGCCGCCCTCCGCGAGTACGAACGCGCCGCGGAGGCCGCGAACGGCGAGGCGGCCGACGTGGACGACGCGGGGAGCGTCGACGACGGCGACGCGGCGGACGACGACGCGGCCGAGGACCCCTCGGACCCGGTCGGGGGCTACCCCGGCTTCGACCCCGGCCGCGACGCGGACGTCGGCGGCACCGACTCCGACGTCCCGGACTCGGACGCCATCGCGTCGGGCGCGGTCACCGCCGACGGCCGGCGGGCCATCGTCCACACTCTCCGGGAGTTCGTGGCCGACTTGGACGAGGTGTCCCGGGGGATGCTGGCACACTACCGCGAGGCGGGCGCGGCCGACCCCATCGACGCCCACGTGGCGGCGGGCGCGTCGGGCGACAGGCACTTGGCCTACGCCCGCAACCGGCCGCTCCGCGAGTCGGGGCTGGTGCGGCGGGTGGACGGCGACACCTACGAGTACGCCCTCCCGGACCTCGTCCGCGAGGAGTACGCCGACAGACTCGACGACGGCGAACTCGACGCGACGGTGGCGGCGGTAGAGCGGGCGTTCGTGGACGGCGAGGACGAGCGAAGCGACTCCCCCGACGCGCGGGCGGGAGCGAAGCGACGCGCGAGCGGCGACGCCGACGACACGGAAAGAGACGGGGCTGACGAGGACTCTGTGGCCGACCGGTGGCCGGCCGTCGCCGACCCCGAGGAGTAGAGTCGGGCGGGTCGCCCACCGTCCCGTAGACGCCCCGTATCGGCGGTGCGGCCGTCCGGCGGAACGGAGAGAGCGTCCGCCCGCCGTCAGATTTCTCGACCGTCGGGCGTCCCGTCGCCGTCGGTGTCGGGGTCCGTCGGGACGAGCCCGTTGCGGAACTCGCAGTCGTCGGTGAGACCGTCGCCGTCGGTGTCGGCGCTACGGGGGTCCGTCCCGGCGTCGCGTTCTCGCCCGTTCGAGAGTCCGTCCCCGTCCAAGTCACCCCCGTCCGGGAGCGACCCCGCGCCGGTGGACGACCGGACCGTCATTGAGTAGGGCCGGGACGCGAGGAGCGCGAAGCTACCGCTCCCCTGCACGATCTGGACGTAGTGAGTGCCGTTCGCGGTCGCGGTGAACGTCACGTCGTCGCCGGACGGTCCCGTCGCCTTCGCGACCGTCGTTCCGTTCGGTCTCCAGTCCGGGTCGTCCACCGCCTGAGACTGCCGGTCGTACACCCACACCTGTAGCGGCGGTCCATCGCCCGTGGGTCCGCCCTCGCCGTCGCCCGGTTCGACGTCGAGCGTGTAGCTCCGACCCGCCGTGAGGTTCACCGCGTACACGTCGGAGTCGTACCCGGCGAAGACGGCGTCCAGCGTCTCGTCGGGGTCGACCGGCGTCGCCGTCGTCCCGTTCTCGTTCGGGTCGTACTCGTCGAGTTCCTCGCGGTCCACCGTGAGGTTGTACTCGTAGGTGTCGGACTCGCTCGTCATGGCGTGGTCGGACTCGCGCACCCGGACGTAGTACGTGCCGTTCGACTCCATCACGTCCCCCGTTTGGGCCGTGTCGTCCGTGAACCCGACCGTGAACCCCCTCGCGCCCGCGAGGTTCTGCGGGCCCGCTTCGGTTCCGAACTCGGTCGAAACCTCACCGCCCGGGGTGAGGACGTCCACTTCCGCGAGTTTCTCGCCGTAGATGTCGTCCAACTGGACGACTAAGTTCACGAGGAGGCCGTCGCCCGCGGTGGCGTTCACGGCGTAGTAGTCGACGTCGTCCGGCGAGGAGAGGGTCCCGGTCACGTTCGCTCCGTACTCGACTGGCGTGGCGTTCGCCATCGAATCGTTCGGTTCGACGTCCCCGCTGGACGCGTCGCTATCCGAGGCGTCGGTTCGTGCGACGCCACCAGCGGTTACGGCGCTCAGTACCACCGCGGCGGTGACGAGAGCGGTGATCGCTTTCGTCGCAGTTACCCTCGAAAGTGCCATGGGGTTTGTACACGCTCCACAGAAACCAACAGTAAGTAAACTATTAATATATTTTATCAAATAACATACTGGACTAAAACACGTTGTTCGAAACGCGACTGTTCCGCCTTCGAGAGCGGTCCTCCCCCGTGGGAACGTCGCGCCAACGAGACACACTCCGTCGGACGGCGCGGGACGCGGGCGACGGTCACGAAACGCGTGGGCGCGGCGAGTCCGCTCGAACGCGGACCGCCCGACGCCTCACAGCGGTGCGACGAGGTCTTCGAGCGCCGCCCGCGGGTCGTCGGCCTTGGCGACGCCGCTGGCGAGGAGGACGCCTTCCGCGCCGAGGTCGCCGGCCGCGGTCACGTCGTCGCCGGTGGAGATGCCGGCCCCGCAGTACACGTCGACGCTCTCGTCGACGCCCGCGGCGGCCGCGACGGCGCTCTCGACGATGTCGGGGTCCGCCGTCGACACCGAGACGTCGCCGCCGATGAGTTCGGGGGGTTCGACCGCCACCGCGTCGGGCGAGAGGGCGGCCGCGGCGGCTATCTGGTCGGGGTTGTTGGCACAGACGCAGGTGTCGAGGCCGACGCGGTCGGCCGCCTCGACGGCGGCGTCGATGTCGGCGAGTTTGAGACGGCGCTCCGAGTGGTTTATCAGCGTCCCCGTCGCGCCCGCGTCCGCGGCGGCCTCGGCGAGGGTGCTTCCGGTGTGGCTCCCGTGACCCACGGGTGAGACGTGCTGGGCCCACGTCTCGACGCCCGTCTCGGCTACGCGTTCGAGGTGGGCCGCCTGCGGGGCGACGCCGACGCGGACGCCCGAGTCGTCGGCAACGTCGCGCGCCGCCGAGGCGACTTCCACCGGGTCGCAGGGGTACGCCTTGAGGTTGACGAGTACGAACATACGGGGAGAGGGTACTCGCCCGAGAATAAATAGGTGCGTCATCGCGCCCGAGCGTCGGACCCGGTCGGACCGCGCGCGTCGTCCGGAAGTCGTCAGTCCTTGCGCTTCACCACGTCGCCGAGCGTCGTGGTGGTGGACCCGCCGCCCTCCCACTCGGCGTCCTCGTCGCCGCCGCCCTCGGTCAGGGAGATGTCGAGTTCGCGTTCGAGTTTCGTCTGGACCGAGTCGCTCGGCAGGATGTCGCCGCGTTCGAGTTTACGGATGAGGCTGGCCTTCTCGTTGAGTTTGCCCGCGAGGTCCTCCTGACTCATGCCGGTGCCCTCGCGGGCCTGCCGGATGCGCTGGTCGTAGTCGGTCGCCAGTTCCTCCATGTCGTCGAACATGTCGCGGCGGCGGCGCGACGAGGAGGACGACGAGGACGAGGAGGACGACGAGGACCCGGACGACCCCGAGGACTGGCCCGAACTCGACGAGGTGGAGTACTTCGTCGAGGAGGACCCGCCCGACTCAGTGCGGACCTCGGTGCCGAAGTCCTTGCAGTCGTCGCACAGTTGCAGTTCGGCACCTTCGACCTTCGTGGTGGTGAGAGAGGACTTCTCGGCCCCACACATCTCGCACTGTGGCATACCGCCTCGTAACGCTCCCCGGCGTATAAATGGTGCGCCGCCGGCGATTCGCGGCGTCGCGTTACGTCGCGCTGCGTCGCGACCTACGACAGGTCGGACCACGCGCCCCAGAACCGCTGGAGCGCCGTCAGATGTCCCACCACCGCGAAGAAGGCCAGCAGCCACCCCACCACGGTGAGACCGGCGACAGGCGCGGGGTAGACGGCGGCCGCGACGCCCGCGAGGCCGGCGAGGGCGAGGCGGTCCGCCCGTCCCACCAGTCCGCCGTACTCGCGGCCGAGGCCGACCGCCTGTATCTGCGTGCCGAGGTAGGAGGTCATGAGCACGCCGGTCACGGCGGCGAACCCGAGCGCGTACCGTCCGACTCCGGCGGCGAGGCCGGCGATGACGACGACGTCGGCGTAGCGGTCGATGACGTGGTCGAGCAGGTCGCCCCCCTTCGAGGAGACGCCCTGTTCGCGCGCCAGCGCGCCGTCTATCACGTCGAGCCACCCGTTGACGAACACGAGCACCGCGCCGCAGACGTACCACAGCGGCGTGGCGAGGTAGAACGCCGCCCCGGCGACGACGGCGACGCCGAGGGCGATGACCGACACGCCGTTGGGCGTGAGGCCGACGCGGTCCGCCGCGGCCACGAACGGGTCGAGGAACGGCCCCACCAGCGGCCGGAGTCGGTCGAGCGTCATTCGTCGGAGTCGAGGTAGTCGAGGTAGTCCACGGTGCCGGCCGACGGCTCACGGTCGCCCGCCGCGACGGCCCGAACCGCCTCGGCCACCTCGTCGGGGGTCCGGTCGGTCGCGTCCACCTCGTAGACGGCGTCGGTCCCGTGGCGCTCGACCGCCTCCGAGAGCACCACGTCGAGCGCCTCGCTCTCGGCGTTCTCGCGCGCCTTCTCCGGCGTCTCCCCCCGCTCCCGGAGGCGGCGTTCGAGTTCGTCGGGGCGACACCGGAGCACGACCACCCGGTCGGCGTCGAACAGGTGTGCGAGGTGCGACTCCACGACTTCGATGCGCTCGTTCGCGCCGTCGTCGGTCTCGGCCGCCGCCGAGCGGTCGGCCAGCCACTCGCGGACGGCGTCGACGTCGGCCACGAGCGAGTCGCGGTCGGCGTCCTCCTCGGCCCACAGGTCGTGTTCTCGGACGACGTCGTTGAGGTGGACCACGTCGAAGCCGTCGCCGAGTCGCTCGCTCGCGGAGGTCTTGCCCGTGCCGGGCGTCCCCGTCAGCGCCAGCCTCACGGCTCGCTCACCCCCGACTCTAGCTCCCGTTCCGCCAGCACGTCGTTCAGCACGTCGACGGCCTCGCGGGTCTGCTCGCGCGTGCCGCACGTGATGCGAACGCACCCCGGCAGGCCGAAACTCGAACAGTCGCGCACGATGACCCCCCGGCGCTGGCTGGCGTCGGCCACCTCGCTCGCGTCGCCCACCGCCGCCAGCACGAAGTTGCCGCCCGACGCCCACGTCCGGGCGTCGAGGTTCTCGTACATGTACTCCCGGCCCCACCGCGCCGTCTCCACCGTCTCCTCCACGTGTTCGGGGTCGTCGAGGGCGGCGAGGGCGGCCCGGCAGGCCACCTTGCTCGCGGCGAAGGGCGTGTTGACCCGGGCGTAGGCGTCGGCCCACTCTTCGGGCACCGCGGCCCACCCCGCGCGCAGGCCCGCGAGGCCGAACGCCTTCGAGAACGTGCGCGTGACCGCGAGGTTGTCGTACTCGCCGAGGAGTTCTATCGCGGTGGGCGCGGCGGAGAACTCGCCGTACGCCTCGTCTACCACCACGAGCGTGCGGTCGGCCACGCCGTCGAGTATCTCGCGCACGTCCCCGCGGTCGAACTCCGCGCCGGTGGGGTTGTGGGGCGAACAGAGGTAGACGATGCGCTCGCCGTCGTACGCCGACAGCACGCCCTCGGCGGTCAGCGCGAAGTCGTCGTCGCGTTCGACGGGGTACGACGACTCCTTGCCGTGGTGGTAGCGCGCGCTCATGCCGTAGTACGAGAAGCCGGGGTCGGGCGTGAGCACCGCGTCGCCGGGGTCGAGCATCGCGCGCGAGAGGTAGTCGAGCGCGCCGTCCGCGCCCGCCGCGAGCCACACCTGCTCGGGCGCGAGGTCCCACCGCTCGGCCAGCGCCTCGGTCAGGTCGGTGTGCGAGGACTTGGGGTAGACGCTCACCGCGGGTGCCTCCCGTTCGATGGCCTCGACCGCCTTCGGACTCGGCCCGTGGGGGTTCTCGTTCGACGAGAGCTTCGTTATCTCCGCCGCGTCCATCCCGAGTTCGCGCGCCACCTCTTCGGCGCCGCGGCCGGGCGTGTACGGCGAGAGAGCGGATAGGTCCCGTGGTCGCATGGTGGAGGCATACGGGCGGCGGGCCTTTAGGAGTCCGATTCGGGTTCGGGTCCGATGCGACTGGCGTCGGAACCGTCGCCTCAGCCGACCCACACCGACCCGAACGAGTCGAACAGGTCGTCGCCGGTGTTCAGCACTTCGTGTTCCGCGCCCATCGACAGGGCGACGTCGCGTATCCGGTCGACGTGGGCGTCGAGTCGCTCGCGGTAGCGGTCGGCCAGCGACCCGCCGAAGTAGGTCCGCCGGGTCCGGTCGGTCTCTAGGTCCTCGAAGATGGTGTCGCCCGTCGCCTCCGGGTCGTGTTCCTCCGGCGCGAGCGTCTGGGCCAGCACCACGTCGTTGGGCGCGAGGGCGGTCACGCCCGACTCGACGGCCGCCGGGTCGTCGAGGAAGTCGCTGACGACCACCACCAGCGACCGTGAGTTGATGCGGTCGGCGTACTCCTCCAGGGCCGCTCCCACGTCGCCCTCGCCCGCGGGGTCGGTGCCGTTCAGCAGGTCGACGACCTGCAGCACCTCGGCCCGGTTCGACCGCCCGGTGTCGAGGCGGTCCGTCTCGCGCCGGAACGTCGAGAAGTAGAAGTCGTTGTTCTCCAGTGCGAACAGGTAGGCGAACCCGAGGCCGATGCGCGCGGCGTACTCGAACTTGTAGGCGTCGCCCACGTCGGTCCGGTCGCCGCCCGAGGTCCCCTCGTCGCCGACGCCCCCGCCGAAGTCCATCGACCCGCTGGCGTCCACCAGCACGTGGACTCCGAGGCTCCGCTCCTCCTCGTACTGCTTGACGTAGTACTCCTCGGTGCGGGCGTACAGTCTCCAGTCGACGAGGCGGGTGTCGTCGCCGGGGACGTACCGCCGGTAGTCCGAGAACGTCAGTCCCTCGCCGACGCTCGGCGACCGCTGTTCGCCCTGTCTGGCCGCGTCCGTCTCGCGTTTGAGCGACGTGCCGAACCGCTCTATCTGGTCGAGGAAGGCGGGGTCTATCATCTCACTCCGCCAGCGACGCGATGACTTCGTCGGTGGTGAGGCCCTCTCGCTCCGCCCGGAAGTCGAGGATGATGCGGTGGCGGAGCACCGGCGGGGCCATCGCCTCCACGTCCTCCCACTTGACGTGGCTCCGGCCGCGCAGGAACGCCCGCGCCTTCGCGGTCAGGATGAGCGCCATGCTCGCGCGCGGACTCGCGCCGTACTCGATGGTGTCCACGTCGCGCGTCTCGCGCACAAGCGTGACCGCCCGGTCGCGGATGTCGTCGGCCACCGGCACGTCGCGCACCAACCGCTGGCACTGCTGGATGTCGTCCGCGGTCATCACACGCTCTACCGGCACGTCGGAGGTGCCCTTGGTGTAGAGGTTCACTATCTCGCGCTCCTCCTCGAACGAGGGGTAGTCCACGAGTACCTTGAGGAGGAAGCGGTCGGTCTGGGCCTCCGGCAGGGGGTAGGTCCCGCCCTGGTCGATGGGGTTCTGCGTGGCGAGGATGAAGAAGGGCCGCGGCAGGTCGTACGTCTCGCCGCCCGCGGTCACCTGCTTCTCCTGCATGGCTTCGAGGAGGGCGGCCTGCGTCTTCGGGGTGGCGCGGTTGATCTCGTCGGCCAGCACCATGTTGGCGAACACCGGTCCCTTCTCGAACTCGAACTCGCGTCCACCCTCGGTGTCCTTGATTATCTCGGTACCCGTGATGTCGGAGGGCATCAGGTCGGGCGTGTTCTGGATGCGCGAGAACCGGAGGTCGGTCACCTCGGACAGCGTCCGGATGATGGACGTCTTGCCGAGGCCGGGGTTGGATTCGAGCAGAGCGTTGCCGTCACAGAGCATGCACGCGAGCACCTGCTCTATCACCTCCGTCTGTCCGACGATGCGCTTTCCCACCTCGTCGCGCACGCCCTGCAGGCGGCTCTGGAGGCGGTCTATCTCCCCACTGCTCATCGTGACCCACCTCCGCGGCGACGGAGGGGAGTCTCGTCCCGCGGGGGGACCGTCGGCTCGTCGGGGGACAGTCGCACGGTATCGTGTATCATTGGTCGTCGTTCTGATTACTGTCGCTTGAACCTTCGCGTATCTTGAGATTGTACTCGCGTATCAGGTCGGCGTCTTCGAGTCGCTCTTCGCCGGCGAATCCCGCCTGCTGGCTCTCGACGGTGCCGCCCCCGCTGAACCCGCCGGTGTCGTACGACGCGGGCGCGGACGACGACTCGTCGCTGTCGTCGCTCCGCACGCTGGCGAGGCTCGCCTCCAGTTCCTCGTCGCCGGCCGACACGTTCTCGGCGTCGCCGAGTATCTGGTCGCCCTCCTTGAGGCCGGTGTACTCGTCCGGGCGCGCGCTCCCGCCGCCCGGACCGTCGTCGCCGCCGAACAGGTCCACGTCCACCACGGCCACCTGGATGCTCGCCACCGAGAGGGCCAGCACCACCACGACGGTGAGCGTCACGCGCTTCAGGTCGACGAGGCCGGCCGAGGAGGTGGCGCGCAGCGACTCGATGACGTCCTCGTACAGTCGCGCCGCCATCGCGGAGTCGCTGTTCCGCCGCACGGCGTCCCGGGCGGTCCGGAGCGCCTCGCGCACCTCCGGGTTGGCGCTCTCGAACTGCTCGACCGCCGGTCGGCGTATCCGGAGGAGGTACTCGGCGGCGAACGCGACGAGACCGGCGGCCAGTCCAGCGAGGATGGACGTCGCCACCTCGGGTCGGAACGCGGGGCGACCGAGCGCCTCGGCCGCCGACGCGGGGAGCGTCACCGACTCCGGCACCGACGACGGGGCGAACAGGGTGAGGGCGACGTTCACCAGCAGCGTCACCAGCGCCGCGTCCACGGCGGCGTAGATGAGCGCCACCTTCCGGCCCTCGCGGCGCACCTCCGCGAGGGCGGCCTCCATCTGTTCGCGGGGGGTCTGCTCGGACATTATGCGTTCGAACAGATGTTCCGTGCCTTCTGAGTGGCGTTCTGCTGGTCGAAGTTGGTGGGCTTACAGAGTTCGCTCACGTCCGATTCGAGGTCCTGATTCTCGCTACGCAGGTCGTCGACCTGATTGCTCAGGTCCTCGTTCTCGGATTCGAGCGTGTTCACTCGGCTCTGGAGGGTACTGACCCGCCCTTCGAGCGTGTTCACCCGGCTCTCGAGTTCGTCGATGCGGTCGCGGGCCGACCGGAGTTCCTCCCTCGTGGCCGAGAGTTCGTCCTCGGTCTTGCGGAGTTCCTGCTTGGTGGCTTCGAGTTGGCTCTTGGTCTGGTTCAACTGCTTCGCCACCTGCGACACGTCGCCCTTCGTGGTCGAGAGGCTCTTGTTGGCCTCGCGCAACCGGGCTTCCGTCCGTTCGAGGGCCTTCTCCGTCTCGGTCAGGTTCTCGCGGAGGTTCTGGTTTCGCTGCGTCAGTTCCTCGTTCTGCTGGTCGAGTTGCGACACGGAGTGCTGGTAGTAGAGCGTCGCGCCGGCCGCACCGCTGACGGCGAGGCCGACGAGGAGGACCAACAGGAGGTTGATGGAGTTCCCTATGAAGCTCACGGAAGACCACCTTCGTTCCGGGTTCTCCCCCGGTACACTTGAATACGCCGGGACAACACCTCGATTACGAACATCGCGAACGCGAGCAGAAGCAGCGCCCACGTCCAGTCGGTCCGGACGTCGCGCACCCTGACGGACTGCTCGCGCGCGAACTGGGCTATCGCCGCGGCGTCGCCGGTCGAGAACTGCCGCCCGCCGGTGGCGTTCACGAGGCTCGAAAGCGACGAACTCGTGCCGAACGACCCGTACTCCCGCGGGTAGTTCGCGGCGTACGACGTGTTGAGAACCCGGTGGTAGCCCATCCGCTCGGGCGTCACGGTGGCCTCGTAGCGGCTTTCGTCCGCCTTGCTGAACGAGAGGTTCGCGTTCGCCGCCGGTCGCTGCGACCCGCGGTAGACCACGGTGGTGGGGCTCCCGACGCGCGTGTCGGCCGCCTCGGCGACGCCCGACGCCTTCCGCTCGGGGTCGCCGATGGCGTAGTTCGTCGCCTTGGTGAGCAACAGCGAGTCGGGTCGCTGCAGGAGTCCGTCGAGGCTCCCGTCCTCGCCGTAGGCCGTCACGGTCACCACGCGCCCGAGGCCGTAGCGCCACGACGCGACGGCGGGCTTGCCGTCGCCGGTGGCGACGAGGAAGTCCGCGCCGCGCTTGACCGACACGTCGTTCGCGGCCGAGGGGTTCGACTCCAGCGTCACGCCCGACGTGACGAACGAGTTGGGGTTCACGACGGTCAGCCCGTCGCCCTGGTACCGGCGGGAGGACCCGCCGAACAGGAGGCGCAGGCGGTTGGTCTCGGTGGCGCGGAAGTAGTTGCCGCCGGACTCCTGCGCGATGGTCCGGAGGGTGTCCTCGTTTACGTTCGACCCCGCGCCGATGGTGATGACGCGGATGCCCTGCGCGCCGAGGCTGGTGGCCACGGCGGCGGGGCGGCCGAGGTGGTCGCGGCCGTCGCTGACGAGGATTATCGTCCCCTGCCGGTCGCCGAGGAGGTCGGCCGCCCCCCGGAGGCCCGACGCGATGTCGGTCGCGCCGCCCGACTGGAGGCGGCGTATCTTGTCCTGCAACTCGGCGCGGTTGTCGGCGAGCGACTGGACGTCGGCGACCCGGTAGGCCTGATAGTTGAACCCCACGATGCCCACCTCGTTGCTGTCGCTCAACTGCTGGAGGGCGTCGAGCGCGATGGCCTTCTGGACTTTCATGCCGCTCTCGGCCGACCCCGACACGTCGATGGCGAACACGATGTTGGAACTCCCGCCGGCCGACTCGCCCACCGTCACGGGGAGCATCGACGCCAGCGGCGAGTTGCCGTAGCCGCCGTTCTCGAAGGAGTTGTCGCCGCCGACCACCATCAGGCCGCCGCCGTCGATGACGAACCGCTGGAGGGCGTCGACGTTGCCCACGTCCCGCGCGGCCACGTCCTGCATCACCACGGCGTAGTACTGCGAGAGGTTCCCCGAGGACGGCACCGAGCGCGCGGTGTCTACCTCGTACAGTTCTTGGAGGTAGCTCCGGAACGGGTAGTCGCTGCGCGAGATGTAGAGCACCTTCGGGCGCTCTACCACTCTGACCGTGCGCCGGTAGACGTCGTTCACCGCGAACCCGTCGGACGACTCGACGGTGGCGGTCACCCGGTGGCTCCCCGTCTCGTTGAACGTGTGGGAGAATTCGACCGACCCCGCGCCCTCGTCCAGCGTGCGCGAGAGCACCTCCTCGCCGTCGACGCGCACGGTGAGCGTGGGGGAGCCGTCGTCGGTCTCGACGCCCGCCACCCGCGCGAGGAACGTCGACTCGACGCCCACGCTCGTCTTCGACGGACCGTTGAGCGTGACGTAGCGCTCGGTCCGACGCGGCTGGAGGGTCACCGAACTCACGGTGGCGTTGACCGAGGTGGCGAGTTCGGTCACGTCCTCCAGGCTCTGCCCGCCGGTGACCCGTCCGTCCGAGAGTACCACCACGCTTCCGTTCTCGCGGAGGTTGGCGGCCACGTTGTCGCCGATACGCGACTGGTTGCCGGTGGCGACGGTGGCGGTGGTCACGGGCACGCCCTCGTCTTCGACGTTCCGCGCCAGCCTCCGGGAGGCGTTCTGCATCACGTCCATGCTGTTCGAGCGGTCGACCAGCAGGGTCACGCGCGGGTCGCCCCGCGTCTCCTCGGTCTCGACGGTGTACGGACCCGCGGCGGCGGTCACGAGCAGTACCACTACGAGGACTCGCGCCGCGAAGAGGAGGCGACGGCTCCGCGGCGACGCCGTGCCGGACCCGCGGAACACGAGCAGCCACACCGCCGCGACGGCCACCGGGAGGGCGACGAGAAACCACGGGTTCGCCAGCCCCACGGTCACGCCCGCTACCTCGGTCGACACCATCAGAGGTCACCCCGCTTGCGGAGGTAGCCGAGTTCGAGCAGCAGCGCTCCGACGACCCCGAGTGATGCCCACTCGGTCAGCGGCTTCGGCACCTGCCGCTCCTCCTCGCGCGTCGAGACGCCGTTCACCTCCGACCGGGACTGCAGGTCGGGCGCGGCCACGTCCGACTCCGTCGAACTGTAGAGCGACGCGCCGATGCGCCGGTCGCCCACGGCGTAGAACCCGACCTGGTCGAACGCCACCCGCGAGGCCGTCACCTTCCCCGACGGCGTCTCGACCGTCCGCTCGCCGTCGAACGTGAGTTCGCCGCCCGTGTCGCGGTTGAGTTGCGTCAGGGTGTCCCGGTCCGCGAGGTAGAACACCGATCGCTTCCAGAACACCGGGTACTGGTAGTTGTACTTGAACGAGGAGGCCTCCTCGATGTAGCCGTAGTACATGACCCGGCCCCGACCCCACGTCGCGGTGGCGAGGAGCGGCGTTCCGTCGGACAGGCTGACCAGCGCCGACCCCGACTCGAGCGACCCCGAGACGTACTCCTCGGGCGGCGAGAACGCGACGCCGTCGGTCAGCGAGTTCGAGGTCACGTTCGAGACGGAGGGGTTGGTCCGTATCTGCCCCGGGTCGAGCAACAGTAGGTCGCCGTAGCCGCTCGGCATGTCCGACTGCGCCTGAATCGCCACGCCCCCGCCGTTCTCGACCACGTCGCGCGCCGCCTCGACGTTGCCCTGCAGGAGGTTGTTCGGCTCGACGTTGCTGAATATCATCACGTCGTACGACGACTCGACGCTCGTGGGCGGCGACTTCGTCGTGAGCGACACCTCGTCGATGGAGGACAGCGCCGCCGCGAGGTACCGGTTGCGGTCGTTCGTCAGGAGGAGCACGTCTATCTTGGCGTCGTCGGGCGCGGCGACGTACGCCGCGTCGTCGGTGGGGAAGGAGTCGCCCGGCGAGAGTTCGAGTCGCCCGCCGCTCGCCGGCACGGTGAAGGTGGCCGTGGCCACGTCGCCCGCCGCGAGCGACACCGACGACGACTGGTTGCCGAGGGTGAGCGTCCGCTCCGCCGACGAGTTGCCGAAGTTCTTCACGGTCACCGTCACCTCGTCGCCCGAGAACGACCGGTCCACGATGCCGACGTTGTCGCTCCCGCCCCCGGCGAACTGGCGGAGTTCGACCGAGAGGCCGCGCGCCCGCGCCCGTTGGACGGCGTCCGCCCAGCCGTCGTCGTCGGCGAAGTCGGAGAGCACCACGACGCGGGCGTTCTCGCCCGCGACGGCCGCCGCCGTCTCGACGGCCCCCTGCAGGTCGCCCTCCGCGTCCGCCGGGCGCAGGGACGAGAGCGTCGCGCGGGCCTGTTCGGGCGGCCCCTGCCGGAGGGCGACGCGCACGTTCGTGCCCGCGAACACCACCGAGGTGGTGCCAGTGACCGCCTCCTCGGCCGCCGCGACCGCGCGGGCGAACCGCGTCCCGCCGTCCGACTGCGTCGCCATGCTCGCACTCCCGTCGACGACGAGCACCGTCTCCTCGACGGTGGTCCGCTCGGGGACGTCGGTGTACGGCGTCGCGAGCGACACCGCGAAAAGCAGGATGGCGAGGAGTTGGAGGAGCAACAGCAGGTTGCGCTGGAGTCGCTCCAGCAGCGGGTTCGAGGAGTCCTGCCGACGTTCGTCGCCGAGAAAGCGGAGCGTCGGGAGGCGCTTTCGCACCGGGTCGGGGCGGACGAGATACAGCAACACGAGCGGTATCGCCGCCGCGAGAGCGGCTAAACCGAGCGGTGTGAGAAGACCGTCGGGGAGGGCCATCGTGAGTTGTTCACTGAGGGAGGGGTATTGATTTTACTGAATTGACCTTTGAGCCGACCGTCGGACGACCCGCCGAGGACCGGCGAGGCGGCGCGGGGACGAGTCGGACGCGGAGACGGGCCGTCAGGGCGCGTTCGCGGTGAACGAGAGCGTGCCGACGCCCTCGACTTCCACCTCGACGTCGTCGCCGTCGGAGAGGGGACCGACGCCCGCGGGTGTGCCCGTCGAGATGACGTCGCCGGGTTCGAGCGTCATGTACGAGGTAATCTCCTCGACCAGTTCCTCGACGGGGAAGATGAGTTGCTCGCGCGAGGAGTCCTGCTTCGTCTCGCCGTTCACCCGGAGGGTGACCTGTGCGTCGTCGGGGACGTGTTCGGGGTCGGCCACCACCGGACCTATCGGCGCCGCGCCGTCGAACGCCTTGCCGCGCACCCAGTTCTGCTCTACCCGCTGGTCGTCGCGGTTCGACACGTCACAGACGCAGGTGAACCCCTCGACCACGTCCATCGCGTCGGCGGCGTCGACGTTACGGCACTGCTCGCCGACGACGACGCCGAGTTCGGCCTCCCACTCGACGCGCTCTTTCCCGGCGGGGAGCGTCACCGCGTCGCCGTGACCGGCGACGGTGTTGGGCGGCTTGAGGAACAGGAGTGGCCGGTCGGGAACCTCCGACCCGCTCTCCTCGGCGTGGTCGGCGTAGTTGAGGCCGATACAGACTATCTTCGAGGGTTCGACCGGCGAGAGGACGTCCACCTCGTCGAGCGCGTAGCGCTCGCCCGCGAAGGATACCTCGTCGCCGTGCCACTCGCCCCGGCGGACCGCGCCCGCGGGGTCTCGGAATCTGACGCGTCGCATGGCGGTGGGTGCGCGCGTGCCCGCTTAGTTCTTTGCCACACGGCGAATCCTGAGCGCTCGGGACCCCGACCGTCGCGCCGACCCGCGCGGCGGAGCGACCCGGGCGAATGCCCGTCACCGTTTTCACGGTATGTGTGCATGGAATCATCATGCGCGTCTACCTGCACCAGTACCGCGAACCCGACACGGAGTCAGGCGAGGCGATGGGCGAGGGAACCGACACGAGTTCTGAGGAGTACTTCGACACGGACGACGTGACCCCCGACGAGTGGGAACACATCGAGTACGGCGACCGGATGCTCCAGCGCCGCGCGGTGGAGTTCCACGACGTGACCGAACTCTCGGTCCCCCGGTCGGTGGAGGAGCCGTCGGACCTTCCCGGTGCGGACATCCAACTCGTGATAGAGGGCGGCAACGAGTTCGTCGAGAACGTCCAGGTGATCGAGGTGATGGACGACGAGGTGACGGACGAATCCTGACCGTCGCGGCGACGACGAACGGCGAGTCCGCGCCCCGCGTGAGTAAGCTTCAGGTGGGAGTCACGTGTAGTCACGGACGCGATGGAACTCACCTGGCACGGTCACTCGACGTGGATGGTAACGGTGGGCGAGACGCGACTCCTCGTCGACCCCTTCTTCGACAACCCGAAGACGTCGCTCGACGCATCCGACGTGGAGGACCCCGACTACGTGCTGCTGACGCACGGTCACGCCGACCACGTCGCGGACGCGGAGCACTTCTCAGACGCGCGCCTCGTCGCGACGCCGGAACTCGCCTCGTACGCCGAGGACAACTGGGGCTTCGAGGACGCCGTCGCCGGCACGGGGATGAACCTCGGCGGCACGGCCGAGTGCGGCGACGCGTTCGTGACCATGCACCGCGCCGACCACTCGAACGGCATCGAGACCGACTACGGCGCGTCGGCGGGCATGCCCGCGGGGTTCGTCGTATCCGACAAGAAGCCCACGCAGGAGACGGACGAGGACACCACGTCGTTCTACCACGCGGGCGACACGGCGCTGATGACCGAGATGCGCGAGGTCATCGGCCCGTACCTCGAACCCGACGCCGCCGCCCTGCCGGTGGGCGACCACTTCACGATGGGCCCGTGGCAGGCGGCCGTCGCCGCCGACTGGCTCGACGTCGACCACGTCCTCCCGATGCACTACGACACCTTCCCGCCCATCGAGATAGACACCGAGGACTTCGAGCGCGAGGTCGAGGCCACGGGCGCGAGCGCCGAGGTCCACGTCCTGGAGGGCGACGAGACGTTCACGCTGGAGTGACGCGACGACGCGACGCGCCCGCCGCGTGACCGTCCGCGGCCGGAGCGGACGCCGCCGAGCTTTTTTCGCCGACCGCGCGGTGGCGACGCGCTGCAGGGACAATCTTTAGGGTCGTCGCGGCGGGAATATTGACCGCAATGAGTGACTCTGAGGCGACGACGTCGGACGTCGAGACGACGACCGTGAGCGAGGAAGGCTACGCCGCGACGAGTCAGGTCGGGGACTTCGACCTCTCCATCGACGCTGCCGAGGAGGAGGGTCCCAACCCCAATCAGGTGCTCGTCGCCGACTACGCGTCGTGTTACCTCGCCGCGTTCCGTGCGGGCGCGAAGAAGGCGGGACACGACGACCTCGGAAAGGTCCAGATAGACGCCAGCGCGACCGAGAACGACGACGACGACGTGGACTCCGTCAGCTTCGAGGTACACGTCGAGGCCGACCTCGACGACGGCGAGTTCGAGGAGATTGTCGCGAGCGCGGACGACATCTGCCACGTCCGGTCGGCCCTCAAGTCCGACCTCCACGCGGACGTGTCCGTCACCGGCGGCGCGTTCTGAGGTCGCGGTCGCTCTTCGTTCTCGATTTTTCGGAGTGACGGGCCGGCGCGGCGACTACCGGGTCGCCGGCGCGGCGCGCAGAATCGTGTCACTCAGCGTCGGTACGAGCGGTAGCTCATCGCCTTGCCGTCGACGATGACGACCTCCTTCTCCTCGGGGTCGTACTCGGGCGATTCGTTCACTTCGTCGCGGAACACGTACGGTCTGTCGCTCTCTTCCATCACGAGAGTAGATACCGCCCGATTCTATTTAAACCTTTGTCAGACAATACCAAGCGCGATTGCCGTCGAGCGGCGGGGCGTCGCCGCTCAGTCGTCGGCCGTGGCCGCGGAGGACTCGTGGTCGACGCGGGTGCCGAGGAGGTCCAAGAACTCGGCCAGCCACTCCGGGTGGTCGGGCCACGCCTGCGCCGTCACGAGGTTCCCGTCGCGGGTCACCTCGTCGACCCACGAACAGCCGGCGGCCTCGACCTCCGCGCGGACCGCCGGGTAGGAGGTCATGTCGTAGCCGTCGAGGACGCCCGCGGCGGCCAGCACCTGCGGGCCGTGGCACAGCGTCGCCACCGGCTTGTCCGCCTCGAAGAAGTGACGGACTGCGCCGAGCACCTCGTCGTAGGTCCGGAGGTACTCGGGCGCGCGCCCGCCGGGCACCACGAGGGCGTCGTAGTCCGCGGGGTCCACCTCGTCGAACGCGTGTGTGAGTTCGAAGTCGTGACCCCGCTCTTCGAGGTAGGTCTGGTCGCCCCGGAAGTCGTGGACGGCCGTCTTCACCGTCTCGCCCGCCTCCTTGTCGGGACAGACCGCGTGCACCTCGTGGCCGACCGTCTGGAGCGTCTGGAACGGCACCATTATCTCCAAGTCCTCGCCGAAGTCGCCGACTATCATGAGTATCTTCTTGCCCATCGGTATCACCGACCGAGGGTAGGCGCTCCGCCGGCTAATCGTTTGCGCCGGAACGAACGAGCGCAGTCGTCACTCCGCCGTTCCGTCGGGTATCGCCGGACCCGTCGGACACCGCCGGACCCGTCGGACACCGCCGGACCCGTCGGACACCGCCGGGAGGCAACGACCGGAACGGACGTCGAAGTCGGCTCCGACACCCGTCCCCGAAGCGACGGCGCGGCGCTCAGTACTCGCTCTCGGCGCTCGCCCATATCGGGCCGGCCCACGCCATGCCGCCGTCGGTCTGGCGGACCCTGAGGTAGTAGTAGTCGTCGTCCGTCCCACTGCGCTTGTGGAACGAGCGTCCGGTCAGCGGGTCGCGGTCGACGAACGACGCCTCCAGCGTGTACGCGTCGAGGTCCGGTTCGCCCCGCACGCCGTACCGACCGTGCTCGCCCGGCCCCGTCGCGTCCGTCTCGGGAGTCGCGGTCACGGAGGCGGGCCGGCGGGCGGCGTCGCCCGCCGCGACTCGCCAGACGTCGCCGTTCTTCACCACCTCCACCCGGTCGAGTGGTGCGGTTCCGGCGACCGAGAGTTCGATTCGCCGCTCGGCTTCGGGTCCGTCCACGACGACGACGCTCTGCCCGTCCCGGAGTCGTCGGCCGTCGACCGAGAACGAGACGAGGATTCGGCGGGGCTGGGTCGTCCCGTACACCGCCCGGCCGCGGAGGCTGTCGAACACCGCCTCACGCGAGAGGTCGGCGGCGTAGAACGCTGTGAGTCCGCCGGGGTAGCTCCGCTCGTCCCAGACTCGCCAGATGAGCCCCCAGCCGACGCCGTCGTTCACCCACTCCGAGAGCCGAGGGAGGTGCGGCGGGACGTGGATGAGCGAGTGCC
Organism: Haloferacaceae archaeon 50; assembly: GCA_046097085.1. Classification (GTDB taxonomy): domain Archaea; phylum Halobacteriota; class Halobacteria; order Halobacteriales; family Haloferacaceae. The sequence continues at coordinate 1,890,857 of CP175567.1, read as the reverse complement.
CGGGGTTGGGGCCGTGGATGTCGGAGGCGGCCATCATCCCGACGCGGTGTCCCATCGCGAGGGCGTCCTGCACGTGGTGGCCGGGTTCCTCCACCTCGCCGTTGGCGATTCCGCCTATCGGTTTCGGGTTCCCGTCGGCCTCCCGTAGCTCGCTGCTCCCCCACTGGGAGTACACCTCGACCAGCGGCGCCATCTCGTCGTCGTACTCCGTGGCGTCGAAGTCGAAAGGGTAGAGCGCCTCGGCGGGGTGGTGGGGAATCGTCACGACCCGCTCGCCGGTCTCGTGGCGCCACTCGTCCAGACGGCTCCAGAGCTTCTCGTAGGTGTCGGTCTCGGGGTCGCGCGACGCGAACAGCGGCGCGCCCTCGGGCGACTCGAAGTAGACGTTGAGGTGACCGCCGGCGTTGGGCTGTTTCGTCCACTCGTAGCCGAACAGCGTCACGAACTCGCCGGGGTCGTGGTGGTCCTCGACCACTTCCTTCGTCCGCGGGAGGTACCGCCGACGCATCCGCCGGAGCTGGAGCGACGGCGGGATGAAAAACCCCATCGTATCGTGGTCGGTGCAGGCCACGACGTCGAGGTCCATCACGTCGCGGGCGAACCGGAACCCCTTCTCGACGCTACCGGCGCCGTCCGAGAGCCGCGAGTGAAAGTGGAGGTCCCCCCAGTAGACGCGGTGGTCGGGCGGCGTCTCGCGGACGCGGACGGGGCTGCTGACGAACGTCTCGTCGGTCCCCGTCGCCGGAGCGTGAGGTAGTGGACGCCCGGCGTGGCGAACTCAACGCCGGCACGGACGACCGACGCCCCGTCGAAGCCGAGCGCGTCGGGCGCCGTCACCGCCCCGTCGGTGCAGTCGACGACGAACGCCTCGTCGGGGTCGGGGACGAGTCGCTCGTAGCGGTCCCACGCCTGAACCGTGAGTTCGACCCGTTCGCCCGCGACGACGGTCGAGGGGAGCACGAGGTGAGCGCTCTCGAACTCGCTCCGCCGACTGGCGAGGAGGTCCCGGAGGGAGGGAACGCCCTTGGCGAACGAACGGAGCGACTCCCGCCCCTCAGAGAGCGATTTCGTGATGAACGACACTGCCGGAGGTTCCGCGCGCCGGCAGTTATATCGTCCGGCCCGACCGGGGGTCGGGGGACCCGTCGGCCGTCCGCCGGACCGCGCCGGACGACGGACTTTTGTCGACCCGCGACCGGCGTACTCCCGATGACGACTCCGGCGCCGTCCGTCTCGCTCCGGGCGGCACTCGGGGGACTCCTGGTGGCACTCCTCGCGCTCGCCCTTCTCGGCGCGGCCGTCGGCGTCGAACGCGTCGCCAGTGGACTCGCCGCCGTGGACCCGGCGACGGCCGCGGCCGTCCTCGCCGCCGCCGCCACGTGGTTCGTCGCGTGGGGGCTCTCGCTGTACGTCGCGCTCCGCACGCTCGGGGTCGGCGTGACCCCCCGGCGGGCGGTGCTCGTCTACGCGAGTGCGACGTTTCTCAACGGACTGACGCCGTTCGCGCAGGTCGGCGGCGAGGCGCTGGCGGCAGCCGTCATCTCGCGGTCGACCGACGCGACCTACGAGACGGGGCTGGCCGGGGTGGTGGCCGTCGACGTCGTCAACCTCGTCCCGTCGCCGCTGTTCGCGCTCGTGGGGGTGGCGTGGCTCGTCGCCGCCGGAGCGCGTTCCGCGGCGTTCCGTCCCCTGGCGCTCGCGTCCCTCGGCGTCTCGGTGGCTGCCCTCGCGGCGGTAGCCGTCGCGTGGCGCTTCCGGACGGACGCCGCGCGGTGGCTGACCCGCGCCGGCCTCGGCGCCGTCGCGGCCGCGAACCGATTCGCGGGCCGGACGGTGACGGTCGACGCGGACCGCCTCGCCGGGCGGGTCGGGTCGTTTCTCGCCGGGACCGAGGCGGTGTTCGGCAACCGAAGCCGACTGGGGGTCTGCCTCGGCCTCTCGACCGTCGGCTGGGGCTGTCTCGTCCTCGCGTTCTGGCTCTCGCTGCGCGCGGTCGGACACCCCGTCCCGGCCGGGGTCGCCGCCTTCGTCCTGCCGGTCGGCATGCTAGCCATCGCGGTCCCGCTCCCGGGCGGCGTCGGCGGCGTCGAGGCGGCGCTCGTCGGTCTCCTGGTGGCCGTCGGCGGCGTTCCGGCACCCGCCGCGACGGCCGGCGTCCTCCTCTACCGCGGCGCGACGTACTGGACGCCGCTCCTGTTCGGCGGCGTCGTTACGGCGGCGCTGACAACCGCGTCGCGCGCCCCCGCTCGTCGGTGACCCAGCGTTCGGACGAAACAGAAGCGAGGCGAGGGGCGTCACTCCGCCGACCCGTCGAGGACGCGCGGGAGTTCGCCGATGTCGTCGAGGACGTAGTCGGGCGTCACCTCGGCGGCGTCGAGTTCCGCGTCGCCGGTCACGCCGGTCCGCACCAGCGCCGTCGTCATGCCGGCGCGCGCGCCGAGTTCGATGTCGGTGTCGAGTCTGTCGCCCACCACCAGACACTCCTCGGGGGCGCAGTCGAGGGCGGCGAGGGCCATGTCCCGCGCCGTCTCCGCGGGCTTGCCGAGGATACGGTCGGGCGCGCGTCCCGCGGGACCGGCGATGGCGTTGATGACCGCGCCCGACCCCGGCACGTCGCGTTCGGCCGCCGGGATGACCATGTCGGGGTCGGTGCCGTAGAACGCCACGTCGGTTCCCCGGAGCGTCCACATCGCCTCGCACACGTCGTCGTAGTCGAACGTCCGGTCAAGCGACGCCACCACGGCGTCGGCGTCCTCGCCCGAGTCTACCACGCGCAGGTCCGCCGCCTCGAACTGGTCGACCAGCGCCGGGTCGCCCACCACGAACAGGGCGTCGTCGGCGTGTTCCTCCCGGAGGTAGCGCGTCGTCACCACGCCGGAGGTGAGCACCTCCTCGCGGGAGACGGACAGCCCCGCCCGCTCGAAGCGCGCCTCGTACGCCGCCGGTTCCTTCGCCGGGTTGTTCGATACGAAGAGTCGCCGGACGCCGGCGGCGGAGAGGGCGTCGAGGGCCTCGCGCGCCCCCGGGAGGGCCGCGTCGCCCCGGACCACGGTCCCGTCGACGTCGAGTATCGCCCCGCGGAAAGTCATCGACGGCCCTACCGCCCGCCGGGAGTTCAATCCCCCGGTCCGGCCGCGCCGCCGACCCGACGCATCCGACCCCGAGTCCCCTTTCCGTGCCCGTGCGCTACGTCACGGCGTGATAGTCGCCGTCTGCGGGCCGCCCGCCGCGGGCAAGACCACGCTCGCCGACCGCCTCCGGGAGCGACTGGCGGCCGAGGACGTCGCCGTCTCGTCGCTCCGCTCCGACGACTTCTCCCGGAACACCTACGACCGGATGTACGACCGCGTGGCGGCCGCTCCCGACGAACACTGGGTCGTCGACGGCACGTTCTACCGCGAGGCGTGGCAGGAGCGGTTCCGCGAACTCGGCGCGCGGTTCGTCCTCGTGACCGCCCCCCTCGACGTCCGCCTCGAACGCAACCGCGGGCGCGCCGACCCCATCGACGAGACGGGTCTGCACGTGGTGTCGGCCGAGTTCCACCCGCCGGACGCCGACCTGACGCTCGACACGGGGGAACTCGGGGTCGACGCGGCGGCCGACCGACTCTACGACGCCGTACGCGGGTGGTGCGCCGAGGCCGAGGGCTGAAGGTTGAAGGTCGAACTACCGCGTGCGCGTCACGAGCGGATGGTGACCTCGACCTCTCTGGGCGGCGTCTCGAAGTTCTCGAACTCCCCGAGGGCGGTCAGGAACGCCGCCGCCTCTTCGAGCGTCTCCTCCCGTCCCACGTCGAACGTCAGCGTGGCGTCGTTGCCCGCCGCGAGTTCCTCTGCGATCTCGTCTAAGCTCTGTTCGGACTCGTAGCTCATGGGTCGCCGACACGTAGGCGCGCCTCAGGGGTCACGCTTCTGCCTGCAAAGTCCGCCCGGTCACGGCGGTCGGTGCGGTCTACCGGTTCTCGAACCGGTCGACCGCCGACTGGAGGCCGACCAGTTCCGCCCGGTGCGAGGCGAGGGCGGCGATGCGGTCGTCCAACGCGTCGAGTGCGTCGTCGACCGCGTCGGCAAGCGCGCCCGGGTCCCGGTCGCCCGTCTCGAACCCCACCCGGCGGATGTGCTTGCAGCGTACGTCGCGGTACTGGAAGTCCGGGCAGGAGCAGGCGGGTTCGCGTACGTCGACGACGTAGTCGCCCGACTCGGTGCGCACCTCGTAGAGGTCCGGCGCGTCGCGTCGGACGAACATCGTCTCCGTCAGGGCCCGGCGGTCGCGTTCGTCGACGGCGGATTCGCCGTCGAGGACTGTCGAACTCGCGTCGCGGTCGTGGTCGTCTGTCGTGGTCGTCATGGTGAGTCGCCCCGGTCGTTTTTCGTGCGGGCGAACGGCGGCGAGTCGGCGCGGCCGACTCCCGTCCCGACACGCGTTTCAGGGGCTCCACGAGCTTAAATTACTCCCTCGCGCCCGCGCAGGACGCGCTGGCGGCGCATCGCTCGCAGACCACGCCCGAATCGCGGAACGAAGAACCAAAGAGGGATGAACGTCCGATACGAGGGTAGAGTACCGTGACGAACACGCAGTTGACGTTGGTCCAGATAGACAACTACGGCCCGTGGACGGTCACGCCCGAACCGCGGCGGGAGATGGACCTCCAGACGATGCAGTCGCGCCTGTTCGCCGACCTCGCGCAGTTCGTCGGCAACCGCGGCGGCTACGTCTTCTTCACCCGGTTCGACAACATGGTCGCGATTACCAACGGTCTCGACGGGAGCGACCACGCTCTGTTGCAGGAGACCATCGGTAACCGATATCCGGTGTCGGTCAGCCTCGGCATCGGCGTCGACCCCAATCCGGCACTGGCGCTCGAACGAGCGACAGACGGCCTCCAGCGGGCGGGAAGCGCACAGGACGGCGACCGGCGGCGCGTTCTCGCGGGCGACCCGGTGAGCGAGTCTGCACACGACGACGTGCACATCGCGCACTTCGACGTGAACGACGCCACCGAGAAGTACACCGACCGCCTCAACGAGTTCGACTCGTTCATCGAGATAGAGCAGGGGTACGCCTCGCTGATGCGCCACCTCCGCGAGGAACAGGGCGGGCTCTCGTTTTTCGTCGGCGGCGACAACATCATCGCCGTCGTGCCCGACATCGGCCCGGCCGCGTACCGCGAGGCCATCGACTACGTCGAGGAGACGGCCGGGGTGGAACTCAAGGTGGGCGTCGGCGCGGGCGAGACGGCCCACGAGGCCGGCATCTCCGCCAAACACGCGCTCGAAGACTGCCGCCGCCGCGGGACGACGGTCGAGATGGGACACCGGTCCGTCGAGACTAGCGACCCGTAGATACCGATAGGATTCGGCATACCCCCGGCCCGACACACCGGATGCGGTCGAACCCGGACCTGTAGAGTTTGGGACGCGTTTCTTTCACCTACGAACGAATTCTCTACCGACGAGACCGACTCGCACTAATGAGTACGATGACGAACGACGACACACAGTTGGTATCGGTGGACTGTCCCCACGAGGGCTGTGGAAATCGACGGCGGACGCTCATTCCCGACGGTACGTCGGTCACGGACGCCTCCGTGGACGGCGAGGACCGGCCGGACGCGACGGGGAAGGTTCGCGTCGACTGCGACGACCACCTCTTCTACGTGCACTTCACGGAGTGAGCGCACCGGACCGACGCGGTCACCCCCGTACCGTCTCGCTCGCGTCGGCTACCGCCATCTACGGCACCGCCCCCTCTCGGACCCGAGTGTCGCTCACGGTGCGCTCAGATGCCCCGCACCGTCTCGACGACGCCGAGGGACTCGAGAGTCATCCACGCGAGGAAGGCGGCGTACAGCAGGAGGAAGCCGTAGGCCTCGGGGTCGGTGAGTTCGAGGTGGGTCCGGGTGAAGACGATAAACACCAGCGACACGAACGCGAGAAATCCCATCATGGGGACGGCGACGAGGAAGTTGAAGGTAGCCGACCCCGCGAGGAGGACACCGACGGGGATGGCCACGAGCAGGTTGAACACGTTGCTCCCGAGGACGTTGGTGAGGCTGGTGACGCTCTCGCCGCCCTTCGCGGCGCGGACGCTCACGAACGCGTCGGGCAGACTCGTCGCGGCGGCGATGACGGTCACGCCCCACAGGAAACTCGGCGTGTCGAACGCCGCGCCCAAGTCGAGGGAGGCGCGGACGATTCCCTCGACGCCGACGGCGACGAGGACGAGCGACGCGGCGAGCGTCGCCCACTCCCGGACGGGGTCCACGTCGAGCACCCGGGGCGGTGACTCGTCGCGGGCGTCTTGATGGTGGAGGAAGACGTAGATGCCGTAGGTGACCAACGGCACGGCGGCGAGCGTGGGCGTCAGAATCGCCGCTTCGTTCGTGCCGCCGGGGACGTACGTCGCGCCGAGGGCGAACATCACGAACAGGACGAGGACGCTGATGATGTAGAACTGGGCGTCCTTGTGGACGATGTCGCGGGTGGCCTCGAGTCGGTCGCTCGCCAGCGCCGACAGCGCCGGGATGACGAGCAGGTTGAAGATGGCGCTCCCCACGATGGCCCCGACGCCGAGCGAGAACTCGCCGTGGAGGAGCGTGCTGATGACCACGGAACTGAACTCGGGGAAACTCGACCCGACTGCGACGACGATGGCGCCGTGGACGGCGACGGGCAGACCGTAGTACGCGCTGAGGCGTTCGGCGGCGGTTTCGAGGAGTTCGCTCCCCTTCCAGATGACGCCCGTCGCGACGACTGCCAGCACGGCGGCGGCGAGGAGTCCGGTCATCGGTCGGGCTTCGGCGGGGTCCGACGAAAGGCTGATCCATTCGTCCGGGCCGACGTGGCAGCGTGGGACGCACTCGTGCCCGACCGGCGAACGTACTCAGGGGGAACGGGGGCGGTAGAACGCCGATTTCGGCCGCACCGCTCGCGTTCGTCCGCTCTGCCCCTGCTTCGAGTCCTTCGCTGGAGGCCTACAGTCGGAACTCGACGGGTGAGTTCCGAAAGAGAGTGGGGCTGGAGGGATTTGAACCCCCGGTCGACTGATATCTCCGGTGCGCCTCGGTACTCCAGAGGGTCGTCGTCGCGGCCGATGATCAGTCGGACGCTCGGTATATCAGTCTGGAGTTCGTCACCGGGCGGTGGCCTCTGGAGTCAGTCGCCATCCCGGGCTTGGCCACAGCCCCCTGTCTGCACTCCTCGGTATGCCCATTCCACTAAAAGGGGTTTCGATTCTCCTCACGGCCGCGGCGTCCGGTCGCGTCCCGAGAAACTCGTCGTAAACCCACTACCACGATAACTTATACGGGCTCCCGTCGTTCAACATCGGACACGCGATGAGCGTCCATCTCGATTTCACGATCGGCGCGGACGAGTTCGCACTCGGGCGGATCCTCTCCGTACCCACGACGATGCACCTCGAACTCGAACGCATCGTCCCGGCGGGAGAGACTATCGCGCCGTTCGTGTGGGCGACCGGGGCGGACCACGCCGCGTTCGAGAGGCAGGTGCGAGAGAGTCCTCTGACGGGCGACGTCCTCCTCCTCGACAGGGTCGGTGACGCCGGACTGTACCGTATCGAGTGGCGAGAAGCGACGACCGACCTCCTCGCGGGAATCGCGGAGTCCGAGGCGGCGATCCTCGAAGCGCAGGGGGACGGGGAGTGGCGATTCCGTCTCAGGTTCGCGGGCCACGACAGGCTCTCTCAGTTCTACAACTACTGCACCGACCACGACCTGCCCGTCCACATCGAACGGACGTACACCCACGACGAGGAGTCGCAGTTCCACGGTCAGTTCGACATCTCTCACGCACAGCGCGAGGCGCTCGTGTTGGCGCTACGACGGGGGTACTTTGACACGCCGAGCAAGTCGAGCCTCGACGAACTCGCGGCGGACCTCGACATCTCCCGTCAAGCGCTCTCGAACAGAATCCGTCGCGGGAACCGAGAGATACTCCGTGCGGTACTGCTCGCCTCGGGCACAGAGGCTGACTGAGGCGACCTTCTCATATAATGGTTGACCAGTCAACAGGAGGTGTTATTCGGAGGTGACTCGTACGATTTGCCCATAGGTAGCATGTCGATAGATAGGTATCCGGAAATAGGTGTCTGTGAGGGCTGCGGGAAGAAACTCGTCGTCGAGGTGAGCGAAGGGGGGATAGCCTCGCTTGGCCAGCACGCCGCGTGCCGTTGCGGTTCGACCGACTTCAGACGCACCTCGGTCGACGAAGCGTTTCCGTCCGCCATCGCGAGGTGAGTAGCTCCGTGGTCGTCGTCGGGAACCGGTGACCGACGTGCCGTGCTGAACCGGGCGCGGACCGACCGCTGTTTCTCTCGGCGCAGGTCGGACCCTCCCGCTGGTGGTCCAGGCGTCACGCGTGGCGTGAGCGACGATACCGAACGTCCGCAAGCGTCACGGACGCTCGACGAGGAACGTCTCGGGGGTTGCCGTGAACGTCGCGAACCCCGTAGTCGTGGACACAGAACTCACTCGTGTGGGTAGCAACGCGCCGGCCGAGTCTGACGCGTTCCTCACACGCCTGAAACGTTCAGTAGCGGAGCACGGGCGGTGCCGTGGAAGTCGCTCGCACACTGAACTACTACGGCCTCTGCTGGAGCGTGGCGACGCCGTTTACCGTTCCACAGGCCTCGTTCCTTCTCACCTCGCTCCACTACCGGAGATGACCTCTCAGTCGAGAAAGCGCACCTCCGTCCCTCCACTGTGTCCGTGAACTTCGAGGGTGTCTTCGATGCCGGACCGAGAGGGGTAGATCGCTAGTCCGTTTCTTTCGGTCTGCACGTCGTTGTTCCGGTCGTTGAGCCACTGCATGGCCACGGCTCCGTCCGGAAATTCGACGCCGACGGCGACGACGCCCGTTCCGCTGATGCCCGATGCGTCTTCGGTTCGGACCAACTCGAAGCGGCGAAGGGTTTCCCTTGTCACGACCGGATAGCACACGCGCACAGCCGTGAGAGTTCCTAAAGAGGAGCGCCGTAGGTCGTCACCCGTTCGACTCGCGCTCCTTCCAGTCGCAGTCCTGGCACTTGTAGCCCGTCACGAACTCCGTCACGCTGGGCATGTAGCCCACCTTGATAACGTCGCCGCCGCACTCGGGGCAGTCCCGGTCGGCGTCCTCGATGTCTTCGGCCTCCATCGGGCTCTCGCCCTCGACGAGTTCGGCGAGTCGCTCCGGCGTCACCATCCGACCCTGCACGACGCGGTTGCTCATGCGTTCGGAAAGCGCCCCCGTGTAGGTAAGCGCTCCGCCCGCCGCCGGCGCTACCCGACGGTAGTGACGCGGACCCGCCGCGTGCGCGGTCCGTCGCACTCCACGAACAGCACGGACTGCCACGTCCCCAGCGACAGGTCGCCGTCCGCGACGGGTATCGTGACGCCGTTGCCCACGAGCGCGGCCCGGAGGTGCGAGTCGGCGTTGTCGTCTATCTCGTCGTGTCGCCACCCCTCGTCGGCGACGGCGTCGCGCAGGAACGCCTCCACGTCCTCCAGCAGTCGGCGCTCGGCCTCGTTCACCGTCACGCCCGCCGTGGTGTGTTCGACGAACACGTTACAGAGGCCGTCGGCGTCGTCCGGAATCGCGTCGGCGACCCGGTCGGTCACGTCGACGGCCGCCAGTCGCTCCTCGGTGTGTACTTCGAACTCCGCGTCCATGCGCGGACGGACGGACCGGCGCGGGAAAAACGTCGTCGGAACCCCGCCACGGAAGGGCGTCGTCAGCGAGGCGTGGCCGTCGGCTACTCCGGGGTCAGAGCCACGGCGCGCGCGACTCGTCGGCCGCGGCGTACCCGTCCGAGTCGTCGGCCGAGGGCGTGTTCCGCGGCGCGAGACCGGCGTCGCCGGCCGTCGAGGGCCGAGGCTCGGGGTCCGCGCCGCCGTCGTCGGCCGGGTCGGCGTCGGGGGCGGGCGACTCGGAATCCGACTCGGCCGCGTCGTCCTCGCTACCGCCGAAGTCGAGCGAGAACGCCGCCGTCACGCCGAGGACGCCGAGAGCGACGGGGGCATCGGTGGGCATCAGGCCCAGCACCGAGAGCGCGAGCATCCCGAGGGCGACGGAACTCCCGAACCGGAACAGGTCGAGGTCGACCGACCCGCGCAGGTGAGGACCGAGCGCCGCGACGGCGAGGGCGAACCCGACGCCGATGCCGGCGGCGGCGGTGGCCCGCGCGACCAGCCACGGGTCGGTCACGAACGCGAGTTCCGCGCCCGCGGGCTGGAAGCTCGCCACGAGGCCGAGGCCGATGATGACCGCGGGCCGCGGCAGGTACTCGCCCAGTTCGGAACTCGCGGTCTTGGCGGCGACGGTCAGGATGACCAGCCCCGCGAAGCGCTCGAACACCGCCGGGTCGAGCAGGTTGTAGATAGTCGGGGCCACCGCCGCCTCCAACGCCGCGGCCGGGAGCAACACCGCGCCGAGCAGCGCGATGGAGCGTATCTGCTGGGGACGGTCGGCCTCCATCTCCGCGAGGATGACCGCCACGGTGGCGGAGCCGCCGAAGATGAGGAGCCCCGTCTCGATAATGCCGAACGGGTAGGTCAGCGCACCCGAGACCACGAGGGCCGGGAAGATGCCGTCGACCAGCGGGAGCGCCATCACCGTGGCCAGCAGGCGGGTCGCACCGCCGACCTGCTGCTCGAGGCGGAGAGCGACCGGATGCCGTGAGACACTCATCGCGTCTCAGAGGCCGTCACCAGCGGCCAAACGGTGATACGTATGCAAGCCGAGCCGTCCCGACGCTCGGATACCGAAGAGGGCCGCGAACTCCGATTTAAATGTATTCCACATCGCTGTAAAGCCGGCACCGAACTCGGTGACCATCTGACCGGCAATGCGCGATGCGGTGGGACTGTCGGAGTCCATGGTCGTACCAAGTGGCACTGAACTATTAAGTATTGCGTGGTAAGAGGCCTCACACACCACACGAGTCGACGGCGCCATTTATAAAGGACGTGGGGAGTTCACGGTAAATTCGGGGAATTGGTTACGATGTGTCGGAATTCGTGCCGGGTTCCGGCGAGTATTGCACGAACGTCTACGTCGGTGCGCGAACCCGTCGTCCGGCGGACGGGTCGGAGGGTCCGTCCGCGCGACTACGACAGGAACGTGCGCATCTCCGGGGGTGAGAATGGCACCTTCCCTCACGGACGTGCCATCTCGCAACGCTTTTGTCGCCCCCGCGAAGACGATTTATATGGCGAACGACGTTCCCGACGACCGACCCTTCTCGGAGAAACTCCGCGAACCCGAGGCGTTGACGTTCGACGACGTGCTGCTCCGGCCGATGGAGAGCCGGGTCGAACCCGACGACGCGGACGTGTCCACCCGCGTCTCGAAGAACGTCGAACTCAACATCCCCATCCTCTCGGCGGCGATGGACACCGTGACCGAGAGCGGCATGGCCATCGGGATGGCCCGGGAGGGCGGCCTCGGCGTCCTCCACCGCAACATGACGATAGAGCAGATGCGGGCCGAGATAACCCGGGTCAAGCGCGCGGACGAACTCATCATCCGCCGCGACGACGTGGTGACTGCGAACCCCGACCAGACGGTGCAGGACGTGGACGCGATGATGGAACGCGAGGGCGTCTCCGGCGCGCCCGTCGTCGACGACGACGACGCCGTGTTGGGCATCATCTCGGGTACGGACATCCGGCCGTACCTCGAAGTCGGGGAGCGCGACGAAGTTCGGGAGGCCATGACCGACGAGGTCATCACCGCCGCGACGGACGTGACGGCGCGCGAGGCGCTCGAACTCATGTACGACTACAAGATAGAGCGCGTGCCCATCGTCGACGAGGACGACCGCCTCGTGGGGCTGGTGACGATGCAGGGCATCCTCAACCGCCGGGAGCACGAGGACGCCGCCCGCGACGAGGAGGGCCGCCTCCGCGTGGGCGCCGCCGTCGGCCCCTTCGAAGAGGAACGCGCCGTCGCCGCGGACGAAGCCGGCGCGGACGTGATATTCATCGACTGCGCGCACGCCCACAACGCCAACGTCGTCGACACCGCCCGCGCCATCAAGTCCGGCGTGGAGGCAGACGTGGTCGTGGGTAACATCGGCACCCGCGAGGCCGCCGAGGCGCTGGTGGAGTTCGCCGACGGCCTCAAGGTGGGTATCGGCCCGGGGAGCATCTGCACCACGCGGGTCGTGAGCGGCGCGGGCATGCCCCAGATAACCGCGGTGGCGGAGGTGGCAGACGTGGCCAGCGACCACGGCGTGCCGGTCATCGCCGACGGCGGCATCCGCTACTCCGGCGACGCCATCAAGGCCGTGGCCGCCGGGGCGGACGCCGTGATGCTCGGCTCCTACTTCGCGGGCACCGACGAGGCGCCGGGCCGCGTCATCACCATGAACGGCAAGAAGTACAAGCAGTACCGCGGCATGGGGAGCGTCGGCGCGATGAAGTCCGGCGGCGGCGACCGCTACCTCAAGGACGAACCCGACGAGGGCGAGGAGTTCGTCCCCGAGGGCGTCGAGGCGGCCACCCCCTACAAGGGGACGCTCTCCTCTGAGCTCAACCAGCTCGTCGGCGGCATGCAGTCGGGCATGGGCTACGTCGGCGCGGAGACCATCCCGGCGTTCAAAGAGCGCTCCCGGTTCGTCCGGGTGTCGGCGGCCGGACAGACCGAGGGCCACCCCCACGACGTGATGATTACGGACGAGGCGCCCAACTACAGCCCGAAGGGCGAGTAGACCTCCCGACGGGACCCGGAGTGGGTGGACCGGGCTCCTGTCTTGAAGGGGTATTTTGATATAGGTCCACACGTCATTCCACTGCGTGAGTGTTCCCGCGACACCACGAGCCAAATAATGAGTGCTGACAAGCCGCTGGTACTCGTCGTCGAGGACGAGCCCGACCTGGCCGACCTGTACGCGACATGGCTGAAGGACGACTACGAAGTTCGCGTCGCCTACGGCGGACGGGAGGCGCTAGACAGTCTCGACGACGATATCTCAGTGGTGTTGCTCGACCGCCGGATGCCCGACCTGTCGGGCGACGAGGTGCTCGCGGCCCTCCGGGAACGGGGCATCGAGTGTCGCGTGGCCATGGTCACCGCCGTGGAACCCGACTTCGACATCATCGAGATGGGCTTCGACGACTACCTCGTCAAGCCCGTCTCGAAGGACGCCCTCCACGACACCGTCTCGAACCTCCTCGTGCGAAACGAGTACGACGACGGGGTCCAGCGCCTCTTCGCCCTCGCCTCCAAGAAGGCCCTCCTCGAATCCGAGAAGAGCGAGGCCGAACTCGAAGACCACGGGGAGTACCAGACGCTCAGCCGCGAACTCGAACGGCTCCAGTCCGAGGTCGACGAGACGTTCGCGCAACTCGACGAGGAGGAGGACTTCGAGGCCATCTACCGTGAGTTCGACCGGGACGCTCCCGGGACCGACTCGGACGACTGAGAACCCACGACGGAGGCGCCGGCGCGGCGATTCTACCGATACTACTCACCCGAGCAGCGACAGTACCAGCGTGACGACACCGACGCCGCCGGCGGCGAACACCGCCGACTCCCGGTCGAGGCTCCGCGCCCGCTCCAGCCCCGGAACCCAGATGTACACCTGCCACGCCGTCGCCGCGACGCTCCCCACCGTCCCCCAGAGACCGAACGTGGTGTCCGCCATCTGCTGCAGTTGGTCGGCGACCACGGCTGGGTCGCCTCCGAACGCCGTCCCCCGAATCGCCAGTACGGCCGCCGTCGTTCCGACGACGACCTGAACGACCGCGGGGAGCATCCCCCAACCCGCCACGGCCAGCGTCCCCGAGAACGACCCGCTGCCGCCGGCCATCGCGCTGGCGACGTGCAGGGCGACGCCGACGAGTAGCCAGCCGACGATGCTCAGAGCGAACACCAGCGGGAGGTGGCCGCGGAACCCCTCCCAGAGGCGCGCACCCACGTCCACCTGTCGGGTCTTCGGCTCGTCGATGGCACAGGGGGCGGGCGTCGAGGACACGTTCATGTCCTCGAAGCTCTCGCAGGCCGACTCCGGCCACGGTTCGGCCACCGTCTCGGTGTACGTCGCGTCGACGTTCGTGGCGAACGTCCAGCCGATGGCCGCGACGCCGAGCGTCGTGATCAGCGAGACGGCGAGTACGACGAGAAGCGCGCCGCCGAACGAGTCGCCCGGCGGATGCGTCTCGAAGAACTCTCGCGGCGCTACGAGGAGGGCGTACAGCGAACGGGGGAGGGACATAGGACAGTCGACCTGCGCACACCGCGAGAAAAAGCGTTTCGTCGTGTCGTCGCGCTCACGTTTCGTTCGAGGCGACCGGCGAAGCGTAGAAACGTTGATACGAAGCGCCGACCGAGGTTCGGTATGGATTTCAGGTCGCTGTCGGCCTCCGCCCGGCGTCACCCGGCAGTGACGTTCGGCCTCGTCGGCGGTTCGTTCGCCCTCCTCTTCGTCCTCGCGGCGTCCGCCCGCGAACTGGCAGACGGCGGCTACGTCCCGTCCGGTCCGCGGAGGCGGGCCTCGTCGTCGGCGGGTTCGTCGGTGGCGTCCTCCTGGCGCAGTTGCTCTGGGGACGACTCGACGCCACCCGCACTCCCCTCAGGGGGGCCGCGGTCGGCGCGCTAATCGGGTTGTTGGCGCTGCCGGTTCGGTGTCCCTCCTCGAACTCGGCGTCGTCGCGTTCGACGGAGTACCGTTCGACGCACGACCCGGCGCAGGCCTGTGGGCGACAGCGCTCAGGTCCGCGTTCCTCCTCGTCGTGACGCCGTTACTCCTGGGCGCGATAGGTCTCTTCGCCACTCGGGGGGGAACGGTACTCGTCGGGGCCGTCACCGGCTATCAGCTCGCCCGACGCTGAGCGACTCCACGTCGGACGCCGGGGACCGCGGGAGTCTCCCGTCGTCGTAGACGGGATAGTGGACCCCTCTCGGGGCGGCTCTGACGTTACGGTTGTGCTTGGGTCGGCGGTTCCTCGTTCGGAGCTACCAGCGTGAGAGCGCACGGGAACGACCGTCGAATCGAACCGCTAGTTGCGATGAGATTGTACTCGCCCGCCGGTCGCTCGGTCGATATATCGAGGCGGAGTTTATCCGCGCGACCGGACGAACGCCTCCATCCGGTTCATGGCCTCGCGGAGGTCGGCCATCCCGGTGGCGTACGACACCCGGAGGTGGCCCTCGCCGCCCGCGCCGAACACGCGCCCGGGGACGACGGCTACGCGCTGTTCTTCGAGGAGTTCTTCGGCGAACTGCTCGTCGTCGCCGGGGCAGGCCGGGAAGGCGTAGAACGCGCCGGTGGCCTCGAAGCAGTCGAGGCCCATCTCCTCGAACCGCGAGAGCACGAACCGGCGGCGGCGGTCGTACTGCGTTCGCATCTCCTCGACCTCGTCGTCGCACGACCGGAGCGCCTCGATGGCGGCGTACTGGGCGGTCGTGGGGGCCGACAGCATCGAGTACTGGTGGATGCGGTTCATCGCGCCGATGGCGTCCGCGGGGCCGAGGGCGTAACCGAGGCGCAGGCCGGTCATCGCGTAGGCCTTCGAGAAACCGTTGAACACTATCGTCCGCTCGCGCATCCCGGGGAGCGTGGCGATGGACGTGTGGTCGTCCTCGTAGCGGAGCGCCGCGTAAATCTCGTCGGCGAGGACGACGAGGTCGTGTTCCCGGACGAACTCGGCGACCTCCCGGAGTTCCGCCGCCGACATCGTCGCGCCGGTCGGGTTGTTGGGGTAACAGAGCACCAGCGCGTCGGCGTCGGCCGCGCCCGCCCGTTCTAGGTCCTCGTAGGTGAGCGCGAAGTCGTTCTCCGGGCGGGTGGGCACCGCGAGGGGTTCCCCGCCGGCCAGCGTGACGCCCGGCACGTACGAGATGTACGAGGGCTGGTGGATCGCCACGGTGTCGCCGGGGTCGACCAGCGCTCGCATCGCCACGTCGATGCCCTCGCTCGCGCCCGTGGTGACGAGTATCTCCTCGTCGGGGTCGTACGAGAGGTCGTACCGCCGGACGTGGTCGGCGATGGCCTCCCGGAGGTCGCGCCGCCCCCGGTTGGCGGTGTAGGAGGTCTTTCCCCGTTCCAGCGAGTCGATGGCGGCCGCGCGCGCGGCCCACGGCGCGGAGAAGTCGGGTTCGCCCACGCCCAGCGAGATGACCTCGTCCATCTCCTCGGCGAGTTCGAAAAAGCGCCGGATGCCCGACGGGGGGACCTGCGTGACCCGGTCGGCCAGCCTCATGGGGAGACGGAGAGTCGGTCGTCCTCGTCGCGGTCGCCGAACTGGATGCCCCGGTCCTTGTAGGTGTCCATCACGAAGTGGGTCACCGTCTGAGTCACCTCCGGAATGGGAGCTATCTGTTCGGAGACGAAGTTGGACACGTCGCGCATCGAGTCGCCCACGACGCTGACCGCGAAGTCGTAGTCGCCGGAGACGAGTCGGAGCGACGCCACCTCGGGGTACTTGGTGATGCGCGGCGCGATGTCCTCGTACCCCGTCTCGCGGTCGAGTTCCACGTTGAGTTCCACCTCCGCCTCCACGCGTTCCCGGTCGGCGCGGTCCCAGTCGACCACGGCCTGATACCCGCGGATGACGCCGTCGCGTTCGAGTTCCGCGACGACGGCCTCCACCTCGTCGGCGTCGAGACCCGTCTGGCGCGCGAGGTCCGCCGTCGACTCGCGGGCGTTCTCGAGCAGTAGGTCCAGTATCTCCCTCTTCTCGTCCATACGGCCTTCCTCGCGGTCATCACCAAAAGGGTTTGCTCACTCGGCGGGGCACCGAGTAAACCCCATTCTGGTGTATCGAACGTGGTCGTGCCGCCGCGACCGCGCGCCCCTCCGCGTTCCGCGATGGTGTCAATGAAAAAACGTAATACACCGGTGCCGGAAACGGTCCGTATGAGCTTCGGCGCTATCGTCCGGAAGGACTTCTTCGACTCGATACGCTCGTACTCGCTCCACGCGCTCACGGCCGCGTTCACGCTCTTCGCCGCGAGCCTCGCCGCCATGCAGTGGATTCCCACGATGTACCGAGGCAGCCCCGTGGACACGACCACCCTCGCGCTGTTGAACAGCATGCGACAGCCGACGGTGTTTTTCGTGCCGCTGATCGGCCTCGGAATCGCGTACAACACCGTCGCCGGGGAGCGAGAGAGCGGGACGCTCAGGGTCGCGCTCGGACTCCCCAACTCGCGGCTCGACTTCGTGTTCGGGAAGTTCGTCGGACGGACCGCCGTCGTGGCGGTGTCGGTGCTCGCGGGCTACGGCGTCGCCGCCCTCGTCGCGCTAGCCACCTACGACTCGTTCGACTTCGGCGTGTTCGCCCGCTACACCGCGCTCACCGTCTTCTACGGGACGGTCTACGTGGCGCTCGCCACCGGCTTCTCGGCGGGCATGAAGACGCGGAAGGGGGCGTTCGCCGGCGCGGCGGGACTCTACTCGCTGTTCCTGCTCGGGTGGGACGTGGGGCTCCTGATACTCCAACTCCTGATATACGGGCGGGAGATACCCGAGAGCGGCCTCCCAAACTGGTTCCCGTTTCTCGGCCTCCTCAACCCCTCGACGGCGTTCATGCACGCTGCGAGGGCGGTCATCCCCGCGTACAGCGAGATAACGTTCTACCCCGAAGTGGACGCGTTCTACCTCCAAGACTGGGTCGGGTTCGTCGTCCTCGCGTTCTGGGGTGCCGCGCCGCTCCTCTTCGGCTACCTCCGCTTCGAGCGGGCGGACTTCCAGTGAGGCGACGTCCGTTCGGGCGGCGTCCTGCGGTTCGGACTCGGAGCGCCGTCACTCCTCGGTTGGGAGCGTGCCGAACTCCTCCTCGAACGACTCCCGGAGTCGTCGCTTGTCGAACTTCCCGGTGGTGGTGCGGGGCACCTCCTCCACGAACACGAACAGGTCCGGCAGCCACCACTTGGGGAACCGTTCGAGCAGGTGGTCGCGGAGGGCCTCCTCGTCGACGGAGTCGTCCGCGCCTACGACGTACGCCACCGGGCGCTCCTGCCACTTCTCGTGGTCGGCGGAGATGACGGTGGCCTCCTCCACCCCGTCGTGGCCCATGAGTTCGTTCTCTAGTTCGATGCTGGATATCCACTCGCCGCCGGACTTGATGATGTCGTCGACGCGGTCCACCACGTCGAGGTAGCCGTACTCGTCGATGGTGCCGATGTCGCCCGTCTTGAACCACCGCTCGGAGGGCGCGTCCGCGTCGCCCTCGCTCACGGGGAGTTCCGTGAAGGCCGACTCGGTCGCCTCCGGACGCTCGTAGTACTCGTCGATGAGCCACGGCGACCGGGCGTATATCTCGCCGCGCGACTCCCCGTCGTGGGGGACGGGGTCGCCGTCCTCGTCGCGGAGGCTGAGCTGCACGCCCGGCGCGGGGAGTCCGGCTTTCATCTGGAGTTCGTACCGCTCGTCGTCGGGGAGGCTCTCGGCCTCCGTCGTCACGAACGTGTTGACGAGGTGGGGCGACGCCTCGGTCATGCCGTACCCCTGATAGATGGGGGCCTCGTACACCTCGTCGTACTTGCGCATCAGCGCCTTGGGTGGCGAACTCCCGCCCGTGAGCACCCGGTCGAGGCTGTCGAGGACGCCCTCCTCGTCGTCGCCGAGGTTCGAGGCCACGTCTATCCAGACGGTGGGGACGGCGGCGGCGACGGTGACGTCCTCGGCGTCGACGAGGCCGGCCACGTCCTCGGGCCCCGTGTGCTGGCCCGGGAGGACGAGTTTCGACCCGTAGAACGTCGCGGTGTAGGGGAACCCCCAGCCGTTGACGTGGAACATCGGCACCACGGGCATCACGGTGTCGCCCTCGCCGACGCCGAACACGTCGACGTGGCCGTGGACGAGGGTGTGGAGGAACACCTTGCGGTGGTAGTACTGGACCCCCTTCGGCATCCCCGTGGTGCCCGAGGTGTAACACAGGCCGCACTCGGTGTCCTCGTCGAGGTCCGGCCACGCGTACTCGGTGTCGTAGCCGTCGATGAACGACTCGTAGTCCGTCACCGGCGACAGCGACGTGTCCGGCACCGCGTCGGCGAGCACCACGTACTGTTCGACCGTCTCCAACTGGTCGGCCACGGCCTCGACGGTGTCGAGGAACGCGGGGTCGACGAACACGATGCGGTCTTCCGCCTCGTTGACGATGTGGACGAGGTGTTCGTCGGGGAGGCGGTGGTTGACGGTGTGGACGCTCCGACCGCTACACGCCGGCCCGAAGTAGAGTTCGTAGTGGCGGTAGTGGTTGGCGGCCACCGCCGCCACCCGGTCGCCGTCGTCGAGACCGAAGTCGTCGAGCGCGTGGGCCAACTGCGCGATTCGCTCGTAGGCGTCGTCGTAGGTGTAGCGGTGGAACCCTCCGTCGGGGAGTTTCGTCACTATCTCCTTGTGACCGAAGAGGTCGGTCGCGCGCTGCAGGAACGTCGTGATGGTCAGGTCGTAGTCTCGCATGCTCTGTCACGCTCCCTCGGGAGTGGATTCGTCGGTCGGTTCGAACCGGTAGAAGACGCGCTCGTGGTCCGCCGGGCCGTCTATCTCGACCACCTTCAGGGCGACCCGATCGCCGATGGTCAGGTCCTCCGGGTCCGCGCCGTCGACGCGGGCGGAGAGGCGCACGTCGACCCCGTCCAAGTCGACGACGCCGACGGTGAACGGCACGTCGTCGGCCATCCCCATCGGCGCGCCGCCGCGGACGGCGGTGAACGCGAACAGTTCGCCCTCGCTCGGCAGGTCGACGTACTCCAGTCGGTCGCCGTGACACTCCGGACAGACCACGCGCGGCGGGTAGTGGACCGCCTCGCAGTCGGTACACCGCGTCGTCGAGAGGACCCCCTCCCGGAGGCGGTCGTAGAACTCGTGGATGCGCGTGTGCTCCTCGGTCTGGAGTTCGTAGAAGTCGAGCAGTCGCGGGAGCTCGATGGTGTCGGGGATCTCGACGGTGTCGCGGTCCGCGTCCGCGCCGCCGTCGGTTCGCAGTTCGCTCCCCGGCGTGGCTCGTTCGTCCGGCGAGTCGTCGGTCATGGGCGCTCACGCTCCAGTACCATGATGCTGTGGACGGAACCGCTGCCGCTCAGGTTGTGTATCATGCCGGTCTCGGGGTCCGGCACCCGGCGCTCTTTCGGCACCGCGCCCCGGAACTGGTCGTGTATCTCCAGCGCCTGCGAGACGCCCGTCGCGCCGAGGGGGTGGCCACAGCCGAGCAGTCCGCCGCGGGGGTTGACGCCGACATCGCCGTCCAACTCGCTGCGGCCGTCCTCGACGAACTGGCCGCCCTCGCCCTTCTCCACCCAGCCGAGGTCCTCGTACTCGACGATTTCGCTGATGGAGAAGCAGTCGTGTATCTCGGCCACGTCGAGTTCCCGGACGGGGTCCTCGATGCCGGCGTCGTCGTAGGCCTGTTCGGCCGCCTTCGTCGCCTGCGGCCACGCCGACAGCGACGGCAGGTTGTTCACGGAGTTGCTCGCCATGCACGACTGGCCGCTCCCCGTTATCCACGTCGCCTCGTCGGTCACCTCGCGCGCCTTCTCCTCGCTCATCAGGAGGAGGCCGGCGGCCCCGTCGGTGACGCCGCTGCAGTCGTAGAGACACAGCGGCGGCGAGAGCGGGAACGACTCCAGCACGTCGTCGACGCTCACCTCGTCTCTGAACTGGGCGTAGTCGGTGTGGACGGCGTGGCTCTTGTTCTTCGCGCTCACCATCGCCATCTGCTCGCGGGTGGTGCCGTACTCGTGCATGTGACGCTGGGCGATGAGCGCGAAGTACGGCGGCGCGTTGAGGCCGTTGACGCCGTCGAACTCCCGGTCGAGCACGTTGGTCATGCTGGCCTGCGCCTCCTCGCTCGCCGACTTGGGGAGGTTCATCTTCTCGACGCCGACGACGAGGGCGGTGTCTATCTGCCCGGCCGCGATGGCGAGCCACGCGTACCGCAGCGCCGCCTGCCCGCTGGCGCAGGCGAGTTCGGTGCGCGCTATCATCCCCTCGGCGTCGACGCCGAGCAGTTCCGCGACCAGCGGCGCGACGTGCGACTGGAAGGCGAACCGCTCGGGTTGGACCGCGCCCACGAACAGGCCGTCCACGTCGTCGACGGTCACGTCGGGCACGGCGTCGAACGTCGCCTTCCCGGCCTCCTGTGCGAGGTCCTTCCACGTCGCCTCCCGGCGACCCCACCGGGCGTGTCCGCCGCCGACGATGCCGACGGACCGCGTCATCGGCGACCCTCCCGCGTCCCGTCGGAACTTCGTTCAGCGATATTCGTTACCATCGTGACGAGTACCGTCGCGGACTCAATTAACAGTTTGGAATGGCGCGCCACCGGATATACACACCCAGTACGATACTCGCTTCTCGTTTTACAATCACCGGCAGATACTTACTTTCGATGCACGATGTGTATCCGTACAGATGAACGTCGACACAATAGATACCGTCGCCGTCTTGGGCGCCGGGAGCATGGGACACGGGATAGCCGAAGTGGCCGCCCTCGGCGGCTACCGCGTCGTCCTCCGCGACGTGGAGTCGGACCTCGTAGAGGACGGGTACGAGCAGATAGAGTGGAGTCTCGGCAAACTGGAGGAGAAGGGCCGCATCGACGAGTCCGCCGACGAGGTCCTCGGTCGCATCGACACGACCACCGACCTCGGCGAGGCGGTGGGCGACGCCGACCTCGTGATAGAGGCCGCGCCCGAGAGCCTCGACCTCAAGCGCGATATCTTCGGCGACCTCGACGAACTCGCGCCCGACGACGCGATTCTGGCGACGAACACGTCGAGTCTGAGCGTCACCGACATCTCCGAGGCGGTCGACCGTCCCGGCCGCGTGGTCGGACTGCACTTCTTCAACCCGCCGGTCAAGATGGACCTCGTCGAGGTGGTGTACGGCGAACACACCGACGACGAGACGGCCGAGACCGCGTACGCGTTCGCGGAGTCGGTCGACAAGACCCCCATCTACGTGCGCAAGGACGTCAACGGGTTCGTGGTCAACAACGTCCTCGTGCCGTTCATGGCGGAGGCGGCGTGGATGCTCTCGAACGACGAGACGACCGTGCGGGAGGCCGACGCCGCCATGGTCTACCGTCGGGGCTACCCCATGGGGCCGTTCGAACTCGCCGACTACACCGGCATCGACATCGGCTACCACGCCCGCAAGGAGGCGGGCCGCGAGGTGCCGCCGGTCTGGGAGGAGAAAGTCGAGAGAGAGCAGTACGGCAAGAAGTCGGGCAAGGGGTACTACGACTACGAGAATGGCGAGGGCGTGACCTACGAACCCGGCGACGGCGAGGCGTTCGACACCCTGCGCATCGAGGCGCGGATGGTGAACGAGGCGGCCAAACTCGTGGGGAACGACGTGGCCAAACCCGAGGAGATAGACGTCGGCCTCCGCCTCGGCGGCGGGTTCGCCGAGGGCGTCTGCCGACTGGGCGACAAACTCGGCCTCGACGTGGTCCTCGAGAAGGTGGAGTCGCTCCACGAGGAGACGGGCGAGAGCAGGTACGCCCCGGCCGACTACCTGCGCGAACTGGTCGCGGACGGCCACACCGGCGAGGACGCGGGGCGGGGGTTCTACGACTACAGCGACGGCGGCCCCTACCACTACGTCGACCACGAGGTCGACGCGGACGGCGTCCTCCGCATCACCCTCGACCGGCAGGAGCGACTCAACTCGTTCAACGACGACATGTTCGACGAGGTGAACCGAGCGCTCCGCGAGGCCGACACCGACGAGGTGGCCTGCGTGGTGTTCGAGGGCGCGGGCGACCGGGCGTTCAGCGCCGGCGCGGACCTCACGGCGTTCCCCACGGCGGAGCCGAAGGACATGATGGACACCGACGAACTGTTCGAGACGGTGTACGAGTTCGACCGGCCGACCGTCGCCAAGATAGACGGCTTCTGCCTCGGCGCGGGCTTCGAACTCGCCCTCGCCTGCGACATGCGCGTCGCCACCGAGGACGCCACGTTCGGCACGCCCGAGATAGACCTGGGCGTGATTCCGGGCGGCGGGGCCACCCAGCGACTTGTCAGACTCGTGGGCGAGGTGCGCACGAAGGAGATGGTGCTCCGGGGGAACCACGTCGACGCCGAGACGGCCGCCGACTGGGGCATCATCAACCGCGCCGTCCCCGAGGCGGAGTTCGAGGACACCGTCGAGGAGTACGTCTCGGACCTCACCGACGGCCCGCCGGTGGCGCTCAAGGTGGCGAAGCGGGTCATCAACGACGGGCAGGACGCCAGCCTCGACACGGCCCTCGACATGGAGAGTCAGGCGTTCGGCCTCCTCGTGAGCACCGACGACATGCTGGAGGGCGTCGCCGCGTTCCGCGAGGACCGCGACCCCGAGTTCGAGGGGCGGTGACGTAGCCCGCGGCGCGTCGGCGTCCCGGTGCCGGACCGCTCCCGTCACCGTAACACTCTCGGGGTGTACCTGCCTGAGAGAGTACGACAGATGCCCGACGACAGCCCGGACCGCGACCTGAAACGGCGGGACGTCCTGATACTCAAGGAACTGGCCGCCAACCCGCAGCGCTCGGCCCGCGAGATAACCGAGGTGCTGGCGAAGGACCACGGCGTCGACGTGTCCCACGCCACCGTCAGCAAGTCGATACGGCGGATGCGCGAGGACGGCGTCTACCGCGAGGCGGTCATCCCCAACGAGGAGTACTTCATCTTCGAGAAGTTCGAGTTCAAGTTCAACCCCGAGTACTTCGCGGAGGAGTGGCGCGACGCGATGGAGCACATCCGCGACCACGAGAACACCCTCTTTTTCTTCCTCTCTGACGGCGAGTACCAGTGGACTTCGATTATGATGTTCCCGAACCGGGAGGCCGGGTCGAAGTGGATACACGAGTTCTACAAGGAACACGGGAAGGTCGTGAACAACCTCCGCAACTCGGTGATGACGAACGTCCTCTCGTTCGGCACCGACCCGCGACTGTTCGACGGCATCCCGACCGAAGACGAGCGGTGAGTCGGGTCGGCGGCCGGGCCGACGGACCGCCTCGGACGCTCACTCGATGGGGTACTTGAGTTCCGCCGCGTTCTCCGTCCGCGGGAATATCAACTGCTGTTTGCCGTTCCACCACTGGGCGCTCGGAGCGGCGAGTTGGCCGGGCTTGGGCATGCCGTGCTGGTCGAACTCGAAGTCGCCGATGACGGTGTGGAACTGCTGAGAGTCGAGCGCGCTCTGGACCGCGTCGGGTTCGATCGACTCGGCGGACGAGAACGCCTGCAGCGCCGTCTGGGTCAGGTTGTAGCCCGCCCCGACCATCACGCGCGGCACGTCGCTGTCGGACTCGCCGCCGTACTCGGAGCGCCACGTCTCCAGCATCTGCTGGTTGCCGTTGCCCGTCATCCCGGGCACCCACCCGGGGCTCATGGTGACGTAGTTGCCCTCCTTGCCGAGCGCCGACCACCACGCCTCGGGGTCGGCGGCGCGGACGAACTCCATGAACTCGGGCATGTAGCTGCTGCTGTTCAACTGCTTCATCGCGGTGATGCCGTCCGGGGGCTGGGGGTTCGAGAGGAGCACCTCGACGTTCGCGCTCCGGGCCTTCGAGATGAGCGTCGAGAAGTCCTTCGTGCCCGAGGAGAACTTGACGCGTTGGACCACCTCGTAGCCGGCGTTCGTGGCCATCTCCTCCCACGCGGTGGCCATCTCGTTGCCCCACCCGGAGTTTGGCTCCCAGATACCCACGTTCGTCGGGCGCTTCCCCTCGGGGATGAGACTCAGCATCTGTTTCGTGGCCCGCGACACGTCGCGGGTCTTGGGGAAGGGCGTGTAGGTCCACTTCTTCCCGCTCGTCAGGGGCTCCTCGTAGCACGTCGCCACCGCGAGGAACGGCAGTTCCTCCTGTTCGGCGATGGCGCTGCCGGCCATCACCAGCGGACTGGAGAAGCTCCCCCAGACCATGTCGACGTCGTTGTTGCTGAGTACCTGCTGGAGCTTCTCGCGCACCTTCTTGGGGTCGCTCTCGTCGTCTTTCACGACCAGCTCCACCTTCTTGTCGACGCCGTCGGCCTCCTGCATCGCCGACACGCCGAGGCGGTAGCCGTGGAGCATGTCCTTCCCCACCGAGGAGAGGCGACCCGTCTCCGGCACCGTCGCGCCGATGGTGATGGTGTCCGAGCCGCTGCCGCTACCGAACGCCGTACAGCCCGCCAGCCCGCTCAGCCCGGCGACACCGGCGGCGCCGGCCAGCTTCATGTACTCCCGTCTGGAAGCCGAATTTATATCCATGCTCTGTTCCTATCTTTGATTACGTTGTGTTAAGCTTTCGCTATTTCTTCCTCATTATTGGATGTGGAATTAACAAGAGCGGGTCGGCGCAGGAGAGCGACGCCGTTCAGGCCGAGCAGTCGTTCGGACTCATCTCGATGTTCGACCGCGTCCCGTTCGTCGGGCGTGTCCGCCGCGTCTTTTACCCGCGCGCCCGGCGAATCCCTCGTATGGGTTACGCCGAACTCTCACGCCGTCTGGATGAGAGCGGCGGTGGCGAGGACGCCGCGTCCGTGCTGGCGTTCCCCGACGGGAGCGTCGACGCGTACTACCGCGTGACCGCCGCGGGCGAGGACGCCTTTCGCTCCCGCGAGGCGTTCGGTCGGGCGATAGCGAGCAGTCGGAACTCCTTCCCTCTCGAACGCGAGCGGACGCTCCCCGGCGGGCAGGCGGTCAACATGGCGCGGCAGGCCGCCGCTCTCGGCGACGACGTGCGCCTCCTCGGCCACCTCGACGACCCCACGTTCGACGGACTGGAGTTCGACGCGACGTCGATGGGCGACCCCGGCCGCGTCTCGATTCTCGGGTTCGACGACGACGACGTGATGCTGGCTGAGGACTCCCGCGACGTGCGCGAGTGGGGGCGCGAGGAGTTCGAGGCGGCCCTCCCCGGCGGGGTCGGGTCCGTCGCCGACTACGACGCCGTCTGCTGTGGCAACTGGGTGTCGATGCCCGGACAGGCCGACGTTCTCGGCGCGGTGGCCGACGCCGCGAGCGAGGGCGGGACGTTCGCGCTCGACCCCGGGAGCGTGTCGGGAACCTCCGCGGCGCGGCGGTCCGGTCTGCTCGACGCGGTGGCCCGACTCGGCGGCGCGTTCGAGACGGTGCTGAGCGTGAACGAGTCGGAACTCGCCTCGCTGGCCGACCACGTCGGCGCGGAGGCGTCCGAGACGGACGCGCGCCTCGACGCCGTCCGCCGGGCGTGCGACGCGTCGGCGGTGGCGGTCCACGGGTCGGACGCGGCGGCCGTCGCGACGTCCGCGGGGCGCGCCCGCGTCGAGATGCTCTCGGTGCCGCGCGTGGCCACCGTGACCGGCGCTGGCGACCGGTTCACTGCGGGCCTCGCCCGGGCGCGCGGCGCGGGATGGGACTGGGAGTCGGCGCTCGCCCTCGGCAACGCCTGCGCGGCGTACCGCGTCGGGTCGGGGCAGACCGCCGACCGATCCGACCTGCGCGAGTTCGTCGCGTCGCGCCGCTGACGCCCGGCCCGCCTCCGGCCGCCGCCCGTCCGTCGCGCGATTCCGAAACGCTATACTCCCCGTCGCACCGTGTCGCCGGCATGAACTACGTCCACTGGTCGCTCCTCGCCCTCGCCGCGTACGCGCTCGTCGCGCCCCTCATGAGCGTCGCCACCACGGGCGACGTGCACATCCCGAGCGACGTGGCCGTGTTCTTCTCGAACACTATCCTCGTGTTCGCGTCGCTCGCCATCTCGCTCTCCTCGGACCACCACGTGACCGAGTACCTCGCGCACCCCAAACTCCCCTACGTGGTCCTCGCGGGCGTCTTCCTCGCCGTCGGCATCCTGTCGTACTACCGGGCGCTCTCGCTCGGGCCGGTGAGCGTGGTGGTCCCCATCTACGGGTCGTTCGTGGCCGCGAGTTCGATACTCGGCTTCGTCTTCCTCGGCGAACCGTTCTCGGCGCGGAAGGCCCTCGGCATCGGGTTCGCCGTCCTCGCCGTCTACCTCGTCTCCGGGTAGGGTAGGACGCCCGGGTCTCGGCGGGTCGGCGGTGCCGTTCGCCCTCCCCACCCGGACGTATCAGCCGTCGGACTCATACGAACCACTTTGGGCCGGCGCGACGAACCGCGACCCATGGCAGGCCAATCCGTCGAGAAACTCGAACGCGGCGACGCGGCACCGGACTTCGAACTTCGGGGGGCCGACGGCGAGACGCACTCGCTCGCCGACTTCGCCGACAGCGAAGCCCTCCTCGCGGTGTTCACCTGCAACCACTGCCCGTACGCCAAGGCCAAGATAGAGACGCTCAACGCCCTCGCGGCCGACTACGACGAGGTGAGCGTGGTGGGAATCAACTCCAACGACGCCGAGGAGTACCCCGACGACTCCTACGACCGGATGACCGAGGTGGTCGCGGACGGCACCGTGGCCTACGACGCCTACCTCCGCGACGAGTCACAGGCGGTGGCGGCGGCCTACGGCGCGGTGTGCACGCCCGACCCGTTCCTGTTCCGCCACGACGACGGCGAGTTCAGACTCGCGTACCACGGCCGTCTGGACGACGCCACCAACCCCGACGACGAACCCACCGAACCCGGCGGCGAGATACGCGAGGCCATCGACGCGGTGCTCGCGGGCGACGAGGTGACGACGGAGTTCCGCCCCTCCCGCGGGTGCACCATCAAGTGGAAGGAGGGCAACGAACCCGACTACTGGGACGAGGTCTGAGGGGCGGGGCGGCGGGTCGGCGCCGACGCCACTCGCACCCCGCCTCGACGTCGCCCGTCCCCTACGCCGACGCCACCCGCCGCATCGTCTCGCGGGCGTTCTCCACGGCCGTCTCCCGCTTCGCGGGGTACGCTTCCACCTTGGCGCGGAAGGTGATTCCCTGGCCCAGTTGCACGTCCCCCTTGAACGCCGCCTGCTTGTCGAACTGGAGGTAGAAGGCGCAGTTGTCGTCCACCCGGTCGTCGAGTTCGTCGAGCACGCGGTCGAAGTCGTCGAGTTCGGAGACGCGAGAGAGGGCGTGGCGCACGTCGTCGGCGTTCTCCAGACGCGCCGACAGCACCACGATGCGGTCGCCGTGGTGTCCCTCGCTCTTGTTCCGCTCTATCTCGTACTCCTCCGGGAGGAACGTGCGAAGCGCCTGTTCGACGCGCTTCTCGTCCTCGGTGGCGTAGCAGAAGGTTCGCAGGTCGACGTAGTGAAACGGGACGGATGCCATACCGGACGTAGCGCGGGCGTCCGGAAATGTCCTGCTCTTACGCCTCGTCGGAGTCCGAATCCGAGTCGGAGTCGGAGTCGGCGGCCTCCAACTGGTCGGCGGGCACGCCGGTCTCCTGCCCCTCGTCGAAGGAGACGGTGTAGGTGGCGTCGCCGAACATGGTCTCCATCACCTGCGTGACGGTGCCGACCTGCCCGTCGAACTCGCTGTGCTTGTCGTTCAGGACGACCTTGTCGTCTTTCTCGAAGCTCATGCTCCGGGATTCCCGGCGGGCGGGTAAAAGTGCCACGCTACGCCGCGCCGCGTCGAGAGCGACGGCGCGCCGACGGCGGGCGGGAACGTCGCCGCCGGTCCGCGCGCCGCCCGGCGACCCGACGAGTCGCGCACTGTCGGGGCGAAGGCTCTTTTTTCCCCGAGACCGAAGCGACTGGTATGAATTCACACGCGTCGTCCGCCCACCGCTCTCCGCAGCGGTCGGCGGGATGAGATGAAACGCTTCGACGACCTCTGGTTTCTCGCCGACGAGGCGGACCGGCGGGCCGAACGGGCCTACCACCGCCTCCGCGACAGGTACGCCGGGTTCATGGAGGCCGACCTGACCCGGCGCGTCTCGCGCCCGCGCTTCCGGACGCTCGCCGAACGCGTCAAGGAGACGGGCGCGCCGTTCGGCTCTCACACCATCGTCCACCGCGACGGCGAGGTGGTGTTGGTCCGCCACGACCACGTCGACCGGTGGGTCCTGCCGGGCGGCGAACCCGCCGCCGGCGAGACCTACCGCGAGGCGGCCGAGCGAGAACTCGCGGAGGAGGCGGGTCTCGCCGCCGACTACGAGGGCCTCGCCATGGCCAACCGCGTCGACATCCGGTGTGAGGACTACGCCACGTGGGGCGTGCTGCCGGTGTTCGCCGCGCGCCCCGAGACGACCGACCTCGTCGTGAGCGACCCCGACGGCGAGATATCCGACGCCGACTGGTTCGCCGTCGGCGACCTGCCCGAGGACACGCGCGACCGGGACCTCCTGCGCCGGTGGTTCGACCGCCGGTCGCCGTGACGCGGTCCGTCTCGGTGGCCCTAAGTACGCGCGCCCCCTCTGTCCGGTGATGCGACCGACCCGACGCGCGATTCTCGCCGGCGCGGGCACCGCCCTCGGCGGCGTCGCGGGGTGTCTCGGCGGCGGTAGCGGGCCCTCCGGTCCCGACTCCCAGACCACGCAGGGAGCCAGCGGCTGTACGCTGAAGCAGGAAGAGCAGGTGAACGATCTCCCCACGCCCGCCATCGGCGACGCCGACGCCGGCGTGACCGTCAAGGTGTGGGAGGACTTCTCCTGTCCCCACTGCGCGACGTTCGCCCTCGAAGTCCTCCCCAAGCTACGGTCCGAGTACGTAGAGCCCGGGAAGATACGCTACGAACACCACGACTTCCCCATCCCGGTCGACCAGAAGTGGTCGTGGGCCGCCGCGAGCGCCGCCCGCGGCGTGCAGGACACCACCGACGTGGCGACGTTCTTCGACTACGCGCACAAACTGTTCGAGAACCAGAACTCCTACTCCATGTCGCTCGTCACGGAACTCGCCAACCAGGTGGGCGCGCCGGGCTGTGACGTGCAGTCGGACGCGGTCTACTACACGTACGAACCGGTGCTGCAGTCCGACAAACAGGCGGGGAAGGACGCCGGCGTCTCCGGCACGCCCGGCGTGTTCGTGAACGGAGAGAGCGTCAAACCGTCCTACCAAGCCGTCTCGTCGGCTATCGACGCGAAGCTCTGAGCCGACCATGGCCCGCGAACCGCCGGACCTCCCGTCGACGACGCGGTCGACCCCGACCCGACGGCGAGTGCTGGCGACGGCCGGCGCCGCGGTCGCGGTCGGTCTCGGCACCGCGGGCTGTCTCTCGCTCTCCGGCGACGACATCGCCGTCACGGTCGACACCCTCGACGCTCCCGGCTCCGAGGCCGGAGAGCGGCGGGTTCCCGTCCCCGACACGCCGACGGTGATAGACCTGTTCGCCACGTGGTGTGCCCCGTGCGCCGAGCAGATGCCGTCGCTCGCCGCCGTCCACAGCGAGTTCGGCGACCGGGCGGCGTTCGTCTCCGTGACCAACGAGCGACTCGGCGGCGGCCTGACGCAGGAGGACATCCGGAACTGGTGGGCGGAACACGACGGGAACTGGACGCTCGGCCACGACCCCGAGAGCGACCTGATGGCGGCGCTGGGTGCGAACGGCCTGCCCTTCCTCGCCGTCGCCGACGCCTCGGGCGAGGTGGTCTGGACGCACCGCGGGACGGTGAGCGAGTCCGCCCTCCGGAAGCGGGTGGCGGCGGTGACCGAGGATGGCTGACGCCGCCTTCCTCGGCACGCTCGCGTTCGGCGTGAGCGCCGGCCTCGCCACCTTCCTCGCGCCCTGCGCCTACCCGCTCCTCCCGGGGTACGTCGGCTACTACCTCCGCGACGACGACGCCACGGCCGGCGGAGCCGTGGTCCGCGGCGCGGCGGCGGCCGCGGGCGCACTGCTCGTCCTCGCGGCGCTCACCGGCGTCGTCGTGAGCGTCGGGCGGTCTGTCGCGTCGCGCCTCGTCTACCTCGAACCCGTCGTGGGCGCGGCGCTGGTGGTCCTCGGCGTGGCGTACCTCACCGACCGCGCGCCGGAGGTGCGGGTCGGCCTCCCGGCGCGCCGCCGGTCGGTCGCGGGGTTCGCCGCCTTCGGCGGGACGTACGCCCTCGCCGCCGCCGGGTGCGTCGCGCCGGTGTTTCTGGGCGTGGTCGCGCAGTCGTTCGCCCTCCCCGGGGGGCAGGCGGCGGCCGTCCTCGCCGGCTACGCGGCCGCGGTTGCGCTCCCCCTCGTCGGCGTGACGCTCGTCGCCGCCGCCGGGAGCGACGCCCTCCGCGGCCTCTCGCGGTACGTCGGGTCTGTCCAGCGACTCGCCGGGGGCGCGATGGTGCTCGCCGGCCTCGGGCAGTTGGCGCTCTCGGCGACGTTTCTGGGCGTCGTCTAGCACTCGGGTCGCCGTACTACGCCGCGACGCGGACCGTCCGGGTCAGTCGAGGCCCGGCACCGTCCCCGTCGGCGTCGGTAGCGCCCGCAGGCGGCGCGGCGGCACGAGGAAGTTGCCGCGGCGGCGCACGAAGATGTACTCCAAGATGCCGTTGTTGACTCGCTGTCTGATGGTCGGTATCTCGGTGAGGTCCTCGCCGTTCATGGCCTTCCGCACCTCCTCGAACGCGGTGATGCCGGTCTGGAGCGACGGGAAGTGGAGGCTGGCGACGTCGTCGTCGGTGGACTCGAAGTGCCGACGGAGGAGGCGGACGTTGCCGTCGTCGTCGCGGTTGGCGCGCGCGGACTTCTCGGCGTGACCGACCCGGCCGAACTCCTCCGCGTGTTCGCGGACGTTCTCCAGCATCTCCGGCGTGAGGCCGTTGTCCGCGCCGAGGTTCTCGCCCACGCCCTCCACCATGTTCCGCTCGGCGTGGACCGGCGAGAACATCTCTATCACCCGCTCCTCGAAGTCCTGTTCGCCGTACCAGTCGTCGAGTCGCTGGCGGACGTTGGAGACGTGCTTGGTGGTGCCGCCGGCGAACGGGCCGGCGTCGAGAGTGACGTAGTCCTCGGTGGCCTGATTCTTCCGGAACCCCGCGACGAACCCCATGAACAGGGGCGACGCCTCCGGGACGGGACCGGAGTCGGGGACGCCCTTCACCTCGCCCTGTCTCTCGGCGGGCATCCCCTCGCCGACGAACCCCGTGCGCCGGGAGGCGACGGACATCGCGTCCGTGACGGGGGCGGCGACGTCGACGCCGTTGGCCGTCCCGCGTTCGCCCGTCAGCGCGCGTTCGGCTTCGAGCAGCGCGTCCGCCCGGTCGGACGCGAGGTGGAGGAGGGCGTCCTGCTCGTCGAGCTCGGGCGTCTCGAACGACGAGAGCGCCCGCGGGGCCGGCAGGTCGAGGGCAGACGGGAGCGACTCGTCGAACCGGTCGAAGTAGGCCGGCGAGTAGCCCACCGAGAACAGGAGGCCCTCGTGGCTCCACTCGTACGCGCGTTCGAGCGTGCCGAGGGCGTCCGCGACGGTCCGGCGGTCGGCGGGCGTCGGGGGGCCGTCGCGGTCCAGATTCAGGTAGAGGAGCAACTGGTGGCGCGGGAGCAGGCTGTTGCCGTGGTCGTCGTGGCGGACGAACTCCTCCCACCGGTGCTGGCCGTCGGGGAGCGATGCGGGGTCGTCGGTCCCCTCCGGGACGGGTTCGCGCGCCTCGCCCATGCAGGCCGCCAGCGCGGACGCGCCGCCGACCGCCACCGCCGCCTTGAGAACCTCCCGCCGCGAGGTCCCGCCGCGTTCCGACATACCCCCGGGTAGCGGCGTCGCGGTAAAGGGGATTGCGGTCCGCGCGCCGACCCCCGGGCGGACCGAGGGGCACTTATCCACCGAACGGCAAGGGGCGGTATGCGACGACGCACGTTCCTCCGGGCGGCGGGCGCGGCGGGTATCGCGGCCGGCACCGCAGGCTGTCTCGGGTCGGCGTTCGGCGACCCGAACCCGAACGTGGCCCTCGGGAAACCCGACGGCCAGCGCGCCGAGTCGGAGGCGCTGTCCTACCCCGCCTACGGGCAGCGCGTACCCGACGTGACGCTCCCCGCACCCCTCTCGGACGCGTCGGTCTCGCTCCGGGACGACGTGGACCGGCCCTTCTTCGTCACGTTCATCTTCACCAACTGCCAGTCGGTGTGTCCGGTTCTCACGAGCACCCTCCGGCAGGTGCAGATGCACGCCATCGACAACGACTACGCCGACGAGGTGGGGTTCTACCCCATCACGTTCGACCCCGAACGCGACACCGAGAAGCGACTCCGGGCGTTCGCCGAGGAGATGAACGTCGACCTCTCGGCCGGCAACTGGCAGTTCCTCCGCCCCGACGGGCGGGCGCGCGCGAAGGAAGTCGTAGACGAGAAGTTCGGCGTCGCGTTCAAGCGCACGGCTGGCAAGGACGGGAAGAAGGGGGAGAACTACATGTTCACCCACATCGGTCTCGTGTTGCTGGCGAACGCGGAGGGCTACGTCGAACGCGCCTACCGGGGGCAGAACCCCGACGAGAAGCGTCTCATCGAGGACCTCCGGAAGGTTCGGAGGGCGAGCGGATGACGCGCCGCCGCGCGTTTCTCGGCGCGGCGGCCGCGGGCGCACTGGGGTCGCTCGCGGGCTGTACGACGATGAACCACCTGATACGGACGACCAACTCGCGCGAACCGCCACTCGTGGAGAACCGCCCGGACGCGGTGTACTTCCCCACCCACGTCGAGGGGATGCGCCTCGCCGGGACGGCGCGCGCGGGCGACTTGAAAGTGGGCCTGATATACACCTTCCCCCACCGGTTCTGGACCGTCGAGAAGGAGGACGGGTCGTACGTCACGAAGAAGACGGCGATAGAGAAAGACGACGCCGTCCACCTCATGGCGATGGCGTGGGACCCCGAGACGGGCACCGTGATACCGGACACGGGCCTCTCGCTGGAGATAACCAAGGACGGCGAACTCGTGAGTCAGGAGGTCATCTACCCGATGCTCGCCCAGCGGATGGGCTTTCACTACGGGGCGAACTTCCCGCTCGACGGGAAGGGCACGTACACCGTCACCGTGAGCGTCGGCGGCGTCTCCCTCGCTCGATTCGGGGCGTTCGAGGGCAAGTTCGGCGACGCCGCGACGGCCGACGTCTCGCTCTCGTACAGCGAGAAGGAGCTACAGAACGTCTCCTTCCAGCGGTTCGAGGACAAGCAGGGGAGTCGCGGCGCGGTGGAGCCGATGGACATGGAGGCGCTCCCGGTGGGGTACGCGCCCGAGACGCTCCCCGGAACGTCGCTCGGGTCGGGGAAAGTCGGCGACATGGTGCTCCGCGGGAGCGTCGTCTCGGCGGACCGCTTCGGCAACGCGCCGTACCTCGCCGTCTCGCCGCGGACGCCGTACAACCGCCTCGTAATTCCCGGGATGGCGCTGTCGGCGAGCGTGAACGGTGAGTCGCACTCGCTGAACGCGGCGCTCGACCCCGAGGTGGGGTTCCACTACGGCGCGTCGGTGCCGGGCCTCTCGCCGGACGCCGACGCGTCCGTGGCCGTGAAGGTGCCGCCGCAGGTGGCCCGCCACGAGGGCTACGAGACGGCGTTTCTCTCCACGGGGCGCGCCTCGCTCTCCTGAGAGGGAGTCGCTAGCCGTCGCGTATCGCCCGCCGCCGCGGTATCGACGGGCGGCGCGCGTCGGCGCGTCAGTCGTGGCCCGAGACGCGGACGGGTTCGTACGGCGCTTCGAGGTACTCCATCTCGGAGTCCGAGAGGTCGATGTCGAGGGCCTCGACGGCGTCTTCGAGGTGTTCGACACTCGTGGTGCCGACGATGGGTGCGTCCACCCAGTCCTTGTGGAACAGCCACGAGAGGGCTATCTGAGCCATCTTCACGCCCTTCTCCTCGGCGAGTTCGTCCACCCGCTCGTTTATCTCCGGGCCGCCGCCCTCGCGGTAGGGGTGTTCGTACATGTGCTCTTCCGTCTCGCCGCGCGTGGTGGCGTCGATGTCCTCGTGAGGGCGGGTCAGGTAGCCCCGGGCGAGCGGACTCCACGGGATGACGCCGACCCCCGCCTTCCGACAGAACGGGAGCATCTCGCGCTCCTCCTCGCGGTAGACGAGGTTGTAGTGGTTCTGCATGGTGACGAACCGTTCGAGGCCGAGGCGGTCGCTCGCGTGGAGGGCGTCGGCGAACTGGTGGGTCCACATCGAACTCGCGCCGACGTACCGCACTTTCCCCCGGCGCACGGCGTCGTCCAACGCCCGGAGCGTTCCATCGACGGGCGTGTCGTAGTCCCAGCGGTGAATCTGGTAGAGGTCGACCGTGTCCATGCCCAGCCTGTCTAGGGAGTTGTCCAGTTCCTGCTCGACGGTCTTGCGGGAGAGGCCGCCCGAGTTGGGGTCGTCCTCGCGCATGGGGTGGAACACCTTCGTCGCCACCACCTGCTCGTCGCGGTCGTACTCCGACAGCGCGTTCCCGAGGACGCGTTCGGACTCGCCCTCGGAGTACATGTTGGCGGTGTCGAAGAAGTTGATTCCGAGCTCTATCGCGCGGTCGATTATCTCGTGGCTCTCCTCCTCGTCCAGCACCCAGTCGCGCCAGTCGCTCGACCCGAAGCTCATACAGCCGAGACAGATGCGACTCACCGACATACCCGTGTTACCAAGTGTCGTGTACTCCATGGCCGTGGGGTGGACGCGGCGCCACAAAAAGTCACGTCTCGCGGCGACTCTCGGGGCGCGCTCGGCGGCAGTTCGAGGCGACTTTCAGGCGCCGAGGAAGCGTCTCAGTCTCTCTGCGTACGTCACGGGGCGGTCCTCCATGACCCAGTGCCCGGCGCCGTCGAGCGCCGTCAGTTCCCCGCCGACGTCGTCGACGAGTCGCCGCCCGTCCTCGACCGGTTGTTCCGCGTCCTCCGCGCCCCAGAGGCAGCACAGGGCGGTGTCGATGCTCCCGTAGTCTATCTCGGTCGTGTGGTTCGTGTTCGTGGCCACCGCCGCTCTGGCGAACGCCAGTCGGCCGCCGTCGCGGAGCCACGGGGCCTCGATGCCGGATACCCACGCCGGGTCGGGGTCGTCGCGTTCCAGTCCGTCGACGAACGCCTCGTCCAGCGCGTCGCGAAACTCCGCCGGGTCCATCTCCGCGGTTCCGGGCAGTCCGAGCGAGGTGATGTACTCGACGGGCCACGAGTCGTAACACGTCGCGTTCGACAGCACCATCTTCTCGACCCGACCGTCGGTGTGCGCGCCGTACCGGAGCGCCACCCCGCCGCCGATGTCGTGGCCGACGACGTGGAACGTCTCGAACCCCAGCTCGTCGACGAGCGCGTCCAGCATCCGCTCCTGCGCCCGTATCGACCGGTCGAACGAGTCGCGTCGGTCACTGTTGCCGTACCCGACAAGGTCCGGAACGATAGTTCGGAACTCGTCCTCCAGTCGCGGCGCGACGCGCCGCCAGAGGAACGACCACGTCGGGATGCCGTGGAGGAAGATCACCGGCTCCCCCGTTCCGGCGTCGCGGTACGCGAGACCGAGGTCCCGTCCGTCGACGCTCACCGTCGTCCGGTCCTGCTCCGCGGTCCAGCGAGTGTGATTCATAATCGACCGTCCTCTCCGTTCACCGGCCGGACGGGGGTAGCTCTGACCATTCACGCCGGCGACCCCCCGGAGGAGCCGTGGGTCGGCGGAGGGCGACCGGCCTGCGCGGGCACGCCTCGACGCGAGACCGGGACGAGGGGCGGTCCGAGTGCCGGAGACATCGGGACCCTCCGGCGTCTCGCGGCGCGGACGACCGCGCGGCGACTCTCACCGCGCGCACCTGACCCAAATTATTATCCATGATGTTGTCGATGGGAGAGCCATGTCGCTGTCCTACGCCGACGAACTCGACGGGTTCGAGTGGGACGTACCGTCCGACTACTCGCTCCCGGCGACGATAGAGTCGCACGCGGACGCGTTCGGAGACCGGGTGGCCCTGCGGTACCTCTCGCCGGACCGCCGCGAGGAGCGAACCTACGCCGACCTCCGGCGCGATATGAACCGGTTCGCCGAGGCCCTCGACGACCTCGGCGTCGGCCCGGGCGACCGGGTGTTGCACCTGTTCCCGCGCCATCCCGACGCCTTCGCCGTCCAGTTGGGCGTCCTGAAGCGGGGTGCGCTCCTCGTACCGTGTTCGTCGATGCTCAAGCCGAAGGACGTGCAGTTCCGCGCGAACGACTGCGAGGCCACCGCCGTCGTCGCCCACGACAGTCTCGTAGACATGGTCGAACCGGTGGCCGACGACACGCCCCTCTCGACGCGCATCTGCCTCGACGGGTCGCGCGACGGGTGGGAGACGTTCGCGGACCTCCTCGACGGCCGGGACGACGCCCACGACGGGCCCGAGATAGGGGCCGAGGACCCCATGTCCATCAACTACACCTCGGGGACGACGGGCCGACCCAAGCCGGTGCTCCACAAGCACCGGTGGATGCGCGCCTTCGAACTCGTGAACGCGCCGTACTGGTGGGGCGTCACGGCGGAGTCGGACCTCTCGGACGAACTCCTGTGGGCCACCACGGGCACCGGGTGGGCCAAGTGGTTCTGGAGTCCGGTGGGCGTGGGCCTCACCACGGGCGCGACCCAGATGGTGTACGACGGCGAGTTCGACCCCGACCGCTTCCTCGAACTCATGGAGAGCGAGGGCGTGACCCGCCTCTGTGCCGTGCCGACCCAGTACCGGATGTTCGCCCAGTCGGAGTTGGACGCCTACGACGTGGAACTGGAGGCCGCCCTCTCGGCGGGGGAACCGCTCAACCGCGAACCCATCGAGGCGATAGCCGACGCGTTCGGGGTCACGCCCCGCGACGGCTACGGACAGACCGAGACGGTGGCGCTCGTCACGAACTACCCCGGCATCGACGTGAAGCCCGGGAGCATGGGCAAACCCACGCCCGGCACCGGCACGACGATACTCGACGCGGACGACGAGGAGGTGGCCGTCGGCGACATCGGCGAGATAGCCGTCCCCGTGGACTGCCCCGGCATCTTCGACGGCTACTACGAGAAGCCCGACTTGGACGCGGAGACGTTCGGGGGCGAGTACTACCGCACCGGCGACCTCGCGTCGCGCGACGAGGACGGCTACTTCTTCTTCGAGGGGCGCGCCGACGACATCATCATCTCGGCGGGCTACCGCATCGGCCCGTTCGAGGTGGAGGACACCCTCGTCTCGCACTCGGCGGTGGCCGAAGCGGCGGCCGTCGCCAGTCCCCACGACGACCGGGGCAACGTGGTCAAGGCGTACGTCGTCCTCGCCGAGGGTTACGACCCGAGCGACGACCTGGTCGACGAGATTCAGTCGTTCGCCAAGGAGGAGACGGCTCCCTACAAGTACCCCCGCCGGGTCGAGTTCGTGGACGAACTCCCCAAGACCTCGTCGGGGAAGATACGGCGCGTCGAACTCCGAGAGCGCGAACGGGAGCAGTTCGGGTCCTGATCCGGGACCCCTGACGCCGCGACGCCGCGCCCGTCGCTCGCCGATTCTAACAATTCACACACGTCTGTAGAATGATTTAATCCCGTACCGCTTGCGTGACAATCTATGTCACTCGACGGGGGCGGGAACGGGCGGAGCCGCGATTCGCGGACGGAGACGACACGGCGGGAGGTGCTCCGGTACGGCGCGGCGGGCGTCGCCGGACTGTCGGTTCTCGGCGTCGGGACGGCGGGGGCACAGGAGGAGACGAACTGCGGCGCGCAGCGCTTCTCCCGGGCGTACACCGCGGTACGAGTCTCCACACGGAGCGTTCCGGGTGTCGGGTCGGCAGAGGGCGCGGAGGAGGCTCCCTCCGGGAGGGGACTGATAGTCCCGCCGGAACCGGAGGACTCCCCGGTGAACGAACCGCCGGGCGAGGCCGCAATCGCGGAGCGACTGGGGGACGGTCTCCCGGGTCAGCGCCGCGCCGCCGGGCCGCGGGAACTGCGGGTCCGCAGTTCCTACGACGGGTTCAGTTTCCTCGACACGATACTGGGTAGCTACGGCGGCATCCCGCCGGACGCGCAGGTGGCCGCCGGGCCGGCCCACAACGTCGCGGCCGTGAACTCGGTGTGGGGGGTGTTCGACAAGGAGACGGGCGAGCGCCGGTACGCGACCTACCTCGGCCGGTGGTTCCGGAACGCGATAGAGGAGACTGAGTTCCTCCTCGGGTTCCCGTACGTCTTCGACCCGTGGCTGGTCTTCGACCGGCGCGCGGACCGCTTCTACCTCCTCGCCACCTACTACCACCTCCTCTCGAACACGAGCCACTGGATGCTGTCGGTCTCCGACGACGCGAACCCGCTGGGCCGGTGGACCAACTACCGCATCACGCCGATAAACACCGCGGGCATCGTCGACTACCCGAAACTCGGGTACGACGGCCGGGCGCTCTACCTCACGCAGAACTACTTCGGCGGGGAACTCAGCTTCTCGGACGTGACGCTGGCCGTGTTGAACAAGGCCGACGTGCTGGCCGGCCGGACCGTCGACGCGTTCCACTTCACTGGCCTCGCGCGGTTCACCGAGAACTCGACGGACTTCACGCTCCAGCCCACGGTGCGGCCGCCGGGCGCACCCAACAGGGGGGAGCCGTTCTACCTCCTGAGCACGCGCCTCTCCCTCAGCGGCCAGTCCGACTCGCTCACCGTCTGGAAGGTCAGGAACCCGGCCACCGACCCGACGCTCTCGTGTGCGTCCGTCGACGTCACGCCATACTGGTTCCTGCCCACCGCCGAGCAACGGGGCAGCGAGGCCGAACTTGAGACGGGGGAGGGACGACTCATGAACGTGGTCACCGACCCGGCCGACGGGACGCTCTGGACCACCCACTCGGTCCCGACCGACTGGAACGGGGACGGCAACCTGGTCGACGCCGTCCGGTGGTATCAGGTGAACCCCCGGGAGGCGACGGTGGTCCAGAGCGGCATGTTCGGCGAGGAGGGCGTGTCGTACTACTGGCCGGCGGTGGCCGCCAACGGCGACAGCACCGTCGTCGTCAGCAACTTCAGCGGCCCGGGTCACTATCTCGGCGTGAGCGCCGTCGGTCGCACCCGCGGACACCGGACCGGCCGGATGGAGGACAGAGTCACCGTCCGAAGGGGGCGGTCGGCGTACGACTACGGCGGGGCGACGATGCGGACGGGCGACTACTCCGGCATCTCGGTCGACCCCGAGACGGGACGGTACTGGGGCGTCGCGGAGTACTCGCCGGCGTTCGACCCGTCCGGCGGGGACCCCGCCGAGATAGACCGCTGGCGCACCAGAATCGCCGAACTGTCGTTCTGAGTTCCGGGCCGGAACGGCCCTGCGCGCCGTCGCACCCGTCGCCGTCCGACACCGCGTCGGCCGCCCGCCCTCGGCGTACACGCTCCCGTCGGGGACGCGTACCGCTCCTCCGGCGGCACGCAGTCGCTCCGGGTTCCCGTCCGCGGATTCGAGTCGGTCGAGCGTCTCGCGGTAGACGAGGCGTTCGCGGCGAGCGACGCTCGCGGATGGTAGAAAATGCGGACGGCCGTCGCCGCCGTGCGGCGGACTGAGACCGGACTGCGCAGGCGGTGTCGGGGAGACGCCGCGCTGGTATCGAGACCCTCGAAGGCTCAGTTCACGCCGCGTTTAGAGCCGCTGGAGGTTCTTCGCTCTGGGGCCTTTCTCGGCTTGTTCGATCTCGAACTCGACCTCCTGCCCCTCCTCTAGGTCGGGTCCGCCGATGTCTTCCATGTGGAAGAAGACGTCCTCGTCGGATTCCTCGGTTTCGATGAAGCCGTAGCCGCCAGAGTCGTTGAAGAACGCAACCGTACCTTGCGCCATTGCGTCCCGAACAACGGAGAGAAGCGTGATAAGGGTTCCGGGGACGGTGAACTCCGAACACGCTTCCGAGATAATCTCCCGGCGTCGTCGCCGCTCCGCGGGCGGTCGCGCGACGAGAGTTCGTACGGGGTCCGGGACGAAACCCCGGGCGCTACGGCGGCCGCTCCATCGAGAAGCGGTCGTCGGTCGAGGCGTAGTAACTCCCCGCGAGGCGCCCCACGGCGTCGAGTCGGCTCACGTCGAGTTTGCCGTCGTCGAGCAGTTCGTCGTCGACGTGAGCGTGGACCACCTCGGCGAACAGGACCGTCGAGGAGCCTATCTCCGTGGCGTCGTACAGGGTACACTCGAACGCGACGCGGGCCGAGGCGACCCGCGGGACGTCCACGCGCGTGCTCTCCGCTTTCTCCAGACCCGCGAGTTCGAACTCGTCCTCGCCGAACGGGAGCGTCGCGCTGGTGGCGTTCATCGCCTCCGCGAGGTCGCGGGTGACGACGTGGACCACGAGTTCCTCGGTCTCCGTCGCGTTGCGCGCGGTGTCCTTCCGGTCGTCGGTGCCGAACGGCGCGAGCATCAGCACCGGCGGGTCCACGCTCACCACGTTGAAGAAGGAGTACGGCGCGAGGTTGTCCCGACCCTCGGCACTCCGCGTGGCGGTCCACGCGATGGGTCGGGGCACCACCGCACCCGCGAGGAGGCGGTACGCCGACCCGAACTCCTCGGGCCGTCCCTCGGTCATCGCGGGGAGGCTACGAACTCGCGTCGGGGATCGTCCTCGTAGAACGCCTGCGACTCCTCCTCGTCGGTGCAGACGTTTATCACGTCCACGTCGGTGCAGACGTTTATCACGTCCACGTCGGTGCAGACGTTTATCACGTCCACGTCGATACAGACGTTCGTCGCGTGGTCGGTGCGGCCGGTGGGGGGTCGGTCTGCGTCGGTCATTCGGCTCGTACCTAGCGGGGGGACGGAGGGAGTTAGGCGTTCGCAGACGCGCAGACGCGCGTCGCGAGCCACGCCGGCGTAGCCGACGTGGCACGTGTCGTCCGTTATCGGAGGCCGAGTATCTCGCGGGCCTCCGCCGGCGAGGCGACGGGTCGCCCGAGAGTCTCCGCGAGGCCCGCGACGCGTTCGACCAACTGGGCGTTGCTCTCGGCGAGTTCGCCCCGTCGGAAGTAGACGTTGTCCTCCAGTCCGACCCGCACGTGGCCGCCGAACAGGAGGCCCATCGCGGCGAACGGCAACTGGTGGCGGCCGAACCCGAGCGTGTTGAACTCCGCGCCGTCGGGGAGGTCGTCGAGGAGTGTGAGGAAGTTGCGCGGCGTCGGCGGCGTGAGCGTCCCCGGCCCGAAGATGAGCGTGGCGTAGACGGGGTCGGCGAGTTCGCGCCGGTCGAGGAGGCCGGCCACCTCGTTGAGGTGGCCCCCGTTGAACACTTCGAGTTCGGGCTTGATGCCGCGTTCGACCATCGTCTCGTGGAG
This sequence comes from Haloferacaceae archaeon 50, assembly GCA_046097085.1. GTDB lineage: Archaea > Halobacteriota > Halobacteria > Halobacteriales > Haloferacaceae. The sequence goes on along the minus strand of CP175567.1, from coordinate 1,848,881 downwards.
GCGGTCCACGGTGGCGCGGGTGCTCTCGCTCGTGAGGCGGCGGTAACGGTTCAGCGGCCCCATGTCGAGCGACGCCATCTCCGGCGCGGGGTCGGTCAGGAGGGGTTCGCGGCGTCGCTCCGTCGGCACCGCCGTGCCGCCGGTGGAGTGTTGGAGTATCACGTCGTCGGCGTGGGACCGAACCGCGTCGTCGATGGCCGCGAACCGCTCTCGCGAGAATGCGCGCTCGCCGCCCTCGCGCCGAGCGTGGAGGTGGACCACCGACGCGCCCGCCGCCTCGCACTCGGCCGCCGCGCGGCCTATCTCCTCCGGCGTCTCGGGCAGGTCCGGGTGGGCCTCCTTGCCGTGGACGCCGCCGGTCAGCGCCGCGGTCAGAATCACGGGGTCGCCCGCGAGGTAGTCGTCGTAGGTCACGCCCCGTCACCCCCGGCGTCCGCGTCCGTACCGTCGCCGCTACTCGCCCGCGCGTCGGCGTCGTCTCCGTCCGCGTCCGTCCGTGCGTTCTCCCCCGCCTCCTCCCCCTCGGCCTCGATGAATATCTCGCAGTCCTCGGCCGGGTCGAGGCCGTACCGCAGGTTGCAGATGTCGGCGCGCATGGGTTGGACGAACGACTCCGCCGCCTCGCAGTACGCCCGCGGCGTGTCGAACGACCGGTCGCCGTTCGGGTCCTCCTCCCGGTAGTCGAGGTAGGGGCAGGCGTCGGCCACGGTCACTCCCCCGTCCCCTCCGCCGCGCTCCCCCCGTCGTCCGCGTCTCCCGCCTCGCGCGGACTCCGTCCCATGGTGTGGAACTCGTCGTTCGGGCGCATGTCGGCGAACTGCGCCATCCGGTTCGAGAGGTTGAACAGCGCCGTCACCGCGCCGACGTCCCACACCGCCGCCTCGGAGTAGCCCGCCTCGCGCAGGCGGTCGAGGTCCGCCTCGGTCACCTCGGCCGGGCGTTCCGTGAGTTTGACCGCCACGTCGAGCATGACCTTGCGGGCGTCGCTCACGTCTGCCGTGCGGTAGTTGGCCACGAGTTGGTCCGCCAACTGCGGGTCGTCGGCGTAGATGCGCGCCAGCGCACCGTGGGCCACGTTGCAGTAGTAGCAGTGGTTCACGCCCGAGACGGCCACGATTATCATCTCGACCTCGGCCCGGTCCAGCGGCGTCTCCGCCACCAATGCGTCGTAGTAGTCGAAGAACGCGCGGAACTGCGAGGGTCTGTACGCGAACGCCGGGAACACGTTCGGGGTGAAGCCCGCGCGGTCCGTCTCCTCGTCGATTCGCTCCCGCAGGTCCGGCGGCAGGTCCTCGTAGTCGGGCACCGGGAACCGCCGCATGGCGTCGTCCTCGAACGTGGGTTCGGATTGAGGGTCGGCGTCGGAATCGGCGTCGGAATCGGAGTCGGCCGTCATGCCGGCCCCTTGGACGTATCGGGGCTTAACCTTGGGGACGAGTCACAGTGCGGCGGCGCGGACGGCGGACGCGGCGCCTTACATCATCATCGCCGCCCCGATGACGCCGCCCGAGACAACGACACCCACGAGGAGGAGGGCGTAGTTGGCGAGGGGGCTGTCGGCGCGCACCAGTCCGAGGGTGTAGCGCCGCCGGGAGAACGGCCAGAGCAACTGCACCCCCGCGGGCGTGAGGAGGTCCGCGGCGAGGTGGGCGAGCACCGACACCGCGCCCACCACGAACCCGAACACGCCGAAGCCGAGTTGGACCACCGCGTCGAGTTCGTGGGGCACGACCACGCCGAGCGCCGCGAACGCGGTGCCGACCACCAGCGCGAACACGAGCGTGTGCGTCGGACCGCGGTGGCGGAGCCCCGGAATCCGGTGGTCCACGTCCGGCAGCATCGCCAACCAGAGCATCACCGCCCCGGTCACGGCGGCGAGTTCCGGTTCGCCGACCACGACGAGGGCGAGTCCGAGCGGCGTGAACGCGATGAGGCTCACGCCGTAGTGGCCCAGCCGGTACATATCGGACCCTCGGACCGCCGACACCAAAGGTTTCCGGGTCCGTTATCAGACCTGAGAGCAATCGTTATCTCTGGCCGTCACGTCGGTTCGGACGTGTTCGACCCGCTCGCCCGCCTGTTCGACGGTCTCCCGGCGTGGGAGGCCACGCTCGCCCTCCTCCTGCTGTCGCTGACCGGCGCGGCCCTCGCGGAGGTGGTTGCGCTCCGGGCGGCGCGCCGACTCGTGGCCCACACCGAGACGGGGTTCGACGACATCGTGGTGTCGGAACTCCGCCTGCCGGTGGTGGTGACGGTGGGGCTGGCGGGCGTGTTCCTCCTCACGCAGGTGCCCGCGGTGGTCGAGAGTTCGCTCCTCACCGAGGCCCAACTGGACACGTTCTTCGGACGGCCCTCGCTCACCGTCGTCGCCCTCGCGTGGGCGTGGGCGCTCAACCGGACGGTCAACCGCGGCGTCGAGGCAGTCAAGGACCGCGGGTCGCGCTTCGACTTCGCCCCCGTGTTCTCGAACGTCTGGACCATCGTCGTCGCCGTGGGCGCGGCGGCGGCGGTCCTGCGCCTCTGGCGGGTGGACGTCTCGCCACTGCTCGGCGCGGCGGGCATCGCCGGTATCGCCGTCGGCTTCGCCGCCAAGGACACCGTGGCCAACTTCTTCGGGGGCATCGCGCTGTACTTCGACGACACCTACAAGATAGGCGACTACGTGGTGCTCGACTCCGGCGAGGCCGGGACCGTCGTGAAGGTGGGCGTGCGCTCGACGACGCTCCTCACCCGCGACGAGGTGCTGGTGACCGTGCCCAACTCCGTGCTGAACGCCACCCGCATCACCAACGAGTCCGCCCCCCAGCGGCGAAAGCGCATCAGGGTCCCCGTCGGCGTGGCCTACGGCACCGACCTCGACGCCTTCGAGGAACTCGTCGTTGGCCTCGCCGACGCGGAGTCGCTGGTGCTCGACTCGCCCAAACCCCGGATGCGCCTCCGGCGCTTCGGCGACTCGGCGCTGGAGTACGAACTCCTCTGTTGGGTGGCGAGTCCGACTCGGGCCGCGAAGGCGACTCACCGCCTCAACCGCGCCGTCTACGGGGCGCTGACCGCCGAGGGGATGGAGATACCCTACCCCAAGCGGGACGTGACGGTGCGCGACGCGGGTGCAGAAACCGGGGCGAGCGCGGAAATCGGGTCGGTCGCGGGAACCGCGGCGGCCGTCGACCCGTCCGCCGCGTCCGGTTCCGAACCCGACCCGGACGACGCCGCGGCGGGCGGCCGCGACGACCCGTCGGCGGTCTGACTGGCCGGCCGCCGGCCCTCCCGGCCGTCCCGCCACACCTCGGCCACTATCTCCCCGGTCATCCCGGCCGCCTCGTGCGGCACGTAGAAGTCCAGTCCTCTCGGGCGGCCTCCTCGCTCTCGAACCCGCCGGGTCAGTCGGCCCGCGAGGGGGCGTCGTCCTCGCCGCGGACGAACCGGTCGTAGGCGGAGGCGAAGTCCTCGTCGCGTTCGGCGGACGCCTCCCACTCCTCGAGTCCGCGCTCCTTCCGGGTGCCGGCGACGGTGTTGTCGAGGACGAACGCGAACAGACCGCCGACGGCCATGCCGGTGGAGCCGATGACGTAGACGGTGTCGGCCACGATGCGGGTGCCGAGCACCGGCCCGAGGACGGCGACGCCGCGCATCCCCTGTCGGAACGCCTCGGCGCTACCGACGTTGCCCATGTACGAGGGGACGGCCAGTCCGACGAACAGGGCCACTCCGACGATGAAGATGTTGCGCGAGGAGTCGAGGTCCACGTACTTCAGATTCGAGAGGCCGACGGCGACTATCTGTCCGAACATGGCGACGTAGAGGCCGCCGACGACCGGGTCGGGGATGGTGGCGACGAGTTGGCCGAAGTAGCCCACGAACCCCACGACTATCATCACCGCCGCGCCTATCTGGACCACGTACCGCGAGGCGACGCCGGTCAGTCCGATGGCGCCGATGTTCTCCGAGTAGGAGGTGGAGCCGCCGGTGCCCATAAGGCCCGCGAACACGTTCATGATTCCCTCCATCCCGATGCCGTGGTTGATGCGCTTCTCGCTGGGCGCGCCCACGCCCGAGAGGCGGGCGACGGCGTGGTAGTCGCCGAACGACTCTATCATCGACGCCGCCACCCCGGCGAGCATCCCGACGACGAACGCCGTCTCGACCCGGGGCATCCCCCACTGGAGGGGGTAGACGAGCACCAGTGCCGGCGCCTCGAACACCTGCCAGACGTCGACGTAACCCGACGTGCCGGGGGCGTACACCCCCGTGACCGACAGGACGACGGCGACGACGTAGGCCGTCACCACGCCCAGCAGGACGGGGAACATCCGGAACACCGGGTGGCTGGTGTCGAGGTACTGCGAGAACAGGACGACGAGCAGGAGGGTGAGCGCCAAGAGCCACACGTTGTTGGTGGCGACGGTGACCTGCGGGGTGTCGAAGAGCGAGAGGCCGATGAGCGCGATGGTGGGCGCGATGACCACAGGAGAGATATACGCCCGGAGGCGGCCGAGCAGGCCGAAGTAACCCACCGCCACCTCGGCCACCGCGGCGACGATTATCGCGCCCTGCAACTGGAGCAGGGCGGCCCGCCACGCCGGTCCCACGGGGTTCGTGGCCTGCACGACGCCGATGACCGCCAGCGCGGGCGCGAGCATCGAGAACGGCGCGCCCTGCACGATAGGGTAGCGGTTGCCGAGCGTGGTCTGGGCCAGCGTCGCGATTCCCGACACCACGAAGAACGACCCGATGAACCGGGGCCAGAGCGACTCGGGCATCCCCAACGCGCCCGCGAGGATGAGCGGCACGGCGATGTTCGCGCCGACCATCGTGAGGTAGTGCTGGACGCCGAGGAGGAGCGACGTCCCGAGCGGCGGCTCGTCTTCGATGCCGTACTCCACGAACGAGGAGTCCTCTTCCGTCATGCGTCGCCCCCGTGACTCATTCTGTCGGGTGGTTTCCGTCCGACTATTTAGGCCCTCCTTTCTCGGGCGGGGGACGCCGGCGAACGGGACGGAGAAGCGGTCGCGTCCGGTCGGTTCAGGCGATAGCGTCCGCGGGCGATATCCACATGATGAGGCCGTCCTCGCGTTTGATGATGCCCTCGATGGGGCCGTCGTCGTCCAACGGCGAGTCCTCCACGTCGTCCATCGAGACGCGGATGACCTGGTACACCTCGTCGACGACCCACCCGACCGCGGCCTCGTCCTCGAACTTCCCGGGGTCGAAGATGACTATCCGCTTGCTCTCGGTCCGTTCGTCGATGCTGAGCAGCGACTTCGGGTTGATGATGGAGGTGGTCCGCCCCCGCAGGTCCATCACGCCGTCGACGTAGTGGGGCGCGTTCGGGACGCGCGTCAGCGACCCCTTGTCGACTATCTCGGAGACGAAGTCGATGTCCACGCAGTAGCGTTCCGACCCGAGTTTGAACTCGAGGACCTGTACCTCGCTCGCGCCGTCCGTCGCCGCGTCCGTCCCGGACGCCGCCCGTGGCGCTTCCGCCTGCGACCCGACCGTCGGAGTGTCGTCCTGTGAGTACATGGTGTCTCGCCGCGCCCGACCCTGCGCCGGGCGCGTTGGCTACTTCGCTCTCGGTCGAATCTATCCATAAAGCTACTCACCCGATTATCAGGCGTGATTCTTGCCGGGGAGCGTTTATGTATCCGATTTTCCAACCTCGGAGATAGATGAGCGCGCACCAGAGCGAAGACCGACACGGCGGTGTCCGAGGCGTCCGCGCCCCGGGTCGCGGGGCGGCGCGGCGGCGGTGGCGGGGATGAGCGCCGCCGACGCGTCGGCCACCCGTGCGGTCGTCGTCGACGACTCTCACTTCATGCGGACGCTGATACGGACCCTCCTCGAAGACGGCGGCATCGAGGTGGTCGCGGAGGCGAGCGACGGCGACGAGGCCGTCGACGCGGTGGCCGCCGAGCGGCCGGACGTGGTGACGATGGACATCGAGATGCCCCGTGCCGACGGCATCCAGGCTGTCGAGGGCATCATGCGCGAGTGTCCCACGCCCGTGTTGATGCTCTCCGCCCACGCCGAGGAGGGCGCCGAGGTCACGTTCGAGGCGCTGGAGAAGGGCGCGGTCGACTTCGTGACCAAGCCCGGCGGCGAGGTGTCCTCGGAGATGACGGGCGTGAAACACGAGTTGGTCGAGAAGGTCCGGTCGGTCGCCACGGCGGACGTGTCGGCGGCCGTGTCGACCGGACGCTCGGGGTCCGGCGGCGGGTCGACGGGCCGCGGGTCGGCCGACGCCGACGCAGGGTCCGGCGCGGGCCAGTCCGCGTCGAGTGCGGACGCCGCGGCGTCGACGACGGGGACCGCCGTCCCCGACGGGGCGACGGTGCTCGTCGGGGCCTCCACCGGCGGGCCGAACGTGGTCGAGGGCGTTCTCGGGGGGTTCCCCGCGGCCGCGAACCTCCGGGTCATCGTGGTCCAGCACATGCCGGACGGGTTCACCGGGCGGTTCGCGGACCGCCTCGACCGCCGGTGTCCCTACCGCGTCCGGGAGGCCCGCGACGGCGAGCGGATGGGGCCGGGCGAGGTGCGCATCGCCCCCGGCGGCCGCCACCTCTCGGTCACCGACGACCGGGCCGGCCGCCTCCGCCTCGAACTCGAAGACGGCGACCCGGTACACGGCGTGAAACCCGCCATCGACCCGGCCATGACCTCGGCGGCGGCGAACGTCGACGGACCGCTGGCGGCCGTCCTCCTGACCGGGATGGGCCGCGACGGCGTGGACGGCATGGGGGCCGTCCGCCGGGCCGGCGGGCGCACGGTGGCGCAGGACGAGAACACCTCGGCGATATTCGGCATGCCCAAGCGGGCCATCGAGGCGGGGGCGGTCCACACCGTCCTGCCGGCCGACCGAATCGCGGAGGGGGTACTGCACGAACTCTCGGAGGTCTAACTCATGGACGACGAACTCTACCAGGCATTCATCACGGAAAGCGAGGAGAGCATCACCCAACTGAACAACTCCCTGCTCGAACTCGAGTCGAACCCCGAGGACGACGAGGCGATAGACGACATCTTCAGGCGGGCCCACACCCTCAAGGGCAACTTCGGCGCGATGGGGTTCGACGACGCCGCGACGGTGGCCCACGCCATCGAGGACCTGCTGGACGAGGTCCGACAGGACCGACTCGACGTGACCTCCGAGCGGATGGATCTCGTGTTCGAGGGCGTCGACCTCGTACTCGACATCCTCCACGAGATAGAGCGGGACGGCGAGTCGACGGTCGAGACGGAAGGCACCGTCGAGGCGATTCGCGCCGCGGCACAGGAGGCGGACGCGGCCGACTCGGCCGACGACGGTGCCGCCGAGGACGACGTGGGCGCGGCCGACGGCAAGGGCGAGGGAAGCGAGAGCGGCGACGGTGAGGCGAGCGACGCCGCCGACGCGCCGGATGCGGACTCGGAACGCGTCGCCGCCGCCGTCGACGCGGTGGACGAGGCGACGCTGGCGGGGTTGGACCGACTCCTCCACGTGAGCGTGCGCTTGGACGGCGGCGACATGAAGGGCGTCGACGCCGGCATCTTCCTCTCGGGCATCCCCGACTCCGTCTCCGTGGTGGGGGCGTCGCCGTCGCTCGACGCCATCGAGGACGGCGACTACAAGGACGGGGTCGACCTCTACGTGGCGGGCCTCGGCGCGAAGGAGACGGCCGAGACGTTCGCCGACCTCTGGTCGGTGAGCGAGGCCACCGTCGCGGACGTGTCCGCCGCGATAGAGCGGGTCGGCGGCGAAACCGCGGTCAGCGAGGGCGTCGAGGAGAGAGCGGACGCCGCCGGCGACGCCGACGGGGGCGCGGAGGCTTCCGACCACTCCGCGGCGGACGACGCGCCCGCGCCGACGGACGCGTCCGACGGCGAGGCCGGCGGAGAGTCGGCGACTGAGTCCGTGTCCGAGTCCGAGTCGGACGACTCGCAGTCGAAGGAGTCGAACGACGACGACGCCCGCTCCATCTCGGCCGTGAAGTCGGTCCGGGTGGACGTCGACCAACTGGACCAGCTCCACGAACTGGTGGAGCAGTTGGTCACCAGCCGCATCAAACTCCGACAGGCGATGGGCGACACCGACGCGGACGCCGGCCTCGACATCATGGACGAACTGGACAAGATCAGCTCCAACCTCCAGAACACCGTGATGGACATGCGGCTCATCCCGCTCAAGAAGGTGTTCGACAAATTCCCGCGCCTCGTGCGCGACCTCGCGCGCGAGGAGGAGAAGCGGGTGGACTTCCGGGTCACGGGACAGGACATCGAACTCGACCGGACGATACTCGACGAGATATCCGACCCGCTGATGCACGTCCTCCGGAACGCGGTGGACCACGGCATCGAACCCCCTGAGGCCCGCGAGGCGAAGGGGAAGGACCCGCAGGGCACCATCGAACTCTCGGCCAGCCGGGAGCACGACACCGTCGTCATCAAGATCGAGGACGACGGCAAGGGCCTCGACGTGGACCGCATCCGCGAGAAGGCGGTCGAGAAGGGCGTCGCCACCGCCGAGGAGGTGGCGGAACTCCCGGACGAGGAGGTGTTCCAGTTCATCTTCCACGCCGGCTTCTCCACCAACGACGAGATAACCGACGTGAGCGGGCGGGGCGTCGGGATGGACGTGGTCAAGACCACCGTCGAGTCGCTCGACGGCTCCGTCTCGGTCGACTCCGAACTCGGCGAGGGGACCACGTTCCGCATCCGCCTGCCCGTCTCCGTCGCCATCATCAAGGTGCTGTTCGTCGAGGTGGGCCGACAGGAGTTCGGCGTCCCCATCAAGTACATCGACGAGATAAGCCGGGTCGGGCGGGTCGACACCATCAACGGCGCGGAGGTGGTGGTCCACGAGGACCAGATATTCCCGCTCATCCGACTCGGGGACGCGCTGAGCGTGCCCGAGGCCGACGCGGAGGACGGTATGGTAGTGCGCATCCGACCGTCCAACCGACAGGTGGCGCTCCGGTGCGACCGGGTGACCCGACAGGAGGAGGTCGTGGTCACGCCCCTGCAGGGGCCGCTCTCGGGGGCGGAGGGCCTCTCCGGCACGTCCGTCATCGGCGACGGGAACGTCATCCCCATCATCGACGTGGGGACCCTCGACCTGCCCGAGGCGGGGCGACGGGTCGTCCGCGAGAACGAGGGCGTCGCGCCCGGGGAGGCGGCGGACTGATGGCTGGCACCGACGCGAACGCGGCGGCCGACGGTTCGGGACCGTTCGACGGTCTCCTCGCGTTCATCGAGTCCGAACTCGGCTTCGCCACCAGCATGTACAACGACTCCTACCTCGACCGGCGCATCACCGCGCGGATGCGCCGGAGCGGAACCGACGGCTACGACCGCTACCGACAACTCCTCGCGGACGACGACGAGGAGCGCGAGGAACTCCTCAACACGCTCTCGGTCAACGTCACGAGTTTCTTCAGGAACCCGCCGGTGTGGGAGGCGCTCCGCCCCGTCCTGCGCGACGTCACCGCCGACGGTGACGCGAGCGTGTGGTCCGCGGCGTCGTCTGACGGCCGCGAGGCCTACTCGCTGGCCATGCTCGCGCACGACGACCCGGACGTCGACGCCGACCGACTGTCGATACTCGGGACGGACATCAAACCCGAGATACTCCGGGCGGCGCGCGCCGGGCGCTACGAGGCGTCGGAGACTAACGACGTGGCGGAGCAGCTCGAACCCATCGGGGACTACGGCGCGTACGTCGAACGCGACGGCGACGTCTTCCGCGTGCGCGACCGCGTGCGCGAGATGGTATCGTTCCGGCGGCACGACCTCATCACGGACGACCCGCCGGGGACGTTCGACCTCGTCATCTGTCGGAACCTGTTCATCTACATCGACGCCGACGCGAAACGCACCATGTTCGAGACGCTGGGGTCGGCGCTCGCGCCCGACGGCTACCTCACCATCGGGATGACCGAGACGGTGCCGCCGTCGTGCCGGTCGCAGTTCGACCCGGTCGAGAAGCGCCTCCGCATCTACCGGAAGGCGGGTGCGGACGAGTCGTGAACCGTCGGGAGCGTTCGCGCGCCCGCACGACGACGAGAGAGCGAGGTGAGACACAGTGAGAGACGGCGAATACAAGGTGTCCGACACGCGCGGCCGGTTCCTGCAGGCGGTGCGGAACGGCCGCGAGGTCAACGACGCCGCGTGGACGAACGGGCGCATCCTGCTGTCGAACCAGCGACTGGTTCTGGCCGGCGCCGGCGGCCAGCGCACGTTCCCCCTCTCGAAGGTGGTGAAGGTTGGCGGCCGGTTCGACGTGAACCAGAACGTGGCCACCGTCGCGGACTACGTGGCCGTCCACGTTCCCAGCGGCGTGGTCCTCGTCGCGCCCGCCGAGATAGAGGAGTTCGAGGCCGACCTGTACGGCGCGTTGCTCGACGACGTCGCGTTCCTCGCGCGCCACCCCGCCGTCGAGGGGGGCGTGGTCCAGAACACGGAGTGGGAGCGGGCCCGGGTGAAAGTCGAGTCCGAGTCGGTGAGCGTGGCCACCGTCGGCGGCACGTTCGTGGAGGTTCTGCTCGACGACATCGGCGACATCGTGACCGGGGAGCGAATCGTGTTGGAGGAGACCCGCCCCGTCATCGAGGTGGAACACTCCGAGGAGGGCACCAGCGTCCAGACGTACGTCTCCGGACCGTCACGCGCGGTGACGATACTCCGGACGCTCCTCCGCAAGGGCGAAGAGCAGAGCGAGACGTCCATCGAACTCAGCGAGACGGACAAGCAGGTGCTGACGGCGCTGTACTCCGGTGTCGAACCGTTCGACATCCCCGACTTCCTCGGCCTCGACGTGGAGAAGGTGGAGTCGCTGTTCGAGCGACTCATCGACCACAACGTCGTCGACGAGGTGCGGGTGCGCCGCGAGGTGGAACTCACGGCGCGGGGCCGGTCCATCGCCAGCGACGTCATCGGCGACCAGTGAGGGCGGCGGGACAGAGATAGGGGTGGGGTTCGATCCGGAGGCCCCGGAGCAACGGGAGATCGGACGCGAGATGGTCGACCAGAGCACCGGACTGGGTTCGGTGGTGGCCCACCTGTACCGCGGCGAGATGGACCGCGCGGTCAACTGGCGCCAGCGCCTCGACCAGACGACCAACTGGGCCGTCACCATCATCGCCGGGATACTCGCGTACGCGTTCTCGAACTCACCGTCTCTCACACGATAATCCTCGTCGTCATCGGAATCGGCGTCGCGTTCCTCGTCATCGAGGCCCGGCGGTTTCGGCTCTACGACGTCTGGCGGGACCGCGTCCGCGCCATGCAGGAGAACCTCTTCGCGAACGCGCTGACCCCCGCCGCGGGAATCGAACAGCGCGACTGGCGCGAGCAGTTGAGTCGAGACTACAGGAACCCCGACAAGAAGATGCCGTTCGGCACCGCCGTCGCCCACCGGCTCCAGCGGGTGTACCTCCCGCCGTTGGTGGGGTTGCTGTTCGTCTGGCTGTTTCGGCTGAGCGGGGAGAACAAACCGCTGTTGCGGGCCGCCGCAGTGTCGAACGCGCCGGAGTGGCTCGTCTTCGCCGTCGTCCTCGGGGTGTACGTCTGCCTCGGCGTGGTCGCCCTCTGGCCCGACGCGGCGTCCATCACGGAGACGGGCGACCGCGGCGACCTCGACTCGGACGACTGACGCCGGCCGCGACGCGTCCCCCGCCGCCCGCGCCGGACGAGTGGGCGTCGCCGCACTCGGCGTCGGCACCGGCGCGGCGCTCTCGCCGGCTCAGACGTTCACGTCCTCTATCTCCTCGTTCACGAAGAAGCGCCCCTCGGGCGTGAGCGAACACGTCGTCGACGCCTCGTCGATGAGGCTCTCGTCTTCGAGGGCGTCGAGGCGGGCCGCGAGTTCGTCCTCCTCGACGTCGAGGAGGCCGGCGAGGTCGACCTCGCCGCCGGTGGAGTAGAGACCGACCAGCACCTCCATCGTCTCCTCGTCGAGTTCCACGCTCCGCACCGCGCTCTTGATGGCGTGGTACCGGAGGCGGAGGTAGCGACCGAGGATGTTCATCTTGCGCCGAGAGGCGAGCGACACCTCGGTGGTCACGGTCTGGCCGTCGGCCACGTGCTGGACCGAGAGCACCAGTCGGGGGTCGTCGTCGCCGTCGATGGTCCGCTCTGTCACCTCGAAGAACACGACGCTCGCGAGGTCGATGGCGAACGGTTCGTCGCCCGAGTCCACCGACTCGCCGCCCGGGAACGACACCGTGTCGCGGTCGAGGCTGAGCCCCGTCGTCACGTACGGCACGTCGCGGACCCGCCCGCCGACTCTCGCCGGGTGTTTCACCAGCGTCTTCGAATTCGCGAGTATCGCGCGAAACAGGATGAGCGAGAACTTCTCGATAGTGTCGCGGTCCCCGCCGATGACGGTGGTCCGGCGGTCGCCGTCGACGATGTATCCCACCATCACGGTGTGGTCGAAGAACTCGTCCACCTCGGGCGGCACCTGTCCCACCGCCACGTCGAACACGGAGGTGAGCGGCACCACCGTCTTGTTCGTGGTGGTGGCGAGGATGAGTCGCCCGGTGCTCATCAGCACCCGCCCCTCCACGAGGTCGAAGGAGACGTCGTCGCCGCCGGCCACGAAGTTGGCGATGAAGTCGACGATGAGCGCCTCGCCGTTGGGGAGGCTCCGACCCGCGGCCGACGACCCGCCGTCGCTCCCGCTTCCGTCCCCCCTCTCGCCGCCACCGGCGGGTGCGCCGGCGGCCGTGCCGCCGTCCGACGCGGCGTCCGGTCGTGCGTCGGCCCCACCTCCGCCTCCGCGTCCGCTCCCGCCGGTCATACCGACAACAGCGCTCCCGCGAGGTGCGAGGTGGCGACGGCCAGCAGGCTGCCGACCCACACGAGGAGGACGAAGTGGAGGTAGGAGTTGACCTTGTGGCCGCCGTCGACGGTCCGGACCATCAGCGACGAGAGCAGTGCGTTGAACAGGATGACCATGGTGAGCATGTATTCGATTGCCGGGATGTTGTACGCGCTCGCGTGGATGAGCTTCACGCCGAGGTCGAACGACCCCATCTCGATGTTGCCGGAGAGCTCCGCGAGGAGGTTCACGACTTCGAGGCCGATGAAGAAGGCGAACACCGCGGACGCGGTGATGCCGTAGAGTACGCCGATGAGCGTGACCGTCAGCTGTTCGCGCTGGCGGCGCAGTTGGAGCACCTGATTCATGTTGTCGCTGATGAGTTCGCCGAGCAGTTTCGGAGTCCCGCCCATCTGCCGCCCGACGAGGTACATCTCGCTGAACTTCTGGATGAGGTAGGAGCTCGACTCGGCGGTGAAGAAGAACCACGCCCGCTCCGGCGCGATGCGCATCTTGAGGCGGACGAACAGCCGGTCGATGTCGTCCGAGAGCGCGCCGAAGTCCTTCTGGCGGAGCGTCCGGAGGACTGCGGTGGTGGTACTCTGTTTCGCGCTCTCGGACGCCCCCAGCGCCCGGATGAAGTTGGGGAACTCCTCGTCGCGCCCCTTGATTTCGTTCTCGATCTGACGCGAGACGATGCCGGGGATGGCGAGGGGGGTCAGCGGCGCGGCGATGAGGAACGGGACGGGGATGCCGTCGACGAAGGCGTGGGCCTCGTAGCCTAACGGTCCCACGCCGAACCACGCCATCGCCATCGCCGCCGCCACCGCCAGCGAGAGCCCGAACGCTCCGTACAGCGTGATGGCCACGCGCCGGTCGGCGTCGGTCTGGTAGACCTTCTGCTGGTACCACAGCGGGTCGTGGGGCGTGATGGTCCGGATGACCCAGTAGAAGCCCAGTTGGACGAACACGAACATCACGATGACAGCCGCGATGACCATCGTGGCGTCCACGCCCGTCAGGATGGGGAGCACGATGGCGTTGACGAGGCCGAACGTCATCGAGAGAATCATCGACAGGTAGAGGTCTTTCATCACCTCGATGTTCTCCAGCGTTCCCTCGTAGACCGTGACGTACTGCTGGATGATGGCGTTCTGCTCGCCCAGCAGGAAGTCGTTTATCGACTGCCCCGACCCCAGCGAGTACGAGAGGCGGTCGAGGAAGTCGGACATCGGTTTGCTCGGCACCTCGCGGGCGCGCCGCTGGCACGCCTCGTCGAGGCTCTGGTTCCACGTGTCGACCAGTTGGACGATGCGGTTCATCTCCGTCGCGAGTTCGCCGTACTCCTCCTCGTGAGCGAGCGTCCGGAACACCTCGACGCGGTCGATGTTGGTGGTCGAGAGCACCGTCATGTGGGTGATGAGCAGGTGGAGCTGTTTCTCCAGTCCGCGGCGCTGCTGTTCGAGGCGAATCTGCGGGTAGAAGACGGCGGTCACGAGGGCGAGACCGCCGAACAGGAACACGGGTATCCGCACCACCAGCGAGAAGGGCAGGAGGAACGAGCCGAGGAGGCCGGCGAGGAAGACCACGAACGCGGGGAGCAGGATGAGCAGGAGGTACTGCCGCACGCCCATCTGGAGCCGCCGGTACGACTCCGCCAGCGACTCGACGGCGGCCGCTATCTGGTTGGTCTTCCCCGGACTCGTCGCGCCTTGCCCGGTCATGGTCACACCGTAGTCATGTCGAACGAGAGCCCCTCCTCGCCGTCGAGTTGGAAGCTCTCTATCGTGTCGTTGACCTCGTGGTAGCCGAGGATGTTCTCCTGTATCGCGCGCTCGATGAGTTCGGCGCGGTACTTCACGTCGTCGTAGATGTCGCGCGTGTCGGCGTAGCCGAGCAGCGACGCCACCTTCTCCTCGAGGATGTACGAGTTGTTCATCCCTTGGAAGACGAGTTCGTCCTCGACGGGGTCCCAGTAGAACACCTCACGTGTCACGACCCCGCCCATCTCCTTGGAGTAACCCTCTATCTCCTGCACGCTCGTGACCCGGCGGAGGATGTCGCCGTCGCGCTTGACCCGGTTCTGGAACAGCGCGATGTCGCAGTTGTCCATGAACGGCTCCGGCACGTTGATGGGGTCGCCGGTGAACCGCTGAATCATCGACACGATGTCGCTCGCGTGGAAGGTCAGGATGACGGGGTGGCCGGTCTGGGCCGCCTGGAACGCCATCCGACCCTCCTCGCCGCGCACCTCACCCACGATGATGTAGTCGGGGCGCGACCGGAGGGCGGCCGCCACGAGGTCGAACATGTCCACCTCGGAGTCCGACCCCTGTCCCTCGCGGGTGAGCAGTTGCTGCCACGTGTCGTGTGGCGGGAGCACCTCGGCGGTGTCCTCCGCGGTGTATATCTTGGAGTCCTGCGGGATGAAAGAGAGCATGGCGTTCAGCGTCGTCGTCTTCCCGGACGCCGTCTCGCCGACCACGAACACCGTCCGCTCGTTCTCCAGCGCTATCCAGAGGTACGCCGCGAGTTGGGGGCTGAGCGTGCCCCACTTGGTGATCTGGAAGATTGACAGCGGTACGTCGTCGCCCTGACGGATGGTGAGCGACGACCCCTTGAGGCTCACGTCGTCGGAGTAGATGATGTTGATACGCGACCCGTCGGGGAGCGTCGAGTCCACGATGGGGTGGGCGTCGGAGACGGGGTCGCCGATGCGTTCGCCCATGTTGCGGAGCCAGTTGTCGAACTCCTTCTCGTCGGGGAACTCGACCGTCGTCTCCAGCAGGCCGTAGGTCCCGTGGTCGACGTCGACCTGATTCGGGCCGATGACGTGAATGTCCTCGTTCGCCGGGTCGCGCATGATGGGTTCGAGCGGGCCGAGCCCGACGATGTCGCGCACGAGGCGGTACTTCATCTTCTCGTACGTGACGCGGGACACCTCTATCGGCCCGAGGTCGAAGTCGAGTCCGAGGTCCACGTCGAACTGCCGCCCCTCGGTGAACTGCGACAGCGGTCCCGAGTCGAGCGATACCGACTCGCCCACGTCGGCGAGCGGGTTCCCGTCGAACGGCATCCGCTCCCGGAGTTGGGCCATCGGTCCGGGCTGTTCCTCCGGGATGCGGACGACTTCGTTCAGCAGTTCCTCGATGCGCTCCTCGTAGTCCGCGTCGGAGAAGGGAGCGGGGCGGGTGACGCTGCGTTCCAGCAGTTTGTCCTCCACCTCGGCGAACACCGCCCGCTCGGCGTCGGTCAGCGTCGGTTCGATGGCGTAGTACTTGGTCGGCTCCCCCACGTTGCCGTATATCTGGACGAAGATGGGGTCGCCGATGGGGTAGAGGATGTTGGGTCGCCGGGACTCGTACTCTTCCGAGGGCTCGTCCACGAGCATCGGGAACTCGCCGGTTATCTGTTTGAACCGCTTGAGGTGTTCCCGGAGGTGGGGCCACTTCATCGCGAGTTCCTTCAGGTCGTCCGAGATACGCGCGGAGCCGTGGTCCGTCGCCATCTCAGGCCACGCTCCTGCTCTCGATGACAACGCCGATTCCCGACCGCACCGAGAACCCGATGCGGTCGCCCACCTGTTCGCCCATGCCCGCGAAGCGCTTGACGAAGATGTTCCGGCGGACGTCGTTGCCCACCTCGACCATCTCCAGTTGGAAGTAGACGTCGGCGATGGACCGGAACGGGCCGATGGCCTCCTCGTCGACCGTGGAGGGGTCCACCGTGAGCACGATGGTCTTGCCCTTGGACGTGATGTCCCGGAAGAACGAGATTATCTCCAGCGCCGCCTGTCGCTCCTCGTTCTGCCGGACCAGCGCCTCGAACTGCGGGTCGTTCCGCAGGATGGCGTCGAACGTGTCCACGATGATGATGTCGCCGTTCCAGATGACCTCGGCCTCCATGAGCCGCCGGAGGAGTTCCCGCCGGTCCTCGCCGCCGCCGGTCAGCGCGCCGCCGGAGTCTATCTCGGCGTGGATGAACAGCACCTGCTCGTTGAGCAGCGGTCGCACCATATCGTACGACAGCGAGTGCATCTGGTCCAGGAACCCGCGCGCGCCGAGCTCCGTCGAGATGAGCGTGGTGGTGTAGTCCTCCTCGCAGAAGCCGTAGGTGAACCGCTGCGATATCACGCTCTTGCCGGCGCCGTAGTCGCCCTCGATGAGGACGATGGCGCCGCGCGGAAGCCCGCCGCCGAGTTCGGTCTTGAGCCTGTCGTGTCCCTTGAGTCCGAGCGAAAACTGATTAGAGCTCATGTGTTGAATCGAAACACCTCTTCGTCGCCGTCGACCACGAACTTCACGCGGTGGTCGCCGCTGTCGAGTGCGAGGTCGCCGACTTCCACCTCGACGACCCTGTTCGGCTGCCACTCCGTCCCGCCGTACACGGTGACGACGGTCACGTTGGTGCGGTAGCGCGCGTCGACGATGACGTCGTACGCGGCCGCGTCGGCCGGGAGCGTCCTGAGGCCCGTGTTCTTCACGAGGAGCGTCAGCGTGCCGGTGCCGTCGTCGTACACCGGCCCGCCGGAGTCGCTGATTATCTGCGTGTCGGTGCGGACGTCGCGCGCCACGTCGACCCCGCGGTCGTCGAGGGCGTTGCTGATGCCGGAGACGGTGTTCACGAGGACGCCCGCCACGCCCGCGGCCACCACGATGCTCGCGATGAAGATGATGAGGCTGGGGACGGAGACTTCCGCCATCTCAGTTCACCACCTGCACCGACTCGGCGTCTGACACGCCGGTCTCGGTCACCACTTTCACCCGGTCGGGGGCGGAGGTGACGTTCGTCAGCGTGAGTTCGAGCGTCTGTCCCGGCTCCCAGAGGTCCGTCCCCGACACGCCCTCGACCGTGGCGTTCTCCGTCGAGACGTACTCGTTGTCGACGAGCACCGTCGTATCGTTCACCGACAGCGTGTGCGTGCCGGTGTTCTCGACGGTGACGTTGAGAGTGTCCTCGCTGGTGTCGTACACCGCCTCGGTGACGTTGAGCGCCGTGTTCCGCCGGTCGAGCAGTCGCTCCCGGTCGTCGTGGCTGGCGTCGGACACGAGTTCGGCCGTGGTCGACGTCGTGGCGTAGAGCGTGCCCGCGGCGATGAACAGGCCGAGGAAGATGACGGCGGACGCGCCGCTAACTCCGAATCCCACTACCCTCACCTCCGAGCGCGACCGCCTCCTCCGCGACCCCGGTCTCGGGCGCGTCGCCGGCGAGACGGACGATGTACGACAGGCTGGTCGTGTGGTGGTCCACCGTGAGGGCGTCGCCGCCCGCCGGCGACCCGGCGTCGGCCGTGCCGACGACGTACGCCTCGAAGTCGTCGGCCGCCCGCGCGGACATCCAGCCGAACTCGCGGTACTGCCTGACGGCGCGCACCGCGTTCCGGGCGCCGCCCTCGTCGACGAGATACTCGGCCCACTCCAACAGGAGCGTCTCCGCCACGAAACTCGGCGGGAGGGCGTCGAGGTAGGCGTCGCTGTCCTCGGCCTCGTCGGTCGCCTCGACCGCTTCGTCCGCGCTCTCGGTCGCGGCGTCGTCCGCGACCCGGTCGGCGGCGGGAGACGCCCCGCCGGCGTCCGCCGCGGCCGACTCTTCGGCTTCGCTCTCGGCCTCGTCCGCGAGCGCCTCGGCCTCGACGGGGTCGGACGCTTCCTCGTCGTCGACGGCCTCGGCTTCGGCGCCGACCGACTCTTCCTCGTCGGGCGTCGCCTCGTCCGCGTTCTCGAACGTCTCCTCCTCGCCGACGGTCTCCATCGCGCCGTCGAACCCCTCCGCCTCGTCCGCAACCTCGGCGTCGGCTTCCGCGCCCTCGTCCGCTTCGTCCCACTCGCCCTCGCCGGACTCGTACTCGGCCTTGAGGTCGTCGAACGACGCCCCGCCGCCGCCGTCGGCCGCGTCGGCCGCGGCGTCCTCGGCCGCGTCGTCGAGTCCGGGCGTGGCGTCGCGTTCCTCCTCGCTCAGTTCGTCTTCGGCCGCGATTTCCGCCTCCTGTTCGCCCGCCTCGGCGTCGAGTTCCCCGAGGTCGTCGTCGAAGAAGCTGTCTGCCTCCGCCGTGGCGACGTCGTTGTCGAGGTTCTCGCCCCCTTCCTCCTCCTCGGCGTCGAAGAGGCCGAACGCCCCGTTGCCGCCGTCGATGCCGCCCATCTCGCGGGCGTCGTCGACGAACGGGTTGATGCCGCGGGTGACCATCTCGTAGATGTCGAGGAGCTTCCTGATCGTGTCGTCGAGTTCGTCGACCGTCTCCCCGATCTGGATGTTCTCCTGCCGGATGGTGTTCATATCCGAGGAGAGCGAACTCACCTGGTTCTCGAGTTCGCCGACGCGGTCTTCGAGTTCCGCCACGTTGCCCCCGGCGTCGCCGCCGAAGTCCTCGTCGAAGTCGTCGCCGAAGTCGTCGGCCCCCCCGAACTCGTCGTCGAGGTCGCTACCGAAGTCGTCGGTCTCGCCGAGGTCGCCGTCGAGGCCACCGTCGTCCGCGGCGTCACCGCCGTCGCCGCCGTCGTCGTCGAACTCTCCGACGTCGTCCATCTGGGCGTCGAACTCGTCGGACCCGTCGCCCTCCTCCTCGCCGTTCATCCAGTCCATCACGCCCATCGACGGACCCTCCGTGGCGGACGACGCGTTCGTCGCGGGTGGGCCCCCCGCGTCGACGGTACGCCGCCGGCCGCGGGGCACACCCCACCCGCCGCGCACCTCGCGGGAACCACCGCGCTCCGGGGAACTGATAGCATTGCTGCGGGATACCCTCGAACGGTACATGAAGCTTCGCCCCGAGTTATCCGATGTGATAACGCGACTGCCGAGTGTCGAGACGCCGTCCGCCCGGAAGACGGGCGTCAGACCGTCCACGACGGGTGATAAGAGTTATCCGGTCGCAGCGCAGAGCATGGACCAATCGACCTCCGCCAGCAACCATGCCAGAACTAGTCAAAACCGGCGTCGACGGTCTCGACTCCATCCTGAACGGCGGCATCGTGAAGAACGCGGCGGTCCTCATCAGCGGTAACCCGGGGACCGGGAAGAGCATCCTCGGACAGCAGTTCCTCTACAACGGCGTCGACCAGTTCGGCGAGGGCGGCATCTACCTCACGTTCGAGGAGACCGAGGACGACATCCGACAGGCCGCGGAGTCTATCGGGTTCGACCGGTGGGCCGAGTACGTCGAGGACGGGAAGATAAAGGTGTACGACAAGCGTACGCTCCTCCGCGAGGGCGACTTCTCCTCGACGCTCGACCGCATCCTCGGCGACCTGCAGGCCGCGGAGTACGACCGCCTCGTCCTCGACTCGCTCACGATGTTCCAGCTCTTCTTCGACGACGAGAAGGAGGAGCGCCAGTACCTCCTCAAGTTCATCGACATCCTGAAAGAGAGCGGGCTGACCTCGATGATGACCACCGAACAGTCGGCCATCTTCCCCGAGACCGAGATCGGGCTGGAGAACTTCCTGACCGACGGGAACATCTACCTCATCCAGTCGCCCGCCGGCGCCACCAGCAACCGGTACGTCTGGGTCGCCAAGATGCGAAAGCAGTCCATCAAGAACTCCATGTTCCCGCTGGAGATAGACCACGGCGGCATCAAGATATACGAGCAGGCGGCCGGTTTCTCGATGGTGGGCGAGTCCCCGCCGTGGTTCGGCGAGGAAGGCCCCGAGTGAGAGACCCGGGACTCGTTCCGTAACGGCGCGGCTGGTTCGCTTCTCTCGTCCCCTCGCGACGACGCGCTCGGTATCGAACGGAGAGAGCCGCGGCTCGCGGGCGCGGAAAAATGAAAAAGTCTGTGTGAAAGCTACTCCGTCGGGATTAGAGCTGGACCGGGTCGCCCTGTTCCTTGCCCGCGGTCTGCTGGGGCATGGTCAGGATGACCTGCGTGGTCCCGCCGTTCCGGCTCGTTATCTCGAGCTGGAGCCGGTCGCCCGTGTCGAGGCCGCTGTCCGACTCGATGGCGGTGGTGTTAATCTCCACCGTGTAGCGGTCGGACATGCTGTTGAGCACGCCGAACGACCCGTCGTCGTCGGTTATCTCGCCGAGGTGGAACTCGTTCGCGTCGGCGTAGTTGAACGCGTCGCCGTCCGCGCTCGTCTGGTTGTTCAGCGTCTCGACGTTCTCGCTGCTGAGGTACTTTATCGTCGTCTCGTTCAGGTCGACGCTGCTCGACCCGGCGGCCAGTCGGACCGTCATCGTGACGTTGGCGATCTGACCGTCGGCGCCGACGGTGCCGTGGGAGTTCAGCACCTCGACGCGGTTGGTGACCTTGTCGACGCTCTGCTGGCCGGCATCCTGGGCGGTCGCCTGCAGCACGCCCGCCGTGTTGACGAGGACGCCAGCCGCGATCGCGGCGACCAGCACCATCGCGATGAAGACGATGAGGGTCCCGATACCCACCTGACCACGGTCTTCCTCGTTAGGGATGACGTCTATCATCTAGAGACCCACCGGGTTCCCGTCTTCCTTGCCCGCGAGCTGCTGAGGCATGGTGAGGATGACCTGCGTGGTCCCGCCGTTACGGCTCGTTATCTCCAGCGTGACCGACTCGCCGGTCTTGAGGCCGTCCTTGCTGGGCCCCTCGACGTTCGACGTGTTGATCACGATCTCGTAGCGGTCGGACTGGCTGTTGAGAATCGGGAACGACGTGTCGTCGTCGGAGAGCTTCCGGACGGCGAACTCGTCGTCGGACGCGTTCGTCCAGTCGATGCCGTCGGCCGTCTCCGTCGTGTTCTGCACGAGCGTCTTGGCCGTGCCAGAGCTGAGGTACTTTATCGTCGTGTTGTTCAGGGAGACGCCGCCGGACCCTGCGGCGAGTCGCACCGTCAGGTTGAGTGTATCGACGGTCTTCGGGTCGCTACCCTGCACGATACCGTGCTCGCTGACCACGTCCACGCGGTTGGTGACCTTGTTCACGCTCTGTTCTCCGGCGTCCTGGGCAGTCGCCTGCAGCACACCCGCCGTGTTGACGAGGACGCCCGCCGCGATCGCGGCGACCAGTACCATCGCGATGAAGACGATGAGGGTCCCGATACCCACTTGACCCCGGTCTTCATCTGTGTATTTGTCGAACATTGTTTGGTTTGCTCGGCCCGAACGCCGGAATAACCCGGTTGCTCGGAACCTCGTCGTCACGATTCCGCGAGGGGTACATAACGCTACGCCCCTCAATATCACCGCTGATAACAGCGGGCGAGCTGACGGGGAATGCGCCGACGCTTCAAGTTTGTTCGCGTGCGCGGGCGTCGCGTGAGGATAGTCGAGGGCGAGCGTCGTGCCGAACCGTCCAACCCGAACGGACGCGGCGAGACGGGGCGTCCACCCGCGGTAGAATCAGTCGTGAGAGATGTTCCGCCAGAGGTCGTCGAGCTTGTTCTTCACCTCGGGGCGTTCGGTCACGGAGACGGTGTAGCCGTCGCCGTCGAACTCGACCGTTACCTCGTCCACCTCGCGGCGGTAGACGTTGGTGCGGCGGTGTTCGTCCGAGAGCACCCGGTCGTGGAGCGTGAGGAGTCCCGCGCCCGTGAGCTCCTCGATCCGACGGTAGCACGTGGCTATCGGGATGTCGAGCATCTCACTGAACTCCTGCGCGGAGTGCGGCTCGGCCGCGGCGCTCAGTATCTCGGGGTTGTACTCGTTCCCGAGCGCCTCGAGGGTCCTATCAGACTCCATATGCCGCCAGAGTTAGTGGCTACCCATGTGAATGTGTTGGTCAATGCAGTGTTCCGCTTCTCGCACGATGTCCCCCCTACGAAGGTATCCGTCTCATCACATGTCGTCTAACGCGACTGTACGTCTCCCCGATGGGCTTATGGTGGCGGGGCGTCGACTCCGGTTCGATGGACGCCGACGCCCCGAACCCGGACGACGACGAGGGCGCGGTCCGGCCGGAGGAACTCGACTTCTCCGACGACCGCCGGGTGGTGGAACTCGACGACAGGCGGTACGTCGTCGCCACCGCGAACGAAGAGGCTCCGTCCCCGCCGGAGGACGCCGACGAGTCGGCGGAGACGGCCGACGACTCGGACGACGGCGGTAGCGGGGCCGAGGGCGACGACGGACGCCCGGACCGGGCGGCGGCCCGAAAGGCGCTGGTAGAGTACGTGGAGGGACGGGAGCCCCGGCACGGCTTCGTCGTCGTCGGGTCGTTCGACGGGGAGGTGGACGGCGCGGAGGCGTTCGCCGACGACCTGCCCGCCGTGTTCCGCGAGTTCGTGGAGTGGTACGCCACCAACGTCGACACCGCCACCTCCCCCGCCGAAGTGCTCGGCATCCTCCTCATGGCCGCGGACGTCCCGGTCCAGTACCCGGCCCGCGCGCTCGAACGACTCCTGTCGGCCCACGACCTGTCCGCCGACGACTCCATCGACGACCTGTTGTGCGTCGCCCGGGAGGAGGGGCTTCGTCTTCCGCCCGCGGACGAGTAGTATCACCCGTGATAATCTGAGGGAAGCGTTTATTGTGGGTTTTGTCGAACCGTCGGCGCATGAGTTCAGTACTGGTGGTCGACGACTCGGCGTTCATGCGAAACCTCCTCAAGCAGTTGCTGGAGGACGACCACGAAGTAGTCGGCGAGGCGGAGAACGGCGTCGAGGCCGTCGAGAAGTACCGCGAACTCGACCCCGACGTCGTGACGATGGACGTGGTGATGCCGATCCGGAACGGCATCGAGGCCACGACCGAGATAAAGGAGTTCGACCCCGAGTCGTCCGTCATCATGTGTACGAGCGTGGGGCAGGAGGAGAAGATGCGCGAGGCGGTCGAGGCGGGCGCCGACGGGTACATCACGAAGCCGTTCCAGAAACCGAACGTCCTGCAGGCGATAGCGGACGTCTCCGGGGTCACGGCGTGACCTCGAACCCGCCGGGCGTGTCGGTCGACGTGCACTCGCTCCGCACGTTCAGCCGACTCGCTCACAGCGGGGCCGAGTGCGCCGCCGGGTCGCTCTCGCAGATGACCGGTATCGACACCTTCGTCGACGTCACCCGAGTCGAACTCAGCACCGAGGCGAACGTGCGCCGGGAGTTCCGCGAACCCGGGCGCGTGAGCGTCTGCATCGGGTTCGACGGCGGTCTGCAGGGGCAGACCATCCTCGCGTTCGACCGCGAGAGCGCGGACCGCATCGTGAGCACGATGCTCCCGGGGTCGTCGCCCGACGACGAGGCCGCCACGAGCGGCATCAAGGAACTCGGGAACATCATGATAGGCGGGTTCATCGACGGGTGGGCCGACTACCTCGAGACCAGCATCGACATCTCGACGCCCACCTTCGTCTCGGACGCCGACGACGGCGAGTCCGCCCTCGACGGCGTCGACGCCGACAGCGAGTCGATGCTCGTGTTCCGCAACCAACTGGAGACGGCCGACGACGCCGTGAACTTCACGCTCTACATGATTCCGACTGCGTCGTCGACCAGCCGCATCGTCGCCGAGAGCGGCGAGGACGACGACCAACTCCCGCTCGATTCGCTGGCCGAGTTCGACGAGATGATAGCCGACGGTGCGGCGCAGGCGTCCGAGGACATCACGACGATGACCGGCATCCAGACCACCGTGGAGGTGAGTCGACTCAGCTTCGTCCCGTTGGAGGACGTGCCGATGCAGGTCGCGGACGAACCGCGGACGGGCGTGGTACTCGAGTTCGACGGATTGCCGAGCGGCTACATCGCCATTCTGTTCGACGAGGCGTCGGCGGACCACGTCGCGGCGGAACTCCTGCCGGGGATGGCCGGAGACGCCTCCGACGAGATGCGCCAGAGCGCCATCCAGGAGATCGGCAACATCGTCACCTCGGGGTTCCTCGACGGCTGGGCCAACGCGCTGGAGACGACCATCGACATCTCCCCGCCGAAGTTCGTCCACGACCTCGGCCGGTCGGTGGTCGCGCCGCTGACGTCGGAACTCGCCCAGCGCCAGGAACACGCGTTCCTCATCGACTCCACCATCCGGACCGACGGCGACGAGTTCACCTGCGACATCTACGCCCTCCCGGACGAGGCCGAACTCCGGCAGTCTCTGAATCAGCTGACGCCTACGAACTAACCACGAGATGGAAGTCTACTCTAGCGATTCTGCGAATCCGAGCAGTACTCGCGTCAAAGTGGGCATCGCCGACTTCGCGGTCGCGACGAACGGCGAGGAACTCGTGACGAGCGGTCTCGGGTCGTGCATCGCGGTGGCCGTCTGCGACGCGCCCAACGGCGTGGCCGGACTGGCCCACGCCATGTTGCCCCGCGCTGAGGGGAACCCGGCGACCGCCAAGTTCGTCGACACGGCCACCGACGCACTGCTGTGCGAGGTTCGCGCGGCGGGCGGGTCGCTCGCCGAGGCCGAGGCCAAACTCGTCGGCGGGAGCGAGATGTTCAAGTTCAGCAGCGAGGCCATCGGCCCCCGGAACGTCACCGAGGCCGAACGGGCGCTCGCCGACCGCGGCGTGACGGTGGTGGCCTCGGACGTGGGCGGCGACTACGGTCGGTCGGTCCGCCTCGACGCCGCGACCGGCACGCTCGTCGTTCGGAGCGCGAAGCACGGCGAGCAGACCATCTGAGTATCCGATTTGATAACGGCTAGGATAGGTTTATGTGTCCCTCCTCGGAGGTGACACGTGAACGACCGCACGGGGCGGCCCCCTCGGCTCTCGGGTCGCGCCCGCGCACGCGGTTCGACGACGCCAACCAGTCAGGACGACGCATGAAACTTGACCCCGACAACTACGACCCGGACGAACTCCGACGGATAGCGGAGACGCGCACGCACGGCACTCGGCGGCCCGACGAGCGGGAGAACGGGGAGTTCTCCTTCGGCAACGTGGTCGACAGACCCAGCCGCCGCGCCGGAGAGAACCTCCGGTCGAACAAGCTCGAACAGCTGTTTCTCTACCAGTCCGCCGCCGACGAGGTGACCAAGCCCTACCTCACCGCGCTCCCCGACAGCTACGCGGCCGAGCGCGTGGTGTTCGACTGGCTCGAGTTCCTCGTGCTCAAGAGCGGGTTCAAGCGCACGTTCGAGGCGCTGCGTTACTACCGCTCCATCGACTGGATAACCGAGGACGTCTCCTCGGAACTGGAGGACTACCTCGTCGGCTTCTCCGACGACATCGACGGCGGCGTCGACCTCGACATCGAGGACCACCAGCTGAGTCTCGTCTACGTGGCCCGGCTGGCCTCGATGGGCGACTGACGAGGAACGAAGGGGGCCGCGCCGGGTCCGGCCGGGTCGAGACGGGTTTCGCCGGTCGTCCGAGTCGATTTTTTCTCTGGTTTATTAGATATCATCCAATTAACCCTAATATCAAATACCGTCCGTAGAATGGTCGGGGTATGGCAGACGAGAAAGCCGACGACGAGTCAGGTTTCAAAGAGGAGCCCGCCGCCGCCCCCGTGGGCGTCAAGCTCGGGAGCACGCGGACGGTGCTGGTCTACCCCGACGGCGAGGGCGACCTCACCACCTTCCGCACGCTGACGTGCATGGCCACCTACGAGGACGCCCTCACCGGGGAGGAGCGGGTCATCTACGGCGAGCGCGCCGCACGGGAGTACCCCGACCGCGTGGAGTACATGCTCCGCTCCGGCCTCCCCGAGGACGACGAGCGGGCCGAACTCGCCAAGACGTTCTTCGCGGAGCTCGTTCGCAACAAGGACATCCCCGAGGACAGCGCCGTGGTGTACGCCATCCCGACCATCGACAACGAGAAGGGGCTGTCGAACCTCAACGCCGTCATCGAGGAGTCGGGCATCGGCGGCGAACTCGTGCGGAGCTACCCCGAGTCGCTCTGCGGGGCCATCCCGGCCTACGGCGACGAACTCGAGGCCGTCGACGACATCTTCGTCGCGGTCAACCTCGGCTCCACCAACCTCGAAGCCGCGGCCTACCGCCACGGCGAACAGCTCGCGCCGTTCGCCACCGGCTCCGTCACCGGCAACGAGGTGGACCGCCGGATAGCCAACATGGTCGAGGAGGAGACGCAAGGTCGGGTCAACGTCGACCTGACCACCGCGCGCGAGTACAAGGAAGACCACGCCGACTTCGACTCCTTCGAGCCGTTCACGGACGTCATCCAACAGCCCGGCGGCGGCTCCCACGAGTTCACCATCGAGCGCAGCGTGATGGAACCCCTCGACGACTACCTCGACGACGTGGTCGAGGAGATCGCCAACAACTTCCTGTCGGAACTGGCCAACCGCCACATGAAGCCCTACCAGATAGCCCTCTCGAACCCCGTCGCACTCACCGGCGGGATGGCGTGCATCCCGGGTATCGTGGGCGAGTTCGAGGAGCGCCTCTCGACGGAACTCGACCGCGACGTGTCCGCGGTCACCTCGGACCGGCCAGACCTCGCGGCCGCGCAGGGCGCACAGCGCATCGCCGGCCGCCTCGCCGACAACGCCTGACGCGGCGTCTCACTCGTCGCCGCGGTCCGCCCTGAACGTCCGCACCGCGTCGCGCGACGGGAGCGCCGTCATCGCCCCCTCCGCGGTGGTGGCCGTCGCGGCGACGGCGTTCGCGAACGCCACCGCTTCTTCGAGCGTCGACCCCTCGGCCAGCGACGCCACCGCGCCGGCGGTGAACGCGTCGCCCGCGCCGGTGGTGTCGACGGGCGTGACATCGTAGCCGGGGTGGGACACCTCCGCGGCCGCGCCGCCGTCGCCCTCGTGCCACGGCGACTCGGGCGTCGCGTACGCGAACGCCCCCTCGCCGCCGAGGGTGACGAGGACGGTGTGGGGACCGTGGTCGGCCACCGCCCGCGCGAGTTCCGGTGCGTCGCCCTCGAACCCCGCGACCCTGAGGTCCTCCGGCGTCGCCTTCACCACGTCCGCGAGCGCGAACCCCGTCCTGACGGACTCGTCGTAGGAGAACTCGTCCCACCGCTCGGGGCGGGCGTTGGGGTCGAACGATACCGTGGCGTCCGTCACCGCGGCGCGTTCGCCGAGGTCGAGCACCGCGCCGCGAGACGGCTCGGTGTCGAGCGAGAGGGCGTCGAGGTGGACCCAGTCGAACGCGGACGGCTCCGACACCCGCCCGGTCTCCATGCGCGTGTCGGCCGCGCGCTCCCGGTAGAAGCTGAACTCGCGTTCGGCGTCCTCCCCGAGGCTGACGAACGCGAGCGTCGTCTTCGCGTCGGGGTCGCGTTCGACGTACGCGTCGGGGATACCCTCCGCCGAGAGCGCGTCCGCGAGGTAGTCGCCGAACGGGTCCGACCCGATGCGCGTCCAGAAGTCGGGCGTCGCGCCGAGTCGGGAGAGGCCGACGGCGACGTTCGCTGGCGCGCCCCCGGGGCGCTTCGAGAACGATTCGACCGAGGCCAGTGGCCCCGGCGCGTCCGGGATGAAGTCCACGAGCGTCTCGCCTGCGACGAGTACGTCCGGCATACCGGGTGACTACGGCGACCCTCGACTTCAACCCCGGCGAACGTCGCCGGCGACGGCGGCGACTCAGAGCAGGGCGTCCAGTCGCTCTAGACTCGTCGCCACGTAGCCGTAGTCGAGGGTGTACACTTCGAGCGAGAGGGTGCCGTCCCAGCCGTCGGGGAACGCGCCGAGAATCACCTCGAAGTCGATCGTCCCCGCGCCGAACGGCAGGTGCTCGTCGCTGGGACCGCGGGTGTCGTTGAGGTGGACGTGCGAGATGCGGTCGGCGTGGTCGTCCACGAACGACGCGATTCCGGCCGAGTCGCGCCCGTCCATCCGGGCGTGGCCGGTGTCGAGCGTCATCGCCGCGTCCGTCGCGTCGAACAGCGCCGGGAAGTCGTTGGTGTCGAACGTTCCGCGCGGGACGTTCTCGACGCACACCTCCACGCCGAGTTCGCGGCCCCGTTCGTCGAGGCGGCGCACCGAGTCGAACAGCGCCTCGCGCACGTCGGCGTCGTCCCACGCGGGGCGCCACGCCCCGGTCGAGGCGTGACAGACCGCCTTCTCCGCGCCGAGTTCGGCCGCCGTCTCGACGGCCGCCGCGAGTTCGGTTATCGACCCCTCGCGGACGTGCGACAGCGGCGTTCCGAGGTCGACGCTCCCGAACGGGAGGTGGACCAGTAGGTCGACGCCGGCGTCCCCCGTCCACCGCCGAACCTCGTCGGTCCGGTCGGCGAGGCGACGGTGGTCGCCCGCGCCGTCCAGCATGAGTTCCACGAAGTCGAACCCCTCCGCGCCGGCGAACTCGACGGCTTCGGCGTGGTCCAT
This sequence comes from Haloferacaceae archaeon 50, assembly GCA_046097085.1. Lineage (GTDB taxonomy): Archaea > Halobacteriota > Halobacteria > Halobacteriales > Haloferacaceae. Next base: position 1,819,928 of record CP175567.1, on the reverse strand, counting down.
CCCGAGTTGCGTCACGAACCCTCGTCTGGGGCGCATACCCCCCGTTGGGCCGGCGGGCGTATAAGCGCAGTCCGACGGCGCCCGTCTCCGAGACGGGTCGGACGCGCCGCTCGGCAGACACCTTTTTTGCGGCCTGAGATGAACGGAACCCCATGTCGGAATCGGGAAGCCACGCGTCCGAGGAGGGCGGCCACGAGGAACCCGCCACCTTCGACTGGCCCCGCATCGGGGGCGAGTCGTCGGTGTGGCCGCTGGTCGCCGCTCTCGGCGCGGGCGGACTCTACGCGGGCGCGGGGTTCTACGTCATCGGCCACGGGGAGTTCGCCGTCGTCCCCGGGTGGGTCGGCCCGGTGATACTCGCGTTGGGTCTCGGCGGGTTCCTCACGGGCCTCGCCGGGTGGGTGTGGCAGGCGTTCGTCGGTCCCTACTTCAGCCGCGACGAGAATCCCCACGCCAGCCTCACCCTCCGCGTGGCGCTGGTGATGTTTCTGGTGACCGAAGTCGCCACGTTCGCCGGCGGCTTCGGCTACTACTTCTGGATACGGGCCAGAGCGTGGCCGCCCGAGCACATCCCGCACCTGCTGGGTCCGGTGGTGTACGTCAACACCGCGATTCTGGTGGCGAGTTCGTTCACCCTCCACTATGCCGAGAAGGCGCTCGAACGGGGCAACCACCGCCGGTTCGTCCAACTCCTCACGGTGACTGTGGGGATGGGCGTGGTGTTCCTCTGCGGGCAGGCCTACGAGTACTACGAGTTCATCGTCGTGGACGGGTACACCTACACCTCGGGCATGTTCGCCAGCGCGTTCTTCGGCCTCACCGGCCTCCACGGCCTCCACGTCACGTTCGGCGTCATCGTGCTCTCGGTGGTGCTGATACGCGGCGGCCTCCTCGGACAGTACACGGAGCGTCGCCTCACGTCGGTCAACGCCGCCTCGGTCTACTGGCACTTCGTGGACGCGGTGTGGCTGTTCCTCGTCGTCGCTGTCTACCTCGGCGCGTCCATCTGACTGGCCGCCCGGCGTCCGGGGCGACGGGTCGGCCGCGCCCGCCGATTTACTTTTACCGAGTGCGACTCTCGAACGAAACATGCTGACCCGCGAAGAGTGGTTCGACATCTCGGTCAACCTCGTGCCCCTCGTCATGATAACGGGCTTCGTGACCCTACTACTCCTCTTCAACCCGTGGGGGTGGGAGGACCTCTTTCTCATCTCCACCTCCGTCGTGCTCCACGTCGTCCCCATCGTGACGCTCGCGCCGGTGTCGTACCTGCTGGTGAAGGTGTTCGTGGAGGCGAGCGAGCACGGCACCTCGGAGACGGCGGCGCGCATCCTGCGACTGTTCTCGCTCGAAGGCGAGAACGCCGGGCAGAAACACGAGATGCGGGCGGGAGAGACCGAGACCGAGACCCGAAAGCGACTGTAGTTCCGCCCCGCGTCGGGGGCGTGCCCGCGTCCCCGGCCGCAGGGCGCCCGCGGGTTCGTTACTCCGAGGTGACCAAGAACGTCCCCCGCATCTGCGCGGGGTGGTAGTCGCAGTAGTACTGCATCATCTCCTGTCGGGCCTCGAACGTGACCGACCGGGTCGCCCCCTCCGTCGAGGAGGGTTCGGTCTTGGCGAGCACGTTACGGGAACTGTCGGCGACGACGAACTGGTGGGTGTTCCCGTCGCGGTTCACCCACGTTATCTCGACTGTCTGCCCCGGGACCACCTCGATGGAGGGGTTCTGGACCCGGGCGATTATCGGCGGTTCGAGGCCGAGCCACGCGGCCGTCGTCGCCGCGAGTCGGTACCGCGCCGTCTCGTTCGGCCCGTACGGCGACTCGTTTATCGACGCGTCGACCTTTATACAGCCGCTCACCGCCGCCGTCGCCGTCCCTGCGAGCGTCCCGAGCGCGCGCCGTCGCGTCAGCCTGCGGGCGGACCTCATCGCCGAAACGCTGGAGGGCCATCGGCAATAGGGTTGTGGCGACTCGCCGAACTCCACCGGGCGCGGCCACAGGCACTATTTTGTGGGTCCCGCTCCTTAGAAACGACTCGATGGACAAGCGCACTGTACTCCGGGCCGTCGCGGGTGGCGCCGTCGGGATGGTCGTGATGGTGCTCGCGCTCATCATGCTGAACATCCAGACGCGGTCGGCGCTCAACCTCTACACCCTCATCTCCCAGTTCGTCGGCGCGGGGAGCGACCAGTCGCTGGGGTTCGTCATTTTCTTGGTAGTCGGCGTGTTGGTGTGGCCGCTCATCTTCGCGTGGGCCGAACCCCACCTCCCACCCGAGGGCGACGCCGCCGTGTCGGGGATGCTGTTCGCCTTCGTCATCTGGCTTGCGTTCATGATAACGTCGGTGCCGGACGTGCCGACGATACTGCTGTTCCTCTTCGGCGGCTACACCCTCCTCGCCCACCTCGCGTACGGGTTCACGCTCGGACTCGTCTACGGGTGGACCGCGCCGCGGACCGACGCGGCCACGGAGACGGGTCCCGACACCGACCCCCGGTGAGGCGCTCCGCCGTCGGATTTATTTCCCCGCTCGTCCGTTTCTTACGTACCTCATCTATGGCAGTTAAATCCGGAGAACGCGAGGGTCTACCGTGAGAGGTGGCGTCCTCGTCGCCCTCCTCTTCGTCGTCTTGCTCACGGGCGGGTTCAGACTCGCGCGCCGGCGCGGACTCCTCTCTCTGCCGCGTTCGGACGGGGGGCAGCCGACCGGCGTCACCGTCATCCCCGACCGGGTAGACGTCGGCACCGTGGCCGGGTGGCTCACGACGGTGAACCACCGCCGCATCGGGGCGCTCTACATCCTGTTCGGCGTCGCCGCCGGACTGTGGGGCGCCACCGACGCGATGATGATTCGGACCGAACTCCTCACGCCGGGTTCGACCGTCTGGTCCGCCGAGACGTACAACGCCCTGTTCACGACGCACGGTCTCACGATGCTCCTGCTGTTCGTGACGCCGGTGTTCTCGGGCGTCGGCAACTACTTCATCCCGCTACTTCTCGGCGCGGACGACATGGCGTTCCCGCGAATCAACGCCATCGGGTTCTGGCTCCTCCCGCCGTCGCTCGTCCTCATCCGCGCGGGGCTCATAACCGAACTGATAGCGCGGGTGCTGGCCCGCGCGGGGTTCGAGGTGGCGTGGCTGTTCGCCCTCAGGCCGCCCGAGACGGGGTGGACGCTCTACCCGCCGCTGTCCATACAGCAGGTCAACCCCCAGGTGGACCTGTTGTTGATCGGACTCCACCTGTCGGGCATCGCCACCACCATCGCCGCCATCAACTTCATCGCCACCATCGCGCTGGAGCGCGGCGAGGACGTGTCGTGGGCCGACGTGGACATCTTCTCGTGGGGGATGCTCACCACCAGCGGCCTCATCCTGTTCGCGTTCCCCCTGCTGGGGAGCGCGCTCATCATGCTTCTGTTGGACCGCAACTTCGGCACCGCCTTCTTCACCGTCAACGGCGGCGGCCCCATCCTCTGGCAGCACCTGTTCTGGTTCTTCGGCCACCCCGAGGTGTACATTATCGTCCTCCCGGGGCTCACGCTGGTGAGCCTCGTGCTCCCCAAGTTCGTGGGCCGCAAGGTGTTCGGATTCAGGTACGTGGTCTACACCACGCTCGGCATCGGCGTCCTCAGCTTCGGCGTGTGGGCCCACCACATGTTCACGACGGGCATCGACCCGCGAATCCGAGCCTCGTTCATGTTCGTGTCCGTCGCCATCGCGGTGCCGAGCGCCGTCAAGGTGCTGTCGTGGATAGCCACCATCTGGAACGGGCGGGTGCGGTTCACCGTCCCCCTGCTCTTCTGCGTGTCCGGCGTGAGCATGTTCATCATCGGCGGCGTCACGGGGGTGTTCCTCGCGTCCATCCCCGTGGACCTGCTCTACCACGACACGTGGTACGTGGTCGGCCACTTCCACTTCATCATCATGGGACTCATCGTCTTCGCGATGTTCGCGGCCTCGTACTACTGGTACCCCATCCTGACCGGGAACATGTACAACCGCCGCCTCGCGTACCTCCACCTGTTCCTGACCGTCGGGGGCGTGTACGTGACGTTCTTCCCGTTCCTCCTGATGGGCGCGCAGGGACTCCCCCGCCGGTTCGCCACCTACCCGGACCAGTTCCTGCTGCTACAGCAGGTGGCCACCTTCGGCGCGTACGCCATCGCCGCCGGCACGGCGGTGTGGGTGTGGAACATGGTCGACTCGAACCGACGCGGGACGACAGTGAGCGACGCCGACGTGTGGAACCTCAAGGAGACGGGGCAGTTCACCCGCGAGTGGCAGTGGTTCGAGGAGAAACTGGAGGAGCGTGATTCGCCGTGACCCGCCGCCGGACGGCCGCGGCGTGGACGTTCGCCGGCGTCGCCGGCCTCGTCCTCCTCGCCGCACCCGCCGCCGCGGCGGGCTACGACTCGACCACCGAGGCGCTCATCCGGGGCCTCAACCGGAAGCTCCTGCTGGCCGCCGTCCCGGTGACGCTCATCGTGCAGGGCCTGCTCGTCTACGCCACGATACGGTTCCACTACAACGACGAACCGAAGCCCACGCAGGAGAACCGGAAGCTCGAACTCGCCATGGTGGGCGCTATCGCCATCATCCTGCTGTTCGTGGGGGTGTCGTCGTACGTCGTCCTCGCACAGCCGGCGGTGTCGGACACCCCCGACGAGTACCCGCCCCCGGAGAACGCCGTCGAGGTGCGGGTGGTCGGTCAGCAGTGGTACTGGGAGGTCACCTACCCCAACCAGAACGTGACCGCGACCAACGAGATAGTCCTCCCCGAGGACCGCACCGTCGTGTTCACCCTCACCTCGGACGACGTCATCCACTCCATGCACGTGCCGGAACTCGGCCTGAAGCAGGACGCCATCCCCGGGACGCGGACCACCCTCCGGACCACCCCGACCGAACAGGGGACCTACCGCATGTACTGCGCGGAGTACTGCGGCGCGGGACACTCCAAGATGAACGCCGAGATACGGGTGGTCTCGGAGCAGGAGTACCAGCAGTGGCTCCAGCGACACCGCGCCCGAGGCGGGAACGCCACTGAGACGCCCGCCTCCCCCGCGGCCGACGGCGGGAACGCCACCGCGACGGAGACGGCAGCGAGCGGTGGATAAGTGACTATCGGGTGACACCCCCCCCCCGACGGCCGCGAAAGGGAAAAGGGGGGAGAGCGATTAGAGCAAGCGATGACAGCCGACGCCCCCGCCCGGGTACTCCGGGTGGACCTCACGTCCGCCGAAGTCCGGAGCGAGGCCGTCCCCGAACGGTGGCTCCGAAAGTACGTCGGCGGCAAGGGACTCGGCGCGCGCTACCTCTACGACGAACTGGACGCCGGCGTGGACCCGCTGGGACCGGGCAACGCCCTCGTGTTCGCCGTGGGACCGCTGACCGGCGTGCTCCCCGGCGGCGACCGCTACGCCGCCATAACCAAGTCGCCCCAGACCGGCGGGTTCCTCGACTCCTACGGCGGCGGGACGTTCCCCGCCGCGCTGGCGGCGGCGCTCGACGACCACCTCCTCCTGGTCGTGACCGGCGCGGCCGACGGGCCGGTCCGCGTGGTCGTCGAGGACGGCGACGCCCGTATCGAACCCGCGGACGACCTCTGGGGCGCGGACACCGTCGAGACGGCGGAGGCGTTCCCCGACGCCGCCGTCGCGGGCGTCGGCCCCGCGGGCGAACGCGAGGTGCGGTTCGCGACCGTCGCGTCCGACGCCGGCGACCACCACGCCGGGCGGGGCGGCGCGGGCGCGGTGATGGGGTCCAAGAACCTCAAGTGCGTGGTGGCCCGCGGCGACCCCGACGCCGTCCCGGCGCGGACCGCGGCCGACGACGTCGAACGCCTGCGCGAGGCGTTCGCGGAGCGCTACGCCGAGAGCGACTCCGGCCGGTGGCAGGCCGCGAGCGAGACGCTCGAGTCCGTCGACTTCGCGAACGAGACGGACGTGCTCTCGACCCGCGGGTGGCAGGAGGGGTCGTTCGAGGGCACCGACGACATCGGCGTCGAGGCGGCGCGCGAGGCCGCCACCGGCCGTGAACGCGACGACGAGGCCGTGCCCGGCGGGTTCCGCGTCGAGACGGACGAGGGCGAGACGGTGCCCCGCGGCGCGACCCAGATGACTCTCGGCGCGGGTCTCGGCGTGGACGACTTCGACGCCGTGGCCACCCTCGGCGCGGTGTGCGACCGACTCGGGGTCGACGTCATCGGCGGCGGCAACGCCGTGGCGTGGGCCGTCCGCGCGAGCGACGAGGGTCTCGTGGAGCGCGACCTCTCGTTCGGCGACAGCGAGGCGGCGCGGGAACTCATCGAGGAGATAGGCCGGCGGGAGACGCCGCTGGGCGACGCGCTGGCCGACGGCGTCGACGCCGCGGCCGCCCGCTACGGCGGCGAGTCGTTCGTGCCGACGGTCAAGGGCGTGGCCGCTCCCTCCTACGACCCGCGCGGCGCGCCCGCCATGGCGCTCGCGTACGCCACCTCCGACCGGGGGGCGTGCCACCGGCGCGCGCGCCCGGTCGAGCGCGAGGCGTTCACCGACGCGTGGGACCCGGAGCGCGCGGCCGCCGCCGTCGCCGACGAGCAGAACGCCCGCGCGGGCCTGTGGTGTCTCGTGGCCGACGACTTCGCGGGCGAGGCGCTCTCCGCCGATCTCGGGGCGGCCCTGCTCGACGCCGTGGGGTGGCCCCGCGCGGACGACGACCTCCGGACCACGGGCGAACGGGTGTGGACGCTGGTGCGCCTGTTCAACCTGCGCGAGGGGTTCGACCGGAGCGACGACGAACTCCCGGCGGTGTTCGCGCGCGAACGCGACGACGGCGCGGCGGTGTCGCCCGACGCGTTCGAGTCGCTGCTCTCGGCCTACTACGAGACCCGCGGGTGGGACGCCGGGGGACGGCCCACCGCGGCGATGCTCTCCCGCCTCGGCCTCGGGGGCGTCGCCGACGAGGACACGCCCGTGGGCGACGCCGACGCCGCACCGGCGGACGAACGCGCACTCAACGACGACGACTGATGACCGAACAGATCGACCTCGACGACCTCGACACCGGAGACGAACAGGACGGAGAAGAGACGCCCAACCGCGGCGACTGGTTCTGGAAGGGGGAGGGCGACCCGGACGACGAACCCGGCGCGCCGTCGTGGCGCGAGAGCGGCGGCGCGGACGAGGGCGGGGACGGGACGCCCGACGGCGCGGAGACGGACGCCGACGCCGACGCCGATACGGCCGACGCCGCGGACGCGTCCGCGACGGACGCCGGAGACGCCGCGGCCGGGGACGACGCTGCGACCGGCGACGACCGGACGCCCGCCTCGCCGCACGTCCCTTCGGACAACGCCGGCACCCCGGCCGGGATACCCGTCGAACGGGGCGGCGGCGGCGCGGGCGAGGCGTCGAGCGCCGGGACGGCGGCCGACGCGTCCGCCGACGAGACCGGGCGAGCGGAGGGCGGCGAGACGCGCGCCTCGGGGCCGCACGGCGGCGGCACGGACGACATGACCACCGCCTTCACCTACCGCGCGGCCAAGCGACTCGCCGACCCCGCCGCGGCGTTCGCAGAGGCCGAGCAGTGGAGCGACTGGATCGGCATCGTGGGCGACGTGGAGGCCCACGTCCTCGGGTCGTTCCAGCGCAACGAGACCATCGACGCCGACTTCTTCAACGGGTCGGGCACCGGCCCGGCCGAGCGACTCGCGGGCATCGGCCCCCACTCGATGTTCTACGCCGACCGGATGGTGGTCGTGGGCGTCGCGGGCGAGGACGAAGCCATCGCCGAGGAGGCGGGCTGGGAGTTCGTCTCCCTCGAAGAGGCCGCGTCGGGCGCGGGGTGGGAACTCCTCCCGACCGACGACGCCGCGGGCATCGACGGGGAGGAGACCGACACCGACGCCAGCGCCGACGCGGACGCGGACACGGAGTCGGACGCCGACGGTAGCGACGGCGTGGACGCCGACCGCTGAGCGGGCAAGTCCATTTTAGTACTCGGAGGCAGTACTCCCCACCACGGAGTGTCACACATGAGCTTACGAACTGCGATACGACACAGCGGACTCCTCACGTTCGCCCTGCTGTTGGCGGGGATATGGGTCGTCCTCACGGCGTTGCAGGTGGTCGGAGCCGTGGGAAGCGCACGGGACACGGGCATCGAACTGTTCGGCGCAGGACACGCGGTCGGCCAGACTCTCGGAACGGGACTCATGGGACTGGTCGTGTTGGCCGTCCTCCTCGTCTGCCTGCTGTTCCTCTTCGGCGAACTCATCGAGGGAGACCCGCTCCCCGACACGTTCCCGCCCGAACGATGACGCACTACGAGTGCACGCAGTGCGGGAACCTGAGCCGCATGGGGGCGCCCGACCGGCACACCCTCGTGCGGAAGTGCCCCGTCTGCGAGGAGGAGACCCGCTGGGAACCCGCGTTCGAGGCGGAGGGGGTGTCGTTTTGAGCCTCGCGTTCACCGTCGGCGACCGCTTCCGCGAGGCGGCAGAGGAGTGGGGGGAGGACCGCCTGATGGAACCCGAGGACGCCATCGAGTCGAAGGTCGAGCAGGCGCTCTTGGAGATAGAGCACCTCGTCTCGGGCGACGTGGACCCCGACCTCGACTTCGAGGTGGACGGGACCCGCATCGAGTACGAACCGAGCGAGGACCTCGGGGCCTTCCTCGACCGGCAGGCCGAGGACGTCGGCGTCGACCCGGGGACCGTGCTCGAACTCCACGTCGACCTGTTCGCCCGGGTGTTCCTCGACGACGACGCCAAGCGACCGCCGGACGCCGCGCCGTGATGGTTGCACCAGTCCGACCGTCAAAAGGTATAACTGGAACCGCGACAGAAGGTGACGTATGACGCATCGAGATAGCGGCTGGCGTCCCAAGTTCACCCAGACCTACAAGGGTCACGAGGTGTGGGACCACACGCTCGGTCCCCACGAGATAAACGAGAGAGAGGCGGACGAAGAGGAGTTCGACTGGGACGAACTCGACGAGTTACTCGAATCCGAGTAATCGATACGGCTCAGAGCAGCGGAAACGCCCTGATATCTCGCGGCGGCACGTAGAAGTTCGCCCGAGACTGCACCGAGATGAAGTCGAGGATGCCGTTGTTGCGGCGGTCGGTTATCTGAGGGTGGTCGTCGCGGAGGTACCACCCGTTCATCGACTTGCGCGTCGACTCGAAGTGGTCGAGCGACTTCTGGAGCGAGACGAAGTGGACGCCCGCGCGCCCGCCGTCGACGGTGTTGAAGTCGCGCCGGAGGATGAGCGGGCGGTTGTTCTTCCGCACGCGCGCCACCTTCTCGTGGTGGCCGACGACGCCCTCGTCGCGGGCGTGCTCTCGCACCTTGTCGGAGAACGGCACCATCTCGCCGAGTTTGTCCACCTCGTCCGGCGTGAACTCCGGCCCGAACATCCGCGCGACGCGCCCCGCGTCGTCGAGGCCGTCGAACCACCGGTCCAGCGAGTGGTGGAGGTGGCTGACGTGCATGGTCGTCCCGCCGGCGTACCGCCCCGACTCGATGGTGACGCGGTCCTCGGAGGCCTGCGTGCCGTTCCGCCCCGAGAAGAAGCCCATGAACATGGGGTCGTCGCTGCCGAGCGACGCGTCGTCGGGGACGCCCTCGGCGTTCGTGTGCTTCGCCGGGAGGCCGCCGCCGATGAATCCGGTTCGCCGCCCGGCGCGCGAGAATACGTCGCCGAGGCGGTGGTCGACGGACGCGCCGTTGATTCGGGACGCGCCGTCGAACATGGCGCTCTCGACGGTCGCGAGGTGCGACGGCACGTCGCTGGCGAGCACCAGCGCCGCGTCGAAGTCGAGCAGGTCGGGGTCGTCGGTGCGCGACAGCACCTTCGGCGACCTGACGGGCGACGACCCGAGCACGCCCTGCCGCTCGAAGTATCTCGACCCCCACGCCAGCGCGTGGAGAAGCCCGGCGGGACCCCAGTCGTAGGCCGCCTCGACGGAGCGCATCGCCCGTTCGACCGTCTCGGCCGCGTCGGCTCCCTGCTCGGCGTCGAGGTTCAACAGGAGGACGCGGTGGAACTGCGGCGAGAGCGTGTTGCCGGTCGCGTCCGTCCGCAGGGTGGCGTTCCACGCGTGCTGGCGGTCCGGGAGCGCGTCCGCGCGCGGGTTCGGGCCGAGGTCGGGCCGGTCCCCGGTCGACCCCCGGCCGGTGCACCCGGCCGTGCTCGCGGCGCTCACGAGCGCGCCCAGTCCGAGGCGCTTGAGCGTCCGGCGTCTCGAAACCATTGTTTTCACGTCGGGTTACTTCAGGATAAGCGTTTCACCCGTTCGCCCGAGTACGCCCGCGCCGCGCCGTTGGTTACGAACGAACGGGGACAATATTTTACCTCGTGCGGAGCGTACCCCGGCTCAATGGATGCCATCCGCCATCCTCCACCTCGGTCCGAAACTGCCGGTCCCGATAGACGTCGCCCTCGTGGTGCTCGGGGTCGGTCTGCTCGTGTTCCTCGTCGTCGTCTACGACATGTACCGGTACGCGTAGAACGAGCGGCGGCCCCCGAGGTGGTGGTTCAGCCGTGTCGGTGAGCACGGGCGAGACCGGCGGGTCGACCGAGTCGGGGTCGGGGTCCGAGTCGGACTCGCCGTCGGAGCACCGCGTGCTCTACTACCTCCGGGTGGCGGTGTACGTCCTCGGTCTGGTGCTCGGCCTCTCGCTTCTCACCGTCGGGACGGTCGCCCTCATCGCCGAGATAAAGGGGACGTGGCACTGGATGATCCACCTCGAGTCCACAATCAGCTATATGTCCATCTTCGTGGTCGGGTTGGTGGCCGCGCTGGTCCCCCTCTCGGGCGCGATGCTCGTCGGACGGTGGTGGGTGGATGACTGAGAGCGAACGCCGGGGCGGCCTCACGGACCGCCTCCAGGAGGTGACCCTCGGCGGCGTGTTCCGACGCCTCTCGCTGGTGTCGTTCGCCGCGCTGTGTCTCGCGGTGGCCGCCGTCGGCGGCGTGGCCGTCGTGGCCGAGTCTCTCAGCACGTGGTCGTGGTACTTCCGGATGGAGCGCGCGGTGGCGCTGGCGACGCCGCTCGTCGTCGGTCTCGTGGCCGTCACCCTCGGCGCGGCGATGGGCAGCGTCATCTTCACCGACGACTGGGACTGAGAGCCGACCGCGGCGGGGCCCGCGAGACGACTTCACTTCGCGGCGCGAGTCCCCGACTAGTGGGAGTCGGGTATCATCTGGGCCACGAGTTCGTCCTCGAACTCGACGAACCCCGCGAGGATGGACGCCGCGGCGAGGTAGAGCGGTTCGTCGGTGTTGTCGCGGATGTCCGCCACGCAGTCGTCGACCCAGCGGAGCAGGTGTTCGTCCAAGAACACGCGCTCGTAGCCGAACGTCTCCTCCTGCCCCGAGCGCTGGCGGGCGATGAGGTTGCGGAGGAACGCCACCTCGACGGCGACGAAGTCGCTCTCCTCGGGGGTGTCGTCGGGCGGCGACCACCCGGCCGCGCCGTAACTCGCCTCCACCTCGGCGAGGCCTTCACCGATGAACTCCGTGTCGTCGCGGTAGTACGTCTCGTGGGCGAGCACCGGCGGCCGGGGGCCGACGAACACGCGAGTGTACTCCGTGGCGAGTTCGTCGGCCACCGTCTCGGGGTCGCGGCCCTCGTTCGTCGTCACGAACTCGCGGAGGTGGTCGAACCCCCTGTCGAGGTCCTCGTTCACCTCGTCGGCGGGCGTCTCCACGTCGCCGCTCAGGAGGTGTTCGACGAACTCCACGGAGGGGGTGTCGACGAACACCTCGACGAGGAAGTCGGCGAGTTCCGCGCGCGCGGCGTAGATGGCTTCGTCGTCCATCGTCACCACTCCCCGTCGTAGACGAGGCGGGCGCGACAGTCCCCGCAGTAGTCGAACACGCTCTTACTCGAATCGGCGGCGAACCCCTCCACGAGGTCGCCGACCTCTCCCTTGACCTTCTCCGCCGTCCCGACGCTGGTGAACGGCGTGCCACAGCGGGCGCACTCCACCATCTCGCCCTCGTACACAGTCGACCACTGGGGCTCGCCGCCGTCGGCCACCGCGCGGTTCTCCGGCAGGAGCGACAGGTCGAGGCCCGTCTCCATCTCGATGGCCGTCTCGGGACAGCCGTCCTCGCAGAGGCCGCAGTTGACACAGCGCTCGTGGTTGAACTGCAGGTCGCCGTCGTCGGTGCGCCGGATGGCGTCGGTGGGACAGAGCGTCGAACAGGTGGGCGTGAGGTTGCACGCGTCGCTCACGGTCATCTGTCCGAACGACTCCAACCCGCGTATCACCTCGCGTTCGGGGTCGGCGTGGTCGAGGACGAACCGCACGCTCTCCAGCGCCCAGTCGTGGGTGTTGAAGGCGGGCGCGTCGCGGTCGGACGCCTCGCCGGTGGCGCGGTGTTCGCCGCTCGGCACGGGCGAGTCGTCGAGACCCTCCACGAACGCGTCGAGGCGGTCGACGAACTCGGCGCGGTCGTCCGGCGACGGCGCGAAGAAGGCCGTGCGCTCTCCGAGGCCGAGGTCGCGCGACGCGCGGTTGATTCGCTCCACCAGCGCCGCCTTGGGGTCGGGACCCGAGTGGAGGCAGTCGCCGCCACAGCCCACGACCGCGACGCCGTCCGCGCCCGCGGCGAGGGCGTGGAACACGTGCGCCTCGCCCACGGTGTCGGCGCAGTTGACCCGGACGGGCAGGATGGGCTGGTAGTGAGCGTCGTCGCCGGCCGCGGCCCGGCGGCCGTACTCCCGGAGCGTGCGCTCCGCGCGTTCCGAGCAGACGAACGCCACGACTTCGGTCTCGATGCCCGACTCGCTCCCGCCGAAGGGGAGCCACCCGCCGTCGCCGTCACCGTCGTCGGTCTCGGTGGTCAGGAGCGACTCCACCTCGCGCGCGATGCGGCGGTTCGAGGGGTCCCTAAGCCGGGTCGCGCCCGTCGGGCAGACGCTGGTGCAGGCCCCGCAGTCCTGACACGCCACCTTGTCGAACGACACCTCGTCCACCTTCGGGCGATCGACCGCGCCGTGGGGGCAGGCCTCGACGCACTCGTTACAGCCGACCTTGCTCTGGTCGCCCGCGGCGCAGACCTCCATCTCGAGGTCGAGGTGGTCGGGCTTCTCGACGCCGCCGAGCAGCGACTCGACCGACGCGATGGTGCCGCCGTCCACCGGGCCGGTGTAGATGCCGATGCGGCCGCCGCGCGTCGTCGGCGGCGCGCCGGGGTAGACCACCTGGTCGGCCTCGATAGTGCGCTCGACGCCGTCGAGGTCGATGGCGTCGGTGGGACACACGTCGGTCCACTCGCCGTCGGGCGCGTCGAGCGAGATGTCGACGGGGGCGGAGGTCACCATCCCGTCGGGCCCCTCGCGCACGCACTTCATACACGAGACGCAGTCCTCGGTGACGCCCGCCACGAGCGTGAGTTCGAACTCGCCGAACTCGCCCTCGACGGCCGTCACCTGCCCGCGTTCGAGGGTCACGTCGTCGAGGTCGGCGTTCGTGTCGGCGAACTCCTTCCCGTCGGCCACCAGCGTCACGTCCGCGGTGTCGGCGAGGTCCTCCGCGGTGTCGGCGTCGCCGACGACCACCACGCGGTCGCCCGCCTCGCGGGAGACGGTGCGCGAGACGGGTTCCTCCGCGAGGCCGGCGTAGGTCCGGTTGACGAGCCGTGCGGTCTTGTCCGTGGCCGCGGCCTCGTCGTGGACCCACCCCGCGCCCTCGCGGTGGTCGACGAACGTGGTCGCCTCGGGGTGGAGACCCATCTCCTCGCCGAGGGCGCGTATCTTCTCGCGGCAGCCGTCGTCGCAGGAGGAGGCGATAATCTGGTCGAGTTCGTACTCGTCGACCACCTGTTCCATGCCCGGGAGACCGTCCTCGCAGAGAAGTTCCGAGGAGGCCACGACGTCGACGTCGCGTACACCGTCTCGGGCGCTCTCCAGATCGAGATCGCACGTCCCGCCACACGAACAGAGGAACGCTCCGGTGTTCATCGTAGTATCACCAAGGGTAGGTGCTGTAAAGGCCTTGCGCCCGTTCCGGTTCTAGGTACACCAAAACGGCCGGGAGAGTCCGTCTACCTCCGGAAGCTGTTTGTTAGCCAACCCGTACACCCCGAACTTTAATGTAGATAGGCCCGGTAGAAATTGCCTGCGTAGACATAGATTGACACAGTTCGAAAAGTGCCACACGTGAATACAATCAAACCCATGCGCACGAGCACCCGCGGGGGAGTCAGATGAGCACAGAACCAGTAAGCCTCGATTTAGACCGGCGGTCTTTCATGAAGGCCAGCGCACTCGCCGGGACGGTCATACTCGGCGGGGGCGGGGCCGGCCACGCCTTAGCACAGGAGGGTGGAGGCGAGGGCGGCGAACCCGACGGAACCGACACCGAGGGGGAACTGACCAAGACTATCTGTAACTTCTGTGCCGTCGGCTGCGGGTTCCGCGGCGAGCGGAAGGGCAACGCGTTCGTCGGTCAAGAGCCGTGGCACGAACACCCGGTGAACAACGGGTCTCTCTGCTCGAAAGGAGCGGCCATCTACGGGAGCGAGCACTCGCCTAGGCGGCTCAAACACCCGATGAAGAAGGTGAACGGGGAGTGGCAGAAGATCTCGTGGGACCAAGCGTGGGAGGATATCAGCACCAAACTCAACGATCTCCGAGAGAAGCACGGGCCGGACAGCGTAATGTGGCTGGGGAGCGCCCACCACAGCAACGAGGAAGCCTACGCCTTCCGAAAGCTCGCGGCGTTCTTCGGGACGTGTAACGTCGACCACCAGGCGCGCATCTGTCACTCGACGACGGTGAGCGGGTTGGCGAACACCTGGGGGTACGGCGCGATGACCAACACCATCAACGATTACCGCAACTTCGACCTCGACATCATCATCGGGCAGAACCCCGCCGAGGCTCACCCAATCGCGATGCAGCACATCCTCGAGGGACAGGCACGGGGTGGGAAGATCGTCTCGATCGACGCTCGGTACACGAAGACGTCGGCGCACGCGGATCACTTCTATCGGATCCGGCCCGGAACCGACACCGCCCTGATGATGGGGCTGATTCGCTATATCCGAGAGCAGGGCGAACTCGACCGGCAGATGCTCAACCAGCGGGTGCAGGGGTGGCCGGACGTCGACGCCGAACTCGACGAGTACGACCTCCAGACGGTCGCGGACATAACGTGGATCAGCGAGGAGGACATCAAGAAGATCGGCGATCTCATCATCGAGAACAAACCCAACGTCCAGATAGAGTGGGCGATGGGCGGCACTCAACACAACAACGGCACGCAGAACATCCGGTCGTACGCGCTGACTAGCCTCGCGACCGGGAGCGCGGCCCGCAGCGGCGGCGGCCTGCAGGTGATGCGCGGCCACTCGAACGTGCAGGGTGCGACCGACCTCGGCCCGAACAGCCACATCCTGCCGGGCTACTACAGCGTGACCTCGCCGGGGTCGTGGGCGTACTGGGCGGAGGTCTGGAACAAGAGTCCGTGGACGAGCGGAAGCACCTCGTTCAAGGACCTGTACCAGCGGTACGACAAGATGTCGAAGCAGAAGTACCAAGAGCAGTCCGCCGAAGCGACGTCCGCGTTCGAGAACGTCGACGGCGTCAAACCCTCGAGCCGGTCGATGATGTTCCAGCGCGGCCTGACAGTCGCGCGCTGGTTCGAGGGTGCGCTGCCCGAGAACGATCGGCTCACCTCCAGTCCACTGTTCCAGCCGACGAAAGTCAAAGCCGCCATCTTCCACGGTCACTCCGCGAACTCCATCAGCGAGATGGACCAACAGCGGGCGGCGATGGAGAACCTCGACCTGCTGGTCGTCGTCGACATGTTCCCGTCGTTGGCGTCGGTGATGGCCGAGCGCGACGACGGCGTGATTCTCCTCCCGGCCGCCAGCCAGTACGAGCACCACCGGTCGGTGACGAACTCCCACCGGTCGGTCCAGTGGAGTCAGCCGGTTCGGCCGCCGTCCCACAACACGAAGCCGGACATGCAGATCATTCAGGAGTTCGCGGACAACCTCGGCTTCGGCGAGCACTTCGACTGGGGCAAGGGTCCCGAACTCTACAGCGGGAAGACCACCTACGAGGACACCCTGCGCGAGATCAACCTCGGGGTGCGCACCATCGGCTACCAGCAGTCGCCCGAGCGACTCCAACAGCACCTGGAGTACGACTGGGCGTTCAGCACCGAGGACCTCAAGGCGCGCGCCTCGGGGACACCCGTCGACGGCGACTACTGGATGCTGCCGTGGCCGTGCTGGGGCGAGGGCCACCCCGGAACGCCCATCATCTGGCGGGACGACCTCGACCCGCGCAACGGCGGCCAGGACTTCCGCGCCCGGTGGGGCGAACGCGCGCCTACTCGGAAGGAGTGGAACCAGATGGTCCAGCGAGGCGAGGCCCCCGAACAACCGAAGTACCCGTTGGATAAGACCGTCAACCAGCAGGGCGAGACGGGGCTGAATCTACTGCGCGACTCGTACAAACCCGACTGGGATTCCGACTTCAACGGGACGGTCCAAGGCGTACCGCAGTATCCCGGCTTCACCACGGTGTTCCCCGACGATATCACGAACCCGGACGCGCTCTCGCTCCCCTACGAGTACGCGCTCGACCCGACGAAGTCGGTGTACGACGCCGCGAAGGCACTCGCGCAGAAGCGGAGACGGGAGGGCAAGAAGGTCGGGTTCAACCCCGAGGACTACGCGCCGTACGACTCTAAGCAACCCGACGCGCCGACGGGACGGGGGCGCGCGCGCGCGGTCGCCTGGAACTTCCTCGACACGACGCCGGTCCACCGCGAGCCGATAGAGAGCCCGCGCCCCGACCTGATAAAGAAGTGGCCCGCGAACCGCAAACAGACCAACTTCTTCCGGCTGAATCAGAACAACCGCAAGATCCAACAGCGGGCGACCGTCGCCGCCCAGAAGCAGGGCATGGACACCATCATGACGACGGGCCGGCAGGTCGAACATCAGGGCGGCGGGTCCGAGTCGCGCTCGAACATCTTCCTGGCGGATCTTCAGCCGCACATGTACGCGGAGATCCACCCGAAGATGGCAGAGAATCTGGGCGTCGACGGCGGCGACCTGGTCGTCGTCTCGACGACCACCCGCGGCTCCGTGCTGGTCAAGGCGCGGGTCACTCACCGCCCGAATCCGAAGGAGACGTTCCTCCCGTTCCACTGGGGCGGCGTGTACCACGGCGAGAGCTTGGAAGACAAGTACCCCGAGGGGATGAAACCCTTCGCGATCGGCGACAGTGCCAACATCATTACGTCGAGAGGGTACGACGCCGAAACACAGATGCAGGAGACCAAGGCCGCGATGGTGAAGATACGCCCGGCGACGCAGGAACTGCTCGACAAACTCAACATGAACGTCGACCTGAAGAACTTCAACTTCCCGCAGGACCGCGAGAACATCGGGACGCAGAAGGACTTCGACGTCCGCGACCACAAGAGCGTTCAATAACATGTCAACAAGCGAAAACAACAAGGAGAACGCGAGAGAGCAGCTGAGTCAGGGTGTAATGAGCGTCGGCGAAGGTGCGCGCATCTTCCCCGACGTGGAGGCGTGCATCGACTGCGGCGGGTGCGTCGTGGCGTGCAAGCGGACGTGGGACATCCCCGCGGACGAACAGCGCATCAGCGTCTCGACGTTCCGCGAGGGCCAGCAGGCGGCGCAGGGTCTCAACACAGACAGCGGGAAGGCGATTCAGCAGAACAAGAACCCCGGCGAGACGAGCGTGCCGATGCAGTGTTACCACTGCGAAGAGGCGCCCTGCGTCTCGGTCTGTCCGGTCGACTCCCTCGTGAAGAAGCAGGACGGCTTCGTCGAGGTCCGCGAGGACATCTGCATCGGGTGTCAGTACTGCCTGTCGGCGTGTCCGTTCGGCGCCCCGCAGTTCCCCGAGTCCGACGACGGCTTCGCGAAGATTACGGGCACCGGGGGCACGATGGACAAGTGTACGATGTGCGAGGAACGGCAGGAGGTCGGCAAGGGCCCGGCGTGCGCCGAGGAGTGCGCGACCGACGCCATCCTCGTCGGCACCTCGGACCAGATAGCCGACGAGATGGAAAAGCGGGACCGTCAGCCGTTCTTCAACGACGTCGCCATGAACATCATCTTCGGTAAAGAGGACGCCCAAGCCTTCGACGGATGACCGACAACCAAGACGAGGTCAAATACGGAAAACTGCGCGTGCTGGTGAGCGCAGTCGTCGGCGTCGGCGTGGCGCTCCTACTCACCGCCTGGTTCACCGCCAGCGGCGGTGTGTTCTACGAGCGCCTGTCCCGCGTCGGGCCGACGGTAGCACAGGAGGGCATCGGTAGCGACTGGGTCGCCGGCAACACGATTCCGGTGCTCGACTTCGCCATCTCGCTGGTCCACGCGGCCGACGTCATCATGGGTGGGTTCATCCTCGTGATGGTCTTCATCCACTGGGCGTCGTTCCGCCGCCTCGCCGACAAGATGCGCGACCCGGACGAGACGGTGCGCGGCGAGGGCGTGGCCACGGACGGCGGCCCCGGCGAGACGGGGGCCGAGGCCGGCGCGTCGAGGGGTGAATCGCGATGACGTCGCTCGACCACGGCAAGTTCGCCAAGACGACCACCGTGTTCCACTCGTTGCTGGCGCTCGACGTGTTCCTGCTGTTCTTCAGCGGGTACTCCGTCATGTTCAACGACGAACTCTGGTGGCTGGTGACGTTGATGGGCGGGAACGTAGGCGTGCTGGCGGTCCACCGCATCGCGGGGTTCGGCCTCATCGCGCTGGTGGTGTTCTGGATAACGCTGATGATAATCAGCCCGATGGGGCGGAGCAACTGGCGGAAGGTGCTCCCGGACCTCAAGAACGACACCGCGGCGTTCATACAGGACGTCAAGTTCGCGCTCGGGCGGGCCGACGAGCGCCACCCGCACGCGCGCCAGTTCGCGGGCTACTCCGCCGACGAGACGCCGCTCCTCTCGTACGTCGGGAAGGGCGTGGTCTGGATATTCGCGGTGGAGCTACTGCTGCTCATGATCTCCGGACTGCTCATCTGGAGCAAGACCGGACTCATGCAGTTCTTCGCGACGAAGGCCGCCGCGATGGCGTTCGTCACGTTCCACGGACTGCTGGGCGTCATCATGTTCATGGGTGTGATGTTCCACATCTTCGAACACGGCCTCCACCCGGCGTTCTACCCGGTGGAACTCAAGGCGTTCATCCCTAAGCCGCTCATGCCCGAGTCCCACGCGCAGGAGGCCGACACCGAGGACGACCAGACGGGCATCTCCCTGCTCTCGCTCGCGCCGAGTTGGCCGTGGGCGGTGAACGTGGCGGGGTCGCTCGTCGTCATCGGCATCGTGAGCGTGCTGATGGCGAGCATCTTCGACGAGGGCTACCCCGTCCCCCGCGAACTCGCGGTGGGGGGCGGCCCCACGAACCTGCTGCTGATGATCGGCGTCAACATCGGCGTGCTGGTGCTGTTCGTCGGACTCGTGCTCTCGGTGTACGGCAACGTGCTCCGGGTCCGGTGGGAACAGCAGACCGAGCGTGACCGCACGGCGGCCGCCGACGGCGGCGAACGCGAACCGTCCGACGACTGAACGCGACGCGTCGCCGCCGACGGACCGGCCACTCTCCTTCTCGTCGTCTCGGCGGGTCCGACCGAGCGCGAACGTGGCGAACGTATCGGCGTCCGGACGGTCAGGCGGTCAGGAGTTCGGACCCGGCCTCGGACAGTTCGACGGTGACGTCCTGCCGGGTGTTCTCGCTTATCTTGTCGATGTTGCGCGTGAGGACTTCGAGGACGTCGCCGGGGTCGGGGTAGACGAGGTAGTTCCCGTCGTCGTCTTCCATCACCAGTTGCGTGTCGGTCAGGCTTATCTGGTCGTTCTGGATACTGGAGACGATGACCGGCAGCGCCTCCGCGCCGCCGGGTTCCCCCTCCTCGACCATGGTGATGTGAAGTTCGTCCAGTCCGATGAGGTCCTTGTACTCCCGGACCCGGCGGCCGCACCTGACCATGTCTCGGGTCACGTCCGCCTTGTCGGGGTTGCCGTGTTCGCCCTCGTAACAGTGCTTGCAGACCCGCAACTCCATGCGCATCGTAGGTCGGCTACGGTCTTCGCGGGGAAAAGCGTGACTTCCGACCCGTCAGACGGGGCAACAATGTTTACAAAGGAAGATGAACCTAGAATAAGTATGAGCGCCATACTCGACGCGATATACAGCGCGTTCATCCTCCTCGTGGCGGCGGCGGGAGTGGTGTACGTCATCGGAACCGCCGGGGACGAACGCGTCGGCGGGAGCACCGCGGCGAGAGCAATCGCCATCGTCGTCGTCGTGGTCTTCATGGCCCTTCTCGTGGCGAGTCTGGTGATGCCGAAGTTCTTCAACTTCTTCTAGTCCGACCCGGTGCGCGCCGACTCGGGGTCCGGGCGGGGGACCTCCTCCGGGTCGGCCGCGGGCAGGCGTATCTCGACGATAGTGCCGCGGGGGTCGTTGTCGGCGAACCGGATGTCGCCGTTGGACTGGTCGACTATCCACTTCGTCAGCCAGAGTCCGAGTCCGCTCACGTGAGCGAGTTTCGTCTCCGTGCCCTGCGCGATGGCCCGGCGCTCCGACTCGGGGATGCCCGGCCCGTCGTCGGCAACGCGCACCTCGACCATCTCCCGGTCACCGACCGACGACGCCTCGACCGTCACCTCGACTTCCGGCGCGGCGCGGTCGTTGTGTTCGACCGCGTTCTCGATGACGTTCGAGAGTGCCGAGTCGACGAGCGAGTCGGCCGACACCCACTGCTCGTCGGGGTACCGCCTGCGGACGACCGAGGCGGGGTGGTCTTCCTCGATGCCGTCGAGCGTCCGTTCGACGGGTTCGATAACGTCTCTCGGTCGCTGCACGTCGTCGGTCCCGTGGAGCGTGTAGTCTATCTGTCGGGCGCGGTCGCCGAGTTCGACGAGCGACGCCGCCTTCCCCCGTATCGTTCGCGCGCGTCGCTTCGCCTCGGCCGGCAGGTCAGACTCCAACAGCATGTCGGCGTTCCCGAGGACGACGTTCATGTCGTTGCGCAGGTCGTGTCGCAGCACCCGGTTGAGCACGCGGAGTCGCTGCTCGTACCGGTGGCGGTCGGTCACGTCTCGGGAGTTGACGACCATGCCGTCGATGGGGGCGTCGTCGCGGGCGTCGACGCAGACGGACTCGAACGTGCGCCACGACCCCTCGGCGTGGCGCACCCGATACTCGGTGCGGCCGGGGTCGCCCGTCTCGACGACCGACCGGAACGTCGACTCGACGGTCTCCCGGTCCGCAGGGTGGACCAGTTCGAAGACGGACTTGCCGGCGAGTTGCGACTCGTCGTAGCCGAGAATCCGCTCGGCGGACGGACTCACGTACCGGCGGGTCCCGTCGGGGTCGACGATGGAGACCACGTCGTGCGTGTTCTCGATGAGCGCCCGGAACTGGGCCTCGGTGCGGCGGCGTTCGGTCACGTCCCGGAACACGAGGAGGTGTCCACGGTGCTGTCCGGGTTCCGAGAGCGGCGAGGCGGTCACCTCGTAGTGTCGGCGCCGCCCGTCGCAGGGGACGGTCACCTCGACGCGGTCGGGGTCGTCGTCGAGGAGCGAGAGCACCGTCTCGGGACGGGGGAGCACCGCCTCCGCGGCGTCGCCGATGGAGGGTCCGTCGCCGACCGCGAGTCGGCGCGCCGCGGGGTTGACCTCGACCACGCGCCGGAACTCGTCGAGCACCACCACGCCGTCGCGCATCTGATCGACGACGGCGTCCTGCGCGACGGGCGTGAGGTCGAACAGCCGGTACCGGTAGAACGCCACGAGACACACGCCCGACGTCACGTTGAACAGGATGGGCGTGACGTCGAACCCGGGGACGGGAGAGAGGCGAAGCAGGTTAATCACTTGATAGCCGAACGGGACGTGGACCGCGAACAACAGCGCCACCGCCTGCCGGCGGTAGACGCCCGCCGAGTCGGCGAACTGGCGGACGAGGACGGAGACGCTGAGCAACCCCGCGCCGACAGAGTACAGCAGGTGGACGTCGTAGAGCGGCCCGTAGACCGGCGCGAGGACGACGTACCCCGCCACGAGGCGCGCGGTGTACTCGGAAACGAACAGCCCCTGCGCCGGGGCCGTCAGCGCCAGCGCCAATGCCAGCGCCGGTTCGACGGCGAGGAGGGCGAGCGTCCGCCGGTCGAGGCGGTCCGGCCGGGCGTACGCGAGGACGAACACCAGCCAGAGCGTCACGAGGGGTATCTCGCCCGCCCACGCGACCCGCGTCCAGAGGAGTTTGGCCGCCCGTCCCGCGCTCCCCAGTTCGAAGCCGTACGCCGTGGCCCACACCGCCGACGAGACCATGACCGCCGCGAACGGGAGGCGGATGCGTCTAGAGTGGAGGCGGAACCGGGAGAGGACCACCACGGCGACGATTCCCGACAGCGCCCCCGAGAGGAACAACAGCGTCGTGAGCGGCACTGTACTGCGTACCATCGTCTCCTCGCGGGTCGGACCGGCGTCGGAGCCGGTCGGCTATACCCGTAGTGTAAATTCACCAGATAAAACATTTTACCTTGGCCGGTTGCGCCGCGGACGGCCGTGTCAGCTCACTCGAGACCGAGTTCCCGACCGATGACGAGACGTTGAATCTCGCTCGTGCCCTCGCCGATCTCCATCAACTTCGCGTCGCGGTAGAACCGCTGGGGCGCGAAGTCCTCGGTGTAGCCGTAGCCGCCGAGCACCTGCACGGCGTCCTCGGCCACCTCGCGGGCGGCGGTGCTGGCGTCGAGTTTCGCCGTCGCGGATTCGAGCGTCGGGCGGTCGCCCGCGTCTATCAGGCGGGCGGCCCGGTGAGTGAGCAGTCGCGCCCGGTCGGTCTTGCGGTACATGTCGACGAGCTTGTCGCGTATCGCGTCGAACCGCACGATGGGTTGGCCGAACTGCTCTCGCTCTCTCGCGTAGTCGGCGGCGGCCTCGTAGGCCCCCTGCGCGAGACCGGTCGAGAGGGCGGCGATGGAGACGCGCCCGCCCTCTAACGTGTGCTTGGTCTGTTCCCACCCCTCGCCCTCCTCGCCCAGCAGGCGGTCCGCCGGAATCCGGCAGTCGTCGAAGCGTATCTCGCAGGTGGGCGAGGCGTTGAGCCCCATCTTCTCCCACACGGTGGACACCTCGAAGCCGTCGTCGTTCTCGGGGTCGACGATGAACGTCGAGATGCCGTCGTAGCCGGCGTCGGGGTCCGTCTTGGCCTTCACGAGGATAGAGCCCGCGACGTTGGCGTTGGTGATGAACTGCTTCGTTCCGTTCAGCACGTACTCGTCGCCGTCGCGTTCGGCGGTGGTCGACATCGCGGAGGCGTCGCTGCCCGACTCGGGTTCGGTGAGCGCCCACGCCCCCATCCGCTCGCCCCGGGCGAGGGGTTCGAGCCACCGCTCCTTCTGAGCCTCGGTGCCGAACTTCTCGATGGGCTTCGAGCCCAGACTCACGTGGGCCACGTACGAGAGGCCGACGCTGCCCGACACGCGCCCGAGTTCCTCGGCCACCACGGCGTACATCAGCGTGTCGCCCCCGAGGCCGCCGTACTCCTCGGCGACGGGCACGCCCATCACGTCGAGGTAACCGAGTTCCTCGAACACCTCCGCGGGGAAGCGGTGGTCGTCCTCAACGTCCTGCGCGATGGGCGCTATCTCCTCCTCGCAGAACTCGCGGACGGTGTCCCGCATCATCCGGTGTTCCGCGGGTAACTCGAAGTTCATGCCCGCTTCTTACGCGGAACGCGGCATAAAATCAGCGACGGGAGGGGTGGGCGCGGCGCGAGAGACCCGCCGGGGGAGGCCACGCAAGTTATGTGAGGGCCTCGCTTAGGGAGGGTGTATGGCGTTGCGCCGGTTCGTCCGCGGCAACATCGAGTGGTCGCGCATCGAGAACGTTGTCCGAGAACTCGCCGCGGAGTACGACTGGGGCGACGTGCGGGTGGAGTTCCTCGACGCCGACAACTGGCTGTCGACGCCGATGGTCGTGAACGACGAGTGGTTCGTGAAGGTCATCTCGAAGCAGAACTCGCTGGTCCACGCCCTCTTTACGACCGGCCGGAACATCGGGGCGTTCTCCTCGGGCACGGAGGGGTTCTTCGAGCACTTCGGCACGCCCTACGAGATGGCGAAACACGAACTCGAAGCGACCCGGAAGATGCGCGACATCGGTCTCAACGCGCCCGAACCGGTGGAGGCGCTGGAGATAGACGGTCTCGGCGTCCTGATACTGGAGTACCTCCCCGAGTTCGAGTCGCTCGACGAACTCGACCGCGACCGGGCGGCGTCGCTCGCGCCCGAGGTGTTCCGGGCGCTCCGCACCCTCCACGACCACGGACTGGCCCACGGCGACCTGCGAGCGGAGAACGTGCTCATCCTCGGCGACGAGGTGTACTTCATCGACGCCACCAGCGTCCGCGAGGACGGACAGAGCGACGCCCGGTCGTACGACGTGGCCTGCGGACTCGGGGCGCTCGAACCCATCGTCGGCGCGCGGACGGCGGTCGACGCCGCGGCGGCGGCCTACGACGTGGACGACCTGCTCTCTGCCATCGAGTTCCTCGACTTCGTGAACATCCGCCCCGACCACGACTTCGACGCCGCGAGCGTCAAAGGCGAGATAGAGAAGCGCGCGTCGTAGCAGGCGGGTCGGCCGCCTCAGTCGTCGTTGACGTCGATGGAGACGAAGTCCTCGTCGTCCCTCTCGTCGAACGAGAGGTCAGACTGGCGCTCGACGTACTCCTCGACCAGCGCGAAGTTCCGCTTGTTGGCCTTCCACACCGCGTCGAGAAGCACTCCGAGCACCGGCACCGACCCGATGCCGACGTCGACGGCGACGTTGCCTATCATCTTGACGAGGGTCGTGTAGGGCACGCCGAGGTTGGCCGACTCGGCCACGATGTACAGCGAGATGGCCCCGCCGACGAGGTCGCCGACCGGGGTGGGGTCGATGCTGAGGAGGGGGTCGATTCCGAAGCTCTTGTTCGTCCCCGGAATCGGAACCACGTCGTCCATCAGCGTACTGACCGCTCGCATGCGATTGAGCGCCGCCTCGTCCGTGGTCGCGAGGAGTTCGTCGATTGTTGCCATCGGTTAATTAACGGCTCGCAGCTTTGTGAACCCAACGGCTGTACGGCCGGGCGTCGCCGCGCCGGACCCGAATCGACGGGAGACTTATGGCCGCTCCGGCGCAACTCTCACACCATCATGTCACGAGACGGCGACCCACACCGACACTACATCGACGGGACGTGGACCGGGGGCGACGGCGACGAGACGTTCACCTCCGAGAACCCCGCCACCGGCGAGACCATCGGCGAGTTCTACCGCGGTACCGAGGCCGACGTCGACGCCGCCCTCGAAGCCGCCGCCGACGCGCAACGGGAGTGGCGGAACCTCTCGTACATCGACCGCGCCGAACACCTCTGGGACATCCACCGCGAACTCCGCGAGCGAACCGACGAACTCGGCGAGATAGTCACCAGAGAGTGCGGCAAGGAGATAAGCGAGGGCCGGGCCGACGTGGTCGAGGCCGCCCACATGGTGGAGTGGGCCGCCGGCGACGCCCGCCACCCCCACGGGGACGTCGTCCCCTCCGAGATAGCCAGCAAGGACGCCTACATGCGGCGCAAGCCCCGGGGCGTCGTCGGCTGTATCACCCCGTGGAACTTCCCCGTCGCCATCCCGTTCTGGCACATGGCCGTCGCCCTCGTCGAGGGCAACACCGTGGTCTGGAAGCCCGCCGAACAGACCCCCGAGTGCGCCCGCATCATCGCCGAGATGTTCGAGGACACGGACGTCCCCCCCGGCGTGTTCAACATGGTGCAGGGCTTCGGCGACGCCGGCAACGCCATCGTCGAGGACGAACGCGTCGACACCGTGCTGTTCACCGGCAGCGCCGAGGTGGGCCAGGGGATAGCGGAACGGGTCGGCGGCGAACCCGGCAAACTCGCCGCCTGCGAGATGGGCGGCAAGAACGGCATCGTCGTCACCGAGAACGCCGACCTCGACATCGCGGTCCACTCCGCGGTGATGTCGAGTTTCAAAACCACCGGCCAGCGCTGTGTCTCCTCCGAGCGACTCGTCGTCCACGAGGAGGTGTACGACGAGTTCAAAGAGCGCTTCGTGGAGACGGCGGAGGCCGTCTCGGTGGGCGACCCCCTCGAAGAGGAGACGTTCATGGGACCGCTCATCGAGGAGTCACACGTCGAGAAGGTGTCCCGGTACAACGAGTTGGCGCGCGAGGAGGGCGTGAACGTGCTGGTCGACCGCACGGAACTGGACGACGAGGAGATTCCGGCGGGCCACGAGGCGGGCCACTGGGTCGGCCCGTTCGTCTACGAGGCAGACGCCCACGAGCCACTCCGGTGTACCCACGAGGAGGTGTTCGGCCCGCACGTGGCGCTGTTGAAGTACTCGGGCGACATCGAGGAGGCGGTAGAGATTCACAACGACACGGACTACGGGCTGGCGGGCGCTATCGTCTCCGAGGACTACCGCGAGATAAACTACTACCGCGACGAAGCCGAGGTGGGACTGGCCTACGGCAACCTCCCCTGCATCGGGGCGGAGGTCCACCTGCCCTTCGGCGGGGTCAAGAAGTCGGGCAACGGCTACCCGAGCGCTCGCGAGGT
This sequence comes from Haloferacaceae archaeon 50, assembly GCA_046097085.1. Taxonomy (GTDB): domain Archaea; phylum Halobacteriota; class Halobacteria; order Halobacteriales; family Haloferacaceae. The sequence goes on along the minus strand of CP175567.1, from coordinate 1,793,286 downwards.
AATAGAGGCCGTGACCGAGCGGACGGCGTGGACGCTCAACAACTCGAAGGACATCCAGATGGCCCAGGGGCTCTCGGCCGACATCAAGACGCGGGACGAGTAGTCGGGTGAGAGTCGGCCGTCGGAAGGACACGTCGCCGTCGTGGCGACGCGAACCCCGGTTCGCGGCGCGAAGGCGAGAGACAAGGTACGGAAGGGGCGAAAGGGAAGTCGAGGCGAGGGGTGGGTGCGACGGCGGGGCGCTACAGTGGACCCCGTTCCTGTAGCGCGTGCGGCGGAGTTTTTTGATTGCCAGCTCACGACGAGAAAAGCGTCGGTTCGCCGGCAAATGCTCGTAGGACCGGGGTACTGATAAACCCTCCGGGGGACCCCGATTTTGCCGCGACCCGCGGGACGGTCGGGGGCGGGGGAACAGCGTCGGGCGCTACCGGCGGTCAGACAGCGCCGGGAACTCCTCGCGGACCGACGCGACGCGTTCGGGGTCGACCGACGCGGTCACGAGCGCCGGGTCGTCGCCCGACCCCGCGAGCGCCGTCCCCCACGGGTCGTACACGGTCGACCGGCCGAGGAGGGAGGCGTCCTCGAACTCCCCCACCCCGTTGACGGTCGCGACGTACGCGAGGTTCTCGATGGCCCGCGCCCGCGAGAGCGTGTTCCAGTGTTCCACCCGCGGGTAGGGCCACGCGCTGGGGACGAGAAACAGGTCCGCGCCGGCGTCGACGAACTCGCGATAGAGTTCGGGAAAGCGGAGGTCGTAGCAGGTGGTGACGCCGACGGTGAACCCCTCGAACTCGACGGTCTGACGGCACTCGCCCGGGGTGAGCAGCCGCGTCTCCGCCGACTCGTAGCCGAACAGGTGGTGCTTGCGGTAGACGGCCCGGCGGTCGCCGTCGCGGTCGAAGAACACGGCGGTGTTGGCGAGGCCCTCCTCGGCGGGGACGGACACGCCGTCGGCGGCGCTGGCTTCGAGGTCCTCGACGACGCTCCCCGCGAGGAGCGCCACGTCGCGGTCGGCGGCGGCCGTCCGCAGGCGGTCGAGCGTCGGTCCCGCCACCGACTCCGCCTCGCGGGCGTAGCTCTCGAACGCGAAGTAGCCCACCGTGAACAGTTCCGGAAGCGCCACGAGGTCGGCCCCCTCGTCGGCGGCGCGTTCGACGGCGTCGACGGCGCGGGCGACGTTCTCCGCCGCGTCGCCGGGGGCGAGTTCCAGTTGCGCCAGCGCGAGCTTCATGCGCGGACTTCGAGGTCGCGCCTGAGGGCGTCCTCGAGATTGTCGAGTTCCCGGTCGAGGTTCCGTTCGAAGAAGCGCTCCACGCCGGGGAGTTTGCCCTCGACGACGAACTCGTTCTCGAGTCGACAGCCGCCGTCGTCCGTGGGTTCGATGGTGTGGGTCCCCGTCACCTCCATCACGCGCGAGCGACCGACGAACTTCACGTGGCGCGGCGGGTCGCGGGTCACGTCCTCCGTCTCGACGGAGACTGTGGAGTTGATGACCGGAATCGGGAGTTTGATGTGCCAGACCGCGGTGCGTTCGTCGCGCATCTCGTAGTCCCGGACCACGCTGACGGCGGCCGCCCGCTTGCCGGGGTCGGAGATGAACTCCCAGACGCGTTCGGGGGCGGCGTCGAACTCGAACGTTCGACGGACACGGACAGTCATACAAGAGGGTCGGGAAGGGGAGACAAAAAACCGCGGACTAACTCATGGTGACGCGCCACGTCGTGGACCGGGCGCGTCCCCACTTCTCTATCTCGACGTCCTCGGACTTCTCCGCGAGGTGGGGGAGGCGAGCGCCCACCTGTTTGGCCGATAGACCGATGGCTTCGGCGATGTTCTTCGCGCGGAAGTACTGCTCCCCTCTGGAGGCGCTATCGCGGAGGTAGGCGATGATACGTCGCTCCTCCTCGGTGTAATCGGTCATCCACCCGCTGGTACGTGTCTGACGTCCTTAACGGTTTCTCGTTCTCCCGCCGCCCGAACGCCCGGAGGTCGGTTCAGGACCAGAGCGCCTGCGCGCCGACGACGGCGAGGCCGGCGGCTATCATGGCCGCGGCGAACCCCCACGCCCGGAGGCTCTGGGTGGGCCCGGCCACCATCAGGCCCGCGCCGACCAGCGTCAGCAGCGAGAACACCACGCCCAACCCGATGCCCATGTCCGAACTGACCGTCTGCGTCTCTACCATGTACCGAGGGTTTAGTGGCCCGTACTTAGTTCATTCGACGGACGCGCGCCGGACGCGCGGGACGCACGCGCCCGTCGCCGCGTCGGTCCACCGCTCCCGCCGCGGGTTCGGTCCTAAACGCGAGATATTTAATATATCCGTACAGTACACCCTTACAGAACATGAAGGCACTGTTGTTCGGGTCGGTGTGGCGGACGGCGCTGACCGTCCTCGTCGCCGTCGCCGTGGTTGCCGGGGGCGCGTTCGCCGGGGGCGTCCTCGGCGCGCCGACGGTGGCGGGCGTCGAGAACCAGTTTGCGGGCGTGAACGAGACGACGACCACCGTCGAGACGGACCTGTCGGTCCACAACCCTAACCCCGTGGGGGTGTCCCTCGGCGGCGTGACCGCCGAGTACGCAGTCGAGATGAACGGCATCAGACTGGCCGAGGGGAAGAAGGAGGGCGTCTCCGTCGGACGGGGGACGACGGCGGTGCCCTTCACGAGTCACGTCGCCAACGAGCGGATACCGGCGTGGTGGGTGAGCCACGTCCGGAACGGCGAGCACACCGAACTCACGGTGGACGCGACGGTCTACAGCGAGGCGGTGAACCGGTCGTTCGGCGCGCCGACGGTGACCCGCGACGTGGACACCGACATCATCTCGGCGTTCAACTCCACGGAGACGCGGCCGGTGAACGCGAACCGGGCGTTCGTCTCCGACCCGGTGCTCTACGTCAACCGGACGACGGCGGAGTGGGGGACCGTCACCAACGCGACCACGCCCGTCCGCCTCGCGTTCACCGTCTACAACCCCAAGCCGTACCCGGTGGCCGTGTCGGAACTCGGGTACAACGTTACGATGAACGGCGTGGACGTGGGCGAGGGGGCCACCGAGAGCGGGTACGCGATTCCGCCGAAGAGCACCGAGACGATAGTGACCACCGTCCGCATCGACAACGACCGCATCGACGAGTGGTGGGTCACGCACCTCGAACGGAACCAGACCACCGACCTCCGCATCGACTTCTACGCGAGACTGCAGGCGGGCGACGCCCCGGCGGTGCGGGTCCCCCTCGACGCTCTGACGTACACGGAGACCGTCGAGACCGACATCTTCGGCAACAAGAACGAGACGGGCGGGGCGGAGACGGCGACCCCGACCGCGTCCGACGGAGACGAGACGACGACGGCCGCCACGACCGCGGACGGGTCCGACGGGACAACGACGACAGCGGACAGCGGCGGCCTCCTCGGCGGCGCGACGGAGACGACGGCCGAGTCCGCCGAGACGGCGGCCGAAACGGAGACGGCGACCACTACCTCGACGGAGACGGCGACGCCCTCGGGGAGCGAGACGACCGACGGCGGCCTCCTCGACGTCCGGTCGCCGCGAGTTCGGTAGGACGCCGGACCGGGGGTCGCGGGACGCTACTCCCCGATGGTGACGTGGTCGGACTCGGCGTTGAGCGCGAGGTTCGCGGCTATCTCGGCGTTCCGCATGGCGTACTGCGCGGTCTGCTGGAGGCTCACCAGCACCTCGCGGACCCGTAGGAGTTCCTCGTTGTCCATCTCGGGCAGGTCGTTGAGTATCTCCTGCTCCCGGTCGCGCAGGTCGCTGAACAGTTCGCGGCACTCGATGGTGATGTCGTAGTCGCGGTCGACCACCGACTGGACCGCCTTCGCGGTCAACTCGTCGACCTGGTCCGTGAACTCGCGGATGCGCCGCATCGTGCCCGAGTCCACGTCGAGCGTGTGGTTCTGGGCGTCGAGACAGATGTTGGCGATGTCCTCGGCGTTGTCGGCGGTGAGTTCGAGGTTCTTGGCCACCGAGCGGTAGCCGATGAGCGGGAAGCCCGATTCGAGACCCACCGCGCGACAGAGGTTGGGGTTCTGGTACGCGGTGAAGATGAGTCTGAGGAGCAGGACGAATATCTTGTTGGCCTGCCGCTCGCGGTTGAGCGCTCGTTGAGCGAGGTCCGGGTTACCGTGAGCCAGCGCCTTGACCGCCTCCGAGCGCATCGTGCTGCCCGTGTTCTCCAGCCGTTCGAGCAGGTTGTCGAGCGTGAAGTCCTCGGGGTCGACCGAACACCGGATGGCGATGCGTTCCGGCGTCTCCTCGATGACGCCGAGGCCCATGAGTTGGGTCTCGGCGCGGTAGACGGCGTTGATGTGGTCGGAGTCCAGTGCGCCCTCGCGCTTCTCGACGTGGATGATGCGCCGCCCGAGTACGTACTGCGCCACGATGGCGCGTTCGAGGGCGCTGTCGTCCAGCGCGTCGGCGTGGATGACCGCCTTGGTGTCCTCGGTGCTTGCGGACTCCGGGAGCACCGTGAGCGTCCCCTTCCCGCCCATCCGGAGGGAGACCTCGTCGCCCTTCTCGACACCGTGTTCTTTCGCCCACTCCGCCGGGAGCGTCATCGCCAACGTCGACGGCCCGAGCCGCTGGACCTTCCGCGTTTCCATGACACCCCCTACACCTTCATCCCCCTTAATCTTCACTCTATGGCGATAATATAGTATAAATGTGCAGCGTTGGTGCGGTGGCTCGACGTACGTGGGAAAGTGACTCCTAGGACTACGCCGCGTCCCTAGTCGTCACGAGAGCGGAGGGTGCGGGTCAGACTATCTCCATCATCCGGCGCTCGAACCGACCGACGCGAACCTTGGTCCACCCGCGGAGTTCCTCGTCGAGTTCGGGGTCGTCGGTGTCGACGCGCAACTGTCCCACGTCGTCGAGTTTGGCGCGCGACGCCACCACCACCACGTCGCACCGCCGGACGACCGCCGGCGAGAGTTGGGGGTTGCCCCGGCCGAACACGAACCCCTGCCCGCCGATGGGCGAGACGATTATCACGTTGTCGTCGCCGAGGGCGTCGAGAATCTCCGACTCGGAGGCGTCGCGGACGAGCACCTCGCCGTCTCGCCACACGTCCACCCCGAGCGGCGACCCCTCGAAGCCGAGTTCCTCCTTCACCGCGCCGACGGTGCTGCCGGGGCTGAGCACGTAGGTCACCCCGGGTTCCACGTCGTCGGCGACGCCCGCCGCGAGGGCCTCGACGGTGCCGCTCCCGGTCTGCTTCGACGACTGTAGCTGTTCGGCCACGGGGACGCGCGCCACCGCGCGGAGTTCCGGGCGGACCTCGCCGCCGCGGTAGGCGTCCTCGTCGATGTCGAGCACCTCCCGGCGCTCGGTGCGGTCGAACGACGACGCCACGCTCGCGGCGTCCTCGGGGGAGACGGCGAAGACCGAGGAGTACACCTTCACGCCCGCGGGGACGCCGAGCATCGGCGCGTCCGCGTCGGCGTCGTCGAGCGCAGTCGCCACGTCCACCGCGGTGCCGTCGCCGCCGACGAACAGCACGAGGTCGACGCCCGCCTCGACGAACGCCGCGACGGCCGCGCGGGTGTCGTCGGCGTCGGTCCCGTCCCCGTCGGGCGACCCGAGGACGCGGGGGTCGAACCCCGCCTCGCGGGCCGCCGCCTCGCCCATCGGGTCGCCCCACGTCAGCACCTCGGCGTCGGGGAGTTCGGCCGCCAGCGCCGACAGGGCGCGTCGGGCGCGTCCGGGCGCGCGCGGTTCCGCGCCCCGGGCGCGGGCCTCCTCGACCTTGCCGTCGGTTCCCTTGAGGCCAACGCGCCCGCCCATGCCCGCGACGGGGTTCACGACCACGCCGACTCGCATGCCCGAACCCACCGGCGGCGCGGGTAAAAGCCCGCCGCTCCGGCCGCCGGCCCGGAACTCAAACCTTTATGCGACCCCCGCGGAAACCTCGGAGTATGATTCCCCTCTCCGCAGAACCGACGCTGCCGATAGCGGCCACGGGTGCGGTGGTCCTCGTGGCGAGTCTGCTCATCACCGTCGGGTGGGTGTTGTACCTCTACCGGTAGGTCACTCGCCCCGCCCGTCGTCGGCGTCCCGGCCGGCCGCCGCGCGTTCGTCGCCCCCGTCGTCGGGCGCGAGTTCGACCCGTTCGCGTAGCCACGCCGCCGCGGCCGCCGCCTCGTCTGGGTCGGCGCTCGTGACCTTCAGGCGGACGCTGTCGCCGGGGTAGCTACCCACGGTCACGTCGAACGCCTCCTGTACGCCCGTGATACGGTCGAGCAGTCCGCTCTCGGGTTCGTCGGCCACCACCGTCTCGGAGTAGGTGGGGTCGCCCGAGAACTCGTCCTCGACGCGTTCGAACATCGCCTTCATCTCCGCCGGCACGCCCGGGAGGACGTACACCGACTCCATCACCGCGCCGGGCGCGACGCCCTCGTCGTTGGGGAGCATGCGTGCGCCCGCCGGGAGGTGGGTAGTGCCCTCCGCGAGGTCCGAGGCGGCGTAGCCGCCGTGTTCTTCCAACCACTCCAGCGCCTCGTCGTGGAGTTCCGTCTCGCGCCCGAACGCCGCGGCCACCCCGTCCATCGTCCTGTCGTCGGGCGTCGGTCCGAGGCCGCCGGTCACAACCACGGCGTCGTACTCCGCGCGGAGTTCGTTGACGACGCGCGCGATGTCGGCCACTCTGTCCGGCACGGTGGTCACCCGCTCGACGGCGACGCCCCTGTCGTGGAGGCGGCGACACAGCCACGTCGAGTTGGTGTCGGCCGTGTCGCCGGACAGAAGTTCGTCGCCGACGGTGACGACTGCGACTCGCATGGGCGGACTACGACGGGCCCCGGGAAAAGCAAGTCGCCTCCAGACGACCCCGGACCGACGGGCACGTCTACGTATCTCGTGGGAGCGGAGCATAACTAGTAATATTACAAATATAAAACGTATTGGAATAATTGAACCTCCGTTCGACCGATGTTCGACAGCGACCTCGGAGTCGGTCGGCGGACGTTCGTGAAAGGCGCGGGCGCGACCATCGGCGCGGGAGCGCTGGGCGTCGGGAACGCCGCGGCGGACGGCGGCCATCACGGCGACGGCGGACGCGGGCGGGACGAGGGCAAGCGGAAAGAGGGTCGCCCCGAGAGAGAGGAACCGATGATGATTGCACACCGCGGGTTCGCGGGTCAGTTCCCCGAGAACACCGTCGGCGCGGTGCGCGCGGCGTCGGGCGTCGGGCCGCGCGGCGTCCCCGACGGGCAGGCGGCCGACGTGGTGGAGATAGACGTCGTCCCCACCGCCGACGGGAAGGTGGTGGTGTTCCACGACTCGAAGCTCTCCGCGCGCGACGGGGGCGAACGCGGCCTGACGGACCTCGACGGCTACGTCTGGGAGCGCCCGTGGAGCGAGGTGCGCGAGGCGGAGGTACAGCGGAGCGGCGAGACGGTTCCCTCCCTTGAAGCGACGCTGGATGCCATCCCGTCGCACGTCGGCGTCAACGTCGAACTGAAGAACCCCGGCACGTCCGACGTGAGGTTCGCCGAGTCCCTCTCCGGCGACGCACTCGACGCCGCGACGGACCGCTGGCGGCCGTTCGTCGAGAACGTGCTCGCGGTGACCGAACGCTTCGACAACGACCTCCTGTTCTCGTCGTTCTACGAGGGCGCTCTGGCCGCGACGCGAGAACTCGACCCGTCGGTTCCGCTGGGGACGCTGTTCTGGGACTCCATTGAGACGGGCCTCGAAATCACCCGGAAGTACGACGCCGAGGCGGTCCACCCGCCGTACAACATGATAGCCGACACGCCCTTCTTCGGCGACGAGTACTACGTGTCCGGCCCGTTCGCCGACGTGGACCTCGTCTCCGTCGCCCACGAGGAGGGTCGCGCGGTGAACGTCTACACTCTCGCCACGTGGTATCAGGCCGAGCGGATGGCGGCCGCGGGCGTCGACGGCCTCATCAGCGACTACCCGGGTCTCCTCTGGACCGGCGACGAGGGCGACGACGGCTAGAGGTAATCGGTCGAGGAGGAGACGCGACGCGACGGGACTGCGCTACGGCCGTCCGGGCGGCGGTCCGCGGCCGAAGTCGTCGTCGTCCTCCTGCTCCACGTCGAGGCCGAGTTCCTCCCGTTGGGCCTTGAGCGCGTCAATCTTCCGGCGGTAGTAGAACAGGCCGCCGACCGCGACCACCGCCAGCCCCGCCGTTATCGCGCCGAATATCAGTAGGTCGCGCTGAAGGTAGTACTGGATGACGACGGAGCGGGCGGTCACGCTCTCCCAGCGGATGTGCACCTGCCCGCCCTCCATCGTCGTGGTCCCGGTGCGGGGGTTGATGGACCCGAACAGCGGGAACTCCACGCGGCGGTCCTCCGGGAGCACCACCTCGTAGGACCCCTCGACGAAGGTGGGGAGGGAGAACCGCTTGGGCGTCGACGACGCCGTGAACGCCAGTTTGCCGCCGGACGTCGTCCCCGGCGGCAGGGTCACGTTGACCACGTTGCGGTTGCGGGTTATCGACCCGCCGCGCGCGATTATCTCGGAGCCGTTGATGACCGTGCCGTTGGGATAGCGGTACCTGACCGCCCGGACGTCGAGCGGGTTCCGGCCGCCGAACCCGTCGTTCCGGTAGAGTTCGATGCTCGACTCGTTGAGGGTGTACACGCCCCGGAAGTTGGCGTTCTCGGTGAGCGTGATGTGTACGTCCTCGGTCTGGTTCCACGCGTACTCCTCGGCCGGAGACTGGTCGAGCTGTTGCTCCGAGACTGAGCCGCCGCCGAATCCGAAACACCCCGCCGTGACCGCGAGGACGGCGACTGCCGCGGCGGCCACGAGGAGGCGTCGGTTCACGGAATGACGCACCCCAGTTCCGACGGCAGGTACGACCCGATGGACGCGAGCAGTCCCGGCGGGTCGGTGCCCTCCCGGCAGACGACGCTCTGTTCGAGCAGTCCGAGGCGCTCGACGGTCACGATGTCGTTCGCGTGGCCCGCGCGGTTGACGGTGGCGCGGACCTCTCCGCGGGTGGCGCTGTTGACGTTCACGCGTCCGGGGCCGCGAGTCCACTCGAACAGCCTGTCGCGCTCCGCGTCGGCGAGGCGCGCGGGGTCGCCGTTGACGAACCGTAACGGAAGGTGCTGGACGAGGCCGAACCGGTCGCGCACCTGCGAGGGCGACCCGGGTCCGAGGCCGATTTGGTCGGCCGGGACGCGAATCCGCTGGCCGTGGCCGGCGTCGAGGACGAACCCCTCCTCGTCCCACGCTTCGAGCGTGCCGACGTACGTCTCGCCCTCGCGGAGGTCCGGCACCACCTCCCCCCACTCCTCGCGGAGCAGGTTGCGGGCGACGACGGCGTCCTCGCCGGACACCGTGACCGAGACGAACTCGTCGTCGCGGACGCCGATTTCGTACTCGACGTCTAAGTCGCCCACGGCGTTGTCGACCAGCGACCGGAGGCTGTCGAGCGCCCGTTCGCGCGCGCTTCCCTCGACGTAGAGCTTCGTTGCGAGGACGACCATCAGCGTCGCTTCACGTCCACGTTGAGTTCGTCGCGTAGTTCCTCGATGCGACGCTCCATCGCCTCGACCATGTCGTCGTTGTCCATGGGTTCGAGCGGCGCGCCCGTCTCGGGGCACTCGAAGCCGAACTCCATGGCCTCGCTGAACTCGAAGCGGATGCCCGCCGGTTCGGAGAGGTAGAACTCGTGGGTGCGCTCGTACTCCAGGCGCTCTTCGAGGGCGTCGAGCAGGCGGTACATCTCCTCCTCTAAGTTCTCTGGGATGTTGTCGTACTCGAAGGTCCAGAGGTAGGTCAGCCACCCGGAGTCCTCGTCGCGGACGCGGCGGTACGCCGCGAGGTCGTTCTCGTAGAGGATGAAGAGGGCCCGGCGGACGTCGTTGAGTTCGAGGCCGAGTTCCTCGGCCAGTTCCTCGTCGGTCACTTCGCCGTCCGGCGGCGCGGCGGCGACCGGCATCCCCGTCGGTCCGACCAGTTCGTGGAGGTACTTCTGGATGACAGGGTCGTTCAGCAACTCCTCAAAAGCCATTGCCTGTCAATCCGGCGCTCAGCCGTTTAAAAGCACCGGATACGCACGTTCGGCCGGTCGCCGCGTCACGGAAAAACCCGGCGGTGGGGGGCCCGCGTGTCCGGTTCCGAGACGCGTAAGCCCGCGGCGGGTCAACGCTCGGCGATGGCAGACGACCTCTTCACGCCGCTCTCGCTCGGCGGTACGGAGATTCCGAACCGAGTGATGGTGTCGCCGATGTGCCAGTACTCCTGCGAGGACCGGGACGGTCTCGCCACCGACTGGCACTTCCAACACCTCGCCAGTCGCGCCGTCGGCGGTGCGGGTGTGGTGATGACGGAGGCCACGGCGGTCGAACCCCGGGGGCGCATCACGCCCGAGGACCTCGGTATCTGGAGCGACGACCACGTCGAGGCGCTCAGCCCTATCGCGGAGTTCGTCCGGGCGCGGGGGAGCGTCCCCGCCATCCAACTCGCCCACGCCGGACGCAAGGCGTCCAAGACCCGGCCGTGGGAGGGGTCGGAGCCGCTCTCGCCCGACGAGGGCGGGTGGGAGACTGTCGCCCCCAGCGACGACCCGTGGCCGTACGAGGGTGAGGCGCCGTCGACGCGCGCGATGACGCAGGAGGACGTCGAAGACGTGGTGGACTCCTTCCGGGACGCCGCGCGGCGGGCGCACGACGCCGGCTTCGAGGTGGCCGAGGTGCACGCCGCCCACGGCTACCTCCTCCACGAGTTCCTCTCGCCCGTCACCAACCACCGCGACGACGACTACGGCGGCGACTTCGAGGGGCGGTCCCGACTCGTGCGCGAGGTGACCGCCGCCGTGCGCGAGGTGTGGCCCGACGACGAGCCCGTGTTCGTGCGCATCTCCGCCACCGACTGGCTCCCGGACCGCGACTCGTGGACCGTCGACGACTCGGTCCGCCTCGCCGACGCCCTCCGCGAGGCGGGCGCGGACCTGATAGACGTGAGCGCCGGGGGCGTCCACCCCGACCAGGAGGTGCCCGAGGGCGGCCCGGGCTATCAGGAGTCCTACGCCCACCGCGTCAAGCGGGAGTCCGACTCGGACGTGGCGGTGGGAGCCGTCGGCGGCATCACCACCGCTCAGCAGGCGGACGCCGCGATACGGAACGGGCGCGCCGACCTCGCCATCGTCGGGCGCGAACACCTGCGCGACCCCTACTTCGCGCTCCACGCCGCGGAGGAACTCGGCGCGACCGACCGCGTCGACCCGCCCGTGCAGTACCAGCGCGCGTTCTGGTGAGCGGCCGGCGGTAGCGTTCGACCCCGTCGGAACTCCCGGCCCCGACGGACGTTCGGTTCTACTTCCTCTCCCACTTCGCCCCGAGACCGACGCCCAGCGCGAGACCGATAGCGACACCCATCGCCAGATTGTCCATCGTGATGCCGAGCGCCACCCCGAGGGCGAGCCCGATTCCGACCCCCGCCCCCGTCTCCTTGTCCGGGCCGCCGTCGGCCGCTTCGTTGCTCATGGGGGGCGATGGACCCCGGCGGAGGTAAAGCCGCGCCCACTCTCACCGTCCGGGTCGTGCGTCGGGCGCGTCCCGCCTCAGAGGTTCTCGAGGTCCCACCCGACGAACGCGGACTCCAGTTCGACGTCGAGCGCATCCAACACGCGCGCGAGGCCGAGGTAACAGCCGGACAGCATCCCGACGCCGACTATCTGGTCGTCGTCGTAGTGGGCGGCGAGTCGCTCGTGGGCCGCGTCGGTCACGCGGCCGTCGACGAACCGTTCGACGTAGCCGACGAGGGCCGCGCGTTCGGGGGCGAGGCGGTCGGGGTCCTCCCGCGAGACGGCGAGTATCCCCTCGGGGTCCACCCCCGCGTCGAGGGCGACGCGGACGTGCTGTTGCCACTCGTAGGCCGAGTCGGCGTGGTAAGCCGTCGCCAGGATGACGAGTTCGCGCTCGTGGGGCGAGAGCCCGCTCCGGTGCCACGCGGCGGCGGCGTACGACCGGAACGCTTCGAGCAGGTCGAGGTTCCGACCCACGGCTCGGTAGACGTTGAGCGTCCCGCCGCGCAGCGAGTGCGAGCGCTCGTCCTCGTCCGGGACGTCGTCGGAGAGCGTGTCGAGCAGGTCCCGCTTCCCCGACGGGACGTCGGCCGGGTCGACGTACGGGAGTCGTGCCATACGGTGGCCGTCCCGTCCGGGCGCATTAGGTGTAGCGGGGGCCGCGCCGTCCTCGCCGTCCCGTCACTCCTCGTCCGCGTCGGCGTCGACGACCCGCTTTCCGGTCTCCTGGGGCACGACCCGCCGGTCGGCGTCGGTCCACTCCCGGTCGAGTTCGCGCCCCTCGAACAGGCGGTCGAGGAACACCGCGAGGGCGGCCACCTCGGAGTGGGGCTGGTTCGTGACCCCGACGTTCCAGTCGGCCGCCTCGTACACGTCCCACGGCACCTTCTCGGCGCCGACCACGACGAGGAGGGGTTCCTCGGCGTGGGCCGCGCGCACCTCCCTCTCGACGGCCTCGACCGGTTCGCCGTACATCGTGAGGTGGACGACGCGCCCCTCCCAGTCGCGCACCACGCTCCGGTGGCCCTCGACCAGTTCGGCCTCGAACGGGCCGCCGAAGCGGTCCGTGATGTCCTCGACCGTCTCCAGCGACTGGCTCGCGTCGCCCGCGAGGAGCACCCGGTCCGCGCCGAGCGCGCGCGCCGTCAGCCCGATGTGGGTGGTCATCCGGTCGTCCCGCCCCGGCCGGTGACCGAGTCGGAGGACGACCACCTCGGGTTCGTCCTGCATGCGTCGAGGGACGCGGACCGCGCGTTAGGGGGTTTCGCTTTCGTGAGGGCCAGCGCCCCCGCCGCCCTCCGCGTCGGGGTACGCCCGGCGGAGGTAGTCGACGAGGCGGCCGACGAGAGCGGGGTCGTAGGTCCAGAAGCCGTAGAACGAGTCCGGTCGCCGCTCCTCCGCGATGAGGGCGCAGGACTGGAACACCTCGTCGCCGCCGTCGAACGCGACGAACCAGAACCGGCCGAGTTCGTCCGCGGCGCGTCCGCCCGGTTCGGGGATGTCCGCGTCGGCGGTCACCGCCGCGTCGCCGTCCGCCGCGTCGTCGTCCGGCGTGCCGCCGTAGTACCGAACGCCAGATAACGGGGGCGGGGTCCACTCGGCCGCCCCGTAGACGTGCACGTCGAGGTCCGTCTCGCGCACGAGTTGCTCGTACACCCGTCGCTGGCGGCGGAAGGCGTCGCGGGACTGGAACCCGGCGAAGAGGGTTCCCCGCCCGACGCGCACCGCGCGGTCCTCTATCTCGCGTGCCGCGGCGAGCATCTGCCGGCGGTCGAACGACGAGAAGAGAGTGTCGGGCAACAGGGAGAGGAACGTCCGGTACACCGCCTCGTTGAACGCCTCCGACCCCGGGTCAGCCACCGTCGGCCGCAGCATCGCCTCCACCGCGCCGAAGTCGACGCTCCCGAGGAAGTCGTCGCCCTCGCTCACGACGAGGAAGGGGTCCGACTCGCGCGCCGGCACGTACTCGTACTCCACGGTGACGTGGCGCGAGTCGAACCACTCCGCCAGCCACGTCGGGTACGTCGGCGCGAACGCCGTTATCGTCCGCCGCCGGGACTCGACCTCGGCGAAGAAGTCTCGGAGTGCCATGGGCGTGCCTGCGGTGGGTACGTCGCGGTCGCATAAAGCACCTCGCCGGGTTTATCTCCCCGGCAGACCAGCGAGCGGTATGCCCTGTCCTCCCGCGGCGGAGATGGACCTCGACGCCGACGGTCGGACCGTGCTGGTGACCGGCGGAACCGACGGCCTCGGGCGCGCGACGGTCCGCGCTCTCGCCGACGCGGGCGCGCGCGTCCTCCTGACCGGCCGCGACCGGTCGAAGGGTGAGGCGGTCGTCGACGCCGTCGGCGCGGCGGGCGGCGGCGCCGAACTCCTCGTGGCCGACTTCGCCTCGCGGCGGGCGGTCGACCGCCTCGCCGCGCGGGTGCGCGCCCGGTGCGACGGCCTCGACGCTCTCGTCAACAACGCCGGGACGTACGTCCCCGAGGCGCGCCGCACCGCCGACGGCGTCGAGGCCACCTTCGCGGTCAACCACCTCGCGCCCTTCCTCCTCACCAACCGCCTGTTCCCCGACCTGCGGGCGGCGTCCGGGCGCGTCGTGACCGTCTCCTCGGACCTCCACCGCCGCGCCGACGCCGACTTCTCGGGGGTCCGCCGCCCGGGGCCGGAGTACGACGGCCGCGTCGCCTACGCCCGGTCGAAACTCGCCAACGTCCTGTTCAGCCTCGAACTCGCCCGGCGGGCCCGCGGGACGGGCGTCACCGCCACCTGCCTCCACCCGGGGTTCGTGCCCGGGTCGGGGCTGTTCCGCGACTCTTCGCGCCGCCTCGGCGTCCTCTTCGCCGCCCTCCGCGCCCTCCCGTTCGTCGAGACGCGGTCGCCCGAACGGGGCGCGCGCACCGCGATACACCTCGCGGCGTCGCGCGACGCGGCGGGCGCGACCGGCGAGTACTTCGAGGACTGCGAGCCCGCAGACCCGGCGGCCGTGGCGGCCGACGACGAACTCCGGCGGCGGCTCTGGGACCTGAGCGCCGAGTTGGCCGACCTCGACCCCGAGGAGACGGTCGGCGAGGCGAGGCCGGAACGCACTTGAGAGGGGGCGGCGCACTCGGCGTATGGACCTGACCGACAGGCGAGTCGTAGTCACCGGCGGCGCGGGTCTCGTCGGGTCGCACTTGGCGGAGAGACTCCTCGCGGACAACGAGGTGGTGGTGGCGGACGACCTCTCGAAGGGCGACGCCGACCGCGTGCCCGACGGCGCGGAACTCGTCGAGACGGACATGACCGACTCCGGCGACGTGGCGGAGGTCGTGACCGAGGACGTGGACGTCGTCTTCCACCTCGCGGCGTACACCGACACCAACTACGCCGACCCCCGACAGCTGTTCGAGGAGAACACGGAGATGACGTACAACCTCCTCGAACGCATGGAGGAGGTGGGCGTCCGGAACGTCGCGTTCACCTCCTCCTCGACCGTCTACGGCGAGGCTCCGATGCCGACCCCGGAGGACTACGCCCCCCTCGAACCCATCAGCGAGTACGGCGCGTCGAAGCTCGCCGACGAGGGGCTGATATCGACGTACGCCCACTCCTACGACTTCACCGCGTGGGTGTTCCGGTTCGCCAACATCGTGGGTCCCTACCAGCGGGGCAACGTGGTCCCCGACTTCATCGAGAAACTGATGGACGACCCAGAGACGCTCACCATCCTCGGCGACGGCCGACAGGAGAAGTCGTACATGCACGTCGAGGACTGCGTCGACGCCATCGCCCACGTGGTCGAGAACGCCGAGGGTCGGATGAACACGTTCAACCTCGGCACGCGCACGACCACGTCGGTCAACCGCATCGCGGACGTGGTGAGCGACGTGATGGGTCTCGACCCCGACTACGAGTACACCGGCGGCGACAGGGGCTGGAAGGGCGACGTGCCCCGGATGCGCCTCTCCATCGAGAAGCTGTCCGCGCTCGGGTACTCGCCCTCGACGCCCAGCGACGAGGCGGTGCGGCGCGCGACGGAGCAGCTGTACGAGGAACTGCAAGCGGAGCGGGCCGAGGCCGACGACTGACGGCGTCTCGTCCCCGTCCCGCCCCGGGCGCGAGGCCACCAGAGCTTTTCCGCCGGGTGGCCATCCGTCACCCGTGCCCCTCTCAGACGCCGAGTGGCGGGACGCCGAACCGCGCGAGAGCTTCGTGGACATCGTGTACGACGTGTACGCCAAACGCGGCGGGGCGTACTCCGCGGAGGAGCTGTACGAGGAGATAGACTCAGCGCTGATGGTCGAGGAGTTCGAGACGGCGCTGGAGATTCTCGTCCACGAGGGAGCGCTCGAAAAGCGGCTGTACCCGCCGGACGAGGAACCCGACGAACAGGTCACCTACTATCGCGCGAGCGACGCCGGCACGGGCGTCGGTCGGTGAGCCGACGCGGCGGAGGCCGCGCGTCCCCGTAGTCCGGACGGCGGCGTCACTCCGGAACCGTCACCGCCGTCTCGGCGGCGAGGGCGGCGCCGACGCCGTCGGCCGCGACAGCGAGTTCCGCCTCGACGCGGTACTCGCCCGGAGGCGGGCTCTCCCACGTCGCCTCGAACGCGCGCTCCTCGCCGGGGGCGAGCGTCACCTCGCCCGTCGACTGCGCGAACATCCGGCCCCGACTCCACCGCCAGACCTCCCCGCCGTCGTCGCGAGCGACGAACTCCGCGCGCTTCGCGTCGGGGAAGACGAGCGTCGCCGCCTCGTCGCCTCGATTCTCGACCGAGAGCGCGAGTTCCACCCGCCCCGCCTCGGCCCGGGCGTCCACCGCGGCTCCGAGCGCGGCGGTCACGTGTCGTCCGACGAGTCGTGGCCGAGAGCGGCGGCCGCGTCGAGGAGGCCCGCGCCGGACTCGTTCGTCGACAGTCCCACGTCCTCCGCCGTCGCCAGCAGTCGGTCGCGCGCCTCCGCGTTGGTGAAGCCGTCGGCCGCGAGTAGCGCGCCCGCCCCGGCGACGTGGGGCGCGGCCATCGAGGTGCCCGAGAGCGTCTCGTAGCCGCCGGGGTACGTCGAGTAGACGTCCCGCCCGGGTGCGGCTATCCCGACCTCCGGACCCGTCGAGGAGAAGTCGGCCAGCGAGTCGTCGGCCGCCGTCGCCGTCACCGCTACCACCGTGTCGTACGCCGCGGGGTAGGCCACGCAGTCGGTACACGGCCCGGTGTTGCCCGCGGCGGCCACGAGGAGAACACCCCGGTCGTAGGCGTACCGACAGGCGTCGCGGACCGTCGCGGACCCCGAACTCGCGCCGAGACTCATGTTCCCCACGTCGTACCCCCGGTCGGCGGTCCACTCGATGCCGGCGGCCACGTCGGAGAACGACCCGCTCCCGCTGTCATCGAGCACTTTGACGGCGTGGAGCGTCGCCGCCGTGCTCACCCCGACGACGCCCTCGGAGTCGTCGACGGCGTCCGCGACGCCCGCGCAGTGGGTGCCGTGACCCTCGTCGTCGTCCCACGGGGCGTCGCACGACCCGCCCCGGCACTCCACGAACGCCGTCCCCTCGCCGAGGTTCGCCGCCAGGTCGGGGTGGTCGGCGTCGATCCCGGTGTCGATTATCGCCACGTCCGCGCCCGCGCCCGTGGCGCCCTCGGCGTGGGCGGCGTCGGCGTCCACCCGGTCCACACCCCACGGGAGCGTCTCGGACTCAGTGGCCCCATCGCCCCACTTGCCCTTACCCTTCCCGTTGCCGTTCCCGGGTTTCAGGGCGCGCATCGTCCCGTTACGCTCGACGTACCGCACGTCCCTCCGGCGACGGAGTCCGGGCACGGCGTTCTCGTTCACCTCGACGGTCATCGCGTCGAACGCGAACCGACGCACTACGCGCGTCGCGGCGCGTTCGGCGGCGCGTCGCCCCGCCGCCGCCGCGAACCCCACGTTGACCTCTACGCGCGCGTCCTCGTCCCCCGCGGCGACCCCGGCCAGACCGGACGCGCCGACGCCGCCCGCGACCGCCTGCAGTACGTCTCTGCGAGTCCTCCCGCCGTCTCGGAGTACCATACTAGTAGGAACGTACTAAATTCCTTAAATTTGATTATTATAGTATTCGAAAATAATCGCCGGACGGTACGCCGGACAGACACCCCTTTATCGCCCGAGCGGATAGGGGCGGGCGTGCAGATAGTCGGGTACCGCACGGGGGAGACGGCGAGCCTGCTCTTGAGCGACGGCGGCGACGTGGAGGCAGTGTCGCTCTCCCCCGGCACCGACCTCGCGTACACGCTGGGCGACCGGCACTGCGCGGGGGCAGTGACCGAGGCGGGCCACGAGGCGTGCGACGCCGACGCCGCGCCCTACTGCCCTAACCACCGGAGCACGTGGGCGTGCGCCCTGTGTACCGGGAACTGTTCGATGCCGCTCGAGTCCTGCCGCGAGGAGCACGCGGTCTACCTCGCGGCGTTCGCGCCCGACACGTTCAAGGTGGGCGTCACGCGCCTGTGGCGGCTGGAGACGCGCCTGCGGGAGCAGGGGGCCGACCGTGGGGCGCACGTGCGGACGGTCCCCGACGGCCGCGTCGCCCGCCGGATAGAGGCGGACGTGGCCGAGCGCGTCCCCGACCGGGTGCGCGTCCCGACGAAGGTGGCGGGCCTCGCTGACGAGGTGGACGAGGCGGCGTGGACGGACCTTCTCGCGGAGTTCGACCCGCTCGACACCTACGCGTTCGACTACGGCCTCGACCTGACCGAACGGCCGCTGGCCGAGACGGTGGCGACGGGCACGGTGCGCGGGACGAAGGGGCGGGTCGCGGTGCTCGACAACGGCGGCACGACGTACGCCGTCGACCTGCGGTCGCTCGTCGGCTACGAGGTGGAGGCGGGGGCGACCGACCGGTCGCTCCAGTCGAGCCTCGGTGCGTTCGGGTGAGCGGGTCGCGGACGCGGCCCGCCTCGGAGAACCCAACAACCCTTTCCGGGAGGGTCACGAATCCGCGCTCATGGCAGACGAAAACGAGCGCGACGACGAGGCGAACGACCCCGAAGCCGAGGAGACAGGTGCGAGCACCGACTTCGGCGGCGAGAAGTCCGAGGCCGCGCCCGGCTCCGACGAGAGCGGGGAGGGCGGCGAGGGCGACGAGGAAGAGAAGTCCTTCCGAGAGCGCGTCGAGGAGATCCGCGAGCGGCGCGCCGAGGAGCGAGAGGAGGGCGAGGAGGGCGACCGACCCAGCCCAGAGGAGATGATGGGCGGTGGCGGCGGCAACCCCTTCGCGCAGATGATGAGCGGCATGATGGGCGGCGGCGGCGGCCCGCCGGGCATGGGCGGCGGCCCCGGCGGCCCCGGCGGCCGCGGCGACCCGCGCGGCCGCGAGGAGGAGTCCACCGGCAACGAGGAACTCGTGCGCGAGGTCCGACAGCTCCGCGACGAGGTCCGCGACGCGACCCGTCAGCTCCAGCGCATCGCGCAGGCGCTCGAAGACAACTGACCTGACGGTCGACGGTTCGAGTACCTCACCTCTTTTCGTCGCTCTCCCCCGTCGAGCGCCGGGTGTACCGCGCGCGGCCGATGCGGATGCCGACGCCTACGCCACCCGGTCGTAGACGGCCGCGAGTTCGTCCACCGAGTGTTCGACGCTGACGGCCTCGCGCCGGTCGAGGCAGTTCGCCGAGAGGCGGTCGGCGTCCGCCAGCGCCCGCTCGATGGCGTCGCGGAACCCGTTCACGTCGCCGGGTTCGTAGTGGTAGCCCGTCACGCCGTCGTCGACGGTGTCCTCCAGTGCGCCGCTGTCGACGCCGACCACCGGCGTGCCGCAGGCGTTCGCCTCCAGCGCAACCAGCCCCTGCGTCTCGACCGGACTCGGGAAGGTGAAGGCGTCGAGCGCCGAGTAGAACGCCGGGAGTTCCTCCCGGTCGAGGAAGCCGAGGAAGCGCGCGTCGACGCCGAGCGTCTCGGCCTGCGCCTCCAGGTGGTCCCGCGCGGGACCGTCCCCGCCGAACACCACCGTCACGTCGTCCAAGCCTTTCGTGGCCTGCAGAATGTCGGAGAGACACTTCTCGTAGCCGTGCCGCCCCGTGTAGCCCACGAGGGGACCGTCGCCGAGGCCGTACTTCTGGCGGAACGCGTCGCCGTCGGCGGGGCGGAAGAAGTCGGTGTCGACGCCGTTCGAGACCACCACCACCTCGGCGTCGACGCCGACGGTGTCTTCGAGGTGGTGGCGGGTCCGGTCGCTCGGCGCGATGACCGCGTCGGCCTGCCCGAAGAACCACCGCTCGTAGCGCTCGCTCGCGCGTTCGATGCGGTGGCCGATGCGGTCGCGGGAGGTGAGGTACTCCGTGTACTCGCTGGTGGGGGTGTGGTAGGATGTGACGAACGGGAGGTCCCCGCGGCGGGCGAGGCGGAGGCCCGACAGGCCGAGGGCGAACGGGGTGTGAGCGTGGACCACGTCGGCGCCGTCGACGCCCTCGGGGATGCGGGGGACCCCCAGCCGGAACCCCTCGTAGAACGGGAACGGGAGGCTCCGGACGGGGAACTCGCGGTCCTCGGGGACGTAGCCGTCGGCCCGCGGGAACACCACGTCCATGCGGCCGCCGCGGGAGCGCCACCGGTTGCGCCACGTCTGGATAGTGTAGGTCACGCCGTTGACGGTGGGCAGGTAGGTGTCCGTGAACGCGACGACCGATTCCATCGGTGGCGGTTCGTGAACTGGCCCTTAAGCCCTTTTGAATCGTCCGACGGGCGTGCGAGGCGGTGTCACCGCGCGCCGCGCCGGCGGGTCACTCGGACGCCCCGGACTCGGGCGGCACCTCGCCCGCGACCAGCGACCGGTAGACGGAGGCGAGGCGGTCGCCCACCCGGTCGAGGCTGTGTTCCGCCGCCGTCTCGCGCGCGCCGCGCCCCAGTCGCTCCCGGAGGTCCGGGTCGTCGGCGAGGCGGGAGAGCGCTTCCCGGAACTCGGCGCGCGTCTCGCACTTGAGGCAGTCCTCGCCGTGGGTGAAGAACTCCTCGAACACCGGGATGTCCCGCAGCACCACCGGCTTACCGCAGGCCATCGCCTCCAGCACCGCGATGCCCTGATTCTCGTTTTTGGTGGGGAAGAGGTAGACGTCGCCCGCCGCGAACGCGCCGCGCTTGTCGTCGACCCACCCGGTGAACGTGACGTTCTCCGGCGGGTTCTCCGTCCAGTACCGCACCGCCTTCGAGGCGTGGGGGCCGTCGTCGTACGGTCCGAACCACGCGAACTCGTAGTCCGTCTCCTGTGCGAGGCGACAGAACGTGGTGAGCCCCTTCCGCTCGAACACGTTGCCGACGGCGAACACGACGGTGCCGGAGAGGTCGAACCGCTCGCGATACTCCTCGCGCAGCGACTCGAACCCCGCCAGCGAGTCGACGTCGACGCCGTTGGTGATGGGCCGGACAGGCGCGTCCACGGGGTACGACTCCAGCAGCCCCCGGGTGTACTCCGAGGGGCAGAGCACGAGGTCCGCCTGCGAGTAGAACCACCGGAGGTAGCGTCCGAGCGGTTTGGCGACGTGGGTCGACCCGCGGAACGACTCCGCGAAGTCCTCGCGCGTGACGTGGGCGTGGAGCACCAGCGGCACCCCCGCGCGCTTGGCGCGCCGGGCGACGGCCACGCTCCCGGGGCCGATGAGGTTGCAGTGGGCGACGTCGAATTCGCGGAACGCGCCGCGCCCCCGGGCGAGACTCACGGCCGCGCCCCGGAGGTCGCCGCCGCGCCACGGCGACGTGACCACCTCGACGTCGGTGGTGCGGAGCGCCGCGCGTTGCTGGGCGGCGGCGGTGCCGATGCCCGACCGGTCGAGGTGGGGTTCGAGTTCGAGGTAGTTGAGGGCGCGCACGCCCGTGGCGTAGTCGGGTCCCCGCCTTTACCCTGCCGACTCGCCGCGCGGGACGAACGGGGGCGGTCGGACTCGCCGCGGTCCGCGACCCGCGACACCGACCGTGACTGCGGTCCGAACGGCGCGCGGCCGGCGAGCGCCGCGGTCCGGAACGTCTTTGGGTGGTCCGACCCCCGACTCGTACGCATGGGCATCCCGGAGGAGCGAATCGAGCGGTTGGAGGCGCTGGCGTCCGAGGCGACGGCCGACGGCGACCACGAACGCGCCCGGGAGTACGTCCGCCTCGCCCGTCGCATCGCCGAGCGCAACCGGGTCGCGCTCCCCCGGACGTTCAGCCGGTTCACCTGCGACGCGTGCGACGCCTACCTCCGCCCGGGGAAGAACGCCCGGGTCCGCCTGCAGGACGGCCGCGTGGTGGTGCGCTGTGACCGCTGCGGGACCATCGAGCGGTACCCCTACGACTCCTGACGGCACGCGGGCGTGAACGCCGCCCACGGTCGGCGTCTGCGGCGCGCGGAGACAATATCAAGCTTCTTTTTCAGGGGGTCCTATTTCCGAATTATGAACGAAGAGGAGATGCGAAAGCGGGCTCACGACCTCGACGTGACCGTCTGGGTCGGCAAGAACGGCGTCGAAGCCGTGACCGACGAGTTGCGGGACCAGTTGGACGACCGCGAGTTGGTGAAAGTCAAGTTCCTCCGGGCGGCGCGGGGCGGGACCACGACCGAAGAACTCGCGGACGAACTCGCCGACGCGACGAGCGCCGAGGTGTTCGAGACCCGGGGGAACACGGCGGTGCTACATCGGTGAGCGGGGCCGTCCCGTTACAGGAGGGGACGCCCGCCGGCGACGGAGAGGGTGCGGGGTTCATCGCGGAGTTCCTCCAGGGACTCGGCGTGCCCTTCGCCGAAGCGATCGCGGCCGTCGTCGCGTTCGTCGTGGCGTTCGTCGTCATCTACGCCGTCGGGCGGGCAGTGGTACAACCGCTCCTCGACAGGGTGCTCGACGCGCGCGGACTCGACCAGCACGCGAAGCGACCGCTCAAGAAGATAGCGGCCATCGCCATCGTGTTCGTGGCGCTCTCGGTGGCGTTCGGGTTCGCCGGCTTCCCGAACTTTCTCCAGTCGCTCGCCACCATCGCGGCGGCGGCGACGCTCGCCATCGGTCTCGCCATGCAGGACGTGCTCCAGAACTTCGTGGCCGGCGTGTTCATCTACACCGACAGGCCGTTCCGCATCGGCGACTGGATAGAGTGGGACGGTAACTCCGGCATCGTGGAGGACATCAGCTTCCGGGTCACGCGGGTCCGGACGTTCGACAACGAACTCCTCACGGTACCCAACTCCAACCTCACCGACGACGTCATCAAGAACCCCGTGGCGAAGGACCAACTCCGCCTGCAGGTGCCGTTCGGCATCGGCTACGACGACGACGTCCGCGAGGCCACGGACATCATCGTGGAGGAGGCCGAACGGAACGCCGACATCCTCGGCGACCCCGCGCCGTCGGTCAGACTCACCGAACTCGGAGACTCGTCGGTTGTGCTCGTGTCGCGCGTCTGGATAGCGAACCCGAGTCGCGCCGACTTCGTGAAGACTCGCGGCGACTACGTGACCGCGGTCAAACGGCGGTTCGACGAGGAGAGTATCGACATCCCCTACCCGAACCGGACGCTCCACGGCGGCCTCGAACTCTCGGGCGCGGAGCGACTCGCGCAGACCACCGACTGACCCGTCGGTTCAGAGTTCGATTCGTTCGACCAACTGGTTCTCGGCCTTCGTGTTGACAGCGACGATGCGGATGTCGTCCTCCAGCAGCGAGTCGCGTAGCTTCGCCTTCAGGAGATTGTCGACCTGGTAGACGCCCGCGGCGTTCACCATCTCTATCTCCACGAGGACGGGCCGGTCGTCGCCACTCTCCAGCGTCACGTTCGAGATGGCCTGACTCGACAGGGTGTTGATGCCGCGCCCGCCCTTCTCGTAGGGGATGCGCGACCGGCCGCGCTCCATGTCGAGACCGTCGGCGATGCGGATGACCCCCGCCTCGCGGGTCAGGGGGGTCTCCTCGGTGTGGTGGCACAGTATCGCGTGGAGAACCTCCGCCTTCACGCGCACCGTCTCCTGTGTGTCGTAGTACTGCGGGAGGAAACGGTCGAGAAGGTCGGCCGCGAGCGGAATCGAGTAGTAGCTGTGGCTGTCGCGGTGGACGACGTGCCCGATGTCGTGGAGGGTGGCCGCGAGGGCGACGATGACGGGTTCGTCGGCCTCGTCGAGGCCCTGTTCGCTCGCGCCGTTGAACGACACGCCGCCGCGCTTGAGGAGGTCGTAGAGGCGGAGCGCGCGGTTACGAACGATCTCGATGTGCTTGGGGCCGTGGTCGTTGTACCCCTTTCGTGTCACCGCGTTGATGTTCTGGGCCTTCAGATAGGTAGTTACCTCGGGGTCGCCGAGGAGGTCGGGCAGAATCTCGTTGAGTCGCTCGTCGGGGTAGGCGTGGTCCGCGTTCGGGTCGTACTCCCTGCCGAAGTCGTCCGCGTCCTCTCCTTCCGGTTCGGTCTCGCTCATTACCCGCTAACTAACGGTGTCGGGCGAAAAAAGGCCTCGGTCCGAGCGTCGGTGCGTCGATGCGTCAGCAGTCGGTCGCTCTACGCGCCCGACTCAGGCGGAGACCGACGCCGCCTCGCGGGCCGCCTCCTCGACCTCCTCGTAGTCGGGTTCCACGCCGGGGTCGTCGGACACCCACTTGTAGGAGACCTCGCCGTCGCCGTCCACCACGAACACCGACCGCTTGGCGACGTCGTGGACGCCGAGGTCGGCGAAGTCCATCGAGACGTCGTACTTCTCGACGAGGTCGCGGTCGTTGTCGCTCAGGAGGCCGAACGAGAGGTCGTTCTGGTCGCGGAACTCGTTCAGCGTGAACGGCGTGTCGATGCTGACGCCGTAGACCGTCGCGCCCACGTCGTCGAACTTCGCCAGTTCGTCTTGGAAGGTACACATCTCGGTGGTGCAGACGCTTGTGAACGCGCCGGGGAAGAAGGCGAGCACCACCGGTCCGTCGTCGAGATGCTCGGAGAGGGTGAACGACTTGATGTCGCCGTTCGCGAGCGGTGCCGTGAAGTCGGGGGCTTCGTCGCCTACGTCGACCATGTGCGACCGTTCACGGGACTCCCAAATGACGCTTGCGTTTACGGAACCGGTGGCCGATGTGAGCAAAAAGCCTATAGTCGAGACTGGACTAGGCACGAGTAGCGATGTCCAGTGTGATCCCATTGTTCCCCGGAGTGCCGGGCGGGCCGGAGCTCTTGATCGTGCTCTTCGTCCTCGTCCTGCTTTTCGGCGCGAACAAGATACCGAAACTGGCCCGTTCGACCGGGCAGGCGATGGGCGAGTTCCAGCGTGGCCGAAACGAGATCGAAGAGGAACTGAAGGAGATGAACCAAGACGACGACTCGGAGTCCGACACCACGTCGGGTTCGACCGAGTCGACCACCTCGACGGCGGACGAGGACGACGAGCGCGAACGCGCGACCGAGAGCTAACCGCGGCGTAGTGCGGCCCGTTCTCTCTCTCTTTCGACCCGTGAGAGAAGCGCACGCTTTTAGGCGACGCTTTCCTACCCCTCTGCCGGGGCGTGTGGCCTAGCGGACAAGGCGAGAGGTTCCTAACCTCTAGACCGCGGGTTCGACCCCCGCCACGCCCGCTTCGGCTTCGCTTCGTTCAGTCTCGCGGCCGTGACGTGGTCCCACTCGCTCAGCCTCGCGGAACCCCCGCCACGCCCGTTCCCCGTCCGTGACCGACGGCGAGTCGAGAGACGCGGTGCCGCTGTCACCGAATCGGTCGCAAGGCCTAATCGTGCCGGGGGATTATCCGGCCGTACATGCCAGCAGACCGGTGCAGGTACGAGTTCGACATGGGTACGGAGTTGACGGGCAAGAAGGGGGCGTGCTGCTGGCGCGAGACGTGGCAGGACACCGACCGGTGTAAGTGGCACTTGGACGAGGACAAGTCCGACATCATCACGCAGTCGCACTTCATCGACGAGGCGGACTACCTCGTGGACTCGGTGTTCCGGGGCGCCTCGCTCCCCGGCGGCGAGGCGCTGGAGGGCCGCCACCTGATGGGGTCGGACTTCTCGGGCGCGGACCTCCGGGGCGCGGACCTCTCGGAGTCGAACCTCACGGACGCTGACTTCAGCGACGCCGACCTCTCGGGGGCGGACCTCTCGGACACGAACATGAAGGGCGCCGACTTCTCGGAGGCGGACCTCCGGGACGCCGACCTCCGGGACGCCGACGCGCGCGACGCCACGTTCCGGGAGGCGAATCTGGAGAACACCGCGCTGACCCGCACCAACCTCCGGAACGCTGACATCTGCGACGCCCGCATGTTCGAGGCGTCGTTCTCGGACACGTGGATAAACGAGGCGACCGTACTCGGCGAGTTCTGCATCTACGAGAAGGAGGCCGACACGGGCATCGACCGCGACCAGCGAACGGTAGAGCGCCACATGGCGGCGGCGTGGTCGTACCGGGCGCTGGAGAACCTCTGCCGCGAGAATTCGCTCCCCACGAAGGCGCGCAACTTCTTCGTGCGCGAGAAGGAGGCCCGCCGGAAGCACGCGTGGGAGACGGGCAGTTACCGCCACGCGGTGCGGGCGGAGGCCTCGCGGTGGGTGATGGAACACGGCTCCAACCCGTGGCGGGTGGTCGGCGTGTCGGCCCTCATCATCGTCGTCTTCGCCGCCCTCTACCCGGTGACGGGCGGTCTCGTGGACAGCGTCGCCGGAACCGGCAACCCGCAGTCCGCGAGCGACACCGTGAAACCGACTCTCATCACCTACTGGCCCGACGACGGCCTGCCGCAGGTCAACTTCATCTTCGGGAAGCTCCCGAAGATATTCGGCACCAGCCTCTACTTCAGCGTCGTAACGTTCGCGACGCTGGGGTACGGCGACATCTACGTGACGGGAGCGCTCGCGAGGGGCCTCGCCACCGTCGAGACCATCCTCGGGTCGGTGCTCATCGCCCTCCTCGTGTTCGTGCTCGCGCGGTCGGTGACGTGGTAGGCGCGCCCCGGGCGCGGCGCGCGCGAACGACGCCGCGTTCGACCGGCGTCCCCGCGCCGGACGGCGTTTAACACGACGTTTAATCGGCCGGTAATTTCACGCTAAGGCGAAATTCATTTCAGGCAAGCCTTTTTGAGCGGCACCGTCGTAGGGAGGGCAATGGCTGTCGACGACGCTGACCGCTCTGACTCGGAAGCACCGGAGGAGCGGTCGGAATCTTCGTCGTCGGACACACCCGACGACGGGGACGGCGGAGGGGTCGCGGTCGGGGAGTACACGTGGGCGGACTACCTCGACGAGTACGGCTCCGACGGCGACGTAGAGGCGCTCTACGGCGAGGACCCGAGGCGGCGGTCGGACGCTCCGGGAAGCAGTCGCTGGGACGAGGACAAGGAAGACGAGGAAGGACCTCGGACTCCGACGCGCGACGACTGGGAGAGCGTCGCCGCCGACCTGAGCGCGGACCTCGGGTTCCACCCGACCGATATCGAGGCGCGAGTCGCAAACGCCGGCACGAACGCCGACGCGCTCTCGCGTATCTTCGAGGCGTACTGCGACCCGACGACGACGCCCGTCGTCAAGGACGTCTACACGTGGGAGCACTACAAACGGGAGTACTACTACCGCGACGACGGCTCCCGCCCCCGGGACGAGGAGGGGGAGATAGTCCGGTTCGACGCGAGCGAGGCGCTGGGGTTCGACCCGGACGCGACCGAGAACGCGCTGGCCCGCGGCGGGGCGCGCGCCGAGGAACTCGCAGCCCTCGTCGAGGAGCGCACTGTGGACGTGCGCGAGGACGTGGACGAGGACGACTTCTTCTCGGACGAGACGGGCGAGACCACGACGGTGAACCGCTACGACCTCGAGAAGTCGGTGCCGATGCCGAAGAAGACCCACTTCGAGGAAGTGGAACGCTACTGGGTCAACAAGCCCTACGCCTGCGTCGTCGTCTTCCACTCGCGCAAGGAGAACGAGAAGAAGTACTACGTGGTCGAGCCCCACCTCAACTCCATCGAGTCGGACCTACAGGAGTTCCTCACGGCGAAACTCCGGACCGCAATCAAGTACGCCGACGAGGAGGTGGCCCACGGCGACGAGAACCAGCGCCGCCAGGTCATCGAGTCGCAGACGCTCGAACTCCTTGAGCGCTACGACCTGTACGACGCGCCGGAGTCGGGGCCCCGGACGGCCGCGGGAGGCGGTGACGGCGACGATAGCGACGATAGCGACGGCGACGGGGCGGAGAGTGGCGACGACGCGCCCGCGGACGACGGCGTGGCCGCCTACGCCCGGCGCCTCGCGTCGACGCTCGGCGAGAGCACCGACACGCTCAAACTCCGCGTCCGGGAACTGCTCGGGCAGGACGGGGACGGGACGGGGCCGGAGCGGCGGCGCGGCATCGCGGCCCGCCCCGAACCCGCGGTGGTCGAGGAGGACGCCGACACGCTGACCGACTATCAGGTCGAGAAGCTCCTCTACTTCCTCGTGCGCGACTTCATGGGGTACGAGCGGATAGACGGCGTCAAACACGACATCAACGTGGAGGACATCTCCTGCGACGGCTACGAGTCGCCGGTGTTCGTCTACCACTCCGACTACGAGCAGATAATCTCCAACGTCTACCACGGCACGGACGAACTCGACAACTTCGTGGTGAAACTCGCCCAGCGGTCGGGCAAGGGCATCTCGAAGCGCCAACCGCAGGTCGACGCCACCCTGCCCGACGGGTCGCGCGCCCAACTCACCCTCGGACGGGAGGTGTCCGACCACGGCACCAACTACACCATCCGGCAGTTCAAGGACGTGCCGTTCACGCCGATAGACCTCGTGAACTGGCGCACGTTCTCCCTAGAGGAGATGGCGTACCTCTGGCTGGCCATCGAGAACAACAAGTCGCTCATCTTCGCGGGCGGCACCGCCTCGGGGAAGACCACTTCGCTGAACGCAGTCTCGCTTTTCATCCCGTCGAACTCCAAGATAGTCTCCATCGAGGACACGCGCGAGGTGGAACTCCCCCAGCGCAACTGGATCGCCTCCGTCACGCGCCCCTCGTTCACCGACGACGACAAGGGCGACGTCGACGAGTTCGACCTGCTGGAGGGCGCACTCCGCCAGCGGCCGGACTACATCGTGATGGGCGAGATACGCGGCGAGGAGGGGCGCACGCTGTTTCAGGTGATGTCGACGGGTCACACCACGCTCACCACGTTCCACGCCGACTCGGTGGGCGAGGTGCTCAAGCGGTTCACCACCGACCCCATCAACGTCTCGAAGACGATGTTCACCGCCCTCGACCTCGTCTCCATCCAGACGTCGACGCGGGTGGGCGGGCGGAAGGTGCGGCGCAACAAGTCGCTGACCGAGATAAACTTCTACGACCCCGAGAACGACGAGATAAACGTACAGGACGTCTACCAGTGGCAGGCCGAGTCCGACGAGTTCCTCGAGATGAGTTCCTCCAACACGCTCGAGGAGATAAAGTTCGACCGCGGGTGGTCTCACGCCCACCTCGAGTCCGAAATATTCCAGCGGGAGGTGGTGCTGGCGTACCTCATCGACCGGGGGCTGAACACCTACGCGGAGGTGGCCGCCACCCTGCAGGCGTTCATCAACGACCAGGAGACCATCGTGGCGCTGATGGCCAACGACCGCCTCGAAGACAGCCTCGCGGACCTCCGGGAGATGGAGTCGGTGCTCATCGACATCGACCCCGACAAGGAGGAAATGGTGCCCCGGCCGGACCCGACCGACGAGGTGGCCGAACTCGCGCGCGACATCCTCGCGCGCGCCGACGAGGAACTGTTCCCGGAGTACCGGGGCAAGCCCTCGGGCGAGGTGACCGACGCCCTCGACGCGATGGAGGCGGCTCCGGACGTCGACGTGGACGTGCGCGACTCCGCGAGCGACCACCCGGCGCTGGACGCCGCGGAGGAGGAGGAGGCGTCTGCGCTGGACGCCGGCGACGACGCGTCCGAACTCGACGCCGGAGACGACGGGTCGGACGACCCGCCGGCGCTGGACGCCGCGGAGGAGGAGTCGGCGCTCGACGCCGACGACGACGGGACGGCCGACCCCTCCGGGACGGATTCCGAGTTCGACGACCTGTTCGGAGAGCCGTCCGACGGCGACGCCAGCGGCGACGCCGCCGACGAGTACGACGCCGACGTAGGCGTCGCGGCGGACGACGCCGCCGACGAGTGGTCGCTGACCGACCTCGAAACCAGCCCGGGCAACGACGGGGACGGCGACGGAGACGCGGACGTCGACGCCGACGACGGCGAGGCGGCGTGGGACGCCGACGCGGAGTGGGTCGACGACGAGACGGACGCCCGAACCGACGGCGACGTCGGATGGGTCGACGGCGCGGAGAGCGACGGCGGCCCGGCGGACGGCGGCGACGCCGGCGACAGTCCGGCAGAGGACGCCGACGACGGGGACGGTGACGGTTCGGGGAACGACGCCGACGGGGACAGTCCGGAGGACGCTGACGACGGAGAGGGCGATTGGGGGTTCGTGTCGGCCGAGACGCTCGACCCGTCGGACGAGGACGGAGCGCGTAGATGAGCCACGACGCGGAGACGGGGCTCGACCGGAGCCGAGACGGACTCGGCGACGCCTTCTACCCCCTGTTCCAGTGGCTGTTCGACCCCGACGGCGACTTCGTGGACGACGTGGCGACCAAGCTCGAACAGGCGCGGATGCCCGCCACCGTGGAACTCTACCTCTCGCGCGCCCTCGCGGTGGGCGTGCTGGTGGGCGCGGTGCTGTGGGTGCTCGGGACGGCGTTCGGGTACGGCCTGTTCGCCCTCGGGGTGCTGTCGCCCGAGATGCTGAGTCTCGGCATCCCCGTTCAGTCCGAGTGGA
The DNA here is from genome assembly GCA_046097085.1 of Haloferacaceae archaeon 50. Classification (GTDB taxonomy): domain Archaea; phylum Halobacteriota; class Halobacteria; order Halobacteriales; family Haloferacaceae. The sequence goes on along the minus strand of CP175567.1, from coordinate 1,763,003 downwards.
CGATGCGGACGCTCCGGTCGCTGGCGATGCCGGCGGCGGTGGGGCTCGCGGGCGTGGTGTTCGGGTCGCTCGGGTTCGCGGCGGGGTTCGGCACTCTGCTCGTGATTCCCTACTCCCGGGCGTCGGCGCGCAAGCGGGAGATAAACATGCTCCTCTCGGACTCGGTGTCGTTCATGTACGCCCTCTCGGTGGGCGGACTGAACCAGTTGGAGATACTCCGGGCGATGGCGCGCGCGGAGGACACCTACGGCGAGGTGGCCCGCGAGTTCCAGAGCATCATCCGCGAGACGCAGTACTTCGGCACGGACTACCGCAACGCCATCCGGTCGCAGGCGATGACGACGCCGAGCGGCGAACTCTCGCAGTTCCTGACCGACATGCTCTCTATCGTCAACTCCGGCGGCGACATGGAGGGGTTCCTCGCCGACAAGAAGGAAAAGCACATGCGGACCTCGAAGCAGGAACAGGAGCAGACGCTGGAGACGCTCGAACTGTTCGGCGAGATGTACATGACGCTCTCGCTGTTCCCCCTGTTGCTCATCATCATCCTCGTCATCATGAGCATGCTCGGGAACGCCCGCCAGATACTCATCTTCGGCACGGTGTACGCCCTCATCCCGCTCACGGGCGTGGGCTTTCTGGTGCTCGTCTCGACGGTCAAGCAGGACGAACCCGGCGACGGCTACCTCCGACCGGCGGACGGCGACGGGAGACTCGACGAGACGCAGAAGGCGGGGCTGTTCCACCTCGGACTGGTCGAGAGCTACGCCGGGGTCTACGGCGTGTTCGACCGCATCAAGCGCCGCGAGGCCGTCCACGGCCTCAAGCGCTTCCTCCGGCGCCCGCACTACTACTTCCGGGACAACCCGACCCACACCCTCGCGCTCACGGTGCCGGCGTCTCTCGCCTTCATCGCCGTCGTGGCTGTCACCGGGATGGCTCCGCTCTCGTGGCAGGGGATGGTCGACCAGCCCGTCTGGGGGACGTTCGTCTGGTTCTACGTCCCCGCCTACGCGGTGATGGTGCCGCTGGCGGTGTTCCACGTGTGGAACCGCCGGTCGCGCTACGCCGTCACGGGCAAGCTATCGGACAACCTCCGGAAGCTCTCGTCGGCCAACGACACCGGGCTGACGCTGCTGGAGTCGCTCAACACGGTCGCGGACACCTCCTCGGGCAAACTCGCCGACGAGTTCGAGGTCATGTACGCCAAGGTCAACTACGGGATGAGCCTCCGGGACGCCCTCGTGGAGTTCAACAACCGGTACCACATCCCCCGCCTCGCCCGGACGGTGAAGCTCATCACCAAGGCACAGGAGGCGTCCAGTCAGATAACCGAGGTGCTCTCGACGGCGGCGCAGGCCAGCGAGAACCAGGACGACATCGAATACGAGCGCATCTCGCGCACCCGGATGCAGGTGGCCATCATCCTGATGACCTACTTCACGCTCCTCGCGGTGATGGCCATCCTGAAGACCCAGTTCCTCGACGTGATGTCGGGGCTGACGCAGGGAGCGTCGGGGAGCGGCGGGGGCGGTGGGGGCGGCGGAGGCGGCGGGATGAACTTCGACGGCGTCAACACCAACCTGCTGTCGCTCCTCTTCTTCCACGCGGTCACGATTCAGGCGCTCCTGTCCGGGTTCATCAGCGGCTACATCCGCGACGCCGACATCGTGTCGGGGGTCAAGTTCGTGGTGGTGCTGATGACCGTCGCGCTCGCGACGTGGGTGGTCATCGGATGACCCCCGCACCGCGCGCCGACGGGGACGACCGTAACGCCCGTCGTCCGGGTCGCTCCCGGCGCGGCGACCGACGGGCGCAGACCACCATGGACTACGCAGTGGGCGTGAGCCTGTTCCTCCTCGTGGTGGCGTTCGTGTTCGCGTTCGTCCCCACGATGTTCGACCCCTTCGCCGGGGAGCAGGGGCAGTCGATGGTGGCCGACCGGGCGGCGACGCAGTTGAGTTCGGACCTGCTGGGCGACCCGGCGACGCCCTACGCCCTCGACGGCGAGTGCGTCGAGGACTTCTTCAACAGGAGCGCCGTCGGCGACGGCGGCATCCCGTCCCAGTGTGGCTACGAGACGCGCGACCTCTCCGCGGCGCTGGGCGTGAGCGGCGGCCTCAACGTGACCGTCGAACGCGGCGGTAGCGTGGTCCACTCCGCCGGCCCCCCGTCGACGGGCAACAGCGTCGTGACGGCCCAGCGGTTCGTCACGGTCGACGGCCGCGAGCACCGCCTGTACGTGAGAGCGTGGTGACTATGGCGGACAGGGCACAGGCGCACACGCTGGAAGCGGTCGCGGCCGCGGCGATACTGCTGGCCAGCGTCGGGTTCGCCCTGCAGGTGACGGCGGTCACGCCGCTGACGGCCAGTACGTCGAGCCAGCACATCGAGAATCAGGAGGGCGCGGTGGCCGCGGGCGTGTTGGCGGCCGCCGAGCGGAACGACACGCTCCGGGAGTCGGTGCTCTACTGGAACGCCACCGGTCGGGAGTTCTGGAGCGCCGACTTCCACGGGCGGTACGCCGGCGGCGGCCCGCCGACGGCGTTCGGAGAGACGCTGAACCGCACGTTCCTCGACAGGGGTATCGCGGTCAACGTCTACCTCTACTACGTCCAGTCCGACGGCGACCGGCGCCGCCACCGGATGGTCGACCTCGGTCAGCCGACCGAACACGCGGTCACCGCGTCCCGGACGGTCACGCTGTACGACGACGACCGGCTCTACCGGACGAACGCGACGACCGGCGCGACCGAGCGGTACGGGACGACGCTGACGGAGACGGCGGCGTCGACCGACCGGGGGTTCTACGCGCCCGACGCCTACGCCTCCGGCGTCTACAACGTGGTCGAGGTGGAGGTGACGGTATGGCGGATGTGAGGCCGCGCCGCCCCGGTGCCGGCGGTAGCGACCGCCGCGAGCGACGGGGTGGGGGCGGCGACGACCGCGGGCAACTGCTCCTCGTGACCGCCCTCGCACTCGGCGTGTTACTGGTGTCGCTCGCGCTCCTGCTCAACACCGCAATCTACACCGAGAACCTCGCCACCCGGAGCGCCGACCCCGGGTCGGCGGACGCCCTCGGACACCAGCGAGACGCGGTGCAGGGAGTCGGCGGCGCTATCGCCTACGTCAACGCCCACCACGCGGAGACGAACGAGACGCTCCACGCGAACCTCACCGCGTCCGTTCGGGCGTGGGACGACGCGACGGCGCGCCACGCGGCGGTCGACGCCGACGCCGCCGTCGCGTCGGTGGCGTCGACGACGAACGGGACGCAGGCGGTCCAGAACCGGACGCGGAACTTCACCGCGGCCGACGGCGCGGCCGACTGGAACCTCACCACGGATGTCGCCCCAGACCGGGGCCTGCGGGCGTTCCGCCTGTCGGTGTACCCCGGCGAACTCGCGTCCGTCGCCTCCCCCGACTCCCCCTCGGCCTCCGCCCTCACGTCGACGTTTTACGTCAACGTGACCGAGGACGACGGAGACTGGCACCGGATACACGTGTACGAGAACGGGTCCGAGGCGCAGGTGGCGACGTACGACGGCGCGACGGTCGAGACGAGCGCGAACTGCTCGGCCGCCCCCACCAACGACACGGTGGCCGTGGACCTCACCGCCGGCACCGTCGGCGGCGACGAGTGTGCCCCGCTCTCGGCGTTCTCGGACGCGGACGACCAGTTCGACGTCGCGTACCGCAACGCGAACGCGGTGAACGGGACGTACTCGGTGGTGGTGAACCGGTCGACGCTCGGGGCGGACCCGGGGGCGTTCGACACCCGGTCGTCGGGGAACGTCCCCTACTCCGCCCCCGCGGTGTACGCGGTGGAGGTGGACCTCGCGTTCGAGTCCCAGCGCGTGACCTACGAGGCGACGGTCCGGATCGCCCCGGGGGAGGCCGGCGATGACTGACGGGCCCCGCCTCACCCACTGCGCGCGCGGGAGCGACCGCGGCGTGTCGACCACGCTGGGGTACGTCCTCACGCTGACCATCACGGTGATTCTCGTCTCCGGTCTCATGGTGGCCGTCGGGTCGTTCGTCACCGGACAGAACGAACGCGTCACCGAGTCGGAACTCGAGGTGGTGGGCCAGCGGCTGGCGTCGGAGGTGGAGGCGGCGGACCGCCTCGCGGAGGCCGGCGGGCCGGGCGCGACGGTGGTCGTCCGGAGCCGCCTCCCCGAGAACGTCGCCGGCCGGCCGTACCGCGTCGCCGTGAACCGGACCGGGACCGACGCGCTGGTGCTCTCGACGGAGGACCCCGACGTGTCCGTGACGGTGCACGTGGTCACCGACCACCCCGTCGCCGACACGACGCTCGGAGGCGGAACCGTCCGCGTCACGTTCGACGGCGGCGAACTGGAGGTGTCGAATGCGTAGTCGGAGAACCGCCGACCGGGAGCGCGGCGACCGGTCCCCCTCTCGTCGCCGCCTCTTCACGGGCGGGAGCGACCGCGGCGTGAGCGAGACGCTCGGGTTCGTGTTCGTGTTCTCCATCATCGTCCTCTCGGTGGGGACGGTCTACGCCGTGGGGATGTCCGGACTGGAGGACGCTCGCGACGCGGAACGGGTGAACAACGCCGAACGGGCGTTCGACGTGTTCGCGGACAACGTCGGCGACGTGGTGACCGGCGACGCGCCGAGTCGGGCGACGGAGGTGAAACTCGCCGACGCGCGGGTGTACGTCGGCGACCCGGTGACGATGAACGTCTCCGGCACGGGGGCGTCCGAGTTCGGGTTCGAGTACGAACTCGCGCCGATAGTGTACGACACGGGCGACGGCACCCGCCTCGTCTACGCCGGCGGCGCGGTGTTCCGGACCGAACGCCAGGGCGGCCTCGTCGTGAGCGACCCGCCGTTCGTCCTCAACTCGTCGCGGGTGGCGTTCCCGATAGTTCAGACGCGCTCTCGGTCACAGAGCATCGGCGGGTCGACCACGATACTGCTCCGGGCGCGCGCCGCCGACCGGGAGATACTCCTCGGGGAACGCGCGGGCGACTACGACGTGACCATCAACGTGAGTTCGCCGCGCGCGGACCTGTGGCGGGAGACGCTCTCGGCCCGGGGGTCGGACGTGGACTGCACCGCCGCCGCGAACTCGCCGACGTTCGCGTCGTGCACCGTGGAGAACGCCGACCGGGTGTACGTCACGGTGGTCAGGGTCGACGTCGAGTTCGAGCGCTGAACTAGCCGAGCCGAATCCGGACCTCGTTCTCCGTGATGTGGAGGTAGGTGATGTAGCGCGACCCGCCGCCCTCGTACTCCAGCACCCCCGAGGACGTCCCCTCGTCGATGCGACTCGACCCGCCGGGGCCGTCGGTCACGGTGAGGGTGAACTCGGGCCCGAGGAGTTCGAAGTAGTGGTTTATCACGTCGCCGAGCGACGCAGTGCCACCGCCGAGGGGTCCGTCGGCCTTGGCGCTCGAACTCTTGATGTTCGACCCGAAGTACCACTTGTTCTCGTTGCCGGTCGTGTCGATGTCGCCGTACGTCATCGGGGTGGTGCCGGCGAGGTTCATCGAGAGCGTGTAGTCCGTGCAGTTGACCGAGAAGTCGGAACCGGGCTCCACCTCCACCGACTGGTTCTGCCACCCCTCGTACTCGCCGGACGAACTGTTCCAGTAGTAGACGCTCACGTCGAGGTTTCCGTCGTAGGTGCCGCCGCTGCACTTGTTCGGCGAGTAGAAGTGGGCCTCGAACTGCTCGTTGCCCTTGTCGACGTAGAGCGACCAGTGGAGGTTGTTGAAGTTCTTCCCGGGGTTGTCGGCTTCGAGTTCGAGTTCGAAGGCGGTCACCGGGCTACCATCGTCGGGCATCCCCTGCACGGAGACGCCGTTGCCCTCGTTAGGCATCGGGAACGCGCCCACCCGCGAGACGGTGAGGAGTTCGACCTTCGCCAGTCGGTTCGCGTGGTCGACCGAGACGTTCCCGTCGGTGCGGGTCCGGAAGTACTCCGCCCACCCGCGGTAGTGGTCGCTGTGGACCGTTATCTCGACGGTCCCGTTCTCGACCGGATTGGTGTAGTTCGCGCCCCCGGCGTCGTACGGAGCGCCGGGGCCGTTCACCGTCTCGGTCGTCGCGTTGGGGTAGACCCGCCGGGCCGTCTGGCCGCGGTCCAGCGACGCGTGGACGTCGCCCGCCGCCGACCCCGCCCCGCGCAACCGGATGATGGGGAGCACCAGCGTCGCCTCGCGGAAGTGGAACTCGGGGGGCGACACCATCACCGTACCGTCGTCGGTGGTCCGCCACACGCCGCCGCCCTCGTAGGCGAGGCGGGTGTCGCCGTTGCGGTAGACCAGCGACCCGAGGCTATCGTTGTACACCGTCTCGTTGTCCCCCGCCTCGGTGTGGTTGAGGTGTCGCACCCGGAGCCACCCCGAGTTCTCCCGGACCGAGTACGCGCCCGCGCCCGTCCCCGAGAGGCGCACCCGCTGGTTGTCGGACTCGCCGAGGGCGGTCATGGCCCCCCGGGAGTCGAGCAGCGTCATCGCGTGTTCCGTGCGCTGGAGGTCCGCCGCCCGGCGCGTGTCGTCGAGCGCCGTCGCTCCCAACCCCACCACCAGTCCCGTCCCCATGACGGTGATGGCGAGGAGCAACAGGACCCCGACGGGGGCCGACTGGGCCGCGCCGTCCCGAACGAAGCGATACAACGACGGGACGCGCGAGTCGCCGGCGTTCATTGCCGTCACTCACGCCGCGAACACGTAAAAAACAATCCGTTATTTCTGACTTACCAGGCGTCGTATAATCAGCGCGTCGCCGGAACGGCGCCGCGGCGAACCGAACGCGAGAGCCGCGGCGGAGAGAGGGAGAGGGTGTGCGAGCCACGACCGCACCGCCGTCACGGGGGCGATGGGGCCCGGGCGGACCGGACCGGGCCGTCGCCGGTCCGACCGACCGTCCTCAGTGGTCGGTCTCGTGGGGGCGGAGCGTCGTCCCGTACGCCTTCGCGTGGTCCTCGTAGTCGATGAACCGCGGGGCGTCGGGGTCGAAGGGGCGCTTGAGCGACTCGAACGCCTTCTTCTTGTCCCAGTTCTGGAGGCCGCCGATGGCCCCCTTGTCCTCGAGGTCGTGGTAGTCGAGGTCGTCTTCCGTCATCTCCCACGCCTCCATCCCGGTCTCGGTCCGGATGATGACCGACGAGTACTCGTCGGAACTCCCGACCGACCCGACGGTGACGTCGGAACAGAAGCCGGTGAAGTCCGCGCACTCGTCGCAGCCCTTGAGGGCCGCGCCGTGGAACTCCTGGATGTCCTCCTCCAGGATCATCTTCTTGTCGTTGTCGTAGACGCGGAACTTCCCGTCGATGACGTCGAGCTTGCCGATGTCCTCGGGGTCGATGTCGCGCTTCTCCTCCAGCTGCTCGCCGATGAGCCGCTGGTAGTTGAAGTTCTTCGTGCACATCAGCGCGATGGTGTAGTCGATGGCGCGCACGCCGTCGTTCTGGGACTGGTAGTCCCACTCGAAGTCCTGGAGCGCGCGGATGCCCTCGATCTCGCAGGGCGTGCCGACCAGCGCGAGGCTCATCTCCTCGGTGGGCTTGTCGGGCAGCTTGTGCGACCACTCGTCGAGGTCGAGGTTGCCGAGCGCCATCGTCTGGTTGTAGAAGCTCCCGGCGTTCTCGACCAGTTCCTCGTGCGTGGTGGCGACGAAGCTCTCTGCCTTCCACGCCTCGTCCTCGGACTCGGTGGCGATGACCGCGCCGTCTATCTCGCCGGCTTCGAGCAGGTGGCTCAGGATGGACGTGACCACGCCGCCGTCCTGCGCGTTCTCGCGCCAGTCGTCTTCCACCTTGGCGGAGAACTCCGTGATGGGGTCGCCCGCACCCTTCACGTTGTCCTCGCCGCCGGTTATCTTCCACTGGCGCTCGTACCGCATGCCGCCGCGAGGACAGAAGTCCCAGCAGAGCGAACAGCCGGTACACATCTTGACGAGTTCCGGCAGGCCGTCGTCGCCGATGCCGATGGAGTCGGAGGGACACGCCGCGACGCAGGTCCCACACTGGATACACCGGTCGGCGTCGATGACCGCGGTGTCGAGCTCCATGAACCACGTCTTGTCGGCGGGCTCCTCGATGTCGCTCATCTCGCGGCGGATGGAGTAGCCCGGTGTGGAGAGGTCGACGCCCTCGGGGACGCCGACGCGCTTGTCGGGTTCGCCCTCGCCTTCGATGTCCTGGCTCATGCCCTCGGAGGGCTTGGTGAACTCGATATCGCCGAGTTCGCCGTCGGGGCTCACGTTGGCGGCGGTGCCGCCGCCGTCGGTGGCGACTTTCTCGCCGCCGTCGGAGCAACCGCAGGCGCTCCCGCAGCCACAGCCGTCGTCGTGAGCGTGGGCGTGTGCGTTCGAGCGGCCAGTCTCCCCGTTCGCCGGCGGGCCTTGCCGGTACTTGATGGGCTTCACGCCCTCGCCGCTCTCGCGGCCGGCGTGGCCGGAGGGCTCAGAGATGGACGGGACGTGCACGTCGTCGTCCACGTCGCCGGCGTCGTAGTCGGGGATGCGCGGCAGGGGCTCGCGCTCGTCGTTCTCGGGCGCGTCGTTGCGGTCAGTCACTGGTCGCAACACCCCCCGAGACGTTGGCGTCGGCCTGTTGCATCACGTCGCGCAGCCGGTCGTTGTCGACGCGGCGGCACCACTCGTAGAAGCGCTCGCCCTCGACGCGCTCCGCGTTGAACGCGTCGAACAGCTGTTCGAGCGCGGGGATGACCGAGTTCGCGGGTACCGCGCCCTCGACCCAGTCGAGGAACTCGTTGTCCGTGCCGAGGCTGCCGCCGAGTCCGAAGTCCATGCCCTCGACGATGTCGTCGCGGCCCTCCTCGTCGACGTCCTCGTCGATCTCGGACTCGAAGCGCTCGTCGTTCTCGGTGCTGATGCGGTCCTTCTGCTCGCCGTCGTCGCCGAGCACCTTGACCGTCTCGCCGCGGAAGCCGATGTCGGCTATCTGGGGCTGGGCGCACGAGGCCGAGCAACCGCTCATGTGCATCCGGACGACCTCGAGGTCGTCGGGCGTGTCGATGCGCTCGTCGAGTTCGCGGGCCCACCGCTTGGTACGGTTCTTGGTCTCGATGATGCCGTAGTTGCAGAACTCGCTGCCCGTGCAGCCGATAGCGCCGCGGGAGAACGGCCCGGGGTCGGGCTGGTAGTCCTGGGCGAACGGCTCGGAGATCAGGTCCTCGACGTTCTCCTCGGGGATGTGGGTGATGACGAAGTTCTGGTCGGTGGCGAGGCGGACCGAGGTGTCCTCGGTGCCGTACTTCTTGGCGGCGCGGGCGGCCTCGGCGAACTCGTCGCCGCCCATGCGACCGGTTATCACGTTGAAGCCGACGAACTTGAGGCCGTCCTGCTTCTGGTCGTGGACGCCCACGTGGTCGCCGGTGTACCCCTCGGTGAGGTCGACGCCGCGGCCGGGGAGGTCGACGTCGCACCGGTCGCGGACGGCCTCCTCGAACTTCTCCGCGCCCATCTGCTGGACGAGGTAGCGCATCCGGCAGACGCCGCGGTTGTCCCGGTTGCCGAGTTCCTTGAACGTCTGGGCGATGCTGCGGGTGAACTCGACGGCGTGTTCCGGCAGGACGAACACGTCGAGGTCCGACGCCATCCGGGGGCCGTCGGAGAGGCCGCCGCCGACGCGGGCGTGGAAGCCGTAGTACCACTCGCCGTCTATCTGCTTTCGGGCGGGGGTCATGCCCACGTCGTTTATCTGGGACTGGCCGCAGTCGTGGCGACAGCCCGTGATGGTCATCTTGAACTTCCGGGGCAGGTTGGCGTACTCCCGGTTCTCGGTGAAGAAGTCGGACACCGCGTCGATGACGGGTTGGGCGTTGAAACACTCGTGGTCGGAGACGCCCGCCACGGGACAGCCGAGCACGTTACGGGCGGAGTCGCCGCAGCCCTGCACCGTGGTCAGGTCCACCTCGTCGTAGCGCTCCCACATCTCGGTGGTCTGCTCCACGTCTATCCAGTGCATCTGGATGTCCTGGCGGGTGGTGATGTCGAGGTAGGCGTCCCCGAACATGGGGTTCTGCTCGCTCCCGCCGTGTTCCTCGGGGGCCTGTGCGAGGTCGGAGGCCACCTCGCCGATGGTCTCGGCCTGTTCGGGCGTGAGATAGCCGCCCGGCACCTTGGTCCGGACCATGAAGTACCCCTCCTGCTTCTGGGTGTACATGCCGGCCCACTTGAGGCGCTCCCACTCGCCGTGCCCGGCGCGTTCCTCTATCTCCTCGAAGTCGAGACTGTCGTCGGCGTACTGCTTGAGGTCCTCGATGACGTCGAGCGGGTGCTTCTCCAGTTTCCACTCCTCGGTCGTGTTCATAGACCGCTCCTCCGCTTCGTAGGCCGTTGCCCGGTTCTCCCTCTCGGGAGTGTACGTTTCCGGTGGCTCATGCGAGTTCGAATGAGTCCTACACTCTTGTACGTCTTCCTCTCTGCAGAACTTGTCTAGTCTCCGGGATAGGGGCAGTCGGCTGGGTAGCCCTATGACGGCGGCCGAATCGCCCCGCGGCCCCCCACGCTGACCCTCTACGTGAAACCCCGTAGTATAGCGGGGACGCGCACGCGCTGGCGCGTCGTAGGTACCGGGGATATTATCCCGTTTCCGGGTTATCCTGTAGTAACTGCCTTGGGAGGGCCCATTATCCGTGTCGGGGTGTAAAGCAGGGTATGAGTAAGATGATTCAGCGACAACGAACGACCGACAGCGAGTCGACAGCCGTGCGAGGGGGACAGTGAGCGTGCCCGAGACAGAGAGCCCGTCCGCCGCGGACGAGGAGGAGTCGCCTCGTGCCGACGAACATCTCGACGGACTGGAGGACGGCGCGGGCTGCACGGAGATCTGGGAGCGGCTGTCCGAACAACGAGCCAGCGATGACTGACGCCGGCGGACCCGACGCTCGCGGACGCCGTTCGCGCCGCGCGAAGCGTCGGGTTCGCCGCGAGCGGTCCCCCACGTTTCGATGACCGGTGAGCGAGCCGTGGTGCTCGTCGGACACGGGTCGCACCTCAACGCCCGGTCCGCGACGCCCGTCTTCGACCACGCCGACGCGATTCGCGAGCGCGACGGCTTCGCCGAGGTACGCGAGGCGTTCTGGAAGGAGGAGCCGTCGCTCCGGAACGCCCTCCGGACCGTCGAGAGCGACGAGGTGTTCGTGGTTCCCGTGTTCACCAGCGAGGGCTACTTCACCGAGCAGGTGCTCCCGCGGGAACTCCGCCTCACCGCCGAGTACGGCCTTGACGTGGACAAGACGGTCTACTACACTCCGCCGGTGGGCACCCACGAGTCGATGACCGACGTCGTCGCCCGGCGCGCCGAGACGGTCACGGGCGACCCCGACGTGGGACCGGGGTTCGGCGTCGCCGTCGTCGGTCACGGCACCGAGCGAAACGAGGGCAGCGACCGCTCGACCCGGTCGCACGTCGAACGCCTCCGCCGGCGCGACCGGTTCGACGAGGTCCGTCCGCTCTTTCTCGACGAGGACCCGCGCGTGGAGACGCTGACCGACCGGTTCGAGTCGGACGACGTGGTGGTGGTCCCCCTGTTCGTGGCCGACGGCTACCACACCACGACCGACATCCCCGAGGAGATAGGCATCGCGGCCAGCCCCGACGGCGGGTTCGACGCGCCCCAGACCGTCGACGGCGTCCGCGTCTGGTACGCGGGGGCCGTCGGCACCGAACCGCTCGTCGCGGACGTGGCGCTCGAGCGTATCGCCGAGGCGAGCGCGGACCCCGAGGCGCACGCCGTCACGGCGTCTCCCCACCCGGACGGCCGGGGCGTGGGCCCCGACCTCGGCGACGCGCGCGAGGCGTTCGCGGAGTGGGTCGACGCCGGCCGCGGCGCGGACGACGCACTCCGCGAGTGGGGCGAACTCGCGGTACTCCGCGACGGCGACGGCGACGGCGGCGACGGGTCCGGCGGGTACGAACTCCGCCACCGGGACGACCGGACGGCGGCGTCCGCGGACCTCCAAGCGCTCGGCGGCGTCGCCGACGCCCGCGACGTCGCTCGGCACGACGACTACGGCCGCTACCGGCCGCTGAAGGGCGCGCCGTCGCTCCGGACGGGGTGGCGGCTCCCCGGACTCGACGCGGCGGAACTGGTCGACGCGGTGGGTTACGTTTACCCCGCGTCGGTGATTAACTGGCACCGTGAGCGGACCGGAGCACTCGACGTGAGCCACTACCGACCGACGGCAGAGCGACAGACAGGCATCTACGCCGAGGTGTCGGACCTCGACTCGGACGAGGTGGAGCGCCTCGCGTCGGCGCTCTGTGCCGGGTGCACGAAGCGACGCGAGTGGGACGAACGCGAGGGGGAACCGCTCGACGCCCCGCGGGGCGACGGCGAGATACCCTGCCGCGAGCCGTGTTCGTTCCTCGTCGCGGCCGCCCGGGAGTTCCACCGCGAGGACTGGGACGCGACCGAGACCGAGGCCGGCGCGGACGCCGAGGCGCCCGCGGCCGACGGGCGGTCGCTCCGGGCGCTGATACGCGCGGCGGGCGAACTCGACCGGACCGTGGGGGAGGGCGACTTCGGCGACCCGGCCAACCCGTACCGCGTCCGGTACCGCCGGGCGCGAGCGAACGAGGACGACACGCGAACTGACGAACACATACAGGAACGAGCATGACTCTCGGAACAGTGTACATCGTGGGTGCCGGCCCCGGCGACCCCGAACTGATGACCGTGAAGGCGCACCGCCTCCTCCGGGAGGCAGACGTCGTGCTCCGCGACTCGCTCGTGGGCGACGACGTCATCGACGACATCCCGGAGACGACCACCGTCGTGAACGTGGGCAAGCGCGCGAACGGCGAACGCACCACGCAGGAGGAGATAAACCGGCGCATGGTCCACGAGGCGAAGCAGGGACGGGACGTCGTCCGCCTGAAGGGCGGCGACCCCCACGTGTTCGGGCGCGGCGGCGAGGAGGCCGAACACCTCACGGAACACGGCGTGCCCTTCGAGATAGTGCCCGGCGTGACGAGCGCCATCGCCGCCCCCGGCGTGGCGGGCATCCCCGTCACTCACCGCGACCACGCCTCCAGCGTGACGGTCGTGACCGGGCACGAGGACCCCACGAAGGAGGAGAGCGCCCTGAACTGGGACGCCCTCGCCGACAACGTCACCGCGGGCGGGACGCTCGTGGTCCTGATGGGCGTGGGTCGCCTGCCGGACTACGTGGCCGCCCTCCGCGAACGCGGCGTCGACCCCGACACGCCCGTGGCGATGGTCGAGAAGGCGACGCTCGACGACGAGTTCGTGGTGACGGGCACGCTCGACACCATCGTCGACACCGCGGACCGGGTCGACGTGGACCCGCCGGCCGTGACCGTCGTGGGCGACGTGGTGGAGGTCGGCGAGTCGGTGTCTGACTGCCTCGGCGGGACCGGCGCGGTCGGACTCGGCCGCTACGCGGAGTCGAACGCCGACGCCCTCGAAGGGAGAGCCAACCGATGAGCGAGAGCGATAGCGAGAACGGCACGCCGTCCGGCGCGCGGATAGACCGCGAGAATCGGACCGTCGACGGCGAGTGGCCGCTCAAGCGCCTCAACAGCGACGTCGTCGCCTCGGGGCCGCGCACCTCCGAGGACATGACGCGCGAACAGGCCTACGAGGCGTTCACGCGCATCGCGTACGGCGACCCCGCGCCCGAGACGGTGGGGGCGTTCCTCGTGGCGAACCGGTGGAAGAGCAACACGCCGACCGAACTCGCGGGGTTCGTCGACGCGATGCGCGAGGAGTGCGAGCGCGCGGAACCCGACGCCGACCCCGTCGACTGCGGAGCCAACTACGACGGCAAGGGCGACACCGCACTGTTGGGCGTCGCCGCGGGCCTGACGGCCGCCGCCGCGGGCACGCCCGTCGTCGTCCACAGCGGCGACCGCACGCCCACCCAGAACGGCGACGCCTACAAGCACGTCCTCGACGCCCTCGGCGTGGAGACGGACCTCGCGCCGGCGGCCAGCGCCGCGATGGTCGACGAGACGGGGTTCGGCTTCTACTACCAGCCCCGGTTCAACCCGCTGGTGGCCGACCTCCGGGAGATGCGCGACCAGTTGGGCGTGCGCACCCCCATCAACACCGTCGAGACGCTGGCCAACCCCGCGAACGCCGACGTCCACCTCGGGAGCTTCTTCCACCTCCCGTTCGCCAAGCGCGTCACGAACACGCTCCGCGAGAGCCGGACGCAGTCCGTGTCGCGGGTCGTGATGGTGCAGGGGCTGGAGGGCTACGACGACGTGCGCCCCGGCTACACCAAGACCGCGGAGTGGCGCGGCGGCGACGACATCGAGGAGAGCGCCATCGAGACGGCGGAGTTGGGGATGGACGTCGAACAGGCGGACTTGGAGGTCGACGACGTGGCCGAGGACTCCGCGCGCGTGACCGAGGAGGTGCTGACGGGCGAACGCGACGGCGCGTTCGCCGACGCGGTGGCGCTCAACGCCGGCCTCCGAATCTACGCGGGCGGCGGGGCCGACTCCGTCGCCGAGGGGACCGAGGCGGCGCGCGACACCCTCGCGGACGGGAGCGCGGCCGACGCCCTCGCGTCGCTCCGCGACTTCGAGTACGAGGGGTGAGAGGGTGAGCGACCGCGGGAATCCGACCGGAGGCGCGGCGGACGCGACCGGGACCGGGTCCGGGACCGAATCCGACAGCGCGCCCCCCGTCTCGGAGAAGCCCTACCGCATCGAGTTCGAGGCCACCGGCTGTATCGGCGCGGGTCCCTGCGCCTCGGCGTCGCCGAACTGGACGCTCGACCTCGACACCGGCATCGCCAGTCCGCGGGAGCGATACGTCGCCGAGGCGGACCTCGACCACAACGCGGAGGCGGCCGAGCGCTGCCCCGCCAAGAAGGGCGCGGGCGTCATCCGCGTCGTGGACCGGCGCACCGGTGAGGTGGTCGCGCCCGCGGACGCGACCCCGACGGACGACGAGTAACGGACTTTCCTCCGGCGTCACTCGGCCGACAGGACCGCCTCTATCGCTCGCTCGGCGCGCTCTCGGACGGCCGCCTCGTCGCCGTCGCGCGCCGCCGCCCACACCGCCTCGTCTCTGACCGCGGCGCGGAGGGCGTCGCGGCGGGTCTCGGCCGGCAGGTCCCGGGCGTCGAGTTCCGCGCGGAGGTCGGCGGCCACCGTCGCCACCGTCCCCGCGCCCGCTATCTCGGCCTCGACGCGTTCCCGCAGGTGCTTCGCGAGCGCCGGCACCGACCCGCCCGTGGTGAGCGCCACGGTCACCGGGTCGTCCCGGACCGTCGCCGGAACCACCACGCTCCCCGGGTCGCGGCCGCCGCTCTCGTCCGCGCGGTTGACCAGCACGTTCCTGTCGCGCGCGGCCGCCTCGACGGCGTCGTTGACCGCCGGGTCGTCGGTGGCCGCGACGACCAGCGCCGGGTCGAACCGGTCGAACAGGGCGGGCACGTCGGCGGGCGTCGGCGTCTCGCGGACGCGTTCGACGCCCTCGATATCGGCCGCGAACTCGGGGCCCACCACGACCACGTCGGCCTCGCGCGCGAACCGGCGGGCCTTCCGCGCGCCCACCGCGCCGCCGCCGAACACGAGCACCCGCCGTCCCGAGAAGTCGTGGCCGAGCGGTATCATCTGTTCCGAGTCCGGCCCGCGGCGGCGTAAGTGATGCGGTGGCGTCGGGGTGACCGGTCGACCGGTCGACCGGGCCGAGTCGGTCCATCGGTCGGGCGCGGACGGAACGACTTTGGCCGTCCGGTCCCTCGCCGCCGACATGGAATCAGGGGTCCGACGACGGGTGCCCGCGCTCACCGCGGCGCTCTCTATCGTCTCGCTCGCGCTGGTGTTCGGAGCGGTGCTGGGGCACATCCCTCGCTCGGCGTTCCCGCACCCGCCGGAGCGCGTGCTGACGGCCATCCCGCACGTCAACGCCGCCGTGAGCGTGCTCGCCCTCGGCACCATCGCGGGCGGGTGGCTCTCGATACGGCGGGGCGACGTGCGCCGCCACCGCCGGCTGATGCTGGCGTCCCTCGGCCTGTTCGCGACGTTCCTCGCCCTCTACCTCTACCGGATGATATTCGAGGGGCCGGCGACGTTCCCGGGGCCGGAGTCGGTGTACCAGTTCGTCTACCTGCCGGTGTTGGCGATACATATCCTGCTCGCCGTCGTCTGCATCCCGCTCCTGTACTACGTGCTCCTCCTCGCCCTGACCCGCCCCGTCGCGGAGGTGTACGACACCCGCCACCGGACGGTCGGCCGGGTGGCGGCGTCGCTGTGGCTGGTGTCGTTCGGCCTCGGCGTCGTCGTGTACGCGATGCTCTACGTCGTCTACTGAGTCGCCCCGCGCCGACGAAGTGCGACGCGGAACGGTCGGGTCGGCTCGGTACGAACTACGCCCTCACTCGCAGCCGTAACCGAACGCCTGCGTGGCGTAGAGGCCGCCGTCGCCGTCGAACGCCACGCCGACGCCGTCGGCGACCCACGACTCGCGGAGGAGGTTGCGGCGGTGGCTCTCGCTGTTCATCCACTGGTCCACGGCGTTGGACGCGACGTCCTCGGGCGCGTCGGCCTCCACGGTCCGCATCAGGAGGTTCTCGCCGAGTCCGCGGCACTCGACCCCCTCGTCGCGGTAGTGGGCGGCGAAGCCGTCGTCGCCCGGGGCCGTGTGCGCGAAGAAGTCGCGCGCCACCATGTCCTGACTGTGCTCGCGCGCGGCCGCCGAGAGCGTCGCGTCGGTCGAGAGCGGTTCGAGGTCGCGTGCGACCCGCCGGTCGTTCACCTCGTCGTGGATGGCCCGTTCGAGACGTTCGACCCGCGACGCCGTCTCCGTCCCGTCGCTCGCCGTGCTCTCGCCCTCCGGGGGCCACGTCCCCGCGTACCCCTGCTTCTCGCCGTCGACGTACACCGCGAGGTCGGCAGTCGAGGAGAGGGAGGCTATCTCGCCGGTGTAGGCGTACCGGTCCGCACCGTCGAACACCTGCCCCGAGACGCTCGCGCCCGAGAGCGAGTCCGAGTCGTCGACGGAGGCTCCGTCGCCCGAGGCCTTCACCAGCGACCCGCCGACGGAGAGGTCGTACTCGACGCCGTCGCGCGAACTCTCGTTGACGAGGCGCACCACGTTCAACGACGGCGGGTCGGTCCGTTCGCCGTCGACGCGCACGGCCGGGTCGCCCGTCGACCGGAACCCCGCGAGTTCGCCGGTGAACTCGTAGGCGTCCTGTCCGCCGGCGAGGTACCCCCACGCGCCGTCGGCGGAGGTCCCGTCACCGTCGTTCACCGACGCGCCCTCCGCCGTCGACTTGCCCGTTATCTCACCGGTCACGAGGAGGCTGTAGCCGATGCCGTCCGCGGCGTCCCGGCCGTCGACCACGACGGTCGAGGTGGTCTCCGCCGCCGAGACCGGCGCGAGCCCCGCCGTCAGCGCCCCGGTTCCGACCGCCTTCAACAGCGTTCGCCTGTCGAATCGTCGCGTCATCACTCTCCGAATCTATTTCACTGCTTTTGAAGTTTATTGAAATAGATAAACTCAGCCCAAAATACTCGTCCGCGAACGTTCGTCGGCGCGAAGCGATTGCCGGCGTCGGGCGGCCGGGGACAGGTTCGACCCGCCCCCTCGGCTACAGGATTAATGCGGCGGCGTGTCGAAAGGTGCGGGTATGAGCGAGAACACCGAATCCGACGCCGGCGAGGAACCGCTGGTCGGCGACCGAGACGGGATCAACGTCAGCAACGGCGACGAGTTCGACTACGTGCTCTCCCGGCCCGACGGCGGAGAGTTCGGCTTCGACGCCGTGGAGATACCCGAGATTCGGGAGGCGCTCGAACACATGCAGGGGAACGGCTGAGTACGGGGTCGCTCACTCCTCGGTTCGTCCCCGCTGACGGGCGGCGCACGGTCCGTAGTGTCGACAGTCGCTCTCGTCTTAGCGTTCCACGGGGCCGCAGGCTCGCGGGCGGCTTCGACCGTGTACGTCAGCGGCGACGTTCTCGACACGGGGTCGGGGGACACGAGGGCGATGTGACCCGTCCGGACCGACAGTACCGACACTGCCAAACGACGTTTCGGGGAGAGGTGTCCGGACGAGCGGCACGGCTTCGCGGGCGAGGACACGCCGCGTCGCCCATCTTCGGTCCCGGGTTGAGTCCCGCCGGAGCGTACCTGCGCGGCCGCCCCTCCGAAGGGGACTCTCCGCGACGGTCGGTCGCTACTCTCTGGCGGCTCTCGCCTCCTCGGCGAGTCGAACGACTTGTACTTCGTAGTCTCGGCCGTCGCGGGAGCGGAGCGGGTATCCGCCCTCGACTTCGATATCGTTGGACTCTGCGCCTCGTAGCACGGCTTCTAACTGGTCGTGTAACTCCTGTTCGTTCTGCGGCGTTCGGGGTGCCTCCATAGTTCCTCCTCCCGAGTGCAGTCACCGGAGTGTGGGCCGAACCCGTCCCGTTCGGGGAAACCTCCTACCGCAGTAACGCCGGTCGGCCCGGAGGGCCGCAGGGTAAGAGTCGGAAGGGTAGCCCATCTCGAAAGGTTGCACTCTCGCATCAGTCCGCTCTTAGGATTCATAAAGTGGTTGGCTGTCGTTCGGATTTTCACGAACCGAATAATACCAGTTCCCTGCGCGACACGGGGAGTTCGACTGTAGTTCGGGGCGCGTGCAGTTCGAACAGCACCGACTCTCCGACGAATAAATACCCTCCCACTCGGCTGGGAGCAACCATCACCGGCACGGGAGAGCTATGCTATCACGGAGAGATGAAGACGAACGACGCCGACTCGACACGAGAGGAACAGCGTGGCGGCAACGAGACCGACGACCAAGCCGGTGATACCAACAGGGAGAACCCGGCGGGTGCGCCGGCCGACGTCCGGTGGTTGACCGGAGACTCCGTACTCGAGGCCGAGTTGCCCGACGACGTGGGGGTTCGACTCGGTCGGCTCCTCGGTGGCAGCCCGGTCGAGACACTCGGGGATTGGGTCGCCGAAGTCAGACGGCACACTGGCGGCGGGTCGATCGCCGTCGAGGAGTTGTGTCACGCGGACACCGATACCCCACACTGGGGCGAGTTCGACGGGCACACCTACCACTTCCGCTGCTTCTACGACGCGGTGATCCTGTCGGCCCTCGTCGATGACCCGGTCGATGTCCGGACAGAGAGCCCGGGAGGGGCGGTGATCGAGGCGGAGGCGGTCGGGACGGACAGTCTCCGAGTCACACCCGAGGAGGCCGTATTCTCTTTCGGGGTCGACGAGTACGTCGACCCCCCGACCGACGAGAACCCGTCTAACGAGGACGTATATTCGGCGGTCTGCCCGTACGTCCGGGCCTTTCCCGACGTCGCGGCCCACGAGGAGTGGTTGGAATCCGTCCCCGCCGCGACCGTGGTACTGCCGCTCTCGGGAGCCACAGACGTGGCGGCGGCACTCGTCGAGTGAACCGCAAAGTGACGTAGCTATCAGCCCTACACCTGAACACGATGCACCGGAACTCGAAAGGAGGAACGGACGAAGCGACGGACCGACAATCGACGATACAGCATCACGGACACCGTGCCGCTGGGGACCGCCCCATGTCGGTCGAGGACATCAAGGCAGCCTACGCGGAGCAGGCCGACGTGTTTCACCGACTCGAGTGGTTCGATCGCCGGGTCACTGGCCGTTATCGGCGCAGGCTGTTCGGCGGCGTCGACGGTGCGGTGCTGGACGTCGCCTGCGGAACCGGGACGAACTTCCCGTATCTGACCTCCACGGCCGATGTCGTGGGGGTCGACGTTAGCCCGGCGATGCTGGAGAAGGCCAGCAGTCGACTCGAAGACCTCGATATCGACGGACGGCTCCACCAGATGGACGCCCAGGCCCTCGACTTCGAAGACGACCGGTTCGAGACGGTCATCTCGGCTCTCTCGACGTGTACGTTCCCCGACCCGGTGACCGCCCTCCGGGAGATGGAGCGGGTGTGTACGCCGGGCGGGCGGATTCTTCTCCTCGAACACGGCCTGAGCGACGTGCGGCCGATAGCGAGGTTCCAGGAGTGGCGGGCGGACGCCCACTACCGGAAGGCCGGCTGCCGTTGGACCCAAGAGCCCCTCGACCTCGTCGATGCGGCCGGGCTTGAGGTCGAGCGGTCACGGTCGGCCCTCCTCGGGATGGTCACGATGATCGTCGCCCGGGCCGATTCGGCCTGACCCTACAGCCCCGGGTAGCTGGCGGCGGAGAAGCCGAGCGGAAGCGGATTTCGTCTGGCCGGCACTGTTCCCAGCATGTTGGGCGCAACGTCTTTTTGTCGATTGGACGTAGCTGTCGCCCATGCGCGAAGCCCTCGTCTCCATTCGTGACGCCGACTTCGACGTGCTTGGGATAGACGGGCTCGTCGGGCTCTGCCGTGATGCGGGCATCGAGGAGTTCGACGAACTCGTCTGCCACGGGACGGGAGGCGTCGTCCAAGTCGAGGTCGAGGGGCGAGTCGACGAGAGTCAGCTCGACGCCCTCGAGTACGTCCTTGAGTGGGAGTACGTTCCATCGGCCGGGGACCGGCACCTCTACGTGGTCGCGTTCGAGGCCCCGGCGCTGTCGCCGGAAGTCGCAGAAACGATGGACGACCTGGTCGGGACCTGCGACCCGGAGGTGGACGACCACGGAGCGACCCTATCCTTGGTGGGCCCACAGGACGCGATCGCAGGGACCATCAACAGCTATCAGAACGAGGGGGCCACTCCCGACCTGCGGAAGCTCAGTAGGTACGAAGGGAAGTCGCGCCCACTCGACCGGTTGACCGACCGGCAACGCGAGGTCATCCAGACGGCCTACGACATGGGGTACTACGAGGTACCCCGAGAGGTGTCGACCGACGACGTCGCTGCCGAGTTCGACCTCGACTCCTCTACGGTCGCCGAGCATCTCCAGCGCGCCGAGCGGAATCTGCTGTCGGTCCACTTGTCCTCCGAGTAGCGTCCGGTTGGCCGTCTGGGGACGGCGGAGGACTCGGGAAATCCCCGGTGTAGTCGGTGTCTGTACGGGTCGTCTGCCGAGAGGGAGGGGAAGCGGGCCAGCGAGGACGGGGTTCGAGTTCAGCTCGTCGAACGGAGACCGAGACCGACGGCCACAGTGTCGACTGCGACCAGTCCGAGGGTCAGAAAGACGACCCACGCCCGCAGAGCGCTCCAGCCAGTAAACTGGAGCACACCTGCGGCGACCGGGAGGAGCAACAGGAGTCCACCGGTCGTCAAGAGCACTCCCGTACGGTCGGGTTCGGAACTCGATCGGTAGATGCCGATCCCGTACGATAGGAATCCGAGGGCGTACCCGGCCGCCATCGTCAGCGAGAGGACGACGAACTCCTGCTTGCCGACAGAGAACGCCACGTCGGGGAGATGCATCGCGACACCCGTCAGCCCAGCCAGGGCCAAGACGACCGAGCCGGCGATTGCGGCCGTCGCCGCGAACGCCGCACCGGCAACCGCCAACCTCCGCGAATCGACACTCGCGCGCGGATGGAGGCCGAGGAGTCCGAAAGCGGCCGCGACGACCCCGAACCCGACGAGGGAGATTCCCGCGATCCACGATCGGTCGGTGACGACGAGGAGAGCTAACGGGGCAAAGAGGCTGGCGAGAAGCGATGTCCCGGCCACTACGAACGCGACGGACGCGTAGCTTTCGAACGATTCCCACGGGACGAGCTTCTTCCGTCCCAGTCGGCCGTTAGTCGACGTCTGTCGGTGGTTATCCATGCGGAGGCACCTCGGAGGACAGTACGGCCGAGCGCCGCATCGGCTTGATCCCCCGCAGCCTGGGAGGGTTTATCCCGAGGGCGTCCTGGTGGGTCGACGCCGTAGCGAACCACCCGGCCACGAGCGGGGTCGCTCCGCCGGTGAACGGTTCTGGATGGGAAGGGACGTCCGGGCACCGATCACGTCGCCTCTCCTTGGGGTGGGACGGCCGCCTCACCGGTTGGTTCCCCTCGAAGGTCGGCCAACGTCCCGTCGGCTTCCCACGTTTCGACGACCTGTCTCAACCCCTCGCGATAGGTCGGGTACGCTGGCTCCCAGCCGAGTTCACGCTTCGCCTTCTGGTTTGTCGTCGGCATCGGGTTGGTGAACCCCTTCGCGTTGACTTTCCCGACGAAGAACCGGGCCAGCCAGGCGGGAATCCGGTTCGGCTCCGGGGCGTCCAGCAGGTCCGCGAACGTTTCGAAGAACGCAGCCCCGGTCACGGGTTCGTCGTCGACGACGTGGTAGAGACCGCTCGCCTCCGCCTCGACGGCCGCGACGAACGCCGACGCCGCGTCGTCCGCGTGCACGAACGAGAGGTCGGCGTCCTTGCGTCCGAGCAGACCGCCGCCTACGATGGGTAGCTCCCCGTCAAACAACCGTTCGCCCCAGTCGCGCGTATCTCGCGCGTCGGGCGCATAGAAGAACCCACAGCGAAGGACCGCGGCGTCGAACCCGTCTTCGGTGGCGCGCTCTACGAGGAGGTCTTCGACGGCGGCGGCCGACCGCGTGGCTCTGTCGGGGTGGCGGTCGGCCGTCTCGTCGAACCGCGAGCCGTCGGGCTGACGGGCGACCCAGACGACACTCGGGAACACCACCTGCCGGAGTCCGGACGGGGCGGCGGCGAGTAGGTTCCTCACACCCTCTAATCGGACACGGTCGTTTCGCGCCCACTCGTCGTCGCTCGGCTTGGTCGAATCCGGAATCGCGGTCGCGGCGTGGATCACCACCTCGACGTCGTCGTCAATCGCCCGTTCGAGCGTCTCGGGGCCGAGGACGTCACCGCGTCGAGCGGCTCCCCCCAGACGTTCGACGATCTGCTCTCCCCGCTCGTCTCTGACCAGTCCGACGACTTCGTACTCGCGGTCGGTCAGGCGGTCGACGAGTCGACGCCCGAGGACGCCGGTCGCACCAGCGATGAACACCGTCATACGTCTACATAGGCGCCGAGGGTACAGGATTCTACTGCCGGATTCGCATGGGGGGTTTAAGTCGGACGAGACGAGTGCCCCGGGTATGAAGCACGTCCGGGTCCGCATCACTGCGGACGGCCGCGAGGCCGAAATCCACCCGATGTACGACGTGTGGGCCAACGCGCCGTTCGTCGAACGCGCGACAGCGCTACAGTGGAACTTCACGGGCGACGCGCTGGGTATCCTCCACTACGCCGTGGGCGACGCGGACGCCTTCGAGGCGGCGGTTGAGGATGTTCCGGAAGTGCTCGACTACGAGATGGTTCGGGACGGCGAGGACGCGTTCTACGTCTACGTCAGAGACGACACGACCGACGCACTGGGCGACCTGTTCGGACCCATCACCGAGGGTGGTCTAGTGGTTATCCCGCCGATCCGGTACCACGAGGATGGCACGGTGACGTTCGCGCTGTTCGGCCCGGACGCGGAGATACAGGCGGCCCTCGAGACGGTACCCGCTCCGGTGGACGTGACCATCGAGGAGGTCGGCGGGCTCGGTGCGACGACCGCGGCGGTGGAGACGCATCTCAGCGAGCGTCAGCGCGAGGCGCTCGAGGCCGCGGTCGAACTGGGATACTACGAGATTCCGCGGAAGGTCGGACACGCGGACGTCGCCGACGTCCTCGATTGCGCACCCAGCACCGCGGCCGAGCACCTGCGGAAGGCCGAGTCGAAAGTTATCACCGCCACACTCGGGACGTAGGGGTACCGGGCCTACCCCTCGACGGGCTCTTCGCTAGACGTCGCTCTGGGAGTGCTCCCGTCGGGAGAGAGTCCGAGTCGTCGCTCGTGTTCGCGCATCGGCACCATCGTCGCGAACTTCCCAATTCCGATGGGCGGGACGTTTCGGAAGAACGTCTCGAACGAGTCGCCGTCGACGACGTAGAGTTCCGCCCAGAACCCGAGCCCCCCGTCCGGGTCGGCCTTCTGGTTGTACCACTTCCACGCCGGGACGTGAGCGCCGTCCGGATCGGTCGCGAACCGCTGGAGGTCCTCGAGCGACCGCCAGTACTGCATCGCGGCCCCCTTCCGGAGCCCGAGGAAGATGGGCGTGTACCCGAGAAACCCGCTGTCCGGGTCCGCCTCCAGCTCTCTGAACATCTTCGCGACCTTCCAGTTCGCCAGGAGCCAGTGCGGGAGCGCCCGAAGCTTGTTGAGCCGCATCCCGTTGACGTAGATCACGACCCCGTCGTCTATCTCCGCGGCCATCCGCTCTCGAAATATCCGTGCCATCCTGTACTCTACGCCACCGCGCACGATAAACCAGACAGACGGTCTGACGACGAAACCGGACTCGGAGTGGTCGCTGACCGGCTCTCGCCGTCTATTCAGTGTGCCCGTAGAATCGCTGTCTATTCTCGAGGACCTCCCAGACGAGCCGTGTCTCGGAAACTCCGGACGGGGAACGGATCGGTCGCTCTCCGAGACGGTGAACCCGGGTGAGAAGGCTATGGCTCGCCGAGATTTGAACCCGGGATCTCTCTCGCTCGCTTACGCTCGCGATTCCGTGTACCTGCCAAGTGTGTACCCTACCCCTAGTGGTTCCAGCCCAAGAGCACTATGTTGGAACCCCTAAGCCCTCGACAAGGCGCACAGGACTACCTCGACGGACGAACTGACCAACTCAGTCTCGAAGGAGAATCACAAGTACCGTCTCCGTCGCTTCGTTGAATGGTGTGAGGATAACGAGGCCGATAACCTGAATGGTCTCAACGGCCGTCATCTCCACCGGTTCGAGATACTACGTGCTGAGGTGGTGAGCAACGTTACGCTGACGAGAGGCGCACCTACTCGGTATCGATCGTCAGTGCGTTCAGAAGCGTCTCAGTGACTGGGGACGTTGGGGAGGTGAAGTATTTCGCTACGGTGAAGGACGTAGTGGACCCCGATGAGGCCGACCTGATGCGAGACCCTCTGGACTATCGAGACGGAGCGAAGATTGACGAGGGAAAGAAGGTCGTTCGGTTTAAGCCTGGGTCACTCTACGAACTCGAAGACCCCATACCATTTGAGTCAAAGTACCCCCAAGCGTTGCGGTATACGACACTTGGTGCTCTCAGAAATGCAGAGACGACTGATGATGTGTTCTAATCTGCGTAATCAGGGAACGGTACAGGAGTTCTCGAAGAAGAAGGGGACACAGGAAAATCCTAATCGCTCGGATTGAAGAGAAGTCCGGGTAGTCATACTTGAACTTAGCTGGCTTTATTGAAATCCTTGGCTACTGATAGGAATCAGCCCGTTCAGTCGAATATGTGTATTGAGTGTCCCCCATCTCACTCATCATTTTGTAGACTATGTTGCTTCTTTGCGGTTTGTCGTCCGATGATATTGGCTCCGAAGAGTAGAGTTACCACCCCGAGTAGGAGAAGTCCTAATGCAAACGTGCTAGTGGTCGAAGTTGTAACAAGTAAGAGCTTACCAAGAAAAACAACACCAGCGAGAAGAAACATGCTCATACCAGCGGTCGTTATCGGAACTGCCCAGTACGTGTAGGCCATTTCGGAATCTCCCACCATTTGTAGGAGGATAGCGAATGCGGGTAACGAGAGTGCCACCAACTGAAGCACACTGAACGCGAGTTGTCTGTTGACCATACCTCTCTTAAGTAAGTGGACGAAAATCGGTCTGACGGCCAACTACGAACCGTTGCTCAATGTCTGCTCTGTATTTATCGCCGGGTGAGAGGAGAGGGTTTCAAAAGAAATCGAGAGAACTATCGATGAAGTACGGCGCGCCTGTGTTTATCGACTTCCAGAAGGAAATACACAAGCCAAACTCATTCGCCAAGGAATCCGTTCATTGCTGAGGACCACTCCCACTTACAGAATCAAAGAGTCCTGGCAAGGTCAACGGCCATGACGGAGGGAAAGCTAGCTCATCGAACTTCGATAGCTCAGGGGGGTCTGCGATACGGGGATTTATGTCGCTACCCTCACCTTGTCCACGTACAGACCGTCGAAAATCAGTGTGCGGCGCGGTTGTTTGGGTTGGGGTAGTGGTTATCCTTCAGCCTTGTGGAGGCTGAGATGTAGGCGGCATTTGAGAAGACGGACCTTTCAGTCAACGCTCAACGAATACGACAGTACCGGTGAATCACTCCCCTGCGGTGAAAGCCGGCTTTCGTCAAGACGCCTAATTATACCGCACACAAGAACTAAGCCTCTGGAACAAGCATTTTTTCTCGTCCGCCTTCCAGAGTGGGAGTGGAATACTCGGCTGAGTGGGAGTGATAATCACTCGGACTCACCATGCCGACTTGGACGATAGAGGGACAGAATTAACCGCCGTCTCCCGAATGCGGTCGGAGTGAAAGAGAAGTGGACTCGCCGGGATTTTTCACCTCGGGGTCCTCTCCCATGCCTGCGGGAGTTCGGCCTTCGGCCTCACATCCTCGGCACGGAGAGACGCCCGGGTTCATCCTCGGCTCGTCCACTCCCAGTCGCGTCCTCCGGACGCTCCTGTGGCACTCACTCGGTCAGGCCTCGGGTGATTACATGGAGAACAATGGAATCCATGCACCCACGCAACGCGGTCGAAGCGTACCTCGCCGACCGCAAGCACGAGCTCGCCGCATCGTCCCACGAGAACCACAGCTACCGACTCGAACGCTTCCTTGAGTGGTGCGAGGCCAACGACGTCGACGACATGAACGATGTCACCGGGAAGCACCTCCACGAGTTCAAGCAACACCGCGCGGAAGACCTCGCGACGGTGACCCTGAACTACCAGCTCGGGACGCTTCGCATCTTCCTCCGGTTCTGTGAGCGTCTTGAGGTCGCTTCTGGTGGCATCTCCGAGCGACTCTCGATGCCGACGGTCGACGAGCAGGACTACGTCTCGGACCAGATCATCCTCGAAGACGAGGCCAACCGCGTGCTCGAATACGCCGAGACGTACGAGTACGCCTCGCTACGGCACGTGACGTTCTATCTGTTCTGGCACACGGGGATGCACTCGAGCGCCGCGCAAGCGCTCGATCTCGAAGACTACCACCCCGACGAGGGGTACCTCGACGTCATCAGTCGGCCGTCGACGCGCCTGAAGAACCGCGAACGAGGTGAGCGTCAGGTGAACGTCCGGGACGAACTCTGCGACGTTCTGGACGACTACATCGAACAGAACCACCCGATGGTCAAAGACGAAGAGGGACGAGTGCCGCTGCTCGGGTCGCCGTACGGGCGGCCGCACAAGAACACGCTGCAGGCGAAGGTATACACGCTGACGCGT
Source organism: Haloferacaceae archaeon 50 (assembly GCA_046097085.1). Classification (GTDB taxonomy): domain Archaea; phylum Halobacteriota; class Halobacteria; order Halobacteriales; family Haloferacaceae. The sequence continues at coordinate 1,735,860 of CP175567.1, read as the reverse complement.
CCGTGCCACTACGCGAACGAGTGTCCACACGACCGGGACCCCGACGAGTGCGAGGCGATGAAGAACAAGTGGGCGGCGAAGTATCCGTCGTCGGTGTCTCCCCACGCCGTCCGGCGTGGTTCGATCACCGCTCACCGGAAGGCCGACGTCCCGAAGGAGATCGCCTCCGATCGGATGGACGTGAGCGGCGAAGTACTGGAGAAGCACTACGACGGCCGAACGGAATCGGAGCGACGTCGTCAGAGGCGCAAGTATTTAGATCGGATGTAGTATCCGAAAGACAGCGCGATTCAAGGCTTCTTTTCAGTGATCCCGATTATTCGATTTACTACCGGTGCTGTTCACGACGTCTCTTCGGTGTACTCCGACTCGGCCGGCGTCCGATCGGCGTACGTCCCTCCCCTCTCGAACACGTTCGATAGGTCCTCCTCGGTCACGCAGGTATAGCACCGACGGATACGCGCGCTTACCGCCTGATCAGCGGTCAGCCGGAACGTGGTCACTGGTTCGTCAGAGCTCTTCGGACACGATTCACGACGGTGCCACCGTCCGCCGGGGGCGACGTACACGGTCTCCTCGGGTGGAAGCCGACTCATGACGACCCCTCTCTGTCGACTCGCATTGCCAGCTCCATTTCGTCAGTCTCGAGGGAATCTCCGTGACTCCTTTCGACCGCAGCACGCCCGTCCGAAGGATCGCCGCACTGGCTGATGCTCGCAACATCAATCCCGTCTTCATCACCGATGTCGATTTTCTTCCTCGCCATGATTAGCTCGTCACACCACTCATACCCCTCAGTACAAATGTTCTATTATAAATACCTTGTAGTTTATATGATTCAGAACAACATGTAGAGCTTTTTGTTCGATCTGGTCGGCACTTGGTCCTACACTCTCAAGCGCTCATCTTGTGTCAATCATGTACGATCACTATGAATAGTGTTATCATACCAAACCGAATCTTCACTGTCGGATGGTAGGAACAACACAGACGATTACTGTCGACCGTATCAGTAACAGCGGCAACGCAATAGCTCAGCAGACGGAGGCTGGGAAGACCATCCACGTGCCCGCCGGTGAGGTGGGCGAGACGTACGACGTCCGGATCAAGGACAAGGGTGGGTACTTGGTTGCTCACCTTACCGATCGTGCAAACGAGATCCAACCGCGACAGCCGAGCATCGACCGCGGCCTGGATACGAGCAGTATCGGCCGTAACGTCGCTAACCGCGGCCGAAACCGAAGTCGGTCGCACAACTACGATGTCCGGAAGTGTCCCGCCAAGGGTAAACTGCGAGGAACTCCGAAGAGCAAGAAAGCTCGACAGATGCGGAATCGTATGACACGACGGAAACTGGGATAGCTCGAAAGAGTATCTCGGTTCCGGACTTCCTTTTTATCCTAGCCAGCATTCCGAGAGAAGCGCGAAAATACAACGAGCGGTCAAGTCGGCAAAGGTACCATCGGGTGTATGAGACTCGTTGTGAGTGTGTTGGAGTCGTAGGTTGACCTTGCTTCTGTCACCACACACATACCGTTGGTCGCTCAAGCGGCCGTTATGGACGACGCCCAGATTACTTCACACATCACTCTGAGTGCTCGATTTGACGAGGTTGCAGGTACTGAGTACGACAACAGGAAAGCGATCTACATCACCTCACAACAACGAGAACGGCTGGAGAGCCGCTACCGCGAGCTCGTACGAGAGTATCTGGAAGCAGGCAAGTCAACCCCTCTACGTGTCCGCGAGTTTTATCCCGCCGTCGCTGAGGCGGCACTAAATGGGACCACAATTGAGGCGGAATTGGTGGTACCGCCCATGGACGCACGCGCCCCTTTTCGTTAGATGCAGCCTTAATGCAAGGGAAGCGGTTCTCTTGCTGCTGGTGGCACCTACTCCCCTTCCTATCTCGTATCCACGAACGATTGCAGAAGCACCCGTATTGGCTGGACGATGATCACTTGATGGGTAAGATACGAAGTTATGCATCTAACCCCCGAAAACGGTCGTGTCAGGTCCCCGTGTACGTACATACGCGTATGTAGGTACGTACACGATTACCTTACATGACCGGATTGCCCCTCTTAGATGCATAACTGCGCTTAGATGCATAACAACGCTTCACTCGAACCCTCACCGCCACCTATCACCTCCGAAAGGTATTTATCCCATTACATATTATATCTGATATATCGTACAGAAAAACGGTAACGCTACCCGAAGGCTACCAGGCCTTCGCAAACGACAAGAACATCAACGTCTCGAAGATAGCACGAGAAGCCCTGGAGGCCCTGATGGACAACCATCCGTCGACGTGGCCAACGCATGAAACCCGATATGAACACAAGACGCTACGGTCGTCCGTCAATCTCCACCGGGCTCACGTGAACTTCGTTAACCGCGCCGGAATAGACCTCCCGCAGGTGGTGCGAGAACAGATAGCAGAGCGGATCGATGCAGAATACACCCTCCAATGGGTGGAAGAAAATCCCGAAGACGGCCTCGCTGAGATGGATCGAAACATCATCGACATGATCCTCCGATGCGGACCGAATCCACAGGATTGGTCGTAGTTCAGCTCCCCTGACCCGACCAGATCATCGACGACGGTACTCTCGTCGCACTCGGCGATGGGTATCAAGAACGTGGAACCGTCCGGCGATCAGCCCGAAGATGAACCCGGCGAAATGGGCGATCAGGGCTACACCCGGAGCGGCGGTCAAGAACGTCACGGCGAAGGCTACCACTACCACCAGTACGACCTTGCCACGCCGACTCAGATTGAGTCGATTGAGTAGTCCACCGGTTAAGGGGTTACCGGCGACAACGTAGCCGTACAACGCGAGAATGGCTCCGCTCGCACCGATCACGGCCACGGGTGGGCCAACGAGATCGCTGACGTATAGCTCCAGAAGCCCGGCGAGCATCCCGGTCACGAGTACGAAGGCGTGAAACCGAATCCGGGTGGTGAACCGTTCAACCGCGAAGCCCACGAGAGCGAGAGCAACGGCGTTCACGAGGAGGTGCCCGAGAGACGCGTGAGCGTAGACACCCGTGACAAGAGTCCACGGGCGTACCGCGGGAGCGGCGAGAGCGAACCACGCGACACCCAGCCCGACGATACTGGCGACCTGCTGAATGACGTAGACGAACCCGAAGATCGCCAGCAGCTCCGCAGTGGGGCTATCAAGACGACGCACACACTTTGCTCAGCGATACTACGGCAAAAGCTTGTACCGATTCAGTAGCCTGATGCTTGGTACTACGAGCGTAGAGTACGGAGAACCGGGACGAGACAAGCATGCCACCACAAGCGGTACCCCGCTACTCTCACACCCCAGTTCAGAGTTCAGCCGGATCCGGACGGTCGATTCCCCCGAGAGAGTGGCATTTTTTCAAACTGCTATCACTCGGCTCCCCGCGAAAAACCCGAACGGCCCCCGAGCAAGGCACCTCTGGTGGCATGTCCTGCACCACTTTCTGTTCTGCTGGCGACACCCCACAATGTAGTGTACGTACAGACGCGTGGATACGTACAGACGGCCTTCGACCCCCCTCCTGTACGTCTCTCCCTAAGGTCAGATTTCGAGCAAGCAAATCATCTCGGCCCACCTTTACGGGCACACCGTTTTTTCTAAGCCTCTGTTCGGTCTATGCGCCCCGGAGAGGTATCGTGGGGCCTACTGGCCGTCAAGTGTGCCGTCGTCGTCGGTGTCGGGATCCAACGGGTCCATGCCGTTGACGAGCTCGCAGTCGTCGGTCAGACCGTCACCGTCGGTGTCCTGGCTGAGTGGGTCAGTTCCGAGTTCGGTCACCTCACGGGCGTCAGTGAGGCCGTCACCGTCCGAGTCGGGGTCGCGGGGGTCCGTCCCGAGTTCACGCTCGTGGGCGTTGGTGAGGCCATCCTCGTCGTAGTCACCCTGATCAGGGAGCGGTTCCACACCGTCGCCGTCCCCGGGTGCAGTCTCGTTAGTCCGGCTCACCGTGATGGTGTAGTTCGACCGGGTGAGGAGCTGCGGGTTGACGCTGGATTCCGTGATCTCGACGTAGTACGTGCCGCTCTCATCGGGGGTGAACGTGACTGTCGCATCCTGGACGAACCCCTCGTCGGGCTGTCCGGCCACCGTACCCTCGTTGAAGTAGTCGTCCTCGTCGGACGCCAACGACGCGTTGTCGAAGACGTTGACCTGCTTGGAGATGTTGCCGTCCGACTCGATAGTCACGTCGTAGCTCTCTCCGGCCGTGAGGTTCACCGCGTAGACGTCGTTGTCGTACCCCGTGAATACGGCGTCGGCTTCGATCCCGACACGAAGCGACGTAGCGTCTGCTCCGTTCTCGTTCGGGTCGTACTCGTCGAGATCCTCCGCCGTCACCGAGAGGTTGTACTCGTAGGTATCGGACTCGTTAGTTTCGCCGCCACCGAGGTGCTCCTCGGCCTCACTCACGCGGAGGTAGTAGGTTCTGTTGGACTCCATCACGTCGGCGGTGTACGCCGTGTCCGTCGAGTCGATGGGCCGCGCCTCGCCCGCGACGTTCAGCGGGCCGTGGATCTGGTCGTTGGTACGCTCGGTTGTCACCTCGCCGCTCGGCGCGACAATGTCGACAGCGATGGCGCTTCCCTCGAACACGTTCTTCAGGTGCAGACGGGGGAGTACCCCGTCGCCCGCAGAGGCGTTCACGGCGTAGTAGTCCACGTCGTTAGGCGACGATAGGTTCGCATCGATCTCCTCGCCGTACTCAATGGGCGTGGCGTTGGCCAGGGAGTCGTTCGGTTCGGCGTCGTCCGGTTCCTCGGGCGTCTCACCGTCGCCGTCCGACGGGGCTCCGTCGGTGCGGTTCACCGTTATCTCGTACTCGTCAAGGGCGAGGAGGTTGTAGTTCTGGGGGTCCTGAACCAGCTGCACGTAGTACGTGCCGTTCTCGGTCGCCGTGAACGAGACCGACTCCACGTCGGTATGAATAGTCTCGCTGGTGGCGACCGTGGTCCCGTTCGGACGGAAGTGGTACGGCGACTTGCCGTCTTCTGCGAACTCCGCGGCCGGATCGTCAACCGGCTGGGATCGGTTGGCGTACACGTACGCAATCTTCGTCGCGTGGTCGGGGCCCAGATCGCTCGGATGGCTGATGTCGACCGTGTAGTTCTCTCCGGCGGTCACGTCCATAGTGTACACGTCGGAGTCGTACCCGGCGAAGGCGGCGGTTAGCGTCTCGCCGACGCCGAGCGGAGTGGCGGTCGTCCCGTTCTCGTTGGGTTCGTAGTCGTCGACGGCGGTTCGATTTACCGAGAGGTTGTACTCGTAGGTGTCGGACTCGTTCGTCTGCGGCGCGCCGACGGGGAGATTCGTGGCCACCTGGACGCGGACGTAGTACGTGCCGTTCGACTCCATCACGTTGCCGGTGTACGCCGTGTCTCCGCCGGTCATGGTGGCGGCACCAGCGTTGTTCTGCGGCCCATTGATGAGGTCGTTAGTGAGTTCGGTCGTCACTTCGCCGTCCGGCGCGACTACGTCTACCTGAATGGCGCTCCCCTCGAAGACGTTCTTGAGGTGCAGATGTGGGAGGATGGCTTTACCCGCCGTGGCGTTCACGGCGTAATAATCCACATCGTCGGGTGACGACAGGTTCGCATCTATCTCTTCGCCGTACTTGATGGGTGTGGCGTTCGCCATCGAGTCGTTCGGTTCGGCGTCTCCGGCGGACGCATCGCTACTTCCGGAGTCGGTCTGCGCGACGCCGCCGACTGTTACGGTGTTTACGACCAGTACGAGGGTGACGAACGCAGCGGTCGTTTTCGTGACCGTTGATTTCAGACCCGGCATGAGTAAATCGTATTATCTCGTTAGACAAACTCAACCAATGTGTAGTTTCCGGTGATTATTCTGTTTTAAATATGACTCTCTATTGATATTTGATGAATTGAGCCGGACATTAATTTAGATGAATCGGAGTGATCGGAATCCACAGTTCCTGCTTTGTAGATCAGAATTGCCCCGCCATGCGGTGGACCCGGTGATAGGGTAGACAGAAGAGGTACAACGCGAAACTATATCTATGATAACATGTTATAAATAGATGTTTGCGAATGGTAGTTACGAACGACCTCTCCCCAGGTCACGAACTTCCGGCACCAATGACCGTAGAAGTCACAGGCGTGAACTGGAACGTTGAAGAGCGTCGAGCGGAGGTCAGGCTGATTGACTCCGTCGGTGACGGACTTCGCCTCGTCGATTACGAAGGTGCCAATCTATCTGTGGATTGGTCGCCGAACCATCGCTACCGTATCTCTCGGTGCGGAGTCAACGTCGGAGGAGGGAGTTACGATGTAGAACTCGCGCCGAGCAAAAAGACCCGAGTAGAGCATCTCGGCATACGAGAGCAGGTCACGAAGATACTCGTGATCGGGGATACGCACGTAGGGCGGAGAAAGCACCCCGGTACCGGCGAAAAAATCGAACCAATAAACCCGTTTAGAACGGCGGTAGAACACGGTATCGACCTTCGTGTGGACGCTGTCGCTCACGTCGGGGACATCTTTCACGACTCCGCCACCAGTTCAGATACCGCACAGGTCGATACTCAGGTCTTCGCGCCGCTCCGAGAGGAGAGGATTCCCTTCTATTACGTGACGGGCAACCACGGCTCGGCACCAAGCGAGGACTTGCTGGCGAGGAAGGCCGACGACGGGGTTGTCAATCTCGGCACAAGCGGCATTGCTGTCGGTCCGGAAGTCCGTCTCTTCGGAATCAACCACTATCAGATGGGTAATATCGACTGGCACGACATCCAGTTCCCCGATACGGTAGACGAAGCGGTCTCGATACTACTCCTCCATCAGACCCTCGAACAACTCTCTGAAGCGAAGAAAGAGAGCGTGGACCTCGAACGTACCCAGAAGCGAGCCTCGAACCGATTCGATCTCGTACTCTGCGGCCACCATCACGATGCCACCTCTCGTGAACTGAATGGAACTCGCGTTATGTACACCGGCGCAACGGAGAAGATGAGTACGAACTTCGACCCTGTCGATCGCGTCGCGTGGATAGTCCGTATCGAGAACGGATTAGTCTCCTACGAGCGGTACGATATTCCGTAGAGTCGGGCTGCACTTGTTTGCCTGTCTCACAGGAAGTCCGATCGTGTTCTTCGGACCCGGCGATTGGGAAGAGGCAGGCATGCCACCAGCAACGTCATCGGTGGGACCAGATACTGCATACAGTCGAGCCAGTATACTGATGCCCTGCGCGACTGAGTCTAATATCGTAATCGCCCGACGCTAACGACCGAAACGGATGATCACACAAACTCTCGACGGCTCGGAGTTCCGCGAACTTTGTTCCACTCTCGATGGGGAAGAGATCCGAACCGTCAGACGGGGATCGGATCGGCCGCTCTCCGGGAGATTGAGTCTGGGTGAGAAGGCTATGGACTCGCCGGGATTTGAACCCGGGGCCTCTCCCATGCCAAGGGAGTGATCTACCGCTGATCTACGAGCCCTCGAACGCAACCAGACCTACCCCGGAGAGCGTTATAAGGTCTTCGAATTCGCCCACCCGCGAGTCGAAACGGTTATCCTGCGGCCACCGCTCCCTTCGGACGGGAACAGCACAGCCGCAAATCTGACTCGTCCGCGAGGACTCGGGATTGCGGTAGTGCGGCGCACACGCTCGCGCCGAGGGCTATCCTGCGGTCTGTGCAGTTCCAATCTCACATATGGCACGAATGCACACCCGCCGTCGCGGGCAGTCCGGTTCGGACCGCCCGGCGGCAGACGAACCCCCGGAGTGGAGCGACGTCGACGCAGACGAGATAGAAGAGCGCGTCGTCGAACTCGCGGAACAGGGCCACGACCCCGCGGTCATCGGCCTGAAACTCCGCGACGAGGGCGTGAAGGGCACGCCCGTCCCCGACGTGAAACTGGCGACCGGCAAGAAGGTCACCGAGATTCTCGAGGAGAACGACGCCAAGGGCGACCTGCCCGAGGACCTCCGAAATCTGATGGAGCGGGCAGTCGGCCTGCGCGAACACGTCGAGGAGCACCCCCAGGACGCGCAGAACCGGCGGGCGCTCCAGAACACCGAGTCGAAGATACGGCGCCTCGTGAACTACTACCGGGGCGACGAACTCGACGAGGACTTCACGTACAGCTACGACGTGGCCGTCGAACTCCTCGAAGAGTAAGCGCCGATGTCGAGAGCGCGCACCGCCGACGAGGACGTCCCCGCTGGCGAGCTAGCCGCGGTGCTGCGCGACGCCCGGTTCGTCCGGGTGGTCGCGCGCGCCGACGGCGACGCCCTCGCCGCGAGCGGCATCCTCGCACGGGCGCTCCGCGACGCCGGCACGCCGTTCCAAGTTCGCGTAACGCCCGACCTCACGCCCGACCCGACGGCGGACGACGGCGTCACCGTCCTCGTCGGCGACGGCGCGGCCGGTGACGACGTGACCGACGCGGGCGCGGCGGACGCGGCCATCGGCGGCGGCGCCACACCCGCCAGCGTCGCGGCGTTCGACGCGGCGCGAGAACTCGGGGGCGACCCCGACCCCGTGTTGGGGCTGGCCGGCGTCGTCGCCGCCGGGTCGGTCCCGGGCGGCGACGGGAGCGACGCGGTGCTCGACGCCGCCGCGGACGCCGACGCCGTGACGCGTCGGCCGGGCGTCGCCGTTCCGACGGCCGACCTCGGCGACGGCCTCGCCCACTCGACGCTGTTCCACGCGCCCTTCTCGGGCGACGTGGAGGCGACGACGGCGCTGCTCGCCGACTTGGCGCTCCCGGAGTCGCTCGACGACGACGCTCACCGTCGGGTCGCCTCGGTCGCGGCCGTCGAGACGGCGGCCGCCGAGGGCGCGACCCCGCGGGCGGCCGCGAGCGTCGAACGCGCGCTCCGACCCTACGCGACGCCCGACGCGCCGTTCGAGACGGTCGGCGGCTACGCCGACGTGCTCGACGCGGTGGCGCGCGAGCGGTCGGGTACGGGCGTGGCGCTGGCGTTGGGGCACGACGCCCGGATTCCGGCGCTCGGCGCGTGGCGCGACCACGCGCTGGCGGCCCACACCCTCCTGCGCGACGCGACCACCGGCCGGTACGACGGCCTGTTCGTCGCGCGCGTCGACAGCGAGGGCGCGGACGCGGGGCGACTCGCCACCGCGGCCCGCCTCCTGCGGGACTTCCGGTCGCCGGAACCCGTGGCCCTCGTCGTCACTGAGGGCGCGGCGGCCGCCGCCAGCGTCGAGGACCGGTCTCTCGGGCGCGTCGCCCGCGACGCCGTCGCGGAACTCGACGGCGAGGGGCGACCCGAGAGCGCCGGCGCGGATGCGGACGCGAACGCGGTCGACGGCGAGGAGAGCGACGACGGTGACGCGGACGACGCCCCGGCGGGCTACGGCGACGCCCGTCGCGGCGAGGCGCGCTTTCGCGCGGAGGTATCGCGGTTCATCACGGCGTTCCGGGGGCAGCTATGACCGGGACCGGACGCGACGCGCCCGGCCCGGACGCCCCCGGCGACGGAAGCGAGCGCAGACGCGCGCGGATACGGACGGAACACGACGAAGCGGCGGTCGTCGCCGCAGCGATTCGCCCCGACAACACCGAGTCCATCCGGACGCGGGTCGAGGGCGACGCGGTCGTGACCGACGTGGCGCGCGAGACGACCGGCGGCCTGCAGGCCACGGTCGACGACTACGTGGTGAACCTGATGGTCGCGGAGACCGTCGCACGGACAGCACGACAAACCCCATACGACAACAATGAGTGAACGATCAGTCTCGAAGCAGAAGCGCGGCAAGCGATGGTACACCCTCATCGCGCCCGAGCAGTTCGACCGGGCGGATCTGGGCGAGACCGTCGCAGACGAACCGGAGAAGGTGCAGGGACGCACCATCGAAGTGACCCTCGGCGAACTCGAAGACGACCAAGGGTCGAACAACACCAAACTCACCTTCAAGGTGAACGACGTGGCGAGCGACTCCGCGTACACCGAGTTCGTGAAGCACGAACTCACGCGCGACTACCTGCGGAGCCTCGTGCGCCGCGGCGCCTCGAAGATAGAGGCGAACATCACGGTGCTGACGACGGACGACTACCGCGTCCAGATTCAGCCGGTGGCGTTCACCACCAAGAAGGCCGACCGGAGTCAGGAACACGCCATCCGGCGCGTGATGATCGATCTCGTCGAGGAGGCCGCCGAGGAGCGCACGTTCGAGCAGATAGTCGACAGCGTGGTCGGCGGACGCCTCTCCTCGGCCATCTACGGCGAGGCGAAGACCATCTACCCGCTCCGCCGGGTGGAGATCCAGAAGATGACCCTCGAAGCCCACCCCGAAGAGGTCGAGGCGGAAGAGGAGGCGGCCGTCGACGTCGACCAAGAGGACGTCGCGGTCGAGGGCGAGTAACCGGAACGCCCCTCGGCGTTCGACGCCGACCCGACGCCGACTCCGTTCGGCACCGATTCCGAACTTTTCTTCGACGACGCCGACGCACCAGCCACGCGTCTGCCGGGTGACCGCCGTCGACGGTGCCGTCACCGACGGACCGACGGCGAGACCGAGAGCGCGCGTCGTCGACGCGACGTCACTCCTCGACGACGACGGTACCGACCATGCCCGCCTGTTCGTGCGGGATGCAGAAGTAGCCGTAGCGGCCGGGCACCTCGAACGTGTGCTTGTAGGTGTCCTCACTCTTGAGGACGCCGCCGAGGCCGTCTCGCCACGCCTTCCGCGCCGCGTTCTCGCTCTCGAACCCGCCGGAGGCGAAGTACGTCGCCTCTTCGGGTATCGACTTGCCGTAGGCGGTCACGGAGTGGTTGCGGACGCTCGTGTTCTTCCAGACCACCTCGTCGCCGACGCTCACCGTGACCTCCGGCGGCCGGAACGCCTGCGAGGTCATGCCGACGTCGTAGGACTTCTCGCCGCCGCCTCCGCCGGAGGACAGCGCGGTACACCCCGACAGCCCCCCGAGCACCGACGCGCCGAGGCCGGCGAGGAGCGCCCGCCGCGACGCGTACCGGCGCTCCGCCGCCGACTCGGTCCGATGGCGAGTCATACCCGCACCTCCGAGCGCCACGGATAAAGGCGACCCGATTCGCCGGGCGCGCCTCGCGGGATATAAAAACGTAAAGCCCCCGTCGGATATCCGACGTGTAGGAATGAAACCCCGGTTCGTGGGCCGACTCGGTCTGGCCGACGCAGTCACGGTGTCGAACGCCGCGCTCGGCTTCCTCGCGGCCGTCGCGGCCACCGTCGACCCCCGCCTCGCCGCCCGCGTCATCCTGCTCGCGGCCATCGCTGACGGCCTCGACGGCGTGGTGGCGCGCAAAGTCGGGAGCACGCCCGCCGGGGAGTACCTCGACTCGCTCGCGGACGTGGCCTCCTTCGGCGTCGCGCCCGCGTTGCTGGTGGCCACGGTCGCTGCGGAGGCGTGGCCGATGGGCGGCGCGCCCGCACGCTACGCCGCGGGCGTCGCCCTGCCCGCCCTGTTCGTGGCGATGGCGGTGGTCCGACTCGGCCTCTACACCGCCTACGACAAGGGCTCGGAGACGCAGGGCGTCCAGACCACGCTCGCGGCCACGGTGCTCTCGGCGGGCGTCCTCGCGGGGTTCGTCTCCGCGAGTGTCCTCGTCGGTCTGACCGGTCTCCTCGCGGTGTTGATGGTGACGACTATCACGTACCCGGACCTCCACGCACAGGACGCCCTCGTGATGGGGGTGGTGCAGGCGCTCGCCATCCTCCTGCGGGGCGACCCGGGCGAGGTGTTCGCGTTCGGCCTCCTCTTCCTGTCGCTCGCGTACCTGTTCCTCGGGCCGAAGTTCTACTGGCGGTGACGCCGGCCGCCCCCCTTACATCCCCATGTCCGCCGCCGCGTCGGGCACCGGCAGGTCGTTCACCCCGACGCCGAGGAGTTCGGCGGCGTGGTCGAGGGCCATGTCGAACCCGTAGTAGCGTTCGAGTTCGTCGCCGTCGGCGGTCGGGCGCACCTTGAGCATGGCGTAGCCCTCCCGGTTCTGGGCGACGGCCGCACTGCGCCCCTCGCGGTCGAACACGAGGAGGCGTTCGGCGTCCGTCTCGCGGTAGCGTGCGGTCACGTCGCCCGCCGCGGCCGTCGTCGGGTCGGCGGCGTCGGCGGTGTCGGCGTCGTCGCTCATGCGCGTCGGTTCCGGGCGCGCGGACTTGAGTCGTCGGGTTCCGCCTCCGATGCGGACCGCGGTGTCGGACGTTCACGCCGGCCGTCACGTCGCGTCGCATCGCGCCGTGCCGCGTCGCCTCACCGGTCGGCTTTCAGTTGGTCGGCGATAGTGTTGCGCAGTATCTCGCTGGTGCCCTCGTATATCTCGTTGAGTTTGGCGTCGCGGTAGTAGCGTTCGACCGAGAAGTCCTTGGTGTAGCCGTAGCCGCCGTGTATCTGTATCGCCTCGTTTGCCACCTCGCGGCTGACTTCGCTGGCCTTGAGTTTGGCCTGCGCCGCGTGTTTCACGTAGTCCTCGCCGCGCATCTTGCGGTCGGCGGCGCGGTGCATCAGCATCTTCGCGGCCTGCAACTCGGTGTCCATGTCGGCGAGTTTGTGCTCGATGGCCTGGAAGTCGCCGATAGGGCGGCCGAACTGGTCGCGGTCCTGCGCGTACGCGAGAGCGTCGTCGAGGGCGGCGCGCGCGATGCCGACGCCGCGGGCCGCGATGGTGATGCGCCCGCCGTTGAGCGTCTTGAGCGCCTGTACGAACCCATCCCCTCCCTCGCCGAGGCGCCGGTCCGCGGGGAGGCGCATGTCGTCGAACCGGAGTTCGGCCGTGGGACACCCCTTGTCGCCGAGTTTCTTCTCCGTCCCCTCGACGTGGAAGCCGTCGTCCTCGTCGGGGCGCACCACGAACGACGAGATGCCGTCCCGGCCGGCGTCGGGGTCCGTCTTGGCGAACACCACGACGGTGTCGGCCACGGACCCGTTCGAGGTCCAGAGTTTGCCGCCGTCGACCACGTACTCGTCGCCGTCGGCCGTCGCCACGGTGTCCATCGCGGGCACGTCGCTGCCCGCGCCCGCCTCCGAGAGCGCGAACGCCCCGATATCGTCGCCCTCGGCCATCGGCGTCAGGTACGACTCCCGCTGGTCCTCGTCGCCGAACTCGTAGACCATGTTGCCGGCGAGGCTGGTGTGGGCGGCGACCACCGTGCCCAGACCGCCGCTCCCGCGGCTTATCTCCTCCAGACCGATGGCGTAGGAGTGGTAGTCCAGTCCCGCGCCGCCGTACTCCTCGGGGAAGGGCATCCCCATCAGGCCGAGGTCCGCCATCTCGGTTATCAGGTCGCGCGGGAACTCGTCCGTCTCGTCTATCTCCGCCGCGCGCGGGCGCACCTCCTCGTCGACGAACTCCGCGACCATGTCGCGGATCTGCTTCTGCTCGGCGGTCAGTCCGAAGTCCATGCCGGTGACTTCGACGGTGACGGGTATAGGTTTTCACCACCGGGCGACCCGCGCCGGCGCGGCGGAACCGAACCGACGCACCGCGCGGGGCGGGCGCCGAACCCGACGGGACGAACGCCCGCGAACGGCGCTTCCTGACCGCGCGCCGACGACAGACCCGGATTACGCCCATGATACTTTTTGTACCCCCTACCCTAAGGTGGAATCACTCCGAATGTCTCGACACGCTGCCGATAGACCGCCGGACCCGGGCGCCGACGCGGACCTCGCGTGGTGCCACGAAGCCGTCCAGGGCGTCTCTCGTACATTCGCCATCACGGTGGACATGCTCGACGAACCCATGTCGTCCTACATCTGCGTGGGGTATCTGCTGTGTAGAATAGCCGACACGGTAGAGGACGCGGAGGGCATCCGGCCCGCCGAACAGGCCCGCCTCCTACGACTGTACGACCGGGCGCTCGACCCGGACGACGAGTACGACGCCGAGGCGTTCGCCGACGCCGTGTCGCCGCACCTCCCCGCGCCGGAGGACCGCGACGACGACTGGCAGGTGGTCGCGGACGCGCCGCGCGTGGTCCGCACGTTCGAGAAGTTCTCGCCGGACGTGCGCCGGGCCATCACGCCGCCGGTGCGCGAACTCGTCGACGGGATGGCGATGTTCGTCGAGCGATACCAGGACACCGGCGGCCTCCGCATCCAGTCGCGCGAGGAGTTGGAGGAGTACTGCTACTACGCCGCCGGCACGGTGGGCAACCTCATCACCAACCTCGTGACGCGTGGCGACGTGGACAGCGAGCGCCGGAACCGCCTCTACGACCGCGCCGAGGAGTTCGGTCTCCTGCTCCAGTTGGTCAACATCGCCAAGGACGTCCACGACGACTACACCGCGGAGAACAACGTCTACCTCCCGGCGGAGTGGCTGGACGACGAGGGCGTCCCGCAGGAGGACCTCATCGACCCCGAACACCGGGGTGGCGCGACGGCGGTGGTCCGCCGGACCGCCGACCACGCCCGCGGCTTCCTCGACCCGGCCCAGACCTACCTCGAACACGTGCCGACCACGGACGGCAACACCCACGCCGCGTGGGCCATCCCGTTCCTGCTCTCGGTCGGGACGCTCCGCGAACTCGTGGCCCGCCCGGAGGACGCCCTCTCCTCGTCGGACGTGAAGGTGTCCCGGAAGGAGGTGTTCGCCGTCATCGCGTCGATGACCGACGGCGACGGACACGGGCGGGAGTCGCTGGCGGACCTCCGCGAGAGCATCGCCCGCCGCCCGTTCCACCTCGGTTCGCCGCAGGCCGAGTGACCGCCCCCCGCGTCCGCCCGCCGCTCTCGCGCCCACCGACTCAGGCGAACGTCGCGTACGCCAGCAGGAAGCCGAAGTAGAGCAGCACCAACCCGCCCAGCGCCGCGATGCGGAACCGGCGGATGTCGGCCGACTCGGCGTCGTAGGCGGTCCGGAACGCCTCCCGTTCGGCCTCCGTCAGGTCGTCGTAGTGGGCGAGTCCGCGGTGGAGGACGAGCAACTCCTCGCGCGCGAACGGCCGGCCGCACCGCCCGCAGTCGTGTGTCTCCTCGCCGGGCGGCACGTCCGTCTCGGCGGCGACTCGGAGCGACGCGGCCGAAGCGCCCGTCCGCGCGTCGTCGTCCGCGTCCGCTTCGGCGCGTGCGTCCGACTCCGCGTCGTCCGCGCGGTCGATGCTCGCGTCGGTCGTGTCCGTGTCACTCATTGTGTTCAGGAGGCGACGAACGGCGGGGCGACGTACGGTTCCGAGACTATCCACAGGCTGAGCATCGTGTACCCCACCATCACCAGCGTGACGCCGTACTGGCTCTTGACGGCCTGTATACGCCCGGGGAACAGGTCGTAGGCGGTACCGTGGGCCACCCACACGGCGAGGAGGTGAGCTACGAGGACGAACGCGAGTTCGAGGCCGCCGAACCACCCCGGCAGACCGGCGAGTTGGGGCGGGTTCTGCGGGGGCGACGCGGGCGACGCCGCCACCGAGAGGAGCGTCGGCAGGAGGACGAGGAACGTGCCGAGGTTGTGCGCGAGGTGGTAGCCGGCGGCGATGGCGAGCAGCGAGGGGGCGAACCGGCGCGCGAGGTAGTCGGACGCGAGGTACGTCTCCGCGGTGCGGCGGGCGGTCCGCGCCGCGCCGACGAACGCCGCGTAGAACCCGACGAACCCGACGAGGTACGCCGCGAGGTAGACGAGGAGGGCCGGCACGCCCGCGCCGACGACGGCCCGCGCGAACGAGGCCCAGACGCCCGTGGCCACGAAGCCGTCGAACGTCGTCACGAACAGTACTGCGACCACGAACGCCACCTCGTCGCGGCCGGTCACGAGTCGCTCCCCCGTGAGCCCCGACCCGGGGAGGCGGAGGCGGAGGCGGAGGCCGTCGTCGGTCCGGTGGACCGGCGCGACGTGGCCGTAGTAGCGGAACAGGCGCGCCACGGGGTCGACCGTCTCGAACCAGCGGTCGGTTCCGAACGCCGCCGCGCCGAGGAGCGTCACCGCGCCGTAGGCGACGACGACGCCCGCCAGCAGGTCCGGGTCGTCGGCCAGCGGACTCGTCACCTCCACCCAGACGAGGGCGAGGAGGCCGACGACGCTCGGCCACGCGCCGAGTCGCTCGGGGTACTCCCGGTCGAGAGAGGGGAGCGCCTCGGACAGCGTGCGGAAGGGGTTTATCGCCGGCCACGTGTCGCCAACGAGGTAGGTGGTGGCGACGTATCCACCCCACCACGCCACCCACACGACGAGGATGGCGAGGTTGCGGTACGGCGTCACCGGCGCGGGCACGCCGAACAGTGTGAGCGAGGTGAACCCGAAGTAGAGCACGGCGCCGAGGCCGACGAGTCCGAGCAGGCGGCCGAGGGCGCGCAGCGCTCCCACGGGGAGCGAGGCGGTGCGCCCCCACGAGTGGAGCGAGTTCAGGAACCCGCGGTCGGTCACGAAACTCGCCAGCAGGAACGACGCCCCCACGACGCCGCCGCCCGTCGCGAGAAACAGCCACGTCGGCACGGCGAGCGATTCGCGGGTCGACCCGCCGAGGCTCCCGGTGTGAGCCGCGACGGGTCCCGCGACGAGAGCGACGCTGGCCGCGAGCGCGAGCGCGCTGGCCGCGAGCGTCGCGGCCGGTCGGCGGCGGTCCGGCGTCATCGCGTCGGCGGCGGTTGGTGGGACGGACACGAGTACCTTCCGAAACGACGACGCGCGGCGGGCCGGCGAGGCGGCCGACCGCCCGTCCGCCGGTTCGCCCACCCGCGCCGACGCCCGTCGACCGCCGGGCGAAGTTAGAGGGTTTTTTACTGGTGGGTTCGCTATCCCCGCGCATGAGTACGGAAACGGAAGAGCACGGAGACGACGGCGGCCACGGCGGCCACCACCTGCCGGCGGTCGAGGACTGGCCGCGCGGGTTCGGCGAGGCGAGTTGGTGGCCCTTCGTCACCGCCGTCGGCGGCGGCGGCCTCTACCTCGGGGCGGCGCTGTACGTCCTCGCTCAGGAGGGCGTCGTGGGGCAGATGTGGGGACCGGCCGTCTTCGTCGGGAGCGTCGGTCTGTTCCTCGTCGGCATCTACGGCTGGCTCTACCACGCGTTCGTGAGCCACTTCTGGTCGCGCGGGGCCGACCACCACAGCGAGAACAAACTTCGGTGGGGGATGCTCGCGTTCCTCGGCTCCGAACTGGCGACGTTCGGGGCGGTGTTCACCTACTACTTCTTCATCCGGGCCGGCGCGTGGCCGCCCGAGAACCTGCCGCCGCTCGTGAGTTCGCTGGTGCTCGCCAACACGGCGATACTGGTGGCCTCCAGCTTCACGCTCCACTGGGCGCACGTCAAGATACGGCAGAACGACCGCCGCGGGTTCGTACTCGGTCTCCTCGTGACGCTGCTCCTCGGCGCGGTGTTCATCGGCGGACAGGTGTACGAGTACTACGAGTTCATCATCCACACGAACTTCACGCTCACCACCGGCGTGTTCGGGTCGGCCTTCTTCGGCCTCACCGGCCTCCACGGCCTCCACGTCTCGCTCGGCGCGGTGCTCCTCGGCATCGTCACCGTCCGCGCGCTGATGGGCCAGTACTCCGCCGAGCGTCACGTCTCGGTCAGCACCGCCTCGATGTACTGGCACTTCGTCGACGTGGTCTGGATATTCCTCGTCGTCGTGCTCTACGTCGGGGCCGTCGTCGGAACGCCGACTAGCTGACCGTCGGCGTCAACGCTCGAATCATCGACCGCTCGACTGCACACCGCCTTCTCGTTCCCTCGCGTGTCCCGACTCGCGTCACCCCGCGTCACTGGCCTCCTCGCCCTGCCCTACGCCGCTCCGTCCGGGTGGACGCGTCGGCGTGACCGCGGCCGCCCGCCGCCGTCAGCCGCCGGACTCGGGGTCGGTCCGGGACAGGTACGCCGGACCCCCCTGTTCGGTCGCGCGAATCACGGCCGCGCCGCCCGGGTCAGAAGAGGAGCGACACGAGTCCGTACGCCACGCCGCTCCCGAGGAGGAGGTACGCGCCGACGACCGCGAACGGGACCGCGCCGGCCGCCCGTATCTCGTCGAACCGGAGCTCGGCCCCCAGCCCGGCGAACGCCAGTAGGAACAGCGCGTCCGACGTCGTCCGAATCGCGTCGACGGCCGCGGCCGGGAGGAGCCCTACGTTGGTGAGGGCCGCGAGGGCGACGAAACCGACGAGGAACTTCGGGAAGTCGGACCAGACGCGCCCCACGGAGTGATCGCCGGCGGGGGCTCCGCCGCCGTCGCCGCCGCCGCGGAGCGAGTACCACACCGCCACGACGCCGATGAGCGAGTTGCGGGCGAGTTTCGTCATCGTCGCCCACCGCCCCGCGGCCGCGGAGTGGGCGAACCCCGCGGCGGCGACCGGGCCAGTCGAAAACATCGAGAGACCGATCCAGACGCCGTAGAACCGGGCGTCGAGGTCGAGGAGCCGGCCGACCGCGGGGAACGCGACGAGCGTGATGGCGTCGAACAGGAGGATGGTCGCGGCGGCGTGCGCGATCTGGGAGTCCCGCGCGTCGCACGCCGGAGCGACGGCCGCGATGGCCGAGACCCCGCAGACGCTGGCCCCCGCCGCCAGCAGCGTGCCCGTCCGGTCGGTCAGGCCGGCCAGCCGGGAGAGCGCGCCGACCGACACGAGCCCGAACGCGACCACGCCGACCACGAACGCGACGAGGAGCGGTCCGACGGCGACCACCGCCTCGACCGAGAGGCTGGCGCCGAGGAGGACGATAGCGGTCTCCAGGAACAACGAGTGGAGGGCGACGCCCGTCTCGACGCGACTCGGCAGGTCGACCGCGTTGAACACTACTACGCCGATGGCGATGGCGAACACCAGCGGCGACAGGAGCGACACCGCGCCCCCCAGGAGGTGAGCCGTCAGGGCGACGGCGGCGAGGAGGGCGACCCCGGGGAGCGACTCTCCGAGGCCGACACTCATACGGCGACGACGATGAGCTCGATCAGCACGATCGACGCCGCCAACAGGCACGCTCTCCAACCGCGGTCGAGCGACGAGTACGACTCTGACAACCGGCGCAGCTCCATGTGCCCCCTGATACGCTCGACCTACTTATGTCATAGGTATAGGCATATTCTGCCTCTATACGGGTCGGAGAGCGTATCTTATCCGACCTATTCCAGAGTACGATATTTGCACCGTGTGTGGTTTCACGGCCGTATTCCGGATATAAGTGTGCGAGCGTATCTACGCGGCCGGTCGTCGCACCGACCGTGATAGCGGCAACCAAAGTGTGTGACCTCGTGACGTGGCGGCGCTCACCCGACGAACTCGTTGAAGCGGTTGATGTCGGCGTCGGTGCCGACGACGACGAGTTCGTCGTCGGGTCGGACCACGAACTCCGGCCCCACGTCCGTGACGAGTTCGCCGTCGCGCTCGGCGGCGATGACGGTACAGCCCGTTCGGGCCCGCACGTCGGCGTCGGCGAGGCTCTGTCCCGTTAGTGCGGGCGCGCGGGTCCGCACTATCTCCAACTGGGACTCGGGCGCGAGCACCTCCTTGTCGAGCAGGTGCGACGCGACCATCCGCCCGCTCACGGTCGGCCGCGCGAGGACGTACTCCGCGCCCGCGCGGTAGAGTTTCGAGACGCTCTCGGGGTCGTTGGCGCGCGCGATGACCTCGGTGTCGGGCGCCACCTGCTTTATGGCGAGGGTGGCGAAGATGGCGGTGGTGTCGTCGTCGAGGGCGAGCACCACGCTCCGGGCCTCTGGCACGTCGGCGGCGTCGAGCGTCTTCTGGTCCGTGGCGTCGCCCACCACGTCCACGCCCGGTTTGTCCTCGACGTCCACCACGACGTTCGGCACGTTCGCCCGGACCAGCATGTCGCTGGCGGTGGACCCCACCTCGCCGTAGCCCGCGACGACGACCTTGCCCCGGCGGTAGCGCCGGGCCTTCGAGAGCGTGAGGTCGCGGAGGCGTTCGAGGCGTTCCTCGCGTCCCGCCACCAGCAGGATGGTGTGTTCGTCGATGACGTCGTCCGGCGCGGGCGGACTCACGAACACGCCGCGGAACCACGCGCCGATGACGTTGATGCCGCGTTCGGCCACGCCGCTCTCGGCGATGGTAGTACCCTGGAGGCTGCTGCCCCGCTGGACGAGGAGTTCGACTATCTCGAAGTCCTCGCCTATCTCGACGGCGTCGCCGAGGTTCGAGGAGATGGAGGGCGCGGCCTTCGACGCCACGCTCTCGCCGAGGAGGCGGCGGGGCGACACCACGCGGTCCGCGCCCGCGTAGCGGTGGTAGTCCGCGAGCGTCGCGTCCTCGACGAGGCTGACGACGCGGAGGTCTCTCGCCACCTCGCGCGCCGAGAGCACGATGCTGGCGTTGGTCTCGTCGTCGGCGTCGGCCACCAGCGCCATCGCGTCGGTCGCGCCCGCCCGCTCCAGCGTCTCCACGGACTCGGGGTCGCCGTGAACCACGGTGTAGCCCTCAGAGTGGAGTTTCTCGGCTCGGTTACGGTCCGACTCCACCACGACGTAGTCGACGCCCATCGAGTCGAGTTCGTCCACCAGCACCTCCCCCGTCGGCGTGAACGAACACACCACGACGTGCCCGGTGAGGTCCGTCTCGACCGGCGGGTCGGTCGCCAGCGCCTCCTCGACCAGCGGCACCAGGAAGAGGGGGAAGGTGAGGAACACGAGCGTGACGCCGGTCAACTGCATCGCTATCATCAACGCCTTCATCGCCGGCGAGGTCCACAGGCCGGCGTCCTCGCCGTAGCCCGTGGTCGTGAACGTCTCGACCACGATGTGGAAGGCGTGGAGGAACCCGACCTGCCGCCCCTCGAACGCCGCCATCGCGTACCGGTAGGCGAGCGCGTACGCCACCATGACGAGGAACGCGCCGACGAGATAGTAGACGACCCGGCGGCGGGCGATCGAGAACCCGTCGCCCCGACCCGTCGCTGCCATGTCTCTCGCTTCTGCCGAGGGGGCTAAAAGCCCGCCGACCGACTCCGGACCATGGGCCGCCGCCGCGACGCCGCTCTCGCCGCGTCCGTTCTCGTCCCCGCCGCCGTCGCCGCCGTCCTCTCCGACGCTCCCGCCTCGCCCGCGGCGGCCGCGGCGGGCGCGGCCGGGGCACTCGCGCTCGAAGCCCTGCTCTCTCTGCGCGCCGACCGAGTCCGTCGGGTGTGGTCTCGTCCCGCGGTACAGGCCGGGAGCGTCGTCGCCGCCGTCGCCGCGGCGGCCGCCGGCGTGGCGTTCGTCGGCGCGGCGGCGCTGACAGCCCTCGTCTCGGGTCTCGCGGCGTACCTGCTCCTCCTCGGACTCGCGGCCGCCGCCGACCGGCGGTCGGGGTGAGGACAGGACCTTTCCGCGTCGGGGGCGGAGTGACCCGCATGGCGCGTGAGGTCACCCACGCCGCGACCGGGCCGCGAAAGCTCGGACCCGAGGACGTAGACCCCGAGAAGGGCGACGTGGCCGTCTGCATGTGCGGCCTGAGCGAGGAGTACCCATTCTGCGACGGCTCTCACCGCCGGACCGAGGACGAGGACTCCGACACGACCTACAAGTACGTCGACGGCGAACGGCGAGTCGTCGAGTCCGTGGTCTTCGCCGACGACGAGGAGGACGGGAGCGACGCGGGCGACGACGGGACGGCCGCCGACGCCGACGGCTGACGTCAGGACTCTATCTTCTCGACTATCTCCTTCGCCTCGTCGCGGGCGGTGTCCTCGGCGACGTGCTTGTCGACGAGGACGCTCTGGACCTTCCAGTCGTCGCCGTCCGCCTCCTTGCCGGTCCGGACCTCCGCGCCCTCCGAGACGGACCGGGCCGCGTTCGCCGCCCAGTCGGGCGTGCGGATGGTCTCGAACTCGTCGGGGTCGCGGAACTGGACGTGTCGGTAGTCGTCGGACGTCTCGACCGCGTTCACGTCGGGTACGTCCGTCATGTGCAGATATCGGGCCGCGACGCTCAGAAGTGACACGCCTGCGAAGGCAGGCGAACCCGCGCCGGGGCTAGACTGATAGGGTCGTTCGTCGCGCGCGGACATACATGTCTCCGGAAAGTATTTGATTCGCATCCTGTGATACACCAGCATAATGGACAGCGAGACAATCGACGCGGTGACTGACTGGGAGACGGTCGCAGTCGGGGACGGCTACCGCGGTCTACACGACCTCGCCGACGCCGGATTCACCGGTGCGGTCACCGACGGCCTCGCGTGGGCGTTCGCGCTCAACGGACGCGTGGTGGGCGTCTTCGAGGGGACCGTCGAGGACTTCGAGGGCGCCGACCTGACTGCGTACCGGGCGCCGGACTCCGCTCTGCCGCTCCTGTACGCGATGCAGGAGCGCGGCGGCGAGACGCAGGCCAAGTACTACACGCAGGAGATGTCGCTCGGAGAGGCGGACGAGACGCTCCGCTCCGGCAACTTCACGGGCTACGTGCGCCTCTCGGAGAACGTTCTCTCGGGCGACTACTACGTGGTCTACTACGGCGGCAAGTCGATGAGCGTCGCGTTCGTGGGCAACAGTCGCCGCCTGCTGACCGGCGACGAGGCGTTCGAACGCGCGGACGACGAGGTCGGCATCTACGAGGTGGTCGACGTGGACGTGGACATCGTCGAACTCCCCGACGCGCCCGAACCGGAACCGGAGCCGGAGCCCGACCCCGAACCGACGGCCGCGTCCGCCGAGCGCTCCGCCCCGGCGGACGAAGCGGACGGCGCGTCGGCGGGCGCGGGCGAGGACGAGAGCGACGCCCCCGAGCCGACGGCCGACGACGACGCGGCCGACGAGACGGCCGCGGTGACGTTCGGCGGCGAGGACGGGGACGACGCCGACGTGTCGGCGGGCGGCGAGGCCGACCCCGCCGCGTCGGAGGCGGAGGCCGGGGTGGCGGACCCCGAAGCGGCGGACCCCGGTCCGGCGAGAGACGAGTCGGCGGGTGAAACTGCCCCGGAACCGACGGCCGACACCGACGCCCCCGCCGACGCGGCCGACGCCGACACCCCGCCGACGGAGGCGGTGGCCGAGGCGGCGACCGACGACGGCGCGGCCGGCCCGCGCCCGGAGCGGAGTCGGAAGCGGGACCGGGACCCGGCGTCCGCCGAGGCGGCCGCCGCGGCCGACGACGACGTGTTCTCCGAGGAGGAGGAGTGGCGCGAGGCGCGCGCCATCCCGTCGCTCGACCCCACGCAGTCCGAGGAGGGCCGCGCCGACGCGGCGAGCGGCGGACGCGCCGCCGCCGCGACGGAGGCGAAGCGCCGGAAGCGCGACGCGTCGGCCCCCGAACGCGGACGCGAGCGCCCGTCGCCGCCGAAATCGGTGTCCCGGTCGGGGTCCGCGTCCGAGACCGAATCCGAGACGTCGGCCTCCCGCTCTCGCTCCCGGTCGGGGGCGAAGTCGGCGTCCGCGTCGGCGGCCGCCTCGCACGCGGAGGCGGCGGAGACCGACGACTCGTCGACCGCCGACCTCCGCGAGCGACTGGAGGAGGCGACGGCGGCCCGAGAGCGCCTCGAATCCGAGCGGGACGAACTCGAAGCGGAGCGCGACGAGTACCGCGAGGAGGCCGAACGCCTCCAGTCGCGGGTGGAGCAACTCGAAGCCGAGATAGACCGACTGGAGTCGCGCCTGTCGGAAGCCTCGGCCGGCGAGGGGGCGGCCACGCCGGACCGGACGATGTCAGCCGCCGAGGCGCTGACGGGCACCAACCTGTTCGTCCGGTACGACAGCAAGGCCGACCCGACGCTGGAGGACGCCCACGGCGGCGGGGCGCGGCGCGACGAGGTGAACGACAACCTCCGCGTCGAGCACCACACCCAGTTCGACACCGACGGCCTCCGGGTCGACGGCAAGCCGTTCGAGGAGTTCCTCCGCGATACCATCGAGTACCGCTTCGTGGAGTGGGTCGTCCGGGACCTGCTGTACGACGTGCAGGCCACCCGGGCGAGGAGCGAACTGCAGGACCTCTACGACGTCATCCCGCGAATCGACCGCGTGGAGATAGACGGGACGGTGTCGGTCCCCGTCGGCGACGCCGAGGACGAGGAGGCGGGCGGCGAGGAGGAGGCGTTCGACGTGGTGCTCTGGGACGGCCGGGGCAACCCGCTCGTCGTCGCGGACCTCAACACGTCGCGCGACCCCGCGACGGAGTCGATGGTGACCTCGCTCATCTCGGACGCGAGCGCCGTGGGCGAGAGCCACGACACCCTCGGCGCGGCGTTCTACGTGACCGCGAGCTACTTCGAACCCGGCGCGCTGGACGCCGTCGGGGACGCCACCGGCGGCGGGTTGCTCTCGCGTAACAAGCGCAGGAGCTTCGTGAAACTCGCGCGCAAGCAAGGGTACCACCTCTGTCTGGTCGAGGCGCGCAACCGCGAGTTCCACGTCAGCGTGCCGGACCTGTAGCCGTCGCTTCGGCCGCGGAAAGGAGAAGACGTGCGTCGCTCGAATGCCGGCGTGACGAAACGTCGCGTCGGGACGCCGAACCCGAAAACGTCGGTTTAGCTCTCTATCTCGGCCGCGTCCTCTATCTTCATCGACTGGAGTTTCTGGACGATCTCGTCGAGTTTCTCGTCGAGTTCGTCCACGAACTCGGCCGTGCGCTCGGTCGTGATGGCGCCTTGGCTGGAGGGCTCGATGAGGTTCTCCTCCTCGAGAACGCGCAGAGAGTAGCGAACCTTGTGGTGGGGGTACCCCGTCTCGTTGGACATCTTCACGATGCCGATTGGTTCGTTCTCGATAACCATCTTCAGAACCTGCAGATGGCGCTCCAACATGTCCACCTCTTTCTCAAGTCTGTCTATCATGCCATTTGGTAACTTGTCTTTGTGCGCTTTAAAAGTTACTACCGACGACTCGACGGAAGGAGTCGACGGTCGGACGTTTCTCGTGTGGGAGTAGTAAGCACTTCGATAGACGTACGGCGGTTCGATACACGTGAGTGGCCATCTCCGAGAGGGCACTCGGACCTGTGCGCACGAACGTGCACACGTCTCGTCGCGCGACCGTAATCGGTTTAGCGAACCGGCCGGAATCGCCGACTATGAACGTCACCATCGTCGGGTCCCAGCTCGGCGACGAGGGCAAGGGTGCGCTCGTCGACCTGTGGGGCGGCGACGCGGACGCGGTCGTCCGGTATCAGGGCGGAGACAACGCGGGTCACACCGTGGTCGAGGGCGGCACGGAGTATAAGCTCTCGCTGGTCCCCAGCGGCGCCATCCGGGACAAGGTGGGCGTCCTCGGCAACGGCTGCGTGGTCAACCCCCGGACGCTGTTCGACGAGATAGACGGCCTCCGCGAACGCGGCGTCGACCCCGACGTGCGCGTGGCGCGGCGCGCCCACGTCATCATGCCGTACCACCGCACGCTGGACGGCATCGAGGAGGAGGCCAAGAGCGAGTCCGACGACGAGGTGGGTACGACCGGCCGCGGCATCGGTCCCACGTACGAGGACAAGGCCGGCCGCCGCGGCGTCCGCGTCGGCGACCTCCTCGACCCCGAGGTGCTGCGCGAGCGACTGGAGTACGCCGTCCCGCAGAAGCGAGCGATAGTCGAGGACGTGTACGGCGTCGACGTGGCGGACCTCGACGACCCCGACGCGTTCGACGTCGACGCCCTGTTCGAGGAGTACCGTGAGTTCGGCCGCCGCCTCGCCGAGGGTGACATGACCGTCAACGCCGGCGACTTCCTCGCCGACCTGATAGACGACGGGCGGAACCTCATGTTCGAGGGCGCGCAGGGGACCACCATCGACATCGACCACGGCAACTACCCGTACGTCACCTCGTCGAACCCGACGGCGGGCGGCGCGGCGACGGGGAGCGGTCTGGGCCCGGGCGTCGTCGGCGGCGGCGAAGTGGTCGGCATCGTGAAGGCCTACCTCACGCGCGTCGGGAGCGGCCCCCTGCCGACGGAACTCGGCGGCGTCGTCGGCGACACGCCCGGCTACGACGAACAGGGCGAGGGCGAAGGCGAGGAACTCGCCCACTACATCCGCGAGGAGGGCGGCGAGTACGGTACCGTCACCGGCCGCCCGCGACGGGTCGGGTGGCTGGACATGCCGATGCTCCGCCACGCCTCGCGCGTCAACGGGTTCACCGGCATCGCGGTCAACCACCTCGACGTGCTGGCCGGCCTTGACGAGGTGCGCGTGGGCCACGCCTACGAACTCGACGGCGAGGAGATAACGACGGTCCCCGCCACCACGGAGCGGTGGGCGGAGTGCGACCCCGTCTACCGGGAGTTCGACCCGTGGCCCGACGTGGACTGGACCGAGGTGGCCGAGGAGGGCTACGACGCCATCCCCGAGGCGGGTCGCGAGTACCTGGAGTACGTCAGCGACGAGATGGGCGCACCGGTGTACGCCGTCGGCGTCGGGCCCGACCGCTCGCAGTCGGTCGAACTGCGCAACCCGTTCGAAAAAGAGGCGTAGGCGCGCCGCGGGTCGTTACTGCTCGTCGGCGCGCTTGAGGAAGGCGAACGCAGCGCCCAGCAGCGCGGTGTTCTTGAGGAAGTTGTTCATCTCGGCCTGCTTCTCCTCCTCGTCGACCGCCCAGAAGTCGTGCATCAGCAGCGTCGAGGGCACGAGGAAGCTGATGACCGCGCCGGCCGCGAGGCGGGGGAGCCGCCAGAGGATGAGGAAGAGGCCGCTGAACAGCAACAGGCCGCCCGAGAACGGCACCGCGAGGTCGGCCATCGGGACGCCCTTGGCCTCGGAGTAGGCCACCATGGACTCCTCGTTCTGGAAGTGGTTCATCCCGGTGAATATCAGGACGCCGCCGTAGAGCAGGCGTCCGATGAGCGACGGCGGGTTCCGCCCCGTTCCGGACGAGTCGGCTCCGTCGCCGGTCGATTCGTTCGCGCCGGTCTCATTCTTCGTAGTCGTCGTCACGGTTAATTCATTCTCCGCTGACGCTCAAAGGCCTTTGGCCGCGGGCAAACTGGCCGACGGACCGACGCGACGGCGACGCGCCGCGAGCGGTTCGAACGCCGTCGGCGACGGACGCCGGACCGGCGGCAACGGGTCGTAGACCGGGCGAGCGGGGAACCCACACGCTTTTTAGTCGAACGCGCCATCGTTCGGAGTGATGAAGGAATCCCTGATGGACATCCTCTGTGACCCCCTCGACAAGTCCGACCTCGAACTCGAAGTGGACGAGCGCGACGGCGACGAGATACTCGAAGGTCGACTCGTGGGCACCGTCACCGGCGAGGTGTACCCCATCGAGGACGGCATCCCCAACATGCTACCGCCGGACATGCGCGACGACTGAGAACGGGCCTGAAGCTTTTTCCCACCCCACTCCCACTCGTTCCACGTGTCTCCCTCGCTCCCCGTCGTACTGAACCGCGACCGCCTCCACGGCGTGAGCGTCGCGGACAGGATAACGGCGTCGGAACCCGTCACCGTCGAGATAACCAACGAGGGAGAGGCGGTCCACGTCCACCTCCACCTCGACGACGAACTCTCGTCGGTCGCGTCGCTGGAGGCCGGCAACCACTACGTCGAGAGCGAGACCACGCGGTCGGTCCGGATGGACGTCCGGCCGGCGTCGACGCCCGTGACCGGTCGGCTGAAGGTCGTCACCGGCTACGGCGCGGAGACGGAGTACGTCACCGTCCGGGTGGAACCGCCCGTCGAGGAGAAGTCGCCCGTGGAGGTGGACGAGAACCTGAGCCGTCCGCAACCGGAGAAGCCCCGGGGTAACGGCGGCGGCGTCTCCTCACTCTCGGAGTCGATGTCGGAGGGTGGGTTCTCGCGGCCCGACCCCGCCACGCTCACGGTCGTGGCGCTGGCCGTCTTCGCGGTGCTGATAGCGCTCCTCGCGGGCGTGTTCGTCGACTCCGCCGCCGTGTTGCTCGGCGTCGGCGTGGTCATCGGCGGCGCCATCGCGGCGCTTTTCTTCCTCGTGCGCTGAGGCCGGCGCGACGCCCGGTGCGCCGGGCCGACCGAGAGTAAAACGCCGGTAGTGCCGTTCAGTGCGTGCCCGCGAGCGGTACGGGCCCGTCGAGCACCTCCGAGAGCGTCACCACCTCGACGTCCAACTCCGCGAGGTGCTTCGCCACGTCCTCGAAGTCCGACGTGGAGATGGTGAGGCCGTCCGCGTCGCCCACCTTGTGGAACGCGAACACGCCGAGTTCGTCGTAGTGGGCCGCGCGCGACATCATGTCCTTGGTGCGGTCGGGGTAGATGGCGTTGCCCCGCGAGACGGTGTGGGCGTCGAGGACGCGGCCGCTCCCGGCGCTGTAGGCCCCGTTGTACCGGTAGGCCGCGTCGTGGAACTTCTCGGCCACCGCGACGGCGTCGGTGTCGAACCCGCCGTAGGGGTAGACGAGACTGCGCGCGCCCGCCTGGAACCCGTGGTCTTCGAGCCACGTCTTGGCCGTCTCCAACTCCTTCCGTACCTCGACGGCCGAGACGCTGGCGAGGTTGGTGTGGCCGTGGGTGTGGGACGCGAACTCCCACCCCGCGTCTTTCATCTCGCTCATCTGGTCGGTCGAGAGGCGGCCGTCGCTCCCGACTTTGTCGGTGATTGTGGCCACCGTCGCCGGCAGGTCGTGTTTCTGCAGGATGCGGAACGCCTCCGTGTACTGGGAGACGGTGGAGTCGTCGAACGTGAGCGCCACGTAGCCCGTGTCGAGTTTCGGGACGCTCACGAGGCGGTCGACGTAGAACTCCACGGGTCCCTCGCCCGCGCCCGACAGTTCGACCTCCACGGCCGTGACCTTCGAGAGGTCGGGCACGCCGCTCATCCGGCGGGTGCCGAGGTCCATCCGGAACCACCCCTGTTCGGGCGCGGGGCGCACCAGTTCCCCGAGTTCGACCTTCCGGGAGTCGTCGGGGGCGAACAGGCGCACCGTGGCCACGACGTTGTCCGGCGGACTCGCCACGTCGACCGCGAGCGATAGCTTCTCGCCCTTCAGGTCCCAGTCGACCGACCGCCTGATGCGGGCGGTTCCGGTCGACTTCGGCGCGGTGAGTTTCGCCGCCTGCGACCCCGACTGCGCGGCCGCCGGGGCGGCCGACAGCGACCCCTCGCTGGCGGTCCACGCCCCGAGGTTCTCGAAGTCGTCGCGGACCGTCAGCTTCGGGTTCGGCGTCGCCGTCTCCGCCGCCGTCTCGGTCCCCGTCTCCGATGCCGTCGCGCCGGCGGTACCGGTCGCCGACCCGCCGTCGGCCGTCCCGGAACCGGAGTCGCCGCGCGCCCCGCACCCGGCGACGCCGGCCGCGCCCGCCGCACCGAGCGACTGCAACAGTCTCCGACGTGAGATTCGTCGCGTCACGACACCGGCTTCCGCCCCGTACGGGTTTATTATAGCCTCGGTAAACCCCGGTTTTCGGGGATTTCCCGGCGTTAATGGTGCGAGACGTTATCGTACGACGACCCGGGGCGCTCGAAGTTGGGTCGGAGCAAGGGTCGGCGGTCGGTGGTCGGCAGTGGAGAGTCGGCGGATGGCGGACGGCGGTCGGCGGTCGATGGCCGGCACGGTGGTCGTCGGTCGCGGGCCGTCCCGACGCACGTCGCCCGCCGCCGCGCGTCGGGTTTTTGTGCCCGCGGGGCGTCGCGCCGCACATGTCCTCTCACGCGGCAGAGGCCCGGCAGGCGGTGCGCGAACACCCGTTCCTGCTCGACGCGCTTCGCGCGGGCGTGGTGAACTACACGGCGGCGGCCGAGTTCCTCGGCCTCGACGGCGAGGACGAGGCGGTGGCCACGGCCCTCCGGCGGTTCGCCGACGACCTGCCCGCCTACGAGACGGAGTCCCGCGACGCGCGGGTGCGGATGCGCCGCGGGGTCGGCCTCGCGGACGAGGTGGCGGACGGGGACGGCGCGGACGACCCGGTGGTGGTCGTGGGCGACCGCGCCGTGGTCCCGGGCGGGTCGATGACCGCGGTGACCGCGGAGGGCGACGTGGACGACGACGCCCTCGCGGCGGCCCTCGGTCGCCTCGCGGCCGAGAGCGTGGTGGTGGACGCCGCGGGCGTGGCGGGCGACACGCTGGCGGTGGTCGTGCCCGAACCCGACGGCGCGACGGCGCTGCGCGCGGTGGAGGCCGCGCTCGAATCGGTGTCCGCCTGAGGCCGGGCGACGTTCGATTCTGCAACACCTTTAGGTCTCCCGGCGTTAGCCGGAGGCGATGACGCTGTCCGTGACCAACACGCTGAGCGGCGAACGCGAAGAGTTCGAGCCTCGCGGCGACGAGGTGCTGGTGTACGTCTGCGGGCTCACGGTCTCGGACGACGCGCACCTGGGGCACGCCCGACTCTGGACCCACGCCGACACCGTCGACCGGTGGCTCTCTCACCTCGGCTACGACGTGCGCCACGTCGAGAACTTCACCGACGTGAACGAGAAGATAGCCGCGCGAGTCGGCGAGGAGGGTCTGGGCGACACCGAGGCGGAGGTGGCCGCCCACTTCACCGCCAACGTCATCCGCGACATGCGCGGTCTCAACCTCAAGCGCGCGGAGGTCTATCCCCGCGTGTCGGAGCACGTGCCCGAGATAATCGACCTCGTGGAGACGCTGGTGGACGAGGGGTACGCCTACGAGTCGAACGGGTCGGTCTACTTCGACGTGACCTCGTTCCCCGACTACGGCAAACTCTCGAATCAGGACCCCGAGCGGATGGAGTCCCAAGGCGACCCGAGCGAGCGGTCGGAGAAGCGCCATCCCGCCGACTTCGCGCTCTGGAAGGCGGGCGCGGTGTCGCCCGAGGAGGCGGCCGAGCACCGCTCTCCGGACCTCGACCCCGTCGAGGAACCCTGCGGCGAGACGTGGGACTCGCCGTGGGGCGAGGGCCGTCCCGGGTGGCACATCGAGTGCTCCGCGATGTCGATGACCCACCTCGGGGAGACGCTCGACTTCCACGTCGGCGGCCACGACCTCGTCTTCCCCCACCACGAGAACGAGATAGCCCAGTCGGAGGCGGCGACGGGCGAGCAGTTCGCGCGCTACTGGCTCCACACCGGCCTGCTGGAGGCCGACGACGAGAAGATGAGTTCGTCCATCGGGAACTTCTTCTACGTCGACGACGCCCTCGACCGGTGGGGGGTCGACGTCATCCGGACGTTCTACCTCTCGGCGGAGTACTCCTCGGAGCAGACGTTCTCGGAGGCGGCGATGCAGGAGGCCGAGGAGCGGTGGGAGCGACTCGAACGCGCGTACGAGACGGCCGTCGACGCCGCCGACAGCGTCGAGGCGCGGTCCAAGGTGGTCGACGACGAACTCCGCGACGCCGTCGCGGAGACGCGCGAGGAGTTCGCGCGCGCGATGAACGACGACTTCAACGTGCGCGAGGCGATGGCGGCGCTGCTGGAACTCGCGGGCGCGGTCAACCGCCACGCCGAACGCGACGAGTACGACTACCGCGGCCTCCGGGAGGCCGTCGAGACGTTCGAGGAGTTCGGCGGCGGCGTGTTCGGCCTCTCGCTGGGGCGCGACGCCGCGGCCGGCGGCGACGTGGCCGTGGCCGAGGACCTCGTCGAACTCGTCTTGGACGTGCGCGAGGCCGAACGCGAGGCGGGCAACTACGACCGCGCGGACGAACTCCGCGACGCCCTCGCCGACGCGGGGGTCGAGGTGCAGGACAGCGACGACGGGCCGACGTTCCGGTTCACCTGACGCGTCGCCGGTGCGCACCGCGCCGCTCAGACGGTGAACAGGTGGGTGTCGTCGGGCACCGAGAACAGTCCCATCCTGACGCCCGCGTCGAGCCACCCGTAGCCGTAGGAGAACGCCGCGAGGGCGTTCACCGGGTCGTCGGCGCCGCGGAAGTGCCGCCCGTCTTCGAGGTAGGAGGCGGCCATCTCGCGGCACTCGGCGGCGGCGTCCCCGAGGGGCGTGTCGGCCGGCGGGACGGCCTCCGCGGCGTCGAGGGCGTCGGCGAGCATGCGTTCGTACCGGTCGATCTTCTCTCCGAGGTCGGCGGGCATAGCGGAGGGTGTGCCGACCCGGGCGTAAGCCTGTCGCCGTCGGCACGCGGCGGTGTTGTCCCCCAAACGTACGACAGCGCAAGGTAAATACCACCCAATCACGAACGTACGGGTATGATAGACGACTCGGACGGCGAGGCCGTCGAACACCGGAAACTCGTCGTATCCGGCTCCGGCATCGCTGGCCTGACAGCCGCCATCTACGCCGCGCGGTCGAACAACGACCCGCTCGTTCTGGAGGGCGACGAACCCGGCGGACAGTTGACGCTCACGACGGACGTGGACAACTATCCCGGGTTCCCCGAGGGCATCTCCGGCCCCGAACTCATCAACAACATGAAAGAGCAGGCCCAGCGGTTCGGGGCCGAGGTGCGAAACGGCGTCATCGAGTCCGTCGACGACGACACCCGGCCGTTCCGCATCGAGTTGACCAACGGGGACGTCGTCACGGCGGACGCGTTCATCGCGGCATCCGGCGCGTCGGCGCGCACGCTCGGCATCCCCGGCGAGGACGAACTGATGGGCTACGGCCTCTCGACGTGTGCCACCTGCGACGGCGCGTTCTTCCGCGGCGAGGACATCGTGGTCATCGGCGGCGGCGACGCCGCCTGCGAGGAGGCCACCTTCCTCACCAAGTTCGCCGACACCGTCTACCTCGTCCACCGCCGCGACGAGTTCCGCGCGGAGGACTACTGGATCGACCGCGTGATGGAGCAGGTCGACGAGGGCGAGATAGAACTCGTGCTCAACACCGAGGCGGTGGAGCTCCACGGCACGCCCGAGGAGGGCGTCGACCACGTGACCATGGTGCGCCACCCCGAGGGTCACCCCACGGACAAGCTCGACGACCCCGAGACCGAGGAGTTTGAGTTCGACGCGGGCGCGGTGTTCTACGCCATCGGCCACACGCCCAACACGGCGTACCTCGAGGACACCGACGTGGAGATGGACGAGGACGGCTACGTCAAGACCGAGGGCGGGACCGGCGGCGGGCAGACCCGCACGGCCGTGCCCGGCATCTTCGGCGCCGGCGACGTGGTCGACTACCACTACCAGCAGGCGGTGACCGCGGCGGGCATGGGGAGCAAGGCCGCCCTCGACGCCGACGACTACCTCGAAGAGCAAGAGCGCGCGGGCGAGGCGACTGCCGACGCCGCCGCCGCCGAGTCCGACGACTAACCCGGACTCGTTCGGGCCGCCCGCGACCCCGCGACCGATTCTCCGCCGGCCCACATCCACAGAACCTTAAGCGCGCGCGCCACAGGAGTGTCCATGGTCGAGACGCAGACGTTCACCATCGAGGGACCGGACGGCGACACCGACGACGTCGAACTCCCGGCGGGACTGGTCGACGCCCTCTCCGAACAGGGCGACGAACCGTCCACCGTCGTCGCCGACATCGCGTGCATGGCGTTCACACAGCGAGCGCACGCCATCGTCCACCACTCGGAGGGTCAGACGCCCGCCGACTTGGAGGAGGTGGCCGAGTCGATGGAGGACCTCTTCGAGGACCGCTTCGGCGTGACGTTCGGCGAGGCGACGGGCCACCAGCACTGAACCGGTCGGTGGACGCCCGGCGCGTTCTCCCGACGCGTACTGTCACCGAGTAGAGAACTTCCCGCACCCCGGGAACGCGGCCTCTGATTTATCCCCTCACACGTCGTATGTTCTCACGGAGGGGGAGAACCATGACAGTCTCTGAGAACGGGCTGCAGAAGGGAAATAACGTCACGCCGACGGACGTACTCGACACGTTCGCCGTGTACCAAGGGCAGACCGCCGCGATGGTGGCCGAGAAGCTCGCGGTCAACCGGGAGACGGCCATCGTCCTGCTCGACGAACTCGTCGCGCGGGGGAGCCTCACCAAGGCGCGGGCCAACACCGAGACGCCCGTGTGGGTACTCGCGCACCCGCGGCGCAAACGGCTACACGAGTAGTAGGGGGACCATCGCGAGGACGCCGGCCGCGACGCCCGCGACGAGTTCGCGCCACCCCCCGCCGGGGAGCCCTTCGCCGAGTTCCAACGCTTCGGGGACGAACTCCGTGAGCACGAGGTATATCATCGCCCCCGCGGCGAACCCGAACCCGACCGGCAGGAACTCCCGCGCGATGCGCACGAAGTAGAACGCTATCACGGCGCCGACGGGTTGCGGGAGACTGGAGAAGACGGCCCACCACACCATCCGGCGTTCGGGGACGCCCATCGCTCGGAGGGGGATGGAGATGGCGAGACCCTCGGGGACGTTGTGGATGGAGATGGCGACGGTCATGAACACCGCGAGGAGTGGGACCGCGACCCCGAGTATCCGGACGCCGCCCGCCAGTCCGAGGTCCGCGAACGAGACGCCCACCGCGACGCCCTCCGGGAAGCTGTGGACCGTGAGCACCCCGAGGATGAGGACGAGTTTCCGGAAGTCGGCCTCCTCGTACTTCCGGGGGTGCACCTCGTAGCCCTCGATGACGTAGTGGGCCGCTATCACCAACACCACGCCGGCCGCGAGGCCGACGCCGAGGAGGCCGCCGGCCGGGGAGGCGAACGCGTCCACCACGGCCGAGAGGGTGAGCGACCCCACGCCGCCGAGTCCCAACCCCTCGAACACGAGGCCGAACACCGACGCCGAGAGCATGATGCCGGAAGCGACGCCCCAGAGCGTCACGTTCCACCGGGTGCTCACGTCGTCCACGAAGAAGAAGGGGAGCGCGCCCAACCCGGTGGCCAGTGCGGTGACGAGTCCGGCGAGGAACACGAACCCCACGCTTCCGAGCGTCGGCATCGTCCACGAGTACGACCCGGGCGGGGTTAAATATTGTCGCTGATTCGATACTTTTGGGAGACCTAAATCCGCTCGCACCGTCCCGTCCAGTCCCGCCTCACGCCCGGTCCGACTCGGCCCGGCGGAACCGGCGGAACCGGCGGGCTTTAGAGACGGCGGCGCGTCCGCGTCGGACATGCATCGCCGAGCGGCCGAGTTCGTCGCGCGGGCGGAGGAGCGCCACGGACTGGAACCGGACGTGCGCGAGTTCCCGGAGGGGACGAAGACGGCGGCGGACGCCGCCGACGCGGTGGGCTGTGACGTGGGACAGATAGCCAGCAGTCTGGTGTTCAACGTCGGCGGCGACCTCGCGGTGGTGGTCACGAGCGGCGCGAACCGGGCGAGCGAGGAGAAGGTCGCGGCGGCGTTCGACGCCGACCCGGGGGCGGTGTCGATGGCCGACCCCGCGGAGATACGCGAGACGGTGGGGTGGGCCATCGGCGGCGTGCCGCCGTTCTGTCACGACGCCGACCTCCCGACGCTGGTCGACGAGACGCTGTTCGAGTACGACTCGGTCTGGGCCGCGGCGGGCACGCCCCAGTCGATGTTCGCCGTCGCCCCCGAGCGACTCCGCGAGTGCGCCGACGGGACGCGGGCCGACGTGGTCGCGGAGTAGGGTTAGTCCGGTCGAGTCGTCGGTGCGGGCGTCGGATTCGCGGCGCGCCGACGGAGAACCGGGCGTTCGGACCGAAACCGGCCGACTGCGGTTCCCGCGCGCGGGGAAACCCCCGGTCGGTTTTTTACGCCGACGGACCCGACGTGCGTACGATGGGAGAGCTATCCGAACTGTTCGCGCCGGGGCGGGTCGCCGTCGTCGGCGCGACAGAGCGCGAAGGGGCCGTGGGCCGGGCCATCACGGACAACCTCGTCGCCGACTACGACGGCGAGGTGGTCCCGGTCAACCCCAACTACGACGAGGTGCTCGGCATCCCTTGTGTCGACGACGTGAGCGAGGCCGACGCCGACCTCGCGGTCGTGGTCGTCCCGCCGAACATCGCCGTCGACGCCGTCCGCTCGGCGGGCGAGTCCGGCGTCCGCAACGTCGTGGTCATCACGGCGGGGTTCGGCGAGACGGGCAGCGAGGGCGCGTCCCGCGAGCGCGAACTCCGGGAGGTCGCCGAGACGTACGACCTCAACCTCGTCGGCCCCAACAGTCTCGGCATCATGAGCACGCCGAACGGCATGAACGCCACGTTCGGCCCCGACAACGCCCTCTCCGGCGGTATGTCGTTCATGAGCCAGTCGGGGGCGTTCATCACCGCGGTCCTCGACTGGGCCAACGACCACGGCATCGGCTTCAAGGACGTGGTGTCGCTGGGCAACAAGGCCGTCCTCGACGAGTCCGACTTCGTGACCCACTGGGGCGACGACGAGGACACCGACGTCATCATCGGCTACCTCGAAGGCATCGACGACGGCCGGGCGTTCATCGACACCGCCCGCGAGGTGACGCGGGACACGCCAATCGTCCTCGTGAAGTCCGGCCGGACCGACGCGGGCGCGCAGGCCGCCTCGTCGCACACCGGCACCATCGCGGGGTCCGACCAGGCCTACGAGGCCGGGCTGGAGCAGGCGGGCGTCCTCCGCGCGGAGTCGGTGCAGGACCTGTTCGACGCCGCCCAGATGCTGGGGAGCCAACCCCTGCCCGACAGCGAGGACGTGGCCATCATCACCAACGCGGGCGGGCCGGGCGTGATGGCCACGGACGCGGTGGGCGACTCCCGCCTCTCGCTCGCGTCGTTCGACGACGAGACACTCGAAACCTTCTCCGAGAGACTCCCGGAGGAGGGCAACATCTACAACCCGGTCGACATCGTGGGCGACGCCGACAACGACCGGTTCCACGACGCCCTCGACGTCGCCCTCGGCGACGAGAACGTGGGCGCGGCGCTGGTGCTGTCCGCGCCCACCGCGGTGCTGGAGTACGACCGCCTCGCGGCCGACACGGTCGAACTCCGGGAGAAGTACGACAAGCCCGTGGCGGCGTGTTTCATGGGCGGCGAGCGGGTGCGGTCGGCCGCCGAGGTGCTGAACGACGCCGGCATCCCCAACTACTTCGACCCGGCGCGGGCGGTAGAGAGCCTCGACGCCCTCGCAGAGTACCGCGAGACGACCCGCCGCGAGTACGAGGACCCGACGACGTTCGACGCGGACCACGAGGCGGCCCGCGAGATTCTGGCGTCGGCCGCCGACCGAGGCGACTCCCGCCTCGGCGTGGAGGCCATGGGCCTCCTCGACGCCTACGGCATCCCGACGCCCGCGAGCGACATCGTCGACTCGCCCGAGGCCGCCGGCGAGGCCGCCGCCGGCATCGACGGCCCCGTGGTGATGAAGATAGTCAGCCCGGACATCCTCCACAAGTCCGACATCGGCGGCGTCAAGGTGGGCGTCGAGGACGGCGAGGTGGCGGACGCCTACGAGGACCTCGTGACGCGGGCGCGCAACTACCAGCCCGACGCCGCGATTCTGGGCGTGCAGGTACAGGAGATGGTCGACCTCGACGCCGGCGTCGAGACCATCGTGGGGATGAACCGCGACCCGCAGTTCGGTCCCCTCCTGATGTTCGGCCTCGGCGGCATCTTCGTGGAGGTGATGGAGGACACCACCTTCCGCGTCGCGCCGGTCTCCGAGGCGGAGGCGACGGCGATGACCGAGGAGGTGAAGTCGGCACCCCTCCTCCGGGGCGCGCGCGGCCGCGACCCCGTCGACGTCGACGGCGTCGCCGAGACCGTACAGCGCCTCTCGCAGCTCGTGACCGACTTTCCGGCGATACTCGAACTGGACGTGAACCCGCTGGTCGCCACGCCCGACGGCGTGCAGGCCGTCGACGTGCGACTCACCATCGACCCCGACGAACTCGAAGAGCAATGAACGCACTACTCGTCACCTCGACCTCGGAGAGCACAGGCAAGACCGCCGTCACCCTCGCCCTCGCGCGCCTCGCGCAGGAGCGCGGGCGGGAGGTGGGCTACATGAAACCTAAGGGCACGCGCCTCCAGAGCAACGTCGGCAAGACGCTCGACCGGGACCCCATGCTGGCGCGCGAGGTGCTCGGTCTCGACGCCGAGATGCACCAGATGGAGCCCATCGTCTACTCGCCCACGTTCGTGGAGGGCGCCCTGCGGGGGCGCGAGGACCCCGACGAACTCGCCGAGACGGTGCGGGCGCGCTTCGACGAACTCGCGGCCGACGCCGACCTCATGCTGGTGGAGGGCGCGGGCAGGCACACCACCGGCGGCGTCATCGACCTCACCGACCCCGAGGTGGCCGACCTGCTGGACGCCGAGGTGCTGCTCGTGGCCGACTACGCCGAACCCGGCGACGTGGACGACGTGCTGGCGGCTGTCGACGACATCGGCGACCGACTCGCGGGCGTGCTGTTCAACCGCGTGGGCGACGCCACCTACGAGCAGTTGGATACGGACGTGGCCAACTTCCTCGAAGCCCGCGACGTGCCGGTGGTGGGCATCGTCCCCCGGGTGAAGGAACTCGCTGGCGTGACGGTGGCGGACCTCGCCGACGAACTCGGCGCGGACGTGGTCACGAGCGACGCCCCCACCGACGCGTTCGTCGAGCGGTTCCTCGTGGGCGCGATGTCGGGCGAGTCGGCGCTCCGGCACTTCCGCCGGTCGCGCGACACCGCCGTCGTCACCGGCGGCGACCGCTCCGACATCCAGACCGCCGCCCTCGAAGCGCCGGGGGTGAAGGCGCTCATCCTCTCGGGCGGCCACCGCCCCCCGGGCGCGGTCATCGGCACCGCCGAGAAGAGGGGCGTGCCCGTCCTCGTGGTGAACGCCGACACGCTCACCACGCTCGAACGCACCGAGGAGGTCATCAGCGCCGGGCGCACCCGCGACGAACGGACGGTAGACCGGATGCGCGAACTCCTCTTCGAGCACGCCGACGTGGACGCCCTCGTGGGCGGCGCGGACGGTGACGGCCGGGGTGCGGGCGGCGGGGACGCCGACGGCGACGACGACGCGGGCGCGGACGCGAACGACGGCGCCTGACTCGCGCCGCCGCGACCCGTCGGACCGCCAACTACTTTGCCCCTCTCGGGCGACTCACCACCGTCCATGTCGTCCTCCCCCGCGATAGCGACCGACGACCTCACGAAGCGGTACGGGACGGAGGTGGCCGTCGACGGACTCGACCTCACCGTGCCACGCGGCGCGGTGTACGGCTTCCTCGGCCCCAACGGCGCGGGCAAGACCACCACCATCCGGATGCTGGCGACGCTGACCCGGCCCACCTCCGGGACCGCGCGCGTCGCCGGCGCACCAGTGTCCGACCGGACCGCCGTCACCCCCCACCTCGGCTACCTCCCCGAGGAACCGCCGCTGTACGACGAACTCACCGGGCGCGAGCAGTTGGAGTACACCGCGGGCCTCCGGGACATCCCCGAGGCGGCGGCGACCGAACGCATCGACGCCCTCCTCGACCGGTTCGACCTCGCGGCCGACGCCGACAAGCGCATCTCCGGCTACTCCAAAGGGATGAAACAGAAGACGGGCATCATCGCCGCCATCCTCCACGAACCCGCCGTCGTCCTCCTCGACGAACCCACGAGCGGCCTCGACCCGCGCGCGGCCCGGACGGTCAGAGAGACCATCACCGACCTCGCCGAGTCGGACACGACGGTGCTGCTCTCGACGCACATCCTCCCGGTGGTGGACGAACTCGCCGACCGGGTGGGCGTCGTGTTCGACGGCGAACTCGTCGCCGAGGGCGCGCCCGACGACCTGAAGCGACGCGCGGCCGCGGCCGAAGGAGAGGATGAGGGTGGGAGCCTCGAAGACGCGTTCCTCTCGCTCACCGAGGAGCATCCCGGCGAACGCGGTAGCGAACCGGAGCGAGAGCGCGCGGCCGTCGACGGCGCGCCGGACGACGGCGACGGGGGCGACGACGCCCCCGCGGACGGTGAACGCGACGGGGCGCACGAGGCGTGACGGTGCGCCGCGCGGCGTCCCGCGTCGGACTCATCGCGCGGACCGAACTCCGGCGGCGGGTCCGGGCCATCAAGGACAACCCCAAGCAACTGGTGGGTCTCCTCCTCGGCGGCGTCTTCGCCCTCCTCCCCCTCGCGGCGAGCGTCGGCGGCGCGTACTTCCTCGGGGCGGCGTTCCGGACCGGAGAGGCGGCGTTCGACGCGCTCGGCCTCCTCGGTTCGCTCGCGGGGGGCGCGTTCGCCGTCTTCGCGTTCATCGTCGGCATCCGCCTCGCGCAGAACCGGGACGTGCTCGACGAACCGGAGGGCGTGCTGGTGGCGGTGGACCACCGCGAGGCCACCGCGGGCGCGGCGCTGGCGGAGTTCGCGGGCGGGGTCGGTGTCTTCTCGGTCGCCGCCGGCGCGGCCGGCGTCGCGTTCGCCGTCGGCGCGCGCCGACCCGCCTCGGCGCTGCTGGTCGCCGCGGCGTTCCTCTCGCCCGCCCTCCTCGGGTCGATGGTGGGGTTCGCGGGAGGTATCGGCGTGCGCCTCGCCGTCTCCCGCGTTGAGGTGCTCGCGCGCGTCAAGACCGCACTCGGACTGGCCGTGGCCCTCGGTTACTTCTGGTTCCTCGTGAGTTCGCCGGCGGAGTCGCCGCTCGCACCCGTGATGACGGCGCTGGCGGAGACGCCGCTCGGCTGGTTCGCCCACCTCGCCCTCCTCGGGGTCGCGCCCGGCGCCGCGGTCGGACGCGCCCTCGCCGCGGCGGGCGTCGTCCTCGTCGGCGTCCCGGCGCTGTTCTACCTCACGACGCTTCTCACTGCCGAACTCTGGTTCGGCGACGCCGTCACCGCCGGGCGCGACGAGGGCGGCGACGCGGACCGCCGGCGGGTCGGCGCGCGCGGCCTCTCGCGGTTCGACGCGGTCGGCGGCCTCGTCTCGCGCCCGACGCTCCGGACGGCCCAGAAGAGTTGGCTCCGCGCGCGCCGCGCGCCGATAACCCTGAGCTACGTGCTCTACCCGATGTTCTTCCTGTACGTCCCGGTGCGACGGGCGCTCTCCGGGAGCGTCACGGCCACGGTGGCGGCGTCGGTGGCGGTGTACCTCGCGTGGGCCGCGGGCGCGGCGTTCACGCTCAACCCCCTCGGCGACGAGGGCGCGGCCCTGCCGACGACGCTCACCACGCCCGTCCGCGGGCGGCAGTTCGTCGGCGGCCGGTGCCTCGTCGGGGTCGTCCTCGGCGCGCCCGCGGCCGCCCTCGGCGCGGGCGGCGCGGCCGTCCTCGCCGACGCGTCGCCCGCCGTGGTCGTCGCCCTCGCCGCGTTCGGGGGCGCCCTCGCCGCCGCCGCGACGGGCGTCGCCGCGGGCGCGGGCACCGCGTTCCCCAAGTTCGAGACCACCCGCATCTCCCGGAGTCGGCGCGCGGTCCTGCCGGGACTCGTGGCGTTCGCGGTCTACTCGGTCGGACTCCTCGCCGTCGCCGCGCCCGGCGCGGCCGCCGCCGTGCCCGTCGTGCGGCGCACCGCCGCCGACCTGTTGGGCGTCGGAACCACCGCCGTGGTCGTGGGCGGCGTCGGCTTCTCGGCCGTCCTCGCGGGGGTCGCCGGCCTCGCGGCCGCGGCGTACGCCGTCCGCCGGTTCGACGCCTACGAGATGAGCTAGGGTCCGCTCCGGGCGTGCCACACTGCGCGGCGCCGCGTCCCGCCGACGCGCGCCGGCCGTCGCGCCGTCCGGCCGTCGCCGCCCGCCACGCGGTTCGTCGCCCCCTACTCGACGCGCCCTACTCGACGCGCCACCCGCGGTCGGTGTCGTTGAGGCGTTCGCACCCGTCCGACGTGACGACCACGAGGTCCTCGATCCGGACGCCGAACCGGTCCGGCAGGTAGACGCCGGGTTCGACGCTGAACACCGTCCCGGGTTGGAGTTGGGCGTCCGACCGGTGCGCGACGTACGGTTCCTCGTGGACGCTGAGGCCGACGCCGTGGCCCGTGCGGTGGACGAACCGGTCGCCGTAGCCCGCGTCCTCTATCACCGACCGGACGGCGTGGTCCACCGCGTCCGCCTGCACGTTGGGTTCGACCGCGTCGATTCCCGCCTCGTAGGCCTCCAGAACCGTCTCGTGGACCGCCTCGAACTCCTCGGGCGGGTCGCCCGCGAACACCACGGTCCGGGTCTGGTCGCTCGCGTACCCGTCCACGAACGTGCCGAAGTCGAGGACCACCGGGTCGCCCTCCTCGACGGTCCGGTCGCCGTGGGTGTGGTGGGGCATCGCCCCGTTGGGGCCGGAACCGACGATGGGTTCGAAGGAGACGCCCTCGCCGCCCGCGGTGGCGAGGTGGTCGCGTATCTCCGCCGCGAGTTCGTCCTCGGTCATCCCCACGGCGTCGTCGCCGAGTTCGCGCACGAGTTCCATCGTCCGGTCGGCCACGTCCGCCGACCGGCGCATCGCGTCGAGTTCGGCGTCGTCCTTCCGGGCGCGGAGGCGACCGAGCACGTCGCTCGCGAGGTCGAGGCGGGCGTCCGGAAGCACCCGGCGCAGGTCGAGGGTGAACCGTGCCCACATCGAGTCGTCCACGAGGACGCGCGCGTCGGCGGACAGGTCGAGGTCCGAGATCGTCCGTCGCATCGCCTCCACGGGGTCGTCGCCGTCGCTCCACGTCCGTACGTCCGACACCCACGTCTCCCCGCGGACCTGTTCGGCGTAGAGTTCGGGCACGAGAAACGCCGGGTCGCCCTCGCTCGGCACGAACAGCAGGAGATGTCGCTCGGAGGGTTCCTCGTCGAACCCGGTGAGGTAGAACAGGTTGCGACTCGGGAAGAGGACGGCGGCGTCGACGCCCGCCTCGCGGAGTCGGTCCTGACACGTCCGGGTGCGGTCCTCGTGCGGCGAGTCGGTCATGGGCGGGCGGTTCGCTCCCGTCGGGCAAATAGCTACGGGCGCGCCGGGCCGCGGACGCGTCCGGCGGCGGTCGGGAGTCGCCGCCCGCGACCTCAGACCCCCTGGTCCAGCGGGTCCTCCAAGTCGCCGGTGATGGCCTCGAAGGCGTCGACGGCGGTCACGAGGCCGACCACTTCGCCGCCGTCGAGCACCAGCGCGAGCTCCTGATTCTCCGCCTGAAACCGGTCGATGAGGTCGCTGATGGCGGTGTCCGCGGAGACGGTCATCGGCGGCGCGGCCACCTCCGCCAGCGACGCCTCGCCCGCCCGCAGGTCGTCGAGGCGTTCGAACACCTTCGGGAGGTAGAGGATACCCTCGAACTCGTCGAGGGACTCCCCGACCAGCGGTACCCTGACGTAGTGGCTCCCGCGGAGGGTGGCGAGGGCGTCCCCCACGTCGTCCTCCGTCGACACCACGGTCATCTCGTCGCGCGGGACCAGTATCTCGCTCACGGATCGCTCGCCTATCTCCATCGCGTTGAGCACCTCCTCGCGGCGCTCGCGCGTGAAGTGGCCGTCGGAGAGCAGACGCCCCATGCGCCGCCTGACCTCGCTCCGACCGCCGCGCGCCGCCTCCTCTCCCTCCGCGCCCTCACCTTCGCCCTCTGCCTCGGCCTCGGTCCACGACCGACTGATGCTGACGCCGAACAGGCCGAGGATGGCCTTGGCCGCCCAGTCGGCGAACCAGATGGCGGGCATCATCAGGGTCGACCACGCGTAGAGCACGGGCGCGCCGTACGTGGCCACGAGCTTGGTCCGCTCCACGCCGAGGTACGTCGGCGTCTGCTCGCCCACGACGACGTGGAGCAGGTTGATGACGACGAGAGCGAGCACCACCGCCACGAGGTGGCTGCCGCCGCCGACGAGGCCGACCACTGCGGTCGGGAGCGTCGCCTCCAGCACCGCCACGACGGCGGGTTCGGCCACGATGCCGAGTCCGACCGAGGAGATGGTGATGCCTATCTGACACCCCGAGAGGTAGAGTTCGAGGCGCTCTTGCATCTCCCACGCGCGTTCGAGGCCGCGAGAGCCCTCGAACTCCGACTCCTCGAACTGTGGGACGCGCGTCATGGCGAACTCCGTCATCACGAAGAAGGCGTTCGAGAGGAGCAACGCCACTCCGCCGAGCAGTCTGACCCCAGTCCCGAGCGTCGTCGCCGTCGTCATACGGCTACGTGGGGTTCGGCGCCGGATACGGCTTCGGGCTTCGCGGGGCAGGGGCGCGCTACGACGTCTCACCCGCCGCCACCGACCCTGCGAATTTTTATCTTGCGACGGTGACATCTACGCGTATGCCTTGGAACGCCATCGACGCCTTGGACGACGCCCGCTGGGCCGCCCAGTCGTTCCTCCTCCCGTTCGACTCCGGGCGGTGGTTCCGTCTCGCCGTCATCGCCCTCTTCGTCGCCGGCGGCGGCGCGCCGAGTTTCCAGAGCGGCGGTGGCGGCGGGGGAGACGTCGGGGCACCCGTCGAACCCGGACCCGGCACCGACGCGCTTCCGTTCGGCATCGACCCCCAGACGGCACTCGTCGCTATCGTCGGCCTCCTCGTCGTCGGCGTCCTCGTCGGCATCCTGTGGGCGTTCGCCGGCGCGGTGATGGAGTTCGTCCTGATAGAGGGCCTGCGCACCCGCGACGTGCGCGTGCGCTCGCGGTTCCGCGAGTTCCTCGGGCGGGGCCTCCGCCTGTTCGCCTTCCGACTCGGCGTCACCCTCCTCGCCGCCGCGGTGTTCGTCGTGCCGTTCGCGCTGGTGAT
This sequence comes from Haloferacaceae archaeon 50, assembly GCA_046097085.1. GTDB lineage: Archaea > Halobacteriota > Halobacteria > Halobacteriales > Haloferacaceae. Next base: position 1,691,604 of record CP175567.1, on the reverse strand, counting down.
GTTCGTCGGTGCCGCGGTGCCCGTGGGGTTCCTGCTCGTGTTCCCCCTCATCCTCGCGGCGTTCCTCCTCGCCCTCCTCGTGGCCGTGGTGCTCCGTCTCACCACCGACTTCGCCGTGCCGACGATGCTCGCCGAGGACCGCGGCGTGCTCTCGGCGTGGCGTCGTCTCCTCCCCCTGTTCCGCGCGGAGTGGAAGGAGGTGGGCGTCTACCTCGTGGTCCGACTGATAGCCGGCATCGCCGCCGCCATCGCCACGGGGTTGGCGTGGGCGCTCGCGGCCGTGGTGGTCGCCATCCCGTTCGTGTTGGTCGGCGCCGTCGTCTTCTTCGGCCTCGGCGGTAGCTTCGCCGTCCTCGGGACGGTGGGCTGGGCGCTCCTCGCCGTCCTCGGCCTCGTCTTCCTGCTCGCGATGCTGGCTGTGGGGGCCGTCGTGCAGGTCCCCGTGATAACGTACTTCCGGTACTACGCGCTCTTCTTCCTCGGCGCGGAGGACGAGCGGTTGGACCTCGTGTCCGGTCTCCGGGGACTGGGCGAGGGCGACGGCGACGAGGGCGCGGGCGGCGGCCCCTCCGATGTCGCCCTCTGAGCGTCCGGTCCCCGCCCGCACGTCGGGGAGGCGACCAAACAGAGTCGCGACGGGGAACACGACGGCCGTTGTTCGCCGAGGGCTTATCCCGTCCGAGTCCGGGACTCACACGGTCTCTCCGCCCGAGCGTCGAAAAACTGCAACGGTGTAAACAGTCCGTTTCTACTGGATATTATACTGTTAACTATGGTGGTATCCGGCGTCGGTCGGGGTATGTCGAGTCACCCAGTGGCGTACTTCAAGTGCGGCGACTGCGGCGTGAAGGCGCGTTCGGACATCATCGAGTACGACGCCCTCGGTTTCCCCGTCTGCCCCGCCTGCGGAACCGTCCGGCGACCCGAACCGGGGCGCGCGGACGTCCGACACACGGAGGGGCGACGCGCAGAGGGGCGGCGCTCCGAGGCCTGAGGCGGGCGGCGAGAGACGTCCGGTCCGCCACCGAGGCAGGACGGGGCAGGGCGAGTCCCCGTTCCGGGCCGTGCCCTCACTGGAACCGGCGAGTGGTCTCCACGAGGGGGTGGCGAGCGTAGTCGACTATCTCGATGTCGTCGAGCGAGGAGAGCCCCTCCTTGTCGGCGGTGCGCTGCATCCCGAGTTCGACGGTGGCGTCGACGACGATGACGTAGGCGTCCATCTCCTCGATGCCGAGTCGGTCGGCGGCGAGGACGCGGTGGTGGCCGTCGGCCAGCAAAGTGGTTCCGTCGTTGTCGATGACCACGAGGGGTTCCGCGAGGCCGCGTTCGAGTTCGTAGCGCCGCCCCTCGAGTTCGTCGGCGTACACCCGCCCCTGCGTGGGGATGAGGTCGTCGAGGCGGACCCGCCGGCGCTCCTCGGTGACGGAGATGTCGTGTATCTGTTCGAGCGTGCGCATGAGTTTCCCCACCTTCTCCGGGGTGGCGCGCTCTATCTGGCTCCGCACCACGTCGGTGTTGGAGATGATGCCGACGAGGTTGCCGGCGTCGTCGACCACCGGGAGTTTCTGGATGCCCGACCGGAGGATGACGCGGGCGGCGTCGGTCACCGCCATCTCGGGGTGCGCGACGATGATGTCCTCGGTCATCACGGTGAAGATGAGGGCGTCGTCGTCCGCCAGAAGCAGGTCGCGCGTCGAGACGAACCCCTCGACCTTGCGGCCGTCGGTGACCGGGAACCCGTTGTGACCCTCGCTCTCGATGATGCGTCGGGCCACCTCCGCGACGGTGTCGTCGGGCGAGACAGTCTGCACGTCGCGGGTCATGTACTCTTTCACGGTGGCTTTCCCGCTCATTGCTCCGGGATACGCGCGGCGAGAGGAAAAACGACCGGGGTACGGCGGCGCGTCGTCGCCCCGTCCGGACGCCGCGGGAGGGTCCGCGCCCCCTTACCGCACCCCTACCGCGCCGCGCGGACAGCGTCGTACGTCCGGTCGGCTACCGCCGGGAACGCCCCGACGCCCACGACCGCCACGGCCGCCGGGCAGACGACCGACAGCAGGGGGTGCCCAAGCGACGCGAGCGCCCACCCCAGATAGGCGGCGGCACCCAGCACGGCGTTGAAGTACGGGAGGCGGAGCGCCACCAGCGACGGTTTCAGCGACACCCACCCGGGCACGTCGGTCGCCAGCGGCGTCACCCACCCGCCGCGGATGAGCGTCCCGACAAGCACCGCCGCCATCCACCCGACGAACGCGCCGGTTTTGACGCCGAAGAAGCCGGGTTCGCCGCGCATCATGACGGCGTACAGGACGGGGAGACTCGGCAGGGAGACGTCCGCGAACACGTACACCACGTCGTCCAGAAGCGCGCCGACCGCGTCTTTCTCCGCCTTGGCCGCCGTCCCCGTCCCGTACCACGTCCACCGGCGGTTCCCGAGGGCGGCCCGCGTCTGTCGGGTCGGGGGTCCGCGCATAGAATCGGGTATCGAGGCCCCGCGACGAAATAACCGCGGGTCGGCGACGGCGCTACCAGTCGACGGGGAAGTCGAACGCGAAGTTCCACTCGTCGGTCACGCCGAGTTGGGTCACGGGCGTCTCCTCCATCGTCTCGAACACCCGGGTCTCGATGACCTCGGACACCCGGCGGGTTATCTCCTCGTCCGAGCGCTCCTCCTCGTCCTCCATCTCGCCGATGATGCCCAGCGGTATCTGCGCGCCCGCCATGTCGGCGTGCCCCCCGGCGCTCCCGATGGCGTCGAGGGCGTCGCGGAGCGTCTCGCCGAGGTCGAGACTCGTGCCCCGGGCGCGCCCCGAGACGTACACCACGTCGTCGATGACGCCGTATACCAGCGTCACCCTGACGCCCTCCATGTCGAGGAGGAGGTCGGCCGCCTGCGCCAGCGAGTCGCGGTCCCGGATGATGCCCACGTTGGTCGCCAGCACCTCCCCGCGTACGGTCCGGTTGTGGATGGCCCGCGCCGTGGTCCGCAGCACCTCGGGACTCACGCTCGGCGACTCGATCCGGTCGAGCGTCTTCCAGTCGACGTGGGAGACGAGGTGGGCCGCGGCCTCGAAGTCCACGTCCGACGCCTCCCGCGTGAAGTCCTTCGTGTCGATGCGGATGCCGTAGAGGAGCGCCGACGCCACCCGCTCCGTCGGTTGCAGTTCGAGGCGTTCGAGGTAGTCCACCAGCAGGGTGCTGGTCGCGCCCACGTCGTGGCGCAGGTCGACGAAGTCCGCCTCGATGGGCGCGCGGGGCGGGTGGTGGTCGATGACGATGTCGACGTGCGTGTCCTCCGGGAGGCCGTCGTTCACGCCCGGACGGGAGTGGTCCACGAGCGCCACCCCGGCGTACTCGGAGACGTCCTCCTCCGCCTCGAAGTTCCGCAGGTCGAGTTCGAGCAGGTTGACCAGCGCCCGGTTCTCCTGATGGGAGATGCTGCCGTAGTAACAGGCGTCGGCCGCGACGCCGACGGACTCGGCCACCTGCGCGAGGGCGATGGCGGCCGCGATGGCGTCGGGGTCGGGGTTGTCGTGCATCACGACCGCCAGCGGGCCGTCCAGCCCCCGGAGCGTCCGGAGGAGGTCGTGGACCCGCTTCGCCCCGTTGCCGGTGGCGAGGTCCGTCACGCGGTCGACCAGCGCCCGCTGGGGGTCGACCACCCGGTCGGCCACGTCGTCGAGGACCGCGAGCGTCTCGTCGCCGGGGGTCCGCCCCGCGTACGCCACGAGGAAGGCGTCGGGGAAGCGCTCGCGGGCCGCCGTCGCCGCCGCGCGTCCGCGGGCGTCGCCGCCGGCCACGAACACCATCTCCACGCCTTCGGGGTAGTTCGTCGGGTCGGTTGGGTCGCCGTAAGTCGCCACCACGCCCTCGTCGCGGAACGTCTCCACGTGGTCTTCGTCGTCGCTCACCACGACCACGTCGTCGCGCCACCGGTCCACCGCCGCGACGACGATGCGTCCCACCGGTCCACACCCGAGAACCAACCGACGCGCCATACTCTTGATTGTCGGACTCGCCGGGGAAAACCCTACCGTCACGGCTCCGCGAACGACCGCCGGCACCTTCCTCCCCGCCCCGAGCGATGGAATTATGTCGGTTGCTAACTATTGCCGGATTGATGGACGCCGAACCCGACCTCGTCTCAGCCGAGTTGTCAGACCAACTCGTCTCCGCGTGCCGGACGTCCGTGGGCGACAATCTCCGGAGCATCACCTACTTCACACGAGACGGCTTCGAGCAGGTGTACCTCCGTTCTGACCTCGAATCGGACGCCGACCTCGCAGGGTTCGTCGAACTCGAATCCGACGGGTTCCGGGCCAGTACCGCCTATCGAGGGACGGAACTCGGAGACTACAGCTACACGGTGCGGGCGTTCGAGAACGGCTACCTCACCCGCGTCACCGTCGACGGCGGCGGCGTCTTCGTGACCTCCGACTCGCTCTCGCTCCACAGCGCCGAGGACGTGGCGAAGGCCCTCCGGGGCGTCCTCGGCGACACCGGAGCGGACGCCGACGCCGAGGCGATGGAAGCCGAGCCTTACTGACGCCGCCGCCCGGACGGGCGACTCCATCGCGGCCCGCGCGTGGTCCTGTTTCTCTCCGAACCGACGCTCACTGCTGACCGCTGACCGGTCGAGAGTCGCGGGTGTGGGGTCGGCCGGACGGCCGAACGGAGAACCGGGAAGAAGACGAAGGGGAGAGCCGCGTTACGCCGCTCTCAGGCGAACAGCGCCGCGGCGACGGTCTGGGCCGTCTCGACCACGGGGCTGAACATCGGGAGGAGCAGCACCGTCCCGACGGCCGCGATCATCACGGCGACGTACAGCCCGACCGGTCGGCTGTCGATCTCGAAGCCGCTGACGGGCTCTTCTATCCACATCGCCTTCACCACGCGCGAGTAGTAGAACAGCGAGAGCGCGGAGTTTATCGCGCCCACCGCCGCGAGCCACCAGAACCCGGCCTCGATGGCCGAGTAGAACAGCGCGTACTTCGAGAAGAACCCCGCGAACGGCGGGAGGCCGGCGAGGCTGAACATGAACACCGTCATGGCGACGCAGGCCATCGGCGCCCGCGTCCAGAGGCCGTGGTAGTCCTCGAACGTGCGGCCGATGCCCCAGTGTTCGGCCATGGCGATGAACAGGAACGCGCCGGTGTTCATGAACCCGTAGACGAGCAGGTGGGCCATGGACGCGCCCAGGACGTTGCCGTTCGGGCCGCCCGCCGACAGCGCCGCGAGGCCGATGAGGGCGTAGCCCGCGTGCCCGATGGAGGAGTACGCGAGCATCCGCTTTACCTTCTCCTGCGTGGCGGCGGCGAAGTTGCCGAGGGTCATCGTGACCACGGCGAGAATCTGAAACGCCAGCACCCAGTCGATGGAGGCCGGCACCGCGCCGACGGGGAACGCCTCGACGAACACGCGGAACGCCACGGCGAACCCGGCGGCCTTCGACGCCGACGACAGGAACGCCGACACGGGCGCGGGCGCGCCCTCGTAGGCCTCCGGCGCCCAGAAGTGGAACGGGACGGAGGCCGTCTTGAACGCGAACCCGCCGAGAATCATCAGCACGCCGATGCCGGCCACGCCGGTGAGTTCGCCGGCGTTCGACACCGCCTGCGCCACGCCGGAGAACAGGAGCGACCCGCTGACGGCGTACACGAGGCTGATGCCGAACGCGAACACCGCCGAGGAGAGCGCGCCGATGAGGAAGTACTTCATCCCCGCCTCGACGCTGCCCTCGTCGTGTTTGAGGAACGCCACCAGCGCGTACGACGGAATCGACGCGAGTTCGAGGCTCACGAACGCCGTCGCCAGCGAGTTCGACGACGCCATCAGCGTCATCCCGGTGGCCGCAAAGAGCACCAGCGCGTAGAACTCCGCCTGGTACTCCTCGTTGTGGAGGTAGTCGTAGCTCGCCACCACGACCATCGCGGCGACGCTCGTGAAGATGAGCGAGAAGAACAGACTCATCCCGTCGACGATGACCGCGTCGCCGTAGAGGGTGATGGGCCCGTTGGTCTGGCCGGTGCCCGCGATGAGGTACCAGCCGGCGAACGCGAACGCTATCAGCGACCCCACGGCGGCCGTCCCCGCCAGCAGGGCGCTGTTTTTGATGTCGGCGTCGACGCTGTCGAACACGAGGAGCAACAGCCCCGTGAGGGCGAGCACGATGGTCGGCGCGAGCGCCATCCACAGCGGGAGTTGCGTCGCCATCAGACGCCACCTCCGAACTGCAGGATGGGGTTAATCGCCTCTTGGATCATGCCGAAGAACAGGTTGGGCGCGACGCCGAGCGCGATGACCAGAAGCAGGAGCACCGCGAGCGGGGCAGTGTCCCGGAGCGGCGCCGGCCCGACGTCGTAGTCGGTGTCGAGGCTGTACGGTCCGAACAGCGTGCGCTGCATCGCGAAGAGCAGGTAGCCCGCCACGATGACGATGCCGAACATCGCCACCGCGGTGAAGACGGGCGCGAACGGGAGTTGCGCCTCGGGGCTGAACGCGCCCTTGAAGATGAACAGTTCGGCCGCGAAGCCGGCCATCAGGGGCAGGCCCATGTAGCCGAACGCGCCCGCGACGAAGATGCCCGAGGTTATCGGCAGGCGGTCTGCCATCCCGGACATGTCGCCCACCATCCGCGTGTGGGTGGCGTGGTAGATGACGCCGACCGCCATGAACATCAGCCCCGAGATGAGGCCGTGGGCCACCATCTGGAACGTCGCGCCGGCCACGCCGTAGGTGGTGTACGCGATGAGTCCGAGGATGACGTAGCCCATCGACGACACCGACGAGTAGGCGACGATGCGCTTGAGGTCCTGCTGGGCCAGCGCGAGAACCGCGCCGTAGATGACGCTCACCACGGCCACGAGGCCGATAGCCCACGCGAGCGACGTCGCCACGTCGGGCATCATGGTGAAGTTGAACCGGAGTAGGGCGTAGGTCCCCATCTTGAGTAGGACGCCGGCCAGCATCACCGACGCCGGCGTGGGGGCCTCGACGTGAGCGTCGGGGAGCCACGTGTGGAACGGTACGACGGGCACCTTGACCGCGAACCCGACGAACATGACGACGAACGCCACCGTCTTCAGCGCCTGCGGGCCGAGGACGCCGTAGCCCTGTAGTTCGCCCGCGCGAAGCGCCTGCGCGATGGCGGGCATCGAGAGCGAGTTCACCGCGTCGCCCAGCCCGAACACCAGCGCGATGAACGCGATGAACATCGCCAGCGACGCGATGTTGGTGTAGACGAAGAACTTGATCGCGGCGTACTTCCGGCGGGGGCCGCCCCACACCCCGATGAGGAAGTACATCGGGACGAGGACGCCCTCCCAGAAGATGAACCACACGAAGAAGTCGAGCGCGGTGAACACGCCCAGCAGGTTGGCCTCCATGAACAGCATGAGGCCGTAGAACTGCGACTGCCGGTCGTGGATGGGCGTCCACGCGCTGACTATCGCCAGCGAGGTGAGCACCGTGGTCAGCACGACCAGCGGGAGGCTGATGCCGTCGACGCCCACGAACCAGTTGACCGCGAGGCCCGAGAGCTCCAGCCACTGCACCTGCGTCTCGAACGCCAGCGACCCGCCCAGCAGGGCGTTGCCCGCGGCGTCGAACTGTGACCACATGTAGAGGCTCCCGACCACGGGTACGAGCGAGAGCGCGAACGCGAGTCGACCGGCGTACCGGTCGGGCGCCACGAACGCTATCAGCGCGGCCAGGAACGTGAATCCGAGGAGCGCTTCGATTATCATACGAACCACCCTCCGAGGAGACCGAGGACAACAACGAGCGCCGTCAGCCCGAGGGTGAGGAGCGCGGCGTAGTTCGACACGATGCCAGTCTGGACCCGGCGGACTCGGCTCCCGCCGAACAGGCTCACGCTAGAGACGCCGTTGACCACGCCGTCGATGACGCCCTGGTCGAACTTGTCGGCGGCGCGGGCGAGCGGCAGCGTGACGCCGTTCGCCAGCCAGACCTGGTACTCGTCCTGGTAGTAGTTGTTGAACAGGACGGTCTTGGCGGCCCCGAGTTTGTCCGTGTGCTCCTCGGGGTGAGCGTCGTTGTACAGGAACCACGCGAGGCCCGCGCCGGCCAGCGCCAGCGCGAGCGACACGAGGCCAGCGAGGTACGACGGGATGCCCTCGGCGGCGTGGTAGCCCGCCTGCGTCTCGATGAGTTCACCGTAGTGTTCGACGGTCAGGCCCGAGACGCCGTGTTCGAGCCAGTGGTGGAGGTACTCGATGCTGTGGTTGCCCGTGAAGTCCGCCACCGGCGTCATGTTGACGAGCCCGATGACGGCCGCGAGGATGCCGAGCACCACGAGCGGGGCCTTCACGTTCCAGCCCACGCCGTGGGGGTCGCGCGCGGTGTCGGTCCGGGGTTCGCCGTGGAAGGTGAGCAGCACCATCCGGAAGGTGTAGAACCCGGTGAAGAACACGGCGAGCAGACCCATCGCGTAGCCCGCGAGCACCAGCGTGCTTCCGCCGAGGCCGTGGACGAGCGCCTCGTACAGCACCTCGTCCTTCGACCAGAAGCCGGCGAACGGGAAGATGCCCGCCAGCGCCAGCGACCCCGAGAGGAAGGTGTAGTAGGTCACGGGCATCTCGTCTTTCAGGCCGCCCATGTCCCACATGTTCTCGTTGTGGTGCATGGCGATGATGACCGACCCGGCGCCGAGGAACAGGAGCGCCTTGAAGAACGCGTGGGTCATCAGGTGGAACGTCGCGGCCACGTAGCCGCCCGCGCCCAGCCCCAGCATCATGTAGCCGTACTGGGAGATGGTGGAGTACGCCAGCACCTGCTTTATCTCGCGTTTCACGACGCCCATGGTGGCGGCGAACAGCGCGGTGAACCCGCCGGTGAGGGCGATGATCCCCAGCGCCGTCGGCGACACCGCGTAGAAGCCGTACATCCGGGCGACGAGGTAGACCCCGGCGGCCACCATGGTCGCGGCGTGGATGAGCGCCGAGACGGGGGTCGGACCCTCCATGGCGTCGGGGAGCCACGTGTGGAGCGGGAACTGCGCGGACTTGCCGATGACGCCGCCCAACACGAGGAGGCCGATGATGGTGAACCACGTCTGCGGGGCGAACCCGAACGTGTGAATCTCGGCTGCGCCCTCCGCGAGCGCGTGTTCGGCGAGCACCGGGAACGAGCCCTCGCCCGCGAACTGGGTGGTGCCGAACGTGGCGAAGATGGCGACCACGCCCACGAGGAAGAAGTAGTCCCCGAAGCGGGTCACGAGGAACGCCTTCTTCGCGGCGCTCGGCGGGCCGGGTTCGCGGAACCAGAACCCGATGAGCAGGAACGAGCAGAGCCCGACGAGCTCGAAGAACATGAACGCCATCAGCAGGTTGTCGGCCACGACGAACCCGAGCATGCTGGCGGTGAACAGGCCGAGGCCGGCGTAGTAGCGCGGCAGGCCCGTTTCGCCCTCGTCGTTCATGTACCCGAGACTGAACACGTGGACGAGGAACGCGACCAGCGAGACGATGACCAGCATCATCGCCGCCAGCGGGTCGATGAGGATGCCGAACGTCAGGTCTATCGCCTCGATGCCGTTCGCCCACACGTAGAGCGTCTCGTCGTAGTACCGGCCGTTGGACACCGCGAGGAAGGCCCACGCAGACAGCAGCAGCGAGCCTCCCGTGGCCGCGATGCCCGGGAGCGCGCCGCCCTTGGGCAGGCGGTCGCGCCCGGCCAGCGCTACGAGGAACGACAGGAAGGGGAGCAGTACGATAGCCGGCGCGTAGTCGAATATACCTGCCATCTTACCACCTCATAGTCGTCGCTTCGGTCACGTCCACGCCCTCGAAGTTGCGGTAGAGGACGAGCACGATGCCGATGCCGACGGCCACCTCGGCCGCGGCGAGCGCCATAGTGAACAGGCTGAACGTCTGTCCCGTGAGGTTCCCCCAGTAGAGGGAGAACGCCACGAGGTTGATGTTGGCCGCGTTGAGCATCAGCTCGACCGACATCAGGAACAACAGCGCGTTCCGTCGGGTCAGGATGCCCATCAGGCCGATGCAGAACACGGCCGCCGAGAGGAGCAGGTACCACTGGGGCGGGACCATCAGTCCTCACCCCCCTTCTCGTCCTCTCGGGTACGGAACGGGTTCCACCCGCCGTCGGCCACGGCCTCCTTGACGCGCCGGCCGCCGTCGACGGCCGCCTGCATCTGGTCGGCGCGAGCCTCCTCACGCCGCGCGAGCATCACCGCGCCCGCGAGAGCCGCGACCAGCACGATGTCGATTATCTCGAACGCGACGAGGAAGCTCTCGGACGGGATGGCACCGAGGTCGAGGTTGAACATCGCGTATCCGATGCTCGCCACGACGCTCGCGTCGGCCGGGAACCCCTGCGGCTCGCCGAACGGGGCCTGTAGGAAGACCACCGCCATCACGAGAAACAGGAGCGCTGCCGCCAGTCCGGGCGCGAGATGCGACCCGATGTTGAGTTTGGGTGTGTTTCCTTTCATCAGCTAGGCACCTCCATGTCGGTCGGACGCGTCAGCATCACGGCGAACGTGATGAGGATGAGTACGCCGCCGACGTACACCAGCACCTGCATGGCGGCGAGGAACTCGGCCTGCAACATCACGTAGTGTACCGCGACGCTCAGTAGCGCGCCGCCCAACAGCAGTGCGGAGTGCCAAACATCCCGCACGAGGACGACGCCAAGGCTGCAGCCCACCGTCAAGAGGGCGAACAGCACGAACGCGACGGTTTCGTAAACCATTGTTTGTGTCTCCTTACGGTATCCCTTTGAAGATTTCGAGGTTGTTTCGGCCCGTCTGACGGACGTTACTGGTAGTCGACCTCGCCCTCACCCTCGCCGATCCACGCCCCGCGGTCGGGGTTCCTGGATTCGAGGGGGTCGATGTCCTTGTACCACGGTACGTTCTTCAACTGCTCTTTGTTGTAGACGAACTCGTCTTTGGTGTCGGCGGTGAACTCGAAGTTCTGCGTGAGCAGTATCGCGTCCACCGGACACACCTCCTCGCACAGTCGGCAGTAGATGCACTGGCCGATGTGGAGGTTGTACTGCTCGCCGTTGCGCTGTTCGTCCTGCACGATCTGGATGGTGTCGTTCGGACAGACGTTCTCGCACTGCCGACACCAGATACACCGCTCCTGGCTGAACTTGTGGACACCCCGGAAGCGCGGACTCACCTCGGGCGCCGTCTCGGGGTACTCCACCGTGAACGTCGTGCCGTCCAGTGCGTGCTTCATCGTCGTCGCCATGCCTTTCAGGATTCCAATCATGCTATCACGCCCACGAGGATGGCCGTCAGGACGAAGTTGGCGAACGAGAGCACCAACAGGCCCTTCCAGCCGATTTCTATCAACTGGTCGATGCGAACGCGCGGCACCGCCGACCGGGCCCACTGCGTGAACAGGAAGAAGGCCCATATCTTGATGAGGAACCACACGATGCCGGGCAGGAACGGACCCGCCGGGCCGCCGAGGAACAGCGTCGCCGTGATGGCGCCGCCGAGGAAGATGTGGATGAACTCGCCGAGGTAGAACAGCACGAAGTACACCGACGAGTACTCGGTCTGGTAGCCGGCGACGATCTCGGTCGGCGCCTCGGGGATGTCGAACGGGTTACGTCCGACCTCGGCGAGGTTGGCCGTGAGGAACAGCACGAACGCGAACGGGTTCACGAACGCGAACCACGGCGGAATCGCGATTCCCGCTATCTCGAACAGCGGGTCGCCACCAGCGACGACGCCGGGGTCGATGGTCTGGGCCGCCACGATTTCGCTTATCTGGAGCGACCCCGTGAACAGCACCACGGACGCCGCGGTCAGGACGAGCGGAATCTCGTACGCGATGTTCTGGGCCACGGCCCGGAGGCCGCCCATGAGCGAGTACTTGTTGTTCGAGGCGTACCCGCCCATCACGAGACCGAGCGACGCGAGCGACGACACCGCGAACACGTACACCAGCCCTATCTCCGGGTCGGCGAGATGGATGCCGTTCCCCATCGGGATGACGGCGAAGCCGAGCAGCGCCGAGGACGCCACGATGAGTGGCGCGAGGTCCCACGCCGGGCGGTCCGACCCGTCGGGGACGATGAGCTCTTTCGAGAGCAGGCGGACCGCGTCGGCCACGATGATGAACAGGCCGAACGGTCCGACTCGGTTGACCGCGATGCGGTCCGTGAACGACGCGGTTATCTTCCGCTTCGCCCACGGGCCGGCGATGGCGGTCATCGTCAGGATGAGGGTGCCGATGAACGCCGCGCCGATGAGACCGCCCACGATGTCGCCCCAGATGCCCTGGAGACCGAGCGCTCCCGCGATTATCTCGGGCAGGAGCTTCGGGTCGCCGCCGCCACCGCCAGCCCCCGCGGCGGCGGTGCCGGTGGCGTTTCCGGTGGCCGTGCCGTTCCCGGCGGGCGTCTCGGTGGCTTGGAGCCAGACGTTCGCCGCGTTCATCTATCGACACTCCCGAGCACGATGTCGAGGCTGCCGAGCGACGCCACGAGGTCCGGCACGTACTCCCCGTTGGACATCTCCCCCAGCGCGTGGAGGTTGTTGAAACACGGGCTCCGAATCTTGAAGCGCGCGGGCTTGTCCGTGCCGTCGGCGCGGACGTAGACGCCCATCTCGCCCTTCGCGGCCTCAACGGCCTTGTACGTCTCCGTGTCGTCGTCGGGCCGGATGGTCCGGGGGACGTTGGCCTGGATGTTGCGCTCGTCCTCGGGCCAGTCCTCCAGCAGGTCGAGACACTGCTCGACTATCTTGGCCGACTCCTCCACCTCACGCAGGCGCGTGAGGACGCGAGCGTAGTTGTCGCCGCCGTCCTCGGTCACGACGTTCCAGTCGAGCTGGTCGTAGTAGCCGTAGGGGTCGTCCCGGCGCAGGTCGTAGTCGATGCCCGACGCCCGCGCGACGGGGCCGGTCACGCCGTAGTCCTTGGCCACGTCCGCCGGGAGCACGCCCGTGTCGACACACCGGAGCTGGAATATCTCGTTGGAGGTGAGCAGGTCGTGGTACTCCTCCAGCGCCCCGGGGAGGTCGTCGAGGAAGTCGCGCGTCTTCTCGATGAACTCCTCGCGGGGTTCGGGCAGGTCCCAGATGACTCCGCCGAGGCGGAAGTAATTGAACATCATCCGCTGGCCGGTGAGGTCTTCGAGGATGTTCTGTACCTTCTCCCGGTCCCGCATGGCGTACATGAAGATGGCGGTGAAGTCGCCGTACACGTCGAGCGCGAACGTCCCCACCGCGAGGAAGTGCCCGAGCATCCGGCCGAGTTCGACCGACATCGTCCGGAGGATGTCTGCGTACTCCGGCACGTCGATGTCCGCGAGGTGTTCGAATACGCGCGCGACGGCCCACTCGTTGGGCATGTTGGCCGTGTAGTCCCAGCGGTCCGAGTACGGGAGTATCTGGTAGCGGTAGGTGCCCTGCTGGGCCATCTGCTCCTCGCAGCGGTGGAGGTAGCCGATGTCCGGGTCGACGTCGACCACCTGCTCGCCGTCGAGCACCGTCTTGAGGTGGAGCACGCCGTGGGTCGCCGGGTGGTGCGGGCCGATGTTGAGGAACATCGTGTCGCCCGCGTCGGTCCGGTGGTCCTCCTTGAGGGGGTTGGCGTGCTCTCTGAGCGTGGCTATCTGGGGCCGGTCCTGATCGTAGTCGAGCGAGAGGGGGTGGCCCTGCCACGTATCGGGCAGGAGGATGCGCCGCAGGTCGGAGTGGCCCTCGTACTCGATGCCCACGAGGTCGTACGCCTCGCGTTCGTGCCACTCCGCCGTCTGGTAGACGGGTTCGGCCGTCTCGCTGACGGGGTCGTCCTTCGCGGTGGGCACGACCACGCTCACCTCGTCGGTCCGGTCGTCGTACTTGGTGAGGTGGTAGATGCTCTCGTAGCGGTCGTGGTACTCCTGTGCCGTCAGGAGCGACAGGTGGTCGTACCCCGCCTCGTCGCGGAGGGCGAACAGAGCCTCCTGCACCTGATCGGGACGCACGACGAACGCCGGCGCGTTCTTGTGGTCGTCCCGCCCGATGACCAGGTCGCCGAGGATCTGCGCGAGTTCCTCCTCGCGCCGGTCGACCACCGCACTCTCGTTCTGCCGGTCGAGTTCCTCCTCCGTGCTCATGGCGAATCAGCCCAGTTGTACCGCATCACGAGTTCGTCCTCGTCTATCTCGTCGGCGAGCTGTTGGACCACCTCGTCGCGGTCCAGGTCGCCGAACTCCTCCAGTTCGTACGGCTTGACCGTGACCGGGGCGGACTCCCCGTTGGCGATGCGCTCTTGGAGTTTGGCGACGCCGTAGATGAGCGCCTCCGGACGCGGCGGACAGCCGGGGACGTGGATGTCGACCGGGATGACCTCCTCCGCGCCCTTGATCACGTTGTACCCCTGCTGGAACGGGCCGCCCGAGATGGTACACGACCCCATGCCGACGACGAACTTGGGCTCGGGCATCTGGTCGTAGACCCGCTTCATCCGGGGCGCGAACTTGGTGACGATGGTCCCCGGCACGATGATGACGTCTGCCTGCCGCGGCGACGCTCGGGGGACGCCGGCTCCGAATCGGTCGAGGTCGTGTTTGACCGAGTAGGTGTGCATCATCTCGATGCTACAGCAGGCGATACCGAACTGCAGCATGAACATGGAGGAGCCCCTGACCCACTCCATGAACTTGTCGAACTTCGTGAGGATGAACGGCGACGACCCCAGCGCCTCGCGAAGCTTGGAGTTGAACCTGCTGTCGACCCCCGTGTTGCCCATCCGCGCGTCCTGGGTGTCGGTCTGTACTTTCGTCTTGTCCGTCGTAACGAACGGTTTTTCTTGATCGCTGCTCATGTTTGCTTCTCCGTCTTCCGGCGGGATGCGCGCTCGCTTTTGACCCACTTGACCGCGCCGTTGCGCCACGCCCAGGCGAGTCCGATGACGAGGACGCCGATGAACACCAGCATCGGCCAGAGAATCGTCATCAGGCCGACTCCCTGCGCTAACGCGGACCGGTAGATGACCGTCCACGGGAAGATGAGAACGGTTTCGATGTCGAAGATGAGGAACAGCAGCGCGACCATGTAGTACTGGATGTTGAAGCGGACGCGCGCCGACCCCGTCGGCACCTCACCGCTCTCGTAGGTGGCACTCTTGCCTTGCTCGGGCACGGTCGGGCGCAGTAGCGAGGACACCACTATCATACTCATGGGAATGGCGAGCCCCACGACGCCCAGCATGCCGATTACTATCCATTGATTCATGCCGTAGTCTCCCTGACGTTCGCGGCTTAGGTGTCCTATCGTATAAGTGTTGATTTACGGCGCTCAGACGGACCGAACGGCTGAATCCCTCGTTTGCGCGAAAATACGGCATTCGAGAACGAGGGGGGACCGGCACGCGTTAGGGAGACCCTTCCTACGCGGCGGTCTGGTCGCGGAGACCGACCGCCGGCGCGGCCCTCTCGTCCCCGCCCGGCGGTCAGTCCCCGCGGCGGTCGCGGAACGCGTCGATTCCGAGGTCGTGGAGGTCCCGCGACACCTCGCCCACGCCGCCTTCGAGGTCCTCGTGGTACGCCACGAGCCGGTCCACGAGTTCGTCGTGGGACCGCGAGAGCACCTGAACCGCCGAGAGTGCGGCGTTGAACGACTTGCCGGCGTCCACCGCGACGATGGGCGCGCCCGTGGGCATGCCGATGACCGAGTCCACCGACTTCTCCTGCACCGGGACGCCGATGACCGGCACGGGGTAGGCGATGGAGGCGGTCATGTTGGGGAGGTCCGCCGACTTGCCGCCCGCGCCCGCGATTATCACGTCGAGGCCGCGGTCGGCCGCCGTCTCGCCGTAGGCGTACAGCAGGTCGGGCGTGCGGTGGGCCGACACCACGTAGCTCTCGAACGTGAACCGGGCGTCCGGCGGGTCGGCGAAGTCGGTCTGTTCCTCGAACCCGAGTTCGCGGAGGGCGTCGTACGCCCCCGCCATGGTGTCGAGGTCGGAGTCGGACCCCATGATGATGCCCACGTCGGGCGTGTCCTCGGGGTCGCGGTTCTGCGATGCCTCGTCGCGCAGTCGGTCGATGAGAGAGTCTATCTCGTCGGTCATGGTCGGTCTGTCGTCGCGCGTCGTCACGCCTCGTCCGGGTCGCGGAAGGTGAGGCCGTCCCGGGCGGCGCGCGCCCGTTCGAGCACCGCGTCGGCGGCCGCCGTCGCGTCGCCGTCGCCGTCGGGCGCGTCCACGCCGCCCGCACCGTCGTCGCCGTCCGGCGCGCCCGCGCCGGCCGCACCGTCGGCCACGACGGTGACGTGGCCCATCTTCCGGAGAGGTCGGGCCTCGTGCTTGCCGTACCAGTGGAGCGACGCGCCGGGTTCGGTCAGCGTGCGGTCCACGTTCCGGAGCGTCGCCGGCCGCGGTTCGTCCACGTCGCCGAGGACGTTCGCGCACGCCGTCGGCGCGCGCAGGTCCGTCGCGCCGAGGGGCCACCCGAGGGTCGCGCGGACGTGCTGTTCGAACTGCGAGCAGAGCGCCCCCTCGATGCTCCAGTGGCCCGAGTTGTGGGGGCGCGGCGCTATCTCGTTGACCAGCACCTCGCCGTCGCGCGTCTCGAACATCTCGATGCCGAACACGCCGCGGCCGTCGAGCGTCGAGAGCACGTCGCGGGCCACCTCGTCGGCGCGGTCCCGCACGGACCCGTCGGTACGGGCGGGGAGCACCGTCTCCCGGAGTATCTCCTCCTCGTGGACGTTCTCGCCCACGGGGAACGTCCGCACTTCGCCGTCGCCCTGCACGCCGATGACCGAGAGTTCGCGCTCGAAATCGACGAACGCCTCGGCGACGGCGGGGCCGCCCACGTCCGCGACGGCCGCTTCGGCCTCGCTCTCGTCGCGCACCGGGCGGTTCCCCCGGCCGTCGTAGCCGCCGGAGCGCGCCTTGAGCATCACCTCGCCGAACTCCGCCACCGCCTCGCGCAGGTCGGCGGCGTCGTCTACCCGGCGGTAGGGCGGCACGTCGATGCCGGCGTCCGAGAGCGCCTCCTTCTCGCGGAGTTTGTCCTCGGTCACGCGGAGCGTGTCCGGCGAGGGGTGGACGGGCACCTCTGCCTCCGCGCTCACCCCCTCCAGCAGGTCGGGGTCGGCGAGTTCTATCTCGTACGTGAGCACGTCCGCGCGTGAGGCGAGGGCGCGCGCGGCGTTCCGGTCGTCGAACGACCCCTCTATCTGGTCTGCCACCCGCGATGCGGGGCAGTCGGGCGTCGGGTCGAGCACCACCACGTCGACGCCGAGGGGGGCGGCCGCCTCGGCGAGCATCCGGCCGAGTTGGCCGCCGCCGACGACGCCGAGCGTCGGTCCGGGTAGGCTGACGGTCACGCCCGAGAGTTCCGTACGTCGGTGCATAAACGTTCCCCCCTCGGACGATAGAATGGACACGTTCGTGCGTATCGAAGGCGACGGAGACCGACTTCGTCGCCCGCGTCCGGGGTCGCCCCGATGCCCGGCCCGGACGCTACTCTACGCGCGCGCCCGGACCGCCGGGCGCGTCGGTCCCGATACCGCGCCGTTCGCGCCTCCGGCCGCGGTCACGGCCGCGGACGCAGATGCGGAGGGGCCGGCGTCGGAGTCGACGTCGGCGCTCGCGCCCGTCGACTGTAGCGCCGACCGGTCGATGAACACCACCACGTCCTCGCCCCAGAGTTTGAACTCGTGGGTGTAGGCCGTGTAACCGTCGAGGTGGGGTTCGAGTTCGTGGCGGTCGAACGCGTAGGCGACCACGACCGGCGGCGCGTTCGACGCTACCTGCTCCGGCGGCGTGTCGGGCGGCGTGCTGGTCACGTTCGCGCCGTAGCGTTCGAGATACCACGGGAGCGGGAGGCGGCTGTGCCACGCCGGTCCGCCCGGCGGCATGCGGTCGAGGGTCGACTCGTTCTGGACGTAGAACAGCGTCTCGTCCTCGTTGGTGGGCGAGTGCGTGCCGTAGAACAGCACGTCGGTGCCCTCGTTGGCGCGCGAGACGGCCCGCACCCGCTCCAGCGTCGACTGGAGGTCGTTCGACGGTTGGGCCCACTGGAGCACCTGCTTGTCTTCCTCGGCGGCGCTGTTCCAGTAGTCGACGTTGAGCCCCACCGCGCCGCCGACGGCGGCGAGGAGGACCAGTCCGGCCAGCGTCGCTCCGATAGCGTCGTCGGCCTCTATCGACGACAGGCCGGCTTCGAAGAGGTAGGCCGCGCCGACGGCGGCGGGTATCGAGAGGGGGACGACGGCGTGGACGACGGTCCACGGAGCCTGAATGTCGGTCGCCATCGGGTAGCCCACGATGGAGGCGGCGCCCCAGTAGACCGCGAACGCCACGAGGCCGCGGTAGCCCTCGCGCCAGACCGAGTAGCGGTCGACCACGAAGCCCACGACGGCGAGCGAGACCACCACGGGCGCGCCGTACAGCATCGTCTCGAGGTAGTCGGCGAGGTAGGGGAGGTAGTCGTGGTCCTGGTGGCCGCCCTCGACCCACGACGAGTAGAACTCCTGCCACGCCCCCACCGACCCCCGCTCGACGACGTCGACGAGTCCCGCCGGGTCGCCGAACGCCCGCCAGAGGTCGGGCCGGGGCGCGTAGAAGAACACGACCACGCCGAGGAAGACGACGAGGGCGACGGCGGTCCACCCCGCCACCCGGGCGGCGGCGGCGCGGGGCGTCTCCCCGTCGGCGAGGCGTGTCCGCGCCGCCCCGAACCAGTCGCCGAACACCACCGTGCCGGGCGACCGGCCGTCGGCCGTGGCCCGGAGCAGGCGGTGGTCGAGTATCAGGACGCCCGCGCCGAGGAAACAGAGCACGTAGAGCACGGCGTTCTCCTTCGCGGTGAACCCGAGGGCCAGCGACGCCGCCGACGGCACCAGCAGTCTGGTGTCGCCGGTGTCGTACGCGCGCACGAAGAAGCCGAGTGCGACCAGCGAGAACGTCGCCACCAGCACGTCGTTGCGCATGAACCGCGAGTAGTAGACGAGCAGGGGGTTGAGCGCGAAGACGGCCGCCAGCGCCACCACCTCGGTGTCGTCGAGTCGGTCGCGGAACAGCCACGCTGCGAGGGGGAGGAGGCCGCCCACGACGGCCACCGGGAGACGGGCGGCGAAGTCCGAGACGGGAACCAGCGTGAACAGCCACTGGTTCACGACGGGGAGGAACGGGCCGTGGATGATGGGCCGGTAGAAGAACTCCCCCGTCTCCTGGTAGCGGAGTATCCAGTAGCCGACGCGGCCCTCGTCCCAGTGGAAGATGCGTCCTCCGAGGGCGACGAGTCGGAGGACCAGCGAGAGGGCGGTGATGGCGAGGACGCCGACGAGCGTCCGGGACCGGAGCGGTCCCTCGTCCGTTCGCATGGGACCCGATTCGCCCCCACCCCGTAACAACTCTTGTGTTCCGTCGTCGGCCGGTAGGTCGACTGTCGGCGTCGAACGTATCGTTCACGCGAGGCGTAACGCGGTGGCGGCGGGACCGGTGGGGCCGGGCGGCGGCCCCGCCGGTGAAGTGGCGCGAACGGGGCCGGCCGTCGCTCGCGGGCACGGAACCGTCGGGAACGGTAGTTCTTTTACTCGCCGCAGGGTGGCGTGGCGTATGGTTTCACTCGGACTGGTGGTGGCGCAGTTCAACGCGTCCGTCACCGGGCAGATGGCGGAGGCGGCGCGCGACGCCGCCGCCGAACGGGGCGCGGAGGTGGTCGCCGAGGTGGAGATACCGGGAGCGTACGACTCGCCGCTGGCGGCCGACCGCCTCGCGCGCCGGGACGACGTCGACGCCGTCGCGGTGGTTGGCGCGATAGTCTCCGGCGACACCGACCACGACAGGGTCATCGCCGACGCGACGGCCAAGTCGCTGCAGGAGGTGAGCCTCGACCGGGACGTGCCCGTGGCGTTCGGCGTGAGCGGTCCGGGCATGAGCGGTGCGGAGGCCCGGGAACGAGTCGACAAAGGTTCGGAAGCGGTTTACGCCGCGCTGGATATGGTGGACGCACTGGCATGACCGACTTCGACTTCGCGGCCCGCGTCGAGCGCGTCGAACCCAGCGCGACGCTGGCCATCAGCAACCTCGCGGGCGAACTGGAGGCCGAGGGCGCGGACGTGGTGGACCTCTCCGTCGGCGAACCCGACTTCCCCACGCCCGAGAACGTCGTGGAGGCGGGCAAGGAAGCGATGGACGCCGGCCACACCGGCTACACTTCCTCGAACGGCGTCCCCGAACTCCGCGAGGCCATCGCGGAGAAACTCCGCGCCGACGGCGTCGACTGCGAGGCCGGCAACGTGATAGTCACGCCCGGCGGCAAGCAGGCGCTCTACGAGGTGATATCGTCGCTCGTCGACGACGGCGACGAAGTCGCCCTCTTGGACCCCGCGTGGGTCTCCTACGAGGCCATGGTGAAACTCGCCGGCGGGTCGCTCGAACGGGTCGACCTCTCGCCCTACGGGTTCCAACTCGAACCCGCGCTCGACGACCTCGCCGAGGCCGTCTCCGACGAGACGGAACTCCTCGTGGTCAACTCGCCGTCGAACCCCACCGGCGCGGTGTACTCCGACGCCGCGATGGAGGGCGTGCGCGACATCGCCGTCGAACACGACATCACCGTCATCTCGGACGAGATGTACGAGCAGATAACCTACGGCGTCGACCAGACGTCGCTCGCAAGCCTCGACGGCATGGAGGACCGCACGATAACGGTCAACGGCTTCTCGAAGGCCTACTCGATGACCGGGTGGCGACTCGGCTACTTCGCCGCGCCCGAGTCGCTGGTGGAGCAGGCGGGCAAACTCCACTCTCACTCCGTCTCCTGTGCCGTCAACTTCGTCCAGCACGCCGGCCTCGAAGCCCTGCGGAACACCGACACCGCGGTGGACCAGATGGTCGAGGCGTTCCGCGAGCGCCGCGACATGCTCGCGGACCTGTTCGCCGAACACGGCGTCGACGTGCCCGTCGGCGACGGCGCGTTCTACATGATGGTGCCCGTCGACGACGACGACCAGTCGTGGGCCGAGGGCGCGATTCAGGACGCCCACGTCGCCACCGTGCCCGGGAGCGCCTTCGGCGCGCCGGGCTACGTCCGCATCTCCTACGCCGCCAGCGAGGAGCGACTTCGCGAGGCCGTCGAGCGACTCGCCGCCGAAGGCTACCTCTGAGCGGGCGCCGGTCCGACGTCGGACCCGATTCGGACCCGAACCAGACTCGACTCGGCTCGGACGCCCCGGCGGCGGCCTCACGTCAACGGTCGCTGCCCGGCCGTCGTCGGCCGAATCAGCTTTGTTTCCCCGGTGAGAAGTTCTAAATCATGCACGCGTTCGAGGACGTCTGGACGGACCTCATCCGATACGCGGAGGACTCAGACAGCGTCGGCACCGTGGACGACGAGTACGTGACCGACGTGTGGTACGACGAGGGAGACGACGCCATCCGCGTGGAGTACGACGCCCCGGAGTCGTTGCCGCGCGACGCCGTCCGGCGGGTGTGGGAGTACGTCGAACGCGACGGCGAACTCACGATGGACGACGCCCGGGACGCACTCGGCGACCGGCGGGGTGCGGCGGTGGTGGGCCTCCTCAACGAGGGGTTCGGCCTGCCCTACGACACCGACCCCGTCCGGGTGTACTCGCCGTCCGACCGGCCGTAACGACTTCCCGCGAAAGGTTCCAATCGCCGTCTGACTCGGATGTTCGAGAACTTCGCGGACCCCGCGCTCTCGCTGGTTCGCCAGTACGGCTACCTCGCGGTGTTCGCGTTCGCGTTCCTCGAAACCTCGATGCTGTTCCCGTTCCTGCCCAGCGAGATAGTGGTTCCGGCGGCGGCCGCCATCCTCGTGTCGGGCGCGGTGGGCGTCGTCGCGTTCGCGTCCGCGGCGGCGGCGGGCACCGTCGTCGGGAGCCTCGTGGCCTACTGGTTCGGGCGGCGCGGCTACGACGTCGCGGACTCGCGCGTGGTCCACGTCTCGGCCGACGACTTGGACCGGGGACGCGACTGGTTCTGTCACTGGGGCGAGAGCTCCGTGTTCTGGGGGCGCTTCCTCCCGTTCCTCCGGTCTGTCATCTCGCTCCCCGCGGGGTTCGCGGAGATGGACCGCACCAAGTTCGCGGCCTACTCGGGCGTCGGCGGGTTCGCGTTCAACGCCGCGGCGGCCGGCGTCGTGGTCTACGGCAAGCGCCGGTCGGTGTACCGGGCGGCGTACGACTGGGCGACCGGGGTCGTCGCGTCGGCGTCGCCCGTGGCTCTCGTCGGCGTCGCCGCCCTCGCCGTCGCCCTCGTCGGCGCGGGGTGGTGGGCGTGGGACGCCAGCACCTGAGCCGACCCGACCGGCGGACTCGTCGTGGACCCCGCTCGGCACGGTGGCGAGGCTCAGAAGCTACGCCGGACGCTCTCCGACGGGAAGCTACGCCGGACGCTCTCCGACGGGAAGCTACGCCGGACGCTCTCCGACGGCGCTTCACAGCAGGAACTCGAACACCGGATACGAGGCGACGACCGCCAGCGAGGGCGTCAACAGCCACATCGTGACGATGCGCTTCGCCGCCGCCGGGTCGAAGAGGCTCCGTTCGTCGAGCTCCGCCGGCCCCTCCTCGCCGACGGCCGGCACGTCCGGAAGCTCCTCGGGCTTCTCCGCCGACTCCTCGTGTCGAGCGAGGTCCCCGATGGTCGGACTCGCCGGCGCCTCCTCGACGCGCGAGGTGACCAGCGCCCCCGTCGCCACCTCGACCTCCGGGCGCTCGGGTGTCGGCGTCGCCAGTTCCACGAGCGTGGCCGCCCGGCTCGCCCGCCCCCATCCGAGTCCGATGATGGTAGACGTCGTGCTCACCGCGAGACTCGCGGGAATCCCGAGGTACGAGAGTATCGTGATGACGGTCCCGCCGACGATGGAGACTATCAGCGACGCGAGAATCGGGAGCTCCGTGATGTCGTCTCCGACCGTCTCCAGCGTGCGGCGGGCGATAGTGAAACTGCCGAGGGCGAACGCCACCACCGCGAGCAGAACTCCCTGCTCGACGGTGAGCGACCCCCCTTCGCCGACGAGCGGAGCCACGGCGTTCGCCGCGTTCGACGCCCCGGCCGAGAACGCCATGTAGCACCCGATGACTATCACCGAGAGCGACCCGACGACGTCCTGCGGTGACGCGTTCGGGTTCAGATACGGGCGCGGGAGCGCCCCCGAACGGTCGACCTGGACGAAGTGGAGGTCGAACGTCGTGAACGCGACGTAGCGGTCGAGGTACGGGTAGACGTAGCGCCCGACCAGCACGCCGATACCGAAGCTCACTAGCGGCGCGACTATCCACGCCGAGACGATGACGAACATGAGCGCCTGATTGAGCGTGTCCGAGGCGAGGCCCAGTCCGACGATGGCGCCGACGGCCGTCATCGAAGTCGAGGCCGGAACGCCGTAGAGGTTCGAGACGAGGAGCGACGCGCCGGTGAAAAACAGGACGGCGACGCTCGCGGCGGGCGTGAACTGGGTCGCCGGCACGATGCTGCTGCTCATCGTCGCGATGACGTTCCGGCCGACGGTCCACGCACCGAGGAAGGCGAAGCCGACGAACAGGGCCGCGGCGGTCGCCTTCCGGACGAGGCGCGAGCCGACCGCCGGACCGAACGCGACACCCGTCGACGACCCTCCGATGTTGAACCCGACGAACACGGCGACGGCGATACCGGCCACGGTTAGCAGTGCTACCATCGAGTCGTGAGCCGAGGTCGGCCGTCTCCCGTATATAACTGCTGGAGTCGGCTCCCCGTCGAGTCTGCCGGAGGGGGACTGCGGGACGCCTCGCCGGGGTCGGCTCCGCCTCGCTCACTTCCGGAGGGCGTCGACCGGACGCTCGTTGGCTGCGCGCCACGCCGGGTAGAGGCCGCTCAGGATGCTCGCGACGAGTCCGAACGCCACGGCGAGGACGAGAAAGAGGAGGTTGCGCGGGCGGAACGTCACCGTCGGGTCGCCGAGCACGAACTGGTTGAGCGCCAGCCCCGCGAACAGGGCCAGCACCGCTCCGAGAACGCCGCCGACGAGACCGAGCAGCGCCGCCTCGGCCAGTATCATCCGCACCACGTCGAACTTCTGGACGCCCACCGCGCGCAGGACGCCTATCTCCTGTCGCCGCTCGACGGTGCTCATCAGCATCACGTTCAGGATGGCCACGCCCGCCACCACGAGCGAGATGGAGCCGATACCGATGAGGAAGGCGTTGACGATGCCGAAGAAGGAGCTGATCTGGTCGGTTATCGACGAGAGTTCGAACACCGTCACGCGCTCCTCGCGCTGGTTGAGTTCCTCGCGGATGGCCACCGCCGACTCGTTGGCCGCCTCCCCCGAGGGCGCGGTCACGACCACCTGCGAGTAGCCCGACTCCTCGCCTACCTCGTCGAGGGGGAGGATGACCGCGTCGTTCGGGTTGACCAGCGAGATGCCGGTGCTCTCCTCCAGCACCGCACGCACTCGGTAGGTGTCGTTGCCGACGGTGACGGAGTTGCCGGACTCGACGTCGAGTCGGTCGGCGACGTTCGACCCCACCAGCGCCCCCTGCCGGTGGGAGTCCGGGATGCGCCCGTCGCGGGCGTCGTAGAGCGCACCCGGGTTCTCCATGCCGTAGACGGTGACGCGCGTCTGCTGGCGGCCGCGCGAGACGAGGGCGCTGTCGCTCCGAACCGGGACGACGGTGCCCTCGCGCACCACCCGCCGCATCGACTGCACGTCGCGGTCGGTGAGGCGTTCGACGCCCGCCTCGGGGTTGGGCGAGACGGTCAACTCGTTGCCGATGTCACCGAGTTGCTGAGTTGCGCCCACTTGGAGCGTCGTCCCGAACATGCCGAGCGACGCGATGGCGAGGACGCCGATGACGATGCCGAGGGCGGCCAGCGCCGACCGCAGGCGGTTGCGCGCGAGGTTGCGCCGCGCCATCAGGAGCGCCGGGAACCGCCGGTAGAGACGCGCGACGGGTCCCTCGTCGGGGGACGACCCGTCGCCCCGACTCACGGCGCGTCACCCCCGCGTCCGTCCTCGCTCCCGCCGTCGCCGCGCCCGCCCTCGGCCGCCTCCCCGGACGGCGCCTCAACGTGGCCGACGGGTCGCCACGTCTCCTGGGTGTCCACCTCGCCGTCGACGAGGTAGACGGTGCGGTCGGCGTAGTTGCTCACCTGCGGGTCGTGCGTGACGGCGACGACGCAGACGTCGTCCTCGTCGCAGAAGCGCTCGAACTCCTCCAGCACGCTCCTGCCCGTCGCGCGGTCCAGGTTGCCGGTCGGCTCGTCGGCCAGCAGGATGCGGGGCTCGTTGATGAGCGACCGCGCGATGGCCACCCGCTGTTTCTGCCCGCCCGACAGCTGGTTGGGGTTGTGGTCGAGTCGGTCGCCGAGACCGACGCGTTCGAGCAGGTCTATCGCCCGGTCGCGCGCGGTGGGGTCGTCGCCGAACAGCGTGGGGAGTTCGACGTTCTCCACCGCCGTGAGCGTGGGGATGAGATAGAAGTTCTGGAACACGAAGCCGATGGAGCGCTTGCGCTCGACGGTGAGTTCGCGGTCCGAGAGGTCCGTCACGTCGCGCCCGTCGAGCAGCACCTCCCCCTCGGAGGGCGTGTCGAGCAGTCCGAGGACGTTGAGCATCGTGGACTTGCCGCTGCCGGACGGCCCCATCACCGAGACGAACTCGCCGGGTTCGGCCGCGAAGTCCACGTCCTTGAGCGCCTCGATCACCTCGCCGCCGGTGTCGTAGCGCTTCCACACCCGCCGGAGTTCCACCACGCTCATCGTCGGACGTAGGCGTAGGCCGCCACCCCCACGACGACGACGAGCGCCACCGCGCCGCCGAGGAGCAAGGGGAGCGACGGGCCGCCGCCACCGCCGCCCGACGGCGTCGACACGTCGTCTATCGGGACCCGGTGGACGCTCGACCGGCGCACCCCGTCGGCGATGTACGTCACGCGCACGGGCAGTTCGGTCACGCCCTCGTCTATCCGCGCCGTGAGGTCGAACGACACGAAGTCGCTCGCGGGCACGGTGCCCACGAAGTACTCGCGGTTGGGCGCGACGGGCGTGACGCCGTCCGTCGGGACGACGCTCACGACGGTGCTCGACGCGTCGCTCAGGCCGACGTTGCTGGCGCTCCCCGAGACGAGGACGTGGTCGCCCTCCTGCTGGAAGCTGACGCCGGTGAGTTCGATGCGCGCCGGGTTGGCGGAGTACGGCACCCGCGTCGCCGCCGACCCCTGCGACCCGCCCGTCTCGTAGTCGACGGTCACGTCGAGCGCCTCGCTCTCGGCGGGCACGCCGCTCAGGTTGAGCACCACCGTGCGGTTCCCCTCGGCGGGGACCGTGCCGACCGACCGGCGGGCGTAGGTGGTGCCGTTGGCCGACGCGGAGACGACGGCGTCGGTCAGGGGCGCGTTCCCGAAGTTCGACACGTCGACGGTCACGGGCGGGGTGTCGCCGCCGCTCCCGACGGAGGCGTCGACCCGCACGTCCTCGCGGAGCGGTTCGGCGTTCAGGTCGAGCGTCTGCCGGACCGTCCGGTCGTTGCCCTCGCCAGTGGTGTACCGGAGCGTGGCGGTCACGGCGGCGTCGCGCGCCGTCGGGGTGGCGGTGAAGTTGAAGACCCGTTCGCTTCCGCCGGCGAGGGTGGCGGCGATTCGCGTGGGGTCCTCGACGGTCGCGCTCCGTCCCTCCAGCGAGACGCGGAGGTTCCGGACGGTGCTGTCCTCCCCGTTGACCGCCGTGACGGTGACGGGCGTCTCCGCGCCCACCACGGCGTCACCCTTCCGGACGCCGAGTTGGACGCCGCCGCCGCGGACGTTCACGACGAAGGGTGCGTTCACCCTGACCCGCTCGTCCGCGCTCGCGTACTGCTCGGTCCGGGCGTAGACCGAGAACCGGAGCTGTCGCGTGCCGGGGTCGTCGAACGAGAGCGTCACCGGGACGCGTATCTGTCCGCCCGGCGGGACGGTGCCGAGGTCCTCGACGCGCGTGTACTCCGTCTCGCCGTCGCCGCTCTGGACGGCCACGTCGGTGACGACGGCGGCGCTCGGACTCGACTGGGCGTTCTGAATCGTGACGGTGGCCGTGAACCGTTCGCCGGGTGCGGGCGTGGACGGTGAGACCGACACGTTCGACACGTACAGGGAGGGCGTCTGCGCGCCGGTCGTCGCCGGGACGGCGACGAGCGAGAGGACCAGCAGGAGGGCGAGTGACCGGTTCATCGTTCGTCGGACAGAGGGAGCGGCGGCTAAAAACAGTTACCGGGGCGACATGCGTCGCCCGACCGCGGCGAGACTTTAAGCCGCAGGACGGAGGAGTGAACACCGATGCACGTGCGGGACCTGCCGCTGCCCGACCCGGTGGTCGAACACTACGAGTCGAAGGGCATCTCGGAGCTCTACCCGCCCCAGACCGCGGCCGTCGAGGCGGGCGTCGCTGCGGGCGAGAACCTCGTGGCCGCCATCCCCACGGCCAGCGGCAAGACCCTCATCGCGGAACTCGCCATGCTCACCGCCGACGGACCGGCGCTCTACATCGTCCCGCTCCGGGCGCTGGCGCGCGAGAAGTACGAGACGTTCGACGAACTCCCCGGCGTGAGCGTCGGCATCTCCACCGGCGACTACGACTCCCCCGACGAGGAACTCGGCGACCACGACGTGGTGGTGGCCACCTCGGAGAAGGTGGACTCGGCCATCCGCAACGGCGCGTCGTGGGTCGGGAACCTCGCCTGCGTGGTGGTCGACGAGGTCCACCTGCTTGGCGCGGAGGGGCGCGGCCCCACGCTCGAAGTTACGCTCGCCACCCTCCAGCGGCGCGCGCCGGGGGTGCAGGTGGTCGCGCTCTCGGCCACCGTCGACAACCCCGAGGACATCGCGGACTGGCTGGACGCCGAACTGGTGGAGACGCGGTGGCGGCCGGTCGACCTCAGGACCGGCGTCTACGCCGACGGCCGCGTCTCGTTCGACGACGGCACGACGCTCGACGTGGACGTGGACGGGGCGGCGGCCGGCGCAGTCGACGGCGGCACCGACGCCACCACCCGCCCCGCGACCGCCGACGCGCGGGCGGACGACCCGGACGAGGCCACCGAGGCCACCGCGGCGCTGGTGGCCGACACCGTGCGCGACGGGGGGCAGTGCCTCGCGTTCGTCCGGTCGCGGAGCGAGGCGGAGTCGCTCGCGGACCGTCTCGCGGCCGCGGACCTCGGCGCGGCCCCGGACGTGGCCGACGCGGTGCGCGAGGTGGACGGCACCGGCACGGGCGTGCGCCTCGCCGAGTGCGTCGAGCGGGGGGTGGCGTTCCACCACGCCGGCCTGCGGAACGACCACCGCGCCGCGGTCGAACGCGGGTTCCGGGAGCGCGAGGTGGGGGTCATCTGCGCCACGCCCACGCTGGCGGCGGGCGTGAACGTGCCCGCGCGGCGGGTGGTGGTGCGCGACCAGAAGCGCTACACCGGGTCGGAAATGGAGTGGCTCCCCGTGCTGGAGGTCCACCAGATGTGCGGCCGCGCGGGTCGGCCCGGCCTCGACCCCTACGGCGAGGCGGTGGTAGTGTGCGGCGACGGCGACCCGGACGAACTCGCTGAGCGCTACGTCGGGGCCGACCCCGAGGCGGTGGAGTCCCAACTCGCCGACCGACGGGCGCTCCGCACGCACGTCCTCTCGGTCGTCGCGTCGGGGTTCGCCGACTCGCGCGCGGGCGTCCTCGACCTGCTCGAAGCCACGTTCTTCGCCCACCAGCGCCCGTCAGCGGACCGCGAGAGCCTCGTGGCGGGCGTGGTCGACGAACTCGTCGACATGGGGATGATAGCCGCCGAGGAGGGCGGCGCGACGGACGCCGCCCCCGACGCGTCACTCTCGGCCACGGACCTCGGCGCCGCGGTGTCGCGCCAGTACCTCACGCCCGAGACGGGCGTCCGCGTCGTCGAGGGGGTGGAGGCGGCCACGTCGCTCTCGGAGGTGACGGCGCTGACGGCGCTGGAGATAATATGCGACACGCCGGACATGTACGCCACCTACCTCGGCAACCGCGAGCGGGCGCGGATGTACCAGTTCGCCCGGAGCCACGCCGCCGAGTTCACCACCGCGATGGGCGAGGCCGAGGACTTCGAGGGGTGGCTGGCGGCGGTCAAGACCGCCCGCATCATCGAGGAGTGGGCCGACGGGACCGACGCCGAGACCATCGTGGAGAACTACCGCATCGGCCCCGGCGACTTGGACTCCAGAATCGAGCGCGCGGAGTGGCTACTCGGCGCGGCCGACGCCGTCGCAGAGGTGGTGGGCGCTGACCGCCCGGAGTTCCGCGAGGTGAGGGCGCGCCTCTGAGGGCGGCCCGGGCCACTCTCGTCCCCGCCGTCAGTCGACCACTCCGCGCGCGACGTCGAGTACGGTGGCGCACACGTCG
This sequence comes from Haloferacaceae archaeon 50, assembly GCA_046097085.1. Classification (GTDB taxonomy): domain Archaea; phylum Halobacteriota; class Halobacteria; order Halobacteriales; family Haloferacaceae. Next base: position 1,662,265 of record CP175567.1, on the reverse strand, counting down.
AAGTCGTCGCCGGCGCCCCTCACCCGCTGGCGGTCGGCATCGTACTCCACGACGCCTTCACCGTCGAGTTTCGGCAGGTGCGAGGAGTAGAGCGCCACGTGTACCCGGTGTCGCTGGCTCTGCGTCACGGCGTCGATGGGCACGTCGAACTCCGCCGCGGCCACGTAGTCGGCCAACCGCGGCACCTTCCACTCGGGTTTCTCCGAGAGCGCACAGACCACGTGACGCCGGCGGCGGTTCTGAAGGGCGTGAAACACCGTGTCGAGCGTCGACGCGGTCGAGTCGTCTTCCGGTTCCACCGGTACGTCGGTATCGTCGTGCGGGGACACGACCTGTCAATCGGCACACCATATTATAAGTCTCTCCGTACACCGGAGTCGGCCGGACTCACTCGCGGTAGAGCGAGTAGGTGATGACGAGGAAGCCGACCATGGTGAGCACCGAGTCGACCAGCACGCCCACGTCGAGGTCGACGTGGAGTATCTGGTCGGCGAACCCGCCGAGCAACGCTCCGAGGGTGACGATGGCGAACCCCGCGGAGAGCGAGCGGAGGTCCGGCGACCCCGTGGTCCGGTAGGCCTTGTAGCTGAGGTAGGTGATGAGGCCGCCGAACAGGAGGATGCCGGCCTTCAGAATCACGAGGGCGGTGACGACGTCCGGCGGGATGGGGGACGCGGAGGCGGTCACGCGGCACCTCCTCGGGGGGCGGGACGGACCGAGGCGGAGCAACCGCCGAGAGGGCGTGTTTCGACGAGGGCGACGAACGCGGGGCCGACCGCTCGGAGGGCGGCGACGGGCGGCGCGGCGTCCGCCCGCGACGCCGCCGCGCGCGACGGGCGTTCGAGCGTCATGCACTCGACCCGTTCCCCCCCGACCGTAATAACCATCTCGGAGACGGGCGACGCGGACCGTCGCCCCGGCCCCGGCGGTCAGTCGGCGTCCGACGCCTCGCGGTCGTACGCGCCGGCCCTCCGGAGTCGTCCGGCGCGCCGGAGCACCGACGGCGTCCGGCACGTCCCGGGCGCGCCCGTCGCCTGCGGCACCGTGCAGTTGTTGCACGACTCGCAGACGGCGCGGGGGCGGCCGTCGTCGCCGACGCCGACGGGCGCGTCCGTCCTACCGGCGTCGCCGCCGAGGAGGCGGGCGGGCAGGCGGGGTTCCGCGTAGAACGGACGGGCCATCCCCGCCGCGTCGCAGGCGTCGCCGAGGAGGCGGTCGATGCGGGCGCGTTCGCGGACGCCCCCCTCGCACAGCACCGGCACGTCGACGACCCGGCGGACGCGCCGGCACAAGTCGGCGTTCCACGCGGGTTCGAAGCCGTACCGGAGCGACTCGACCCGGTTCGCGAACGCGGCGAGTCGCGCCCGCGTCCGGCCGCCGAACGCGGCGGCGTACCCCGCCTCGAACGCGCCGTCGCGCCACGCCCGCGCCGGGTACTCCCCGCGGACGATGCTCATGTCCCAGAACACCGACCCGCGGACCGGCACGAGGGCGTCGTAGCCGACGTCGGCGAGGCGGGCGGCGACGCCCACGGCGTCGTCGGCCGAGAGGCGGCGCCGGACGAACGGCGGGGCCTCCGTCTCGGCGGGCACCTTCGTCAGGAGGGGCACGTCCCCGGCCCTGTCGCGTATCTCGTCGCGGACGAGTTCGAGAAAGCGCACTCCGTCGGCGAACTCGTCGTCCCGGCGGTTGTAGTACGGCGAGAGGAACTGCTGGACGATGCCCATGTTCGCGCCCGCGAGGTGGACGGCGTCGTAGCCGGCGTCGACGGCGTAGGCCGCCGACCGGCCGAAGTCCGCGGCGAGTTCCCGGACCTCGGTCGTCGAGAGGACGTGCGCGTCGTAGGAGAGGAACCCGGCCCGGTCGAGGAGGCGGAGGAACGCGGGCGGGCGCGAGACGGCCAACTGTTCGAGGCCGGGTTCGGACTCGCGGTAGGCGGCGTGCCACGTCTCCATGCTCCGCAGGCCGCCGTGCTCCAACTGAATCGCTATCTTCCCGCCGTGGTCGTGGACGCGGTCGGTCAGGCGGCCGAGGCGCGACACGAACGCCGGGTCGTGGACGCGGGTCATCCCCGGCGCGGCGCACCCGCCCTCGCCGCGCACTATCGTCGCGCCCTGACACACGAGTCCCGCGCCCGCCTCCGCGGCGGGTTCGAGTTCGCGTATCAACGCGTCGACGGCGCCGTCGCCGTTGCCCGCACACTCCAGCAGGGGGGCGCGGTAGAGTCGGTTCGGAACCCACAGGCCGCCTATCTCCAGCGGGTCTTCCAGCCGCGGCATGCCGGCGGCTTCGCGCGCCGGTGAGAAAAGCGACCCGGGTGCGGGTACGACTACGGGTCGGGTGGCGGCCGGGCGGGACGGCTCACGCCCGTTCCCGCACCTCGTCGGCCACCCGCGACACCGTCTCGTACTCGTCCTCGGCGTACGCGACGAAGCGCACGTCCGAGAGCGACGCCGGCTCGTAGGCGAGAATCTCCTCGCAGATGGCGCGCGCGCCGTCCTCCAGCGGGAAGCCCGCGACGCCGCAGCCGAGGGCCGGCAGCACGAGCGACTTGCAGCCGCGTTCGTCGGCGGCCGCGAGGGCGTTGCGGGTGGCGTCGCGGATGCTCTCCTCGGTCGCCTGTCCGCCGTGGGGCATGGCGGCGGCGTGAATCACGTACTCGGCGTCGAGTTCGAAGGCGTCGGTGACCGCAACCTCGCCGAGGTCCACGGGGCCTCGCTCGACCGCCGCCTCGTTTATCCCCTCGCCCGCGCCGCGGCGGAGGGCGCCCGCGACGCCCGACCCCATCCGGAGGCTCGTGTTGGCGGCGTTGACGAGCGCGTCGGCCGACTGGGCCGCGATGTCGCCGCGAATCACGGTGAACTCCATGCGCGGGGTACGGGTCGCCGCGACCAAAAATCCCGGCGGCGGCTCGGCGGCGGGCGGTGACGAGGCGCGAGGGGTCACGGGCCGCCGCGCTACCGGAGGCGGCGGACGAGCAGACCGACCACCAGCGCGAGGGGGACGCCGAACACGACGAGGTACGGGAGGGCGTAGGCGAACCCCACGGCCGTCGCCCGGAGCGCCACGACCACGCCGTCGACGGAGTCGAGGAACGCGGCCACCAGCGGCGTGTCGTACCACCGCTCGTGCGTGCGGTAGACGCTCGGGTCGGGGTGCGGTTCCCGGAGTTCGACCGTCAGCGTCGAGTACGCCACCCGGTCTTCGAGGTTCTGTAGCTTCGCCTCGGTGCGCTCTATCTCGCCCTGCACGTTCGAGAGGCGCTCCCCCACCTTCAGCACCGTCTCGGTGTCGTTGGCCTCCTGATATAGCGTCCGGAGGCGGTCGCGTTCGGCCCGGAGGTTCTCCAGACGCGCCCGTAGGTCGACGACTCGGTCGGTCACGTCCTTCGTCTGCGTCGTCGCTTCGAGCACCTCGCCCTCGGACTTGGCGGCGTCGACGAGGCCGGAGAAGTTCTCCTTCGGCACGCGAAGCACGACCCGACCGGTGGTCCGCGTCTCGTTGCCATACTGCTCGTTTCGCTCGGTCGAGTCGCTGACGTAGCCGCCGCGTCGCTCGACGGCGCGCGTGAGGTTCCGCCGCGCCGTCTCGTACTCCTCGACTTCGAGCCTGACCGTCCCGGTGCGTATCATGATGCGGCCGTCGGGGGTCGCGGTCACCTGCGCGTTCGACCCGCCGCCCCCGGCGGACGTGCCGCCACCCGCCTCGGCCTTCTGCGCAGCGTCGGCGCTTCCGCCGCCGCTGCCGGAGGTCGCCGAGTCTTCGAGCGCCGCCCCGCCGTCGCTCCCGCCGTTGCCGCCGCCGCCGACGGAGTTCGCCCCGCCGCTACATCCCGCGAGGACGAGGAGGACTGCCACGGCCGCGACGGTGAGTGTTCTTCGACGCATACAGTCGACTGCGAGACGCGGTGCGTTAAGGTTTCCCGAGGGTGAAACGCGCGTTTGAGTCACTCGCGGGCGACCCGCCGCCGGGAGCCCTCTTGAACCGCCTGTAAACACAGCCCCAGCGCGTACCCCGCAGAGCGGCGTAGCGCATCCGTGGCCATCGCCGATATCGGAGTAGGATTCGTGTTGAGCTTCGTAGTTGTCACCGTCGGCACGTACGTGAGCAGCGGAATCTTCGCGGAGAAAGCCGACCTCGGCTACTCCGCGGTCACCGCGGCCATCACCTCGCTGGTCTGGTTCGGCGTGACCTACTTCGTCTCCGGGACGGTCGGCATCTCGGGCTACTGGGTGGCGCTCGGACCACTGCTGGCCGTCGTCGCGTACGTCCTCGTCGTCTACGCGCGCTACCGAGGGAGCATCGTCCGCGCCGCCGCCATCTCGGTCGGCACGTGGGTCGTGAACTTCCTGATACTCTACGCCGCCGCCTACGCGGGGTACAGTTCGTTCGCGGCGCTGGGCGTGCCGCCCGGTATCTGAGCGACGGTCCGAGAGGGCGGTTCCGGTCGCTTCTGAGGTTATCCCGCCGCCGGGCGAACGTCCTCGAGTGCACACGCACGTCGGCGTCGGTTCGCGGTCAGGCGTCGGTCGCGGGCGATTCGCCGGTCGCCGCTCCGCCGTCGCCCGCGGGCGCGCCCGTCCCGGAGAGCGCCGCCCGCGCCGAGAGCGTCCGGTCGTCGGCGACGGCGAGGACGAGCGTCAGCGTCAGGCGGCCGCCGGCCACGTCGGCGACGTCGTCCAAGTAGTACTCGCCGGGCGGGAGGCACTCGTCCGCCGAGGCGGACGTGTACACGCCGTACCGCTCCGACAGCGACTCGCCGGGGTCGAGCCGATAGGTTTCGAGGATGCTCTGTACGAACCGCGCCGACTCCCACCGCCAGCACCCGTCGACGCGTTCGGTCGGGGGTTCGTTCGGCCCGACGTTCGTCTCCGGGGAGACGACGAGAGGGTACGGGCTTCGCACCTTCTCGCCGGGGCCGGTGTCGGAGAACAGCAGCGCCGGCCCCATCCGGAGGCTGACCCGGCGGTCCGTCTCGTTCGTCAGGCGCGCGACGACGCGCGGGGGCGAGTCGGCCGTCGCCTGCGACGCCGCCTCGGCCGAGAAGGAGAGCGCCCCGTCGGGCAACGGGCGCGCCGTCTCTGTCGGCGGTGGCGTCGTCTCGGTCGGCGGTGGCGTCGTCTCGGTCGCCGGCGGCGACCGGGTGTCGGCCGCGGCCGTCGTCCGCGTCGTCGAGTCGGTCGATGCGCCGCCGTCCGGCGCGGACGTACATCCGGCGAGGGCGGCGACGGCGGGACCGGCGGCCGAGAGCGCGAGGGTCCGGATGAGGGTGCGTCTGGAGCGGGGAGGCACGGGCCGGAGTCTCCCGTCGCGGATGATAAGTCTTCTCCGCCGACGGAATCGCACCCTTCAAGCCCCGGGCGTCGAACCACTCGGCCATGTCGACACTCGGAACCGCGACGGCGACGGTACACCTGCTGACGGGTGCGGCGTGGGTCGGGAGCGTCGTCTACTTCGCGGGGGCGGTGCTGCCCGCGGCCCGCGACGGCGAACTCAACGCCGCGCCGGTGGAGTCGCTCGCGGACACGCTCTCGTGGTGGTCCCGGGGTGCGTCCGTCCTGATGCTCCTCACCGGCGGCTACCTCGCCGGGACGCTGTACACCGCCGAGACGCTGACCGGGACGCCGCGGGGGCACGCCGTCCTCGGCATGGTCGCCCTGTGGCTTGCGCTCACCGGCCTCGTCGAGGCGGGCCGGGGCCGCCTCGTGCGGGGACTCCAGCAGAAGAAGGTGCGCCAACCCGCCGCGGAGTCGCTCTCGCTCTACCGCGCCGCGGCGATAGCCGGACTCCTCCTCCTCGTGGACGCCGGCTTCCTCCTGTCGTAGGCGCGGGGCGACCCCGCAGAGGAACGCCGGACGGCGCGGACCTCCGCCGGAGACTCCGTTTGGCCGAACATAATTACACGACTGAACGTATATATCAGAAGACAAGTTTATGACGCTCCCGTACGATGTGGGAGTCGATGACACGGATCGAACGTTCGGACGGGTGGCCGACGGCGTCGCGCGACGGCGAGAGCAGGTGCGGGCGCGCGGCCCGGGGCGATGTGTGACCGATTCGCGGCCCTGTACCGGGCCGTCCGGCGGGAGCGGCGGCGGTGCGCCGCGGAGCGCGACGCGTTCGGCGAGTTCCGGTCGGCGCTGGCGGAGGTAGAGACGGCCGGCCGGACGGCGAGCGCCGCGGTGGGAGGCGGGTCGGCGGGGCCCGCCGCGGTCCACGCCGTCGGCGCGTCCGGCGCGCGGTCGGACGGCGGCGTGCGCCGGGCGTGCGAGGCGTACCGGCGGACAGTGATGGCCGTCCCCCACTACGACGACGAGTACGGCGAACCGCTGGCGGAGAGCATCGCGGAGGAGTTCGGGGGCGACGTGGCCGCCGCGCTGGCCGGCGCGTCGGTGCTGACCGACGACCTGCGGGACGCGCTCGACGACGCGGCCGCCGCCGCCCGGACCGAACGCGAGGAGTTCGTCGGACTCCTCGAACGCGAGGAGTCGTCGGTGCGGGCGGTCGAACGCGAACTCGCCGGCGTGGCCGACCGACTCGACGCCGTCGCCGTCGACGGGTCCGCGCCGCCGGACGTGGGCTTCGACGAACTCCGGGAGCGCTACGACGAACTCCGGGACCTGCGCCGCCGGTTGGACGAACTCGCGGCCGACCGGCAGACGACGCTGGCCGCCCACCGTCGCACCCTCTCGGACCGGGTGCCGTCGGTGACCGAGTTCCTCTACCCCGACGCCGACGAGGAGTTTCCGGTGCTCGCGGGCGTGGCCCGGACGGGCGAACGCCTCGACGCCGTCGAGCGACGGGTCACCGACTGTATCTCCCGTCAGGTATGAGTACGGAGAACGGTATTTCATGCACATAGCCCATAATTATATTCCGATATCCGGAGTGTACGGAAACCATGGGACTTGACATCGAACCCGCCGTACGGCAGGCGGCGGGGTGGCCGAAGTTCGCGTACCGGAACGTACGCGACGACGGGTGGGAGGGCGCGCGCCGGACGAAGGAGGCGACGCTCCAACGGTGGGTGTCGCTGGCGTGCCGAGCGTACGTGCGCGGCGTCGGCAACGTGGGGACGCCCGTGTGGGAACGCGACTGGGACGTGCTCCTCATCCTCGACGCCTGCCGGGTCGACCTGATGGAGGAGGTGGCCGACGAGTACGCGTTCGTCGGCGGCGCAGAGAACGTGGGCGTCCTGACCTCCGTCGGGAGTCGGTCGCGGGAGTGGATTCGCCGGACCTTCGCCGAGGAGTACGAGGAGGAGATACGCCGCACGGCGTACGTCACGGCCAACCCGTACTCCTCGAAGGCGCAGTTCGGCGCGGAACCCGCCGAACTCGACGAGGTGTGGAAGGACTCGTGGGACGAGGAGATGCGGACGGTGCTGGCGGAGACGCTCACCGACCGCGCGATAGAGACGTGGCGACGGGGCGACGCGGACCGGATGATAGTCCACTACATGCAACCGCACGCCCCGTTCGTACCCCACCCGGACCTCGCGCCCCACAAGGACCTCGAGGACGTACTGGGCAACGGCGCGGACCTGTGGGTGCAGACGAAACACGGCGAGATACCGCTGGAGGAGGCGTGGGCCGGCTACCGCGACAATCTCCGGTACGTCCTCGACAGCGTCGAGGAGTTCCTGTCGGCCGTCGACGCCGACACGGTGGCCATCTCCGCCGACCACGGTAACGCCACCGGCGAGTTCGACGTGTGGGGCCACCCGGGCGACGTCCTCCTGCCCTCCATCCGGAACGTGCCGTGGGTCGTGACCTCCGCCAGCGACGAGGGGGAGTACGACCCCGAGGTCGAACGCGCGGACGACGACGTGGCCGACGAGGCGGTGCAGGAGCGACTCCGCTCGCTGGGGTACGCCGAGTAGGAGAACGAGCGCGGCGGGTTGCCTACTCGCCCCGGTCCGACCGGTCCGGCGACGCCCGTTCGCGCGCCGATTCGACGCGGTCCGAGAACTCCCGGGCGCGTTCGGTGACGGCGTCGAAGTCGCCCGCGGCCACCGCCTCGTCGTCGACCAGTGCGCTCCCCGCGCCCACCACCGACGCGCCCGCCTCGACGAACTCGTCGACGTTGTCGAGGTTCACGCCGCCGGTGGGCATCATGGGAATCTGCTCCAGCGGTCCCTTCATGGCCGCGAGATGTCCCGGACCCAGCGTCGCCGCGGGGAACACCTTCGCTACGTCCGCGCCCGCCTCGAACGCGCGCACCGCCTCGGTGGGCGTCATCACGCCCGGCGCGACGGGCGCGCCGTAGCGGTTGCACACCTCGATGACCTCGAGGTTGAGGTTGGGGGCGACGACGAACTCCGCGCCCGCGAGGAGGGCGCTCCGGGCCGTCTCGGGGTCGAGGACCGTCCCAGCGCCGACGATGGTGTCGCCGCCGCCGAGTTCGTCCGACACCTCGCGTATCATCTCCATCGCGCCGGGCGTGTCGGCCGTTATCTCGACGGCGGTGACGCCGCCCTCGCGCAGGGCGTCGGCCGTGTCGACCACGGTGTCGGGGTCCACGCCGCGCATGACCGCCACCACGCCGCTGTCTACCAGTTTCTCGACCTTCTCGGTCGTTGAGAGTGTCGCCATCGTGTGTCGAGGTGGACGCGGACGGCGTAAAAATACCCCGACCGCCGGCGAGATGCGAGGTCGGGAACGACTTGCCCGCGCGCGCGGTCTCGCGTCGGACGCTACCGACCGACACGGTCATCTCCGGCAGTCCCTCACCCGAGGTTAGCGACAGACGGTCGCACACCATGCACGTCCCACTCGACTACGAACGCCTGTACCGCGACGCCATCCCCTCGGTCGTCTCCGTCTACGTGGGCCTGGAGGCCCCGAGTGCCGGTGCGGGGTCCGGATTCGTCTACGACGCCGACACGGACGACCCGCCGGACGACGCCGACGGCTACGTCGTTACCAACGAACACGTCGTCCGCGGCGCGAGCGAGGTGGAACTCCGGTTCAGCGACGGCCAGTGGCGTACGGGCGCGGTGGCGGGCCGCGACGCCTACACGGACCTCGCCGTCGTGCGCGTGCCCGACCCGCCGGCGGGCGCGACGCCCCTGCCCGTGGCCGCGGCGACGCCGGACCCGGGTCGCCCCGTCGCCGCCCTCGGCAACCCGATGGGTCTCGACGGGTCCATCTCGGCCGGTATCGTCTCGGGGGTCAACCGCTCGCTCCCCACCTCGAACCGGTTCGCCATCCCCGACGTGGTCCAGACCGACGCCCCCATCAACCCGGGCAACTCGGGCGGACCGCTGGTCACCCTCGCCGACGACGCGGACGTAGGAACCGACGCGGACGCCACGCGCACCTACGAGGTGGTCGGCGTCAACCGCGCGCGGCAGGGCGACAACATCGGGTTCGCCGTCTCGCCGGCCATCGTCAACCGCGTCGTGCCCGCCCTCGTCGCGGACGGACGTTACCGCCACTCCTACCTCCGGACCCGCACCGTCGACGTAACGCCCGCGGTGGCGGAGGCCAACGGCCTCGACGCGGCCCGGGGGGTCCTCGTGGTGGACGTGGCCGAGGGCCCGACGGGCGGCGACGTCCTCCGGGGCTGTGACCGCACCGAAACCGTCCGCGGCCGGCCCGTCCCCGTCGGCGGCGACGTCGTGGTCGGTATCGGCGGGCGCGAACTCCGCACTCACGAGGGCCTGATGCGCTATCTCATCACGGAGACGCGGCCGGGCGAACCCGTCGAGGTGGATGTCGTACGCGACGGCCGGCCCGTCGCCCTCGGCGTCGTCCTCGGCGAGCGTCCGGACACGGGCGACGACGACGGCGGGCGGGCGGTGCGCGTCGGGTGAGAACGCCGCGGACGGACGCCGGCGGGTCCGGTCAGTCCGTCCGGGGGACGGCGAACGCGCCCGCGGCGAAGAAGGCGGCGGCGAGGACGGCGAGGACGACGAGGTCGGACGCCGCCGCGCCGAACGGGAGCACCGCCGTCGTCCAGTCGCCGTCGCCCCCGCCGTAGGTAAGCGCCCGCACGCCGCGCGCGAAGTAGGTCAGCGGCGAGAGGTTCACGAGCGGTTCGAACCACCCGGGCAGGAGCGAGGGGGTGACGAACGTCTCCGAGAGGAAGAGCAGGGGCAGGGCGACGGCGTTGCTCGCGGCCACCACCCCGTCCTGCGAGTCGGCTGCGCGGCCCAGCACCGCGCCGAGGCCGCAGAACACCGTGACGCCGAGGGCGACGTACGGCACGACGAGGAGCGTCCGCGGGGCCAACGGGAGCGAGACGCCCGTCGCCACGACGGTGAGAGCGAGGAGCACGAGAGCCACGAGGCCGATGATGACCACGTTCACGAGCGTCCGCGCGAGCAGCCACTCCGCGCGCGAGAGCGGCGTGGTGGCGAGCTTCTCGAACCGGTTGCCCTCGCGGTGGCGCGCGACTGTAGAGCCGACGCGCGACAGCGGCGTGAACAGCACCACGACGGCGAGGTAGCCCGGCACGTAGTAGCCCGCCGGTTCGGCGAACAGGCCGCCGCCGGTCGGCTGTGTCTGGACCAGCGCCCCGAATATCAGGACGATGATGACGGGGAAGAAGAAGGTGAAGAAGACCGCGGTGCGCCGCCGCAGGAAGGAGTGCCACGCCGCCACGAACTCCGAACGGACGCGCGCCGCGCCGGTCATCGCTCGCCCTCCGCGCCCGCCGCGTCGTCGCCGGCGGGCGCGCCCGCCGGCACGCCCTCGCCCGCCGCGTCGGCGTCGTCCCCGACGGCCCCGTTCGCGTCCGCCCCCGGCCGGGTCGCCGCGGACCCGACGGCCGTTCGGTCGCCCGCGAGTTCGAGGTAGACGTCTTCGAGGTCGGGTTGGGCCCACGTCAGCGACTCGTACGCGACGCCGCGGGAGTCGAGGAGCGACACCACCTCGCCCACCTCGGCCGCGTCGACGCCGCGGAACACGAGTCCGTCGCCGGTGGCCTCGACGGCGTAGCCCGACCCCGCAACCGCGTCGGCGTCCGCGCCCGCGGGCGTCTCCACCTCGACCCGGGGGCGGCCGCCGTGGTCCGCGACCAGCGACTCGGGCGTGCCCTCCGCCACGAGTCGGCCGTCGGCGAGCAGTCCCACCCGGTCGGCGAGGCGTTCCACCTCGTCCATGTAGTGGCTGGTGAGGAAGACGGTGGTGCCCCCGTCGGCGAGGCGTTCGAGCAGTTCCCACAGGTCGCGCCGGCCGGCGGGGTCGATGCCGGTCGTGGGTTCGTCCAAAAACAGCACGTCGGGGTCGTTCACCAGCGCCGTGCCGACGCAGGTCCGGCGTCGCTGGCCGCCCGAGAGGTTCTCGTACCACGTGTCGGCGTCGTCGGCCATGCCCACGTCCGCGAGGACGGACTCGACGTCGCGGGCGTCGTCGTAGAGGCCGGCGTAGTAGTCGACGAGTTCGCGGGGAGTGAGGCGACTCGCGGGCGCGAACGACTGGGGGAGGAGGCCGACGCGCGACCGGGCCACCTCGGTCGGGTCGGACCCGAGGACCCTGACGCGCCCGTCGACGCGGGTGGTCCCCGTCAGCGCGCGGACCAGCGTCGTCTTGCCCGCGCCGTTCGGACCGATGAGACCGAACACTTCGCCGGCCCCGACGGAGAGCGACACCCCGTCGAGAGCCACGGTGTCGCCGTACGACTTCCGCACGCCGTCGGCGGCGAGTGCCTCGTCCATGCTCCACTCTCGCCGACGTTCGGAGGTAAGGATTCCGCTCTGGGGACGGGACGCGGGCGTCCGCGACGGGGGACGGCCGCCGGCCGCCGGACTCAGGCGAGGCCCGTCTCGCGGAGCATGTCCGCCACCACGTGGGCGTAGACGACGACGGCGGTGAAGACGGCGGCGGCGGCCGACACCGGGAGCCAGAGCAGGGTCAGGACGCCGCCGATGAGGGCGTGAGTCAGGAGTCGCTCGACGGGGAAGCGCAGGTCGGGGAACACCTCCTCCTGTTCGGTGAACGCCCACACCGGGTCGGTCGCGGCCTCGCGGAGGTGCGACCAGTCGCCGGCCTTCCAGCGCGCGATGACGAAGTGGTCGAGGTCGATGAACACGGAGAGGAACACCCCGTAGGTCCAGAGGAGGGCGTTCGACAGGAGCGACGACGACCGGCGCAGGACGAACAGTGCCGCCGCGGCCGCGACGGCACCGATACTCGCGTGCTCGTGAGATTTCATCGGCCGGTGGTTCTCGCAGGCGCGGAATCAGTCCTCCGGTCGACGGCCGCCCGAGTCGGTAGACGGCCGTCGGGCACGACGCCGCCGCGCGATTCCGGCGGAACGGGGCGGGGTGGACCGCGCCGGCCCCTCAGATGTGGTCTCGCACCCGCCGGGTTATCTCGTCCACGTCGTACTCGTCCTCTTCCTTGTCGAAGACGCGTTCGCCGTCCACGTCCACGGTGAACACGCCGTGGTCGCCCGTGACGAGGGACACCCGGTCCAGTTCCTCGCCGAACCGGTCGAGGAGTTCGTGCTGGACGGTCTGCGCTCGGTCGAGCATGCCACACGGGACGCAGTACTCGATGTCGACGGACGTCATACCCGTAAGATGGGCGCGCGCCGAGTTAAAGCCGTCCGTCGGGGCGGGCGTCGCCGTCGGCCGCGTCGGGTTCGAGGCGGTGCGGCGACCGACCGAGGGGGCCGCCTACCGGAGCGTCGGCCGCCAGTAGAGCAGGCCGGCGGTGACGAGGAAGACGAGCGTCGAGAGGTCGTACGACAGCGAGAGCGTCGACGCCGCCAGCGCCGACCCGCCGCCGAACACCGACGCCGCGACGCCCGCGAGCACCGGCCACGAACACGACACGCAGGAGAGCAGGCCGAGGACGCCCGCCACGCCCGCGCCCGCGGCGTCGACGACGGTGGCGTAGACGAGGTACGCCAGCGCGACGTAGCCGACCACGCGCGCGGGCATGAGGACGAGGTTGACCAGCGACCCGCCGTACAGGAACGCGGGTCCCCACCCCGGCGGGAGCCACGCCACGCTCCACCCCGCGACGCCGCCGTGGGGCATCGGTTGGGTTACCAGCCCCCCCGCGACGGCGAGGAGTCCGAAGTAGGCGACGGCGACGGCGGCGGCCTTCCGCTTCGTCGCGCGCGAGGCGTCGGGCACGTCGGTCGCCCAGAGCGCCCACAGCCCCACGTTCACCCACACGAGACCGTAGACGGTGTAGCGCGGGTCGGTGAGCGCCACGTTCCGGAACAGGAAGTAGGTCACCACCGCCAGCGCCTCGGCGTTGAGGAGCAACAGGCCGTAGAGCACCGCCTCGCGCGAGGGGCGGAACCGGCCGACCGAGGAGGTGGGGGTGCTCATGGTCTCGTCTCAGACCGCGAGGGAGTCCACGACGATGGCGAGGAGGACGACCCCGAGATAGGCGTTCGAGGCGTGGAACGAGCGGAACGCGGCGTCCTCGCTCTGCTCGTAGTGGAGGCGCACGACGGCCCAGAGGAACACCGCGCCGCCGACCACGCTGGCGGCCACGTACACCCACCCGAGGGCGTCGACGGCCGCCAGCGCCCCCGCCGCCACGAACGTCGCGCCGAGGTACCAGAGGATGTGCTTGCGGGTCACCGTCTCGCCGCGCACGACCGGCATCATGGGGAAGCCACCGCGCTCGTAGTCGTCCTTGTACGCCAGCGCGAGGTTGTAGAAATGCGCGGGCGTCCACAGGAAGATGACCGCCGCGAGGGCGAGGCCGCCCCAGCCGACCTCGCCGGTGACGGCCACCCAGCCGATGACGGCGGGGAGCGCGCCCGCCGCCCCGCCGATGACGGTGTTCTGGACGGTGTTGGGCTTGAGCACGAGCGTGTACACCACGCTGTAGAACGCGATGGCGACGCCCCCGAGGACGGCCACGAGGAGGTTGACCGTCGCGAACAGGGCGAGCGAAGCGAGGGTCAGCACGCCCGCGAACGCCAGCGCGTTGCGCACGGGCACGAGGTCCGTCGCCAGCGGCCGGTCGCTCGTGCGGTCCATCCGGCGGTCGATGTCGCGTTCGAGCACGTGGTTGAGCGTGCCCGACGCGCCGATGGAGAGCACGCCGCCGCCGAGGGTGGCGAGAATGGTCCGGGCGGACACGTCCGGGCCGCCCGCGAGCGTCATCCCGGCGGAGGCCACCAGACAGAGGAGCCACATCAGGCGCGGTTTGGTCATCCGGAAGTAGGCGAACGCCGTGGCCTTCGCGCGTTCGACTCGGTCGGTCGGGAGGGCGGGCGTGTCGCGTTCGTCGGCGGGGGGGAGGTCGGGTTCGAGGGGCGACGACGACTCGGGCGCGTCGTCGGGGTCGCCCGTCTCGGCTTCGAGCGTCCACGTCAGCGCCGCGAGGAGGCCGGCGAAGATGGCGACGCCGACGCCGAGGTGGACGGCGGAGAGCAGGGGCGTGGCGGAGGTGGTCGCGATGTACGCGCCGAAGGCGGCCTGCACGGGGAACAGCGCAACCGAGAGGCCGAGGGCGGCGCGGACCCGGCGGGACCGGTCGCCGCGCCACGCCGCGACGAAGACACCGACCACCAGCAGGCCGACGAGGAGCGCGGCCGCGCGGTGGCCCATAGCGAGGTAGCCGAGTGTCGTCGCCGGCAGGTCGAACCCGTCGCCGCAGACGGGCCACGCCGCGCAGGCCTCGCCCGCGTTCGCGAGCGCCGTGGTCGCGCCGACGAGGAGCAGGAGGTAGACGCCCATCGCCGCCGCCGCGAGGACGCCCGGGAAGCGGTCGGGAGAGTCGGTCCTTGCCACGATTACGTCACTAGCTCGTCGTAGGAAACACACGTACTTATGACCCCTGTTTCGGCCACGTCCGGAGAACGGACGGGAACCGCCGCCGTACGCGTGCGAACGTCGAAAACCGGCGCGTGGAACCCGGAGACGCTCGGCAAGTCAGCAACTATTTACGTCGGTGCTCCTAACCCGCGAAGTAACATGAGACGGACGCGAATCGGCCTGGTATCGCTCCTCTCGGTGGCGGTTCTCGCGCTCGCCGCCGACCCCGCCGCGGCGCAGTCGGCGCCGTCGGCCACCGCCGAGTTGATAAACACGCTGAACAGCAAACTCCTGTACGCCGCCGTCCCCATCACGCTCCTGGTGGAGGCCATCCTGTTCTACACCGTCCTCAAGTTCAAGGACAACGACGAGGCCAGCCCCACCCGGGAGAACCGTCGGCTGGAGATATCGTGGACCATCGCCACGGCGCTGGTGCTGCTGTTCGTCGGCGTCGCGTCCTACGGCGTGATGGCCAACAACAACGTCATCTTCCAGGGCTCGGACATCGACCCGTCCGACGACGTCTCGCAGGAGGCCGTCGTCGTCCACGCTAGCGCGTACCAGTGGGGCTGGGACATGAGCTACCCCCAGCAGAACGTGTCGGGCGTCTCCAACATCGTCATCCCGAAGGACAGACCGGTGTTCATCGAGGTGACGTCACAGGACGTCATCCACGCGTTCCACGTACCCAAACTCGGTCTGAAGCAGGACGCGATGCCCGGCGAGGTGAACACCATCCGGACCGAAGCCTACGAGACGGGCACGTATCAGGGCTACTGCGCCGAGTTCTGCGGGGTCGCCCACGCCCAGATGACGTTCACCGTCGAAGTGGTGTCCCAACAGGAGTACCAGAGCTGGCTTCAGGAGCAGAAGCAGAAGAACAGCGGCGGTGGCGGTAGCGAGTCCGGCAACAGCACCGCCACGGCCACGGCGTCGAGCGGTTCGGGCAGTCTCGCCGCCCCGTCGGCGTAACCCGTAACCCGCCGGTCGGCTCTCTTCTCGCGGTGCGTCGGCGAACTACCGGGTAGAACAGGTAAGGGGACAGGCGCAGCGACGCGCCCGGTTTCGACTGCCGCGACGCTCAGTCTCGGCTGCGGCGTTCGAGGATGCGGTCGACGATGGCCCCGGTCGAGAGGAGTTCGCCGTCGTACCGGGGGTCGCGCGCCGACGCGCGTTCGACGGCGCAGTCGATGTCGCGGGCGGCGAGGGCGTCGCGCAGGTCGCCCTCGTCGTGGTGCTGGTCGTAGCCGAGGACGATGACGTCCGGGCGGATCTCCTCGATGGGGACGAAGATGTCGGAGGGGTGGCCGACGTGGGCCTCGTCCACCGCGTCGAGGGCGGCCACCATATCCCGGCGCTGGCGGTCCGGGAGGACGGGCGGGCGCTTGTGGGTCACGTTCTCGCGGCGCGCCACGATGACGTGGAGTTCGTCGCCCATCGCCGCGGCGTCTTCGAGGTAGTGGACGTGGCCGGGGTGGAGGATGTCGAACGTCCCCTGCGCGATGACTGTGCGGGTCATAGGTCGACGTCGAGGTCCTCCTGCGAGAAGTCGAAGAACGCCTCGTCGTCCGGGAGGTCGACGTCCAGCACCGGCAGGTCGCGGGGGTCGCCGTTCCGGTCGAAGGCGCGCCAGTCGTCGCGGCCGTAGGGCGCGCCGACGATGATGTGCACCTTCCCGTTGCCGAACGTGGCGAGGTCGGCGTCGCTCGGCCGGAGGACGCCGTTGGGGTGGGAGTGGAGCGACCCCACCGAGGAGACGTCGTTCGGTATCATGCCCGTCTTGACGGTGGCCGACACCGAGTTCGAACTGGTCCCCGGGATGACGAGGACGTCCGTGACGACGGTGCCGGACCGGTCCAGACCGAGGCGGCGGGCGTCCTCGCCCCGGAGGAGTCCCATGTACTCGTTCGGGTGCGTCTCCTGCGAGGCTTCGAGCGCGAAGTCGAGAGTCTCGGACGCGATGCCGAGAATCTCGCTCGACCGGAACAGCCGCATACCTGAACTCGGGGGCGACGCCACCCTAAGGGTTCCGATGGGGTTCCCGTCCGGGCGCGCGAACGCCGGCGGAATCTCACAAAACATAACACCGCCCCCCCTCCTAGGACGCCCATGGCCGACGAAGACGCCGGGGATTCCGGCGACGACGATTCCAGACCTATTGTCTACGATCTCGCTCCCGACTGCACCGTCGACGAGGTGGAGGTCGGTGCTCGCTACCACGCCGTCGTGAACGGCGTGGTCGACTACGGCGTGTTCGTGGACGTGTCCGACGCCGTGTCGGGGCTCGTCCACGAGTCGAACCTCGACCGCTCGTACGACGTCGACGACCGCCTCATCGTCCGCCTCGAAGAGATACGAGAGGACGGCGACCTCGCCTTCGCCACCGTCGACCCCGAGGAGTACCGCACGGTCGCGGTGGACCACGAACCCGACGTGACGCCGATAGCCGACCTCCGCACCGGCGACTCGGTCACCGTCGAGGGGGAGGTCACGCAGATAAAGCAGACCGGCGGCCCCACCGTGTTCAGCGTGGCCGACGAGACGGGCATCGTCGCGGCCGCGGCGTTCGAGGAGGCGGGCGTGCGCGCCCACCCCGAGGTCGAACTCGACGACGTGGTCCGCATCTCGGGGACCGTCGAGGAGCACGACGGCGCGCGCCAGATAGAGGTCGACGGCGTCGACCGCCTCTCCGGCGAGGCCGCCGCCGAGGCCCGCGACCGACTCGACGAGGCGATGGCCGACCGCGCCGCCCCGCGCGACGTGGACCCCCTCGTGGAGTGGCCCGCCTTCGAGAAACTCCGCGAGGACCTCGAGGACGTGGCGCGCCTCCTCCGCCGGACGGTGCTGGAGGGACGCCCCATCCGCCTGCGCCACCACGCCGACGGCGACGGCATGTGCGCCTCCGTCCCCGTCCAACTGGCGCTAGAGCGGTTCATCGTCGAGGTCCACGACGACCCCGACGCGCCCCGCCACCTGTTCAAGCGCCTCCCGAGCAAGGCCCCGTTCTACGAGATGGAGGACGTGACCCGCGACCTCAACTTCGCGCTGGAGGGTCGTGCGCGCCACGGCCAGAAGCTCCCGTTCCTCCTGATGCTCGACAACGGGTCGACCGAGGAGGACGTGCCCGCCTACGAGAACCTCGCGCACTACGACGTGCCCATCGCGGTCGTCGACCACCACCACCCCGACCCCGAGGCGGTCGAGCCGCTGCTCGACGCCCACGTCAACCCCTACCTCCACGACGAGGACTACCGCATCACCACCGGGATGATGTGCGTCGAACTCGCGCGCATGATAGCGCCCGAGGTGACGGACGACCTCCGGCACGTGCCCGCGGTCGCCGGTCTCTCCGACCGGTCGCGCGCCGAGGCGATGGACGACTACCTTGCCCTCGCCGAGGAGGAGGGGTACGACTACGAGGACGTACAGGACATCGGCGAGGCGCTCGACTACGCCGCCCACTGGCTGCGTTACTCCGACGGCAGCACCATGGTCAACGACGTGCTCAACGTCGGCTGTGACGACGCGGGCCGCCACGAGGAACTGGTCGAGTTCCTCTCCTCGCGGGCCGAACGCGACGTCGAGCGCCAACTCGACGCGGTCGAACCCCACGTCGAGGACGAGCGACTGGAGAGCGGCGCGCGCCTCTACCGCATCGACCTCGACTCCTACGCTCACCGCTTCACCTACCCCGCGCCCGGCAAGACCACGGGCAAACTCCACGACCGTCGGGTCGAGGAGACGGGAGACCCCGTCATCACCATCGGCTACGGCCCCGACTTCGCGGTCCTCCGGTCGGACGGCGTTCGCCTCGACATCCCGCAGATGGTAGCCGAACTCAACGAGGAGGTGACCGGCGGCGGCGTCTCCGGCGGCGGCCACCTCGTCGTCGGCTCCATCAAGTTCGTGAAGGGGATGCGCGAGGAGGTCATCGACTCCCTCGTCTCGAAGATGGCCGACGCCGACATCGACGAGGATCTCTCGTCGGCGACGGCGCTCAGCGACTGAGCGGCGACGTACGACGGGGCGCGGCCCCCACCGCGTCGCCTGCCGCCTACCGCTTCGCTCTCACTCGCCGAACTCTATCCGCCGTAGCGCTCGCGCCGCCAGCGCCGCCGCGACGCCCGCGCCGACCACGACCCCCAGCGGGACCCGTCGACTACCGTCCGCGCCGGCCCCGCCGTCGCCGTCCGGGCCGCCCCGACTCGCCTCCCAGTCGGCCGCGAACACCTCGCGGTAGTAAGCCGCGGCGTCGCCGCCCGAGAGCGCCACCGCCACTTCGCGGTTCTCGCGGGCGGAGACGTTGTTCCAGTTGAGGCTCCCCACGACGACGGTGTCGTCGGCGACGAGGCCCTTCGCGTGTACCTTCTCGTACCGACCGTCGGGGTCGGCCACGCGCGCCGAGAGCGGCAGGTCCGCGTCGGCGGCGAGTCCGTTCAACTGCTCGGCCAGCGCGCGGTTCTCCTCCGCGACGTACCACGCCCCCGAGAGCAGGACGCGCACGGCGACGCCGCGGCGGGCCGCGCGCACCGCCGCCCGGAGCATCGGCTGGTCCCGACCCCCGACGGTCGGCTGTATCACGTCCACCCGCTCGTCGGCGGCGTCTATCGTCCGCACGACCGCCGACTCGGCGTTGCCGGGCGCGGTCAGCACCCGGACGCGGTCGGCGGACACAGGCGCGGGGCGGGTCCGGGTCGGGAATCGCCCGTCGGCGGCGTCGGCCTCGGCGAACGTCCGCCCCCGGCGGAACGCCGACCACGGGGTCGCGTCGCGGCCCTCGGCGTCGGACCGGAACAGGCCCGCGAGTTCCGCGGCGACGGCGCGGGAGTCGAGGCGGACGCCCCACCCGCGGCTGCTTCGCCCGCCGGTGCCCGCGGGCTTCCAGTTCTCGGTCAGCACCACGGCCCGGTCGTCGACCACGGCGTACTTGGCGTGGTGGAACCGGAACCGGGCGGTGTCGCCGCCGACGACGCGCACGTCCACGCCCCGGCGGACGAGCGAGTCGAGGACGGCCGCCTCGCGCGCCGTGAGGCCGCCCACCGGCGCGTCGTCGACGAGGACGCGGACCGTCGCCCCCCGGGCCGCCGCGGCCGCGAGGGCGTCGGCCACCCGGCGGTCGGTGAACGTGTACCCCGCGAGCAGGACGCGCTCCTCGGCCCCGCGGAGCGTCTCGACCGGCGGCCCGGGGGCGTCCGGGAGGACGAACGCGGTGGCGTCGGTCGGGCCGAACGACGCCACGGGGCGCGGGTCGAGTCCGAGCGGTACCCACCGCCACGCGCCGCGGACGGGACGGCGTCCGTCCGCCGTGGCGCGGACCCACCGCTCGCCCTCGGGCGCGGACGAGTACGTCGTCTCGTCGGTCGCGCGCCCGTCGCGCCGGAGGACGAGTCGCTCGCCGGCGTTGGCGAGGGAGAGCGAGTCCACGCCGACGACGGGCGCGTCGGTCAGGCTCTCGGCCGCCGCGGGGTCGGCGGTCACCGCGACGGCGTCGGCGTCGGGCGGCGGCCGGACGGTGACGTTCGCCTCCCCGTCGGAGAGCGTGAGCGACGCGTTCGCGCCGCCGCCGCGCACGAGGACGAACTCGCCCCGGTCGTCGGCGGCGCGGGGGTTGGGGTAGGCCGCGAGCAGTCGCGGCGGCCCCTCCGAGTCGTTCGGCGGCGCGTCGCGGGCGCCGGACCCGACTGTCGGCGACGGCGATGGGGCTGGCCGGCCGGGCGACGCCGACGGGGAGTCGGCTGACGGCGCCGTCGCACCCCCGGCGACGGGGGCGACGCCGGCGAGGGCGAGCAGGCAGGCGCAGACGACGAGCGTGACTGTCGGGCGGGCGGACACGCGCCGGGGTGGTCCCGGCATCGGCCATAAACCCTCGTTCCGACGGGCTTATCTCGCAGACGGGTCGTGACCCTCGTATGCAACTGCCGGAACTGCTCCGCGTCGTCGGCGCGGCGGTCGGGTCCGTCGGCGGCGCACTGCTGTTCGTGGAGTTCTTCCAGTTGCCGACGTACGTGACCTACGACGAGGAGTTGCACGGGTACGAACTCGACCTCGCGCCCGGCGAGGTGCGCGAGCACACGTGGCTCGGGCGACTCGGCGGCCTCGGCGTCTCGCTGGGGTTCGCGCTGCTGTTCGTCGCGGAACTTCTCTGACGGCGTAGCGAGGAGAGGAGAGAGGAGACGGCGCCCGCGGCGGCAAGAGCGTCTGTCTCAGTCGCCGGACGCGCGGGTCGCGCCGGCGTCGGCGTCGGTGTCGAGGTCGTCGCGGGCTTTCTCGGCCTCGTACTGGACGATGTACGACCGCTCGTCGGTGTACTCGGCCGCGGCTTCGAGCGCGCGCCGGGTGCCTATCTGTCGGAGCGCCCACGCGGCGGCGGCTCTGACGGCCTCGTCCCCGTCGTTCTCCAGCGTGTCGATGAGCGGGTCGACCGCCCGGGTGTCGCCCAGGAGGCCGAGGGTGCGGGCGGCGAGGGGACGGACGTTGTCGTTGTCCATGTCGAGTTTGTTCGCCAGCGCCTGCGTGGCCGAGTCGTCGCCGATAGCGCCGAGCGCTTTGAACGTCACCTTCTGGAGCGCGGGGTCGGAGTCGGCGTCGACGTACTCGACGAGCGTCTCGACCGCGTCGGCGGCCCCCTCTCCCATCCTGCCGAGGGCCTCGATGGCCATCTTGTCGCGCTTCTGTGCGCGCTGGTGCATCTCCTCGAACGCGGCCGGGTCGTTCATCCGGGTGAGCGCGTGGAGCGCGTGCTCCTCCATGAAGTCGGACTGGAAGCTGTCGAGGGCCAGCAGCACCATGTCGACGTTGCCGCGCTTCTCCCACACCTTGAGAGCGGCCCACTCGGGCGGGAAGTCCTTGTAGTGGCCGAGGCAGTCGTAGTAGCCCTGCGCCTCGAGTTTCTCGCGCGTCTCCAGGTCGTCCCACGCCTGCGCGTCCTCGAGGTCGGTCTCCAGACCGTCCGTGGCCTCCATCAGGGCCGCGATGTCGTCGGCGTCGTCGTCGGGGTGGAGGCTCGCCGCCTCGACGGCCGCGGCTATCTCGTCCAGCGTGTCCGTCAGGGCGTCCTCGTCGTCGCCGGCGGGTCCGAAGTCGCCGTGGAGTATCTCGGACACCTCGTCGGCGAACGACCGGACAGCCTCGGCGACCTCGCCCTCCCCTCGCTCGGTCCACCGGGTGTCGGTTATCTGGGTCTTCGCCTCCTCGACGTTCGAGACCACGTCCTCGGCGTACGGGCCGCGCTTGGACTCGAGCGAGTCGCGCAGCGTCTCGATGCGGGACTCGAACTCCTCGCGGGAGTGCTCGTTTGCGGCGTCCTCCTCGTCGCCGTCGCCGTCCTCGTCCTCGTCCTCGTCGGATTCGAGGGTCTCCGGGATGTCGGCGTTCTCAAGGTCGACCTCGATGGCGTCGAGTTCGGCCTCCACCACGTCGAGTTCGGCCTCCGTCTCGGCCTCTTCGAGGTCCGCCTCGACGGCGTCGAGTCGCTCGTCTATCTCCTCGCCGGTGACCTTCTTCTCCATCGCCCCGTCGGCGGGTTCGGGTTCGCCCTCGGACCCGTCGGCGTCGGAGTCGTCCGACTCGGTGCCGGTACTCTCCTCGACGGCCTCCTCCTCGGTGGCCGCCTCCTCGGTCGTCTCGACCTCCGTGGCTTCCTCGGCGTCCTCGGCCTCGGACTCGGATTCGGCCGCCGACTCCGTCTCGGTCTCAGTCTCGGCGGACTCCTCTTCCTCTGCCTCTTCGGGCGTCGCGCCCTCCCCGTCGGCGGATTCCGTCTCCGGGGTCTCGTCGTCTGGCGTCTCGTCCCCGTCGCTCATACTCGGACTCTCGGTTCGTATGCGAAAAGAGCGTTTCCCTTCGTCGGTCGCGGACGGGCCCGGTGTGCGTCACCCCGTCGGGAGTTCGCCGGGCGGGTGAGACTCGAAGTAAGGGCTCTCGCGGACGGACTGGCTCTCCCGGTCGGGGATGTAGGGCGCGAGACGCTCGTCGTCCCAGTCGTAGACGAACGTCTCCTCGACGGGCATCACGAAGGCGTCGGAGAAGTGCGAGAACGAGCCCACGTCGTACTCGAAGCTCTGGGTGACCGCGCGGTAGACGGCGCGCTTGGGCGTCGACGCCGCCACGATGCGCACGAACGACGCCGGGTCGTGGAGCGAGTGGAGGTCCACGAGCGAGACGACGTAGCTCCGGGCGTTCGAGCGCTGTTCGGGCGTGAGCTGGGCCGGCGGCACCACGTCGCCGTGCCACCGGTACGTGGTGGACTTGTCGTCCTCGGCGCGTTCGACTATCGTCCGGGCGCGTATCGGGACGGACTCGCCCACCCGACAGGCCATCACGCGTTGGGTCCGGTACGCGAGGCTGGCGTCGTACCGGGGGCTCTCGGCCAACCGGCCGAGTATCGCGGCCGCGGGTTCGTCGTCCGGCGCGCCGGTGGGGAGACACGTCTTCTCCCAGCAGAGTTCGGGGTAGAACTCGGCGTCCGCGAGCGACGCCGACGAGTCGAGGTCCGCGCGACCGACGTTCACGAACGAGTGGGGGCTCAGCGTCTCGTCGCTCGCGAATATCTCGTAGCTCACGTGCGGTTCGACGAGTCCGCCGTCCTGCGCCGCGGCCTGGTAGGAGTACTGCCGCATCGTCGGTCAGACGCTCCGAACGGTGACTCGGTTCGGTCGCGTGCGCTCGCCCGTACCCCGCCGGGGGTTCGCCGACCGCGCCGTCGCCCACCCGCCGACATCGTCCTCCCGAAGCGAACTCCTCTCGTGCATGTGAAGGCGTGCGACGTTCTCCGCTATAACTGGTCGCCTCCGAGTATCGACCCTGAGAACTGAGGCGCCGTCCGTCGGACGCCCGGACCCCACTCCAACGCTTATCGGGGCGGCCGCCGTAAGCCGACGCATGAGCCGACGCGACGACGACGAACTCGCCGACCTCCTCCGGGACCTCGAACGCGACTTGGACCGCCTCACGGACCGCCTCGACGCCGACGAGGAGGCGTCGACCCGCCGGCCGCGGTCGCGGGAGCGGTCGCGCCGCCGGTCGACCCCCGGTCCCCGGCCGCCCTCGCCGAGCGACCTCGTGCGGTTCACGGAGGAGTACACGATTCCGACCGTCATCTCCGTGCTGGAGGCCACCATCCAGTCGCTCGAACTCCTCCGCGGCGGCCTCCGCCTCGCGGACCCCGAGCGCCGGGGGCGCGACGACGCGAGGGGGTCGAACGGGGTCGGCGGCCGCGTCGCGCGCGAACTCGGCGGCGGCGCGTCGGCGGCCGTCGAGCGCACGCTGGCGGACCTCCGGACGGCGCTCTCGGCCACCGAACTCCCGGAGGACGACGACGCGCGGGAGATACTCGAAGACGCCCGGTCGCTGACCGACGAGATAGAGCGCCGACTCGCCGCGGGCGACGAGGACCGCGACGCGGGGAAACGCGAGGGCCGGGACGCGGACGCCCGTTTCGCGGGGGCCGACCGTGAACGGGGCCGGCGCGCGGGCGACCGGGAGGACCGAGACCGGCGGCGACGCTCGCCGCGCCGCGGCGTCGGCATCGAGGTGCGCGACGCGAACGACGCTCGCGGCGATGGCGACGACGGCGACGGCAGCGATGTCGCGGACACGGCGTCGGACGGAGACGCCGAGACCGGCTCTGACGAGGCCCAGGTGGACGTGGACGCGGAACTGGAGTCGATACGGCGCGAGATGCGCGGCGACGAGAGGGGCAGGGGCGACGAGAGCGGGACGGACGGCGAGAACGGAGCGGACGCGGACGAGGAGTGAGAGCGCGGCCGGCCGGACTCAGCGGTCGACGGCCCGGAACCGGTAGCCGTCCCAGTCCTGACTCTCGGGTTCGCGGATGCCCGCCTCGGGGTCGCGGAGTTCCCGGACGTAGACCGGCTCCACCTCGTCGCCTATCTCCACGTTCTGGTCGACGAGTTGGCCGATGGCGCGCACGGGTTCGCCCTCGACGTCGAACTCGACGATGGCGAGGGGGTTGGGCTGGCGCACGCCCGGCGGCGTCGCGGTGGCGGTGGTCCACGTCACCACCTCGGCCGTGTACTCGCTCAGGTCGACCGTGTCGACTGGCTCCTCGCCGCCGGGGCCGATGGGGTGGCTCGGGTACGTGATGCTCCCGTCGGGGTAGCGGGCCGCCTCCATCGCCGGGTAGTCGCCGTCGGGCGCGTCGGCGGCGGCGGGGCTGTCGTACGCGCCCGGCGTGTCCGCGCCGGGCGCGTCCGTCGCACCGTCCTCGCCCGAGGAGTCGGCGCCGTCGTCCCCGCTCATGCCTCCGCCTCCAGAATGGTGGTGGTCACGCAGTTGCCGAACCCGCCGACGTTGCACGCGAGGCCGACGTCGCAGTCGACCTGTCGCGCGCCCGCGTCCCCCAGCAACTGCTGGTGTACCTCGTACACCTGCGCGACGCCCGACGCGCCGAGGGGGTGACCCTTCGACTTGAGGCCGCCCGAGGTGTTGATTGGGAGTTCGCCGTCGCGGTCGGTCACGCCCTCCTCGACGGCCTTCCAGCCCTCGCCCTTCTCGAAGAAGCCGAGGTCCTCGCTCTGGAGGAACTCGAGGATGGTGAACATGTCGTGGAGTTCGGCCACGTCCACGTCGTCGGGGGCGAGACCCGCCATCTCGTAGGCCTCGTCGGAGGACTCCACGACGCCCCGCATCGTGGTGGGGTCGGCGCGTTCGTGGACCACGTGGGTGTCCGTCGCGCCGCCGATGCCCGAGACCACCACGTAGTCGTCGGTGTACTCGCGGGCCACGGACTCGGGGCAGAACATCAGCGCGGCGCTCCCGTCCGTGATGGGACAGAAGTCGTAGAGGCGGAGCGGGTCGGCCACGACGGGCGAGTCGAGCACCGTGTCGAGGTCCACCTCCTTCTGGAACTGGGCGTGGGGGTTGTCGACGCCGTTCTTGTGGTTCTTGACGGCCACCTTGCCGAGGCTCTCGCGGGGCGCGTCGTACTCGTCGAGGTAGAGGCGCGCGGTCAGGCCCGCGAAACTCGGGAGCGTGACGCCGTGTTTGTACTCCACGGGGTGGGTGAGCGACGCGATGACGTCCGTCGCCTCCGCGGTGGAGCGGTGGGTCATCTTCTCCCCGCCCGCGAGGAGCGTCATGTCGCTGGCACCGCTGGCGACCGACTGCCACGCGGCGTAGACGCCCGCGCCGCCGCTGGAACTCGTCTGGTCGATGCGCGCGGTGTAGGCCGGCATCGCCGCGAGGTCGTGTGCGAGGGCGTTCGGCACGCCGGTCTGTCCCTCGAACTCCCCGCTGGCCATGTTCGAGACGTAGAGGTGGTCCACGTCGTCGGGGGCGACGCCCGCGTCTTCGAGGCACGCCTGCCCCGCCTCGGCCAAGAGGTCGCGGACCCACCCGTCCCGCTGGCCGAACCGGGTCATAGACGCGCCGATGATGGCAACGCGTTCCATACGCGCCCTCGCGGGGGCCACCGGTTTAGTCGCTTCGGACCCGCGACTCGCGGCTCTCACTCCGTGAGACTCACCGCACTGAGTTACGTCTCCCGCGCGCGAACCGACGTGCGTGAGCGCACACGTACTCGTCGCGTACGCGACTTCGGAGGGACAGACCGAGAAGGTGGCCCGGCGCGTGGCCGAGGAACTGGAGGCCGCCGGCCACGACGCGGACCTCGCGAACCTCGGGGACGACGGGGGCGGCGCGGGCACGCCGGCCGTCGACGACTACGACGGCGTCGTCGTGGGCGCGTCGGTCCACGCCGGCGGGTTTCAGCGCGCGGTGAGCCGGTTCGCCGAGGCCGAACGGGAGGCGCTGTCGGCGCGCCCGTCGGCCTTCTTCTTCCTCAGCCTCACGGCCGCCGACGAGGCGGCGGAGTCGAAGGAGGCGGTGGCGGAACTCGGCGAGGCGATGGAGGCGGAGACGGGGTGGCACCCCGACGAGGTGGCGGCGTTCGCAGGGGCGCTGAAGTACACCGAGTACGGACCGATAAAGCGGTTCGTGATGAAGCGCATCGCCCGGGGGTACGGCGGCGGCACGGACACCTCGCGCGACTACGAGTACACCGACTGGGACGAGGTGGCGGCGTTCGCCCGCCGGTTCGCCGACCGACTCGACGCGGCGGCGACGTCGTAACCGGGGGGTGACCGGGCAACCGTGACGGCGATGGCGGCGCTGACGCGGACGCCGAGGCGGCGACGCAGTAGACCGGCGCGCCGTCGCGCCGCGACGACGAATGGACCGAGTTTATCACGGGGCGGGGCACACGTCGGGTCATGGACACAGCGCGCGTCGCCCCGTGGGCCGGCGTGGCGGCCAGCGTCCTCGCGCTGACCGCGCTCGCCGCGCCGTACGTCCTCCTCTCGGAGTCCGACGGTCTCGGCGTCTACTACTCGGCCGGCCTGTTCGGCGCGTGGGGGTTCGCCTTCCTCGCTCTGGTCGCTATCGTCGGCTTCCTCGCGGGCGAACGGGGGAACGCCTCCCCCGAGGTGGCCGCGGGCGTCGCTCTCGTCCTCGGCCTCGCGATGCTCGGTCTCGCGGTGGCGTGGGCGCTGTCGGTGCCGAGCGAGGTGGTGTACAGCTTTCCCGCCGCGTGGATGGATTCGCACCGGTGGGTCGTCGTCGTCGTCGTCGCCGCCGTACCGGCGAGCGCCGCGGCGTACGCCCGGCGCGTCGTCGGCTTCTGACCGGGCGCGGCCACGGCCGCGCGCCGTCGCGCGGTTTCGGGCGGCGGTGACGACGAGAACGAAAGGCCCTTAAGAAGTCACCGGGTAGAGTAGGATGGACTAGGTCGGGCAGTTAGGCCCTGCTCCTCGCCCGCGATACGGTCTTGAGCGGGGACCGAACCCGGGGGCGTCCGGTCAGACCGACACGGGCCCCGGGAGCCAACGTAGAAACCTCGTCCTTCGGGGACAGCGGTCCGCGGCGCTCGCCCGCAGGGGCGAACCGTCGCGGTTCGTCGGTGGAACCGGGTCAGGCGCGGAAGCGAGCAGCCCACCGCCGGACGTGCGTCGCTCGAAGGGTCGCGGGGTGGAGGAGGCGACCGGGATTCCCCGTGCCGGAACGCCGGGCAAACCCGTCGTCCGCACTCATACTTCGGTCACATCGACTCGGAGACGCGTCGCCGTGCGGCGCGCACCGTCGACGATACCACCCGCCGACGAGGCGCGGCGTTCGCGCTGTGACCGCCCGTGCGACGTGTTGGCACCCGCTGTGTCAGGACGGGGCGAAACGGTCCTCGAAGGAGTCACTTATGTCGCTCGGGCAATCGGTTCGAAGCGGTAACAGTGGGTCTTCCAACGGACGGGTCTCTCGGTCTTCTGCGAGACAGGGAGTTCCTCGCGCTCGCGGGCACGGCGTTCGCGCGGAGCCAGGCGTACTCGACTGTCCTCATCGCGCTCTCGCTCTACGCCTCCGAGGCGGTGTACGGCACCTCTGGGTTCGTCGAGGGCATGTTCGGGACGGCGTTCGCGCTGGTCCAACTCCTCGTCGTCCTCCCGCTCGGCCGGAAGGTTGACACGGGGAACGCGAAGCGCTACCTGCTCGCGGGACTCGTCGTCAACGTCGTCGCCTTCGTCGCGTTCACGCTGGTCCAGAACCCCGTCCACGTCATCCTCGCCCGCGTGGTGCAGGGGCTCGGTGCGAGCCTCCTCTGGATAACGGGGTCGACGGTGGTGGGCGAGATAAGCCCCGACGACGCGTCGGGGCGGTGGCTGGGCGCGTACAATCAGGTGGCCGCGTTCTCCAGCCTCGCGGGCGACGTGGTCGGCGGCTACCTCCTCTACGCCCACGGGTTCACGCTGACCTACGCGGTGCTGTCGGCGGTCACCATCGCCGCGTTCGGCCTCGTGTGGCGCTACCTCCGGACCAACCCCGGCGGCCAGAAGGACCCCGAGGAAGCGACCGGCGTCGAGACGTTGCGGGCGCTCCTCCGCCGCCCGATGGTGCGCGCGCTCGTCATCTTCCGACTGGCGTTCTCCGTGGGCAAGATGACGGTCATCATCTTCCTGCCCATCTTCGCCGTCGGGGAGTTCGGCATCAACGCGCTGGCGGTCGGGTGGATACTGGCCGGCGGCAAACTCACCAAGGCGCTGTTTCAGGGCTACATGGGCGACCTGACCGACCGCCGGGGGCAGAAACACTTGTTCGTCGCTGCCGGCGCCCTCCTCTACGGCCTCGGCACGGCGTTGATTCCGTTGGCGGTGGTGGCCGAGGGCGCGTTCGACCCCGTCACGTTCCACGCCCTGGGGGAGACCCAGCGACTCGGCGGGGCGTTCTTCGCGCTCTTTCTCGCCTACGGACTCCTCGGCGTCGCCGACAGCGTCCGCCTCCCGGCGAGCATGGCGCTGTTCGTTGAGGAGGGCGAGCGGTTCGACTCCGTGGCCTCCAGCATGTCCCTGCGCTCCATCTCGTGGAAGGTGGGGCAGGTGGCCGGTCCCGCCCTGGTCGGTCTCATCAAACAGTTCGTCTCCACCACGGCCGCGTTCCTCACCGCGGCGGGGTTCGTCGTCGTCGCCACCGGCGTGTTCGTCGTCGCGTACAGTCGGTTCTCGGTGCCGGACCCCGCGACGACCGCGCCCGGCGACTGAGCGTCAGAGGCCGGTTATCACGTCGGTGCTCCCGCACTCCGGGCACTGCGTCACCGTCTCGAACGGCGGCGAGGTCACCTCCGCCCACTCGTCGGCGCCCGACGCCGCCTCGAACCCGCAGCCTCGACACCGGGACATGGGTCGCTCCGAGGAACTCCGTGGCATGTGTGAGCGTACATCACGGTAGTACATAGGCGTTTCTCCGGCCGGGGGGCCACACCGGAGCGGCGGGCGACGCCCCTTCAGGAGGAGATTCGACGAGCGGGGGTCTCGTCGGCCGTCGCCCCGTCGAAGTGCCGGCGGAGCCACAGCTCGACAGTCGTGACGGCCCCGATCGGCCACACCTCGGGCTCGCCGTCGCGCCGCAGTCCCTCCCGGAGACGATGCACCGCCTCCGCGTCGAAGAACTCGCGCGACGCTGCGCCCTCGAGGAGTTCGTCGATTCGCGCCCGGAACTCCGGGTCGGACCGGAACCACGTACCGGGGACGCCGGGCGACGACCGCACCAGTTCGCCGGCCTTCTGGCGGACCTTGTTGATGCCGTATCCGAGTACGTGGGCCGGGTACGGTCGGTTCGGACTCACGAGCGTCCGCTCGTACGGGACGTCCGACAGTTCGGGCGACAAGCGGCGCATCAGTTCGAGCTTCGGCCGGGTTACGGCGTACGGCGCCCGCCCGTCGGAGAGCGGGAGCGTTCGCATCCGATACGCCAGCGGGAGCCGCGTAGCCCGGTCGAGAAACTCGTCGTGGGCGTACGGGACGCGCGTGCCCATGAGACTGCGGTAGAGTTTGGTGCTGACCATGTGACTGCGCGCGTAGTAGTTCTCGTAGTGGATGTCGAGTATGCGCCGGCGGCGGTCGCTCTCGGCGCTCCGCCGCGACAGCGTTCGGAACGTCTCCATCGGGTCGCCGTCTCCGGAGAGCATCTCGCACACCCGTTCCGGGTCGGCAGTAGTGTCGCTCTTCCGGAACGCCTCGGTCACGGTACAGTCCGTGAGGTGGTGGCGGTAGGGGAACTCCCCGAACAGTTCCCCCTGCCCGCACGCCTCCAGCATCATACACCGGTGGGCCTCCGGGATCTCGAACACCGTCGCTGGCCCGGCGAGGTAGATCCAGTTCGCCATACCGTCGGTGCGCGACACGGCCTCGTCGAGACGGTGCATGAACGACCGGGGCGACAGCCGCAGTTCGCGGACGTCGACACCGATGCGGTCCGCGACGCGCCTCGCCAGCCGCGAGTCCCCCCGACCAGGGCGGCTCGACGCGTAGGTGAACGCGCGCAGCGAGTCGAACGCGCCCCGCTCGGCGTTGTGGTGGAGCGCGGCCGCCATCGACCGGCTGTCGAGACCGCCGGACAGGAACAGCCCGACCGAATCGGGTAGCGTCGCGGCAGACTCCGCCATCGCGGTCCGATACCCGTCCACCAGCTCCGAGAGGTACTGCTCCCCCGGACGAGCGGGGTCGAGTCGGGGTCGCCAGTACTCGACCGTCGCCGCTTCGCCCGCCTCGTACTCGAGGTACGTCCCCGGCGGGAGCGTCCGGACACCCTCGACGAGCGTCTTCTCGCCCCACACGTTACCGATCAACAGTATGTCGCTCACCGCCCGTGCGTCCACGCTGTCGTCACCGGTCACGAGCGTGTGGAGTTCCGATCCGAACCGGAGTCCGCGGTCCGTCCGATAGTAGAGCGTCCGCGTACCCAGCTTGTCGGTGCCGACCACGTACCGGTCGGCCGCCGCGTCGAAGGCCGCGACGACGAACGGACCGTTGAGCTTTGCCAGCGTCCCGTCCGGGTCGTCTAGGAGGCGCTCGAACAGGTCGGCGACCGACCACCCGAGGTCGTCACGATTCACCGCGGCGCCGTACATCGCACCGCACCGCCGACCGTCCGCCCACCACGCGTGTCCGTCGGGATCGGACGCGCCGTGGTGGCGGAGACCCAGTCCGAACGGTCCGACCTCGGTCAGTTCGTCCTCGTTGCCCCTGGTCGGGTGTGACGATTCGAGCGCCACCGCGAAGTCGGCGCCCGTCGCGCACCCCCCGAAGATACCCGGCATGTTCTCGATCCTCGTCGGAACAGCGTTTCGTTATGAGCGACGTTATCTCGAAACGGGCAACTAAGTCCCCCACGGCGGCTAGCGGCGCCCGCCGTCTGCCGCGGACGTCCGGACGTGTCGAGCGGTTCGCCGAAGATACCGGGTCGGGCGCTCGTGTCCCGCGCCATCGCGCCGCTGAGCGCCGCCGAGACGAGCCCCCGGACGAGGCCGTCGCCGTCCGGGATTCTCACGGAACTCGCGACGAACGTCGACCCGTCCGGATCCGTGTCGAACACCGTCAGTGTAGCGCGCGGGCCGGACCGCGCTGACGCGCCGCTACGCGGTTCCGACGGTCGGTATCGACGACCAGCGCGGAGAGCTATCGCCGTCCGAGGAAGTAGGTGGTACTTACCGGTCAGCTGAGTGAGGGACGACGGACAGCGGGCACGACGCCGGCGCCGACCTCGGCCCGATTCAGTCGGACGGAGCGTCGGCGTCCGCCGCGCGGTCCGACGCGGGGGCGGACCAGACCAGTCGGACGGCCGCGCCGAGGCCGACGAGCCACCACGCGAGGAGTCCCGCCGCGTTCAGGGGCGCGCTCCCGGCGTTCACCGCCGCGCCGCCGACCACGCCGACGGCCTCCGAGAGCACGAGGCCGCGGAACGCGCTGTTGGGACTCGCCGCGAGGAGGACGACCACGCCGTCCGGCGGGACGACGCCGGCCGCGAGGCCGGCCGTCACCGCCGTGTCGACGCCGACGACGAACGCCGCCGTCAGCGCCGCGGCCAGCGCGAACGCCGTCCGGAGCGTCCGGGCCGCGGCCGACACGCCGAGCGTCACCGCGAGAGTGACGAGCGCGAACCCGGCCGCGAGGGCGACGAACCGGACGAACCGGAGGGCCGAGTCGGCGGCGGCGTTCCCCGCGAGGAACGAGGGCTGGTCCGCGGTGAGCGCCGGGACCAGCAGACCGGCGGCGAACAGCGACCCGACCACCAAGGCGACGAGGACCGCCGCCCGCCCGACGTAGACGCCGCCGACGTAGGCGAGGCGTCCGACCTCGAACGTCCGGAGCACGTCGAGTTCGCCCGCGCGCCGGTCGTCGAGGACGACGCGGTAGCCGAACGCGAACGCGAGCAGCGGTATCAGCACCTCGGCGAACGCGAGGAGGTCGAGCACCAGCGGGACGAACCCTCCGCTGCCGCCCGTCCCCGCCCACGCGACGCCGACGACGCTCGCGGCGAAGACGGCGGCGAGGAAGACCAGCGCGGGGGTCCGTGCGACCGTCCGGAGTTCGCGCGTCGCCACGACGAACAGGTCGTCGAGCGTCTCGCGGACGCTCACCGCTCGGTCACCCCCGACGCCACGCCCGTCCGAACCGTCGACTCGCCCTCGCCGCCCCCGACGACGGCGAGGAACGCGTCCGCCAGCGTCTCGCTCCCCGTCTCGGCGAGCAACTCGGCGGGGGACCCCAGCGCGGCGAACCGACCGCGGTCGAGGAGGGCGACGGTGTCGGCGTGGGCCTCCACCGCCCCGAGTTCGTGGGAGGCGACGACGACGCCCGTCCCGTCGTCGGCCAGCGACCCGAGGAGGCGGAACAGTCGCTCGACCATGGCGGGGTCGAGGCCGCTCCCGGGTTCGTCGAGGACGAGCACCGATGGGCGGCCGAGAATCGCCCGCCCGACGCCGAGGAGGCGCGTCATCCCGCCGGACAGCGACCCGACCGTCCGCCCCGCCGCGTCGGCGAGACCGACCCGTTCGAGCGTCTCGTCCGCGTGGTCGGGGTCGGCGTCGAGGAGGCGCGTGTAGAACGCCAGCGTGTCGCGTGCGGTGAACCCGTCGCGGAACGCCGGTCGCTGGGGCAGGTAGCCCACGTCCCGCCGGCGGTCCGTCGCCCCCTCGGCCCCGCGGGCGTCCGTTACGGGCGCGAGCGCGGGTGCGGGCGAGACGGCGACCCCTCCCCGGTCGGGGGCGCGGACGCCCGCGAGCACCTCCAAGAGCGTCGACTTGCCCGACCCGTTCGGACCGACGACGGCGACCAGTTCGCCCCGCCCGACCGCGAGCGACACGCCGTCGAGGACGGACACGTCGCCGTACGACCGCGAGACGTCGGTCGCCCGGAGGACCGGATTGGGGGTCGTGGTCCGGGCCGCCTCGCCGTCCGCCGACTCGTCGCTCACGCCGGGACGCCTCCCGTCTCGGTGGCGTTCGCGCGCGCCTCCGACACCCGTTCGGGGTGGAACGGGTCGGTCCGGGGGGCCGCGTCCGTCACGCCCGACTGCCGGAGGCCGGAGACGGCGTCCCTGACGCGCCGGAGCGTCGCCGCCGCGGGCGACCGGGCGAGCGTCGTCGCGCCCGGCGTCTCGCCGAGGCGCGCGTCGACGGCCCCCGTCGGGTGGTACGCCCGGTCGTAGACGCCGTCGCCGTCCGCGTCGGTCAGCGGCAGGTCGCCCCAGTAGTTGCCGACGCCGCGGTGGGACCACGTCCGGAGGGGGCCGAGCGTCGCCTCGACCCGCTCTCCGTTCCCCACCACGTCGTTGCGGACGACCCAGTTCGCCGGGAGTATCTCGTTGGCCCTGACGCCGACGCCGTTGCCGACGACGACGTTGCCGACGAAGGCGTTCCGGTCGCCCGCAACTTGCAGGCCGTACCGGTTGTTCACGAGGACGTTGTCGGCGTAGAGGGAGTCGCCGCCGGCGGGCACGATACCGAAGGCGCTGTCGCGCACGTCGTTGCCGACGACGACGTTGTCCGTCGGCCGGGTCATCACCATGACGCCGGTCTGGACCTCGCGCGCGGCGTTGTCCGCCACGAGGGTGTGGGAGGTGTACATCTCGTGGACGCCGAAGCGCCCGCCCCGCATCAGGTTGCGGCGTATCACGCTCCCGTCGGCGCGGTGGGTGTAGACCCCGTCCCGGCCGTCGACGAACGTCGAGTCCTGCACGACGCTCCGCCCGCCCACGAGGACGACACCCATGAACCCTTCCCTGGGCGTCGGCGCGCCGCGGACCGTCACGTCGGAGACGACGCTCCGGTCGCTCTCGCGGGCGACGACGCCGCTTGCGGGCGTGTCGACCGAGACGTTCGAGACGAGCGACCCGTTCGCTCCGTCGAGGACGACGCCCGCGTCGCCGTAGCCGTAGGCGAGTTCGACGACCGTGTCCCAGTCCGCGGAGGCGTTCCGTCGCTCCGGCCCGCGACTGCCCACGTCGCCCACGCCCGCGACTCTGAGGTCGGTGAGCGCCGCGCGGTCGGCGCGCAGACGCACGACGCTCCCGTTGCCGTCCCCGGCGAGGACCGTCCGGTTCCCCGCGCCCGCGAGGGTGACGGACTCGTTCACGACGAGGTCGGTCGTCTCGTACCGGCCCGGCGGCAGGTAGACCGTCGTGTTCGGCGGCGCGGCGTCGACGGCGGCGGCGACGGTGGGCGCGTCGTGCCCGACCACCACCGACCGCGGCCGTTCGCGGAGCGACCGCGCGGCCGCGACGGTGTCGTTCGCCCACTCGTGGCGCGCCGCGGCCTCCTCGCGGAAGCGGTCGAGGCGCGACGCGAGGGGGTCCTCGACGTGCCCCTGCAGCGTCTCCCAGTCGACCACGTCGCCGCCGTTGGCCGCGGCGAACCGCTCTGCGTCCGCCCGGTCGGAGAACGGGAGCACCGCGTCCCCCGACGGGATGCGAGCGTCGCTGTCGACCACGAACGCGGCGTCCTCTGCGAGGACCCACCCGACCGGCCGCCCGCCTTCGGGGACGACGAACCCCTCGTCGGTGAGCGTCGGCGTCACCGTCGAGAAGTCGGAGACGTACACCGCCAGCGGTGCGCCGAACTGCCGTTCGGTGCCGGGGTCGGCGAGCGTCGCCGCCGTCGTCCCGACGCCGTAGTAGCCCACGACGTATCGGTAGTTCGAGAAGAACACCTCCGCGCGGGGGACGACGAACCCCTCGGCCTCCGCCCGCCGGACGTCGACGCCGGTCGCGCCGGCGCTCACGGCGTCCTCGAACGGTACCGGGCCGAGTTCGTCGCCCCGGACCGGCGTCATCGCGAACGAGAGCGACGACAGCAGGAGCGCTCCCGCGAGCGCCGCCGTCAGCCACTTGGTCCCGGCCGGGGTGAGCAGCGCCATCGTCGCCTACCGCCCCCCGAGGCCGGCTATCAGTTCCGGCGTCACCTCGCCGTGGGTCGCCAGTTCGCCGCCGTACTCCGACCGGAACGACTCGGCGTCACCCTCGCCTGCGAACGCGACGAGGTCCGTCCCCATCGCACCCCTGACCGCGGAGTCGACGACGTAGGTCACGTCGGCGGCGGGCGCGAACGCCTCCTTCTGGGGGTGCGTCGAGAGGAGTTTGTCGCCCCCTTCCTCGGTGACGGTGTAGTCCACGCTGGAGTAGTCGGTCACGTAGAAGGCCGTGCGCTCCCACCCCCGGTTTTGGCACTCGAAATCGTACCGGTAGGCCTCCCACGTGCTGTCGAAGCGCGCGGGGTTGTCGTACCCCTCGGGGCCGTGCTCGGCGTAGAATATCTCGGCCGTCGGCCCGGACTGCCGACCGATCACCATGCCGCAGACGTCGCACGTCGCGCCGTCGGGGAGAGCGACCGCCGCCGGCGCGTCGGCGTCGCCCCCGCCGCCCTCGCTACCGAGACAGCCGGCGGCGGACGCGAGAGCGGCGCTCGCGCCGACCAGCACCGCCGTCCGCCGACCGCACCGGCGCTCGCCGGTCCGGGGGCCGTGTTGCATACCCCGACGGAGACGGTACGGGGAAAAATACCACTCGGTTCGTCGGTCGCCTCACGCGAGGGCGAGCGACACGCGTAGCGGTCGCTCTCGTCGTGTGTTCGACAGAGATGCGCCGGGCGGGAGTGCCGCGAGCGACGCGAGCGGTACGTCGGACGGCGGACGACCGTCGGCAGAAATGCGCCGGGCGGGAATTGAACCCGCGCTATGAGCTTGGAAGGCTCAAGTCATACCACTAGACCACCGGCGCGCTTCGGTCACTGTGTTCGCTCGCGCCCCGCGCCCTACGTCGCTGCGCTCCGTAGGACACCGGCACACGGCAGTTGGTCGTTTTCGGTCACGAGTTAAGGAACTTTCTGTTTCGGCGGCCGCAGGGTCGGTCCCGGACGCCGAATCCGCCGGGCGTCCGGCGGACGTCCAAGCCGCCGTGTACGTTTAGGGGCCGCATACGAACGGCGGTGGGTCACGAGGGACGACCCATGCGGCAGACCGAGGAACTCGACGACGGGACGCGCGTCGTCCGCCGGGGGGCGCTGTGGTACCTGCTCGGCGACGGCGACCCGGTGGGACAGGGCTACCACGACATCGAACCCGCGCCCGTGCCGGGCTTCTACGTTGCGACGCGCGGGGCGCGCAAGTTCGTCGTCGACGCCCGCGGCGCGCGCATCTCGGCGGGCTACCACGAGATAGAACACCTCGGCGACGGCGAGTTCCGGGGGACCGACGGCGCGAGCGAGGAGACGTTCTCGCTCCCGGCGGACGCGCGGGCGGACGAGGAGAGCGAGACCGGAGGTGGAGGGGACGACGGCGCGTCCGCCGGGGACGCCGACGCGCCCGACGAGTGAGACGAGGGGGGGAGGGGAGACGGAGTGAAGTCGCCGGGCGTCAGTCGTCGCTCGACCCGAACGCGCGGGCCGCCTCGCGGAGTTCGGAGGAGATGCCCGGCACCTCGGCGTCGTTGACGGGTCCCTCGGCCGCTATCTCGTCTAAGCTCTTGGGGTAGGTCCGGAGGTCCATGTGGATGTCGATGCCGGCCTTGGCGCCCTCACCGACGACGACGGGTATCTGGTTGTGACCGGGCGTCACGTCGCCGACGGCGTACACGCCGTCCACGCTCGTGTTGCCGTGGTCGTCCACCTCGATGGCCCCGGAGTCGGTGATGTCGCAGCCGAGTTCCTCCGCGAGTTGGGTGTTGTAGTCCGACCCGTACATGGCGAACCCGCCCCTGTACTCGCGGCTGGTGCCGTCGGCGAACTCGAAGCCGCCGAGCCACCCGTCGTCTTCGTTCCACATTCCGGCTAGCTCCGTCTCTATCACGTCGACGGGGTGGGCGTCGAGGAGTTCGCCCGTCTCCTCGCTCCACGTCGGGTCCGCGCCGCGGGTCAGCAGGTCCACGTCGCCGGTGAAGTTGAGCATTATCATGGCGACGTAGGCGGCGGAGTTGCCGTGGCCCATCACGTACACCGACTCGTCGACGAACATGTAGGCGTCGCAGTGGAGGCAGTAGTGGAGGCCGCGTCCGGTCCGGGGGAGCGGCGGGTCGGGACGCTCGTCGTCGAACCCCGTGCCGATGACGACCCGTTCGGCCACGTACGCGCCGTCGTCCGTCTCGACGTCGAACCGTCCGTCGTCGCGCCGCGTCACGTCCGTGACGAGTTCGCGTTCGATGTCCGCGCCGTACTCCCGTACCTGGTCGGCCGCGGTCTGGAGGAACTCCTTGCCCGAGACGTCCTCCGTCACGCCGACGACGTTGTGGGTGTCGGCCATCATGGCCGCGCGCCCGCCGCCGCGGTCGATGACGGCGGTGTCGTGGCCGAGGCGGGTCGTGTAGAGCGCCGTCGAGAGCCCCGCCGGCCCGCCGCCGACCACCACTACGTCGTACGCCCGGGCGTCGTCGCCGCTGTCGTCGCCTGTGTCGGTCATTCAGTGGACGCCCGTAACACCGGGCGTCTCTTAAGCCCACGGTACGCGTGCGGACGGGCTACCAACGCGAACGACGGCGCGGCGTCCGCCGCGACGCCCACCGGGCGCCCGCGCTACCGGGGGCGGCCCGCGACGACGGCGTAGCAGTTCCCGCTGGAGACGAACGTCTCCACCGTCCGGAGGTCGCTCGCCCGGAGGTCGGCCGCGAACTCGTCGGGGTCGTAGACGTGGTAGTACCGGGGCACCCGCTCCCCGCCCGGGAGCGTCCAGTCCACCTCGGTGTCGAACCCCTCCGCGGCGTCGAACCGGTCGTGTTCGGTGCTCCAGACGCTCACGAGGCCGCGGCCCTCCGGCCGGAGCACCCGCGCGAGTTCGTCGAGGCTCCCCACCCGCCGCTCGCGCGAGCCGAGGTGGTGGAGCGTGGCCACGTACACCGCGAGGTCGAACGCGGCGTCGCGGAAGGGGAGCGCCCCGGCGTCGGCCTGCGCGAGGTCGAACGCGTCCGCGAACCCGCGCTCTCGGGCGCGGTCGGCCGCCGCGGCGAGGAGCCCCCGGCTCAGGTCAACGCCGACGACGCGTCCGACCCAGTCGGCCATCGCCTCGGCGTGGCGGCCGTTGCCGCAGCCGAGGTCCAGCCCCGTCGCCGCCGACGCGTCCGCCCCGTGGTCGTCGAGGAACGACTCCACCTCGGGCCACGGGTACTCCCGGGTGGCCGAGAAGTGGTCGGCGATGCGGTCGTAGGTGGCCCGGAGGTCCGTCGCGGCCGGGGCGGGCGCCGCGTCGGGGTCCGCGTCCGTCGGCGTCCCGGAGTCGTCGCCACCGTCGCCCTCGCCCTCACCGTCCATACCCCCCGCACGGCGAGCGGCGGTTTATGCCCCGCGCTTCCCGCCCGGCGGTTCGGCCCCCGAACTGGGAATCAGACGAACAGGAACAGGACGTACGCCAGCGCGAGGAGGACGGCGGCGTGCTTGACGCCCGCCCGGAAGTCGCCCTCGCCGAGTTGGCCGGCGGCGACGCCGGAGCAGACGGCTTGAATCGAGGAGACGTGGAAGAACAGCCGAGAGTACGCCGCGGTGTTCACGTCGCGGAGGCCGGCGAACACGCCGCCGGAGACGGGGAGGTCCGACGTGGACCCGGCGGCGGACTGGCTGGCGGCGTCCACCGCCGGGATGAACGCCACCGAGAGCGCGGCGATGATGCCGAGGAACACCAGGAAGGAGATGTAGATGACGAGGAGGTAGGTGAGCATCTCCTGTCGGCGCTCCCGGCGGAGGCGGCGGCTCTCCTGTGCCTCGCTGGCGGCGATGCGGAGGACGGGCGCCACGTCGCCGCTCGCCGCCATCGCGTTGGTCACGAGGGCGACGGACCGCGACACCATCTGCGCGTGGGTCCGCCCGTCGAGGCGGGCGAACGCGTCGCTCACGTCCGCGCCCCACTCCAAGTCGCGCACGGTGCGGTCGAGTTCGGGGTTCAGCGCGCCGAGGTCGGTCCGCGCGACCCGGTGGACGCTCTGGACCACGGTCACGCCCGCCTCGTTCACGCTGGCGAGGCGGTCGAGGAAGTCCGGGACGGCGCTCTCGACTCCCTGCGTCCGCCGCCGCCGGACCTCGAACACGAGTCCGTAGCCCGCGAGGGCGACCAGCGTCGCCTCCACGAGCGGCGCGTCCAGCGCCGACGCGACGGCCGCGAGCGAGGGCGACGCGCCGTCGAGCGTCCCGCGGACGCGGAACGCCACCCACGCGAGGCCGACCGGCACCGTCGCCGCGAACGTGAGTTCGGGCGCGGCGAGCAACCGCTCGGCCGGCCGGTCGAGCCACGCCCGCACCGCGGCGATGCGGTCGTACGCCGCCAGTCGCTCGCGGGCGACGCCCCACTCGTCCGCGTGAGCGGTGCCGCCGTCCGCGGCCGCGGGCGTGTCGCCGCGCCGCGCCGACACGACGCTGTCGTCAGCCGTCGCCGCCTCCGGCGCGGGGGCGTTCATCGAGCGCGTCACGTCGTCGAGGTAGGCCACGAACGCCACCGACGCCACGGGGAGACCGCCGTAGACGACGATGCGGAGGAGCGGGAGCGTGTCCTCCATCACCAGCCCCACCACCACGAGGACGGTCACGAAAAAGAGGGGGCCGGCCACCAGCACGGTCACGTACACCTCCGCGAACGTCGAGAGGAGTTCGAGATACTGCTCCTGGTAGGCCTCGGCCTCCTCCTGATAGCGCTCGTACTGGCCGCGGAGGAACTCGGAGAGGTTCTGCCCGCTGCTGAGTACGCTGGCGAGGTTCTCGGCGAACTCCTCCAAGTCGTCGCTCGGCGTGGTCGTGGCCACCGACTGGAGCGCGGTCAGGACGTCGGTGCCGAACGTCTCCATGTCGCGGACGGCGATGCCGAGTTCCCGGGCGGCCTCGCCGTAGACCGCCTCGTTCCGGCTCAGCGACTCCATCACGCGCGGGAAGGAGACGCCGGACCGCGACAGCGCGTACACGAACGCGATGGTGCGCGGGAGCGTGGCGTCGATGCGGGAGGCGCGAACCGACGCCCGGTGTTCGAGCGACGACCACTGGAGCCAGTAGGCGCCGAACGCGAGCGCCGACCCGACGGTGGCGCCGGAGAACAGGAGGAGGACGAACAGTTGCACGAGGCCGAGCGACTCGACGCTGGCCACGTCGGCGAGGAAGCCGAGCGCCGGCGGCAGGGTCTCGCGGAGCGCCGACCGGGTGACGGCGGACCGGTCGAGGACGTACGCCGCGACGTAGACCCCGACGACGCTACCCGAGACGCCGGCGACGCCGGAGACGAGGAGGGTCCGCGAGGCGTAGACGCGGTGGGTGCCGCCGACGTACGC
Source organism: Haloferacaceae archaeon 50 (assembly GCA_046097085.1). GTDB lineage: Archaea > Halobacteriota > Halobacteria > Halobacteriales > Haloferacaceae. The sequence continues at coordinate 1,621,464 of CP175567.1, read as the reverse complement.
CGCGCGCATCGTCTCGCGCTGGCGGCGGCGACGGGGGCTCTCGTGGGTGACGTACGACCCGAACAGGGGGACGGCGACGCGCGAGAGGAGGAGTTCGGCCCGTCGGCTGACCGGCGCGAGGACGACGGGCACCAGGAGCGCCACGGCGACGACGAGCGGGACCAACTGGAACACGGTCAGTCGGAGACCGCTCCCGGGTCGGCGTCCGCGTCGGTCGCCGCCTCGTCGGCGTCTCCCGCGCGTTCGAGGCGGTCCATCACCCGGTCGGGGTCGGCGTAGTACTCGTTGACCAGCGCGGTGAACCGCCGGTAGTCGGTCACCCCCCGGTCGCGGAGGACTTTGAGGAACCGCTCGCGCCGTCCGAGTTCGGCGCGGAGTTCGGCCCGCGACCACCCGCGCTCGCGGGCTATCTCGTTCAGTAGGCCGGCGTCGCGCGACTCGACGGTGTCGGTCTCGGCGTTCCACTCGAACGCCCGCGAGTAGTCGAGTTCGCCGGTGGTCTGGTCGATGCCGCCTATCTCGCCGACCGTCTTCGACCGGCGGACGCGTTCGCCCTCGAAGCGGGTGAGCGTCTGGACGCAGAGCAGGTCGAGCGACTGCACCATCGCCCGCGGCACGTTGATGGGCTCGTTCTCCAGTCGGTTGACCACCGTCTCGATGCTGTCGGCGTGCATGGTCGAGAACGTGGTGTGACCCGTGTTCATGGCCTGAAACAGCGTCACGGCCTCCTGTCCGCGCACCTCGCCCACGATGATGTACTCGGGGCGGTGGCGGAGCGCCGACCGGAGCAGGTCGTACATGTCGATGTCGGCGCCCTCGTGGAGGCGTTCGCGCGTGACGCTCGACAGCCAGTTGTCGTGGTACAGCGAGAGTTCGCGGGTGTCCTCGATGGAGAGCACCTTGGCGCGCGGCGGGACGAACATCGACACCGCGTTCATCGAGGTGGTCTTGCCCGAGGCGGTACCGCCCGCGAAGATGAGCGACTTGTTGTTCTCGATGGCCAGCCAGAGGTACGCCATCTGCTCGACGCTGAACGTGCCGCTCTCGAGCAAGTCGACGGGCGTGAACGGTTCGTCGGCGTACTTCCGGATGGTGAACGCCGACCCGCGGGGGGTGACCTCCTCGCCGAGGGCGAGTTCGGCGCGGCTCCCGTCGGGGAGAGTCGTGCCGAGGACGGGGTCGCCCACGCTGACGTGGCGGCCCGACCGCTGGGCGAGGCGGATGACGAAGTCGTCGAGCGCCGACGGGTCGAACGTCACGTCCGTCTCGATGTCGGTGTAGGTGTCGTGGTAGACGAAGATGGGCAGGTCGTAGCCGTCACAGGAGATGTCCTCGATGTGGGGGTCGTGCATCAGCGGGTCGATGCGGTCGTAGCCCGTGAAGTCCCGGAGGAGGTAGTACAGCAGGGTGTAGAACGTGTCCATCCCGACCTCGACGCCGTACTGCTCTAACAGCGACGCGAGTTCCTCCGCCAGCGTCTCCTCTCTCGTCCCGGCGGTGTCGGACCGGTAGAGGAGCGGGTCGCGGATGTCCCGACGGACCCGCGACAGGAGGTCCGCCTCGAACGGGTCCGCGTCCGGTTCCACCGTGAAGTAGCGGTGTTCGCTCTCGTCCGGGTCGTGCCCGACGACGACGTAGGCGTAGGGCGCGTTGACCCAGTAGCGCTCCACTTCCTCGTAGCCGTCGGGCGACTCGAACGTGGCGAGGGGGCCGTCCCGCGCCGGGCGGTACGGCCGGACGTCGAGCGACGACCCCCGGAACGCCTCCAGCGTCCGCCGGAGTCGCCGCCGGAGCGAGTCGAGCGACGACTCCGCGGCGGCGAGCGTTCCGTCGGCGGATTGTTCGCTCATCTGTGTAATTCAACTGCGATTAGCAGTCGGGTGACTTAAATTGACCGCGAAAACTGGCCATCCGCGCCGCCGTCGGGCCGGTCGTGCCCCGCGCCGAACGTGTCCCCGACGCGTCAGGTGCGGTCGACGGTCAGCAGGACGCCGCCGAACAGGAACAGGAAGACGACGCCCACGGGCACGGGGACGCCGGGGAACCCCCGGACGACGAGCAGGTAGGTGGCGATGGCGAGGACGGCGCCCGCGGCGACGAGGAGCGCGCCCATCGCGCGCACCGGGTCGACGGGGCCCGCCTCCACGGCGTCCTCGCGGGCGTAGTACGCTATCGAGAGCGCCACGGCGACCGCGAGGACGAACGCGCCGAGCGCCCACGCCTGATACGCGAGTTGGATGGACTGCCCGGACTGGAACGCGGCGGCAGAGAGGGGGTCGCTCACCCGCACGGCGCGGGCCAACGGGAGGCCGTAGGCGTAGCGCACTTGGAAGAACGGAAACCGGACGAACAGGACGCTCCCGCCGGCCACGTCGGGCGAGTAGGTCACGTTCCACGGGATGAGCGCGCACACCCACGCCGAGAGGACGGCCAACTCGCCGGCGTACTCGGAGCGAACCCAGACCATACTGCGTCGGCGGGGGCGACCGAATAAAAACTATCGACTGCGTGACTGACACGGAGCGCTACAGGTAGGTCCGCGTACACGAACGCGCGACGGGCGCACGTCGCCGTCCGGCCGTGGGCGTTACGTTCATACACGGGGGCGTCCAAACTTCCCGTACGGAATGAGGCGCGACTACTTCGAGTTGGACGTTCAGAACATCGATTGGGTCGACGCGGACGGCGACCCCGAGAAGCCCACGGTACACATCGAATTTCACGGTCCCGAGGAGCTACTGCGAGAGCGCCTCACAGACGTCGACGGGAACGTGCTGGACGCAGAGGAGACGGACGTGGCGTTCAGGTTACAAGGTCCCTTGGACGACTCGGACACCGGCGGCGTCGTCGGCGTCACCAACCGCATCACCGGCGACTTCATCCTCGAACTCAACGAGGACGCCGACGACGTGCTCCGGTTCATCCGGGCGGCCCGGGCGTACGGCCAGTCCACGGGCGACGCCGAGGGGCGGTACCGGGTCGAGATACGGATCGACGGGGACGACGACGTGGTCTACGAGAAGTCCACGTTCCTCGTCTACGACGAGGACGGGAGCCTCCTGCGGAGCGAGAGCCTGATACCCTCGGGCGTCGAACTCTGAGGCCCTCCCCCGTCCGCGTCGAACCGCTTCACTCAGTTTAAATCGGGGCCGTGTGTACCGGGTGGCGTGGAGAACGTCACCGACCGAACGAGCAATCCTTTCGGGATGACGCCGCCGTGCGACCGGTTCGTCCCCGGCTACGGCGACGCCAACGCCGACTTCCACGTGGTCGGCGACCACCCCGGCGTCCACGGCGGCGCCGACTCCGGCGTACCGTTCACGAACGAGGCGGGCCTCCGCCTCCAGCGTGCGCTCGTCGACGGCGGACTCCTCGCCACCGCCGATGAGGCCCCCGAGGTGCGGCGCACCTTCCTGTCGTACCTCCACATGTGCGTCGTCGAGTCGGGCGACCCCGCGCCCGACCAGTACGGCGACTTGGAGCGCTTCTTCGACGCGGAACTTCGGGCCATCGCGGCGCACGTCCTCCTCCCCGTCGGGGAACGCGCCACGCGTCACGTGCTGGAGAACTACACGGCGCAGGCCCACCGGACCCAGGTGGACATGCCGGCGCTCCACGCCACCGAGATTCGAGGGAGCGGCTTCCTCGTGATGCCGGTCCGCGACCCCGCGGAGTGGGACGAGGGCGACGACGAGCGACTGGTCGACGGCCTCGTCACCCTCCGGTCGACCGACTTCCGGCGCGAGGTGGACCTCGGCCGCTTCGTCGCGGGCGGGGAGTCCTACTACGTCAGGTGATTCTCGGCGGCTTCGAACCGGGCACCAGAGGCCCGGCGGCGTTCTCGATTGTAGGGTTGAGAACCGTTACCTTCGGCTAGTATTCACTTCTGCGGGGCATTTCGAAACAATACTGCATACAAAGCAAGCGTCGGCGTGAAGTCGTGGTGGTTATTGGCGCAAACAAAGGACTTTTGACAACAAACGTCGAAGCCATGCGTGGCGCGCGTGGTTCGCGAAGCCGAGCGCGTCACGTATCTGCGAGACTGGTGCTCCTCGCAGTGGCTTGGTCAGTCCGGGGACCCCTACGGTCCCCTTCGAACGATACTCCCCGAGAGCGCCCGCCCCGTCAGTCGGCGGACTCGTCCGCCGCCACGTCGTCGGCGTCCCGACGTGCGGGTCCGCCCGCGCCCTCACTTTCCGTACCGAAATCGCTCTCCTGTCTCCGTGCTGTAACCGTACTCGAACGGTCCCGCGAACGCGGAGTTCCGCCCTCCGACCGCGCCACGTCAGAGCGTCACACGGCCCAGAGGTACCGCCCCACGTCGACGGCGAACGCCAGCGTCGCGCCCACCGGGAGGACGACGAAGACGAGGAGGAAGACGCCGGCGGTCCGGGGGAGGGCGGCGGACGCGAGGAACCCGACTGCCGGGGCCGCCGCCGCGCCGGCGTAGAGCCACGCCGACCCGTGGCCGAACCGGACGACGACGCCGACGAACGCGGCGAGGAGGAGGGCCGCGCCGGCCGGGAAGAGGAGGCCGAGCGACCCCGCGTCGAGAGCCGCCGCGGCGAACGCCGCGGGCGACCCGAGGCCGTGGGCCGCGGTCACCGCGCCGGCGGGGTCCGCGGCGAGGGCGTCCGCGAGGGCCGCCGCGCCCGCGGCGTGCGCACGGACGTACTGCACGAGGCCGGCGACGTAGATGGCGCCGACGGCGACGACGGCGGCCCACGCCGCGGCCAGCGGACTCACCCGGCGACCGGTGCGTCCGGGTTCGCGGCGGGACTCGGCGCGGTTCGCCCCGCCTGCCGCCCCGCCGCCCGATGTGGTCGTCCGACCGGTCCGCCGCGACGCCGACGCGGACGCCCCGGACGACGAGGCGGACGCCGAGGACGCGGACGCCGACGAGGCGGTTCCCTCCGCCGAGGTCCGCGACCCGTCGTCCGCCGTCGACTCGCCGGACGCCGCCGACCCGGCGTCGCGGGCGTCGGTCGTCCCGCCGTGGGACCACCGGGACCCCTCCCGGGTCGACTGCACGTCGGTCGTGGGCAGACCGTTCATCCGGTTGCTGACGTATCGCTCGTGCCCCATCCGGTCGTAGGCCGCCCGCTCCGTCTCGTCGGAGAGCACCTCGTAGGCCTTCCGGACCGTCTTGAACTGTGCGTTCGCCCGGTCGTCGGCGTTGACGTCCGGGTGAAACTCCCGGGCTTTGGCTCTGTAGGCCGCCTTGAGTTCGTCCGGCGTGGCCTCCTCGCTTACGCCGAGCAGGTCGTAGAAGTCCCGGGGCATACCCTGTGTCGGCGGGGCTACGCCGCGGGGCGATTTGAATGTACCGGAGGTGACGTGTCGGGTTCGGTGAACGCGTCGAGGCGGCGCCACCCCATGTGTTGGCCACAACTATTTATTAGTCAGATTAGCTTTTGGTAAGTAATGGGGACCATCGCCGTCGTGGAGATTCCAGTGGGGGACCTCGCCCTCGCCGAGACCGTCGGTCGGGTGGCCGACTGCTGTGCGGAACTGGAGCGGTCGGTAGCGTCCGACACCGAGAGTTCGCTGAGCGTGTGGATCGAAGGCTCGGACCCGGGGGAGATACGCGAGGCGCTCGACGCCGACCCCTCGGTGGCGGACGCGATCGAGGTGACCGAGGAGAACGGCGCGAAACTGTACGACCTAACGCCCGACACGGACTACTCCTCCGCCCGGCGGACCGTCTGCGAGTACGACGGCGTGATGCTGGAGGCGTGCACCGAGGGGGAGTCGTGGACGGTGCACGTGCGCTTCCCCGACCGTGAGCGCCTCTCCGACGCGATAGACGCCGTCAGAACGGAGGACATCGGACTGGAGGTCGTACGCATCCACGACCTCGAAGAGACCCACAGTTCGGCGCTCGGTCTCACCGACAGTCAGTTGGAGGCGCTCCAGACCGCACTGGAGTCGGGGTACTACGAGGTGCCGCGGGAGGCGGGGCTCAAGGACATCGCCAACGAACTCGGCGAGAGCCACCAGTCGCTCTCGGAGAAACTCCGGCGGGCCCACCAGACGGTGGTGTCGTCGAACGTGGTCGAGAGCCCGGGGCGCGAAGAGGGCCGCGGCACCTGACGGACGGGTGCTTCCGCGCGGGCACCGAGGCCGCGGAGACGAAACACTCAAACGCGCCACCGAAGAAACGTGGGGCATGGAACTGCGGGTCATCGACAAGAGCGACGAGGAGCTCCGCATCGAAGTCGCGGGCGAGGACCACACCTTCATGAACGTGCTGAAGGGGGCGCTGCTGGAGACGCCGGGCGTCGCCGCCGCCACCTACGACCTCAACCCCGAGCAGTCCGGCGGACAGACCGAACCCATCCTCTCTATCAAGACCGAGGGCGGCACCGACCCCCTCGACGCCCTCGAGGACGCCGCCGACCGCATCCAGACGACCACCGGCGCGTTCCGCGACGCGTTCAGCGCCGCCCTCTGAGGTCGTCCGTCCTCGTCCCGTACCGCCCGCGGTCACCGTCGCCGCCCGCCGCCGGAGGCCGATAGAAACAACAACCTTGCCGGGTTAATTTTAGTCGAGTTGTTAGCGATTCGTATAGCCGAGAGCGCCGACGCGACCAGCCCCGTGGTCCGACTACCCCCGACGCACCCATGACCGAGACGTCGACGTCCGCCGACCGCGCCGCGGAGGCGGAGACGGACGCGGACCCCGAAGAGGAGGCCGGATTCGACCGGCGGACGCTCGCGAAGGTCGGCATCGGCTTCCTCGCGGCGGTGGCGATGCTCTACCTGTTCGGCCGGGTCATCGGCTGGGGACAGATATTCCGGACCTTCGCCGGCGCGAACCTGTGGTGGCTGGCGGCCGCGTGCGCGTCGACGACGGTCTGTCTCAGCCTCTGGGCCAAGGGGTGGGACGTCATCCTCTCGGTAGTCGACGTCTCGATACCCTTCCGCGAACTCAACGTGATGTACTTCTCGGCCACCTTCACCGACTACGTCACGCCGTTCGGGAAGGCCGGCGGCGGCCCGTTCATCGCGTACGTCCTCTCGACCCACGAGGAGGCGGACTATCAGGACAGCCTCGTGAGCGTGCTCACCACGGACACGCTCAACCTCGTGCCGTACTTCACGTTCGCCATCCTCGGGTTCGTCGGCCTCGCGGTCACGGGGAACTTCCCGGACCAGGCGCGCCTGCTCGTGTGGGGGCTGGGCGTCCTCATGGTCGTCGTCCCGGCGGTCGTGATAGCCGTCTGGCGGTTCGAGGAGAAGGTGGAGGCGACGGTGGTGAAGGTTCTCGGCCCCGTAGCCAAGCGCACCGACCGCGTGGACATCAGCAGCCTCCGGGAGCGCATCGACGACTTCTACGACAACCTCGACTACATCGCAGACCACCCCCGCCCGGTGGCGCACACACTCGGCTACGCGTTCGTCGGGTGGGTCTTCTTCGCGCTTCCGCTCTACTTCGCGGGCCAGACGCTCGGCGTGACCATCGACCCCCTGCTCGTGCTCTTCATCGTGCCGGCGAGTTCGCTCGCGAGTTTCGTGCCCACCCCCGGCGGCACCGGGGCCGTCGAGGCGATGCTGGTCGGCCTGCTGGTGGCGCTCACGTCCCTCAACGCCGACGTGGCCGCCGCCATCGCGCTGGTCTACCGCGTGGCGAGCTACTGGTTCACCATCGCCGTCGGCGGCATCGCGACGTTCTACGTCATCTACCGCGCGTGAACGAGAGACCGCGTGGACGGCGTCGCCCCCCTCCGCGGCGGCCGACCGCTCAGAGGCGGACCGGCACGCCGCGTTCGTCCAGGTACTCCTTGATCTCGCGGATGGAGTACTCCCCGAAGTGGAAGATGGAGGCGGCGAGGGCGGCGTCGGCCCCCGCCTCGGTGAACACCTCGTAGGCGTCCTCGGGGCCGCCGCATCCCGACGACGCGATGACGGGCGTAGAGACGGCGTCGCACACCGCCCGCGTGAGGGGGATGTCGTACCCCTCCTCGGTGCCGTCCTTGTCGATGGAGTTGACGAACAGTTCGCCCGCGCCGCGGCGTTCGGCCTCCGTCGCCCACTCCACCACGTCGACGCCCGTGCCCTCGCGCCCGCCCTTCACGGTGCACTCGAACCAGCACGACTCGCCGCCCACCTGCTCGTAGTGTTCGCCGCCCTCGTCGAACCGGCGGCGGGCGTCCACGCTGATGACGATGCACTGACTGCCGAACGCGCGCGCCCCCTCCGTGATGAGTTCGGGGTTGTCGAGCGCCGCGGTGTTGATGGACACCTTGTCCGCGCCCGCCCGGAGCGTCTCCTTCACGTCCTCGCGGGTGCGGATGCCCCCGCCCACCGTGAGGGGGATGAACACCTCGTCGGCCACCTGTTCGACCACGTCGAGCATGGTTGAACGGTCCTCCGCCGACGCGGTGATGTCGAGGAAGACGAACTCGTCCGCGCCCGACTCGTTGTACTCCTTGGCCATCTCCACCGGGTCGCCCGTGTGCTGGAGGTTCTCGAAGTTGACGCCGGTGTACACCGCCGCGTTCCCGTCCTCGTCCAAGTCCACGTCGATGCAGGGGATGATGCGCTTCGTGAGGGTCATCTAGATACCCGAAGCGACGAACCCCGGGGGCAAAAGCCGTGCGTTACCGCCGACACTCGCGCCAGCGCCAACGTCCGCGCCCGCGCCCGTGCACCGACTCGCGGTCCGCGTTCACTACCCGAGTTCGTACACCCGGGCCTCGTACGGTTGGAACATCGTCGTCTCCACCGTGTTGGGGTCCACGTCGTAGTTGGCGATGAGCACCTCGGCGTCCGCGCCAACGAGTTCCGAGGGCGGGTCGAACCGCACTCCCTCGTCCGCGAAGTTGAGTGCCACCAGCGCCCGGTCGTCGCCGAGGGTGCGCGTGTACACCCACAGGTCGCGGTGCATCGGGAGGTGGAGTTCGTACTCCCCGTAGATGAGCATGTCGTTGTCCTTGCGCACCCGGATGAGGTCCTTGTAGTAGTTGAACACCGAGTCGGGGTCCTCGCGTTCGTCCGTGACGTTGACCTCCGGGAAGTTGGGGTTGACCGGAATCCACGGTTCGCCCGTCGTGAACCCGGCGTGCTCCGCGTCGGACCACTGCATCGGCGTGCGCGCGTTGTCCCGCGACCGGTAGCGCACGAGTTCCAGAATCTCCTCCTCGGTGGTGAACCGGCCGCGCTTGCGCGCCTCCTCGACGTTCTGGAGGGTGTCCACGTCCCGCACCTCGTCGAGGCTGGTGAAGGGGTAGTTGGTCATGCCGAGTTCCTCGCCCTGATAGACGTAGGGCGTCCCGCGCAGCGTGTGCGTGAGGGTGGCGAGAAGTTTGGCGGACTCGCGGCGATACTCCTCGTCGTCGCCGAACCGCGACACCATCCGGGGTTCGTCGTGGTTGTTGAGAAACAGGCTGTTCCAGCCGTCGGGGTAGAGGCCGTTCTGCCAGTGGGTCAGCGTCTGCTTCAAATCGAGCATCTGCCACTGGCTCTGCCCCCACCGGGTCGCCGACCCGAAGTCGACGCGCATGTGGTCGAAGTGAAACACCATGTCGAGGCCGTCGCCGTCCGGGCCGGTGTACGAGAGGGCCTCCTCGATGTCCAAGTCGACCATCTCACCCACGGTCATGATGTCGTAGTTCGAGAGCACCCGGTCGTTGAGTTCACCGAGGTAGTCGTGGATGCGGGGGCCGTTGACGAACTTGTCAGCGCCGCGGAGGAACGCCTCGTCGTCCTCGCCGTCGGGCATGCCGTCGGGTTTCGAGAGGAGGTTGACCACGTCCATCCGGAAGCCGTCGATGCCCTTCTCCAGCCACCACTCCACCATGTCGAATATCTCCTGGCGCACCTCGGGGTTCTCCCAGTTGAGGTCGGGTTGCTTCTGGTCGAACAGGTGGAGGTACCACTCGCCCGTCGCCTCGTCGTAGGTCCACGCCGGGCCGCCGAAGAAGGACTCCCAGTTGTTGGGCGGGCGCTCCGGCGGGGTCCGCGGCGTGTCGGCCTCTATCGGTTCGCCCTCACGCCACACGTAGTAGTCGCGGTACTCGTTGTCCCGGGAACGACTCGACTCCACGAACCACTCGTGTTCGTCCGACGTGTGGTTGAGCACGAGGTCCATGATGAGGCGGATGTCCCGGTCGTGGAGGCCCTCCAGCAGGGCCTCCCAGTCGTCCATCGTGCCGAACTCGTCCATGATGGCGCAGTAGTCGGAGATGTCGTAGCCGTTGTCCGCGTTCGGCGACTCGTACACCGGGTTGAGCCACAGGACGTCCACGCCGAGTTCGTCGAGGTAGTCGAGTCGCTCGACGATGCCCGGGATGTCGCCCACCCCGTCGCCGTCAGAGTCGTTGAAGCTCCGCGGGTATACCTGGTAGACTACCGACTCCTTCCACCACGTCCGGTCAACGTCGGTGTTCGGGTCTGCGTCGGTCATGCCGGCTGTATCGTCGGTTACTGTGTCCTTCATATCGACTTCATTCAAGTGTTCCGACTCGGCTCAGAGGCGATACACCCGCGCCTCCCACGGCCGGAGGGTGACTCCGGTGGGATCGTCGGACACCTCGTCGTAGTTCGCGATGAGGACCTCCGCGCCGTCGGCGGGTCGGAGCTCCTCGGGGCAGACGAAGTCCGTCTCCTCCTCGGCGAAGTTGAGCATCACGAGCGCCCGCTCGTCTCCGAGCGTGCGCGTGTACGCCCACAGTTCGTCGTGGTCGGGGTAGAGCTGGTCGTACTCGCCGTAGATGAGCACGTCGTTGTCGTGTCGGACCTCGATGAGCGCCTTGTAGTAGTTGAACACCGAGTCGGGGTCCTCCCGCTCGTGTTCTGCGTTCACCCGCGCGTAGTTGGGGTTGACCGATATCCACGGCTCGCCCGTCGTGAACCCGGCGTGCTCCGCGTCAGTCCACTGCATCGGCGTGCGCGCGTTGTCGCGGCTGTTGGCGGCGACGTTCTCGCGCACGTTCTCGAACGACGCTATCTCGCCGCTGTCGAGGGCGTTCTGGACGGGGTTGATGGTGGCCACGTCGCGGAACTCGTCGAGGCTCTCGAACGGGTAGTTGGTCATGCCGAGTTCGTCGCCCTGGTAGATGTAGGGCGTCCCGCGCAGCGTGTGGAGCAGAGTGCCGAGGAGTTTCGCCGACCGCTGGCGGTACTCTTCGGACCCGAACCGGGAGACGATACGGGGCTGGTCGTGGTTGCCGAGGTAGAGGCTCTCCCACCCGTCGGGGTACATCCCCTTCTGCCAGCGGGAGAACACCTCCTTGAACTGGGTGAGTTCGTAGTCCTCGCGGTGCCAGATGGCCTCCCCTTGGTCGAGGAGGACGTGCTCGAAGTGGTAGAGCGAGGAGAGGCCGTCGCCGTCGGGGCCGATGTACTGGAGGGCGAGGTCGTGGGGCAGTTCGGTGCCCACCATCTCGCCGAGGGTGAACGCGTCGTAGTTCGAGAGCACCCGGTCGTTCATCTCCTGCAGGAACTCGTGGATACGCGGCCCGTCGAACGTGTCGCCGTAGTCGGCCTGGTTGGTGGGCGGGTCGTGGTCGGTCACGTCCGGCGGCTTGGAGATGAGGTTGATGACGTCCATCCGGAAGCCGTCGATGCCCTTCTCGAACCACCACTCCATCATGTCGAACACCTCGTCGCGCACCTCGGGGTTCTCCCAGTTGAGGTCGGGTTGCTTCTCGTCGAACAGGTGGAGGTACCACTTGTCCACCTCCTCGTCGTAGGCCCACGCCGGGCCGCCGAAGAAGGACTCCCACTCGTTGGGCGGGGCCTCGTCCTCGGGGCCGTTCCACCCGGTGAACCCTTCCACGTCGGTCCGGCCGTCGCGCCAGAAGTAGTAGTCGCGGTAGTCCTCCTCGCCCGCGCGGGACTTCACGAACCACTCGTGTTCGTCGGAGGTGTGGTTCACCACGAGGTCCATGATGAGGCGGATGTCCCGGTCGTGGAGACCCTCCAGCAGGGCCTCCCAGTCGTCCATCGTGCCGAACTCGTCCATGATGGCGCGGTAGTCGGAGATGTCGTAGCCGTTGTCCGCGTTCGGCGACTGGTAGACGGGGTTGAGCCACACGATGTCCACGCCGAGTTCGTCGAGGTAGTCGAGTCGCTCGACGATGCCCGGGATGTCGCCCACCCCGTCGCCGTCAGAGTCGTTGAAGCTCCGCGGGTATACCTGGTAGACTACCGACTCCTTCCACCACGCCCGGTCGATGTTTTCTTCGGAGGAGGAACCGCCCATAGGCGGAGGTATCGCTCCCGGGAGAATTTACTTTCGGCTTAGTACGCCCTCGAAACGTATCGCTCGAACGGACTGTCGCCTCCGACGAGCGGTCGGAGTTCTCGCGCCCCGCGCCGCCCCGCGTCCGCCTCCGGCCCGGAGTCGCCGCACGCCGCCCCCGACTCGGCCGACCCGTTCAGGTGCGTTTTTGTACTCGGGGACGCGACACGCCTACATGAGCGACCACGGACTCGACGACGCCAGCGGTCACCCCGACGAGATGTCCGAGGCGGAGAAACACGCCGACGCGGAGCACGGGCGGGACGTCGACCGACTCGAACGCGTCACCGCGCCGATGCAGGAGTTCGGCACGGGCGAGGTCGGTGTCGGGTTCGTCGTCCTCGCCGTCGGTCTGGCCGTCACGTTCGGTCTCCCGTTCCTTCTGGCGTAACGCCACCCGTCGCCCATCGCTCTGCGCGGCGTTCGGACGCTCAGTCGAGTTCCCGTTCGATGACGCCGCGCAGGCCCCGAATTTCCTCGGCCCCGTAGACGAGCGTCTCGTCCGCGCCAGCGACGGTCGCCGCGAGGCGGCCGTCGCCGGTGGCCGCGCCGATTCGCTCTACCCCCGCGACGTCCTCGAACGCCGCGCGCACGCCGTCGGGGTCGGTCGTCTCGACCACGGCCCGGCCGGGCGTCTCGTCGAAGAGGGTCGTCGCGTCGGCGAGTTCGACCGCCGCGCCGGCGTCGTCGGTCACCATCTCGGCCAGCGTCACCGCGAGGCCGCCGTGGCTCACGTCGTGGACCGCGAGCGTCGCGTCCGCGTTCGCCACCTCGGCGAGGGCGTCCACGACCGCCGCGGGTTCGTCGGGGAGGCGGGGGAAGCGGTCCGACCCGCCCGCCCGCGCGAGGTACTCCGACCCGCCGAGCGACCCGCCGGCGTCGCCGACGACGAGGAGTTCGCCCTCGCCCGACAGCGACAGGGGCGGCGCGTCGTACCCCGCCTTCGCGCCCACCATCGCCAGCGTGGGCGTCGGGGGGATGGGACCGGTCGCGGAGTCGTTGTACAGCGAGACGTTGCCGCCCACGACGGGCGTCGAGAGGGTGCTACACATGTCGGCGAGACCGTCGACGATGCCGCGGAAGCCGCCGTACACCTCCGGTTTCTCGGGGTTGCCGCCGTTGAGGCAGTCGACGGCGGCGAGGGGACGCGCGCCCTTGGCGGCGAGGTTGGTGGCGTTCTCCAGCGCCACGGCCCGCGCGCCGTCGTAGGGCGCGGCGCTCGTCCAGTTGGGGTCCGCGCCCGACGAGACGGCGAGGCCGGTGCCGGCCTCCCTGATGGCCACTATCGCGGCGTCGTCGCCGGGGCGGACCGCGGTCCGGAGGCCAACCTCGTGGTCGTACTGGCGGTAGACCCACCGCTTGCTCGCGGTGTTGGGGCTGCCGACGACGGCCTCGAACGCGTCCCCGAGGTCCGCGTCGGGGAGGTCGGTCTCGGGCGTCGTCGGTTCCGCGGACGGTAGGTCGTTCATGGGCGCGCCGTCGGCGAGGAACTCGGGCGGCACGTCGACGACAGTCTCCCCCTCGAACTCGCAGACGTAGTTACCCTCCGCGAGTTCGCCGATGACCGAACAGCCGAGGTCGAACCGCTCGGCCACCTCGCGCACGGCGTCGACGTCCTCGGGGCGCACCTCGTACACCATGCGCTCCTGGGACTCGGCGAGCAGAATCTCCATCGCGTTCATGTTGGGTTCGCGCTGGTGGACCCGGTTCAGGTCGATGCGCGCGCCGAGGTCACCCTTCGCGGCGAGTTCGGACGACGCGCCGCCGAGGCCCGCGGCCCCGAGGTCCCGCGCCGAGCGTATCAGGCCGGCGTCGACGAGCGCCTCGTTGGCCTCTATCAGGAGCTTCTCGGTGTAAGGGTCGCCCACTTGAACCGCCGGTCGGTCCTCCGTCTCGGCGTCCTCGCTCAGGTCCTCGCTGGCGAACGACGCGCCGCCGAGGCCGTCCCGGCCCGTCGCGTTACCTACGAGCACGAGTTTGTTGCCCGCCTCCTGCGCCTCGGCGGTCACGAGGCGGTCCTCGGAGAGGAGGCCGACGCAGGCCACGTTCACCAGCGGGTTGCCCTCGTAGCCCTCGTGGAACGCCACGCTGCCGGCCACGGTCGGCACGCCGATGGAGTTGCCGTAGTCGGCGATGCCCTCGACGACGCCCTCGAACAGGTAGCGCGAGTGCTCGCGGTCGAAGGGGCCGAAGTAGAGCGAGTCCGCGAGGGCGATGGGGTACGCCCCCATCGACAGCGTGTCGCGCACGATGCCGCCGACGCCCGTGGCCGCGCCGTCGTAGGGGTCGACGTACGAGGGGTGGTTGTGGCTCTCGATGCCGAGGGTGACGTACGTCTCCGCGTCGCCCTCGCTCTCGCCGCCGTTGTCGGGGACCCGGACCACGGCCGCGTCGTCGCCGGGGCCGACGACCACCTGCTGGCCCTCCGAGTCGAACGCCGACAGGAGTGGCCGCGACGACCGGTACGCGCAGTGTTCGCTCCAGAGGTTCTCGAACAGCGCCGACTCCGCGGGCGTGGGCTCCCGACCCAGTTCCGAGACGACGAGTTCCGCGTCCGCGTCGGACAGACTCATTCACCCTCCTGTCGAAGTTGGGGCGGTTAATGCTTTTCTGTATGCACGCACGTGCACACCCAGCGGCCGGTACGGCGGACGGCCGCCCGCGGACGCGTCGGCCGTCCAGACCGGTCCCCGACGGCGGGCGGACGCGAGCCGACCGGTCCGCTCCGGCCGGGACCCGCGACTCCCCCGGGAGCCGACAGTTTCGGTACAACTATATCGGGAGCCGGTATCACATCGGCGCATGGACGAGTCGACACTCTGGGGGTCTCTCGGAGTCCTTATCGCTATCGCCGGCGCGGCAATCATGGCACAGGATCACGAGTTCGTCGAGGCGCTGAGTCACGGCGGGTTCGCGTCGCCCATCGTGTGGTACGGCGTCGCCGTCGGCGTGGCCGCCCTCGTCACCGCCGTGGTCATCGTCCCGAGCATGGCGCTCGGGAACTGAGTCGACGGCACACCGAGTACCTTTTCTACCCTCCGCGACACTCACCACCCGTGTTAGCGGTCGAGCTTCACGCCCACTCGGCGCTGTCTCACGACGGCCGCGACTCGGTCGAACTCCTGTTGGAGCAGGCGGCCGCAGTGGGGCTGGACGCCCTCGCCGTCACCGACCACGACGAGATAGCCGCCAGCCTCGACGCCGTCGAACTCGCGCCGGAGTACGGCCTCGTCGGCATCCCCGGGATGGAGGTGACCTCGGCGGCGGGACACGTCCTCGCCCTCGGCGTGGAGGAACTCGTCCCGGCCGGCCTGCCGTTCGACGAGACGCTCGACCGCATCCGCGAACGCGGCGGCGTGGCGGTGGTCCCCCACCCGTTCCAGTCGTCGCGCCACGGCGTCGCCCGCCACGTCACGCCCGACCAACTCGCGTCGGCCGACGCCATCGAGGTGTACAACTCGCGCCTGTTGACCGGCCTCAAGAACCGCAAGGCCGACCGGTTCGCCACCCGGCGCGGCCTCCCCAAGACCGCCGGGAGCGACGCTCACATCAGCGAGATGGTGGGGCAGGCCGTGACCGAGGTGGCCACGTCCGAGCGCTCGGCCGACGCCATCCTCGACGCCGTCGTCGACGGCCGGACCAGCGTCACCGGGAGTCGGACGCCGTGGCACATCTCCTTCAGGCAGGCCGCCGGCGGCGCGAAGCGCCGGATGATACGGACGCTCGCCGACCTGCTGTGATGCGCGGCGCGTCCGCCGAGACGGTCCGCGACGCCCTCCGAACCGGCGACCCGCTCCCCGGCACCCGCGGGTTCGCCGGTCGGCTCTCGGTCGACGCTCGCTCGGACGCGGACGCCGTCGTGGTGCGCGACGTGCTCGGCCGCCACCCCGCGTTCACGGAGGGGGACGACCCGACGGCGTGGGCGTTCGACCCGACGGCGCTCGACGACCCGACGCCGGTGCCGGCGGGACACGTCCGCGCCCCCGGCGGCGACGAACGGGCGTGGTCGCTGCCCGACCCGCCCGCCGAGACGGACCGCGAGGCGGCGGTCGACGCCGTCGCCTCGGCGGTGAGCCGGAGCGTCCGCGAGGTGGACGCGGAGGGCCTCGCGGTGGCGTTCTCCGGCGGCGTCGACTCCGCGCTGGTGGCGGCGGGCGTCCCCGACGCGCCGTGTTACGTCGCCGGCTTCCCCGGCGCCCACGACGTCGAGACGGCGCGCGAGGCGGCCGCGGCGGCGGGCCGCGACCTCCGGGTGGTGGAACTCGACCACGACGACCTGCGCGAGGCGGTGCCGGAACTCGCCGCCGCCACCGGGCGAACGAACCCGATGGACGTGAGCATCGCGCTCCCCCTCTACCTGACCGCGAGGCGGGCGGCCGCGGACGGCTTCGACCGCCTCGCGGTCGGACAGGGCGCGGACGAACTGTTCGGCGGGTACGCCAAGGTGGCGCGCGCACCCGAAGACCCCCGGGTCGACGCCGACACCGTCCGCGGCGCGACCCGCGAGGTGGTGGCGACGCTCCCCGACCAACTCGAACGCGACGTGCTGGCGCTCCGGGCCGCGGGCGTCGAACCCGTCGCGCCCCTCCTCCACGACCGGGTCGTCCGGACCGCCCTACCGCTCCCGGGCGAACTCCTCGCCGACGGCGACGAGCGGAAGGTGGCGCTCCGGCGCGCGGCGGTCGCGTCGGGGCTGGTGCCCGAGTCGACGGCGATGCGCGAGAAGAAGGCGGTCCAGTACGGCACGTACGTCTCGCGCGAACTCGACCGCCTCGCGCGGCGGGCGGGGTTCAAGCGCCGGATGGACGACCACGTCGGGAAGTACGTGCGGTCGCTCTGCGAGTAAGCGCGGACGCCGTCGCTCGCGGGCGCGAACACCGCCGACCGGACGACGCCCTACGCCCGCCGCTTGACGCCCGCCGCGAGCGCCATCGAGGCGGCGCGCACGCCGACGCCCAACAGGAGTTGCCCGGTCACGAACGCGAGATAGAGGAACGCGAGCGTCCCGACGACGAGGAGGACCGCGGCCGAAATCGTTCCAACGCTGGTCACTGTAACTTCCATATCGTATGCACACTGAAAAAATCGTCCCGAGGTGTGGTAGCTACTCGCGCGCCGCCGTCACCGTCTCGATGGCCTCGACGCCGAACCGCACCGTGTCGGGGTCCGCGCCGCTCTCGCGGAGTTCGGACGGGGTGTACCAGTCCCACGCGTCGGCGGGGGCCTCGCCGGGGCCGGGGTCGATGTCGCGGCTCCCGACCCGCGCGAAGTAGATGTGGTCGACGTGCTGGTGGACCACCTCGCCGTCGGGGAGGACGTCCACGTCGTAGAGCATCTGGTAGCGGGGTTGGGGGAGGGGGTCGCCGGCCGGCGACTCCACGTCGGGCCGGTCGGTCACGAGTTCGGCGTCGAGGCCCGTCTCCTCGCGCACTTCGCGCAGGCCCGCCTCGTGGGGTAGTTCATCCCGGTCGACGTGACCGCCGGGCGCGACGCGGATGCCGAGTCGGTCGTGGTGGTGGAGCGCCGTCGCCCCGCCCTCGACTACGAACACCTTCGCGGTGAAGTGGCGCGTCGTCTCCATGAGTCGGGATTCGGCGACGTGACTATCGGCGTTCCGGTCGGCGCGGCGGGAAAAAAGCGAGCGGACGGCGGCGGCGTCGCATCGAGCGACGGCTTACGGGTTCAGCAGGTTCGCGACGGCACACAGCAGGTTGCCGAGCAGGTTCCCCTGTCCGGCGACCGCGGTGATGTCGAGTTCCACCCGCGAGAGGTCGACCTGCAGGCCGAGTACGTCGAGGTTGATGGGCCCGAGGTCGAGCGTGAGGATGGGACACTCCTGCTGGGAGTCCGGCGTGATGACGCCGAGTATGTCCTGTAACGCGCCGGTGATCGAGAACTGCTGAGTCACCCGTCTCGTGGTGCCGTCCGCCGTCGTCGCGGTGCCTTTGAGGACGCCGCCGACGGTGAGGCTGTCGCCCCCGTTCGTCACGTCGAGTTTGGTGATGTTCATCGTCCCGTCGAACGACCCGCCGTCGCTGAGGGTGCCCGTCACGTCGATGTTCTTCAAGAGCGACGACCCGCCGCCCTGCGCCGCGGCCGAACCGCTGGCCGCGAGGCTCCCGCCGCCGACCACGCCCGCGGCGGCCAGAGCCTTCAGCAGCGATCGACGCGTGTCTGACTCCGCGCTGTCGTCCGGCAGTTGGTCTGTCATGGTTTGACCCGTCACCAACCATTGACGGGCGAAGTAAAATAATATGGGCCGAAGGGTGAAATAATAACCCTCACGGATACTCACTAGTGGGGCATCAGTCACACCCGACGCGCCGCGTCGGCCGCGAACCGAGGAGAGAACCCGCTACCGGCGATTCCGGGGGGTGAGGAACGAACTAGCTCGAGAGGTCGAGTCGCCACGGACGTGACGGACGCTACGCACCGATTCGACGCTTCTGCGCGTTCGGCGGCGAATTACGCGGAGAGAGGGAAGAAAGAGTGACCGCAGCTACGGAACTTGCACTTTATCTTCGGCTTCGAGGAGTTCATGGTAGCGGTTGCGGATGGTGACTTCGCTGATGTTGGCCACGTCGCTGACCTCGCTCTGGGTCACCTTCTCGTTGGTGAGCAGGGAGGCGGCGTAGACGGCGGCGGCCGCGAGGCCGACCGGCGACTTGCCCGAGTGGACGCCCTCGCTCTTCGCGTTCTTGAGCAGCTTCCGGGCGCGGCGCTCTGCCTCGTCGGAGAGGCCGAGTTCCGAGGCGAACCGCGGCACGTACTGCTCGGGGTCTGCCGGCTCTATCTCCAGTTTGAGCTCCCGCACCACGTACCGGTACGTGCGGGCTATCTCGTCTTTCTCGACGCGGGACACCTGCGACACCTCGTCGAGCGAGCGGGGGGTGCCGGCCTGCCGGGCGGCGGCGTACAGCGCCGCCGTGGCGACGCCCTCGATGGAGCGGCCGGGCAGCAGGTCCTCGCTCAGCGCGCGGCGGTAGATGACCGAGGCGGTCTCGCGGACGTTCTCGGGCAGGCCCAGCGCCGAGGCCATCCGGTCTATCTCGCCCAGCGCCTGCTTGAGGTTGCGCTCTTTCGAGTCGCGCGTGCGGAACCGCTCGTTCCACGTGCGCAGGCGCTGCATCTTCTCGCGCTGGCGCGCCCCCAGCGAGTTGCCGTACGCGTCTTTGTCCTGCCAGCCGATGTTGGTCGACAGCCCCTTGTCGTGCATCATCTGGGTCGTCGGTGCGCCGACGCGGGACTTCTGGTCTTTCTCCTTCGAGTCGAAGGCGCGCCACTCGGGACCGTGGTCTATCTCGTCTTCCTCGACGACCAGACCGCAGTCCTCACAGACCGTCTCGCCGTGCTCGTCGTCGACGGTGAGGTTACCGCCGCACTCGGGGCACTGGAGCTGTTTCTCTCCGCTCTCGGTCTCTTCTTCGCGCTGGTCTTCGGACTGTTCGCGGCCGCGCGAGTTCTCTCTCGTGTATCGTCGGACTGATTCTGTCATTATGTGGGAGAACGCTGGTGCGTGTCCGTTGGCGGGCCAGACGTCGCAGCCGACAACCAGTCTTCAACCGTCTTTTGAAGCCGCCGGAACTTAAGTGTGGCGGCTAAATATGCCAAGTGTAGGTGTTGAAAATAACGGGACGGGGGCGTTGTGTCCTCGCTCAGGTGATGGAATTCGTGTCCTCCGACGGTGAAGTCAGGTCATGAATGCCGATATATGAGGGTTTCGTTCTTCCTAGATGACACGACTGCGGTATTTCGCCCCGCATCGGCCGGGGCCGGGCGACCGGAGCGCGCCGGCCGGCGGCGCCGCACCGAAACCCTTACTCCCGAGCCACGGTTTCCCCGACACATGAGCGAGACGCCCGTAGACGCCGAGGAAGTGCGTCACGTCGCCGAACTAGCGCGGGTGGACCTCGACGACGACGAGGTCGAGTCCTTCGCCGAGCAGTTCGGGGACATCTTGGAGTACTTCGACGCCCTCGACGAGGTGCCGGAGGTGGACGCAGAGGCCGACTTGGTCAACGTGATGCGCCCCGACGAAGAGCGCGAGTGCCTGAGTCAGGAGGAGGCGCTGGCGAACGCCCCCGAGACGGAGGACGGCTTCTTCAAGGGGCCGCGGGTGTCGTGAGATGGCCGGCCTGAACGCCTTCATCACGGAGGAGACGGTCGAGGGGGCCGACGACGGCCCCCTCGCCGGTCGGACGGTCGCGGTCAAGGACAACATCTCCACGGAGGACGTGCGTACCACCTGCGGGTCGGAGATGCTCGCTGACTACGTGCCTCCCTACGACGCCACGGTGGTCGAACGCCTCTCGGAGGCGGGCGCGACCATCGTCGGCAAGACCAACATGGACGAGTTCGGGATGGGCACGACGACGGAGACGTCGGCGTTCGGCCCGACGCGCAACCCCGTCGACGAGGACCGGGTTCCCGGCGGGTCCTCCGGTGGGTCCGCGGCGGCCGTGGCCGCGGGCGAGGCCGACCTCGCCCTCGGCTCCGACACCGGCGGCTCCATCCGGTGCCCCGCGGCGTTCTGCGGCGTCGTCGGCATCAAGCCCACGTACGGTCTCGTCTCGCGCTACGGCCTCGTGGCGTACGCCAACTCGCTGGAGCAGATAGGTCCCATCGCGCCCACCGTCGAGGGCGCGGCCGAACTCCTCTCGGTCGTCGCCGGCCCCGACCCGAACGACGGCACGACGCGCGAGGCGGGCGCCGACGCCGACTACGCCGCGGCCGCCGACGGCGACGTGGACGGCCTCTCCATCGGCGTCCCGACCGAACTCGTGGAGGGCGCGGACGAGGGCGTGGTCGAGACGTTCCGGACGGCCCTCGACGAACTGGAGGACGCCGGCGCGTCGTACCACGAGGTCAGCCTCCCCTCCGTCGAGCACGCGGTGCAGGCGTACTACGTCATCGCGATGTCCGAGGCCTCCTCCAACCTCGCGCGGTTCGACGGCGTTCGCTACGGGAAGTCCGGCGGGTACGAGGGCAACTGGAACGAGTCGTTCGCCAAGGCCCGCGAGGAGGGGTTCGGCGCGGAGGTCAAGCGCCGCGTCCTCCTCGGCACGTACGCGCTCTCGGCGGGCTACCACGACAAGTACTACGCCAAGGCGCAGGACGCCCGGGCGTGGATTCAGCGCGACTTCGACGAGGCGTTCGAGGACGCCGACGTGCTGGCGTCGCCCACCATGCCCGTCCCGCCTTTCGAACTCGGCGAGAGCCTCGACGACCCGCTCCAGATGTACCTCGCCGACGCCAACACCGTCCCCGTCAACCTCGCCAACCTCCCCGCCATCTCGGTGCCGGCGGGCGAGACCGACGGCCTCCCCGTCGGCCTCCAGTTCGTCGGCCCCAAGTTCGACGAGGAGACCATCGTCCGCGCGGCCAGCGCCGTCGAGAACTGACGCGCGGCACGGACCGACGGGGCCGCCGCGTCGCGCGCCGCGTCCTCGGCCCCCGTCAGTTTTTCTCGTGCGGCCAGAACGGTACTTTTTCACCCGGTCCACTCTCAGCCGAACACGGATGTACATCGTCATCGTGGGTGCGGGGAACATCGGAACGCCGCTCATCGAGATAGCAACGCAGGGCGGTAACGAGGTGGTGGTCGTCGAACAGGACGAGGCGAAGGCGGAGGCCGCGGACGCCCAGTACGACTGCCTCGTCATCCACGACGACGCGACGACGAGGGAGACGCTGGCGGACGCCGGGGCCGCGCGCGCCGACGCCCTCATCTCCACCACCGACCGGGACGCCGTCAACATCATGGTGTGTCTCCTCGCGAAAGAGTTCGAGGTCCCCGCGATCGTCTCGGTCGTCCACAACGCCGACCACATGAGCATCTTCCGACAGATAGGCGTGAACACGATGGAGAACCCCCAGCGCCTCATCGCGGAGTACCTCTACCGCGCCGTCAAGCGCCCCTCCATCGTGGACTACATGCGCGTCGGCGAGGACGCCGAGGTGTTCGAGATAACCGTCGGCGAGGACGCCCCCATCGCCGACCGGACCATCAGCGAGGCGTCCAACCTCCTCCACGAGGACATGCTCATCGTGGCCATCGAACGCGAGGGTGAGGCGAACCCGATCACGCCCCGCGGAAACACCGAGATACACCCCGGCGACGTCCTGACGGTCTACTCGGGGCAGGGGGCCACGCCGGAGGTGACCGACGTGTTCGGCCACTACGAGGACCACTGATGCGCAAGCAGCGAACCGTCGCCGGGGTGTCCCCCGACCTCGCCACCATCGCCCGCGACGTCGGGTCGCTGGTGGCGATGGAGAGCGTGCTGATGGGGCTGACCGTACTCGTGGCCGTCGTCTTCCGCGAGTGGTACGCGGCCGCGGCGTTCCTCGTGTCCGCCCTCGTGACCGCCGGGGCGGGTCTCGGCGCGAACCGCCGCTTCGACGAGGCCCCGGACCCCGTGATGAAACACGGGATGATAATCGCCGCCGCGGGGTGGTTCTGCACCGCCCTGTTCGGCTCGCTGCCCTTCTTCCTGACCGCCGTCCTCACGCCGCCGGACGTGATGGCGACGTACGTCCCCGGGAACGTGGAGTACGCCTCCAGCCTCCGGTACTTCGCGAACCCGATTCACGCCCTGTTCGAGTCGATGAGCGGGTGGACCGGGAGCGGCCTCACGATGGCGGTCCACGAACCCAGCCTCCCCCGGGCCATCCAGTGGTGGCGGTCGCTGATACAGTACGTGGGCGGCGTCGGCGTCATCGTGCTCACCGTCTCCATCCTCGCCCGGCCCGGGAGCGGGAGTTACGCCCTCTACCGCAGTGAGGCGCGCGAACAGAAGATACACCCGAGCGTGGTCTCGACGGTGCGCACCGTCTGGAAGATATTCCTGCTGTACACCGCAGTGTCGATTATCGTGCTGTTCGCCGCCATCCTCGCGAGTCCGTACGGCGACAGCCTCCCGACGTGGGTCCTCGGGTGGCAGGCGCTCAACCACGCCATGACCGGCCTCTCGACCGGCGGGTTCTCCGTGACCGACAACTCCATCGCCACCTACGGCTCGCCGCTCATCGAGACTGTCCTCCTGCCCATCATGACGCTCGGAGCCATCGCCTTCCCCGTCCACTACACCGTCCTCCGGAACGCTGATACCGACCTGCTCTGGGAGGACGCCCAGACCCGGTGGCTGTTCATCCTGTTCGGCGTGGGCGTGGTCGTCCTCTCGGTTCAGAACGCCGCGACCATCGGGACCCACGCGGAGGCGTTCGCCGAACGGGCCAACTGGCTGGGTCTCGCCGTACTCGGCGTCCCGCCCCAGGCGACCGACGCCCTCCGGGACTCGGTGTTCCAGTGGGTGAGCGCGCTGACGTGCACCGGCTTCCAGTCGGCCCCCATCGGGTCGTGGGCCCCCGGCGGAAAGCTCATCCTCTCGTTCGCGATGGTGCTCGGCGGCGCGGCGGGGTCGACCGTCGGCGGTATCAAGATAATCCGAGGGTACACCATCTCGAAGGGCATCAAGTGGCAGTTCGCCCGGGTGTTTCTCCCGGCCAACGCCGTGGTGTCCGTGGACCTCGACGGGCGACACCTCGACCGCCACGCGATGGAACGCGAGTTCAGCGAGGCCGCCATCGTGAGCCTCCTGTGGCTCATCTTGCTCCTGTCGTCGAGCGCGATACTCGTGAACACGGTCTCTCCGGAGTTCACCTACGCCGACGCCCTGTTCGAGGTGGCGAGCGCGCAGGGTAACGTCGGCCTCTCGGCCGGCATCACCGGGCCGTCGATGCCCACCGTCGCCGAACTCATGTTCGTGCTCAACATGTGGATAGGACGGCTGGAGATAATCCCGGTGCTGGTGCTGGCGCGGTCGGTGCTGTACGGACTCGAACCGAGCATCCGAGACTGACCTCAGAGTCGTTCGAAGTAGATGGGGAACTTGGCGCCGCACTCCCGGCACACGGACCGAACCTTCCCGTCGGCCTGTTCCTCGGGGACGACGACGCTCACTTCGGGGATGGTGGCGAAGGCGCTCTTATCGTCGCAGTACGGACAAGTGATACGTACCGTCTTAGGGTCATCTGGAGCCATGAGTAAGAGCCTTCGGAGCGTCTATCGCTGCTCCGACTTCCTGAAAGACGGTCCGATAAGTTCCGTGATTTGGTTGTAATTACGCGCCATTGAAATACTCGTGCGTGTGACTATCGTCCACTACTACCGGCGTCGGACGACGACAGCGCCCGTCGCACCACCTTCTCCGTCGCGCGCCGGACGCGGGCGGAGAGCGCCTGCTGGGTGATGTCGAGTTCGTCCGCGAGTTCGCCGAGCGTGATTTCGCGGGGCGTGTCGAAGTACCCCCGCCGGAGCGACATGGTGATGGCCTCGCGTTGCTCCGGCGTGAGGTCGTACGGGCCGGGCGCGTCGTCGGGTTCGTACACCTGCCGCACGTCGAGTCGAACGTCGTGGTCCGTACAGAAGTCGTAGAACGCGCTCACGTCGTCGTGGTCGGAGAAACGAACGCGGAACCGCCACCGCTCGGGGTCGCCCTCGGCCTGCAGCACCGCCGCGTCTTGGGTCTCTATGGCCTCGATGAGACCGCCGAGTTCCTCCCACTCGATGCGGTAGAGGACCTGCCCTTCGAGCGTGTCTAGCGGCGTGAACGCCCGTACCTGCGGGTCCGCGCGCACCCGACGCTCGAACGACTCGAACCCCTCGCCCGTCGCCCAGATGAACGGCATGAGCGAGTCCGAGGTGGGCACGATGCGTTCGAGCGAGATGCGCATCCCCTCGGCCGTCTGCAGGGCCGACCCGAACGCGAACTGGTCGGTCGAAATCTCGAACTCGACGACGACGCTCATGGCACGGCTACGTCGCGCCCGACGATAAAACGAGTCGGAGCGCTCCCACCGTCACCTCACCGCCGCCAGTACTCGGGCGTCAGCAGCACCAGCACCGGAATTATCTCCAGCCGCCCCGCCCACATCAGCCAGACCATGTAGAGTTTGCTCGTGTCCGGGAACGCGAGGTAGCTCCCCATCGGCCCGACCACGCCGAACCCCGGGCCGACGTTGCCGAGGGTGGCCGCGACGGCGCTCATGGTCTCGAGGACGGTCAGCGACTGGGCCGTCCGGAGGCCGTCGACGAACAGCGCCACGCCCGAGAGGAAGAACATGACGAGGTAGAGCAGGGTGAACGAGTAGATGCCGCGGATGGCGCGTTCGTCGACGGGGCGGCCGCCGAGGCGGACCGGCCGGACCGCCTCGGGGTGTGCGGTGGTGAACAGCTCTCGGCGCAGCGACTTGAGGATGATGTACCACCGCACCACCTTGACGGACCCGGCGGTCGACCCCGCCGACCCGCCGATGAACATCGCCACCAGCAGGACGTACTTCGCGGTGTCCGACCACGCGTTGAAGTCCATGCTGGCGTAACCGGTGGTGGTCACGATGGAGATGGCCTGAAACGCCGCGTGGCGGACCGCGGGTTCGACCTGCCCGACGATTACCCCCCGGAACTCGGCGAGGTACGCCGCGTCGAACGTCTCGCCCGCCGGGGCGGCCTCCACGAACCCCTCGCCGGTGACGAGGAGGGCGGCGAGGAGCGCCGTGACGACGCCGAGGGCCCCGATGTAGAACCGGAACTCCGAGTCGGAGAAGAGGCGTTCCTCGTCGCCCGTGAACGCGCGCCAGAACAGCGCGAAGTTGGTCCCCGCCGCCACCATGAACGGTACGATTATCCACTGGACGGTGGCCGAGAACGCCTCGATGCTCCGCGCGGCGGGCGAGAACCCGCCGGTGGGCATGGTGGTCAGCGCGTGCGCGACGGCGTTGTACACCGTCATGTCGGGCGCGAGTCCGCCGAGGTGGGCGGCGTAGAGCAGGATGGCCTCGGCCACGGTGAACCCGAGGTACGCGCCCCACAGCGCCCGCGCGGTCTGGGCGATGCGGGGGTAGAGCTTCTCGATGCCCGGGCCGGGCGCCTCGGCGTCCATCAACTGCGCGCCCCCGACGGAGAGTTCGGGCAGGATGGCCACCGCCAGCACCACGATACCCATCCCGCCGAGCCACTGGGTCAACTGCCGCCACATCATCACGCCGCGGGTGTGGGTGTCGAAGGAGATGTCGCCCAGCACCGTCGCGCCCGTGGTCGTGAACCCGCTCATAGCCTCGAACAGCGCGTTCACGGGGTTGGCGAGGGTCGACTCCGGGTGGAGCGGCGAGACCACGAAGGGCACGCCGTGGGCCTCCACGAGGTAGGGCACCGCGCCGACCGTCGCCACCGCCAGCCACGTCGTGGCGACCATCAGGAACCCCTCTCGCGGGCGGATGTCGCGGGTCGGCGCGAGGCGTTCGAGGCCGAACCCGAGGGCGACGGTCACCGCGATGGTGACGACGAACGGCGCGACCGACTCGCCGTAGACGAGCGACACCGCCAGCGGTAGTGTCAGGGGGACGGCGAGGTACTTCAGCACCGTCCCGACGAGACTCAGACTGGCGCGGTAGTCGACCCGGAGTTTCATCTAGCGTCACGTGACCGGGGGCGACGGTCAACTAGCTTGCGGAAGCGTCCGAGAAACAGTCAGCTATCTTACGGAATCGTCCGAAGTGGTAGTCCCTCTTACGGAAGCGTCCGGAAGCGGCGTCAGGCGAACCGACAGCACGCCCATCCACCATCGCATCGCGTCGTCGCGGCTCATATCTCGCGCAGCACCTGATCGATGACCGACGTGGCGAGAAACAGCACCACGTGGTCGCCCACCTCGACCACGGTGTCCCCGCGTGGCGTGATGAACTCGCCGCCGCGCGTGATGGCCCCCACGACCACGTTCTGTGGGAGTTGAGCCATCGAGTCCTGAATCCGCTCGCCGGCGAGGACGCTCTCCGCGTCGACCTGAATCTCCACCACCTCGGCCTTGTCGGACTCGATGAGCGCCACGTTCTCGGCGGCCGACTCCCGGGTGAACCGGGTTATCTCCTCGGCGACCACCTCGCGCGGACTCACGCCCACGTCGACGCCCACCGTCTCGAACAGGTCGACGTACGCGGTGGCCTCGATGACCGCCACCGTGCGCTCGACGCCGAGGCGCGCGGCCAGAAGCGAGACGAGGAGGTTCTTCTCGTCGGAGTCGAGGGCGGCCACCACCACGTCGGCGTCGCCCACGTGCTGGCGTTCGAGGAAGTCGATGTCGGTGGCGTCCTCCTCCATCACGACGGTGGCGGGCAGAATCTCGGCGAGTTGGCGCGCCCGGTCGTGGTCGTGTTCGATGAGCCGCGGGTCGAACCCGCGCTCTTCGAGGAGACGGGCGACGTGGTAGCCGATTTCGCTCCCGCCGACGACGACCACCTCCTCTGCGGTGCCCGTCTCCTCCTCGGGCGAGACGGCGCTTGCGAACGCCTGCACGCTCTTGGGACTCCCGATGACCACGACCCGGTCGCCCGCGCGGATGAGCGTCTCGCCGCGGGGTATCTCGACGGTGCCGTTGCGCAGGATGGCGGCGAACGTGAGCGAGTCGAACCGGTCGGCCTCGCGCACCGTCTGCTCGGCCACCGGGCTCCCGTCGTCGATCTCGAACTCCGCCATCTGGACGCGCCCCCCGGCGAACGGCTCCACGTCGCGCGCGGCGGGCAGGCCGATGACCCGGACGATGGCCTCGGCGGTCAGCAGGTTCGTACACACCATGAAGTCGATGCCGAACGCCTCCTCCGAACGCTCCCACGTCCGGAGGTACTCGGTGTTTTTCACCCGCGCGATGGTGAACGCGTCCGAGACGGCCTTGGCCGTCGCGC
Organism: Haloferacaceae archaeon 50; assembly: GCA_046097085.1. Taxonomy (GTDB): domain Archaea; phylum Halobacteriota; class Halobacteria; order Halobacteriales; family Haloferacaceae. Next base: position 1,593,479 of record CP175567.1, on the reverse strand, counting down.
ACGCCACGATGTTCGTCTCGTCGTCGTCGGTCGACGCGATGACCATGTCGGCGTCGTCGATGCCCGCCTCCTCCAGCGTCGAGACGGCGGTGCCGTCGCCCGTGATGGCGAGCACGTCCAACTGGTAGTTGAGTTCCTCCGAACGTTCCGGGTCGCAGTCGATGACGACGACGCGGTGAGAGTCGTCGAGGTCGGCCGCGATGGACGACCCCACCTCCCCGGCCCCGATGACTATCACGCGCACGAAACGAACCCCCCTGTCATGCGTAGGTTGGTCGTGGGGACGACGCGTAATGTGTGTTCCGAGGTTCGTTCGCGCCGTCGTCGACGCGCCCGCGTGGAGGCCGCATCCGCTACACCGTGTCCGGGCCGTCTCGCACGCGCAACTCGACCGGGCGGCGGCGGCCCTCGAGGTCGGCCACGATTCGCTCGACCACGCCCTCGGCCTCGCTCATCACCTTCGGGCGGACCTTGTCCACCACCCAGTCGAACGAGACGAACCTCGGCAGGTCGACGACGCCGCGGGCGGAGTCGGCGTCGAACGTCACGGTCAGGGTCACGCGCGAGGCCACCTCGGCGTCGTCGGGGGCGTCGGCCGGGAGTTCGTCGAGTTCCTCGACCGCCCACCGGCCGCGGGCGTGCAGGTCCTTCACCACCTCCCAGTCGATGCGCTCGGGGGGGTCGACGGCCGTGACCTCCGACCGGAGGGTGTACGAGAGCTTCCACCACTCGAACCGGAGGGAGTAACGCGTCCCGGGGGAGCCGTCGCCGTCGGCGGTCACGCCGGTGAGGTGCTCGGAGTAGTCGGCGTACCGCGGGAAGTCGAGGAGGAACTCGTACACCTCCGCGGGCGGCACGAACACGTCGGTGCTGACGACGATTTCGTCCACGGCGGTTCCGAGGGAGGCGGTCGGCCTAAGCGTTGTGGGGCGCCGCCACAACTCGTATCCCACCGCGACGCGTGGATCGGCGCATGGCGTGTCTCATCTGCGAGCGGTCGGCCGAGTACGACCTCGTGCGCGACGGCGAGGTCGAGGCCGAAGTGTGCAAGAAGTGCACCGAGGAGTTCCTCGCGGTGGACGAGGGCAACCCGACCTGCGTCTACTGCGACCGACCCGGCGTGTACGACGTGCGCACGCAGGGGGACGGCGGGTTCCCCGGCGCCGAGACCACGGGCGACACCTTCGCCACGCCGTACGAGTCGGTGCTCTGCGAGGAGCACTTCGAGGAACTCGGCGGCGAGAAACCCGCCGGGTCGCCCGAGGCCGCCGACGAGGCGGACGTGGAGGCCGTGGAGGGCGACGAGGCGGACGTGGAGGCCGTGGAGGGCGACGAGGCGGACGTGGAGGCCGTGGAGGGCGACGAGGCGGACGTGGAGGCCGTGGAGGGCGACGAGACGGCGGCAGAGACCGAAGCCGAAGCCGAACCTGAAGACGGAGACGGAGCCGAAGCCGAACCCGAAGGTGAAGACGATGCCGAACTCGACACCCAGTCCGAGCCTGAAGACGAAGACAGAGACGAGGACGAAGCCGAACGCGATGCCGAAGCCGAACTCGAAGACCAAGGCGAAACGGTGGACGAGGACGCTGGCGCGTCGGACGCGGACGGGGGAGACGAGAACCGCTGACGGCGACGGCGCGCCCCGGTGACCGGAGCACGACAGTTCTATACTCCTCCGCGCGTCGTCGGAGACATGGAACGAGGCGACTCGACCGACGCGCGCGATACGTCCGACACAGACGCAGGGGCAGACGCGGGTTCCGACCGGTCAGTCCGCGAGGTGCTCGTCGTGGGCGGCGGCGTCGCCGGCCTGACGGCGGCGGTGTTCACCGCCCGCGCCGGCCTCGATACGGTGGTCGTCAACCACGGGGAGTCCATCCTGCGGCGCAACGCCCACCTCGAGAACTTCCCCGGCTTCCCCGCGGGCGTCGACTCGCGCCTGTTCGCGGACATGCTGGAGGCGCAGGCGACGCGCAACGGCGCGGACCTGCGCACCGGGCGGGTGACGGCGCTGGAACGGGTCGGCGGTGACGGTGACGGTGACGGCGACGGCGACGGCGGCGTACAGTTCGTCGCGACGGTAGCCGGCGGCGAGAGCGAGGATACGGACGGCGACGGGGACGGCGGGAACGACACGGTGCGGGCGAGGCGCGTCGTGGCGGCGTCGTGGTCCGACGCCGACTACCTCGACGGCGTCGGGGCGTCCGTCCGGGACACGGGGAGCAAGCAGTACGTCGGCGGCGACGCCGACGGGCGGACCGACGTGGACGGCCTCTACGCCGCCGGGCGACTCCGTGAGATGTACCACCAAGCGATAGTGTGCGCCGGCGACGGCGCGCGCGTCGCCCTGACGCTGATTCACGACTCGGACGTTGCCTACTACCACGACTGGGTAGTCCCCGAGGGCTACTTCACGGACCGCGGCCGGGAGGTACCGCCGGGCTGTGAGGAGATAGACGCGACGGAGCGGGCGGCGAGAGAGCGGGAGTCGATGGCCGCGATGCGGGAGTACTTCTCGGAACCCCACCCCGACGCCCAGCGCACCCACCCCAGCCTCGTCGACGACGAACGGGGGCGACTCCCCGACGAGGAGTAGCGACGCCGAGGGGGAGAGCGACGCGGGGAGACGCGTCTTTATGTGGGATGCCGGACGCATCTCCACGTAGATGCTCGAAGGAACGCACGTGGCCCTCGGCGTCTCGGGCAGTATCGCGGCGGTGAAGGTGGTCGAACTCGCCCACGAACTCCGCCGCCACGGCGCGACGGTCCGGGCGGTGATGACCGACAGCGCGCGGGGCATCGTCCACCCGTGGGCCGTCGAGTTCGCCACCGACCGCGAGGTGGTGACCGAGATAACCGGCGGCGTCGAACACGTCGACCTCTGCGGGCGCGACGGGTGGGCCGACGTGTTCCTGATAGCCCCCGCCACGGCCAACACGGTGGGCAAGGTGGCCGCCGCGATAGACGACACGCCCGTCACTACCTGCGCCACGACGGCGCTGGGAGCGGACGTGCCCGTCGTCGTCGCGCCCGCGATGCACGAACCCATGTACGACCACCCCGGGGTCCTCGACGCCATCGGGGGGTTGGAGGCGTGGGGCGTCTCGTTCGTCGACCCGCGCGTCGAGGAGGGCAAGGCCAAGATAGCCACCGAGGACGCTATCGTGACCGCCGCGGCCCGCGCTACGACGCCCGCGACGCTCGACGGCGAGCGGGTGGTGGTGACGAGCGGCGCCACGACGGAGTCGATAGACCCCATCCGGACGCTCTCCAACCGAGCGTCGGGCAAGACGGGCCGGGCAGTCGCCCGGGCGTGTCACGTCCGGGGCGCGGACGTGACGCTGATTCACGACGGGCCGGACGTCCACTACGCCGACGTGCGCCGGGTCGAGAGCGCCGAGGAGATGCGCGACGCCGCCCTCGACGCCGCCGCCGACGCCGACGCGTTCGTCTCCGCCGCGGCCATCTCCGACTTCACCGTCGAGGCGGTCGACGAGAAGATACGGTCGGGCGAACCCCTCACGCTCGAACTCGAACCCACGCCAAAGCTCGTGGACGCCGTCCGCGACGCGCGGCCGGACCTGCCGGTCGTCGGGTTCAAAGCCGAGACGTCGGGCGACGACGACGCGATGGTCGACCGGGCGCGAGAGCTGTTAGACCGGGTCGGACTCGCGTTCGTCGTGGCCAACGACGCCTCCGTGATGGGCGACGAGGAGACGCGCGCGCTGGTGGTGCGCGGCGACGAGACGGCCGAGTTCGTCGGGTCGAAGGCGGGGCTGGGCGAGCGCGTGGCGGAGGAACTCGCGGCGTCGCTCGGCGCGAGAGAGTGACGTGACGGCAGAGACGGACGAGTACGGCGGGGCGAGCGCGGCGGAGCGTCCGCCCCGTCGGCGCCTCAGTCCTCGTCGGCTGGCCGGGCGTCCGCCCCGTCGGCGTCGCGCCCGCCAGCGACTGTGGGCCACTGGACGTGCTCCTCGAACGGCACGCCCATGCGCTGGGCGGCGCGCGATATCATGTGCGCGCCGGTGGGCGCAGTCAGGAACAGGAACGCCACGGTCACCAGCGCGTTGAGGCCGTCGCCGCCGGGGCCGTAGTAGACGAACCCGGCGAGGGCCATCGACGCCGCGCCCAGCGTGGTGGACTTCGAGGTGGCGTGCATCCGGTTGTAGACGTTCGGGAGGCGGAGTAGGCCCACCGTCCCCACTACGAGGAAGAAACTCCCCACGGCCACCAGCGCGAGCACGAGCCACGCCCGGAGCGGGTCCACGGCCGCTTCCGAACTCGCACCCGCAGACGCCGACGCCACGACGGTGGCGGCGGTAGCGACGATGTCGGCGGTCATTCGATGATGTCCCCCTCCGTGACGTAGCGCGCCACGGTGATAGTGCTGATGAACCCGATGATGGCGAGCACGAGGCTCACGTTGATGAAGAAGCCCTGCGCCGTCAGCATGGCGAACAGGAAGCCGATGGCGACCACGTTGGTGCCGATGACGTCGAGGGCGACCACCCGGTCGGGCGTGGTCGGGCCGCGGATGACCCGGTAGCCCACGAGGAGGGTCAGCCCCGCCGCGAGCGAGAGCGCGACCCAGAGGCCGAGTTCGAGCGGGACGCCGCTCGCGGCGCCGCTGGCCGCCTCGCCCGCCGCCTCACTCGTCACGGCGACCACCTCCCCCGGCCGACGCGGGGTCGTCGCTTCCGTCGTCGTCTGCCCGGCCGGCGTCCGCGCCGGTGCCGGCCCCCCCGGACGACGAGCCGGGACCGCCGGAACCCCCGGCGGTCCGGTCGGGCACTGGGTCGTCCGGTCCCAACTCCTCGTCGAAGATGCGGAGCGCGTAGTCCTCCCACCGTCGGATGGGCGCGACGACGGACTCCCGGTCGCTCCCGTCGATACTGTGGACGTACAGCGAGTTGGCGTCTCTGTCGTAGTCCATGGTTAGCGTCCCCGGCGTGAGCGTGATGCTGTTGGCGATGGTCGTGACCGCGAGGTCCGTCTCGACGCGGAGCGGCACCTCGATGACCGCCGGGTCGATGGGCATCGAGGGCGCGAGCACCCGGTAGGCCACGTCCACGTTGGCGGTGGTGAGTTCCTTGAGGAACGTGAGGAGGTAGAGGGCGGCGTAGAGCGGGGCCGCGGCGGTGCGGGCCACCCCGTCCATCGGCTGGTAGAACCGCCGGGCGGCGAACGCCACCGGCAGTCCCACGAGGAGGCCGATGAGGAACTCCTCGGCGAGGCGCGTCGGCGTGAGCGCCACGCCGCGCACGAACAGCCAGAGCAGGGCGAGCAGGAACCCGAACAGCGGCCACCACGAGGGGTCGTCGGTCGAACTCTGCTCCGCGTTCGCGCTCATCGGAACACCTCCGGGGAGACGGCGTCGACGTACGAACTGGTGTCGACCGCGGCGTTCGCGGCGGCGTGGGCGGTGGCGTACACGCCCTCGAAGCCGACGCCGAAGCCGACCAGCGCCACCGCGAGCGCCACCACCACCACGACTTCGGTGGTCAGCGCGAGGTCGCGGACCGACCCGCCGTCGGCCACCGCGTCCGTCCCGTCCCCGCGGCGGAGCGTCCACCGGGCGGGGAGCGCGGAGTCGACCCGCTCGGAGGTCTCGCCCCAGAACACCGCGTTCCACGCCCGAGTGAAGTAGGCGATGGTGAGCACGGCGCCGAACAGCGAGACGGCGACGGCGGCCGCCCCGCCCGCGGCGTTCTGGGCGAACGCCTCCGCCGCGACCTGAAACACGAGGAGTTTGCCGAAGAAGCCCGAGAGCGGCGGCACGCCGATGAGCGTCAGCGCACCTAGCAGGAACGCGCCCGCGAGGAACGGCGCCCGGGAGGCGAGGCCCCCGAGGTCCTCGTACCGCGTGGAGCCGACGGCGTCGCGGAGCGTACCGGCGGCGAGGAAGAGGAGGCCCTTGGCGAGGCCGTGGTTGAACGCGTACACGAGGGCGGCGGCGACACCGAGCGTCCGGGCCGCGGGCACGGTGGCCGCCACCGCGAGGGGGAGGACGATGAAGCCCACCTGCCCGATGCTGGAGTAGGCCAACACGCCCGCCACGTCGGTCTGACTGGCCGCGCCGAGTCCGCCGAACAGGATGCTGGCCGTCGCCATCACGAACAGGACGGGTCCGAAGAAGGCGAGGAAGGAGTCGCCGGCGAACCCGGGTATGCCGAGGCCGGCGGGCAGAGTCGCGGCCGAGAACACCGTGAAGTAGAGGCGCACGATGGCGTAGATGCCCACCTTCTTCACGACGCCCGCGAGCACGGCCGTGACGGGCGCGGGGGCAGCACGGTAGGCCGCCGGCACCCAGAACTGGAAGGGCACCAGCCCCGCTTTCAGCGCGAACACCGTGAACAGCACCGTGGCGAGGCCGAGGACGGGGACGACGTTCACGCCGAACTGCGCGGGGTTCGCGAGGCGGCGTGCGAGGTCGGCCATGTTGAGCGTGCCCGTCGTGGCGTAGAGCCCCCCGATGGCCACCAGCATCACCGCCGAGCCGATGAGGTTGAGCACGACGTAGTTGAGCGCCGCGCGGGTGTGCTTCGGGCCGGAGTAGAAGAGCACGAGGATGTAACTCGACATGAGCATCACCTCGAACCAGACGAACAGGTTGAAGATATCGCCCGTGAGGAACGACCCGGAGACGCCCACCAGCATGAAGTGAAACAGCGGGTGGAAGGAGAGGCGCTGGCCGTAGGCGTCGACGTAGGCCACGGAGAACACCAGCGCCGCGAACGACACGACGGCCGCGAGACCGAGCATGAACGCCGAGAGGGCGTCGGCCACGAGCGTGATGCCGAACGGCGCGGGCCAGTTCGACACTTGGTACGTTATCACCGGCGCCTCGCCGCCGAGCGGGAGCATCACGCGGGCGAACAGCGCCGCGACGGCCCCGACGTACGCGAGGCCGCCGAGCAGGCTGACGCCGCGTTGTAGCTTGTCGCTCGGGCGAGCGAGCAGTGCGAGTATCGCGGTGGACAGTGCGACCAGCAGCGGTGCGATTACGATTGTGTTCGCCAAGTCAGTCACCTCCGAGTTCGTAGACGTCGATGGTTCCGTGTTCCTCGTAGACGCGGTAGGTCAGCACCAGCGCCAGCGCCGTGGTGCCGAAGCCGATGACGATGGCGGTCAGCACCAGCGCCTGCACTAACGGGTCCGTCACCCCGCTCGTACTCGCGCCGTGCCCGCTCAGGATGGGCGCGGTCCCAGAGAAGCCACCCATCGTGACGAGGTAGACGTTCGCGGACTGGCTGATGATGGTGACGCCCCACACCACCCGGACCACGTCGCGCCGGAGCACGAGGTAGGTGCCGAGGGCGAAGAGCGTGCCGAGGACCGCCGCGAGGACGAACTGGGTCACTCCGCCCCCACCTCCCCGATGACGGTGAGGAGCGCCCCCACGACGGCGAAGTACACCCCGAGGTCGAACGCGAACGCCGAGGCCACCTCGAACTCCCCGTACAGGGGGACGTGTTCGACGAAGGCGACGGCGTGACTCAGGAAGGGCAGCCCCAGCAGGACGGGCACGAGACCCGTCCCCGCCGCCAGCGCGAGGCCCACCGCGAACAGCCACCGGTAGCCCTCGACGACGCCGTGGCGCTCGTCGCTGCTCGAGGAGAGGCCGAGCACGTCGGTCTGGAGGTAGCCGAGGCCGAAGATGACGTAGACGAGGACGAACGCCGTCGCGGTCAGCACGGCCCCGATGAACCCCCCGCCGGGGCGGTTGTGCCCCTGCAAGAGGAGGGCGATGGACGTGACCACGATGACGGGCACGACCACCCGGGTGACGGTGCGCGAGATGACCGTGGTGCGGGCGTCGGGGACGACGCTCGACTCGGCGTCGGTCGCCTCCGCGTCGTCGGGGACGGCGTCGCTCACTGCATCTCACCCCGTTCGCGCATGCGAATCAACGTGAGGATTGCGAGCGCCGTCATCGCCACCACGCTTATCTCGCCCATGGTGTCGAACCCGCGGAAGTCCACGAGGATGACGTTGACCACGTTGGCCCCGCCGCCGTAGTCGGTCACGAGGTGGCCGTGCTCCTCCGGCAGGTATGCGTAGTGGAGGAGGTAGCGCCGGAGCGAGTTGTCCGGCGACGGCCCCTTGGTCGAGACGAGGACGGTCACGAACACCGTCGCGCCCACCGCGAGCGACAGCGCGGCGTCCCGCACCGCGACCGACGCCCGGGGTTCGCCGTAGAACGCCGGGAGGCGGTCGAGGACGAGCAGGAAGATGACCAGCACCAGCGTCTCGACCACCAGTTGGGTCAGCGCGAGGTCGGGGGCGTCGGCGAAGATGTAGAAGATGGCCACCATGAACCCGAGGATGGAGAGGGTGAGCACGCCCGCGATGTGGGAGGGCGCGATGTCGACGCTGACTGCGCCCACCACGGCCACGAGGAGCACCAGCACGAGGGGGAGCGAGACGCCGATGCCGGTAAACTCGGGCAGGGCGACCCCTGCGGCGACGTACGCCGCGAGGGTGAGGGCCGTGACGGTCCCGAGCGCCCACGTGGCGTAGGTCCGGAGCAGGCCGTTCTGCACCCACGGAACGACGCGGTGGCCCGCGGCCGTGAGACCCTCGACGCCGTTGTCGTACCACCAGTTCGCGCGCACGGGCCCGCGGAGCGCCGCGTTGATGCCGTCGTGCAGGCGGTCGTAGAACGGGAAGGCGACGGCTCCGAGCAGGATGGTCGCCGCGCTCATCGCAACGTACGGCGTGAGTTCCGTCGGGAAGTGGACGGAGAAGCCGTGGGCCTCGCCGGGGACGACGCTCCCGTACACGTGGCCGACGAAGGCGTTGATGGGCGTCTCGGGACCCAACCCGAGCGTCGCCGACGCGCTGATGGCGAGGACGAGACCGGCCAGAATCGCGGGCGGGACGAGCATCACCGCCGGCGGCGAGTGGACGTGTCCCAGCGCGTCGGGTTCGTCCCCGAAGAACAGCGAGGCGAACTTGACCGAGTAGAGGAACGTGAAGACGCTCCCGAAGACGGCGACGGCGGGAAACAGGTAGCCGAGGCCGCCGATCTCCTTCGCGGCGTACCACGTCGCCTCGAACAGCAGTTCCTTGGAGTAGAAGCCGTTGAACGGCGGGATTCCGGCCATCGATAGCGACGCGACGGTGGCGATGGCGGCGGTCACGGGGAGATGCTTCCGCAGGCCCCCGAGGTCGGCTATCCGTCTGGTGCCCGCCTCGTGTGCGACGATGCCGGCGACGAGGAACAGCGCCGCCTTGAACGACGCGTGGTTCAGGATGTGGAACGCGCCGGCCTCCGCGCCGTACTCGTTGGCGAAGCCGAACGCCGCGACGATGAGGCCGAGGTGCGAGGCGGTGGAGTACGCGAGCAGTTCCTTGATGTCGGTCGCGGACACCGCGAGTATCGCGGCCACGGTCATGGTTACGAGGCCGAGAACGGCGAACAGCACCGTCCAGTTACCGAGGTAGGCCGCGTGCTCGCCGAGGAACAGTGGTCGGAGCCGTCCCACGAGGTAGACGCCCGCCTTGACCATGGTCGCGGAGTGGAGGAACGCCGAGACGGGCGTGGGGGCCTCCATCGCGTTGGGGAGCCACACGTGGAAGGGCACCTGCGCGGACTTCGTGGCCGCGCCGAGGGCGACGAGGAGGAGCGTCGGGACGAGAAGCCCCACCGCACCCAGCGCCTCGCGGATGGCGTCGGCGTTCTCTATCAGGACGGGTATCGAGTACGTGGCCTCGGGGAGCGCCCGCCCGGACGCCCACACGAGGAGGAGGAAGCCGACGAGCATGAACAGGCCGCCCGAGACGGTGATGAGCATCGACTTCCGGGCGGCGTACAGCGACGACCCGTCGGAGGTGTAGTGGCCGATGAGCAGGAACGACGAGAGCGACGTGAGCTCCCAGAACACGAACAGCGCTATCAGGTCGCCCGCGAGGGCGACGCCGAGCATCGACCCCATGAACGCCAGCAGCGTGGCGTAGTACTTCGCCTGCCCCGGTTCGCCGTGCATGTACCCGCCGGAGTAGGTGAGGATGAGCACGCCGACGCCGCTCGCCAGAAACGAGATGAGCAGGGCGAGTCCGTCGACGTAGAAGGCGAGCGACACGCCGAGGGAGGGTATCCACTCGAACGAGACGGTCCCGTGCACGCCGTCGAGGTAGAGCGCCGTCACCAGCCCGAAACAGACGGCTGCGACGGCGGCCGCGTAGTAGGCGGTGCGTTCGCCCAACGCCCGGTAGACGGCGGGTGCGAACGCCGCGGCCGCGAACGGAAGGAACACGACGGCGAGGACGAGTTCCGGTGTCGGTTGCACGGGAAATTCTCGTGTGAGACCGGACTTAGGTGTTGTCAAACCCGACGACGAGGCGTATCGGCGGAATCGTAACGCTCTGCACGCGCGAGCGGTGGGTTCAGCGGAAGTACGGCCGTCGCGGCTCGCCGAGTGGGCGGACGGAACCGCCGACCCTATTTAATTCGTGTCCAGATTACGCCGAATATTCACCCGTCGCGGCGACGGAGTGATAGTATCGCGTCGGGGTCACTGCGGCGGCGTCGCTGCCGCCGCCGACACCCGGCCGAGTCAAAACACAATGAACTTCAAACAACTGCTCGCGGAGAAGCGCGCTGTCTCGCCGGTCATCGGCGTCATCCTGATGGTGGCCATCACGGTCATCCTCGCCGCCGTCATCGGCACGTTCGTGCTCGGTCTGGGCGAGAGCGTCCAGTCCACCCCGCAGGCCAAGTTCGCGTTCGACTACCAGAACAGCAACGTCATGATCACCCACGAGGGCGGCGACGCCATCGCGTCCGAGGAACTCAACGTCACGGCGACGAGCGACTTCGGGTTCGAAGATGCGTCGGGCAGTTTCACCTCCCCGAACAACGCGTCCGTCTCCTTCGAGGACATGGGCATCGGCGGCGAGGTGTCCGCCGGTAACTCGGTGGTTATAGGCAACACCACGGACGGCGGCTTCGACGCCGACACCGTCCGCGTCGTCTGGAGCGACATGGACACCGACAAGTCCGCGACGCTCTCGAAGTGGAGCGGCCCCGACGCCTGATAGGTCCGTAACTTTCGTTTTTTCGTCCTGATATGTAATCGTCCGTAGCGGAGAGCTCTTTCTTTCTCGCGACTATACCGGCATTGAAACGGCCCGAGACGGGTTTCTTATCGAGATATACCGTTGGCCTCTCTACTATATGTTCCCAAACCTTTATGTCTGGTATTGGTCATTGGATAGCTATGGTTGGAACGGGAACTATTTCGGACGCTCCGTCGTCGCGCCCGCGTCGGGCCGACGGGAGCGGTAGATGATACTCACGCCGTCGCGGTTGTCGGGGGCGAACGACCCGACGCCGAACAGCGAGGTGGTCCTCTTGACCCTGCGGCAGGTCAGCGACCGACCGCTGGGTCTGGTAGCGGTGTTCGGCGCGACGTCGTTCGACGTGTTCCACGTCGACGACCGCGTCGTCGACTCGTTCGAGACGCGCGACGACCTCAGAGAGCACATCACCGACCTCGCGGAGGAGACCCGCCGGGAGTTCGTCGAACACGGCCTGTTCACGGGCCTCGACCCCGCCCGGGGTCCCGACCGGGTGGAGTACCGGACCCGGGAGTACGGCGAGGGGCAGCTCGTGCAGGTGTTCGTCGGGGGTCGCGGGATGCTCTTCGCGGTGGCTCCCGACGAGGAGGAGGAACCGCTGGCCGAGGCGGCGGCCCAACTTCTCGGCGGCCTGTAAGCCGGCGACGCGACGAGGTGAAATCGGGGCACGTGCAGGGTGGACCAGAGACAGACGGACGCCGGCGCGTGCGGGGGCCGCGCCGGGGTCCGAACCGCCATCTTTTATTTCCACCACTCGGAACGGGCGACATGGACCGACTCCGGCGATCGCTCCTCGACGCGCCGATAATCGAGAAGGAGGGCTACCAGTACTTCGTCCACCCCATCTCGGACGGCGTCCCGATGCTCGAACCGGAACTTCTCCGCGAGATAGTCATCCGCATCATCCGGAAGGCCGACCTCGAAGACGTCGACAAGATAGTCACTCCGGCCGCGATGGGCATCCACATCTCCACCGCCGTCTCGCTGATGACGGACATCCCGCTGACGGTCATCCGCAAGCGCCAGTACGGACTGGAGGGCGAGGTGTCGCTCAACCAGCAGACCGGCTACTCCGAGGAGGAGATGTTCATCAACGACGTTGGCGAGGACGACCGGGTGCTCGTCCTCGACGACGTGCTCTCGACCGGCGGCACGATGAAGGCCGTCCTCGACGCCCTCTCGCACATCGGCGCGGACGTGGTCGACGTCGTGGCTGTCATCAAGAAGGCAGGCCCCAACGAACTCGACGACACCGACTACGCCGTCAAGACGCTCATCAACGTGACCGTCGAGGACGGCGAGGTCCGCATCGTCGACGAGGACGGCGACGGGTAGCGCGACGACGAGGCCCACCGGCGCCGACACCGCGGGCGACGCCGCCGGACGGCCGCGTCCGGCCACGTGACTTTTCGGCCGTCGCACCGCCGTATTTCCGCGGACCCGTCCCTTTTCAGTCTCGGACGCCTACTCGAATCCGATGACATCCGCTCTGTTCGTCGTCAGCGAGGAAGGCTACTGGGGAGAGGAGTGCGTCGAACCGCTCACGACGCTCGACGACGCGGGCGTCGACGTGACGGTGGCCACGCCCACCGGCGGCGAACCCGTCGTCGACGAGCGGTCGGTCGACCCCGACAACGTAGGCGAGGAGACGGCCGAGACGGTGCGCGAGGTCATCGAGAGCGACGAGCACCTCCAGAACCCCGAGCACGTCGCGGACGTGGACGCGGAGGACTACGACGCGGTGGTGTTCCCCGGCGGCCACGGCACGGAGTGGGACATCAATCAGGACAGAGACGCCCGGAGGCTCCTGCGCGACGCCGTCGAGGGCGACGACGGCAAAGCCCTCGTGGTGTGTCACGCGGTGGGGATGCTGGCGTTCACCCGCACGAGCGACGGCGACCTGCTGGTCGACGGCCGCGACGTGACCGGGTTCCCCAACGAGTGGGAGGAGGGCATCGTCGACGAGCGAGACATGATGCCCGACGGCCGCAAACTCCCCTACTGGGTCGAAGACGAGGTGGAGGCCGCGGGCGGAAACTGGGACGCCGAACTCGACGAGGACGCGAGCGTCCGCGTCGACGGCGACCTGCTGACCGGACGCGGTCCCGAGTCGTCTCACGCCGCGGCCGTGACCCTCCTCGAAGAACTGGGCGTCGAAGTCCCGGCCGAGGCGGAGTGACGCGCCCGTCGGCGGGCGGTCAGCGCCCGTGGGCGTGACACGCCGTCCGCGGTAGCGGGACGATGCGTCGGCAGGCCGTCCCGTCCGCGCACTCGCGGTTGCACACGTAGTACCCCTCGTCGTTGGTCGGAGCGCCGATCGACGGGCCGTCCGCGTCGTACCTCTGAACTGTATCGCTCACGGACGAGATAGCGGCGACCGGGTGTAGAGCGTAGTACCTCATATGTTCGGTACCGCCCTCTCGGGTCGGCGCCGACCCGGACTACTCTATCTTGAAGACGGCTTCCTCGATGCTCTCGCTCCGGCACTCCGGACACCGCGAGGGGTAGTTCACGGGGTCGTCGAACCCGGAGAACCCGCACTCGCGGCACTCCGGCGGGGCGACGAGGAACTCCTCGTCGGTGCCGTCGAGCGACCGGGCGACGTGCTGGAGGTGGCCGTAGACGGTCGACGTGGGGACCCCGATCGCCGTGGAGAGACTACTCGCCGTCTCCGGACCCTCTCGGAGGGCGTCGGCGATGCGCTGGCGCGTCGTGGCGTCGTCGGACATACCGTAGCGGGGGTTCCCGTCCCCTAACCTTCTTTCGGCGAGTCGCCGGACCGGGAGGAACTTGCCACGGACCCTCTCGCAGGGACGTACGTCCGGGAAGCAAAAAGAACTATCACGGCGGCCGGGTTCAATCAAGCTATGAAGGCAGTCGTCCTCGCAGGTGGGTACGCGACTCGTCTCTGGCCGATAACGAAGCATCGCCCGAAGATGTTCCTCCCGGTCGGAGACGAGACGGTCATCGACACTATCTTCTCCGACTTGGAGGCCGACGACCGCGTCTCCGAGGTGTTCGTCTCCACGAACGAGTACTTCGAGGCGGAGTTCGAGGAGTATCTCGCCGAGAGCGAGTTCGAGAAGCCCACGCTCTCGGTCGAGAAGACTACCGAGGAAGACGAGAAGTTCGGCGTGGTGGGGGCGCTGGCCCAACTCATCGACCGCGAGGGCGTCGAGGAGGACATGATAGTCATCGCGGGCGACAACCTCATCTCGTTCGACGTGGCGGAGTTTATCGACTTCTTCGAGGAGAAGGGCACGCCCACCCTCGCGGCCTACGACGTGGGCTCGAAGGAGCGTGCCAAGTCGTACGGCCTCGTCGAACTCGACGACGACCGCGTGGTCAACTTCCAGGAGAAGCCCGACGACCCCAACAGCACGCTGGTGTCCATCGCGTGCTACGGCTTCCCCGCCGAGACGCTCTCGAAGTTCGACGACTACCTCGCGGGCGACAACAACCCGGACGAACCCGGCTGGTTCCTGCAGTGGCTCCAGAAGCGCGGCGACGTGCACGCGTTCACCTTCGACGGCGCGTGGTTCGACATCGGCACGCCCGAGAGCTACCTCGACGCCGTGTCGTGGTACCTCGGCGGCGAGAACCACGTCGCGGACTCGGCCACCGTCGAGAACACCGAACTCGGCGAGAACGTCCACGTGATGGCCGACGCGGAGGTGTCCGACTCCTCGCTCGACGAGTCGGTGGTGTTCCGCGGGGCCACCATCCGCGACGCCGACATCCGCCAGTCCATCATCGACGAGGGCACCCGCGTCGAGAACCTCGACCTCTCGGGGGCGCTCATCGGCGCCCATTCCCGACTCACCAAGGACTCGCGGTGACGGAACCGCGGGCGACGACTCTCTGACTCAGCCGAGGCGAGCGTCCGTCACCCGGAGGTGGCCGCGCGTCCCCTCCCACACCGTCTCGTACTCCAGTTCTATCGGCCGCGACATGTGCGGCCCGTCGGTCACCAGCGTCTCGAACTCGCCGCCCTCGCCCAACACGTGGACGCCGTAGCGCTCGTTGAGGCGTTCGAGTTCGGCGAACGCGTCGGCGTCGAGCGTCCGTCCCAGCCACGACTCGTCGAGGCCCCCTGCGGCCACCTGAATCACCCGAATCTCGAAGCCCGCGTCGAGCATGGCGTCCGCGAGGCGCCGCGGGTCCTCGCGCCAGAGGGGCGCGAACAGATCGACGCCGAGACGGTCGCAGAGCCCGCGGATGCGGTCGGTCTGGAACTCGCTCTCGACGGCGCCCGCGGTCACGCCCGCCAGCGGAATCTCGTCGGCCAGTTCGGAGAGCGCGGCCTCCAGCGGTTCCACCTCGGCGTCGCCCTGCGCACTCGCGTCGTCGACGTCGGCCGCTCCGAGGTCGCCGGGTTCGACCTCCACGAGGTCGATGCCGACGCTCTCGGCCGCGAGGGAGGCGAGGCGCGTCGCGGGCACGTGGTACATGTACGAGTCGCCCTCGGGGTGGACGGTGAGGAGACGCGTCACGTTCAGACCCTCCTCCAAGGCGCGGTAGAGCGCCCACGAGGAGTCTTTGCCGCCCGAGAAGAGGCTCACCCACTCGTCGGTCATCGTCGGGGGTAGGCGGGTCCGCGCCATACCTCCTCCGGTCCGGCGGCGCGAGGGGTCGGAGCCACCATACTTACACGGACAAATTTCCGTAATTAGTACGTGAGCGCGAATCGTCCCCACAGATGGGAGTATCGGAGCCTCGAACCGCCCCGCGACTCGGCCAAGAAGGAGTCGGCCGACCCGACGGCCGAACTCAACGAACTCGGCGCGGAGGGGTGGGAACTGTGCGAGAGTATCACCTACACCGGCGGCGGGACGAAGCTACTCATCCTGAAGCGGCCCGCGAACGCCGACGCGAACTCAGACCCGTGAGCGACGACGAGGACGACATCAGCACGCAGAACACGATGCGAGAGCGGGCCGACGAGAGCGGCCTACGACTCTGGATGGCGATGAAGGCGAACCGGTTCGTGGTCACTGGGATACTGATGCTGTTCGTCTTCGGTGGGTTCATACTGGCGGCGACGGTGCTCTTCCCGTCGCTCCCGGAGCAGCTTCGGGGCGCCGACACCGTGGAGACGATGTTCTCCTCGATGCTGGGCGTCATCGTGACCGGCACTACGCTCGTGGTCACCATCAGTCAGCTCGTCATCTCACAGGAGAACGGACCGCTGGGCGACCAGCGAAAGCGAATGGAGGACGCCATGGACTTCCGCACGTTCACGAAGGACCTTATCGGCGAGGTGACGCCCGCGGACCCGTCGGCGTTCCTACAGGCGCTGGTCATGGAGACAGAGCGCCGAGCCGAAGCGGTCGACCGCCTCGTGGCCGAGAGCGACGACGAGGAACTCGAGAGTCAGGTCGGCGAGTTCATCGACAGCCTCCACGGCAACGCCCAGACCGTCGAGGACCAACTCGACGGCGAGCAGTTCGGGACGTTCGACGTGCTGACCGCCGCACTCAACTACAACTACGCGTGGAAGATATTCCAGGTCGAGCGGCTACTCGACGACTTCGAGGACGTCCTGGACGAGGACCTGACCCGCGCGCTCGACGACCTCAAGACGTCGTTGGTGATGTTCGGCCCCGCGCGCGAACACATCAAGACGCTCTACTTCCAGTGGGTGCTCATCGACCTGTCGCGCTACATCCTCTACGTTGCGGTGCCGGCGCTGGTGGTGGCGGGGTCGATGACGGCGCTCGTGAACGAGCAGACGTTCCCGGCGGCCCCCCTGTTCGACGGGTTCGTCTACACCATCGAGTTCGCGTCGTACGCGTGGATAGTCGACTTCAGCGTCCCCACCGTGACGTGGGTGGTGGGCGCGGCGTTCACGTTCACTCTCGCGCCGTTCCTCCTGTTCATGGCCTACATTCTACGCGTCCTCACGGTGGCCAAGCGGACGCTCGCCATCGGACCGCTCATCCTCCGGTCGTCCCAGCGGTAGCTACGCTCTCCTCCCGGTCGTTTCGACGCGGACGGCCCGGCCGCTCCGGGCGGTGAAAGAACGAAAAGTGGTCGGTGGTAGGGTGCCGTCCGGCGTCTACATGTAGCCGAGGTCGCGGAGACGCTCCATCAGGTCCTCCTTGTCCTGGGCGCGTCCCGCGCGCTCGGTGGTGTTGGCCATGTCCTGCAGCCACGCCGGTTCCTCGGCGCTCTTCTCGGTGCTGACCTCGCTGCCGAGCGACCGGAACCCGGCGAAGTACTTGGGGCTCACGGGGATGTCGTCCTGCGTGAGACCGTTGGGCAGGTCGTCCGCACCCTGGGGCACGTAGCCCTCGTCGGGGTACTCCTCGACGGTGTCCGGGACCACGTAGTTCCAGAACGCGTCCCAGACCGCGGCCTCGTCGAACTGGAGGATGGGTTGGATGCGGTCGTGGGGCGGGTAGATGTCGGGGTCGTGACGCGGGCTGAAGAACGTCTCGTCGGCCCGGGCCTCCTGTTCGTCCCAGCGAACGCCGGAGATGACGCCGTCGACGTCGTACTCTTCGAGTGCGTTGTTGAGCGCCACCGTCTTGAGCAGGTGGTTGCCGACGTAGGTGTCGAGCAGGAACGGGAACGTGTCCTCCTCGTACTCCAACAGGTCACGGATGTGGTGTTGGTTCTGCTCGTTGAGCTCCGACACCGGGATGTCGTCGCCGGGTTCGAGGTCGTTCGCCTCGGCGTACTCGCCCACGTTCTCGTTGCGGGCGTAGATGACCTCGAGGTCCCACTCCTCGGCCCACTTGTCCACGAAGTCGTGGATGGCGTCGAAGTGCTGGTAGTGGTCGATGAACACCGCGGGCGGCGTCTCGAGGTCGTACTTCTCGGCCACTTCCTTGATGAAGTAGAGCGTGAGGGTGGAGTCCTTCCCGCCGGTCCACATCACGGCCGGGTTCTTGTACTCCTCCAGCCCCTTCTTCGTGACCTCGATGGCCTTCTCTATCTTGTCTTCGATGCGCGGATAGTCCTCCGGGTCTTCGCCTTCGCCGTCGCTGTAGTCGACGTCCAGATAGTCGGGGAATCCCTCGGGCATCGTAATGAGATATAATTACGGCGGCAAAAGGGCTTTTCGGCCGAGTCAGAGGGTCGCTAACGAATCCCAAGACGTCGGCCGGACGCTGCCGAGTCCGGCGGTCACTCTGCCGGCCGGATGCGGACCACCGCGCCGGTTCCCTCGCTCATCTGAGAGGTGAGCGCGTAGAGTTCCCCGTTCGGGCCCTCGGCGAACGAGAGGAGCATGCTCCCGATGCCCCCGCCTCGGGCGTCGGGTACCGGGAGTTCCGCCATGGGCCACGGGGTCTCGCCGTCGGCCGGTTCCGAGGTGGCGAACAGGCGGCCGCCCGTCCCCGACCCCATGAGGTCGCCGAACACGTACTTCCCCTCCAGTTCGGGGAGCGCCGGGTCCTCGCAGACGAACCCGCCGATGCCGGCGTAGCCGAACTGCTTCCCGTCCTTCACGTGGGGGTAGGTGACCACCGGGTCGCGGAGCGGTTCCCCGCCGGGCGTCTCGGCCGGACACGCGGGGTACGTGCTCTCGAAACCCGGGAGTTTGGCGAGCGCCAGCATCGGGAGGCGGTTGGCGAAACACGACTCGCCCTCCCTGACGCTCCACCCGTAGTTGCCCCCCTTCTCGACCACGTTGACCTCCTCGAACCGTTCGTCGCCGACGTCGGTCACGAACAGGCGGCCGTCGGGGGCGAACGACATCCGAAACGGGTTGCGGAAACCCCACGCCCACTGCTCGTCCAGGCCCTCGCGCCCGACCAACGGGTTGTCGTCGGGAATCGCGTAGGGTTTGTCGCCGTCCCGCCCGTCCACGTCGACGCGGAGGACGCTCCCGAGGAGGTTCGCGGTCAGGTTCTGTCCGTTGCCGCCCTTGTTGAGCCAGTACCAGTCGCCGGCGTGGCCCGCCCCCGAGTCGTTGTACTTGCCGCCGTCGCCCACTCCCACGTAGAGGTAGCCGTCGGGTCCGAACACGACCGACCCGGCGTTGTGGTCCGTGTCGGGTTCGCGCAGGGAGAGCAGCACTCGTTCGGAGTCCGGGTCCGCGCGCCGGTTGTCGTCGTCGACGCGGAACTCCGAGAGCACGAACGTGTGGGAGTCGCCGTCCGCCTCCGGGGGGGCGCTGTACCGGACGTAGCACTTGTGCGTCTTCCCGTACTCGGGGTGGAGCGTGAACCCCAACAGCCCCTGCTCCCACGACCCCATCTGGGCAAGCGAGTCCGAGAGGTCCAGAAACGGCTCGTCGGCGAGTCCGTCCGCGTCGTGGCGGTAGACGGTGCCGTACTTGTCGGCCACGAGTCGGACGTCGTCCTCGTCCGGCGGGAAGGCGACCGCTATCGGCTCTCTGAACCCGCTCGCCACCTCTTCGAGGCGGACGGCCGGCCCCGCTGTAACGGGGCTCACGGCCGCCGAACTCCCCTCCCACGAGCCGAATCCGCCCGCGACGTAGGCCGTCGCGCCCACGGAGGCGAACCCCGCGGCACCGGCTCGGAGGAACGTCCGTCTGTTCATACCGCCACTGGCGACTGTCCCGACTTTAACATGGACCGCCAAACGAGAGTAAGCGGAGAGTACGGTCCACACCCGGGGTCGAGGGGCGGAGATAGGGGCGGCGAGACGGTGCCGGGGCCGGCCGGGTGGCGACATCGCGCTACGGAGTCGAGCGACGCCGCTCGCGGCGAGAGCGGGAGACTGCGAGGGGGCCGAGAGGAGGAGGGCCGTCAGTTAATCGCTGATGAACTTGTTGTCTCGCCAGTTGACGCCGTTGCCGCCGCCGTTGGACTCGGAGGGGTTCTCGACCACTTCGATGGTGGCGGGTCGTGGCTCGCCCTCGACGATGCGGGTGGCGATGAGTTCGCCGTCGACCTCGGTGATGGCCGTCAGCGTGCCCTTCTCGGCCTGCTTCGCGAGGTCGAGGAGGACGAGGAACATGGGGTACTGGAGCGCCGTGTTCTGGAGGACCGTCTCGCGGTCGCCCTTGAAACACGCGAACTCCACGAGTTCGGAGGGGATCTCCTCCTCCTCTTCCTGTCCCCACTGCGGGCCGCCGGCGCGCGGCGGTTCCTCCTCGTACACCCGCGTCTCGGTGACGCTGGCTTTGAGTTGCGCCGTCGGCGTGTACTTGCTCAGACTCTCGTCGGCCGCGACGGCCTTGAGTATCAGCGTGTTGTTTCGACGGGTGATGTCGACGTCATCTATCTCCTCCGGCAGGTCGGCATCCTCGAAGTACTCGTTCACCTCGTCGAGTGGCAGTTCAAGTGTGGAGTGGAGTCGATATACGCGGCCTGACATTGTTGGGTTATCTATCGGGTGCGGTCACGGAAGCGTTCCGGTGACTGTGACGCTCTCTGTGTCCCCGTAGGGGGTCCGTGTTTATATGGGCTACTCTTCGGGGTCGAGGCTCGGGACCGTTCGACCCGGCCACCGCGCGAGACGCTTGACGCGACGCCACGCGTTACGCCCGCGCCAGCGTCGATTCGAGTTCGCCGCGTTCGTCGAGTTCGGCGAGGATGTCGCTCCCGCCCACGAACTCCCCGTCGACGAACGTCTGGGGAATGGTCTCCCACCCGCTGTGGGCTTCGAGCGCCTCGCGGTACTCATCGAGCGCCGGAAGCACGTCCACGGTCTCGAACTCGTCTACGTGCGACCCGACGAGTTCGACCGCCCGCTGGGAGTACCCGCACTGGGGCATCAGTCGGTTCCCCTTCATGAAGAGTACGACGTGGTTGTTCTCGATGGCCTCGTCGACCCGTTCGGATACCTCCTCCGCGGTCATATCGCTTCCGGGCTGGAAAGACATGTGTGTAGCCGTACGGCGTCGGTCCTGAAAGGGGTTGCGCCGTCGGCGCGGGCGCTCGAACGCTCGCGGACCGCCTCTCGGTTGCGACGGCGACGCGCCCCCGACGTGCGGAAACAACCCGGACGGTCACGTCACGCCTCGTCGTCGCCGTTGCCGACCCGTATCACGTTGATGAGCGAGTAGATGGGCACGCCGTCGAGTTCCTCGACGCCCTGTTTGTCCACGATGACGACGCCCGCGACGGGGTTGCCGCCCTCCTCGCGGATGGCCTCGATGGTCTCGCGCATCGTGGTGCCGCTGGTGACGGTGTCGTCCACGACGTAGCAGTCGCGGTTCCGTATCTGGGCGAAGTTGCGCGAGAAGCTCCCGCCGAGTTCGTCGATGTCGCCCTCCTCCCACTGGTGTTTGGCGGGGGCGTACGACCCGAGGTCGGTCTCCAGTTCGCTGGCCACGGCCGTCGCCAGCGGCGCGCCCGCCTTCTCGATGCCGATGGTGAGGTCCACGTCATCGCCCTCCTTCGAGAGCAGGTCGGCCATCGACCGCCCGGTGTAGGTCAGGCGGGCGCTGTCGCGCCCGAGGGTGCTCCAGTCGACGTGGATGTCGTGGGGACCCCCGTCGTCGGTTTCGGGCGTGCGCGTCGGGGTGGTCGTGGTGCCGGCGTCGCTGCGTTCTACCAACCAGCTCGCCGTCTCGCGCGAGACGTTGAGTTCGTCCGCTATCTCGCCCTTCGAGAGGCCTCGCTCCGCCAACTCCGACGCGCTCTCGATGAGGTCGTCAACGTTCTTCATGTGAGTCGAATTCGACGGCCGTTTTTATAGTCGTGTCGTCATCCGCGAACGCCGGTTCGAACGTCGACGCGTCGTACACGCCCGTCACGAGTTCGTCGGTGAACCACTCCGGGAGGGCGGTCAGCGACTCGGCGGCCGCCTCGAAGTGCTCGTAGCGTGAGTTCACGCTCCCGACCATGGCCTTGTTGCCGAGGACGAACTCGCGGTGGAACGCGCCAACGTCCACCTCCGCGGTGGTGGGCCGCGGCACGCCCAACAGGGCGGTCACGCCGTTGGGCGCGAGGGCGCGCGCCGACTGCACCGAGTGGGGGGCGTACCCCGTGGCCTCGTACACGAGGTCGACCGGTTCGTACACCTCGGGAATCTGGTCGATGGGCGTCTCGCGCGAGTCGACGTAGGTCGCGCCGAGTTTCTCGATGACGTCTATCGTCGGGTCGGGCCGGTCGCGCCGCCCGAGGCAGTAGAGGCTGTCGTACCCTCGTTCCCGCAGCATCGCCAGCGTCAGGAGGCCGAGGCTCCCGTTGCCCAGTACCAGCGCCGACTCGGGCGACCACTCGAACGACTCCCGGGCGTCGTAGGCGAGGTCTAACGCCTTCTCCGTGATGGAAATCGGCTCCACGAGGAAGCCGAGGGGGGCCAGTTCCGGCGACACCGGCACGAGGAACTCCGCGGGACTCGTGAAGTACTCGGCCATGAACCCGTGGTCCCCCTCGATGCCGCGTTCGAGGTACTCCCCCGCCGGAGCCATGTCGGGTTCGTCTCGCTCGAAGTAGCCGTTCGGGTCGTCGGGGTTCGGCGGCCGGCGGACCGTGGGCACCACCACGTCGCCCGCCTCGAACTCGGTGCCGTTGGGGTCCTCGACGACGCCGACCGCCTCGTGCCCGAGGACGAGGTGGTCGTCGCCGGCCGGGAACCCGCCGTGACCCCCGGCCAGCACCTCGTGGTCGGTGCCGTCGACGCCGACGCGGAGCGTGCGCACCAGCGCCTCGCCCGCCGCCGGGTTCGGCCGCGGCAGTTCCACGATCGACGGTTCGTCGTCGCCTCTGCGTACCGCTATCGCCTTCATGTCGTCGTCCACGGGGTGCGAGGTCAAAAGATTTATTCTACGCTGAGTAAAAGACTAGGACAGGTGCGCACCCGCCGTCGTCCAGCCCAGACGAAGTCCGTACGAAACCGCGGGTGGGCACCGGCGACTACTCGTCCTGCGAAAGAAAACCGACAGAGCCGTCTCAGCGGTTGGATTCGCGCCCGTCGTCGAGTTCGTCCACGAGTTCGTCCGCGAGTCCGGTGTAGCCCGCCGGCGTCAGCGCGCGGAGTTCCTCGCGCGTGGACTCGCTCACGTCCAGGTCGTCGAACAGGTCGTAGAAGTCCGCGAGCGTCACGTCGCGTCCGCGGCTGAGTTCCTTGACGCGTTCGTACGCCTGCGTGTCGCCCTCGCGCCGGAGGATAGTCTGGACCGCCTCGCCGATTATCTCGGGGGTCGATTCGAGGTCCTCGCGCATGACTCGCTCGTTCGGCACCACCTTCCCGAGGCCCGTCTCGGTCTTGCGGTAGCCGATCAGGCAGTGGGCCAGCGCCGCCCCCACGTTTCGCTTCACCGTCGAGTCCGACAGGTCGCGCTGGAGGCGCGACTTCGTCACGTAGTCTGCGAGGAACGTCAGGTCGGCGTTCGCCTTCGAGAGGTTCCCCTCGCTGTTCTCGAAGTCGATGGGGTTGACCTTGTGGGGCATCGTGGACGACCCCGTCTCGCCCTCGACCGTCCGCTGACCCAGATAGCGGTCGCTCACGTAGAGCCACACGTCGAGGTCGAGGTCGAGGAGGACGTTGTTCGCGCCCCGGAGGGCGTCGAACACCGCCGCGAGGTCGTCGCAGGGGTTGACCTGCGTCGAGAGGGACCGGTGGTCGAGGCCGAGACCGGTCACGAACTCGCGGGAGAACGCTCGCCAGTCCACGTCGGGGTAGGCGGCGACGTGGGCGGCGTAGGTGCCCGACGCGCCCGCGAGTTTCCCCGCGAGACCGTCCGCCGCCTCCGCGATACGACCCGTCGCCGTGCCGAGGCGCGCCGCGACGACGGCCATCTCCTTGCCGAACGTGGTGGGCGTCGCGGGTTGGCCGTGAGTACGGGCGAGCATGGGCGTGTCGCGATGCTCGCGCGCGAGCGATTCGAGTTCGTCCCGGATGTCGCGCAGGGCCGGGAGCAGCACCTCCTCCACGGCGGGTTTGGCGAGGAGGCGGTGGGCGAGGTTGTTCACGTCCTCGCTGGTGAGACCGAAGTGAATCCACGGGTGGACTTCCTCGGGCGTCTCGGTCCGCAGGAAGTACTCCACCGCCTTCACGTCGTGGTTGGTCGCGGCGTACCCCGCGGCGCCCTCCGTCTCCAGTCGCTTCACGAGGCGGGCGGCCTCTGCGTCGAACTCCTCGTAGAGGCGGCGCAGGTCGGCGCGGGCGTCGTCGTCGAGCGACAGCGGCGTGGCCTCCACGTCGGCGAGAGCGAGGAGGTACTCCACTTCGACGCGGACGCGGGCGCGCATCAGCGCCGCCTCGGAGGCGTACGGCGAGAGCGGTTCCGTCCGTCCGGCGTACCGGCCGTCGAGCGGCGAGACGGCCGCGAGGGGGTCGTTCCGCGGCAGGTCGGTCATCGGTCGCCACCTCCGGACGCGGGGGCGCGTTCGGCGCTCCCGGCCGCGTCGGCGTATCGTCGGGTCCGGCTCCGTGGTCGCATACCCCTACGAGGCCGGGCGACCGAGTTAAACCGCGTGGAATGCCGCCGCAGGGACGGGACGGGGAGGACCGCCGCGCTGAGCCGTAATTTCGAGACAGTAACAACGTTCGAAACGATGAGAAACACATAATTTCCGACAGTAAACTCCGGCGTTATCCCGACGGAGAGTGTATCGAAAACCGGAAATTCTCTATTTTAGCAGTGTCGCCCACGACCTACCGTTTCGAACATTGAAACTATCGAAAATGTCGTTTGATATTATACGTATTCCCGGACAGAGTGAGTTACGGTCGGAGTAAACGAATGTCGGAAACACACGGACTCAAACTACGGGAACGGGCCGGAATCGACACCGAGAGCGAGGGCGACATCGACGAGCGGGAGATACACGACATCCTCCGCAACTGGCGACGGCGGATGGTGATAAAGGAACTCAAGTCGAGCGCCGGGTCGATGACGCTCCGCGAACTCGCGGAGACGCTCGCCGAGTCGGAGTCGGGCGAGTCGCCGCCGCCGCGGAACGTCCGAAACAGCGTCTACAACTCCCTCCACCAGACGCACCTCCCCAAACTCGACGACGCGGGCGTAGTGAGCTACGACACCGACCGCAAGACGGTGTCGCTCGAATCGCAGGCGCGTGACGTGGACCTGTACATGGAGGTGGTCACGCAGTACGGCATCACGTGGGCCACGTTCTACCGCCGGCTCATGACGCTCGCGCTCCTGACGCTCCTCGGCGCGGAGGTGGGCGTCCCGTTGCTGAGCAGTACCCCGTCGCTGCTCCTCCACGGCGCGTTCCTCGCCACCGTCGCCGCCTCCAGCCTCTATCACCTCTGGTCCGAGCGCTGGCGGTTCTTCGGCACCCTCCGCGACTGAACCCGACCCACACCCTCGTGTACACTCGTCGGGGACTCCGGACGTGTCAAGCGGAAATTATCCACGTACGTGCCCATCGACGGTAGAGAGACCGCAACTGTTTTTCTTCCGCGTCGAGGTGGTTCACCCATGTTCGATATCGCGGGCATGGCGAGCAATCGCGGACGGAACCTCCTGCACGTCGCCGACCGGGGGCCGGGCGGCGCGGAACTGTCGGTGGTCCTGACGAACCGGGCCGAGGCCCCGGTGCTCGACGCGGCCGCCGAACGCGGCGTCCCCACGGAGGTGGTCGAACGCGACGAGGACGAGTCCCGCGAGTCCCACGAGCGACGCGTCCTCGACCGCCTCGCCGAGTACGACGTCGACCTCGTCTGCCTCGACGGGTACATGCGCGTCCTGACCGACGAGTTCCTCGACGACGCGCCGACGACGCTCAACGTCCACCCCTCGCTCCTGCCGTCGTTCCCCGGCACCGACGCCCACGAACAGGTGCTCGACGCTGGCGTCCGGACGACCGGATGCACCGTCCACATCGTCACCGAGGACGTGGACGCCGGCCCCATCGTCACGCAGGAGGCGGTGCCCGTGTACGAGGACGACGACGTCGACTCGCTGAAAGAGCGCGTGCTCTACGACGCCGAGTTCGCGGCCTACCCGCGCGCGGTGCGGTGGTTCGCCGAGGGCCGCGTGAGCGTCGAGGACGGCGACGTGACCGTCGACGGCGACGAGGGCGGCCTCCTGCCGGCCCGCCGGACGACCACGGGCACGCGGGCCGCCGACCTCCGGTACGGCGAGAACCCCCATCAGGACGCCGCGCTCTACGCCGACGACGCCTGCGAGGAGGCCAGCGTGGTCCGCGCTCCGCAGTTGAACGAGGGGGCGAAGGCGCTGTCGTACAACAACTACAACGACGCCGACGGCGCGCTGAACCTCATCAAGGAGTTCGACGATCCCGCGGCCGCGGTCATCAAACACACTAACCCGGCGGGGTGCGCGACGGCCGACACACTCGCGGACGCGTACGACCGCGCGCTCTCGACGGACCCCATGAGCGCGTTCGGCGGCATCGTGGCGCTCAACCGCGAGTGCGACGCCGACACCGCCGAACGCGTGGTCGACTCGTTCAAGGAGGTCGTCGTCGCCCCGGGCTACACCGACGACGCCCTCGACGTCCTGACCGGCGAGGATAACCTCCGAGTGCTCGACGTGGGCGAACTCGGCGACCGGTCGGAGCGCCTGACCGAGAAGTCACTGGTGGGCGGGCGACTCGTGCAGGAGCGCGACCTGTGGGCCCCGTCGGCGGACGACCTCGAGTTCGTCACGGACCGCGAACCCACCGACGAGCAGGTGGAGTCGATGCTGTTCGCGTGGCGCGTGCTCAAACACGTCAAGTCGAACGGCATCCTGTTCGCCAAGGGCACCGAGACGGTGGGCGTCGGCATGGGGCAGGTCTCCCGCGTCGACGCCGTGCGACTCGCCGCCATGAAGGCCGAGGAGCACGCCGAGGGAAAGTCCCCCGAGGGCGCGGTGATGGCGTCCGACGCCTTCTTCCCGTTCCCGGACGGCATCGAGACGGCCGCCGAGGCGGGCGTCGAGGCCGTGATTCAGCCCGGCGGGTCGGTCAACGACGACGACGTCATCGAGGCGGCGAACGAACACGACGTGGCGATGGCGTTCACCGGCAACCGGGCTTTCAGACACGACTGAACGGGAGCGGCCGCCTTCTTCTCTCACCGTGACCGACACGTAGAAACCGCGCGGTCCCCGAGCGTTCGTATGGCGAGCAGACGAGGGTTCCTCGCGGCCCTGACCGGGTTCGTCGGCGGGACGGCCGCGAGCGCCTACACGCCGTTCCCCGAGCGGTGGCTGTCGTCGGTCGAGGCGCTCCCGGACGCGACGGCGGAGACGGCCACGTCGCGCCCGCGTCCCCCCGTGGAGTCGTCCGTCGACGACGGGACGCGGCGGCGCGCGCGGAGCGTCGGCGTCGAGACGCGCGAGGGCGTCGTCTACCTCCAACTCCGCACCGGCGACGGCTACTACGTCGGCACCGGCTGGGTGCTCGACGACGAGCACGTGGTGACGAACGGGCACGTCGTGGAGCGCGGACGCGACCTGACCTGCTACACGCTCGACGGCGACGCCCTCTCGCTCGAACGCGTCGGGACGTCCCGCCGGCCGGACGTGGCCCTCCTCCGGACGGACGACGACCTCCCCCCGGCGCTCTCGACGGCGTCGGCGGCCGACCTCGACCGCGGCCAACCGCTCGTGCAGGTCGGCCACCCCGGGAACGTCGGCAACTGGGTCGTCTCGCTCGGGCGGTTCTCCGGGCGCACGGGCGTGTTCGGCACCGGCGACACGCTCCAGTCGACGGTGCCGACCGCGCGGGGGAACAGCGGGTCGCCGCTGGTCACCCTCGACGGCGACGTCGTGGGCACCACCTTCGCCAGCACGACGCGGACTTCGCGGTTCCCCGGCGCGGCCCCCCAGCCGTCCGACCCCGCGGTTCACGAGGCGTTCCGGGCGGACGGGACGGCGCTCCACGTGGCCACGGGGCGGGTCGAGTCGCTGGTCGACCGGTGGACCGAGGGGTGACCGCGGCGAACCTTCGACAGTCTAAAGCGGATACCGACTGACCTTCCGGTATGGAATACCACGAGGCGGCGGACTTCCTGTTCGGCCTCCGCCGGTTCAAGGTCGACCCCGGGACCGAGTCGGTCCGGGAACTCCTCTCGCACCTCGGCGACCCTCACGAGGGAATCCGGTTCGTACAGGTCGCGGGGTCGAACGGCAAGGGAAGCACCGCACGGATGGTCGAGTCGGTGCTCCGGGCGGCCGGCTACCGGGTCGGACTCTACACGTCGCCGCACCTCGACGACGTGCGCGAACGCGTCCGGGTCGACGGCCGGAAGATGACCGAGACCGCGCTCTGCGAGTTCGTCTCGGCCGTCAAGCCGTTCCTCGTCGAACGCGCCGCCGCGGACGAACCGCTCACGTTCTTCGAGGTGATGACGGCCATGGGTCTCTGGCAGTTCGGGTGCGCCGACGTCGACGTGGCCGTCCTCGAAGTCGGCATCGGCGGACGGCTCGACGCCACCAGCGTCGTCGACCCCGAGGCAGCCGCGGTCACGAACGTGACGCTGGAGCACACGAGCGTCCTCGGCGACACGATAGCGGAGATAGCCGCCGAGAAGACAGCCGTCGCGCCCGAGAGCACCCCCCTCGTGACCGGCGCGACGGACGACGCACTCGACGCGGTCCGAGACAACGCGGGCGACGTCGTCACGGTGGACGAGGCGGACGACGCGGACGTGACCGTCGCCTACGGCGGGCGGCGGGGGCACGCCGAGTCGGCGGTTCGACTCGACGGTCCCGACTTCGCGGTGGAGGCGCGTCTCCCCCTTCTCGGGGCGTTTCAGGCGCGGAACGCGGGCATCGCCGCGACGCTCGCCCGACAGGTGGGCGGCGACGACGTGTCGACGACGGTTCTCGAACGCGGCCTGCGGTCGTCCCACTGGCCGGGCCGGTTCGAGGTGATGGAACGGGACCCGATGGTGGTGCTAGACGGCGCGCACAACCCGGGCGCGTGCGAGGAGGTGGCCGCCGTGCTGTCGGAGTTCGAGTACGACGACCTCCACCTCGTGTTCGCCGCGATGCACGACAAGGACCACCGCGCCATGGTCGACGCCCTCCCGACGCCCGACACGGCGGTGACCTGCCGCCCCGACGTCGACAGGGCGGAGGACCCCGAGGTGCTCGCCCGGACCTTCGAGGACGCGGGCGTCGCGGAGGTGAGCGACCGCTACTCGGTGGCGGGGGCGCTGTCGCTGGCGCGGTCTCGCGCCGACGCCGACGACTGCGTGGCGGTGGTCGGGTCGCTGTTCGCCGTCGCGGAGGCGCGCACCACGTGGACCCGGACGGCGATACCGAAACGGACCGAGACGGTCGACGAGGCCCGCGAGGTGCTCGAAGGCGCCCACGTCACCGGTCCCGGCGTGTGGCGCATGGGCGGCAAAGCCGTCCACCGCACGCTCAAGACGCGCGTCCAACGCCGACAGGCCCAGTACCTCAAAGAGGAGATGCTCTCGCTCGACGGCGAGTGCGCCGTGTCGGGGGTCCGGAGCGACGGCGAACTCGTGGACGCGGTGCTGACGGGCACGATGGCCCAGTTCAAGCGCCTCGTCGAGAAACTCGACGGCCAGCCCTACGGACTGGCGGGCGTGGGTGAGCAGATACGCCGCCAACTCGGCATCGGCGCGACGAACGGCGGCGCGGACGCGTCGGGGGGCGACGCGGGGACGGAGTCCGACGCGACGTACCCGTGGAGCGACGGCACCGCGGTGATGGGCATCCTCAACGTCACGCCCGACTCGTTCCACGACGGCGGGCAGCACTTCGCCCGCGAGGACGCCGTCGCGCAGGCGGAGGCGATGGTCGAGGCGGGCGTCGACATCGTCGACGTGGGCGGCGAGAGCACCCGCCCGGGCGCGGACCCCGTCCCGGTCGAGGAGGAGCGCGACCGCATCGTGCCGGTGATAGAGGCCCTCTCGGCCCTCGACGTGGCCGTCTCCGTGGATACCCGTCGGGCGGAGGTGGGCCGCGCGGCCCTCGACGCGGGCGCGGACATCCTCAACGACGTGTCGGGGCTCGAAGACCCCGAGATGCGCTTTCTGGCGGCCGAGCGAGAGGTGCCCGTCGTCGTGATGCACTCCGTCGAGGCCCCGGTCGACCCCGACACCGACGCGGAGTACGACGACGTGGTCGAGGACGTGATAGACCAACTCGGGGAGCGCGTCCTCCTCGCGGAGAAGGCGGGCGTCCCGCGCGAGCGAATCGTGGTCGACCCCGGCCTCGGCTTCGCCAAGTCGCCCGCGGAGAACTACGAACTCCTCGACCGCATCGAGGAGTTCCGCGCCCTCGGCTGTCCGATACTCGTCGGCCACTCGCACAAGTCGATGTTCGACCTCGTGGGCCATGACGACAGCACCGCGGCCACCGTGGCGGGCACGACGCTCGCCGTCGACCGGGGCGCCGACGTGGTGCGCGTCCACGACGTGGCCGAGAACGAGGCGGCGGTGCGGGTGGTCGAACTCGCGAACCGTGGCGCGGACGACGGCTGACCGTCCCGGGCCGGCGCCGCCGCGCCGGCGAGATACGGACTGAACGCAAGACATTTACCGCTGGTTTCACATCTGAATGACATGTCTGTCCCCCACCTCCCGGCCGAACTGTGGTGGTTGGGCGTCGTCCTGCCGCTGATGGCCTTCGGCGGCGCGTTCGCGGCGCTGTTACTGAGTCGACTGCGCGGCGGCGGCACCGCGGCCGACCTGCGGCGTCTGGCGGCGGAGGTAGAGCGGTTCGCCGAGTCCCGGCGGGAGCGACGCCCGGACGGCGACCGCGCCGAGTCGGCGAAGGACTAAACCCGCGCCGCGCCTACCCACGCCCGTGTGTACGCTCACCCTCGCGTGGCGGGCGTTCGCCGACGCGCCGGTCGTCGTGGCGGCGAACCGCGACGAAGGCCTCGACCGCCCCTCGGAACCGCCCGGCGTCGTCGACGAGGAACCCCGCGTCGTTGCCCCGCGGGACGCCGAGGCCGGCGGGACGTGGATCGGCTACAACGAACACGGCCTGTTCGTCGGCGTCACCAACCGCTGGACCGACCGCGACCTCGCGGCCGAACGCTCGCGGGGCCTCCTCGTGCGCGACGCTCTCAGGCAACCCGACGCCGAGACGGCGGCCCGCCTCGCCGAACGCGCCGTCCGCGAGACGGAGTACGACGGGTTCAACCTCGTCGTGGCCGACGCGAACGCCGCCGTCCTACTGGAGTGGGACGGCCGCCTCCGGGTGACGCAGTTGGACCCGGGCGTCCACGTGGTGGTGAACGTCGGCGCCGACGGTCGCTTCACGATTCCGCCCCACCGGCCCGACGCGGGCGAGCGACAGGCCGAGAACGCCCGGAAGGTCCG
The DNA here is from genome assembly GCA_046097085.1 of Haloferacaceae archaeon 50. Lineage (GTDB taxonomy): Archaea > Halobacteriota > Halobacteria > Halobacteriales > Haloferacaceae. Next base: position 1,562,249 of record CP175567.1, on the reverse strand, counting down.
GGAGGCGCTGGTCCCCGAACCCGGCGAGACGGCGGCGTCGTGGCGCGACCGGGCCGCCGACGTCCTCGGCGACCACGCGTTCGGCGTCTGCGTCCACGGCGACGGCTACGGCACCCGGTCGTCGTCGCTCGTGACCGTCGGCCCCGAGGGCGGCACCTACGAGTTCGCCGACGGGCCGCCCTGCGAGACGCCGTACCGGCGGGTCGAAAGTCAGGTTTAAACGGTTCGCGCGAACATACGACGGTATGAGCGCGCCCCGCACCCACGCGTCGGAGGTGGTCGCATGAGCGCCGGCGACTCCGGACCCGACCTCTCCCCCGAGGAACGCGCCGCCCTCGAACTCGTCCGCGAGTCGGGCGGCATCCACCAGAGCGACTTCTGGAAGGAACTCGACATCTCCTCGCGGCAGGGGAGTCGAGTCGCCGAGAGCCTCGCGGAACGGGGTCTCATCAACCGGGAGGAGACCGTGTACGACGGGCACAACACCTACTTCCTCGAACCCGCCGCCAAGGACCTCGACTTCTCGCTTCTGATGGCGGGCGACATGCTCTCGCCGTTCATCGGCGAGGAGGATATCGACCCCGAGAGCGACGCCCTCTCGGGGTGGCTGATGAACCTCGCCTACGAGGAGTACTGAGGCCGACTCTCCCCCGCCGAGGTCGGGTTTTTTGAGACCGCGTAGCCTCGTGAACGCATGGAGATTCGGTCCCTCGACGGCCGCACGGACGCCCGGGGCGTCCTCCGGGTGAACCGCGCGGCGTGGCGCGCGGCCTACGCCCACATCGTGAGCGACGAGGTGCTGTCGCGCCTCGCCGAGACCCCCACGGCGGACGACGTGGACCGCTGGTACGGGCAGTTGGACGCCGGCGACGACGGCCGCGTGTTGGTCGCCGACCGAGGGGCGACCGACGACGGCGACGCGCCGTCGGTCGTGGGCTACGCCTACGTCAGGTGGGGCGACGAGACGAAGGCGTTCGTGGCCGACGGCGAGGCGGGACTCAAGGAACTGTACGTCGCGCCCGACCACTGGCGCGAGGGCGTCGGGTCGGCGCTCTTAGCCTGCAGCCTCGAAGCCGTGCCCGACGCGGCGTCGGCGCTCAAACTGGAGACGCTGGCCGAGAACCGGCGCGGGCGCGCGTTCTACGAGGCGAAGGGGTTCGAGCGCGTGGGGTCGTCGTCGTTCGAACTCCTCGGGGCGACGTACCCGACCGTGGTGTACGCTCGCCCGACCGAGTGACGACCGCGCCCGCGGCGCGGAACCGGCGTCGGCGTCGGCGGGACGCGGACGCCGGCCGCGGCGGGAGAAGAGTGAAACGGAAACGACCGGGTCGAGTCGGAAGACGGTGCGTCGACGGGATGGGCGGGCGCGTTACTCCGCTTCGGACTCGCCCTTGTCCTCGTCGTCGCCGGACGGGAGGAGGTCGTACTCCGAGAGGTACTCCTCTATCTGGTCGTTCGAGCGCTGGTCGAACGACTCGGACTCCACGTCGACGGTGGCGACGTCCACGCCGTCGGGTTCGAGTTCGTCGTCGTTGGTCGAGGCGAGGGCGCGGAGCGCGAGTTCGACGCCGCTGTCGAGGTCGGCCCCCTCGGTGTAGTTCTCCTCGAGGTAGTCCTGCAGGTCGCCCCGGTTCGCGCCGATGGAGACGGCCTTCCACTCGTAGGGCGTGCCCGAGGGGTCGGTCTCGTAGAGGCGGGGTTCGCCGTCGGCCACGCCGCCCACGAGGAGTGCGACGCCGAACGGGCGTGCGCCGCCGACCTGCGTGTACTGCTGGATGTGGTCGGTGACTTCCTTGGTCAGCGTCTCGATGCCGATGGGCTCGCCGTAGCGCAGGCGGTTGACCTGTGCCTGCCGCCGGGCGAAGTCGATGAGCTGGCGCGCGTCGGCGACGTGCCCGGCCGACGCGATGCCGACGTGTTCGTCGGCCTTGTGTATCTTCTCGACGCTCGTGGGCTCCATGAGCGGCGACCGACTCCGCTTGTCGGCGGCGAGAACCACGCCGTCGTTCGTCCGGACACCGATGCTCGCCGTGCCACGCTTGACCGCTTCGCGGGCGTACTCGACCTGGTAGAGGCGGCCGTCGGGCGAGAATATCGTAATTCCGCGGTCGTATGCCTGCTGTTGGGCTTGTCCCTGCATAGTATCACTCGAAATCGAGTTCCGTCGCGCCCGTGAACCCGTCCGGACCGCACACGTCCGCGACGTCGTCGTCGCCGTACGCGGACCGGGACTCGTTCGCGAACACGACGCTTCTCTCTTCGGAACGTCCGGCCCGGCGTCCTAAATACCTTTCTTCACAGGCACGCACCGTCCCCGAAACTCCCGTCACCTTCAGGCCGAGCGAGCGGCCGTCGACCTCGCCGACGCACGCGAGGGCGGCGCGCGCGTCCGCGACGTGCCCCCGGCGTGCGCGCACCACCGCCTCGCCCGCGCCGTCCGCGAACTCGAAGCCGAGCACCGTGAGGTCGGCGTCGGCGCTCCCGGGGTCGCCGAGTAGGTTCTGGGCGGCGTACCAGAGTTCGCGCTGGAACGCGCCGCGGTCCAGGTCGAGGTCCGGCCACGACTCGAGGCGGACCGCGAGGTAGCGCCACCGCGGCCGGAGGTGTTTGGGGAGGTGGCGCACGCCGTCTCACTCCGCGCCGCCGGTCTCGGGCGTGGCCGCCGCGGTGTCCTCTCGCTCGCCCGAGACGGGTTCCTCCGTCGCCTCCGCGCTCCCGGCGCGTTCGGCCACGAGGACGCCCACCTGGTCGTGGACGCGTTCGACCGCGGTCAGCACGAACCCGGCGTCGGTCAGGGCGTCGGCCAGCGTCCCCACCGTGGCCGGGTCGTCCACGTCCGGCGAGTAGAACGGCTCGTCGGGGTCCGGTTCGCCGAAGAACATCACGTCGCCGAGCACGAACCGCCGGGGCTTCAGGTCCGCTATCACGCGGATGGCCTCCCGCTTCTCCTCGTCCGAGAGGTGGTGCATGGCGAAGTTCGAGGTCACCACGTCCACGTGGCCGTCGTAGTCCGGGTCGCGGAACTCCCCGTGTCCGAACTCGACGTTGTCGAGGCCCCGCTCCGCGGCCTTCTCGCGCGCGCGTTCGAGCATCCCCTCGCTGATGTCGCGCCCGACGACCCGGCCCGCGCGCTCCGCCAGCGGCAGGGCTATCGCGCCCGTGCCCGTCCCGAGGTCGAGCACCACGTCGTCGGGGTCGGAGTCGGCGTACTCCACCACGAGGTTGGCGCAGGCTCGGTACTCCTCGCTCTTCTCCTCGTCGTACGCCGCCGCCATCTCGTCGAAGCGGGCGGCGTGCTCGTCAACCGTCTTCTTCATACCGACCACGTTCGACGCCCGGGGCAATGAACGCCTCGGACGCGCGGTGGCGGTTGCGCTCGGCGAGGCGGCCCCACTCCTCGAGGCCCGCCGTCACCTGTTCGGCCGAGAACCCCACCCGCTCGCCCAGCGCCCGGAGTTCGCGCGGTCCGCGGAGGTGGAGGTGGGACTCGGGGTTGACGCTCACCACGTAGGGCGTGTCGTAGTGCTCGACGAGTTCGCGGAGCTTGCGAGTCCGCTTGAGCGCCTGCACCCGGGGGCCGCCGTCGGACCGCAGGAGGGGGCCGAAGTCGAACTCCACGCGCACGCCGTTGTCGCGCGCGGCCCGCGCGAGCACGTGGTTGAAGTCGCCGTCGCGGCTCGTCGGCCGGGTCAGCACGTCCACCCGTTCGTGTTCGACCGCGAAGCGGTTGAGGCGGTCCGTCCCCCCGCGCACGAGAACCAGCGTGTGCTTCGGGCGGAAGTTGCCGACCGCGCCCGACGCGCGTTCGGGGTCGGGCGCGACCACCTCGCGCGCGTCGACCACGTCGACGCCGTAGGCGTCGCGTATCGCCCCGTAGTCGGGGGTGGCGTCGCGGGCGCGGACCACCACCCCGTCGTAGCCGTAGCGGTCGGCCTCGCGGGCGAACCGCGCGGCCGTGGCGTCGCCGTCGGGGTGGGCGTGGACCGCCTCGTACATGGACGCGAGGAGGCGCGGCGGCGGTTTGGGCGTTACGCTTCCGCCGTCAGTCGGTCCGGCGCGTCCGCGCGAGGCCGACCAGCGCGGCCGCGATGCCCGCGCCGGCCGTTGCCGCGCCGAACCCGGGGACCGTGGCCGACGTGGTGTCGCCGGCGGTCGTGCCGCCGGGCGACTCGGTCTCCGCGGCCGACCGGACGACAGCCTCGTACTCGCGCACGAGTCCGCCGTCGGCCGCCCGCACCGAGACGGTCGCCTCGATTGGCGCGTCCTCGGCGAGGCCGTCGAAGTCGAACGTGACGGCGAACTCGCCGTCCGCGCCGACGGTGGCGGTCTTCGACTTCAGGAACGTCGCGCCACCCGACGAGCGCATCCGGACGGAGAGCTCCGTCCCCTCCGGAAGCGAGGACGTGCCGCGGACGGTCTGGTCGGGGGCGGGACGCACGACCACCGCGCCGTCGCCGTTAGTGATGAGTCGCACGGCGTCGTCCGCGACGGTCGTCCAGGTCGCGTTCGCTTCGGTCGTCTCGGTCGTCGTTGCTGTGTCGGCCGTCGTGGCCGTTCCGTTCGCCGTCGCTGTGCCGTTCGTGGCGGTGACGGGCGTCGCGGCGCCGAGGAGAGCGAGGAGGGCCACCGCGACGACCGCCACCGCGGCGTGTCGTCGTTGCATACGTGATTCGAGCGGGGATGTCGTCGTTCGGAGGGCTGTGCGACCGTTCGGTCACGGTCGTCGGCCAAGAAGCTGTCGGTCTTACTGTATTTCTTTCCCGACCGTCCGCCGGGGCTAGGCGTATCGACGCCGTGGCCCGAACGGGTTCGGTGCTTACGGGCAACCGGGATGGACGCACGCGGACGACCTACGAGCGATGATACCGGACTCGCCGACGATATTCGCGTCCGCAGAACGCCGCCGGCGGGCGCTGGCACAGGCCGCGCTGATGACCGGAGCGCTCTGCGGGGGCTACCTCCTCCTCCGCAGGTACGCTCCTGCCGCAACCGACCCAGCGGTGTGGCGCGAGACCATCGCCGGCTTCGGCGCGTTCGCTCCGGTGGCGTTCGTGGTGCTGCAGGCCGCGCAGGTGATCGTCGCACCCATCCCCGCCCCCGTGACGGCGATAGTGGGCGGCTACCTCTTCGGCACGGTGGCCGGAACCGCCTACAGCGTCGTGGGCGCGACCGTCGGGAGCTACGTCGCGTACACCCTCTCGCGGCGCTACGGCCGGGCGTACGTCGAGCGCACCTTCGACTCCTCGCTGGTAGAGCGGTTCGACGGCGTGGTCGAACGCGCGGGCGTCCCGGGCCTGTTCGCACTCTTCTTGCTCCCCGGCTTCCCCGACGACGTGCTGTGTTTCACCGCGGGCGTCGCGCGGGTCGACCGCTCAACCTTCCTCGGCCTGATACTCGTGGGCCGGACGCCCGGCTTCCTCCTCACGAGTTACGCCGGCGGGAGCTTCGCCGCGCACGACCCCGAGGTGGCCGCCATCGTGGTCGGCGCGGGCGTCGTGCTCTCGGTCGGGGGACTGCTCCTGCAGGACACGCTGGTCGGGTTCGCGGCGGCCGTCGACGACCGGATGCCCGACTTCGACCCGCGGTCGGCGGCGCAGGGACTCCCGACCGACGAGGGACCCGAACCGTGACGCGGTCGTAGAGAAGTCGAGGCCGACGCGACGTTCGCGTTCACGCCCGTTCACTCGCTCGTTAGCGTGTCCGTCGCGTCGACGAGGGCCGCCGCGGCCGCCCGCACCTCGGGGACGCGGACGTACTCGCGGTCGGCGTGGGCCACCGCGCCCGCCTCGTCCGCGAGGACGCCGGGGCCGAACACGACCACCGGCGCCGGCGCGAAGTACGACGCCTCCGTCGCGGCGGTGAACGGGCGCACGTCGCCGCCCGACCCGTCGCCCGCCCGCGCCGCGGCGTCGGCGAGCGTCGTCACCAGCGGGTGGTCCGCGGGCGTGTCGAACGCCTCCAAGAACGGCGTCTCGCGGTCGGTGAGCGAGAAGTCGAGCGACACGCCCTCGGGCACCGCCTCGCGGAGGTGGGCTTCGAGGCCGGCGCGGAACTCGTCGGCGGACTCCGGGGGGACGCTCCGGCGGTCCACCGTGAGGCGGCACTCGGCGGGCACCTGGTTCGTCGCCTCGCCGCCCTCGACGACGGTGGGCGTGAGCGTCGCCGCCCCCAGCGCGGGGTGGGGGTCGCGGTCGGCGTCGTAGGTGGAGAACGCCGAGAGGACGGGCGCGACGGCCGCCACCGCGTTCGCGCCCGAGTCGGGTTCGGCGGCGTGGGCGGCCGTCCCCCGGAGCGTCACCGTCCCCTGAAACCGCCCCTTGGCGGCGTTGCACACGTCGAGACCCGTGGGTTCGCCCACGACGTACATATCCGCGCCCGCGTCGAGCGCGGCCGCGCCGGTCGAGAGCGTCTCCTCGTCGGGCGTCACGGCCAGCGTCAGGCGGGCGTCGCGTTCGCCGGGGTCGACGCCGAGAAAGGCCGCGAGGATGGCCGCGAGGGGTCCCTTGGCGTCGCACGACCCCCGCCCGCGTATCACGCCGCCGTCGCGTTCGTACGGGACGTGCGGCGCGACGGTGTCGATGTGGGTGTTGAACGCGAGGTGGGGCGACCCGTCCGCCGGGCCGCGCGACGCGAGGACGTTGCCCGCGTCGTCCACCGTCGCCGCGACGCCGTGTTCGTCGAGCGTCTCCACGAGGAACTCGCGCATCTCGTCAACGCCGTCGGCGTCGTCCGAGGCGACGGGGACGGCCTCCTCCAGAAAGGCGACGGGGTCGAACGCCGACCCGTCGGGCGCCGAGACGACGGCCTCAGCGTCGCCGCCGCCCGCGTCCGCGTCGGTCACGCTACGCCTCGTCGGCGGTTCGTCCCGGCGCGACGGCGAGTTCGGTGTCGAACTCGTGGACGACGGGTCCCCGCAGCGTCGCCGGGCCGTCGTCGGGCACCGTTATCTCCAGTGTGCCGCCCGGCGGTCGGACGGACACGGGGCCGTCGCCGTCGACGAGTCCGAGGCGCTTGGCGGCCGCGACGACGGCCACCGCGCCCGTGCCGCACGACCGCGTCTCGCCCTCGACGCCGCGCTCGTAGGTCCGCTGGCGGAAGCCGTCGCCGTCCGCGGCCGCGAGCGTGACGTTCGCGCCGCGCGGGAAGGCGTCGGCGTAGCGGACCGGCGGCGCGACGGCGTCGAGGTCCACCGCGTCGACGTCGTCGGCGACGTGGACGGCGTGCGGGACGCCGGTGTCGACGGCCGTCACGGACAGACCCTCGACGTCCTCGTCGACCAGTTCGTCGTCACGCGCGAGGGGGACGTCCCGGGGGTCGAACGAGGGGACGCCCATCTCGATGGTCACCTCCTCGCCGTGGACCTCGGCGTGGCGGGTGCCCGAGGGGGTGTCTATCATGAACTCCTCCGCGCCGGTTCGCTCGGCCGCCCACTTGGCCGCGACGCGCGCGCCGTTGCCGCACATGGCGGCCACGGAGCCGTCGGGTTGGACGAGAGTCATCACGACCCGCGGCGGGTCGTATCGGTCCTCCACCGCGAGAAACAGGATGCCGTCCGCGCCGACGGCGCTCCCGTCGCCGTCGATGCCGGTGTCTCGGTCGCAGTGAGCCGCCGCGAACGCTGGGCGGGCCGGCACGGCCTCCGCCGTCGCGTCGACGACGACGAAGTCGTTGCCCGTGCCGTGGTACTTCTGGACTGGTACGGTCTGTTCGAGTGTGCTCATTGTTCTTGCTTGGTCAGGTCCGCGATGGTCTCGCGGCGCCGCGCGACGGACGCGCCGTCGGCGTCTCGACCGACGACGACTTCCGCGGGACGCGGGCGCGAGTTGTAGGTGCTCGCCATCTCGTAGCCGTACGCCCCGGCGTTCCCGACGGCGAGCAAGTCCCCCCGCCGAGGACGCGGCAGGGGGCGGTCATCGGCTAGTACGTCCCCGGTCTCACATATAGGCCCTGCGACGGTGACAGATATTGACTCACCGCCGCGCACCCCCGCGTCCCGGTCGGCCGTCAGGTTCCGCATCGCGTGGTAGGCGTCGTACATCGCGGGCCGGAGCAGGGTCGTCATCCCGGCGTCGACGCCCGCGACGGTGGTGTCGGGCGTCTCCTTCACGGTGTTCACCCGCGTCAGGAGGACGCCCGCGTCCGCGACGACGTACCGCCCGGGCTCTATCGCCAACTGCGCGCCCACGTCGCCGAGGGCCTCGCGGGTGGCGTCGGCCACCGAACCGAGGTCGAGGGGCGGTTCGTCCTCGCGGTAGGGGACGCCGAACCCCCCGCCCACGTCGACGAACTCGAGCGGTCCCACCTCGCGCGCCAACTCGCCCATCCGGGCCACGAGTTCGCGGTGGGCCGAGAGGTCCTCGCCCGAGATACCGCTCCCCGCGTGGGCGTGGATGCCGACGACGTCGAAGTCGTCGCGGGCGTCGGCCACCGCGTCCGCGGCCCGGTCGTAGGGCACGCCGAACTTGGCGGCCGCGCCGGTGCGCACCTTCTCGTGGTGGCCCGCGCCCACGCCGGGGTTGACGCGGATACAGAGCCGGCCGTCGTAGCCGCGTTCGCGGAGGCGGTCCACCGTGTCCGCGGCCCCCACCGTCACCGTGAGGCCGGGGTGTTCGCGCCACCGCTCGACCACGCGGTCTAAGTCCCGCGCGGGCGGGTTGACCGCGGTGTAGGCCACCGCCTCCCCCGAGAACCCGGCGCGGAGGGCGCGTTCCACCTCGCCCGCGGAGGCGCACTCGACGCCGAGACCCGCCTCGCGGACTATCTCGAGGACGGCCCGGCCGGTGTGGGCCTTCGCGGCGTACTGCACGTCGGCGTCGGGGAACGCCGCCCGGAGGCGCGCGCAGTTCTCGCGCACGCGCCCGAGGTCGGTCACGTACAGCGGCGTCTCGTACTCGTCTGCGAGTTCGGCGAGGCGCGCCGCGTCCCAGTGGGCGAGGCGGCGCACCGGCGGGTCGTCGGGGGCGTCGGCGGCGACGACGCTGCGACCGTTCTCGCCCGCCGACTCCGACCCCGACCCCGCCGTCATTCCCGCAGGGCCTCCTCCCGGCGGGTGGCGTCGCGGGTGTCGTCCTCGATGTCGAGGGCGACGACGGCGGGCTTGTACGCCCCGCCCGCGAACAAGTCGTGGTCGCCGAGCGACGACTCCACGAACCGGGTGAACGCGCGCCGCTCCGGCGGGAGTTCGCCGTACAGTATCTCCTCCTCCACGAGGTCGTACACCGGGATGCGCGGCGTGAGGAGCGTGTTCTCGCCCACGACGGAGTTCTCGCCCACGACGAACCCGCTGGTGACGCGACACCCCGCGCCCAGCGAGACGCCGTCCTCGACGATGACGGGCGCGTCCTCGACGGGTTCGAGCACGCCGCCTATCAGGGTGTTCGCGCCGAGTTTGACGTCCGCTCCTATCTGGGCGCACGACCCCACCGTGTCACAGGAGTCCACGAGGGTGCCGTCGCCCACGTGCGCGCCCACGTTCACGAACGAGGGGCTCATCATGATGCAGTCGCTCCCGAGGTACGCGCCCCGGCGGACCGCGGTGCCGTCGGGCGTGTTGCGCGTGCCCCGGTCGCCGAGGTCGGCGGTGTCCCGCAGGGGGAGCACGTCGTGGTAGGTCACGTCGCCGTACGCCCGGGGTTCGGTCGGGCGGAGGCCGAAGTTGAGCAGGATGCCGCGCTTGACCCACTCGTTGGCCCCCCACTCGCCGTCGCGCTTCTCGGCGGCGCGCACCTCGCCCGCCTCAAGGGCGTCGAGGAACGCGTCGAGCGTCTCCATCGCCGTGCTCCCGGCCGACGAGGCGTCCACGTCGCCGGCGTCGTATCGCTGCCACAGGTCGTCTACGTCAGTTTCGAGCGTCATCGTGTGTGTCCTCGCGTCAGCGTTCCGCGTCCGCGTCGTCTATCACGTCGGTGAACTCGTACCGGCCGGGGTCTCGGCCCGTCAGCCACGTCGCGGCGTCGAGGGCGCCCGCGGCGAACACGCCGCGGGACCCCGCCCGGTGCGTCAGCGAGAGGAGTTCGTGGTTGCCGGCGACTAAAACCTCGTGTTCTCCGGTCACGTCGCCCGCCCGCCGGGCGTGGACGCCTATCTCGTCGCCCTCGCGCGGTTGGTCGCCCTCGCGCCCGTGGACGCGTTCGGCCGCGCCGCGCACCTCGTCGACGTCGTCGAGGATGGTGTTGGCGGTGCCGGAGGGGGCGTCGCGCTTGCCGTTGTGGTGGGTCTCCGTCACCTCGATGTCGTACCCCGGCAGGGCGGCGACGGCCTCCCGCACCGCGCGCCGGAGGGCCGCCACGCCCCGCGAGAAGTTGGCCGCCCGGAGTACGGGCACTGCGTCTGCGGCCTCGTCGAGGGCGTCCGACTGGGCGTCGTCGAACCCGGTGGTGCCGACGACGGCCGCCACGCCCGCCTCGGCGCAGGCCGCGACGTACTCGACGCTCGACTCGGGGCCGGTGAAGTCAACGAGGACGTCCGGGTCGCGGTCCGCGAGGAGTGCGGGCAGGTCGGCGGCGTCTTCCACCTCGTAGCCCGCCACCTCGTCGGCGGGGGTGCGGTTGACCGCGAGGGCCACCTCGACGTCGTCGCGGTCGGCTGCGGCCGAGAGTACTTCGTCGCCCATCCGGCCGCCCGCGCCCGTGACGGCCACCCGCACCGTCACCGTTCGGCCCTCGCCTCCGTCGTCGTCCGCCCGGCGCCGGCGTCCGCGGACTCCAGTTCCTCGAGGAGGCCGCGGAGTTCCTCGCGGCGGTCCTCGTCCATCCGACTCAGCGGCGACCGGACCGTGGCCGGGGCGTAGTCCCGAATCTCCATCGCCTCGTTCACCGGGATGGGGTTGGTCTCCCAGAACAGGGCGCGGTTGAGCGGTCCGAGTTCGTGGTGGACCTCGCGGGCGCGTTCGTAGTCGCCGTCGAGAGCGGCGTGGACGAGGTCGACCACCCGTTCGGGTTCGACGTTGGCGGTCACGCTGATGGTGCCCGTCCCGCCGACGGACATGATGGGCAGGGTGAGTGCGTCGTCGCCCGAGAGCACCGCGAACTCCTCGTCGCGCGTGCGCTCTACCACTTCGGAGATGCGCCCGAGGTCGCCGCTCGCGGCCTTGTACCCCCGCACGTTCTCGTGTTCGGCCAGCGAGACGGCCGTCTCGACGGCGATGTTGCGGCCGGTCCGACTCGGCACGTTGTAGATGACCTGCGGCAGGTCCACCTCGTCGGCGACGGTCCGGAAGTGCTCTTCCATCCCGTCGGGTTCGGGCTTGTTGTAGTACGGCGAGATGAGGAGGAGGGCGTCCGCGCCGGCCTCGGCCGACCGGCGGGAGAGTTCGACCGCCTCGTGGGTCGAGTTCGACCCCGACCCGGCGACGACGGGCACGTCGTAGTCCTCGACGGCGTCGATGACCGCCTCGACCACTTCGATGTGCTCGTCGTGGGTCAGGGTGGCGCTCTCGCCGGTCGACCCGACCGGAACGAGGCCGTCGACCCCGGCCTCGGCGAGTCGGCGGGCGCTCTCTCGGAGCGTCTCGAAGTCGATACTCTCGTCGTCGTCGAACGGCGTCGTCATCGCGGGGTAGACCCCGCGGAAGTCGATGTCTGCGTCTGTCATTGGTGTAGCGTCGTCTGCGTCGGAGGTACGGTCGTCGCGCGGTGCGCGCCCGAGGGTCCGCCCGTGACGGGGTCGCTACGCCCGCCGCGAGCGGTCACGGCGCGCGTTTTTTAGGAAGAGCGGCGGTCCCACCGGCCGCTACGGGGCGGGTGCGGAGCGTCCGCAGAGCGGCGGCGGGGCGAATCACACCCGAGGAACGTCTCCCGACGGACTTATAGCTTGCGCCGCGCGGCGGTGGCGGCGGGTCGGGAGCGGCGGTCACCGGCCGAGAGGTGCGCACGGTACGTACCGACCGCCCCTTCTACCGCCCGTTTCCACCGGTTTCATCAGCAGAATTAAGGCGTTCTCGGCGAGGAGTACAGCTATGACCGACGTTCACCCCAACCAGCGGGTCGGGATTCTCGCCGACGCTCAGAACCTCTACCACTCCGCGCAGAGCCTCTACTCCCAGAACATCGACTACTCGTCGCTGTTGGAGAAGGCAGTGTCCGACCGCGAACTCGTCCGGGCCATCGCGTACGTCATCCGCGCCGACGCCCCCGACGAGGAGCGCTTCTTCGACGCCCTCGTCGACATCGGCTTCGAGACCAAGATAAAGGACATCAAGACGTTCGGCGACGGGTCGAAGAAGGCCGACTGGGATGTGGGGATGAGCCTCGACGCCGTGACGCTCGCGTCGCACGTAGACGCGATGGTGCTCTGCACCGGGGACGGCGACTTCTCGCGGCTGTGTTCGCACCTGCGCCACGAGGGCGTCCGCGTGGAGGTGATGGCGTTCGAGGAGTCCACCGCCGAGGAACTGCTCGCGGAGACCGACAACTTCGTCGACCTGTCCGAGCGGACCGAGACGTTCCTGCTCTGAGACGCGGGCGGCGCGGTCCGCAGTTCAGTCGTACCGCCACTCGGCGTCGTCGTCGGCGCGGGAGACGCCGGCGTCCGGGTCGGTGTCGCCGCCGTACTCGTCGGCGTCCCCCGCGGCGGCCGTCCCGTCGGCGTGGTGGCGGTAGAACGCGACAGCGTAGGACTGCTGGAACGCCATGCCGAGCATCGTCACCGCGACGGCGATGAGCGAGATGGCTATCACCTCGGGCGTCGAGAACAGCGACGGCGTGGCGGCCATGCCGCCGATTCCGCCGGCGGCCCCCGCGCCGGACCCCATGCCCGCGCCGGTGCCGCCGGCCGTCACGCTCGACGGGTCGAAGCTCTGGAGGAACCGGTAGTAGGTGAACCCCGCGAGCGGCAGGGAGACGACGACCCCGACGAGTATCTGTATCAGGGTGTACCCGAGCGCCGCGACGAGGTTCTCGCGGACGAACCGGTAGCTGTCGGTGAACGCGTCTATCGCGTCGGACTCGGCGACCACGATGAACACCGGGAAGAACTGGATGAGAAAGCGCACGACGACGGCTATCAGGACGACGAGGAGGACGACGAGACCCCCCACCGCGAGGGCGCCGGTCGAGACGCCGCCGCCGGCCACGGAACCGACGCCGACGGTGAACACGAACGCGAGCCCCACGACGAACAGGGCGATGCCGAAGGCGACGTTGATGGCGAACTCGACGAACTTCCCGAGGAGGAACGGAACGTACCTGTCGGTCCCCACGGCCCGGAGCGTTCCGAGCGACGTGTCGCCGTCCACCGCCTCGTCGGCCATCCCGATGAGGCCGGCGAGCACGAACGGCGTCACGAAGAACGTGAGTATCTGCAGGAGCGTCGGAACTATCGGCACTCTCGCCAACTGGAGCGCAGTCTGGGGCAGGACGACGACGCCGTAGAGGAGTCCACCGAGGAACAGCACCGGGTTCCGTCGGAGGGCACCGAAAGCCGTGCGGAGGGCAGCGATGGCGGCCATACACCGGAATTCTAACAACTGACACTTAAAAGCAACTCATCCGACGGCCGCGGCCGGACGGGAGACCGGTCAGGCGACGCGGCGGAAGACGGTGGCCCGGACGACGGCGGTGGTCGCGCCGGCGGCGGCGAGTACCGCGAAGAACGCGGCGACGCTCGCGCTCAGACCGGTCTGTAGGAAGAGCAGGCTGCTCAGAAACAGCAGCGAGACGCCTGCCACGACCATCCGCAAGTCGACTGTCATGGTCGCTACACCGCGAGGACCCGACTTATGCCTTTCTTTAGACCGTCGGGAGTGTGTTCGTATAACGATCCCCGCGGCGCGGGCGGAACCCGTCGAACCTTTGTGCGCGCCGCCGAAGCGGGGCGTATGAGTCACGCCGAGTCGCTGACGGCGCTCCGGACCGTCGCCGACTACCAGTTCGGCGCGGGCGCGGGCGACGCCCTGTTCCCGCCGGACGACACCGTCGAGGTATCGCGGTCACAGAGCGGCCGCCCCCGGCAGGTGTACGCCGTGACGGACTCGACCGACGACCGCGACGACGCCGAGGTGCCGGGCGACCGACTCGTCTCCTACGGCGTCGACGGGCGGTTCACCCTCGGCGTCGCGGGCGGACGGCGACTCGTCGCCGCCCTCGACGCGCCGGCCAACCGCGTGACCGTGGGCGAGGAGAGCGACCCGTTCGTGCGCGACGGCAGGAACGCGTTCGCCAAGTTCGTGCGCGACGTCGACCCGGGGGTCCGCCCGGGCGACGAGGTGGCGGTGGTGCGCGACGACGACACCGTCATCGCCGTCGGGCGGGCGGAGCTCTCGGCCGACGGCATGCGCGACTTCGACACCGGGATGGCCGTGAAGGTGCGCGAGGGCGCGGGCGAGCCCTAGAGGTACCGGGCGAGCCCAACCGCCTCCGCGAGGGGGACGCCCGCGAGCACCGACCCGAGGAGGTAGCCGCCGATGGCCCCGCCGTTGAGCAGGGGGAGCCCCGCGTGGGGCCGTCCCTTCAGCACCGCCCGGAGCAGGACGCCGAGGCCGACGAACGTCCCGACCATCGCCAGCAGGGCGGGCAGGTTGAGCGCCGGGAGGAAGGAGACGCCGAGCGACGCCGCCGCCTCGGGCGCGAAGAAGGCGGCGCTTGCCACCATTACCGTCGGCATCACGGCGTCCCCGAGGCCGATGAAGAACACGTCGCGGTCCTCGATGGAGACGCCCTCGGTGCGGTCCGTCTCTTCTCCCCCGCCGTCGGGGTCGGTCCCGTCTCCGGCGTCCGCCCCGCCCGCGTCGTCGGTCTCGGCGTCCGCTCGGCCGCCGTTCGCCGCCGTGGCGGCGTCGGCCGAGCCGTCTCCCCGGTCGCCCGCGGCGTCGCTCCCGCGCGCTCCGCCCGCGCCGGCGTCGGCGTCCGCGTCGTCGCTCTCGCCTTCGCCCTCGAACTCCTCGTCCAACAGCGAGTAGGAGAGCGAGAGCGGCACCACCAGCACGACGGGGATTCGGAGGCGCATCACGCCCGAGGCGAGGTCCAGCATGTGTTCGGTGCCGTAGACGCTCACGGCGTCGTACACCGCGAGGAAGCCGAGGAGCACCAGCGCCGGGAGGAGGCCGAAGGAGATGCCGAACAGCGCCGCCGCCCCCGCGCCCATCAGCACCCCGGCGGCGTCGATGACGTACCACTCGGGGTAGAAGTAGAGCGCGAGGCCCACTCCGCCCGCGAGGAGGAGCGGGAGGACGTTCACACCCCCGACGTGGAGTTCGACGGGGACGACGGCGGCGAACACGTACCACGACAGCATCGCGCTGGTGAACACGATGACGCCGCGGACCGCCCAGTGGAGGTCGTACTTGAACGCGGCGAGCATCAGCACCGTCACGACCAGAATCGCGCCGATGTACACCAGACTGTTCACCGGGTTCGAGGGGTCCTCGACCGTCTGGAACCCCTGCTCGTAGAAGGTGGGGACGAGGGCGAGTGCACCCAACTGGACCAGCAGGAAGATGAGAGCGGCGAGGGCCATCCCCCGATAGGCGCGGGAGTTCATGGCCGGCGGTTCGACGGGGAGGGTGTTGGGGGTTACGCTCTCGGGCGGGTCACCGGGCGTAGAGCTTCGACCCGAGGAGGTCCGTGAGTCGCACCCCGTCGGCGGGAGAGACGGCGGCGTACGGCCGGTCGACCGGGCCGAACACGTCGACCACCCGGCCGACGGTCGACAGCGACTCGTCCACCACGGCGAGGCCGATGTCCGGCGGCGCGTCGTCGTCGCACCGGACGACGGCGAGACCCTGCGCCGTCCGGGAGACGGTGCCGAGGCGTCGCACCGTCACTCACCCCTGAGTATCCCCACGTAGGCCGCGACGGCCTGCACGAGGTCGTTCTTCGAGGCGTCGTCCGCGCCCTGCACCAGCACCCGCCCGCGCGGTTCGTACTCGCGCGAGTAGGTCTTGTCGTGTTCGATGACCGCGTCGTAGCCTATCTGCTGGACCGCTTTCGCTATCTCCTCGACCGTCGGCTCCTCGACGGCGTCGTCCGACGGGACGCGTCGCCCCTCCGACCGCGACAGGTCCGCGTCGAGGTAGGCAGGATAGATGGTGTTCTCGATGGCCATACTCCACACGCGAACGGGCGGCGGTAATACGGTTGTGGTCCTCGTTCGAGGCGGAGTAGCGGGCAGGAGGGGAGACGGGGAGGTGACGGGCTACCGCCGCCGCCGGGCCAACAGCGCGGACGCCAGTAGCGCGACGGCCGCCGCCGCCGCGCCGAACCCGGGGGTGCTGGTCTCGGTCTCGCCCTCGGCGTCGGTCGGGGTCGCACTCGCCGTCGTCGTCGCGTCGGGCGTCGCCGTCGTCGCGCCCGTCTCCGCGCCGTCCGTCGCGGTTCCCGTCGTCTGGGCCGGGAACGCCTCGGGGTGGAGGGCGCGCGCGATGGTCGTTATGGGTCGGACGATGCGCGGCGCGGGCTGGTTGAGGTAGTTCGTGTTCACTACTATCACGTTCTCCTGCTGGTACGCCGTCGTCTGCCGTATCGCCTCGCTCTCGGGCACCAGCGACATCGGGTTCTCGACCGACTCGTTCTCCGTCGTCACGAGGATGTACTCGGGGTCCTGCTGAATCAGCACCTCGCTGTTCATCTGGCCGTAGAAGGAGATGTTGGCGTCGGCGGCCACGTTGCTCGCGCCGGCGGTCGTGAGTATCTCGTGGACGAACGTCCCCGTCCCGGCGGTGTAGCCGCCGCCCATGGCGTAGAAGACCGAGGGGGACTCGCGGCCCGACACCGCCTCCCGGACGGCCGAGACGCGCGTCCGCATCGACTCCACGGTGTCGGCCGCGCCGGCGCAGTTGCCCGTGAGGCGGCCCATCAGACGCGTCTTCGCGTAGACGTCCTCGATGGACGTGGCGGCCTCGAACCGGTAGACCGTGAGGCCGGCGTCGCGGAGTTTGCGCACCGTCTCGTTCTCGACGGTGTTGGGCGCGAGCACGAGGTCGGGGTCGAGGCCGACCACCGTCTCGACCCGCACGGTCGAGGGACTCCCCGACGTGACGGTGGTCAGGTTCGACGCGCCGTCGAGGTAGTCGGCGAACTGCGAGACACCGACCACCTGCGACCGCCCGCCAATCTCCCACATGGTCTGGGCGGCGCTCGGCGCGAGCGTCACCACCCGCGACGGGCGGTCCTCGACGGTCACCGTCGTCCCCGTCGCGTCCGTCGAGGCGAACGGGAACGAACACGTCCCGGCGTCGGTCGTCGTCGTCTGTGCGCCGACGAGGCCGGCGCCGCCGACCGCCGTCGTCAGAAGCAAGAGCGTCACCGCTATCGAAGCAAGTCGTCTCATCGTCGGAGGGAGCGGCGTCATCAACAAATACTTACCTAATCCAACTCCGATTGAGCCGCGTATGCGCGCGACGCTCCGGGCGGCGGTCTGGTCGGCGGTACTCGCCGCGGTGTTGGCGGCGGTGGTCGTGGTGAGCGCCGGTATCGGCCCGGTGTCGATTCCCCCGGTCACGGTGGCCAAGGCCGTCGTCTCCGGCCTCGGCGTCGTCGCGTTCGACGTGCCGCGGGCCTCGGCGGTCATCGTGCGTCGGGTCCGCCTGCCCCGCATCGTCCTCGGGGCGGTTGTGGGGTTCGCCCTCGCCGCCGCCGGCACGGTGATGCAGGGTTTCTTCCGCAACCCGATGGCCGACCCCTCCATCATCGGCGTCTCCTCGGGCGCGGCGGTGGGCGCGGTGGCCGCCATCGCGGTGCCGGCGGCGCTCCCGTTCGGCCTCGGCCTGCAGGGCGCGGCGTTCGTCGGCGCGCTGGTCGCGGCGTTCGGCGTCTACGCCATCGCCAGCGAGGGCGGCCGGACGCCCGTGGCGACGCTCCTGCTGGCGGGCGTGGCGGTCCAGACGTTCCTCGGGGCGGTGGTCTCGTACCTCCTCCTGCAGTCGGGCGAGAGCCTCGAACAGGCCGTGTTCTGGCTGATGGGGCACCTCCACTACGCCACGTGGGCCGACGTGCGGTCCGCGGGCGCGGTGGTCCCCCTCGGGTTCCTCGTCCTCCTCGCGTACGCCCGGGACCTGAACGTCCTGCTCCTCGGCGAGGACGACGCCCGGAGTCTCGGCATCGAGGTGGAGCGCGCGAAGCGGGTGCTGCTGGCGGTGTCGGCGCTCGTGACCGCGGCCGCCGTCGCCGTCTCGGGCGTCATCGGGTTCGTCGGCCTCGTGGTCCCGCACATGATGCGCCTCGTGGTCGGCCCCGACCACCGCGTGCTCCTGCCGACGAGCGCCCTCGCCGGCGCCTCGTTCCTCGTCGTCACCGACACCGTGGCCCGGTCGGGGCCGGCGGAACTCCCCGTCGGCATCGTCACGTCCGCGGTGGGCGCGCCCTTCTTCCTCTACCTCCTCCGGACGCGGGAGGTGCGCTCGCTGTGACCGCCCGCGACGGCGCCGAGTCCGACCGCACCGTCGCCTCGGACGACGCCGACGCCGAGGCGGCGGCCGACGACGCGGCCCCCCCGACGCTCCGCGTCGACGGCGTGCGCGTCGAACTCGGCGGGCGGACGGTGCTCTCGGACGTGTCGGCGACGGCGGACCGGGGGTCGTTCGTCGGCCTCGTCGGCCCGAACGGCGCGGGCAAGACGACGCTCCTCCGGGTCGTCAACGGGTCGCTCTCGCCCGCGCGGGGGAGCGTCACCGTCGCGGGCGAGCGGATACACGACCTCTCCTCGCGCGCGGCGAGTCGGCTGGTGGCCACCGTGCCCCAGAACACCGGCCTCTCGTTCGACTTCAGCGTGCGCCAGACGGTGGAGATGGGGCGGACGCCCCACGTGCCGCGGTTCGGGCGGTGGGGGGAGGACGACCGCCGCGCCGTCGAGGAGGCGATGGCCCGGACGGCGGTGACCGACCTCGCCGACCGCCCCGTGACGGCGGTCAGCGGCGGCGAGCGCCAACGGGTGCTCATCGCGCGCGCCCTCGCCCAGGACACGCCACTCCTCCTGCTGGACGAACCCACCGCCAGCCTCGACATCAACCACCAGGTCCGCACGCTCGAACTCGTGCGGGCGCTGGTCGACGAGGGCAAGACGGCCGTGGCGGCCATCCACGACCTGAACCTCGCGGCCCACTACTGCGACGAACTCGTCCTCCTCGACGACGGGGCGGTGCTGGCGGACGGGCCGCCAGCAGCCGTGCTCACGGAGTCGGCGCTCGAACGCGCGTTCGACACCGAGGCGGCCGTCTCGCGCCACCCGGTCACGGGGTCGGTGTACGTCACGGCGCTCCCGGAGCGTCCGGCGGGCGACGGGCGGTCGGGGCGGGTCCACGTCGTCGGGGGCGGCGGGAGCGCCTCGCGTCACCTCTACCTGCTCTCTGCCGCCGGCTACGAGGTTTCGGTCGGGGCGCTGAACGAGGGCGACACCGACGCCGAGACGGCGCGCCAGTTGGGACTGGACCTCGTCACGGTGCCGCCGTACGCCCCGGTGGACGACGCGGCGCGCGCCGCCGTCGAGGAACGGGTGCGGGCGGCCGACGCCGTGGTCGTGACCGACGCCGAGGTGGGCGAGGGCAACCTCCCCAACCTCCGGGCCGCCGCGGCCGCCGCCGAACTCGTCGTCGTCGAGGAGCGTCCGTTCGCGGAGCGCAACTACGCGGGCGAGGCGGGCGTCCGGGCCTACGACGAACTCCGCGCGCGCGCGGCCGTCGTCTCGCCGACCCAGGTGGTGTCGGCGGTCGGCGACGCCGTGGACCCGTCGCGGTGAGTTCGCCGGCGCGACGGGGCGGGCGGCCGGGGCACTCCGCGTGCGGACCGACCGCGACCGGAAGCCGGCGGGGGACACCGAGTCCGGCCGCGGCCCCGAGGTGCGACGAGGGCCGTCGCCGGGGTCCTAGAGCGGAAGGAAAACTCTGAGAGCGGCGTAGCACGCGCTCCCGAGGAGTAGCGCCGCCAGCAGGAGGGCGAACCACGTCCGCCCGTCGCCGGGGACGGCGGGCGTCTCCGACGGGTAGTAGGGCGACAGCGAGTTCGTCCGGTCGGGACTCTCGTCGGGCACGGCCGGTGGGTCGTTTATCTAACATCTTCTCTCTGTCGGAGCGGCGAGAGGCGGCAACTCACAACAACAACGATTAAGGAGCCCCGTCGTCAACTACTCTCACACGAGTCGGGCGTCAACGCGACGCACACGTCGGAGGGCCGACACGGACCGACGCGGCGTGGTCCACATCGGGCACTACACATGCAACGCCACCTAGCGACGCGCGCGACCGAATCGAACGACCGCGCGGGACCGTCGGCGGACCCGTTCGGCGTCGACGTGCCGGACGGATGGACCCGGACGGTCGACGCCGACCGGACGGTCTACGAGGCCGACGACGCGGACGTCCGGGTAGAGGTACGCGAACTCACCCGTCGTCTCTCGCTGTACTGGTGGGTCGACGTCTACGAACGCGCCGGTGGCGAGTGGACTCCCCGAGACGTCGGCGTGGAGGACACGTTCCGCGACCCGGACGCCGCCGCCGCCGCGGCCCAGACGGTCGTCGACGCCGCGGACGCGGGCCGCAGGCCGTCGGAGATGGACGTGGACGCCGTCCCCGCGGCGGAGACCGCCGGGGCCGGCGACTGATTACCGGCGGCCGCCGAGGCGGACGGCGACCGACCGACTCCGCGGGCGTTCGCTCCGCGAGAGCCACCGACCGGGTTTTTGTTCGCGGCCGTCGAACGAGAAACCATGAACGAAGACGGGTTCGAGCGCATTCTGATTCCGACCGACGGGAGCGACACCGCCGCGACCGCGGTCGGCCACGGCCTGTCGCTGGCCGCCGCCTACGAGGCCGCCGTCGAGTTCCTGTACGTCGCCGACGTCTACGCCATGTCGACCGTGCCGGAGAGCCGCGAGGCCCGCGAACACGGCGCGGAGATAGTCGAGTCGCTGGTCGACCGCGCCGAGAGCGAGGGCGTGGCGGCCGAGGGGACGGTGCGCACGGGCTTCCCACACGAGGAGATACTCGACGAGGCGTCGACCGTCGGCGCGGACCTCGTGGTGATGAGTTCCCACGGCCGCACCGGCCTCGACCGCTACCTGATAGGGAGCGTGGCGGAGAAGGTGGTGCGCCTCTCGGCGGTGCCGGTGCTGACCGTCCAGTCCGACGACGTCGACGCCGCGTACGACCGGTTGCTCGTGCCGACCGACGGGAGCGACACCGCGAACCGGGCCGTCGGCGCGGGCGTCGGCGTCGCGCGCAAGTTCGACGCCGCAATCGGCTTCGTGTCGGTGGTCGAGACGGCGGGCGTGGGGTTCGACGTCCGCTCCGAACAGTACCGCGAGGAACACCACCGGGCCGCCCAGCACATCGTCGACACCGCGATGGAACGGGCGCGGGCCGCCGGCGTCGAGTCCGTTACCGGCGAGGTCCGGTTCGGGACGGCCCACGAGGAGATACTCGCGGTCGCCGAGGCCAACGGCGCGGACCTCGTGGTGATGGGGACTCGCGGCCGCACCGGCCTCGACCGCTACCTCCTCGGGAGCGTGGCCGAACGGACCCTCAGACTCGCCGACGTGTCCGTGCTGACCGTGCCCGCGCCGAACGGGGACGGGGACGGGAACGCCGAGAGCGGAGGCGACGCCGACGCCGACACGACCGCGGCCGACGACCGGTCCGAGACGGCCGACGACACCGAGAACTGAACGCACAGGGGCCGGGACGGCGTGAGTCGAGGGGCGTGACGCCGCACCCTCGGCGCGGACGACGCTCCGGACGCCGACACCGCCGAGAGTCCGACGGAGCGTCGCGTGCGCCGCGAAGCGTCACGCTTTCCTGCGCCCCCGAGAGCACACGCACATGGACGTCCCCTGCGTTCGCGTCCCCCAGACCGAAGGCGAGGCGGCGAGGCGCGCCCTCGCGGACGCGGACCTCCTCGACGGGCGGTTCGAGATAACCGGGGACGGCGACCACCTCTACGTCCCGGTCGTCGACCCCGACGCGGTCCCGCCGGAGTACGACGTGGTGTCCCACGACGCGCCGGCGCGCGAGTCCCAGACCACGCCCGCCGACATCCTCGGCACCGAACCGAGTTACGAGCGACTGGGCGACATCGTCATCCTCGACGAGGACGACCCCGAACGCGCCCGGGAGGTGGCCGACGCCGTCGTGGCCTCCGACATCCCCGTCCGGACCGTCGTCAACCGCGCCTCGAAGGTGAAAGGCGACCTCCGAGTGCGCGACTGGGAGGTGCTCGCGTGCGCCGGCGGCGCGGAGGCGGGCGACGGCGACGCCGAACCCGGCGACGCCGAGTCGTCGCGGCCCTGCACCGAGACGGTCCACCGCGAGTACGGGTACGAGTACCTCCTCGACATCGCGACGGTCTACTTCTCCCCTCGCCTCGCCACGGAACGCCACCGCGTCGCCGAACAGGTCGAGGCGGAGGAGCGAGCGTTCGACATGTTCGCGGGCGTGGGTCCGTTCGTCGTGCCGTTCGCCGGGGCCGGGGCCGAGGCCGTGGGGGTCGACCTCAACGAGGCCGCGGTCGAGTACCTCCGCGAGAACGCGTGCCGGAACGGGGTCGAAGAGCGCGTGACCGCGATTCACGGCGACGTGCGCGACGTCGC
This sequence comes from Haloferacaceae archaeon 50, assembly GCA_046097085.1. Lineage (GTDB taxonomy): Archaea > Halobacteriota > Halobacteria > Halobacteriales > Haloferacaceae. The sequence continues at coordinate 1,539,737 of CP175567.1, read as the reverse complement.
CCCCGACTACGCCGACTGGGCCGACCGCGCGGTCATGAACCTCCCGCACAGCGCCGACGAGTTCGTCGACGCCGCCGTGACCCTCGCGGGCGACGACTGCACCCTGCACTACTACGACATCCAACACGAGGACGACCCGTTCGGGCCGGGCGAGGCCGCCATTCGGGAGGCGGCCGAACCCGAGGGCTACGACGTGTCGGTCGAGACGGAACGCGTCGTGCGGTCGTACGCCCCCCACGAACTCAACGTCTGTCTCGACGTTCACCTCTCGCGGTGACGCGCTACCACGGACGTTTCAATTCGGAAGCCTTATCTGGATTATCGCGGTACGTTGGGATGGAAGCACCGTGCCGGTGTAGCTCAGCTGGCAGAGCGATTCCTTCGTAAGGAATAGGCCGAGGGTTCAAATCCCTCCACCGGCTCTTTCTGCCGAACGACCGCGAACCAAGAGCGCCCGCCATTCCCAGCGTTCTCCGGCGGCCGGCACCCGACCCCGGGGCGCGGTCCCTCCCGCCGCGTCCCCGAACCGAACCGAACCGTCTCCGGCGGCGCACCGTCACGTCGGCGGGCGGTTCCGCTGAGTTATCCCCTCAGATAGCGTAGTTATCCCATGTCACGACGCAGAGCGGCGGCGCTCTTCCTCTTCATGGGAGTCGCCTTCGGGTCGGCCTTCCCGGCGATCAAAGCGGGGTTAGCGACGGCGCCGCCGCTGCTCTTCGCGGCGCTTCGGTTCTACCTCTCGGCGCTGTTGCTGCTGGCCTTCTCGGCGGCGGTCCTCCGGACGTGGCGCCCCGAGAGCCGGGCCGACTGGCTCGCGGTCGCGGCCGGGGGCGTCTTCACCATCGGCGGTGCCGGCTTCCTCTACGTCGGCCAGCAGTACACGACAAGCGGCGTCTCCGCCATCATCTACAGCCTCGGCCCGGTGCTCACGGTGCTGTTCGGGTGGGTGCTCCTCCCGACGGAGCGAGTCTCGCGCCGGGCACTCCTCGGCGTGCTGATCGGCCTCGTCGGCGTCGCGTTGGTCGTCGACCCGTCGCCGGACTCGCTGTTCGCCCCCGATATGCTCGGGAAGGCGATGATTCTCGTCGCCATCGTCAGCGTCACCGTCGGCTCCCTGCTCATCAGGCGGACCGGTACGCACATGCCGGCGATAGCGCTGACGGCGTGGGCGCTCGGTATCGGCGCCGTCCTGTTGCACGCGGGGAGCCTCGCCCTCGGCGAGAGCCAGGCGGTTCCCGCGTCGCCGGCGTTCCTCGCCATCGTCGTCTACCTGGGGGTGGTGCCGAGCGGTTTCGGGTTCGCCCTGTACTTCTCGCTGTTGGAGCGCGCGGGGCCGTTACAGGCGAACCTCGTGGTCTACGTCGTCCCCGTCGTGGCCATGGTGGTCGGCTGGGTGTGGCTGGGCGAGACGCTCTCGGCGGTCACGCTGGTCGGCTTCGCGGTTATCCTCGCGGGCTTCGCCGTCGTGAAGGCCGACGCGTTCGCCGCGGTGCTCGCCGGCGGCCGGAAGCGGTTCGCACCCCGCCGCGCCGAGACCCACCGCTGACGGCCCCGTCGGGGGCGTGCCGACGCGCCGGGCCTCGTCTCGACCGGACCCGCTGTGAGCGACGGCGCGCCGCCCGCGTCCCGGGCCGCCCGCGCCTCAGTCGACCCACGACTGCAGGCTCCCGTCCCGGTACTCTCCGAGGTACGACGCTATCTCCGACCGCCGCCACCCGACCGGGGAGAGCACGCTCTCGGCCGCCCGGAGGAGTCGCTCGCGGTAGTAGTCGGCGTCGTAGTCGTCGGCTTCGTCCGCGAGGGCGACGCGCGCTCTCGACCGCGCGTCGTCGACGACGACGAACTCGACGTCCTGCCCCGGACTCCGCGGGCGTCCCCGGTCGGCCGCGCGTTTGAGGGCCGCGACGGTCCGGGTGTCCCGCGCGTACTCCTCGCGAGGTTTCGACGCGCGCGTCCGGACGACGAGGTCGGACGGGTCCACGTCTCCCCGGCGCAGGCGGTCGAGCCGCGCCCGGAGGCGTTCGCAGACTGCCTCCGGGTCCCGGGCGTCGGCGAACGTCTCGATGAGATCCTCCTGTGTGTCCGCGACGAACGGCGGCGTGTCCCGCCGGCGACACGCGATGCCGCGGCGCTTGTACTCGTCCTCGCCGGCGACCTTTCCGAAGTACTTCGTGAGCGCCCCCGCCTCCGAGTCCCGCAACGGGACGAACGCGAGCCAGTCGTACGACGCCTCGCGTTCCAGCCGTATCCCCGCCTGCGCCGTCACCGCCGCGGCCAGTTCGTCGAGCGGCGTCTGCTCCGCGCCGTCTCTCGGTGTCACCCACAGACTGTCGACGACGCCGTGGACGACGCGCCACCCGCCTGCCTCCAGCGTCTCCTTGGCGTCGAGCAGTATCTCGCGGGCGAACGCGTTGATTGCCTCGTGACACTCGATGCGGCCAAACTTCGCGTTGCTGAACCCCTGGTAGCCGAAACACGACACGAGTATCCACTTGAGGGCGCTCGACCGCCCTTCGAGTTCCGCGACGCGTTCGGGGTCGTCCGCCTCCCGAATCGCCGCCTTGAGGGCGTCGCGGTCCTCGACCAGCGGTTCGAGCACGTCGGGCAGGAACCCTCGCTCGTCGCAGACGGCGTAGCCGACGCCGGGGACGTCCTCGCGGCCGGCGTGGCAGTCACACCGCACCGTCTCCGGGCTCACGTTCCGGGTGACGATGACGTTGGGGTAGAGCGAGGAGAAGTCGAGTTCGTGGACGTCCTCGTGGAGGCCGGCGTCCGGCGAGAACGTGAAGCCGCCCCGGTCGGCCTCGTGGAGTCGGCGCATCGTCTTGAACCGCTCGTGGCGCCACGAGTGCCACGGGACGAGCACGCCGCGGGAGCGCGCCTCCCGTATCTGAATCGCCGTCAGGATGTTCCCGATGGAGGACCACGACAGCTCCTGCAGCGGCTTCCGCGAGCGCTCGACCAAGTCCAGACAGCCGTCGAGGTTCGTCTGGTCCCAGAGGAACGTGTTCGACGCGTCGACGACGACTCGGCCGGGGACGTTGTACCGGGCGGGGGAGTGGCCCACCCGGCCGTAGCTCTCGTAGGTCGACTCCCCGGCGAGTCGCTGCCACCCCGGGAGGCGGCCCATCCGAAACTCGGTCACGCCGAGGCGGTCCGCCTGCTCGTGGAGCGTCGGCACCGCCTCCCCGGTGTTCAGAAACAGCACGTCCGGGTCGCGCTCCTCGATTCGGCGGGCGAGTTCGACGAGGACGGACGCGGGGGAGCCGTCGACCGTCTCGCCGTCGACGCGTACCTCGGTGACGGCGTCGGCCGCGAGTTGCGCCTCCGGGACGCGCAGACGCATCTCGCACAGCGTCCCGTCCGGCGTCGGGTCGACGTCCGCCTGCAGGCAGTACCGGAACTCGCGGGAGAGGTCCACGTCGTACAGTCGGTACTCGCCGGGGTCGCCCCACCCGCTCACCGCCCGGGCGAGTCGGTCCACCGCCGGCAACCCGTCGAGCGCCATCCGGACGACCGGTTCCGCGTCGTGCCGGAACGAGACCCGTCGCTCGACCACGGTCACGTCCTCGACGGCCGGGTGTCTCCGGGCGACCGACGCCACCTCTTCGAGCGAGCCGTCGCCGTGGGCCGACGCGTACACGACGGGCGCGAACGACTCGTCGCGTTCGTACGTGGCCCCGGCGTCGGTGGTCGACCACCGGAGCACGTCCCCGTCGAGGTAGTCGAACGTGAACGGCATCGCTCAGTTCGCCCCGTCCTCGCTCTCGCTCTCGTTTTCGCTCTCGCTTCCGCTCCTACTCCCGCCGTCACCCTCGGCGTCGCCCCGCGCGGCTTCGAGGCGGGCGAGTCGCCGTTCGTGCGCCAGCAGTATCGAGACGAGCAGCGGCACCTCCGCGGTGGGGTGGTTGAGGTAGCCCGCCGCGTCGGCGTGCGCACGGGCGTGCTCGAACAGGCGGTCGAAGTGTGCCCGGTCGCGGCGGCGGAGCGCGCGCCGGTACGCCGCCCACCGCTCCTCCGTCCGCCGGAGCGTGTCCCGGTAGGTGGGGTTAGTGCGACCCAAGGGCGTTCACCTCCGGCGCGGCGTCGGCGTCCGCGAGCGACGGGTGCCGCTCGCGGAGCACCCGCGTCCAGAACGCGAGCGTCGTCTGGACGAGGCCGTCGCCGACGGGGTAGACCAGCGTCTCGAACGCGTCGCCGACGAACCGGGGTCCGAACGGCGTCGGCTCGCACTCGATACGGTCGTCGACGAGTCGGGCCATCGGTCCCGACGGGTCGCCCTCGCGGGTCCGCGTGAGCAGGACCGAGAGGTCGCGCCGGTCGACGAGGTCGGCGACCAGCGCGGCGGCCTCGGCCAGCATCCGGTCGCCCTCCGCGTCGGGCAGTTCGTCGCCGCGGTAGAACCAGTCGAACGCGGGCAGGACGACTAGCCCCGTCTCCGCCGACACCGCGTCCCCGAGGTCTCGGAGGAGCGAGAGGTGTTGCCACGGGGTGAACGCCCGCGCGACCCGGACACGTTCGAGGACGCGAGCCGAAGGGGCGACGCGCGCGAGGGGTGCGGTCGTCGCGCGGCCGCGGGCGTCGACCCACGTCGCGGTGCCACCCCCGAGCAGTACGCGGTCGGCGACGAGCGACGCCAGCGCGCCGGTCGTCCCGTCGGTCGTTTCGAGGAGCGTGACGCCGTCGCCGAGCGTCGGCAGTTCCGGCGAGGTCCGTTCTCGTATCATCGCGGGAGACGCTACTCCCGAGGGACGGATAGTCGAGACGGGGCGCATTCCGTTACTTCCGAAAGGCCGACCGGGGGGCTCAGCGCGGGCGGTAAGTCCGAGCGCGCTTCTCGCCCTCGGAGGCCACGAGACCGTAGTGGGTCATCTTCGAGAGGTAGTTTCGGACCGTGCGCTTGGTCTTCGGTTCGTCCACCTCGGACGCGTACGCGTCGTACAGGTCGCCGGGCTTCGACTCCCCCTCGGCGTCCAGAATCTCGTAGAGGACGCGCTGGTGCGGGTGAAGCTGTTCGACCGCCTTCTGGCGCACCTCCTGGCGGCCCTCGGGGATGGCCTCGTCCACGACGTCCCTCGTGATGGCGCCGCGGTTCGCCTGCTGTGCGCGGCGGGCGGCGTTGCGGAGGACGCCGATGGCGATGCGCGCGTCCCCCGCGGCGGCGTCGGCCACGAGCGCGAGTTCCTGCTTTCCGATAGCGTCTTCCGAAAGCGCCCACCGCACTCGCGCGTCGAGTATCGAGACGAGTTCGTCGAGCCGGTACTTGTCGAACTTGACGCGCACGCTGTTGTGGAAGCGGCTGGTGAGTCGGTCGTCGAGTTGGGCGAACAGCTCCTCCTCACGATTGGCGACGAGCACGAGCGAGACGCCGCGCGCCCGGTAGAGGTCGTAGAGGACGCTCTTGTCCTCCAACTGGTCCACCTCGTCGAGGATGACGACGCACTGCGGGCCGTCGTAGCTCTGGATGCGGTCGAGGAGTTCGTCCGTGGGCGTCGACTGGCGGTGCACGTCGACGGTGCGGCCGACGCCGTCGAGGACCTGATACAGGACGCGAAAGCGGGTGTAGTCCTGCCAGCAGTTGACGTACTTCGTCTCGATGTCGAGGACGTTCTCCCGGAGGCGCTCGACCGTGTACCGCGCGACGCAGGTCTTCCCCGCCCCGGAGGGGCCGAGCAGGAGCGTCGTCTCGCCGGGCTGGCCGTCCATGATGGGGCGCAGGGCGTTCGAGAGGACGTTGACCTCGGCGTTGCGATGCTCCACCTCCCGCGGGACGAACTCCGGTCGGAGCACCCGAGCATCGCGTATCATGCCTTTCGAATCCCCGTTCTCGCGGGGAGGTGATAAACGGAACCGGGAGATTTCCGATAGTTCCGATAGCTCGGGCGCGGCGAGCGTCAGCCGCCCCACTCGGACGCCCGGGAGCGCCGCCGTGTCGCGCGCAGCCAGCGCACCTCTACCCCCAGCCAGGCGAGGCTGGCGACGACGAAGGCGGCGAGCGCGAACAGCTCCGACAGGGACATCCACGGCGGGAGGACGTAGACGACCGCGTTGAGATACTTCCCGGGCAGGAGCACCTTCACCCCGACCCAGAACCCGCGCTCCTCGACCGACCGGAGGTTCGCCGCCCGCATGCTGGGGCCGCCGGCGCTCTCGTCGCCCGTGCCGAGGCGTTCGGCCTCGTACGGGAACGCGACGTCGACGCTCCACACCACCTCGCCCCGTCGGTCTATCTCGAACACCCGGTTCCCGTTCGAGTCGGTGACGAGCGTGTGGCCGTTCGGGAGGCGGTCGGCGTCGCGGGGCCACTGCATCCGCTCGTCCTGCCACGTCCACGTTCGGGTCCACGACCCGTTCGTGCGTTGGTACTCGACGACGCGGTTGTTCTCGGAGTCGGCCACCACCACCGCCGGGCCGCCGTCCGCCTCGGGGATGTAGTCCGGGTTGTGCTGTTCGGCCAGTGTCTCGTGGTCGTCGTCCGCGCCGAGCGTCCACCCGGAGACGACGCCGCTCCGGTCGAGGAACAGCACCTGGTCGTGGTTCCGGCCGCTCACCATGAGGCGGCCGTCGGCGAGTACCTCCACGTCGTTGATGTGCGACCAGTCCTTCGGGTACGGACCGCCCCGGTCGGTCGGCAGCGCGTCGCTCGCGTTCCATACCCACTCGGTCCGGTCGGTCTCGACGTTCGCGACGTACACCCGGTCGAGGTAGATGTCGGCCACGGCGAGGTGGGTTCCGTTGATGCGGTCGACGTCGTGGTACCGCGTCCCCGGTTTGCCGGGCGTGACGCGGGACCACACCCGCTCGACGTCGCCCGTGGTGAGGTTCGCGCGCTCGTACCCGTTCCGCGTACAGGCGTCCACGCCGGACCACGCCCGCTGGTGGCGGTCCCAGTGGGCCTCGCTCACGCCTCGCTTCGACAGGTTCCACTCGGTCGGACACGCGGACCCGTTCAAGTGGTCGGCGTAGCCGTACTCGACGGTCGACCGAGTGCCCGGAACGGGGTCGACGTCCCAGTACCGGGTGTGCGTGTCGTCGTAGTAGACGACGCGACCGTCGGAGTCGAACGCGACTAGTTCCGCGAGCGCCCGCGGCCCCTCGCTCCGCTCGCCGAGCCACGAGTTGGAGTCGGTGGCGACGACCGTGATGCTCCCCCGGGAGTCCGCGACTTGCTCCGCCGCGAGGGGGCCGTCGTTCGACCCCGGCGTCTCGGCGTACTGCCCGCCCGCGTATCCGACGACCACGACGAGGGCGGACAGTCCGACCGCCACCGCCAAGAGCACGCGTACCCTTCCCTTGGGAGACATTGCCACCGTCATGCGCCGACCGAGCGTAACGCTTTCGCACCGACGGGGGTGGAAGAAAGGGAACGACCGCCCGCCGTCCCCGGTCGGCGGCGCGACCCGTCTCGTCCGCGTCCGCGAGACGGGGCCGGCGTCAGTAGCCGACGAACAGGTCGACGACCGCCTTCTCGTCGGCCGTCTCGACGGTCACGCCGGTGACGGTCCCGCTCCGGTCCGTCTCGTAGGTGACCCCCCGGATGCCGCCGCCGCGGCGTCCGTACGAGAGCCGCGGCGGTCGCGCGTGCGGCCGGTCGAACTCCACGGAGACGGACCCGCCGTCGCCGGACAGACCGCGGTAGGCCCCGAGCGCCGGGGTGTTGTCGCGCGTCACCGCTCGGGGGTCGTCGATGGCCCACGGGTCGGAGCCGGTGGCGTAGTTGTCGGCGTAGACGTTCTCGCCGCCCCGAGTCCGGTCGGCGATGGCCGGGCCGCCGTTCCCGCCTTCGCTCCGCACGTAGTTGTCCGCAATCGCGTTCGCGTGCGCCCGCACGATGACGGCCGGAGCGCCGGTGTTCTCGCGGTCCCACGAGAACACGTAGTTGCCGTGGATTCGGTGGTGCGTCGGGTCGTCCTCGCCGACGGCGATGCCGGCCCGGCCGGCCCCGCGGACGCGGTTGCCGTTCACCGTGACGCCGCGCCCGCCGTCGAGGAAGACCCCTTGCCGGGCGGGACGAACGACGCTGTTGTTCACGACGGTGCCGTGTCGGCCGGCGACGCGGATGCCCGCCTCGCCGGGACCGCTCACGAGGTTGCCGGTCACGGTGAACTCCCTGACGCCGTCGTCGACGTTGATTCCCCTGAGCGCGTAGTCGTAGAGTTCGTTGTTCGCCACCACCACGTTCCTGACGTTCGTGGTGTTGAGGTTGATGCCCGACTCCTGCTGAGCGTCGTCGCTGTCGCGGACGCTCACGTTGCCGACGACGGTCACGTTCTTCGCGTGTCCGCGGAATCCGAGGTGGCAGAAGCACTTGTGCGGGCCGAAGCCCACGTTGTTCGCGATGGTGTAGTATCCCCGGTCTTCACGCTGGGGGGCGCCGCCGACGCCGGTGAGACTCCCCTCGGAGTTGTGGCCGAGGTAGTTGCCCACGACCGACACGTGGCGCGCCTGATAGACCCGGTCCTCGGCGGGCCAGAGGTCCATCGCCACCGACCGGTCGAGGCCGTGGGTGACGACGTTGCCAGAGACGAGGATACCCTCGCCGGCGAGTTGGACCCCTCGGTCGCCGATGTCGTAGATGCGGTTGTTCTGAATGCGGACGCCGACCGCGTCGCGTTCGACGCTGATGCCGCTTCCGCCGCGCCCGTGGACGTGGTAAGGGTGAGTGCGCGTCACGTAGTTGTTCGCCAGCGTGACGCTTTCGGCGTCGCGGACGACGATGCCGTGGAGGCGGAGGGCGTCGTCGTCCTGTCCCGACGGGTTGCCGTGGTAGCCCACGCCGCGAACCCGCACGTTCGAACACGCCGAGTTGTGACCGACGCGGATACCGCCAACGTTCGCCCCGTCCGCGGGCCGGACGAGGTTCTCGACGCCCGGCCCCTGCACGGTCACCCCGTCCACGTCGACGTCCAGCCACTCGGTCGTCCGGTACGGGGCTCCTTCCGGCGAGATGAGCACCGTCTCCCCCGGCGAGAGGTTCTCGAACGCGGCCTGTAGCTCCCTCGTCGACGTGACTACCGTCCGAGAGAGGTCGGCGAACGGGGGCGTCCCCTCGTCGTCTTTCGCCCCGCCGGACACGTCTCTGCTCGCACCGTCGCCTCTCCCCACGCCGGACCCGACGTAGCCGACGAGTCCACCAGCGATACTTCCTTGCAGGAAACTCCGACGAGAGAACTCTGCCATCTTAATTGTATCTGAGTCAGGTTTGAATATTTCTTCTGCCTCGTCCGGCGTCGGGCGGTCCGTCGACTGCCACGTCGGGAGGACGCCGGCGGCGTCGCGTCCGGTCGGCCCGCGTCGACGCGCGCGGAACAGCAGATATTTCCACGCTCGCCGACTGTCGTCTCGGTGGTATGCTACTCGAAGGGACCGTCGTCGCTGACGCCGGCACCGTCGTCGACGACGGTGCCGTCGTCGTGGCGGACGACCGCATCGTCGCCGTCGGCGACCGGACGGAGGTGGCGGACGCCTACCCCGACCACGAGCGGCGGAGCTACGACGTCGTCGCGCCGGGCGTCGTGGGCGGGCACGTCCACTCCGTCCAGTCGCTCGGGCGCGGCATCGCCGACGACACCTCGCTCCTCGACTGGTTGTACGACCACGTGCTCCCGATGGAGGCGGAACTCGACGCCGAGGGGATGCGCCTCGCGGCCGAACTCGGCTACGCCGAACTGCTGGCGTCGGGGGTCACCACCGCGATAGACCACCTCTCGGTGCGCCACGCCGACGAGGCGTTCGAAGCGGCCGAGCGGATGGGCATCCGGGGGCGACTCGGCAAGGTGCTGATGGACAAGGACTCCCCCGAGGAACTGATGGAGGACGCGGACGAGGCGCTGACCGAGAGCGAGCGACTCATCGAGCGGTACCACGCGCCCGACGGCCGCGTCCGGTACGCCGTCACGCCGCGGTTCGCCGTCTCGTGCACCGAGGAGTGCCTGCGCGGCGCGCGCGAACTCGCCGACGCCCACGAGGGCGTGCGCATCCACGCCCACGCCAGCGAGAACCGCGACGAGATTCGGACCGTCGAGGAGGAGACGGGCATGCGGAACGTCCACTGGCTGGACGAGGTCGGACTGACCGGCGAGGACGTGGTGCTGGCCCACTGCGTCTGGACCGACGAGGGAGAGCGCGAGGTGCTCGCCGAGACGGGGACCCACGTCACCTACTGCCCGTCCTCGAACATGAAGCTCGCGTCGGGCATCGCGCCGATACCCGACTACCTCGACAGGGGCATCAACGTCGCCCTCGGCAACGACGGCCCGCCCTGCAACAACACGCTCGACCCGTTCACCGAGATGCGACAGGCCAGCCTCCTCCAGAAGGTGGACGCCCTCGACCCGACGACGCTCCCGGCCGAGACGGTGTTCGAGATGGCGACGGAGAACGGCGCGCGCGCCGCGGGGTTCGAGAAGGTGGGCCGACTGGCGGAGGGCTGGAAGGCGGACGTGGTCGGTCTCACGACGGACGTGACCCGGGCGACGCCCGTCAACGGCGTCCTCTCGCACCTCGCGTTCGCCGCCCACGGCGACGACGTGCGCTTCACCATGGTCGACGGCAAGGTGGTGTACGACGACGGCGAACTCCTCACGGCCGACGCCGCCGAGATACGCCGCCGTGCGAGCGAGTACGACCTCGCCGCCGCGGAGTGAGCGTCGCACGCAGACCCGACACCACCGCCGGACGCCGAACGCGAAGCCTTTAGCGCGGCGGGGGACACCTCCGGGTATGCTCACCTTCGTCGGACTCGGCCTCTACGACGAGCGCTCCATCACGGTCGAGGGGCGCGACGTCCTCGGAGAGGTCGACCGCGCCTTCGCGGAGTTCTACACCAGCAAACTCGTCGGCGCGACGGTCGAAGAACTCGAAGACCACCACGGCGTCGACATCGAGGTGCGCGACCGGGCGGGCGTCGAACGCGACCCGGAGCCGATACTCGACGCCGCCGAGGAGAGACACGTCGCGTTCCTGACCGCGGGCGACACCATGATATCCACCACGCACGTCGACCTGCGCCTCCGGGCGATAGAGCGCGGCGTCGAGACGCGCGTCGTCCACGGCGTGACCGCGCAGTCGGCCGCGAGCGGTCTCACCGGCCTCCAGAACTACCGCTTCGGGAAGGCGGTCACGCTCCCGTTCCCGTACGCCCACAGGGGGAGCACGGACGCGGCCGGCGCAGGCGCGCCGGACGACTACGACGTGCCCGCGAGCGTCGTCGAGTCGATAGAGGCCAACCTCGAACGCGGCCTCCACACCCTCGTCTACCTCGACATAAAGGCCGACCGCGACGAGTACATGTCCGCCGACGTGGCCGCCGGGATGTTGGCGGAGGGCTGGGAGGACCGCCTCGCCGTGGCCGTGGCCCGCGCCGGCAGTCCCGACCCGGTGGTGGCCGCGGACCGCCTCTCGGCGCTCGCCGACCGCGACTTCGGCGACCCGCTCCACCTCCTCGTCGTGCCGGGCGACCTCCACCACGTCGAGGCCGACGCGCTCGGAACGCTCGGCGGCGCGCCAGACGAACTCCTCGACGCGGAGTAGCGGCGCGCGGCCGCCCGTCGCGGCCGCACGGACGTCACCTCACTCTCGGTCCCCGGCCCTCGCGTCGGCGTCGGCGCCGGGGTCGAGGTCCGACCCTGCCTCCGCCTCCGTCCCCGGTCGCTCGGCCGCCGTCGGGTCCCCGAACTCGGCGGGCGTCCGGCCGCCGTCGGGGACGCGGCCGCGAGGCACGTCGAGCGCCTCCGCGAGATCGTACTCCTCCCGGGTCACCATGTAGAGGATGTCCTCGATGACCACGAGGAGTTCCGGGAGTTCGCGCACCACGAGGTAGGTGATGCCCACCAGCGCCACCACCGCGAGCACCTGACTGATGACTCGGTCCGAGAGGAAGAAGGAGACGAGGTAGGGGTTGTCGGAGCCGAACAGGAACAGCACCTCGTCGACGAACACCTGCAGGTACTGGTTGCCGAACGTGATGCCGATGAACGTGGTCCGCAGGAGGTTCAGCGCGTAGATGATGGGGATGGCGATACCGAGGGCGCGCGCCTTCCGGCGGAGGGGGGCGCGCACGGCCGCGATGAGGCCGGCGAAGATGGCCATGCTCCCGATGCCCGTGCAGGCGAGCACCACCTGAAACCGGATGCGGTGGCCGTTCGCGAGCACGAACTGGTACATGTTCATGTAGCCCGCGTCGCCCGCCATGAGCGTCGGGTGGTAGCCGAATACGCCCATGAGGAACCCGGTCTGTGCCGCCACCGTCTCGATGAGCACCGCCCGCGGCGCGGGGACGTGGACGCCGCCGACGGCGAACGCGGGGATGGTCTCGAACGGGAGGTAGACCAGCCCCATCGCGGCCACCGCACGCGAGAGGACGAACAGCGAGTCGCGCCCGGAGTAGAGCAGCCACCCGGCGTACAGCGTCGCCGGGACGGCCGCCAGCGAGAGGAAGCCCTCGACGAAGCTCTTCTTCACGAACGCGAAGTGGGGGAAGAGGAGCGCCCAGAACGCGGCGAAGCCGACCCACCCGGCGACCATCGCGTAGCGTGCGGCGTCGTGGTCGCGGTCCGCGAGCAGCCATCCGGTCACGAACAGACCGACGACTACCCACGCGAGCGCGTCAGTGAGGGCCCCGACCATACGGGGGCCAAGGCGGCGTCCGAATAAATCCCTTGTCGTTCGACGGCTCGGCCCAGTCCGTCCGGGCCGGTCCCGTCCGGTCCGCTACTTCGGGACGGCGCCGCGGCTCCGGGGCGAGCGACGCGATAAAGAGGTCCACGGGGGCCGGAACTCGACCGCGAGTCCCGGTAGTTAGCTGTCGGCGTCGTCAGTTCTCGCGGCGGACTGCGAGGAGCGCGGCCGCGAGGAGTGCGACCACCGCGACCACGGCACCGAAGCCGGGCGTCTGCTGCGTGGTGGTCGTCGTGCCGCCACCGCCGCCAGAGGCCGTGGTGGTAGTGGTGGTGGTGGTCGTCTCGCCGGCGGCGGCGGTAGTCGTCGTCTCGCCACCGGCGGCGGTCGTCTCGGCCGGCGTACCGGTCTCGGCCGGCGTCTCCGTCACGCCGGGCGTCTCCGTCTCGGCCGGGGTCTCCGTCTCGGCCGGGGTCTCCGTCTCCGCCTGCTGGACAACGACGCCGTCGACCTCGTCACCGAGGCGGTCGCCGCCCGCGGTGCGGACGACTGCCGTGAAGTTCGTTCCGGGCTCGACGTCGCTCATGTCGAGGGTTGCGGAGAACGTACCGTCGGTGTTGACCGTGGTCTCGACCGTCTTGAGGAAGGCCGAGGTGGCGGAGTCGTCGCTACGCACGCGGATGGTCAGCTCCGAACCGGGCGCGAGCGAGGTCGTACCCGAGACCGTCGCGCTCTGCGAGGCGGGGATCTCGAGTTCGTCGTTCTGGTTGAGGTTGTCGAACGAGGCGTCGGCCTCGACGAGGGAGAAGGTCTGCTCGGCCGTCTCCTCATCGACGCCTTCGGTCTCGTCGTCGGCCTCGATCATGGGGTTGCTCTCGTTGAGCGTCCAGGAGGCCGTGTACTCCTCGTCGGCCTCCCAGTTCCAGGAGGCGCCCGACACGGTGTTGGGTTGCTGGGCCGTGTCGACCACGACGTACAGGGAGTTGTTCTGGTCGTCCTCGTAGACGTTCGTGACTGCCTGGGAGTTCATGGCCAGCTTGAGGGCGTCCTGGTTCGCACCGGGGTTGGCCTCCTCGATGGTGAGCATGAACCCGTTAGACTCGTTGTAGAGCTGTTCGCGGAGTTCCGAGGCGCTGTCGCCGGTCAGCTGTCCGTAGATGCCGGAGGCCTGGAGCTGGATGACGGCGAGGTCGCCCTGCGCGACGTTGCCGGTCTGGTTGACCTGCTGGAGGAGCTCCTGCTGGTCGTCGTAGTCGGCGTTGCCGGGCGCGGTCCAGACCTGGACGCCCTGCGTACCCCGCTCCTGGAGGTTGAGCGTGCCGAGGTTGTCCTCGGCCGTGATCGTCTGACCGTTGTCGGCGGACGCGGACTCGGTGCTCGCCGCGAGGTCGTAGGTGCCGGCCTCGAGCGGCGATTCGAGCGGGCTCGAGTGCCGCCAGACGTTCACGATCTCGTCGTTGTCGTCCTGACTGTCCTCGGTCAGGCTGAAGGCCGTGGACTCGTCCGAGACGCGGCCGGCCTGGAACGTGTTCATGTCGATGCCGACCTGCCCGTCGCCGCCGTCGCTGACTTCGAGTGTGACGTTGTAGCCGACGTCGTCCGAGCCGATCTGGATGTAACCGGTGTCGGCGTCCTCGAGAGTGGTGTTGATGGTGGCGATGTCACCGCGCTGCTGAGTGACGGGACCGGCGAACGAGACCTCGCCGCCGGTCTCGGTCACGGTGACGTTCGCCGTCGTGGACGTGTTCGTGTCCGCGCCCTCGAAGGTGAACTGGTAGTCGTCCGCGTCGACGCCGGAGAAGTCGGCCTGAACCTCCCCGTCGGCGTCGGAGAGCGAGAGCGTCACGGTGCCGGCGTCCTCGTCGGTCGAGACGACGCGCTGGCCCTGGAAGCCGCTGAAGACGTTCTGGAGGTCGTCCTCGTCGAGGTTGTTCGCGCTGACCGTCACGTCGTAGCTCGCGCGGTTAGACGAGAGCTCGACGAAGGTCTGGGTGGCCTCGGCGGCGCCCTGGTTGCTGACCTCGCTCTCGTCGAACTGGGCGGAGAGGGTCTGTGTCTGGACCGCCCACGCCGCGTTGTTGATGTTCTGCTCGGTGCTGTCGGCGAGGCCGGTGCGCTGGCCGAGCTGGTTGGTCTGGACGATCTGACCCTGACTGTTCGTGATGACGTACTCCTGCCCGGTCTGGATGGTCGACTGAGCGGTGTCGATGACGTAGACGCCGTCGTTGCCGACCGCGAACTCGGTCACGAGGCTGCCGACGTCGTCGGTGTTACCGCTGGTGTCGACCTGGCGGATCTGGTACGTCCCGGCCTGTTGGGCCTCGAAGTAGACGCCCTGGCCCTGCCAGAAGGTGCTACCGCCGACGGCGAACGCGGTCGCCGGGTCCTCGTCGACGAGCTGGAACTGCTGGGCGTCGTTGCCGTTGATGGTTATCTGGGCCGAGCCGGTCGAGGCGTCGGTCGTGTCGTGGGTGAGAGTGAGGTACTCGTCGCTCCCGCCGACGTTACCGACGCCGACGAGGGTGAGAGAACCGTTGTCGTTCTCCACCACGCTGTCGTACGTGAAGCCCTGCGCCTTCACGTCGGTCAGCTGTACGTTCGTCGCGCCCGAGACGCCGACCGTGAGGTTGTTGCTCCCGGTGACGTCGAGCGCTACGCGCTGTTGTGTGTACGATGCGTCCACCGAAACGTGCGTCGCGTCGGAGACCGACGCACTCGCCGCGGCAGCAGTCCCCGCGAAGGCGACGGTTCCCGCGAACACGGAGAGAACCATCAGTGCGGCGAGGAATGCCGCGCGTACTTTCATTGTCGTGCTTGTCATGGTTTGCTTGATTAGTGTGGTGATGCGTGACGCACCTTTCCCCCGTACGAGACGGGGACTCGGCGCAGTCACTGCGGGTAGGGGTAAGGGTAACTGGCGGTTCATTTCGGTAAATACTTTGTGCAAAATTAAACGGATCGTGAATCTACGAACGCACGAAGAGACCGTGTTCGAGAGCTGTGGCGTATGTATACCAATAGTACCTGAATTACTAATTGGACAGACTGTCTCTGACTAGTGTCAGTCGGAGTCGTTTACATCGCCGGCTGACAGAACCGGTCGGCGACGGGCGGCGGCGACGGTTCGCCGTCGGGAGAGACGGGCGACTCACCGGAACGACGGAGCGCGAAAACGAGAGCGAAACGAGGAAGGGAAACGGGCGGGGCCGAGCGGACGGGTTCAGTCCTGGTTCTCGGGGTTGAGTATCTCTATCTCGTGGCCGTCCTGGTCCTTCGTGAAGGCGTACCGGTCGTCGCAGGACGCCGGGTCGCGGTAGTCCTCGGCCTCGCGTTCCATCAGCGTCTCCCAGTAGTCGTGCAGGTCGTCCGTGCGGACGGCGAGGTGGCCCCACGCGTCGCCCATCTCGTAGGAGCGGCCGCCGTAGTTGTAGGTGAGTTCGACCGCCATCGCCTCTTCGGCGGCGTCCTTCGGCTTCACGAAGTAGTTGGCGAAGGTGTCCGCCTCCCACCGGCCGGGCACCTCGGTGTACTCGAACTTCCGGGTCCAGAAGCCGAGGGCCTCGTCGGCGTCCTCGACGCGAATCATGGTGTGGTCGAGGCTCCACTTCTCGCCGTGGTCGCGTTCGACTATCTCGACCTCGTGGCCGTCGGGGTCCTCGACGAACGCGTACGACCCGCCGCAGGAGTCGGGGTCGCGGTAGTCCTCGACGCCCTCGTCCATGAGTTCCTCGTAGGCGTCGTACACGTCGTCGACCCGCACCGCGATGTGGCCCCACGCGTCGCCCATCTCGTAGGTGCGGTCGTCGTGGTTGTAGGTGAGTTCGAGCATCGCGCCCTCCTCGTGGACGTCCTCGGGGGCGAGGTAGACGTTGGTGAACGTGTCCGCCTCCCACCGCCCCTTCTCCTCGTAGTCGAGGTGGTCGCCGTACCAGTCGAGCGACGCGTCGAGGTCCTCGACGCGCATCATGGTGTGGTCGAGTACGCCGGACATGTCCGTTCGTTCTTCGCCGCGGCGAAAAAGGATACCGGAACCGGAACGCTGACCGCCCAGCGGCGGGTTACGCCGCGTCCCCGTCCCGCGGCGCCCGGCGGTAGTACCACCACGCCGCGGCCCCCAGAACCAGCGTCCCGGTGGGCACCGCGTAGCGGCCGGGTTGGACGGAGAACCCGAGCGCCAACGATATGTGGGCCGTCCCCGCGAGCGCCAGCAGTCCCGCCGTGACCCGCCGGTCGTCGCGCCCCGTCGCCGCGCCCGCGGCGGCGAAACAGAGCGCCAGCAGGTAGAGGCCGACGCTCGCGGGCCACGCCCGGAGGTACGCGGGTAGGCCGCCGGTGTAGACGAACAGGTAGTCGTAGAGCGTCGTGACCGACGGGTTCCCGGGCGTCACGAGCCCCCACGGAAAGACGAGGGTGAGAAAACCCGTCTCCACGACGGCCACGTTCCACGGCGCGGCGAGGGGCGCGAGGAGGGCGACGAGTCGGCGGCGGGCGGGTGACGTACCCATGCGCCGACGACGGGTCGGCGAGGTTTGAACGCACCGCTCGACGCGGACGCGGCGGGCCGCGCGCCCCGGACGGGCAACGCGCAGTACGCGTCGTCGTCACAGATATTCGTGACAATTGTTAACGTACCAAAATCCCTAAGTGGCGGTGCCGGCGAGTTAGAGGACGGTATATCATGGTCGACCATGAACGTAATTCGCCCACTCACCGCCCTCGGAACGGTCGCCGCGCAGGCGGGACGGACGCCTGAAGAACTGTTCGGCCGTATCTACGACGTCTTTCTCCTCCTCGGGACGGCGGTCGGCGTCGTCGTCGTCGGGTACATGCTCTACACCGCCTACCGGTACCGACGCGGCGCCGACCGGTCCGAGGTGGCCGACGCCGACCGGCCGCGACTCGGCGAACTCCCGTCGGGCGGCGGGAAGGGTCGGAAACTGTTCGTCTCGCTCTTCCTGAGCGCGATAATCGTCGTCTCGCTCATCGCGTGGACGTACACCTCCCTCCTGTACGTCGAAGCCGCGCCCGAGGAGCGGACCGACTCCCTCGAAGTCCGCGTCGAGGGCTACCAGTTCGGCTGGGAGTTCGTCTACCCGAACGGCCACCGGAACGCGACGCTCCGGGTGCCGCGCGGGCGGACGACGGAACTCACCGTCACGTCGCGCGACGTCTTCCACAACTTCGGCATCCCGGCGTTCAAGACGAAGGCCGACGCGATACCCGGGCAGACGACGAACACGTGGTTCGTCGCCGACGAGACGGGCACCTACCGGGCGCAGTGTTACGAACTCTGCGGGACGGGCCACAGCTACATGTACGCGGACGTGGTCGTGATGGAACCGGAGGCGTTCCGCGAGTGGTACGCGAACACCTCCGAGTCGACGCCGACCGGCGGCGGGAACGGAACCCCGGCCGGCGGCGCGGCGGGGAACGCCACCCCGGCGAACGCGGGGGTGGTAGCGTGACGACCGACGTCCCGGGCCCCGAGGACGGGGACGCCGAGCGCGTCCGGTCGGCGGACGGCGGCCGCGAGCGGACCGAGGCGGCCGGCGGGCAGGTGCGGACCGAACTACGCAGGGAGCGACGGGACCGGACCGGGACTTCGGGAGTCGTCGACCGCTGGCTGCCGACCGTCGAGGAACTCCCGCCGATGGCGTCGGTCAAGCGCTGGCTGGTGACGACGAACCACAAGGACGTGGGAATCCTCTACCTCGTCACCTCGCTTTTCTTCCTCGTCTTCGGGGGCGTGCTGGCGCTGCTGATGCGGGTGCAACTGTGGTCGCCGCGCGCGCCCGGCGAGGGGCTCCTCGGTCCCCTCGCGTACAATCAGGCCGTCTCCGTCCACGGCATGATAATGATATTCTGGTTCCTCTCGCCGTTCGCGTTCGCGTTCGCCAACTACGTCGTCCCCCTCCAGATAGGCGCGAAGGACCTCGCCTTCCCCCGTCTGAACGCCCTGAGCTACTGGCTCTACCTCGCGTCGGGGGTGTTGCTCGGCGTCTCGTTCTTCCAGAGCGGGAGCTTCTCCGGGGGGTGGACGATGTACGCGCCGCTCAACCTCCCGCAGTACATGCCGGAGGTGGGCGCGACCACGGCCGTACTCGCGCTGGCGCTGTTCGTCGTCTCCGTGACCGTCTCGTCCGTGAACTTCCTCACCACGATGCACCGGATGCGCGCGCCCGGGTTGACGCTCCGACGGCTCCCGCTTTTCACGTGGTCCATCCTGCTGACGGTCTGGATGATGCTGTTCGCGTTCGCGGCGCTGCTCGCGGCGCTCCTGATTCTCTCGTCGGACCGCGTCCTCGGGACGCAGTACTTCGCGCAGACGACGCAGGGCGGGTCGCTCCTCTGGGCGCACCTGTTCTGGTTCTTCGGGCACCCCGAGGTGTACATCGTGTTCTTCCCCGCCCTCGGCGCGATGGCCGAGATATTCCAGACGTTCTCGGGCCGGCGGCTGGTGGGCCGGAAGTGGTTCGTCCTCGCGATGGTGCTCGTGGCGCTCCAGAGCTTCGCCGTCTGGATGCACCACATGTTCCTCACCAGCATCAACCTCCAAGTGAAGACGCTGTTCATGGCGACGACCATCGGCATCTCACTGCCGTTCGACCTGATGGTGTTCGCGCTCATCTACACGCTGGTCAAGGGCCGGATACGGTTCGAGACGCCGTTCCTGTTCGCCTTCGGGGCGCTGGTTCTGTTCATCGTCGGCGGCATCACGGGCGTGTTCCTCGGCGCGGTCGTCCTCGACTACGAGTTCCGCGGCACCTACTGGGTGGTCGCCCACTTCCACTACGTGATGGTGGCCGGCGTCACCGCCCTCGTCGGGGGGCTCTACTACTGGTACCCCAAGATGACCGGCCGGATGTACGACGAGTTCCTCGGCCGGGTCCACTTCGCGCTCTACTTCGTGGGGTTCAACCTGCTCTACTTCCCGATGTTCGTCGTCTGGGAGACGCCGCGGCGGGTGTTCCAGTACGACGCCGCGTTCACGCCGTGGCACCGCCTCGCCACGGTGGGCGGGTTCGTCCTCGGCCTCTCGTTTCTCGTCATGTTCTGGAACCTCTACAAGAGCCTGTGGGAGGGCGAGGAGGCGGGCGACGCGCCGTGGGCGCACGTCACCACGGCCGAGTGGGCCGTCCCCTCCCCGCCGCCGCTCGAGAACTTCCCCGGCCGCCCGAGTTACGCCAGCGGCACGCTGGAGTTCCGTTCGCGCGACGCCGAACCGGCGGGTGCCGTCGAGGCGGCGCGGACGGCCGACGGCGGCACCGTGACGGTCGACGCCGACGCCGCCGGCACGAGCGGCGGTCACGACGGCCACGACAGCCACGCGAGTCCGTGGCCGTTCGTCGTCGGCGTCGCGTCGCTTCTCACCTTCGCGGGGCTGTCGGGGCTCCGGGGAGGCGGGCCGGGGTACGCGGCGCTGACCGTCCTCGGTCTCGCCGTCGGGGCCGTCGCGTTCGTCGCGTTCGGCCGGGAGTCGTTCCGCGTCTCGGAGATGGCCGCGGCCGAGCGGTGGCCGTTCGAGGGCGTCGAGAACGTCAAGACCGGCGTCTGGATATTCCTCGCGTCCGACGTGGTGCTGTTCGGGGCGTTCATCGGGTCGTACGTGTTCATCCGCGTCGCGGCCGGCTGGACGGGGTGGGAGCCCGTCCCCCACGACCCCGTACCGGGCCTCGTCAACACGTACCTGCTCCTGACGAGCAGTTTCGCGGTGGTGCTCGCCCTCGTCGCGGCGGAGAAAGGGAGCCGACGGGGGGTGGTCGCTAGCCTGTCTGCGACGCTCCTCCTCGGCGTGGGGTTCCTCGTGAACAAGGCCGTCGAGTGGCTCGACCTGTTACACGAGGGCCTGTGGCTGTCGACGAACGTCCGCACGTCGACGTTCTTCCTGACGACGGGCCTGCACGCGGCGCACGTGGTCATCGGCCTCCTCATCGTGGGGTACATGCTCGCGCGGGCGTGGGGCGGCGCGTACCTCGACGACGAGCGTCCGATAGAGTACTTCGGCCTCTACTGGCACTTCGTCGACATCGTCTGGCTGTTCCTCTTCCCGCTGTTCTACATCCTGTAGGTGATTCCATGACACGCACGAAACTCTACACGGCGGTGTACGCGGGGCTGTTCGCCTTCGCCACGGCACAGGTCCTCGTTGAGTTCACGGGGTTGTTGGAGAGCGCCTACTGGGTCGCGCTGGGGGTCATCCTCGCGCTCTCGGTGGTGAAAGCCGTCCTCGTGGCGGCATACTACCAGCACCTGCGCTGGGAGCCGCAGTCGCTCACGTTCCTGTTCCTGAGCGGTCTCCTCACGGCGCTCGTGTTGACGATGGCCGCCGCCTACTCCATCCTGCCGTCGTGACGGTGGGGTCCGCGCTCGGTTCCGGGTCGGACTAAACCGGGCCGGGCCGCCGCGGCGCGCTCACGCGAGGACGAGTTTCGCCGCCACCGCGGCGACGAACAGCAGGCCGAGCGCCCACACGCTCATCCCGACGGCCACGGAGTTGGGCCGGCCGCGGTACCTGACGGAGTGGTGGACGCCCCAGGCGAGGTAGCCGACGACGACGGCCCCGAGCATGCCGCCCGCCGCCAGCCACGCGTTCTCGCGTAGGGCGTCGGTCGCGCCCGCGACGAGCAGTCCGCCGACCCCCGCCGCGACGAGGAGGAGGAGGACGCCGACGCCCACCCGCTCCCACCGCGGCGGGCGGCGCCCGGCACGGCCGCGGTCGGTCACCGCGAGGTCCACCGGGACGACCCGGTAGCGCCGCCCGACGCTCGCGCGCCCGACAGCGACGGCCAGCACGACGAGAAGCACGCCCATCACCAGCGTGCTCACGAGGTACGAGGTGGGAATCATGCTCTAACGTTGTATGTTACCAATGGACTTACTTAGCGCTGGCGGAGGCCGAGGGGTGCGCGTCGAGCGGGCGCCCTCAGAGGGTGAAGACGAGCGCGTACGTGTAGACGAAGACGAAGAAGAGGACGACGAGGGCGGCGACGAGCCGAATCTGGTAGACGAACAGGTCGTCCGACTCCTCGTCGTACGCCGACTCGTACGCCCGGCGCTCGGCGTCGGTGCACTCGTCGCGGTGTCGCTCGCCGACGTGGAGTCGGCGGAGGCGCACTCGCCCGAACGGGCGGCCGCAGTACGGACACCGCGCGCTCGGTGCGTCGCCGTCCGGTACGGCGTACGCCGACTCGTCCGCCCGCGGCGCGCCGCCGAGGGACGGACCGGGGAGGTCCCGCCCGGCGGCCGGTCCGGCGAGGCGGTCCGCTCCGCGCCCGGGCGTCCGCGGGGACGGCCGGGGGTCGCCCGTCATACGTCGTGCTGTGGAATCTCGGCGAAATGGTCGAGCAGGTAGCCGAGCGTCGCGCCGTAGACCCAGTGGGCGACGAGCGAGACGACGACGAAGAGGGAGACGGCGACGAGTCCCTCGCCCGGCCAGAACCCGAGCAGGAACCCGGACCAGACGATGGTGGCGAACGTCATCCCCCGGGCGAACCGCGGGCGCTCCGGGGGGAGGAACGCCCCCACGACGAGGAACATCAGGGGGAGGACGGTCATGCCGCCGACGACGAACAGCGCGACGCCGACGAGGAGGAGCGGCGGTCCCGGACCGAAGAACGCGCCGCCGAAGTCGGCGAACTGCGCGATTGGCTCCGTCCGGAACACGCCGAACAGCACCGGCACCCCGACCAACAGCGGCATCATCAGCACCATCCCGACCAGCCCGCTCACCATCGCCGCGAGCACCAATCGGACGGATATCAGTACCTCGTGCACCGACGTCTCGTCCACCGACGTCAGCTCTTCGTTGCGAATCTCTCGGCTCATGGCTACGACCTGTACAGTTGTATCCGAAGAGCGATAAATGTTAACAGGTATCAAGGTAAGACGACGTTCCCGCGGCCGCCCACCCCGACGCGACGTGCGGCGGGGGGACCAGTCAGGGCCGCGGGCAGGCGTCCTCGCTCTCGACGGTCCGGTCGGGGCGAGGGACGTCGGCTGGGCCGTACGAGAAGTCGTAGACGATGCGCTCGTCGATAGTCGGCTCGCCCCACCCGCCGCGGTGGCGGCGCACGACGATTCGCCGCGGGAGGTGAGTCGTCGCGTCGACGTACGTCGTGGCGGTGACGTTCGCGCCCGCGTTGGGGCTCTCCGCCCCCTCGCGCGGGACGCCGAGGGAGAGTCGCCGGAGTTCGTCCACGTCGGGGACGACCCGAACGACGTGCGTCTCGTTCCCGTCGAGCGTCCGGGTGCCGCGGTAGTAGAGGCGCGAGACGTCGACGACGCGGCGTTGCCCGCCGAGCATCGTGTAGGCGGTCCACGACCGGTTGCGCGGGAGGTCGGTGACGTACGACGCGTTCTCGACGTTGACGTACCGTGACATCGGGCAGGGACGGTAGAGGCGGTGGCCGCGGACGTACCGCGTCTCCGCGTCGTCGGCGAGTTCGAGGTGGACGTAATACCGCCGCGAGGCGCGGTCGAACGCGCCGCGGCCGTCGTACGTCGCGCGTCGCTCCTCGCCGCCGCGCCGCGCGGTCACCTCGCCGCCGACGGTGAAGGAGTACGCCGAGACGTTCGCGGTGGCGTTCGCCGACCGGCGCGCGACGTCGACGGCGCGGGGGTCGCTGGGCGGTGCGGTGTCGAAGACGCCGGCCGTCGTCGCCCCGGCGAGGACGAGGGCGACGGCTGCGACGACGCCGATGGTCGTCTTGGTGGAGGGCACGTCCGGGCGAACACTCCGGTAGAACGTATAGATTCCGACGGGAGTAACGAGAGCGCCAGTACGCCCGGCGGGCGTTCGAGGCGACCTCGCGTCACTTCCGGGCTACGATGCGGAGGACGTCCTCGTCGGCGAGTTCGTGGTCCCGGCCCACCTGCTGTTCGTCGTGTTTCGCGCTCGGGCCGGTCACGCGAGCGAACTTGAACCGCTCGTCCATGGTCCCGCCGAGTCTGTCGAGTGCGTCGTCGACGGTCTCGCCCTCGCGTATCACGAGCGGTTCGTCGTAGTCCACGCCCCGGCCGGGCTTGTCCATGTAGACGCGAATGAGGCCGAGTCCCTCCCATATCTCCTCTTTGAGCGCGTCGAGGCCCTTCTCCTCGTGGGCGCTGATGAACACCGCGTCGTCGGGGTCGACGCCCACCTCGCGCAGGTTCTCTTCGACCGTCGGCAGATAGTCGCGGTCGATGAGGTCGGCCTTGTTGACGGCGACCAGCGACGGGAGGTACACCCGGTTGTCCATGATGCCGTCGATGAGTTCGTCGATGGAGGGGTCGCCCCGGATGGTAACGTCGGCGTTGACGAAGCCGTACTCCCGGAGGACGCCCTTGATAGTGTCCTCGTCGAGCGAGACGTCGTCGGAGGCGGTTATCTGGATGCCGCCCTTGGCCTTCTTCGAGATGAACATGCTGGGCGGCGAGGTGTCGAGGCGGACCTTGTTGTTGTAGAGTTCCGTCCGGAGGCGCTCGTACTGCTCTATCTCGAACACGGAGAGTACGAACACGACGATGTCCGCCGTCCGGACGACCGACAGCACCTCCTTGCCGCCGCCGCGTCCGCCAGCCGCGCCCTCGATGAGACCCGGCACGTCCAGAATCTGGATGTTGGCGCCGCGGTACTTCATCATACCCGGGTTGACGTTGAGGGTAGTGAACTCGTACTCGCCCACCTCGCTGTCGGCGTTGGTGAGGGCGTTCACGAGCGTCGACTTGCCGACGCTCGGGAACCCCACGAGGGCCACGGTGGCGTCGCCCGTCTTCTCCACCGCGTACCCCTGTCCGCCGCCCGCGGAGGACTGGTTCTCGAGTTTCTCCTTTTTCTCCGCGAGCTTCGCCTTCAGACGGCCGATGTGCGCCTCGGTCGACTTGTTGTACGGCGTCTCGGAGATTTCCTCGCGGAGTTCCTCTATCTCGTCCTCCAGTCCCATCACTACAGTCTGGGCCGCGTATCTCGAAAAACCCTTTCCTTCTCGGTACGGGCGTCAGGAGACCCGACGGCGACGTCGCCGGCACCGAATCGCCGCCGTCGCGTCCCGTTCCGTCCCGACGACGGCGACGACACCGACAACTACCGTTCGACGCCGGACATTCCTTGCAACGAAAACACTTATACGTGGGTTCGAGTTTGGGATGTCCTACGAATATGAGAATTAACGCATAAACGTACAAAAGTTCCGGCAAGCGTTTCGACACGGTTATACGCCTCGGTGGTGTAAGTCAATATAGAGACAGGAATGCCGGACCCCGCCACTCTCCGCGATAGCACGCAGATAGTGCTGTCGTCAGAAACGCTGAACGGACTTCGCGACGACCTCGAGGGGAAGTTCGAGGTGACCGTGTTCGCTCCCAGCGGCGGCGAGTGTCGAATCATCGGTAGTCCGGTCGAGATAAAAGCGGTCAGTCAGTTTCTCACCCGACACGGCGTCTCGGTCCCCTGACCGGCGCGGCGACGCCGCCCTCGAGACGCCGAGTCCGAAGGGATTTGTACCCGCGGCCCCGACCCGAACGCATGGACGAAACACCGGGAGTCAGCGACCAGTACCGGCGCGCCAGTCCGTGGCCGGTGTTCGTCGCGCTCGGAATCCCCCTCTCGGAACTGGGAATTCTGTTCGACTCCGCGCCGGTGGCCGTAGGCGGTCTCCTGCTGTTCTGCGGTAGCGTCGCCGGGATGCTACGGGAGTCGGGGTACGTGGAGACGCCGTGGCGCGCGCTCGTCGGGTTCGCCGTCCTCCTGTTCGGCGTCGGCGCGGCGTTCGCCTTCACCGACATCGGCCTCGTGACGCGCGGGTACGCCATCATTGCCACCGGGGTCATCCTCCTCGTCGGCGGCGTGGCCGGCGAACTGTTCGTCGACGACCCGCACGCCGTCTGACCGCCGTCGTCGCGCCGCCCGTTCGCGTTCCGCCGCGCCGCCCCCGGAGACGCGCCGCCGACGGGAACCACCAACCTATTTTACCTCCGTGGCCAACCCCCGGTCATGGGAACGACCGATACGAAGATATTCGACAAAGACACACTCCTCGACCTCACGGTCAACTTCGTTCCGCTCGGGATTCTCCTCTTCTTCACCGCGTACGTTCTCGTCATCGACCCGTGGAACATGGCCACGGACCCGCTCATCATGGTCGTCACGCTGGGTCTCCACGTCGTTCCGTTCGTCGCCCTCGCGGTCCTGACGTACCTCTCGGGCAAGGCCATCGCGGGCAGCGAGAAGGAGGGCGAGGTGTACCTCGCCGGCCGCGCCAGCGTCTCGGGCGCGGAGCCGCTGGAGACGGAACACCACGGCCACGGCGACGAGGACGACCCCGCCGAGATAGGTGAACCCGACGCCGCCGCCACCGCGGCCGCCGAGGGCGACGCCGACGCCGCCGACGAGGCGGACCCGGGTGAGGACGAAGGCGACACCGGGACGCCGGACCACACCGGCGCCGAGGGCCGGAGCGGGACCGAAGGGCAGATCGAACCGGGGACGGCGGACGAAGCCGGGACGAAAGGCGCGTCGGAGGGCGTCGACGAGGACGACGACGAGAGCGCGAACTGAGACGACCGCCGACGTCGTCGGCGAACCGCTATCGGTCGCCGATACACCCCGACCCGCCGAGGCGGTGACGCCGTTCGACGCTGCCGCCTCGGGTCGCCGGTTCTGCGACTGCGCTTCACGACGCCCGACAGCACCCGGAGAGCGGTGCGTTCCGCCGTCGTGTCCGGCGACTCACGAACCGCTCTCCGAACCTTTCATTACCTTGCGTCGCCGTACCCCAAACCACGCATGGAGATAAACGGGCAGATAGCGCTGACGGTGCTCATGGGGCTCCTTCTCGTGGGTGTCGCCGCTTGGCTCGGGAGGGTAGAGAACTGGCGGACGTACACACCTCTCGCAGGCGGCGGTGCGACCGGCGGGGAGGTCGTCACGCACGAGGAGAAACCCGGCGGGTTGATGCGGTGGCTCACCACAGTCGACCACAAAGACATCGGGTTGCTCTACGGCGTCTACGGCCTGACGGCGTTCGCCGTCGGGGGCATCATGGTCGTCCTGATGCGCCTCGAACTTCTGGACCCGAGCGCGACGCTCATCCAACCCGGGTTCTACAACTCGCTGATGACAAGTCACGGCATCACGATGCTGTTCCTGTTCGGGACGCCCATCATCGCGGCGTTCGGGAACTACTTCCTCCCGCTTCTCATCAGCGCGGACGACATGGCGTTCCCGCGCGTCAACGCCATCGCGTTCTGGCTCCTCCCGCCGGGCGCGCTCCTCATCTGGGCCGGGTTCTTCCCGATTCCGAGCGTCATCCCCGCCCAGACGGGGTGGACGATGTACACGCCGCTGTCTATCGGGAACTTCAGCGCGGCGCAGGCCAGCGCGGGCGTTGACCTGATGCTCCTCGGCCTCCACCTCACCGGCGTCTCCGCCACGATGGGCGCCATCAACTTCATCGCCACCATCTTCACCGAACGCGCCGAGGCGGTCACGTGGGCCAACCTCGACATCTTCTCGTGGACGATGTTGACCCAGTCGGGGCTCATCCTGTTCGCGTTCCCCCTGCTGGGGAGCGCGCTCATGATGCTCCTGCTCGACCGCAACTTCGGCACGACGTTCTTCACGGTCGGCGGCGGGTCGCCCATCCTCTGGCAGCACCTGTTCTGGTTCTTCGGCCACCCCGAAGTCTACATCCTCGTGTTGCCCCCGATGGGGCTAGTGAGTCTCATACTCCCGCGGTTCGCTGGCCGGAAGCTGTTCGGGTTCAAGTTCGTCGTCTACTCGACGCTCGCCATCGGCGTGCTCTCCTTCGGCGTGTGGGCCCACCACATGTTCGCCACGGGCATCGACCCGCGCCTCCGCGCGTCGTTCATGGCGGTGTCGCTCGCCATCGCCATCCCGTCGGCGGTGAAGACGTTCAACTGGATAACCACCATGTGGAACGGCAACCTCCGCCTGACCACGCCGATGCTGTTCTGCATCGGCTTCGTCTCTAACTTCATAATCGGCGGCGTCACGGGCGTGTTCCTCGCGTCCATCCCCGTCGACCTCGTGCTCCACGACACCTACTACGTCGTCGGACACTTCCACTACATCGTGATGGGCGCCATCGCGTTCGCCGGTCTCGGGGCCATCTACTACTGGTTCCCGCTGTTCACCGGCCGGTGGTACCAGCGTGGTCTCGGCAAGTGGCACTTCTGGCTCTCGTTCGCGGGCACGAACATCACGTTCTTCGCGATGATTCTGCTCGGGTACGGCGGCATGCCCCGCCGGTACGCCACGTACCTCCCGCAGTTCGCCACGCTCCACCAAGTCGCCACCCTCGGGGCGCTGCTGCTCCTCGTCGGACAGCTGATATTCGTCTGGAACATCGTCCAGTCGTGGCTCGAAGGCCCGCGCGTCGAGGACGGCGACCCGTGGGACCTCGAACCGGACAACCTCCGCACCGCGGAGTGGCAGTGGTTCGACCACCGCCTCCAGACCAAGATCGCCGACGGCGGCGACGAGGAGGCGGTGGCCGACGGCAGTCAGCCCTCCGACGACTGACGCCGGGCGACGGTCGCCCCGCTCTCAGTCGCGGTTTTCGTTCTCACTCGACTTTTCTCACGACGCGTCGACCGCTCGCGTTCGAGCGGAGCCGCGGCTACCGGCTGAAGCGACGGTGAGGTGGAGAGTGAGAGCGAGGCGACGGAACGTGCGGCGTGGCGCGTGCGAACACCGGCGACTGTGAGTGCGTCACGGGGCGGGCGTCGGCCGGTTCGGCGCGCTTACGTCGCGAGGACGATGCCGGTGACGAACATCAGGACGGCTATCGACGCGAGCACTATGCCGAGGAGGTCCTTGTCGGACATCGATACGGGGTTGGGTCGGGAGAAGCAAAGGTGCATCGGTCCACACCGCAACGGCTAATCGGCCGCAGCCCCGAACCCCGACGTGACCGCACGCCTCAGTGGCCCCCGGTTCGTCCTCGTTCTCTACGGCGGACTCGTCGCCGTCGCGGGCGTCGCCGGGTACCTCATCGCGAGCGTCGTCGAGAACGTCCGGCCGCCGGAGTTCCTGCTGTTGGTGGAGTTCCCGGCGACGCCGCTCGGACTCGCGGCCTACGGGGCGCTGACCATCGCCGTCGTCCTCGGCGTCCCCCTCCTCGCGGTGGTCTACGTCTCCCGGAACGTAGATGACGTCGACGCCGCGAGCGACGGGCGCACGTAGGCGCGCCCACCGTTTCGTGAGTCCGTCTCGCGGGGGAACTGCTCCCAAAGGACTAAGCTGTCCGACTGGATGGAGTAACCATGTACCACGTCGTGATAGGCGTCGACGAGGACGAGGATCACGCCCGCGCGTGCGCACGGGAAGTCGTGAATCTCCCGGGGCAGAGTTCGGAGAAGCGCGTCACGCTCATCCACAGTTTCACGGACAACCCGTCGGGCGCGTCGGCCACGCAGGTCCACTCCGTGCGCGAGGCGGGCGACCTGCTGGAGGAGGCCGGGGTCGAGTTCGACGTGACCGAGTCCAGCGGCGACCCCGCCGAGGCCATCATCGAGACGGCCGACGCCGACGACGCCGACCTCATCGTCATCGGCGGCCGCAAGCGCTCTCCCGCCGGTAAGGCGCTGTTCGGCAGCGTCACGCAGTCGGTGATCCTCAACGCCGGGCGACCCGTGATGGTCACCGGCGTGCTCGAAAGCGCGTAACGCGACCCTTCTACTCCCCGTAGACCGCCGCGAACCGCTCGGAGAGTTCTTCGGGCCGTCCGCGCCCCGTGTGCGTCTCGACGAGTTCGCCGTCCCGGAACAGGCAGAACGCCGGCGCGGCGTCGACGCCGAACTCGCGGCGGAACGCCGGCACCTCCTCGCCGTCGACGCCGGCGACGGCCACGCCGTCGGGAAGCGCCGACAGGATGGCGTCGAGGTCGGCCTTCGTGGCCTCGCACGGGTCGCAGAACCGTTTCCAGACGGTCACCACCGCGTCGGGGCGGTCGTCGAGGAACGCGTCCCACTCGTCGTCGGCGAGTTCGCTGAGCGACGCCGGCACCGGCGACCCCGCCCCGATTTCGACGAGGAGGTGGGCCATCACCGCCGCCGTCTCGGAGTCGGGCGGGTCGTCGAAGAAAGAGCGGACCGAGAGGTACGCCACCACCTCCTCGCGGGTGACGTTCCCGCTCTCGACGTGGTCCGCGGCCGCTTCAGAGTCGATGTCGAACAGGTCCGCGACGGTCCCCCGGAACACCTCGTCGGAGGCGTCGGCGTAGGTGTCGTGGTACACGCGGCGGGCGTCCTCGAACGCCGAGGTGGTCGAGAGGGTGCCGTCGTCCGCCTCGTCCACCGCGCCGGCGTCTATCAGGGCGTCGAGGGCCGCCTCGGGGTCGACGCTCACGCCCGCGTTCGCGTCCGCGTCCCCGGCGGGGGGTGTGCCGCTCACTGTCACACCCCCAAGTACCGCTCGCGGACGTCCTCCGCCTCCCGGAGTTCCTCCGCGGACCCGTCGAACACGATGCCGCCCTGGTCGATGACGTACGCCCGGTCGGCGATGTTGATGGCGGCCGCGGCGTTCTGCTCCACGAGGAGGACCGTGGTCCCCTCGTCGTTGATGCGCTCGACGGCTGCCTCGACGGACTGGATTATCTGCGGCGCGAGGCCCTCGTAGGGTTCGTCCAGCATGAGCAGGTCGGTGTTCTGCTTCAACGCGCGCGCGATGGCGAGCATCTGCTGTTCGCCGCCCGAGAGCGTGCCCGCCCGCTGGTCGCGGCGTTCGTCGAGGCGGGGGAAGTCCCGGTATATCTGCTCGGTCGAGGCACCCTCGTGTTTGAACGTGAGGTTCCGCCCCCACGTGTTGGACTTGTTGCGCACCACCTCCGCGAGGTGGAGGTTCTCCGCGACGGTGAGGTTGGGGAAGATGCGCCGCTCCTCGGGCACGAGCGAGATGCCCCGGACGGACACGTCCTCGGCGGGGACGCTCGTGATGTCCTCGCCGTCGAAGCGCACGTGGCCGTCGCGCACGTCCGGGGGCGTCGCGCCGGCGATGGTGCGGAGCGTCGTGGTCTTGCCCGCGCCGTTCCGGCCGAGGAGCGCGCATATCTCGCCGGCCTCGACGTTCATCGAGAGGTCGCGCAGGATGTGGCTCTCGCCGTAGTAGGCGTCGACGGCGTCGAGTTCCAGCAGGCTCACAGTTCGACACCTCCGAGGTAGGCCTCCTGAACCTCCGGGTCGCCGCGTATCTCGTCGGGCGTCCCCTCGGCGATGACGCGCCCCCGGTTGAGCACCACGATGCGGTCCGAGATGCTGAACACGATCTCCATGTCGTGTTCCACGAGGACGAACGTGAGGCCGAGTCGCTCCTTGACCTCCTCGATGAGGTCGACCGTGGACTTGGTCTCCTCGGGCGACATCCCCGCCGTGGGTTCGTCCATGAGGAGGAGGTCGGGTTCGGACGACAGCGCGATGCCGATTTCGAGGCGGCGCTTGTCGCCGTACGGCAGGTCCGCGGCGGTGGTCTCGGCCTGCCCGAGCAGTCCCACCGCGTCGAGGGTCTCCTCGGTGAGTTCGTGGACCTCCGTCAGGTCGTCGCGGTGGCGGAGGAAGTTGAAGCCGAACGAGCCGTGTTCGGCCGCCAGCGCCGCTATCTCCGCGTTCTCCCGCACCGTGAGGTCGGGGAAGATGGAGGCGGTCTGGAACGACTTCGAGACGCCGCGCTGGACCACCTGATGGGGGTCGAGGCCGGCGATGGACTCGCCCTTGAACAGGATGTCGCCGTCGGTCGGGTCGAGGCGGCGCGTGATGAGGTTGATGAGCGTGGACTTGCCCGCGCCGTTCGGCCCGATGACCGAGACGCGTTCGCCTTCCTCGACCGAGAGGTTCACGTCGTCGGTGGCCACGAGGCCGCCGAACTCCTTCACGAGGTCGCGGGTCTCCAACAGCGCGCTCATCGGTTCTCACCCCGGAGGACGTCCGAGACGAACGCGCGCACGTCGTCGACGAACCCCCAGATGCCCCGGGGGAACAGCCAGATGATGACCACGAACGTCAGCCCCAGCAGGAGGTGCCAGTAGACGCCCACCTCCTCTATCAGCACGATTCCGGTGAACGGAATCTGGAGCGTCTGGAACCCGCTGAAGATGTTCTCGATCCAGAGGTACAGGCTCGCGCCGAGCAGGGGGCCGAACAGCGACCCCGCGCCGCCGAGCACCGTCATGATGACGACTTCGCCCGACGTGGTCCAGTAGAGCGACTGGAGCGGCACGTACGACCCGTGGATGGCGAACAGGCTCCCGGCGATGCCCGCGAACGCGCCCGAGAGGATGAACGACATCAGCTTGTAGCGCCACACGTTGAGGCCGACGAACTCGGCGCGCTGTTCGTTCTCGCGGATGGCCCGGAACACCATGCCGTACGGCGAGTTGAGGATGCGGTAGGCCGTCACGATGGAGACGAACGCGAACACGCCGACGAACAGGTAGAGCCACGTGCCCATGAGGCCGTCGACGGGGGCGGGGAGTTCGGACCCGAGTTCGAACATCCCGAACAGGGGGGCGGTCTCGACGCCGGTGAACCCGTTCTCGCCGCCGGTGATGCCCGCGAGCGGCGACGACGACATGTAGAAGAGCATCTGGGCGAACGCCAGCGTCAGGATGGCGAAGTAGATACCCCCGCGGCGCAGCGACAGGAAGCCGAGCACCCACGCCAGCACCACCGCGAACGCAGTGCCGGCGACCACCATCAGAATCGGGTCGCCCGACACGGACTGGGAGAACACGCCGGCCGCGTAGGCGGCGCCGCCCCAGAAGGCGGCGTGGCCGAACGACAGCAGGCCGGTGTAGCCGAGCAGGAGGTCGAACCCGATGGCGAAGATGCCCCAGATGAGCATCAGGGTGGCGAGGTCCTGGTAGCCCTGGAGGTACTCGCTCACCACCGGCGCGCGCGCGAACAGCCACGGGAACAGCGCGATGAGCACGGCCGAGAGGCCCGCGACGAACCCCTCGTGGTCGCGCATGCCGTCCCAGCGCTGCCAGAACGTCGCGCCGGGGACGACCGACCCCTCGCCGGCGTTGCCGTGGGCGGCGTCGGCGTCGCCCGCCCGCACCGTCTCGTCGTCGCTCATGGCGTCACCTCCTCGTCGCCGAGCAGACCCTGCGGGCGGACCAGCAGGATGACAGCGGCGAGCGCGTAGATTCCCACCTGCGCCCACGGGGCGAAGTTGACGGTGAACCCCGCGACGGTCAGCGACGGGAGGCCGATGAGCGTCGCCTGCACCAACCCGATGAGGAGGCCGCCGAGCACCGCGCCCGCGATGGTGCCGACGCCGCCGATGACCACGGTCAGGAACGCGGGCACGAGGATGTCGGTGCCCACCGTGGGGTTGACGACGTTGAGCGGCCCGCCCACCACGCCCGCGACGCCGGCCAGCGCCGCGCCGATGCCGAACACCACGATGTAGGGGCGGGTTATCTTGATGCCGAGGAGGCGGACCATCTCGGCGTCGCGCGTCCCCGCGCGGACCACGAGGCCGAAGTCGGTGAACTCCACGAGGGCGTACACGACTATCACGAGCACCGCCGTGATGGCGATGACCCAGAGCCGCCACCGCGGGAAGTTGCCGACGATGGGCAGCGACACGGGTCCGGAGACGGGGATGCCCTCGAACCCGCCGAACGCGAGCACCCGCTGGGGCTGCTGGAACGGGAGGCTGTTGCTCCCGAACATGATGCGGAACAGTTCCTGTACGATGATGGCGAGGCCGAACGTCACCAGAATCTGGTCGGTGTCGGGGCGGTCGTAGAACGGGCGCGCCACGAACCGCTCCATCAGGAGACCCACGACGAACACGAAAAGCGGGACGAGAAGCAGGGCGGCGAGGTAGCCCCACCCGAGGCCGAACTCGGTGATGCCCCACTCCTGTAGCTTCCCGCTGGTCAGCGACACTTCGAGGGTGACGAACAGCCCCACGTACGTCCCCACGAGATAGAGCGCCCCGTGGGCGAAGTTTACGAACTTCAGCGTGCCCAAGATGATAGACAGTCCGACCGCCAGCAGGACGTATATCGCGCCCTGCTGGAGACCGTTCAGGAGGACGGTCACTACGTCGGCCAGCAGGCTCATCGGTCGTCTCCCCGGCGGAGAGCCACCGACGGCGACCCGCCGACGCCGCAGTTCGTGGTTCGATGTATCATACCAGTGTGCATCTGATTGTGGTGTTAAAGATTATGAAGATTTGGACGACGGGTCGGCGTTACTCGTACGAGCCCAAGTCGCACTCAGCCGCCGGTCCCTCGTCGCACGCGTAGCCGAGTTGGTCGCGGCTGGTGACGTTCACTATCTCGAAGTACTGACCGCTCGACTGCTCGGACTTGGGCAGTCCCTTCACGACGGGCACGTCGCGCTGAGCCTGGTGGTCGCACTTGCGCATCGTCTCCTTGCCCATCCCGATGTTGCTGTACTCGTAGCCTTCGAGCTGTTTGATTATCTCGGGCGGGTAGAAGGTGCCCGCGCGCTCGGCCGCGGCGGCCCACTGGAGCGTCTGGGCGTACGCGAGTTGGGCCGGCCCGGACGGGATGCGGTCGTACTCGTCTCGGAACGCCTTCGTGAACTCCTTCGACGGCGTGTTGTCTATCTGGGAGTCCCACGCCACGGTGCCGTAGATGCCCTCGATGGCCCCGCCCGCGGCCTCCGCCATGGGGCGGTTGTACAGCGGCACGACGATATCCATGTTCGAGTCGATGCCGGCGTCGACGGCTTGCTGGACGGAGTTCGCGCCGTCGAGGCCGTAGTGGTTGAGGATGAGCACGTC
Source organism: Haloferacaceae archaeon 50 (assembly GCA_046097085.1). GTDB lineage: Archaea > Halobacteriota > Halobacteria > Halobacteriales > Haloferacaceae. The sequence goes on along the minus strand of CP175567.1, from coordinate 1,505,365 downwards.
CGCGCCCGAGTTGGCCGCCTCCGAGAGGTACGAGGAGTAGTCCTTCGTGCCGAGCGGCGTGGCCACGCTCTTCTTCTGGGTCCACCCGGCCTGCTCGGTCAGGAACTTCTTCATCGACGCCTGCTGGGTCTGCCCCCAACTGTAGTCGGCGTACAGTTGGTAGAACGTGTTGTCGCCGCCGTACTCCTCTTTCAGCACCGGCGCGAGCGCCTGCCCCGACATGTAGGCGTTGAACATCTCGCGGAAGGAGTAGCGCGCGCAGTCCTTCCCGGTAGTGTCGTTCGAGTGGGTCAGACAGCACATGAACATGACCTTCTCGCGCTGGCAGAGCCCCTGCACCGCGATGGCCACCGCGGACGACGACCCGCCGGATATCATCTGCACGTTGTCGCGCTGTATCATCCGCTGGGCCGACTGGCGCGCCGTGTCGGCGTCGGTGGCGGTGTCGCCGTTCACCGACTCCACCGTCATCCCGAGGACGCCGTCGCCTGAGAGGTCGTCGAACTGGGAGTCGACCCAGCCGCCCCCGTTGTTCAGGTGCTTCTTGGCCAGACGATAGGCCCGGAGTTCGTCCTGCCCCTCTGACGCGTACGGACCGGACTGCGGGACGTTGAACCCGAGCGTCACCGTGTCGCCGTCGGGCGGGAAGTTGCCGATGGAGGGGTAGTCCTCGCTGCTTCCGCCGCCACCGCCGCCGGAGTCGGTTCCGCCGCCGCTACCGCCGCCCCCGTCGCCACCGCCGCCGCTCCCGGCGCACCCGGCCAGTCCAGCGAGTCCGAGCGTACTCGCGGTACCCGCAGCTTTCAACACGTCTCGTCTGTCCAGGGATTTGTTATCCCGTGCCATAGCACTACGGGAGGCAACTTTGTTAATAATCGTTCCCCATATATAACCTAAGTCAGTGTTAATAAGCGACAAAGGGTGGTAGTACCATATCAACGATAATATTTACCAAGGAGATGTATATAAGGTCACTCGTAGTATTCGCCGCGCCTGTTCCTGCATTCTAGTTCGGACGGGAAGTATGAAAGGTCCACGAACGTCGTCGTGGGCTGACAGTCGCCGTCGCGCACAGGTGCCGCGGCGGCGGCCGCGCCGCGGCGACCCCCGGACCGTCAGCCAACTATTTTGTACCGGTACGCTAATCGTTATCCATGGACTTCCGAGAAGCCCGGCGAGGCGACATCGAGGAGATACAGGCCGTAGCGCACGCGTCGCTCGACGCGTCGTACGGCCACGTGCTCGACGAGGACCTCATCTCCGAAGCCGTCTCTCAGTGGTACGGCACCGACCAACTCGGCGAGGACCTGTCGGACGAGGACACGGTGTTCATCGTGGCCGTCGAGGACGGCGGGGTGGCGGGGTTCGCCCAGAGCTACGTGGTGGCGCGCCACGACCCCGTGGGCGAGATAGACTGGCTCCACGTCAGCCCCGACCACCGCGGGGAGGGCCTCGGCTCCCAACTGCTCAAGCGCGTCGAACTCGCCCTCCTCGAACGCGGGGTCACCACCATCGAGGCGGAGGTGCTGGCGGCCAACGAGGCGGGAGCCGAGTTCTACGACGAGCAGGGGTACACCCTGACCGAGGAACGCGACGTGGAGATAGGCGGCGAGACGTTCGTCGAGGAGGTGTTCGCCAAGTTCCCGGACGAGAGCGGGAGCGGACAGGTGCTGATGGAACGCCGGGTTGGCCCCGACGAGCGACCCCTGTACGTGGCGTACGACGAGCGCGAACGGGGGTCCGACTCGCCGTTCTACACGGCGTACTCGGACTCGGAGCGCCAGCAGCGCTACGGCTTCTTCTGTAGCAACTGCGGGGGCTTCGACACCGCCATCGACGCCATGGGCCGGGTCGAGTGCAACGAGTGCGGCAACCGGCGGAAGGCCACGCGGTGGGACTCCTCGTACCTCTGAGTTACCCCTCGCCGACCATCCGCTCTTCGTCGCCCCACTCGCGCGTGCGGAGTTCGTACTTCTGGACCTTCCCCGTCGCCGTCTTGGGGAGTTCCGCGACGAACTCGAACTCGCCGGGCACCTTGTAGCCCGCGAGTCGGTCGCGGCAGAACGCCCGGAGGTCGTCCGCGGTCACGCCCGGGTTCGCGGGGTCGCCCGACGCGGGAACCACGAACGCCTTCGGCGTCTCGCCCCACTGGTCGCTCGGGGCGGGGACGACCGCCACGTCCCCCACGGCCTCGTGGTCGAACAGGGCGTCCTCCAGTTCGATGGAGGAGATGTTCTCCCCGCCCGAGATGATGATGTCCTTCTTGCGGTCCTGTATCGACAGCATGCCGTTCTCGTCGACGACGGCCAAGTCGCCCGTGTGGTAGTAGCCCTCGACGCGGTCCGAGAACGCCTCCTCGGTCGCCTCGGGTTTCTCCCAGTAGCCGTCCATCACCTGGTTCCCGCGGACCACTATCTCGCCCATCGTCTCGCCGTCCGCTGGCACGTCCTCGCCGTCCTCGTCGACGACGCGCACCTCCGTGCCGAGGTAGCCGATGCCCTGTCGTTTCTTCACCGCGAACCGGGCGTCGTCGCCGTCGTCGAAGAAGCGCCGGGCGTCGGAGGTGGTTATCAGCGGCCCGGTCTCCGTCGCGCCGTAGACGTGTTTGAGGTACCAGCCGAACTCGTCTTCCACGGTCCTGATGGTGGCCTCCGGCGGCGCGGCCCCCGCCGTCGCCACCCGGACGTCGGCCGCGCCCGTCGTGGCCACGTCGTTCTCCGCGTAGTGGTCCATCAGGCGGTTCAACACCGTAGGCGCGGCACAGAGGTAGGACACGTCCTCGCGTTCGACGGCCGCGAACACCTCGGCGGCGTCGACGCCCCGGGTGCAGACGTGCTTCGCGCCGTTGCCCGTGATAGCGTAGAGGTGGCCCCACCCGTTGACGTGGAACATCGGCAGCGTCCAGAGGTAGACGTCGTCGTCGCGTATCTCCTGGTGGGCCGTGACGAGGTAGGCGTGGAGCGTCTCGGTCCGGTGGGTGCGACACACCCCCTTCGGGTCGCCCGTGGTCCCCGAGGTGTAGTTGATGGTTATCACCTCGTCCTCGCTCATCTCGGGGCGGTCGTAGTCGGTCGACTCGGCCGCGACGACGTCGAACGACTCCCAGTCGCCGTCGACGGCGTCGGCGTCGTTCGTCACGAACGTCTCGGTGGGCACGTCGTCGCGTATCTCCTCGACCCGGTCGGCGTACTCCGCGTCGGCGTAGATGGCGGTCACCCCGGCGTCGTTCAGGATGTACTCGAAGTCCGCGGGCACGAGGCGGTAGTTCAGTGGCGTGTGTATCGCCCCCGTCTGCATGACGCCGTAGGCGGCTTCGAGGTGGTAGTGCGTGTTCGGGTCGAGTACCGCCACCCGGTCGCCCTTCTCGACGCCCCGCGACTGGAGGAACGCCGAGAACCCGTCGGCGCGTTCGCCCAACTCGTCGTAGGTGTACCGTTCGCCGGTGGTGGCCACCACCGCCTCCGCGTCGCCGTAGTGCCGCCGTGCCCGGTCTAAGAACTCCGTCGTGAGGAGCGGTTTCTCCATGCAGTAACCATCCAAAACGTTCGTGATATACGTTACGGAGGTTCCCGTCCGGCGCGACGACGCCGGCCGCGAGAGCGGCGGACGGAGCGGTCGGCGGGGCGACGCGACCTACGTGCCGTCCCGCGCCGCGTCGAGCGACCAGAAGAAGCCGTAGTACGCGACGACCCCGCCGGCCATCGCGAGGTAGAGTGCCCACTGCGGCGCGCCCAACAGGTCGAACGCGACGGAGACGACCGTCACCCACACCACGGCGAACGCGAGGTCGACGACCATGCCCGAGCGGTGTTCCCGGACGTGTTCGCCGACGGCTTCGAGTCGGCTCATCTCACCGGCGGTGACGCGCACGGCACGGTCAGTCGTCCCCCGGCGTCCCGCCGTCGGTCGCGGCCGCGTCCTCGGCGGACTGTTGTCTGGTCATCGGGTCGGGGCTGTGACACTGCCGGACCAGCCGCTTGGTCTCCATGTCGGGTTGCTCCGTCGCCAGCGAGACGCCGATGGTGACGGCGAACACGACGGGCACGGCGACGAGGGCCGACCCGATGGCGGGCAGCCACTGGGCGAGCGTCGGCGAGAGCGTCCCGTCGAGCGAGGAGACGTACATCGGGAGCACCTCGTTCACCATCGGAATCATCCAGATGACGAGACCGGTGGTCATGCCCGCGAGCGCGCCCTGCCGGTTCGTGTTCTCCCACCAGAGTCCGAGGAAGAACATCGGGAACAGCACCGCGCCGGCCAGCGAGAACGCGTAGGACACGAGCGCCGCGATGGGCGCGGCGGGGTCGAGCGCCGCGAGCGTCGTGACGACGCCGAGGGCGACGATGCTCGCGCGCCCGACCAGCACCTGCTGGCGCTGGCTGGCGTCCTCGTTGATGATGTTGGCGTAGATGTCGTGGGAGATGGCCGACGACCCGGCGATGAACAGGCCGGACACCGTGGCGATGGCCGCCGCGATGCCGCCCGCGGCCACGAGGCCGACGAACCACTGCGGCAGGTTCGCCAGTTGGGTCGCCAGCACCACGATGACGTCGGCGGCGGCGCTGGTCATCCCGGGGTCGCCGTACACCGGCCCGATGCTGTTAGCGTAGAGGTCGGTGCCGAACGCCGCGAACGCGGGCGCGGACAGGTACAGCAGGCAGATGAAGCCCAGCCCCCAGACGGTCGACCAGCGGGCGGTCCGCTCGTTCTCGACGGTGTAGAAGCGCACCAGCACATGCGGCAGGCCGCAGGTCCCCACGACGAGCGAGAACGCCGTGGCGATCCAGAGGTAGAAGCTCTCGTTGACGAACGGCTGGCTGAACTCCGCGCCGAGTCGTCCTATCATCGTCCCGTACTCTATCTGGGGCAGGACCGTCGAGTAGCCCTGTGTGTAGCCGACGGCGTACAGGCCGGCGAGGAACGCCACGATGAGGATGACGAACTGGACGGCCATGTTCTTGGTCGCGCCGAGCATCCCGGAGAGGGTGAGATAGCCCACGGTGATGGCCATCATCGCCACCACCATCGACTGGTAGCCGCTCAGGCCGGGGATGCCGATGTCGCCGAAGATGTAGAGGCCGACCAGCCCCATCCCGCGGGCCTGCCCGATGGCGTAGACGAACCCGATGAGGAACGTCGTGACCGCCGCGATGGCCCGGGCGGCGTCGGAGTTGAACCGGTCGCCCACGAAGTCGGGCGCGGTGTACTTCCCGAACCGGCGCATCTGCGCCGCGAGGAAGATGAGCAGGATGAAGTAGCCCGTCGACCAGCCGACGACGAACGCGAGGCCGTAGAACCCCGACAGCGCGATGAGCGCCGCCATCCCGAGGTAGGACGCCGCCGACATCCAGTTCGCTCCGATGGCCATCCCGTTCTCGACGTTCCCGATGGAGCGGCCGGCGACCCACATCCCCTCGGTGTCGGCGACGCGGAACGCGTACCCGATGCCGAGGAACACCGACAGCATCGCCCCGACCATTATGGCCGGAATCAGTTTGAACGAGACGTTCAGCCCCTCGGGGAGGAGGCCGCTCTGTAGCAGGAGTCCTGCCGTCATTCGGCCGACCCTCCGTCGGCGGCCACCGCTCCCTCGGCGTCGGCGTCGTCACCGTGTCTGATACCGTACTTCCGGTCTAAGGCGTCGCGCTTTCGCGCGTACCACACCGAGAGGAGGAGGGCACCGCCGGGCGCACCGATGGCGACGAGGAAGTAGTGGAGCGGGAACCCGAGCACCGGAATCGGCGTGGTCATGACCTCCGGCGCGACGGCGGTCAGGATAACCGGGCCGAAGACGATGAGCGCCCACGCGACGAACCCGGTCCAGATGACACGGAGGTGGTCGCGCATGAACGGCGTACTCGGACGGAGGAGGTTGACCTCCCGTTCGAGATAGTCGACGTTTCGATGCGCTTCGGCTGTCGAGATTGTCGCCCCGCCGTCAGTTTCGGCGGGACTTCCCTCTTCTGGCATCGGTCTGTCTATCTCAATCGACCATTATAATCGCTTTGTATCCAATAGCAGTTGCCATAAGTTAGCTCGCTGAGGTGTGTGAAATAGCCGCACCGGGCGGGGAAGAGGGCGGCGGACCGCGACGGAGGTCCGGAGACGCTCACCTCCCGCCGCGGCCGCGCGTAGACGCCGACGCGAACCCCGCCAGTGGGCGGTTGCATAGGGGTCCGTCCCGACCCCACGGGTCAGTATTTCTATGTACCGATACCCACGAAAGCATCATGGGCGCGCGGCGGCAAGACGCCGTCATGGCGCTCTCCGAGTACGTCGGCATGACGCCGCGGGACGGCGACGGCGCGAGCATCGACCGCATCACCCGCCACCACCGCTGGACCCTCCGCGGCGACACCACCGAGACGTGCCCCGCCTGCGGCGACCCGCTACCGCTCGGCGAGCGACACGTCCTCGTCACGGTGTCTGGCGGCCACGGGCGCTCACTCGGCGACAGGCACTACCTCTGCGACGAGACGTGCCTCAGCGAGTGGGTCGGCGAGTGACCGCGGACTCGCGCGCCGACGCGAGCGAGACCCGACGGTGACGGGGCGACGGGCGCGAAAACGGGGCGGGCGGCGTCGGCGGGGCGGTGCGACCGGCGGGGCGGTTCAGTCGCTCTGAACCTTGGTCTGGATGTCGCTCACCACGTCGGGGTTGCGGAGGGTGGAGGTGTCGCCGAGTTCCTCTTCGTTGGCGATGTCTTCGAGGAGGCGGCGCATAATCTTCCCGGAGCGGGTCTTGGGCAGTTCGGGCGTGAACACCACCTGCTCGGGGCGGGCGATGGGGCCGATGGCGTCCTCGACGCCCTCGATGATTCGGTCGCGGAGGTCGTCGTCGTCCTCGTAGCCGTCCTCGGTGATGACGTAGGCGTACACCGCCTCACCCTTGACGTCGTGGTGGCCGCCGACCACCGCGGCCTCGGCCACGCCCTCGACGCCGACGATGGCGGACTCTATCTCCATCGTGCCGAGGCGGTGACCCGAGACGTTTATCACGTCGTCCACGCGGCCCAGCACGGTGATGTAGCCGTCCTCGTCTATCTTCGCGCCGTCCTCGGGGAAGTAGATCCAGTCGTCGGAATCGTCCGAGTCGGTGTCGGAGTACTCCGCCCAGTACTCGTCGACGAACCGCTCGTCGTTCTTGTAGAGGGTGCGGAGCATCCCCGGCCACGGCTTGTTGACCGTGAGATAGCCCGCGCGGCCGGCGTCGACTACCTCGCCCTCGGTGTCGACGATGCGGGCGTCGATGCCCGGCAGGGGCGGCCCGGCCGACCCGGGCTTCATGGTCCCGATGCCGGGCAGCGTGGTGACCATCATGCCGCCCGTCTCGGTCTGCCACCACGTGTCCACGACGGGGCACTCCTCGTTGCCGATGTGCTTGTAGTACCACTTCCACGCGCGTGGGTTGATGGGTTCGCCCACGGTGCCGAGGAGCCGCAGCGAGGAGAGGTCGTGCTGTTCGGGGTACTCGCTACCCCACTTCATGAACGCGCGGATGGCGGTCGGCGCCGTGTACAGTTGGGTGACCTCGTACTCCTCGACTATCTCCCAGAGGCGGTCGCGTTCGGGGTAGTCGGGCGTACCCTCGTACATCACCGTCGTCGTGCCGAGCGAGAGCGGGCCGTAGACGATGTAGGAGTGGCCCGTAATCCACCCGATGTCGGCCGAACACCAGTAGGTGTCCTCCGGCTTGACGTCGAGCACCGAGTGAGAGGTCCACGTGACGTAGGAGAGATAGCCGCCGGTGGTGTGCTTGACCCCCTTGGGCTCGCCGGTGGTGCCCGAGGTGTACATCAGGAACAGCATGTCCTCGGCGTCGCGTTCGACGGGTTCGACCTCCGAGCCGGCGGCCTCGTCCATCAGGTCGTCCCAGTCGTGCTGGTCGTCGGCGAGGTCGTGGCCGAACTCGTCTCCCTCGCGCAGGCGCTTCACCACGACGGTGCTCTCGACGTCGTGGTCGACGCCGTCGAGCCCCTCGTTGGCCTTGTCGAGGTGGTCGAGGGCGTCGCCCCGCCGGTAGTAGCCGTCGCACGTGATGAGATACTCGGAGTCGGCAGAGTTCATCCGGGTCGCCAGCGCCTCGGCGGAGAACCCGGCGAACACCACCGAGTGAGGCGCGCCGATGCGGGCGCACGCCAGCATGGCGACGGGCAGTTCCGGAATCATCGGCATGTACATCGTGACCACGTCGTCCTCCTCGACGCCCTGCTCCCGGAGCGCGGCCGCGAACTCGTTGACCTCGTCCAGCAGGTCGTCGTACGTGAACGTGCGCGTGTCGCCGTGTTCGCCCTCCCACTGGATGGCCACTTCGTCCCCGCGGCCGTCCTCGACGTGCCGGTCGACGGCGTTGTACGACGCGTTCAGCTTTCCGCCGGTGAACCACTCGTAGAAGGGCGGGTTCGAGTCGTCGAGCACCTGGTCGTAGTCGTCGTACCAGTCGAGCATCTCGGCCGCGTGCTCCCACGACTCGGGCCAGTTCTCCTCGAACTCGTCGTAGATACCCTCGTCGGTGACGTTCGCCTGCGCGACGAACTCGTCGGAGGGCTCGAACTCCTCCTGCTCGGCCAGCCGTGCCTCTAGTTCACCGTCACCTTCTGACATAGTCGTATAAAATGACTGTATCCTGCATGATAAACCTATGGCAATCCGCTCGTTTTCCGTCTACCGAAAATACGTGAGCCACGGGCTGTCACGCCGCTTACGCCCGTTCACACCGCCGACGCGCCAATATCTTACGGCCGTTATCGCCGTCGAAAATGGAGGTGCGATCAGTCCGCGCTCGTCGGCCCGGGGCCGCCGGCGGTCCGACGGTCAGGCGAGGCCGACGCTCTCGCGGTAGCCGCCGTAGGCCGCCTCGAACACGCCCATTATCTCGCCCATGGTGGCGTACGCCTTCACCGCGTCTACCACCGCCGGCATCACGTTGTCGCCCTCGCGCACCGTCTCGCGGAGAGCGTCGAGGGCGTCCTCGACGGCCGCGTCGTCGCGGTCGACCTTGACGGACTCGAGGCGGGCGAGTTGGCGGTTCTGCGTCTCCTCGTCGACCGTGAGTATCTCGGGGCGGGTGTCCTCCGCCATCTCGTAGCGGTTCACGCCCACGACGACCTCCTCGCCGCGTTCGACCCGCTCTTGGTACTCGTAGGACGCCTCCTGTATCTCGCCGTGGAAGTAGCCGTCCTCGATGCCCGCGAGGACGCCGTCGCGCACCGACCCGTCGCCCATCTCGCGTATCTCCTCGATGTAGGCCATCGCCCGCGCCTCCGTCTCGTCGGTCAGCGACTCCACCATGAAACTCCCCGCGAGGGGGTCGACGGAGTCTGCCGCACCCGACTCCTCCGCGATTATCTGCTGGGTGCGCAGGGCCACCCGAACCGCCTCCTCGCTCGGGAGCGCCAGCGCCTCGTCGAAGGAGTTGGTGTGGAGGCTCTGGGTCCCGCCGAGCACCCCCGCGAGCGCCTGAATCGTCACGCGAACCACGTTGTTGAGCGGCTGCTGGGCGGTCAGTGACTGGCCCGCGGTCTGGGTGTGGAACTTCATGCGCTTCGAGTTCGGGTCCTCGGCGCCGTACCACTCCTCCATCACGCGGGCGTAGATGCGCCGCCCGGCGCGGAACTTGGCCACCTCCTCGAAGATGGAGTTGTGCGAGTTGAAGAAGAAGGATAGCTGGGGGGCGAACTCGTCCACGTCGAGGCCGCGCGCCACGGCGTCTTCGACGTACGCGAACCCGTCGGCGAGGGTGAACGCGAGTTCTTGCACCGCGGTCGACCCCGCCTCGCGGATGTGGTAGCCCGACACCGAGATGGGCTTTATCTTGGGCGTCTCCCGCGCCGCGAACTCGACGGTGTCGGTCACCATGTCGAGCGACGGCTCCGGCGGGACGACCCACTCCTTCTGCGCGATGAACTCCTTGAGCATGTCGTTCTGGAAGGTGCCGTTGAGTTCATCGCGCGGCACGCCCCGCTGGTCGGCGAGGGCGACGTACATCGCGTACACCACCGGAGCGCTGGGGTTGATGGTGAAACTCGTGGTCACCTCGCCGATGTCGATGCCGTCGAACAGCACCTCCATGTCCCGCAGGGTGTCCACGGCGACGCCCTCCCTCCCCACCTCGCCGTCGGCCATCGGGTCGTCGGAGTCCATCCCCATCAGCGACGGCATGTCGAACGCCGTCGACAGCCCGGTCTGGCCGTTCTCGATGAGGTAGTGGAACCGCTCGTTGGTCTCCTCCGCCGTGCCGAACCCGGCGAACTGGCGCATGGTCCACGTCCGCCCGCGGTACATGGTGGGGTAGACGCCGCGCGTGTACGGGAACTCGCCGGGGAAGCCGAGGTCCTCCTCGTAGTCGAGGTCGGCCACGTCCAGCGGGGTGTAGAGGTCCTCTACTTCGAGGTTGGAGACGGTGGCGAACCGCTCTTTCCGCTCGCCGTGGCGCTCTAAGACCGGGTCGCGGGTCTCGGCCGCCCACTCCTCGCGGGCTTCGCGTATCTCCGCGAGTTCGTCCTCGTCGAACATGCCCCGCTATAGTCGTGGTAGATGATTAATAATTCGGGTCGGACGGGAGAGAGGCGGCAGAGCGAGTGTCGGTCGCGCGGGACGGGTCGAATCAGCCGAAGTTCTCCACCTTCGCGTCGTCGGGGTCCGCGCCGGCCTCGCGGAGGGCGCTCGTGGCCTCGTCCACGAAGTCGGCGAACCCGTAGACGAACACCTGTTCGCCGTTGTCGCCGGTCAGGGCGTCGGCGACGTGGTCCGCGACGGGGCCGTCGATGACGACGACGCTCGCGCCGGCCTCGCGCAGGGCGTCGAGGCGTTCCTCGTGTGCGGGTTCGTCGTCGCGGTAGACCACGGCCACGTCGTTGCCGTCGTCGACGGCGCGTTCGCCGATGCCCACCGCGGGACCGACGCCGGGACCGCCCGCCAGCACCACGGCCCGGCTCTCGCCCTCGTAGTAGTTCGAACCCAAGGGGCCGGAGATGTCGAGTTCGTCTCCCGCTTCCACGTCGGTGAGATACCGGCTGAACGGACCGCTCTCGTCGGGGTCGATGCCGACCGTTATCTCGAACGTGTCGTCGACGGTCGGCGAGGAGAGCGTGTAGAAGCGCGCGTACTCCTCGCCCTCGATGGTCGTGCTCGCGCGGACGAACTGGCCGGGTTGCGCGTCGAACCCCGCCGGCGCGGAGAGTTCGATGGCGATGGTGTTCGGTCCGACTGACCTGACCGCGTCGACGGCGACTGTGGCTTCCATGCGCGGGCGGATTTGGTGGCGGACGCGGGAAATAGTTGCGGGGACGGTCGGGGGGCGAGACGGCGACGGACGGTGTGATGGTATCACTTATTACACCAGGAGACGGCGGTGTGAAGAACCCTTTCAGAAGGCTTTTCATGAGCGCCCGGGTAGTTTCCACCCAACATGCCTGCGGACTTCAACTGGGCCATCGGCGGGGAGGCCGGCGATGGGATAGATTCCACCGGGAAGATATTCGCTCAGGCGCTCTCGAGGGCCGGACGCCACGTGTTCACCTCGAAGGACTTCGCGTCTCGAATCCGCGGCGGTTACACCGCGTACAAGGTGCGCACGTCCGTGGACAAGGTCCAGAGCGTCGTCGACCGCCTCGACGTGCTCATCGCGCTCACGCCGCGCACGATAGAGGAGAACCTCGACGAACTCCACGAGGGGAGCGTCATCATCTACGACGGGGAGCGCACCACGATGCAGGACGTGGACATCCCGGACGAGATGATCGGCCTCCCGGTGCCGCTGAAGCGACTGGCCGAGGAGGCCGGCGGCGCCATCATGCGCAACGTCGTGGCCCTCGGCGCGGCCTGCGAGGTCACCAACTTCCCCATCGAGAACCTCGACTCCGCGCTGGAGAAGCGGTTCGGCGACAAGGGGCAGGCCCTCGTCGAGAACAACGAGGAGGCCGCCCGGAAGGGGCAGGCGTACGTCGAGGAGGAGTACGACCTCGACACCGACTACGACCTCGACACCACCGACGAAGACTACGTCCTCCTGAACGGCGACGAGGCCATCGGGATGGGCGCCATCGCCGCGGGCTGTCGGTTCTACGCCGGCTACCCCATCACGCCCGCGACAGACGTGATGGAGTACCTCACCAACCGAATCGAGCGCTACGGCGGCCACGTGGTGCAGGCCGAAGACGAGCTCTCGGCCATCAACATCGCGCTTGGCGCGGCGCGCGCGGGCGCGCGGTCGATGACCGCCACGAGCGGACCCGGCATCGACCTGATGACCGAGACGTTCGGCCTCGTGGCCACCTCGGAGACGCCGCTGGTCATCGCGGACGTGATGCGCTCGGGCCCCTCGACGGGGATGCCCACCAAACAGGAGCAGGGCGACCTGAACATGCTGCTCTACGGCGGTCACGGCGAGATTCCCCGGTTCGTGCTGGCGCCCACCACCGTCTCGGAGTGCTTCTGGAAGACCGTCGAGGCGTTCAACCTCGCGGAGAAGTACCAGACGCCGGTCTACCTCACGTCCGACCTCGCGATGGCGGTCACCGAGGAGACGTTCTCGCCCGAGGAGTTCGACATGGACGCCGTGGAGATAGACCGCGGGAAGGTCGTCGACGACGACGCCATCGACGAGTGGCAAAACGAGAAGGGCCAGTTCCGGCCCCACGCGCTCACCGAGGACGGCGTGAGCCCCCGGTCGTTCCCCGGCACGTCCGGCGGCGCGCACATGTCCACCGGCCTCGAACACGACGAACTCGGCCGGCGGACCGAGGACACCGAGATGCGCGTCGAGCAGGTCGACAAGCGCAACCGGAAGGTCGAGACGGCCAGAGCGGAGGAGGACTGGGACTACCGCGAGTACGGCGACGAGGACGCCGACTCGCTGGTCATCTCGTGGGGGTCCAACGAGGGCGCGATGGTCGAGGCGCTCGACTTCCTCGAAGACGACGGTGTGTCCGTCAGGTTCATCTCCGTGCCGTACCTGTTCCCACGCCCGGACCTGAGCGAGGAGATAGCGGCCGCGGACGACGTCGTGGTCGTCGAGTGTAACGCGACCGGACAGTTCGCGGACATCCTCGAACACGACACGCTCACACGGGTCAAACGCGTGAACAAGTACAACGGCGTGCGCTTCAAAGCCGACGAACTGGCCGACGAAATCAAAGACGCACTCGCGGAACAGGAGGTCACAGCATGAGCTCAGACGTTCGATTCACCGACTTCAAGTCCGACAAGCAGCCCACGTGGTGTCCCGGATGCGGCGACTTCGGGACGATGAACGGCATGATGAAGGCGCTGGCCAACACCGGCAACGACCCCGACAACACGTTCGTCGTCGCCGGCATCGGGTGTTCCGGCAAGATAGGGACGTACATGCACTCGTACGCCCTCCACGGCGTCCACGGCCGCGCCCTCCCCGTCGGCACCGGCGTGAAACTGGCCAACCCCGACCTTGAAGTGATGGTCGCCGGCGGCGACGGCGACGGCTACTCCATCGGCGCGGGACACTTCGTTCACGCCGTCCGCCGGAACGTCGACATGTCCTACATCGTGATGGACAACCGCATCTACGGCCTCACCAAGGGGCAGGCCTCGCCCACCTCGCGCGAGGACTTCGAGACGTCCACCACGCCCGAGGGTCCCAAACAGCCCCCGGTCAACCCCCTCGCACTCGCCCTCGCGGCCGGCGGCACGTTCATCGCGCAGTCGTTCTCGACCGACGCCCAGCGGCACGCCGAAATCGTCCAGAAGGCCATCGAACACGACGGCTTCGGCTTCGTGAACGTGTTCTCGCCGTGCGTGACGTTCAACGACGTCGACACCTACGACTACTTCCGCGACAACATCGTCGACCTCGCGGAGGCCGACCACGACGCCGGCGACGTCGACGCGGCCAAGGACAAGATTCTGAACGCCGACAAGGAGTACCAGGGCATCCTCTATCAGGACGAGAACTCCGTCCCCTACTCGGAACGGCACGGCCTCACGGAGAACATGTCCGACATCCCGGAGGGCGCGCCCGAGGACGCGATGGACCTCGTCCGCGAGTTCTACTGAGCGGTCGGACGCGGCGGTCGTTCCCGTCTCTCGGCTTCTACCTTCTCTTTCGTACTCTACCACTTCGTTCTCGTCCCCCCACGCACAGCCTTCACGCCGTCCGGACGCCGGTCACCTCGAACCCCGCGCCGCCGTCGTCGTCGGAGAACGTCGCGGCGAACGGCGACGCGTCGGAGGGCTCGGTCCGGTCGTCCTCCAGATAAGAAAGTCGGCCCCGCGGGCGACGGCCAGTCCGGCGTCGCCGCTCACGCTTCGTCCACGTGGAGTCGGTAGCGCGTCCCGCACTCCAGACACCGCGCGTCGGCCGATTCGATGAGGTCCGTGACGAGGACCTCGCCGTACTCGCAGTTCGGACACTCGTACACCAGCGAGTCCCCCGCGACGCGGTGTGCGAGCGCGTTCGTGTTGTCGGGCGAGAGCTGTGGCATCCGATGTCACCTACTACCACGGTACGATTTCGCACGGATTAAGTCTTCGCAGGGTGTCGGGGGATACAGGTGTTTTTTAAGAATAGAGAGTAGACGGTCTGTAATGCCAGCGGAAGCGCACGATATCGTCGTCGTCGGCGGCGGAACAGGTGGGGCGTTCGCCGCGGCTACGGCGGCATCTGAAGGTCTCGACGTCGTCATCGTCGAGCGAAAGAGCGAGGAGGCAGCCGGTCACATCGCGTGTGGCGACGCCATCAAAGGGAAGAGCACGTTTCCCGACGTTATCGACCTCGACTATCTACGAGACGAGGCGTTCACCAACCAGAACATCCGCCGGGCGGTGTTCGAGAACCCGGTGGGCGACGACCTCGACATCCCGTTCGGCGGCCCCGGCGCGGTCGTCGACCGCAAGCGGTACGGCGAGATAATCCTCGAAGAGGCGACGCGACTCGGCGCGGACATCCACTACGACACCGTAGTGCAGGACGTGGTGCAGGAAGACGACGGACGCGTCACGGGCGTCCGCGCCAAGCGCGACGGGGAGGTCGTGGAGTACGACGCCGAGGTCACGATCGACGCGGCGGGTGCCCTCTCGCTCCTCCAGGACAAGGCCGACCTCTCCTCGGCCACCTTCGACACCAACGTGAACTACGACCAGTTCTGCTCTGCCTACCGCGAGGTAGTGGAGGTCGACGAACCGGTGGAGTGGGACGACGCCATCGTGTTCAAGCCGACGGAGGAACTCGGCTACCTCTGGTACTTCCCGCGGTCGTCGACCGAGATAAACGCCGGCCTCGGCTTCCAGATGGACAAGAAGCCGATGAAACTGGTCGACGCCCTCAGGCGAGACCTGCGGGACCGCGCGGAGTTCGCGGGCGCGACGGTCAAGGACAAACTCGGCGCCGCCCTCCCCACCCGCCGCCCCTACGACTCCGCCGTCGCCGACGGGTTCGTCGCGGTCGGCGACGCCGCGGGACACGTCAACCCCACCACCGGCGGCGGCATCCCCGGCGCGGCCAAGTCGGCACACTGGGCGGCCAAGCGCGCGGTCGCCGCCATCTCGGACGGCGACACCGGCGAGGCGGGCCTCTGGGAGTACAACCGCGACGTGATGACCGACTTCGGCAAGCGCTTCGCCGCTATCGACCTCTACAACATCTGGGGCACCGCCCACGAAGTGGACGAACTCGTGAAAATCGTCTCCTCAGTGCCCGGCCAGCAACTCGTAGACGCCCTGAGTTCGGGCGACACCTCGATGAGTCTCGGCCTCAAGATGAAGACGATACTCGACTCGTTCGGACACTGGGACGACCTGTACGAACTCTACCGCGTGAGTCGGCAGGCCCACCGAATTCAAGACCAGTACAACGCCTACCCCGGGTCGCCGGAGGTGCTCTCGTCGTGGCAGGAGGGCCGCGACGCCATCCTCGACGAGGTGTACGAGATAAGCGGCGCGGAGCCCAAGTACTGAGCCGTCGACCGGTCTGGTCGACGGGGCGACGGACTGCGCCGCGTCGAACTCGAACCCGAACCTCCGGGTCGTCGTGACAGTCGGACGAGGCGGTAAATCGCGGTCGAAAGCGGCATCACGACGCCCCTTTCGCAACCCCTTTTTCCGTGACGCCCCGTCTTTCGAACATGTCCCAAGAGACGCTCGACAGCGACGACGCTCCCCGCGTCGACGGCATGCCGATGCTCGGACTCGGCACGTGGCAGAACGACGACCCCGAGGAGTGTTCCGACGCCGTACAGACGGCGCTGGAGACCGGCTACCGCCACATCGACACGGCGCAGGCCTACGACAACGAGGAGGCCGTGGGCGAGGGCATCGCCCGGGCCGACGTGGACCGCGGGGACGTCTTCCTCGCGACCAAGGTGTGGATAGAGAACCTCGCGCCCGAGGACGTGCGCGAGAGCACGGAGGAGAGCCTCGACAAACTCGGCGTCGACTACGTGGACCTGCTCTACGTCCACTGGCCCGCCGGCGAGTACGACCCCGAGGCCACGCTGGGCGCGTTCGAGGAGCTAAAGGAGGACGGTCTGATAGAGCGCATCGGCGTCTCCAACTTCCTGCCCGAACAGGTCGACGAGGCCGTCGAGGTCACCGACGGCGACGTGTTCGCCAACCAGATAGAGATGCACCCGCTCCTCCCGCAGGAGGAGATACGCGCCCGCTGTGAGGACCGCGACGTGGAGGTCGTGGCCTACTCGCCGCTGGCCCGCGGCGAGGTGTTCGACGTGGACGAGATACGAGAGGTCGCGGAGAAACACGACGCCAGCGCCGCGCAGGTCAGCCTCGCGTGGGTCCGCGAGAAGGGCGTCACCGCCATCCCGAAGGCCACGGGCGCGGACCACGTCCGCGACAACTGGAACTCGCTCGGCGTCGAACTCGACGACGAGGACGTGGCGAAGATAGACGGCATCGACCGCGTGGAGCGGCAGGTCGACCCGGGCTTCGCGCCGTGGTGAGACGCGGCGCGACCCCGGTAACGGGACGCTAGGACTGTTCTACCACGTCGTCGCGGGTCTCCGTCTCCGCGTCGCCGTCCTCCCGCACGCTGGCGGTGACGCGCACGCCGACGAGGCTCACGACGAGGCCGGCGACGATGAACACCGCGAGCCGCTGTGTCGGCGTCAGCGCCGCCCCGCCGAACGCGACGGGCGGCGACGGCGGCCCCTCGCGTTGGAGGAAGTAGCCCGAGAACCCCCGCACCACGAGGCCGACCGCCACGACGCCGAACGGCAAGTTGAGGTAGGGCGGGCGCACCCGCTCGGAGCCGATTAGTTCGTCGAGGAGTCGACCCGCCGAGGCCGTGAGCGCCGCCAGCGCCAGCCACGGGACGCTCGCGTAGGCGAACTGCGTGGTCGCGAGAAACGCCGCCGCCGAGGGTTCGATGCCGTTGTTCCTGACCGAGAGCGCGCCGAGGAACACGCCCACGAGCGTCAGCCCCGCGGCCACCACGTACGTCACCACCGAGACCTGCCCGGAGTAGAGCGCCTCGCGGACGCGGTCGGCGGCGTCGGCGAGGAGTTCGTCTATCGCCAGCCCCTTGTAGAGCAGGGCCGCGCCGGTCAGCGACGCGAGACCGGCCAGCGCTATCTGCGGCGAGAAGTAGAGCAACAGGAGCGGCAGGAGGAGGAGGCCGACGCCGAGCGGCACCAGTACGGTGGACCGTAGCTCCTCGTCGGCGAGAAACTGCTTCAGGAGGTAGTAGGTCGACTCGATGTCGCGGGCCTGCCGCACCACCACGCGGTCGACCGAGTCGACGGGGAGGCGGCTCTCGATTACGGGCACGAGTCGCTCGTCCTCCGCGCTGTCGATGACCACCACGGCGGAGTCGACGTCGTGTTCGGCCACGAGGGCGTCTAGCTGTTCGGCCACCGAGCGGTCGGCCCCGACCCGGGAGTCGCTAGCCCCCGACACCACCGCGACCACGGTGTCCTCGTTGGCGTCGCGGAGCGACCGCGAGACGCTGAGGGCTTCCAGGATGCAGTTGACGCTCGAGTCCTCGGGGTCCGCGAGGCCCACCTCGGTCACCAGCGACCGGACGGCCTCCCAGCCGGCGACGGGCGTCTCGATGCCCGACTTCCGGCCGATGTCGTTCGCGCGGTCCACACACAGGACGAGCGTCGTCACACCTACCCGGTACGTGTCGTGGCATAAAAACCCACCCCCGTGCACCGGTCGGCCCGCCCGGACGCGGTGTTCGCCGCCCCGACGGGGACGAGGGCGGCGAGACGAGTGAGCGGCGGGTCGGCGTCAGAACCGGAGGCGGAGCGGTGCGTCGTCGTCCAGCGCCCGGCCGGCGATGCCCGCGCCGAGGGCGTAGGCCGTGGCGGCCGCCCCGGACCGGAGACGCGCCGCCAGCCCGCGGGAGGGCGTGAACTCCCGGACCGACAGCTCGTCGACGCCGAGGCGGTCGGCCACCCGGTCCTCGACGTCGTCGCGGGTGCCGAGTTCGTCGACGAGGCCGAGTTCGCGGGCGTCCTCGCCGAGGTAGACGCGGGCCTCGGTGTCGCGTATCGCCTCGGGGTCCATCCCCCGGCCCTCGGCCACCCGCTCTACGAAGTCGTCGTAGAACTCGTCGATGATGCCCTGCAGGTAGGCGCGTTCGTCGTCCGAGAGGTCCTTGAGCGCCATGCCGGCGTCCTTGTACTTGCCGGCGACGAACCGCTCGTAGGAGACGCCGAGGTCCTCCGCGAGGTCGGAGACGTTCACCGACGACCCGATGACGCCGATGCTCCCCACGACCGAGGCGTCGCGCGCCCAGAGTTCGTCACAGCCGCTGGCTATCCAGTAGCCGCCGCTGGCGCAGGTGTCGGTGGCGTAGGCCACGGTCGGGCCGTCGAACGCGGCGGCGGCGTTGCGGATGTCGTCGCTCGGCACCACCTCGCCGCCGGGCGTGTTGAGTTTCACCAGTAGCGCGTCGACGGCGTCGTCGTCGTCCGCGGCCTCGATCTGTTCGACCACGTCGTCGGCCGACGTCGACGACCCGCGCGCGGGGAGCGGTGCCGGCCCGCCGTCGCGGGTGATGGGCCCCTCGACGGCGACCTGCGCCGCGTCGTACGACGGGAACCACCGGTCGGCGGCGTTGCCGGCGGCCCGGAGACCAAAGAGCACCAGTCCGAGCGTCAGGACGACGCCGAGCAGTTCCGCCAGCGTGTCGGGGAGGACGACGAACGCCACCCACCCGACGACGGCGGTCACGGCCGCCGCGGCGGCGAACAGCGCCGCCCGCCCGAGTCCGTCCGTCGTGCTCACGCGTGTTCACCCCTCATATAGACTCACGTGGGCGTGGCTGGGAAGCGCGTGGCTATAAAGGTACGAGAAGAGGATAGATAGAGAGCCGCGCCGTATACGGTCGCTCTGATTAGAGCAGCCCGGTCTTCTGGAGCTTCATCAGGTCCTCGGTGTCGAGGGTCTCGCCTTCCTTGAACTTCTGGTAGATCTCCTCGGCCTCCTCTTTGGCCTTCTCGCGCTCTTCGGCGCGCTCGTCCTTGCGCTCTTCTTCCTCCTGCTTGTCGAGTTCGCGCAGGCGCTTCTGAACGCGGACGAAGTCCTCGTGGTGGCGGTCGGCGGCCTCCTGAGCTTCGACGAACAGCTCGTGCATCTCGTCGGCCTTGTCGCGGATGTCGTCGGCCTCGCGGTAGGCCTCGATCATCTGGTTGTGGTGCTCTTGGGCCTTGTCGGCGAGCTCGGTCACCTTCTGGTGGTGCTGGCTGGCCTCCGAGCGGACCTCCTCGGCCTCCTCGATGAGCTCTTCGAGGTCGGAGCTGTCGTCGAGCTTCTCCTTCTTCTGGCTGAGCTGTTCGCGCTTGTCCTCGATCTTCTCGATGAGTTCGCGCTCGTCCTCGGAGCTCAGAACCTCGGTCTGCTGTCGAAACTCGAGCTGCTCGATCTCCTCCTCGAGCTCCTCGATGTCCTTCCCGTCGTCGAGCTCGAGGTCCTGTTTCATCTGTTCGACCTTGTCGAACAGCTCGTTGGCCTCGGCGTTGAGCTCGTTGCGCTGCTGTTTGTGCTCTTGGACCTGCTCGTTGAGCTCGTCGCGCTTCTCGCGGTGTTCCTGCGCCTCGTCGACCTTCTCGCGGGTCTTCGCGTTCAGGTCGTCGCGCTTGGAGGCGCGCTCGGAGGCCATCTGGTTCAGCTCGTTCCGTCGGTCACGGAGCTGACCGGCGAGTTTGATGAGCTGCCCCTTGGAGCCGTTTTCGAGCTTGTCGTCCGAAAGCTCTACGTTCTGTTCGTCTTTGAGTTCCTGTACCTCGAATTCCTCGAGAACTTGTTCCTTTGTTACTGCCATGCGTAATCTGACCTCGATACCATTACCGCTCCGACCGTGGCGGCTGCTCTACCGGGAGCGAGCGACCGTGGATAAGAATTCCCGATCATTCTGCGTGCTATGCCGCCGGAACGCCGGAGGCGTTCTGGTACTCCCAGGTAGTGTCCTGTTGCACATAAATACTTCGGTGGTGGGGCGGGTGAAATCCCCTCACACACCCCGCCTACGCCGTGTTCGCCGTTGTCACGGGTCATAAAGGGACCTGCACGTTCGCTCGCGCCTGCGACCTCCAGTTTCACTTTCACCTCGCGCTAGGCGGAGGTTGAAATACGAACACTGGCGAGTAAGCACCATGCTCGACGAGTGCGCCTGCACGTGCGACGCGCCGGGCTGTGACCGACCGCTGGGCGACGACGAGTTCATGCTGGCGATGGAGACGTCCGGCGGGACCCGGCGGGCCTACGAGTGCGCCTGCGGTGCGGTCACCGTCACGGTGGTCCGTGCGGCCAAACGCGAGCGCGAGTGACCCCGACCGACCGGTGACGGTCGTTCGGCGGACGACGCGTCGCACCCGCGCCCGCGCGAGAACGCTACCCATTTGAGCGACGCCCCGCGAGAGGGCGTCATGCAGGAGACAGTCCGCGCGCACGGACACGAACACGTCACCGCCGAGCACGCCTCCACGTTCGAGGTCACCACCGACGACTGGCTCACCCCCGCCGGGGACTGCATCCTCGGCGTGGAGGCGGACCGCGCGCCCGCGGACTTCGACCCCGCGTTCGTCGAGGCGTGTCGCGAGTCCGACGCCGACCTCACCGCCGCCGTCGAGGTGGCGGGGGTAGACGAGACGTGGACCGTTCGGGGGCGCGGCCACCCGGACCTCACGTTCGAGAGCGACCGGAGCGCGGTCTGTCGCACCAGCGACTACGTCGACGACCGGACCGTGCTCGTCGGCGCGGACGCCGCCGCCGCGGAGTTGCCCCGCGAGATGGCGTCGGCGCTGGCGGCGGGCACGGCGCTGACGTTCACGCTCACCGTCGAGTGAGGCGTCGGGACCGGGGGGCTTTTCGCGGCGGCGACCCCACCGCCGGACATGCCCGAGGAACCCACGGAGAACATCAGCGGCGGCCCCGGCGGCGGCGGGAGCGAGTCCGCGTTCGGGGAGGGCGACCCCGCCACCCGCGCCGAGGCGGTGGTGGACGAACTGGGCGACCTCTACTGGCGGAAGGCCTACGGCGGGCAGGACGCCTTCGAGTGTCTCGTCCGGACCATCCTCTCGCAGAACACCAGCGACAAGGCCAGCCAGCCTGCACACGACGCGCTGATGGAGCGCTACGGTAGCGCCGAAGGCGGGGCGGCCGACGCCGACACCGACACCGATACCGACGCCGACGGCGGTGCCGAGACGGACCTCGCGCGCGCCCTCGCCGCGGCCGACGCGGACGAACTCGCAGACGTCATCCGACCGGCCGGCCTCTACAACCAGAAGTCCCGGCTCATCGTCGGCGCGGCAGAGAAGGTGGTCGCGGAGTTCGGCGGCGAGGCCGGGTTCGACGCGTTCGTGCGCGAGGAGGACCCCGCGGCCGTCCGGGACCGCCTCCTCGACATCAAGGGCGTGGGGCCCAAGACGGCCGACTGCGTGCTCCTCTTCTCGGGCGGGCGCGGCGGCGTGTTCCCCGTCGACACCCACGTCCACCGCATCTCGCGCCGGATGGGTCTCGCGCCGGCCGACGCCGACCACGAGGGCGTCCGCGCCGCCCTCGAACGCGACGTGCCCGCGAACAAGTGCGGGTTCGGCCACACCGCGATGATACAGTTCGGGCGGGAGTACTGCAAGGCGCGCAAGCCGGCGTGCTTCGACGGCCCCGACGCGTGCCCGCTGTACGACCTGTGCGACCGGGTGGGCGTGTCCCCCGAGGCGAACGAGGCGATCGACCCGGCGGAGGCGGGGGACTGACGACGACGACGGCCGCCGTCGAGAGGCCCCGTCTCACCCGACGAACGGCGCGGACGGCACTATCGCGGCGGCGGTGAACGAGTCGGCCAGAGAGGGCACGAACGCGAACCAGGCGTCGAACTCGTGGATGGCCGTACTGATGGAGGCGTGGACGTACGCCGCGAGGCTCAGCACCACACGCTCGCTACCGGCGAGCGGAACTGAAAACGTCGCGTCCCGGAGCGCCGGCTAGCACGCCGACGCGTTCACGCCGCGGACCGGCGACTCGTCCGTCTCGTAGTCGACGCCGTGGCCGAACGGCGCGAACACGGGCAACCGGAACTCGTAGTGGAACAGCACCGAGAACCGCGAGAACGGGTCGGCGAGGAACGCGCTCAGTTTCCCGGTGCCCGCGAACAGCACGCCCGCGCGGAGCGTCACCACGTCCGTCTCGCCCGTCGTGCCGGCCGCCTCGACGCCGAACGCGCCGCGCCCGCCGAGGTTCGTGAACATGGAGGTGTGGACGGTGACGGCGATGCCGGGACCCTCGGTGCCGACGTCGAGATCGTGACCGCCGGCCGGGAAGCAGGACTGCGGGTCGGACGCCGACGCCGCGGCGGGGACCGACGCCGTTGCGACGAGGAACAGTATGGCGCCCGCGACGACTCGGGTTCCGGACATGTCTCTCCCGTTTAGTGTGGAGAGACATAACGTTCTCGGATACTCAGGAGTCGACGTCCACGTCCCCGGGGTCGGCCTCGGGTTCGAGGTCGTCCTCCGCGAGGGCGACGATGACGGCCTCGGCGCTGGCGAGGTTGGTGGCGAGAGGCACGTCGTGCACGTCGCAGATGCGCAGGAGCGCCGTGATGTCGGGTTCGTGGGGCTGGGAGGTCAACGGGTCGCGCAGGAAGATGACCGCCTCGCACTCGTCGCGGGCCACCTCCGCGCCGATCATCATGTCGCCGCCGAGCGGTCCGGACTCCATGCGCTCCACGTCGAGGTCCGTCTCGTCGTTGAGGCGCTTACCCGTGGTGCCGGTGGCGATGAGGTCGTACTCCGACAGCACGTCGGTGTGTTCGTGCGCGAGGGCGATGATGTCGGGTTTCTTCTCGTCGTGGGCGATGAGTGCGACGCTCATGCCGAACACTCCGGGCGGAGCGCCTTGAAGCCACTCGCCGCCGTTACTTGAACCGGAACGTCTCGAGGTTCTTCGGCGCGAACGTGCGCATGTTGTAGTCGTGGTAGAGCGCGGAGGAGAGGTCCTGCACCGAGCGCTCGTCGCCGTGGACGCAGAGCACCTTCTCGGGGCGCGGGTTCATCGTCTTCACGAAGTTCTCGAGGCCCTGCCGGTCGGCGTGGCCGGAGAAGCCGTCGACCGTCTCGACGTTCATCTTGAGCGAGAGCGTGTCGGACCGTCCCACGCCGTTGCGGCCGTTGACCGGTATCTCGTCCCAGCCGTTCTGGATGCGGCGGCCGAGCGTCCCCTGCGCCTGGTAGCCGACGAAGGTGAGCGTGGAGTCGCTCTCGCCGCCGAGGTGGCGGAGCCACGACATGATGGGTCCGCCGGTGACCATCCCGGAGGTGGAGAGGACGATGCAGGGTCCGCCGTCGGCGACCTCCTGTCGCTCGTCCTCGCCGCCGTCGATGTGGTTGAACTGCTCGGCGAGGAACGGGTTCTCGTCCTCGTGGAAGATGCGGTCGCGCAGGTCGTCGCGGAGGTACTCGGGGTAGGTGGTGTGGATGGCCGTCGCCTCCCATATCATGCCGTCGAGGTGGACCGGCATCTCGGGGATGTCGCCGTTGCGCATCGCCTGTTCGATGACGAGCATCATCTCCTGCGAGCGCCCGACCGCGAACGCCGGAATCAGTATCTTCCCCCCGCGGTCGTGGGTCGCGTTGATGACCTCCTTGAGCCTCCGCTCGGAGTCCTCCTGGTCGGTCTGGTAGTCGTTGCGCCCGCCGTAGGTGGATTCGAGCACGAGCGTCTCGACGCGGGGGAAGTCGTTGACCGCGCCGTTGAACAGGCGGGTGTCCTCGTAGTGGATGTCGCCGGAGAACGCCACGTTGTAGAGGCCGTCGCCGATGTGGAAGTGCGAGACGGCGGAGCCGAGGATGTGACCCGCGTTGTGGAGGGTGAGCTTCACGTCGGGCGCGATGTCGGTCACGTCGCCGTACTCCAGCGGGATACAGTGTTTGATGGCCTCGCGCACCATCTCGGACTCGTAGGGCGGCGTACGCCCCTCCTTGGAGGCCACGTCGAGGTAGTCGAGGGTGAGCAGGCCCATCAGGTCGCGCGTAGGTTCGGTGCAGTAGATGGGGCCGTCGTAGCCGTACTTGAACAGGAGGGGGATGAGCGCCGAGTGGTCGAGGTGGGCGTGCGTCAGGACGACGGCGTCGAGCGAGTTCGCGCCCGACCCGAGCGCCTCGGGCACCTGCAGGTAGGGCACGTCGTCGGAGCCGGGCTTGTCCCCGCAGTCGACCAGCACGCGCGTCTCGGGCGTGGAGACGATGAAGCTCGCGCGGCCCACCTCGCGGCAGCAGCCGAGGGTGGTGATGCGGACCCACTCGTCGTTCGAGAGCTCCTCGCGGTGTATCTGCCGGCCGACCCGTTCGAGGATGTCGCGTCGCTCGTCGCGCTCCTGTTTCAGGAAGTTGCGGACGTTCGACACCGTCGAGGACTCGATGGGCGGGGTGCGCACCACCTCGGGCGTCCACCCCACCCGCTTCGTTATCTCGCGGAGCGTCGACCCGTGCCGACCGATGACCATGCCGGGTTTCTCCGCCTCGATGACAACCTCGCCGGTGTCGGCGTGGAAGTCGAGGTCCGTCACGCCCGCGTCCTCGGGGATGACGTCGAGAACTTGCTGTTCCGCCTCACGCGGTTCCGACAGCACGCTGGGGTCGGGACGGACCGTGATGCGCTTGCGGAGCTTCGAGGCGAGTTTCCGGATGAGGTCGCCGTTCTGGGCGAACTCCTTGGGGTCGCGGGTGTAGACGACGAGCTCCGGCCCCTCGTATTTCACGTCCGACACCGAGATGGTGGCGGGCAGTTCGTTCTCTATCTCTTCTCGTAGTTCCTCGAGTTGTTTGTCGACTGAACTCATAGCTGTGGACGGTCCGCTCGGTTCCCCCGCGAGCGGACGTGGAGTTTCCGTGCCTCGTTACGACGGCCGGCGGACACACCACCGAGTGTGGGTGGGGTCGAGTACCGGTCGCGTTCCCTGAGAGACGGCATACTGAATCAGTACTGGGGGAGTTCGGAGTGCGGGAAGAGGCAGTGAAAACCCGCTTAAACCGTGTTATACCCCGCGTGTTATAAAAGCCTTCGCAAAGCGAAAGCCGTCGGAGCCACGAGAGGGAGGTATGCGCGTGACCGAGCGAAGCGTGGCGGAGGAGTGGCGGTGGGTGCGCGGGCGCGCCCCCACCGTGGTGACGCTCATCAACGACGTCCGGGGCCGCCTCGGCGAGGCGTTCGGCGTCGAGGTGGGCGAGGTGACCGAAGAGCGGTACCGCGCGGAGGTGGACGCCGTGTTCGCCGACGGCGACGTCGCGGTCAACCTCGCGGCGTACGTCGGCATCCTCCGGGAGTTGGACGTGAGCGACGACTACCCCGGGTTCGTGGTGGACGAGGTGCTGGGACGGGAACTCGCCGCCCTCGTCGCGGGCAACGACCCCCTCCGCACGCTGGCGCAGGCGACGTTCCACGTCGCGGACGTGTACACTCACCCCGAGGGGCCGGCGGGCGTCGACGACTTGGACGCCGCCCTCGCGGCGGGGTTCCAGACGCGCCTGCCGGGGTGGGAGTGGACCGAGGCGGCGAGTCCGTTCGCAGTCGACCCCGACGCCGAATTCGACGCCGAGCGGTAACCGTTCGCCCGGCGACGCCGGGGGCCGAGGGTCGCGCCTTCCGGTTCGGCGCGTTTAAGGTATCGCTGGCGAAAGCCAACGTCAATGAGCGACGCGCAGGAACTCGGCATCACCGAGTCGAAAGAGCACAACACCGGGGAGTGGTACGCGGAGGTCGTCCAGAAGGCGGGTCTCGCGAACTACGGCCCCGAGGGCATGAGCGGGTTCATCGTCACGCGCCCCCGCGGGTACGCCCTCTGGGAGGCGATACAGTCCCACCTCGACGGCGAGTTCAAACGCACGGGCGTCCAGAACGCCTACTTCCCCCTGCTCATCCCGGAGAGCTACCTCGAACGCGAGAAGGACGTCGTCGAGGGGTTCGACCCCGAGGTGGCGTGGGTGACCCACGGCGGGCGCGAGGAACTCGACGAACGCCTCGCGGTCCGGCCCACGAGCGAGAGCATCATCGCGCCGTACATGGCCCAGTGGGTGCGGAGCCACCGCGACCTGCCCCTGCGGGTGAACCAGTGGTGTTCGGTGGTGCGCTGGGAGGCGACCGAGACGAAGCCGTTCTTCCGGACGAAGGAGTTCCTCTGGCAGGAGGGCCACACCGCGCACGCCTCGCGCGACGAGGCGTGGGACGAGACCATGACCCGACTCGACCAGTACGAGTCGATGTACGAGGACCTGCTGGCCATCCCCGTGCTCCGAGGGAAGAAGCCGCCCCACGACAAGTTCCCCGGCGCGGACACCACGACGACCGTCGAAGCCCTGATGCCCGACGGCAAGTCGGTGCAGGGCGCGACCAGCCACTACCTCGGCCAGTCGTTCGCGGACGCGTTCGACATCACCTACACCGACGAGGGCGAGGACGAGCAGGTAGCCCACACCACGTCGTGGGGGGTGTCGTGGCGCGCACTCGGCGCACTCATAATGACCCACAGCGACGAGCAGGGTCTCGTGTTGCCGCCCACCGTCGCGCCCGAGCAGGTGGTGGTGGTGCCCATCTGGCAGAGCGACACCAAAGAGCAGGTGCTCGACTACGCCGAGGGCATCGTCGACGAACTCAAGGACGCGGGCGTCAGGGTCGAACTCGACGACCGCGACGAGCGCAACCCCGGCTTCAAGTTCAACGAGTGGGAGCTGAAGGGCGTCCCCCTCCGCATCGAAATCGGGCCGAACGAGGCCGAGGACGACGTGGTGACGATGGTCCACCGACCCGACGGCGAGACGGTGGAGGCCGACCGCGAACACGTCGCCGAGGCGGTTCGCGAGCAGTTCGACGAGGTGTACGCCAAGCTCTACGCCACCGCCGAGGAGAATCTGGAGGGCAACGTGCGCGAGGCCGAGGGGCGCGACGAGATACTCGGCACCCTCGGCCGGCACGGCGGCTACGTGAAGGCGCCGTGGTGCGGCGACGAGGCGTGCGAGACCGAGATAAAGGAACAGATAGCCGCCGAGATAGTGATGGTGCCCTTCGAGAGCGAAGTCGAGGACGGCGACGACTGCGCGGTCTGCGGTGAGACGGCGACCGAGACGGCCTACTTCGCCAAGTCGTACTGACTACTGACTACTGACGTCCGACCCCGCCGCGCCCGACCGGTCGGGCGCGCGGCGTCGAGTCGCCCGGACGCGGGCTCAGAGCCAGTTCTGGCGGCGGAAGTGGACCAGCATCAGTACGGCGATGGCGGCCATCCCGAGCATGGTCGCGGGGTAGCCGTACGTCCAGTAGAGTTCGGGCATCGCGAACGGCGTGTCCGCGAAGTTCATCCCGTAGACCCCCACGACGAACGTCAGCGGGATGAAGATGGTCGCGACGACGGTCAGCGTCTTCATCACCTCGTTCGTGGACTGCGAGACGGAGTTGAGGTAGATGTCCCGCGACCCGCCGGTGAGGTCGCGGTACGTCTCGATGAGGTCGACGACCTGCACGAGGTGGTCGTACACGTCGCGGAAGTACTTCTCGTTACGGTCCGCGACCTCCGGAATGTCCCCGCGCGAGAGGTACGATATCGCCTCTCTGGCGGGCCACGCCACCTTCCGGAACGCGAGCAGGTCCCGCCGGACGTTGTTGAGTTCCTCCAGCATCTCGGGGTCGGGTCGCGCCAGCACCCGTTCCTCGACCGCCTCGATGTCGTCCTCTATCTCGTCGAGGACGTCGAAGTAGTCGTCGACGATGGCGTCCATGATGCGGTACGCGAGGAAGTCCGTCCCGCGGTTGGCGAACCGGTCGCTGTGTCGACTCCACTTGGCCGCCGACGGTTCGACGAGGTCCACGTCGGTCGTCGACATCGTCACGAGCCAGTCCTCGCCGATGAAAAAGCCCACCGGGGTAGTCCGCACCTCCTTGTGGAACGCGACGTCTTCGAGCTGACTCAGGCGCGTCGTCTTCATCAGGACGAACGTGTGCGTGTCGTACTCCTCGGTCTTGGGCCGGGTGTGCTCGTCGGTGACGTCCTCGACGGCCAGCTTGTGGATGTCGAAGCGCTCTCTGAGCGCCCGCATCTCGGCGGGTTCGGCGTCCTCGGCGTGGACCCACGTCTCCCCCGGCGCGGAGACGGCCGCCGTCACGTCGTCGTACCGCTCTACCCCGTCGGCCGTGTAGACCATCGCGTGGAGGCTCACGCGTCCGCCTCCGACGGAACCTGCGATATCGCGGCGAGCGTCAGGCCGACCATGACGGCAGTCAACGAGAACGCGCGACCGGGGTACGCGACGAATATTCCCGCGACGTAGCCGACGAGACCGACGGCGAACAGTCCGACTCCTACGGTCGTTGCGCGTGCCATACCCCCGCTTCCTGTGCGTCGATAGAAAACGTTCGGTGAGTCGTGTGCCGACGTCGCCTCGTTCCGACACGGTGTCTGGGGCGAGCACCTCGGCGGACCGTGGACCTAATATTCCCTTCTACCCTCGAATCGACCGAAGTCGCCGCGTCGCACGTCTGGCGGTCGTACACGAAAGATAAGGCCCTTCGTCGTCCGTCGACACGCGCTCGGGCGATATATAGGTTGTATTATGGTCCTAGTATGTGAATAACACCCCATTATCCTTTCAGGGGTAGGCATTTATGCAGGAAGTTCTAGCCCCGTTCTATGACCAAGCCACAGAGAGACACCCACGCCGAGTCGCGGGGCCTCGCGGACCCCGACGACGAGCGGGCTAACTGCGGGGTAGGTTCCGTAATCGACCTCGACGGGGGCCGAGCGCACGCCATCGTCGAGGAGGGTCTCGAACTGCTGGAGAACCTCGAACACCGGGGCACCACCGGCGCCGAGGAGGGCACCGGCGACGGAGCGGGCATCATGATCCAGCGCCCGGACGAGTTCTTCGAGGCCGTCGTCGACGCCGACCTACCCGAGACGTACGCGGCGGGCACCGTGTTCATGCCGCAGGACGACGCCGCGCGCGAGGGCCTCTCGCACATCATGGAGACGGAGTTCGAGGCGTACGGCCTCGAGGTAGTACACTGGCGCGACGTCCCCACGGACAACGCCGGCCTCGGCGCGACGGCGCTCGAGTCCGAACCCGACGTGTGGCAGACCTTCGTCGTCCCGGCCGAGTCGATGGACGAGGAGGAGTTCGACCGCCGACTCTACGTCGCGCGGCGCGCCACCGAGAACCGCATCGGCGAGATGGAGTCCGCCGGCGCACAGCGCTTCTACGTCTGTTCGCTCGACCGCAAGACCCTCGTCTACAAGGGTCTCCTGAAGGCCGAACAGCTCCCGTCGTACTACCCGGACCTCACCGACGAGCGGGTGAAGAGCACCTTCACGCTGGTCCACGCGCGCTTCTCGACCAACACGCTCGGCGCGTGGCATCTCGCCCACCCCTACCGGAAGATGATACACAACGGCGAGATAAACACCATCCGGGGCAACATCAACTGGATGCGGGCCCGGGAGACGGACCTCGAACACCCCGATTTCGGCGACGACATCGACACCATCCGTCCGGTCACCAAGGCCGACCAGTCCGACACCGCCTCGGTCGACAACGCGGTGGAGCTTCTCACCACAGCGGGGCGGGACCTGCCTCACGTCCTCCGGATGCTCATCCCGGAGGCGTTCGAGCAGGACGAGCAGATGGACGAGGACCGCAAGGACTGGTACGACTACCACGCCTCGATGATGGAGCCGTGGGACGGCCCGGCGCTGGTCGCCGCCACCGACGGCGAGAAGGTGGCCGCGGTGCTCGACCGCAACGGCCTCCGGCCCTGCCGGTACGACGTCACCGAGGACGACAAGGTCATCATGGCGAGCGAGGTGGGCGCGCTCGACACCGACCCGAGCCGCATCCGCGAGCGCGGCCGCCTCCAGCCCGGCCAACTGTTCGTGGCCGACCCCGAGGAGGGGCGGGTCGTCCCCGACGACGAGGTGTTCGACGACCTGACCGACGAGCGGTACGGCGAGTGGGTCGAGGAGGAGCAGCGCCACCTCGACGAGTACGCCGACGCGGACTACGCGCCGCGCGACGACGTGGCGTCGCTGCGCGCCCAGCAGGCGGCGTTCGGCTACACGAAAGACCAGCTGAACCACATGCTCGAACCGATGGCGAAGCAGGGCAAAGACCCCGTGGGGTCGATGGGCGACGACACGCCGCTGTCGGTGCTGTCGGACTTCAACCGCCCGCTGTTCACCTACTTCAAACAGCTGTTCGCGCAGGTGTCGAACCCGCCCATCGACTACATCCGCGAGGAGCTGGTCACCAGCCTCCAGTCCCGGCTCGGGTACCAGCGGAACCTGCTCGACGAGTCGCCCGCCCACGCCCGACAGCTCGTGCTCGACTCGCCCGTCCTCACCGACGCCCAGACGGCGGCCATCAAGGACCTCTCCGACGGCGACGGCTTCTACTCCGAGACGGTCGACATCACCTACGAGCGCGGGACCGACCTCCGGACGGCCGTCGAACGCGTCCGCGAGGACGCCCGCGCGGCCATCGAGGGCGGCGCGGACGTCCTCGTCCTCTCCGACCGGAACACCGGCCCCGAGCGGGTGCCGATTCCGAGCCTGCTCGCCACGGGGGCGGTCCACCACTCGCTCGTCCGCAACGGCCTGCGCAACCACGCCGGCCTCGTGGTAGAGTCGGGCGACCCCCGAGAGGTACACCACCTCGCCACGTTGGTGGGCTACGGCGCGGGCGCGGTCAACCCCTACCTCGCCCACCAGACCATCTCCGACCTCGTGGCCGGCCCCGACGGGGCCGACGAGGCGGACGCCATCGCGGCCTACCAGAAGGCGCTGGAGGACGGCCTCCTCAAGACGATGGCCAAGATGGGCATCTCGACGGTGGCCAGCTACCAGGGCGCGCAGATATTCGAGGCGGTCGGCCTCTCCTCGGACTTCGTGGCCGAGTACTTCGAGGGCACCGAGATACGCACCGAGGGTATCGGCCTCGAACAGGTCGAGGAGGACGTGCTCGCGCGCCACGTGGTGGCCTACGGCGACGACCCCGAACTCGAGGTGCAGGGCGAGTACGAGCACCGCTCGGCCGGCATCCACCACCAGTGGAACCCCAAGACCGTCGGCACCCTCCAACAGGCCGTCCGGTCGGGGAACTACGAGAAGTACGAGGAGTTCGCCGAACTCGTCAACGACCAGACCGAGGAGCTACAGACTCTCCGGGGCCTGCTGGAGTTCGACTCCGACCGCGACCCCGTCCCGCTCGAGGAGGTCGAACCCGTCGAGGACATCGTAGAGCGCTTCTCGACGGCCGCGATGTCGCTCGGGTCGCTCTCGCCCGAGGCCCACGAGAACAACGCCATCGCGATGAACCGCCTCGGCGGGAAGTCCAACACCGGCGAGGGCGGCGAACCGCCAGAGCGGTTCGACACGGAGAAGAACTCGAACGTCAAGCAGGTGGCCTCGGGCCGGTTCGGCGTCACCTCCGAGTACCTCTCCTCGGCCGAGGAGCTACAGATAAAGATGGCCCAGGGGAGCAAGCCCGGCGAGGGCGGCCACCTGCCCGGCAAGAAGGTGAACGAGATGATAGCCCACGTCCGGTACGCCACGCCGGGCGTCGGCCTCATCTCGCCGCCGCCGCTCCACGACATCTACTCCATCGAGGACCTCAAACAGCTCATCCACGACCTGAAGGCGGGCAACCCCGACGCCGACATCAACGTGAAGCTGGTGTCCGAGGCGGGCATCGGCACCATCGCCGCGGGCGTGGCGAAGGCCAACGCCGACGTGGTCCACATCTCCGGCCACTCCGGCGGCACGGGCGCGTCGCCCAAGACCAGCATCAAGAACGCGGGCCTGCCGTGGGAACTCGGCCTCGCCGAGGCCAACCAGATGCTCCGCGCCACGGGCCTGCGCTCGCGCATCCGCGTCTCCGCCGACGGCGGGATGAAGACGGGGCGCGACGTGGCCGTCGCCGCCCTCCTCGGGGCCGAGGAGTACGTCTTCGGCACCGCGTCGCTGGTCACCTCCGGCTGCGTGATGGCCCGCCAGTGCCACGAGAACACCTGCCCGGTGGGCGTGGCCACGCAGGACGAGGACCTCCGGAGCCGGTTCCCCGGCCAGCCCGACCACGTCGTGAACTACATGACGTTCATTGCGCAGGAGCTCCGGGAGATAATGGCCGAACTCGGCTTCCGCACCGTCGACGAGATGATAGGCCGCCCCTCGGTCCTGCGCCAGCGCGAGACCGACCACCCGAAGGCGAAGCACCTCGACCTCTCGGGGGTCATCGCGGAACCCAGGGAGGGCGCGCGCCGCAAGACCGAGGAGCAGACCCACGCCGACATCGCCTCGCACGTCGACCACGAACTCGTCGAGGCGGCCGAACCCGCCCTGTCCGACGGCGAACCGGTCCGCGTCGAGCACGAACTCACGAACGTGGACCGCGCGGTAGGCGCGATGCTCTCGAACCGTATCTCGAACGAGTACGGCGGCGAGGGCCTGCCCGAGGACACCATCACCTGCGAGTTCGACGGCATCGCCGGCCAGTCGTTCGGCGCGTTCCTCGCGAACGGCGTCACGATGGACCTCACCGGCGCGGCCAACGACTACGTGGGCAAGGGCCTCTCCGGCGGCAAACTCGTCGTCCGGACGCCCGAGACGGCGGCGTACGAACCCGACGAGAACGTGCTCGTCGGCAACGTCGCGCTCTACGGCGCGACGCAGGGCGAGGCGTACGTCAACGGCGTCGCCGGCGAGCGCTTCGGCGTGCGCAACTCCGGCGTGAAGGCCGTCGTCGAGGGCGTCGGCGACCACGGCTGCGAGTACATGACCGGCGGCGCGGTGGCCGTCCTCGGCGACACGGGCCGCAACTTCGCGGCCGGCATGTCCGGCGGCGTGGCCTACGTCCACGACCCCGACGGGTCGCTGGAGACGAAGGCCAACACCGAGATGGTGACGCTCTCGTCCGAACTCGACGACAAGGACGAGGCCATGCTCCGTCGCCTCGTCGAGAACCACGCCGCCTACACGGGGAGCGACCGCGCGGCCGAACTCCTCGACGACTGGGCGGCCGAGGTGGAGAACTTCACGAAGGTGATGCCCGACGCCTACGCCGCGGTCATCGAGGAGGAGGGCCGCGAGGACGTGCGCGAGGACCTGCCGGACGCGCCCGAATCGTCCGCGGCGGCGAGTCCCGGACGCGGCGAAGTCGTCTCCGACGACTGACATCCGCGCCCGGACGTTCTTCCGAGACGACACTTCTTTTCTCCGTCCGCCGGGAGCGTTATTAGCGCAGCAGGCGACGGCGACCACGTATGGGAGAGAAACTCGAGGGCGCCGCTCGAATCGCCAAACACGCACCGGGGTTCGTGGCCGAGACCCTCCGCGAACGCGGCCTCCGGGACGGCCTCGCGCAGGTGGAGGAGGTGGCCGAGTGGCGACTCGCGGCGGCGCTGAGCCGGACGTTCGTCGACGAGGCGTACAACCCCGGCACACCGATATGGGACGAGGACTGGGACGTACTCGTCGTTCTCGACGCCTGCCGCGTGGACCTCATGCGCGAAGTGGCCCACGAGTACCCGTTCGTGGGCGACGCGGAGCGTGTCGACACCCGGTGGTCGATCGCCAGCATGTCGGAGGATTGGATACGGCGAACGTTCGTTCCGGAGTACGCCGACGTGGTCCGGGACACGGCGTACGTCTCAGGCAACCCGTTCACCGCGAAGGTCGACCTCTCGGTCGACCCCGCCGAACTCGACGAGGTGTGGACCTACGCGTGGGACGACGACCTGC
Organism: Haloferacaceae archaeon 50; assembly: GCA_046097085.1. Taxonomy (GTDB): domain Archaea; phylum Halobacteriota; class Halobacteria; order Halobacteriales; family Haloferacaceae. The sequence goes on along the minus strand of CP175567.1, from coordinate 1,471,153 downwards.
GCACGATTCCGTCGCGGGCGCTGACCGACCGTGCGATAGCGACGTGGCGCGACCGGAGCGACGAGGTAGACCGGATGGTGGTCCACTACATGCAGCCCCACGCCCCGTTCGTCGACCGGCCGGACCTCGGCGACTACGGGTCACCGGAGGACTTCGGCGAGGGGTTCGCGACCATCTGGTCGAAACTCGGCGACGAACTCTCCATCTACGAGGTGTGGGCGGCGTACCGAGACAACCTCCGGTACGCGCTCGACGACGTGGAACTCCTCCTCGAAAATCTCGACGCGGAGCGGGTCGTCCTCACCGCCGACCACGGCAACGCCGTCGGCGAGTTCGGCGTCTACGGCCACCCCACGGACCTGCTGGTTCCGGCCGTCCGGCGCGTGCCGTGGGTCGAGACGACGGCGCACGACTCCGGCGACCACGACCCGGAGACGTGGCGGGAGTCGGACTCGGCCGCGGAGGCCGCAGACGCGGACGTGCAGGACCGACTCCGAGCGCTGGGCTACGCGGAGTGACCGCTCAACGCGGGCGGCGCGACACGAGGCGGACCCGGAGCGGCCGAGACGAGTCGCCTCAGTCGTCGAACTCGAACTCCTCGCAGTCCATCCCCGGTACCTCGTCTTCGAGCCACTCGCGGAACCACTTGACGCGCTTGATGCGCTGGTGGGCGATGCTCTCGGCGGCGTCGCTCTCGATGCGCGCCGTGGCGTCGTGGCCGCGTTCGAGCACGCGGTCGACCATCTCGGCGGCGTCCATGTGGGTCCGGGCCTCGTAACCCATCCGCAGGAGCATCAGCGCCGTGCCGTTCGCGCCCACCTTGTCGAGGATGTCCGCCTCGACGAGACACTGCGTCTCCAGCGACACGTCCGACAGCGGCCCCTGATAGGAGTGGTCCTCGACCGACTGGCACACCTGTTCGACGAACGACTGCGGGTAGTTACCGTGGGTCTCGAGGTAGGCGCGGGCCACCCGCGCGCCCTCCTCGGCGTGGATGTCCTGTTCGGCCTCCAGTTTGGCGATGTCGTGGAACAGCGCCGCTACGCGAACCACGTCGACGTCCGCACCCTCGCGTTCGGCGATGGTCTCCGCGAGGTCGACGACGTTCACGATGTGGTTGAACCGATACTCGGCGCTGTGCCACGGATACCACCGCATCCGACCGCCGTCGTCCTCGTTCTCGACGCTGGCCTGCAGATAGTCGTAGACGAACTTGCGCATCTCCTCGAACTCCTCGTCGGAGACGCCGGACTCCTTTATCTCGACCCCCACGGTGACACCTCCCGAGGGTTATTCCGAATACTCATTACACTGAAACACGTCTGTTCCACTCTTAGGCGTTACGACAGTGCCTCGATTCTATTCTACTGCCTTTTCCAAAATTCAATATCGAGTCGTTAAGAAAATTCGAGGTCCGGCCGGACGGGGCCGCGGTTCGGCGGTTGGGAGAACAGTTAACTCGGGGCAGGGGGAACTCCGATGCCATGTACGGGGACGACGCGTTCGAGGACGGCGCGTCCGACGCGGGGGTCCCGGAGAGCGTCGGGTCGGGCGGGACCGACGTCCTCCGGGCGCGCTTCGACCGCGCGCGCGCCGCCGTCAAGCCGGGGATAGCCCGACTCCTCCGCGACGAGGGCGACGCGTGCCCCGTGGGCGACGCCGGGGCCGACGGCGGGTCGGCGGAGCGACGCGACGCGCGCGCGGCGCAGGTGGCACACGTCGTCGTGTCGAACCTCGTCCTCGCGCGGCGGCGGGGCGCGCCCGGGGGACGGACCGCGCCGCCGGACCCGCCTCCCGCGGACGACGAGGGGGAGGGCGAGAGTGAGAGCGAGGGCGGCGACGTGAGGGCGTTCTACCGGCGGGCCCTCGACGCCGCCCGGCGGGCGCACGGCGTCGACGCCGGGGTCGCCGACGGGTCGGTGGCCGACGCCGCGTTCGCCGACCCGGACGCCCGGCGCGCGGCGGCAGACCTCTGGTCGGCGGTCGGTCGGGCCGGGTCCGACGGCCGGGAGGTCCGCCTCGAATCCGGGTTCGAGGGGCTCGTGGCGCCCGGTCCCCGGCGGCGGTGGGGTCGCGTGTACACGCCGCCGGACGTGGCGGCGATGGTCGCGCGGTGGGCCGTGCGCGACCCGGCGGACGTAGTGATAGACCCCGCGTGCGGCACCGGGCGGTTCCTGACCGCCGCGGCGCGGCGACTCGACGAGGTGGTCGGGACGGCGGAGGCGTCGGCCGGCGACGGTCGGGGCGGGGCGGTCACGTCCGGTTCCCGACCGCTCGACCGGGTGTACGGCGTCGAACTCGACTCCGTCTCGGCGTCGCTGGCGGCCGCGTCGCTCGCCGGTCGTCCGGACGCGGCCCGGGGCGCGACGCCCAACGTGGCCGTCGGGGACTTCTTCGACGCTCGGCCGGGGGGCGAACCGTCGGACGGGGGCGTCGGTCTGCCGGCGGCGGCCGACGCCGTGGTGATGAACCCGCCCTACACCCGGCGGGAGGGCCTCGACGGCGACTACGCGGCGGCCGTGCGCGAGGCGGCGCTCTCGGGGTTCGACGACCCGCCGTCGGTCGGCCAGTCGGCAGGCTACTACGCCTACTTCCTACTCCACGCCGCGAAGTTCCTGCGCGACGGCGGGCGACTGGGGGCGGTGGTTCCGACCTCGTGGCTCGACGCCGACTACGGCGCGGGGCTACAGGAGTTCCTGCTCGACGAGTTCCGCATCGAGGCAGTGGTCGACCCCGGTTCGGACTGTCTCGTTCGCACCGCCGACGTGAACGCCGTGGTGCTCCTGTTGGAACGCGAGTCGGACCCCGCGGCCCGCGCCGACAACCGGGCGAAGTTCGTCACGCTCCGCCGCCCCGTCGAGGCGTTCGCGGCGGACGAGGGTGGCGACGGAGCACGCGACGCGCCGGCGGCCGCGGACGAGGTCCGCCCGCGCGCGTTCGGCCGCCTGTTCGAGCGGCTCGCCGACGCCGCCGACGTGCGCGACGACGACCTGCGGGTGCTGTCGCGCCGGCAGTCCGACCTCCGGGCGGCGGGCGAGGGCGCGACGACCTACACCGGCGGCAAGTGGGGTCGGACGCTCCGTGCGCCGGACGCGTACTGGGAGGTACGGGAGCGGCGTGGCGACCGGCTGGTGACGTTCGAGGAGTTGGCGGCCGAGGGGCGGGGGTCGCTCTCGTACGGCACCCGGTCGGGCGCGCCCGACTTCTTCTACCTGCCGAACGACCACCACGACGCCGAACCGGACGGCGACACGCTCCGCCTCGTCGACGGCGACGGCGACGTGGCCTTCGAACTCCCCCGCGAGTACTGGATGCACCGCGCGGGGGAGGGGCCCGCGGCCGACGCGGGCGACCGGCCGGACGGCGGCGGTGGTGGCGACCCGGGCGACCCGGCCGACGGCGGGGAGTGGGTTCCCAACTACCTCCTCAAGCGCTCGCGGGGTATCGACCGCCTCCGGTTCTCGGTCGAAGAGCTCTCGCCGGGCGGGGACCTCCGGTACGTCCTCCGGTTCGACGCGCCGCGGGCGGACCTCCACCCCGAGGCCCGGGCGTACGTCGAGTGGGGGGAGTCCCACGACGTGGAGGCCTGCGACCGGTGTCGCCGGAGTCAGCCCCTCCCGGCCCACTGCGCGGGCGACCGGTGGTACGACGTGACGCCGCACCTGACCGCGGGGCAGGTGCTCCCGAACAAGGACATCCACGCCCGCCACGCCTACTGGACGCCCGACGCGCCGGTCTGGGTTCACCAGTCGCTCTACGGCGTCGCGTTCGACGGCGACGCCGACGTGGTCTCCGGCCTCCTCAACTCGACGCTCGGCCTCCTGATGCTCGAAGTCGCGGGGCGGGTCAACCTCGGCGAGGGCGCTCTCGACCTGATGACCTCGGACCACCGCTCGGTCGCGTTCCCCGACCCCGACCGCCTCGCCCCGACCACGCGGCGGACGGTGGCGTCTCGCTTCCGCGAGATGGCCGACCGACCGGTGGGGACGGTGTTCGCGGAACTCGGGGCGGACGCGCCCGACGAGTGGTCGATGGCGTCGGTCCGGACCGACCGCCGGACGCTGGACCGCGCGGTGATGGGCGACGCACTCGACCTCCCCCGGTCGACGCAGGCGGGCGTGTATCGCGGCCTGCTAGAACTAGTTCGGGGGCGACTCGACCGGGCGGCGAGCGGCGACGGCGCGTGACGCCGGTGGACGGCGGGGCGCCCCGTCCCGCGGCGTCGCGCCGCGACCGACTTACTCCTCCGACCGCGCGCGACCCGACTCGCCGATGGCCGGCGTCTGGAGGAACTCGTCGTCGCTGTCGGAGTTGCGGTCGTACCCGATGAGCAGCGGTTCGGTCTCGCCGTCCTCGACCAGCCACGTCAGGCTCTCGCCGGGGAGGTTCGGCCACTCGTCGGCGAACGCGGCCTCGAACTCGTCGTCGTCGGCGTAGAGCAGCGTCTCCGCGTCCGTCTCGGCGGCCGGCGCGGCGGGGGCGTCGGGCGTGGACTCGTCGCCGGCGGCGACTGTCGCGTCGTCGCCGTCGGTCCGTTCGTGGCTCCCGAACGGGGTCCCGTTCACGTCGCTCACGGAACCGCCGTCGGTCCGGGCGGTGTCGGCGTCGGTGCGGTCGTGGGACTGGGCCGAGTTGCGGCGCGTTGCGGCGGCGAGTTTGGTCGTCGCGAACGCGAATAGGCGCTTCATCATACCTGTGTCTTAGGCTCCGTGGGGGAGAGCGTCGCCGCTAGGTGGATACCCGGGGTCGTGAATGTGTATTCGGCGGTGGTGGCCGGGCCGCGGCGGCACTCGTCGCGCCGGGGGGGTCCGGCCGACGACGAAACCGTTTTCGGGCCGACCGCCGTGGCGGGCACCATGGAGGACCTTCGCACGCACCACTACGGCGTGACCGTGACCGACTTAGAGCGCGCCGTGGAGTTCTACGGCGAGAAACTGGGGTTCGACGTACTCGACCGCTACACCGTCTCCGGCCCGGAGTTCGAGACGGCCGTGGGGCTGGAGGAGGCCACCGGACGGTTCGCCCACCTCGACGCCGGCAGCGGGCGGGTCGAACTCGTGGAGTACGACCCCGAGGGCGAGGAGAGCCGCGGCGACGAGGTGAACCGCCCCGGCGTGAAACATCTCGGCTTCGCCGTCTCGGACGTCGACGGCCTCTACGCCGACCTGCCCGACGACGTGGAGACGGTGAGCGAACCGCAGACGACGTCGAGCGGCACGCGCATCCTCTTCCTCCGCGACCCCGAGGACAACCTCGTCGAGGTCGTCGAGACGTAGGCGGGTCCGCGCGCGGGCCGGCCTGCCTCGGGCGCGAGGCCGGTGCGGGCGCGCACGCGGACGTCACGCCGAGTCGAGGAACGCGTCGACCAGTCGCGCCTCGACCCGCTGGAGGCGTTCACTCACCGTGCCCGCCGAGACGCCGAGTTTCGCGGCGAGTTCCCGGTGGGTGGTCCGGCGGGGCACCTCGTAGTAGCCCTCGGCGGCCGCGAGTTCGAGCAGTTCGCGCTGGCGTTCGGTGAGCGGTCCCCCGGGACGGCCGGCGTCGGGGTCGTACTCGCCCGTGCGTTCGAGGACGAGGTCGACGCCCGCCGGGAGGTCCGCGGCCGCGCGCTGGATGGCGCGACTCGTGCCGACCGCGGTGACCCTGAGTCCGCGCGTGCCGTCGCGCAGGTACTCCATCGGCCAGTCGACCACTATCTGGTGGCCGTGGAGCGCCGCGAGCAGGTCGTCCACCAGCCCCGCGGTGCGACACTGGACGTACGCCACTCCCCGTCCCGCCGCGCCGGTCACGTCGAACTCTATCACGTCGGGCGAGTCCGCGAGCAGTCGGCGCGCCAGCGAGAGGTCGCCCTCGAGTTCGAGCAACTCGACGTACCGCCCCTCGGGGCCGGGGCTCACGTACCGGACCGCCGTCACGCGCACGTCGTCCTCGCGCGCGAGGAGGTCGTCGACCGGGTGGACCCGTCCGTCGTCCCACGTCAGGGTGACCGTGGCGTATCTCATGGCGTGTTCCCGCGCCCGACCCGCGGCCGTCTCCCCGGCCGCGCCGCCGACCGCGTCGGCGCGGCGTACGCCCGGCAGCATTTAAATACGCCTAGGATGCGCGGAAACAGATAGACGGCCGTCGGACACCAACCCCGGGGTAGATGAGCAGCGACACGCCGCCCGTGACGGACGAGACGCCGCCCGGCCCCGACGGCCTGCCGGTGGTCGGCAACTACCTCGCGTTCGTGCGCGAACCGTTCGAGTTCATGACGCGCAACGCCCGCGAGTACGGCGACGTGGTCGGATGGGAGGAGGTGGACGGCCCCGTCTACCAACTCAACCACCCCGACCACGTCGAGCACGTGTTGGTCCAGAACAACCAGAACTACGTGAAGGGGGACAGCTTCCAGCGCACGCTCGGCCCCATCACCGGCAACGGTATCCTCAACAGCGAGGGCGCGGTGTGGCGCCGGAACCGCCACCTCCTCCAACCCGCGTTCGCCCCCGACCGCATCCGGGAGTACGGCGCGATGATGACGGAGTACGCCGAGGCGGCGGTGTCGGCGTGGGCGGACGGCGAGACGCGACCGTTCCACGCCGACACGATGGAACTCACCCTCCGGATAGTCTCGCGGGCGCTCTTCGGCGTCGACATCGACGACCACGTCACGGACGTGAGCGAGTCGCTGGAGACGTTCATGGAGGCCTCAGAGAGCCTCTCGAACTTCCTGTTGCCCGCGGGCGTCCCCACCCCGTCGCGCCGGCGGGTCAAGCGCGCCCGCGAGCGACTCGACCGGGTGGTCTACGAGATGATAGACCAGCGCCGGGCGAACCCCGGCGAGGGGGGCGTCATCTCGATGCTCCTCGACGTGACCGACGACGAGGGTAACGGGTTCTCCGACGAGCAGATACGCGACGAGGTGGTGACGCTCCTGCTGGCGGGCCACGAGACGACGGCGCTCTCGCTGACGTTCACGGCCTACGCCCTCGCGCGTCACCCCGAGGTGGAGGCGCGACTGGTCGAGGAACTGGACGCTGTGCTCGACGGCCCGCCGACGGTGGACGACCTCTCCGACCTGACGTACACCGAGAAGGTGGTGAAAGAGTCGATGCGGCTCTACCCGCCGGTGCCGGGCGTCGTGCGCGAACCCGTCAAGCCCGACATCGTCGGCGGCTACGAGATTCCGGCGGGCGCGACGGTCCGGATGCACCAGTGGGTCGTCCACCGCGACCCCCGGTGGTACGACGACCCCCTCGCCTTCCGCCCGGGGCGGTGGACCGACGAGATGGAGTCGTCGCTGCCGAAACTGGCGTACTTCCCCTTCGCCGCCGGGCCGCGCCGGTGCATCGGCGACCGGTTCGCCATGCTCGAAGCCCGCCTCCTGCTGGCGTCCATCTACCGGCAGTGCCACCTCGAACTCGCCCCCGGGACGGACCTCGACCTGATGGCGACGGTGACGGCGCGCCCGAAACACGAGGTGCCGATGACCGTCCGTCGCCGCTGAGGCGGGAGACGACCGCGGGTGCCCGGTCGCCGGCGTGCCGGCACGCCGGCCCCCGGCGTCACTCCGCCCGACGGGTGAGGAGTCGTCTGACCCGCGTCGCCGTCTGTCGCGCGGACGGCGGCCCGTCAGTCGGGTACTCGACGCGGACAGTCGGCGAGTCAGACCCGGCGTCGGCGTCGGCGTCGGTGGGGGCGTCAACGTCGTCGGCGGCGTCGGTGGGGGCGTCGGACGCCTCGATGGTCGCCACCCACGCCCCGTCGTCGTCGAGGCGGACCGTGACCGCCTCGTCGCCGTCGCGGGCGTCGACCGAGACGCCGTCTACCTCCTCCTCGACGAGTTCCTGCGCCCGACGCAACCGCATCGACAGGTAGACGGCGGACGTGCTAGGCACGGCGCATCACCGTCCTCACGGGACGGCGCGCGCGGACTACGCTCCGAGCCACGACCCCGTCGACACCTCGTTACCGCTCTGCCGGCAGATGTCCGCGCCCTTCTGACGGACGGTACGGCCTGACGGGAACGACTCCGTCTCTCGTATCTCCCCCCGTATCCAGTCGGCCAGCGTCCGCATCTGCCCGTCGCCCGCGATTCGCTGGACCTCCCGGAGCGCCTTTTCGTACGCCTTCTTGCGAGACTTCGCCTTCTTGGCGGCGTCACGCTTTCGGGCGACGTCGATGCTCTCCTCGATTGTCGCCTCTATCTCGCGCATCTCCTCTTTCACGGACATGGTCGTGCGCACGGGCGGAAGCGGTGAAAAGACACTGGCGGGGGCCGTCGCCCGCCACGACGTGTCGCTCCGCGTGACTCTCTCCGGCGTTTTATTCGGATACGAACGGGTGAGAGAGCGATATAGCTATTACGCGTCTCCACAGATATCGGTGGATGGTAACACCTACCAGTAGCGGCGGTGCGGAGACGCACGTGAGACGGAACGGAGCGGCGCCGGACCCGGCGGCCGACGGGGAGGTTCGGGCCGATGAGTGACGACGAGGGCGACGGCGGGAGCGCGGTGGAGCGATTCCGCGAGGAGTTGGACCCGGTCGTGTTCTTCTTCGGCGCACTGCTGACCGTCGGGGTCATCGCGACGTACTTCTTGAGTCCGAGTACCGTCGAGTGGGCCATCGGCGTCGCCAACAGCACCATGCTCACGTACCTCAACTGGGCGCTGTTGCTCATCGTGTTCGCGGTAGTGCTGTTCTTGGTCTTTCTCATCGCCGGGCCGTGGGGGAGGATAACGCTCGGAGACGACCCGCCGGAGTACAGTTTCGTCTCCTTCTTCGCGATGCTCTACTCCGCGGGGTTCGCGGCGGGCGTCGTGTTCTGGGGGCCGACGGAGGCGCTCTTCTACTACGACAACCCCTCGCCGCTGTTCGACGTCGCCGGGGGGTCGAGCGAGGCGATGAGCGTCGCGGTCCAACAGACGCTGTTCCACTGGGCGGCCCCGCAGTTGGCCGTCTTCACCATCATGGGCATCGCCATCGGCTACTTCGCGTACAACTACGACGACGTGCCCCTGCGGGTCTCCTCGGCGCTCACGCCGCTGGTCGGGCGCGACAACCTCGACGGGCCCGTGGCCAAGGTCGTCGACATCGTCGCGGTGTTCGCCACCATCGGCGGCGTGGCCACCTCGCTCGGGTTCATCGGGAGCCAGTTCGTGACCGGCCTCCGCTTCCAGTGGGGCATCGACCTCGGGACGACGGGAATCATCCTCGTCGTGACGACCATGACCCTGCTGTTCACCGTGTCGATGGTGCTCGGCGTCAACCGGGGCATCCGCCGGCTCTCGAACTTCAACATGGTGATGTTCGTGCTCCTCATGGTCGCGACGTTCGTGGTCGGGCCGACGATATTTCTCGTCCTCTTGGGGACGCAGGCCGTCGGCGGGATGCTCACCGACTTCGTGTCGATGAGCCTGTTCACCGGGGCGGGCGTCGAGGGCGGCACCGCGTGGGCCAACCAGTGGACGGTGTTCTACTGGGCGTGGGCGCTGTCGTGGTCGCCGTTCGCCGGCCTGTTCATCGCGCGCATCTCGAAGGGGCGGACCGTGCGCGAGGTGGCCTTCACCGGCATCGTGGCCACCTCCGCCGCCACCATCCCGTGGTTCACCTTCGTGGGCGGCACGGCGGTGTGGGCCCAACACAACGGCGTCGCGGACATCCTCGGCCCCGTCAACGAACAGGGGGCGGCCGTGGCCGGGTTCGTCATGTTCGAGACGTTCCCGATGGGTTCGGCCTTCATGATAGCGTTCATGCTGCTCGTGACCACGTTCTTCATCACGTCGGCGGACTCCTCGACGCTCGCCGTCTCCATGATGACCACGGGCGGGAAGGCCCGACCGTCGACCATCAACCGCGTCTTCTGGGGCGTCGTCCTCGGGATGACCGCGGCCATCCTGATGACGCTCGGCGGCGTGAGCGCGCTCCAGTCCGCGGCCATCATCACCGGCGGCCCGTTCGCGTTCGTCTGTCTCGCCGCGATGCTCGGCCTCGCCAAGGAGTTCAGTTCGAAGTACGGGCGGGTGCTCCTCCACCCCGAGACGCGCATCATGGGGTCCCGGCCCGACGACGCGGCGACGACGCGGGCCAAGGTCGCCGAGGACGACGACTGACCGGCGACCGCGGCCGGTCGGCCTCGGTTTCGGCTCCGCGTTCGACCTTTTTCGGCGCGTCAGACCCCGTCGAGAGCGTCCGCCATCGGCTCCGCCCACGCGAGCAACCGCTCGTCGTCGCCGAACGCCGCGGCGCACTGCAGGCCGACCGGGAGACCGTCGACGTCGCCCGCCGGCACGGTGACCGCGGGCACGCCGGCGTGCGTCCACGGGAGGTTCATCACGGGGTCGCCGGTGTCGTCGATGCCCTCGGGGGCGGGGCCGGGCGCGCCGGGGGCGACCCACGCGTCGATACCCTCCTCGTTCATCGTCTCCGCCAGCGACGCCCGGAGGCGGGTCCGGCCGCGCCGCGCGTCGGCGAGTTCCGACACCGACACCTCGCGCCCCTCCCGAATCAACTCGGCCGTGGCGTCGGCGTACCGGTCGCCGTACTCGACGAACCAGTCGTGGTGAGTCTGCGCCATCTCTGCGGCCATGAGACGGCGGTGGCGCTCGTTCACGGCGTCGATGTCGTCGAACGCCTCGACGCGCCGCACCTCGTAGCCGGCGTCCCCGAGGGCGTCGACGGCCGTCTCGAACGCGTCGCGGCCGGCGTCCGACGCCTGCGCGAGATACCCGCCGTCGGGGACGCCGAGGACGGGGCGGTCCGGACCGTCGGCGGCCGCGTCGTCCCAGTCGTCGACGAGGGCCGACGCCGCGAGCGACGCCCCCGCCGCGTCCTGCGTGAACAGGCCCACGTGGTCGAGCGAGGGGGAGACGGGGACCACGCCGTCCAGCGGGACGCGCCCGTAACTCGGTTTGAATCCGACGACGCCGCAGAACGACGCCGGGCGTATCACCGACCCGATGGTCTGCGAACCGAGGGCCAGCGGACACATGCCCGCGGCGACGGCGGCGGCGCTCCCCGAGGACGACCCGCCGGGCGTGTGCCCGGCGTCGTGGGGGTTCCGCGTCGGCCCGGGTTCGAAGTAGGCGAACTCCGTGGTCACCGTCTTACCGAGGACGAACGCGCCCGCCTCGCGGAGCGCGGTCACCGCCGCGGCCTGCGGCCCGGCGAGTTCGTCCGGCGGGAGGGTAGCGCCCGCGCGCGTTGGCAGTCCGTCGACGTGGAAGATGTCCTTCACGCCCACCGGCACGCCGAACAGCGGCGGCCGGCGGTCGGGGTCCGGGTACCGCTCCGCGAGGGCGGCCGCCTCGGCCGCCGTCCGCTCCGGGGGCTTCGGCCCGTCGACCCACGCCCGCACGTCGGGTTCGAGCGCGTCGATTCGCTCGTGAAGCTCCGCGACGTAGTCGGCGACGTCGCGCACACCGTCGCGGAGGCTCCGCGCCGTCTCCGCGAGCGGCGCCGGTCGGATGGTCACGCCCACCCGCCTCCGGGGCGCGGCGCGCGTCGGTCGGCCGTGGTAGCGTTGCGCATACCCGAGAGACCGGCCGACGGCTACTAAGTCTTCCCGGCGTCGGGCGTACGCCGGCCCCGGCGCGGTCGGCGGCGCGTCCCGCCCGCACGGACCGACCGGCACCGCACCGCCCCGAACCGAAACGCTTTGCCGGTCACGCCCGACGCCGCGGTCGATGTTAGAAGACACCACTGCGCTCGTGACGGGGGCCAGCGGAGGTATCGGCCGGCGCATCGCCGTCGAGTACGCCGCCCGGGGCGCGGACGTGACGCTCGCCGCGCGCAGCGACGGGATTCACGAGACGGCGGAGCGCATCGACGCGCCCGACCGCACCCTGCCGGTGGAGACGGACGTGACCGACGAGTCGGCGGTCGAACGCGCCGTCGAACGAACCGTGGAGACGTTCGGCGGACTCGACGTCGTCGTGAACAACGCCGGCGTCGCCGGCCCCACCGCGCCGGTGGAGGAGGTGTCGCGGTCCGAGTGGGAGCACACGATGGACGTGAACGTGACCGGCGCGTTCCTCGTGACCAAACACGCCGTCCCGCACCTCCGCGAGAGCGACCGGGCGAGCGTGATAAACATCGGGTCGATAAGCGGCAAGCGACCGCTGGAGGACCGCACGCCGTACGCGGCGTCGAAGATGGCCCTCGTCGGGTTCACGCGGACGCTTGCGTTCGAACTCGGCGACGACGACGTGACGGTGAACGCGGTCTGTCCCGGCCCGACGGAGGGGCCGCGCATCGAACGCGTCATCGAGGCGCAGGCCGAGCGGTTGGGGGTGGACTACGAGGAGGCGAAGCGGCGCGTGTTCACCGACGACGCGGCCCTCGGCGAACTCGTCGACGCGGGGGACGTGGCCGAGATGGTCGCGTACCTCGCGAGCGAGGCCGGTCGGCGCGTGACGGCGCAGGACGTGAACGTCGACGCCGGCACGGTCTGGTACTGACGGGCGTCGGCGCGGACGGGGCGCGTCGCCCCCGCCCGTCCGCCGCGTCAGTACGGGAGGAAGTAGAGCACGAGGCCGAACACCGGGGTGAGCACGAACATCACGACCAGCGTGTACCCGAGGATGTCGCGGGCGCGCATCTTGGTGAGGCCGAGGAGCGGGATGGCCCAGAAGGGCTGGAACATGTTGGTCCACATGTCGCCGACGCCGTAGGCGACGATGGCCTTCCCGACGGGAACGCCGAGTTCCTGCGCCGTCCGCCCCACGATGCCGCCGATGATGCCCCACTCGCCGCCGCCGCTGGGGACGAAGATGTTCATGAGTCCGCCGAGGAGCCACGCCACCACCGGGAACGTCTCGGGCGTCGCCACGGCGAGGAGTCCCTCCGCGATGACGTCCGAGAGCCCCGACCCGCTGATGATGCCGAGGATACCCGCGTAGAAGGGGAACTGGAGGATGATACCCGCCGCCCCCTCGGTGGCGTCGCGGATGGCTCCCATGTACGCCTGCGGCGTGCCGTGGAGGTAGAGCCCCAACGCAATGAACGTGAAGTTGAACACGTTGAGGTCCAAGGCCTCCCCGATGCCGCCGGCGGTGTAGAAGTACCGCAGCACGTACACCATCATGCCGGTGGCCACGAGGTACGCCAGCGCCCGACTCTCGTTGAGCACGTCCGCGGGCGTCCGCCCGGCCGTCCCCTCGGCACGGTCCGACGCCGTCGCGGTTCTACCCCCGTCGGGTTCGAGTTCCATGTCGTCACCCAGGAGTTCCGGCGCGTACTCCTCGATGCCGACGGCGTCTTCTTCGTCGGGCGCGAGGAAGGCCAGCGTCGGGACGACGGTGACGAACACGAGGACGGCGACGCCGAACGCGTACAGGGTGAACACGCTCGTGGAGAGGGGTACGGTCCCGAACACGTCGGCGAACACGTGGTCTTCGGTGGCCGACAGGAGGGCGGCGCTCGACGACGGGCCGACGTGCCAGATGACTTGGCTCGTGTAGCCCGCGGCACACAGGATGGGGTAGTGGAACGTCTTGCCCTGTTCCCGGCCGGCCCGTGCCACGAAGATGGCGAATATCGCACCGACGATGAGGCCGATGCCCCAGTGGAGGTAGCCGAACACCAGCGCCACTGCGGCCACGAGGCCCGCCGCCTGCGTGTTGTCGTCGGGCCACGACGCCAGCCTGTCGAGGCGTTCGCTCACGAAGTCGGAGTCCGCGACGGCGAACCCCGTCACGAGGATGAGCACCATCTGCATCGCGAAGGTGAGCAGCGACCAGAAGCCGTCGTACCAGTTGACGATGTTCTGGTACGGCCCGTCGGACGTGAACGCGATAGCTGCCAGATACGCGACGATGGTCAACAGGATGGCGAAGATGTACGGACTGGGCACCCACCGCTCCGACCAGTTGGCCATGCGCTGGCCGAACCGCTGTACGGAGTCCCGGACTGTAGCCATGATTCGTGCTACCACATAACTGGAACCTATTTAGGCGTTCCTCAAGAGGAACCGTTCGACGGCGGTCGCTCGCGGCGTCGAAGGCGGTCGGGAGTCGAGAGTGTGGAGTCGGGAGTCGCCGACGGGCACGACCGGACGCCGCTCAGACGTCCTCGGACGCCGACTCCGCCTCCGGGACGGAGGCGTCGGGGTCCGGACTCGCGTCGACGCGGTCCCAGTCTGCCGAGAAGGGGTTGTCGAGGGCGTGGGAGTCCGCCGCGACCGTGCCGGGGTCGTACTCCACCGACCGCAGGTCGAACTCGCCGTCCCCCAGCACCGCGTAGCGGGCGCGGTCGACCGGCCACCCCGGGCGCTGGAGTCCGACGCTCCCGGGGTTGACGAACGTCGTCCCCGCGACGGTGGCGACGAAGGGGTAGTGCGAGTGGCCGAGGAGCACGGCGTCCTCGTCGTAGCGGTCGGCCAACGCCTCGAAGTAGGCGGGGTCGTCCTCGGGGGTCACGCGGGTCCGCCACTCGCCGTCGTAGCTCTCGGGCGGCGAGAAGTCGCCGTGGTGCAGGCGGAGGGTCCGGCCCTCGGGGGCGACCGTCGCCGTCGTGTCGAGCGATTCGAGGAACTCCCGGTCGGCGTCGGTGAGTCGGTCGTACGACCACCGCTTCCACCGCGCGTACGGGTCGTCGCTCGGAGTGTCCGTCTCCGCCGGGGCGTCGCCCGCGGCGAGGACGGACCGGTCGTGGTTCCCGCGGACGCCCGCGAGGAGGTCGAGGCCGCGCAGTCGCTCGCAGGCGTCGTCCGGGTGAGGGCCGCAGTCGACGGCGTCGCCGAGGAACAGTACCGCGTCGTGAGCGGACTCTACCGAGAGGATGGCGTCGAGGGCGGGGGCGTTGGCGTGAACGTCCCCGAGTACGAGCACCCGTTTCACAGTCGGGCGAAGGGACCGGCGAGGTTAAACCCTGTCTATATGTGCGAACGTATACCACTGCAAATAAGTCGCCAGAGCGCCGTCACTCGACGTACTCGCGGACGAACGTTCGGTGCTCGCCCGCGCGTTCGTCCGTGACCGACTCGTCGGCGTCGGCGTACCAGTCCGGGAGGCACGCCATCGCGTTCAGCCGGTGACAGAGGTGGTAGACGCGCTTTCGCTCGTAGAACGACGCGGGGCGCTCGCCCGACCGGTGCGCGCGGTAGGCCGAGTAGAACTGGTCGCGCAGGCGGCGCCGGAGTACTACGTCCCGGGTCTGCCAGTTGACGTTGTGGTCCTCGACCGCGACGAGATTGTAGAGAGGGTCGCCCGCTACGAGGTCCGCCCAGTCGAGGACGGCGGTCGTCTCGCCCGTCTCGGCGTCGAGCAGGAGGTTCCCGAACCGGTAGTCCCAGTGGACGAACGACGCGGCGTCAGGCCCGTCGAGCGCCGGGAGCGTCTCGCGGAGGTAGTCGCGGACGGGGGGGACGAGGTCGTCGAACCGGCCGCCCTCCAACCCGTCGAGCGTGTCCTCCGCGTCCGCGAGCAACCAGTCCGTCCACTGCTCGTGGCGGCCGTGTTCGCCGTCGATAACCGCGAGGTCGCCGTCCGCGACGCCGACCTGTCCGAACCGGTCGATCGACCGCACCTCGTGGAGTTCGGCGAGGTGGCGCCCCGCCTCGGCGAGGACGCGTTCGAGCGCCGCCGGCGGCAGGTCCCGGAACCGGCCGGCCCCGCTCTCGTCGGGGCGGCGTTCGGCGACGAAGAACGGCGTCGGGAGGTCGGGGTGGTCGTCGACGAAGCCGACCACGTCGGGGACCGGTATCCCCGTCTCCGACGCGAGCAGTCGCAGGAAGCGCGGCTCCGACCGGGCGACGGCGTCGGAGACCGCGTCGCCGGAGGGCAGTTTCAGAACGACCTCGCGGGTCCCCTCCGGCGTTCCGACAGTCAGAAAGAAGACGTCGGTCGACCCCTCCTCGCACGGTCGGACGCGCTCGACCGACCACTCGGGGGCGACGGCGTCGACCATCCGCCGGACGTCGCGCCGGCCGACGCGCTCTCCGCTGGTCGCTTTAGACATAGGTACTGCTATGTACCGACTTGAGGCACCTGGGAGTTTCGGCCGAATACGGTCGAAATAAACTGGTGCGGGAGGACTCCCTCCAGACGCTGGGGCGGCGAGCCGAATCGGAGCGACCGGGCGGGTCTCTCGTCGCCGCCGGAGGCGGCCGTCGGCGGTGCCGCCGCGACGGGCGCGGACCGAAACGCGGCGCTCAGGTCCCGCGTCTGAACCACTTCACGAGTCCCGCACTCGTCGTCATCTCGACGACCCCGAACACGACCGCGGGGAGCGTCGCCGCCGTCGGAAACCCGGCACCGACGAGGAGGGCCGCGGCGACGGCAAAGTCGCGCATGCCGACCGACAGCGTCGCCGCGATACGCTCTCCGCGGGTGAACGTCCCCCCGACGAGCCACCCGAGTGCGTAGCCGGTGCCGTTCAGGAGAGTCGCGCCGACACCGACGAGGAGCAACGTCCTCCCCCCGGCGAGAACGAGCGACGCGTTCGCCGCGGTGACGATGCCGACGACGAGAACCACCATGAGTCCCGACACCGACGGGTAGAACTCGTCGTACCGTCCCACGCGGTCGGGCCACCGGTACCGGACCCCGACCGCGAGCGTCATCGGCGCGACCACCGCGAGCGACAACTGTTCGACGATGGCTCGGGGGTCGACCGCGACCGACGGGTCGAGGAAGACGGTGACGGCCCCGGGGACGAGGACGAGCGTTGCGAAGCCCGCCGCGACGAGGACGACGGTCGCGAGGGCGGTGTCGCCCCCGCTCAGTTCGGTCATCGTCGGTGTGACGAGTTCCGGGGTCACCGCGCCGAGGACCACGAACCCGGCCGTGAGCGGGGGTGACAGCGCGAGAAACCGAGCGACGGCGAACGCGAGCACCGGCATCCCCAGTTGCGCGACGAAGACGGCGAGCACCGTCCGCCCGCGGAGCCGTCGGAACCGCTCGGGGCCGAGCGTCAGCGAGACTGCCCCGATCATCACCGCCAGAATCAGCGGCGAGAGCGGCACGAGGACCGCCACCGACGGGACGAGCAGTCCGACGCCGACCGACAGCAGCACCCAGACGAGCAGGTAGTCGTCGACGAGGGCTGCGACGCGCGTCACGACGTGGGGTGGCACTGTGGTACCTCTCCGCCCCTCGGCAATAGGTGACCCGAAACGGAGTATTCGACCCGTCTCGGTCGTCGTCCCGGACCGACGGCGAACGCGAGTCGGTCGCCGTGTCCGTCCGGTTACGACCGTCACTCGCGCGGCTTACCGGATACGAACGTCGAAACTGGCGGTGACGAGGTTCCCCTCCGGTTTCGCCTGCAGGAACAGTCGGTACCGGCCGACAGTCGGGAACCGCACGCCGAACTCCACTCGACCGCCGTCGGGTGCCGTCTCTACGGGGTGAGCATGCAGATACGCCAGGTCGCCCTCCCGGAGAGCGACGAGATGACCGAGCGAACCGAGATACTCGTCCAAGTTCGGGACCGGTTCGCCGTCGCTACGAACCTCGAACGTTAGCTGGGCGAGGTCACCCACCCCGATATCGCTCGGAGCTAGTTCGACTTCGTATCCGTCAGCTACCGCCACGCGCGAGTCGGTCGGACGCGGTTCGATGTCCCCGGCTCCGGACGCGAAGAGGTCGAATCCGAGCGTCGTCGGTCGTCCCGCGACGACGAGGTCGACGAACGTCCGGTAGACGCCGGCGTCCGGGAGTTCGAACCCTTCGACGTGCCACGTCCCGTCGGAGTCCAGTTCGGGGTGGAGGTGCTGGAACCGAGTCAAGTCCCTGCGCACCACGATGAGGTGACTCCGCTCACCGTGTGCGTCGTCGAAGTCCGTGACGACCCGCGCTTCGTCGTCGACGACGCGGAACGTCCAGTCGGCGGCCGTTCCGGCTTCGAACCGCGTTCTCGAGGGCTCGAACCGGAGTCCGTTCGCGGCGAGGGCCAACCCGCCAGGCGCGGCGTGACCTTCCGGTGCGTATCCGCGACTCGTATCGTGCGCCGGACCTCCGTGGCCGCCGTCGCTGGTGTGATCTCTCATAGGGGGATATCCGTTACCTAACACCATACCACTTACCGCCGGGCGAAGCCCCCGGAGAGGGCCGCCCCGATCCAAGCACGAAAGAGCAAACTCGACACCGTCGCCGACGAGGACGCTCGACTCCTCCGGGACTTTGCGGCGGTCGCGCAGGCGAAAGAGACGGTCGAGGGGGCGAAACGCGGACGCGAAGGAGGTCAGAAGTCCGCGATGGAGGCCTGTCCCTGAGTCTCCCGCTCGTCCTCCGGAACGTTCGTGGCGATGATCTCGTCCACCTCTCCGCGAGCGGTCTCGTCGCTGTTGATGCTTCGAGTCGCACCTTCCTTCTCGACGTGGAATCCCGCGTCGTCGTACATCTCGTGAGGTGACTGCCGTCGATTCTCCCGTAAGGGTCACTGATATTACCTTGTCTTCAACGTCGTGGCGCTCAATCACGTCTTCAGCGTACGAGTGGTCGTCGCCCTCTGCAAACGTGATTTCGAGGCTGAGGAAATCCCGGGTGTCGAGTTCGCGTTCTCGGCGCATCAGTTCGCCATCTTCAATCTCAAGGAGGCTTACGGTTCTTGGCTCTGGTTCGTCTTTCGCGCATCGCTCTGTTGACCCAGCATACCACACCTTCGTCCCATCTTCGAACGTGCCGACGGTTTCGTGGTAGTCGCCCAGTGCGATCGCATCGAGATCGATGTTGACCCGTTTGAGAACGTCGTTGAGAGGGTGTTCGGCGAAGATTTCCGGCACCGGCGGCTCAAGAAGCTGGTGCATGCAGAGGATCGTGAACGTGTCTTCAGGCGGTGCTTCGAGTTGGAAGTCTTCGGCGTGCCACGCTGGCTTTGTCACGGCGTCAAGGCCGTAGATGGTCACCTCACAGTGACCAGAGATGGGCTCGACCGCGCGCGCCGCAGGGTTACCGAGATCGGCTTAACCATCAGTAACTACCGGCAATATGATCTTTCAAAAAGAGGATTCGCACCAAAATGGATATAGTCCCGGGCGGATTCGAACCGCGAGGACTCGAACCCTCTCGTCCTCTGGATCACGAATCCGGTAGACTATCCGCTCCTCACGTTCGTTCGTCGCAGGATAGTCCCGGGCGGATTCGAACCGCCGTCCTGGGCTCCAAAGGCCCAGATGATTGGCCACTACACCACGGGACTCCTCGCTACGCTCGTCCTCCCGCGAGGCTCGTAAACGCTTCGCGTTTACTCACCACCACGGGACTGCGCTCGCGTCGTTCCGCGAAGCCGCAATCACGGGTTGCGCGCCGACCTATTTCACGCCTGCGGTTCTCGCCGTCCGTCCCGACTGGGGGGCGGTCTCGTCCTCAGTCGGCCGGACTCTCCGTCTCGACTTCGAGATAGCGGCAGGCGTCGGTCTCCGCGTCGAAGCAGTCGGGGCACTCCTCGTTCCGATCGATGATGGTGTCGAGGCGGTCCGCCACGGTGTCGTCGATGACGGCCTCCAGTTCCCGCGCCTCGGCCCTGAACTCCTCGACGTCGAGGACGTTGGCGAGGAACCGCTCGATGATGCAGTACGTCTTGAGCGCGTCTCGCGCGCGCACGATGCCGTCGTCGGTGAGGGTCACCCCCTTGTACTTCTCGTGCTCCGCGAGGCCGCGAGTCTCGAGTTTACCTATCATCTCGTTCGCACTCGCGGGGCTCACGTCGAGCATGTCAGCGAGCGCGCCCGTCGCCGCCGGGCCGTCCTCCATCTCCTGCAGGAGATAGATCGCCTTGACGTACTGGTCTGCAGTGTTCATTCTCAGTCCCGTCGCTCCATGATTCTGGTCACTTCCTCGACGCCGTCCGCCTCCTCCTCGCGGATGTCCGTGAGAACCGAGACGAGGCGGTCGCGGTCGATGGTGAACTGTGCGTCGCTGGCTCGGATGGCACCCACGAGGTCGTCGTAGAATTTGTAGGCGGTCTCCTCGTTGCAGAGCTGGTCGTAGAGCACCCCGTCGAAATCGTCGGCCTCGGTCCGGCCGTACTGCGCTTCGACCAGCTTCTCGATGTCCTCGAAGGGAATGGACTCGGCGTCGAGTTCGTCGATGAGCTCCTCCAGCCGGTCGCGGTGCTCGGCCGACTCCTCGGCCGCCTCCTCCAGTAGCTCCTCTATCTCCTCGTCGAGGTCGGCCTCGTCGCCACCCAGCGACCGGTAGTGGTGGTACGCCCGAGCCTCGACCACCTCCTCCAGTACGACACCGATCTGGAGGAGTCGCGCCAACTGGTGGTCGGAGGTGACGCGGTGTCCGACGCTCACGGCGGACACCCCCGAACGGGCTCCGATTCCACGGCGTTCATATCTGAGATAGTGGGGGTGAGGGACTTAAGCCGTTCCCTGTCTCGCCGCCGAACGTCGTCCGTCGCTCGGCCCGCGACGGCGGGAGCGGGGAGCGGGAAGCGAGGTGCGGGGAGTGGGGGGACCGGAACGGCGGGTCGGCCGCCTCAGCTCCGGAGGCGGTCCGAGACGAGGTCGCGGATATCCTCGCGGAGTTCGTCGACCTCTATCTCCTCGAGGACGGGCACGAAGAAGCCCTCGACAAGCATGTTCCGCGCGGCGTGTTCCGGGACCGAGCGCGAGGTCATGTAGAACAGATCCTCCTTGTCGACCTGTCCGACCGTCGCGGAGTGGCTGGCCTCGGTGTCGTGGTTGTTGATGATTAGCTTGGGCGACGCGTCGGCCTCGGCGTCGTCCGAGAGCATCAGCGTGTTCTCACGCTGGTAGGAGTTGGTGTCCCACGCGTCGCGGCCGACGTCCTGCACGCCCTCGTAGACCGAGCGGGCCTCGTCGTCGAGGACGCCCCGGGTCACGAGGTCGGCGGTGGTGTGCTCGGCGTTGTGCCACACGCGCGCGTTCACGTCGAAGTGCTGGTCGTCGTGGCCGAAGAACGCGCCCACGATCTTGGTCTCGGAGGCGTCGCCGTTGAGTTCGGTCTCCACGTCGCTCCGAGTCAGCCGGGAGCCGAAGTTACCCTCGATCCAGTTGATCGTGGCGTACGTGTCGGTGTCGCCGCGCTTGAGCGAGTAGCTGTAGGTCTCCTGGTCGAGGTTCTGGAGCGACCCGTACTGGACGTACGAGTTCTCGCCCGCGTCGATCTCCACGAGGCCGCTGTAGTAGCGCGACCCCTCGACCGACTCGCCGGTCGACTGGCGCTCCAGTATCGTGACCGACGACGACTTCTCGGTCACCACCAGCGTGTGGTGGAACAGCGACCGGGAGTTCATCTCGGTCCGGACCTTCACGTCCTCGGCGTCGACGCCCTCGGGGACGTAGACGAACGTCCCGGCCGAGAACAGCGCCACCGACAGCGCGGTCAGGTAGTTGGTCTCGGGGTCGACGACCGACCCGAACCGCTCGCGGAGCAGGTCCTCGTGCTCCTCGACGGCCTCCGTGAACGACAGCACCGACACCTCGTCGGGCGCCTCCAGTTCGCGGTTCTCGGCCGCGTCGAGCGGGTCGACCATCTCCTCGAAGTCGAGCGACTCGAGGTCGGTCCACCGCCGGCCGGGCGTCTGGATGACGTCCGGCAGGTCGAGTTCGTCCAGCGCGTCGAGCGCCGACAGGCGGACGTCCATCAGCCACTCGGGCTCGTCGCGCTGCTGCGAGAGCTGCTGTACCGTCTCCGCCGACAGGTCTGCGGGTAGCTGCGCGCTCATGTTATCCGAGGCTACCCTCCATCTCGAGTTCGACGAGGCGGTTGAGCTCCACCGCGTACTCGATGGGCAGTTCCTCCGTGATGGGCTCGATGAAGCCCGAGACGATCATCTGCTTGGCGTCGTCGTCGTCGAGGCCGCGCGACTGGAGGTAGAACACGTCCTCGTCGCCGATCTTCCCGACCGTGGCCTCGTGGGCCACGTCCACCGTGGACTCGTTGATCTCCATGTACGGCATCGTGTCCGAGGTGGACTCGTTGTCGAACATCAGCGCGTCGCACTCGACGGACGTGGAGGAGTTCTCCGCGCCGTCGGCGATGTGGACGAGGCCGCGGTAGTTGGTGCGGCCGCCGTCCTTGCTGATGGACTTGGACTCGATGGTCGACTTGGTCTCGGGCGCGTTGTGGTACACCTTCGCGCCGGTGTCGATGTTCTGGCCCTCGCCCGCGAACGCGATGGTGATGTGGTTGTCGGACGCGCCGCGACCCTTCAGGATGGTCGCGGGGTAGAGCATGGTGGCCTTCGAGCCCATCGAGCCCGATATCCACTCCATGCGGCCGCCCTTCTCGACGATGGCGCGCTTGGTGTTGAGGTTGTAGGTGTTCTTCGACCAGTTCTGCACCGTGGAGTACTGGACGTGGGCGTCCTCGCCGACGAACACCTCGACGCCGCCGGAGTGGAGGTTGAACGCCGAGTACTTGGGAGCCGAACAGCCCTCGATGTAGTGGACCTCGGAGCCTTCCTCGGCCACGATGAGGGTGTGCTCGAACTGGCCCATCCCCTCGGAGTTCATCCGGAAGTACGCCTGCACCGGCATCTCGACGGTGACGTCCTCGGGGACGTAGACGAACGACCCGCCGGACCAGACGGCGCCGTGAAGCGCGGCGAACTTGTTGTCGCTCGGCGGGACGCACTTCGTCATGAAGTACTCCTTAACGATGTCTTCGTGCTCCTGGACCGCCTGGTCCATGTTCATGAAGACGACGCCCTTCTCCTCCCAGCGCTCCTGCATGTTCTGGTAGACGACCTCGGACTCGTACTGAGCGCCGACGCCGGAGAGGGCGTTCTTCTCCGCCTCGGGGATGCCCAGTTGGTCGAACGTGTCCTTGATGTCGTCGGGGAGGTCGTTCCAGTCGTCGACGCTGCCGCGCACCTCGACGTCCGGGCGGATGTACGGCACGATCTCGCTCACGTCGACCTCCGAGAGGTCGGGCTGGCCGGGCCAGCCGGTGGGCATCGGCATCTTCTGGAACTGCTCCAGCGCGCGGAGACGGCGCTCGAGCATCCACTCGGGTTCGTCCTTGTCCTCGGAGATGACCCGAATGGTCTCCTCGGTGAGGCCCTTCTCGGCCTCGAACGACGACTTCTGCTCTTTCTTGAACTCGAATCGAGCTTCAGTGTCGGTGTCTTGTAGGTTTTCTTCGGAACTCATTGTTGTGTATGGGGTTGTGGCTGCAGCCCTTTCAGGCTGTCTCGTAGACCTCTTCGCGAACCCAGTCGTAGCCCTTGTCCTCGAGCTGGCGCGCGAGGTCGGCGTCGCCGCTCTTGACTACCTCGCCGTCGAGCATGATGTGGACCGTGTCGGGCTCGACGTAGTCGAGGATGCGCTGGTAGTGGGTGATCTGGAGGATGCCGGTGCCCTGCTCGTCTCGCAGCGCGTTGATGCCGTTCGAGACGTCCTGCAGGCGGTCGATGTCCAGCCCGGAGTCGATCTCGTCGAGCACCGCGATGGACGGCTCGAGGATGGCCGCCTGCAGCACCTCGTTCTGCTTCTTCTCGCCGCCGGAGAAGCCCGCGTTGAGGTAGCGCTGGGCGAACCGCTCGTCCATGTCCAGCAGCTCCATCTTCTCTTTGAGGATCTGCTGGAACTCCGCCACGCCGATGTCGCCCTCGTCCGCGGGGCCCTCCATCGGCGAGGTTTCGTAGCCCGACTCCTCTTCGTCGTCGGCCTCCGCTTCCGCTTCCTCCTCGTCCTCGTCCTCGAAGAGCTCCTCGCGCTCTTCGAGCTTGGCGTTGAGCGCCGTCCGGAGGAAGTTGGTCATCGTGACGCCCTCTATCTCCGCCGGGTACTGGAACCCGAGGAAGATGCCGAGCGCGGCACGTTCGTTGGGTTCGAGGTCGAGGAGGTTCCACGTGCGCTTGTCCTCGGGTATCTCGAACTCGTTGCCGAAGTCACCCTCTTCGAGGTGGAGGAGGACTTCCCCGTCGGTCACCTCGTAGGCCGGGTGCCCGGCGATTATCTTCGCGGTGGTCGACTTTCCGGACCCGTTGGGTCCCATCAGGGCGTGAATCTCGCCCGAGTTGACTTCGAGGTCGACTCCCCGCAGAATCGTCTCTCCGTCGTCGGCCGCCACCTCCGCGTGTAGGTTGGAAATCTCGAGTGTTGCCATTGTCGTTTAGGTATCCCTAGTTCGAGAGTGGGGAGTCGAACCCATAATGGTTACGGATTCCCCCGTCGCGAGTTTCCGACCGCGGAAATTAATTTTCGGAATCGGAAACCGAAATCGACTAGCGCCCGCCGGCGGGGCGATTCAGACGAAACTGCCGAGTCCCGTCTGCTCCTGGCCGCTCTTGACCTCGTCCCACGAGATGCCGAGCGCCTCGATGACCCGTTCGATGGGTCCCTTGAGCGTCTTGTCCAGCATCTTGTCCCAGTCCACCTCGAACGCGTCCGGAATCTGGTCGGGGTACTCGAAGCAGACGACGTCCGGGTCCTGTTTGAACTCGCGGTAGAGCGGGTCGGTCTGCGGGTCGAGTCCCATCTCGGCTTCTACCCGCTGGAAGAACTCGGGGTGGACCTTCTCCAAGTAGAGGCGCTTTGGCTTGGACCCGCGCTGGAAGTTGGTGCCGAGGAGGAGGTTGGCGTACTTCGCGCCCCGGACCTGCGCGGTGTCGGTGTCGTAGGCGTCGAGGCGCTTGCCGATGCCGCCGGGGATACCCACCCGGTCGTAGTCGAAGTTCCCCTCCCGGAAGTCGGTGATGACGTCGTTGAGGTACGTCACCAGCGTCTCCTCGTCTTCGCCGTGGACTATCATGTCGAGCACCCGCTTTTGAACCTCCTTCGTGATGGGCGCGATGTCCGAGCGCTTGTACTCGAAGCCCGTGATGTCGACGTCGTCGACGTTCTTGCCCTCCTTCCAGACGATGTGGCCGGCGTAGCGCTTCTTCTTGCCCGCTTGGAAGAACCGGCGGTAGAGCTTCTCGAACTCTATCTGGAAGCGGTGGTCCTCCGCGCCGAGTTCCTCGCGCGCGAACTCGTCGTACGACTGGTTGATGCGCTCCTCGATGTCGAACGAGCGCTCGATGGCCTCCTCCTTCGAGACGTCCGACCCGAGTTCGAGCATCACCGAGTCGGTGTCGCCGTACGCGACGGCGTAGCCCATCTCGTCGGCCACCCGCTGGGTGAACCGGATGACCTCCCGGCCCGTCGCGGTCACCGCCGCGCCCATCTCCTTGTCGTAGAGGCGGAAGCGGTCCCACCCCAGCACGCCGTACAGCGAGTTCATGATGACCTTCACGGCCGCCTGCTGGCGGTCGAACTGCTCGTACTCGGAGCTGTCGGGGTCGTGGCCGTTCCGCCGTTCCTTCTTGCTCTCGCGTTCGGCCAGCAGTTCGTCGACCATCTCCCGGATGATGCCGTCCGGTTCCTTCCGGAAGTGGGTCCCGTTGGGCGCGCGGTACGTCTCGCCGTCGTACGTCTCCGGGTCGACCTTGGTCTCGGGGCTCGCGTTCGTCGTCACCATACACATCGGGTACAGCGACTTGAGGTCGAGTACGGTCACGTTCTCCTTGACGCCCGTGATGGGGTCGAACACCGCGCCGCCCTCGTACTCCTCGGCGTCCGCCCGGCCCTTCGAGGGGAGGGCGAACTCCCCGTGGACCTTGTGGAGGACGTAGACGTCCACCGCGTCGCCCGGCGTCGGCGCGTCCTCCAGTTTACACCCGACGAACGTGCGGACCTCGTCCCAGAACGCCACGATGTTCTGCTTGCGGTCTATCTCGACGCAGAGTTCCACGTCGCGGAGGTTGTACTCCAGCAGTCGCTCGGGGTCCTGCTCCCACAGGTCGCCGATGTCGCCCGTGTACCGCTCCTTGCCGGCGTCGAGTTCGAGTTCGCCCACGGCGTCGAGGCGGTACGACTCGAGTTCCGTGAACTGGGTGCGCTTGTAGGCGTACAGCAGGTCGAACACCACGCGCCCCTTCACGTCGGGGCCGCCCCAGTCGCTGCGCCACACCTCGCCGAGGCGCGAGAGGCGGTCGATGTCGAGGTCGTAGTCGGTCTTCGGGTCGAGGACGTCGAGTCGGTCCAGCAGGTAGGGTGCGTCGAAGTCCTCGAAGTTCCACCCGGTGAGCACGTCGGGGTCCGTCTCCTCGACGTAGCCGAGGAAGGCGTCGAGCATCTCCGCCTCGGAGTCGAACGCCCGCAACTCCACGGTCGCGTCGCCGTCGAGGGAGTCGTAGCCGTCGAGCGACTCCGGGACCTCGGCGTCGCCGACGGGGGCGTCGTAGAGCCACGCCACGTACTCGTCGCGCCGGGAGTCGTGGCTGGTGAGACAGACGATTGGCTCCTCGCCGTCCTCCGGGAAGCCCGAGCGGTCGTCCACCTCGATGTCGAAGGTGTTGACGCGCATCTCGGCGTCGACGTCGACGGCCTCGACTTCGTCGTGGGGAATCTGTATCTCGCCGCCGTCGAGGCGTCGCTCGGGCACCCTGATGCCGCCGTTCACGTCCTTGTCGATGAGAAAACGGTTGGGGAACAGGATGTCGGCCTCGAAGTGGTCGAACTCGTCGCGTATCTGGCCCACGTCGCGGGGCGTTTGCGTGCATATCTTGGTGAGAGCCTCGCCCCGGATGCTCTCGAACCCTTCCTCCGTGCGAGTGATGACGTCCTTGTCGAGTTTCTCGTCGGTCAGCGACTCCGTGGGCGCGTAGAAGTAGGGTTCGAGCCCGAGGACCCGCACGTGTTCGAGTTCGCCCTCGGGGGTGCGACCGAACACGTGGACGACCGGATACTCGCCGCGGCTCCCCCGTTCGATGGTGTAGTCTACCTGCGTGACGGCGAGTTCCACTTCGCCGTCGGCGTCGGGGAACCGCAGTTCCTCCGTGTCCACCACGTCGGCGACGTGTCCGCCCGCGTCGCCCGCGACGGCCGCCGCCTCGCTCTGCGGTCGGCCGCCGGCGCCGGCGGCGTCGCCGTCGGCGTCTCCGCCGACGCCGAAGTCCGTCAGACCCGATTGATTCATGGAGAGAGTTGGGAAGTCCGGGATAAAAACCTCCGTGGTTCCGCCGGTCGCCCCCGGACGCGGGCGGCCGACCCGCCGACGCGGCCTTCAAGTATGGTCCGCCTCGGTCGGCGGACCGGCGGCCGAACGTGGCACCTCCGCGACCTAATACACGCTTATACGCTTCCGAGTGTCCATATCCGTCTGACGCAAAGCATTTACCGTGGTAAGGGCTAACACGCAATAACGATGTCAGGCCGCAACGACGTGGACCAGTGGGACAGCGCGGAGACGGGTCGCCCTGACGAGGACGACGCGGGCGGCCCGGACGGAACCGAGACGGTCGAATCTTACGAGATAGACGGCGGCGGCGTAGTGCTGTTCGACGCCGAGAACCCCCTCGCGTGGGTCGAGGCCACCACGGCGGTCCGCCTGAGCGAGCACGTCTGAGCGCGGTCGTCGGCCGCCTCCGGCCGGTCGAACGCCAGAAAGCGAACCCTTTTCACCGCGTCAGGTCTCGGAACGGCCGTGCCGGACGACTGGCTCGACGACCACGACGAGGCGGCGCCCGCCGAGTCGCGGTGGGGCGACCCCGAACGCGACCTGCCGCGGGTACCCGAAGTCTCGTCGCCCGACCCGGGGGACGCCGACACCGAACTCCTCACGCTGTTCTGGGCCAGCGTCGTGGCGGCGAACGTCGCCCTCCTCGGACTGGCGCTCGGGCCGATGCTCATCGTCTTCCGCGGGAACTGGAAACTCGGCGGGGTCTCGGTCGCCGTCGGCGCGTTCGCGCTCTACCGGACCTACGTCTACTACCGCCGGGTGCAGACCCGCCGAGCGGACGACAACGACGCGGACGAGAATGCGGATACGAGCGAGGTCACGGCGGGCGACGACACCGCGGACAGGGACGGTGACGACGCCGGAACGGACGACGACGACACTGGAACGGGCGACGGCGACGACCCTGCAGACGCCTGACCGGCGCAACAACGCGCCGGAACGCATTTCCCCGTCTGCCGCCTCCCGTCACCCATGCAGACGGTCCGCGACGCCTCGGGCGACCGGTACCTCCTCGTCAAGCGCTCCGGCGAGTCGAGCCTCGTACGCGACCCCGACACGGGCGAGGAGCGATACCTCCCGAACGAGGACCTCCGCCCCGACGCGGGCGAGTCGCCGCTGACGACGGCCGCCGGGGGCGTCCCCGAACCCGTCCGGCGCGTCGTCACCGCCGTCCCCGACGAACCGACACTGGGGCTCCTCGTGGAACTCGTCGACCGCGGGCCCCTCCCCGTCGTCTCGCTCCTCGACGCCTACGACATGTGCGAGTCGGACCTCCACGGCCGCCTCGCGGAGTTCCGGGCGGCCGGTCTCGTCGCCGAGGCGCGCGTGGCAGGCGAACGCGGCTACGACGCCACCGACCGCGCCCGCGAGGCGGTGGCGGCGCTCCGAGGCGAAGGGGACGGCGCGCCGTAACCGCCGTAGTCCGGGACGGTCACGAGGTTCGCATCAGTCGTCCGCGTCCGCGCCCGCCCCGACCGCGCTGAGGGACGCCGCGTCCTCCCGGCGCGCGGTCGAGCGGTTCGTCGTCGGGTCCTTCTCGACGGTCACGAGGTCGTCCGCCGCGCCGACGAGTTCCTCGTCGTGACTCACGATTATTATCTGGCGCACGCCGAGCCCCCGCATCTCCTCGACCAGTCCGACCAGCCGCGAGACGTGGCCCGAGTCGAGGAACACGGTCGGCTCGTCGAGGATGAGCGGCGGCATGGGCGCGGTCCCCTCGATGCCCTCCGCGAGCAGGCGGTAGATGGCCGCCCGGAGGCTGAGGTTGAACAGCGCGCGCTCCCCGCCCGAGAGCTGTTCGGGGTCGAGGGCGCGCCCGTCCTTCTGGTAGACCGTGAGTTCGTACTCGCCGTCGAGTTCGATGTGGGAGTAGGCGTCGTTGGCGTAGACGAGGTCGAACGTCTCGTTCAGCATGCGTTCGAGGCTCTCGACGTTGCGCTGGCGGAGTTCCGCGCGCAGGTCGGCGTACAGCGCTTCGAGGTCGGAGGTCTCCTCGTGGAGGTCTTCGAGCGCCTCGACCCGCGCGGCGAGTTCGTCGCGCCGGTCGGTCAGGTCCGAGAGCTGTGCGAGGTCCTGTTTCACTCCGCCGATGCGGTTCTGTAGCTCGTCGCGCCGGTCGCGGAGGCGTTCGAGTTCCGCCGTCACCCGTTCGAGGTACTCCTCGGCGTTTCGCTTTCGCTCCCGCTGGGTGTCGATGTCGACGTCGGCGAGTTCCTCCCGCAGTTCGTCCCGGCGCTCGCGCTTCTCGTCGAGTCGCTCGCGGTTCGTCTCGTTCATCTCCGCCAGGTGCTCGCGCTTCTCGCGCAGCGACGACACCTCGTCTTCGAGCGATGCTATCTCCTCGCGCAGGTCGCGCACGCCCTCGACCCGTTCGCGCGCGTCGGCGAGTTCCTCGCGCCGGGCCTCGAACTCGGCGGCCTCCTCGCGTCGCTCGGCCGCCTCCGCGGCCTTCTCCTCGGCCACCTCGCGGGCCTCCGCGGCCTCCGATTCGAGGTCGTCCGCCTCCTCGCGGCGTTCCTCGGCCCCCGCTCGCTTCTCCTCGACGGTCGCCTCGCGCTGGTCGACGAGGTCGGCGACGTTGTCGCGGTTCTCCCGGAGCGACCGGAGTCGCGTCTCGGCCTCGACGAGCGACTCCGCCGCCTCCGTCGCGTCCTCGGCGCCGTCTATCTTCTCGGCGAGCGAGTCGAGTTCCTCGCGCAGTTCCGCCCTGCGCTCGCGGTGGTCGTCGAGCGAGTCCACGTGGGGCGACCCGTCCACCGGTTGCCCGCACTCGGGGCACTTGCCCTCCTCCAGCAGTCGCTCGGCCTCCTCGATGCGGCTCTCGACCGTCCCGAGGTCGGCTCGGAGTTCGCGCTCGCGCTCCCGGAGGTCCGAGAGGTCGTCGCGGCGGTCCCCGCGGAGCGTCGCCGCCTCGCCGAACGCGACCGGGGCGTCCTCGAACCGCGCCTCCAACTCCCGGACGTCCTCGCGGAGTTCGGCGAGTCGCTCTCGGCGCTCGTCGAGTTCCGCGGCCGCCTCGTCGGCCTCGGCGTCGAGTTCGTCCGCGGTCGAGCGCTTCTCGTTCGCCCGGTCCGAGAGGTCGTCGGCCTTCTCCCGCAGGTTCGTCGCCTGGTTCTCGAACGCCTGCGCCTTCATGCGGCGGTCCTGCTCCTCCTCGGCGAGTTCGTCGTCCCGCGCGTCGAGGTCGTCGAGGCGCGCCTCGACCGACTCCGCGTCGGCCGAGTCGAGTTCGGTCGCCGCGAGGCGGTCGTCGAGTTCCGCCTCCCGCTTCTCTATCTCGCCTCGCTTCTCGCGCACCGCCTCGCGGAGTTCTTCGCGGCGGCTCTCGGTCTCGCGCACCTCCTCGCGGAGTTCCGTCAGGTCGTCCTCGACCGCGTCGAGGCGCTCCCGCGTCTCGTCGTGGCTCTCCAGAATCTCGGCGGCCTCGTCGCGGGTGCGTTCGGCCTCGCGCTTGTTCTCCTCGTACGACGCTATCTCCTCGTCCACCTCGTTGCGGTCGCTCTCCAGTGCGTTGAGCCGTTCGTGGGGGTTCTCCTCCTCCTTCTCCGCGATCTGGTCTTCCAACTGCGAGAGTCGCCCCCGCCGGTCGCCGAGCACGTCCTCGACGCCGAGGCGGGCCTGTCCGGCGCGCTCGCGGTACTCCTCCAGTTTGCCCAACTGGAGCAGGTCGTCTATCATGTCCTGCCGCTGGCCCGGCGTGGCGTTGATGAGTTTGTTCACCTCGCCCTGCCGGACGTACGCGCAGTTGACGAACGCCTCGTCGTCCATCCGGAGGAGGTCGGCGACGCGCCGCTTGACCGCGCGTGCGCCGTCGACGCTCCCGTCGGGGCCTTCGAGCACGCAGGTCGCGGTCTTGGTCTGCTCGCCCGACGCCCGGAGGCGGCGCTCGACGTGGTACTCGCCGCCGTCGTGGGTGAACCAGAGGTCTATCTCCGCCTCCTCCTCGCCGTTGGTTATCACGTCGTCCAAGTTCTCGTCGAGGGCGCCGGAGCCGTAGAGCGCGAAGAAACAGGCCTCCAGCAGCGACGACTTGCCGCTCCCGTTGAGGCCGTGGATGACGGTCACGCCGTCGCCGAGTTCCACGTCGGCGTCCGCGTAGGGCTTGAAGTTCCGGAGGCGGATGCGGTCGAACCTCACAGGAAGTCCTCCATCGAGACCTGTCCGTCGTTCGCGCCGTCGCCGTCGGCTGTCGTGACCGCCTCGTCGGCGTCGGCGTCGTCGCTCTCGTCGGCGTCGTCGCTCTCGTCGGCGTCGTCGCTTTCGTCGCCGTCAGTTCCTTCGTCGCCGGCGGGCGCATCGACGTCAGCTCCGTCGTTAGTTCCTTCGTCGCCGGCGGACGCATCGGCGCCAGTCTCGCCGTTCGTCGCCGCGTCCTCGGCGTCCACGGCCGTCTCGGCCGCGGCGTCTACCGCTCCGTTCTCCGACGCGTCGGCACTCGCCTCGTCCGACGCGTCGGGCGCGGACTCGAACCCGTCGAGGCCGTCGTCGAGTCGCTCCTCGACGCGTTCCTTGACGGTCTCGCGCACGTTCGAGTCGGCCACCTTGCTCGCGCGCACCGCCTCGTCCACGTCGCGCGCGGCGGCCGAGAGCCCCATCCCCTCGATGCGCTCCCGGACGGCGTCGTCGGGGTCGGCGAACGACACCGACAGGTCCGACTCGGTCTCTCGCTCCCGGCGGTCGGTGACGCGCGCGACCAGCGCCCCCCGTTCGAGCGCGAACTCCTCGACCGAGGCGGGGGTGACCGCGTCGCCCTCGCCCTCTATCTCCACGACGACGACGGCGTCGGTCAGGTCGTGTTGGCGCACCTGTTCGCGCACGCGTTCGACCCCCTCGCCCTCGCCGAGCGTCACGGAGACGAAGACGAACGGCCTCGTGTCGAGCGCCCGGCGTCTGATATCCACGTCGCCGTCGAACGTCACGATGTTGTAGCCCCGGCCGGGGCGTTCGCTCGCGCTGACGCGCTCGGTCGACCCGCAGTAGGTGACGCGGGTGTCCAGTACGACCTCCGTGTCGGGCGCGTGGTTGTCGCCGAGGAGCATCGCGTCGAACGCCACGTTCGACTCCGAGAGCACCGTCTCGGTGTCCCAGTCGGCGTGGGCGAAGGGGGTGAAGAGGCCGTGGCTCACGAGCGCCGCGTGGTCGGCGTCGTGGGGTTCGAACCGGTAGTCGAGGTCGTCGCGCCGGGAGCGCGGCACGTGGTCGAGGCCGTAGAACGCGGTGTCGCCGACCACGACCGGGGACGACCCGAGGCGAGTGGCGAGGCCGAGGCTCTCGAAGAGGTCGAGCCACTGCCCGCCGCGGGTCGACTCGTGGTTGCCGACCACGGCGAGGAAGGGGACGTCGGCGTCCGCCAGCGTCCGGAGGATAGAGAGCGTCCCGAGGAGGTCCGGGAGTTCGGGCCGGCGGTCGTGGAACAGGTCGCCCGCGTGAACCACGGCGTCGACCCCGTCCTCGACCGCGTCTGTAACCACCTGCTCGAAGGCGTCGAGGAAGTCGTCACGACGCTCCGGCGAGTGGTACTGCCGGTAGCCGATGTGGGTGTCGCCGGTGTGTATCACGCGCGTCATTTACGTCTAGCCGTGGTTGACCGTCGCCCGGTAAAACCGTTCCGCGACCGGAGTGAAACTGAATCGGCGGCCGACGCGGACGGCGACGGGGCGTCGCGGACGGTCCCTTCGCGGTTCGCGGCGTCTGCGGCCGGGTCGCGGTCCGCACCGGCGGCGGCCGCCCGGAACCGGACGAGGGCGTCGAGCGTCCGCCGCCCTCGCTCGGCGGCGTCCGCGTCGCCGACCCGTTCTGCGGTCCCGACGGCGAGTCGGAGGCGGCCGCGCCCGCCCCCGGCGACGAACCGCGCCGCGTCGCGCACGTCGGTCGCGGCGTCGGCCGCGGCGTCCACGACCGTCCGGTACTCCACCGAGTCGGGTGCGGTCCCGTCCGCGAGAGCGGAGAGAGCGTCGGCCACGCGTCTGGCGTCCGTCACGCCGCGGGGTGGCCGCCCGCTCCGGTTTAAATCTTCAGCGAGTAGATGCGCTTTCGCGCGTCCGAGAAGGAGAACCGACCCTCGACGACGCCCTCCTCCTCCAGTCGGGTGAGGGCGTACCGCACCGTCCGCGGCGGGAGGAGCGTCTCCTCGGCTATGTCGCTCTGGGTGAGAGTCCCGTTGTAGTCGAGAACCTTCGCCACTAGCTTCGCGCTCGGGGGGAGGTCGCGCACCGGTTCCCACCTGTCCGAAGCCACGTCTGCGTTGACTGCCTCTGAGGTGCTCATCTTACTACCACGTTGCCGATACGGAGTGATAATATTTGCTATCCCGTTGTATTACCTAAGGTAATTTAACGTGGACGAGCCGACCGCGTGAGCCGGTGGCAGCAGTCCAGAGAGTGCCACGACCCGAAGCCTCTTATGAACGAGCGCCCTATCACGGATGATGACCGACACTGTGGACGACGTGGACCTCCCGTACGACGAGGAGGCGACGTCGCAGCAGGAGAAAATCGAGGCGTTGCAGGAACGCCTCGAAATCCTGGAGTCGCAGAACGAGGAGATGCGCGACAAGCTCCTCGACGCGAACGCGGAGAACAACAAGTACCAGCAGAAGCTCGAACGCCTCACACACGAGAACAAGAAGCTCAAGCAGTCCCCGCTGTTCGTCGCCACCGTCCAGGAGATGACGGACGAGGGCGTCATTATCAAACAGCACGGGAACAATCAGGAGGCGCTCACCGAGGTGACCGACGAGATGCGGGAGGACATCGAACCCGACTCCCGCGTCGCGGTCAACAACTCCCTCTCCATCGTCAAGACTCTCGACGACGAGACGGACGTCCGGGCGCGCGTGATGCAGGTCGAACACAGCCCCGAGGTGACCTACGAGGACATCGGCGGCCTCGAAGAGCAGATGCAGGAGGTGCGCGAGACGGTGGAGATGCCGCTCGAGTCCCCCGAGATGTTCGAGCAGGTTGGCATCCAGCCCCCGTCGGGCGTTCTGCTCTACGGTCCGCCGGGCACGGGCAAGACGATGCTCGCCAAGGCCGTCGCCAACCAGACCGACGCCACCTTCATCAAGATGGCCGGCTCCGAACTCGTCCACAAGTTCATCGGCGAGGGCGCGAAGCTGGTCCGCGACCTGTTCGAGGTGGCCCGCAAGAACGAGCCTGCGGTCCTGTTCATCGACGAGATAGACGCTATCGCCTCGAAGCGCACCGACTCGAAGACGTCGGGCGACGCCGAGGTCCAGCGCACCATGATGCAGCTGCTCTCGGAGATGGACGGCTTCGACGAGCGCGGCGAGATCCGCATCATCGCGGCCACCAACCGCTTCGACATGCTCGACCCCGCCATCCTCCGGCCGGGCCGGTTCGACCGCCTCATCGAGGTGCCCAAGCCCAACGACGAGGGCCGCGAGATAATCTTCAAGATTCACACGCGCAACATGAACGTCGCCGACGACGTCGACTTCGAGCGCCTCGCCGAACTCTCGGCGGACGCCTCCGGTGCGGACATCAAGGCCGTCTGCACCGAGGCCGGCATGTTCGCCATCCGCGACGACCGGACCGAGATTCGGATGTCCGACTTCGAGGAGGCGTGGAACAAGATTCAGGCCGAGTCGTCCGACGAGGGCGACGTCTCCCGGGCGTTCGCGTAAGCGACTCGAACACAGCCCCGAGGTGACCAACGGCCCCGGTCGCGCCTTCGCTCTGCCGACTCTCCTCGGACGGACGCGCTCTTCTCCGACCTACGCGCCCGCGAACAGGAGGTACGGCACGAGAAACAGGACCAGAAACATCGCCGCGAGTATCAGCACGTAGCCGACGGCGGTGCCGAGGGCGGCACCCCACGCCTCGTGGTCGAAACCGGCAGGGAGGTTCATGGTCCGTGGTCGTCTGGGGGCGTCTTAGAACTGACGCTGGCCCCGTCCCCGTCGGACGGCGCCGGACCGGGCGCGGCGCAGTCGAACCCTTCAAACCGGCGTCACCCGAGTGTGGGCGTATGGGAACGCCGCTCGACTCGCGGGAGGCACAGACGGTCGAGGTGGTCGACCGACTCCACGACGAGTACCCCGACGCCACCATCTCGCTGAACTTCTCCAATCGGCTGGAACTCCTCGTCGCCGTGATGCTCTCGGCGCAGTGCACGGACGAGCGAGTGAACCAGGTGACCGCGGACCTGTTCGAGAAGTACACCTCGGCCGAGGACTACGCGAACGCCGACGTGGACGAACTCGACGAGGACATCGGCTCCGTCACGTACCACAGCCAGAAGGCGGGGTGGCTCGTCGACGCGATGCAGACCATCGTCGAGGAGCACGGGAGCGAGGTGCCCGACACGATGGACGACCTCACCGACCTCAAGGGCGTGGGTCGGAAGACGGCGAACGTCGTCCTCCAACACGGCCACGACGTCGTCGAGGGTATCGTGGTCGACACCCACGTCCAGCGACTCTCGCGGCGACTTGGCATCACCGAGGAGAAGCGCCCCGAGAAGATAGAGCGGGACCTGATGCCGCTGGTGCCGGAGGAGGAGTGGCAGGCCTACACCCACCTCATGATAAGCCACGGGCGCGCGGTGTGTACGGCGCGCAACCCCGACTGCGGGGAGTGCGTCGTGGAGGACCGCTGCCCCTCGTCGAAACTCGACCACGACGTCGACCTCGCCAGCGGCGAGGAGTGGTGAGCGACCCCGACTCACACTAGCACGTACTTCGTCACGTACTGGTAGACGCCGAGGAACCACGCCGCCAGCCAGAACAGCACGTACCCCACCACGCCCGCCCGGAGTCGCTTCCGCCACGCCCCCATGTTCTCGTGGAGGTCGTCTATGTCCACGCCCGGGTCGGGGTCGCGGTAGAGGTCCGCGGCGCGCTTGGCCTGGAAGATTCGCACGATGCCGGTCAGCGCGAACACGAGGAGGGCGTACGCCTGCAGGCCGAACACGGCGTGGAGGGCGGTCACGCCGCGACCGATCTGGTCGAACAGGCGCGGGAGCATCCAGAAGACGACGGGGACGGTGTTGAGAACGAGTCCGACGACGATGAACCGGAGGTGGTGGGTCAGGACCTCCCACGTGACCGTCTCGGCGTCGATGATTATCCACGCGCCGTAGAGGTAGAAGGGGAAACTGGCGGTCACGGCGAGAAACACCACCGTGGCGACGGTCGTCTCGCTTACCATCGTCGGGGGTTTCGACCACGGCGGCGTAAAGGGTCCGGGTTTGCGTCCGGCCCCGTCCGGGCAACCCCCGGCGTTCGGAAAGCGTAAACGTTCGTGGTACCAAGCTACGGCCAATGGCTGACCCGTCATCCGCGTCGGCCGGCCGGGGCGACGACGACCCGAGCGACGACACCGGAGCGGCCGCGGGGCCCGCGGAGGCAGGGGACGCGGACGCGAACGCGAGTGCGAGCGCTGACGACGTGGACGTGGAGGCTCTCCGCGCTGAGGTCGAGGAGAAGTACGACTTCGACGACTTCGGCCCGTCCGACATGGCGGAGATGACCGCCGAGGAGTGGGACGTCGCGTTCGACCCCGACTCGTGGGTCGTCGGGTCGGAGCTCCTCGACAAGTTGGAGCGGGAACTCCGCACGCGCGTCGCCACCCGCGAGGTGTTCGCGGTGCTGGAACGCGGCGTCCACGAGGGCGAGGAGGTGCTGCTCGCCTACTCCGACGAGGGGTACGCGATGGTGTACGAGGACGGCAGCATCGAGGGCCGAGGAACCGTACTCCGCGACGTGAAACCCAGCGTCGCGCTCTGTTCGATGGACGACTACGAGGTGTCGGGGGCGGCGACGGACGTGTCGCTCCCGTCGCCCGAGGAGGTCAGCGGCGGGTCCGGCGAGTTCGGCAACTGGATGCTGCAGGCGGTGGCGGCCGTCCAGTTGCTCGCCGGACTCGTGCTCCTCGGCGCGTGGCTGTTCACCGACCTCACCACCATCGCGGCCCCCGCGGCGGCGCTGGCGTTCGTGGTCGTCGGGGTGTTCCTGTTCACCGTCGTCGCCAACGCTCGCCTCTCCGACCGGTTCCGCGCCGAGGAGTACCGTGACCGCCTCCGTGACGTGGGCCTCGAAGACGGCGAGCGGCCGGCGTTCGTCCCGTCGCTCGACGAGTCCCCCGCGGCGGGCGGGAGGCGGACCGAGGGCGAAGACGACTAGGCTAGGCCGGGAGTCCCGCCGGCGGCTCCGTGGCACCGACTGACGAATATCGGAACGCGGGATACGCGGCCGGTGCACCCCGAAACCGGCCGCCTCCGGAACCCCGCGACGAGCGCGGAGTCGGTGGGTTTATACACATTCCATCCTGACCCTGTGCTGTATGAAGAGGCGGGAATTTCTACGCACGGCGGGTGGAACCGCCACGGCCGCCGCCGCAGTGGCCGGGAACGCGGCCGCTCAGGAGGGCGCGGAGACCGGCTCCGAGACCGGGACCGCGTCCGGCACCGGGACGGCCGAAACCGGCACGGCCGGCACCGGTACCGGAACGGGAACCGGCACCGCCGGTGGCGGGGGCGGCGGGAGCGGCGTCACGAAAACTGTCGAAGTCGGCCCCGGCGGGGACCTCGTGTTCACGCCCGGGACGGACCAGCCCCTCCGGATAGCGCCGGGGACGACGGTGAAGTTCGTCTGGAAGTCCGACAACCACAACGTCGTCCCGGACAAGATACCCGACGGCGCGACGTGGAAGGGGACGCCGGGTGCGCCGAGTCAGACCTACAACACCGGGTACACGTACACCCACACGTTCACCAAACTCGGGACGTACACGTACTACTGCCAGCCCCACGAGACGGCGGGGATGGTCGGCACCATCGAGGTGGTGAAGAACCCGCAGGCGGCCGCCGACCAGAAGTCGCTCCACGAACTGGGCGTGCCGATTCAGGCCCACTACGTCGGGTCGGCGACCATCCTCGGCATCATCGTCACCATCATCTACACGTTCTACATCCTGAAGTACGGCGAGTCGCCCAACACGGGGAACACCGGCGGGGGGGAGGAGTAGATGTCCTCCACCGGCTCCACCTACGGCGACATCCACCGGTACGAACCCGCCCGGGAGAGCACGGCCGCCGCCATCGGCATCGTGCTCCTGACCATCGTGGAGATTCTGTTCGTGTTCATCTTCACCTACGGCCTCGTGTCGGGGTGGGCGCTGACCGACACCGGGAACATGTTCCTCGGCGGCGTCCTCGCGGTCGTGTTCGTCGACCTCGCGTTCATCCTCGCGCTCTACCGCAAGGAGTTCCTGCCGGACGTGATGATAGTCAAGAAGCGCCGGCGCAAGTGGGAGGACCTCTACACCCGCGAGGACGCCATGGAAGGCGAAGAACTGGGCGGCAGCGACGCGTGGGAACACGTCAAGCGCGCGGTCTACCCCTACTACAAGCGGTGATACAATGAGTTTAGAGAAGAAAGACGAGTACGACCACAAAGCCTGGATGGAGGAGAAGGACCTGACGCCGGTGGAGACGACGTTCCTCACCGCCCTCATCTGGCTCGACAAGCGGCTCCGTATCGTCGACTATCTCGAGCTTCTGGAGACGATGTACTACCGTATCAACCTCCAGATGCCCAAGAGCCACACCGAGCAGTACGACCTCGACAACAAGTTCTGGTACTGGTATCCGCTGTACTCGCTCGGGCTGTTCTCGACGCTCGCGTACCTCGTGGCCGCCATCAGCGGCACGCTCCTCGGGTTCTACTACTCACCCGCCGCCGCGGCGGGGGCGTGCGACACGACGGGCGCGACCGTCGCGTACTGTTCCATCGCGAGCATCATGCGCGACATCCAGTTCGGGTTCATGCTCCGCTCCATCCACCGCTGGTCCGCGCAGGTGATGGTGGCCGCGGTGTTCCTCCACATGCTCCGGGTGTACTTCACCGGCGCGTACAAGGAGCCCCGCGAACTCAACTGGATAATCGGCATCGTCCTCATCAGCCTCACCATGGTGTTCGGGTACACCGGCTACCTGCTCCCGTGGGACCAACTGGCCTTCTGGGCCGGACAGATCGGCGTCGAGATGTCGCTGTCCATCCCCCTCATCGGCGAGTGGATCGCCCAGCTACTGTTCGGCGGCTTCACCCCGAGTCAGTCCACGCTGATGCGGATGTACATCCTCCACGTGTTCCTGCTCCCGTTCGTGGTGACGACGCTCATCGCCATCCACATCGGCATCGTCTGGATGCAGGGCATCGCGGAACCCCACTAACCCCGAGAACGAGACAATGACTGA
Source organism: Haloferacaceae archaeon 50 (assembly GCA_046097085.1). Taxonomy (GTDB): domain Archaea; phylum Halobacteriota; class Halobacteria; order Halobacteriales; family Haloferacaceae. Next base: position 1,432,028 of record CP175567.1, on the reverse strand, counting down.
ACAAGACGACACTCGACCCGACGACGTCGACGGCGAAGAGGTTCGCGCCGACGGCACCGGCATCGTCCCGCCGGACGACGAGACGCCGACGTGGCGCGAGCGAAAGGAACGCACCACCGGCCTCTCCCGGCTGACCTACGAGTACTTCGAGCGGTCCCGACGCGAGGACCAAGACTTGCGCATGGAGTCCGACTACGTCGAACGCGACGTGCTCGGCTTCCCGACGTGGCCCCACGAGACCATCCGGAACCTCTCCATCGCGAGTTTCTTCGTGGGCATGGTACTGTTCCTCGCGTCCACCATGCCGCCCCACATCGGTTCGCCCGCCAACCCGAGTACCACGCCCGCCATCATCCTGCCGGACTGGTACCTCTACTGGTCGTTCGGCCTGTTGAAGCTCGGACCGCTCAACCCCGAACTCGCGGTGCTGGGCGGCCAGAAGCTGATGGCCGACCGCACGTACGGCGTGCTGGCGAACGTCGTCGTCGTCGGCGCCATCGCCATCGTGCCGTTCCTCAACAAGGGGAGCGCGCGCCGTCCGGTCGAACAGCCCTTCTGGGCCGCCGTCGGCATGTTCGGCGTCGTCTTCGCGTTCACCATCTCGGTGTACTCCGCGAAGAACCTCGTGCCGATGGACTCCCACCTGCTGTTCGACCTGACGTTCCTCGGGCCAGTCGTGGCCGGCATCGTCACCTACGCCGTGCTGAAGACGATGCGCGAGGGGTACATGTACGACCTCAACCGGCGGTACTACCGCCTGCGCCCCCCGAAGTAACGCACCGCACAACGCTCTTTTCGCTCTCATGTCCTCCGACACCGAAAGAGACGAGGGTGTCTCCGCCGACGACGGCCGGCGGGACGTGGTGGTCCCGATGCGCCTCTACAAGACGGTGACCGTCTTCTCGACGCTCATCGCCGTCGTGTGCGTCGTCGGCGGGTTCGCGTTGCTCGACGCCGCCACCCTCCAGTGGAGCGTGCTGCGCCAGTTCGTGGCCGGGACGCTGACGCGACTCGGCGTCGCCGTCGCCCCGGAACTGCTCTCGACGGTGCTGGCGCTCGTCGGCCTCGGCGTCATCGGGTTCGGGGCGGGCGTCTACGTGCTGGGGACGCGGTTCCGCGCCCACGGAATGGGAAACTCTCAAGAGGACTCGAACGAAGATACCGACAATGGCTGACGAGTTCGTCAAAGGGCTGGGCATCTTCACGGGGGCCGGCCTCGCGTGGATGGTCCTCGCGTCGTGGTACCGAACCGAGGGCTTCGAAGCCACCAACCAACTGGTCGGACCGGTCACGGTCACCGGCGAGAACCTGTTCAACGGCATCGGCGTGGCGCTGATGAACGTGATGTTCTGGTTCGCGCTGTTGGGCGCCCTGACGTTCTGGGTGCTCATCCCCGGATGGCGGCAGGCCAAGAGCGTCATCGACGACCGGCAGAACGCGTAACGTTCTCGCGTCAGGTCGCCGGCGACAGCTACGCCCGCCGGCACGTCGTCGCAGTTTTCTCCGCCCGTAGTGTCGGTCAGCGTCCGCCACGGATGCGACCCGAGACGCCCCGGCGGCGTGATAGAGAGCGACCGCTCGCGTCCCCGTCGCGGTCGGTCACGCACGACACGACGCAACGCTGTCAGCGGCGCGTTCGGGAGGCCGGTCCGTCGGGTGCGCTCGGCGGAGACGAGGCGGAGACGAGACGGAGACGAGGCGGAGACGAGTTGGAGAGACGGGCGCGGACTGTCTGCGCGGGCGTGGCCGGAGCGGACGCTCCGGAGTCGCGAGTGGTCGCTTCGGGCAGAGCGGAGAGAAAGAGCGTCGCGCCGGAGCCTCAGACGACGAGGTTCCAGTAGTCCTTCACGAGGAAGAACAGCCCCACGTACGCGACGTAGAGCAACAGGATGACCGAGGCGGTGATGGCTGCCTTCGGCCGTTCGATGGGCTTGTTGGTGCGCGCCTCGACCTGTCGGGCCTCGAACTCGAAGAAGTCCGAGAGGAACACGCCGACGACGAGGACGGCGGTCACCATCCCGGAGTGAGGTTCGGTCGCGAGGTAGACCATCGTCGCGAGGATGAGGAGGACGTTCGTGGCGGTGTGAGGCGTGTACCGCGAGAGGTCCTCCGCATCGTCCTCCGCCTCCTTCTCGTGGTGTCTGTGCGCGAGGATGCGCGTCACCATGTTCGCGAGCACCAGCACCAACACGACGTAGACGAGATAGCCCTCTATCGCCTCGAAGAGGTCGAGTAGCGGGACGGCGAACTGTAACGGTTGCATACCCCAACGTGGGGGTGACTCTCATTAGAGTTTTTCCAATCGAACCAGTCCGTCGACGGGGGTGCGGCGAAACCGTGGCGCGGGGACGGCCGGCGGCCGGCGGTCACCGCGAAGCGAGTCGGACGAGGGTGAGTTCGTCGGCGGCGCGCACCCTGATGGCCTGCCCGGCGGACACCTCGCGGACCACGTCGGCGTCGACGTGGAGCGACACCGCGGTGTCGTCGCGTTCGACCGTGAGGCGGACGTCGGGGCGGAACACCCACGTGTCGGTCCGAGTCGAGTAGGGGGCGACGGGAACCACGCTCAGGCCGGTTCCGGGCGCGAGGACGGGGCCGCCGGCGGCGCGGGCGTACCCGGCGCTGCCCAGCGGCGTCGCCACCACCACGCCGTCCGCCCGGACGGCGGTGACGCGCCCCGCGGCGGAGGCCACCGCGTACTCGGAGATGCGGGCGGCGTCGCTGGTCATGAGCGAGACGTCCATGAGGGCCTCGCCCGCCGGTTCCTCGTCGACGCGCACCGAGAGGACGGGGTGCGCGACGGTGTCGAACGCGCCGTCGTCGAGGGCGTCGAGCGACCCGGGCAGCGACGACGTCGAGAGCGCGTAGGGGCCGCCGTACGCCGTGACTGGGACGACGGGCAGGTCCGGGGGGTCGCCGGCCAGCGACACGAGCGCCGACTCGCCCGCCGCGACGAGGACGTCGGCGTCCGCGCGCGACACCACCTCGCCGTCGCTCGCCTCGACGGCGCGTCTGACGGCGTCGTCGTCGCCGGTGACCGCGACGTTCACCGCACCACCTTCCGGGACTCGGAACCCGTCCGTCGCTGTCGCATGGTTCGCGGATTCGGCCTCGCGGCATAAAAGCTCCCTCGGTCCGCGCCGGCGCGGACGGGGGCGGCCCCGCCGCGCCCGTACCCGTCAGGCTTTACCGCCACTAACGCACTACGATAGCGTATGACGAACGCTCGAATCGCGGGTGTCGGCCTCACCCCCTTCGGACGCCACCCGGAGCGGACGGGGCGCGACATGTTCGCGGAGGCGGCCGCCGCCGCCCTCGCGGACGCCGGCGTCCCCCGCGACGACGTGGACGGACTCAACTTCGGCAACTTCGTCGGGTCGCTCTCGGAGCGGCAGGGTCACATGGGCCCGCTGATGGCCGAGGCCGCAGGCCTCGACTGCCCGGCCACGCGGTACGAGGAGGCCTGCGCCTCCTCGGGCGTGGCGGTCCGCGAGGGCGTCCGCGCCGTCCGGTCGGGCGCGGCCGACGTGATGGTGGTGGGCGGCATGGAACGGATGACCAACCGGAGCACGCCCGAGGTGACCGAGTCGCTGGCCATCGCAGCGGACGAACTCTACGAGGTGCGCGCGGGCGTGACCTTCCCCGGCGCGTACGCCCTGATGGAGCGGGCGTACTTCGAGACCCACGGCGGGTCGCCCGAGGACCTCGCGCACGTGGCGGTCAAGAACCACCGCAACGCCCTCGGCAACGAGTACGCCCAGTACCAGCGCGAGATAACCGTCGCGGACGTAGAAGAGAGCGCGACCATCGCCTCGCCGGTCCGGATGTACGACGCCTGCCCCATCACCGACGGCGCGAGCGCCGTCGTCCTCGTGAGCGAGTCGTACGCCGAGGACGAGGGCGTGGACGCGCCCGTGGCGGTCACCGGGACGGGACAGGGGAGCGACAACCTCGCGCTCCAGGACAGAGAGCACCTCGCGCGCACGCCCGCCGCGGACAAGGCCGCCGACGCGGCCTACGACGACGCGGGCGTCGGCCCCGACGACGTGGACGTCGCGGAGGTCCACGACTGCTTCACCGTCGCGGAGGTGCTGGCGCTCGAGTCCTGCGGGTTCTACGAACCGGGCGAGGCGGTGGGCGCGGCCCGCCGGGGCGAGACCACCGCCGACGGCGACCTGCCGGTGAACCTCTCGGGCGGCCTGAAGGCCAAGGGCCACCCCGTCGGCGCGACGGGCGCGGCACAGGTGGTCGAGATGACCAGACTCCTCCGTGGGGACCACCACAACAGCGACGCGGTTCCGGACGCAGAGGTGGGTCTGACTCACAACGCGGGCGGGACGGTGGCCAGCGCCGTGGTCCACGTGCTGGAGGTGGTGGCGTGACCGACGCCGACGACGGGTCCGTCGAGAACGCGGGCTACGACGAGTTCCTGCGCGCGGTCCAGGCCGGCGAGGGGTTCTATCTGGAGTGCCCGGAGGGCCACGGGTGGCTCCCGCCCCGGCGCGTGTGTCCCGACTGCGGCGCGACCGACCTCGAAGAGCGACCCCTGCCGGAGACGGGCACCGTCGAGACGTACACCACCGTCCACGTGTCGGTCCCGGACTTCGAGGCGGAGACGCCCTACACCACCGCCATCGCGTCGTTCGGTCCCGTGCGCCTCACGGGCGTGCTCCGGGACGCGGACGACGACGCCGTCGAGACGGGGATGCCCGTGGAGGCGACGGTGGACGAGAACGAGACGACCGGCGACCGGACGCTGACGCTCAGGCCGCGGTAGGGGCGCGAGCGAGGTCCGAATCCGGAACCGGCCCCGAGAGCGACGCCGTCACTCGGTGTCGGTCCCGGCGTTCGCGCCGGACCGGACGCCGCCCTCGCGGTCGCCCACGACCGTCCCCCGGCCGCCCACGTCGGCGACGTCGTCCAAGTCAGCGTCGCCCAGTGCGGCCCGGACCGTCTCGACGAACGACTCGGGGAACTCGACGTGCGGGAGGAGTTTCGCGTCGTCGAACACCACGAGGCGGGCGTCGGCGGCCTCCGCGAGTTCGCGGCCCTCCTTCAGCGGCGTCACGTCGGCCTCGCGCCCCCACACGAACGTGACCGGGACGCCGAGACTCGCCAGCGTCGCCCCGAGGTCGGCGTCGGAGTTGAGGTAGCCGCTGATGAACGACGCCGGCGCGAACCGGGCGTTCGGCTGGTGGGCGGTGCGCCACTCGTAGTCCATCCACTCCTCGGAGGCGTTGGCGGGGTCGTAGTAGCCGTGGTCGGCGTTGAAGTAGCGGATGGCGGGCTTGGACGCGAGCGCGTTGAACAGCGCCGTCCCCACCACCGGCGCGCGGAGCAGTTCGCGGAGCCACTGCTTGGGTTCGGGCCCGCCCCGGACCGTCGGGCAGATACAGACGAGGCGGGAGACGTCGACGCCGTCCCCGTCGGCGGCGGCCTCGGCCACGTAGGCCGCCGAGAGCGACGACGCCACGACGGCGGGGTCTTCGAACTCGGCGAGGAAGTCGGCGCAGAAGTCCTCGTAGAGCGCCGCGGAGTAGGTGAGCGAGGGCCGGTCCGACCGCCCGAACCCCGGCAGGTCGGGCGCGACGACGTGGTAGTCCTCGGCGAGGGCGCCGAAGACGTGGCGGAACTCGCCGCTGGACCCGGCGGCGTTGACGCCGTGGACGAGGACGAGGTCGGGGTCGTCCGGGTCGCCCGCCTCCGTGTAGGCCACGTCCATCCCGCGCCACCGGTAGGTCCGCTGGTCCCCGGTCAGCGGCGGTTCGAGTTCGCCCGCCCGCGACCGGAGCAGGCGGTTGGCGACGGCGGTCAGGCCCAGACCGGCGGCGGCGACGCCGAGGGGTCGACGGATTCGCATACCAGTACGTTGTCGTCCGCGAACTTAAACGTCCGACGGCCTCGACCCGCGGCGAAACGGGCGACCGGCGGCGGGTCGCCCCCGCCCGCGCCCGGGGCGGGCCGGCGTTCCGTCACTCCTCGTCGCTACTCGCGCGCCGGTCCTCGACGCACTCGCGTATCGGCCCCATCACCTCGTCGGCGACGGTGTAGGGGTCCGTCTCGCGCGTCGCCACTCGCTCGGCGAACGCCTCCACGCCGCCGCGCCGGTCGAGTTCCGCCTCCACGAGGGCGTTGACGTCGTTGCGGAGGAGTTGGCGTATCTCCTCGGCGTAGCGCGTCTTGGCCCTCGCGTCGTCCCGCCCCGACGAGGCGAGGAACGCGGCGTGGGCGTCGAGCGTCGCCACGAGTTCGTCCACGCCCTCGCCGGTGGTGGCGACCGTCTCCACTATCTCCGGGTCCCACGAGTCCGCCTCGTCGGCGCCGCCGTCGCCGTCGTCGCTCCGGCCGTCCCCGGCGTCGGTCCCGGTCGTCCCCGCGCCGTGGTGGCCCGCGTCGAGGCCGGCGCCGGGGTCCTCGCGCATGTGGAGCATCTCCCGCAGGTCCGAGACGGTGCGGGACGCGCCGTCGAGGTCGGCCTTGTTGACCACGAACACGTCGCCTATCTCGAGGATGCCCGCCTTGAGCATCTGCACGTCGTCGCCGCTCCCGGGTTGGACGAGGACGGTCACCGTGTCGGCCGTCTTCACGACGTCGACCTCGTTCTGGCCCGCGCCCACCGTCTCGATTATCACCTTGTCCTTGCCGAAGGCGTCGAGGGCGGTCACCGCGTCGGCGGTGGCGGTCGAGAGGCCGCCCAACTGGCCGCGGGCGCTCATCGATCGGAAGAACACGTCCATGTCGCCCACGTTCGAGGCCATCCGAATGCGGTCGCCCAGCACCGCGCCTCCCGTGTACGGCGAGGAGGGGTCGACGGCGATGACGCCCACCGTCTCGCCCCGGTCACGGTAGGCCTCGGCCACCTTGTCGACGAGGGTCGACTTCCCCGCGCCCGGACTCCCCGTGATGCCCACCACGTCCGCGTTCCCGGCGTGGGCGTGGAGCGCCGACACCAGGTCGCGGTAGCCCGGCGCGCGGTTCTCTATCTTCGTGATGACCCGGGCGAGGGCGCGGTGGCGGCCGTCCAGCAGGTCGTCCACGAGGTCGGACCGGTCCGCCCGACTCATCAGGCACGCTCCGGGGTGTTCTGTCGGACGAACTCGACGGTGTCTCCCATCGGGGTGCCGGGGCCGAACACCTCCGCGACGCCCATCTCTTTCAACTTGACCTTGTCGTCGTCGGGGATGATGCCGCCGACCAGTATCAGGGTGTCCTCGAACGCGCCGTACTCCTTCAGACCGTCGATGACCTTGGGGACGAGCGTCTTGTGCGCGCCCGAGAGGATGGAGATGCCGAGGACGTCCACGTCCTCCTGGACCGCCGCCTGCACTATCTCGTCGGGCGAGCGGTGGAGCCCCGAGTAGATGACCTCGAAGCCGGCGTCGCGGAACGCCTGCGCGATGACGTGCGCGCCGCGGTCGTGGCCGTCGAGTCCGACCTTGGCGATGAGACACCGCACCCGCCGCTGTTCCTGTCCTGCGCTCATAGGGAGTCGTTCGCATGCGGGTCGTTTGACTCTAACGGACGTTCGGGCGGGTTCGGAAGGCGTTACCCGAACCCGTTAGCGCGCCGGGAACTCAGTCCACCGACGTCCCGGGGACGGTCGGCGAGGCGTCGGCGCGTTCGAGTCCGCGGACCTTGCCGAACGCCCGACCGAACATGTAGAAGATGCTCACTTGGACGTAGAACTGGACGAACGGGACGACGAGTCCCCCGAGTCCGAACGTCACCATCACGAGGGCGACCGTGAGGACGTTGGCGAGGAGTCCGACCACGAACGGGAGCAGCCACGCGAGGAGGTAGTCGACGCTCAGAAGCACGTCCGAGAGCGTGTCGAAGTCGAACGCCGCGCCGACGTTGCCCTCGACAGCGACGTTCGTGAGCGCCGCCGGGACGAGATAGTAGAGGAGCACCATCCCCACCAGCGTGACGAGGAAGCCGACGAAGCCGATGCCGCCGAGGATGCCCGCCGCGGCGTCGCTCCCCGAAGCCGCGCCGACCATACTCAGTCCCAGCGTCGCGCCGATGAGGGCGAACGGTACGATGCCGTACGCGAGGACGACGACGAGGGCCTTCAGTCCGTCTTTCGCGAGCGCACCCCAGTCCTCGAACTCGGGCGGTTCGGCGTCCCCGTAGGCGCTCCCCTCGAGCACCCGGAGGAGGTAGCCGAACAGCGGAACTGCCGGCAAGAGCAGAAAGCTCAGGAACGAGAGCACGCCGCCGATGATGATGCGACCGAACGCGTTCTCCCCTCTGGTGGGGTATCGGATGCCGTCTTCGAACATCGTCCGCAAACGAACACATCGGACGTTAAATCTTTATGACGGATGTGTTTGCGGCAGTACGTCCCACGGGAGAGGGTACGGCCGTCGCTACACGTGTTCGTCGAGGAACTCGGCGACGGCGCCGTAGGCCTCTATCTTGTTCTCCAGTTTCACGATGCCGTGTCCCTCGTCTTCGAACACGAGTTCGCGCACCGGCACGCCCTGCGCGCGCGCCTCCTCGACTATCTGGTGGGCCTCGCTCACCGGCACCCGGGGGTCGTTCTCGCCGTGGAGGACGAACAGGGGTGCCTCGACGCTCTCGACGTTGTTGAGCGGCGAGATGGACTCGAGCAACTCCCGGTCGTCTTCGAGCGACCCGTACTCCGCCTCGCGGAGTTCCCGCCGCCACTCGCCGGTGTTCTCCAGGAACGTCACGAAGTTGGCGATGCCCACGATGTCGACGCCCGCGGCCCAGAGGTCGGGGTACTCCGTCAGCGCCGCCAACACCATGAACCCGCCGTAGGACCCGCCCATGGCCGCGATGCGGTCGGGGTCGACCGCGGGGTGGTCGTGGAGCCACTCCACCGCCGCCTCGACGTCCGCCACCGAGTCCATGCGCCTCTCCACGTCGTCGAGGTGACTGTAGGCCTTGCCGTAGCCCGTGGACCCGCGGACGTTGGGTTCGAAGACGGCGTACCCCCGCGAGAGGAGGTACTGTTTGACCGCGCCGAACGAGGGGCGACGCTGGGACTCGGGACCGCCGTGGATGCTCACCACGACGGGCGTCTCGCCCCGGCCCGTGTCCCCGGCCGGGAGCGAGAAGAACGCGGGTATCTCCCGCCCGTCGAACGTGGGGTAGTGGACTATCTCGGACTCGACGAACGAGTCGCGGGGGATGCCCGCCGTGGCGGCGTCGGTCCACCGCTCCACCTCGCCGGACTCGACGTCCACCACGTAGACGTTGGCGTTGTGGGTGTCGCCGGTGGCGGTGACGGCGAACCGGTCGCCGTCGGGGCCGAAAGAGACGCCGCCGGCGACGCCCCGCGGCAGGTCCGGCGCCGGGAACGTCTCTAGCTCGTCCGGGCCGACGAGTTCGCCGACGGCGAGTTCGGTGTAGCCGTCGACGTTGCGCGAGTAGACCACGCGCCGCGACTCCGGGTCGACGGCGACGCCGTCCACCTCCCAGTCGCCTCCCGACTCGACCGTCGTGAGTCCGCCGGTGTCGAGGTCGAGGCGCGCGAGTTCGAGCGTGTCGGAGTCGCGGTCGGTCACGAGGTAGAGCGACTCGCCGTCGGGACCCCACTCGACGCTCTGATAGCGCACGTCGCCGTCGTGGGGGTTGACGTGGTCCATCTCGCCAGTCTCCACGTCGAGGACGTACACGTCCTGGTCGAAGTTGGAGTAGGACTCGGTCACAACGAGGCGGGTGTCGTCGGGGCTCCACCCGCCGACCGAGAGCCAGCCGTCGCCCTCCCGCACGAGTTCGGCCTCGTCCCCCGTCTCGTCGCGGCCCTGTACGTACACGTCGAAGACGGCCTCGTTCCGGCGGTTGGACGCGAACGCGAACCGGTCGCCGTCGCGGCTCCACCCGCCCCACCGGTGTTTGGCCCCCGACTCAGCGGTGAGGTTCGTCACCTCGCCGGACTCGGGGTCGAGCAGGTGTATCTGCGCCCGTTCGTTGCCGCCTTCGTCCATGCCGAACGCGAGTTCCGGACGCTCGGGCGACCACGACGCGAACGTGACTCGCTCGTCGTAGAAGGTCCGCTGGACCGGCCACGTCAGGGGGTCGTCCACCGTCCACACCTGCGGCACGCCGGTGGTGTCCATCAGAAAGGAGAGACGCTCGCCGTCGGGGCCGAACGACGCGCCGTAGGCGGCGCGGACGTTCAGGTACCGCTCGATGTCGTGCATGTCCCGGGGTTCCGCCCCGGGAGACGTATCCTTTCGGGTGGTCCGATACCCGACGGCGGGCGGGTCGGAGAGGACGGGCCGGCGTCAGTTCAGATGACGCCCTCGGCCTTCAGGCCCTCCATCACGTCGTCGACGAGGGAGTCGACGTCCTCGTAGGGGAAGTCCTGATGACCGCCGAGTTTGGCGGCGAGTTCCATCGCCGTCACGCGCACGTCGTCCGCCTCGAACGTCGTGCCCGGCCCGTCGGGGAGGGCGGGCACGAGGTCCATCTGCCCCTCGACGGGGAAGTCTGCGCCGGAGAACGCCTCGCGGAACTGCTCTCTCAGTTTCTCCTCGGTGGTTGCCATGCCACCGTATGCGCCGATGGGCCGGAAAAGCGTTCCGGAACCACTCCAAACTCGTTGTGAGTTTTCAGCCGCCGGGACGCCCGTCGGAGGTGGGGACCGACCCGAACGCCGTCAGAGGTCGACCGCGAACTCGCGTTCGTGGGCGGTCGCAGCGAACTCCGCGAGGAGGTCGGCGGTGGCGTCGAGGTCGTCGAGGTCGACCACCTCGGCGGGGGTGTGCATGTAGCGGTTCGGCACGCCCACGTTGAGCGACGGGACGCCGCCGCGCGAGGTGTAGAAGGCGTCGGCGTCCGTCCCCGTGCGGTTGCCCGACGCCTGCAACTGCACCTCGACGTCGGCCTCGGCGGCCGCCTCGCGGGCGGCCGCGACGGCCCGGGGGTGGTTCGCGCTCCCGCGCACGACCACCGGCCCGTCGCCGAGTTCGACGCCCGTGCTCCGGCCCGAGGGCGTCCCCGGCGCGCCCGTGGCGTGGGTCACGTCGGTCGCCACGTACACGTCGGGTTCGAGGTCGAACCCGACCATCTTCGCGCCCTGAAGCCCGAGTTCCTCCTGAACCGTCGAGACGGCGTAGACCGTCGCCTCGGGGTCGCGTTCGGCCGCGCGGCGGAGGCCCTCGGCCGCGGCCCAGATGCCGATGCGGTTGTCGAGTCCGCGCGCCGCCACGCGGCCGTTGGCCAGTTCGGAGACGGTCTGGTCGAAGGTGATGGGGTCGCCGCGTTCGACCAGTTCCTCGGCCTCCTCGGCGTCGTCAGCGCCGACGTCGACGTGCTGTTCGTCGATGTCGTCGACCGACTCGTCCTCCGGGTCGCGCAGGTGGATGGCCGTCTGGCCGACGACGCCCGGGACCGGGCCGTCGTCGGTGTGGACGCGGACGTGTTGACCCTTCGTGACGGTGCGGTCGGACCCACCGACGGCGGTCATCCGCACCGCGCCGTTCTCCGCTATGTCCCGCACCATGAAGCCTATCTCGTCGGCGTGGCCGGTCAGCGCCACCTCGCGGTCGCCGCCCTCCACCACGGCGACGGCGTTGCCGTAGTCGTCGGTCCGCACCTCGTCGGCGAACTCCCCGACGTACTCGACCCACCGACGCTGGCCGGGTGTCTCGAACCCCGACGGCGTCGCAGTGTCGAGCAACTCGTCGAGGAACTCTCGTCGTGGTCGTTCCATGCGTGGTCGACCGTTGGCCCCGGCGCGTGAAAAACACCGGCTCTCTGATACGACGACGCCGCGCCCGACGGCCGGGGCCGGCGTCCTCGGCTGGAACCAAAGTATTCACTACGGGGCACTCCGAACGCCCGCGTATGACTGACGACAGCGTGTACGTCTCGCGTCGCGGGTTCCTGCGCACTGCCGCCGGTGCGACGGCGGCGACGGCGACGGCCACCGCGGCGGCCACGGGTACCGCCGCGGCGCAGGAGGGCGGCGGTGGCGGTGGCGGCGGCAGCACCGGGACGCCGGGATCCGGCGGCGGCAGTAGTGGCGGGAACGGCGCAAGCAGCAGTGGCGGTGGTGGCGGCGGCGAAGGCGGCGGCGGTGGTGGTGGCGGCGGTGGCGGCGGCGGCGGTGGTGGCGGCCCGCCGGACGTACCCCAGAGCGCCAAGGCGCTCGGCGTCGCCTCCACGCTCGCGATGATAGCGACGCTCACTCTCTCCTACTTCTTCCTGAAGTACGGCGGCGACTACGCCGACCCGTCCGAGGAGTAGTCGCCCGTCCCGCCGCGGGACTGTTCGTCGCCGCGCGCGACGGTCTGCGCCGCGGTTCTCAGAAGAAGCCGTAGTCGTCAAGGAGTTCGCGGTAGAGCGACAGGTAGCGTTCGAGCACCTCGCGGTGGTGGTACGACGCGAACGCCTCGTGCTCTGTCATCCGCTCGGCGTCGGCGACGGCCTCTATCTCGTGGGCGAGTTCCTGCGGGTTGGTGACGCGCACGCCGCGGTCACAGCCCTCGACGAGTTCGTGGGCCGCCGAGTCGGCCTGGTACTCCACGATGCCGACACAGCCGCAGGCGAGGCCCCAGAGCAGGTTCGTGGCGAACGGCTCCCACGTGGCCGTCTGGGCGAACACGTGCGCGCCCTTCATCACGGGGACGCCCTCCTCGGCGTCGAGTTCGCCGAGGAACTCCACCCGGTCGTCGATGCGCAGGTCCCGGGCCGTCGCCTCGACGTCCGCGCGCGCCGGGCCGTCGCCGATGACGGCCGCGCGCCAGTCCCGGTCCCGGAGTTCCGCCAACGCGAGGAGGAACGACTCCACGTTGGCGTGTTCGTCCAAGTCGCGGGCGTAGACGAGGTCCGCGCGTTCGTCCACCGGGGCGTCGCGCACGAGGTCGAGGTCGATGGGCTCCGGGATGACCCGGACCGTGTCGGCGTCGGCGCCCGTCTCGCGGACCCACGTCTTGACCATCCGGGAGGGCACCACGACGGCGTCCGGCGACCGGGCGGCGCGTCGCGACCCCGCCCCCCGCGCGCCGTCGGCGTCGGGCCACCACTCCGCCACCACGGGCGTCCGGAGGAGTCGCGCGGCGGTCTTGGCCGCGGTGACCCCCGACGCCGGGCGGGTGGCGGCGTGTATCACGTCCGGGCGGAGTCGCCGGAGGACGAAGGGGAGTTTCGACGCGAACGTCTTCGGGGCGGGGTCGCGCGTCACCGCACGGTAGGTCACGTCGTTCTGTTCGAACTCGTCGTGGTCGCCGTCCCACCACCCGGCACAGCAGACGGTCACCTCGTGACCCCGGCCCGCGAGGAGTTCGGCCACGCGTCGCGTTCGCCTCGCACCCCACGAGTCCTCGTGGTGAGTGGTGTACATCGAGACGAACGCGACGTGCATACCCGCGAGATTAGCGACGGGCGATAAAAATCCTCGTCATTCGATAGGACACCCGACGCCGACGCGCGGGGCGGAGAGCGGTCCGGAGGCGGCACGCCGGCACCCGCCTCGAACGCGTCTGCGCTGGCGGCGGCGCCCGCGACTGTCCCGGCGACCGTTCGACCCGCGGCCGCCTACACCCCGGTCCCCTGCACGAACTCGTAGCCGTACACCCAGTTGAGGAGGACGTACGTCACGACGCCGAGCGAGAGCGAGAGTATCCACGACCCCGCCGCGACGCGCCCCACCGCGGCGTGGCGCGTCTCCCGGAGTTCCGCGGGCGAGTGGCTCAGACCGAGGACGAGGGCGTACAGCACCACCGGCACCGCCACCACGGAGAGGACGATGTGTATCGCCAGCATGGCGAGGTAGGCGTAGTAGACGAGCGTCGGCGGACCGACTATCTCCTTCGTGCCGCCGCCGCCGATCTTCCAGAGGTAGAGCACGAGGAAGACGAGGATGAGGGCGAACGCGCCGCCCATGGCGGCGGCGTGCTTTCGCACCTCGTCCCGGCGTATCCACCGCCACCCGGCGACGAGGAGGAGGGTCGCGGTGGTGTTGACCGCCGCGATGGCGTGAGAGAACAGGTTGACCTGCGCCTGCGAGAGCGGAGGGTAGACCGACCCGGGGACCAGTCCGAGGAAAGTGCCGAGGACGGCCGCGTACCCCAACGCGGAGAGCGCCGCGGTCACCGCGGCCGGGTGCTCCTTGACCGGGCCGCCGACGTCAGCTGTTGCCATACTCGGCGGTTCGGCCGACGGGGGTAATGCGTCTTCGGTTTCCGCGCACGCCGTCGGACACGTCCAGTATTCTATACGTTCATTGAACCAACTAAAATTAATGTTTATATCTGTGTGGCGCATCGTATCCGACGGTCGCTCACGGCACGGACGGCACGCGGGACGGCGCCGCGCCGGGGTGGGGTCCGGCGGGTCGACGGACGGCACCCGCTGTCGCGTCCGCCGCCGCGAGCGAGCGACCACGACCGACGCTCGACCGACTCGTCCCGGTTCACACGCCCGGGGCGGCGGATTTTTCGCGTCTCAGACGACGCCCGTTCGCGCCGCCGCCTCCAGCGCCGCCTCCTCGTTCACGCCGTCGCCGAGGATGGTGTAGCGGTCGCGGATGGTGTGAGCCGTCGTGAGCGCTTCGAGGAACGTCTCGTCGCCGATGCCGAGTTCGGCCGCGGAGGTAGGCGCGTCGATGGACTCCAGCGCGTTCTTGATGTCCCGCCACTCGCCGTCCTCGCCGCTGTGGAGGTACTCGGTCACGACGGCGGCGACGCCGACCTGGTGGCCGTGGAGCGCCTCGTTGGGCACGAGGCGATCCAACTGGTGGGAGATGAGATGTTCCGCGCCTGACGCCGGGCGCGACGTGCCGGCGATAGACATGGCCACGCCCGAGGAGACCAGCGCCTTCACGACCAGCCACGCCGACTCCTCCAATCCCTGTTTGATGGAGCCCGAGTTCCCAACGAGCATCTCGGCGGTCATCTGCGAGAGCGCGCCCGCGTACTCCGAGTACTCCACGTTCTTGAGGCGGTTGGCGAGCTGCCAGTCCTTGACCGCGGTGTAGTTGGAGATGATGTCGGCGCAGCCGGCGGTGGTGAGCTCCCACGGCGCGTCGCCGATTATCTCGGTGTCGGCCACGACGGCCAGCGGCGGGTCCGCCGCCACGGAGTGGCGGGTGTCGCCCTCCGGAATCGAGGACCGCCCCGAGACGATGCCGTCGTGGCTCGCGGCCGTCGGCACGGAGACGAACCCCACGCCGATGCGGTCCGACGCCATCTTGGCGGTGTCGATGGCCTTCCCGCCGCCGAGCGCGACGATGTAGCCCACCTCCTCGGCGCGCGCCGTCTCGATGACGCGTTCGACCGACTCGAACCCGGCCGTCTCGACGGTGGCCGTGGCGGCGTCGGCGTCGAACTGCGCGCGGACCCGGTCGCCCGCGATGGCGTCGGGCGTCGGACTCGTGACGAGCAGCGGTCGTCCGGTGAGGTAGAGTTCGTCGACCGCCCGACCGAGTTCGTCGATGACGCCGTGGCCCACGAGCACGTTGCGCGGGAGCTTTATCCACGTCGACTTCTCGAACATACTCCCACAACTCGGGGGAGCGTTGAAACCTTTCCCGTCTGGCCTCAGAACAGGAGGGTGCGCGCGGCGTCGGACAGAAAGAGGAGGCCGAACCCCGCGAGGACGACGGCGGACGCCCCGGCGACGACGGGCGCGAACGACTCGACCCGGCGCTCGGCGGTGACGAGCGCCGCCGGGAAGCCCGCGACCCATATCAGGATGCCGCCGAAGAAGCCCGCGACCAGCGCCGGACTCCCGGTCTGGACCACCAGCACGTCAGCGAGGCCGTCGCCGACGTAGGGGGTCTGCCCCAGCACGTCCACCTCGCCCGGCCGGAGCATCCCGACGCCGATGGTGAGCCAGAACAGTATCTGGTAGGGGTTGGTGAGCGCCAGTACGAACGCCTTCCGGAAGCCCCGCCCCTCGCCCGCCCCGGCCTCGGCCTCGGCGCCGGGCCGGAACGACCGGGCCTCGTCGGCCGCGCCGTACGCGAAGTAGAGCATCAGGAGGCCGCCCAGACCCACCATCGCGGCCCGGACGAGGGGGAACCGGTCGACGAACGCCACGACGCCGAGGAGGGCGAGGACGAAGAAGGTGGCGTCGGCCGTCATCGCGCCGAGGCCCGCGCGGAAGCCGGACCGCCAGCCGTTGACCACGCTCTCCTCCGCGATTATCGCGTTCATGGGACCCGGCGGGGCCGCCAGCGCGAGGCCGAACACGACGCCCGCGAGACCCGTGAGCAGTCCGAACACGCCTCAACCTCGGCAACGCCGGGCAAAAACGACGCGGTTTCGACGCGTTCGGGGGTGCGGTGCGCGGTCAGCGGACGCGCAGGTAGCCGACGGCGACGACGAGCGCCGCCAGTCCGCCGACGACGTAGAGCACCGCGTCGGGCACGACGCCGAGGACGACGAGGCCGAACGCGAGGAAGATGGCCGCGCCCGCGAGTTCGAGCCACGCCGTCGGCAGCGACCGCTCCACCTCCTCGCCCACGAGGGCGTCGACGCCCGTCCGCAGGGCGAGGGCGGCCACGACGCCGGCGAACACCGCGACGGGCGCGTCCGAGAACGTCGCGGCGAGGTTGATGGTGAGGAGTTGGGTCTTGTCGCCGAACTCGGCGAACCCGATGAACACGAACGACGTGAGGAAACCGCCGTGCGCGCCGAGGTGGTCGCAGACCGGGTCGGGCAGGAGGCGTCGGGACAGGCCGTCGTCGAGGCCGCCGCCCGTGAGCGACGGCCGCGCGTCGCGGTCGGCCGCCTCGAACGACGACGCCGCGGTGCGGAGCGTCCAGAGGCCGAACGCGAGAAACAGGCCGCCCGTCACGAGCGTCATGGCGGCCGTCGGCAGGACCCGATGTATCCACTGGCCCACCGCGACTTCGAGGGCGCTCCAGCCGACGAACGCCGCCATCGCGCCGCCGAACACCTTCTCTGCGTCGTACCGGGTGGCGAGCATCACCACTACCAGTTGGCCCTTGTCGCCGAACGTCCCGAGGAGGTTGGCGAGAAAGGACGCAGCGAGGGGCCCGTAGGCGGCGTACTCTCCGACGAGGTGGCCCACGCCCGCGGCGAGCGGCGTCACCCGCCACCCCGCGAGCGTGACGGCCTCGCGCCGTCGCGTCGTGCGTCGAAATCCATTCGAGGAGTCGCGTCGAGGTAGCCGCGTCGGGCGGTTGAGGGTTTCGGCCCCCGCGACCGACCGCCGCGGGTTCAGTCCCGCTCTCGCTCTCGTTCTCCCCCGGTCGGCCGCTCACAGCAGGCCGAGCAGGGTCGCCGACACGGACGTCACCAGCGTCTCCCACACCGAGAACCCGGTCGTGATGGCGAGGACGGAGTCCGCCGCGAAGAAGGCGAACAGGCCGGCCGCGGCGTGGTGGGCCCGGCGCACGTCGAACCGGTGGGAGAACTTGTGGAAGAAGTACGCGTTCGCGACACTCACCGGGAGGATGGCGAGCATCTCCCCCGCCCAGATGGCCGGACTCGCGCCGTACTGGGCGGCGAGGCCGATGGTGACGAGTTGGGTCTTGTCGCCGAACTCCCCGGCGGCCATCATGAAGAAGATGGGCAGGAACCCGCCCCCGACGGTCGAGAGGTCGCGGCCGAACACCGTCGGCAGGTCCGCGTCGGGCGACCGGAAGAACCCGCCGTCGGTCTGGGCGGCCACCTCCTCGACGGTGGCGTGGTCGTCCGGGGCCGACCGCCACAGGAGGACGGCGAACAGGAGGAACAGGCCCGCCGTGAACGCGTCGAGCACCGTCGGCGGGAGCGCCGTCCGCAGCGCCTCGCCGAACAGGATTTCGAGCGCCGTCCACCCCGCGAACGCAGACCCGGCGGCGGCCACGACCACCTTCGGGTCGTAGCGCGTCGCGAGGCCGGCGATGATGAACTGCACCTTCTCGCCGGGCAGCACGGCCAACTGGGCCACGAACGCCACCGTCAGGATTTCGAGCCAACCGGTCACGCGCTGGGCACCTCCGCGGGGGCGTCGTCGGACTCGGTCGCCGGGCGGACCCGGATCGAGTCGGCCACCGCGTCGGGGAGGCTCTGCTCGCGCCCGTCGTCGGCGACGCGCACGGTCACCATGCCGAACGGAGCCACGTCGGTCACCGCGAGTTCGGTGCCGGGCGTGACGCCGGCGTCGGCGAGGTACTCGAGTTCGTCGGCGTTGCGGTCGTTGACGCGCACGACCACCACCCGGTCGCCCACCTCGTGGGCCGAGAGAGGCGCGGCGTCGTCGGCCTCCAGCGGTTCGAGGCTGGCGTCGGGGATGGGGTCGCCGTGGGGGTCGACCCGCGGGTCGCCGAGCGCCTCCGCCACCCGGCGCTCGAACCGCTCGCTGATGTGGTGTTCGAGGGCGTCGGCCTCGTCGTGGACCTCGTCCCACGAGTAGTCGAGATGTTCGAGCAGGTACGTCTCCAGCAGGCGGTGGTGGCGCACCACCTCCAGCGCCACCGTCTCGCCCTCCTCCGTCAGCTCCGCGCCCTTGTACTTCTCGCGCTCCACCAGCCCCCGTTCCTCCAGCGTCTCCAGCATGCTGGTGACCGTCGAGGGCGTCTTGTCGAGCGCCTCCGCGACGGCCGTGGTGCTCACCGGCGGACCGGACTCCGCCTCCAGCGTGTAGATGGCCTTCAGATAGTCCTCCATGACGTTGCTCAGCATGGTCACTTGCGAAGGGGTACGGGACACACCACACTAAGATTTTCGACCGGCCGAAACGTGCGTTTCGTCCGCTCCCGGAACGCGCTTCGGAGCGCTACACTCCCTGCCCCATCAGGTGGCTCCGGAGGACGTCGGCCGTCTTGACGCCCGCCTCCGTGTTGAGGAGGACGACCGTGTCGTCGGCGTCGAACCGGTCCGCGAGTTCCCACGCGCCCGCGGCCGCGACGCCGCCGGCGACGCCCACCTCGACGCCCGTCCGCTGGGTGACCGCCACGGCGCTCTCTAACGTGTCCGGGTCGTCCACCGCGACGGCGTCCCCGCCCGCCTCCGCGAGGGCGTCGAGGGCGAGTCCGCCGCCCGCGGGGTCCGGAATCTCGAGTTCGCCGCAGATGGTGTCGGGGTTCTCCCACGGTTCCACCGCGTCGTCGCCGCGTTCGCGCGCGGCGACAACGGGGGCACAGCCGGCGGGTTGCGCGGCGTGGAGCGTCGGCGTCGCGTCCGTCAGGCCCGCCTCGCGGAGTTCGCGGAAGCCCTTGGCGACGCCGTACACCACCTCGCCGGTGCCGACGGGAACCACGACGGCGTCCGGGACGGTCCAGTCGAGGGCGGCCGCTATCTCGAAGGCGACGGTCTTGACCCCCTCGTGGCGGTAGGGCGCGTCGAACTCCTGCAGGGAGTGCCAGTCCTCGTCGGCGAGGACGTCCTCGAACGCCGCGCGCGCGTCGTCGAAGCGGCCGCCGCCCACCCGCATGTCCCCGCCGTGGACGTTGACCATCGCCTTGTTCGAGAACGGCGTGCGCGAGGGGACGAACGAGTGGGACTCGACGCCGGCCCGACCCGCGTACGACGCCGCGGACTGGGCGGCGTTGCCGGGCGACGCGAGGGCCACCTCGTCGACCCCCCGCTCTCTCGCCGCGGTCACGGCGAGGCTCAGGCCCCGGTCCAGCACGGTCCCGGTCGGGTTGCGCGCCTCGTCCTTGAGGAACACTCGCCCCGCCCCGAGGTCGTCGGCGAGCGACGGGGCCTCGACCAGCGGCGTGTCCCCCTCGGCGGCCGTCACGGCGCGGTCGGCGGAGAACGGCAGGAGGGCGTCGAACCGCCACATCCCGGCCGCACCGCCGGCACCGGCCGCCCCGCCGGACTCGCTCCCGAACGTCCCGGGGTCGACCGACGCCGCGCCGTAGTCGTAGGTGGGGTCGAGGGGCGCGCCCGCGTCGCTACGGCCGGTCGCGTCGGCGTCGTACGACTCTCCCGTCTCGGTACACCGCAGGCCCAGAAACGCCTCGTTGGTGTGCATACGGGGGCTTGTGACCCGCCCGACTAACGACTACCGGAACGCGGGCGGGGGACGTCCGCGCCCCGTCCGGAGGCCGACGCGCCGCCCGTCCGCGGCCCACCCCCCGGACTGTACGCCGCCGCCGGTCGGGCCATCGGGGAGAGGTACTTTGTGGGGTCCCCGCCAACCGCGGGGCATGACCGAGACGCCTTCCGTCGCCGTCGTCGGCGCGGGACTCGCCGGCCTCGCGGCCGCCCGCCGTCTGGCGGACGCGGGCGCGGACGTGACGGTGTTCGAAGACCGGGACGTAGTGGGCGGCCGCGTCCGTTCACGCGAGGTAGAGGGCTTCACGCTCGACCGCGGGTTTCAGGTGCTGTTCACGGCCTACCCCGCGGTCCGGCGGGAACTCGACCTCGACGCCCTCGACCTCCGGGGGTTCACGCCGGGCGCGGTGATAGCGCGCCACGCCCGGCGGTCGGTGCTGTCGGACCCCCGACGCGACCCGCGCGCCCTGTTCGAGACGCTGTTCAACCGCGAGGTGACGACCACCGACAAGGTGCGGACGCTCCTCCTGTATCAGGACCTCGCCGGGCGGTCGGAGGAGGAGGTGTTCGCCGCGCCCGACGCCACCATCCGGGAGTGGCTCTCGGAGTGGGGCTTCTCCGAGCAGTTCGTGGAGAACTTCGTGGCTCCCTTCTACGGCGGTATCACGCTCGACCGGTCGCTGTCCACCTCCCGGCGGGTGTTCGCGTACACGTTCAAGATGCTGAGCGAGGGCGCGATAGCCGTCCCCGCCGACGGGATGCGCGCGGTTCCGGAGCAACTGGCCGAGACGGCGCGGGACGCGGGCGCGACGATAGAACTGGGGGAGACGGTGGCGAGCGTCGCGGACGGCGACACCGTGGGCGTCCGCGTGACGGGCGAGACGGTCGAGGCGGACGCCTGCGTGGTGGCGACCGACCCGCCGACCGCGCGGGAACTGACCGGCGTCGAGAGCGTGCCGACCGAGGCGCGGTCCTGCGTGACCCAGCACTACCGCCTCCCCGGAGGGACGGACCTCGGCGTCCGGGGGCGACTTCTCCTCAACGCCGAGGACGCCTCGCCCAACACGATTGCGCCGATGTCGGCGGTCGCGCCCGAGTACGCCCCGGGCGACGCGGAACTCCTCTCGGCCACGTTCCTCGGGGGCGACGTGCTCGACCGCACCGAGACCGACCTCGCGGCCGACGCGCGCGAGACCCTCCGGTCGTGGTTCCCCGAGCGACGACTCGACCCCGACGTGGTGGCGACCGACCGCGTCGAGTTCGCGCAGTTCGCCCAACCGCCCGGGATACACGAGGAACTGCCCGTGCCGCGCGACGGCGGCGACAGGATATACCTCGCCGGCGACTACACGACGTGGTCGTCGATTCAGGGCGCGTTGCGGTCGGGCCGGGAGGCCGCGGAGGCGGTGCTGTCCGACCACGGCGCGATGGCGGAGTGAGGGGGGCGACGGGGCGGCGCGCCCCGCACGCACGAACGTCGCGGGCCGCCGACGCGCCGGCGTCGCGGCCCGCGGTCACTCCCCGTCGCGGAACGCCGCCGCCCCCTCCGAGTCGAGGAGGTCCGCGAACGACGCCCGCTGGTCGCGCATCACGGGCGTCGGGTCGGCGAACGCGTAGTCGAACATGGAGACCGGGTCGGCCTCGTACTCCTCGGCGCTCGCTATCACGTCGGCCAGCGTCTCCTCCACCTCGGACTCGACGTCGTCGATTCGTTCGTCGTCGAGCAGTCCCCGGTCGCGGAGGTACGCCTCGAACCGCCGGAGGGGGTCGCGCTCTCTCCACGCCTCGACCTCGTCCTCGTCGCGGTAGACGGAGGGGTCGTCGGCGGTGGTGTGCGCGCCGAACCGGTACATGTCGGCCTCTATCATCGTCGGACGGTGGTCGTGGTCGCCGTCGCCCCGGGCTTTCGCCACGGCGTCGCGGGTCACCCGGTAGACCGCGAGGGGGTCCATGCCGTCGACGCGGACGCCCTCGAAGCCGTAGGCCTCGGCCTTGACGGCGAGCGTGTCGCTCGCGGTCTGGCGCTCTCGCGGGTGGGAGATGGCCCACTGGTTGTTGTTGCAGAACATGACCGCGGGCACGTCGAACACGCCCGCGAAGTTCATCCCCTCGTGGAAGTCGCCCTCGCTGGTCGCGCCGTCGCCGAAGTGACACACCACCACGTTGTCGTCGCCCTTCAACTTCGACGCCCACGCCATCCCGACGGCGTGGGGTATCTGGGCCCCGATGGAGATGTTGAGGGGCGCGACGTTGTCCTCTACCAGCGCCGCGTTGCCGTGTTCGTGGCCCATCCAGTAGGTGAGGTAGGCGGGCGTGAGACCGCGGACCGCCACGGCCCCGTGCTCGCGGTACTGGTAGAATATCCAGTCGTCGTCGGTCAGCGCGTGCGTGCTGGCGACCGAGGCGGCCTCCTGCCCGGCGACCGGCGCGTAGGTGCCGAGGCGACCCTGCCGCTGGAGGCTGACCATCCGCTCGTCGAACCGCCGGACTAGTCGCATGTCGCGGTACATCGCCCGGAGGCGGTCGTCGGAGAGGTCCGGCGGGTCGCCCACCACCTCGCCGTCGGGGTCGAGGACGCGCGCCACGTCGTCCGCGGGGGTCACTGTCACGGGCGTACCTCTCGCGCGAGGCTCATAATCTCTCGGTGGGGCGGCACGCTCACAGCATCCGCCGGAACCGGCCAAGCGGCGGGAACGTCAGCGCCTCGCCCGCGTCGGCGTCGTAGACGACTACGCGGAGGGCGTCGGCGTCGGTCACCAGCGGCGACTGGAAGTCCCGCGCGCGCATGCCGTTGACCGTCGCGCCCGCGGCGAGGCGGGTGAACGCCGGGAGCATCAGCACGTCGCCGCCGCGGTAGGTGCCCTCGCCGTAGAGGAAGCAGGGCCGCTTTCGCCCCTCGACGTCGATGGCGGGGTGGTCGTGGCCGACGACGTAGAGCGACGCCCGGGCGTCGGCGTCGGGGGCCTCGTGGCCGTGACACACCAGCACCGCGCCGTCGCCGTCGCCCGGCCGGTAGGCGTCGTACACGGGGCCGTCCCACGCCTCGCCGAGCATCGCGTCGTGGTTGCCCGCCACCATCACCGGGCGCGCGCCGGCGTCGCGGCAGGCGTCCGCGAGGGCCGTCAGCGTCTCGCGGGCGCGGCGCGAGACGCCGCCGAACTCGTGGAGCACGTCGCCCGCGAACGCGACTTCGGCGGGCGAGACGGCGTCGACGTGGGCCGCGAGGCGCGAGACGAGGTCGTCTCGCTCCCCGAGGGGGAACGCCACGTCCGACGCCTCGGCGCGGCCGACGTGGAGGTCGGCGACCACCAGCGTCTCGGTCGCCGGGAGGTAGACCGCCCGGTCCCGGTAGTCCGCGTCGTACATCACGCCAGCGACGGGCGGCGTCGCAGGTTGAGTTGGAGGTGGAACCGGTCCGTCTCGGTCACGTAGTGGAGGACGCCGTCGGTCGCGGTGAACTCGCCGGAGGAGAGGTACTCGCGCTGGCGTGCGGTGGACTCGTAGGTCACGTCGACCGCGCCGTCGACGGTCTGGAGCGTCGCGGCGTCGCCGCGCGGGGTGAACGACTCCGCGTCGTACCCCACGCTCGGGTGGTCGAACCGGGGGGCGGGGCCGGCGGCCGCGGCGGCGGTCCCGTCACTTCCCCCACCCGCACCGGAGACGGCCGCCTCGGCGGCGGCCGTCGCGTCGGGTTCGGTCGCGGCACGCGCCTCGGCGCGCGCGGCGCGGCGGCGGAGGAAGTCGGCCGCCTCGGCGCACGCCCTGAGCGCGAGGCGTCGGGGGAGGTCGCTCCGGGTGAGGATGTCCTCGTAGACAGCCTCCCGCATCGTCTCGTCGCTCGGCGCGGACGAGGGGGCGTTCTCGACGGCGAAGGAGACGGCGGCGTTGAACGCCTCGACGGTGTCGTGGAGGGACGCCCGCGCGTCTGCGGGCACGTCGAGGCGGACGGTCAGCGTCCGGACGACCGGCGCGGTGGCCTCGCTCATCGGCCGGGCACCCCCGTCTCCGTTCCTACTCCCGCTTCGGTTCTCGGCGCATCGGTCAGGGCGCGGGACACGCCGACGGGGCGCGCGCCGGTCAGGGCGCCTCGTCGTTCTCGGGGTTCATCGCCGCGCCCATTCCGCCCGAGTACTCGTCTCGCTTCCGCACCTCCCGTATCCGCTGGTCCACGTGCGTGGCCAGCGAACCGATCTTGGCGTCGTCCACCGCGTCGTCCTCGTCGAGCGCTTCGAGGTCGTCCCTCGCGGAGCGGAGGAGTTCCAGCGCCTCCGCCCGCTCTTTGCCCTTCGCGCGGTCGAGTTTCGATTCGACGGCGTCGAGCGTGGTATCCGTGTCGGACATAGTGGGGTCCGCCGGTCGGTCCGCGTCGCGACGGACTCCGGCGTTGCCCCCACGTTCGGGAACGCTTCGCATAGCGCTCGCGCCTGCAAATGCAGCCTCGGGCACGAGGTCGGCGGGAGTCGGGACTCGGCGGCGGGCGGTACGAGCGGCGGATATGTGTCGGGCGAGTAGCGTTCATGCGGCGACTTCGAGGTGGTCCTTCACGGTGGTGTAGGCCTCGCGCAGGCGTTTGAACTCTTCGGGGTCGCCCCCGTGGTCGGGGTGGACCTCCTTCACCCGTTCCCGGTAGGCGGACTTGACATCCTCGGGCGAGGCCGACGGCGGGAGTTCGAGGTGGTCGAACGCCGCCGAGACGGGGGAGGGAGCGTCCGGGATGGGGTCGTAGTCGGGCGTCTCGAACGGGAGGCGGCGTCCGAGTTGCGCACCGGGCATCTCGTGTTCGCACAGCACCGCGTACGTCCCGGCGCGTTGGAGGCGGAAGTACGCCTTCGCGTCGAAGGTGATGGCCACGTCGCGGCGGGGCAGGTAGAACGCGACTGCCTCGCCGCGGACGGTGCGGTTCTCGTCGTACGGTTCGTCTATCCGTCCGAGGTAGTCACGTATCTCGGCGCGACGGCGAGCGACGCCGTCGACGGAGGGGCCGGACGACGCGGGGGCGGGGAACAGGCGGTCGCCGACCACGAACGCGCCGGCCACGAACAGTGACGCGGCGACGCCGAGACAGACCCCGACCAGTAGCCACGGCGGGAGCAGGGACAACCACTCCGGAAGCACGTCCGCACGTGCGCGCCGTAGCTAAATGAATGTCTCGCCTGAGGTCCCCAGCGAGGGGAAACCGGACGCGCTCGCCGTGAGGCTATTCCCCCCAAATCGGTACTCATAACCGAGTGAGGGCTCCGATTTCGACCCGGAAGGTTCTTTGAAGTCGCTTGCGCACATCCGACTGCGCAATGGCAGTAACCTGGCTGGACGACGTGCGTTCGACCGACCTCGACACAGTCGGCGGCAAAGCGGCGTCACTCGGCGAACTCACCGACGCGGGGCTACCGGTCCCACCCGGTTTCGTGGTGACGGCGCAGACGTACCGCACGTTCATCGAAGAAGCGGGAATCGACGAGGAGCTCTTCGAGGCTGTCGAGGTAGACTCCGAGGACTCGGCGGCGCTCTCCGAGGCCCACGAGCGGGCGACCGAACTCATCATGGAGACGGAGATGCCCGACGACGTGGCCGACGAGATACTCGCCGCCTACCGCGAGGTGGGTGACGGCGAGGCGTTCGTCGCGGTGCGGTCGTCGGCGACGGCGGAGGACCTGCCCGACGCCTCCTTCGCGGGCCAGCAGGAGACGTACCTCAACGTACAGGCCGACGACCTCATCGAGTGTATCAAGAAGTGTTGGGCGTCGCTGTTCTCTCAACGCGCCATCTACTACCGAAACCAGAAGGGCTTCGCCCACGACGCGGTCGACATCGCCGTCGTCGTCCAGCAGATGGTGGACGCCGAGAAGTCCGGCGTGATGTTCACCTCCCACCCCTCCACCGGCGACTCTCGCATCATCATCGAGGCGGCGTGGGGACTCGGCGAGGCGGTGGTGTCGGGCACGGTGTCGCCCGACAACTACGTGGTCGACCGCGAGTCCGGCGACGTCGAGGAGGTCACCGTCGCCGAGAAGAAGGTGCTCATCGAGAAAGACGAAGAGACGGGCGAGACGGTCGAGACCGAGGTGCCCGTCGAGAAGCGCGACGCGCGCGTGCTCGACGACGACGAGATAGGGACGCTCGTCGAACTCGGCGAACGGGTCGAGGACCACTACGGCGAGCCGCAGGACGTGGAGTGGGCCGTCTTCGACGGCGACGTGTACATGCTCCAGTCGCGGCCCATCACCACCATCTCCGACGGCGAGGACAAGCAGATAGCCGACGCCGCGGACAACGTGGAGTCGTCGGTGCCCGACGGCAACGGCGGCGGTCCCAGCGGAGGGAGCGGCGGAGCGCAGGCCGAGATGCAGACCGCGAACGGCGAGGCGAGCGGCGACGTCATCGTGGACGGCCTCGGCGCGAGCCCCGGCATCGCGTCGGGCACCGCCCGCATCGTGACCAAACTCGACCACCTCGACCAGGTCTCCGAGGGCGACATCATCGTGACCGAGATGACGATGCCCGACATGGTGCCCGCGATGAAGCGCGCGGCGGGCATCGTGACCGACGAGGGCGGGATGACCTCCCACGCCGCCATCGTCTCGCGCGAACTCGGCGTGCCCGCCGTCGTGGGCACGCAGAACGGCACCCGGGTGCTGGAGGACGAACAGGAGATAACCATCGACGGCGACAAGGGCACCGTGCGCGAGGGCGGCGAGGACACCTCCGAGCAGCGCGAACCCATCGAGGAGGCCCGCCCCAAGACGCCGGTCAAGCCCATGACCGCCACCGAGGTGAAGGTCAACGTCTCCATCCCCGAGGCGGCCGAACGCGCCGCCGCCACCGGGGCCGACGGCGTGGGCCTCCTCCGCATCGAGCACATGGTGCTCTCGCTGGGCAAGACCCCCGAGCGCTACATGGCCGACGAGGGCGAACGCGCCTACGTCGAGGAGATAGTCGACGGCGTGCGCGGGGTGGCCGACGAGTTCTACCCCCGGCCCGTCCGGGTCCGGACGCTCGACGCCCCCACCGACGAGTTCAGCCAACTCGAGGGCGGCGAGGACGAACCCGACGAGCACAACCCGATGCTGGGCTACCGGGGCATCCGGCGGAGCCTCGACAACCCGCGCGTGTTCAAGAAGGAACTGGAGGCGTTCCGCCGCCTCTACGAGATGGGCTACGACAACGTCGAGATAATGTTCCCCCTCGTGAACGACGCCGAGGACGTCTACCGCGCGAAAGAGCACATGAAGGAGGTGGGCATCGACCCCGAGAAACGCGAGTGGGGCGTGATGATAGAGACGCCCTCCTCGGCGCTTGCCATCGAGGAACTCGCGGAGGCCGGCATCGACTTCGCGTCGTTCGGCACGAACGACCTCACCCAGTACACGCTGGCGGTCGACCGCAACAACGGCAACGTGGCCGGCATCTACGACGAACTCCACCCGTCGGTGCTCAAACTCATCGAGACCACCATCGAGACGTGCCGCGAACTCGACGTGAAGACGAGCATCTGCGGGCAGGCCGGGTCGAAACCGCAGATGGTCCAGTTCCTCGTCAACGAGGGCGTGAGCTCCATCTCGGCCAACATCGACGCCGTCCGCGACGTCCAACACGAGGCGAAGCGGGTCGAGCAGAAACTCGTGCTCGACTCCGTGCGGTAGGCCGAGCGACCCCAGCGGTCGCACGCCCGTCCCCGCTTCTCACCGTCCCCCTTCTCTCCGCCGCCGTCCCCTGTTTCGCCGCCCGTCTTCGACCGGCCGTCGCCGTCTCCGGCGACACCGCCCCGGAGCGGAAACGATAAACGCCGCGCCGGGTAACGGAGTTCCATGCGACAGGTCGCGCCGCAGTCGTTCGACCGGGTGCTGTCCTCGATGTGTACCGAACCCCACCCGGCGGCGCGAGAGGCGGCCGAGACGTTCCTCGCCGCCAACCCCGGCGACCCCGAGACGTACCGGCGAGTCGCCGAACTCGAAGACGAGGTGGTGGCGACGCTCGGAGAGGTGACCGGCCTCGACGACCCCCACGGCTACGTGACCGGCGGCGGCACCGAGGCCAACCTGCAGGCCGTCCGCGCGGCGCGCAACCTCGCGCGCGACGCGGACGCCGACGGGGGCGACGCGTCGCGCCCCAACGTGGTCGCGCCCGAGAGCGCCCACTTCTCGTTCCGGAAGGCGGCGGACGTGCTGAGCGTCGAGTTGCGACTCGTCCCCACCGACGCCGACCACCGCGCCGACGTGGACGCGGTGCGGGCGGCGACGGACGACGACACGGTGCTGGTGGTGGGGGTGGCCGGGAACACCGAGTACGGCCGCGTCGACCCGATTCCGCGCCTCGCGGACGCGGCGGCCGACGCGGGGGCGCGCCTCCACGTCGACGCGGCGTGGGGCGGGTTCGCCCTGCCGTTCACCCACCACGCGTGGAACTTCGACCACGCCGCCGTGGACTCGCTCACGATAGACCCCCACAAGTTCGGGCGCGCGGTGGTGCCCGCCGGGGGACTGCTGTTCCGCGACCGGGCGGCGCTCGACGCCCTCGCGGTGGACACGCCCTACCTCGAATCCACGTCGCAGGCCACGCTCAACGGCACCCGGAGCGGCGCGGGCGTGGCGTCGGCCGCCGCCGCCCTCGACGAACTCTGGCCCGACGGCTACCGCGAGCAGTTCGAGCGCTCGATGGAGAACGCCGAGTGGGCGGCCGACGCCCTCGCCGACCGGGGGTTCGACGTGACCCGTCCCGAACTCCCGCTGGTGACCGCCGAGACGTCGGACGACCTGTTCTCGGCGCTCAGAGAGCGAGGGTGGCGCATCTCGCGCACCGCGGACGACGACCTCAGACTCGTCTGCATGCCCCACGTCACCCGCGAGACGCTCTCCGCGTTCGTGCGCGACGTGGACGACCTGCGGTGACAGGGCTGGCCGCGACGGCGTGAGAACTTGTGGCACGCCCGGACGCGGCGTCTCCGGCCGTCTCCGAACCTCAAAGTTTACGTCGGGACGTGACGGATTCACGAGCGTGTCGTTCTTCCTCACGGCGCTGACCGCCGCCGCCGACGGCCTGTTCGACTTCGGGTGGCTCGCGGACCTCGTGCGGGGCGCCACGGGGTGGGGCGGACTGGTCGTCATCTTCGTCTACTCGTTTCTCATCGCCTTCGCCCTGCCGCTGGTGTCGGAGGTGGTCCTGCTCGCGCCCCTCGACCTCGGCCTCCCGTCGTGGGCGGTGCTCGGACTCATCGTCGTCGTGAGCGGCGCTGGGAAGGCCGCCGGGAGCCTGTTCGCGTTCCACATCGGGCAGGAGGCCAAGGAGTCGGGACCGATCATCCGGGCGCTCCGCAACTCCCGGTTCGACGTGGTTGAGTGGTCCGAGCGCCGGACCGTCGAGGTGGCCAAGCGCTGGGGCTACGCCGGCCTCGCCCTCGCGCTCTGTGTCCCGGGGTTCCCCGACACCCTCTCCATCTACGCCTTCGCCGTCCTCGAACGCGACTACGTCAAGTTCGGGCTGGCGACGTTCGTCGGGAGCATGGGCCGACTCCTTCTCGTCCACTTCGCGGCGTCGTCGCTGTTCTTCCTGCTCTGAGTGCCCGCCGGGGGTAAGACCAAGGTAGTCGCGGCCGTCCGCCAGCCCATGCCGAGACAGGACTGCGAGTTCCTCGCCGGTCTCGACCTCGACGGCCGCGTCGAGTTCGGCGCGGGCGAGTGCGGCCGGTACGCCGAGGACGCGAGCCCGCACGACCCGTCCGAACCCGACGCCGTCGTCCACGCCGCGTCGACCGACGACGTGTCGGCGGTGCTCGCCGCGGCGGACGAACGAGGGGTGTCGGTCACGCCGTGGGGCGGCGGCTCCGGACTGGAGGGCAACGCCGTCCCCGTCGAGGGGGGCGTCGTCCTCACGACGCGCGACCTCGACGCCGTCGAGGTGCGGCCGTCGGACCTCGTGGCGCGCGTCGGGCCGGGCGTGGTGTACGACGACCTCAACGAACGACTCGCCCGCCACGGCCTGCGGTTCGCGCCCGGCATATCCAGCGGCGACGTCGCCACCGTGGGCGGGATGGTGGCCACGAACGCCTCCGGGTTCAACGCCGTCCGGTACGGCGAGACGCGGGACCACGTCCGGGCGATGGAGGTAGTACTCGCCGACGGGACGGTGCTCGACTGCGGGACGGCCGCCGTCAAGACGTCGTCGGGCTACAGCCTCACGGACCTGTTCGTCGGGAGCGAGGGCACCCTCGGCGTCGTGACGGCGGTGACGCTCGGCCTGGTGGGCATCCCCCAGGAGACGCGCGCGGCGCTGGTCACATTCCCCGACGAGCGCTCGGCCGCCGAGGCCGTCGCGGAGGTGATTCGCTACGGCGTCCGCCCCGGCGCTCTGGAGTTCATCGGCGCGACGCAGGCGGCACTCATCGACGCCTACAGCGACGCCGCCGACCTCGCGGCCAAGCCGACGCTCGTGGTCGAACTCCACGGCAACTCTGTCGCGGGCGTCGAGGCCGACCTCGCGTTCGTCCGGGAGATATTCGACGACAACGGGATGGAGCGCTGGACCGCGGCCGACCGCGGCGAGATGGACGACGTCTGGGCGGCCCGGCGGGACGCTCTCCCGGCGGCGCGCGCCCACCGCGAGGAGTGGGACGTGGGGGTCGTCGGCGACGTGGTCGTCCCCATCTCCGCGTACCCCGACATCGTCGACGCCGTCGCGGCGGCGGCGGACGACCTCGACCTTCTCACGCCCTGCGTCGGCCACGCGGGCGACGGCAACCTCCACTTCACGCCGCTCATCGACCCCGACGACCCGGAGATGGTGGCGCGCGTCCACGAACTCAACGAGCGCGTGGTGTACGCCGCCGTGGACCTCGGCGGCACCGCCACGGGCGAACACGGCGTCGGTCTGGGCAAGCGCCCGTACATGGCGTACGAACACGGCGACGCGGTGGGTGCCATGCGGCGAATCAAAGACGCCTTCGACCCGAACGGGACGCTCAACCCGGGGAAGATGCTGCCCTCCGAGTAGGTGCCGACGGGCGACGCGTCCGCGCCCCTCGTGTGCGCCGCGCGGAGACGCCCGCCCGCGCCTTCGAAATCCCAGCGGTCTTTAGGTGTCGATTCGAGTTATAGCACACATGAGCCACGAGGACTTCCCCACCGAGAACCCCGCGGTGGTGACGTGCGGCTTGCCGTACGCCAACGGCGACCTGCACGTGGGCCACCTGCGAACGTACGTCGGCGGCGACGTGTACGCCCGGGCGCTGGAGCGACTCGGGCAGGAGACCGCGTTCGTCTCGGGGTCGGACATGCACGGCACCCCCGTCGCGGTCAACGCCGCGCGGGAGGGCGTCACCCCCGAGGAGTTCGCGCTCCGCCACCACGAGACCTACGAGGAGACGTTCCCGAAGTTCAACGTCGAGTTCGACAACTACGGTCACACCCACGACGAGACCAACACGGAGCTCACACAGGAGTTCGTGCGGGCGCTCGAGTCCGAGGGCTACGTCTACGAGAAGGAGATTCAGGTGGCGTACGACCCCGACGAGGACCAGTGGCTCCCGGACCGGTACGTCGAGGGCACCTGCCCGTACTGCGGCGCGCACGCCCGCGGCGACGAGTGCGACGAGGGCTGCGGCCGTCACCTCGAGCCCGGCGAGATAGAGGACCCCACCTCGACGCTCACTGGCAACCCCGCGGAGTACCGCGAGCGCACGCACAAGTTCTTCCGCGTCTCCGAACTGCAGGACTACCTGAAGGAGTTCATCGACCGCCTCGAGGGCACGCCGAACGCGAGGAACCAGCCCCGGGAGTGGATAGAGGGCGAACTGCAGGACTGGTGTATCACCCGCGACATGGACTGGGGCGTCGACTACCCCGGCGAGAACGAGGACGACCTCGTGCTCTACGTCTGGGTGGACGCCCCCATCGAGTACGTCGCCTCGACCAAGCAGTACTCCGAACGGGTGGGCGCCGACACCTTCGACTGGGAGGCGGCGTGGAAGGAGTCGGGCGAGATAGTCCACATCATCGGGCGCGACATCATCCAGCACCACACCGTGTTCTGGCCCGCGATGCTCCGGGTCGCCGGCTACGTCGAACCGCGCGCGGTGATGGCGTCGGGGTTCATCACGCTCAACGGCAAGGGCTTCTCCACGTCGCGCAACCGCGCGGTGTGGGCCGACGAGTACCTCGACGAGGGGTTCCACCCGGACCTCCTGCGCTACTACCTCGCCACCAACGGCGGGTTCCAGCAGGACGTGGACTTCTCGTGGGACCGGTTCCGCGAGCGCACCAACAACGAACTCGTGGGTACGGTGGGCAACTTCCTCTACCGGTCGATGCTCTTCGCCTACCGCGAGTACGAGGGGACGCCCGAGACGGACCTGTCCGAGGAGGTGCGCGAGCGCATCGAGGAGGCCATCGCGGAGTTCGGCGCGGGGGTCAACGACTACTCTGTCCGCGAGGCGGGTAACGCCGCGGTCCGACTCGCGCAGTTCGGCAACGAGTACATCCAGCGCAACGAGCCGTGGAAACTCGACGACGGTCCCGAGAAGGAGAGCGTCATCCGCGACTGCGTCCAGATAGCCAAGGCCGTGGCGGTGCTCTTCGAGCCCGTGGCGCCCGGGAAGACCGAGCGCCTCTGGGCGCAGTTGAACGAGGACGGCTCGGTCCACGAGACGACGACCGACGCCGCGCTCGAACCCCCAGCCGCGACGTTCGAGGAGCCCGAGGAGCTGTTCGAGAAGATACCCGAAGAGCGCGTCGAGGAGCTCAACGAGAAGCTCGCCGAGCGGGTCGAGGCCGCGAGCGACGAGAGCGAGGGCGACGGGGACGAGGCGGACACCGGAGACGAGGCAGACGCCGGAGACGAGGCGGGCGCACCCGCCGAACTCGAACCGCTGGCGGACGGCCGCATCTCCTTCGACGAGTTCGAGTCGCTCGACATCCGCGTGGGCGAGATAGTGGACGCCGAGGGCATCGAGGGCGCGGACAAGCTGGCGAAGCTCACGGTCGACATCGGCGTCGAGACGCGGCAGGTGGTCGCGGGCATCAAACAGCTCCACGACCTGTCCGAACTCCCCGGCGAGCGCGTGATAGTGCTGGCCAATCTGGAGAGGGCCGAACTGTTCGGCGTCGAGTCGAACGGGATGGTGCTCGCCGCCGGCGAGGAGGCCGACCTGCTCACCACCCACGGCGACGCCGAACCCGGCGAGAAGATACGGTGACGGCGGCGTGGGGCCGACCGCTGGCGCGCCGCCGCCCGACTCCGGCGCGCACAGGTCGTCCCCTTTCTTAAGGACGTTCGACATTTTTATTGCGGTATCTCCGAACGGTACATCCGTCATGGGTGGGGACGTACGGGCCGTACTCGCCAGTTCGGAGGCGGACGCGGGTGAGCGGGTCGCGTGGGCGCTTGAACGCGCGCGGGACGACCTCTCAGTCGCGGCCGCCGACGGGTCGACGGACGCACTCGACCTCGTGGGGGCGGACTGTCTCGTCGTCGACGCGGACCACCCGCCGGCGGGACTGCTGCGCGAGGTGGCGCGGACGCCGGGCGTGAACGACCTGCCGGTGGCGTTCGTCCCGGACGTCGACCCGGCGTCGACCGTCGCGGGCGGGGCGGACGACGCGACCGGGGAGGGAGACGCGACGTACGCGAACGCGGCCGACCGCGTGGCGCGTCGGGCGACGCCCTCGCGGGCGACCCGGGAGGTCCGCCGGCGGAACGAGCGCTTGGAGGAGTTCGCGTCGGTGGTGTCACACGACCTCAGGAGTCCGCTGACCGTGGCGAAAGGGCGGCTGGACCTCGCGGCGGCGGACTGCGACTCCGAACACCTCCGGCGCGCCGCGTCGGCGCTCGACCGGATGTCGGAACTCGTCGACGACGTGTTGCGCCTCGCGCGGGCGGGGTCGGTGCTCGGGCGGTGCCGCCCCGTGTCGCTGGCCGAGGTGGCCCGCGACGCGTGGCGGACCAGCGCCGACGAGCGAGGGACGCTGACCGTCGACGACGGCCTCGGCACCGTCGAGGGCGACGAGACGCGTCTGAGACAGCTGTTCGAGAACCTGTTTCGGAATAGCGTGGAGTACGGCTCCACGGACAGCCGGACGGGGTCCGGCGACGCCGTCGAACACGGTTCGACGAACAGCCGGACGGAGTCAAACGAAGTCGCGTGCGACGCCGACCCGGGAGTCAGCGTGCGGGTCGGACCGCTCCCGGGCGGCGACGGGTTCTACGTGGCCGACGACGGTCCGGGCGTCCCCCCGGAGGTCCGTGACCGGGCGTTCGAGTCGGGCGTCACGACGGCCTCGGACGGCACGGGGTTCGGCCTCGCCATCGTGCGGCACGTCGCCGCGGCCCATGGCTGGGACGTCTCGTTGACGGAGAGCGACCGCGGCGGCGCGCGCTTCGAGTTCACGGGCGTTCGGCGCGCCTCCGCCGAGTAGGCGCGCCGACGGCCGTTTACTCGGCCACGAGTGGCATTGGGGGGATTTTTCACCCGCTCGGGCGTAGCCCGGCGCATGAGAAAGGCAAAGATCGTCTGCACGCTCGGACCGGCGTCTGACGACCGGTCCACCGTCCGCGACCTCGCGGAGGCCGGCATGTCGGTGGCCCGATTGAACGCGAGCCACGGGACCACCGAGGACCGCGCCGAGATAATCGACCTTGTCCGCGAGGTGGACGAGGTGACCGACGACCCACTCGCCGCGATGGTGGACCTGCAGGGGCCGGAGGTGCGGACCGCGCCGCTGTCGGCGCCCATCCACCTCGACACCGGGTCGGAGGTCCGGTTCGTCGAGGGCGACGAGGCCACCCCCGAGGAGGTGGGCCTCTCGTACTCTATCGCCGCGGCGTCGCCGGGCGACACCGTGCTCTTGGACGACGGACGCATCGAGGCCCGGGTGAAGCGGGTCGACGCCGAGGACGGGGCCGTCGTGACCGAAATCGTCTCCGGCGGCGACCTCGGCGGGCGCAAGGGTGTGAACGTGCCGGGCGTCAACCTCGACATCGACCTCATCACCGAGGCCGACCGCGACGAGATACGCCTCGCCGCCCAGAAGGACGCCGACTTCGTGGCGGCGAGTTTCGTGCGCGACGCGAGCGACGTGTACGCCATCTCCGACGCCATCGAGGAGGAGGGCGGCGACATCCCGGTGGTGGCCAAGATAGAGCGCTCGGGCGCGGTGGAGAACCTCGACGGTATCGTCGACGCCGCCTACGGCGTGATGGTGGCGCGGGGCGACCTCGGCGTCGAGTGTCCGCTGGAGGACGTGCCGATGGTCCAGAAGCGCATCATCAAGAAGTGTCAGGCCGCGGGCGTGCCCGTCATCACGGCGACGGAGATGCTCGACTCGATGGTCCACGCCCGGCGGCCCACCCGCGCGGAGGCGTCAGACGTGGCCAACGCCGTTCTCGACGGCACGGACGCCGTGATGCTCTCCGCGGAGACGGCGGTGGGCGACCACCCCGTGCGCGTGGTGCGGACGATGGACCGCATCGTGCGGCAGGTGGAGGCGAGCGACGAGTACGCCGAGAGCGTCGAACAGCGAGTGCCCGAGGCCGCCGAGGACTCCCGGACCGAGGCGCTGGCGTGGTCGGCGCGCTACCTCGCGCGCGACGTGGGCGCGACGGCCGTCGTCGCGGCGTCGGAGTCGGGCTACACCGCGCGCAAGACCGCCAAGTTCCGGCCGGCGGTGCCCGTGGTGGCGACCACCCCCAACGACCGCGTGCGCCGCCAACTCGCGCTCTCGTGGGGGGTCAAACCTCAGTACGCCGACTACCGCGAGAGCGTGGACGCCATCATCGACAACGCCGTCGACGCCGCGATGGACAGCGGCCTGACCGAGAGCGGCGACACCGTGGTCGTGCTCTCGGGCATGATGTCCGAACTGGAGGGCACCAACACCACCAACATGCTGAAAGTCCACGTCGCGGCCGAGGCGGTGGCCTCGGGCCGGAAGATAGTCGGCGGCCGCGTCACGGGTCCGCTCGTCCGGGCGACCGACGACGAGGTGGGCGACGTGCCCGCCGGGTCGCTCCTCCACCTCCCCGCCGGGTTCGAGGGCGAGTTCGACGCCGACGCCGCCGACCTCGCCGGCATCATCGACGCCCGACCCGGCATGACCGGCTACCCCGCGATGGTGGCGCGCGAACTCGACATCCCCATGATAAGCGGCGCGCCCATCCACGAGTCGGTCGCCGACGGCACCGTCGTGACCCTCGACGCCGAACGCGGCGTGGTGTACGAGGGCGACGTGCTGAAACACGACCGCCGGGGGCGCAACTGACGGGACGCCGCCCCGTCGGTAGCCCTTTCACGCCCCACGCCGTAGTGGCGGGCGATGTCTGACTCCTCACGGTCGCGGGACGGGTCGAACGGCCCGGAGGACGGCGACGCCCGCGGCGGCGTAGTCCGCAACGAGGACGACGAGGGGTGGCGGTTCGAACTGACCGACCCGGACGACGAGAGCGAGGTGCCCGAAGAGCGACCGCCGCTCGAACCCGGGTCGCCGTCGGCCGAGAACGTCTTCTTCGTTCTCGTCGGCGTTGCGCTGACGCTCCTCCTCTTCCTGTCGGTGTTCGTCCCCCTCCCGTTCGTGGCGTAGTCGGGTCCGCGTCCGCGTCCCGCGCGGGTCCCGTCCCGCCGCTCCGGTAACTCCGATTTCGCTGAGTGATAACGCTCACCGACTCTTTATATTGTATGACGGAGAACTGTCCCGCATACGATACTGTCAGACGGAGCTACATGAGTGAAATGAACGACTGGTGGCGCGGGGTCGTAGCCCTCCTCCTCGCGGTAGGAGTAGCGCTGGCGGGGTCCGGCGTCGCCGCGGGCGCGGAAGGAGAGGAGGGGTCGGCCTCGTTCGGGGACGACAGCCTCACGGTTACGCGGGGCGGCGTCCTCGAGGTCACGGTCAGCCACTCCGACACGGCGCACCTCTACCTCGGCGGCGAGCGGTCGGGCTACCTGTTGGAGGTGACGCTCCCGGGGTCCGGCACCGACACCGTCACGGTCGACACCTACCGGTCGGCGAACGCCGACCCCGACACCTACGTCACCGGGGGTGACGCCACGATACACTCCGACTCGCTCGACGAACCGCTGGTGGCGACCAAGTACCTGATGAACGTGACCGTGGGCGGCGTCGAACGCGACCTCGGCCACTTCGTCATCGAGGAACGAGGGTCGGCCGGGGCGACGTCGGGCGTCGCGCCGGGCGAACTCGACCCGGCCGAGGCGGCGTTCGGCGGCCTCGCGGAGGCGACGACGTCGCGGAGCACCGTCGCGCGCGGCGACTACGCCGTCGTGCGGTTCGACGCCACCGGCCTGACCTCGGCGTTCGACGAGTCCGACCTCACCGGCGGCGCCGGGGCCGAGGGCATCGAGGTCCGGTTCACCCGGACCGACACCGGCCCGAACGTGGAGGAGTCGTTCCTCGCCACGCCGGCGAACGGCACGAGGGTGT
The DNA here is from genome assembly GCA_046097085.1 of Haloferacaceae archaeon 50. GTDB lineage: Archaea > Halobacteriota > Halobacteria > Halobacteriales > Haloferacaceae. The sequence continues at coordinate 1,394,674 of CP175567.1, read as the reverse complement.
TCACCGACTTCGGCGACGACGGGAACGCGGGCGAGGGCGGCGACGAGGTGCTCCTCCTCTGGAACACGAGCACGCTCCCGCCCGACGAGAACCCGCGGGAGTACGAGGTCACGATGACGCTCCGGGAGGCGCACAACGAACTCGTGAACGAGGACGAAACGGTGTTCAGCACCGACTTCGAGGTGGTGCCGCCGTCGTTCTCGCTGTCCGCGGACCCGGGGTTCACCGTCCACCCGTGGAACGACTCGTCGCTCGCGGTGTCCGGCCGGACCAACCTCGCGCCGGGGACGACGCTCGAGGTGCGCGCGCGGTCTGAGGCGCCCGACACGTTCCTCCAACCGCACGAGGTCTCCGTCGGCGGGAACGGCACGTTCGGGGCGTCGTTCGACTTCGACGGCGTCGCCCGGGGCACGTCGTTCCCGCTCTGGGTGCTCGGCTACCGGGGCCTGACCCAGCGGACCGTCACCCTGCAGGAGGAGGCGGCAAACGTCACGTTCCGCGACCAGACCACGCGCGGGACGAGCGTGACCGTCGATTCGGTCACCCTCTCCGCGGGCGGGTTCGTCGTCGTACAGGACGAGAAGGTGGGCATCCGCGGCGCGTCGTCGTACCTGTCGCCGGGGACCCACCGCGACGTGCGAGTTCCGCTCGTGCCGACGCTGAACACGAACACGACCATGTACGCCGTGCCCTACACCGACAGAAACGAGAACGGGACGTTCGACTCGCGTATCGACAGAGCGTACGCGCCGAACGAGACGCCAGTGATGTCGGAGGCGAACGTCGTGCCGGCCGCCGACGCGCCGACGCCCACGCCGAGGGGGACTCCCGCGACGGAGACGGCGACGGCCACCACGACGACGGCCGCGCCGACGCAGACGCCGCTCCCCGTGCGCGAGGAGACGCCGCTGACGCCGAGCGAGGGCGGGGACGGGGACGGCGGACTCCTGCCGTTCCCGCTCCCGGGACCCCTGACCGGGCGTACGCTGTCCGTCGTGGCGGTGGTGGGCGCGGGCGTGTTGGCGCTCAGGAGGCGGTCCGCGTGACGCCGGCGACGCGCCGGGGGGAGGTGCGGTAAGATGGACCCCCTCCCGACGGCCGCGTTCCCCCGCCTCCTCGCCGACCTGTGGCGCGAACAGGGGTGGCAGACGGACACGACGCGCCGCGGCGACGACGCGTACCTCGTCGGCGGTGAGCGCGGCGGCGGGACACGCGGGCTGATGCTGGTGCTCCCCGATCCGGACACCGAGGTGCGGACGGCCCACCTCCGTCGGTTCGCGGAGATGTGCGGGAGCCGCGGCGTCGACGTGGCAGTCGTGGCGACACAGGGCACGTTCACGGACGAGGTGCGCCGCATCGCGTCCGACCGCGGCGTCCACCTCCTCGACCGCGGCCGCCTCGAGAAGACCGTACAGCAGGGCGGGTTCGAGGCGGTGCTACGCCGCCACCGCGACGGCGGCGAGACGGAGGGCGCGGACGAGAGCGGAGCGGAGGACGACGAGGACCGGGCCGACGGCGGCGACTGGCTGGCGAGGCTCCGCGCCGCGCTCCCAGGCGCGGCCGACGGCGCGGCGACGGCGGCGCTGCGCGCCCGCGCGGCGAGCAACCCGAAGCACCTGCTGGCCGTCGTCGTGGCGGTGGCGGTGCTGACCAGCGGCGTCGTCATCGGGGTGCCGACCGGCGGCGGTGGCGGCCCGGACATCGCGGTGTCCGCCGTCTCCACGGCGACGCCGGAGGCGAGCGAGTCGCTGACGGTGCGGTGGCGCGCGGAGACGCGGTCGACGCTCGACCCGCCCGGCGGCACGTTCGAGGCGCCGCCGAACGAGACGTTCGTGCTGGTCAGACTCGACGTGTCCAGCACCGCGGGCGAGGCCGCGATGTTCGGGGGGCCGACCCTCCTCTTCGAGTCCGACGGCGTGCGCTACGGCCCGCAGTCCCTCTCGGGCGGGAACCTCAAGACGATGGACCGGTTCGCGCCCGGCGACGCCGGCACGGTGTGGGCGGTGTTCACCGTCCCGACGAACGCCACGACCGGCACGGTGCTGGTCCGGGACGGACTGGCCGCCGACGGGCCGGGCGTGCGGTTCGTCCACGACCCGTCGCTGACCGTCGAGTTCGACGCCCCGTCGTCGGAGTCCGGGTCCAGTTCCGGGACCGAGTCCGAGTCCGAATCGGAATCCGCGTTGGAGAGTGAGACGTCGGCCGCCGAGTCGGCGTCCGCATCGCTCGACGCCCTCCGCGCCGCGGTGTCGGCGGTCGACCTGCGCCCGCCGCTCCCGGCGGCGGGGGTCGGCGCAACCGTCGCACAGTGACCCGGTCGCGTCCCGGCGTACGCAAATCATTAACCGGCCACGTCCCTAGTCCCGGACATGGTCAGCCCGCCCCTCGGTCCGCTCCTACAACTCGACCCGACGGACCCGAGCGTGCTCCCGCTCCTGCTGGTACTGGCAGGTCTCGGCCTCTCGGTGGCCGAAGCGCTGTCGCCCGGCGCGCACTTCATCGTCCTCGGCGTGGCGCTCCTCGCCGCCGGACTCGTGGGGATGGTAGTCGGCCCCGCGCTGGGTCCGCTGGCCGGGACGCTTGTCCTCGGTCTCCTCGTGTTGGTGTTCGGCGGCGTCGCCCTCTGGGGCTACCGCGAACTCGACGTGTACGGCGGGAAGGGCGCGGGGCGCACCAGCGACTCGGCGGCGCTCACGGGCAAGACGGGCCGGGTGACGGAGCGCGTCACGCCGAGGTCGGGCCAGATCAAACTGGACGCCGGCGGCTTCAACCCCTACTACTCCGCGCGGTCGGTCGACGGCGAGATACCCGAGGGCACGGAGGTGATGGTGGTCGACCCCGGCGGCGGCAACGTCGTCACCGTCGAGGCGGTGTCGAGTTTCGAAGACGAGATAGACCGCGAACTCGCGCGGGGTCGGACGGCCTCGGAGACGCAGAGCGGACGGCAGACGGGGACCGAACCCGAGACAGAGCGGGAGTGACCGGCCCGTACTGACCGTCGCGCTACTCCATCCGAGAGGGGGACGTGCGTCGATTGACGACGCCCGAAACGGAGGCCCGCGCGAGAGACACGCGAGAACTAGAGCGGATGAGTGTTATTTTAGTCCCTGAACGTATAATACATCCTGAACGAATAATGAGAGAAGTAGAGGAGTACGACCTCCCCGGCAACCTCGAAGCTATCGCCGACAAGTACGACGACGTCGTCGGCATCCGTGACCGGTTCCTCTGGAAGTGGTTCCACTTTCTGAGTCCGTATTTCCGCCTCTCGACGGTGAACGAGAGGTACAGGGACAAGGTGCAGAACGACAAGACCCTCCTCACGTTTTACGTGACCCTTCTCGACGACCTCGTCGACGACCAGAACGATCGGACGACGTTCCAGGAGGCCGCCAAAATCCCGTTCAACCATCTCTCCGTGAACTTCGACAGGTGCGGCGTCAACGAAGACTGCCTCGGCCTCGCCGTCGACGTATGGGACGAACTCGAACGATCACTCCGGATTGCGCCGCGGTTCAGGGAGTACGCCGACCTGTTCCGCTTCGACCTGCAACAGACGCTGAACGCGGTGCGGTACGCGTACATCGTAAACAACCACCCGTACTCGGCCAACACGACGGAGGCGTACGCGTACAGTTCCCACAACATGGTCATGCTCGCCTTCTCGGACGTCGATCTGATGCACTCCACGAGATTCAACCGTGAAGAGTTCGCCACGCTCCGGACCACGCTCTGGAAGGCCCAGAAGATGGCGCGCATCGGGAACTGGGTGAGTACGTGGCAGCGCGAACTTGCGGAAGGGGATTTCACCTCCGGCGTGGTGGCCTACGCCTACGAGACGGGCATCATAACCGACCGGGACCTACGACGACTGTGGGCGAACCCGACGGAGGACGTGGTGGACTCGGCTCGTGAGCGGGTCAAGCGCAACGACGTCCAGGGCACGTTCCTCGACCAGTGGCAACAGTACCACGAGGAACTCGAACGCACCCCCGAACTGGAGACGGTCGATATTCGGGCGCTGCTCGACGGGATGGAGACGGTCCTCCAGTTCCACCTCGACAGCGAGGGGCAGAAGTAGATCGGTCCGCCCCGCCGCTCTCGAACTGGCGAAGACGTCGGAGGTCACCACGGCCGCGCGACTCTCCAGTCGGTTCGGGCGACTCTCCGGAGGCCGGTAACGTCACGCCCGGACGGCGAACAGTTCCGGCGGCGGCCATCGGACGCGCCTCGGCCCGTCGTTCTCACGTCCGACTGCCGACCCGCGGCGGTACCCGAAATGGGACGCCGGAGCCGATGGAGCCTACGCTCTCGATAGCGTGGCAGTCGACCGAACCCCGCCGCTCCGTCTCACACTACTCTTCGGGCGTCGGACAGATGACTGTCGACCGCTCGTGATTATCTCTCATTTCGCATATAATCAGCTTAATGTTAAGTAACGGAGGCCTGAATGTGTGGACGAGATGCCTGACGCAATACGGGAAGTCGTGTCGACAGGAAACGAAACGCTCGATCGCATTCTCGGAGGCGGACTCCCTCGAAACCGGTCAGTTCTCGTTACGGGCGGGCCGGGTACGGGGAAGTCGACGCTCTCGATGCAGTTCTTACAGGAGGGGATACGAGAGGGCGACGAGTGTCTGTTCGTCTCCACGGAACAGACACCGTCCGAACTCCGGGACACCTTCGCCCCGTACGACTACGACCTCGACCACGAGAACCTGACAATCACGTCCGTTCAGGCGCGTCCCGGCTACACGCTGGAAGACGACCAAGAGAAACTCACCGTCGAGACGCTCGAAGGAAATCAGGTAGTCGGAGAGGGATACGCCGCGCCGTTCTCCCGGAAGTACGTCAGTCAGATGCTGGGGCAGTACGCCCCGGCAGACCGCGTCGTCGTCGACAGCGTCTCCGGGTTGCAGGCGATGACCGACAACCGGGACGTGTTCCGCCGGGCCATCCTCGACCTCATTCGACTGTTCAGCGACGAGTTCGAGGCGACCGCACTGCTCGTCTCGGAGGGAGGATACATGGCCGACCAGACCGCCAGCACCATAGACCCGCTACAGTACAACGCCCACGGTGTCATTCGGCTCTGGCTCGAAGAGATCCGGAGCGACTTTCACCGGTTTCTCCAGGTGCTGAAGATGCGCGGCGTCAATCACGACACCCGATCGTACGAGATCGAGTTCAACGATGGAGGCGTGTACATTATCCCGCGCAATCGGAACCCGGTCGATATGGGACGTTCCGAGGCGTCGTTCATGGACACGCACATCTCGGGCCTCAACGAGCTGTTGGGCGGCGGGTTCATCAGGGGTGAGTCCGTCGTGTTCAAACACGACGGCTACGTCGACCTCCGTCCGCTGTTTCTTCCGCTGTTGAAGTACCAACTGGAGGAAGGCAACGCCGTCCTGCTGATGGTGCCGAAGGTAGGATCGAAGTCCGAACTCCTCGACCAGCTGTTTCCGGAGAACCCGGACCGGGTTACGGAGCTCCTAGACTCGGATAGGCTGTTCGTCATCGACGTTACGAGCAAACAGGAAACCGCCCAGAACAACGTCTACACGCTGGCACAGGAACAGGGTGGAATCGAGCACCTGCTCCAACTCATCGACGACCGTCGGGAAGAGCGTTCACTTTCGACGTTCATCGACACGGAGACGGCGGCGAGACACCTCACCGCCGATCAGATTATGGAACTGCACCGGTGGCAGGAGACGCACCTGCTCACCGACGACAGTACGACGGTGTACGTCCACAACCCCGACACGGTGCCCGAAGATATCGAGGAGTTCTTCACGAACAACGCGTCGCAGGCGCTGGAGCTGTGGCGCCACGACAACGGACTCCAGTACCTCACACTGGAGAAGTCCCCCATGGGGTACGTGGGGTCGAGCCGTCTCGTCGACAACATCGACGAACCGCCGTTCGTCCGTATCCAGTCGCCGCCCGGTTACAGCGATACGATGGCGGACTGAGAGAGCGGTGACGGCTCGGACGCCGACGTGCGGGGGATGACCGCGGGGCCGCACTGTGACGTCCGGAGGCGCGTCTGACTCCGACGGCGCACCGGCCGACGACCATGGCCGTAGCCGGTCGTAATCCGCCGGACACGGCGGTACGACCGCCGCGACTGTGAGGCGAACCCTTATCACACGCACACACTAAGCCCGAGTTATGGTTCCCGTACCACTCCAGACGGGGCTGGTCGGCCTACCGCTGATAGTGGGTCTACTCGTCCTCGTCCTCGCCGTGGTGACAGTCTACCAGATGGTGGCTATCGTGGACGCCTACGAGAAGCAGGCGCTCACGGTGTTCGGGGAGTACCGCAAGCTACTCGAACCGGGTATCAACTTCATCCCGCCGTTCGTCTCGCGGACGTACCCGTTCGACATGCGTACGCAGACGCTCGACGTGCCCCGACAGGAGGCTATCACTCGCGACAACTCGCCGGTCACCGCCGACGCGGTGGTCTACATCAAGGTGATGGACGCGCGCAAGGCGTTCCTCGAAGTCGACGACTACAAGCGCGCCGTCTCCAACCTCGCCCAGACCACCCTCCGTGCGGTGCTGGGCGACATGGAACTCGACGACACGCTCAACAAGCGACAGGAGATAAACGCGCGCATCCGGAAGGAACTCGACGAACCCACCGACGAGTGGGGCGTGCGCGTCGAGTCGGTGGAGGTGCGCGAGGTCAACCCCTCGGCGGACGTCCAGCAGGCGATGGAGCAACAGACCTCCGCGGAGCGTCGCCGCCGCGCCATGATTCTGGAGGCGCAGGGTGAACGCCGCAGCGCCGTCGAGCAGGCGGAGGGAGAGAAGCAGTCGAACATCATCCGGGCGCAGGGCGAGAAGCAGTCCCAGATACTCGAAGCGCAGGGCGACGCCATCTCCACGGTGCTACGCGCGAAGTCCGCCGAGTCGATGGGCGAACGCGCCGTCATCGAGCGCGGGATGGAGACGCTCGAACGCATCGGCGAGGGCGAGTCCACCACGTTCGTGTTGCCACAGGAGCTGACGTCGTTGCTGGGGCGCTACGGCAAGCAGTTGACCGACAGCGACGTACAGGAGACGGCCGGACTCGACAGCCTGGAGTTCGACGCGGAGACGCGCGAACTCATCGGCCTCGACGACATCGACGAGATACTCGGCCAGATAGACGAGGCGGCCGAGATGGACGTGGAGGAACTGGAGAAGGAGGCCGAGGCCATCAAGGCCGGCGCGGGCACCGACCTCAAGAGCGCGGACGAGATAATCGCGGACGCGAACGAGGAAGAGCCCGTGGCCGGGGGCGCCTCGGAGACGGCCGCGGAGCCCGAGAGCGCGCCCGGGGACGGCCGCGAGGACGCCCCGACCGGCGGCGACGAGGACGCGGCGGCGGACGAGTCGGACCGCGAACTCGAACGCGAGCGGGAGTGACGGCGACGACGAAGCTCTTTTAGCCGGGTCCCCCGTAGAGCCGTCAAATGGGCGAGCGCGTCGACGAGGACAAACGGGCGACGCTCCGACGGTTCGCGGCCGTCGGCACCGCGACGCCGCTCGTCGGCCTCGGGAGCGGGAACGGCGACGACGGCGACGCCGCCGAGGCCGGGGCGGGGACGGGGAGCGACGCCCGCGACGCCATCGTGGGCTATCTCGCGGCCACGCCGGGCGCGCACTTCTCGAAGGTCCGCGACGACCTCAAACTCGGCACCGGGGAGACGCAACACCACCTCAGGCGCCTGCTGGACGACGGCGTGATAGAGTCCCGGCGCGACGGCGACTACCGCCGCTTTTTCCCGGCCGGCCGGTTCGACGAGTTCGAACAGGTGGCGCTCGGCTACCTCCGGCGCGACACCCCGCGGGGGATGCTGGTCGAACTCCTCCGGACGCCCGACGCGACCGGGAGCCACCTCGCAGACGCCCTCGGCGTGTCTCGCGCGACGGTCAGCAACTACGCGGGCGAACTCGACGAGGCGGGCCTCCTCGCGCGCGAGGACGGCTACGCCGTGGTCCGGCCCGAGGCGGTCATCACGCTCCTGTTGCGATACACCGACTCGTTCGGAGCCGACGCCGCCGACTTCGCGGCCGCGGCGGACGAGTTCATCCGGTACGACCCCTGAGCGGGTCGGCCCGCAGTCGCACCCGTCTTCACGCGGTGAGTCATACTTCTACGTCTTCACGCGGTGACCTTCCACGTCGTGCCCGAGGAGTAGCCCCACTTCTCGACGCACACGTCGAAGTCGCCCTTGCGGATGGCGGTCATGTTCGCGCCGACCTCCTTGGCGGTCATCCCGAGTTCCTCGGCGATGAGGCGGGACTTGAAGTAGGTCTTGGTCGCCGCGCTCTGTCGCAGGTAGTCGAGGATGCGACGCTGTTTCTCGGTCAGGTCGGTCGTCTCCGCGTCCGCCGCCTCCGCGGCCGCCGTGGTCGCGCTCATGTCACTACAGACGACCGAAAGCGCCTTTAGAGATTTGGTACGGGAGGTTAACCCGCCGCAGTCGTGCGATTCTATCCCCTCGGGACCGCCGACGCGCGCTCCGGCCCCCCGCCGTGGGTACGGTCGCCTAACACGTCACGGTCGACGACGGTCGCCGCGAACGCACCCGTCGGGACGCTGTGTCTCCGGTGACATTCACGCGGAATCTGTTCTCACGTGCACATTCACGGCCGAACCCAGAAAGTTCATACTCGCGGGTGCCGGACTGAAACCCAATGCATAGTCGGAGCACCGCGGACGCCGCCGAGACGACGCCCGCTCAGGTGGAGGTGAGCGTCGTTCTCCCGGCGTACAACGAAGAGAAAACCATCGAGGGGACGGTGGAGACCACCCTCGACACGCTGGGTTCGTTTCTTCCGCCGGGATCGTACGAGGTTATCGTCGCCGAGGACGGCTGCGACGACCGGACGCCGGAGATAGCCGACCGAATGGCGGCCGAAGACCCGCGCGTGCGACACTTCCACAGCGACGAGCGACTGGGGCGGGGCGGAGCGCTGACTCGGGCGTTCGAGGCGGCTCACGGCGAGACGCTGGTCTACTTCGACACGGACCTCGCCACGGACATGGGCCACCTCGAAGAACTCGTGGAGAAGGTACGGTCAGAGGAGTACGACATCGCCACCGGGTCGCGGTGGATGCCCGGCCGGGAGGCCGACCGCCCCGTCAAGCGGGGCGTGCCGAGTCAGGCGTACAACGCCATGGTCCGTCTGTTCCTCCGGTCGAAGCTCAACGACCACCAGTGCGGCTTCAAGGCGTTCGACCGCGAGGCGTTCGAGACCCTCCGTAACGAGGTGGGCGACGAACACTGGTTCTGGGACACCGAGATGCTGGTCCGGGGTCAGCGCTCCGGCCTCCGGGTGGCCGAGTTCCCGGTCGACTGGGAGCCGAAGGGCGACTCGAAGGTCGACCTCGTGCGCGACGTGTTCGGCATGGGGAGCCAGATACTCCGCACGTGGTGGGAGCTGTCGGTACAGCCGCGAATCACCCGCCGCGTCACCATGTCGGCGGGCATCCTGCTCACCGTACTCGCGGTGGTGCTGATGACGCAGTACATCGACTTCTCGCGCGTCTTCGCGCGGATGAGCGAGGTCGACCCGGCGCTGGTGGCGGTGGCGGCCGTAATCTACCTCGCCTCGTGGCCGGTCCGCGGCCTCCGGTATCAGGACATCCTCGACGCCCTCGGGTTCCACGAACGGGTCGGATTCCTGACCGGGGCGGTGTTCATCTCGCAGACGGGCAACCTCGTGTTCCCGGCGCGTCTCGGCGACGCCGTCCGGGCGTACGTGGTGAAGGCCCGCCGCGGCATCCCGTACCCCTCGGGGTTCGCGTCGCTCGCGGTCGAACGCGTGTTCGACCTGCTCACCATCACGTTCCTCGCGGGTATCGCCCTGCTCGGGTTCACCGCGGCGGGCGAGACGGCCGAACTCGCGCGGACCGTGACCGGCGCCGAGGGCGCGGGGCGTGTCGCCGTCACCGTGGCGGTGGGCGTCGGGCTCGCCGCCATCGGCGCGGTCGCCGCCATCGCCGCCAGCGCTCGGTCCGAGCGCAACTTCGTGCGCGCGGGCGTCCGAAAGGTGAGCACCGACTCCTACGCCGACTACGTCGCCGGCGTCATCGAACGGTTCGTGGGCGACATCCAGCGAGTCGCCGGGTCGCGCGCCGGCTTCCTTCGCATCGGCGCGACGAGCGTGATAATCTGGTCGCTCGACGTGGTGACCGCGGTGCTGGTGCTCGCGGCGTTCGACATCAGCCTCTCGCCGGTCACGCTGCTGGCCGTCGGCTTCTTCGCCGTCAGCGTCGGCAACCTCGCCAAGGTGCTGCCGCTGTCGCCCGGCGGCGTCGGCCTCTACGAGGGGGCGTTCACGCTGTTGGTGCTCGGCCTCACGCCCCTCTCCTCGGAGGTGGCCATCGGGGCCGCCATCCTCGACCACGCCGTCAAGAACCTCGTGACCGTCGCCGGCGGCGTCGCCTCGATGCTCGGCCTCAACGTGTCGCTCACTACCGCCGTCGAGGAGGGCACCGAGGGCGTCGAGGAGGCGACGGCGCACGACGCCGACGTGGCGACCGACGACTGACGCCTCCGCCGACTCTCTCCGCTCCGCACTACTCCGTTTCTCGCCGGGTTCGTCGCTACGTTCGAGAGGCGTCCCGCGGCGCGTCCGCGCCGTAGTGGTCGGTCACGAACGGCCCGAACGCGCCGCACACGGCGTCGGCGAGGGCGTCGGCCCGCGCGAGGCGCCCGCCGGTGAACGCGCCCGCCGCGCCCCCCTTCTTCGCCACGCCGTCCTCGCCGAGGACGTCGTCCATCACCGGCCCGAGTTCCGCGCCGGCCTCGACGCGGGTGGCCACGCCGTCGGGCAGGCGGAGCGACGGTCCCGCGCCTCGACCGGTTCGCTCGCCGTCCGTCGCGGCCGCCCACATGACGAGATAGAGGCCCGCCGCGCCGTCGAACCGCGCCACGCCGCCCTCCAGCCCGACGCCGTAGTCCGCGTCGGCGTCGGCCTCGTAGGCGTTTCTCGCGCGCGTCTCCGCGCCCGCTATCGTCTCGGCGTGTCCGCGGGGTTGCTCGGCGACGCCCGACGCGACGGAGACGAGTTCGACCGTCGCGTCCGGGAACGCAGAGACCACCGCGCGCCGCTTCACCGGGTTGCCGCTGCCGACGACCACTCGCGCGTCCATGCGCGTCGTTCGGACGGGGGCGGCTATCGGTCTGTCGAAACGCCGCGGAGGCGACCGGACGCCCGCGGCCCAGTCTGCGAGTACGCGCGCGAACGTGGGACAACACTTATTATAGCTGTTTGATAATTTTTCGCCCGTGTCCCCCACACGACGAACGCTGCTCAAGGCGGCCGCCCTCCCGTTCGCCGGCGGCGCACTCGCGGGTTGTCTCGGCGGGTCGGCGTCGACCCGCGGCGCGACTCCGGAGGAGACGTCCGCCGCGACGACTGAGACGACGACCGAGACGAAGACGACCCGAAGCGACGGACGGTCCGAGCGGACCGGCGCGACCGACTTCGAGAGTTGGCTCCCCGACCCGAGGAGGACGCCGTTCAGAGACGGGTACGGCGTGCGGTACTTCGACGCGGCCGCCATCCGCGAACGGCGGGGTGACCTCCACGAAACCGCCTACGAGCGCCTCGAAGCGGAGATGTTGAACGCCGGCCCGACCGGCAAGTACGTCGACGAAGGCGCGGTGGCGGCCACGCTCGGAATCGGGTTCGAAATCTCGGTCGCGTTCGGCTCGTTCGACCCGGACGAGTTCGGGGAGCGGTACGCCCGCGAACGCGCGCGGCGCGAGACCGCCTCGACGGCGACGGCGACGACGGGCACGTCGGAGACGACGACCCCAGAGCGGTACGCCGGGTTCGACATCTACGGGGCGAACCGCGCGTACGCCGTCTCCGAGGACGTGATAATCGAGGTCGGCTACGTCCACGAGGGAGACCCGCACGAGTACGCGCGGGCCGTCGTCGACACGCAGTCGGACGGAGCGACCGCCTACGCCGACGCGAACGAGTACGTGAGCGCGATGCTCGACCTCGTCGACCGACCCCACGCGCTGAAGTGTTACCCGGAGGCGATGGACGGGTCGACGTCGCGCGGGTTCCGGAAGGACGTGATGACGGGCGGACTCAAAGCGTGGCGGTTCGGCGGGGAGACGACGCACCTCACGCTCGCGAACACGTACCCCGACCCCGAGGCGGCGAAGAAAGCCGACCTGGGGGCGTACGTCGAGTCCGAGTCGGCGCGGTTCGGCGCGTACGACGGACTCGAAGTCGAGACCGAGGGTCGGACGGTCTGGACGGAGGGCACCGTCCCGACGGGCGAGTTCGACTACCTCTCGCCGGGCGGTCCCGGGGACGGCGTCCACACGCCGAACGGCTGACCGACCCCGCCGCCCGCTACGGCTCCGGCGGGACGCCGTGGAGGAGTTCGGCGAGTCGCTCGACGCCCTCGAGGAGGCGCGGACTCGGCTGGTTGAGCAGGGAGTCGTCGAGGACGTACACGGGCGCGTCGAGGTCCCACCGGTCGCGGACCGCGTCGGGGTCGGCGCGAGTCCCCCGCCCGCAGACGTGGAGCACCGCGAGGTCCGGGTCGGCGGCGACCACCTCGTCGCCGCTCACCTCGCGGGAGCGCTCGCCGGGCGCGACGAACGGGTAGCGACCGCCCGCGGCTTCGACGGCCTCGGGCACCCAGTTGCCCGCCGCCATGGGCGGGTCGGACCACTCCTCGCAGTAGACCACCGGCCGGTCCGCGTCGGCGTCGGGGACGCGTTCGCGCACTCGGGCGAGGCGGGCGCGGGCGCGCGCCGCGAGACGCGCCCCGGCCTCGGGGTCTCCCACCGCGGTCCCGAGCGTCTCGAACGACGCCGGCACGTCGTCGAGCGTCGCCGGGGCGACGTGACACACCTCGTGGCCGCGTTCGCGGAGTTCGTCGCGCACGTCCGCCTGCAGGTCGTCGCAGGTGCAGACGAGGTCGGGGTCGAGTGCGGCCACGCGGTCGTAGTCGGGATTGAGCCACCCGCCCACGACCGGCCGGTCGACGTCGCAGTGTGTCGTCGCGCCGACGAGGCGGTCGGCCGCGCCCATCGCGTCGAGCGTCGCGGTGGCGCTCGGCGCGAGCGAGACGACGCGGCGGGCGCCCTCGTCGGGTGACGGCGCGGAGTTGCTCACGTCCGGCCTGCGGACGCCGACCGGGATAAGTCGCTCGTCCGGGCGTTCTACTTAAATCATGATGTGGGTGGTTCACACCCAGCGGTACGAGACCGTTTCGGCGGCACTCCCGCAATACACCGAAAGCGATATATACCGAACTGGCGACGGTTGGGTACGGACTGCTCCGGGGTTTTCGGGGCCGCGATTTCCGGAGTTCACGTTACGGACAAGTGTCAATGAACGAGAAGATACACCAGCGGAACGCGACAGAGGAACCGAGCGACCGAGGGTCGCGGACGCGACGGCGTTCGCGCGGGCGAGACGAGACCGAACGGTCCGACGAGAAGACGTCGGGCGACAAACTGCAGTGTCCCGAGTGCGGGGGACAGGTCGTCACCGACGAGGAACACGGCGAGACGGTCTGTGAGGACTGCGGTCTCGTGGTCGAGGCCGACTCCGTGGACCGCGGACCCGAGTGGCGCGCCTTCGACTCGGCGGAGAAAGACCAGAAGTCCCGGGTGGGCGCGCCCACCACGAACACGATGCACGACAAGGGGCTGTCGACCAACATCGACTGGCGCGACAAGGACGCCTACGGCAACTCGCTGGGGGCGCGCCAGCGACAGAAGATGCAGCGCCTGCGCAAGTGGAACGAGCGGTTCCGCACGCGCGACTCGAAAGAGCGCAACCTCAAGCAGGCTCTGGGCGAGATAGACCGGATGGCCTCGGCGCTGGGCCTACCCGAGAACGTCCGCGAGACCGCCTCGGTCATCTACCGCCGCGCACTCGACGACGACCTGTTGCCCGGTCGCTCCATCGAGGGCGTCGCCACGTCCTGCACCTACGCCGCCGCGCGGATGGCGGGCGTCCCCCGCTCCCTCGACGAGATAGCCGAGGTGTCCCGCGTCGAGAAGAGCGAGGTGGCCCGGACCTACCGGTACGTCACCCGCGAACTCAAGCTGGAGGTCAAGCCCGCGGACCCCGAGCAGTACGTGCCGCGGTTCGCGTCGTCGCTCGACCTCTCGGACGAGACGGAACTGCGCGCGCGGAAACTCCTCCAGAACGCGAAGGAGAAGGGCGTCCACTCGGGCAAGTCGCCGGTCGGCCTCGCGGCCGCCGCCGTCTACGCCGCCGCCCTCCTCACCAACGAGAAGACCACGCAGGCGGCCGTCTCCGACGTGGCCGACATCAGCGAGGTCACCATCCGCAACCGCTACCACGAACTCCTCGAAGCCGAGGAGACGCTGGGACTGGCCTGACGACGCCCGACGCCCGACGCGACGGTCGAAGAGTAGACGGAAATCCCGGCGTCACGCCGACGATTGGTCGAACACTCCGCACAGTCGGCAATAACTGTTAACCTCCGAACCGGAGTGTTGTGACTCGGACACATGTCCGGGCAGAAGAGGACCGTCCGCGAGGCGTCCGCAGCGTGCGACGGCGACGGGTCGGACGTCGTCCACGTGACCTGCAGCGAGTGTTCGCTGAACAGGGAGGTGCCCGACGTCGAGTCGGCGCTCGACCTGCAGGACTACCACACCATCGCGGCCGGCATCATGCACGTGCTAGAGTTCGAGTGCGGCCGCGCGGACGACTGACGCGGCGATCGACCGCCCGTCGACGGACGGGGCGAGGCCGGCGGCGAGACAGCGGACCGCGACCCGCGGCTCACTGTATCGACCGGTTGTTCCGCACGTCGTACTCCTTCTGGAGGCCGATGTCCTCCTCCTCCTGCGGGGTGGTGAAGTTGTCGAGGTCGGTCTCCATGTTCCGCTCGTCGAGTATCTTCTGGGTCGCCTTGCGGATGCGCACGAGGCTGACCTTCGTCTCCTGCATCGCGGTCTGGGCGTCGTAGCCGCGGACCGTGATGGCGTTGACGCTGTCGCCGATGGCGAACGGGACGTGCCCCTCGGGGTAGCGCTCTTCGAGGCTCTCGCCCTCGAAGATGCCGCCCCAGTGGAACGGGAGGAACGTCTCCTTGGGCGCGGGGCGGTTGGTGACCCGCGCGCGCACCAGCACCGACCCGCGGTTGGTCGTCTCGACCACTACCATCTCGCCGCCCTCGACGCCGAGTTGCTCCGCCTTCTCCGGGTGTATCTCGGCGTACATGTGGGGCTGGAGGTCGGCGAGGTAGACGTTGTTACGCGTCTCGCCGCCGCCGCCCTGATGTTCCACCTGCCGGCCGGTGGTCATCACGGTGTCGACGTTCTGCTTGTGGGCCAGCATGGTCGACTGCGCCTGCTCCTTCCGGTTGTTCTGGTCGAGGCGGAGCACGTTGCGCTGGTAGCCGTTCGCGGGCCACTCCTTCACCCACTCTATCTTGGGGCTCTCGATGGGTTCGCGGTGGACCGGCGTCATGTCGAGGAAGTTCCACGCGACGGCGCGGGCCTTCCCCCGCCCCGTCGGCGGGTCGGGTTGCGCGTGGTCGAACTGGCGGTACAGTTGCGGGTCGACGTCGCGTCCCCGCTGTGCCAGCGCCTTCGCGGTGTCGTAGGGCGACTTGGTCGGGTCGAGCGCGTACCGGTACGGGAGGGTGAGCGCGTCGGAGTTCTCCAAGTTCTCGGGGAGCGTGGTCGTGAACTTGGGGTACTGCGGGACGCCCCGCACCTGCCCGCCGAACGACGTCTGCCAGTCCGGACTGTACGACTCGCGCATCAGACTCAGCCCGGACCGCCCCTGCTGTTGGATGGTCTGTTCGAGGGGGTAGTCCTCGTCGAGCGGGAGGTTCTGCCACTCCTGCGGCGTCGGCGCCTTCGTCCCCCACCGCGCGCGGAAGTCGTGGCCGCCCTCGCGGGGGTCTTTGTGGTCGTTCCAGATGATGGGCGTGCCGGGGTGGCCCTCGCCCCAACACGGCCACGGGAGCCCCCAGTACTCGTCGTGGACGGGGTCCTCGGGGTCTGTCGACTCGGCGCGGAGCGTCTCGGTGCTGAACTGCCCGTCGTGCTCCTTCTGCTTCTTCAGTCGTTCGGGCGCCTGACAGTAGCCGATGGTCTTCGCGCCGAGGTTTATCTCGCGCAGGGCGTCGGCGTAGGTGCTCTCGCCGCTGAACAGTTCGGGACCGTTGCCCCAGTCGAAGTGGTCCTCGTAGCCCAGTTCGGCCGCGATGCGCTGGACTATCTCCATGTCCGTCTTGGTGTTGTGGCTCGGCGGCCGGACCGGGTCGCGCCACTGAATCGAGCGGTGGGAGTTGGTCGCGCTCCCCCAGTGCTCGTACGGACTCGCCACGGGCAGGAACAGCACACCGTCGTCGCGGTCCGGCAGGACGGACGCCACGCTGGGGAACATGTCCGCGATGACCAGCAGGTCCAACTGCTCCATGGCCCGTTTGACCTTGTTCATCTCGGTCAGCGAGTTGACCGAGTGACCTTGGAACACCGCCATCTTCAGCTGATGGGGCTGGTAGATGGGCGTGTCGTGGAGGCGTTCCTCCTTCGGGAGGGCGCCCTCGTACCACCGGGAGACGGGGAACCCCTTCTGGAACATCAGCGAGCGGGGGTCGAGGCCCTGCTGTTGGAGGTTCTGTATCTGGAGGTCGCCGATTTCGCCGCCGGTGCGGCCGCCCTGAGCGCCCTGCCCGCCCTGTTCGCTCCGGTTCTGGCTGTTCTTGGTCGGACCCCGTCCGGCCTTGTTGGCGCGGGTCGTGTTCCCGCCCTTCTGGCGCTGGTAGAGGTCCTTCGGCATCTTCTCGAAGCGCTGGTAGAGTTCGTCGAACGATATCTCGCCGCTGGTGAACGGACTTTTGCTCCAGACGGTCGTCCACCACTGCCACGACCCGGGCGAACTCACCGTGTAGTACGCCGGCAGGATGTGCGGGTTCGGCCCCACGTCGGTCGAGCCTTGGATGTTGGCGTGACCGCGCATGACCTGTAGGCCGGCGCCCTGCGCGCCGATACCCTGCGTCCCCAGCGCCGTCATCGCGTACGACCGGACGTTCTGGGTGCCGTTGTTGTGCTGGGTGCCGCCCATCGCCCACTCTATCTGAATCTTGGGCTTGTTCTCGATTATGAGGTCGCCGATCTCGCGGATGGACTCCGCGTCGACCCACGTGAGTTCCGAGACGGTCTCCAGGTCGTACTCCCCGAGTTTGGCCTGCAGGTCGGGCCACCCCTGCACCCGGCTCTGTATCATGTCCCGGTCGAGTTCGTTCTGCTGGTTGAGGTAGTGGAGCAGACCCATCATGAACGCGGTGTCGCTCCCCGGGCGCATCCGCTGGAACTTGTCGGCGTGGGCGGACGTCTTCGTGTAGCGGGGGTCGACGTTGACGATGGTCCCGCCGCGGGCCTGCCCTTCGAGGATGTGTTGCATCGCGATGGGGTGGGACTCGGCGGGGTTCTGCCCGACGATGAGCAGGAGGTCGTAGTTGCGGTAGTCGTTGATGGTGTTGGTCATCGCGCCGTAGCCGAACGTGTTGGCGAGGCCCGTGACCGTGGTGGAGTGACAGATGCGCGCCTGATTGTCCGTGTTGTTGGTGCCGTAGAGCGAGACGAGTTTCCGGAGGGCGTAGGCCGTCTCGTTGACGTGGTGGGCGCTCCCGGCCCAGAACACGCTGTCGGGGCCGTACTCCTCGCGGAGGCGCTTCATCTCGTCGCCGATAGTCTTGAACGCCTCGTCCCACGACACCTTCTGCCACTCGCCGTTCACTTTCTTCATCGGATGTTTCATCCGCTTCGGCGAGTGCTCGGTGGCGTAGATGCCGGCGCCCTTCGAACAGAGCGATCCGTTGTTGATGGGGTTCTCGTGCCACGGCTCCTGACCGACGAACGCGTCGCCCTTGCGTTCGCCCTTGAAGCCGCAACCGACGGCGCAGTAGTTACAGACCGTCTTCACCTGCTTGCCTTCGACGTCCCGCCCCTCGGCCCCCTCGGAGTCGGGACCGCCGCCGGTCGCGTCCTCCGAGAGGGCGTGGCCAGCGCCGCTCCCCGCGAGGACGAGCGACCCGGCGAGCGCCGAGGCCTTCATGAACGAACGGCGGTCGAGGTCGAGCGAGACGGGTTCCTGTTGCGAACTCATCTGTGAGCGTCGAGTCGAACGGTCGTCGGTCGCCGCACCACGGCTGTGCGCCTCAGCCGGTGACACGCTCCGCTCGCAGAGCGCGCACTCACACCGAAAGGCATTGTCGGAACGTGGGGGTTGACAGGGATATGTTTGGTGGCCTTACTGTAATGAAAATAAACGTACCTCGGCGACTCGTCGGGCAGAACGCATATCCGGACGGCGACCCTCTCGTCTGCCGACCGTGAGCTACGACGACACCCAGTGGCGACCGGACCCGGGACTCCAGTCGTACGAGGGCCACGAGATGTGGACCCACTACGTCGGCCCTCACGAGGTCGACGGTATGCTGCGCGACGACGACGACGTGGAGACGGTTTTCCGAGAGGTGTACGAGGAGAACGAGGCGTTCGACGGCGACTTCGACGAGGAGTTCGGCTACCTGTTCGACGACGGCGACTGACTCGGCGCGCGGTCCCGTCGGCCGCCTCCGTCCCGTTCCGTCACGTCCTGTACGACGGCGGCGGAACGCTCCCCCACCGTCGGAGCAGAAGCTTCAGTATCCCGCGGTCGCTACGTCCGGGCCATGGAACGACGCGCGCGGCCGGCAATCGCCGCTGTACTGGCACTCGCAGTCGCCGGACTGGGCCACGCCTACCTCCGGCGCTGGGGTCGCGCGGCCGCGTGGTTTCTCACCATCGTCACCACTGCGGTGGTCCTCGTCAGCGCGTTCGCGGACTCGAGCACCGGCGTGCGGGAGTGGCCGCTCACCGTGGTGTTGCCGCTCCTCGGCTTGTTCGTCCTGAGCGCCGTCGACGCGTATCTGCTCGCCGCCCGCGAACCCACCGGAGAGGAGGGCCCCGGCGACGAAGACGCGTCGACTTGTCCGGAGTGCGGGCGCGAGGTGGACCCGGGACTCGACTTCTGTCACTGGTGCACCCGACGGTTGTCGGCCGACGCGGAGGGCGCCGAGGAGGGCCGCGGCCAGGCGCGCGACGACGCCGACGGACGTCTGTGAGTCCGACAGGGCGTCCGTGAGTCGGCGGCGGTCGGCGAACGGCGGACGACCCCGGCCGCCGCGCGGGCGACGCGGCGACTACGTCACTTCTCGATGATGCTCTCTTCGACTTTCTCGCCGAAGTGGCGCGCGGTGTCCTCGTAGTAGACCAGCATCTCGTCGCCGGGTTCGAGGTCGGTGACCGCCTTGCGGCCGTCGCTCGTCGGGACCTTGATGGTCTCGGCGTTCTGGAGGAGCGTCTCGATGCGGTCGCCGCGAGACGGTCCCGCCGCCTCGCGAGCCTCCGACTCTTCAGAGTCGGAGGCCCCGCCGAGTTCGGCCTCGACGCGGAACATGGGTCGCTTCTCTATCTTGACCCGGCCGACGATGGCCTCGCGCGTCTTGCCCTCGGTGTTGACCACCTGCACCTCGTCGCCGCTCTTGAGTTCCGAGAGGTACTTCGTGCCGCCGTCGGGCGTCCGGACGTAGGCGTGGACCGCGCCCGCGTTCACCCGGAACGGGCGGGAGGCGACGTACGGCGACTCGGCCGTCTCCGCGTGGACGAGAAAGAGACCGCGTGACATCGACCCGACGAGCATCCCCTCGTCGTGTTCCAGCAGCGACCCGGTGTCGACGCACACCCGGTCGGCCATGCCGACGGGTTCGACGGCGGTCACGGTGGCCCACTGGAGGTCGAGTTCCTCGCGTTCGGCGTCGTCGCGCGCCTCGACCGTCTTCCGAATCTCGTCGGGGTCGTCGGTGTCCAACAGTACGCCGTCGGAGCCGAGTTCGAGCGTCTCGAACGCCGTCCGGGCCTCCTCGGCCGTGGTGACCCCCGCCACCAGTTCCGTCTCGTTGCCGATGCGCGCGATGAGGTTCTCCAGCGGGATTATCTGCCAGTTCTCGCCCACCACCAGCGTGTAGTCGGCGTCGTGGGCCGCCGTCTCGGCGAACGCCTCGTAGTCCTCGTCGAAGATGCGGACGTACGCGCCCTGCGCCCGGTCGTCCGACCGGCGGAGCGTCGTGAGGTCGGCCGACCCCGAGAAGTCCGAGGGGAGTTCGACGGTGCCGTCGCCCTCGCCCTGTTTGCCCACGACGTAGGCGTCGGCCCGCGCGTCGCCGCCGACGTCCGCCTCGTCGACCTCGGAGAGGGCCTCGCCGCCGTCGTCCATCACCGTAGCGTCGGGGTCGGTGCGGAACGCCGCGACGTTCACGTCGCCGAGGTCCCGGACCCGACCCACGTCCTCCTCGTCGACGAGGACCCAGTCGACGCCAGACTCCAGTCCGGCCGTGATGCGTCGCTTCCGCGTCTCCCAGTCGCCGACGGCGTCGTCGGCCTTGAGCCAGACAGTGCGTGTCATTACCGGAGGCACTCGGTCGGGTGGCTTGAACGTGGCGAATCGCACGAATCCGGCCGTCCGACGCCCGCGGCGGCGAGAGCGGGACGGGACGACGTCCGCGGACCCGGCCCGCCTATCCGACCTGCCACCCGCCGTCGACGTGGAGGAGTTCCCCCGTGACGTAGCCGGCGTCCTCGCTCGCCAGCCACGCGAACGCGGGGGCCACGTCCTCGGGCGTGCCCGCCCGCCCGAGCGGAATCGGCTTCAGCAGGTCGCCAGTCTCGCCTTTCTCTCGCCTCCTCGGTCCACCCCTCGGCGAACTCGGTGGCTATCTGCCCCGGCGCGACGGCGTTGACGCGGACGCCGTACTCGGCGAGTTCGAGCGCCGCGCCCCGGGTTATCATCCGAACGGCGCCCTTGGTGGTGTCGTAGTGGACCTGTCCGTGCTGAGCGAGGTTCGAGGAGATTGAGGCCGTGTTGACGACGGCGCCCGGGTCGTCGCGCGCTATCATGTCCTCGGCCGCGGCCTGCACGCCGTAGAACACCCCCTTCACGTTCACGTCGACGATACGGCCCAACTCCTCGGGAGTCAAGTCGCGGAGCGAACTCTCTATCTGGAGGCCGGCGTTGTTCACCATCACGTCGACGCCGCCGTACTCGCGGGCGGCCTCGACCACCGACGACACCTCGTCGGGGTCGGACACGTCCGTCTCGACGTACTCCGCCGTGCCGCCCGCGTCGGCGATGGCTTCGTGGGTCGGCGTCTCCGCTCCGAGGTCCTTGGGGTCCTCGCGCACGTCGGCGACGACCACCGTCGCGCCCGCCTCGCCGAACAGGCGGGCCGCGGCGCGGCCGATGCCCGAACTGCCCCCAGTCACGATTACGGTCCGGTCGGCGAAGTCGTACGAGACCGACATGCGTTGTCGTTGGACCGGCCGTGCCAAAAGTTGGCAGGGCGTACGACCCGGCGAGGAGAGAGCGGCGCCGCGCGGCGCTACGCCTCGGGCGTCGCGGAGAGACCGGCGCGCCCGAGGGCCTCGTCGGCGTCGACGCCGTCGTGGATGACGCCCGCGACGGCGCGCGTGATGGCCTCGGGGTCGTCGTGCTGGAAGAGGCTCCGACCCATCGAGACGCCCGCCGCGCCCGCGTCCATCGCGCCGCGCACCATCTCGACCGTCTCGCGGTCGGTGCCGCGGCTCCCGCCCGCTATCACGACGGGCAGGCGCGTCGACTCTACGACGTGCCGGAAGCTGTCGGCGTCGCCGCTGTAGCCCGTCTTCACCACGTGCGCGCCGAGTTCCTCGGCGAGGCGGACGGCGTGGCCGATGGCCTCCTCGTCCTCGGGGTCCACGTCCGGGCCGCGGGCGTACGCCATCGCCAGCACCGGCATCCCGTAGCGCTCCGCCTCGGAGGTGAGTTCGGACAGCTGAGTCATCTGGTCGGGCTCGTACCGGCTCCCGACGTTGATGTGGAAGGAGACGGCGTCGGCGCCGGCCCGGATGGCGTCGCGTAGACTGCCGGTGCGGCGCTTGTCGTTCTCGTCGGGACCGATGTCGGTGGAGCCGTTGAGGTGGACGATGAAGCCCGCGTCGCCCTTCGCGGCGTGCACCCGCGGCGCGACGCCCTTCTGCGTGAGTACGGCGTCCGCGCCCCCGCGCGCCAGCGCCCCGACGGTGGATTCGAGGTCTTTCAGGCCCTTGACCGGGCCGAGCGTCACGCCGTGGTCCATGGGGACGACGAGAAAGCGCCCGTCTGTGGAGATGCGTTCGATTCGTGCCGTGAGTCCTGCGTCCATAGTATGTTATCCTCTGTCAACCGGGAGTTATGTGCGTTCCGGATGCGGTCGGCGTTGCGCGAACCCGCGCTCCGCACCCTCCTTGAGTTCGCTCGCCTTGGCTTCGAGACGGTCCGCGACGTCGTCGGCGCTCGCGCCCGTCTCGACGCCCTCCGCCACGATGTCGACGAGTGCGCTGCCGACGATGATACCGTCCGCGCCCCCCTCGACGATGCGCGCCGCGTGGTCGCCGGTCTTGATTCCGAACCCCACGGCCTTGGGTATGTCGTACTCGCGCAGGCGGTCGAGGCTCTGACCGGTCTGGTCGGAGACGTCGTCGCGCGCGCCGGTCGTGCCGAGGCGCGCCTGCACGTAGACGTAGCCCGACACCTGTGACATGATGCGGTCGAGTCGCTCGCCCTGCGTCGTCGGCGCGACCACGAATATCAGGTCGAGGCCGTGTTCGTCGCACGCCGCCCGGAGCGGTCCCGACTCCTCGGCCGGCAGGTCGGGCACCACGAACCCCTCTATCCCCACCTCGGCCGCCCGGCGCACGAACGGCTCTGGACCCTCCGCCTCGCCGTAGCGGTAGATGAGGTTGTAGTAGGTCATGCAGACGAGGGGCACGTCCACGTCGAGGTCGGTCACGAACTCGAAGAAGCGGTCGGGCGTCATGCCGCCCTCCAGCGACCGCACGACTGCGCTTTGGATGGTCGGCCCCTCCGCGATTGGCTCGGAGAACGGCAGGCCGAGTTCGATGACGTCCGCACCGCCGCGTTCCAGCGCCTCGACGTACGCGAGCGACGACTCGTAGTCGGGGTCGCCCGCCGCGAGGTAGGGCACGAACGCCGGGCCGTCGGCGAACGCCTCCGCGATGCCGCTCATCGCAGACCCCCCGAGAAGGCGTCCATGTCGGGCGCGTTCGGCACGTCCCGTCCGGCCGTCTCCTCGATGACCGACTCGAGGTCCTTGTCGCCGCGCCCGGAGACGGTCACGACCACCGTCTCACCGAGGTCGGCAGTCAGGTCGGCGTCCGGACCCGCGACCCGTTCGAGGTAGCCGAACGCGTGGGCCGTCTCCAGCGCCGGAATGACGCCCTCCGTCTGCGAGAGGCGGTGGAACGCCTCCAGAGCGTCGTCGTCGTCGACGTTGACCGCCGTCACGCGCCCCTCGTCAACGAGGTGGGCGAGTTCCGGCCCGACGCCCGCGTAGTCGAGGCCCGACGACACCGAGTGCGACTCCATTATCTGCCCGTCGGAGTCCTGCAGGACGCGGGTGCGCGCCCCGTGGAGGACGCCCTCCGTGCCCGTCGAGAGCGACGCGGAGTTGGGTGCGACGCCCGCCTCCTCGTCCACGTCGAGCGACGACCCGCCCGCCTCAACGGCGAACAGGGACACCTCGTCGTCGCCTCCGGCGTCGCTCGAACGGTCCGCGGAGTACAGCGCCGCGCTACCGACGAACGCCGCGAACGCGCCCATCGTGTTCGACCCGCCGCCCGCACACGCGACGACGCTGTCGGGCAGGTCGCCGGTCTTCTCCCGGGCCTGTTCGCGCGCCTCCTCGGAGATGACCGACTGGAAGTCCCGCACCATGCTCGGGAACGGGTGGGGACCGACGACCGACCCGATGACGTAGTGGGTGTCCTCGACGTTGGCGGCCCAGTCGCGCATCGTCTCGCTGATGGCCTCCTTGAGCGTACCCCGGCCCGTCGACACGGGGTTCACCGCCGCGCCGTTGATGCGCATCCGGAACACGTTGGGGCGCTGGCGGTTGATGTCCCGTTCGCCCATGTACACCTCGCAGGGCACGTCGAGGTGGGCGCAGGCCATCGCCGTCGCGGTGCCGTGCTGACCCGCGCCCGTCTCCGCGATGATGCGGTCTTTGCCCATGTACTTCGCCAGCAGGACCTGCCCGAGGGCGTTGTTCAACTTGTGCGCGCCGCCGTGGAGCAGGTCCTCGCGCTTGAGGTAGACGTCGCGGCCGTAGCGCTCCGAGAGGCGTTCGGCGTGCTGGAGGGGCGTCGGCCGACCGCCGAAGTCCCGGAGACGCCGGCGGAACTCGTCCACGAAGCCGTCCTCGTTGTCGAGGACGTACCGCTCGTAGGCGTCGGTGAGTTCCTCGATGGCGGGCATCAACGCCTCGGGCACGTACTGGCCGCCGTACGCGCCGAACTTGCCGTCGCCGCCGGCGCTCATCGTACCGCCTCCGCGTCGTCGGCGACGTCGGCGTCCCGTTCCGCGCCCGCGAACCGCGCGGCGTTCTCGCGGGGGTCGCCGTCCATGATGGCGGTGCCGACGAGCAGGCCGTCCGCGCCCGCCTCGCGCATCCGCCGGGCGTCGGCGGGCGTCGAGACGCCGCTCTCGGCTATCAGCGTCGCCTCCGACGGCGCGTCCGGGGCGACGCGCTCGAACGTGCCGAGGTCGACCTTCAACTTCCCGAGGTCGCGGTTGTTGACGCCGATGACGGACGCGCCCGCCTCGACCGCCCGGTCGAGTTCCTCGCGGGTGTGGACCTCGACCAGCGGTCGCATCCCCCGCTCCTCGGCGGCCGCCACCATGCCCGGCAGGTCGTCGACGAACCGCGCGATGAGCAACACCGCGTCGGCCGCGACGGCGTCAAGGTGGGCTTCTTCGAGCAGGAAGTCCTTCCGCAGGACGGGCACGTCGACCGCCTCGCGCACCCGGCGGAGGTTCTCGGGCGACCCGCCGAAGTGCTCGGGTTCCGTGAGCACCGACAGGGCCGCCGCGCCGCCGTCGACCATCGCGCGCGCGAGGTCGACCGGGTCGTCGGTTCGCTCGCCCTCCGTCGTGGGGCTCGTGGGCTTGACCTCTGCGATGACCGGGACGCGGCCGTCCGCCTCGGCGGCCGAGAGCGCCGCCGGCAGGGACCGCGCGGAGACGGACAGTCGCTCCGCGCCCCCCTCGCGCGCCGCGGCGGCGTCGAGTATCGAGCGCACCGCCGGCGCGAGGTCGTCGTCGGTAGTATCCATCATTGTACACTAACGTACGGATATGACCATAAGGTTTGCGTCACGCGCCGGACCCCCTCCGTCCGGCGGCGTCGCCCGCGAACCCGTCGCGCACGCCCGCCGTCGCCGTCCGCCGACCCGCCGCCCGGAGTTGCAAGCTTCAAGGGCGCTACGCCCCTTCGTTCTCGCATGAAGGAGGCAGGCATCTACGCGCGCGAGTCGCCGACGCTGGGACGTGCCGTCCAGATAGGAGTGGCGAGCGGACGCGCCATCAGCGTCTCGTTCCCGGGGGAGGCCCCCGCGGACGCCGACCCCGACCACCCGCTTCTCGACCGGGTGTTCGACTACCTCGACGGCGCGGAGGACCACTTCGACGACGTGGAGGTGGCGCTGACCGTCCCCACCGACCAGCGGCGGGTCCTCGACGCGGTGCGGAACGTCCCCTACGGCGAACAGGTGTCGGTCGCCCGCCTCGCCCGCCTCGCCGGACTCGACGGCGACGACGAGGACGACGTACGCACGGTACGGACGGCGCTCTCGGAGAACCCGGTTCCGCTGTTCGTGCCCGACCACCGCGTCGACGCCGCGGGCGCGACGCCCGCCGAGGTGGCGGACCGACTCCGCGCGCTGGAACGGGAGTGACGAAAAAACGGCCGCGACGCCCTCAGCCGACGAGGACGCGCGCGCCGCACGACGGACACTCCGGTCCGCCGTGGGCGTCGTCGAGTTCTGTGCGTCGACCAGTCCACCCGCACGACGTACACCGATAGAGACTTCTGGTTGTCACGGTCCTATCCCCGCGTAATATCACATGGTGGTTGGTGAAATAACCCCGGCCTACCCCCCGTCGGCGCGTCCGCCGCCGCGGTCGGTCCACTCGACGCCGAGTCCCTCGTGGACCGCGAACTCGAGCGCGTTGACGAGGTAGTGGGCGACGACGACGGCGGCGAGGCTCCCCGTCAGGACGAACGCGGCGGCGAGGACGAACCCGAGCGCACCGGTCACGGCCACGCCCGCCGGCCCCTGCGCGCCGTGGCCCGCCGCGAACGCCACGGAGGAGAGCACCGCGAGCACCCACGGCGAGACGCCGAACCCCGTAGCGAACGCGCCCACGAGAACGGCCCGGAACAGGAACTCCTCGAACGCGGCGATGACGGGCAGGACGCCGCCGAAGAGGAGCACCCACCCCCGCGCGGAGTCGGGAGCCAGCGCCGACCGCAGTTCCTCGGACCCGCCGAGACCGAACCGCTCGCCCACGGCCGCGCCTACCTCGTTGGCGACGTAGAGGCCGACGCCGACGCCGACGCCCGCGAGGAGGACGGCGGGGGCGAACGCCGCGGGGCCGAGACCTAGCGCCGAGAGCGGCACGCCGGTGTACCACGCCCCGAGTACGAGCAGTCCGCCGAGGAAGCCCTGCGAGAGCGCGACGTTCACGAGAAGCATCCCGGTCGAGAGTTCGCCCGTCCCGTCGCCCATCTCGCGCAACTGCCGGTGGGCCGGCCCGTCCGGGTCCTCCCGTCGGGGGTCGTCCCCGGCGTCGAGGGCGGCGTCCGAGCGGTCCACCGTCCCGCCGTTGGGGCGACGCCGCGGCGCGTCGGCGGACGGTTCGTCGCCGTCGTCGCCCTCCGCGTCGGGCGCGACGGCCGGGACGGGTCCGTGAGCGTCGGCGTCGGTGGCGGCGTCGTCGGGGTCACTCTCGGCCGACGACTCCCTCTCGGCGCCGCTCAGGGAGCCCTGCGACACGTACGCGAGAAAAAGTAACGCCGTGAGGACGACGCCCGCGAAGCCCGCGAACGTCCCCCACTCTGCCATCTATCTGCTTACTGCGGGCTGGGACTCGACGGCCCGACGCCCTGCTTGTCGAGTGCGGACCCGGTGATGCTCTTGAGGCGGTCGACCAGCGAGTCCTTCTCGGGTTCGCCTTCGAGCGCGATGTCGAGCACCTCGCTGATGTGCTCCACCGGGATTATCTCTATCATGTCCTTGTACTCGTCCTCTATCATCACGTCCTGCATGTTGGCCTTCGGGATGATGACCCGGTCCATCCCCGTCTTTGCCGCGGCCTCTATCTTGTGGGTCACGCCGCCGACCGGCAGCACGTCGCCGCGGACCGAGAGCGACCCGGTCATGGCGAGGCTCTGGTCGACGCCGACGTTCTCCAGCGCGGAGATGACCGCCGTGGCCACGGTGACCGAGGCGGAGTCTCCCTGCACGCCCTCGTAGGACTGGACGAACTGGATGTGGATGTCCTTCTGGTTGATGTCCTCCCCGCTGAACTTCTTGATGATGGCCGAAACGTTCTGGACCGCCTCCTCGGCGATGTCCTGGAGCTTCCCGGTGGCGATGACCTCGCCGGGACCCTGCGAGGGGGCCACTTCGGCCATGACGGGCATCACGATGCCCGAGTCCTCGCCCATGACGGCCAGCCCGTTGACGCGGCCGACCTGGTAGCCCTCGTTTATCTGGAGCTCGTAGTCCTTGCGGCGCTCGATGTAGTCGTCGGCGAGCTGCTGCTCGATGGAGCGCGAGCGGCCCTTGGCCTGCAGCACGTGCTCGCGGGTGGTGGCCTCGGCGTCCTCGGAGCGCGCGATGTCGCCGGAGACGCGCACCAGACCGCCGAGGTTCCGGAGTTCGAGCGTGAGGTGACCCTTCCGACCCGCGCGGCGGCGGGCTTCGAGGATGACCTCCTCCATCGCCTCCTCGGTGAAGTGCGGCAGGCGGCCGTCCTTGGCCACCTCCTGTGCGACGAACCGAGCGTACTTCCGGCGCATCTCCGGCGTGTCCTCGATGGTGTCGTCCATGTACACCTCGTACCCGTACCCCTTGATGCGGGAGCGGAGCGCGGGGTGCATGTTCTCCATCGCGTCGAGGTTGCCGGCCGCGACCATCACGAAGTCCGTCGGCACGGGTTCGGTCTGGACCATCGCGCCCGAGGAGCGCTCGGACTGGCCCGTGATGCCGAACTCGCCCTCCTGAATCGCGGTCATGAGGTGCTGCTGGGACCGGATGTCGAGCGTGTTTATCTCGTCGATGAACAGTACGCCCTTGTTGGCCTTGTGGATGGCCCCGGGTTCGACCCGGTCGTGGCTGGGCGTCTCCATGCCGCCCGACTGGAACGGGTCGTGGCGCACGTCGCCAAGCAGTGCACCCGCGTGCGCGCCGGTCGCGTCCTCGAAGGGCGCGGTGGCGTCGTCCGCGTGGTTCACGATGAGGTTGGGGATCATCGAGTCGCTGGAGCGCGACCCGTAGCGGAACGCGAGGTAGATGATACCCGCCGCGAGGATACCCAAGAGCACCTGCTGAGCGATGATGAGCGAGTAGCCGAGGACGATGGCGATGATTATCCACATGAGGAACGACCGCATCTGGTTGCGCTTGCGGGCTTCCTCCTTGTGGGCCTCGACGATCTGTTCGCCTTTCCCGGCCGGGACAGTCCGGACCTTGGGGTTGTTGCCGTCGTCCGGGTTGTGGTAGACCAGAACGTCCTGCAGATCCTCCTTGGGGAGGAGTTCTGCCATCGCTTTCGCGAGCATCGACTTACCCGTGCCCGGCGACCCGATCATCATGACGTGGCGCCGCTGTTTGGCGGCCTTCATCACCACGTCGCGGGCGTGGTCCTGCCCGATGACTTGGTCGACGAGTCGGTCGGGGACCTCGATGTCGGCGGTGCTGTCTATCTGTAGCCCGCCGAGGAGGTCGTCCTCGTCGATATCGTCCGCGACGTCGGCTTCGACTTCGACGTCGCTACCGAGGTCGTCGATCGACCCCTCCGACCTGTCGGCGGGGGAGTTGGAGTGGTCGCGTCCCCCCGACGTGGCCCCGTCGCCTGCCCCCGTTTCCGGGAGGTTTTCGTCTTTGTCCATGTCGTTGCTCATAGAACTCTATCGCTACATAATCCGAAGGTAGGGCGACTGATATACTTTCTCCCCGGGGGCGAACGCACCACAGCGGGCGACGCCCCGTAGAACCCCCCTACCCACCGGTTTCGTCGGGCCAGACGACTCGCTGTATTTATAAATAACCGACGCGACTACGCACACGATGCGGGGGTTCTACATCGGTCGGTTTCAGCCGTATCACAACGGCCACCACCGGATGGTACAGGAGATAGCGAGCGAAGTCGACGAACTCGTCCTCGGAATCGGGAGCGCCGGCGACTCCCACGCCCTCAAGAACCCGTTCACCGCGGGGGAGCGGATAATGATGGTCACCAAGTCGGTCAAGGACTTCGACCTGGTGACCTACGCGGTCCCCATCGAGGACTTGGAGCGCAACTCCGTGTGGGTGAGCCACGTCCAGAGCATGTCGCCCGCGTTCGAGGTGGCCTACTCCAACAACCCGCTGGTCATCCAACTGTTCCGCGAGGCCGGCGTCGAGGTGCGCGAGTCGCCTATGTTCAACCGCGAGGTGCTCGAAGGGACGGAGATACGCGAGAAGATGGTGGCCGACGAGGGGTGGCGCGACCTCGTCCCGCCCGCGGTGGTCGAGGTTGTCGAGGAGATAGGCGGCATCGAACGCCTCCAGCGAGTGAGCGAGACGGACGCCAACGGGGACGACAACACCGACCCCGCGTGACCCCGCGCGCGACATGATAACCCTCGCCTCCGACTTCGGCACGCCGTACCCCGCGGCGATGAAGGGCGTCGTCCTCCGGCAGTGCGACGCCCGACTGGTCGACGTGGCCCACGACTTCCCCCGGCAGGACGTCCGCTCGGCGGCGTTCTGGCTCCGGGAGGTGCTCCCCGAGTTCCCGCCCGCGGTCCACCTCGCCGTGGTCGACCCCGGCGTCGGCACCGACCGCGCCGCCGTCGTGGTCCGGGCCGGCGACCACGCCCTCGTCGGCCCCGACAACGGCCTCCTCCTGCCCGCCGCCCGACGCATCGCGACCGAGAGCGACGCCGACACGGAAGCCGACGCCGGCCCGGGCGCGACCGACGGCGTCGACGTGGAGGTGTTCGACTACGCCTACGAGGACCCCGACTCCGCCACCTTCCACGGCCGCGACGTGTTCGCACCCGCGGCCGCCGCGGTCCACGAGGCCGGCGTCTCCGACCTCGAACGCCTCGACGCCGTGACCCCCGTAGAGGAGTTCGTCGACCTCTCGTTCCCGTCGGCGACGGTGACGGCCGACCGCGCCGAGGGCGAGGTGCTGGCGGTGGACGACTTCGGCAACGCGATAACCAACGTGCCGGGCGACGCCCTCGACGGCCGCGAGGCGGTCACGGTCCGCCCGGCCGACGGGTCGCCGGTCGAGGGCGTCCCCGTGGGACGCTCGTTCGCGGCCGTCGCCCCCGGCGACCGGGTGGTCACGGTCGGGAGCCACGGCTACGTCGAGTGCGACGTAAACCGGGGCCGCGGCGACGAGGCGTTCGGCCTCGACGTCGGCGACGCGGTGACCCTCGCGTTCGAGTGACCTGACGGGGACAGTCCGCCACCGCCGGTGCGCCGTCCGCCACCGTCGGCGGGAGGTTGATACCGTTGGTCCGTGTTATATCCACTCATGGTGGTCATGGTCGACGTGCGGTTTCCTGTGACGGAACTCGGCGGAGACGTGCCGTGCGACCTGCCTCCAAACACCGAAATCGAGTTCGACCGGATGGTCCCGCGGGGGCGGGCCGAGGCCGTCCCGTTCGTGTGGGTCCGGACGGACGACTTCGAGCGGTTCGAACGCGCGGCGCGCGACCACCCGCAGGTGTCGGACGCGGAGTCGCTCGGCGAGACGGACGGCTGGCGGCTCTACCGCGTCGACTGGACCCCCGGGGAGGCGTTGTGCGAGGCCGTCGCGCGGACCGACGCCGCC
Source organism: Haloferacaceae archaeon 50 (assembly GCA_046097085.1). Lineage (GTDB taxonomy): Archaea > Halobacteriota > Halobacteria > Halobacteriales > Haloferacaceae. The sequence continues at coordinate 1,363,666 of CP175567.1, read as the reverse complement.
ATCCTCGAAGGGAGCCTCGACGGGGACTCGCTCCGCCTCCGCCTCCGGTTTCCCGACGACGAGAGCGTCACGTGGTTCGGGGAGCTCTGCTCGGAGGACGACCTCTCGATGACGCCCGTCCGCATCTTCCGGCCGGCGGAGGAGCGTCGGGAGAGCGCGCTCACGGAACAACAGCGAGAGACGCTGCTCACCGCCCACCGCCTCGGCTACTTCGACGTTCCCCGGCGGGCGACGCTCCTCGACATCGCCGACGAACTCGACGTGAGCGACCAGGCGGTGTCTGAGCGCATCCGGCGGGGCGTGGGACGCCTCGTCAGGGAGAGCGTCGTCTCCGCGGAGTAGCGAGCGACGGCGGGAGAGGTGTCGATGGAGGGAGAGACCGAAGGCGAAAAACGGGAGTCGACAGGGGCGGACGGCGGGACGGCGCCGCGCGCCCGCCCGACCGGGGTGCGGCGGTCGGCTCAGTCGTTCTTGGCCGCGATGACGTCGTCGATGCGGAGAATCATCGTCGCGGCCTCGGTGGCGGACTCGACCGCCTCGCGCTTGACGGCGGCGGGGTCGAGGACGCCGCGCTCGACGGGGTCGCCGATTTCGCCCGTCTTGCCGTGGGCGATGACGCCGGCGCGGCCCTCCCGCTCGAAGGTGGCTCGGAGGTCGACGAGGGCGTCGATGGGGTCCATCCCGGTGTTCTCGGCGAGGGTGCGCGGCAGGGCGTCGACGGCGTCGGCGAACGCCTCGACCGCCAACTGCTTGCGGCCCTCGACGCCCGCGGCCGCGGCCCGGACCCGGTCGGCGATGGCGACTTCCGTCGCGCCCGCACCGGGGACCACGCCGCCGCGTTCGACGGTGGCCACCGTCACGTCGACGGCGTCCCCGACGGCGCGTTCGAGTTCGTCGACCACGTGCTGGGTGCCGCCGCGCAGGAACAGCGTCACGGCCTTCGACGCCGCGCCGCCCTCGACGAAGGTGAGTTCGTCGTCGCCGTACTTCGCCAGTCGCACCGCGTCGGCGCGGCCGAAGTCGTCGGCGTCGAGATCGGTCACCGAGCCGAGGCGCTTCGCGCCTGTCGCGCGCGCGATGGCCTTCGCGTCGGAGCTCTTGACGCTCTCGAACGCGAGTACGCCCGCGTCGGCGAGGTGGGAGGCCACCCGGTCGTCGACGGACTTGGTGCAGAACACCACGTCGACGCCGGCGTCGGCGAGGGCCTTCGCGTAGCCGCGGAGTTCCTCGTCCTCGGCGTCGATGGCGGCGGTCAGTTGGTCGACGGAGCTGATGTTGTACTCGGTGTTCGCCTCCGTCTCGCGCACGTCGAGTTCGAGGTCGAGGATGGCGACGGTGGCGTCCTCGACCCGTTCGGGCATGTTGTCGTTGACGCGTTCCTTGTCGACCACGACGCCCTCGACCGTCTCGGTGGCCGACGACGACGCGCCGGTCCGGGTGTGGACGTGGACGTCGTCGCGGTCGACGACGCCGCCCTCGGCGACGTGCCGGACCGCGGCGACGACCTGTTCGGCCAGCACGTCGGCTGTCACGTCGCCGGTGCCCTTGCCGGTCATGCTCGACTCGGCGACCTGTACGAGTACGTCGTCGTCGAGGTCGACGTCGAGCACCTGCTCCTCGACGGCCTCGAGGGCGAGGCGCGAGGCGGCGGTGTAGCCCTCGACCACGACCGAGGGGTGGATGTCGTCGTCGAGGAGGTCCTCGGCCCGCGCGAGGAGTTCGCCCGCCAGCACCGCGGCCGTCGTGGTGCCGTCGCCCACCTCGTCCTCTTGGGTCTGGGACACCTCGACGATCATCTGGGCCGCGGGGTGTTCGATGTCCATCTCTTGGAGGATGGTCGCGCCGTCGTTGGTGATGACGACTTCGCCCGAGGAGTCGACGAGCATCTTGTCCATGCCTCGGGGGCCGAGCGTCGTGCGTACCGCGTCGGCCACGGCCTTCCCGGCGCGGATGTTGGACTTCTGAGCGTCCTGTCCGCGGGTCCGCTGGCTACCCTCAGTGAGAACGTACATCGGTTGCTGCATACCTGCTGCCATGGTGTAGGAAACCTCGATGAACTGGAGGCTAGCGGTTCTATATATAGATATCGGTGAACGAGTCACAAAGTCGCACGGTTCCGCCGGGGTCGGCGGTTGGCTGTGTGACCGGCCGCGGCCGAAACGACCAATAGGCAGATATAGGGCGACGACGGAGGTCCCACAATGCTGGAGTTGGAACACGGGTTCCGGGTGTACGACGTCCACGCCCGCCTCGCCCCGAACGACGAGGACGTGGAGACGCACGGCCGCGACGTCACCCCCGAGCGACTCGAACGCGAGTTCCACCAGGCGGGCATCGTGGGAGCGCTGGTGTCGCCCGGCGCACGCCCGTCCGGGGAGAGTTACCTGAGTGCCAACAACGCCGTGGCGCGCCTCTCGGTCGAACGCCCCTTCCTCGCCGTGGCGCGCATCAACGGCCCCCGCGACCCGAGCGATACGCCCGCGGCCCGCCTGCGGAACCTCGCGGCCTCCCGCGGCGACGAGCACACCTCGCCCTCCGACGTCGAACAGTACGCCTACGACGACCGGTTCCACGGCTTCTACCTCGACCCCGCTCACGATGGCCTGCCGGACGAGGAGACGCTCGACAGACTCGACGACGTGAGCCTGCCGGTGTTGGTGCAGGCGGGGACGACGTTCCCGCCGTCGGCGGTGGCCGAGACGCTCCTCCGGCGGACGTTCCCGGTCGTGCTGTCGAGTTTCGGCGGGTACCCCCTCGACCGCGACCTGATGAACGCGGCGCTGGACATGCTGGACGACCACGACGAACTCTACCTCGATACCTCGTTCGTGCGCTACCGCGACGTGCTCGAACGCGGCCTGCTCGAACACCCGGACCGCGTCCTGTTCGGGTCGGGGATGCCCGCGGCCCACCCCGACGTGGCCGTGATGGAGGTGCTGACGCTCGACGTGTCGGAGGACGCGATGCGCCGCGCGTTCACGAAGAACCCGGCGCGGGTGTTCGAGGACCTCGTACCCTGACGCGCGGCCGTCCTCGTCGGCCTACTCCTGCGACGGCGGCCGCTCCCGCCAGTCGTAGGCCGTGACCGCGCGATTCGGGCTCTTGGACCGGCCGTGAGGGTTGCGCGCGTCGGTCCGGTCGCGCGCCCGCGAGACGAGGCCGTCCTTACAGCCCAGCGTCGCGCCGACGACCACGTCCCGCGTCGCCCGGACCAGCGCCGTGGGCTTGGTGTCGCCGCGGACCGCGCTCTTCGCGTTCGCGGCCGTCTCGGAGACGGCGTGGGACAGGGTCCGGCGGGCGACCCCCGGCCGGAGGCCGTAGTTCTTGACGAGGCGGTACGCGAGCGAGCGGTACTTCCAGTCCCAGTCTCGCTCCCGGACGCCGCCGTCGGCCTCGAACTCGCGGCGGACGCACATCTCGGAGTCCCACGCCACCGAGTAGTCCATCCCCGCGAGGCGGTGGGCGACGTCGCGCGAGCCGCCGGTTTCGAGGTACTCGTCGAACCCGTCGAGGGCGTTGAGGACGTCGGCGCGGAACGCCACGTTGCCGCCGTCGAAGTAGCGAACCTCGCGCCCGTACATGTCGGTCACCTCCGGTTCCTCGGTGGTCATCCCGGCGGGCACCGTCTGGTGGGTGGGGCCGGTGACCGCGTCCGCACCGTCGAGGGCGCGTTCCAGCGCCGCCCGCCACGTCGACTCGACGGAGTGGTCGTGCGAGAGGAAGGCGAGCACGTCGCCCGACGCCGCCTCGATGCCAGCGTTGCGGGCGACGTTGAGCGTGCGGTCCGAGAGTTCGACCAGCACGTCCACGTCGTCGCGTTCGCGCACCATCCCGGTAGTGCCGTCGGCGGAGGGGCCGTTGACCACGACCACCTCCGCGTCGGGCGCGTGTTCGGCCAGCGAGTCGAGACTCGCGGCCAACTGCTCGCGCCCGTTCAGCGTCGGGACGACTACCGAGAGCTCCATACCTGTCCCTACCTCGTGGGCCCGTTTAATAAGTTCGTTCCGGCCCTACTCCGTACTGGAGGCCGGGTCGGTCGGCGTCTCGGCCGCCCGGTCGGCGGTCCGCGCCGTCCAGTACGACACCGACGAGAGCTTCTCGCCCACCGTCGTGTCGCCGACGGAGTTGTCGAGTTCGCGGAACTCGCGGGCGAGGGCGTTGGGAATCTTGCGGTAGAACCCGTAGGGAAGGACGAAGTCGTGGGCCTCCTCGTCGAGGCGGAGGCCGGCGTCGTCGAGGAGGCGCTCCACGTCCGCGCGGGAGTAGAGGTGCGACCCCATCGGGAGTAGCCAGTTGTAGGCCACCCGACTGCTGAAGTCGTTGAACGTGTCGAAAAAGACCACGTCCTCGGTGACGCGCGCCATCTCCGCGAGGAACTTCGCGGGGGTGTCGGCGAGGTGGAAAAAGCGCATGGCGAACACGGCGTCGAAATGGTCGTCCGGGAACGGCAGGCGCGCGGCGTCCGCCCGGAGGAACTCGATTCGGTCGGCCACCCCGGCGCGGCGGGCCTTCTCTCGCCCTTGGACCATCATCGCCGACGAGATGTCGAGGGCGACCACCTCCGCGCCGCGTTCGGCGAGCATCACGGTGAACCGCCCCGTCCCGCACGCGACCTCCAGCACTCGCTTACCGTCGAGCGGCTGGAGCGCGTCGAGGACGGCCTCCTTCTCTCGGTGGTCGATGAGTCGCCCGCCCCGCGAGAACCGCTTGTCGTCGTACTCTTGGGCGACGTCGTCGGCCTGATACCACTCCTTCCCTTTCACACTACTCCGTGTTCACTCCCCCGAGATTAAAACCGTACTGGATGCATACGCGCCGACGCCGTTTTCTCGGACCCACTCGTCGAACCGCCCCGGCCCTCGGCGGACGGCCGGCGGAGCCGTGACGGACGGAACCGCCCGGACACGCGGGGGGATACCTCTATGCTCTCAGACGACGTATCTCATCTTATGCCAACGTGCAGACAATGCGGTAAGTCGTTCGGAACCGAGGAACTAGTGCGCCACGTGTACGACGGGCGGTTGCTGGTGGTCCACTGCCCCGCCTGTAACACCGTGATGGGGAACTACCGCACGAGTTCGCCGAACACCGACACGCTCCGAAGCCGACGAACGCGGGCGCCTCTTCCTGCTGAGATACCTTAATATGTGTTTAAGGAGACTGGATTGTATTGTCACCTTTGTAGCCAACCTTTACCCCGTATCACGGATAGGAGGTCCACATGAGCACCAGTACCGCAGAGACCAACACCGAAGACAGGCTGTCCAAGAGCGAGTTCCGCGACCGTCTCCGCGAACTCCCCCCGAGCGCGAAGCTCGTGGCGAAAGTGCTTGAGACCGACGCGCCGCTCTCGCAGGGTCAGCTCGCCGAGGAGTCGCTCCTGCCCGACCGGACCGTCCGCTACGCCCTCAACCGCCTCGAGGAGTCCGACCTCGTCTCCTCGCGCTACAGCTTCAAGGACGCCCGCAAGCAGGTCTACTACCTCAACACCTGAGCCGCCGGCCGGAGACCGACCGCGCGACTCGACCCGGCGCCGTCGCCCCCCGACCGAGACGCGACTGACCGAGCCACTCTCTACTCTCCGCCGTCCGTGAGATTTACCTCCCGCCCCGCGTAGCCACGGGCGTGACAGTCACGCACGTTTCGCTCCCCGTCGACGCCCGCGCGCCGGGCGGCGCGACCAACGCCTACCTCGTCGGCGACGACGACGCCCTCGTCGTCGACCCCGCCGCCGACGACCCGGCGCTGTTCGAGGCCGCCGCCGACCGGGACGTGGCCCACGTCGCGGTCACCCACGCCCACCCCGACCACGTCGGGGGCGTCGCCGCCCTCGCGGACCGCACCGGCGCGACGGTGTGGGCGCGCCGCGGCTACGAGGAGCGGTTCGCGGCCGCCGCGGGGGTCGACCCCGACCGCACCTTCGCCGAGGGGACGGAGATTCCGACCGGCGACGGGCCGGTGGCGGTCCTCGACACGCCGGGCCACGCCCCCGACCACGTCTCGTTCGTCGCGGGCGCGGGGTCCGACCGCCGCGCACCCGTCCTGTGCGGCGACCTCGCGGTGGCGGAGGGGAGCGTCGCCGTCGGCGCGCCCGAGGGCGAGATGCGGGCGTACGTCGTCTCGCTGCGCCGCCTGCGCGCCCGCGCCCCCGCCGTCCTCTACCCGGGACACGGCCCCGAGATAGCGGACTCGCGGGCCGTCGTCGACCGACTGCTCGCTCACCGCCGCGACCGTGAACGGCGCGTGCTCGCGGCGGTGGCGGAGGGCGCGCGCGACGCCGACGCGGTGCTCGACGCCGCCTACGACAAGGACCTCTCGGGCGTGCGCGAGATGGCCCGCGCCACCGTCGTCGCCCACGTCGAGAAACTCGCGGCCGAGGGGCGGGTGCGGTGGGACCCCGACCGGGAGCGCGTCGAACCCGCGTGACCCGACGGCGACGGCGGACGCACCGCGCGCCGGGGCGACGGGTTCTTACGCCGCGCCCGCCGAGGGCGGGACGTGCGAAGCCTCGAAGCCGAACTCGCCGACGCCCGCGCACTCGACGCGTCCGAACTCGCGGACGCCATCGAGGAGATAGGGTTCGAGTGCACCCGCTGTGGCGCGTGCTGCAAGGGGTACACCACTGCGGACGGGGAGAGCGGTGACGGCGGCCCGGACGGTGACGACGGCGGCGGCGAGTCGGGCGGGAGCGGCGGGGACGACGACGGCGAGACGGAGCCTCACACCGCCACGGTGTTCCCCGACGAGGTGCGCGACCTGCAGGCCGCGACTGGGTACGACCACCGGAGCGGCGACGCCGCTCCGAGCACCCGCTCGGACGCCTCGCGGGAATGGCGCGACGTGGCCCGCCCGATGCCGTACGGTCTGACCGAGGGCGACGACGGCGAACTCGCTGGCGAGACGTTCGAGTGGGCGCTCCAGACCGACGACTGCGGCGACTGCACGTTCTACGAGGAGTCCGCGGACGGCACGGGCGCGTGTTCGGTCCACGCCGACCGACCGCTCATCTGTCGGACCTACCCGTTCAGCGTCGCCCTCGGCGGCACGAGTCAGCCGATGGGCGAGGTGGTCGACAGCGTTGCGCTGGGAGCGCAACGGGAAGCCGGTGAAACCGGCGACGAGGAGGGGATGGTCCGCGCCCACGAGTGCGAGGGCCTCGGGCGCGACATCGCCCGCGAGGACGCCGAGGAACTCGCCGCGGCCCTCAAAGAGCGGGCGGTACGAGAACTCGAAGAGGCCGTCGCGGTGCGCGACAGCTACGAACCCGCCGAGGCCGACGGCGTCGTGGTCCACGACTCCGAGGGTGCGAAACGCCCGGACGGGTCGCGACTCGGCGACGCCGAGTGACACGTCGGCCCCGCAGTCCCATCCCGACTCGCACCGGCACTCGTTGTGCGGCCTCCGACGGAACGCCGCGTTGACCCCACGTTCTCGGCGGTACACATTTAACGGTCGATGTAGACGTTTCGGTGGAGGTCTACACGGTGGAAATCTCAGATAAGCTCCTGTGTCTGTTCAGCGCCGACGTCCGGACCGAGGACGACCGCTACGTGGTCGAGATACCGCGACGTGAAGTCGAGACTGGCTCTATCGAACCGGGCGACACGTACCGCGTCGCTCTCATCGCGCGGGGGGCGGCCAGCGAGGAGTCCGAGAGCGGGTCGAGCGAACGACCGTCCGACGAGCCCCAACCCCCGGTGGAGTCGGGCGAACTCCGGTACGTCGAGATAGAGGACATCGGCAAGCAGGGAGACGGCATCGCGCGCGTCGAACGCGGCTACGTCATCATCGTGCCGGGTGCCGAGGTGGGCGAACGGGTCAAAGTCGAGATAACCGAGGTCAAGTCCAACTTCGCCGTCGGCCAGATAATCGAAGAGGAACTCTGAGCCCGGACTCGGACCGCGCGTCGCCGTCCTCGACTCTCTCTTTCGATTCTTCGGTCAGTCCGCGCGGGAAGCGGCGTCCGCGTCCGCGTCGGCGTCCGTCTCGGCGGCGGCCGTGAACTTCCGCAGGTCCACGTCCGCGTCCACCTCGTCCGGCGAGTCGTACGGGCGGTTCACCACGATGTTGCCGGCGCGTTGCTTTCCGAGTCCCGGGATGGCGGTGAGTTCGTCCATCGACGCCGCGTTCAGATCGAGGGGGAAGGGCACGCCGGTCACCGACCGGAAGCCGTAGTCGACCACCGCCACGTCGAGCGTCTGCCCGAGTTCGCGTTCGCCGGGGATGGCTATCAGGAGCGAGTAGGTACCCGGGCGACGACCGAACGTCCGACCGTTCTCGTGGTACTCCGTGCGCACGTCCTCGATGACGGTCCCCGGCGGGGCCACCCGCCGAAGCATCGGGCGGTCCACCTCCTCGCGCACCTCCTTCTTGTAGCGCTTGAACAGTTTCTTGTGGTCGTCGGCTATCTCCGCGCCCGTCTCCGACATGTCGGTGCCGTCGAACGCCATCACCTGCCGGATGTTGATGCGCCGGAGCATCAGCCCCTCGTCGTACACCCGCTTCAGGAACCGCTTGTTGTGCTCGAACGTCTCCTCGCGTTCGCCCTGCAGGCCGTGGACGAGGTTGATGCCCGGCAGGAGTTTGGGGAGGCGGGCGGACGCGCCCTCGCCCGTCGAGGGGCCGCGCTTCTCGTCGTCGCCGGGTCGCCACCCGCCGACTTCGTTCACGACGCGAACCGCTTCGAGGCACTCCTCGGCCGTGACGAGCAGGTTGTTCTGCTCCTGTACCACGGGGTCGGCGGACTCGAGGCCGAACGCCGCGGTGTCGCCCGCAGTGTTGTGCTCGGCGATAGTCCGGATGGCCTCGCGGGACTTCTCGGGGTAGTCCACGATGGTCACCGGGTTCATGTTGTCGAGGTGGAGCGTCCCGAGGTCCGGCACCGCCTCGCGGATGCCGCCGTAGAGGCGGCGAATCGCGTCGGGGTTGGGGGCCTCGCCGTCGCCGCCGAACGCGAGGATGTCGGCCTGCCGCCCGAGGCGGAAGTGGCGCGCGCCGTGGTCGGAGAGGTGGTCCACCTCGCGCACCACCGACTCGGCCGTCCGGAACGAGGGGTCCCCGTAGAGCGGTTCGGTGCAGAACGAACACCGGTAGGCACAGCCGCGGGAGGTCTCCATCTCGCAGATGAGGTAGTCGGGGTGGTTGGGGTGTTGCTCGACCACGAACGCGCCCGCGGCGGCCCACCGGTCGAGTTCGTCGTTGTCGCGCATCCGGTCGCCGAACCCCTCCAGTCCGTTCGCCACGAGGTCGTGGGCCGCGGCCTCCACGTCGCCCTTGGCCACGAAGTCGAAGTCGAGGTCGCGGCGCTCCATCTCCTGTGCCCCCGCGTTCTCCTCGCCCACGCCGAACTTGATGGGGCCGCCCATCAGCGAGGTGCCGTCGGCGGTCCACGCCAGCTTTCGGACCTCGTCGGGTTCCGCGGGCGTCCCGCCCACGTACTTGCCGGGCACGGTCATGCCGCCGAGGTATATCATGAGGTCGGCGTCGGCCACGTCGCGCCACTTCGAGTGGTCGTCGCGGAGTTCGTCGATGGTGTGGTAGGTGACGCGGTCCGGAGAGACGCCCGCGTCGACCAGCGCCCCCGCCGTGAATCGGGGGTACGTCGAGATGTACGGCGGCACGCCGAAGTGGGCGGGTTCGTCCACGTAGCCGTCCACGAGGACGACGTCGAGGTCGGCGGGGTCGGCGGGCGCGCCCCCGCGAGTCGGTTCGGCGGAGTCGGTCATGTCTCGCCGTTCGGGGCCGAGGCGGTAAAGGCGTGCGGTCCGGGTCTACCCGCGCGACGCGCCGATTTCCGCCCCCGCGGAACTTATCACGGTGGCGGCGCTACCGACGGTCATGCCGAGTACTGAGGAGATCAAGTGCACGAACGACGACTGCGAGTTGGACATGTTCGAGAACCACTACACCTACGACGTCCCCGACGACCTCAGTGTCTCTGACCTCCAGTGCCCCTACTGCGGGGGAACCGACTGTCTGGAGGAGATACAGCTATGAGTTCCATCCGGGAACTCGGCGAGTCGGCCGCGACGGCGGTGCTCGACCGCATCGGTCGGGGCGTCAGCCGAATGCAGGAGCGAAAGCCCCTCTCGGCCGACGTGTTGGAGAGCGACGACGCCTACCTCGTGGTGTTCGACGCCCCCGGCGCGACGCGGTCGGACGTGCAGGTCCGGTTCGTCGAGGGCGAGGTGGAGGTGCGCATCGACCGCTTCCGCGACTTCTTCGAGGGCTTCGAGATGGTGTTCCCCGGCCGCGGCCTCTCGCTGTCCGGTCGGGCCGAACTCCCCGACGGCGCGGCCGCCGACCCCGACGCCGCCGCCGCGACGCTGACCGGGAGCGGCACCCTCCGGGTCCACATCCCCAAGTCGGAGGCGGCCGGAACCGACGTCGGCGTCACCGAGGAGAGTGACGCGGAGACGGCGGCGCTGGCCGACGACGACGCCTCCGGGTCGGCCGACGTCGACGGCGAACCCGACACCTCGCCCCTCGACGAGGACGGGGACGACGAGCACCGAAGCTGAAGTAACCGAATCCGAGCAGACCACGGAACTGAACGGGCTACGCTGCGGTCCTCTCTTCTCGCGTCGCGCCGGTCCCGCGGAGCGACGCCCCGCGACGGCTCAGAGGAAGTCGTCGACGCCGCGGGCGGGGTAGCCGACCACGGTGGTCGCGCCCGCCTCCCGGAGGTCGGTCACGCTCTCGCGCACGTCCTCGGGCGCGCCCACGAGGGCGTAGTCGCGGACGGCCCGGCGGAGCACCTCGCGCGCGCGGCCCGTCGCGGACGCGTCCGTCGCCGCGCCGTCGGGGAGCGCCGACGCCACCGGTCGCCTGCGGGCCGCGTACGCCCCCACCGCGTCGAGGACGGCGTCCGCGTCGTCGGTCAGCACGGTGGGCGCGTACACCGCCACGTCGCCGTCGAAGCCCGCGGCCCGGAGCGCTCGCAGGTCGCGGGCGGTGGTCCGGGAGAGGAGTTCGTACTGGGTCCCGCCCGTAGCGAGGGCGACGCGTTCGACGCCCTCGGTCCCGACCCACGCGTCGGGGTCGCGGTCCACCGCCTCGCGCAGGCGGGGAGCGACCGCCCGGCGGCGTTCGGCCTCGTCGAGGTAGGCGGGGTGGCCGGCGACGAACACCGCGTCCACCGCGTCCGGGAGCGAGGCGAGGACGCCGTCGTCGCCGAGGGGGTCGAAGCCGTCCGCGCGGACCGGCGCGGTGACGCGCACCTCGCGGTCCGCCGCGAGTTCGCGGAGGACCGACGCGTCGGGGAGGTGCTCTCGACCCTCGTAGTCGACGGCGACGGTGGACACCGGGAGTTCCGCCGCCCGGCGCAGGTCGCACTCGGCGGGCTTTATCGCCGCGGCGTCGATGCCGGCCCGCGTCACGGCGGCGTCACCGGTCAGCGCGCTCATCGTCGGAGAAGGGGCGTCGGCGTCGGTGCCGTTACCGGTCGTCGCGGGACGCGACGGCTCGCCTGTGCGACCATCTACCGCGTCGTACCTCCGGGGACAGTATAACGCTGTCGTTCGCGCCGCGGCGTTCGGACGCGAGGCGGCTCCTGCGGGCCGCCGAGCGGCGTTCGGCCCGTCGCGGGTGGACGCGCGTCGAGCCGATTCCGTCGTCGCTACCTCGGTTTTCAGTTTCCGGGAATCGGATTCCCGCTTTATCTACCGTCTCTCCGTATACCTAACTGGAGGCAAGGACGATGTCCACTAAACAGGTCTACTGGCTCGGGGAGCACGTCAACTTCGAATACGCGGAGTCCGTCGCGGGGTACTGGACCGTCGCGCTGCGGATAGTCACCGGCTACTGGTTCCTGCACGCGGGACTGGACAAACTGCTGGCGGCCGAACCGTTCAGCGCCGCCGGCTACTTGGCCAACGCCCCCGCGGCGTCGCCCCTCTCGGGCTTCTTCGGGTGGGCGGCCGGCACCCCGTGGTTGCTGGAGTTCACCAACTTCATGATACCTGTCGGGGAGACGCTCATCGGCCTCGGCCTCGTCGTGGGTGCGCTCGTCCGTCTCGCCGCGTTCTTCGGCGGCGTCCTGATGGTGTTCTTCTACCTCGGGAACGCCGACTGGGCGCACGGCTACGTCAACGGCGACCTGATGGGCCTCATGCTGTTCGTGACCGTCGGCGTGTTCGCCGCGGGTCGCATCATGGGCCTCGACGCGTACCTCGAAGACACCGAGTTCGTGAAGAACAACCGCGCGCTGCGGTACCTGCTCGGCTGACGCAGACGTCGGCCGACGGCGCGACCCGCGCGCCGAACCGCCGTTCGATTTCGCACCCGAACCTCTCCGAACCGGGAGGCCACAGCCCGTGAACGCACTCGTACCGCTCGTCGTCGCCGCGAACGCGGCGGTGTTCGTCCTCGGCGGGACGATAACCCCCCTCGCGTACCGCGCGTCCCGTCTGACCGTGTCCGTCGCGCTGAAGCGGCTCGCGACCGGTTTCGCCGTCGTCGCGCACTCGCTGTCCGTCGAGACGCCGGAGCGAGAGCGGGGCCGGCGAGTGGCGTGATCGGGTCTCCTCTACACTCGCCGTGCCTCCGACGCGCCGCCCTCGAACACCTCGGTGACACGGCCGTACCGACGCCCCGGCGACGCGCCGGTCGCCTCACCGCGGCATGTCGGCGTCGGGGTCGACCACCCGGTCGGGTTCGGGCGGCGCGCGCCAGTCCGTGGCGAGTTCGAGCAGTTGGACCAGCATGCGGCCGGTCGCGCCCCAGACGGTGTAGCCGTCGACGTGGAAGAAGTGGAGGCGTATCTCGCCGTAGTGAGGGTGGTCGCGCCGTTCGGACTCGTAGTTGTCGAGGTCGGTGAGGTCCGCGACGGAGAGCACGGCTATCTCCGCCACCTCGCGCTCGTCGGGGTCGTACTCGCGGTCGGGCACGCGCGCCACGAACGGGCGGACGGCGTACCGCGACACCGTGGGCACGTCGTCGAGGCGGCCCACGAACTCCGTCTCCTCGGGGCGCAGGCCGATCTCCTCGTCGGCCTCGCGGAGCGCCGTGGCTTCGAGGTCCGAGTCGCTGGGCTCGCGCCCGCCGCCGGGGAAACTCATCTGCCCGGCGTGTTCGCCGAGGTGGTCCGCTCGCTTCGTGAACAGGAGGTGGTCGTCGCCGTCCCGGGAGAGCACGGGCGCGACCACCGCCGCCTCGCGTTCGGCGTCCTCGACGCTCGTCGGCGTGTAGTTCGTCACCCCCTCGAGGTTCATGCGCATTGGTGGACGTTCGTCACCTCTACTCTTGTAGGGCAACATCAAGACGCTTGCGCACCTCGGACACCTCCACGGGGGCCCACGCTTCGAGGTCGTAGGTCACGTCGAGCAGGTGTTCGACGCGTTCGTCGTCGCCCGCGTCGACGGCGCGCGCGGCGTCCTCGCGGAGTCGCTCCAGCACTCGCCGCCCGAGGGCCTCGTGGTCGACCGTCCGGTCGGGCACGTCCATGATGTGCGGGAGGTCCTCGGCGTCCGGCGGGAGCGTGGGGAACGCCACGGGACCGACCGCGAGCAGTTCCGGGTCGCCCTCGGCGGCGTCTCCGCCCCCGTCGGCCGCGTCGGCGCCACCGCCACCGGCGACCCCCTCGGCGTCTCCGGCGTCCCCGTCGGGCCGGTAGGCCACGAGGTAGTAGGCCTCCACGGCCCCTTCGACGGCGTCGCGGAGGGCCTCGGCGTCGGCCGCCTCGCCCTGCCGGAACGCGAGTTCGTCGAGGGCGCGTTCGAGTTCCGCACGCGTCACCGCGCCGAACAGGTCGACCACGCCCGCGAGTTCGTCGTAGGCCGCGGTGGAGGGTGCGGAGGACATCACTCCGCCTCCCCCGGGTCGACGAGAGCGTCGCACTCGGGCGGGACGTCCGCCTCGGCCGCGGCCAGGTCGGCGCGCGTCGCGTCAGCGAGTCGCCGGGGGTCGAGGGGTGCGTCGCGCCACGCCGGGAGGCGGTCGTCGGGGCCGGGCGGCCGGACCGCGTCGGCGTACTCGTCCACTTGGTCGCGTTCCGCGTCGGCGTCGACCTTGAGGCCGTTGAAGGCGGCGTCGGCGGCGTAGCGGTCGACGAACCCGCGGGCGACGCGGCGGTAGCGGTCGGGGAGCGCGTCGTAGTCGGGGGCGACCCCGCGCGTCGACGCCGTGCGGAGGAGGGCGGCCCCCACCGCCTCCGCCATCGTGGAGAGACCGCTCGGACCGCCCACGGCGCGGTGTTCGTGTTCGTACGTGCCGAGGTCGACCTGCGCGCTGCCGTCGAAGCCGGCGCGGTCGAACGCGTCGCCGAGCGTCCCCACCTCCAGCCCCCACGACCGCTCGACCCGGAGCGTCCGCGCGAGTTCGCGCGTGGCGGCGAACTCCCCCGCCAGCGCGTACCGGAAGGCGTCGAGGTAGTCGAGGATGGGCGCGTCGTGGGCGTCCGCGAGGGCCCGCACCAGCGGAGCGTAGAACAGGCGGAACAGGCGGCCGTAGAGGCGGCCGTCCTCGACGCGGACGTAGTACCCCTTCGAGAAGTCGTAGCCCCGCGCGAGCGGAAACAGGAGGCGGGGGACGTAGGACTCGTCGTACGACCGGGCGTCGGCGTCGTGGACGACCACGTACTCCTCGTCGCCTTCGAGCGCCAGTCCGAGCGCCAGCCACACGTCGCGTCCCTTGCCGCCGTCGTCGGCGCCGCCGAGACCGGCGTCCGCGACCAGTTCGGTCACGCGCGGTCCGTTGCACCACAGCACCGAGAGCGAGAGGTCGAACCCCGAGAGCCACTCGCGGAAGCCGCCGACGCGGTCGGCGGGCGCGCGGACGGGCACCACCACCCGCGCGGGGTCGACGCGTTCCAGCCGCGAGAGGACGCGCTCGGCCGCGAGACGGCCGTACTCTCGGTCCGTCATCGGCACCACGACCGCCGCGCGGTCGGTCGGCGCGTCCGGCACCGACCCCTCGCGCAGGCCGTGGAGCGTGGCGACCCGTTCCTGAGCGTAGTCCATCGGTGTGGGGTGGGGGAAGCGCGCCTAAAAGGGTGCGGGACGTCGGACGACGCCGCGGCGGCCCGGGCGGCGCTCACCGCCGGGCGGTCGTCGGTCTCGGCGGGGCGATTCGGCCGTCCGCGCCCGACTCCCGCGGCGTCCCAATACACCCGGGGGTTTTTCTCGGGGTGTGCCGAAGGCCGGGGTATGGAATCCACGCGGAAGGGCCTCCGGAACGGGGATCTGTTCAAAGACACCTACGAGCGCCTCAACTGCGAGAACTGCGAGGCGGTGCTCAAGAAGCAGAACGACCCCGACGAGGTGTTCTCGGTCCGTACCTGCCCCGAGTGCGGCGCGGAGTGGAAGGAGCTCCGGTAGTTTCGGTCACTCGAAGACGGCGTCGAACGCCCGCGCTCCCAGCGGGTCGAACGTCCCCGCCGCGAGGTTCTCCTCGACGTGTTCGCGCCGGCTCATCCCCACGAGCGAGCACGTCACGCCCGGCGCGCTCCGGGCGAAGTTGATGGCGCGCTGAGCCGGCGTGTCGCCGCTGAGTTCGTCCACCACGTGAGCCGGTAGCTCGGCCGCGAGGTCGCCCTGCGCGATGCTGGCGCTGGTGAACACGTCGACGCCGAGTTCGTGTGCGAGTTCGAGCGCACTCCGGTCGCCGCCGTCCGCCCCGCCTCCGTCCTCGTCGCCGGCGTCCGCGCCGCCGCCCTCGCCCGCTCTCCTGCCCTGCGCCGCGAGCGAGAACGCGTCGGCCATCGTCACGTTGAACGGCAGTTGTACCGCCGCGAACCCCGTCTCCTCCGCGCCAGCGGCGTCGGCCGCCGCCTCGGCCCGCGACAGTATCTCCGAGAGCGAGAGGTACTGCGGGTGGTCCCGCGGCACGCGGAACGCCTGCCACGTCGCCACCCCGTACGCGCCGATGTCGCCGGAGAGGCGGCGCTCCTCCAGCCGTTCGAACGTCGCCTCCAACTGGTCGTACACCGCGCTCGCGTCCCGTTCGGTCAACTGCGTCTCGGGGTTGTGGACGTAGTAGAGGTCAATCGCGTCGAGGTCGAGGTTCGACAGCGACCGCTCCACCATGGCGTCGACGAAGCCCGGGGCGATGGCGTGGCTCCCCCGGGCGAGGTCCTCGCGGTCCACCAGACCGCTCTCGACGAACTCCTCGCGCACGTACGCACCGGGGTCGGCGGGTCGCTCGCGGTCGAACGGCACGAACCCGCCCTTGGTGGCCACGACTATCGACTCGCGGTCCGCGTCGGCGTCGCGCACCGCCTCGCCCACGACGCGTTCGCTCCGCTGGTGGCGGTAGTTCACGGCCGTGTCGACGAGGTTGACGCCGTGGTCGAACGCCCACGTCAGGGCGTCGTGGTAGCGCGCGTCCACCTCGTCGGTGGGGTCGCCGAGGTACGTGCCCGCGCCGAGCGAGGAGACCACGCCCGGGCCGAACCGGCGGAAGTAGGTCCGCCCGAACGAGTCGCCGAACCGGTCGCGGTAGTCCCACGTGCCCTCTCTGGTTGCCATACCGAACCTTCTCCGCGGGCGGTCAAAGCCCCTGTGACCGCGCGTCGGCGCGTCGGCGCGTCGGCGAAAGCGCGGCCGGGGGCGCGCAGACGTATCAGATGTCGCCCGCGAGCGACCGGAACAGGCGCTCTACGAGCGACTGGCGCGTCAACTGCTGGCCGCCGTCGGTGCCGATGGCGGCGTCGGTCTGGGGCACCTGTCCGCCGCCCATCCGGGCGTGGCCGCCAGCGCTCGCGTCCGGGATGTCGTCGACGGACGCCTCCAACACCCGCCCCATGTGGACCCGGTCGTCGCGCGACCGACCGGAGAGGTAGACCGTGCCGTCTCGCTCGCCGCAGACGACCACCGCGGTCACGCCCTCCAACTGAATGAGTTCGTCCGCGGCCTGCGGGATGGCGTCCACGTTCGACACCGCGCCCACGTCGCTGACCGCGAAGGGGCCGCGCACGCGCCGGCCCGCGATGGCCCGGGCCTTTATCTCCAGCACCTCCGCGCTCACCTGCGGGTTGGCGATGCGGTCGAGGAGGTCCTCGTTCACGCCGGCGTAGAGGTAGCTACACGCCCGGAAGTCGGCGGGGGAACACCCCGCGGTCAGGTCCTTGGTGTCGGTGAGGACGCCGTAGAGCAGTCCCGTGGCCACGGTGGAGGGCACGATGTACTCGGCGTCCACCTCGCTCGCGTGCATGTCCGGCGGGACGGGTTTCGCGCCGACGTCGCGGAAGTACTCCGCCACGATGGTGGAGCACGCGCCGTAGTCGGTGCGCACGTCGGTGAACGCCTCGCCCGCGCCGTCGCCGGGATGGTGGTCGATTACGGCGAACGGGAGGACGCTCCCCGCGCCCGCGAACCCGCGCGGTTCGTTGTGGTCGACCAGGATTACGGCCTCCGCGCCCAGTTCCGAGACGTGGTCGATGGCTTCGAGGTCCAAGTCGAGGACGGTCCGGAACGCGCGGTTCTCCTGGTGGCGTATCTGGCCGGCGAACTGGACCGTCGCAGGCGTGTCCACCTGTTCGGCGAGCGTCGCCACGCCGATGGCGGCCGCCATGGCGTCGGGGTCGGGGTTGGGGTGCATCAGCACCGCCACCTCGTCGAGCGACGCGACGGCCTCCACGAAGCGTGTGCCGGTGGGACGCCGGAACCGAAGGACGGCGTACCCGCCCGCGAGCAACGCGAGCACCCCGACGACCACCACGGCCACCACCTCGGGGTGGGCCACCACGTAGGCCGACACCGTCTCCGTGGCCCCCTGCGCGTTCACCTGCGCTGGCGGCCGGGCGAACCCGCCCCCGAGGAACGGCGAAGACATGTTTGGCACGTCAGATGCAAGCAACAAGAATATTCCTCTATTTCGTCCCTATTCAGAGGACACAACCTCGACCCGACGTGTTAGTCTACGATGGTGTCGAAATCGGAACTTATCGGGCGGAGGCGCCGCGGTACTCGTCGACGGCTGCGCGGTAGCCCTCGCGGAAAGTAGGGTACTCGAACTCGTAGCCGAGCGACCGGAGGTGGTCGTTGGAGCACCGCTTCTGGGGCAGGACGTACTGGCGCGTGCCCGGGTCGGCCGTCGCCCGGCGCTCTTCGAGCGTCTGCTTCGGGGGGGCGGGTTCGCCGCACGCGTCCGCCAGCCAGTCGGCGAACTCCCACTTCTCGACGGGTTCGTCGTCGGCGACGAGCACCACCTCGTCGCGCGCGACGCCCTCGCGGAGGAGGTGGGCGACGGCCCCGGCGGCGTCGTCGCGGTGGACCATGTTGAGGTAGCCCTCGGTCACCGGCCCCTCCAGATAGCGGTCGAGTCGGTAGCGGTCGGGGCCGTACAGGCCGGCGAGGCGGGCGACGGTGCCGTCGATACCGCGGTCGGCCGTCGCTTCGAGGGCGACGCGTTCGGCCTCGACGAGCGCCTCCGAGCGGTCGGTCTCGGGCCGGAGCGGCGTCTCCTCGTCCACCCAGTCACCGCCGTGGTCGCCGTAGACGCCGGTGCTCGACGTGTAGACGAGACGGTTCGGCGGTGACTCGCGGGCGGCGAACTCGTCGACGGCGGTGCGTAGGCCCTCGACGTACACCTCGCGCGCCGCCGCGGCGTCGCGGCCGCCGGAACTCGCCGCGAACACCACTCGGTCGGCGTCGGGCACCGCGGTCAGTGAGTTGGCGTCGGTCACGTCGGCGCGCACCGGGTCGAGGCCGGCCTCGCGGACGGCGTCGAGACCCTCGTCTGACCGGCGGACTCCAACTACCTCGTCGCCGTCCGCCGCGAGGCGGCGACCGAGTTCGAGGCCGACGTATCCGCAGCCGAGAACGACGGTCCGGGCCACTAGCGGTTCTCGTTTCGCTCGGCGATGTACTGGTGTAGCGTGGCGAGTTGTAGGAGCGTCACCGGGTTACGACCCTCCAGCACCTGCTGGACCTCCTGCCCCGAGAGGTCGAGGTCGACGTTGGCGGCCACGGTGTCGACGTCGAGTACGCCGGTGGTCATCCCCATCAGCAGGTCGTCGCGGAACTCGAGGACGATGTCCTCGGCGTCGGGGGTCCCGTCGGCGACGGCGAGGATGCTCGTGGCCTCCTCCAACGTGAGGTCGGGCGTCCGGCCGGCCGCGATGGCGTCTATCTTCTCCTCGTCGATACCGGACTGCTCCGCGACCGTCTTCACTCCGTTAGACTCGACGACCTCACGTACCTCCGACATATACGCCTCACAGAGCTCCGTAGGCGTGTGCGACCCGGGGCTCTCGACCACGTCATACAACATATCTTCGTGTAGGAATCGGGCTGGAATAACAGTTGTCACTTTCCGTTTTGCACGGATGTGCATCTCGCCGGACCGTTCGCGGCGTCGCCCATCGCGAACCCCGGACAGGGCCACCCCGCCGAGCGCTCGTCGGCGTTCCCGCCGACGTCGCCCACGCCGGTTCCCGTCGGCGGCACCGCTACCGCGACGACGGTGCGCGTCTCGAAGCGCACTCGCTCGCTGCGCCCGAGTCGCTCGGCCGACCCGTCACCGTCCACGTCGAGCGTCGCCGTCCCGCCGTCGCGGACGTAGGTGAGTCCGCGCCCGGTCCGTCCGCCGCCGTAGTCCGACCGGACCGCGAAGCGGGCGTACTCGCCCCGGACCGTCACGGTCCAGACGTTGACCGTCGCGTACCAGTAGCCCGGCACGGGCGCGACGGGGAGACCCGCCGGCACCTCGCCCAGCGTCTCGTTCGCCCACTTCCCGACGGCGCGGTGCGTCTCGTTCTCCAGTCGCGCCGCCGCGGCGCGTTTCAGTCCCTCGCGCACGAGAGTGCGTGTCCGGGTGGACGCCCGCGTCGCGGGCGACTGGGGCACCTGTGCCGCGTCGCTCCGCGTGGCGTCGGCGGCGGCCGCACGCAGGCGGAGGTCGAGCGTCGCCGGGGGCGCGTCGAGTCGCTCCCGCGCCTCCGCGCCCACCGCCGCCGCGAGCGACCCGTTCGCGGCCGCCAGCGCGCGCCGACCCGTCCCGCGCCACCGCGACAGGGCGTCGGCCACCACCGCGCGCCGCGCCCCCGGGGAGAGGTCCGTCGTCCGCCGAAGCGCGTGTCGCTCGGCCCGGGCGACGACGCCGAGCGAGTCCGTCACCTCCCCGCGGAGGGCGTCCCGCCGGTTCCGTAACGCCGTGTCGTCGGTGGCCACGACCGTCCGGTTCGCGGCGACGAGCGCCTTCGCCGCCGTCCGGAGACGGACCGTCCCCGAGGGACCGAACACCTCGCTCAGCACGCCGTCGGTGGCGTCGCCGTAGGGGACGGTGAACAGGTTGACGTTCCGCGCGGCGAGGGCGCGGTAGCGCCGCCCCTCGGGCGCGCCGTCGAGGCGGGATCCCGATATCTCCGCGCGTGTGAGGTACGCCGGGTCGCCGTCCGGAACCATCGCCACGGCCCGTCCGGGGCCGTCGCCGCCGACGCGCCGCCGGGGCGGTACCGTCGCATCGTCCCGGCGGGCCATCATCGCCTCCAGGCGGCCGGGAGAGGCGTTCGCGGCGTCCGCGAGCGTCTCGCCGAACTCCCGGTTGGTGGCCGCCGTCCGGTTCGCGCGCCGGTCGAGTGCCGCCACCACCCGGTCGAGGTACGCCGCCCGCGCCTCGTAGCGCGCGCGGATCGCCGCGCCGTCGTACGTCTCGGGCGCGTCGAGGAGGACGGAGCGGTTCTCGCGGATGCGCTCGGCGAGTCGCGCCGGCGGGTTGGCCTCCCCGGCCGCCACGTCGCCCGCCCGCGCCGTCACCGAGACGTTCCGCACCCGGGCGTCGAGACGCGAGAGGTCGGCCACGACCCAGTCGCGGAGGGCGTCGGGACGGCGACCGTACACCGCCGTCGGAGCGGGTGACGCGTCGCCAGTGGCGGCGCGCCGGGCGACGGCGTCCGGGCCGCCCCGCGCGTCGAGATAGGAGAGCGCCTTCGGCCGGAGGTCCGCGAGGTTCGGACCGCCGAGCGGTCCGCCCGACTCGTACAGCGGCCGGGTCTGGCGGTCCGGCGCGCGCCCGCCGGGGGCGTACTCGCCGACGACGGCGACGCCGACGCGGTAGCGGTCGGTCCACTCGGCGTCGGTCGTGGTCGTCTCGTTCCCGCGCCGCCACGTGCGCGTCACCTCGCGTTCGACGGTCACCACCCGCTCGAACGACGCGAACGCGTGGCGCGTCCCGACGTCGGGCGTCGGCGCGTCGCCCGGTCGGACCTCCGCGTCCGCCGACTCGTCTTGGTCGACCAGCGTCCACCCGTCGCCGGGCGCGTCGGGCGCAGGTGCGTCGCTCGCGGCCTTCGAATCGACGGCCGTGCGGACGGACACGTTCGCGCGGTAGGCCCCGCGCGTCACCGCGTCGAGCGACGGCCCGTCGGTTCCGGACAGGAGGTGGGCGAACGCCCGGTCGGCGGTGGCGCTCGTTCCGACTCGCATGCGGCGCTCCGGGCCGGGGGCGTCCGCCGACCCGAAGCGGGGGAGGCTCCGGTTCGCCGACGCGCCGCCGACGCCCTCCGGTCGGTTGGGGCGCGGGAGCGCCGCCTCCGCCGCCGACGCCGCGTCCGACCCCGACGCCGCCGCGAGGTCGGCCGCGCCGGTGCGCAGCGTCGCGCGGCGGAGCGACGCCCGGCCGTCGGGGTCGCTCCGGCCGAACACCGCGCGCTGGACGCCCAGCACGCCGCCGTTGGCCGAGAGCGCGACGTGCCGGTTCGCCAGCACGTTCGCCACGGGCGCGCCGCCGTACTGGGCGTACCCCCGTGCCCAGACCACCGGGTAGAGGCGTCCCGTGAGGCGCAGGCCGAGGCCCGACCCGTCGAGCGGTTCCCGGTTCAGGCGGCGCTCGAACGTCCGCGTCCGGTCGTGGAGCGCCAGCACCGGCGTCGCCACGGTCAGGTTCATCGTCCGTTCCTCGCGCGCCACCGTGCGCCCGTCGCGGCGGGCCGAGACGGTGACGTTCCGGAGCGTCACGCGGAGCGACGCACCGTCGTCGACGGCGGCGACGCCCACGCGCCGCTTGGCCCGGCGGAGGGCGCTCGCGTTCGGCGTCGCCGGCAGCGACGCGCGAGCGGTCACGCCGCGAGTGCGGTACGCCGCCGACTCGAACCCGTCCCGCGCGGCGACGTAGACGCGGAGTCGGAGGGCGTCCCGGAACGGTTCGGAGTCGTTCAGGACCCGACCGACCGAGGTGTTCGCCGGGGCGGTCACGGGCGCCCGCGCCGCGTCGCGCGCGGCGTCCCTCGCGGCCGTACGAAGCGTCCCGACGGCCGCCGCCTCGGCGCGGTCCATCGCCGCCTCGACGGAGCGGTCCTCGCGGACCGGTCCCCTGGTCGAGAGCGTGACCGCGTACGTCGACGCGCCCACGAGGAGGAGGACGCCGAGGAGGGCGAAGGGCACCCGCGCCCGGTCGTCGTCCGCGAGTCTCACGCCGACCACGTCCTGACGACGACGTGCACGCGTCGGGCCTCCACCGCCCGCGCCGCCGCGCCGGGGGAGTCGAACCGTGCCCGGAGGTCGGACTCGAGGCGGGCCGAGAGCGCGCGCCGGAGGCGGGCGTTCGCCGCCGTCGCGTTCTCGGCCGCGAGGGCGTCGCCCACCGACGCGCCGGTCAGCGCGGCCGCCCGCCGGTAGCGGTAGCGCACCAGCGCCGACGCGGGGTAGTCGCCGCGGAGCGCCAGCGCCGCCTCGTCGGGCGGGAACAGGCCGGCCACGACGGCCCGGGCGACAGCGTCCGCGACGCCGCCGTACCCTTCGTCGCTCGCGTTCCGGGCCGCGGCGCCGGCCGCCGGGACGCCGCTCGGAACGCTCGTCGTCGCCGCGTGCACCGTCGCGCCGGGCGGCGGCGCCTCGCCGACGCTCACACGGGCCGACACCGGCGCGTCGGGGTAGGGACGCCAGACCGCCACCACCTGCGTCCCGGCGAGCGAGACGGACCGCGCCGTCGCGTTCCGGACCGCCGCCCGGAAGCCGTCGCCCGTCCGCGTGAGGCGGCGGCCGTCGACCGAGACGCCGGAGAGCGCCGCGTCGCCGAGGAGCGCCGCGTACGTCCCGCGTCGGTACCGGACGAATCCGGGGCCGGACTCGACGGGAACGGCGTCGGCGCCGAGGACGCGACGGGCGGGCGGCGCGCCCGGCGCGAGCGAGTAGTTCACGCCGGTCGTGCTGGTCGCCAGCGTCTCCGCGACGGCGTCGGCGCGCGTCGTCGCCGGGTCGTCCGCCGGCGCGCCCGCCGCCGCGAGGGTCACGACCCCGCCGCTAATCAACAGCAGGCAGACCGCCGCGTCGAGGACGGTGCTAGTCACGCGCGACCCTCCACCGCCGTCTCCGCCGTCGGCGCGCCGGTCCGGCCCGCCGTCGGGTTCGTCGGCACGTCCGTGCTCTCGCCCGTCATCTCCACACCCTCACGGTCAGTCGTCCGGGCGCGACGCGACCGGGGCCGAGGCGGACGCTCACGGCGCGCGACGCGCGGTCGGTCGCGGCGGGCGTCGACGGACCGACGGACCACCGGCGGCCGCGCGCCGCGAGAGTCGCGTTGACGCGCCGCCCGTCGGGGCCGGCGTCGACGGCGGCCGAGAGCGCGTCCGGCCGGACCGCGCCGTTCGTCGCGGCGGCGTCCCGCACCCGTTCCAGCGTCGGTTCGGACGCGTCGCGGTCGGCGACGGGTATCGACCCGCCGAGGACCGTCGCGTAGAGGCTCACGCCCGCACAGACGGCGAACAGCGCCACCAGCGCCGCCAGCGGTTCGGTCTGCCCCCGTCGCCGCCGCGCACACTCACGCCGCGACCAGCGTGGCATCGTACCCTCCGAGAGAGACACGGCGGACGACGAGCGTTCGTTCGACGGGTCGCCACCGGGCGTCGCGGGCCCGGGCGTCGACGACCGCCTGCCGGAACGCCGCGGGCGAGTCGAACGCGCGGTCCGGCGGCGCGCCGTGGAGGACGGCTTCGAGGTCGCTCCCCGGCGGCACCGGCGTGACGGGGCCGAACGCGAACGTCGCGCTGGCAGTGCCGGCGTCGCTCCTGAGGGCGACGCCCCGCGGCCGGAGGCGCACGGCGTCGGCGTCGAGGGGGTGTTCGGCTGTCGCGGCGTACTCCGCGGCCGCGACGCGGTCGACCGTGTCCGCGACCCCCGCGGCGTCCGGCGGGGGCGCGGTCGGGAGCGAGGTCACGACGCCGAAGACGGCGACGCTCGCCAGCGCCAGTCCTATCCACACGTACCACGCGTCGAGCGGAACGTCGAACATGGCTCGGGGTGGTCCCGTTCCCGTACTTAAACCCTCCCGCGCTCCGTCACACCAGCAGTCCCGCGCCGAGGAAGGCGACGAAGTACGTCAGGGTGGCCGCGAGGAGCGCCACGCCGACGCGGTAGCCGAGGAGCGCGCGGTCCAGTCCGTGGTCAAGGGCGGCCGCGAGCGACGACAGGAGGGCGGCCAGCAGGAGGACGTAGACGCCGACCACGACGCCGAGGGCGTCGGTGGGTATCGGCGCGGCGGTCGGTGCGGCCGCGCCCCCGGTCGTCCCCGGGTCGAGGCGGGAGAGACCGTCGGCCAGCGCCACCGTCGCGCCCGCCACGAGGGGTCCGAACAGCGCCGCCGTGTTGCCCAGCGACCCCGTGACCCGGTCGAGGGCGCGTTTCCCCTCGGCCTCGATGCGCCGGAGTTCGCTCAACTGGTCGGCCATGGTGACGACGCTCCGCCCGGCGGGCGCGCCCTCCCGTGCCGCCAGCGCGAGGAGTCGCGCGGCCCCTCGGGCGCGCGGACTCGGCAGGTCGGCGAACGCGCCCACCTCGCCGAGGAACGCCTCGCGGACGCCGACGCGGAGACGGGACTGCACGCCGGCGGCGTCGGCGAACGCCTCGCCCGTCGCGCCGGGCACCTCCTCCGCCGCCCGCGCGACGGCCGTCTCCACCGCCTCGCCCCCGCCGACCCGGCGGCCGACGAGGAACAGGGCGTCGTCGAGACCCGCTTCGACCGCTCGCACTCGGTCACGGACGGCCTTCACCGGGCGGTAGCGCGCGACAAGCGCGCCCCCCGCGCCGACGCCAGCGGCGGCCACGGGGGCGGCCCACGCCCCGACGGCGACGGCCGCGAGTCCGCCGGCGGCCGCCCCACCGCCGACTCCGGCGACGGCTGCGGGCCACCGCACGTCGGGCACGTCGGGGTGGTCGCGCCCCACCCGCGGCGGGGGGAACGCCACGGGTCGGCGAGCGAGCAGCCACCCGCCCGCGGCGAGGAGACCGGTCGGGAGCGCCACGTCGTAGACGAGGGCGAGGTGGACGGCCGACACGCCGACGCCCGCGACGCGCGCGGCCGGCAGCACGCCCACCAGCGCGAGCGGCAGGAGGACGCCGAACGCGTACACGCCCGTCGCGGGGGTCCGGACGTCGCCCGCGAACGCCGCCATCCGGTCGCGCGCGCCCTCGGCCACCGCGTCGACGGCCCGGTCGAGCGTCCTGTTGCGCTCCGCCTCGGGCGCGTCCGCGCTCGATTCGAGGAGCGCCGCCGCTCGGTCGACGGCCGGGAACCACTCGCTCCACTCGTCGGCGAACCCGTCGAGACCGGTCCGGGGCGTGTCCGCCGCCCGCCGGGCGTGGTCGGCGAGGCTCTCGGCGAGTCGCCCCTCGCCCGTCCGGGCGGCGAACGCCACGCCCCGCTCCGGCGCGGGTTCGAGGCGCATCCGGAGGGCGACGCGCCCGACGACGCCGGGGAGGGCGCCGAGCGCGCGGGTTCGGCGGAGCGACGCCAGAAACGGCGGGAGCCGGGCGACGCCGCGGGCGACGCCGTAGCCCGCGCCAGCGGCGACGAGCGTCGCGGGACCGAGCGGCACGCCGAGCGCGACGGGGACGAGCCACGCGACGGCGGCGACTCCAGCACCCCCGACGTAGCCGGCCCGGACCACGTCGCCGGCGGTCGGGTCCGCGTCGAGAAAGTTCAACGCCGAGGCCACGTCGGGGTCGGGGTCGACGCTCCACGGGTAGCCGGCGGCGAGAGCGACCACGAGCGACGACGGGACGGCGAGCGTCACCGGTCGGCCTCCCGGCGGTACGCCGCGACCACGTCCGCGGGGCGGGTCCGGTCGCTCGCCGCGAGCGTCCGGAGCGTCTCCCGCCGCACGTCGAGTCGTCCCCGGAGGTCGGCGTACGACTCCGACGTCCGGGCGAGGTCCGCGAGGAGGCGGGAGTTCCCGCGCGCCAGCGCTCCCGCGGCAGACAGGCCGGGCGCGTCGCCGTCGTCGTCGGACTCGCGGTAGAGCGCCTCGAACCGCGACCCGCCGTCGCCGGTCCGAACCTCGTGGACGCCGACGGCCCGGCGTCCGAGGGACTCGCCCGCGTCGAGCGTGACCACGAGGTCGGTCGACGAGAAGGAGGAGTCGGGCACGCCGAGGTCGGTCACCACCCGCTCGCGGACCGCCGCGGGCGAGTCGCCGTGTATCGTGCCGAGGACGGCGTTGCGCGCCGCGCCCACCCGCATCGCCTCGTAGAGCGTCCGCGCCTCCTCCCCGCGCACCTCGCCGACCACCAGCGCGCCGTCACCGAGTCGGAGCGCGGTCCGGAGCGCCTCCGCGGGCGTCGGCGCGGACCCGGCCTCGCCGGGGTCGGCGGAGAGCGCCTGCACGTCGCGCCCCTCGCGCTGGAGCGCCGCCACGGGGAGTTCGGGCGTGTCCTCGATGACGACGGTCCTGACGGGCGCCGGGAGTTCCCACAGGAGAGCGCCGAGGAGCGTCGTCTTGCCCGCGCCCCGCGGCCCGGCGACGAGGACGCTCGCGCCGCGGCGGACGGCGAGCGAGAGGAGGCCCGCGGCGTCCGCCGGGAGCGTGCCGTTGGCGACGAGGCCGGGGAGCGTCCACGCGTCGGCAGCGTGCCGGCGGAACGCGAACCCCACGCCGTCGCTGGCGGGGGCGGTCACGCCCGCGACGCGGACCGAGTCGCCGGTCTCCGACTCCACCACGGCGTCGAGCGTTGGGTCGGCGCGGGAGAACGCGCGACCGCTCTCGCGCCGGAACCGGGAGGCGAGCGTCGCCGCGCCGGCGGCCGTGAGGCGCACGTTCGTCCGGAGGCGCTCGCCGTCCACGGTCACGCGGAGGGGGTTGCGCGCCACCGGCGCGGTGGCGAACACGTCGGTCACGTCGGGGTCGGAGAACAGGTCGTCGAGGACGCCGTGACCGCGGGTGTGACGGCGCAGGACGCGAGAGAGCGTCTCGACCGGCGCGTCCCCGGCGTCGCGGCCGCGGTCGTTGACCGCCGCCCGGACGGCGCGCCCGGGAGCCCTGTCGCCGCCGGCGACGCCGCCCGCCGCGAGGCGTTCGTAGGCCGCGTGGAGCGTCGCCGTCGCGTCCGCGTCGAGCGATGCGAACCGCGGCACGAGGTGGTAGACGCGGCCCTCGGGCGCGTCGTACACCCGGGCGGTCGCGCCGGTGTCGAGCGTCTTCGACTCGCGGAGCGTCGCGCCGTCGGGCGGCCGCGTCTCGACTCGCGCGCGGGCCACCGTCGGCCCGACGTAGGGGCTGAGGGCGTCGCCGTAGCCGTCGGCGCGGGCCGCACCCTCGGCGAGGCCCGTCTCCGCCGCCACGTCGGCCGCCGGCCCCGCGCGGCCCGTCGCCTCGCGCGCCGCACCGAGGGGGTCGCGCCGGGCGCGGGCCGCCAGCGACTCGTCGTGAAAGCGGGCGCGTTCGACGAAGCGCCCGGCCGCCACCAGCAGTCCGGCGGCGTCGCCGTCGTAGGTCCGTTCGACGCCCGCCGACCGGGTGCGCACCGCGTCGACGTCGGCGTCCGCGAGGGCGTCGACCACCGTCGCGCGACAGGCCGGACTCGCGGCGAGGTCGCCGTCCCCGGGGCAGTCGTCGCTCTCGACCCGGAGTTCGGTCGTCCGGCGGTCCGCCGTCCCGGCGGCGTCGCGGAACTCGGTGCGACACCGGCACTCGCCGTTCCCATCGTCGCCGTCGTCGCGGGCGACGGCGCGTCGGAGGTTTCCGAACACTGTGCCCTCGGCGGCGTGTGCGTTGTCGAACGCCGGTACGGCGCGTGCGAGTCCCGGAAGTCCCGTGGGCAGGTGTGCCAGCGAAGCGCGAAGGTCCATGTCCCGGCGTGGTCCCGCCCCGGTATTTGAATCTCAGGGCGGGCCTGCGTCGCCCCCGGCGGTCGGGGTGGAAGCGGCCGGGTCGCCGGAACCTGGGCCGCGGACGACCACTACCGGCCCGCCGTCGTACCGGAGATCGAGTCGGAGGCGGTGCCGGCCGGGCGACGACACCACCACGGGACCGCCGGGCGTCCGGAGGTCGACGCCGTCGAGGCGGTGGACGCGTTCGGGGCCGCCGGCGAGGCGGTAGGCGACGCTCGCGCGGCGCGACCCGCCGCGGGTCCCGCGGACGGCGACGTACGCGACGGGGGCGACGGTCCACCCCCCTTCCGGGACCCGCACGACGACCGCCCGGCGTGCGCCCGGCACGTCCCCGGCCGTGGCGTCCTCCGCGAGGAGCGACCGGACCGCGCGGTCGAACGCCGCCGTCTCGGCGTCGAGGCGGGCGTCCGTCCGCGACGCACGCGCCCGGTCCACGCCGGGGAGCGACGCCGAGAGGAGGAGGCCGGCCAGCACCACGGCCGCGACGGCCCGAATCACGACGCGTCCCGGAGTCGGGCCGCGAGAGCGGCCGCGCGGGAGGCGTCGCTCCCGTCTCCCCCGTCGCTCGCGTTCGCGTCGCCGCCGTCCGTCCGCGCGCTCTCGGTCACACCGCGGGCGTCGCCGTCGGCGTCACCGGACGTGGACGGTCCGTCGCGAGCGGTCGCAGGGGGTGCGTCCGCCGCGTTCGCCGCCTCGGCCGCGAGCGTCGCGTCGCCGTCGCGGAGTTCGCTCTCCAGCGACTCCACGGCCGCGAGGGCGGCGTCGGCGCGACGCTCGACCGACTCGTCGACGGCGCGCACGCCGCCGACGTACCCCCGGAGGGCGCGCGTGGCGGCCTCCAGTTCGGCCACCCGGTCGTCGAGGCGTTCGACGGTCGATTCGAGTTCGTCGGCGCGCGCGGCGAGGGCGGCGGCGTCGGGGAGTCCGTCGACGTCCGTCTCGCCCTCGGTGAGGGCGCGTTCGACCGCCGCGAGTCGGGATTCGAGCGCCGCGTCCGCCGTCGGGCCTGCGTCGTCGGTCATGGTCCGGCGCGGAGTGGTCGCGCTATCTGCCTTAAAGCCGGGGGCGAATTCGACCGAAGGTTGAAGGGAAGGTACGGTGACTGGTAATTCATGAAGACCGTCCTGATTGGGGTCGGGCAGGCGGGCGGGAAGGTCACCCGCGCGCTGGCCGACTTCGACTCGAAGATGGAGTTCGGCGCCGTCCGGGGTACGCTCGGCGTCAACTCCGCGAAGGCGGACCTCCAATCTCTCCCGTTCGACACGGTTCTCGTCGGTCAGGACCGCGTGAAAGGCCACGGCGTCGGCGGCGACAACGAACTCGGCGCCGAGGTGATGCAGTCCGACGTGACCGAGGTGCTCGACGCCATCGACGGCCGCGTGACGGCCGAGGCGGAGGCCATCTTCGTGGTGGCGGGCCTCGGCGGCGGCACGGGGTCCGGCGGCGCGCCGGTGCTGGTGAAGGAACTCAAGCGCGTGTACGGCGTCCCCGTCTACGCTCTGGGCGTCGTCCCCGGGCGCAACGAGGGGTCGATGTACCAGGTGAACGCCGGCCGGTCGCTCAAGACGCTGGCGCGCGAGGCGGACTCGGTCCTCCTCGTGGCCAACGACGCGTTTCGTACCTCGGGCGAGAGCGTCGAGGAGGGTTACGAGGCCATCAACGACGCGATAGCCCAGCGGGTCGGCCTCTTGTTGGCCGCGGGCGAGGCCGTCGAGGGCGTGGGCGAGAGCGTCGTCGACTCCAGCGAGGTCATCAACACCCTCCGCGCGGGCGGCATCGCGTCGCTCGGCTACGCCAGCGCCGAGGCGGCCGAGGACCCGAGCGAGAACGTCAACACCGTGATGAGCACGGTCCGGCGCGCACTCCTCACCGGCACGACGCTCCCGAACGCCACGGAGGCCGACGCGGCGCTCCTCGTCCTCGCCGGCCGTCCCGACGCCATCTCGCGCAAGGGCGTCGAACGCGCCCGGCGGTGGGTCGAAGAGGAGACGGGGAGCCTCCAGGTCCGCGGCGGCGACTTCCCGCTGGAGTCGGACAACCTCGCCGCCCTCGTCCTCCTCGGCGGCGTCGAACGCTCCGACCGCGTGGAGGCGTTCATGGAGCGCGCCCGGCAGGCCCAGTCGGAGGCCAAGGAGGTCGAACGCACCGACTCCGACCCGGCCGCGATGTGGCAGAACGACGAGATAGACGACCTGATGTGAGGCGGCGGGTCGCGCTCCAGTAGATGACGCTACACGTTCGGGGCGGCGACGAAGGCGAGGACGAGGGTGGCGAGGTCCGAGCGAGTCGGACGCCGACCGACCGTGCTCAGACGAGGCTCGCGCCGTCGAACTCGGTGCGGTTGTAGTCGACGTCCATCAGGTCGAGGAGGGTGGGCGCGATGTCGAACAGGTCCACCTCGTCAATGTCGGCGTCGGGGTCGTCGACCAGCAGGGTGGCGTTGTCGAAACTGTGCATCCCGTTGCGCGGGCCGGTGGTGAACACGTCGCTGTGGCCCTTGAACCCGGACTTGAGGTCGAAGCCGTGGTTGGGGACGACGACGAGGTCCGGCGCGATGTCGTCGTGGTCGCCGCGGAACGCCTCCTCCTTCTCGACGACGCGGGCGGCCACCTTCCGGCCGTCGGGACCTTCGAGGCTCTCGAGCGCCGCCTTGAGTTCGTCGCGCGTCGCCTCGTACTCGTCCTGCGGGACGCTCCCGCGGGGTTCGCGGCCCTCGAGATTGATGTAGAACCGGCCGGGGATGAGCGAGTACGCCCGGGAGTCCTCGGCGATGTCGCCGAGTTCCTCGTGGTCGTCGTCCTCGAAGGAGAGCCAGCCCTCCTCTTCGAGCCACGCGTTGCAGTGGACCTCGTGGTCGAGCGAGGTGAACCCGTGGTCGGAGGCGACGACGAGGGTGACGTCCTCGGGGAGCATCTCCCGAATTCGCCCGATGTACTCGTCCACCTTCCGGTAGAACTCGAGGAACTCCTCCTTGTACTCGCCGTCCCGCTCGTAGTGGCGGAAGAGGAAGTGGTTGAGCCGGTCGGTGGTCATGAAGACGCCGAAGAAGAGGTCCCAGTCGTTCTGCTCGATGTAGTGAGAGAACGCGTCGAACCGCCGGTCGAGGGTCTTGTGAGCGTTCTCGATGAACTCGCTCTTGTCGTCTTTGTGCCCGAGTTTGGCGTTGGCGTCGATGATGTAGTCCATCGACTCAAGCGTGTCGCGGAGTTCGTCGGGGTAGGCGGCCTTGTCGACGCCCGGCGAGAGGAAGCCGGAGACCATCCGCTGGACGTTGCGCTGGGGCGGGAACGTGACGGGGACGTTCATCACGGTGGCCTCGCGCCCCGCCTCGGTGACGCGGTCCCAGACGCGGGTGGCCTGCACGTCGCGCCCCATGGGCACGTAGGTGTCGTACGACCCGACCTCGCGGTCCTGAAAGCCGTAGACGCCCGTCTCGCCCGGGTTCACGCCGGTGGTGAGCGAGGGCCAACACGCGCTGGACTCGGGCGGTACGATGCTGTCGATGGGGCCGGCACTCCCCTCGTCGGCGAGGGCGGCGAAGTTGGGGAACTCGTCACGGTTGTCGGCGAGAAGGCTGAACGGCACGCCGTCGATGCCGATGAAGGCGACGCGCGGGTCGTCGTCGCCGCGCAAGCGGTCGAACAATCCCATACCCCGGGATACCGCCGAGGCCCATAAGAAGCTTCTTGCTTCGGGTTCGTGCGCGAAACGGACTGTTCGGCGCGCGAGACGCCCGCCCCGCGGCGAACGACGCGGCTGTCGGCCCGAACGGGGCGCCGTCCGCGTCCCCGACGCGACGGCCGCCCGCCGGCGACCCGGCGAAGGAGCGAAGAGGGGCGCGCCCGTACCGGGAGGCGTGCAAGAGTTCGAGCGCAAGCGGTTACTCGAACGGGTCGGGCGGGAGAGTGCCACGGTGGGCGCCGACATCCCGGACCGCATCGACGTGCAGGGCGAGGAGGTCGAACTCCGGGACTTCGTCTTCGAGATAAAGTCCCGCGAGACGGTCCCGGAGAGCGAACGCGACAGGGTGGAGCGGGCGAAGCGGAACCTCCGGCGGGAGCGACGCGAGCGCATGCAGCGTCTCGAGGAGGGCGAGATGACCTACGAGGAGGGTGAGCGAATCGCCGAGAGCGTCGTAGGCATCGACCGGGCGCTCGACGCCCTCGAACAGTTGCGGCCGCAGGACCTGAACAAGGAGGCCGAGGTACAGGAGGCACAGGACCGCAAGCGGTGGGTGCGGTTCCTCAAGCAGGCGCTGGGCCACGACGAGGACAACAAGGGGATACGTCGATGAGCGGCCGGAACCGCGAGGTGGCCGCCCTCCTCGAAGAGTACGCCGACCTGCTCGACGCCAAGGGCGTCGAGTACAAGCCCCGGTCGTACCGCCGGGCGGCCGAGAGCGTGCGCGACCACCCCGACGCGGTGGAGAACCTCGTCGCCGAGGGGCGGGCCGCCGTCGAGGAGATTCCGGACGTGGGCGAGAGCATCGCCGAGAAGGTAGTCGAGTACGTCGAGATGGGCGAGTTGGCGGAGTTGGAGGAGTTGCGCGCCGAACTCCCCGTCGACATGGCGGCGCTCACGGCCGTCGAGGGCGTCGGCCCCAAGACGGTCGGCGACCTGTACGAGGCGCTCGGAATCACGGACCTCGACGAACTCGAGGCCGCCGCCGAGGCGGGCGAGATACGCGAGGTGTCCGGCTTCGGCGAGAAGACCGAGCAGAACATCTTGGAGAAGATACCGTTCGCCCGACGGGCGCAGGAGCGCGAACTCCTCGGGAACGCCCGGCCGTTGGCCGACGGCGTGCTGGCGATGTTAGCCGGCGTCGACGCCGTCGAGGAGTGCGAGGTGGCGGGGTCCATCCGGCGGTGGCGCGACACTATCGGCGACGTCGACGTGTTGGCGGCGTCGACGGAGTCGGAGTCGGTCGTCGGCGCGTTCACCGACTGGTCGGGCGCGAGCGAGGTCATCGAGGCGGGCGAGATAAAGGCGAGCGTGCGGTCGGAGGGCGTGCGCATCGACCTCCGGGTGGTCGCGCCCGAGGAGTTCGGGAGCGCCCTCCAGTACTTCACCGGGAGCAAGGAACACAACGTCCACGTCCGCAACGTGGCCATCGACCGCGACCTCAAGATGAACGAGTACGGCGTGTTCGACGTGTCCAACGTGGAGGACCCCGACGCCGACCGGCGGGCGGGCAAGCGAATCGCCGGCCGGACGGAAGAGGAGATGTACGCCGCCCTCGACCTGCCGTGGATTCCCCCGGAGATGCGCGAGGACCGCGGCGAGATAGCGGCCGCGCGGGCGGGCGACCTGCCGGACCTCGTGTCGGAGGGTGCGGTGCGCGGCGACCTCCACACCCACACGGAGTGGTCCGACGGCGGCTACTCGATAGCGGAGATGGTCGCGGCCGCGGCCGAACGCGACTACGACTTCCACTGCGTCTGCGACCACGCGACCGGTCCGGGGATGGTCGGCGGCGTCGGCCTCTCCGAGGAGGAGGTCCGAGAGCAGGCCGAGGCGGTCGATGCGGTCCGCGACGACGCCGACATCGAGGTGTTCCACGGCATCGAGGCCAACGTCGACGCCGAGGGGGACGTCCCGTTCGACGACGAGACGCTCGCGGACCTCGACGTGGTGGTGGCCTCGCCCCACAGCGCCCTCGACCAAGGGCGGGAGGCGGCCACCGACCGCCTCGTGCGCGCCGTCCGGCACCCGTCGGTGGACGTGCTGGGCCACCCGACCGGCCGCCTCATCAACGACCGGAAGGGCCTCGACGTGGACCTCCGCCGGGTCGCGGAGGCCGCCGCCGAGAGCGACACGGCGCTGGAGGTAAACGCCAACCCCCACCGCCTCGACCTGAACGGCGAGGGGGTGCGCGCCGCCGTCGAGGCCGGCGCGCCGATAGCCATCGACACGGACGCCCACTCGCCCGGCGAGTTCGACTTCGTGCGCTACGGGATACACACCGCGCGCCGCGGGTGGGCCGAGGAGTCGGACGTGCTGAACGCCCGGGACGCAGAGGGCGTTCGGGAGTTCCTCCACTGACCGTGTCGGGGAGCGACGGGGACGCGGACGACGAGACGGCGAGCGACGGGGACGCGGACGGCGAGAGTAGAGGCACGCCGGTCGCGCCCGACCACGACCCCCTCCTCCTCGACGCCATGCTCGGCAAACTCGCCACCTACCTCCGGATGTGCGGCTACGACGCGGCCTACGCCCTCGACCGGGGCGTCGAGGACGACGACGCGGTGTTCGGCCTCGCCGTCGACGAGGCGCGGCGACTCGTGACCAGAGACCGGGAACTCGCCGCCCGCGCGCCGGGGGACGTCGTCCTCCGGTCGCGCGGCGTGACCGACCAGTTGCGCGAACTCGCCGACGCGGGGTTCGAACTCGAACTCGCCGACCCGCCGCGGCGGTGTAGCCGGTGCAACGGCCGCCTCGAACTGGTCGACCCGGACGCCGACGCGCCGGCGTACGCGCCCGACCCGGCCGACGAGGCGGTGTGGCGGTGCGTCGAGTGCGGCCAGCACTTCTGGAAGGGCAGTCACTGGGACGACGTGCGCGAGCGACTGGCGGGACTCTGAGCGACGCGACGGTCGTGTGGGAGTCCCCACCGCGCTAATATTTCTCGATGACGATAGTTAGTTTACTATTCTGCAAACTATGTTTGCAAATACGTAAATACCTCCGGTCTCAAACGCGTTTGTGAAGTCAATCGAGTCCCGAGACCCCATCACAGGCGTCCCCGTCGAACGGACCGAGATTTCCGTCTACCTCCCCGGGACGCCCTCCACCGCGTTCGTAGAGTACGTCGAACTGTTCGTCCAGTCGCTGTTCCGTCGATAGAACCCCGTTAGAAGTGCCAGTCGGACGCAACGGCGTCCGACTACGTCACTCGGACCGCCGCGGCGTCCACGACTCGCAGGCCTCCATATCGTCCATGAGTTCGTCGTGGTAGCCGCAGTAGGGCTGGATGCCCCGACCCGTGCGGACGTACTCGAAGTGGGTGCAGTTGCCGCAGTAGCGGTCGGCGACGCCCGCGCCGTCTGCCCCCGACGCCGCGTCGGGGCCGCCCGCGGGGGTGTCGTCGTCCAGCGGCGACCGGATGTCCGACGCCGTGGACCCGCCGTCGCTGGCGTGGGCCGGCGTCGACGTACCCGAACGGGCGTTCGCACCGCCGGCGTTGGTCTGGGTCTCCACCTCGCCGTCGGGCGTGTTGCCGAGGAGGCCGACGCCGCCGAGACCCCCCAGACTCGACCGCGGCACCTCGACCACGCGCGTCTCGCCTTTCTTGGTCACCTCCATCTTGACGGTGCCGCCGGGGTCGTTCCGGGTCTTGAAGTTGGCGACGCCGGCGAACAGACACCAGAACGTGGCGATGACGCCGAAGAAGTAGACGCCCGTGGTGTGGAGCGTGAGGATGGGTCGGCCGGCGGCGCAGTTGGTCCCGACCCACTGGCAGGGGTAGGCGTGGGAGAAGAGCGCCACGCCGAAGACGGCGACGGTGGCCCCGATGACGGCCGCCGCGCGGGTGCGCCGGCCGGCCGGCAGGACGGTGAAGACGCCGAGGAAGACGGCGGGGAGGCCCAGTCCCGCGAGGACGCCCGCCGCCTCGCGGGCCCCGGCGACGGTGAGGCCCGCCTCGACGAGGAGGTCGGTGGCGCCCGCGACGATGCCCGCGATGACCGCGAGCGACCCGAGGAGGAAGAGCCCGGTTCCGAGATACAGTCGTCGGAGGCCCGCCCCGTCGCGTTCCTCGCCGCGATACACCTCCGAGAGACTAGTCATGCGGGGGGCTACGCCGGGCCCGCACTAAACGGTTCGTCAGACGGACGCACGACGGACGCCGCCCGGCGCGGTGCGGGCGGGGACTGCGCGACGGACCCGGCGCGACCGCCCGCGACGCCGCGGGGCGCGTTGTCGAAGGGATTATTGTCGGCGGTAGCAAACTCCCGCGCATGGCTGACGAGGAAGACGGAGAGGAAGACGCCGAACCGGCGGTCGAACTCGGCGAGCGCGAACCCGTCGAGGGCGCCCCGGTAGCGCGCGTCGCCTCCCGACTCACGTGGCCCCAAGAGGCCAGTCGCATCGAGAGTAAGGAGGGCGACAGCGTCATCCGGACGCCCGAGGGACCGCGGACGCTCTCCGACGTGCTCGACGCGAGCGACCGGACGTACTTCGACTCGCGCCAGACCTTCGTGGAGGAGGTCCGCGACGTGGTCGGAACCGGCCCCGTTCGGACGGCCGAGCAGTAGCGGTGTCCGGGGCGACGGCGTTCCACACCCGACTGCGGGGCCTCTCGTGGGTCCAGCGGGCGCTGCTGGTCGGACTCGTCGTCTCGGCGATGTGGAGCCTCTGGAGCGTCCCGCCCGACAGCCTGACCCTCCGGACCGTCCGCGACACGATACTGTTCGTCGTCGTCCCCGGGGCTCTCGCCGTGACCCACGGCCGCGACCTCGGGTGGCGCGTCGACCGCGACGTCGTCCGCAACACCCTCCTGCTGGCGGCGTTCGTCCTGCCGTTCTACCTCGTCGGGTCGTCGCTCCCGACCGTCCGCGCGTACTACCCGATGTGGGAGACCAGCCTCGCGGTCGGCGAGTTCGTCCCCCACGCCCTCAAGCAGCTCGCGGTGGTCGTCGCGGCGGAGACGTACTACCGCGGCCTGCTCTGCGTCGGCGTGCGGGACCTCGGCTTCAAAAGCGTCTTCATCAGCCCCGTGCTCTACGCGTTCCACCACGTGGGCAAACCCCCCATCGAACTCCTGCTGTCGGCGCCGACCGACGTGCTGTTCGGGGCCGTCGACTACCAGAGTCGGTCCATCCTGCCGTCCATCGTGGCCCACGGACTCGGCCTGATGCTACTGGACTGGCTCGTGCTCCACCCGCCCCTCCTCCCGCCCGACCGAGTCGTGGAGTGGTTCTCGTGGCTCCCGATACCGCTGTGACGCGACCGCCGACGACCCCCGACCACGGCCGTCACCCGACCGTTTTTTCGCGCTGCCGGCCCAACGTCGTCCCGTGACGCTCCCCATCGACCCCGAGACGCTGACGTCCGAGGACGTCAGCGAGAAGCGCGCGACGCTGGAGATGGACCACGACGAGGCCGTCGAACACGTCCGCGAGGCGTTCACCGACGCCGGGTTCGGCGTGGCCGTCGAGTTCTCGGCGTCCGACCTCCTCAACGAGAAGGTGGACGCGGGGCGCGACCCCTACTACGTCCTCGGCGCGTGCAACCCGAACATGGCCGACCGAGTGCTCGACGCCACCGACAACCGGATGGGCGCGCTGTTCCCCTGCAACGTCGTCGTCTGGGAGGAGGAACCCGGCGTCCAGACCGTCTACCACGTGAGCATCATGCGCATCGGCCGCCTCGTCGGCCTCGCGCCCGACGACGAGGAGATGGCGGACATCGTGGCCGCCACCGGCGAGATGGCCGACGAGGCGTACGCGAACCTCGACGCGAAGTCGGCGTCGGAGTAGCCCGGGCGTCCACCCCAAATCGCTCCACCTCACGGTTCGCGTGTCGCTCCGCTCCCGCTCACTCCTCCGAGGACTCGCTTCACTCGTCCTCGCGCGTCTCGATGTCCTCCAGTCGCGCGTCTATCCGCCCCAGCGCCTGCACTATCTGACGGTTGTACTCCGCTATCTGCGACAGTTTGTAGACGAGGAGCGCGAGGACCACGACGGGAACCAGCGAGAACGCGAAGGCGGCGACGAGTCCGGCGATACCGACGGCTTGGAGGAATGGGACCATACTCGACGTTCGCGGAGTCGGCCCTTAGATGTTGGGCCACTGATTGGTCTGCGACCGGAGAGGAAGGCGGGCTACCGCTCGGGGGCGTCGGAGTCGCCGAAGTCGTCGGTACGAGAGTCGTCCGCGTCGGAGTCGTCCGTCGGCGGGTGGGCGTCGTCTGCGTGGGCGTCGGCGGTGGTCCGTTCCTCCCCGAGACGCTGCCGGAGTTCGAACACCTCCCGTTCCAGTTCCTCGATTCGCTCCTCGCGGGTGTCGCCGCCGCGGAAGTACCGAAGGCCGAAGAACGCCGCCGCGGCCACGAGGAGCGTCGGGATGCCGAGGACGATGACCATCACCAACAGCACGATGAGGAGTTCCGGGCCGCCGGGGATGCCGGGAAACAGGGGGAACGTGGGGACCATGCGGTGGCGTTCTCTCCGGGTAATGATACGTTTTTTGCCCGGGGCGTCCGCGTGGGACGCGGGAAACGGCGCGCGACGCGCCGGTCAGCCGAAGTCGGCGAGGCTGGTCTGGAGGCCGGCGGCCATCGTGGACTTGCGCCGGAGGTCGGAGAGGGACACCGGGAGGCGGTCGACGACGCCGCGGACCGCCGCCTCGAACGTCTCGGCCTCGCCGCGTTCGTCGCCGAAGGCGTTCCGGACCGCCTCGCGCACCTGCCACACGCCGACCGGACCCCAGTACTCGTCGGAGACGTGCCGGAGGACGAGCACCTTGGCCTGCCGCCCCCGGGATTCGAGGTGTTCCAGCACGCCGAGGCGCGAGGCGTGGTACGCGCCCGCCGTCTCCTCGACGTAGCCCGTCCGACCCTCGAAGCCCTCGCGGTCGGCCGCGAGCCACATCCCCGCCTCGGGGTCGGGGTTCCAGACGCTCCCCGGCGCCTTCATCTCGACCAGTTCGAACTCCCACTGGCCGGGCGCGAGGATGACCCAGAACGCGTTGCCGAGGAACTCGTTGCGCCACACCTCGACGCCGTCGACGCTCTGTTCGTCGCGGATACGTCCGCGGAGGAACTGTCCCACGGTGTCGTCGACGGCGGTGATGGACCACCGCGTGGGGACGAGACGGCGGTTGTCGCCCTGTCCCAGCGCCCCCGCCGAGAGGATGGAGTTGATGTCGTACACGTCGAACCCCCGGCGGTAGAGGTAGTTCATCGCGCCCTGCGCGTTCCAGTCGTCGTCCTCAAGCGTCTTCTCGACGGGGCGCGGGACGTGCGGGTTCTCGGCGAGGTCCGCCGACTCCGCTCTGGCGCGCGGCCCCGTCGGCGTGGCGATATCGTCGAGGCCGGGGTCCAAGTCGAGGTCCGGCGCGTCGTCGAGACCGATCTCGACCCGTACCGGGCGGTCCGCGATGGCCACCTCGCGCTGGGTGCCCACGAAGCCGTCCCACGCGTCGTGCACGTCGGCCTCGGCCGAGCGGTTGGAGTTGAGCAGGGAGGTCCGGCGGCGGAACACGTCGTCGATGCTCACGCCCTCGTCGTACCACGCGCCGCTGGTCTCGAACCGGGCGGCGTCGTCGCCGTCGTCCACCCCGACGGGCGAGAGGATGCCCGTCGAGACGTTGGGGTAGTCCGCGCGGCCCACGAAGATAGAGGGGGAGACGCCGCCGTAGAGCGAGTCGCCCTGCACCGCCTCGTCGAACCGGTCCTGAAACGTCTGGACGTGGTCGAGGATGGCGTACGACTTCTCCTGCGCGAGGCGGCGTCGCTCCGCCCGTTCGTTCTCCTCGAACTCGAGGTAGTCGTCGAGCCGCATTCACCGAAACTCGGGGCTCCGAGGGCTTCAACCTTCTGCGACGCCGGAGTGCGCCGACGCCGGGTCGGCGAGGAAGAATCGCCCGCGGCGCGGTTCGAGGTCGGGTGGTCGGCTACTCTACCGGACGGCGGTCAGCCGTGGATGCCCATCGCCTCTATCTGCTCCTGGTAGCGGTTGCGGATGGTGACCTCGGTGACCTGCGCGACGTCGGCCACCTCGCGCTGGGTCTTCTTCTCGTTACAGAGCAGCGAGGCGGCGTAGATGGCCGCCGCGGCGTAGCCGGTCGGCGACTTCCCCGACAGCAGGCCCTTCTCCGCCGTCGTCTCGATTATCTCGTTGGCCTTCGACTGGACCTCCTTGCTGAGGTCGAGTTCCGAACAGAAGCGCGGGACGTACTTCTTGGGGTCGACCGGTTTCATCTCCAGTCCGAGTTCCTGAGAGATGTACCGATACGTGCGGCCGATCTCCTTCCGTTCGACGCGCGATACCTCGGATATCTCTTCGAGCGAGCGGGGGATGCCCTCCTTCCGACAGGCGGCGTAGAGCGCGGAGGTGGCGACGCCCTCGATGGAGCGCCCGCGGATGAGGTCCTCGTTGAGCGCGCGTCGGTAGATGACCGACGCCACCTCGCGGACCGACCGCGGAACGCCGAGTGCCGAAGCCATGCGATCTATCTCCGAGAGCGCGAACTGGAGGTTGCGCTCGCCCGCGTCCTTGGTGCGGATGCGCTCCTGCCACTTGCGCAGGCGGTGCATCTGCGAGCGCTTGCGGGAGGAGATAGAGCGCCCGTAGGCGTCCTTGTCCTTCCAGTCGATGGTGGTCGTCAACCCCTTGTCGTGCATCGTCTGGGTGGTCGGCGCACCCACCCGCGACTTCTCCTGTCGCTCTTGGTGGTTGAACGCCCGCCACTCCGGGCCGGGGTCTATCTGCTCCTCCTCGATTATGATGCCGGTCTCTTCGTGAATGAGTTCGCCGTCCGCCGTCCGCACGAGGTCCTCTTGGTCGATATCGTCGAGATCGATGTCGCCCTCGGCCTCGTCTGCGTCCTCCTCCTCGGACTGTTCACTTTCGCCCTGCCATCGTTGCCGGTCGATGTCGCGCTCCCGCTGGCGGGTGGGCCGTGTCATCGCGTTTATATAGTCGTGTTACAGACGGACTTAAGCGTTCGGGTGGGTGAACGGGGGTTGCGCCGGGGGTCGCCGGAGAGCGAACCGGCTTTGTGCGCCCCCGGCGGAGGAGGACGCATGCCCACTGTCGAATGCGACACAGAGGCCGCGCGCGAACGTCTCGAAGCGGCCGGGGTATTGGTCGAACCCGGGAACACGGAGCACGAACGCTGGCGCGCCTCGCGGGGCGACGCGACCGCAGTGGCCTACGACGACAAGGTGGTGGTGCAGGGCGGCCGCCCGCACGACCTGCTCCCCCTCCTCGCCGACGACGAGGGCGGGCGCGCCCACGTCTACTTCGACGGCGCGAGCAGAGGCAACCCCGGCCCGTCGGCCGTAGGGTGGGTCGTCGTCTCGAGCGACGGCATCGTCGACGAGGGCTCCGAGACGGTCGGCGAGATGACGAACAACGCGGCGGAGTACGCGGCGCTGACGCGCGCGCTCGAGGTGGCCGACGAACTCGGCTTCGACGAAGTGGACGTGCGCGGCGACTCGGAACTCATCGTGAAACAGGTGCGCGGCGAGTACGACACCAACAACCCGGACCTGCGGGAGCGGCGTGTGACCGTGCGGGAACTGCTCTCGCGGTTCGACCGGTGGTCGCTCGAACACGTTCCGCGGGAGATAAACGACCGCGCCGACGAGTTGGCGAACGAGGCGCTCGACGATGCCTGAACTCCCAGACGACGCCGTACAGGAAGCCGAACGGCTCACCCGACTCGCCCGGAACGCGGTCGACGAACGCGAGGCCGCCGCCTACGAGCGACGACGGGAGGAACTGCTGGCCGACCACGGCTTCACCTCGCGCATCCGCGAGAAGGACGACACGCTGGTGTTGCACCCGGCCGAGTGGGTCGAGGACGGAGTCGTCCAGTTCGACCGCATCGACGACACCGACCGCGCGACGGAGGTGTCGCTGTCCGGTCCGGGCGCGGAGGCCGAGTGGGCCGAGGTGGAAGAGCACAACGCCGAACTGGTGGCGGCCGTCGAGGCCGAACACGGCCCGGTCCACGCCGCCAACGCGCGCGCGTTCGCCGACTTCATGGGCAACCACTACGCGAAGCCGATGGAGGCGGCGACCGGAGAGGAGATAGAGGAGTTCCTAGACGAGTACTTCCCGCGAAACGCGTGGCCGTCCGCGGAACAGCAGACGGCGGTCGAGACGACCGTCGAACTCGTGTTCGAGGCCGCGAACGCCGAGATGCCCGGATTCTCGGCGACTCGGTAGTCGCTGTCGGCGACTTACAGCTGCGCGTCGATGATGTCCCGCACCTGGTCGGCGCGGTCCTCGCTGGTCACGAACTTCGAGAGCATCCACTCGAACCGGCTTCGGACGACGCTGACGCCCTTCTCGGTGAGTTCGTACTGGTTGGTACGCTTGTCGAGTTCGCTCTTCTCGATCAGCCCCATCTCCACGAGGTCGTCGAGGTTGGGGTAGAGGCGACCGTGGTTCACCTCCGTCCCGTAGTAGCTCTCGAGTTGACGCTTTATCGCCAGCCCGTACATCGGTTCCTCGGCCAGTATGACGAGGATATTCTGTTGGAACGCTGTCAGGTCCCGCCCGGCGCCTCCGTTCTCACCCACCGCTTGTGCCTCTGACATACTTGTTGAAAAGTCGTCACGCTATTTAACACTTCTCAACTCGGGTGGTTTACGTCCTCGAAGACGGTTCGAACGGTTGGCCGATGTGCCGGAATTGACACTACGGGGTGTCTCTCGGGTGGACCGAGTTCGAATCTCGGCCGGTACGTTGTCCGACGTATGAACCGCGGCGCGCCGGCATAGGGAGGGAGTGTGACGGGAGTGCTCGCAGGATAAGACCCGAGGCGGACCGGTGAGGCGCGCGGACGGCCGTCTCTCACGCGCCCGTCGCGAGATGTCGAAAGGCCTTTGCGGGCGTTGGGGGTTGGTAGAATCATGGTGAACCTCTGGGAAGACATCGAGACGGGACCGAACCCGCCCGAAGAGTTCTACGCCGTCGTCGAGTGTCTGAAAGGCGA
This sequence comes from Haloferacaceae archaeon 50, assembly GCA_046097085.1. Classification (GTDB taxonomy): domain Archaea; phylum Halobacteriota; class Halobacteria; order Halobacteriales; family Haloferacaceae. Next base: position 1,320,961 of record CP175567.1, on the reverse strand, counting down.
GCGCAACAAGTACGAGTACGACAAGGACATCCCCGGCGTCGTCCTCGACCGGGTTCTCCACTCCAACGTCCACTACCCCTCCGACTACGGGTTCATCCCGCAGTCGTACTACGACGACGAGGACCCGTTCGACGTGCTCGTCCTCGTGAAAGACCAGACGTTCCCCGGCTGCGTCATCGAAGCCCGCCCCGTCGCCCTCATGAAGATGGACGACGACGGCGAACAGGACGACAAGGTCATCGCCGTCCCCATCGAGGACCCCCGGTACGACCACATCGAGGACCTCGACGACGTCCCCCAGCAGAAACTCGACGAGATAGAGGAGTTCTTCGAGACGTACAAGAACCTCGAGGAGGGCAAGGAAGTCGAGACCCTCGGCTGGGAGGACAAGCAGGCCGCCAAGGACGCCATCGAACACGCACAGGACCTCTACGAGGAACACTTCGGCTGAGTCGGCCGCCGCACCCGCGGCGCACCGACGCGCGATAACTTCCGGTTATCTTCATCGACGATGCGCATAAATTATGCGCATGGGTAATCTTTTGGGCGCGAAGGGCGTACGTCGAGACGTGATGTCATCAGCACGACCCCGACTCGGCGTCCGACACCTGACGGTGGTTCCCGAGAACTTCGAGTCGCCGAACGAGGCGGACGGCGGCGAGGCGAGTTCGGAGTCGTAGCGGGAGTGACGGCCCGCGACGGTGTGTGACGGGGCTCTCCGGGCGCGGGAGGGGAACCCCTTTTAGGCCGCCGACGTTACGGAGGGGTAATGGCAAAATGCGACGCGTGCGGTAAGTACGAGAACTTACCGTACCAGTGTCGGCGGTGCGGAGGGACGTTCTGCGCCGAACACCGCCTCCCGGAGAACCACGACTGTCCGGGGCTGGACGAGTGGGACGACCCCTCGGGAGTGTTCGACAGCGGGTTCGACGAGAGCGTCGAGAACGGGGGCGGACGCTCGCGGAGCGCCCTCGACCGCGTCACGGGGACGGGCGGTCCCCTCGGCTACTTCCGCGGGAACATGGCCTACCTCTTTCTGGGCCTGATGTGGGTGACGTTCGCACTGGAGTGGATAGTGACGCTCGCCAGCGGCGCGGGAATACTCCCGCAGGACGCCTTCCAGACGCTGTTCGTGCTGAGTTCGGAGCACGTCTTCTACGTCTGGACGTGGGTGACCTCCGTGTTCGCACACAGCCGCGTCAGCTTCCTCCACATCGTCGGCAACTCCATCGTGCTGTACTTCTTCGGCCCCCTCGTCGAGCGGTACGTCGGGTCGAAGAAGTTCGCAGCCCTGTTCGTCGTCAGCGGCGCCCTCGCCGGCCTCGGCCACGTCGGCGCCAGCCTGCTTCTCTCGCCCGGGGTCCCGACGGCCGTCCTCGGCGCGTCGGGCGCGGTGTTCGCCGTCCTCGGCGTCCTCACCGTGCTCAACCCCGACCTGAAGATATACCTCTACTTCCTCATCCCCATCCCGCTGTGGCTGTTCACCATCGGGTTCGCGCTCCTCTCGGTCGTGTGGTTCATCGAACCCGCCACGGCGCAGGCCACCGGACAGGGCAACGTGGCCCACTTCGCCCACCTCGTGGGACTGGTCATCGGCCTCGCGTACGGCTACCGGGTGAAGGGCCAGCAGAGCGTCCCCAACCGCCTCGACTTCGGCGGCGGGCGCGGCGGCATGGGCGGCCCCGGCCGCCGGTTCTAACACCGCTCGGACCGCCGACACCGACATGGAACTCGTCCGCCCGCACCTCGCGCCAGACCCCTCGCTCACCCGCGCCGAGATGGAGTCCCTGCAGGACGACGTCGCCCAGACGGCCGTCTTCGAGGACGACGTGCCGTTCGACCCCGCGGCGGTGTCGCTCTCCGACGGGTCCGCGCAGTCCACGCTCGCGGCCTCGGCGTCGGCGGACGGCGAGGGGGCCGACGGCCCGTCGGCGGCCCGCCCCCTCGTCGCGGGCGTAGACCAGTCGTTCCTCGGCGACGACCGGGCCGTCTCCGCCATCGTGCTCATGGAGGGCGACGAGGTGGTCGACCGCGTCCACGCCGTCACACCACTGGAGATAGAGTACATCCCGGGACTGCTCTCCTTCCGCGAGGGTGGGTCCATCCTCGCGGCGTTCGAGCAACTCGACCGGACGCCCGACGTGGCCCTGTTCGACGGGAGCGGCCGCATCCACTTCCGGCAGGCGGGTCTCGCCACGCACATGGGGACGGTGCTCGACCTGCCGAGCGTCGGCGTCGCCAAGAGCCTGCTCTGTGGCCGCCCCCGCGAGTCGGTCGACGGGCGGCCGGCGGGGTGGCGGACCGCGATAGAGGCCGACGCGAAGGTGAACGCGCCCGAGGGCACGGTCATCGGCTACGCCTACCAGTCCCGTCAGTACGACTCCGAGCCGATAATCAACCCGCTGTACGTCAGCCCCGGCCACCGCCTCTCCGCGGAGACGGCGGTGGACCTCGCGGCCGCCCTCGGCGGCGACTACAAACTCCCCGAACCCACCCGCCTCGCCGACAAGTACGCTGACGAGGTGAAAGACGAGGTGGCGTGACCCGCCGCGCCCGCCGACTGCGGGGCGAGTCGTCGGGCTAGAGCGACCACCCTTAACTCCCCGGGGTGAGGAGTAGTCAACGTGCAACCGAAGACCGTCCTCATCACTGGGTGTTCGTCGGGCATCGGGCGGGCCGCGGCCCGCGCGTTCCTCGACGAGAACTGGGAGGTGTACGCCACCGCTCGCAACCCGGCCGACATCGAGACGCTGGGCGATGAGGGGTGTACCATCGCAAAGCTCGACGTGACAGACCCCGACGACGTGCACCGCGTCGTCGACCGCATCGTGGAGGAGCAGGGTGGCATCACCTGCCTCGTCAACAACGCGGGCTACGGTCAGTTCGGTCCCATCGAGGACGTGCCCACCGACCAAGTCCACCGGCAGTTCGACGTGAACGTCTACGGCCCCCACCGCCTCACGCGCGCGGTCCTGCCTCACATGCGCGAGGCGGAGGACGGCACCGTCGTGAACGTCTCCAGCGTCACCGGGCGCGTCTCAGTCCCCGGCAACGGCGTCTACGCCGGCTCTAAGTTCGCGCTGGAGGCCATGACCGACGCCCTCCGGGCCGAGGTGGCCGAGTACGACCTCGACGCGGTGCTGATAGAGCCCGGACCGGTCGACACCGGGTTCGAGGAACGCGCGCGGGAGGAGATAGTCGACGCCGACGCGGCCGAGGCCGACGGCGGCGAGGTGACGGGCGAGAGCAGGCGCGGCGCAGGGAGCGTCCCCGGAATCGAGCGCTCGGGGGCCTACCAGAGCTTCTACGACCTGTTCGACGACTTCGAGTCGGTCGGGAGCGGCGGGCCGTGGGCCGTCTCGCCGGAGCGCGTGGCAGAAGAGATAGTCAACGCCGCCAGCGCCACCAAGCCGCCCGCGCGCGTCCCCGTCGGGCCGGTGGCGCGCGTCGGCGCCCTCGCGCGGTTCCTCCCCGACCGACTCCGCGACCGGCTTTTCGGCCTCGTGCGGAAGCTGGCTTAGTCCAGACAGGCCGCGACCACCCGGAGCGCCGCCTCGCCGCGCACTTCGTCGGCGAGGAGCGGCACCCGTCGTACGTCGCGCCCGCGGAACAGGTCGGTCGCGCGCCGGAGCGCCTCCTGCTGGACGTTCCACCGGCGCTGGCAGAACTCGCAGTGCTCCAAGTCGGGCGAGACCACCCACTCGTCGCCCACGTCCGCCACGTCCGCGAGGTCCTCCATCACGCGGTTCACCACTATCGTCTGGACCGGGATGCCGTACTCGTCGAGTCGCTCGACCAGCCGTTCGGACTCGGTCACGCTCATCTCCTCGGGTATCATCACCACCCGGAAGTCGGTCCGGGCGGGGTCGCGCAGCACCTCGCGGAGATGTTCGATGCGGTCCCGGAGTTCGTCCAGGTCCCCCATCCCGCCGCCGGCGTCGTCGCCCATGCCGAACATGCCCTTGATGCCGTCCATCATCCCGGAGAACTTCTGTCGCATCTTGACCATCCGCCCCACCATCGAGTCGAGTAGCTCCGGGAGTTCGAGCAGCCGGAGGGTGTGACCCGTGGGCGCGGTGTCGACAACTACGCGGTCGAACCGGGGGTCGTCGAGGTAGCGAAGCAGTTGTTGCACCGCGGCCGCCTCGTCCGCGCCGGGCATCGGCCCGCCGAGGAGCGGCGCGCCCTCGTCGCCGAACAGGTCGGCCATTCCCCCCATGCCGCCCATCGGCCCGTCGGCGTCGCCGCCCGCGCCGAACGGGTTCGCACCGGGACCGTTCGCGCCGCCCGGTCCCGCGCCGCCCGGTCCCGCACCGCTCCCGTCGTCGAACGGGTTCGTGTCGGGACCGCTCGCGGGGTCGGCGTCCGCGTCGAACCCGCTTTCGTCGTCGGCGGGGCCGAACCCGCCCTCGCCGGCCATCCCACCGAGGGGACCCTGCATGGCGGCGTCGGGGTCTATCTCCGCGGCGTACAGCGGCATGTCGTCCCGGACCTGCGCGGGGTCGGCCGGCACGTCGACGCCGAGCGTGTCGGACAGCGAGTGGGCCGGGTCGGTCGAGACGACGAGCGTCGCGGTGCCCTCCGCGGCGCTGGCGAGCGCCGTCGCGGCCGCCATCGTGGTCTTGCCGACGCCGCCCTTGCCGCCGTAGAGGACGTACTCCGGCGCGTCCACGCGGTCCGGGAGGTCAGCGCTCAGGTCGTCCGTGACCTCGACGTCTATCTCGGTCCCCCCGGCGGCGTCGTCGCCGTCGCCGTCGCCGGATTCGGACTCGTCAGCCGGCTCCGCGTCGAGACTCGTCATACCGGCCACCACTCGTTCCGCGCTTGTGTACCCGTCGGTCCGGGGACGAGCGCCGCGGTGACGCCGGAGTCGGGCGACCGCGGCGGTGTCCGCGCCGCGCCGCGACGAGTCGACGGCGGGATGACGGCCGACGACCCTATCCGAAGAACTCCACGAGTCGCTCGGCCGCCTCGTCGACCCGGTCGGTGGTGAGCGAGAAGCGTATCCACTCCTCGCGCGCCGCGCCGAACGTCTCGCCGGGCATGCCCGCGACGCCGCCCTCGTCGACGAGGCGCTTGACGTTCGCCATCGTGCCGGGGAAACCCTCGAACCGGGCCATCACGTAGAACCCGCCCTCCGGCCGGACGTACTCCGCGCCCGCGGCGTCGAGCGCATCCGTGAACGCCGAGATGCGCTCTCTGAGCACGTCCCGGCGCCTCTCGTAGTACGAGGGGTCCGTCTCGCGCAGGGCCTCCAACACGGCCGCCTGCGCCGGACGCGACCCGGAGACGTTGGCGAGCATGTGACGGGTGACCGCGCCGTCGACCATCCACTCCGGGAGCACCGCGTAGCCGACGCGAAAGCCCGTGATGGCCATCGTCTTCGAGAACGCGCTCACCACGACCCGGCGGTCGGAGTCGACCGAGAGTGCGCTCTCGAACTCGCCCGAGAGGTCGAAGTGGTCGTATACCTCGTCGCTCACCAGCACGGCGTCGTGGGCCTCCGCCGCGTCGGCGAGGGCGGCCAGCGACTCGCGGTCGTACACGGCGCCCGTCGGGTTGTTGGGCGTGTTGACGATTATCGCGGCGGTGTCGTCGGTGACGGCGTCGAGCGTCGCGTCGACGTCGAGCGACCCGTCCGGGGCGACCGGAACCTTCCGGGGCGTGCCGCCGAGCAACTGCACCTTGCCGGGGTAGTAGGGGTAGACCGGGTCCGTGAGGACCACCTCGTCGCCGACGTCGCGGTCGAGTGCGCCCGCCAGCGCGAGGTAGTTGGCCTCGGCCGCGCCGTTGGTCACGACGACCCGGTCCCGCGAGACGTTCCGCCGGGCGGCTATCTCTCCACGGAGACCCGGGAGCCCCTCGCTCGGGGCGTACTGGAACGCCGCGGGCGGGGCGTCGGCGTACTCGTGGAGGCCGTCCCGGAGCGCCGACGGCGGGTCCCAGTCGGGGCTCCCGCTCACCATGTCGACCACGTCGCGGTCCGCGTTGGCGGCGTACTGGATGACGTGATAGAACAGGGGTTCGTCGTAGTCCATACCGGCGACACGGAGTCGCGGGTGTTCGCTCTTTCGTCTTCTGAGCGGATGGAAACGTTTGTCCCCTCCCCCTGACATACCTCGCTCGATGAACAAGCGGGGCCACGTTCTGAACGCCGTGCTGTTGAGTATCGGGCTGGGGTACGTGCTCGAACCGTCGGGCGACGTGCCGACGTTCGTCGCCATCGCGGAACTCTCAGTGCCCGTGGTGCTGGGAGCGCTGTTCCCCGACGTGGACACCGCGTTCGGCCGCCACCGCAAGACGTTCCACAACCTCCCGGTGCTCGGGGTGTTCGTCGCCTACCCGTTCCTCTTCGAGAACCTCCACTACGTCTGGGTCGGCGTCGCCACCCACTACGTCCTCGACATGCTGGGGAGTAAGCGCGGCATCGCGCTGTTCTACCCGCTGGAGAAGGAGTACAGTTTCCCTGCGGGCGTCCCGGTGTCGAGCAAGTGGGCCGACCTCGTGACCGTCGCCGTCACCGGCCTCGAACTCGCGGTGCTCGCCGCGTTCCACGTCTACGTCACCCCCCTCGACGGCGCGTTGAGCGCGCTCGTCACCTCGATGGCGAGTCTGAGCGCATAGCGCCGGTGTCAGTAGACGCGCACGTCCTCGAACCGGCCGTCGTAGGCGATGTGTCCCGGGTGCGTCGCCTCCGTCCCCGACAGCAGTATCCGGTCCACCTTCTCCCACGAGTTCTCGTACCCGAGGTGGGCGAACTCCGCGAGGCCGCGGAGGTAGTGGGCCGCGCCGCGCCGGCGCATCACGCGGCGGGACGCCCCGGACCGGAGCGCCTCGACGAGGTCCGCCGCGGAGCGTATCTCGGCGTCGAACGCGGTCCACGCCTCGCCCACGGTCCCCAGGAGGTGAGCGTAGGACGACCCGAACGCCGGGAGCCCCGTCTCGCGCGCGGCGGCGCGCGCCCGGCGGTTGTGCCAGCGGCGGAGTTTCGCGTTGTGGGTCTCCACGGCGTCGACGACGTCGGCGTACTGCGCCACGTCGGACGCGTCGAGGCTCACGTTCAGGAACTCGGGGTGGGGGACCAGCACCGCCGCGTCCTGCCGTTCGAACTCGGCCATCGCGCCCGAGAGGGTGATGAAGTCCGGGACGGGGTCGGAGAGACCCACCGCGAGGACGTGTTTACGGTCGTGCCACGCCCCGGTGAACACTTCGCGGGCGGGCACCACGGTCAGGTCGTCGTCCGAGAACCGCTCGGCCCGGGCGCGGATGTCGGGGAGGCGGGTGAAGTGGGGCGCGTACACCAACGCGTCGAGCCCGCGGGCCTTCGCGCGCGTGACGACGTCGGCGTCGAGAGCCTTCACGTGCATGTCGATGCGCGTCGGCGGCGAGTCGGTCACGGTGATAGGTCGGCCGAGCGGAAAGTTAGCTATTTCTCTCCGTCGCCGCGGCGGCGCTCGACCGAATCGGCGGACGGCGGCGGGCGGAAGGGAGGAAACCGTTTTGTCCCCCACTTTCGTGTGTCTGAGTATGTCCCGCTGGAAGTGCGGCATCGAGGGGTGCGACGCCCGGTTCGAGTCGGTGGAGGAGGCTATCGTCCACCAGACGAGAGACCACGAGCGCCACGAGTGCAAGGTATGCGGGACGGTGGTGCCGGAGGGCTACTTCGCCATCCGGCACGCGTTCGACGAGCACACCCGCGCGGAGTACGTGCGCGCGTACGACGCCGACTCCTCGGCGGTGCGACTGCGCGAGGAGACGAAGCGGGCGGTGGAGGAGGAGGCGAACCTCGAATGGGTGGTCGCCGAACTCGACGGCGAGGAGACGCCCGCGGACGCCGAGTTCTGAAGCCGCGTCGGCGTTCGTCGCTGTTCCCGCGAGTGCGACGAGCGAGAGCCAGACGAACGCGCTAGCGTTCGTCGCTGTTCCCGCGAGTGCGACGAGCGAGAGCCAGACGAACGCGCTAGCGTTCGTCGCTGTTCCCGCGAGTGCGACGAGCGAGAGCCAGACGAACGCGCTAGCGTTCGTCGCTGTTCCCGCGAGTGCGACGAGCGAGAGCCAGACGAACGCGCTAGCGTTCGTCGCTGTTCCCGCGAGTGCGACGAGCGAGAGCCAGACGAACGCGCTAGCGTTCGTCGCTGTTCCCGCGAGTGCGACGAGCGAGAGCCAGACGAACGCGCTAGCGTTCGTCGCTGTTCCCGCGAGTGCGACGAGCGAGAGCCAGACGAACGCGCTAGCGTTCGTCGCTGTTCCCGCGAGTGCGACGAGCGAGAGCCAGACGAACGCGCTAGCGTTCGTCGCTGTCGAGCACGCGAATCTGGTCGCCGCGGACGGTGACCGGGATGGGGACCGTCGCCTCGTAGAGTTCGACCGTCACTTGGTCCTTACCCTCGTCGATGCGCTGAACCCGCGCCTTCTCGCCTTTGAACGGGCCGGCGATGAGTTCCACGATGTCGCCCTCGGCGATACCCTCGACGTCCGGCGTGGGCGAGAGGAAGTGCTCCACCTCGGCCATGCTGGAGGTCCCCACCACGCCGCCCGACTCCACGAGGCCGCGCGCGTGGGGTATCTCCTCCAGCACGCGGGAGATGATACCGTCGTCGTCGGCCTCGACCATGACGTAACTCGTCAGCGAGTCGGGCGCGAGGACCGCGTGTATGTCCTCCTCCTCACGGTTGGCTATCATGTCGGCCACGGTGCGTTCCTGACTCGCGGTGGTCTTGACCGAGAATATCGGCATCGGTCAGGGACCCCCCGGCAGGAAGCTCATGACGGCGAAGATGACGAATCCCAGAAACCCGACGAGGACGATGCCGGCGCCCGCAATCGTCGCTATCTGGGAGAACTCCTCCCACGAGGGGGTACTGGCGAGTTTCAGCACCCGCACGTAGCTCGAAAGGTCGTACTTGACGTCCATTCTTGGCGAGGGCTTAGGCGCCGGGCTTTTTCTATCTATTGATGCGAACCCCCGCGACGCCGCGGGCGGGGACCGACGGACAGTGCGACGGCGGGACGCGAGCGTGGTCGATGACGACGCCCGAGAGAGGAGAGCAGAGTCGAGAGAGACGGCGGTACGAGAGCGCTACTCGACGTAGTCTATGTCTTCGAGGCGCTGGTTGGCCTTCGCCTGTGCCGCCTCGTTGCGGCCGTAAATCTGGGGCGACTCAACGCCCGTGACGACTATCATCGTGCGCATCTGCCCTTCGAGTTCCTCGTCGATGGAGGTGCCCCAGATGATGCGCGCGTCGGGGTCGATGCGGTCGTAGATCTCCTCGACGACGCCCTCGGCCTCCTCGATGGCCATGTCGGACCCGCCGGTGACGTTGACCAGCGCGGAGTTCGCGCCCGAGATGTCCACGTCGAGGAGCGGCGACCGGAGCGCCGACTTCACGGAGTCCTGGGCCTTGCTCTCGGAGTCGGACTCGCCGAGTCCTATCATGGCGACCCCGCCGCGCTCCATCACCGTCTTCACGTCGGCGAAGTCGAGGTTGACGAGTCCCGGCTTGGTGATGAGTTCTGTGATACCCTTGACCGAGCGCATCAGCACCTCGTCGGACACCTTGAACGCCTGCCGGACGGGGAGTTTCCCGACGGCGTCGAGCAGGCGGTCGTTCGGCACCACGATGACGGTGTCGGCCACGTCGCGGAGGCGTTCGAGGCCCGCCTCGGCGTTGGTGCGCCGGACCTCACCCTCGGCCGTGAACGGCGTCGTCACGATGGCGATGGTGAGCGCGCCCGACTCGCGGGCGGCCTTGGCCACGACGGGCGCCGACCCCGTGCCGGTGCCGCCGCCGAGTCCGGCGGTCACGAACACCATGTCCGACCCCTCGATGGCGTCGTAAATCTCCTCTTGGGACTCGATGGCGGCCTCCTCGCCGACCTGCGGCAGCGACCCCGCACCCCGGCCCTGCGTCTTCTGCTCCCCCATCAGAATCTTCGTGTCGGCCTCCACGTCGACGAGGTGCTGGACGTCCGTGTTCGCGGCGACGAGTTTCGCCCCCTTGATGCCCTCCTCGGCCATCCGGTTGACGGTGTTCCCCCCCGCGCCGCCACAGCCCACGACGGTGATGTTCGTCTGGAGGTCCTGCAGTACCTCCCGCAGTTCGTCGTCGGTCATCTTGCCCGACCGCGTGATGTCGTCGTCTACGTTTCCGTCCGGGCCGTCGACGGTTCGAGTCGCCCCATCCCCCGTTTCCTCGGCCTCGTCAATTGCGTCGTCGACGATAGAGTCCATACGTTATGCAGTCCGCTTCTAAATGGAGCCTCATATATTTCCCCCTTGCGTCCGACGCCCGTCAGACGGTCTGTGTCTCGATACTAGCATTCACAACGTACCGTTAATCCAACTCGAACCTCCAGTCGAAGCGGTGGCGGGGGATCGCTCAGACGGGGAACCGGTGAGTGCGTTCGGTACGGACCTCCTCGGGCGGGATGCGCCTGCCGTTCACCTCCACCGCCTCGCCGGCGGCGAGGCGGCCGAACGCCGGTCCCTCGGGGACGCCGAGCGTGTCCGCCTTCTCGGGGTCGAACGCCGTCTCGCGAGCCACCACCGCGTCGCCGTCGCGTTCGACCGCCTCGTACTTCTCGGCGAGGAGCGACGCGAGGGCGTCCACGACGCCGTCGTACGCCTCGGCGTCCGCGACCGCCGCCCGGCCGCGGGGGTGGGTGCCCCCCTCCGTCGTCTCGTAGGCCACGGTCCGGTCGGCGACGGCCGTCCGCGCGGCGTCGGCGTCGACGCCGAGGGCCGCGTCCACCAACTCGTCGGGGAGCGACACCACCTCGTAGGCGCCGCCGGCGGCGGTGTCAGCGTCGGCGGCGGCGACCGCGTCGCTGTCGCCGGCACCCTCGGCCGCCTGCGGGACGTCCGCGCCCGTCCGGAGGCCCTCGTCTATCGGCGAGAGGTCGGCCTCCAGCGACTCGACGAGCGACAGGGGGACGCCGTCGGTCTCGCGCACCCACGTCTCGCTCACCACGCGGTAGCTGAGATCCTCGACGACCGCCGCGAGGTCCCCGTTCGCGTCCTCGTCCTCGACGACGGCGCGTTCGGCGGCGCTGGCCTCGAACGCCCGGCGGAGAGTGTCGCGGTTCGCCGCGGGGTCGCCCATGGCGTCGAGTTGCCAGTCGGGGGCGACGTGGCCCACCGTCCAGTCGGTCCCGCGGACGATGCGCTCGAACCGGGGGGCGTAGTGGCCGCCGCCGAACCCGACGACGTGGCGGCCGTCCGGGTCGTCGGCCGGCACGTCGGCGTCGCCGAGGGCGAGTATCGCCTCCGCGACGGCGCGCGCGCCCGCCGGGTCCCGCCACTCCTCCTCGCCGCTGCCGAGTTCCACGAACATCGAGGGGACGCCCACGTCGGTGGGGCCGTGGTGGGTGCCCTCGATACCGACCTCGTAGCCGTCGGGGGCGCGCGCGGCGAGTTCGGCCACGACGGCCTTCTGTGCCGCGGGGCAGGCCCGGGCGAACGCGCCGGGGTCACCGCCGTAGTCCGCGGGGCCGAAGTTGCCCGTGAAGTGGGCGGTCAGGAGCGGTCCGGTCTCCCCCGAGTGGCGCGAGGCGAACACCAGCAGGTCGGGGTCGGCGTCCGAGAACGCCTCGGCCGGGCGGTCGAGTTCGATGTGCAACGCGTCGAACGTCCGGAGTTCGAAACCGTCGCGCCGGTAGTAGGTGCCGCCGCCCTCGGCGTCGGGGCGGGCGTCGTCCGCGTACTCCTCCCACGACGCCGCGTCGAGGAGGCGGTCGCCGATGTGTTCGGAGGCTTCGTCGGCGCGGCTGACGACTACGGCTATCACGTCCGAGACGAGGCGTCGGGGGCGTAAAAACGGGTCGAAGCGGGGCGAGGTGAGGCGGGGAGGAGCAGAGCGCCCGCGACGAGATGGCCGGATCGGACCGAATCGGGCCTCAGTCGTCGCCGCTCACGGCTTCGGGCGAGTGCTCTTTGCCCCGGACGGTGGCGGCGGTGCGCCGGAGCACCTCGCGGGTGGCCTCGATGCGGACGGCAAACAGTCCCAGTCCGAGTACGATGTAGAGCACGGTGAACCCTTCGAGGAGGAGGTGGGAGTACTGTTCGGCCGCCGCCTCGGAGAGCGTCGCGATGAAGTAGTACTCACCGACCACCTGCGCCAAGAACAGCACGAGCAGCGTCACCGCCTCGCGGACGCTTATCTCGAAGTTGACGAGGATGGCGATGGCGAAGAAGCTCTGGGCCGCCGTGAGCCATATCTCGAGCGCCTGCTTGAAGTCGAACGGAAGCACGCCGTACGTCCCGAGTGCGATGCTGTAGACCAGCACCAGCGTCCCGATGAGGAGCGTCCACTGGTTGAGCTTCGAGGAGATGAGCGCGTTGAACCCGGCGGTCGCGCGCGCCTTGTTCACGAGGTACGCCACGATGATGAGTTCGGGCGCCTCGCTCGCCAGCGGCGCGAACCACTGAATCATGAAGAACTCGGGGACGCCGTACTGGAGGCCGAGCTGCTCTAGGCCGTGCGCGAACGGTTCGACGGCGGTCAGGAGCGCGAACCCGGACCACGAGAAGAAGAGGAGCACGGACACGGCCCGCACCTTCTGCGACTTCTCGTGGAAGTACTTCGGGACGCCCACCTGCTCTTCGACCTCCTCGCCGCCCGCGCGGATGATGACCGCGATGTAGAGGAAGTACAGGCCCACCAGCACGACGAAGTCGAACGCGTCGATGCCGAGTCCCGGCGAGTTGGCCGCGCCGATGGGAATCGAGAACGGCACGAGGAAGGCGAAGACGGTGGCGCCGAGCAGGAACACGATCTCCGTCGCGATGTCGCGGTCGAGTTGCACGGCGTCCTTCATCACTCCTTCGCGGTCGTCGACGGCCACGTCCGTGCCCTGGTACGACTTGTAGATGGAGAACAGCGCGATGGCCGACCACCCGATGCCGATGAGGATGCGGTTCGCGCCGGTCATGTTGGCCACCGCGAGGTTGGCGGCCTGACTGTTCCCGGGGTCGATCCCGGCCTGCCACGCGTACAGGGCGTCGACGGCGTACTCCGGTGCCACCGCCAGTACGGCGAGGACGGCCAGCGCGAACGCCCGAGGCACGTCCTTCTCGGCCGACTCGGCGCCCCACGCGAGCAGGAACGCCGCTCCGAGGACGGCGACGCCGGCGATGGCCACCTGCGGTAGCGGTGACATGCCGTGCGTCCCGATGGTGGCCCAGACTCCTATCCACGGTAACGTCAGTAACACCGCTCCGAACACAGCCGTGAGCGGATGGCGAAGGCGAGAGCTCATCTGTCCTATCCTAACTCGGTTCACGGGTAGCCTTTTTGCTTCGGGCCGAGAGCCCCCCGCACCACGCCGGGGAGACGCCCACACCTCGCGCCCCGGACTCCCGCTGCCCCGTGGCGCTCTGCCCGCCCCCGGGCGGCCGGTCCGGGCGACTTATCTGTCGCCGCCCCGCTCCCCCCACCATGCAGGTGTACGGCCTCATCGGCAATCCCGTGGAACACTCGCTGTCGCCGCCGATGCACGAGGCGGCCTATGACGCCCTCGACATGGACGCCCGGTACGTCACGTTCGAACCCGACCCCGAGCGCCTCGAAACCGCCCTCGACGGCGCGGACGCCCTCGGCGTGGCCGGCCTCAACGTGACCATCCCGTTCAAGCAGGACGTGCTGGAGTTGGTCGACCCCGACGACGTGGCCCGGCGCATCGGCGCGGTCAACACCGTGGCGTTCGGCGACGGCGGCGGCGAGACGCCGAAGGGGTACAACACTGACGCCGCGGGCGTGCGCCGGGCGTTCGACCACCACGGAGTCGAACTCGCCGGGACCGACGCCGTGGTGGTGGGCGCTGGCGGGGCCGGCCGCGCGGCGGCGTTCAGCCTCTCTGACGCGGGCGCGAGCGTCCACGTCGCCAACCGGACGGCGGACCGCGCGGCGTCGCTCGCCGAGTCGGTGCCGGGCGCGACCGGCGGCGGCCTCGACAGCCTCGACCGAGTGGCCGACGCCGACGTCCTCGTGAACGCCACCAGCGTGGGGATGGAGTCGGACGACTCGCCGGTGCCGGCCGACCTCCTCCACGCCGACCTCGCGGTCCTCGACGCGGTGTACTCGCCGCTCGACACCCGCCTCCTGCGGGAGGCGCACGAGGCGGGCGCGACCACCGTCGACGGGGCGTGGATGCTCCTGTTTCAGGGGGTAGAGGCGTTCGAGCGGTGGACCGGCCGCGACGCGCCGGTCGACGCCATGAACGAGGCGCTCCGCGCCCACCTCTGAGCCGGCGTCGGGTCGCGCGTTCGGCCGCGTTCGCGCGCTTCACGCCGGTGCGACCGTTACCTCAACTCGCGCACACGGTGCGGTTGTTTTTAATATCAGGGCGGCAAACCCAACGCTAATGGGTCTGCTCAACACGATAAAGTCGCTACTCGGGCTGTCGGACTCATCGTCCGACCGAGGCCGGGGTGACGCGAACGTCACCGTCGAACGCGACACCCGCGCCGAGGCGGACGCGGAAACCGAGGCCGCGGTCAAGGAACCCGCATCGGTCGACCGGACCGGCGACGCGGACGCGGACGCGGCGACCGAGACGGACGCCGGCGCCGACTCCGCCGCGACGGCGGAGGAGGACCGACCGCCGGAGGAGGCGGCCGAACCCGACGAGGCCGCCTCCGACGCCTCGGAGTCGGACACCGACGCGGAACCAGCCGCCACGGCCGGGACCGCGACCGACGAAGCGGGCGTCGAGGGCGACGCGGCCACCGCCGAGTCGACGGTCGGCGAGGGGGCCGACGACGAGTCCGCCGCCTCTGCGGCCGAATCCGACGAGGGCGTCGGACCCACCTCGGGCGACTCCGACACCGATACCGACGTCGACATCGGCGCGGACGACGCCGAGACCGAACCCGAGGCCGACGACGCGGCCGGCGGGGAGTCGGTCGACGTGGTCCGCGGTATCGGCCCCGCCTACGCGGAACGCCTCGAAGAGCAGGGCGTCCACACCGTCTCCGACCTCGCGGCGGCCGACGCCGCCGAACTCGCACCCGAGATAAACCTGTCCGAGAAGCGGGTCCGACGGTGGATAGACCGCGCCAAGGACCGGTGACCGCCGCCCCGGCGACCGCGCCCCCTCGCCCGGGGGCCGCGTAGCCGACGCCGCGCCATGCCCGAGACGCGCGTCTACCACGTCGACGGCCGTCTCCTCCCCGCCGACGCCACCGCCGTCCCCGTGACCGACCGCGGGTTCCGGTTCGGCGACGCCGCCGTCGAGACCCTCCGCGCCTACGACGGCGTCCCGTTCGAGTGGGCGGCCCACGCCGACCGCCTCCGGGCGTCGTGCGACGTCCTCGAAATCGACCCCGGCGTGTCCGACGCGACGCTCCGCGACCGAGTCGAAGCGACGCTGGAGGCGAACGACGCCCCCGACGCCGTGGTGCGAGTGACGGTCAGTCGCGGGGGTGCGCCGGCGGACCCGGTCGACGACCTGACGCCGCCGGCGGACCTCGACCCGACGGTGGTCGTGGAGGCCGTCCCGGTCCCCGGCGACTTCCGGCCGTCGCCCGCGGCCGTCCAGACCGTCAAGACGCGGCGCACGTCCGACCGGGCGGTGCCCGCGCGGGCGTCCGTCGCGGGCGACGTGAACCGCGTGCTCGCGCGCCTCGAACTCCGCGTCACCGGCGCGGACGAGGCCCTGATGCTCGACGACTCCGGCGACGCGGTGGGCGGGGCCGACAGCGCCCTCTTTTTTGTGCGCGACGACGCCCTCTGCACGCCGAGTCTGGAGGGGCCGGTCCGGCCCCGCGTCGCCCGGTCGGTCGTCCTCGAACTCGCGTCGTCGGAGGAACTCCCGGTGCGCGAGGGGCGGTTCGGCCCCGGCGCGGTGCGCGAGGCGGACGAGGCGTTCCTCGCCAGTTCCCGGTGGGAACTCCGCCCGGTGGCGTCGGTCGACGGCATCGAGGTGGGCGACGGCCCGGTGACGAAACTCCTCTCGCACCTCTACCGCGACCGGGTCGCCGCGGCGTGCGGCGAGTTCGACCGAGAACGTAACGGTTGAAACCCCCACAGCCGAACGGGGCGCATGGACGAGGACCGCCGGATCACCGCGCTGGACGAGGTGCCCGACGACTCGACGTTTCTCTTCACCGTCCGCCGCGACGGCGATAAACGCGAAGTCCTGTTGACCCGTCTCGACGGCGAGGACCGCGCGGACGACGAGGTGGTCGCCTTCGAGAACTACTGTCCGCACTGGACCGACGTGAACCTCGACAAAGGGGCGGGCGCGGCGGTCCGGAACGGCGAGTTAGTCTGCCAGAAACACGGCGCGACGTTCCAGCGTGATTCCGGCTTCTGCGACTTCGGCCCGTGCGAGGGCGCGACGCTCGAACGGGTCGCGGTGACCGTCGCCGACGGCGCCGTCTACCTCGCGGACGACGAGTACGCGTTCGACCACGTCGGCCCGGCGGACGACGGCGACCTGTCCTCCGGGAGCCGTATCGGCTTCGGCGGCGTCTGAGCGGTCGCTCGGGTCGGCGGAGCCGTAGGATTGATTGTCGATAGCCGTCCATCTGAACCGACGGAACCCTCCACCATGACCCCCCGCGCGCCCCTCCTCGTCACCCTCCTGCTTCTGAGTGCCGCGACCGGTTCCGTCGCGGCGGCGACCGCCTCGCCGACACACGCGCCGAAGGACGGGGACGGAGACGGACTCTCGGACGCCAGAGAGCGCACGTTCGGGACGGACCCCGCCGCCGTCGACGCCGACGGTGACGGCCTCGGCGACGGCCGCGAGTTCGAACGCGGAACGCGCCCCGCCGCCGCCGACACCGACGGCGACGGTCTGACCGACGGCGAGGAGGTGGCGGCGGGACTGAACCCCACGAACGGCGACACCGACGCCGACGGCGCGAGCGACGGGGCCGAACGTGACGGAGACGGCGACGCGACCGCGTCCGACGACGACGCGGTCGCCGACGTTCTCGACTGGCTTCGTGGTCTCACCCCCGTCCGGGCGCTCCTGCTCGCCGGAGCGACGGCGGTCGGACTCGCGTTCGTCCGCGTCGGGTACCGGCGGGGTCTCGCCCGGTACCGGTCGTACACCTCGCCCACGGTCGTCTTGCTCGACGACGCGGCACTGGAGGACGTGGAGTTCGGCGACTCGGAGACGGAGGCGAGGACGGACACGGACGACCCGGACGAGACCGGCGACGGAGGAGCCTGAGGCGCGACGAGACGCGCCGCTTGGGAGGTAAGTTCGGCAGGAGTAGCGGGAGGTAGATTTGAACTACGCCGACTCGGTCGCTCCGCTCCCTCGTCGTCTACTTCAAATCTACTCGTAACGACACCGCTCGAACGGGAGTCGCGGCGCGACGAGACGCACCGCTTGGGAGGTAAGTTCGGCAGGAGTAGCGGGAGGTAGATTTGAACTACCGGTCTCCGGGTTATGAGCCCGGCGGAATCTCCTGGCTATCCCATCCCGCTACCAGATACAACTGGCCTGTGACTGTTAAGGGTTGCGTTTCGACCGCCGTGTGGGAGTTTTACGCGTGGGTAGCGCGCCGCCGAAGGGCACAGAGCGCCGCACGTCACTCGGTCACTCGCCACGTGAACAGACTCTCGGCCACGTAGTTGACGAACATCGACGCCGCGATGGCGGCGGGGAACGTGAGCAGGGTCCACACGTCCACGCCGGCCACGACGAGGGGCACGTCAAGGTTGCCGAGGGCGCGGACCACCAGCACTTGGACCGCGAGGCCGCCGGAGCGCACGAGGTTCGACTTGAGGAGGCGGCGGAGTTTGTGCCACGGGCCCTCGCGGCCGTGGTCGGCGAACGTCCACCGGTCGTTGATGGCGAACATCACAACGATGGCCACCTCCGCGCCGACGAGTTTGGCTATCTCGGGGGCCACGGCGAGGAGGACGGTCAGGAGGCTGCTGGTAGTGAGGTCGAAGACGGCCCCCACCGCGCCCACGGAGGCGAACTTGCCGAACCGGACGCCGGAGAGGAGTGCGCGGATGTCGCTGTTACTCATCCGTCACGTCGGCCGTGAACCGCTCCACCAGCGCCGGGCCGGTGGCGCGACGCGAGTCGAGGAACGCGTGGAGTCGGTCCTCGCGGAGGAGGCGGGCGCGGTGGCGGGAGACGAGGAGACCGCGGCCGAGTTGGACCACGCCCTGCACCGGGTCGACGGTCGAACCCGGTTGGTCCTCCCAGCGCACGGGCACCTCGGTCACGCGGTACCCGAGCGCCGCGGCGACGGCCACGAGTTCGATGTCCCACGCGAAGCCGGGTTCGTACAGGTGCGCCCGGACGGACTCCCACGCCTCGCGGGTCAGCGCCTTCGCGCCGCACTGGTAGTCGTGGAGGTCGACGTCGAGGAGTTGGCGCGCCAGCCACGCGAACCCGTCGCCGAGGCGGCGGCGCGCGAGCGTCTGGTGGGCGGCCACCGTCGCGTCGGGGTGGCGGCGCGACCCGACCGAGAGGTCCGCCGCGCCGGTCGCGGCGGGGTCGATCACGTTCGCCAGCGACTCGACGGGGGTGCTCCCGTCGGCGTCGGCGAACGCCAGCACGTCGGTCGACAGCGCCTCGAACCCGGCGGTGATGGCGGCGCCCTTCCCCCGGCGGGCGGAGGCGACGCCCACGTCCGCGGGGAGGTCGGAGAGCGCCTCCACCACGCCCGGACGGGGGTCGTCGAGTTCTATCCGAACGACCGCGGGGTCGAGGTAGTCCGCGAGGTCCCGGACGTACGCCGCGAGGCGGTCCGTGTCGGGACGGAACGCGGGGACCACTACCCCGACTGAACGAGTCATGCCGACGGCTTACGCGGGGGTGATAATAAAGTGTCCGAATCGGGACGTTTCCGACGGTTAGACCGCATCACAAAGTGTATGCCTCCGGCACGCCGTCCCCGGAATAGATGGAGTACGCCCTCGTCGCACGCTGGCTCGTCGGATACGGTCTCCTCGCCGCCGCGGGGTATCCGGTCGCCGCCCGCCTGCTCTCGGATTTCCGGGACCGCGGGGCGGGGTTCGCGCTCCCCGTCGCGCTGGTCGTCCTGACCACCGCCGTCTACTGGGTCGGCCACCTCTCCTTCGGCCCGGCGGCGCTCGCGGCCGGCGTCGTCGCACTCCTCGTCGCGGCGGCGGCCGCGGGTCTCGACTGGGACGCCTTGCGCGACGGGGAACTCCGACCAGCGGCGGCCGCGGTGCCGAACCCGTCGCTCCGGCCCGTCGCCGAGTCCGCCGCGGTGTTCGGCGCGGCGTTCCTGTTTCTGGTCGCCGTCCGCGCCGCCGACCCCGCGGTCCACGCGGGCGGCGGCGAGAAGTTCCTCGACTACGGCCTCCTCAAGTCGCTGCTCCGAGGGACCGTCCTCCCGCCCGAGGACGTGTGGTTCGCCAACGAGCCCGTCCAGTACTACTACGGCGGCCACCTGATGGTGGCCACGCTGGCGAAACTCACGCTCACCCCCGCGCGGTACGCGTACAACCTCGCGCTCGCCGGGTTCTACGGGATGGTCGTGACGGGCGCGTACGCCCTCGCGTCGAACGTGGCCGACCACCGTGACCTGCCCCGGGTCCCCGCCGGCCTCGCCGCCGCGTTCGCGGTGGGGTTCGCCAGCAACCTCGTGACCGCCACCCGGTTCGTCCTGCGCTCGCTCCCCGAACCCTACCGCACGCGCCTCGCCGAGTGGATGGCCCGGGGCACCGAGTACTCCGCGGCGGAGGTGTTAGAGAGCGCACGCTCGTTCTCCTACTGGTCCGCCAGCCGCGTCATCCCCGACACCATCAACGAGTTCCCCCTGTTCTCGTGGCTCAACGGCGACTTGCACGCCCACATGATGGGCACGCCGTTCCTCCTGCTGGCCGCGGCGCTCGCGTTCGCGTACTACCGCGCGCCCGAGACGTCGCTCCGCCGCCGCCGGGCGCTCGTGTTCGGCGCGGTGCCCGTCCTCGCGGGGTTGCAGGCCGTCGTGGACACGTGGAGCTACCCCTCCGTGTTCGGCGTGCTGTTCCTGTCGCTGGCGCTCGCGCCGGCCCGCCCCTCGTCGCTGCTGCCCGCGGGAGTCGCCCGCCGCGCCGCCCGCGTCGGCGCGCGAGGCGGCGAGTCGCGCGCGGCCCGCGAACTCGTTCGCGTCGGCGCCGCCTTCGCCGCGACGGGCGTCGCGGCAGTGGCGTCGATACCGTTCGCGCTCCCGTTCCTCCTCGGGCCGGCCACCGGCGCGGGCACGGGCGGGCGGCACATCGCGGTCCTCGCGGCTACGAGTCGGAGTACGTTCGGCGCACTCTTCCTCGTCCACGGCGCGTTCGTCGCCGCGTTCCTCGTCTACCTCGTGGCGCGCCTCCGCGTCGAGCGGCCGCTCCCCCTCGCCGCCGGGTTCGCCGTCGTCGCCGCCGTCGCCCTCGCCGAGAACCTCGCCGTCCTGCTGGTGGTCGGACCGCTCCTCGTCCTCGGGTGGGTGGCGCTCCGACTCGACCGCCCGGTGGGGTACGAGACGGTGCTGATAATCGCCGGGGCGGGCCTCGTCGGCCTCGTCGAGTTCGTCTACGTGAGCGAGCAGGCCGGCCCCGGGCGGATGAACACCGTGTTCAAGACGTACATGCAGGTGTGGGTGCTCTGGGGGCCGGCGCTGGGCGTCGTCGCCGTGGACCTCGTCTGGGGACCGACCGGGGACGCGACGCCCGCGCGGGCGCGCCTCCCGGACTCGCTCGCGCCGCTCCGGCGCGCGTGGACTCCCGAGGTCCGGACGGCGCTCTCGGTCGGGTTCGTGGCGCTCCTCCTCGTGTCCACGTCGGTGTACGGCGTCCTCGCTCTCGGGAACCACTTCGCGCACGCGGGCGACCCGACGCTCGACGCCACCGCGTTCGTGGAGCGGGAGCACCCGGGGGAGGCGCCCGCCATCCGGTGGCTCGACGAGCGGTCGGGACAGCCCACGCTGGCCTCCGCGCCGGGCACCGTGGTCTACCCGGGCGAGGGCAGCGACTCCCGGTCGAGGGTGATGTACACGTGGAGCGCCAACCCGGCGGCGAGTCTCACCGGCGTGCCCACCGTCGCGGGGTGGGGCCACGAGATAGGCTACCGCGGCCCCGACGCCTACTACGCCCGGGTCCGCGACGTGGACTCGATGTACACGAGCCTCGACCGCCGGGCAGAGGTCCTGCGGAAGTACGAAGTGGAGTACGTCTGGGTCGGCCCCTCCGAGCGGGCGCGCTACGGGGACCGGCTCGAACCGTTCGGCCAGCTATCGGGCGTCGAGACGGCCTACGAGGCGCCGGCGGTCACGATTTATCGGGTCGACCGCGGGGCGTTGCCGGGCGGCGAGAGCGAGAGCGGGAACGGAGCGCGCGCGGAGAGCGGGGCCGGCGGCGAGAGCTGAGACGACGGCCGCCGACGGGCGGTTCAGATTCGGTCGCCGCGCCTCTTCTTGACCTCGATGGCCTCCGCGTCCACGGCCTCGGTGTCGAGGAAGTGCGGGACGAAGTGCCGTTTCATGAACGTCTCGTGTTCGTCCTCGGTGCCGACGGTACACCAGAGTTGGACCTCGTCGGGGCCGTGCCAGTCGCCCTGTCGGTCGATGGAGAAGCAGACGACCTCCTCGCCGTCGTGTTCGATGACCGCCCCGCGGCGGATGCCGGGGTCGCCGTGGATGATGAGCTTCCGCATGGGCGGGCGTTCGCACAGTTCCGATTTAACGACTTCGGAAGCGCACTCCGCCTCGCCCGTGCCCCGTCCCTCGTCGGGGCCGACGGCGACGGGACCACCCGTGACCGGGCACCACACGGCGGCGGCGAACCAAACGGGTTTTAATGGGCGGCCCCAAACACCGACTAAGGTAGATATCTATGCAGATGCCTCGCCGATTCAACACGCACTGTCCGCACTGCAACGGTCACCACGAGATAGAGGTCGAGAAGGTCCGCTCCGGTCGCCAGACCGGGATGAAGTGGAACGCCCGCCAGACCAAGCGCGGCAAGTCCACCATCGGGAACGCCGGCAAGTTCTCGAAGGTGCCCGGTGGCGACAAGCCCACCAAGAAGACCAACCTCAAGTACCGGTGCTCGAACTGCGGCAAGGCCCACATGCGCGAGGGGTGGCGCGCGGGCCGACTCGAGTTCCAGGAGTAAATCATGGCCGGAAGCTACTACCGGGTCCGCTGCAGCGACTGCGAGAATGAACAGATAGTCTTCGGAAAGGCCTCCACCGCGGTGAACTGCGCGGTCTGCGGGAGCACGCTGGCGACGCCGACCGGCGGCAACGCGGAGTTCTCCGGTGAGGTCGTCGAGACGGTCGAGCAACGATGAAGTACAGCGGCTGGCCCGATAACGGCGAACTCGTCGTCGGCAAGGTCGACGAGATAGCCGACTTCGGGGTGTTCGTCGACCTCGAAGAGTACGAAGACAAGCGCGGGCTGGTCCACATCTCCGAGGTCGCGAGCGGGTGGATAAAGAACGTCCGCGACCACGTCCGCGAGGGACAGACGGTCGTCGCGAAGGTGCTCGGCGTCGACGAGGGGTCCCAGCAGATAGACCTCTCGATCAAGGACGTCAACGAGCACCAGCGCAAGGAGAAGATACAGGACTGGAAGAACGAGCAGAAGGCCGACAACTGGATGGGCCTCGCGTTCGGCGACGACGTCACCGACGAGGAGTACCAGTCCATCGCCGACGCGGTGCTGGCCGAGTACGAGTCGCTGTACGAGGGGTTCGAGCAGGCCGCCATCCACGGCGAGTCGGCGCTCGAAGACGTCGAGATGGACGAGGACGACAAGCAGGCCTTCGTGGAGACGGCCCGCGAGAACGTCTCCGTCCCCTACGTCAACGTCACGGGGTACGTCGACCTCGAGTGTCCCTCCGGCGACGGCGTCGACCACATCAAGGAGGCGCTACAGGCCGCCGAGGGCAACGGCGACATCCCCGACAACGTCCAACTCACCATCGCGTACGTGGGGTCGCCCGAGTACCGCATCAAGGTGCAGGCCCCCGACTACAAGGCCGCCGAGTCGGCGCTCGAAGACGCCGTGGCGCGCGCCAGTGACGCCATCGAGGCCGCGGGCGGTACCGCCGAGTACCACCGCGAGCGCAAGACCAGCGAAGAGTAGATGAAGTCCGACATCCGGGTCTGCGACGAGTGGCGGGCGAACCACGACCGCCCCGTCTACACGCTGTCTCGTTCCTGCCCGGAGTGCGGCGCGGACGCCGTGAACAGCGCCCCGGCCCCGTTCAACCCGGAGGACCCCCACGGCGAGTACCGGCGGCGCGCGAAGCGGAAGCGCCGGGAGTAACCGCACTCGGCGCCGTCCCGCCGACCCGACGTTCCGCCTCCTTTCTGCTCCGCCCGTCGCGTCACGCCGTCAGCCGCGGCGCCGGCACCGACGCCTCGGCCGCCTCGCGCCAGTCGTACGCCGCCGACCAGTCGAGCAGGTCCGCGGCCTTCGCCGTCGAGTGCGCCGACGCCTCGCTCTCGTCCCAGAGCGAACACGCGTCGGGGAGGCGCCCGAACGCCTCCGCGAACAGGTCGACCGTCGGCCGGCCGCGGTAGTTCTCCGCGGCGGCGACGTTGACCGCCTCGTGACCCTCGAACGGCGCGTCGAGGGCGGCCCGCACCGCGCCGGCGACGTCCCGCACGTCCACGTACGACCAGTAGGTGCTGACGGCGGTCCGGGCGTCGGCGTCGAGACACCGGTACTCGCCGGGGAACTGGACCCACGGGAGGCGGAGCGACGCGACGGGGACGCCGAACCGGCGGGCGACCATCGCGCCCACCTCCTCGGCCACCACCTTCGAGGTGCCGTAGGGGTCCTCGGGGCGGCAGGGGTGGGTCTCGGGTATCGGGAGGGCGTCGGGGAGTCTCGGCTCCGCGGCGAACGTGTTGCCGTACGCCGCCTCCGACGACGCCTGAACGACGCGCGCGCCGGCCCGGCCGGCCGCGACGAGGACGTCGTACGCGGCGAGCGAGTTGGTCGTGAACACGCGGGACCCCGCGTGACGCTCCGGCGAGCGGAGGGCCGCCATGTGGACGACGGCGTCGGGGGCGACCGACGCCACGAGGTCGAACGCCTCGCCCGCGTCCGCGAGGTCGGCCGCCCGGAACGTCACGCCCTCTCGCGGCGTCGCCTCGTAGCCCGGGTGGTCCACGTCGACGCAGACCACCTCGGCCCCGTCGTCGGCGAGTCGGTCGACGACCCAGCGTCCCGTCGCCCCGAGGCCGCCGGTGACGAGAATCCTGTCCATGGGTTGGGGTAGGGCCGCCGGGACGTGAGCGTTCTCCCCGGACGAGGGCGACGACGGAACGGGGCGCGGCCGGCGACCACCCGCCGCGGGCGGGAAGCGGCGCCACGGCGACCGACGCTCTCTTAAACGGCGCGGCCGCCCCTAGGGGCATGGACGAAATCGAGATAGAGAGCCTCGCGGACCCGGACCTCGACGACCCGGCGTTCGTCGAAGGGCTACCCGGCGTGGGCCACGTGGGGAAACTCGCGGCCGAGCATCTGGTGGAGGAGTTCGACGGCGAACTCGTGCGGCGCGTCTACACCCGCGAGTTCCCGCCGCAGGTTACCATCGACGACGACGGGGTGGCGGAACTCGTCCACGCCGAGTTCCACGCCGTCGACGCCGACGGCACCGACCTCCTCGTGCTGACCGGCGACCATCAGGCGCAGTCGAACGAGGGCCACTACACCCTCACGGACACCTTCCTCGACGTGGCCGAGGAGTTCGGCGTCTCCCGCGCGTACGCCCTCGGGGGCGTCCCCACGGGCGAACTCATCGACGAACCCGCCGTCCTCGGGGCGGTCACCGACGCCGACGCCAAGTCCGACCTCGAAGACGCCGGCGTCGAGTTCCGCGAGGACGAACCCGCGGGCGGCATCGTGGGCGTGAGCGGCCTCATCCTCGGCCTCGGCGGCCGCCGCGGCATCGAGGCCGCCTGTCTCATGGGCGAGACCAGCGGCTACCTCGTCGACCCCAAGAGCGCGCAGGCGGTGCTCGAAGTGCTCCAGTCGGCGCTCGGGTTCGAGGTGCCGTTCGAACCCCTCGAAGAACGCGCCGAGGAGATGGAGGAGGTCGTCGGGAAGATACAGGAGATGCAGAACCAACAGCAGGGGAACGTCCCCACCGACGACGACCTGCGGTACATCGGCTGAGACGCGGCGCGAAACGCTCTCCTACCCTCGATGACGCCGTCGTCTACGCCTCGATAACGTCGTCGCCTACGCCTCGATGATGTCGTCGCCTACGCCTCGATGATGTCGTCGCCGTCGTCGGGCGGGACGACGAGCGTCCCGTCGAGGGCCGTGACCGCCCGGCCGCCGACTCGCACCTCGTCGTCGACGCGGACCCGGACGTAGCCGGGCCGGTCGACGAAGTGTCCCTGCTCGAAGCGCATCTCGTCGGGGAACCCGTCGACGTCCACGTCGACGTTCACGTCGGCCATCGCCTCCTCCGGTATCATCTCGCTTCCGCTCTCGTCGTCGTCGCGGCTCTCGCTCCGCGTCTCGAACGCCCCGACTTCGCGGAGGTACGCCCCGCACGCGCCGCTGGCGGTGCCGGTCACGGGGTCCTCCGGCACGCCCGCGCCGGGCGCGAACATCCGGGCGTGGAGCGTCGAATCGGCCTCGAACGAGTCGAACGTGAACGCGTAGACGCCCGTGGCGTCGTACTCGTCCGCGAGGGCCTCTATCGCCCGCATGTCCGGCGACGCGTTCCCGAGGGGTTCGAGGAACGCGACGGGGACAAGCAGGAACGGGAGGCCGGTGGAGGCCCACGCCACCGGGAGGTTGCTCGCGTCGCGCAGGGCGTCGACGGGGACGCCGAGGGCGTCCGCGAGGCGGTCGTAGTCGGCGTCGACCCGCCTGACCTCGGGGTCGTCCTGCGTCATCCAGACGGTGCCGTCCTCCTCGACGCGTATCTCCAGGACGCCCACCTCGGTCGACAGCGAGTGGGTGCCGGCGTCTACCGCGCCGTCCGCGAACAGGTGGGCGTGGCTGGCGATGGTGGCGTGCCCGCAGAGGTCCACCTCCTGCGCGGGGGTGAAGTAGCGCACCCGGCGGTCGGCGTCCGCGTCTGTGTCCGTCGGAAACAGGAACGCCGTCTCGCTCACCGAGAGTTCGCGCGCGACGGCGCGCATCTGTGACTCCGACAGGCCGGACGCGTCGGGCACCACCCCGGCGGCGTTGCCCGCGAGGGGGTCGGCGGCGAACGCGTCCACGAGGAGGGTTCGGCGTCGGTCCATGCCGGGAGAGTCCGGCGTGCCGTATTAAAACCCGGCGACGCGGGCGCGCCCGACCCGTCCGTGTGTGCGCCGGCAAGTGGGACCCGACGGCCGACCGCCCGTCACCACGGGTCCGCGCCGACGGCTTCGACCACCGCGAGGACGACCACCGAGAGCGCCGCGAGGATGACGGCGACGGGGAACGCGCCTTCGAGGCCGCGCGTGCGGAACGACACCCATATCTCGACGGGCATGGTGCGCGGGTAGTACGCCAGCATCACGGTGGCCCCGAACTCGCCCATCGACCGGGCGAACGCGAGGACGACGCCCGCGACGATGCCGGGGCGCGCGAGGGGGAGCGTGACGCGTCGGAACGCGGTCACCCGGTCGCGCCCGAGCGTCCGCGCGGCGTCTTCGAGGCGGCGGTCGACCCCCTCGAACGCCGCCTTGGCGGTCACCACCACGAACGGCGACGCCACGAACGTCTGCGCGAGGACGACGCCCGCGAGCGACCGGGTCAGCGGCAGGCCGAGGTTCGCGGCGGCCCGACCGAGCGGCGCGTTCCCCCCGACGACGGTGAGCAGCACCATCCCGCTTACGATGGGCGGGAGCACCAGCGGTAGCGCCACCGCCGCGGTCACGACGCTCCGCCACCGCCCCTCGGCGCGCGCCAGCCAGTACGCCAGCGGGAGGCCGCACGTCACCGCCAGTGCGGTGCTGACCGTCGCGGACGCGAGCGAAGTGACCGCGGCGGCGACCACGTCGGCGTCGCCGAGGCGCGCCGCCACCGACGACGGGGGCTGGGCCACCGCCAGCGCCGTCAGGGGGACGAGGTAGTAGAGCAGGAGCAGCCCCCCGAGGGCGTAACTCGCGGTGAGCCAGTCGGCCCGCCGCGCCTCAGCCCGCGAGCGCGTCCGGAACATCTCCCGTGTAGCGCGGGTAGTCCTCGGGCACCCCGAACCCGAACTCCCGAAGGTACTCGGCGTCGCACTGCGCCTCGAACGCGTCGACGACGGCGTCGCGGACGCGCCCGGGGCGGACGGTCGACCCGTAGCTTATCACGCCGCCCCGGACCGTCTCGCCGCCGGGGAGCGCGTACGTCGCCGACGCGTACGCGTCGGCGCGCGCGGGGTCGGAGAGGTCTATCGCCGCCGGCAGGTCGACGAACTCGTAGCCGCGTTCGACCGCCATGTTGCGGTAGGTGAACGCCGCGTCTATCGCCCCCGTCTCGAACTGGCCCACCAACTGCGTCTCGGGGTACGTCTGACCGCGCGTCGGGAGGGCCTCGCGCAGGTCGCGGTCGGTGCCGTAGTGGTCCGTGGCGAGTTCCAACGCGAACAGCGTGCGGTAGCCGAGGGGGTCCGCGTCCGGGTCGGTCCGCCCCACCCGCGCCTCGCCCGCGAGCATCGGCCGGAACCAGCCGTCGGCCCCCGCGGCCCCGACGCGGCGGCCGCCGGGCGTGTCGGGGTTGTACGCCACGACGAGGGCGTTGGTCGCGAACTCGGCGTACCACGCGGGGTCGAGCGGCGAGTCGAACAGCGACACGTCCGCCAGCGACACCACGTCGGGCGACTTCTGTCCCTCCGCGACCATGCGCGCCGCCGCCGCGGAGCCGTGGGGCTCGACCCGGAGCGGAACGTCGAGGCCGGGACGCAACCCGTTCTCCAGCGCGTCGTCGAGGCTCCCCGCGGCGAGTAGCGAGACGGGACCGCCCCCGCCGTCGGTCTCGCCCCGGGCGGCACAGCCGCCGGAGACGCCCGCGGCGGCCGCGACGCCGGCGAGGAACGAGCGGCGGGTCGTCGCCATACGCGAAAGTTTTCGGGGTTAACCTAAAGCCTTTTAGCAAACATATTCGGTTACTCGGCGACGGTGACGCGCGGCCGTGCGCGGCCGACGCCCGCCGCGACGGGCGACGGCGCTGGCACTGGTGGCCGTCCTCGACCGGCGCGGCCGACCCGTCCGACGCGACCGATTCCGACAAATTAAGGGATCCAACCGCCACCTTCCGACGAGGAACGAAAAACCATGTCTGACCTCCCCGACGAGTTCCCCTGTACTATCACTAACTGGGAGTACATCTACGGTCTCTGCCGCGACGTGAGCGACGACGTGCGCGCGGCGGAGTTCGAACCCGACGTCATCGTGGCGCTGGCGCGCGGCGGCTGGTTCGCGGGACGGTGCGTCTGCGACTTTCTCGGACTCGACGACCTCACCAGCCTCAAGATGGAGCACTACGTCGGGACGGCCCAGAAGTCGGGCGAACCCGAGGTCCGGTACCCGATGCCCGAGGGCAGCGTCGAGGGCAAGGACGTCCTCATCATCGACGACATCGCCGACACCGGCGGTTCCATCGAACGCGCCTACGAGTACGTGACCGAACGCGACGCCGACGAGGTGCGGACCGCTACGCTCCAACTCCTCCAGACCTCGGAGTTCGAACCGGACTACATCGGCGAGCGACTCGAGGAGTGGGCGTGGGTGGTCTACCCGTGGAACTTCATCGAGGACATGGTCGACCTCGTGAGCGGCGTGATGGAGAAGGCCGACGAGGAGACGTTCGAGCGAGAGGACGTGCGCCACTACCTCCGGGAGTACCACAGCGTCGAGCGCATCGAGATGGAGATAGCCCAACCTGACCGCCTCGACGAGGTGCTGAGCGAGATGGAGCGCCGCGGGTTCGTGGAGGCGACGGGGGACGACGAGGGTAGTGACGCGTGGCGACTCGTCGACAACGAGGGCGTCGGGGCGTAGGCGGGCGGGGGCGATGACGGACGACCCCGGCGCGGACGCGACGGACGGGGCGAGAGGCACCGACCCCGCGGGCGGGGACGGCACCGACGCAGACGACGCTGGCGGCGACGACGCGGACGCCGACGTGAGCGCGGCCTCCCCGGCGGACGCACTCGACGCCCTGACCGCGGCGTTCGACCTGAAGGACGAGCGCCGGACCGGGTGGCAACTCAGGGAGGTGCGCGACCCCGAGTCGGTGGCCGCCCACTCGTGGGGCGTGGCGCTCCTCTGTTTCGCGTTCGCGGACCGCGCGGGCGTCGACCCGGACCGGGCGGCCCGCCTCGCCGTCGTCCACGACGTCGCCGAGGCCCGGACGGGCGACGTGCCGACGCGTGCCGACCCCGACGCCGAGACACCGGACCCGGCAGAGAAGGCGCGCCGGGAACGGGCGGCGCTCGACGCCCTGCTGGCACCGCTCGAGGCGGGCGACGCACTCCGCGAGGACTGGGAGGCCTACGAGGCGCGAGACGACGACGTCGCCCGGTTCGTGAAGGACATGGACCTGCTGGACATGTGCCTGCAGGCGCTGAAGTACGAGCGCGAGGAGCGGTACGACCTCGGCGAGTCGGACGCGTTCGGGGCGTACGACCGCCTCGACGAGTTCTTCGCCACCGCCGAACCTCGCCTGCGGACAGACGTGGGCCGCGACCTGTTCGACGAGGTGCGACGGCGCTACGAGGCCGCGAAGGCGGCGCGCGACGACGCCGGGGCGGACGGCCGCGAGACCTGACAGCCGAGCGGTCGGTCGCCGCGCCCGCACACCCGACCAACCGTCTTTTGTGGCGTGCCCGGAAGTGGACACGATGAGCCAGCAGCAGTCCGACTCCGAGTCGATAACCGTCTACTCCGACTACGTGTGTCCGTTCTGTTACCTCGGGCGGGAGTCGCTCCGACGGTATCAGGAGACGCGCGAGGAACCGCTGGAGGTCGACTGGCGGCCGTTCGACCTTCGGAGCGGGAAGCGCGGCCCCGACGGCGAGATAGACGACTCCGCCGACGACGGCAAGGACGAGGCCTACTACGAACAGGCCAAGGAGAACGTCCGGCGGTTGCAGGAGAAGTACGGCGTGGAGATGTCCCTCGACATCGCCACCGACGTCGACTCCCTCCCCGCGCAGGTGGCGTCGTACTACGTCAAGAACCACCACGACTACGAGACGTGGCTCGACTTCGACGTGGCGGTCTTCGACGCCCTCTGGAAGGACGGCGAGGACATCGGCGACACGGACCTGCTAGTCGAACTCGCGGCGGACGCCGGCGTCGAGGAGAGCGAGGTCCGGTCGGCGCTCGACGACGAGTCGCTCCGGGCGGAGGTGCGCGAGCGGTTCACCGAGGCCCAGCGCCGCGGCGTCACGGGCGTGCCGACGTTCGCGTACGGCGAGCACGCCGCCCGCGGCGCGGTGCCGCCCGAGCAGTTGGAGCGCCTCGTCGAGGGCGCGTAGACGCGCCCCCGTCGCCCGGTCTCGGGACCCCGCCGAGGCGGCGATTTTCGCCCGACCGCGCCGGCATCGAAGCCCTTGTAACTCGCGCCGGACTCGTGTCGGTGTGTCGCTGCTCTCCATCTTCGCGTCGGCCATCCTGCCCATCGTCGCCATCGCCGGGGCGGGGGCGGTCGTCGGCCGCGTGCGCGACGTGGACACCGACGGACTCAACGCCGCCGCGGTGTACGTGCTCGCCCCGGCGCTGGCGTTCCACAGCCTCGCCACCACCTCGCTGAGCGGCGAGATACTTCTGGAGGTTGTCGTGGCGGTGGTCGTCTTCCACCTCGCGATGATAGCCGTCGCGGAGGCTATCGGTCGCATGCTCGGCGAGTCCGAGGCGTTCCTGAGCGCACTGGTGCTCGTGTCGGCGTTCCCCAACTCCGGCAACTACGGCATCCCCGTCTCGGAGTTCGCGTTCGGCTCCACCGGCCGGAGCACGGCGGTGCTGTTCATGACGGTGCAGGGGGTACTCGTCTACAGCCTCGGCGCGTACGTCGCGTCACGGAGCGGCGGCGAGGCGGGTCTCCGCGGGGTCCGACGCGTGTTCGAGTTACCGCTCGTGTACGCCGTGGCGGCCGCCCTCCTCGCGCGGTGGGCGGGAGTGGTGCCGCCGGCGGACTCCACCCTGATGACCACGCTCGACATGCTCGGCACGTCGGCCATCCCGGTGATGCTCATCATCCTCGGCATCCAACTCGCGCGCACCGACTACGGGCGGACGATACGGGACGTGGGGTCGGCGACGCTGCTCAAGATGGGCGTCTCGCCCGTCGTCGGCGTCGGCGTCGCTCTCCTCGTCGGCTTCGCCAACCCCACAGTCGGGCGCGTGTTCGTGCTCGAAACCGCCATGCCGGCGGCCGTCACGCCGCTCATCCTCGTCATCGAGTTCGGGGGCGAGAGCGTCGACGGCGTCGACGTGGCCGAGTACGTCAGCACCGCGGTGTTGGTCACGACGCTCGTGAGCGTCCCGGTCGTTACGCTGGTGGTCGCCCTGCTCGAAGCCGGCGTGATATTCTGAGGGCCGCGCCGCCGTCTCACTCCGCGCGGCCGACCCCCCACCGTTTTGTGGCCGGTGGGCGGACTCACCTGCATGGCAGTCGGATTCATCGGCGGAAGCGGCATCTACGAGGCGCTTCCCCTGCACGAGACGCGCACGGTCGAGGTGGAGACGCCCTTCGGCGAACCCAGCGCCCCGCTCACGGTCGGGGAGTTCGGCGACACCGGGCGCGAGGTGGTGTTCGTCCCCCGGCACGGCGAGAACCACGAGTACTCGCCGACGGACCTACCCTACCGGGCGAACGTGTACGCGCTGAAGCAGATGGGAGTGAGCCGGGTGCTCGCCAGCAACGCCGTCGGGAGCCTCCGCGATGACCTGCCGCCCCAGACGCTCGTGATTCCCGACCAGATATTCGACCGCACCAAGCGCCGCCCGCTCTCCTTTTTCGGCGGCGGACAGGAGATAGTCGTCCACCAGCAGTTCGCCGAACCCTACTGTCCGGACCTCTCGACCCACCTCGCGGACGCCGCGGCAGACGCCACCGACGACGAAAGCGTGGTGCGCGAGGGCGCCTACGTCTGCATCGAGGGGCCGCAGTTCTCCACCCGCGCCGAGAGCGAGTTCTACCGCTCGCAGGGGTGGGACGTGGTGGGGATGACCGCCGTGCCGGAGGCCAAACTCGCCCGCGAGGCGGAGATGTGCTACGCCACGGTGGCGGGCGTGACCGACTACGACGTGTGGAAGGAGGACAGCGAGGTGTCGCTGCAGGAGGTGCTGGAGAACGCCGAGCGAAACGAGGCGGCCATCAAGGCCGTCGTGGAGGCGGCCATCGAGTCGCTCCCCGAGGAGTGCGAGTTCGGCTGTCACTCCGCGCTCGACGGCACTATCAACACGCCCGCGGCGGCGATTCCCGAGGAGACGAAGCGCCGTCTCGACCCGCTGGTCGGCGAGTACGTCGGCGACGAGTGACCGGCGAGTGACCGGGCGGCGCGGGGCGAGTCGGGTCCCAGCGCCGTTCCGGACCCCCGCCTCCTCGCTCGATACGCGGCCCGTGAGCCTTTGAGCGTCGTCGTCGTACCGGCGTCCGTGAGCGACGACGACGACGCCCCTCTCTCTGCGGAGATAGAACACGAGTTGAGCCAGAAACGACAGACTGTGAGGGAGTGGCTCCTCCTCGACGGCGACCGGCACGCGGTGGCTCTCGGCGTCCTCGGCGTCGTGTTCGTCTGTCTGGCGACGCTGGAAGTCGTCGGGGACATCGCGGTGAACAACGACCCTATCTACTACCTCCTGAGCAGTCTCGTCGGCGGCAACATCACGCTCATCACCGTCGTTGTGTCCATCAACCAACTCCTGCTGGGGCGCGAACTCCAGTCGCCGGGCGAACTCCAGACCCAGATACGGAACGTCATCGACTACCGCGACGAGGTGGAGGAGGCCGCCGAGTCGGTCGCGCCGGTCGAACCGCTGGGCTTTCTCCGCCTCCTGTTCGAGAACACCGAGGCGGAGGCGCGCGAACTCCGCGCCGACGCCGAGCGCTACGACGGAGCGGCGCTCGACGACGTGAACTCGCTCGTCGACAGTCTCACCGACCACGTCGACTCCGTCACGGACCTGCTCGTGAACGAGGACGGCTCGACCTTCCACGTGCTGTCGACGACGCTCACCACCAACTACGCGAGGCACATCAACTTCGCGCGCCGCATCCGCCACAGCCACGGCGAGAACCTCGCGGGTCCCACGCGCCAGACGCTCGACGAACTCATCGACCGCCTGCAGGAGATAGACGTCGCGCGTCAGTACTTCAAGAGCGTCTACCTGCAGGACGAGCTCTCGGCGCTGTCGCGTCGACTCCTCTACGCCGGCGTCCCGGCCGAAATCGTGACCGCCGCGGCTCTGCTGTCGCTCTCCGAGCCGACGGGCGCGAACGTGCTCACGCGCCACCTGCCGGCGACGATACTCGTCGTCGTGACCGTGGGGTTCCTGCCGCTCGCGCTGTTGTTCGCGTACATCCTGCGCATCGCCACGGTGACCCAGCGCACCGCGGCCATCATCCCGTTCACCACGCCCGAACAGGAGCAGTGAGGCGGGCGCGGGCGGGGGGTCGGGGTCCGCGGCCGTCGTCCGCGGCGGTCAGTCGGCGACGGCCTCGTCGGGCGCGGCGTCGGCCGCCGGGTCTCGAATCCACAGGTCGCCGAACAGGTCGTCCTGCTGGAGGCGCACGTCGCCGCGGTGCGACAGGAACAGGAGCGCGAGGTACGTCGTGACCGGCGTCTCGGCCACGTCGCTCACCTCCGCGAACAGTACCTCCGCCCGGCCGGCGTCGTACTGCTCTCGCAGGGCCGCGCGCACCTCCTCGATGGTCGTCTCGATGTCCTCCGTGTGGGTCGTGCCCGTCACGTCGGACTCGGTGGGTTCGCCGCCGCGGCGGAGGTCGTCGCCGCCGTGGTAGTCGAGCGTCTGCGTGCCGCGGCCGTACCCCTGCGGCGAGTCGGAGGTGTCGTACGACCGCGACTCCTTCCACCACGACCCGCGTTCGGCCTCGCGGAGTTCGCGCACGAGTTCGTCGAGCGTCTCGGGCGACCCACGGGCGTGCTTGCGGTCGAGGCGGCGGTCCATCTCGGCTTCGAGGGCGTCCACCGGGTCGAAGCCGTCGCCGCCGCCCTCCCCGTTCGCCGCCGGGTCGCCGCGCATGGCCACCTCCCACGGCTCCGCGTCCGCCTCGTCGGACTCGTCGTCGTCGGGGGCGAGGAGAGCGTCCGACTTCATCCGGAGCAGGACGCTCGCGTAGAACAGCGCCCGCCCCGACGTGCGGAGGTCCGTCTCGTCCAAGCGTTCGAGGAAGGTGTCCGTGACGGTCACCACGTCGATGTCCCACGGCTCTATCTCGCCCTCCTCGGCGAGTTGCACCAGCAGTTCGACGGGTTCCACCTCGTCGTCGGCGTCGCCGCGGGCGTCCGCATCCGCGCCGACGTCGACGTCGACGGCTTCGAGGGGCGCGTCCCGCCCGGCGTCGGCGCTCACGCCGTCGGCGTCCGCGCCCTCGGCCGCCGCCTCGGCGTCCGCGGCCTCCCCGTTCGTCGCCCGAGCGGTCGACGCCCCGGACTCGTCGTCGGCCGCCTCGCCGTTCGCGGCGGCGTCGCCGCCGAAGGGGGCCGGCGCGCCCGCGTTCGCGCCCGTGTCCGCGCCCGCGTCGTCGCCGTCGCGGGCGTCGTCGGTCAGCGAGAACTCGAAGTCGAGTTCGTCGGCCTCGGCGTCGGCGTCCCCGCCACCGTCGGCGTCACGGCCGCCGTCACCGTCGCTCTCGGTCTCGCCGCGGCCGCCGTCAGTCATCCGCGGGCACCTCCGGTTCCTCGTCGCCGTCGCCGTCGCCGTCGCCCAACTGGATGCCCGTCACGGCGCTGACGTTGTCGCCCTGCATCGTGACGCCGATGGCGCGCTCCGAGCGTTCGAGCAGCGCCGAGCGGTGCGAGACGACGACGAACTGGGCGTCGCCGGCGAGCGAGTCCACCATCTCGCCCACGCGTTCGGCGTTGGCCGCGTCGAGGAACGCGTCCACCTCGTCGAGCGCGTAGAACGGCGCGGGGTTGTGGCGCTGGATGGCGAAGATGAACGCGAGCGCGGTCAGCGACTTCTCGCCCCCCGACATGGCGTCGAGGCGCTGGACCGGCTTGTCGCCGGGTTGGGCCTTCATGGTGAGGCCGCCCTCGAACGGGTCCTCGGAGTCTTCGAGGTGGAGTTCGCCCGTCCCGTTCGACAGGCGCTCGAAGATGTCCTGAAAGTGGGTGTCGATGGCCTCGTAGGCGTCCATGAACGTCCGTTTCTTCTGGGACTCGTACTGCTCGATGCGCTCCCGGATGCCGTCTCGCTCCTCGACCAGCACGTCCCGGCGCTCCTGCAGGTCGTCGAGGTCGGCCTTCACGTCGTCGTACTCGTCGATGGCGAGCATGTTGACCGGTTCGAGCGCCTCCATCTCCTCGGTCAGGCGCTCTATCTCCGACTCCACCGTGTCGTGGTCGGGTATCTCGTCGGCGTCGTACTCGCCAACCTCGGCTTCGAGTTCGTCTATCTCCCACTCCAGACGCTCGGCCCTGTCGCGCAGGCCGTCGAGGCGCGACTCCACCGACGACACGCGCTCCTCGGCGGCGTCGCGTTCCTCCTTCGCCTCGGTCAGGTCCGCCTTCAGGTCGGAGCGCTCCGCTTTGAGTTCCGCGAGTTCCTCCTCCAGTTCGGAGACGGCCTCGCGTTTCTCCTCAAGGCGTTCCTCCTGTGCTTCTATCTCCGCTTCGGTCTCCGCGACGGTCTCCTGTGCGTCGGCCTTCCGCTCTTGGGCCGTCTCGATGGTGTCGTTCAGGTCGTCGACCGCGTCCTCGGCGTACTCCCGTTCCAACTGGAGTTCGTTGAGGCGGGCGTCGAGGTCGTCCATCCGGTCTTCCGCCTCGTCGATGTCGGCCCGGATGTCGTCGGCCTTCGTGGTGAGTTCGGGTATCTTCGAGTCCTCGAGTTCGGCCTCCAACTCCGCGATGTCGGCCTCGACGTCGGCTATCTCGTCGGCCGTCTCGGAGATGCGCTCGTCGAGTTCGGTCATCTCCTCGTCGACCGACTCGCGCTCCTCGCGGAGGTCGTCGAATTCGGCCTCCAGTTCCTCGATGCGGGCCTGGGCCGCGTCCACGTCGTCCTCCGCGTCCGCCACGTCGCTCTCGAGCGAGCGCACGCGGTCGGCGGCGTCGGCCTTCCGGTCGCGCGCGTCGTCGAGTTTCTCCTCGACGGCGCGCACCTCGTCGCGGAGTTCGCGCCGGTCGTCTTCGAGCGAGGATATCTCCTCGGCGACGCGTTCGAGGCGACCCTTGCCCGACTTCGAGAACGAGTAGCGCGACCCGCCGCCCGACCCGCCGGTCATCGCGCCCGACTTCTCCACGAGGTCGCCGTCGAGGGTGACGAGGCGGTAGTCGCCCATCAGGTCGCGCGCGGTGTCCATGTCCTCGACCACGAGCGTCGATCCGAGGACGTACGAGAAGATGCCCGAGTACCGCGCGTCGAACTCCACCAAGTTGTACGCGAAGTCGACCACGCCCGGGTGGGAGGGCTTCCGGGGGAGGCCCCGGTCGTCCATGTCGGTGATGGGCAGGAACGTCGCGCGCCCCGCGTTGCGCGACTTGAGGTAGTCGATGCAGGACGCCCCGACGCCGTCGTCGTCGACGACGACGTTGGCGAGGCGGCCGCCGGCCGCCGTCTCGCAGGCGGTGGCGTACTCCCCGGAGACGGAGCCGAGGTCGCCCACCGCGCCGTGGACGCCGTCGATGCCCCCGTTCAGCACCGTGGTGACGGCGCGGGGCCACGAGTTGTCGCCGTTGGTGTCGGCCTTGGCCTCCAGTTGGGCGTACTCGGACTGCTTGGCCTGCAGGTCCTCTTTCACCTCGTCAAGGTCGTCCTGCAGGTCGCCCTTCTGCTCGCGCAGGTCGGCGACGACGCCGTCTATCTTGGCCTCGTTCTTCTCGGCCTTGTCGAGTTCCGAGTGGAGGTCCGAGAGGTGCGCCTTGAGTTCGGGCACCCGGTCGCGGGCCGCCTCCAACTCCTCTTGGGTCTCGCTTATCTGGTTGGAGCGCCGCCGGGCGTCGTCGAGCAAGCGGTCCTTCTCGCGCTGGAGGTCGTTCTTCTCGGTCTTCAGCTCCTCCAGTCGCTCCTTCTTCGCCGCGAGGTCGGCTTTGAGTTCGTCGAACTCGGTGTCGACGTTCTCTATCTCCGCCTCCACCTCGGCGAGGTCGGACCGGCGTCCCTGTATCTCGCTTTTGACCGACGCCTTCTCGACTTTGACCTCGCGTATCTCGTCGTCGTACTCGTTGAGTTTCTCCTGCTTCCGGTCGAGTTCCACGAACGCCTGCCGCCGGTCGTTCTCGGCCTCCGCTATCTTCTCCTCGGCGTTTTCTATCTGGGTCTCCAGCCGGGCTATCTCGCCTTTGACCTCCTCTATCTCGC
This sequence comes from Haloferacaceae archaeon 50, assembly GCA_046097085.1. Taxonomy (GTDB): domain Archaea; phylum Halobacteriota; class Halobacteria; order Halobacteriales; family Haloferacaceae. The sequence goes on along the minus strand of CP175567.1, from coordinate 1,283,551 downwards.
CTTTGATGCGGAGCTGTTCGTCCTCGCCCTTCCGCTCTATCTCGCGGTTGAGCTCCTCTAGCTCCCCCTCCAGACGGGTGACCCGGCCCTGCTTGGTGTCGAGTTTCTCCTGCCGCGCGGCGAGTTCCTCCTCGTTCGACTCGACGTTGGAGCGCACGGAGGCGAGCGACTCGCGCTTGTCCTCCAGTTCGGCGGCCTTGAGGTAGCCCTCGTACTCCTCTCGCTCCTCGCGGAGCGACTGGTACTCCAGTGCCGTCTCGCGCTCGTCCTCCAGTTGCGAGAGGCGCTCCTCTTTCTCCTCGATGCGCAGGTCGGCCTCGCCGATGCGCTCTTCGACGGCTCCGAGTTCCTCGAAGGCGTCCTCCTTCTTGGCGTCGAACTCGGCCACGCCGGCTATCTCGTCCACGATGCCCCGGCGCTGGTGGGGCGTCATGTTGATTATCTCGGTCACGTCGCCCTGCATCACGACGTTGTACCCCTCGGGCGCGATGCCGGCCTGCGCCAGCAGGTCCTGTATGTCCGAGAGGTTGACCGAGCGGCCGTTGAGGTAGTAGTAGGAGTAGTAGTTGTCCTCGGTCTGTTTCACCCGGCGCTTGATGGTTATCTCGTCGACGTCGCCGACGTCGTCGGTGCCGGCGGCGTTGACCACCTGCGTCCGGTCGAGCGTGCCGTCGGCGTTGTCGAGGACGACGGTGACGCTGGCCTCCCTCGGGCCGGCGCTCTCGTCGCCGTCGTCGTAGCCCGGATTGTAGATGAGGTCGGTCAGCTTCTCGGCCCTGATGCCGTGCGACCGGGCGAGGCCGAGGGCGAACAGCACGCCGTCGATGATGTTACTCTTCCCCGACCCGTTGGGGCCGGTGACCACCGTGAAGTCCTCGTAGAACGGTATCCGAGTCTTGCGTCCGAAACTCTTGAAATCGTCGAGGACGAGCTCTTTGATGTGCATGGGTTGCTCGCGATGGGGGAGTCGCGAGCCCTACGCGACGATGATGTCGCTTTCGTCGGATTCGGATTCGGACTCGGACTCCGCCTCGGTGTCCTCACCGACGCTCTCGTCGGCTTTAGCCCCTTCGTCTTGCGATTCCGCCTCGGCGTCGGCGGGTTCGGCGTCGCCCGACGGCCCCGTCACGGGGTAGTCTTCCTCCGCCTCGTCCTCCAACTGGCGCAGGCGCTCTTTGGTCTCGACCAGTTCCTCCGTCAGGCCGTTGACCGCGGCCTGCAGTTCCGCGACCTTCGATTCGAGTTCCTCCACCCGATTGCTCATGCGTACACTCACCCGTTCCCGTGCGTATAAAGGTACGTCAGACAAACAGAAGGAACGTGACAGTAACCCGTGAGTAGCCGCCGGCGGCGACGCCGGGCGGCGCCGACGCGTCGGGCGCGTCAGCCGCCGAATCGAACGGTTCGGCCGGGCGACGGGACGGGCCGAGGCGTTACTGTTTAACCCTCCCGCGTCGAACCGTCGCCAATGACTGCGCAGGCGCTTTCGGATTCCGAGGGCGAACTCTCGGTCGTCATCGGGATGGAGGTCCACGTCCAACTCGAGACGGAGACGAAGATATTCTGCGGGTGTTCGACCGACGCCGAGGACGACGAGGAACCGAACACGCGGACCTGCCCGGTGTGTCTCGGCCTGCCGGGGGCGCTCCCCGTCCTCAACGAGGCGGCGGTGGAGGCCGCCGTGAAGGTGGGGAAGGCCCTCGACGCCGACATCCCCGCGGAGACGCGGTTCCACCGGAAGAACTACTACTACCCCGACCTCCCGAAGAACTTCCAGATAACCCAGTACGACGCCCCCATCTGTCAGGACGGGTCGCTGGAGGTGGAGATAGAGGGCGAGCGCCGAACCATCGACGTGCGGCGCGCCCACCTCGAAGAGGACCCGGGGAGCCTCCAGCACAAGGGCGGCAGCATCGACACCGCCGACTACACGCTGGTGAACTACAACCGCGCGGGCACGCCGCTGATGGAGATAGTCACCGAACCCGACTTCCGGAGTCCCAAGGAGGTCCGGCGCTTCCTCGCCAAACTGGAGGAGGTGCTCGAGTATCTGGGCGTGTTCGACTCCACCCGCGACGGCAGCCTCCGGGTCGACGCCAACATCTCGCTGGTGCCGAGCGAGGAGTTCGACGACGAGGGCGGCGTCGGCGAGGACGCCCTCGCGGCCGCCAACCGCACGGAGGTCAAGAACATCTCCAGTCACAAGGGCGCGGAGAAGGCGCTCGCCTACGAGGTGACCCGCCAGCGCAACGCCGTCGAGCGCGGACGCGCCGTCGAACAGGAGACGCGCCACTGGGACGAGTCGCGGGGCATCACCGTCTCGATGCGCTCGAAGGAGGAGGAGAAGGACTACCGCTACTTCGCGGAGGCCGACATCCCGCCGCTGCAGGTGGCCGACTGGAAAGACGAGATAGCCATCCCCGAACTCCCCGACGCCCGCCGGGAGCGGTTCCGCGAGGAGTACGGCCTCGACGCCGAGTCGGCCTCGAAGCTCACCTCCACCAAGGCCGTCGCGGACTTCTACGAGGAGGTGGCCGAGACGTTCGACCCGGACCTCGCGGCGACGTGGGTGGCGGACAACCTGCTGGGCGAACTCAACTACCGCGACATGACCGTCGGGGACGTCGAGGACCGCCTCGACGAGTTCAAGCGCCTCGTGGAACTGGTCGCGGAAGACGAGATAACCGTGAAGAACGCCGAGGAGATAGTCCTGCGCCGGATGCTCGACGAGGGCGCGGCCCCCGACGACGTGGTCGACGCCGAGGGCCTCGGGAAGACAGGCGGCGACGAGGTGGCCGCGTTCGTCGAGGAGGCAATAGAGGAGAACCCCGACGCGGTCGACGACTACCACGCGGGCGAGGACGGCGCGCTCAACTTCCTCGTGGGGCAGGTGATGCAGAAGTCGAAGGGGAGCGCCGACCCCGGGAGCGTCAACCAGTTGCTCCGCGAGCGTCTGGACGGGTAGGGCGTCGACCGCCGACTGACGACTGCCGACGGTGAAGGCGACGGACGACGGCGACGGTGAAGGCGACGCGCCGCGGTGACCTCTCGGCGACGTGGACAGTTCTTTTCGCGTGCGCTCGCGACGCACGGCCGCATAATGCGCACGCGCGATTCCGGCGCTCTGAGACGCTCTCTCGCCGGTCGCGAAAGATTTAGGCCCGGGGTTCACCTACCACGAGGCGATGAGTAACGGGCCCGAGCTGATAATCACGGAGAAGGACAACGCCGCCCGCCGCATCGCGGACATCCTGAGCGGCGGGTCCGCCGAGGCCGAGCGGAAGAACGGCGTGAACGTCTACAAGTGGGGCGGCAAGCGCTGCATCGGCCTGTCGGGGCACGTCGTCGGCGTCGACTTCCCCGGGGAGTACAACGACTGGCGGGACGTCGAACCGGTCGAACTCATCGACGCGCCCGTCGAGAAGCGCCCGACGCAGGAGAACATCGTGGCCGCCCTCCGGCGACTCGCCCGGCGGGCGCGCCGCGTCACCATCGCCACCGACTACGACCGCGAGGGCGAACTCATCGGGAAGGAGGCGTACGAACTCGTGCGCGCGGTCAACGAGGAGGTGCCCGTCGACCGCGTCCGGTTCTCCTCCATCACGAAGCGCGAGGTGACCGAGGCGTTCGAGAACCCCGACGAACTCGACTTCGACCTCGCGGCGGCGGGCGAGGCCCGACAGATAGTCGACCTCGTGTGGGGGGCCGCGCTGACCCGCTTCCTCTCGCTGTCCGCGCGCCAACTCGGCGACGACTTCATCTCGGTCGGCCGCGTGCAGGGGCCGACGCTCAAACTCATCGTGGACCGCGAGCGCGAGATAGAGGCGTTCGACCCCGAAGACTACTGGGAACTGTTCGCCGACCTGCAGAAGGGGGCGAACAGCGACACCGACCCGTTCGAGGCGCAGTACTTCTACCTCGACGAGGAGGACGGCACCGAGGCCGAACGCGTCTGGGACGAGGACGACGCCGAGGCGGCCTACGAGACGCTCCGGGGGGCCACGGCCGCGACGGTGGAGTCCGTGCGCCGGCGCACCCGGACCGACGACCCGCCCGCGCCGTTCAACACCACGCAGTTCATCCGCGCGGCCAGCAGTCTGGGCTACTCCGCCCAGCGAGCCATGAGCATCGCCGAGGACCTCTACACCGCCGGCTACGTCACCTACCCCCGCACCGACAACACCGTCTACCCCGACGACCTCGACCCGCGGGAACTCCTCGACGAGTTCACGTCGAACCGGACGTTCGGCGACGACGCGCGGTCGCTGCTCGAACGCGACGACATCGAACCCACGGCGGGCGACGAGGAGACCACCGACCACCCGCCCATCCACCCGACGGGCGAACTTCCCTCCCGGTCGGACCTCTCCGAGGACGAGTGGGACGTGTACGAACTCGTGGTGCGGCGCTTTTTCGCCACCGTCGCCGAGTCTGCCGAGTGGGAGCACCTCCGGGTGGTCGCCGAGACCGGGGGGCTCTCGCTCAAGGCCAACGGCAAGCGCCTCGTGCGGCCGGGCTACCACGACGTCTACCCCTACTTCAACTCCTCAGAGAGCATCGTGCCCGACGTGGAGGAGGGCGAGGAACTCGCGGTGACCGACACCCGGTTCGAGGAGAAGCAGACCCAACCGCCGCGGCGGTACGGCCAGTCGCGCCTCATCGAGACCATGGAGCAGATGGGCATCGGCACCAAGGCCACCCGCCACGACGTGATACAGAAGCTCTACGACCGGGGGTACATCGAGAGCGACCCGCCGCGACCCACCCGCCTCGCGCGCGCCGTGGTCGAGGCCAGCGAGGAGTTCGCCGACAACATCGTGAGCGAGGACATGACCGCCCAACTCGAGGCCGACATGCAGGCCATCTCGCGGGGGGAGGCGACGCTCGACGACGTGACCGCGGAGTCGCGCGAACTCCTCCGCGACGTGTTCGAGGGCCTGATGGAGTCCCGCGAAGAACTCGGCGACCACCTCCAGAAGTCGCTCAAGGCCGACAAGACCGTCGGCCCCTGCCCCGAGTCGGGCCACGACCTCGTGGTGCGCCAGAGCCGTCACGGCTCGTACTTCATCGGCTGCGACGGCTACCCCGACTGCGAGTACACCCTCCCGCTCCCCTCGACGGGCAAGCCGCTGATACTGGAGGAGACCTGCGACGAACACGACCTCCACGAGATAAAGATGCTCGCGGGGCGCAAGACGTTCGTCCACGGCTGTCCGCTCTGCAAGGCCGAACAGGCCGACGCCGAGGAGGACGTGGTCATCGGGGCGTGTCCGGAGTGCGGGGAGAGCGCGGCGTCGGAGACGCCGCGAGACGGAGACGTTCACGGAAGCGACGCTTCCGTGAGCCAACCAGACGCGTCCGCGTCTGGTGACGGCGAAGCCGTCGAAGAGGAGCACGGCGGCGAACTCGCCATCAAGCGCCTCCGGTCGGGCGCGCGCCTCGTCGGGTGCACGCGCTACCCCGACTGCGACTACTCGCTGCCCCTGCCCCGCCGGGGCGACATCGAGGTGACCGACGAGACCTGCGAGGAACATGACCTGCCCCACCTCCGCATCACGTACGACGGCGACCGGGAGCCGTGGGACCTCGGCTGTCCCATCTGCAACTTCCGGGAGTATCAGGCCCAGCAGAACGGGTCGGAACTGGAGACCGTCGAGGGCATCGGCGAGAAGACGGCGGAGAAACTCGAAGCCGCAGGCATCGAGGACCTCGCGGGGCTGAAGTCGGCCGAACCCGACGACGTGGCCGCGCGGGTGGACGGCGTCGGCGCCGACCGCGTGCGCGAGTGGCAGGCGAAGGCCAACTGAAACCGACTCGCGCGGACGCCGACCGAGACGGAGCCCCGTCACACTGAGTGATTCGGACCCTTTTTATCCGCTGGGCGGAGTAATCCACCCAATGACCGGGCCGTGGACCGAGTGGGACCACGTCCTCAAAGTCGACCCCGACAAGGACCTCGTCGACGGGGAGACGTTCGAGGACGTGTGTCAGACGGGTACCGACGCCATCGAGATAGGCGGCACCCTCGACATCACCGCCGACAAGATGCAACGCGTCATCGACGCGTGCGAGGAGTACGACGTCCCCCTGTATCAGGAACCCTCGAACCCCGGCGTCGTCACCGACGACGAGGCTCTCGACGGCTACCTCATCCCGACGGTGTTCAACGCCGGCGACCGCTTCTGGATAACCGGCGCGCACAAGGAGTGGGTCCGCATCGACAACGGCCTCGACTGGGACCGCACGCACACCGAGGCGTACATCGTACTCAACCCCGAGGCCTCCGTCGCCCAACTCACCGACGCCGAAACCGACCTCGAAGCCGACGACGTGGCGGCCTACGCCCGCGTCGCCGAGCGGATGTTCGGACAGGAGATAGTGTACGTCGAGTACTCCGGGACGTTCGGCGACACCGAGAAGGTGGCCGCCGCCCACGACGCCCTCGACGACGCCACCCTGTTCTACGGCGGCGGCATCCGCGACTACGACTCCGCGAACGAGATGGCCCGACACGCCGACACCATCGTCGTGGGCGACCTGCTCCACGACGAGGGCGTCGACGCGGTGCGCGAGACGGTCGAAGGAGCGAAAGACGCCCACGCCGACCGCCGCGCGGAAGCCGGCGACTGAACGGCGCGTCCACCGGACGCCGACGGCTGAACGGCGCGCCGACGCGCGGACGGACGACCCGGGGCTCTCCTTCGAACCGCCGCAGTGAACCCCGAAACCGCCGTTTTCGGAGCCTGCGAACCGCAGTCGCACTTATCGGTGTCGGCGGCGTACCTAGCGATATGCCAACGTACACCGACATCCTCGTCCCGACGGACGGGAGCAAGGCCGCGAAGCGGGCGACCAAACACGCCGTGGACCTCGCGGCCGCGGACGGCGCGACCATCCACACCATCTACGTGATGGACGTGGGGGACGCGGGGTTCGTCGCGGTGCCGAGCGACATCAAGGAGACGCGGAGGCGACTGGAGAACAAGGGCCGCGAGTACACGGACGACGTGCGGCGCGCGGCGGAGGAGGCGGGCGTCGAGTGCGTGACCGACGTGCGGTCGGGCATCCCCCACGAGGAACTCCGCGAGTACGTCAAGGAACACGGCGTCGACCTCGTGGTGATGGGACGGCGCGGGCGGTCGGACCCCGACAAGCCGCTGTTGGGGAGCCTCACCGACCGGATGCTCCGCGACCTCGACGTGCCGATACACGCGGTCTGAGCCCGCCCGCGGGTCGGGGTCGCGGCCGCCCACGACCGACGGCCGGCGACCAGCGACAGACGACCGGCGACCAGCGACAGACGACCGACGGCTACCGGCTGACGGCCGACAGCAGTCGGCTGGCGACGCCCCGCCGGGAGCGCGAAAAGACCGTTTTTATGATGGACCCCCGGAAAGGTCGGTGTATGAAGGGTAGAACCTACACCGCCGACGCGGAGCCCGGCGAGACCGCGACGGTCGCCGGGTGGGTCCACGAGATACGGGACCTCGGCGGCATCGCGTTCCTCATCCTGCGCGACACGACCGGCAAGATTCAGGTCAAGTTCGAGAAAGACGAGATGGACGACGACCTCGTGGAGACGGGGCTGGGCGTCCACCGCGAGAGCGTCATCACCGTCACGGGCGAGGTGGAGGAGGAGCCCCGCGCGCCCACGGGCGTCGAGATAACCCCCGAGGAGGTCGAGGTGGTCGCCGAGGCCGACCCCGAACTGCCGCTCGACCCCTCCGGGAAGGTGGAGTCGGAGCTCTCGACCCGCCTCGACAACCGCACGCTCGACCTCCGGAAGCCCGAGGTCAAGGCCATCTTCGAGATACGCGCCGAGGTGCTCCGGTCGGTCCGCGAGCAGTTCCGCGCGCTCCGCGCCACCGAGATAAACACGCCCAAGATAGTCGCCACGGGCACGGAGGGCGGGACCGAACTGTTCCCCATCACCTACTTCGGCCGCGAGGCGTTCATGAACCAATCGCCCCAGCTGTTCAAGCAGCTGATGGTCGGGTCGGGGCTGGAGCGCGTCTTCGAGATAGGCCCCATCTTCCGCGCGGAGGAGCACAACACCCCCCGTCACCTCAACGAGGCCACCTCCATCGACTTCGAGAGCGCCTTCTACGACCACGAGGACGCGATGGACGCGTGCGAGTCGATAGTGAAGGCGGCCTACGAGGGCGTCGCCGAGAACTGCCGCGAGCAGTTGGAGACGCTGGAGTACGAAGACGAGTTCGAGGTGCCCGAGGAGTCGTTCCCCCGCCTCTCCTACGAGGAGGCCATCGAGCGGGTCAACGCGACGGGCGAACTCGACGAACAGCTCGTCTGGGGCGACGACCTCTCGACGGAGGCCGAGAAGGCCCTCGGCGACGACGTGGGCGGGCACTACTTCGTCACCGACTGGCCCAGCGAGGTGAAGCCGTTCTACATCAAGGACCACGACGACGACGAGACGCTCTCGACGGGGTTCGACATGATGCACCCGCGCATGGAACTCGTGTCGGGCGGCCAGCGTGAACACCGCCACGAGCGCCTGATTCAGGGCTTCGAACAGCAGGGGCTCGACCCCGACCAGTTCGAGTACTACACCAAGATGTTCAAGTACGGCATGCCGCCCCACGCCGGGTGGGGGCTCGGCGGCGAGCGCCTCATCATGACGATGCTCGACCTGCCGAACATCCGCGAGGCCGTCCTCTTCCCGCGCGACCGTCAGCGTCTGAGCCCGTAGCGTAGGGCGAAGACGCAGCGGGCCTCAGAGGCGCGCACCGTCTCGCCGGACCGCCCGTTCCTCGTCGGGGAGACGCGCCGGCGGACGGGGGCGCCGCCGCGGGCCGACCCGACCTTTCTTTCAGGAGCCACTTCCCTTATTCGTAGGTAGGTGTAATTCCGCACCATGCCCGAGTTCAGACAGGACGTCCTCGACGAGGCGTTCCACGAGGGAGAGACGCTGATAGTGAACGACCTCGTCGGGTTGATAGAGCGACATCACGACGACGGCCACTACGGCGCGCCGGTTGACCTCGTGGAGGCGTACGTCGAACGCCTCGCCGAGGAGGACTCGCACTACAAGCCCGAGGGCGTCCGCGAGGCTATCGACGAGCAGCTAGTCGAGAGCGAGACGTGGGTCGACGTGGGCGCGCTGTACGACGTCGGCGACGGGCGCGTCAGTAAGTTCCCCTTGGAGTGGCACGAGGCGCTCGGCGGTGAGGACGACGTGTACGAGATAGTCACCTACCTCGTCGACGCCCTGCCGGAGGGCGGTCGCGAGTCGTTCGACACCGGCGGGCCGGGGCCGGGCATCCCGCGCCAGCAGCTCATCGACATCGCCGAGATAATCGGCGGACTGTCGCAGGACGAGGTGAAACGGCAGTTGGAGCAACTGGGCGAGCGAGACGAGATAGCCGTCTCGACCGAGCAGCACCCCCAAGGGCGCGTCCGGCCGACGTGACGTAACGTGACGCGGGCGACCCGTCGCGTGCGGGCCGTCTCTCGGTTCCGGTTCCGATGTCGGCCTCGGTCTCGGCCCCGGCGCGGGCGAACCTGCAATCCTTAAACCGTGCCGCACGAAGGTCCGTCGATGAGTTTCGATTCGGGGCGCGGGGCGCGTGCGGCCGCCGCGTTCGTGCCCGGGCACGTCACCGGTTTCTTCAGCGCGCACCCGGCGGACGACCCGGCGGCCGCGGGGTCGCGCGGCGCGGGCGTCACCCTCGCGGACGGCGTCCGCACCACCGTCGAACCGGCCGAGGAGACGGCGATAACGTTCGACGGCCGGCCGGTCGAGATGGCACCCGTCGAGCGGGTACTCGACGCCCTCGATGCCACCGCCGACGTGGTTCTGGAGAGCGACCTACCCCTCGGCGCGGGGTTCGGCGTCTCGGGGGCGGCGTCGCTCGGGACGGCGCTGGCGACCAACGCCGCCTTCGGCCGCGGGCGCTCCGAGAACGAACTGGTCGAACTCACGCACGTCGCGGAGGTGGAGTCGGACACCGGCCTCGGGGACGTGATGGCGCAGGCCCGCGGCGGACTCCCCATCCGCCTCGAACCCGGCGCGCCGGGGCACGGACGCCTCGACGGCATCCCCGCCAGCCCCCGCGTCGAGTATCTCTCGTTCGGGCCGGTGTCGACCGAGGAGGTGCTGACGGGCGACACGGCCCGCCTCACGCGCGCCGGCGAACGAGCGCTGGAACGCCTCCGGGACGACCCCTCGCTGGAGACGTTCGCGGCGGCCTCGGTGCGGTTCGCGCGGGAGGCGGGCCTGCTGACCGACGCCGTGGCCGAGGTGGTCGACGACGTGACCGACGCGGGCGGGACCGCCGCGATGGCGATGCTCGGCGACACGGTGTTCGCGTTCGGGACCGACCTCTCGGACGCCGGCTACGACCCGCGCGTCGCGCGCGCCCACCCCGGGGGCGCGACGATGGTGTCGGAGGGCGCGGACCGACGGCGGTGCGAACGACGGGCCGACGGCGGACGCACATAGACGACCATTTTAGCCTCCGGTCCGTAAGACGGGCGTATGTCGGAGACGGAGGTCCCCGAGGACCACCCGCGGTACGAGTCGCTGGTCACGCGCCACCGCATCGAGGAAGGGGTCGAGAAGGGCATCACGAGTCCGCAGGGCCTCATCGCGGAGGGCCGGGGCGAGGCGTTCGACTACCTGCTCGGAGAGCGCACCCTCCCCAGCGCCGACGACGCCGCGCGCGCCGCGGCGGCCCACCTCCTGCTGGCCGACCACCCCGTCCTCTCGGTCAACGGGAACGTGGCGGCGCTGGTGCCGTCCGAGACGGTCGAACTCGCCGAGGTCACGGGCGCGGACGTGGAAGTGAACCTGTTCAACCGGACCGACGAGCGCATGGAGGCCATCGCCGCCCACCTCCGAAACCACGGCGCGTCGGAGGTCAAGGGGCTGGCGGCCGACGGCCGCATCCCGGGGCTCTCCCACGAGCGAGCCAAGGTGGACGCGGACGGCATCGGCGCGGCCGACGTGGTGCTGGTTCCGCTGGAGGACGGCGACCGGGCCGAGGCGCTGGCCGCGCAGGGCAAGACCGAGATAGTGATAGACCTCAACCCCCTCTCGCGGTCGGCGCGGACCGCCGCCGTCCCCATCGTCGACAACATCCTCCGCGCGGTGCCGAACGTGACCGCCCACGCCTGCGACCTCCGCGACGAACCCCGCGCGGAACTGGAACGGATAGCGGAGGCGTTCGACCCCGACGCGGCGCTGGAGGCGGCGGAGGCGGCCATCCGCTCGGGCGACCTCGAATCCGAGAGCGACGCCGGGTCCGAGTGAGAGCCGACCCCGGACCGAATCCGCGGCCGTGCGGCGTCGGAGGCGGTCATCCGGCGGCGCCGCTGTCTCTTCTCTGTCGGTGCTCGCTTCGAGCGAAAAAAGGCTGGACTGGGTGAGGCGACTTACTCGGACTGGCTGACGCGCTCGTCTTCGTCCTCGTCCTCGTCTTCGTCGGCTCCGGCTTCCTCGGCAACGTCCTCCTCGACGGCGACCTCGCCGGGGTCGGCGGCCACGGTGTCGTCGTCGACGCCGATAGCCTCGTTGTCCTCGACGTCGGCGGCCTCGTTGTCGTCGGCGTCGACCGGTTCGCCGTCGGCGACGTCGCTGACGTCGGTCGTGGTGCTCGACTCGCTCTCGTCGTCCTCGGCCTGGCCCGCGCCGATGTCCACGTCGTGGTCGCTGACGTCCTCGGACGTGCCCTCTGTCTCGTCTGCGGTGGCGGAGGGCTCGTCCCACTCTTCGAGCGTGTGCTGTTCGCCCTTGGAGCGGAGTTTCTTGACCGCGACGTAGCCCGCGCCGGCGACGACGCCGAGGAACGCCAGCCGCTTCAGCGAGAAGAGGCCGCCGCTCGACTCCTCGGACTCGCTCGTCGACCGGGTCGACGACGCCTCTCGCTCGTCGGGGTCGACCACCTCGACGCGCGTGGCGTCCTCGTCGATGCCCTCCGACTGGTCGTCGGAGAGGTACCGCCGCGCGAGGGCCACCGCGCCGATGAGCGCGGCCTTCTTGGCGTACTGTTCGAGCGCCGAGGGGTTCTGGTTCTGGCTCTGGTCGGTGGCTTCGTCGACGGCCGACGCTATCTCGGACGGGGACGGGTCTTCCTGGTCGTCGCGGAGACGCTTTGCGACCTTGGTGGCCGCGGTGACGATGTCGTTCATGAGACTAGCCTGAAATGCGAGGGCGAGGTCGGAAAGCATTGCGGCCGCGGGTCGGCGTTCGACGGTCCCGGCGCGGCGGACGCGCCGCCGCCCGCCTCACTCGGCCGGGTCGGCGGCGGGTTCGAGCGCCGCGGGCGGCCCGCCCGGGAGACGGTCCCGGTCGTGGGGCGCGCCGAAGTCGATGTCCGGCCCCGTCGGCACGAGACCCTTCGGGTTCACGTCGTCGTGGCTCCGGTAGTAGTGGTCCACGATGTGCTCTACGTTCACCGTCCGGGCCACGCCCGGCAGTCCGTAGAGTTCCTTCGTGTAGTTCCAGAGGTTGGGGTACTCGTGTATCGCCCGTCGGTTACATTTGAAGTGGGTGTGGTAGACGTGGTCGAACCGCACGAGCGTGGCGAACATGGCGAGGTCCGCCTCGGTGAGGACGTCGCCCGCGAGGTAGCGCTGGTCGTCGAGGACCGACTCCCAGCGGTCGAGAGCGTCGAACAGGTCGTCCACGGCGTCGTCGTACGCCGACTGCGCGTCGGCGAACCCCGCGCGGTAGACGCCGTTGTTGATAGGGTCGTATATCTCGTCGATGATACGGTCCACGTCGTCGCGGTAGCCCTCGGGGTAGAGGTCCACGTCGCGTTCGGCGAGGGGGTCGAACGCCACGTCGAGCATCCGCATTATCTCCTCGGACTCGTTGTTCACGACGGTCTCGTGCTCTTTGTCCCAGAGGACGGGGACCGTCACGCGGCCGGTGTACCCCGAGTCGGCCCGGACGTAGACGTCGCGGAGGTACGACTCGCCGTAGAGGGGGTCGGGGTACTCCTCGGAGAACTCCCACCCGTCGTCGTGACGGACCGGTTCGACGATAGAGAGCGACACCGCGTCGTCGAGACCCTTCAGCGCGCGCGTCATCGCGGTGCGGTGGGCCCACGGGCACGCCCGCGAGATGTAGAGGTGGTAGCGCCCCGACTCGACGGGGAACTCGGGGTCGGCCTCGGCCGCCTCGGCGTCGGGGTCGGAGGCCGCGCGCCCGCCCACCCAGTCGCGGAAGGTGGTCTCCTGCCGGTCGAACTCGCCGGAGTCGTTCGTGTAGTCGTCTGCGTCGCGCGTCCACTCGCCGTCCACGAGCATGTTCACGGGGCGCTCACCTCGCGCGTCTGCGTCGCGTCCATGGGCGGACTTTCGTCCGGGGCGACAAAAGAGTTCGTCGCGGGGTCGCGGGGCGCGCACGCCCGCGGAGCGGTCGTCCGCGGCGGCGGCGCCTCCGACCTTATGCCGCGTCGTCCCGGACGGTCCCGGCCGACAGGCGGGCGAACCCGAGGGCGCGCACGTCGCGCGCGAGGTCGGAACACGACGACCGGAGTTGGCGGTGGGCCGCGGCCACGCGCCGGTCGAGGCTGCGGGTGGGCGACGCGGCCGTCCCGAACCGCGACCCCGGCGGGGCCGAGGCGACCACCAGCCCCCGGAACAGGAGGTTGAGCGGCGCGCCCGACGACCGAGTGCTCCGCGCGAGGTCGAGGAGGCCGACTCGGCCGCCCGGCCCCGCGAGCGACGCCCAGTCGCGGACCGCGGCCGCCGGGTCGGCGAGCATCCCCGAGACGAACGACGCGAACACCGCGTCCACCTCGCTCGCGGCGACGGGCGGGCGCGTGGCGTCCCCCCGGACCACGCCCACGTTCTCCCACCCCTCGGCGGCCACGCGGTCGCGCGCCACGCGCACCACGCCCGGCGTGAAGTCGACGCCCACGACGCGCCCCTCGGGGCCGACTCGCTCCCGGAGGTACGGGAGGTTCGCGCCCGTGCCACAGCCCATCTCGACCACGGTGTCGCCGCGGGCGGGCGCGAGGGCGTCGGCCGCCGCCTCGCGCAGGCCGCCGACGCCGGGCGTCCGCCGAGCGACGAAGTCGTACGCCCGCGCCCACCGCGTGTAGAACTCCTGCGTCGCCGCGACGCCGTCCGACTCCGACATGGGGCGGGGTTCGGCGCGGAGGGTCGAAAGCGCGTCGGCTCCGCGGTCGCTCGGACGGCGGCGGCGGTCACTGAACCCGGCGGCGGTCGCGGAAGCCGGCGGCGCTACCGCCGTCCGAACGTGCGGCGCACCGCCGTGGCCGCCGCGGACGCGTCGGGCGCGAGGACGTACGTGATGGGTTCGATGCCGTAGCCGCCGGTCTGGTAGAGCACGAGCGGTTCGCTCGGGGCCTCGTCGCCGCCGTCGCCGGAGTCGTCGCAGGCGGACGCCCACTCCGCCACGGCGTCGACGATGGGGTCGTCGGGACCCTCGGAGTCGAACTCGACCGTCACGTAGCCTGCCTCGGAGAGGGCCGCCACGAGGTCGGGGTCGTACCGGACGTTGAGGGCGGCGCGGTGGTCGAGACCCCCCTCGCGCGCCGACAGGAGGACGCCGGCGACGTGTTCGCTCACGCCGAACTCGGGGTCGCCGGGCACGGTCGCCTGCCCCTTCACGTCGAAGATGCGCCCGGGGACGCCCGCCACGTCCTCGATGGTGGTCGCGTCGGGCAGACACTCCACGAGGTTCGACCCGACGTTGGGGATGAGGCCCGCGAACCCGGGCGTGTTGGTGAGGATGCGGAGTCCCCGGCGCACCGACGAGCGGACCTGCTCGGCCCGCCGGAGCGCCGAGTCGGGGTCGTGGACCGACAGCGACCCCTCGAACTCGGCGAGGCCCGGCATCGCCTCCTCGTGGAGGGCGGCCAGCAGGTCCCCCTCCTCCAGTTGGCGCACCAGCACCTCGGCCTCCACCAGCGCCTGCACGGGCGTCATGTCGCCCGTCTCGAACCCCTCGCCGACGCGGTCCACCAGCTCCCGGACGCGTTCGTCCTCCAGAATCTCGCCGTTGCGACTCACCTCGCCGTGGGCGTACTTCGAGACGGCGCTCTGGCTGATGCCGAGCGCCTCGGCCACCTCGCTCTGGGTGAACCCCCGGTCTCTGAGGTCCTCCGCCAGCATCGACCGGAACGTGGGGAGGAACTCCTCGACCACTATCTCCTCGACGAACCTCATCTGTCGAACTCGGGGTCGGACCCGATGCGCGAGGCTTGGGGCCCCCGCTGACCCTGGTACTTCGACCCGCGCTCCGCGCCGTACGGTCGCTCGGCCGGGTTCTTGAGTTCGGTGAACACCAACTGGGAGACGCGCATGCCGGGGGTGAGCGCCACGGGCGCGGTGCCGAGATTCGAGAGTTCGAGGGTTATCTGCCCCTCGTAGCCGGGGTCGACGATGCCGGCGGTGGCGTGGATGACGATGGCGAGGCGGCCGAGCGAGGACCGCCCCTCGACGGTGGCGAGGAGGTCCGGCGGTACCTCGACTCGCTCCTTGGTGGTGCCGAGCACGAAGTCGCCGGGGTGGAGGATGAACTCCTCGCCCTCGGGGACGTAGGTCTCCTCCACGTACTCGCTCACCTCGGCGTCGCGGTCGGGGTGGATGCACGCGATGTTGGTGCGCTTGAACTCGAGGAACTCCGTCCCCAACCGGAGGTCGATGCTCGCTGGCTGGACCTGCATGTCCACGTCGTCGAGGGGGTCGACCACCAAGTCCCCCGCTTCGAGACGCCGGAGCAGGTCGGCGTCGGAGAGTATCACGTGCGTGTGGCGACGCCCGAGGGGGGTAAAGGAATCGGTCACGGGCGGGGCCGGTTCGGGCACAAGCTTTCCATTCGAGGGAAGCGAACGAGGCGTAATGGCAAACCTGGACATCGTCGGGGACATGGACCGGAACCGCGCGTGGTGGTGGCTGGTGGTGGTCACCCTCGCGCTCTCGGTGGCGTTCATCCTCTACTCGTTCGTCGGGACGTTCGTGCTCGCGCTCTTCTTCTACTACGCGGTCAGACCGCTGTACGACAAGGTTCACGAGAACACCAACTCCGACAGCATCGCCGCGACGGTCACTATGGCCG
Source organism: Haloferacaceae archaeon 50 (assembly GCA_046097085.1). Lineage (GTDB taxonomy): Archaea > Halobacteriota > Halobacteria > Halobacteriales > Haloferacaceae. The sequence continues at coordinate 1,267,497 of CP175567.1, read as the reverse complement.
GCGTCGTCCTCCCGGTGCTCGGACTGCTGGCGTACACCGGGTTCGTGCTCGTGAGCAGTCTCAGCGGCGGGGGTGGCGGCACGATGGTCTCGCTCCCCGCGGCGTTCGAGGGAGCGCTCCAGCGCTACTTCGGCATCGGACCGCTCCCGAAGGGGCAGTGGCAGTTCGTGACCGACCTGACGCAGAACCCCGTCCAGACGCTCCGCCAGAACGCGGGGTCGCTCCAGCAGTTCTTGGCGCAGGGCGCGCAGGTGCTCAGCATCGTGGCCACCGGCCTGCTCCACCTCTCGCTGGCGCTGTCGCTCGCGTTCTTCCTCCTCCGGGACGACGACCGCATCACGAAGTGGTTCGAACACCGCATCGCCTCCGAGGGGACGGCGGGGCACGCCTACGTGAACGCCATCGACAACGACCTCGAGACCATCTTCTACGGCAACCTCGTGTTCGTGGGCGTGATGTCGGTCATCGCCGCCGTGGTCTACTACGGCGTGAACATACTCGGCCCCGAGGGGGTCAACATCCCGATTCCGCTCGTGCTCGCGGTGCTGACGGGCGTCTCCAGCCTCGTCCCCATCGTGGTGGGCAAACTCGTCTACATCCCTGTCGTGGGCTACCTCACGCTAATGACGATGCAGAACCCCAACGTGGGGTACGGGTTTCCCCTCGTGGTGCTCGTCGTCTGCGTCCTCGCACTCGACCTCTTCCCCCAGATGGCCATCCAGCCGTACATCACCGGGCGGAAGATACACGTGGGGCTCCTGATGTTCTCGTACATCTTCGGCCCCATGCTGTTCGGGTGGTACGGCTTCTTCTTCCTCCCCATGATAGTCATGGTCGTGGTCGAGACGGTGCGCTTCGTGCTCTCGGAACTCGTCCACGGCGACCCCATCACCCCCAAGATTCGGGGCGCGCCGTCGTTGGGCACCGACACGACGTCGTCGCCCCCCTCCGACGACTGACGGGCGCGGGGCGCGCCCGCGCCGCGGGGTCTCCCACCGTCGCCGTCGGCGCCTTCGCGGGACGATGGCAGGAGATATACCGCCGGGCCGACGAGAGCGGGTATGAAACAGGCCATCGTCGCGCGGACGGACATCGGGATGGGGCAGGGGAAACTCGCCGCGCAGGTCGCACACGCCTCACTGTCGGCGTACGAGGACACCGACGACCGCACGCGAAAGGAGTGGAAAGGCGAGGGTCAGAAGAAGGTGGTCCTGAAGGCGAACGGCGAGGACGAACTGTTCCGACTGGCTGACGCCGCCGAACACGCCGGCCTGCCCAACGCCGTGGTCCGCGACGCCGGACACACGCAACTCGAACCCGGCACCGTGACAGCCCTCGCGGTGGGACCCGGCCCCGACGACGAGGTCGACCGCGTGACGGGCGACCTCTCGCTCTACTGATGCGCGAGGGGCACCCGAGCGAGCGACGGGTCGGCGTCGAGTTCTACGCGAGCGACGCCGACGGCACCGGCGGCCGCCTCCGGACCGACGCCGACGACTTCCGGGTGCGCGAACTGGAGACCGTCTCGCCCGAACCCGTCGACGCCGACCCCGGCGCCTACCCCCACCTTCTCCTCCGGGTCAGTCTGCGCGGCTGGGACACCAACGACTTCGCCAAGCGAATCGCGGACGCGATGGGTATCTCGCGCGAACGGGTGTCGTGGGCGGGCACGAAGGACAAGCGCGCGGTCACGACCCAACTGTTCAGCGTGCGCGGCGTCGACCCCGACGACCTGCCCGCGGTGCGCGACGCCGACGTGGTGGTAGTCGGGCGGTTCGGCCGGTCGCTGGCGTTCGGCGACCTCGCGGGCAACGCGTTCGAGGTGCGGGTGCGCGACGCGGAGTGTCCGGAGAACGCCGCCGCCGTGACCGCCGACCTGCGGGCGTTCGCGGGGACTGCCGGGGAGGCGGCGGCGTCCGACGCGGCGGGCGGCGCGCGCGTCGGCGTCCCCAACTACTTCGGCCACCAGCGCTTCGGCAGCGTCCGGCCCGTCACCCACGAGGTCGGCCTGCGGGTCGCGCGCGGGGAGTGGCGCGGGGCCGTCCTCGCGTACGTCGGCAACCCCGCCGAGGCCGAACCCGACGACACGCGGGCGGCGCGCGCGTTCGTCGACGAACAGGCCGCGAGCGACGACCCCGACTGGGGGGCGGCGCTGGAGGGGATGCCCCGCCGCCTCGGCTACGAGCGGTCGATGCTCCACCGCCTCGCCGACGACGGCGCGGAGACCCCCGAGGACTTCCGGCACGCGCTGGAGGCCGTGCCGAGCAACCTCCAGCGCCTGTTCGTGAACGCGGCGCAGTCGTACGCGTTCAACCTGATGCTGAGCGAGCGACTCCGGCGCGGCCTCCCGTTCGACCGGCCCGTGGCGGGCGACGTGGTCTGTTTCGCCGACCGCGACGCGCCGGCGGACCTCGCCCTGCCCGACGCGGACCGCCTCCAACGGGTCACCGAGGACCGCGTGGACGTCGTGGCGCGCCACTGCGCCCGTGGGCGGGCGTTCGTGACCGCGCCGCTGGTCGGCACGGAGACGGAGTTAGGGGACGGCGAACCCGGGGAGATAGAGCGCGCGGTGCTGTCCGACCTCGACCTCTCGCCGTCCGACTTCGACCTGCCGGAGGAGTTCCACTCGAAGGGGACGCGGCGCGCGGTGCTGCTCCGGACGGGCGTGGACGTATGCCGGGGCGGAGAAGAGGACGACGGTGACGGCAAGGGCGAACTGACGTTCTCGTTCTCGCTTCCCAAGGGGTCCTACGCGACGGTGCTCCTCAGGGAGTACCTCAAGACGGGGTCGCTCGACCTCTGAGCGGCCGGCGCGGGGGGCCCGACTCCGGATCGTCGCCGGCGTCGACTACCCTCGCTACCCGTTACTCGTTACTCGCCCTCGGGGTCCGGCCGCACCGGCAACCCGGCTATCTCCTCCTCGTGGAGGTCGTAGCCGTCGAACGCCTCGAAGAACTCGACAACCACGTCGTGGAGGCGGGCGCGTTCGCAGACGAGGCGGTGGCTGTCGGCCGCCGAGGCTTCGGGGAGCGTCTCGCCGGTGCCCGACAGGATGGTGTCGCGCATCTCGGCGCCGCGTTCGATGCCCCAGTCGCAGAGGTAGCCGTTCATCACGGTCACGACGTGGGTGTCCACCTCCCAGAAGTCGCCCGGGGGCGAGAAGCGGAGTTCGAAGTCGTACCCCTCGGCCGCGTGGCGGCGGTCCTCGCAGTAGAAGCGCCACCCGGGCGGGTCGGGGAGTTCGAGCGCGTACCGCAGTTCGTTGTCGAGGCCGTCGAGGTAGCGCACCTCGTAGGGGTGGGCGTCGAACTGGCGCACCGACTCCTCGATGCCCGGCACCGTCGCGAGCTGCCGCAGGTAGTCGACGAACGTCTCGGGGGCGTCCTCGAGTACGGCTAACTCGACCTCGAACTTGGACCACTCCCGGATGCGGTCCTGCACGTCGGAGGGCAGTTCCTCGACGGAGGCGGTCTGGTCCTTGAATCGGGCTTGGTGAGGGTAGCCGTTGGGAAGCGACGACATACTTAGCCTTCGCTCTCTCCCCCCATCAGCGTTCGACTTGCATAGTTCGAAACCCCCGCAGGGCGGCCGAGCGGCCCGAATCGCCGTCCGCAAAGGGACGGAGTTTTACGCGGCGCGAATCACGTTCCGACATGAACTGCGGGCGGTGCGGCACGCCACTCGACAAACCCGGGGACTACTGTCTCACGTGCGACACCGCCAACTGCGACGCCGTGGTGGTCGAGGCGGCCCGCGACCGGGCCACCCTCACCATGCTCGACGACGAGGAGGTCGTGGGCGAGACGACGGTGACGACGGTGCCGGAGGACGGGGAGCGCACCCGACCGGTCGAACTCCGCAACTTCGCGGGGCTGATAGCCGACGAGATACGCCGGAAGCGCCCGGAGGCGGTGTACGCCGCGGGCGACCGGGACGTCATCCGCGAGGTGCGGGCCCAACTCCACTACGAGTTCTACCGCGTCCGCGAGGACGACCCCGTGACGTCGGTGGTCGAGTCCCGGGGGGAGCGAGCGCTCGAAGTGGTCGACACGCCGCCGCGCGAGAAACTCGGCGGGCGACACACCACGCTCATCGGGGGACGCAAGGGCCGCACCGCCATCTCGACGGTGGCAGAGCACCCGCACGTCAAGAAGATAGTGCCCGGCCCCATCGACGCGGGGGGGAAGGGGTCCCAGTCGGGCCTCCGGGCCAAGGTGACCCGCGCCGACGGCAACGGCAACGTCCGTCTCCTCCTGCGCGACGGGTCGAGCGTGCAGGAGAACCGCGTGGTCACGACGGCGATGGACCGCGAGACGGGCGAACGGGTCAGAGACGACCTCAACGAGGCGCTGGCGGAGGCCGACCTCCAGTGAGGTGGGGAGAGGTGACCAGTCCGGCGCGGTCGCCGACCACGACGCCGACTACGACTGCTACACGCCCGTAGGGGTCCCCGTGGCCAGCGGTCCGTTGTGGCGTTCGTCCTCGAAGGAGACCTCCTCGGCGTACCAGTCGAGCGTCCGCCGGACGGCCTCGGCGTGGGGCGTCGGGTCCGCGCCGAACGCCGACTCGAACGCGCCGTGGTCGACCACGAACGGCCGAGTGTAGAGGTACCGCACCCCCGAGAGGCGGCGCATCCGCGGACTCACGAGGCCGAGAGCGCGCATCGCCCACCCGGGCAGGGCGCGCATCCGCGGCGTCGCGTCGGCCGCCTCGTACACCTCGCGCACGAACTCGCGGGTGGTGAGCGTCGGCGCGGAGGGGACGTGCCACACCCGACCCCACGCCTCGGAGCGCTCGCCGAGGGTCACGAGCGCCCGCGCGAAGTCGTCGACGAACGTGTAGGTGTGTGGCTGGTCGGGGTCGCCGAGGACCAGCGCCGCACGGTCCCGGAGGGCGTTGGCGAACACGCGGGAGCCGACGACGGACTCGAGGACGCCGGGGCCGTAGAGGTCGCTGGCGCGACCCACCGCGGCGCGGACCCGCCCGTCGTCGTGGGCGTCGAGGAGGCGACGGGTCGCGTCGGCCCGGGCGCGCCCGAGGGGGTCGGTGGCGTCGTCCGGGCGGTCCTCGGTGAGGGGGCCGTCGACCGGGCCGTAGGCCCAGAGGTCGTCCGCGAACACGAGGACGGCGTCGGCCGCGGACGCGCCCGCCACGGCCCCGTCTATCAGCGGCGGGAACCCCTCGGTCCAGCGGTCGTCGGCCGGCTTGGCGCAGAGGTACACGACCGCGGCGTCGGAGAGCGCCCGCCGGGCGTCGTCGGGGTCGGCGACGTCGGCCGCGACCACCTCGACGCCGTCGGGGAGAGCGAGGCCGTCCGACCGCCCCCGCCGGTTGACCGCGCGGACTCGCGCGCCCCGACGCCGGAGTTCGCGCGCCACCGCGGCCCCGACCGGACCGGTCCCGACGACCGCGTGTACCCCACTTGGCATAGTTCTCGTACGACGCGCGAGATGATTAAACTGCGCCCCCGGAGCCCGGTCGGCTCTCGGCGTCCGCGGAGCGGCCGCGACTCGCAGGGTTTATGCGTCCGGCCGGGGTAGTCCGCGGTACTATGGTCAAGGATTCCAGGTCGGTCGGCAGCGCCGGCCGATTCGGCGCGCGCTACGGTCGGGTCGCCCGACGGCGCGTCAGCGAGATCGAAGCGGGGATGCAGAACGCGACGGTCGACGGCGACGACGTCAAGCGTGTCGGCACCGGCGTCTGGGAGAACGAGGAGACCGGCGAGAAGTTCACCGGCGGGGCGTACCGCCCGCAGACCCCCGGTGGCAAGCAGGTCCGGCGCTCCATCCGCGCGGCGCTCTCGTCCGACGACGACGAAGACGAGCAGTAGCGACTCCACGACCCCTTCACACATCCAATGAGCTACAAGTGTTCCCGGTGCAAGCGCGACGTGGAACTCGACGAGTACGGCGGCGTCCGGTGTCCGTACTGCGGTCACCGCGTGCTCCTCAAAGAGCGCAGTCGGACCGTCAAGGAAGTCGACGTCAACTGACCGCCGCCGACCGACGGGCCGTCACGTGAACCACAGTTCCGTTCTCGAACTTACCTACGACGACGAGCGACGCGCCCGCACGGTGGCCGAGAGCGTCGGTGTCGAGGAGGGCGAGATAGACGACGCCCGGTCGAGGGCGTCGGTCTCGCGCGACGGCGACGCGGTGACGGTCCGCGTCGACGCCGCGGACCTCGTCGCCCTCCGCGCGGGGTCGAACACGTGGCTCCGCCTCGCCGACGTGGCGGAGGCCGCGGCCGACGCGGCGGAGGCGACCGCCGTGGACGAGGACGAGGGCGGGGATCGCCGGTAGCGGGCCGGACGCGCCGACAGCGCTCGCAGACGCGGTCCAGCCAGAATACGGGCCTTTTTCACGCCGGACGCCCACGGTGCGACCATGCAGGGTAACCTTCCCCCTGAGGCGCAGGAGAAACTCGAAGAACTGCAGGACCTTCAGGAGACCGCTCAGCAGGTCGCGGCCCAGAAGCAGCAGGCCGAGTCCACCCTCAACGAGTCCGAGACGGCGCTCGACGCCCTCGAGGACGTCGACGAGGACACCGTGATGTACCGCGAGATCGGCGAACTCCTCGTCGAGACGGAGTACGACGAGGCGTACGACGACCTCGAGGACAAGGTCGACTCGCTGGAGGTCCGCGTCGAACAGCTGAACAAGCAGGAAGACCGCGTGCAGGAGCAGTTCGAGGAGCTCCAGAGCGAGCTCCAGCAGATGCTCCAGGGCGGCGCGGGCGGCGGTCCGGGCGGACCCGGCATGGGTCCCGGCGGCGCCGGCGGCGCGTAAGATGCCGACCGACGAAGAGGTGGTCCAGGCCGCCGCCGAGGTGGCCGAGGGCGTCATCTTCGACCGCTACAAGCAGTCCGACGTCGACGACTTCGACGTGACCGCCACGTTCGAGGACGGCGTCCTCGACGTCGACGTGTACGTCAACGCACCCGACGACGCGGACGACCCGCAGGCGGTGGCCGACGCCGCGGCGCAGGCCGCCCACGACGCGGTCGAATCGCTCTTCGCCGAGGAGTGAGCGCTCGGCGGACTTCTCGCGGTGTTCTCCCCCCGGAGAAAGAGCTATACGTCACCAGTGTCAATAGTTAGCACATGTCTTCCCAGAGACGAACCGGCACCACCGCGCTCGACCGCCTGCGCTCGCACTACGAAGACGCGGCGGCGACGTGTCCCAAGTGCGGTCACGAGGACGACGGCGGGTGGCAGGCGGCGACCTCGGGCGACAGGGTACAGTATCGCCACGTCTGCCCGAGTTGCGGGGCCATCAACAAGCGCACGCTCCGGTTCCGGTGACCGGCGACGCCCCGACCGGCGGGAGCGACGGCGAGTGACGGCGGGAACGGGAGCGAAAGCAAGAGTAAGAGCGGGAGTCGCGGTGGGGCGCGGCGGGTTCGTCGCCGGCGGCGACGGCGGCGACGACCTCAGGTGAGGAAGAAGATGAGGACGGACACCGCGAGCGTGGCGACCACCACGGCGGCCGCGAACGCGCCGCCGATGGCCACCACGGCGTTGGCGTGACTCGCGAGCGTCTCCGTCCGGTCGTTGCCGAACACCGTCACGGTGGTGCGCTCGGACTCCATCCCCGCGACGACGGGGTCGAGGTCGTCGCGGGCCTCCGCCACGAGGCGGCGGACCAGCCCCACGAGTTCGTCGTGGTCGATGGCCGCCCCGACCTGATTGTCGGCCTCGACCGTGTTCACGATGTGCGTGTCGGTGGTCATCACCTCAGCCACGTCCACGGTCGCCGCGCCCTCGCTCCCGCCGAGGACGGCCGGCCCCACGTCGCCCCGACCGTCCGCGGCGACCGTCGCCCGTCGGTCGTCGGCCTCGGACGCGTCCGCTTCGCCGGCCGCGCCGGTCAGCGCCGCCACGATGCGGTCCCGGAGTCCGGGCTCCATGTTGTTACCGTCCACGAGGACGTACGCGGTGGTCTGGTCGTCCACCTCGGTGACCGCGACGCGGATGCCGAGCGGTCCGATGCCCTCCAGCGGCGTCCACGGCGTGCGGTCCCACGCGGTGCCGAGCGAGAGGGGTCCCTCCTCGGCGTCGCCGAGCGCCTCGCCCGCGAGCCCCGCGGCCTGTATCATGTCGAACGACCGGGTGGACCCGGGCGTGACGTGGCCGAGGTCCGGGCCGCTGAGGCCGTCGTTCGAGTTGTGGGCGTCGACCAACAGCACGTCGTCGAGCCCCTGCGTCCGGGCCTCGGCGGCGGCCGAGAGACCGACGGCGTACTCCACATCGTCGGCGAATGCGGGCGCGAACGTCGAGACCACGAGGCCGTCGTCGCCGAACCGCTGTCCCAGCATCTTCGCCTCGCCCGACTCGGTCCGGACCGACCGGGTAGCGGCCGCGCCGTACTCGATGCGTTCGTGGGCGGCGTCCGCGGCGTCCAAGATGGTGTCCACCTCGCGTTCGGTCACGAGGTTGAAGTCGTGGCCCGCGGTGGCGTGGGGCGGGAACGCCAGTCCCTCGGAGCGTCGGGCCACCCGTTCGGGGAAGTTACCGCCGCCTATCTCGCCCATCGGACCCGGGTGTATCATGGGCAGGACGAACCGCGCCTTCTCGTCGCCCTCGGGTCGGCGAAACGAGAGGACGGTCACGGGGACCACGGCCTCCTCGCCGAGTTTCTCGAAGAAGTCCTCCAGTTCGCGCGACCCCTCGGCGATGTGGCCGATGAAGCCCCGGAGGAAGTCGAGCATCGACACGCCGAGACTCCGCCGCCACGGCCGGTCGATGACCTCGACGAAGACGTACACCGCGAGGGCGTAGAGGACGCACATCAGCGCGAGGAGCCAGAAGTGGTCGAGGCGAACGCCCGTAAGCGCCGCCGGGGCCTGGTCCGACCGCGCGAGGTAGTCGACGTAGGCGTCGAGTATCGGGCCGCCGACCTCCAGGAAGCGGACGGTTCCGCTGTAGACGAACAGGAGGACGGCCGCGGTGACGGTCTGGAGGCTGGCGGGCACCGACGCCACGAGGAGCGACGACCGGGAGACGGCCATCACCACCAGCAGGCGGAGGGCGAACACGGACGCCAGCGCCACCACGAGAGCGTCGAACACAAACTTCTGGCTCAGGGGCGTCACCACCGACACGATGGCGGCCGCGATCACGAACACGACGATGACGAGTTCGCCCACGAGGGCCAGCAGCGACGACCGGTTCGGCGTGAGTTTCCCGCCGAGGAAGCGGTCGACGCCCGTGGTGAGGAACCCGGCCACGACGGTGGGGATGCCGATGAAGAAGATGCCCTCCCACGCGTCCTGTCCGATGAAAAAGAGGCCCCGCCACGTGCCGGTGACCTGTCCCGAGTCGAACGCCGCGACGCCGGTCATCGCGGCGATGAACAGCGCGAAGCCCAGACTCGTGTACCAGTTGGGGGCGCGGAAGATGAACCGCGACAACCCCGCGAGGTCGCTCTGGGTCGTCGTCATTGTGGGCCTATCCCGGGCGGAGTGGTAAAACCCTGCGCCTTCGCGTTCGACGGGCGTCAGACGCGAGCGTGAGAGCGCGGGACCGGGGGAGCGCCGAACGGCCGGGGTCGACACGCGCCGTCCCCGCCCGCGACTACTCGGGGAGTGCCCCGGACGACTGCTCGCGCGACTGCCGCCGGTGCTGGCGCTTCGCGAAGTAGAGGACGCTCCCGACCAGCGACACGACGGTCAGTCCGTACGCCACCCCGTCGTAGACGAGGAGCGGCGGGACCGCGAGTACGAACCCCACGAACAGGTCGCCCGGGCTTCCGGCGTACGAGATGACCTCCACCGGCCCGACCCACCGGTCGCTCGGGTGGAAGTAGAGCACGCCGTCCCCGTCCGACTCGTCGTCGGGTTTCTCGATAGTGACGAAGTAGTCGGTGTAACAGTGGAGCGCCGCCGCGCCGAAGAGGTAGGTCCCGACCACCGCGGCCGCAGACCAGACCGACGCCGGGCCGAGTGCCAGTGCCGCGGCCAGCGACCCCGCCGCGAGGACGCCGTAGTACGCCGGGTAGTGGAGCGTCTTGCGGTGTTCGCCCACCTGAGAGTCGGCGTCGGGGAACGCTCCGCCGACGAACCCGGCGACGGCCGCTACCCCCGCGAGTTCCGGGCGCCACTGGAAGGCGGTCAGCGCGAGGGTCAACCCGGCCAGCGCGTGGTTCGGAGTCATCACGAGCTATCGACCCCCCTCCCCCCGACCACTACCGTCGCCGTCGAACGGGTCGGCGTTCCGGTCCCCCGTCGGACCGCACCGACCGTCGGTGTCGGAACGGAACGCCCGATTCCGCTCTCGTCCGGTGAGTGTGGTCTCATCGCCAGCGGGGATACATCGGTCGCCGGACGGAAAACGAGTCCGGCCGAGTGGCCGTCGGTCGGACGACCGGTCTACTCCTCGCAGACCTCGACGAAGTTCTCGAACACTTCCTGCCCGCGTTCGGTGTGGGCCACCTCGGGGTGCCACTGGACGCCGTAGAGGTCGCGGTCGGCGTCGCTCATGGCCTCGACGCCGCACACGTCGCTGGAGGCGGTGCGGGCGAAGCCCTCGGGGAGTTCCTTCACCTCGTCGGCGTGACTCGCCCACACCCGCGTCTCGGGCGCGAGCGACCCGACGAGGGGGTCGTCCTCGTCCAGAATGTCGACGTCCACGTCGGCGTACCCGCCGTAGTCGCCGCCGCCGACGCGACCGCCGAGTTCGTCGGCGATGACCTGCATGCCGAGGCAGATGCCGAGCACCGGCAGGCCCGACCGCACGAACTCGGCGCAGTTGCCGACGCGGTCGATGTCGGGGCCGCCCGAGAGCACGAGGCCGTCGGCGTCGACGTCCTCGACGGGGGTGGTGTTGTCTACGATGTCCGTGTCCACGCCGACGTCCCGGAGGGCGCGGCCCTCCAGATGGGTGAACTGGCCGTGGTTGTCGACGACCACGATGCGAGTCATTACGGCGTGTTAGCCCGGAAGCGGGTAAAAGCATCTCGGAACGCTCTCGCGTGCGCTCGTTCGTCAACTCGTCGCCGGTCGCCCGTCACCTATCACTCGTCGCCTCGGCCGCCGAGTGCCGCGCACCGGGAGCGAGTCTCACCCCAGCGACGCGGGGTCGAACTCCCGGTTGCGTCCGTCCCAGCGGTCGCGCCCGGCCACGGCGCGCGTGTCGAGGTAGAGTTCCACCTCGTTGCCGTCGGGGTCCTCGAAGTAGAGCGCCTTCGAGATGCCGTGGTCGACGGCCGAGGCGTCGACGTCCATCCCCCGCAGGCGGTCGTAGGCGTCGCGGAGCGCTGCGGGCGACCGCACCTCCCACGCCACGTGGGAGACGCCGATGCCGGACCCCGGACCCGAGGCGTTGCCGACCGCCCGCAACGCGAGGTCGTGGTGCCGGGCGCCGGAAGCGAGGTACGCCACGTCGGCGCGGCGTTCGGTGACCGAGAGGCCGAGCGCGGACTCGTAGAACGCCACCGAGCGGTCGAGGTCACAGACTTTGAGGTGGACGTGGCCGAGGCGCGCCGGGGAGAGAGCGGACGACATGCCCCTCCGGAGGCCGGCAGAGGAGATGAGCGTGACGCCCGACTACCCGTCGTCGGCGTCCCGCCGGTCGGCCGCCGACGCGAACCCGAACTCCGACTGCTCCCTGCCGCGTCGCTCCTCGCGGGCGGCGATGGCCTCCACGTCGGGCGCGGCGTCGTCGTCGATGCGCGCGAACGACCTGTGGACCTTCGAGTGACACCACCGACAGAGCACGACCGTAATCTCGTGGGCCGGGCGGTCGGCGTCGGCGTCGGCGTCGGGGTTCGTATCGGTGTCCGCGTCGGCGTCCGCCCCGTTCCGTCCCGGGTCCGCGTCGACGCTCGCCTCCCCGTACGAGAGGTGGTGTTCCTCCAGCAGCGGCCGACTCGACTCGTTTCCCATGCGGACCTCCTCCAGTCCGCACCGGACGCACTCGCGGTCGCTCGCGGTCGAGCGGTAGTGCGGGCAGTCGCGGAACTCGCAGTCCGCGTCCGCGGCGACGCAGGCGTAGTCGTCCGCGCGGCGGGCCGCCGCGAACTCGGGGTCGTCGCCGGCCCGCGTCAGAGCGTACCGGCACCGCCCGTCGTCGGTGAGGTGGTCGCAGACGCCCGCGAACTCGTAGGGGTCGTCCACGCCCACGGGCGTGCCGGTGGGCGTCTTCTCCATACGCGCCGGTGGGTGGCGACCGAGTTGAATCCTGCGTCGGCGGCGGGGTGCGACCGGCCACCCGTGGCCGAATAGAGGGCGACCTTTTTGTAGCCCCCTGTCAGACGGGGGAGCGTGAGACTCGTACACCGGAACGGCGAGGGGGAACGGATCCTCGCCGAGAACGTCGAGACGGCGGACTCGATGCTTACGCAGGCCCGCGGCCTGATGTTCCGCCGGTCGATACCCGACGACTACGCCCTCGCGTTCCGGTTCGACGCCGCCGACCGCCGGAGCCTCCACATGCTGTTCGTCCCCTTCCCCATCGACGCCCTCTGGCTCGTCGAGGGGGAGGTGGTCCGGACGAAGCGCCTCGCACCGTGGATAGGCATCGGGTGGGGGACCGCAGACACCATCGTGGAACTCCCGGCGGGGGCCGCCGACGGCGTGGAGGCGGGCGACCGGGTGGAGCTAGTGGAGTGAGCGCGACGGCGGACCCCCGGAGGGCCGCCGTCACGCCCCCGTATCCGCGTCAGCGTTCGCGCCGCCGTCAGCGACCGTTTCTGCGCCGGGAGGCCGGGGAAGTCGGCGGAGCGTCACGCGGAGCAGCGGCGGCGTCATCGCGGAGGTCAGCACCGCCACGCCGACGATGACGGTGTACATCTCGCGGCCGAGGATGCCGAGTTCGAGGCCGACCGCGGCGACGGCTATCTCGACCGCGCCGCGGGCGTTGAGCCCCGACCCCAGCACGGCCGCCTCGGCGCGGGAGTAGCCCGCGGCCGTCGCCCCGACGTACGCGCCGACGAACTTGCCGACGGCGGCCACGGCGAGGGTCGCCGTCCCGACGAGCGCCACCGTCGGGTCGAGCAGGAGACCGAGGTCGGCGCGGAGGCCGGCCGCACCGAAGAACACCGGCGCGAAGAAGCCGAACGTCACCGACTCCAGCGCCTCGACGCTCGACTCGCCGACAGCGTCGGCCCGGGAGACGACGAGGCCCGCCACGAACGCCCCGACGGCGGGTTCGACGCCGACGGCGAGGGCGAGGGCGCTCGCGCCGACCGCCCACAGCGTCCCGAGCGCGACCGTTCCGGCCGCGTCCGACCCGCCGAAGCGGGCGAACGCGGCGCCCACGACGCGGGGGCCGACCGCGAACGCGACGACGACGAACGCCGCGAGCGCGGCCACCGTCCGGACGACGGGCGCCGCGTCGAGCGTCCCGCTCCGGGCCACGCCCGCCACGACGCTGAGCGCCAGCCACCCCACCACGTCGGTGAACATCGCCGTCGCCACCGTGACCTGGCCGACGGGGAGCGCGAACGCGCCGAGGTCCGCGAGCACCCGGACCGCGACCGGAATCGCGGAGATGGAGAGCGCGACGCCCACGAAGAGCGCGAACACCACCGGGTCGGCGGTCGGCGGGACGAGGCGACGGGGGAGCGCGAACCCGAGTCCGGCGCCGAGCGCGAACGGGAGGGCCATCCCGAGTAGGCCCGCGGCGACGACGGCCCGCGCGCGGTCCCGGATGAGCCCGAAGTCGGTCTCTGCGCCCGCCACGAACAGGAGCAGGACCAGTCCCAACAGCGCCACCGCGTCGAGCGCCTCGGTGGTCCGGAACAGCGCCCGCTGGACCGACGGGAACGCCGCGCCGAACACCGAGGGGCCGAGGACGAACCCCGTGGCGAGTTCGCCCACAACCGACGTGAACCCGAGGCGGTCGGCGAGTTCGCCCGCCGCCCGGGCGACGAGGAGGACGGCGAACAGTTGGACGAGGACGAGCAGCGTCGCGTCCGGACCCGAAGGGGCGACCATCTCTCGTTTCACGAGGCGCGGGGGCGAGGCATAAGGCGGGCGGCCGTCCGGGCCGAGTCGGACGCGTCCCCCGAATCGGCGGTCAGTCGTAATCGACTATCGAGACGCCGTACGTCCGATTCCGGTAGGTTACGTGCCCGACGCCCCTCCAGACGGATTCGTCCGTGCCCTCGGGCATCACGGCGCCCCCGTCCTCGGCGCTCGCGGCCCGTTCGAACACGCGCCGTTGCTCGCGCGACAGGTCCTCGAACGCCACCGTCTGGTCGACGCTCGCGTTCGATACCGCTTCCACGTAGAGTTCGTCCGGCGGGGACTCGGTCGTGAGTACCTGAAAGGCGCCGAGACCGAGGCCGGCCACGACTATTCCGACCGCGGCGAGCGCCCACAACCCGTTCTGACTCTCGCCGTCCATACCCCGGCGAGCGACCGCACGTGTGAATACTTTGTCGTGAAAACGGCCGGTCCCGCCTCCGTCGGTCCGCCAGAGGGCGGTCGTCCGGGGGCGACGGTCCCTCTCGGCGTCCGTCGTCGTCCGCCGAGCCGATCGCGAGCGAATACCACACAATTAAGAGTGATGACAGCCAACGAAGGCTCACAATGTCGGACCACGACACTCCGACGGAGGATAGAGTAAGTCGCCGCGAGGCGGCTGGCCGCGAAATTCTCCGATAAAATGGGGAGTAACGACGACGACGCTCAGGTCGGACTCTTCGGGACGGACCCCGGACGACTGCTCGATTCTGATACGACCGTAGAACTGCTAGACACGACGCTCCGCGACGGGGAGCAGGCGCCGGGTATCTCGCTCACGCCGGACGAGAAAGCCGAGATAGCCCTCGGCCTCGACCGCGCGAACGTCGCCTACGTCGAGGCGGGGTCGGCCTGCACCGGCGCCGGCGAACGCGAGACCATCCGGCGGGTCACGTCGCTGGGCCTCGACGCCACGGTCACTAGTTTCGCGCGCGGCGTGCGAAACGACGTGGACCTCGCACTGGACTGCGACGTGGACGGCGTGAACCTCGTCGTGCCCGCGAGCGACCGCCACATCGAGGGGAAGGTCGGCACCACCCGCGACGGCGTGGTGGAGAAGACCCGGGACCTCGTGGCGTACGCCAAAGACCACGGCCTCTGGGTCGAGGTCATCGGCGAGGACGGGTCGCGCGCCGACCTCGACTTCCTCGAACGCCTGATGGGCGCGGCGTTCGACGCGGGCGCGGACCGCGTCTGTTACGCCGACACTGTGGGCCACACCGGCCCCGAAGAGGCGTACGCGGCCGTCTCGCACCTCGCAGAACTCGGCCCCGTGAGCACCCACACGCACGACGACCTCGGCCTCGCCATGACCAACGCGCTGGCGAGTCTCGCCGCGGGCGCGGACCTCGTCCACGGCACCGTCAACGGCGTGGGCGAACGCGCCGGCAACGTGGCGCTGGAGGAGGTGGCCATCGCCCTCCACCACCGCTACGGCGTCGAGACGATGAAGCTGGACGAGGTGTACGGCCTCGCACAGCTCGTCTCCCGGACCACCGGCGTGCCCCTGCCGCCGAACAAGGCCGTGGTGGGCGAGAACGCCTTCACCCACGAGAGCGGCATCCACACCGACGGCACCCTCAAGGACGACGCGATGTACGAGCCCTACGCGCCGGAGACGGTGGGTCGGGAGCGTCGCCTCGTCCTCGGGAAACACGCCGGGCGCGCGGGCGTCCGGGCCGCCCTCGACGAACACGGCGTGGACGTCACCGACGACGAACTCGCCGCCGTGGTCGACCGGGTCAAGAGCCTCGGCGACCGGGGCAAGCGCGTCACCGACGCCGACCTGCTCACCATCGCGGAGGACGTGCAGGGCCGCGAACGCGACCGGCGGGTCGAACTCGTCGACCTCACCGCGGCGTCGGGTGGCGGCACGCCCACCGCGTCGGTCCGACTGCTCGTCGACGGCGAGGAGCGGGTGGCGTCGGGCACCGGGAGCGGCCCCGTCGACGCCGCCGTCGAGGCGGTCCGGACCGCACTCAGCCCCAACGCGAACGCCCAACTCGAGTCCTATCACGTCGACGCCATCACCGGCGGCACCGACGCCGTCGTGACCGTCGAGGTGGAGATGTCGCGCGGCGACCACCACGTCACGGTGGCGGCGTCCGACGCAGACATCACGCGCGCCAGCGTCGAGGCGATGGTGAACGCCCTCGACCGCCTGCTCGCGGCCGCGACCGACGAGGACGAGACGTCGGTTCCGGCCGACGACTGAGCGCGCCGGGTCACCCTTCGTCACCACCCCTTCTCTCGCGCCCGAACTGTCCCGAGCGACCGCTATCCTCGCCCCCGACCTCACACCGTCCCGGTCAGAACGCGTCCCGGAGTCTGTCGAGGATGGACGGTCCGGCGTCGCCGTCCGCGCCCGGGCGGGCCACGGTGCGACCGGGCACCTTCATGAGCGGTCGCCGACGCCCCTCGGCGGCCTCGAACTCCGCGACGACGGAGACGAGGTTGCCCACCGCCTCGGCCTCCACGCTCCCGACGCCGATGCAGTCGGTGGTCGGGTCCTCGGCCACCCACAGCGGTTCATCGATGGGGTCTATCGGCGGCTCCCGGCGCTCGACCCACGCCCGCTCCCGGAGTTCGGATTCTGACGCCATACCTCCGTGGAGGGGCGACGAGGGGATGTATCCCCCGGCGACGCCGCGGCCCTCGGCGCCCGGGCCGCGGCGTCGCCCGGCGGGTAAAAGTAGGACCGCCGCGAACGCCCGCGAGTGAGCGAGTACGTGGTGGACGTGAAACCCTCCGCGCGGCGGACCAACGGGGCCGTCGGGCGGGCGTTACAGCGCCGCGGCGGGCGGCGGGCGTTCGACTCCCGTGCAGAGGCCGACGAGTGGGCCGCCGCCCTCTCCGAGGAGGGGGAGCGCCGGGTGTGGGTCCGCGACGCCAACCCCGACGACGCGACGGGGGCGGACGGCTACCTCGTGGGGCGGCGGCCGTCGCGGGGGCAGGTCGTGCGCGTGGAGGGTGCGGAGGGCCACGGCGACGGCGGCGCGGGCGTCGCGCCCGCGGCGTCGGACCAGTCGGCCCTCGACGCCCACGCGGACGGGGACGACGCGTCCGGCGAGCGGTGAGCGACGGACGGCGGTCGGTCGGCGACGGTGTCGGTGGCGGTCAGACGGTGTAGCGCTGCTCGAACGTCTCGGTCTTCTCCTTCGACTCCACCACGAGGACGATGCGCGCGCCGTGCTGGCGCACGCGGTTCGCCTCCGAGAACGATAGCGAGATGCGCTTTCTGACCGTCACCTGCTCGCCCGCCGGGAGCGTGCCGACCCGGTGGGTCTCCGTCTGCAGCTTCTGGCCGCCGCTGTAGATGGTCATGGTCGCGGTCACGTCGTGGGCGTCCGCGTTCCCCGTGTTGGTGAGCGTGGCCGACACCTCGCGGCAGGTCAGGCCGCACGACGTCGGCTCGCCCGTCTCCAGCGCGAAGTCAACCTCCTCCTTCGGCGCGTCGGCCTCCGTGCGGGTGGGTTCGGCCTCCGGGAGCGACACCGGGCGGTCGCTGATGTCCAGCGGTCGCGTCGTGACGTTCTGCGGGGGCGCGTAGTCGACGGACACCGGGGTGACGTTCACCTGCGGTAGGGACGGAGGTTCGACGGCGACTCGGGTCTCCTCCCCGCCGGTCAGGTCGTCGAACGCGTCGGTGAGCGAGTGGACGATGCCCGCGAGCCACCCGTTCCGGTAGCGCTCACGGATCCGCTCGCGTTCGCGGTCGGCCGACGCCCGGGCGGCGTTCGCCAGCGCCGTCGCCCGGTCGTAGCGCCCGGCCGAGAGCGCCTCGCGCGCGGCGGTCAGGTTCCGGCGCGCCCCGGAAGTGTCGGCGTGCACGAGGAACGAGTCGAGTTCCTCCGCCCGCTGTATCGCCCGTCGCGCGTGGTTCACCTCCCGCAGGGCGTTCCGACTCGCCGCCGCCTCCTCGCGGACTTGGGGGAACCGCTCACGCGGCACCGTCCCGTTCGCCACCTGCGCCCGGAGCGCCGACACGTTGCGGTCGAGCGACGCCAGCGTGACGTTCTCGCGGAGACGGACCCGCTTCACGTAGTCGTCGTACGCCGCGGTGCCCTCTGCGTACTGCGCGAGGAGGAGGCGGCGCTCGACCAGTCCGAACCGGTCGTTCGCCGCGCTCTGCCGGGCCCGCGTGAGCCACGTCCCGGCGAACTCCGAGGAGAGCCGCGAGTCGTACTGCGAGATTCGCTCGCGCGCGACGGCGCGGGTGGCGAGCGTCACCGACCGGTTCTGGACGCGCCGGGACTGCTCCGTTACGCCGGCCGAGAGCCGGTTCGCGCGGCGGGGGTTGCGCCCGGACACGATGGCGCGCCGCGCCGCGAGCACGTCCGCCCGCGTCTCGTTCAACGTCGCGCGGAGCGCCGAGGCGTTCGCGCCGTGTTCGGCGGAGTCGTTGACGTACGCCACCGCTACCTGATACTCGGCGTACGCGCGCTGGAGGTTCGCGCGGGCGCGGCCCAGCGCCGCCTCGTACGACCCCGTGAGCGCCTCGCGCGCCGCGGTCACGGTCCGGTTGGCCTCGTCGGCGCGGGCCTCCGCCGCCTTCGCTCGGTCGATGGCGGCCCGGTAGTCGCCAGCCTCGAACCGCCGCTCGGCGGTCCGCAGGCTCTCGTTGCCCGCGGCGAGCGTCCGGTTCGCCGCCCGGAGCTTCGCGGTGACGTTCGAGACGTTCACGCCCTTTCGCTCCGCCGCCGCCGTCTGGTTGCGGAGGTGGGCGTACCGGTTCCCGACCGACTCGACGCTGGCGCGGGCCTGCGACAGTTCTATCTCGGCCTCCGACCGCAACTGGGCGTCGGTCGTCCCACCGTCCGTCTCCGGGCCCGGTCCGGGCCCGGGCCCGGGCGACGGCGACGGCTCGGCCGCGCATCCGGAGAGCACCACTAACACGAGAACACACCCGACGAACAACCGTCGCCCCGGCGACATATATTCGCAGTTGAAGAGTCACGAATTAACGTCTGTCGGCCGAGGAACGGTCCGCCGACGGACTCGGCGCTACGCGCAAGCGACGGGCGGAGTCGAAACGAGGGGTGGAGCGCGTGAAGAGAAAGCGCCGAGGAGGAGATTTGAACTCCTGTGTCCTGACGGACAGTTGCTCTCGAAGCAACCGCCTTGGCCGGGCTAGGCTACCTCGGCGCACTCGGTAGTGGGAGGGCCGCCGTTTAATCGGTTTCGATTTCTACGGAGCCGACCCGGGGTCTCGGGTCGCCGCGTCGGGACGGACTCGGTCGAACAGCGAGGGGCGCAGATGCTCTCGCGTCCGCGGGAACGTCATCGAGACGCGGGTCCCCCGGGGGTCGTTCGGCTCGAAGTCGAGGCGGCCGCCCGACCGCTCGACAGTCCAGTAGACCACCCACAGACCCAGTCCGCTCAGATGTTCGAGCGGCGTCTCCTCCGGGCGAAACAGCGCCGCCACGTCCGCGCGGTCGATGCCGACGCCGGTGTCGGCGACCCGGACCGAACACTCCTCGTCCGACTGCGTCACGCGCACCGACACCGACACGCCGTCGGAGTTGTGCCGGACCGCGTTGTCGAGCACCTCGTCTATCGCCAGCGGGAGACGGGGGTGGGCGGTCACGCGACAGGGGCCGGACGCGTCGACCGAGACGTCGGCGTCCGGGTAGCGTTCGCGGGCGACGGACGCGCGTTCGCGCACCACGTCGGCGAGGTCCCACTCCACCCGAGCGTCGGCGTCCCAGATGGCGACGACGAGTCGGGCGCGGTCGCTGATGTCGAGGAGACGACCGACGTGGGCGTCGACGGTGTCGAGTGCTTCGAGGGCGTCCTCGTCCGTCGTCCGGTCGCGCCACTCGTCCGCGTAGCCGCGTATCACTCCGAGTTCGTTCCGGAGGTTGTGACGCAGGAGGCGCTGGTTGACCCGCAGGAGTTTGTTCAGTTCCTCCACCCGGGCGCGCTCCTCGGCCGAGCGGGCGGTGTAGTAGCCGGCGTGCGCGCCGACGGCGGACCCGAGCACCCACGCCATCGTCCCGACGTACACCGGTTCGGGAAACCGAGTGCCGTCGAGCGACCAGATGATGTACATCGACGCCGGCAGCGACGCGAAGACGACGCCCGTTGCGAGGGCGATAAGGAAGGTCTGGCGCCGTCCGGCCCGCGAGAGCGAACTCCGCGACATCGTCCGCCCGGAGCGAAACAGCGTGAGGGCGACGGCGAGGACGAGGAGCGCCTCGAAGACGGATTCGAGGCCCTCGGACTCCGTGACGGCGTGGGCGACGGCGAGGCCGACGCCCGCCGCTCCGAGCGCATGGACGCCCCACGCGTACCGGCCCTCGTCGCGGATTCGGCCCCGAACCGCGCGGAAACGCATTGGGTCACGGGATTCGTGAGGAGACGTATAAGGACGGTGATTGATTACCTCGGCGACCTGTCCGTCGGGAAAAACGGGCGCCGGTTGGCGGGCTATTCGAAGGCGCGCGCCCACCCGTCGTCGCGCCGTTCGTACCGTCGGCCAGCGCCGCAGCCGGGACACGAGTAGAGCCGATACACCACCTCGTCGCCGACGAGAGGTAGCGACTTCATCGTCCCCGACTGGGCGAGTTCCATCTCGGTGCCACACTCGCACGCCACGGGTTCGAGGTCCGGGGCCGTCTCTGCCGCCATTCGTTCCACCCCTTCGAACGTTCCTTGGTAACGAACATCACTCTTACGCCGCGGCCAACGACGGCTACCCGTCGCGGTTCGGCGCGCCGCCGTCGTCCGCCACGTCGTCGGCGTCGCCGGGGCGGTGTTCGCCGTTGTCGAGCACCGTCCCGGAGCGACACCGGCCGTCGTCCGGGTCGGCGAGCGGTACCCGGACGGTCACGACGCTGCCGCCGCCCTCTCGCTCGCCGAACTCCAGCGTGCCGCCGAGCGTCTGGGCGCCCCAGTACGCGAGCCAGAGGCCGAGGCCGCTGCCGTGCATGAGGTCCGTCTCGGCGGCCGACTCGATGACCGAGCGCTCCTGTTCGCCGATACCGGGGCCGTCGTCGGCCACGGCCACCACGAGGTGGTCGTCGTCGACACGGGCGTCGACCCACACCCGCGGAGCGTCGCTCGGGTTGTGCTCCGCGGCGTTCTCCACGAGCACCTCGACGACCGACCCGAGGTAGGGGTTGCAGTACCGGTCGTCGCCCACGGCCACGTCGACGTCGAAGGCGGCGTCGGGGAACTCCGCGGCCACCTCGGCCGCGGAGCGTTCGAGGAGCCGCGGCGCTCGCATGCAGGGCGGGTCGTCCCCGGACTGCTCGATGAAGTCGGTGATGCGGCGCGCCTTGTCGCCCATCTCCACGATGTCCATCGCCTTCTCCTTGATCCGGTCCGCGAGGTCGCGGTCGGCCGCCGAGTCGAGTTCGAGGAGGTCGGCGTAGCCGTAGACGATGTTCATCTCGTTGCGGAGGTTGTGCCGGAGGACGCGGTTGAGCACTTGGAGACGCTGTTCGTACAGCGCGCGCTCGGTCACGTCGCGCAGCACCGCGATGCGCCCCACGACGCGGTCGAACTCGTCGCGGAGGATCGTCACCCGGAGGTCGTAGTAGCGCTTCTGGCCGCCGTTGCGCACGATGATGTCCTCGGCGGTGTCGTCGACGCTCGTGAGGTCGTCTATCTCCGGCACGACGCTCGTGGCCTGCACCCCGAGCACCTCGGTCTGGGACACGTCGAGGATGGCGGCCGCGCTCCGGTTCACGTCGATGAGGTGGCCCTGCCGGTCGACCACCAGCACGCCGTCGTCCATGCCTTCGAGGACGAAATCGCGCGCGCGACGGCGGGAGGCGGGGCTGAACTCCAGCAGTTTGTACCGGTAGAGCGCTCCGAACGCGGCGACGCCGGAGACGGAGAAACTGAACGGCGTGGGGTCGAACCCCGGCCACGGGCTGAGGTTGCGCACGAACAGGAACGTCCCGATTAGCGGGGCGACAGCGGCGACGATGATGGCGGCCGCCTGCTTCTTGTACACCCCCCAGTCGCTGGTGAACAGTTGGAGGAAGACGAGCGTCCCCACGATCATGAGCAGGGCGGCGTAGCTCACCGCGAACCCGTACCACGGCCCGTAGGTCTGTTCGAGCAACACCAGGTCGCCGTAGCGTTCGAGGCGCACCGACTCTCGGATGAGGTGGTGCGACCCGTTGGTCCACACGAGGACGACAGTCGCCGCCGGCACGGCGGAGAACGCGGCGAGGTGGCGGAGGCGGGTGTACTCACTCCGCCCCGTGTACCGGAATGCAAACACCAGCCACGCCACCGGCATGAACGCCGACCCGAACCACTGCATCCGGGCCCAGAACAGCTTTATCGCGAGCGTCGGGCCGGCTATCTCGCCCGCGTACGCGAGCACCCACCACGTCGCGGCCGCGAGCACCGCCGCGAGCGCCGCCGCGCCGGGTTCCGGGCGGCGCCGCCACGCCATCGCGGTCACGGTCCCGCCGGTGAACACGGTGACCGCGAACACGACTAACAGCTCCGTCGGAAACGACACGTTGGGCACCTCTACTCCGGATAGTGTGCCCCACCACATAAATTCCGAACTTAGTTGGGGTCGGGCATCACCACGGGACCCCGAAGAACGCGACCAGCGACGCCGCCATCAGGACGTAGTCGAAGTCGCGCGCGGAGCAGAGCCACCGGAGGTCGACGTCGGCGTCGAGTTGGGAGGTGACGAACAGGGAGTACCCCACCCCGGGGGCGACCGCCAGCGCGGCGAGACGGGGGAGCACGCCGAGGAGTCCGCCGGCGGCGAGCACCCCGAGCGACAGCACGTCGAGGCCGTACAGCGCCCGCTGGGTCGACCGCACGCCGAACGCCACGGGGAGGGTCCCGACGCCCTCGCGGCGGTCCCCCGCCACGTCGCGGACGTTGAAGAACTCGACGCCGACGAACGTGCGGAGAAAGAGGAAGGCGAGGACGAACGCCGACCCGGCGAGCGCCGGCGCGTCGGCGAACGCGAGCGGGAGGTACGTGAGCGGAACCGCCCACGCGAGCGCCACCGCCCCCGTGTTGAACACGAGCACGTCCTTGAGGCGCTCGACGTCCCCGAACGGTATCACGCGCTCGCTGTAGAGCACGGCGACCACGCCCGGGAACAGCGTCAGCGCGAACGCGCGGACGCCGCCGAGGGCCGCGACGCCGAGCGCCAGCAGGTACGCCCCGGCCGACAGACCGGCGAACACCCCCCGCTTCGAGGTGACGAAGTCGACGCGGCCGGGGTCGTTGACCGCGTCCTCTTCGAGGTCGGTCAGTTTGTTGTGGGTGTAGATAGTGAACGTCACGAGCACGGCGACGGGGAGCGCGTTGTTCACCGGAACCGCAAGAAGGAGGAAGGCGACGAGTTCCTTCGCCGACCCCACCAGCCCCTGCAACAGCGTACTGTGGACGAGGAAGTCGTGAGCCTCCGAGAGCGACGACGGCAGCGAGTCCGACCACGTGCGTTCCGGGAGGGCGATTCGCGTTCTGTTGTCGGCGCGGAGCCGAGACGAGGGGTTTTTGGAGCCCATCGCTAGCGACATAATCCTACGAGGAAATAACGTTACAGTCGACTAACCAGTAGTGAAATTACGTTCTCGAACAACGTACGCCGGAGAGCGCGAGAAGTGACCGCCGGGGAGAGCCTCGAACGCGAGAAGTTTCGACGGGATCGGGGTCTTCGGAGGCGACGACGACGCCGCGAGGGACACGTACAAGTCGCTCGCGTCGCCACGTGGCGGCATGGCCGCCGAAGCCCTCCTGTTGGTGACGTTCCTCCTCCTCACCGTCGCCGGTCCCCTCGTGCTCTGGCGACTGGTCCAGTCGGAACGCGACGACGGGCCGGGGGTCGACCGCGAGTCGGCAGAGCGCGCCGCGCGCCGCGACACGCGCGATGACCCGCGCCGCTGACGACCCGTCGGACCGCCGCGCCCGCACTCGCACCCGTACCGGGACGCGGAGCGAGGGAGTGGCGACCCCGTGGCGGGGCAGTTCCGGGAGGGCGACGGCGAACCGGGGTGACGGACGCCGGGTCGCGTCTCAGTCGCCCGACTCGTTGCGGCGCGCCCACGGCTGGAGCACCGCGTACACCGCCTCGGACGCGGGCACCGACACGCCGCGGTCGTCCGCGCGCCGGACGACGGTCCCGTGGAACGCCTCCAGTTCCATCCGCTTGCCGTGGGTCTTGTCGTAGCGGAGCGACGAGTAGGCGTCGGGGTCCAACTCCTCGGCGAACGAGACCCACCGTTCGACGGTGTCGTCGGGGAGGGCGACGCCCTCCGCGCGCGCCACGGCGGCCACCTCCTCGAGGAGGCGGCGGTACATCGACCACGACTCGGGGGCGTCGCGTATCTCGCCGACCGGCAGGTCGACGGCCGCGGTCATCCCCGCCTGCGCGCAGATGAAGACGAACTTCTCCCAGACGTCCGCCTCCACGTCCATCGAGAGTTCGACGTCGATATCGCCCTCCTCGCAGAGTTCGAGGAACCGTTCGGCCCGGTCGCTCCGCGACCCGTCGAGTTCGCCGAACACGATGCGGGCGGGGCCGCCCGTGTGTTCGACCACGCCGGGCTCCGCGATGGTCGAGAAGATGTACGCCACGCCGCCGAGGACGCGGTCCTCGCCCACCGCGTCGCCGAGTATCGCCTCGTTGTCCACGCCGTTCTGGAGCGACACCACCGCCGTGTCCTCGTGGAGGAGGGGGCCGAGGTCGGCGGCGACGGCCGCCGTGTCGAACGACTTCACGGTCACGAGGACGTAGTCGACCGGGCCGATTTCGGCGGGGTCGTCGGTGGCCGGCAGGTCGACCGCGAAGTCGCCGTGGACGCTCTCGACCCGGAGGCCCTCCGCCCGGAGGGCGTCGAGGTGGTCCCCGCGCGCGACGAGGGACACGTCCGCGCCGCCCTGCGCGAGTCGCCCGCCGAAGTACGCGCCCACGCCGCCCGCGCCGTACACCGCTACCGAGGTCATGTCCGCAGGTTGGCGGGCCGGGGGATTAAGCGTGCGCCTCCGAGAGCCGGGTCACGGTCGCGGTCGTTCTCGCTCGCGGCGGACGCGCGTCAGCCGCCCGAGAGTCGGTCCGCGCGGCGCTACGCCATCCGGTCCAGCACCTCCCCGGCGAGGTGATCGCCGACCGGGAGCGACGACGTCAGCCCGGGCGAGACGGCGTTCAGGACGTGCGTCGAGCGAGGTGCGTGTTCGAACAGCGGCTCCTTGACGAGTCTACCGTCGTCGCTCACGACCTGTGCGCGGATGCCGGCGTAGCTCCGGTTGAAATCGTCGGACTCGATCTCCGGCACGAGCGCCTTCGCGCCGCCGACGAACGCCTCCTTCCGGTACGACTTGTTTAGCTCGGCGAGCGCGACGCGGAGCATCTTCGGCGACGCCAGCAGTCGCCAGAAGCCATCGTACCCCAGCGTCTCGGCCAGTTCCGAGAGGTCGAAGTCGGTGTTCTCGTACGCCTCGCGGCCGAACGCGAGCACCGCGTTCGGCCCGATTATCACCTTGTCGTCCGTGCGCCGGGTGAAGTGGACGCCGAGGAACGGCAGGTCGGGGTCGGGCGTGGGGTAGATCATCGACTTCACGAGGTGGCGCTTCTGGGGTACGAGTTCGAAGTACTCGCCACGGAACGGCACGATCCGGTACTCGTCTCCCACACCGAGCTGGTGGGCGAGTTTGTCGGCGTACAGGCCGGCCGCGTTGACGAGGTACGAGGCGTCGATCCGTCCGTTCGAGGTGTGGAGACGGTGTCCGTCGCCTGAACGCTCGACGTCTTCCACCTCGTACCCCGTGAAGAGGTCGACCCCGGCGTTCTGCGCGTCCCCGGCCAGCGAGTAGACGTACTTCTGGGAGTCGACCGACGCCGCCTCCGGGCAGTGGAGTGCGGCCCGGCCGGCGACGTGGGGTTCGTACTCGCGTATCTCGTCCGCACCCTCCAGAAGCCGGGTCTCGACGCCGTTCTCCGTCGCTTGCTTCCGGATCTCCGTCAGGCGTCGCCGCTCTTCGTCGGTCGTGGCGACGACGAGGACGCCCGTCTCGGCCACGGGGACGTCGTTCTCGTCGCAGTACTCCTTCATCCGCCGGGTGCCCTCCGTGGCGAACCTAGCCTTCAGCGACCCCGGCGGGTAGTTGAAGCCGGGGTGGAGAACCCCCGAGTTGCGGCCGCTCTGGTGCTGGGCGAGGTGGTGCTCCTTCTCGACGATACACACGTCGAGCGCGGTCCGTTCCGCGAGGTGGTAGGCGACGGAGCAACCGACGCAGCCGCCGCCGATGATAGCGACGTCGTACGCGGACATACGCCAAGAAACCCGTCCATCTGTTTGAAGGCTGGGATGACGGAGACGACGGGTCGCCGGACCGGCGCGGCGATAGACCGCGGCGTGGAGCGCCGACCACCGGACACGTAGTAGACTATTAATACCACTCGACCGACACAGTCTATCTAATGGCAACAGTTGACGCAGACGCGCTCGAACGCTTCACTCGTCGAACGATCGAGACGTACGGGGCCGATACGGAGACCGCGGAGACCGTCGCCCGTTCGCTAGTGCTGGCGGATCTGGTGGGCCACACCTCCCACGGAACCGTCCGCCTCGACTACTACGCCGGGTTGGCCGACGAAGGCGCGTTCGACCCGGCGGCGACGCCGACGGTCGAGACCGCCGGCCCGTTCGCGCAGGTCGTCGGGGGCGCGGCGTTCGGACAGATAACGGCGCGGCACGCGGTCGAGTCACTGGTCGAGATCACGCGAGAGCGCGGCGTCGGGTTGGTCGGTGTCCGCGACTCGGGACACCTCGGGCGCATCGGTGAGTGGGCGGAGCGAGTCACCGACGAGGGGTTCCTGTTCGCCTCGTGGGTGAACCTCCAGGGCGGATCCCAGCGGACGGCACCTCCCGGAACGGCCGACAGGCGCCTGGGGACGAACCCACTCACGTTCGGCGTCCCGTCGTTCGACGCGCTCCCCTTCGACCTCGTGTACGACGGCGCGACGAGTCAGGTGGCACACGGCAAGATAATCGAGCGCGACGGGTCGGGCGAGCGACTCCCCGAGGCGTGGACGGTGACGGAGTCGGGCGACCCCGTCGAACGCGCCGCCGACTTCGAGGACGGCGCGGGCGCACTGTTGCCGCTGGGGGGACGCGAGGCCGGGTACAAGGGGTTCCACCTCGCGACGATGGCCGAACTGTTCGCGGCGGTCGTGGGCGACGGTCCGGTCTCCACCGAGGAACGGCAGGACTGGGTCGGCAACGGGGCGGCGTTCCTCGCGATCGATCCGAGCATCTTCACGACCCGCGAGGAGGTCGCCGTGCGGGTCGAGGCGCTGGCCGAGCACCTGCGCTCGGCGGAGCCGATCGACGACGGCGACGAGGTGCTGCTTCCGGGCGAACCGGAGCACAGGACCGCGCGCCGGCGCCGCGCGGAGGGGATCCCGGTCGAGGACGCGGTGGTCGAGCGCCTGCGGTCGCTCGCGCTGGAGCGGGGTATCGCGGACGCACTCCCCCCGGCGTTCTCGTAGTCGAGTCGGAGACCCCTCCCCTCGCTCGGACGGCGTCGGCCCGGGTGACACACGGACCGTGGAGAGGTGCCAGCGCGAACCCGGGACGGGGCACGCGGCCGTAGGCCGAACGGTTTTACCCTCGCGGGCGGGTTTCGTTCGGGCATGGACGTGGCGATACTCACCGTCGGCGACGAGTTGCTGACCGGCGACACCGAGAACACCAACGCGTCGTGGCTCGCGCGGCAGGTGACCGAACGCGGCGCGTCGGTGGTCCGGATGCTCACGGTGCCCGACGACCCCGACGTCATCGAGGAGGCGGTCCGCGAGTGGTCGGCCGTGTTCGACGCCGTGATAGTCACGGGCGGCCTCGGCGGCACGCACGACGACGTGACGATGGACGCCGTAGCTGCGGCGTTCGACCGCGAACTCGTGGTCGACCCCGAGGTCAGAGCCGACGTGGCGGAGACGGCCGCCGCGTACCGCGAGGCGAACCCCGAGACCGTCGAGGAGTACGACTTCGAACTCGACGTAGACGCGTGGTCGACGATTCCGGAGGATGCGCGCGCGGTCACCAACCCCGCGGGCCTCTGTGCCGGTTGCGTCGTCGAGAACGTCTACGTCCTCCCCGGCATCCCGGAGGAGATGAAGGCCACGTTCGACGCGATGGCCGACGACTTCGGCGGCGACGCCGTCTCGACCACGCTCTACACCCCCGCGCCGGAGGGGGCGCTCACGTCCCACCTCGCCGAGGTGCGCGACGAGTTCGACGTGGCCGTCGGGAGCTACCCCAGCGGCGGGCCCGCCCACAACCGGGTCAAGGTAGTCGGCACCGACCCCGAGGCGGTCGAGGCGGCGGCGCGGTGGCTCGAAGCCCGCATCGACGTCGTGGACGACGACGGCGAGAGCGGCGACGGCGAGGACGCCGCCGACGGGTGAGAGCGGGCGTCGGTCGCACGTCGCCCGCGGTGACGACACGCGCGACCGGACGACTCGCGCCGCGTCGTCGTTCACTCCACGTCGTCGTGGGTGAGGTACGTCCGGTCGACGCCTGACGGGAGGGGGTCGTAGGTGACGACTTCCAGCAGGTTGCCGTCCGGGTCGAGGAAGTAGAACCCCTCGAACTCCCCCCAGTCGTACGGCCCCTGCTTGGGGAACTGGCCGTCCAACTCCTCGACCAGCGACTCGTACGCCTCCCGGTCCGTGGCGAACGCGAGGTGGGCTTTGTCGAGGGGGTGCGCGAGGTCCGCCCCGGCCCAGTTCTCGGCCCGACCCGTCTCCGCCAGCGTCACCACCGTGTCGCCGGCGCGGAACATGGCGTGGCGGCCCTCGAAGTCGTCCGGCGGCCTGACCAGCGAGAGGTCGAGGACGTCGCGGTAGAACGCGAAGCACGCGTCGAGGTCGTCCACGTCGACGTTGATGTGGTCTACGGCGTCCATCGGTTCAGTCGTCGCCGCTGGCGTTCGCGTCGGCGGGGCTGGTGGTCCGCCACCGGGGGTCCCGGCGCGGCGGACTCAGGACGCCGATGCCGACGGCCGGTTCGTCGCCGCGGTTCTCCGCGCCGTGGCGCTCCCCGCCCGGGAACGCGTACGAGTCGCCGGGTTCGAGTCGGCGCTCCTCCCCCTCGACGACGGCCGTCAGCGTCCCCCGGATGACGTAGCCTATCTGCTCGTGGTGGTGGCTGTGGGTCGGCAGCGTCGCCCCCGGTTCGACCCGCCAGAACTTCATCGACGCCCGCTCTCCCGCCGCGAGGTCGGTCAGATACACCCCCTCCGCCACCGCGTCCGGGTCGCGGTCGTCGGCTGTTACGTGAATCATGATACCACGACACACATGTTGCTGGGACACAGTATATAAAAATTCTTCAGAAACGTTTATGATAGGTTCCTAGGCATGTTATATCATGTCATTCGAGGACGAGATGAGGCTGTTCCACCTGCCGTTCTCGTTCATGCTGCCTCAGCGGGTGGCGAGCGAGCGGGAGTACTTCGCCGACGAGGGACTCGACGTCGAACTCGTCGAGCGAGACAGGGCGGACGTGGACTGGAAGTACATCCCGGCGGAGGAGACGCTGACCGGCGACTACGGCGTGGACCTCTACCCCGTCTGCAAGTGGGAGTCGATAAAGCGGACGTGGGAGATGGGCGACGGGCGCGTCGTCGCCGTCGGGACGTTCGCGGACCAACCGTACACGGTGTACGTCCGGCCCGACGGCGGCGTGGAGTCGCCGTCGGACCTCGCCGGGGTGCCGGTGGGCGTGAACCGGCGCACCGGACAGGAGTACACCGCCGCCCGGGCGTTGGAGGAGCACATGCCGCCGGAGGCGGTGGAACTCGAACACCACGGCATGCCGACCGACCGACTCCGGGCGCTCCGCGACGGCGAGGTGGAGGCCATCTCGCTGCTCGAACCCCAGAGCACGCTGGCCGAACGCCTCGGGTTCCGGCCGGTGCTGGAGTTCGAGAACCACATGGGCGTCGTCGCCGACGACGGGGTGGGCCGCGACGCCCTCGACGCGTTCGTGCGGGCGTACGCGCGGGCCGCCGAGGACATCAACGCCGACCCGTCGGCGTTCCGCGACGAGTTCCTCGCCATGCTGGACGCCGACGCCGACGTCGCGCCCGACCTGTTCGCGGACGTGGACCGCCAAGCCCTGCGCGAGGACATCGAGGTGCCGACGTTCGAACCGCCGGAGGTCGCCGACCCGGACGAACTCCGGGCGCACGTCGAGTGGATGAAGCGCCGCCGACTGCTCGACGGCGACGCCGCCGTCGACGGCATCCTCGGGCCGGTGGGACGATGAACGTCGCGGACCAGCAGGCGGCGCTCGACGCCGTCCACGACGACCCGGGCGACCTGCCCGTGATGCGCGCCCGCTTCGAACACAACGGGAGCCCGCGGTACATGCTCTACACCATCAAACGCCTCGGACTCGACCGCGAACACGGCTTCCACCTCGACGTCGAACTCGTCTCCGACGAACTCGAAGGCGGGATGGAGACGGTCGAGGCGCGCTTGCAGGACGGCGACGCCGACCTCATCGACATCGATTATATCTCCACCGCGCGCGAACGGGCCGAGGGCGCGTCCATCGTCGCCGTCCACCCGTACGGCCGGACCGTCGGCGGCCTCGTCGCGCCCGAGGACACGGACATCGAGGACCTGACCGACCTGTCGGGTCACCGCGTCGGCGTCGTCCGGCGACTCGACAAGAACTGGATACTCGTGCGGGCGGCCTGCCGGGAGTACCACGGGTTCGACCCGGACGAGACGGCGACGCCCGTGGAGGCGGGGTCGAAGGTGGGGCTGACCGAGATGCTGCACGACGGCGAGGTGGACGCCGTCCTCCAGTTCTGGCCCATCGTCCCCGAGATAACGGAGCGCGGCCCGTACCGCGAGGTGTTCCCGGTGTCCGACCTCGTCCAGCGACTCTCCGGCACCGACGACCGCCTCCCCGTCTCGACGTTCCTGACGAGCGAGTCCTTCCTCGCGGAGAACCCCGAGACGGTCCGCTCGTTCCGGGGAGCCTACCGCGACGTCGTCGACCGCCTCGTCGCCGAGGACGACCTCTGGGACCCCGTCGCCCGGGACCTGATGACCTACGACGACCCCGACGTCGTGCGCGCCGTCCGCGACGGGTGGCGCGACATGGTCGTCAGGGACTGGGACGGGGAGACGGTGGCGGGGATGGAGCGCCTGTTCGACCACCTGCTCGACGTGGCCGGCCCCGACGCGTTGGGCGTCGACCGCATCCCCGAAGGGACGTTCCGCACGGAGGTGTGACGATGGACGTCTCCTTCCAACTCAACTGGGAGCCCAACGGGTTTCAGGCCCCCTACTTCCTCGCGCGGGATCGCGGGTTCTACGCCGAGGAGGGGGTGGACGTGGCGTTCGTCGAGGGCCACGGCTCGCCGTTCGCCGCCGAACAGGCCGCGCGGGGGCGGGCGGACGTCGCCCTCGCCGGGGCGAGTGCCGTGTTCGCGAAGCAGAGCGAGGGGTTCGACCCGCTGGCGGTCGCCGCGGTCACGAAGAAGACGCCGGCGGCCATCTACACCCTCCGGGACGTGTTCGGCGAACCGCTCACCGACCCGGCGCAGTTGGCCGGGCGGACCGTCGCCCCCTCGGCGACCAAGACGCGCATCCTCGCGACCCAACTGTTGGAGGACGCCGGCGTCCGCGAGGAGGTGGACCTCCGGCCCGTGGACCCGAACACGCACCACCGGGTCCAGCATCAGCTCCTCGACGGGTCGGTCGACGCCGCGGTGGGCGTCGTCACCAACGGCGTCGAACTCGAACGCGAGCACGGCCGGACGGCGGACGAACTCCCGATAGGCGAGGCGCTGGGCGTCTACGGTATGATGCTCGTGACGAGCCGGGAGTTCGCGGACGCGAACGCCGACGCGGTGCGCGCGTTCCTCCGGGCCACCGCGCGGGGGTGGGCGGCGGCGACGGCGGACCCCGAGGCGGCGGTGGAGGCGCTCGTCTCGCGGAACGCGACGCTCGAACGCCGCCGGGAGATAGAGACGCGGAAGTTCCGCGCCGCCGCCGAGAGCCTCCAGTGGACGCCGCGCGTCCGGGAGGTCGGCTGGGGCGTCCACGACGCCGACCGGTGGCGGCGACTCGGGGCGACGCTCGCCGAGACCGACCTCCTCGACGGCGACGTCGACCCCGAGTCGGTGTGGACGAACCGGTACCTCGACACCGACGCCCCCGAAATCGCCCGGTACGCCGAGCGCATCGGTCGCGGCGAGGGACGAGAGACGGACGCGTGACCTCCGGGCGCCGGGGACGGAGGCGGGGCCGGACCCATCCTCGGGAAGCGACTGCCGGGTGCAATAGATAGACCAACGGGAAGCGCGTACCTGCGCGCACCGTGGCTCAGAGACCCGTCGTCCCGTCCCGTCGCCGAACGTCGCCGCCCGCCGCCGGGTCCGCGTGAACTGGCGCTACCGCGATACGGTGCTGGCGCTGGCCGTCGGCGCCAACTTCGCCCAGTTCGGCACGCGCCTGCTCATCAGTCCGCTGGTCCCGGCTATCATGGACGCGTTCACCGTCTCGAAGAGCCTCGTGGGCCTGTCGCTCACGGGGATGTGGGCGGTCTACGCGCTGTTTCAGTACCCGAGCGGGGTCCTCGGCGACGTGTACGGCGAGCGCCGGGTGGTGCTGACCGCGCTGGCGCTGACCGGCGTCGGCGTCGTCCTGCTCTCTCTGGCCCCCTCGTTCGTGCTGTTCGGCGCGTTCGCGCTCTGTCTCGGCGCGGGCGCGGGGCTGTACTTCTCGACCGCCACGTCGCTCCTGACGAAACTGTTCGACGAGCGGGGGACGCCGCTGAGTTTCCACACCGCGGGCGGGGCCGTCGCCGGCCTCGTCGCGCCGACGACCGCGGGGTACGTCGCCGTCCGGTACGGGTGGCGCGCCGCGGTGCTGGTGGCGCTTTTCGCGCTCGGACCGGTGTTCGTCCTCGGCGCGTGGCGCATCCGGCCGACGCCGCCGATCGACCCCGAGGGGTCGCTGCGCGCGCGCCTGCGGCCGACCGTGCTCCGCGACCACCTCTCCGCGCCCGGCGTCGGCTTCAGGGTGCTGGTGGCGGCGCTGGCGATATTCGTCCTCCAGTCAATCTTCTCGTTTCTCCCGACCTTCCTCGTGGAGTACCACGGGATGCGGTCGCAGACGGCCAGCCTCGCGTTCGGCGGGATGTTCCTGCTCTCGGCGGCGGCCCAACCCGCGCTGGGACGGCTCTCGGACGGCGTCGGCCGCGATACGGTGATGACGGCGTGCTTCCTGACCGCCGCCGTCGGGTTCGGACTCGCCCTCGCGGGCGACGCGCGCACCCTCCTCGCGGCCGCCGTGGTCGTACTCGGCGTCGGCATCAGTTGGTCGGGCATCCTCCACGCGTGGCTCATGGACGCGCTCGTCGGGGAGGCGCAGGGCTCCGCGTTCGGCCTCGCGCGGACCGTCTACATGTTCCTCGGGTCGCTCGGGAGCGTCGTGACCGGTACGGTCGCCGACTACGCCGGGTGGGCGGCGGCGTTCGGCCTCCTCGTCTGTCTCCTCGTGGCGGGCGCCGCGGCGATGGTCGCGCAGCGGGTCGGGGCTCGCAGGGCGGCGTGAGCGGCGTACCCGCCCATCGGCACGCCGGTCGACCCCCGGTTGGCCGCGTGACCCTCGTTCGGGCCTGCGGTGAGAGACGGGACCGGCGACGGTCCGCGGGAGACGCCCTCGTAACCTTAATGCGGCGCGGACGACCCTCTCCAATCGACATGTCCGACCGCTCGCCGCTCGACGACGAACGCCTCTGGCTCGCGGCGGCCGTCGGAGCGTTCTCCGCGACGGCGTGGGTGTACGTCGAGTTCGGCTTCGTGCAGAGTTTCGCACCGCTCTTCGTCGGCATCTTCGCGCTCCGACGCTATCTCGGGGTCATGACGGCGAAGGCCGGGGCCGAGTCCGGGAACGCCCCGGAGGCCCCGACCATCCTCGAGCGGTACGGCGTCGACCCGGACCGCGAGTACTCCGAGGAGGAAGCGGCCGAGATTCTCTCGGACGTGCGCGACGGGTTCGGGAAAAAGCGACTCCTCTGGGGCGTCTTCGCGGCGGCCGCGGCCGTCGTCGGGGCGCTGTTCGTCCCGCTCTCTATCGCCGTGACGCTGGTGTGCCTCGTCGTCGCGGCCTACAGCGCCCACCGGGCGTACCAGACCCACCGGCTGGTCGCACGTATCGACGGCCGCATCGACGGTCTCCGAGGTCGCTGACGCCCCACGCGAACGGCGGGCGGGCCGTCACCGGGTCGGCGTCACAGGATGAGTCGGGTGACGATGAATCCGCCCCAGACGACCGCCAGCAGGGCGAGTACTAAGAGAATCCGATACTCGTCGGGTTCGGCTACGAGTTCCATATTCTATCGCCACATAACGGACGAAAAAGTAAGTATCGAAGCGGCCCCGCGGTGCGGCCGCGGCCGCCGTCCGGCGAGCGACGGGAAGCGGAGTCGCCGGCCTACGGCCGGGGCGTCGCTAGAACGACACGACCCCGAGGTACTCGAGGATCGAGAGTGCCCCCGAGAACGTGAGGAACAGGCCGGCGAAGACGAGGCCGGCGAAGTAGAGCGAGTTCCCCTGCCACTCGGGCGGCAGCGCCGTCTTCTCGGCCCATATCATGGCGAAACACCAGAGGCCACAGCCGAAGACGCCGCCGAGGAGCGACGCGGGCGTCACGATGGCCACCGCGCTGATACCGGACCACATCAGGACCAGCCCTACCCCGCCGACGTAGACGAACGTCAGGGCGCGCGCCTTCGTCATGTTGTTGCGCTGGAGGTTCCGGACGCGGTCGGAGAACGGCTTGAACGACTCGAGCCACGTCCACGTGTACCCCTCCCACAGCGCGTACATCGT
Source organism: Haloferacaceae archaeon 50 (assembly GCA_046097085.1). Taxonomy (GTDB): domain Archaea; phylum Halobacteriota; class Halobacteria; order Halobacteriales; family Haloferacaceae. The sequence continues at coordinate 1,232,681 of CP175567.1, read as the reverse complement.
GCCGAACAGGGCGAAGAACACGCCGACCTGCCACAGGATGTCGAGGCCGGGCGCGATGTCGGTGAACCACTGCGCCTGATAGGTGTAGAGGTCGAACTGCGACGGGATGAGTCCGTCCTCGTGGAGGCTCTGCGCGCCGAGAATCATCGCACAGGCCGTGAAGAACGTGATGGCGACGAACGAGAGGAGGATGTCGACCTGCGGGGCCCGCAGCCACGACAGACCGCGGACGAGGTTGTCGTCGTCGGTGTCGATGGGTACCTCGTTGCCCGGCGCGAGTTCGCGCATGAGGTCCTCCACCTCTACGGAGTCGGACCGGTTCTGCATTCCCCACTGGCGCTCCCGCGTCATCCCGACGTAGCCGATGTAGTCGTAGATGCCGCCGCCGATCGCGCCCATGTAGGTGACGACCTCGACCCAGACGGCCCGGGACGCCACCTCGGGGTACTCCTGCTGGACGAACGGCGCGTAGTCCGCCGGGATCGACGGGATGAGTCCGCCGATGATGCCGCCGAGGGAGGGAGCCGACGCGATAGCCAGCACGCCGATGGCCGCCGAGAGGAAGCCCACGATGGCGACCTGGATGCGTTCGACGTACTTGTACCCGCCGAGCAGCGTCATGGCCGCCGTGACGAAGAGGAGGACCGTCCCGAGGCCAGCGGAGGTCGTGGTGTTTATCGGCAGGCCGACGATCCACGCCGTCACCTGTCCGAGCATCAGGGAGAGGCCGCCCGCCCACGACGGGAACGCAAGCAGCGCGAGGAACCCCATGAGTAGCGTGAACCAGCCCCGGGGACCGGGGAGTTTGGCCCACCGGGACATGATGCTCTCGCCGGTGAGCGTGTAGTACCGAACCCCGGAGTACGCCATGATACCCTTGACAAGGCCCGCGAACACCAGCGCCCACAGGACGGACATGCCGAAGATGGCCCCGCCGCGCGGCGCGAACGTCGTCTCGCCCGACCCGAGCGTCATCGACGCGACGATGGCGCCGGGCCCGAAGTACATGAGAAGTTTGCGCCAGTCCCGCGACCCCTTCTTGAGTTCGTCCGGCGGTTCGGGGAACTCGAGTGTGTCGGTGGCAGAGAGCTCCTCCTCGGCCGTCATGCCTACTTCCGTCTCTTGAATAACTTCCTCTTCTCCTGACATGAATTACGTCCTCATTCAGCAAAAAATAATCCAGGTATAAGTCGATGTTGACATCCGTCGCGGTAGCAGTTGGCGCACGGCGGGGTGCCGCGACCGCTCACCGTCGCAGGAGGACGGCACACGAGACGGCCGCGGCGGCCGCGAGTCCCGCGAGCAGGACGAACAGCGTCTGGAAGGAGAACCGCGCGAGCGTGACGCCGGTGAGCGTCGCGCCCAGCGCACCCACGCCGAAGGCGCCGAGGTACGTGAACCCGTACGTAAGTCCGCGGACGTCGGCGCGCGAGTACTCGGCGACCGTCGCCTGCATGAACGGCTGTTCGCCGAACAGGAGTACGCCGAGGAGGGCGCTCACCACGACCAGACCGACGAGGCCGAAGCCGGCGGCCGGGACGAAGAGCAGCGAGACGACCGCCAGACAGGCGAACACAGCCGTGAGGCCGTACAGCGGGCGTATTCGGTCCGTGAGCGACCCGGCCACGTACTGGCCCACCATCCCGACGACGAGCAGGCCGGTGTAGACGTACCGGGAGGGCGGAATCGTCCGCCCCGCGACGACGACGTCGTCCACCGCGCTGAGTCCGTCGAGGAGGCCGGGGAGGAACGTGAGCGCGCCGCGGTAGAACAGCCCCTCGAACACCACGGCGACGAACACCACCGCGAACCCGCCCGCGAACAGCCGCCGCGACGCGTCGACGAACTCGCCGACGGACTCGACCCCACGCTCCCCCGACCCGTCCGCGCGCGCGCCATCGACGGCGGCCGTCTCGTCCACGTCGACGCGGAACGCGAGCGCGCCGCCGACGAGCGCGAACGTGGCCAGTACCCCGGCCACGAGCGTCCAGTCGAACCAGACCAGCAACAGGACGGTCACGAGGGGTCCGACGGCGGTGCCGAGGTTCCCCGCCATGCCGTGGTACGCGAACCCCCGCCCGCGGGCCTCGACGCCCTTGCTGATGAGCGAGAGGCCCGACGGGTGATAGACGCTCGCGGACGCCCCCCAGAGGAAGAGCGCGACGGCGAGTACGGCGACGTTCGGCGAGACGCTCACCGCCAAGAACGCCGCGCCCATGCCGACGAGGCAGGCGGCGATGAGCGTCCGCGCGTCGTACCGGTCGGCGAGGATGCCGCCCGGGAGCGCCCCGACGCCGAACGCGGCGTACCCCGCGGTCACGACGAGCCCCATCGTCGCGGCCCCGACGTCGAACTGCCGCATCCATATCGGGAGCAGGACCGGAATCGACAGTTCGAACATGTGGACCATCCCGTGTCCGAGGGTGGTCACGCCGACGATGGCTCGGTCGTTCCCGTTCATAGCGCCGGACGGAGAGGTTGCGGGGGCGTGTCATATAACTTGGGAACCGTGGCCGAAAGAAATCGGAGTCCGGCGCGAGCGACCGTCGAAAGAGCGTGACGGTGGCGGGTCGCGTCGGCCGCTATCGCTCGTCGGTCCCGCCGTCCGTCGTGGCCGTCGAGTCGCTACGCGAGACGGACACCGGTTCGGACGGGGGTTCGAAGCCGGCGTCGGCCAGCGCCTCGGCGTCCGAGTCGGCGGCGGTCCCACTCCCTGTCTCGGTGCCGGCGTCGACGGAGAAGTCGCGGTCACCGCCGGCGTCGTCGCTCACGTCGAACTCTTCGAGGTGCTCTTTGAGTGCGGTCGCGTTCTCGGAGAGCTGGTGGACGCCGGTCGACACCTCGTTGAGCGCGGCGGTCTGCTGCTCCGCGGCCGCGGAGACGTTCTGGGCCTCCGCGGTGGTCTCCTCGCTGATGCTGGCGGCGTCGTCGGTCATCGAGAGGATGTCCTGCGAGGACTCGGCCTGACTGCTCGTGGCGTCGTTTATCTCCTCGACGCTGGCGTTGGTCTCGTCGACCTCCGCGATGATCTCCTCGAGCGAGTCGATGGCGAAGTTGACGGAGTCGGAGCCGTCGTCGACGCGTTCCTGCATCCGCTCCATCCCGTCGAGTACGTTCTCCTGTTGCGCTTGGAGCGACTCGATGAGCGACTCTATCTGCTGGGCGGACTGCTTGGTCTCCTCGGCGAGGTCCTTGACCTCGTGCGAGACGACGGCGAAGCCCTCGCCGGCGTCGCCCGCGCGGGCGGCCTCGATGTTGGCGTTCAGCGCGAGGATGTCGGTCTGCTCGGCGATGTCGGTGATGACCTCGATTATCTGGCCGATCTCGTCCATCTGTTCGTTGAGCGCCTCCATCTCCTCGACCGTGCTCTCGGTCTCGTCCTGTATCTGCTCGATGCCTTCGAGCGCCTCGTTGGCGGCCCGTTGGCCCTCCTCGCCCTTCGCTGCGGTGCTCTGACTGTACTCCGCGAGTTCGTCGGCCGAGGCGGCTATCTGCTGGATGGACGCCGACATGTCGTCCATCTCCTCGGTGACGGCCACGAGGTTCTCGCTCTGCTCGCTGGCCCCGTCTGCTATCTGCTGGATGGAGGTGCTGACCTCCTGACTCGCCTGATTCACCTCGTCGGCGCTGGCGGCGACCTCCTCGCTGCGCGAGGCCACCTCTTCGCCGAACCGGCGGACGTTGACCACCGTCTGCTCCAACTGGTCCATCATGTCGTTGTACGAGGTGGCGACGGTCCGCATGTCCCGACTGTCGCTGTCGGTGCTCATCCGGGCGGTGAGGTCGCCGTCCGCGGCCGTCTGCATCACGTCGCCGTAGCGCTCCGCGTCCCTGCGCTGGTCGACGAGGTTGTCGCGGATGGCCGCCACGCCGTCGAAGACCTCCCCGAACTCGTCGGTTCGGGTGGTGTGCAGGTCGACGTCAAGGTTCCCGCGGCGGAGTTCGCGCGCCTTCTCCGCGATGTCCTCGAGCGGTCTGATGGCGTTGCGTCGGAGCACGAACCCGAGGAAGGCGAACCCGAGGAGCGTCGCCGCGAGGAGTTCGAGGATGGTCAGCCCGACCTCGTTCGCAACGGCGAACGCCGAGGACGTGGGCTGGTGGACCAGCAGTACCAAGTCGCCGTGGTACGGCGCGTACGCCACGAGGTGTTTCTCGTCCATCACGCCGGGCGCGGCTTTCTGGACGACGACACCGGTCTCGCCGTTACGGGCCCGCTGGACCGCCTCGGAGTCGCTCACCGGGTACGGCTCACCGGAGTTCTCGCCGGCGCTGTCGAAGTCGATGGTCCCCCCTGCGCCGATCAACTGCGTGACGGAGTCGTCGGACCCCTTGATGCGCTGGTCGGCGGTGGCGGTCTCCGCGGTGTAGACCAGCGCTCGGTTCTCGGCCCCGGGGATGGGACTGAAGAAGGAGATGACGTTCGCGCCGTCGCCGTTCCACGGGTGTTTCTTCGTGGAGGCGACGGCGTTGTCGTCCTCGAACGACGACGGGGCCACCGACGCGACGCGGTCCATCGTCACCCCGGCCCTGCCGTCTGTCGTACTCGCGACGACGGACCCCGACTGCACGTTCACGACCGAGAGGTCCACGATGTCGTCCGGTAGTTGTTCGTGTTGTGAGGAGAGGTACGCGTTCATCCGCGTCCGGTCGCCGCTCGCCAGCGCATCCGAGTTCGAGAGGACGCCGACGGTATCGGTGTGGTGTGCCCGCCACGTGGACAGCACGTTGATGTTGCTCTTCGCCGTCTGGAGGAGTTCCGCCCTCTGTTCCTCGCGAATGTGAGACTCCGTCTTCTGATACTGGTAGGCGCCGATGGCGCCGACCACCAGTATCACTACGGCGAAGAGGACTAACGACTTCGCCAAGTAGCTACCCCGAACCTTGTCGGGCAAGCGCCGGGTCAATCGCTGCTCGATGGTACTCATCTATCGCGGCTTTCGATTACCGGCGGATAAGCCTACCTCCGGGAGTATCAGTTCTTGTAGCCAGAGTCAGCCGATTCGACTACGCGTTCGCACCCCTCGACGCCAGCGGGACGCACCGGTAGTATCCGACGGGTCTCCTCCCGGAGTATCAGCGCCGAGAACCGTCTGGGGTGCGTCGGTCCGACCTCGCCGACCCCGCCGACCGCGCCCGACTCAGACCACCGCCGACTCGGCGTCGGGCGTGTCGACGCCGGCGAACTCGAAGCGCGCGCCGCCGTCGTCCGCGACGTAGAACCCCTCGTCCGTCCGACCGACGGTGACGGACACGCCGTCGCCGTCCCGCCAACGGCCACCTCGCGGGGTTTGAGGGACGGTACCGCACGTCGCGTGTGCGCCGCGCGCAACTCCGGCGTCCACTCTTCCCGGTCCTGCCCCTACCTCTGGTGATGGCAAACGTCGAGACCCTGTTCGAGGAGACGGAGTTGAACGGTCTGTCGCTCGACAACCGCGTGGGACTGGCGCCGATGACGCGCGTCAGCGCCACCGAGGACGGCCGCGCCACCGCCGAGATGGCGCGGTACTACCGGAAGTTCGCCGAGGGCGGGTTCTCCGTCCTCATCACCGAGGGGACGTACACCGACGCCGCGTACAGTCAGGGCTACCGGAACCAACCCGGACTCGTCACCGACGACCACGTCGAGGCGTGGTCCGACGTGACCGACGCCGTCGACGACGCCGGCGCACCGATGCTCGCGCAGTTGATGCACGCCGGCGCGCAGGCGCAGGGGAACCCCAACGTCGACGGCGAGGAGACCCTCGCGCCGTCCGCGGTCCGACCGCAGGACGAGAAGAACGAACTCTACGGCGGGAGCGGCGAGTTCCCCACGCCGCGCCCCGCGACGGCCGATGACCTAGAGGACGCCCGCGAGGGGTTCGTCGACGCGGCCGAGAACGCACGCGACGCCGGGTTCGGCGGCGTCGAGGTCCACGCCGCCAACGGCTACTTCCTCAACGAGTTTCTCGCCGCGGACTACAACGAACGCGAGGACGAGTACGGCGGGAGCGTCGAGGCGCAGGCGCGCTACCCCGCCGAGGTGGTCGCGGCCGTCGACGACGCCACCCCCGAGGAGTTCGTCGTGGGCGTCCGCGTCTCCCAGACGATGGTCACCGACGCCGAGTACCGGTGGCCCGAGGGCGAGAAGGCCGCCGAAGTCTACTTCGAGGCGTTCACCGACGCCGGCGCGGACTACATCCACGTCACGGAACCCGACATCACCCAACCCGCGTTCGGCGACGAGGGTCCGACGCTGGCGGAGGCCGCCGTCGAGTACGCCGACACGAACGTGATAGCCAACGGCGGCCTCGGCGACCCCGAGACGGCCGCCGAGGTGGTGGCGGCGGGCGCGGACGTGGTGACGCAGGCGACGAGTGCGCTGGCGAACCCCGACTGGCCGCGACGGGTGCAGAACGGCGAATCGCTGGCCGAGTTCGACTTCGAGGCGGCGCTGACGCCCGACGCGTCCATCAACGAGGAAGAGGTTCCCGGGACGGCGGACTGAGTCCGCGCGTCGGGCCGAGAGTCGCCCCGACCGTAGCGGGTTCGACGCGTCGAAAACGGAGTGAACGGCGGCGGAAACTCACCGCTAGGATTCGAACTCGAGGACGTGTTCGCTGCCGCGTTCATCCCGGTGTTTCACCTGTCTATCGAGGATTTCGTCGACGGACTCCATCGTATCCTCGAACTCACACTCAGAACAAGAGACATGATACATTACGGGCTCTCGCCTATTATATTTCCTACGAGTGTCGGGCGGATATAGCCTGTGGCCCCGAAAATACGCCCCTGCGGAGCGAACGCCGGTCGGAACGCGGTTTCTCACTCCTCCAACGGGACAGACCGAAGTTTGTGGCCGGTTCGCACCATGTGGTCGGAGACGCCGTCGGCGGACCACCCCTCGTCCGAACGGGAGAGGACTCGTGTGAAGTCACACGTCGTGCACTCGACTTTCAGACGTACTGGTGAATGGTCGCTCATGATTTGTGGGAGTAGCGTCGGCGCACCTTCGAGGTCGTCCGACCGTGTTGTGATAATACTCACAGCATATTAAAAAAGACCGCGCCTTACATGTTTGCCCGGCAAGGTCGAGGCGCCGAAGCCGCTCGCCGGGGGTGACGGCGGTTAGAAGGTTCGTCGAGGGGACGAGACACCGCCGTCCGAGTGGACGCTCGCCGTCGGTCGTTCTCGCCGTTGATAACGCCGGTCGAGATTTTAAATACTAGTGCGCGCCACCCCGCGTATGACACGACGGAACCGACCGACTGGAGGGCCGCGATGAGCGACAGGCCGAGACTCGAAATCGTCGACGACGGCGACGAGGGAGGCGAAGCGCTGGTTCCGCCGCCGTTGCCGCCCGACGACCCCGACGCGTGGTACGCGCCGGACGTGCGCGCCCAGTACGAGGTCCACCCGGGCGTCGTCGTCACCGTCAGCGAACGCGGGGGGCCGGGGACGGGGTTCGACTACGCGGTGCGCGAACCCAACCTCGGACCGGACGACCGGACCCTGCTCGAACGCGTGCGGTCGCACTTCTCGAACGTCGGGCGGCGGCGACCGCTGACGCGCGAGGGGACCGCCGAACGCGCCGCCGCGGGGTTCGCGCCCAAGTACCGGCGTGTGCTGGACGAACTCCTCGACACCTCCGCCGCGGCCCGGCGGCGGACGGAGTACTACGCGCTCCGGGACCTCCGGTTGCTCGGGGAGTTGACGCCCGTGGCGCTCGACGACCGGGTGGAGGTGGTCGACGTGGGTGCCGGCGGCGCGCGCTCGCCGGACGACGCGGGAGTGGCCGGCGTACGCACGCCGGACGACGCGGACGCGGTCGGTACGAGCGTCGCGGACGACGCACCGGACGACTCGCTCGTCGTCCACACCGCCGACTTCGCGCCCGCGACCACCGCGTTCGACGCCGACGCCGAGTTCGCCCCCCGGGTGGCGGGCGAACGCCTCACCGACTACACCGTCCCGTTCGCCGGGTTCGACGTGACGGTGGTGGTCTACCGCGAACGTCTGCTGGGCGACGACAAGTTCACCACCAAGTACGCCGTGCTCGAACCCGACCTGCTCCCGGGCGACGAGGACCTCATCGCCGAGTGCAAGGAGCGCATCTGGGAGTCGTCGGTGTCGGGCGTCGTGGAGGACCGCCGGGCGTTCGTGCGCCGGCGCGCCCGCCAGTTCCTCTCGCGCCGCCTCACCGCGCGCAACGCCGGGGCGTGGGTCGACGCCACCCGCCACCGCGTGCTCGACGCCCTCGCCGAGTACGACCTCGCGGTGCCGCCGGTCGACGACCGGTTCTCCGCGGACCGCCTCGACGACCTGACCTACTACGTCCTCCGGGACTACGTGGGCGAGGGCATCCTCACGGTGCCCATCCGCGACCCCCACCTGGAGGACGTGGAGGCCAACCGCGTGGGCGAACGCGTGAAGGTCATCCCCCGGACGGACGTGGCGGGCGAGGGCGGGCGGGTGCCGACCAACCTCGCGTTCGAGGACGAGGCGAGTTTCGTGAACGTGGTCACCCAACTCGCCGCGAGCGACGGCACCGAACTCAACGCCTCGCGGCCCTCCGCGAAGGTCAACCTCGACCCGCCGGGCGTCGAGGAGACCATCCGGTGTGCGGTGGCGCTCCCCGTCATCTCGGAGGGCGGTCCCCACGTCTCCATCCGGAAGCAGGCCGCCGACGCCATGACGCCCGTCGACCTGATAGACCGCGACGCGATATCGACCGAACTCGTCACCCTCCTCTGGATGCTGTACGAGCACCGGCGCGTGGTGCTGTTCTCCGGGCCGACGGGCGTCGGCAAGACCACGCTCATGAACGCCCACATGCCCTTCATCCCCTACGACAGCCGCCCGGTCAGTATCGACGAGGGGTCCCGCGAGGTGCGCCTGCCCCACGAGACGGGCATCTCGCTCACCACGCGCGACCACGAGAGCGAGTACAAGCGCGTCTCCATGGCCGACCTGATGACCGAGGCGAACTACCTGAACCCCGACGTGGAGGTCATCGCGGAGATAAACACGCCCGCGTCGTTCGAGACGTTCGCGGAGACGCTCAACACCGGCCACGGCGTCGTCGGCACCACCCACGCCGAGGACGTGGAGACGCTGGTCAACCGCGTGATAGAGCAGGGCCTGCCGCCCTACCTCCTGCGCGAACTCGACGCCGTCGTGTTCCCCCACCGGGTCGACGGCGACCGGTACGTGGCCGAGGTGGTCGAACTCGTCTCGGCCGACGAGTACGAGACGCTCGTAGAGCAGGGGTCGGGGCGGCGCGACACCGGCAAGCCCTCCCACGGCGTCATCGAGAAGGGCGGGCGGAAACTCTACTGGAACACCGTCGCGTGGCGCGACACCGACGGTGCGTTCCGACTCGACTACGACCACCCGCACCTCGGCGACGAGCGCCGCCGCCTCGGCTTCCGCGCGTTCCACCGCCTCGCCGCCGCCACCGACCGGAGCGTCGAGGACGTGGAGAAGGAGTTCCACCGCAAGCATCGCTACGTCCGGTACCTCGTGCGGGAGGAGGTGACCGACTTCGACCGCGTGTTCGGCTTCCTCTCCGACCTCCGGACCGACGAGGCGGCGACGGTCGAACGCGTCCGCCGCCGAACCGCGGAGCGGCGGGGCGGCGCGCGGCGAGCGAACGGGCGGACGGACGAGGACGGAGACGCAGATGCGGACACGGGGACAGGCGACGACGGGAGCGACGCTCGCTCGGTGTCCTCGCCCACGGGGGGACCGTCGCGTGAGTGACCGCGCCGCGGACGGGTCGGCGGTGGCCACTTCGGCCTCGGCTTCGGCCGCGACGCCGTCGTCCACGGCCGGAACCGGGCCGGCGTCGGACGACCGGTCGCGCCTCGACGCGTCGGTCGCGGCCCTCGACCGGGCGCTCTACGCCCTGTTCGGCCGCCACGCCGACGGGGCGCGCCATAAGCGGGACCGACTCCGCTACCGGGGCGCGGACCTCGGCGTGGGGTTCGACGTCTACCTCGCGCGGGTGTACGGCGCGTCGTGGGCGGCGGCGGCCGCTCTCTTTCTCGGCTGTGCGGCCCTCGTCGGCGCGCTACCCGACGCGTCGGTGGCGGTCGCCGCCGAGGCGGCGACGGCGGCGCTCCCCCGCGGGGTCCGCCCCGCGGTGCCGGTCCTCCCGCGGGGTGCGCTCGCGGCGGCCGCCGGGCTGGTCGTCGCCGCCGCGGGCAAGCGGGGCGTGCGCGCCGTCGGGAGCCAGTACCTCCGGTGGCGGGTCGCGGCCCGCCGCGCCAACATCGACCGGACGCTCCCCGGCGCGGTCAGGTACCTCCACGTCCTCGCGTCGGGCAGCGACGGCACGCGCGCGATGCTCCGCAAGGTGGCCGAGACCGACGCCTACGGCGAGACGGCCACCTCGCTCAACGACGCCCTCACCACCGCGGCGCTCACGGGGTCGGTCGAGGAGGGCCTCGGCCGCGTCGCGCGCGACACGCCCTCGCAGGACGCCCTCGCGCCGTTCCTGCTCAAGTTTCGCGAGCACGCCTCGCAGGGCGGCGACGCTCTCTCGAACTACCTCCGCATGGAGAGTCGGATGCTCGGCCACCGGCAGGCCCGCGACCGCAAGCGCGCGGAGGGGTTCCTCGAACTGCTGGCGGAACTGTTCATCGTCCTCCTCGTCCTGCCCGCCCTGCTCGTCATCGTCCTCACCGTGATGAGCGTCATCGCGCCCGGCCTGTCGGACCCCGTGCCGACGCCGCTCGGAACGACCACCGCCCGCGGCGTCGTGGTGTACGCCAGCGCGGCGTTCATCGTCGTGGTCGGCCTCGGCGCGAGCCACCTCGTCGGCGCGCTTCGCCCGCCGGACCAGCGAGTGACCTACGAGCGCCCGCCGCGGGCGCTCTCGGTCCTGCGGTCGAGTCTCCGCAACCCGGCCTGCGCAGCCGCGACGTTCCTCGCCCCGGCGGGCGTCGCCGCCGCGGCGCTCGCGTGGGCGGGCGTCCGGCCCGCGAACGTCGCCCTCCTCGGCTACGTCGCCTACGCCGTCCCCGTGGGCGTCGTGGCGGTCAGGCGGGCCAAGCGCGACGACGCCAAGGACCGCGAGATGCGCGACTTCGTCCACGCCGTCTCGGGGCACGTCAGCCTCGGGCGACCCTTCCCGCGGGCCGTGGAGGCGGTGGCGCGCGACGTTGACCTCGGCGCCCTGGACGCCGACGTGGCGGACCTCGCGCTCAACATGAACCTGACCACCCCCCGGCCCGACGCCGACGGGGCGGACCTCCGGGGCGTCGCCCTCGACCGGTTCGTCGAGCGGGTGGGGACGCCGCTGGCCGAGCAGACGGTCGGCCTCGTCCGCGGCGCGCTCGACGCCGGGAGCGACACCGAGACGGTGTTCGAGACACTCCAGAGCGAGATTGGCAGGCTGTACCACGAGAAGCGGGCGCTCCGCTCCGGTCTGTTGGTGTACGTCGCCGTGGGGTGGACCACGGCGCTCCTCGTCGTCGGCATCACCGTCGCGGTGGGGACCCACGTCTTCGACGGCTTCGCCCAGCTATCGACCGTCTCGCCCACGTCCGGGTTCGTGCTCGACCCGCGGGCAGTCGACCTCGAACGCGACCGCTTTCGCATCTACGCGGTCACGCAGGCGACCATGCTCGCCTCGGGGTGGTTCGCGGGCACCGCCAGCCGCGGGCGGTACGAGGCGCTCCTCCACTCGGGAGTGCTGGTCACCGTCTGCTACGTCGTCTACGCCGCGACGGGGATGATCTGAGATGCGCCGCGACTCCGACTCTGGTCGCCGCGGGACGGACCGGCGCGCCACCGACCGGGCGCTGTCGAGCGTCGTCGGCGTCGCCCTCCTCCTCGGCGTCACCGTCGTCTCGCTCGGCGTCCTGACCGCGGGCATCGGCGCGGTGGTCGGCGACGGCGCGAGTTCGGTGGCCGCCGACCGGGCGGCGACCGACCTCGAATCGGCGCTGGGGACGCGGGCGGCGGGCGTCCGCGAGACCGAGTTGCGCTTCGCCGACGGCGCACTCCGACCGCTGAACCGAACCGTCCGCGTGTTCGACGACGAGGGCACCGTCGCGAGCGTCGACGCCGACGGTCTCGAACTCACCACCGACGGCCGCCGCGTGGCGTTCGTCGACGGGGGCGTGGCCGTCGGGTCGCCGGGGAACGCGCGACTCCGCGGCGGCCCGTCGGTCGCCGTCGGCGACGACGCGGTGTTGCTCTCGGTCACCCGCGTCGACGCGTCGGGCGTCCCGACCGTGACCGCCTCCGGGCGGGCGACCGTCCGCCTCCGGACCGAGGTGACCCACACCCGGACCGATCTCGGCGGGAGCGACGGCCGCCGGTTCGCGGTGGAGACGGCGACGCCCGGGGCGTGGGAACGCGCGTTCGCCGACCGGGCCGACGTGACCGTCCTCAACCGACGCGACGACGACGGCGACGGCGTCCCCAGCGTCACCTTCGGACTCCCGGAGGAGCGGACGCTCCGCCTCGTGACCCACGAGGTGCGCGCGGAGGTGGTCGAGTCGTGAGCGGTCCCGCCGACCGCGCCCGGCGGTTCGCGCGCGCCGACCGCGCGGTGTCGCCCACCGTGGGGAAGGCGCTCGAACTCGGCGTGGTCGTGCTCTACGTCTCCCTCCTCGTGACCGCACTCTACGGCGGCGTCGTGCCGACCTACCGGACGGCCGCGGGCGACGAACTCGCCGACCGGACGCTGGCGGCCGCCGCCGACCGTATCGAGGCCGCGGTGCCGTCGGACGCGACGCGGGTCCGGCGGACGGTCCGCCTCGACGCCCCGGAGACGCTCCGCGGGGCGGGCTACTACCTCCGGGTTCGGAACCGGACGCTCGCGCTCGACCACCCCGACCCCGCCGTGGGCGGGCGCACCCGCCTCGCTCTCCCGGACGACGCCGTCGTCTCCGGGAACGTGTCCAGCCGCGACGACCCGGCAGTCCGGGTCCGCGGAGACCCCGCCGGGACGACGGTCAGACTGGAGGCCGGAGCGTGACCGTCGGTGACGCCGCCGGCCGGGGGCGGGCGCAGGCGTCGCTCGTCTCCCTCGCCGTGGCGCTCGTCCTCCTGACGGGCGTGACGGCGCTCGGCCTCGCGGCGGCGGAGGGGTCGCTCGACGACGCCGACGGTCGCCCCCTCGAACGCCGAGCGGCGAGCGTCGCGGCCGACCGCATCGTCGAGTCGGCGGCGACAGCGTACCGGCCGAGCGTGCTCGACGAGGGAGCGGTCCGGAGTCTCTCCCCCGACGACGTGGACGAACTCGCGCCGGCAGTCGCCGGGCGTCCCGTCCGCGTCCGCCTCGGCGGCGACGCGGTGGCGGCGCGCGGCGACCCCGACCCCGGGACGACGGTGAGTCGCGCGGTGCTGGTCGCCGACCGGACCGCGGTGCGCCGCACCGTCGACGCACCGCGGAACGGGACGCTGACGGTGCCCCCCGGCGCGACCGAGGTGCGCGTCTCGGTCTTCGCGTCGAACGGCACGTCCGTGACCGCGGTGCGCGCGGACGACCGAGTGGTGCTCTACGACCCCGCCGGCCTCGGCGGGTCGGCGACGGTGCGCGTCGACCCCGCGACGAACACGACGCTCTCGTTCGCGGCCACCGGGAGCGACGCGACGGTAGCGGCGCGGTACGTCGAGACGAACACGACGCCGACCACGCTGGAGGTGACCGCGGGTGCGCGCTGAGGGGCGTGGCCGGCGGGGAGGGGAACGCGAGCGCCGTTCTGACCGGGCGCAGCTATCCCTGACGCTGGTCGAGGCGGCGGTGGGGGCGCTGTTCGTCCTCGGCGTGACCGCGGCGTTCTCGCTCGGGCCGGCGGCCGCGCCCGCGCGGGAGGCCCAACTCGACGCGTACGCCGGCGACGCCCTGACGGTCCTCGGCGGCGACGCGCCGGCGACGGGCGCGGGGGTCGGCGGCGACTCGCGCCTCGCCGCGGCGGCGCGGTCGCCCGAGGCGTTCGAACGGGAGCGCGGACCGCTGCAGAACCGCACCGCGGGGGTCCTGCCCGCCAGCGTCGCGTTCCGACTCACCACCCCGCGGGGGAGCGTCGGGTACGAGCGACCGCCCGACGCGCCGACGGGCGAGGCGAGCGTCGTGACCACCGGCGGCCGGGTCACGCTCCGGGTGTGGTACGCGTGAGCCGGCGCGTCGGCGGCGGTCGGAGCCGGGGACAGCTCGTCCTCGTCGCCGCGGCGTTCGTCGCCCTCGCGCTCGTCCCCATGGCGTTCGCGTACGTCCAGTTGGGCCACGACCCCGGCGCGGCGGACCCGGCGACGGTTGACGCGGACGGACTGCGGGCGACGGTGGACGCGGCGGCGGACGCCGCGGCCGCCAACGTCTCGGGGCGCGCGGGGTGGGCCGCCCGGTCCACGGCCGTGGCGTCGGCGAACGCGACGTTCCGCGCGGAACTCGCTCGCGCGACGGGCGCCTACGCCGACCGGGGCGTGCTCGTGACCGTGACGGCGGACGACGCCGCCGCCGACCGGTGGGCGGCCGAGCGGTGCCCGTCGGGCGAGATGCGCCGGTTCGGCGCGTGCGAGGGCCGCGACGGGTTCGTGGTGCAGGAACGCGCCGGCGAGGTTCACGTCGTCGGCGTCGCCGTGACCGTCCGGGTCGAGAGCGAGGCGGAGACGGCGGCGTACGGGTTCGAGATTCGGACCCCGTAGCCGAATTCGGACGCCGTGGCCGTGGCGGGACTCCGTGGCCGGGCCGCCCGGTGACGCGACGCTGTGGTGCGCCCGCGGGCGACGGTCAGGGTGAACGCCCGGCCCCGCCGGACTCGGCGTCGTCGGCCGCCGCCACGTGGAACAGGCGGAGGTCCATCACGTTCGTCCCGGTCGGCCGCGTGTACACGGCGTCGCCCAGTTCGCGGAGCGCGGTCGCCGCGTCGTGGCGTCGGAGGTGCTCCTCGACGTCCACGCCGCGTTCGCGGGCCCGGCGGACGGTGTGAGCGTCGGCGACGCCGCCGGCGATATCGGTCGGTCCGTCGGTACCGTCGGTGCCGACGGCGACGACGGTCACCGCGGGGTCGTCCTCAACCGCCACCCCGGCGGCGAGAGCGAACTCCTGGTTCGGACCCCCCTCGCCGCCGTCGTCGGGGACGGTGACAGTGGTCTCACCGCCGGAGACGAGCACGCACGGCGGGTCGAACGGGCGGCCGTGGGTCGCAACCTCCCGGGCGATGGCCGAGAGCGCGACCCCCACGTCCGCGCTCTCGCCCTCGACGGTCGTCGAGAGGACGGCGGCGTCCAACCCCCGTTCCTCCGCGGCCGCGGCCGCCGCCTCGCAGGCGTCCGCGGCGTCGGCGAGGACCACGTTCGTGACCGACGGGGGGACCGCGGACGGTGTGTCGGGGACGTGCCCCGCGGCCTGCGCCCGGAGGTGGGCGCGGACGGACGCGGGCGTCCCCTCCCAGAGGTCGTACGCCCGGAGGGCGGCGACGGCGTCGGCCGCGGTCGTCTCGTCGGGGACGGTCGGCCCCCACGGCTCCCCCGCGACCTCGTCGACGACTATCAGCCCCACCGTCGCGGCCGGCGCGAACAGTTCGGCGAGTCGGCCGCCCTTGAGGCGACTCACGTGCTTCCGGACCGCGTTGACGTCTTCGATTGGCGCGCCGGCCCGGAGCAGGCGGTCCGTTACCGTCGCCAGTTCCTCGACCGTGACGCCGTCGGGCGGGCGGGCGAGGAGCGCCGATGCGCCGCCGGTGACGCAGACCACGACGAGGTCGTCCGCCCCCGCCCGCCGGGCCATCTCGACCACCGCCTCGGCCGCCTCCTCGCTCGCGTCCGAGGGCAGGGGGTGGTCCGCCTCCACGACCCTGAGACTGCCCGCGTCGCGGGTCTGGCCGCGCTTTTCGACCACCAGCGTCTCGGCGAGGCGGTCGCCGACGACCGACTGGACCGCCTCCGCGAGCGCCAGCGACCCCTTGCCGACGCCGACGAGGGAGACGTCCTCGCGGGCGTCGAGGTCGTACTCGGTCTCGCCCACGACCAGCGTTCCGGGGTCCGGGCGCCGGAAGACGGAGCCGAGCAGTCGCTCCGGGCGGAGCGCGTCGAAGGTGTCTTCGAGGACGTCGAGGAGCGACGCTCGCGCCTCGCGGTTGCCGTGCGAGACGAGTTCGGCCCGGTTCTTCACGGTGTCTCTCATGGCGAGGGTGCGATGGGTGGTTCGAGCGTCGGTCACTCCCACGTCGGGTACACGGCCGCGCCGCCGAGGTCCTCGTCGATTCGCAGGAGTCGGTTGTACTGCTCCGTCCGCTCCGCCCGGCTCACGCCCGTCTTTATCTGTCCGGCGTCGAGAGCGACCGCCACGTCGGCCAGCCACGTATCTGCCGTCTGACCGGAGCGCTCGGACACCTGGACCGCGTAGCCGTTGCGGTGGGCGGTCCGAGCGGCCGCCAGCGCCTCGGTCAGGGTGCCGACCTGGTTGACCTTGAACAGCAGGGCGTCCGCCGCGCCGGCCGCGACGCCGCGTTCGAGGCGGTCGACGTTCGTCGCGAACAGGTCGTCGCCGACCACCTGCGCGTCGAGCGAGCGGGTTAGCTCCGCGAACCCCTCGAAGTCGTCCTCGTGGAGCGGGTCCTCGATGGAGACGATGGGGTAGGCGTCGACGAGGTCCTCGTAGAACCCGACCAGGTCGGCCCGCGAGAGGTCGTCGCCCATCAGCGCGTACGTCTCGGTCGACGGGTCGT
Organism: Haloferacaceae archaeon 50; assembly: GCA_046097085.1. GTDB lineage: Archaea > Halobacteriota > Halobacteria > Halobacteriales > Haloferacaceae. The sequence goes on along the minus strand of CP175567.1, from coordinate 1,216,020 downwards.
AGAACTGCGAAGCCGCCGCGTCGATAGCGAGGTCGAACTCGTCGCCGTACCCCAACTCCTCGACCGCCGCCAGTTCCGCGTCGAAGGCGTCTCGCGGGTCGGTCATGTCGGCGGGGGTGTACCCCCCTTCGTCGCCCACGTTGAGCGACGACGGCCCCCACTCGGCGGCGAGTCGGTCGCCGAGTTCGCCGTACACCTCGGCGCACATCCGAATCGCCTCCGCGAACGACGACGCCCCCGTCGGCACCACCTGGTGCTCCTGGAACGCGAGTCCGGAGGCGGCGAGTTCGCCCCCCTCGATGAGGTCGAAGAAGGGGACCGGGAGCGTCCGAGAGTCGGCCCCGCCGACGTATCGGTACAGCGGCGTCCCGACCGCCGCCGCCGCGGCCTTCGCCACCGCGAGCGACACCCCCGTGAGCGCGTTCCCGCCGAGTTCTGACTTGTCCGCGGTCCCGTCGAGTTCGCAGAGCGTCTCGTCGAGCGACGCCTGCTTCGTCACGTCCCGCCCGACCAACTCCGGGGCGACGACGTCCTCGACGTTCCCGACCGCCGTCCGCACGCCCCGTCCGCCGTACCGCTCGCCGCCGTCCCGGAGGTCGACCGCCTCGTGCGCGCCCCGGGAGCGCCCGGAGGGCACGTCCGCGCGGCCGACCGCGCCGTCCGAGGTGGTGACCTCGACCCGGAGCGTCGGGTCGAGTCGGCCGTCGAGGACCTCCCGGGCCGCGACCGAGCGTATGGTGTGCGTAGCCATCCCGTACTGAGTGGGAGTCGCCTACCAGCCGCTTAACTGTTCCTCCGGTCGGGGCACCCCGAACCGGTGCGGCGTCGGACCGACCCTCGCGACGACGCCGGTCCGTCGGGGGATAACTCGCGCGCCGGCCCGGCGGTCAGCCGTCCGGCGCGAGGAGCGTCTCGGCGGTGCGCGTCAGGACGTCCACCGCGTCCCGGACCTGTGACAGGGGGACGTGCTCGTCGGTGGTGTGCGCCTGCGACAGTTCGCCGGGGCCCCACGTCACCGCCTCCATGCCCGCGTCGTTCACCAGGTTCCGCAGGTCGGTGGTGGCGGGGAACCCCCACGGCACGGGGTCGACGCCCGCCACGTCGACGGCGTTCGAACGGAGCGTCTCCGCGAGTTCGCAGTCGGCGGGCACCTTCGAGGCGTCGGCCACGATGTCGACGTGGTCCCACGAGACGTCGACGTCGTGGTCGGCCGCCACGGTCGACAGCAGGTCGTCCACCTCGCGGTCTATCACCTCGCCCGTCTCGCCGGGGACGAACCGGCGGTCCAGCGTGATTCGGGCGCGCTCCGGGACCACGTTCTCCTTCGTGCCGGCGTCGAACCCCGTCACCGTCGCGTAGGCGCTTCCGAGGAGGTCGTCCGTCCGTTCGCGCACCGCGCGGTCGTACTCGAAGAGCGCGTCCACCACGCGGTGGGCCTTCGCGACCGCGTTGACGCCCTGGTCCGGACGGCTCCCGTGCGAGGGCTCTCCTTCGACGGTTATCTCGTACCAGACGTGCCCCTTCTCCGCCGTGGCGGTCCGAAGCCCCGTGGGTTCGAGGACGACGCCGTAGTCGCCGACGTACCCCTCCTCGACCAGCGTGCGCGTCCCCGGGCCGACGACCTCCTCGTCCACCGCGGCGTGGACGAGTATCGACCCCCGGAGGTCGCCGGCGTCGAGGGCGTCCCGCAGGCGGGCGGCGGTCACCATGCCGACGGCGAGTCCCGACTTCATGTCCGCGGCGCCGCGGCCGTAGACCGCGCCGTCCTCGACCTCGGCCGCGTACGGCGGGTGGTCCCACCGGTCGTGGTCGCCCGCGGGGACGACGTCCATGTGTCCGTTGAGCACGAGCGTCGGAGCGCCGTCGCCGACGCGGGCGACCACCTGCGGGCGGTCCTCGTAGGGACGCCGGACCAGTTCGTGGTCGATACCGCGTTCGTCGAACCAGTCGGCGACGAACCGCGCGCACGCCGCCTCGTTCCCCGGCGGGTTCTCCGTCTCGATGCGGACGAGGTCGCGGAGGAGCCGTTCGGCCTCTCGGTGTGCGTTATCGTCAGTCACGGTACGGTGTGACGCTCTGCTCACGGTTAGATAAATCCACGGTGGGGAGGGTGGCCCGGCGCGGGCGACGACTCACACCACGAGGTCGTACCCCTCGACGAGGTGGTCCTCGGCCACGTCGGGGTCGAGTTCGATGCCGAGACCGGGACCCTCGGGGACGTCGACGTACCCCGAGTCGAGGACGGGGCCGCGCTCGCCGGTCCGGTGGACGAGGTCGTCCCACCACGGTACCTCGCGGGCGTGGTACTCCATGGCCACGAAGTTGGGGATGGCCGCGGACACGTGAGCGCCCGCCACGGTGCCGACGGGGCTCGTGATGTTGTGAGACGCGATGGGGACGCCGTAGAGGTCACACACCGCCGCGATGCGCTTGAGTTCGCCCAGTCCGCCGCACTTGGTGACGTCGGGGGCGGCGATGTCCAGAGCGCCCTCGCGCGCGAGGTCGTTGAAGCCGGCCGCCTTGACCACGTTCTCGCCGGTCAGTATCGGCGCGCCGACCGCCTCGGTCACGCGGCGGTGGGCGTCCGTCTTCTCCGGCGGAACGGGGTCTTCGATCCACGCCAGGTCGTACGGTTCGAGCTTTCGGCCGAGGCGAATCGCCGTCTCGACCGTGAAGTTCCAGTGGAGGTCCATCCCGAGGTCGACCTCGTAGCCGATCTCGTCGCGCACGGCTTCGACCAGCGATACCTTGTGCTCGATGGCCTCGTTGTCGAGGCGGCGGGCGGCGGTGTCGACGTCGCGGGTCGTGTGGACGTCGAGGTCGAACTTGAGCGCGTCGAACCCCTCGTCGACGACCTCGCGGGCGGCGCGGGCGTACGACTCGGGCGTGTAGACGTCGGTCGGGTCGGGCTGTCGCGCCTCCGCGCCGCCGAGGGCCTCGCCGCCGTGGGTGTCGCAGTAGAGTTTCACCGCGTCGCGGTACTTCCCGCCGAGCAGTTCGTAGACGGGGACGTCGAGCACCTTCCCCTTGATGTCCCAGAGGGCTATCTCGATACCGGTGAACGCGCCCTGACCGATACGACCCGCCCCCGTGTAGCTCTGGTCGAGCAGTTCGCGAACGCGGTCGACGTCGAGGGGGTTCTCGCCCACGAGGTCGCCCTTCAGTCCCTCGGCGAACTCGAGCAACCCCCGCGGCGCGCGGTAGGTCTCGCCGATGCCGTAGTGTTCGGTGTCGGTCTCGACCTTGACGATGCCCCACGTGAAGTTTCCGGCGAGGGCCATCACCTTGACGTCGGTTATCTCGATGTCGCGGTCGGCCGGCCGGTGGGTCTCGTCCACGTGGAGGTCGCGCCACGGAACGCCGCCGCCCTGTGGAATCCGGTAGTCGGGGTCGTCTGCGGGCATAGCAGTGAAATCGGACCGTCCGTGTTAAGCGTTAGGGTACCCCACGGTCTCGTGTGCGGACCGTCTCGGCGGTGGGGCGGTCCGTCGGCCCCGTCCGCCGCTCACCTTTATCACGCTCTGTGCCGGACGCGGTAGTGTGACAGACGATACCACGTACTCGAAACTGGTCGTGGACGAGGCCGAACGCGTCCCCTCGGCGTCGTCGGGGACGCCGCACGTGGACCTCGTCGACGAACTCGGCTGCACCGAGATGCGACCGAAGGTGTGGTACCTCTCGCCGGGCGACGAGATGAGCTTCCACCGGCAGGCCGAACAGGAGGAACTGTATTTCGTAGTGCGCGGCCCGGGACGGTTCCGGGTCGGCGACGAGGTGATAGACGTCGCGGAGGGGACGGCGATACGCGTGCCGCCCGAGACGCCGCGGCAGGTGCTCAACGACACCGAGGGCGAACACGTCTGGCTGGTGGTGGGCGCGCCGCCCGCCGAGGACGACGGCCTGCCGCCGACCGACGAGGGGGCGAACTCGGGCGAGAGCGACGCGGCGAACTGACGACGCGGACCGCCCCTCGCGACCGTGCGCGGCCGGGAACGGCCTCCTCGGGGTCCGTCCGAGGGACGCGGGTCGTTCAGCCGTACGCGGGGCGTAACGACGCGACGCCGGAGAACTCGAAGCGGGCGCCGCCGTCCGACCCGTCGGTGACTCGGACCGTCCACCCGTGGGCCTCGGCGATAGTCCGGACGATGGGCAGGCCGAACCCGGTCCCCCCCGGCGACGAGGAGTAGCCGTGGTCGAAGACGTCCTCGCGGTCGGCGGCGGGGATACCGGGGCCGTCGTCCTCGACGTGGAAGCCGCCCGCCGTCTCCCCGACGCGGACGGTCACGTCCGGCCCCGCGTGCTCCACGGCGTTCCGGAACAGGTTCTCGAGCAGTTCTTGGAGACGGCTCTCGTCCGCCCGCAGCGTTCCGTCGGCCTCGCTGACCAGCGTCGCCTCGGGCGCGTCGACGTTCCGCCACGCGCGGTCCACGACGGCGGCGAGCGACACCGACCCCATCTCGTCGACCGCCCGCCCCTCGCGCGCCAGCGTCAACAGGCCGTCGATGAGTTCGTCCATCCTGTCGAGGGCGTCGAGCGTCCGGTCGAGGTTGGACACGTCGCCCGTCTCCCGCGCCATCTCGGCGTAGCCGTCGGCGACGGCCAGCGGGTTGCGCAGGTCGTGGCTCACCACGGACGTGAACTCCTCGAGGCGCTCGTTCTGCCGTTCGAGTTCCGCCTGTCGGTGGGCCTGCAGGGTGATGTCGTGAAGCACGACGAGCGTCCCCCGCTGGACGTCGAACTGGTCGTAGATTGGGGTCACGCTTGGGTCGAACGTCGGGGGGTGCGTGTCGCCCCCCTCCGACAACACGAACGGTTCGCCGTCGTCGACGGCCGCGGCGACGTCGGGCGCGACGTCCGACAGGGGTTGGCCCAACACGTCGCCGGCCGACCCGAGCAGGCGCTCGGCCGCCCCGTTGACGTCGAGTATCTCGCCGTCGGACCCCGTCACGACGACCCCGTCTTCCATCTCCTCGATGAGCAGGTCCGCCGCCAGCGGCGACACGTCGAGGAAGTCGTACCGGAAGAGCGCGACCCAGACGACGACGCCGTTCAGCACTAGCGCGAAGGGAGTGGGGTCTATCGGGCTGACGCCCGACGTGTACAGGAGCACCGAGACGGGGATGAGGAGGCTCCCGAGGAATATCACGCCCGTCTGCTTGCGGTAGACGTTCCGGGTCTGGAGGTAGAATCGACCGAGGAGCACGTAGCCGGCCGTCGTCAGGAGGAACGAGTAGGCGATGTGCACCGCCTCGAACGACGATAGCTGGCTCGACACGAGTGTCAGTCCCTCGAAGCCGACGGTGTGGACGTCGGTTCGGAGGAGGCCGTGGACCGGGTTCGTCGCGAGCAGTGACAGGAACACTACGGGTTCGACCGCGAGTAGCGCCAGACGGCGGCGGGTGAGCCAGTCCCGGTGCCCGACGTACACGACGGTGAAGAGGACGAACGCGACGTTACCCCCGAGCAGGAAGACGAAGTAGAACCACTCGGCCGCGAGTGCGAGTCGGAGTGTCGGGCTGAGATACCGCGCCAACGTCGCGACGCACAGCATCGCCGTCGAGAGCGCCAGCCACCGGTAGACGCGCGCCACCGGGACGTCCCGCCGGCCGGCCACTGCCGTGAGCCAGAAGTTGACGAGCGCGCCGGCGAGGGCGCCGACGAGCACGACGAACCCGAGGGCGGTGACGTCGTCCAGAGACATTTCCCGTTCGTTACCACACGTACTACATTAAATTTCTGTTAATTACGACCCTTCGACAGTACTCCGCGAGGAAACGCCTCGGCCGGGTGAGAGAGGAGTGTCCACCGCGACTCCGGCGGCGGCCGAGTTCTCGCCTTCGTGACAGGCGACTGCATCGACGCCGCGCGGCCGAAAAGGTCCCGTTCCCGCACGCCGAGTGTCCGGTACGACGCGTGTTCATCCCGAGACGACTCGCAGTACAGTGGTTCGCCGAGGCGGCCACCGGATGGCCGGGGCTGGGAGCGGTGTTCCTCTACTCGTTTCTGGTGGCGGTGGTGCTCCCGCTTCCGAGCGAACTCGTGCTGTTTCTCCCGCTGAACCTCGGCGTCGGGCGACCGGCGACGCTCGCACTCGTCATCCTCGTCAGCGCCGTGGGGAAGGCGCTGGGGAGCGTGGTGACGATGGAGGCGGAGACGGCGGCCGAGACGGCGGCCGCGTCTGCGGCGGCGGACGACGGCGCGGCCGAACGCGTCCCGGGCGACGTCACCGAACGCCTCGCCGACTGGTTCGAGGGCCGGACCGTCGACGTGGCGCGCAGGTACGGCTACGCCGGCCTCACCCTCCTGCTGGCGATTCCCGGTGCGCCCGACACCGTCACCATCTACGCCTTCGGCGCTCTCGAACGCGACGCCGCACGGTTCGCGGCCGCCGCGTTCGTCGGGACGGTGCTCAGACTGCTCGCGGCGCTCGCACTGGTGCGCGGCGCGGCGTCCGTCCTGCCGTTCCCGTAGCGCGGCGTCCGTCCTGCCGTTCCCGTAGCGCGGCGTCCGTCCTGCCGTTCCCGTAGCGCGGCGCGCCGGGTCCGACGGCGAGCGACGGACGACGCACGGCGGCCGGTGAGCGGCGAGAGGCGAGAGACGAGAGCGGACGGCGCGCGGCGACGCCGGAGGGCGGGGACCCCTACCGTCTCAGCGGTGCAGGAGTCGGTCGACGAGGCTGGGTCGGGAGCCCGACTTCGATTCGGCCTCCGGTTCCGACTCTTCCCGCCGGCCGAGCAGGGCGTTCGCCCGTTCGACCACGCGCTGGTTCGGGGCCTCGAACCGCATGTCGAACTGGCCGTCGTCGCCGGTGAACACGTACTCCCCCCACTGCGCCACGTCGGGGTCGCCCGACGCGTCGGTCGTTATCTCGTGGACACCGCGGAACCGCTCGTGTTCGACCACCGCCCGGTCGTCGCCGTCGAGCGCGACCGAGACGGACGTACAACCCGATACGACCGCCTTGGCCAACTGTTCTGCCATCTGTTTCTCCCCCCGCTCCAGAAGATCCGCGAGTCGCTCCTCTAATCCCATGCGGAATGATACGTTTCTCTAGTAAATAAGTCCGGACCCTAATTACTGGGCCGGGCGTGACACGGTACCCGGGGCGCGACCGCCGGCTGCGGACGGAAAGTACCTGCTCCGAACGCGGCGTCGTCGGTACGATGCCCCCCGCGTGGTACACCCGACGGTCCGCGCTCCGGGCCGGCGGCGCGGCCGCGACGCGCCTCCCCGGCGACCCGCCGGAGTGGGTCGGCGGCCTGCCCTTCGCCGCGGCCGTGGTCGCCCTCGGCGTCGACCTCTGGCGGGACCCCGACCGCGGCGTCCGGAGCGACGGCGACGGCGGCCCGGACGCCGACGCCGGGGACGAGAACGGGGACGGCGGCGGCGTGACCCACCCTCGGACGGAGTGAGTGTCGGATTACGTCCTCGTGCAACCGACGAAACTCCCCGGAACCGTTCGAAAACGACCGTCCGAGCCTCGGCGGCCGTCGGCGAGTCGCCCCGCCGACCGGATTAAACACGCCACAAGAGAGCTACCGACATCTCCGGAGTGTCTTATACTCTATATAATAATGGGTAGCGGGGATGGACGTTCAGGCCATGCAAGCAGTCATCCTCGCTGCGGGCCGCGGTAGCAGACTCGGCGACGTGACGGAAGACAAGCCGAAGCTGTTCCTCCAAGTGAACGGTCACACGGTCTACGAGTATCAGCGCGACGCGCTCTCCGAGTACGTCGACGAGGTGAACGTGGTGCTGGGACACGGCTTCGAGAACGCCGACCGGGACGAGATTCGGCGGACGCTGGAACTGAACGACGGGACGGACACCGACGTGGAGGGCGTCCTCCTCGACGACTGGCGCGAGGTGGAGAACGCGGCGTCGCTCCAGCGAGGGTTGGACCGAGCGGTCGACGGCGACGACCCCGACGAACACGTCCTCGTGGTCTGTGGCGACGTGCTGTTCTCGGAGGACGTACTCTCGACGGTCGTGGAGCGCTTCGAGAACGAGTACAGCGACGAGGGGTACAACGCGGTGGGCTGTATCCCGGGCCGTCAGGACGACATGACTGCGGTCCGGTACGACGACGAGGGCGTCATCACGGACTACGGCGCCATCGAGGGCCACCAAGAGGTCGGCCTGTTCGTCCTCCACCGCGACCACGTCGAGGAGGCCCGCGAGATACTCGCGGAGAACACCACCGACTGGTTCCCCGTGGTGTTCGAGGAGACGCCCTCCAAGCGCGTCCACGTCCCCGCCGACGAGCGGTGGGAGATAAACACGCCGGAACACTTGGAGAAGTCGGAGTCGCGCGTCGCCGGGTGGCAGTAGATGGACCCACGGGACGTCGTAACCACGGTCGCCACGTACGTCGCCCTCCTGACGGCCTACGGCCTCGCTCACCTCGTGCCCGCCAAGCCGGGGCTGTGGGTGTTCGGGGCCGACGGCGGGGACCGGTTCGCGGGCAACCCCAAGTACGCCTACCTCCACGCCGCGGCCGAACACGCGGGCGAGGTGCGGCCCGTGTGGCTCTCGGACGACGACGGCGTCGTGCGGACGCTCCGCGACGGCGGCTACGAGGCCCACGCCGCCGACGGCCTCCGAGGGGTGTATCTCACCCTCCGCGCCGAGTACGTCGTCGTCTCCCACGGCCCGGACGACGTTAGCTGGTGGGCCACCGGGGGCGCGGACGTGGTGCAGACGTGGCACGGCATCCCCCTCAAGCGCATCGGCGGCGACTTGAGCCGCGACTGGTCGCTCCCCGGACGGTTTTTCTATCGTCTCAACGGGTCGAACTGGGCGTACTTCGTGGCGACCGCCCGTCGCCTCGGGCCGATATTCTCGAGCGCGTACCGCCAGTCCCCCGAGGACGTCCTCCCCGTGGGCTACCCCCGGAACGACGAGGTTCGGGGCGACGTGCCGGGCGCGATGCTCGGCGAGGACGAGGCGGTCCGAGAGCGGGTTCGGTCGCTCGCGGCCGACCACCCCGTGGCGCTCTACATGCCGACGTGGCGCGACTGGGGGAGCGGCGTGGAGCAGGGCACGCCACTTCGCGACGCCGTCGACTTCGAGCGTCTCGACGCCGAGATGGCCGACCGGGACGCCTACCTGCTGGTCAAACTCCACCCCCACGAGCGACTCGACGTGGACCTCGACGCGCTCGACCGGGTGGTCGAACTCCCGGCCGACGCCGACCCCTACCCCCTCCTCGACCACGTCGACGTCCTCGCCACCGACTACTCCTCGGTGTACTTCGACTTCCTCTGGACTGACCGGCCGGTGGTGTTCTACCCCTACGACCGCGAGTCCTACGCCGAGAACCCCGGCTTCTACTTCGACTACGACGAGGTGACGCCCGGCCCGACGCCCACCGACTTCGAGGGCTTCTGCGACGCCCTCGGCGAGGCCCTCGACGGTTCGGGTGCGGGCGGCGCGAACGCCCCGGTCGCCGACGGGTACGACGGGTCGGCCGGCGCGCCGACGACGCCCTCCGGCGCGACCGCCGAGAGGGTGCCCGACGGCGGCGACCCCTACGCCGACGAACGCGCGGCCGTCCGCGACCGCTTCTTCGACCACGACGGCGGGCGGGCGAGCGAGCGACTCTACCGACGCCTCCGGCGCGAGTCGGCGACGGGCGACTGACGGCCGCCGCCCGCCGGTCCCCACCGCCTCGGCACCGCTACGGGTCGCACTACTCCCCCACCTCCTCCTCTCTCTCGCCGTCGTCGGCCGCCAGTTCACGGGCGCGTTCGCGCGCCGCCGCCACCCGGTCGTCCGCGTCGGCGTTGCCGGCGCTCTCTACCTCCGCCAGTAGCGAGACCACCTCGCGCATCCGGCGGCGGACCACCTCGACCGGCGCGCCCGGGTCGGCGGCGTCGGCCGCCACGGCGTGGGCCTCGCCTATCCACCGGCCGGCGGCGGGGTCGACGGGGAGCGTCTCCGTGGCTTCGAGGTGGTCGCGCACCGTCGCGGCCCGGTCGCGAACGTCGTCCGGGTCGACGTCGGGCGCCGCGCTCTCCGCCGGGTCGTCGTCGGCCGCGTCGCCGTCGTCGGGCATACCCGACGGTCGGGGCGCGAGCCTAATTAGACCGCCGACCGCAGACTCCACACCCGGACCGCCGGGGCCGCCACCCACTTGCCGCCGCCGCCCCACGTCACGCGCGTGCGCTCTCGCACCGCCACCGCCCTCGCCGGCCTCGTCGTCTCGCTCGTCGTGAGCGTCGTCGCGTGGGTCTACTTCGACACCCTCTTTCTGTTCGTGTTCCTCCCCCTCGTCCCGTTCCTGTTCGCCCGCGGACGCGGGAGCGGGAACGGGAGCGACGGGGAGCGAACGGTGTACGAGTGCCCGGCGTGCGGGTTCCGGACGGCCGACGCCGAGTTCGCGTACTGCCCCCGCGACGGGACGGAACTGGAGGCCCGGAGCGAGTGAGGCGCCCGACCCGCCGTCACTCGGCGTCGCCGCCGGGCGCGGGGAGGTCGGACTCGACGGCCGGGACTCCGTCGTCCCCCGCGAGTTGGTCCGTCAGCCCCCACTCCTCGGCGCGGGCGCGGGCCTCGTCGCGGGCCTGCTCCCGGATGGCCGCGAGTTTGTCCTCGTCCTCCAGAAACGCCTCGACGGCGGACACGTCGTCGCGGTCGGCCCGCCGGCCCTCGGGCGCGGCCTCGCGGGTCCGCGCGGCGAGGTCGGGGTCGCCCGCGAGGCGGTCGGCGGGCGTACCCGGCGACACCGCGAGTTCGGGCGTGTCGTGGGCCTCCGCCAGCGCCTCCGGGTCGAGTTCGTACACCTCGACGCTGTAGGGGCCGGGCACCGCGAGGTCCGCGAGGGCGTCGCTCCCGCCGCGGTCGGTCGCCGTCTCGTACGCGAGGACGGGCACGCCCGCCTCGAAGGTAAGCACGCCCCGCGTCTCCTCACCCAACAGGAGCGCCTCCTGCGGTTCGACCACCGCGTAACCCGTGAGTTCGCGGTCGAGAGCCGTTTCGAGCGTCGTGCCGAGGTCCGACACCACCCGCGAGCGGAGGAGTCGGCCGCGCGGAATCTTCATACGCGCTCGGGGATGACGGCGCTCCGGAAGCGGTCGGCCACCGCGTCCGAGTCGCCGGCGCGCACGTCGAGGCGGGCGGCGGCGGTCCGAAACGCGTCCGCGGCGGGCGAGTCGGGCGCGTGCGCGAGGAGAGGTTTCCCGGCGCGGCGGGCGGCGCGGGCGGCGTCGCTCTCGGGCACCGTCGCCAGCGTCTCGCCGCCGAAGTAGCGCGCGGCTTGGTCGGCCACCCGGTCGATACTCTCGCCGTCGCGGACGCGGTTGAACAGCACGCCCGCCGTCTCCGTGCCGTACGACCGGGCGTACTCTTGGACCTTCAGGCCGTCCGAGAGCGACGGGATGGTGGGCTGGAGCACCACCACGGTTCGGTCCGCGAGCACCACAGGGAGGACGGCGCTCTTCGACCCCAGCGCCGCGGGGGAGTCGAGGAGGAGCACGTCGGCGTCGGCGGCGAGTTCGGCCACCACGTCGCGCAGGCGGGCGGGGTCGGCCTCGCGGAACGCCGCGAGGCTGGTGCCGCAGGGCACGACGCGCATGCCGAACCGCTCGTAGACGGCGTCGTCGACGGCCGCGTCCGCCCCCTCGACCAGCAGGTCGTGGAGCGTGACGGGCGCGTCGTCGAGGCCGGCGTGAAACAGGAGGTTCGCCATGCCGGTGTCGGCGTCGACGACGGTCACGTCGTGCGACTCCGCGAGCGCCATCCCCAGCGCGAGCGTGCTGGTGGTCTTGCCGGTCCCGCCCTTGCCGGACGCGACGGCGAACGCCTCTACCATGTCTCCTCTCCTCTCCCTCACCGACTTAAGGGTTCGCCACCAACGGGCCGACGACATGGACGATGCACGCGCCGGCGTGATAGTCGCCGGCGGACGCTCGACGCGGTTCGGCGACGCCGACAAGGCCACCGCCGACCTCGCGGGGACGCCCATGATACGCCGGGTGGCCGACCGCCTCGCGCCCGTGGTGGACTCGCTGGTCGTCAACTGCCGGGCCGAGCAGGTGCCGCCCATACGCGAGGCGCTCTCGGGCTACGGCCCCCCCGTGACGTTCGCCGAGGACGAGACGCCCGACGAGGGACCGCTGGTCGGCATCCGGACCGGCCTCGCCGCGGCGGACGCGCCCTACGCCGTCGTCGTCTCCTGCGACGTGCCGTTCGTCGACCCGACGCTGGTCGAACACCTGTTCGACCGGGCCGCGGGCCGCGACGCAGCGGTCCCCCGTCTGGAGGACGGGTGGTTCCAGCCCACTTACGCGGTCTACCGCACGGAGGCGATGGTGCGCGCCACCGACGACGTCCTCGAACGCGGGGGGCGAAAGCCCATCGCCCCCCTCGACGCCCTCGACTGGGTCAAGGTGGACGAGTCGGAGGTGCGCGAGGTGTCGTCGGTCGACACGTTCGACAACCTCAACACCCGCGAGGAGTTCGAGGCGGCCGCGCGCCGCCTCGAAGGGGCCGCCGAGGACGGAGGCGGGGACGGGGGCGAGAGCGGGGACGTGTCCGACGCGGGCGAGTGACCGTCCGCGACGCCTACCCCTCCACCACGTCAACCACGGGGTCGTCGGCCACCATCCGCGTCAGGACCACCCGCGGGACGTCCGCACGCGCGTGCACCGCCGCGGCCACCTCGCGGGCCGTCCGTTCGAGGGACTCGTCGTCAACCTTGTTCACGACCGGTATCGGCGTCGCCCCCGGGGGGACGCCCTTCAGACCGCCCTCGGCGCTGGCGAGGACGGCGGCCACGTCCTCGGCGCGGATGGTGTCGCCGAGCGACAGGTCGGTGAGCGAGGCGACCCGTTCCGGCCGGTGGACCGTCTCCTCGTCGAGCGTCGCGCCCACGGCGTGGACGCTGGCGACGGGCAGGACGACGTCGGCGGAGTCGGGTATCTGGGGCTCCCGTTCGTCGGGGGCCTTGAACTCTCGGGTGCGCGCGCCGTCGGCCTTCACGAGCACCGGCACGTCGCCGGCGTCGGCGGCCGCGTCGCCGAGGGCGTCCACCGTCTCGCGGTCGTAGCCCCGGTAGCGGTTCGACTTGTCGCGCCCGGGGACGAGGCCGAGGGGCCACGACCCGTCGCCGGCCGCGGCCTCCCGCAGGGCCGCCGCGGGGTCGTCGGTCGTGACCACCTCGCGCACCTCGTTGTCGAAGATGGGGATGCGGACCGTGGCCGTCACGACGGCCCGGCCGATGTGGTCGGCGAGCGTGTACAGCGTGGTCTTCTTGCCGCCCGCGCCCACGACGCAGACGGTCCCCGAACGGGCGTCGAGCGCCGTCTCGAGTTCCATACCGGACGCACGCGGGCGGCCGAAAAGACCGTGTCGGCGCGCGCCGAGTCGGCGACGGTGGGGTCCGGAATTGTTGTCGGGTGGTTTTAACGTCGGCGCGAACGAATAGTATTCCGATTTCTCATTGCGTAATCGATAGTCACTTTCGGAGATTATTTCTCTATCAAAAAGTTCACAACGGGCGCGGCAGTAGATACGCTACATATGGAGTATCCGAACCTCCTCGTCTTCGCCGAACTTCCGGACCCCGACGAACCGACGTTCGGGTTGCTCAAGGCCCTGTCGTACATGGACGTGACGCTGGTCGGGTTCTCTCGCCTCGACGAGGGCGAGTCGACCGAGGACGTGAGCGACGAGCGCAGAGAGCAGTTGCGCCACGAACTCGACGACCTCGTGGCCGACTTCGAGGAGAACGGCATCCGCGTCCAGACCGAACTCGCGTTCGGGACCGACGCGGAGGCGACGCGAGAGGAGTACGCCCGGCGGGACGACATCGACGGCGTCCTCCTCGCGAAGGACGTGTCCACGGTGGGCCGGGTGCTGATTCCCGTGCGCAACGTCGACACCACGGAGGACATCGCCCACGTGGTCGACTTCCTCGACCGGGAGAAGATAGTCCACATGACCCTGCTTCACGTCGAGGACGACCCCGACCGGACCGCGGACGGGCGGGAGGTGCTGGAACACACCCGGGACCTGCTCGAAGAACGGGGCGTCAACCCCCACGCCGTGGACCTGGAGGTGCGCATCGCCGACGACCCGACGATAGAGATACTCAAGGCCGCGCCCAACTACGACATGGTCGTCCTCGGACAGACGAGCGAGGGCGTCGAGGAGCGCGTGTTCGGGAGCCTCGCCAATCAGGTGGTCGACCGCACGGGCGTCCCCGTGCTGGTCATCGCGTAGCGCGGACGGACCGAAGCGGACCGACCGGAGCCGTCCACCCGGGGGCGTGTCTCAGACGCCTCGGAGGGAACTCACCCGCGACCGCCGGTCGGTGACGACGCCGTACTCGGCGTCCGCGGCGGCGGCGTCCGCGCCGCGGTCGGGGTCGGGGTACCGCGAGTCGAGGCTGGCCGAGAGGGCGTCGCGGACGCACGCCCGCGCCGCCCGCCCGACCGGGGTGGCGCTCCCCGAGAACGGCGCCGGGTCGCCCGCGGGGTCGCACGCCGCCACCACGGCGTCGGTGGTGGTGCCGGGGACGCCGGCACGCGCGAGGAGCGTCGCCGCCTTCGCCTCCGCCGCGACGGTCAGGAGGTTCGAGAGCCCCCCCGGTTCGAGCGCCCGGGTCGTCCCGACGAACACGTTCACGGTACCGTGAGGAGACCCGTCCTCGGGGTCGGCGTCGGACGGTCGGGGGTGAGGTGCGTCGTCGGTGTCGGCGTCACCGTCGGCGGTGGCGGCGTCGCTCTCACCCGATCCCGGGACGGGGAGGGCCGCGGGGTTGGAGACGCCGGCGGTGACGACGGCCTCGACCGCCCCGAGGCGCGCGCGGCGGGCGTGTGCCTGCGACACGCCGGTCAGGAGCGCCGGCCCCGGTTCGTCGAAGCCGGCGCGTTCGAGACGGTCGGCCGCGTAGGCGTCGAGGTCGGTCTCCGCCCAGCCCTCGGGCACCGAGAGGTTGTACGCCGCGGGGCCGCGTGACTCCCCGCCGGCGTACCCCGTCGAGAGCCACCGCGTCCCCGGGCGGCGGAGGCGACACGCCCCCTCGCGGACCGTCGCCTCGAACACGCCCGCGGCCATCAGTGGTCACACAGGAACGCGAGCAGGCGGTCGTTCTGGTCGGGGCGCTTGACCGCGACGCGGACGTGCGAGTTCAGGCCGCGGAACGTGGTGGCGTCCCGGAGCGCGATGTCGCGTTCGCGCGCGGCACAGAGGAGGCCGGACACGTCCCGTTCGCCCACGTCGAGGAGCAGGAACGGGGCGTCGGAGGGGTGGACGCCGTACGCGGGTTCGAGGGCGTCGCGCATGCGCGCTCGCTCCTCGCGGACGCGGGTGCGCGTCTCCTCCACGAACTCGGTCTGTCGCATGCAGTGTATCCCCACCTGCGCGGCGGGCGTCGAGAGCCCCCACGTGGGGCGGGCGGTCGAGAGGCGGCGTCCGACGCGCCCCGACGCCACCGCGAACCCCGCGCGGAGGCCGGGGAGGCCGAACACCTTGGTGAGCGACCGGACCGCGACGACGCCCGGTTCGCCCGCCAGCGAGGGGTGGTCGGTGAAGTCGAGGAACGCCTCGTCGGCCACGAGGGTCGTCCCGGCCTCGCGACACCGCGCCGCGAACGCGCGCAGGTCGGCCGCGGGGTAGGCGTTCCCAGTGGGGTTGTTCGGGTTGCAGACGACGGCCGCGGCGTGTCCCTCGGGGTCGGCGGTCAGTATCTCGTCGTAGGGGACGAACTCGGGAGTCGCGCCCTGGAGGCGTATCTCGCGGGCGTACTCGCCGAAACTCGGCGCGGGGATCAGCGCGGAGTCGCCGGGGTCGAGCGACACCTCGAACGCGAGGCGGAGGGCGGCGAGGCCGCCCGCGGTGGGGACGACCTGCTTCGGGTCGCAGCCCACGTACTCGCCGGCGGCGACGCGGTACGTGCAGTAGTCGTCGGGAGGGTAGCGGCGCGACGACGACAGCGCGGAGTCGTAGACCGACGCCACGCCCGGCGGCCGGTCTGGGTTCGTGTTGGCGCTGAAGTCGAGTACGCGCGCGTCGTCGGTGCTTCCGTGGGGGACGCGCGCCACGCCGTCGACGGCCTCAGAGTCCATCGTCCCCGTCCACGTCGTCGTACACTACAAGTGTTCGGGACGGAACGTCGGCGAGTCGGCCCGCGCGGTCGGCGAGGTGGAGACCGCCGCCCATCCCCGCGCCCTCCTTGGCCTCGCCCGCGACGAACCGCGAGAGCACGCGTTCGGACCGACCCTCGAACCCGGGGTCGGTGACGACGAGATCGACGCCCACGGCGTCGGTGGTCTTCGAGAGGCCCGGCAGGTCGTCCGCGATGAACGACGTGGTGGCGAGGGTGAGCGGGCGGGTCTCCCCGGCGTGGCGCACCAGCGCCGCCGCCGCGAGGAACTGCGTGCCGCCGCCGAGGACGACGCGCGTCCCCGTCTCCAGCGCCCCGACGACGAACCCCGACACCGACGCCAGCACGGGGTCGCCCATCGCCCGGACGGCGCGCACGGGGTCGCCGGCGGCGTCGCCGGGGTCAAGGCCGCTGGCTTCGAGGCCCGCCGTCACCACGTCCGACTTGAGGCGGGTGGGGTTCTCCGGGAGCGACGACGACACCCGGATGGGTTCGCCGAGGGCGCGCGCCACCCCCAGCGCGGTGGTCGTGCCGCCGGGTATCGTCTCGCCGACCACCACCTCGTCGTCCGGCACCGCGCGCCCCACCTCGCGGGCCGACTCGAACGTCGCCGCCGCGCCGGGGACGGCCACCGCCTCGCGCAGGTCGCGGCCGGGGTCCGCGTCCACGTCGACGGTCGGCGCGGCCGTCGGCGCGGCGAGGCCGGCGTCCACGACGGTCACCTCGAACGCCGCGAGGTCGCGGGCGGCCCGGGTCACGACCGCGGGCGACGGACACCCGGTCGGACTCACCGGCACCACCGGCGACCGCACGGTGCGGCCGTAGGTCAGAATCTCGGCGTCGGCGCTCGGCGTGTGGACCATAACGTCCGGGTCGGCCCCCGCCGCGCTGATGCCGTCGATGCGGGCCGTCTCCGTCGTGCCCGCGAACAGTATCAGTCGCACAGGTCCTCAGCGAGTTCCGCGTCGGTCGATCGGTTCACGTTCACGGCCAGTCTCGCGTCGTAGGTCGTGTACACCGTCTCTTCGTCGTTTCGGTCCGGCGCGCCGACCACGTTGAGACCGGTCGGCACGAGTTCGGTCCCGCCCCGTTCGAACGACGTGTCCACGCTCGCGCCCAGACGGCGCTTGAGCGCCGCCGGGACGCAGACGGTGACCGAGCGGGGGCGGTCGGGGTCGGTCGCCGTCGCCGTCGCTATCGCCCGGTCCACCGCCTCGGCCGGGAGCAGTGGGAGGTCGGCGGCGACGGTCACCGCAGGGCGGCCGACCGCCGAGAGCGCGTGCGTCAGGTCCTCGACGTAGCCGTCGCCGGGCGCGTCGACCACGTCGACGCCCGGTCGGTCGGCCGCGTGCGCCCGTGTCTCCGGCGCGTCGGGGGAGGTGACCGCGTGGACCGCCTCCGCCGCCGAGGCGTCGAGGGCGTCGAACACTCCGTCGACCATCGGCGCGCCGCAGACGCGCACGAGCGGTTTCTCCGTCTCGCCGCCGAGGCGAGTACCCCGCCCGCCGCACATCACCAGAGCGTCCACGCCACCACCCCCGCGTGGACGCCGGCGACCCGGCAGAGTTCGTTCGCCGCGCCGAACACGTCGCCGCTCACGCCGCCGAGCGCGCGCCGCGCCCACCGCCGGACGAGCGCCGCGACGGGGACGGCCGCGAGGAGGGCCGCCGCGGCGGGGACGCGCGCGCCGGGCGGCGCGAACGGAAGGCCCGCGACGGCCACCAGACAGACCGGGACGAGCGACGCCGGCCCCGCCTCGGCGGCGAGTTGCGACCCCAACCCCTCGTGGGCGGGCGACCCGAGGCAGGAGAGCGCCGCCACGCCCGCCTTCGCGCCCACCTCGGCCGCGACGGCGACGGAGAGGGCGACGACCGGTCCCGCGCCGGCGAGGGCCGACGCGCCGAGGGCGAGCGACGCGACCGCGAGGACAACCGCGAGCGTGCCGCCCACGCCCGTCTCGGCGTCTTTCAACACGTCCAGCCGCCGGTCGGCGTCGCCGTGGACCGCGGCGGCGTCGCCCGCGTCCGCGAGGCCGTCGGCGTGGGTCACGCCCGTCAGGAGGTACAGACAGAGGAGGTAGGCCGCGGCGGCGGTGGCGGGGGGGAGCGAGAGCCGCGCGGACGCCGCCAGCGGGAGGGCGGCCAGCCCCCCCACGACGTAGCCCGCGGCGGGAATCGCGGCGGGCGCGCGCCGGAAGGCGTGCCACGCGTCCTCGCCGCCGCCGACCGGGAGGCGTGAGAGGAAGCCCACCGCGCCGCGGAGCGCGAGCATACCCCGGCGGGGGCTCAGAGCCACGCGACCACCCCCGCGAGGGCGAACGCGGCCACGCCCGCCCGGTGGACGACGGCGACGCCGCGCGCCGCGTCGGCCGGGGAGGGGAGGCCGGTCTCGGTATCCGCGCCCGGGGCGGCGGCCGGCGCGTCCTCGCGGGCCGCGCCGTCGTCGTCCGGCGCCGGTGTGCCAGACGCGCCCTTCCCCCCGTCCAGCGCGTAGTGACCGGGCTTCTCCAGTCGGACGCCGATGGCGGCCGCGAGCGTCGCCATCGGCCACCCGGAGTTGGGCGACGCCGGGACCCGGGCGAGTTTGCGCGCACGCGCGAGCGCACCGGGGTCGAACGCCGCGAGGGCGATTAGGGCGGCCGCGAGGCGCGCCGGGAGCCACATCGCGGCGTCGTCGAGGCGGGCGCTCGCCCAGCCGACGGGCTTCGAGCGGTAGCCCAGCACGGAGTCGAGCGTGTTGACGGCTTTGACCCACGCCGCGCCCGCCGCCGCCAGCGGGAGGGAGGCGGGCGCGAGGAGGGCGAACGCGAGGAGGGGAGCGACGAGGCCGTCCGCGAGGTTCTCGGCCGCGGACTCGACGGCGGCGCTCCGCACCTCGGCGGCCGAGAGCGACGCGGCGTCCCGGCCCGCCAGCGACCGGAGGCGCTCCCGGGCGGCGTCGAGGTCCGCCTCCGTCGCGCCGACCACCGCGCGCGCCTCGTCTTCGAGCATCCGGAGGCTGGTGGTCGAGAACAGGACGACGCCCGCGGCGAGGCCGGCCGCGCCGGGCCGCAGGGTCGCGGACGCGACCACGAACGCCCCGGCGACGCCGGCGGCCGCGAGGGGGAGGGCGACGGCGGCGGCGACGCCCACGGCGCGGGGACGGGTCCACGACCGGTCGAACGGCGCGACGAGGCGGCCGAACCACGCCACGGGGTGGACCGCGGCCGGCGGTTCGGCGAGGATTCGGTCGAGCGCCGCCGCGGCTACGACGGCCGTCGCGCCGGCGGCCGGCACCTCACGCCACCCCCGAGTCGCCGTCCGCGGGCCCGTCGGGGCCGCCCGCCTCGAACCGGCGCGCGAGTTCGGGGAGGGGGGTCTCGCCGACGTCCACGAACCGCCCGCCGACGCGGGTCACGCCGCCGTCCGTCTCGGGGTCGTCGCCGACGTGGACGAGTTCGGCGGCGTCGACGCCGAGGCGGCGGGCGACCGTCTCGAAGGCGTCGGCGCGGGGCTTTCGCCACCCGCACCCGGCGCTGGTCACGACGACGTCGAACCGTCGTCGGTCGAGGTCCGACCGCACCAGCGTCCGCGAGACGAGTTCGGGCACGCTACAGTTCGAGAGGACGCCGACGGGCCCCACCTCCCAGGCCGCCCGCACCGCCGCGACGGCCCCCTCGCGCGTCCGCACCTCGGGGTCGAACGCGGCGACGACGGCGCGGCGGACGGCGTTGCCCTCGCCCTCGTCGCCGAGGGGGTCGACGCCGCGACTCCGGAGGGCGGCCGCGACGTGCGCCGGGAGGGGCACCTCCGCGCCCTCTGGGGCGTCGACGTGGACCTCGCGGTAGGCGTCGCCCCAGTCGTCGGGGACCGCCACGCCGCGCGCGCGGAGTTCGTCGGCCACCGCCGCCGCCGGGTCCGACGGACGTTCGACGGCCGCCAGCGTGCCGAACAGGTCGAACGTGATTGCCACTACGCTTGCATCGGTGAAAGTCGACTTGAAAACACCGGTCGGGGCGCCGGCGGGGGCGCGGACGGACCCGACGAACGGGAGCGACGGCGACGGTGGCGACGACGGTGACGACGACGATGGCGGCGCGGCGTCGTTACCGGTCCGCGCCGTTCGTCTCGTCCTCCACGTCCGGGTCCTCCTCCTCGGTCCGTTCCTCGCCGGGGTCGAGGGTGTCGGCGGTGTCGGCGGGGGTGTCGCGGGGAGACTCGGCGTTCTCCGCGTCGCTCTCGACGTCCTCGGCAATCTCCTGCAGTTCGCGCTGGTCGTTCGCCTCCGCGGCCGCGCCGATGTCGAAGTCGCGGGTGTCGTCCATCTGCTCGCCGGTAATCTCGTTGTAGATGGCCTCGCGGGCCTCCTCGGGCGAGTCGTACTCGTCGTCGAGGCGGTCGAACACGCTCCCGAGCGACTCCGTCTCGTTCGGGAGGTCGATGGACTGGTCGCCGTACGCGTCCGAGAGCTCCTCGCTCGTGACGGGGTACTTCTCGTCGCGGAGGCTCTCCAGCGTCCCCGTGTCCTCCAGCAGGTTCTCGACCGCCTCCGCTCGGTCGTGCTGTCGCTCCCGGGCGCGTCGCTGGTCGCGTTCGTCGGGGTTCTCCTCGGCCATGTCCCGACCTCGGGGGGCCACGTCAAAGGGTCTGACGGCTGTGAAATAAAGTCGGAGAGCCTACCGCGGTCCGAGGTCCACGTCCACCCACTCGCCGTCGGCGGCGGCCGACTCGTAGGCCGCCTCGGTCACGGCGGTGACGCGCACGCCGTCCCACGTGGTCGCGGGCGGGTCGGCGTCGCCGCTCACGGCGGCGACGAACGCGTCGGCCTTGGTCTGCTGGGCGGCGTTGTTCACGTACGGGCGGTACTCGCCGCTCTCGTCGTCGATTCGTGCGTACTCGCGGGGGTCCCACTCCCGGCCGTCGTGGTAGGTCGCGCCGTCCTCGCTCCAGACGTGGATGTGTTCGCGCACGCAGGGGGCCGCGCCGTACGTCGTGACGTTGGCCGTCGCGCCCTCGGCGAAGCGGATGCTGACCTCCGCGCGTTCGTCGACGCGCCGACGCTCGTCGTCGGACAGGTCGTGACCGGTGTCGTCGACGGCCACCATCCGGGCGGACACACGTTCGGGGCGCAGGCCCGTGGTCCAGAGCACGGCGTCGAGCAGGTGGCTCCCGGTGTCGTACAGGTAACCGCCGCCCGACAGCGACGGGTCGAGTCGCCACGACCCGCGGAAGCGGTCGACCCAGTTCTGGACGACCTCGGCGGTTATCCACTGGGGGTCGGCGTCGTCGGCCGCCCACCGTTCGCGCGCGCGACGGAACGCGGGGTTGAGGTGGCGCTGGTAGCCGACCATCACCACCTCGTCGCCCTCCCGCGTCCGGCGGTGTAGGTCCTTGGCGTCCTCCAGGTCGGTCGTCAGCGGCTTGTCGCACAGGACGTGGAGGCCGCGTTCGAGCGCCGTCACCGCCTGCTCGTAGTGGAGGGTGTGGGGCGTGCCGATCAGCACCGCGTCCAGCGACTCCGCCTCCAGCATCGCCTCGTACGACTCGTAGAGGGCGTCCGACAGGCCGAACAGGTCGCCGGCGTCGGTCCGGGCCTCCTCGACCGGGTCCGCCACGGCCGTCACGACGGCCTGCGAGTGGCGGTAGAACTCGGTTCCGACCGTGGTGCCGATGTACCCGGCACCGACGACGCCGACGCGGAGGGGTTCCTCGGCGGAGGGTGAGTCAGTCATAGTCGTCTACGACCACTGGCACCACGGCAAAGAGCGGTTCGGCCGCGACGGCGAGGGAAGCTTGCAGATGTAGGCGCTATACTTAGCACCCTAAAGGGCGTGAAAATAAAACGTCATGCCCGTGAGCGACCTGGCTCAGAGCGACGTCGTGACGGCCACGCGAGACGCTTCGGCGAGCGAACTCGCGTCGAAGATGCGCGACGAGAACGTGGGGGCGATAGTCGTCGTCGACGACGGGGAGGACCTAGTCGGCGTCGTGACCGACCGCGACGTAGCGCTCGCGGTCGCGGAGGGGAACGTCTCGGACGCGACCGCCGGAGACATCGGGTCCGAGTCGCCGGCGACGATTCGGGGCGACGCCGAGGCCATCGACCTCGCCCGGAAGTTCAGCGAGGAGAAGGTCCGTCGCCTCCCCGTGGTGGACGAGGACGGCGAACTCATCGGAATCGTGACGCTGGACGACATGGTGGCGACCATCGGCGAGATGATGGAGTGCGCCGCGGACGTCATCGAAGCCGAGTCGCCCGGCTACAGCCCCGACTGAGGGCGACCGTTCCCCGACCCCGCGGGGCGGTTCGACGGTCCGCGGCGGACGACCGTCTGACGTGTCGGAACGTTCATATACCGGTGTGCGCATGGGGAACACGATGAGTAAGATAACGTTCCGCGCCGACGACGACCTCGTCGAGCGTCTGGAGGCGTTCGACGCCTCCAAGTCGGAGGTGATGCGCGAGGCGCTTCGCGCGTACCTCGACGGTGCGGAGCGTGCCCCGGCGGACGAATCCGCCGCGTCGGACGCGTCCGACGACCTGGGGGACGCCCTCGTCGACACCGTCGACGCCCTCGTCGAGGAGCGTCTGGAGCGGGCGAGCCGCGAACGCGACGACCCGGCGCGGCGCGCACCGGCGCGAGACATCAACCTCAACGTCACCGTCGAGGGCGCGGGCACGGGGACCGTCGAGCGGTCCGCCGACGCTCGCGCCGGCGCGGACGAGGTGCGCCCCGAGCGTAAGACGCCGGACGCGGACGCCGGCGGGTCGGCGGAGAGTCGGTGCGGGCAGTGCGGCGAAGTGACCAGCGAGGACCACGTTTACTGCCCGAACTGCGGCGAGAAGTCGTCCCACAGGGTGTTCTGCGAGTGCGGCGACGAACTCCGGTCGGACTGGGCGTTCTGCCCGAGCTGCGGACGACGTACCCCTGCGGCCGACGTACTCGATCGGGCGTAAACGGCTTTAAACGCTCGTTTTCGAGCGTATACGTCCGTGTGTCTTACACTCGCCGTTAGATTTATAACCTATCGGTCTGTGGATACTCCCGCGTAAGACGGTTGTCTTACAGCGCGCCGCGAGCGGTCTCCGACCCCACCCGACCGCCGCACGCGCCGTAAGACGAGGCGGTTCGCCGCGCCGTCTTACCGGGGGAAATACAACAATGGAGCGTGTGACACTACGGATTCCGAAGCAGCAGATAGAGGAGGTCGAGCAAATGGTCGAAACCGGGGAGTTCCCGAACCGGAGTGAGGCTATCCGGTCGGCCGTGCGCGAGATGCTCAACGAGCAGTCCGAGACCCGGGAGTCGTCCGGGTCGGGCAAGCGCAGCTGGGCCAAGGTGTAGTTCGATGCAGGATATCGTCCAGCAGGCGATGGAACACGAGGAAGCCGAACAGCGGAGTGCCTCGGACGCGTCCGAGGCCGACGAGTTCGGCGACCCGCGCATAGTCATCGTCGGCTGCGGTGGCGCTGGCAACAACACCATCAACCGCCTGTACAACATCGGCGTCGACGGGGCAGACACCGTCGCCATCAACACCGACAAACAGCACCTCAAGATGATAGAGGCCGACACCAAGATACTCGTCGGCAAGTCCCTCACGCAGGGTCTCGGCGCGGGCGGCGACCCCTCCATGGGCGAGCGCGCGACCGAGATGGCGCAGGGGACCATCAAGGAGGTCATCGGCGACGCCGACCTCGTGTTCGTGACCGCCGGAATGGGCGGCGGCACGGGCACGGGCGCGGCGCCCGTTGTCTCGAAGATAGCCAAAGAGCAGGGCGCCATCGTGGTCGGCATGGTCTCGACGCCGTTCAACGTCGAGCGTGCGCGCACGGTCAAGGCCGAGGAGGGGCTGGAGAAACTCCGCAACGAGGCGGACTCCATCATCGTCCTCGACAACAACCGTCTGCTCGATTACGTCCCGAACCTCCCTATCGGCAAGGCGTTCTCGGTGATGGACCAGATCATCGCCGAGACTGTCAAGGGCATCTCGGAGACCATCACCCAGCCGTCGCTCATCAATCTGGACTACGCGGACATGTCCACGATTATGAACCAGGGCGGCGTGGCGGTGATGCTGGTCGGCGAGACCCAAGACAAGAACAAGACGCAGGAGGTGGTGAGCGACGCAATGAACCACCCGCTTCTCGACGTGGACTACCGCGGCGCGTCCGGCGGTCTGGTCCACATCACGGGCGGCCCCGACCTCACGCTGAAGGAGGCCGAGGGTATCGCGGACAACATCACCGAGCGACTGGAGGCGAGCGCCAACGTCATCTGGGGCGCGCGCATCCAGGAGGAGTACAAAGGGAAGGTCCGCGTCATGGCCATCATGACCGGCGTCCAGTCGGCGCAGGTGCTCGGCCCGACGACCCAGAAGCAGGCCGACAAGTCGCGCCAGAGCATCGAGTCGACGCCCGCCGACTTCGACGCCAAGTCGAACGCCGAGAAACAGCAGGAGGCCCAGCAGTCGTGGCAGTCCGACGGCGGTAAAGACCGACTCGAACAGAACAACGGTCTCGACGTCATCCGCTGACGGGCCGCCCCGTTTTTGCGTCGCCCAACGCCGAGCGACCGCACTCCACCGTCTTCTCGTCTCTTTTCGCGCCGTCCCCTACGCCGGCCGGCCGAGCGTCCACAGGAACGTCGGCGCGCGTCCGTCCGCCCGGGGTTCGAAGAAGTCGGTGACCGCGTCGTCGTAGAATGTGAGTCCCGTCGCGCCGAGGTCCGAGTGGGCGTAGGCCGCGAGGTAGAGGCGGCCGGCGGCGAGACCCGCCTCCAGTTGGGCCGCGCGGTAGCCCCGATCGCCGAGGCGGTCGGTCACCGCGTCGAGGTCCGCGAGGAAGAAGGCACAGAGGCCGGCGTCGGCCGCGAGTCGCTGGTCGAGAGCCAACTGCCCCGCCCGCCGCCGGAAGTTCCCCTCGCGGAGGCGTTCGAGTTCGAACGCGCCCGCACCCTCGCTTTTGCTCTCGCTCCCGCGTCCGCCGACGTAGTGGTACGTCCCCTGCGGCACGTCGGCCACGTCGTTCACGACGAGAAAGAGGTCGTTGTACTGGAGCGCCGGCCCGTCGGCCGCGCGCACGTCCATCGGGAACCCCGACAGCGCCCGGTCGAACACGGTGGCGACCTTCCGGGGGGAGAGCGGTTCGCGGGCGTACTCGCGGCACGACCCCCGCCGCCGGACGGTCAGGTCGAGGGGAGTCTTCGACGCCCGGGACGACCCGACGGGACGGAGCGAGACCCGGTCGCCGTCGCCGGGACGCGCGCTCCCGACGCCGCCCGCGGACGCGGCGTCGACGCCCGCCGCGCGCCACTCGCCGACCGCGTCGGGGTCGGACAGCGTCGACGCCTCGTAGGCCCCGACGATGAGCGAGAACTGCTTCTCGTCGGGCGAGAGCGGGTGGGTCGAGAGCGACAGCGGTTCCACCTCGGGGGCGTCGGGCGGGGCGTCGCCCGCGCCGAGGGGGACCGCGGCCACGGGGGCCTCGCGTTCGGGCGCGGTACCGAGGAGGTCGGCGAGTCGGCCGTCGACGAATCCCGTGACGACGTTCGCGGGCAGGCCCTCGGCCGTCGCGCCCGCGAGCAGGTTGGCGAGGACGGTGCCGGCGTCCCAGAACGCGTGGCGGTAGGTGCGCTCGCGGTACTTCCACGCGTTGCGCCACCACGTCGAGGCGGCCACGACGGTTACCGGCGCGTCGGCGCTCCGGGTCTCGCGGCCCGTCGCCTCGCGCACGACGCCCCGGTAGTCGCCCCGTCGGAGCACGTCCAGCGAGTGGGTCTGGGGCTCGTAGTGGTAGACGCCCGCGTCGAGGTCCGACAGATCGCCGCAGACGAGGTAGAGGTCGACGTGGTAGAGCGCTCCCGTGCACGCCGCCGCCCGGAAGGCCACCTCGCGCCCGCCGCGTTCGAGGCGCTTCGTCACTCCCGCGGCGTGGTGACAGAGGCGCGAGAGCGTCGACCGGTCGAGCGTCGACGCGGAGGCGTCCGCGGCGGACGACACGAGGGCGTCGAGCGTCGCCGGCCACTCGGGGCGGCCGGGGTCGGGGAGCGACTCTCGGTCGACGTCCTCGTACACCTTGTACGGACGCGGCTTGTTGTCGAAGTCGAGTCCGCGCCCGCCGGAGCGGACGCTCGCGGGCGAGTGCGCGGTCCGGGCGTGATACTCCTTCGCGGGGACGCCGCCGGACATACTTGCGGATTAAGTGTCTGAGAAACAAAAACGCGTGGGTAGCGCCGGGGGACGGCTCAGGCGGCGCGGATGGACTCCACGAGGCGGCACTTCCGGCAGACGTCGCCCGCGGTGGTGGACCCGCACCGCTCGCACTCGCCGAGGGTCGCGTCGTCGTCCGCGTCCTCCCCGTCGCGTTCGCGCGCCGCGAGTTCGGCGAGTCGCTCGTACCCGGCCATGATGGAGTGGCGGGTGCCGGGGTGGTTCTCCTCCAGTTCGAGCATGAGGTCCTGAATCTCGCCGCGGTAGGCCTCGGAGGCGTGGGGGCACTCCGTGATGTGGGCGGGCAGGTCCCGCAGGTGAGCGTAGAGAGCGACCTCCTTCTCGGGCACGTCGCGGAGGGGTTTGGCGCGCGGCACGAAGTGGTCCGACTCGGCCCGGTCGTCGAACCCGCCGAGGGAGGCGTCGAAGTGTTTGGCTATCTGGTCGACGTCACCCTCGAGGAAGTTCATCAGCGCCGTCTCGGCCTCGTCGTCGAGGTTGTGACCCGTGAGGAGTTTGTCCGCGCCGAACGCCTCGGCGTAGGCTTCGAGGAGGTCACGTCGGAACACGCCGCAGTAGGCGCAGGCGGCCATGTTCTCCGGGTCCTTCTCCACCACGTCGTCCATGCGGACGCCGAGTTCGTCCTCGTAGGTCACCACCTCGTGACGCATGTCGAGGTCCGCCGCGAGTTCGCGGCAGGCTTCGAGGCTCGCGTCGCGGTAGCCCTCGATGCCCTCGTGGACGGTGAGCGCGATTATCTCGACGCGGGGGTCGCGCCCGAAGGTGTCGTCCAGAATCTGCGCGAGCACGACGCTGTCTTTCCCCCCCGACAGACCGACCAGCCACGTCTCGGGGTCGTCCGGCGTCGCGTCGGAAGACAGCAGGTCGTCCTCGCGGATGCGCCGTCTAACCCGCTTCTCGACCGACCGGCGGAAGTGGTCGTCGCAGAGGTGCGCGCCCGAGTAGGCCGCGTGCATCACCGCGTC
Source organism: Haloferacaceae archaeon 50 (assembly GCA_046097085.1). GTDB lineage: Archaea > Halobacteriota > Halobacteria > Halobacteriales > Haloferacaceae. Next base: position 1,188,736 of record CP175567.1, on the reverse strand, counting down.
GCGGTCGCACTTGTCGCACTCCATCACGGCCCCGTAACGCGCCCGCGGGCATGTCGGTTTCGTCTCCGGCCTCGGCGGTCGGCGCCGCGGCGGGGCGCGTCTCAGCGAGCGGTCGGTGGTCTCAGCCCCCGTTCGAAATTATACGATATACTTGTTTTTTTGTAGTCACGAGTGGTAGTACGTCCGAGATGGTGCTCGTCGAGTTTCGTTCGGAACACCGCGTCTCCGCGCTCTGGGGGGACGCCCCTGAGCGCGTCGTAGAGCTTCTGCCCGTGATTCCGCGGGGAGAGGGGACGGCCCCGTTGGTCGCCGTCGAGGACGACGCGCCGAACCGGCGGGCGGCGGACCTCCGGTCGCACCCCAACGTGTCGGGCGTCGACCCTCTGTCCGAGGGAGACGCGCGGTCGGTGTTCCGGGTGACGTGGACCGACGACCCCATCGGCGGGTTCGAGTTCGAGGACGTGGACTGCCACCTCCTGCGCGCCGTGGGGAGAGCCGACGGGTGGCACATCACGATGCTGTTCGACCGGCAGGGGTCGCTGACCTCGTTCTGGGAGACGGTGCGAGCGACCGAGGTCTGCGTCACCGTCGAGACGGTCAAGACGTCGCCGGCCTATCCCGAGTCGGCGTCGGAGTCGCTGAGCAGCCAACAGCGCGAGACGCTCCGCCGGGCGGTCGAACGTGGCTACTTCGACATCCCGCGCGGGTGCACCGCGGCCGAACTCGGCGAGGAGTTCGACATCTCTGACCAAGCCGTCTCCGAACGACTGCGGCGGGGGACCAAACTGCTCGTCGAACGCTCGCTGGCGGTGAGGCCGGAGTAGCGCGGACGTCGGCCGCCGGCCGCCGGCGTCCGCGGCCACCGAGAGCCAACGGTTTTGGTCGTCCGACCCCCACCGTCCGACGATGGACCGAGACGCCGCTCTCGACAGGGTGGAGGAGATACTCGACGCGGTGGAGGGGGACACCATGCCGGTCCCGGTGCGCGAGGTGTGGGTGTACGGCGACGTCGCCCTCGGCCTCGACCCGGTGGACCGACTCGACGTGTACCTCACGAAGGACATCCTGATGCGCGGCGGGGCGTCGGACGACAGCGACGACCCCGGCGAGCGGTTCCGCGAGACCCACGGCGTCCGCGGCGTGGGGTCGAGCGTCTCCGCGGAGTGGGCCGAGGAGTACCCGGAGTACCTCCGGGCCAACGCCAACGGCTACGCCGCGCCCGAGAAGTGCCTCGCGGCCCACCTCCTGCGCGAGGACGAACCCGTCCACCTCGAAGTCTGCAACGCCTCGTTCGACGACAACGTGACCCAGCGCCTGAAGGGAGCGCTGTCCCGCGACGCCTACGAGCAGATACTCGACCCGCGTGGCGTCTGTCTCTGGGCCGAGGGCACCCGCGCGGAGGAGTCGATGGAGAAACTCCGGAACGGGGAACTCCCCTTCCCGACCCTGTCGGGGGCGCTGGAGATGCTCGGCGTCGACGAGGACACCGCGGCCGACGCCGCCGACGCGATGCGCGAGTACCGCGCCGAACAGACCGGCACCACCGTCCGCGGCGACGTGGTCTGAACGCTCCGCCCGCGACGGCGTCGCGGCCCGCGACACGCGCGTTCGTTTCTGATTTCAGCCGTCAAAACTAACCCCGCGTCGGGCGTCGCTCCGACGATGAACGACGACACCGACGCCGAAGGGACGACCGACGCGGAACCGACCGCTGGCGCCGCGAGCGACGCCGCGACCCGGCGGAGCGTCCTCCGCCGGGCGGGCGCGGCGGCCGCGGCCGCGGGCGTCGCCGGCCTCGCGGGATGTGGCGGCGGCGGCGAAGGTGGCGAGGGCGGAGAAGGTAGCGAAGGTGGCGAAGGCGGTGGCGGTGAGGGCGGCGAAGGCGGTGGCGGTGAAGGTGGCGAAGGCGGTGGCGGTGAGGGTGGCGAAGGCGGTGGCGGTGAAGGTGGTGAAGGTGGCGAAGGCGGCGAGGGCTGAGTCGGACTCGCCCGACCCGTCGGCTCACTCGACCCGTCCGACGGTCACGTCGAACGGCACCACTTCGACCCGGCGGTACTCCTCCTCGCGCATCTGTTCGACCACGTCCCGGCCCATTGCGCGCCAGTCACGGCGCAGGGCGTCGTACTCGTCGTCCGACAGGCTCCGCCTGAGTTCCGCCTCGTGGTCGGCGAGGGCGTCGCCCCGCGCCTTCCGGGCCGCGCCCGACAGCGACGCCTCGGCGTAGGCCGGTTCGACCCGCTTCTCGTGGCGGTAGCGCGACGTCCGCACGTCCGACAGGCCGGCGGCGCGGAACTCCTCGACCACCCGGTCGCCCAGCGCCACGTCCGTGTCGACGCCGTCGAGGTACGCCTCGCGCACCCGGCGTTCGAGTCGCTCCTCCGCGTCGACGGTGGACGTGACGGTCACGTCGCTGTTCTCGGGTTCTATCGCGGCCACGAGGTCCGAGGACACCCGCGCGAACTCCGCGACGGCCGCGCCGGGGTCGGGCAGGTTGACGAGGAGGGCCTGACACACCACGAGGTCGAACGAGTCGTCCGAGAAGGGGAGACGGAGGGCATCGCCCGCCGCCACGTCGAGACCCGTCTCCTCGCGGGCCACCCGTAGGAGCGAGCGGTCCGCGTCGACGCCCACCACGGACCCCGGCGTCTCCTCGGCGAGGACGCGCGAGAGTTCGCCCGTGCCGCATCCCACGTCGAGCGTTCGCTCCCGCGAGGGGAGCGAGAGGTCCGCGAGGGCGTCGCGCGAGTCCGCCCACATGCCCCGGCGGGTGTGGCGGAGGTACTCGGCGGAGAACGTTCGCACGCGTGGGTGTGGGTAGACCGCCCCGCGTACAAGAGTGGGTCGGTCCCGACCGGGCGTGGGGTCAGTCACCGACCGCGAGGCGCCGCGCGGCCGCGACGCCGAGGGCGACCAGCGTCGCGGCGACGCCGAACCCCGGGACGGAACGCGCCGTCCCCGGCCGCGCGGTCCGAGCGGTCGTCGCCCCGTCGGCGTCGGCCGGCGCGTCCGCGGGGCGGACGGTCACGACCACGCCCGCGTGGTCGGACGGCCAGCGGGGTGCAGACCCCTCCACCCGGGGATGGGTCCGCGAGAGGCCGAGGCGACCGGCGTCGACGACGCGCAACGGGCCGCGGACGAGGACGTGGTCAACCCGCCGGTCGAACGCCGGGGTCGGGTTCCGCAGGTCCCCGGCGTGACAGCAGGTCATCCCTCCCGACGCCGGGTCGCCGGCGCGGTTCGCGTCCGCGAACGCCCGTCTGAGGACCTCGTAGGCGTCGTCGGAGGACTCGCCCGGACCGCTGTTCAGGTCGCCGGCCACCACGGTCGGGGCGTCGGCGTCGCCGAACGCCGCGACGAGTTCGCGCGCCTGCGCCCGGCGGACGCGGCGGGACCACGACTCGAGGTGGGTCGTGACGAAGGTGAACGCCGCGCCGCCGACTTCGGCGCGGACGGCGCAGTACCCCCGCCTGACGGCCCCCGGCGCGACGGGGAGAGGGAGGTTCCGGTCGAAGTGGGCGGTCGCGGAGTCGCGGACGGCGACGTCGCTCCCGCGCCGCGCGAGGACGGCGAGGCGGTCGGTCACCCGGAGGTCGAACGTCTCGCCGTCCGCGGACGCCGGCAGTTCGACGTCGGCGGTGACCAGTTCGGCGGCCGCGTCGTAGGGGACGCCGCGGTCTTCGAGCGCCGACCGGAGGAGGGCGAGGTAGTCGGCATACGCGTCGGTCGCGTCGGTCGGCAGGCCGACGCCGCCGTCGCTCGACGCCTCCGTTCGGACGAGGGCGGCCTCCTGCACCCCTACGAGGGCCGGCGCGGCCGCGGCTATCTCGTCGGCTATCGCCGCCATCCGCGCGGCGGGGTCGTTCGCGCGCGCCGTCTCGAACAGGCGACCGACCGCGCGCCGGAGGCCGTCGACCGACTCGATGCCGAGCAGTCTCGACGGCATCGCGCCGAGGTAGAGGTTGTACGTGGCGAGCGTCACCGGCGGACCGAGGGACGGTCGCCGCGTCCGCGCGCGCGACGGCGCGTGCGAACGTCTCCGGTCGTGGACGAAGGGGACCGCGGCAGCCCCGAGGACGGTCCGGCGCGAGACGGGGGTGGCGGTGGCGTCGGGTCCCATCGGGAACGCGTGACGACGCGAACTCGCATAAGCGAGAACACCCGTTAGAACGCCCGAATATAGAGGAACCCGTACTTTCGCCGTAGGTGGGAATTACTCGTCGCTGTGAAGTCCGCACGGTGAAATTCGCGCGGCGCGGACGCGTGGTCGGACCGTCCGTCAGGTGTCGACGCCGCGGAGGTCCCTCACGCGGTCGATGTTCCACGCGAAGCCCTTGCCGTCCTCGTTGGGGGTCTCGAGGACGAGGGGGACGTCCGCAAGTTCCGGGTGGGTCACGAACGCCCGCATGCCGTCCTCGCCTATCTCGCCCTCGCCGATGTGGGCGTGTTCGTCCTTGTTGGTGCCGCAGGCGTGCTTGGAGTCGTTGAGGTGGACGCAGTGGAGGTGCTCCACGCCCACCACGTCGTCGAACTCGGCCACCGTCGCCTCGACCGCCTCGGGCGAGGAGAGGTCGTACCCCGCCGCGAACGCGTGGGCCGTGTCGAGACAGACCCCGAGGTCGTGGTCGCTCTCCGCGAGGACGTACGCGAGGTGTTCGAAGTCGCCGCCGAGCTTGGTACCCGACCCCGCGTCGCTCTCGACGAGGACGGTGACGCCCTCGGGCACGTCGAGTTCGTCGAGGGCCGACGCCGCGTTGTCGAGGCCGTTCTCGACGCCCGCGCCCGTGTGCGCGCCGAGGTGGACGTTGACGTACTCGATGTCGAGGCGGTCGGCGGCGTCCACCTCCGCCTGCATGGACTCGATGCTCTTCTCGCGGAGGTCCTCTTTCGGCGTGCAGAGGTTGACGAGGTACGACGAGTGGATGACCCACGGCCCGTCGAGTCGCTCGGCCGTCTCCGACCGGAACCGTTCGGCCTCGTCGTCGTCGATGCTCGGCAGTTGCCACACCTGCGGCGAGGTCGTGAATATCTGCCCGCAGTTGCCGCCGACCTCGACTTGCCGGCCGACGGCGTTGTCGACGCCGCCCGCGATAGAGACGTGTGCGCCTACTCGCATGTGGGGTACTTCTCGCGGGGGTTCAAGGAGTTTCCGAGTCCGGACCGCGGGCGGTCGGTCCCCGCGGACGCACCTTGCGCCCTATCGGTCGTCGGCGCGCCGGCGCACCCACTCGTCGCTCGCGTACTTCTCCCTCGCTCGCGTGCGGGCGCGTTCGAGTTCGTCGTCGGTCCACGACCCCTCGTCGGCGTCGACCCACTCCGAGAGCGCCGACTCCACCGCGTCGACGGCCTCGGCGCGCGAGACGTCGGCGTGTTCGTCGATACCCGTCACCCGCGATTCGAACTCCGCGGCCGAGACGCCGGGGTCGGCGAAGACGGCGAGGTGCTCCTCGGGCCGGGCGGCGTAGGTGAGCGACCCGTGTTGGATGACCGCGTCCTTCCGGCGGTACTGGGCGTTGCCGCTCACCTTCCGGACCTCGTCGTCGGCGTCGGCCTCGGCCTCGGCACCGTCGCCGTCGCCGTCGGGCACCACAACGTCGTGGGCGGGGTGGAGCGCCCGGAGGTAACACGCCGGGGGGTACAGCGCCGGGCGCTCCGCCTCCGCGAAGTCGGCGTCGACGCCCATCCGCCGGAACGCGTCGAGGACGGGCGTACAGAGGCGGTGGTACGACTCCAGCAGGTCGCCCGGGAGTTCGTCGGCCGGCGCGACGATAGAGTAGGAGACGTCGCCGTACTCGTCGTGGTAGATGCCGCCGCCGCCGGTCTGTCGGCGGGTCACGTCCACGCCCGCGTCCGCGCAGTAGGCCCAGTCGACGGTGTCGGGGTCCTGTCCGTAGCCGAGCGAGAGGGTGCTCGGCGACCACTGGTACACCCGGACCGTGCGGGGACCGCCGTCGGCCGCCGTCTCCGCGGCAATCTCGTCCAGCGCCATGTTGAGCGGGCCGGGTCGCGCCTCCTCGCGTACGAGTCGCCACTCCCGGTCGGCGAGGGGTCCCGGACCGGGCGCGGCGTCTGCGTCTGCCATACCGGCGCTACGGCGGGCCGGGGGATAAGCGATTGCGTCGGGCGGCGGCCACGGGTCGTGCGGTGAAGAAAAGTGCGGACGGGACGGGGGCCGACGACGCGTCGTCGGCCGCGTCGCGAGCGGTCAGCGTCGGCGTGGGGTCAGAAGCCGAAGTCGTCGCGGTACTCGTTCCAGATGGCCTCCTCCTGGTCCTCCGGGACGGGGCTGAACTGCACCGAGAGCAGGTTGTCGGAGTCGCCGAACAGGCTGGACTCGCGGTTCCACGCGTAGAACGTCGGCCGGAGCTGAGACAGCTCCGAGTCGTCGACGCTGCCGCCGTCGCCGATGGGGTCCCCCTCGACGATGATGTCGTTGTTGCTCTCGTTGACGAAGTCGTCGTCGACGACGTACCCGAAGTTGTCGTCGTACGGCCCGATGGCCGCGCTGTTGTTCGGGAAGAAGATGACGTGCTCGTTCGTGCCGAGGATGCGGATCATCCGCGAGTTATACCCGTTCCAGATGTTGTCCTCCACTTCGGGGACGTCCGGTTCGAAATCGAGCACCGGGGACGCTATCGTGAAGAGGTTGTTCGGCTCCCACTGGTCGCGGAAGACCAGCCCGCTCATCGACTCGTCGGCGACGAACAGGTCCTCGTCGAACTCTCTGCCGTCGTTGTCTTGCTGCGCGGCCGCCGTCCCCGACGACGCGCCGAGGACGCCGCCGGTCAGCGCGAGGAGGCCGCCCTTCTTGAGCACCGACCGCCGTGACGATTCGCCGAACGCCTTCCGTATGATATCTTCCCTGTCAGACATTGTGTCACCTCACCACGTGACATTCGTCACCCGAAAGACACTAAAACTGAATGGCGATTGTTATTAATTTAAGAATATAGTGAATGCATCAAAAGGTTCGAGTCGGGCGTCCCGGCCCGGGAGCGCGTCGCGTCAGGGTTATCCCCGCGCCGGGCGTGGCGTCGGTAGCGATGACGACACCGAGCGGTTCCGGGCGTGACCCCGCCGCCGACCGCTCGCCGTCCCGCCCCGACCGGCGGTGGCTGGGGACGGCGCTCGCGGCCGCCCTGCTGGTGTACGCGGCGTACCTCCTCCTGTACCGCTACCCGGCCCACGGCGCGGGGCTCTATCTGGCGATGGCCGAGGCGGTGCGCGAGAGCGGCTACCGACTCCCGCGGACGATTCCGCACTACACGGCCGACGGCGTGCCGTTCGCGTACCCGCCGCTGCTGCCGTACCTGCTCGCTGCGCTCCGCGACGCGACGGGGATCGACCCGTTTCCGCTGACGCGCTACCTGCCGGGGCTCGTCACCGTGGCGTACCTCGTCCCCTACTACTACCTCGCCAAGGAACTGCTCGGGTCGGCGCGGCACGCGGGCGTCGCGGCGCTGGTCTTCACGACGACGCCCGCCGTCCTCCGGTGGCACCTCGCGGCCGGCGGCGTGGTCCGGGCCCCGGCGTTCCTGCTCGTGGCGACGGGGCTCTACGCGGGCGTCCGACTGTTCGAGGGCGGCGAGCGCCGGTGGTTCCTCCCCGCGGCGGCGCTGTTCGGCCTCGTGCTCCTCTCGCATCCCGTCTACGCCGCGTTCTTCGGCGTGAGCGTCCTGCTCTTTTTCGCCGCCTTCGACCGCTCGGTCCGGGGGTTCCTGTGGGGCGTCGCCGTCGCGGCCGGCGGCGTGGCGCTCGCCGCGCCGTGGTGGACGCAGGTGGCCGCGGTCCACGGCCCCGGCATTTTCACCGCCGCGGCGGGGACACACGAGGGCCTCGGCGGCGGCGTCTCGCGCGTCCTGCGCTCGTTCGTCTACCCCCTCGCAGACGGCGCGTGGCCGTACTTCGCGACCGCTCTCGGGGGTGCGGCGTACGCGGCGGCGACGCGCCGGTACGTCGTGCCCGCGTGGGTGGTCCTGACGGGCTACCTGTTCAGACAGGACCGCCTCCTCTTCGTGGCGGGGGCGATGGCGGCGTCCGTTCTCCTCGTCGACGTCGTCCTCCCTCGAACGAGGACGGTCGTCGAACGGGGACGCCGGCGGGTCGCCGACGCCCCGCGGCCGCGGGTCGCGGCGGGGGTCCTGTTCGCCGCACTCGTCCTCTCGGCGGCCGTCGGGGGGGCTGTCGCCGCGGCGGACGACGACGTGGGCGACCGGATAGAGCGGTCGCTTCCCGCGCCGTACGCCGACGACGAGGACCGGGCGGCGATGGCGTGGGCCGAGCGAAACACCGCGCCGTCGGCGACGTTCGTCGTCCTCGGCGACGCCGCGGAGTGGTTCCCCCTGTTCGCAGACCGGACCATACTCCTCAGTCCGTGGGGCGCCGAGTGGGAGGGCGCGGCCCGCTTCGAGCGACAGAAGACGCTGTACGACTCCGTCTCCGCCTGCGGCGACGCCGACTGCCTCGCGCGGACGCTCGATACGGCGGATGTGGCCCCGGACTACGTCTACGTCCCCAAGGGACGGTACACGATTCGGCGCGACGACCGCACCCAGTCGCCCGCGATGCGGCGGACGCTCGCGGCGTCGCCGCGGTACCGACTGGCGTTCGAGAACGCCGACGTGATGATATTCGAGGTCACACCCGTGGACGGGAGCGAGGGGTAGGTCGCGGAGTGCGCCGCTACCGCTGGCTGTAGTAGAACGCGGCGAACGCCGCGCCCATGCCGGCCTGCAGGAGGTTCCCCATCCAGATGGAGACCACCACCGCGACGGCCATACAGCAGACCGCTATCCTGAAGACTGTCACCTCGTGGAGAGTGACGTTTCGCCGAAGCCACAGAAACGTATTGTACGCGAAAAACGAGAAGACGACGGCGTAACACGTCAGATAGACGAATTCGAGTTTGGAGAGTGGATGGACCATTGTGCGTACTGGAAGTTCGGCTGATTGGATGCGTCCAGTTAGTATATGTATTTTGGACCTCAGGTCACAGAAATAATAATAGCAGAATGTTCAAAATATGAGAGAATGACAGCTGTGAGTGACCGTCCGAGAACTGAATAGGTAACGGTCTAGAACCGTCTTCGCCCGCTTCGACGGCGGCTCACCTTCGTGGCCGACCCCGCGGCCGTGTTCAGACCAGCGACCGATAACCGCACCCGTACTCGGTCGACCCTCGAGTTCCAAGTTCTGCGTGGAGTACGACCGTCTCGACGGTGGCGAGACCGAGTGACGAGAGAACGCTTCGGGGAAAGGACAGACGTGTCGGGGACGCGTCGGTCCGTTCCGAAGACGATGTTGAACGTCTCTCCGGTCGCCTTCCGACGTTGCGTCACTGCCGCCGCACGGCCATTTCGTATCGCAGTATGCTGTTTATCAATACGACGCGGGGTGCTTTTACGCTCGGCGGGCCTATGCGGGGGCGAATGGTTCAGAACGTCGCCAGCGTGATGGCCGACCTCGAACGCGAGGACTTCTATCTGCTCAGCGGGGTCGAGCAGGGGATGCGCTTCTCGGAGTGGGTGAACCGCGACAAACTCCCGGACTACTCCGGGCTGACCGGGGAGGAGGTGTCGTACCGCCTCGACCGGTGCATGACGCGCGAACTGATTCAGCGCAAGACCATCCAGTACGAGGGTTATCAGTTGACCTTCGAGGGGTACGACGCCCTCGCGCTTCGCACGTTCTCGGAACGGGGGACCGTCGACGGGGTGGGGGCGTCCCTCGGCGTGGGTAAGGAGAGCGACGTGCTAGAGGTGCAGTCGTACAAGCCCCTCGCGCTGAAGTTCCACCGCGAGGGCTACACCAACTTCCGCGAGGTGAACCGCGAACGCGAGTACACCGCCGACAAACAGCACGTCTCGTGGCTCTACACTGCCCGAAAGGCGGCCGAACGCGAGTACGAGGTGCTGGAGTCGCTCTACCCCGACGTGTCGGTTCCGCGCCCGGAGGACCACAACCGCCACGCCATCGTGATGGAGAAACTCGACGGTGTGGAACTCGCGCGCGCGAAACTCGCCGAGGAACAGGCGACGGGCGTCCTCGACCTCGTGTTGCGCGAGATGGAGACGGCGTACGCGGAGGGGTTCGTCCACGCCGACATGAGCGAGCACAACGTGGCCGTGAGCGAGGCGGGGGTCACCGTCTTCGACTGGCCGCAGGCCACCTCGACCGACCACGCGAACGCGGACGAACTCCTCGAACGCGACGTGTCGAACCTCGTGGGCTACTTCCGCCGGAAGTACCCCCGCCAGACGCCCGAGTCGGTGGATACGGCGGCGCTGGCGGCCGACGTGGCCGACGGCGCGTTCGAGACCGTCGACGACTACGCGGATTCGTGAACCGCACATCGCTATACCAAACGGTCTGGGAGCCGGCAGAAGGGCTCACCGTCGGCCGCCGTGCGGCGTAGAGCGACAGAGCGAGGGTCGTAGTCGAAACCGTCCGTCAGAGTGCGCGCGCCAGTCGGACGATTCGCCGGTGCGCAGGGGACGAGTCCTCCCACATCGACCGCTGGGGGCGGCCGAGGGCGTCTCGCACGCACTCACCACGCCGCGAACTCCACGACGTCGACCGTGCAACGGGACCGTCGGTCGGCGTCAGGTTATCCGGCGCGTCAGCACGAACACGAGGAGGGCCATCAGGAGCGACCCGAGGAACGACTCCGTGGCCGCGATGGTGCGCGCCCCGGTACCGACCGGCTGGATATCGCCGTAGCCGAGCGTCGAGAACGTGATGACGCTGAAGTAGAGGCTCTTGAAGAGGACGGTGGCGAGGTAGTACCGCGGCACGCCGCCGATGACCCCACCCCCACCACCACCGCCGTCGGTCGGCGTCGCCGTCCCGTTCGCCGTCCCGTTTCCGGCCCCGTCGGTCGCGTTCCCGACCGTCCCGCTGGGGTTCTCCACCTCCCACGTGATGGCCGCGCCGTTCACCGTCTCCTGTATGCCGCCCGTGACCGGGTAGAGGAGCGCCGAGACGAGGATGAGGGCGAACGAACTCCCGAGGACGCGCCACGGACTCATGCCGTAGCCGGTGGTCCACCGCGAGACTTCGGACGTGATCGCCTGCACGTACTCGCGGGTGCGCCACGACACGCGGCGCTGAACGTCCTTCTCGCGCACGTACGCCCGGCGCTCCGCGACGGCGAGACCGTTCTCCTCGTAGAGCCCCTGCATCCGACGGTAGGTCCAGATCGCCGCCTGCCCGGCCTCGCGTACGTGGTCTGCGTCCACGTCTGCGTCGCGTTCGAGTTCGCGTTCGTAGACCGTCCGGTCGCCGAACTCCGTGGTGCGGTCGATGCGGACGTCCGAGAACACCGCCTGATTCAGGCGGACGTCTTCGAGCCTCGCCCCCCGGAGGTCGCTGTCGTCGACGTCTGCGCCCTCCGCGTTCGCGCCGGTGAAGTTCGCCCGTCGGAGGTCCGACCGCGATATCGTCGCGTTCCGGAGGTCGGCCCCCTCGAAGGAGGCGTCGCGGAGGTCGACGTTCTCGAACGTCGCGCCGACGAGAGTGCAGTCGCGGAACCAGTCGACGCCGCGGAGCGAGGTGTCGGCGATACGAGCGCCGAGGATGACGTCGCCCGGCGACGGCGCGTGGGCGGCGAGTGCGTCTCGGTCTTTCACCTCGTCGTCGGCGTGCCAGACGCACCGGCCTCGTTCGCCCCACACGGGGCGTTCGCAGGGAGAAGAGCTCACTTCGGGGACGCCGCTCAGGTCGTACTCGTAGCCGCACCGGTCGGGGGACTGCTCCATGTCGCGTGGAGGTGTGTGCGGTCCGTAAGCCGTGCGGCCGTCGGCCGAATCCGAAGTCCTTAAACGCGGACCGCGGGTAGAACCGACAACTCGCTGGTCGACGGGACGCCAGCGGGCACCCGTGTGCAACGGGACGAAATGTGGCCGCGGGGCGGCGCACGCCGCCGACGGCTGAATCGCAAGCGCCCGTGGTGAAACCCATGGCACGAAGCTTCTACTCCCACATCAAGGAAGCGTGGCACGACCCGGACGACGGCCAACTGGCCGAACTCCAGTGGCAGCGAAAGCAGGAGTGGCGCGAACAGGGCGCCATCGAACGCATCGAGCGACCGACGCGCCTCGACAAGGCCCGCGAACTCGGCTACAAGGCCAAGCAGGGCATCGTCGTGGTGCGCGTCTCCGTCCGCAAGGGCGGCGCGCGAAAGCAGCGGTTCAAGGCCGGCCGTCGGTCCAAGCGGCAGGGCGTCAACCGCATCGGTCGCCGGAAGTCCATCCAGCGCATCGCCGAGGAGCGCGCGAGCCGCAAGCACCCCAACCTGCGCGTGCTCAACTCCTACTGGGTCGGCGAGGACGGCTCCCAGAAGTGGCACGAGATAATCCTCGTGGACCCCGAGCACCCCGCCATCCAGAACGACGACGACCTGAACTGGATCTGCAACGACGACCACAAGGGCCGCGCGTTCCGCGGCCTCACCAACGCGGGCAAGAAGAACCGCGGCCTGACCCACCGGGGCAAGGGCAGCGAACACGTCCGCCCCTCGGTGACGAGCGGCAAGTCGCGCGGTAAGTGACGTAGCGGTCCGGACGTCCGGACGGCCCGGACGGTTTTTTCGAGTCGACGCCGACCGTGGAGAGCCGTCGGTGGCGGTGGAAGCGTCCGGCACGCCCGCGCGGACGAAGGGTGCTACCGCACCGCGCCACCGACGGCGCTATCGCACCGCGCCGACGAAGCTAGCGGTTACGCCCCGTCGGTGGCGACGTCCGCCTCGGGGTCGGACACCTTCACCAACTGCTTGCCGACGTTCTCGCCCTCGAACAGGCCGAGGAACGCGTCGGGCGCGTTCTCCAGGCCCTCCGTCACCGTCTCGCGGTACTCGACGTCGCCGTTCGCCACCCACGTGCCGAGGCGGCGGGTGGCCTCCTCGAACCGGGTCGCGAAGTCGCCGACGAGGAACCCCTGCACCGTCGCGCGCTTGGTGAGTACCGTCTGAAGCTTCCGGGGACCGACGGGCGTCTCCTCGGCGTTGTAGAGCGATATCTGACCGCAGACGCCCACGCTAGCGCGTTCGTTGAGTTCGGCGAACACGGCGTCGGTTATCTCGCCGCCGACGTTGTCGTAGTAGGCGTCGACGCCGTCGGGCGCGGCGTCGGCGAGGGCGCTCCGGTAGTCGTCCGTCTCCTTGTAGTTTATCGCGGCGTCGAAGCCGAGTTCGTCCGTGAGGTACGCCGTCTTCTCGTCGGACCCCGCGAACCCCACGACGCGACAGCCGCCGAGTTTCGCTATCTGGCCCGCGACCGAACCGACCGCGCCCGCCGCGCCGGAGACGACCACGGTGTCGCCGGGCGAGGGGTCTATCACGTCGAGCATCCCGAAGTAGGCGGTCCGCCCGGGCATCCCGAGGACGCCCAGCGCCGTCGAGACGGGCGCGCCGCCGGTGCGGACGTGGGTGAGGTCCTCGCCGCCGGCGACGGCGTAGTCCGCCCACAGGAGGTTGCCGGTCGTCACGTCGCCGGCCTCGAACTCGTCGTGGTTCGACTCGACCACCTCGGCCACCGCGGCGCCGCGGAGGGGGTCGCCCACGTCCCACGGTTCGGCGTACGACTCCGACGCGTCCATCCGGTCGCGCATGTAGGGGTCGACCGAGAGGTAGCGCGTGCGCACCAGCACCTCGCCCGGGCCGGGATCCGGCACGTCCGTCTCCGCCAACTCGAACACGTCGCGGTCGGGGCGACCCTCCGGTCGCTTCGCCAGTCGGAACTGCCGGTTGGTCTGCGTCACGGCGACGGGTACGCTCCCGCGAGGGACAGGTCTTGGGATGGCGGCGGCACGAACCGGAGGCGGAAGGAGAACGAGCGTCGGCGGGGACTGGCCGCGCCGTCAGTCCGCCGCGGTCGGTCGGCCCGACGAGTCCGTCAGTCGGAGGCGCTCTCGGCGGCGGGCGAGGGCTCCTCGGACGCGTCGGCGGCGTCGGGCGCGTCGTCGCCCTCGACGTCGCCGTCCCACGCCTCGAACCCGCCCTCCATGCTGGCGGCGTCCGCGCCGGTGACGGCGTTCACGAGGCGCGCGGCGGGCTTCGAGGTCTTGCCGGTGTAGCAGGCGACGACCACCTCGTCGCCCCACTCGCGGTCGTCGACCACGTCCTCTATCTCGCGGAGGGGGACGTTGTCCGCGCCGGGGATGTGGCCCTCGGCGAAGTCGTCGCGCTTGCGGATGTCCACGAGGTCCACCTCCGCGTCCGGGTCGTCGAGTCGTTCCGCCACGTCGGCGGGAGAGACTTCCGTCACCATGTTATCGCTTCTTGAGGAAGATCCGGTAGGTGCCGTCGCCGCCGCGCCAGACGCTCGCCTCCGCGGCGTCGCCGACGGCCTCCGGGACGTTCTCGGTCGAGGGGACGTGGTCGGTCTCTTGGACCAGCACGTCGCCCTCGTCCAGCCGCTGGACGGCCTTCTTGGCCTCTATCTGCGGGTACGGGCACACCTCGCCCGTCATGTCCTGCGTCTCGGCGGCTCGTTCGGTCAGCTGTTCTGCGGTTTCGTCGTCCAGTTCGTCGGGCATGTCGACGAAGTCGTCGAGCGAGTGTTCTGTCATTGGGTGTCGTGTTCGCTGTCGGTCGGTCGGCGCACTGTGCGTCGGGTCGGCGTCGGGGGCGTCCGCGAGCGCGGACGCCGACAGCGGTCGGAGCGGGGCAACGTCATATCGCACACCCCACGTCGCGGTATATCCAGTGCGTCATGGCGTAGACGCCCGCGACGATGCCGATGGTGGCCACGAACGAGTGGACCGAGAGTTCGGCGAGACCGGAGTAGATGTTCCCGATGTTGCATCCGGGCGCGAGGCGCGACCCGGCGCCCATCATGAGGCCGCCGACCACCGCGTTGGGCACGCGGCGGCGCTTGGGCACCCGAATAGAGAAGTCGCCGCTCCACGCCGCGGCGAGGAACGCCCCGACGACGACGGCGGCTATCATCACCATGTCCACCGTGAGGCGGACGCCCGCGCCCTTGAACAGCACCGAGCCCCAGTATTCGTAGGACCCGGCGTCGACGCCGGCGGCGTTCAAGAGCAGGCCCGTCCACCGCGCCTCGGGGCCCGTGACGCCCACGATGGACACCTGCGCGAACCACACCACCGCGATGGCGGTGATGCCGAGCGCCGCGCTCCGGGGGTCCCACGGGCGCTTCGACGCCGCGACGGGGTTCCGGAACGCCTCGGCCACGCCCGCGAAATACTCGCGCGTGCCGCGGGCGAACGACCGGAGGCCCGCCGCGGTGGCGGTCAGACCGCCGAGTCGGAGGCTGGCGGCCTCGGGGTGGCGCGCGCCCGATCCGTCGGTGGCCGCGCGTCCGAGTAGCGTGGCGTAGACGAGGAGGACGCCCGCCGCGATGGTCAGTGCGAGCACCGGGGCCGGGACGGGCGACGCCTCGAACAGGGTCACGCCCTCACCGAACGTCAGCGGCGCGAAGTAGACGTCCTGTAGCGTCGGGAACGCGAGAGTGAACCCCGCGTAGCCCACGCCCATGAACAGGAGCGTGAGCCAGAAGTGGAGGTAGCCCTCCCCCGCGCGGTAGAGGGTGCCCGAAGCACACCCCCCGGCGTACGTCATCCCGACGCCGAAGACGAAGCCGCCGACGAGGCCGGTGAGGCCCCAGCCGGGGGTCCAGAACCCCTGATAGTAGCCGAGCCAGTAGGCGATGCTCCAGAACACCATCGTGAGCGTCGTCGCCGTGAGAACCGCCTTCGTCACCCGCGAGTCCTTCATGGCGAAGAAGTCGCGGAAGGCGTGGACGAAACAGAAGCGTCCCTTCTGCAGGAACGCTCCGATTCCGAGTCCCACGACGACCGGGAGCAGTAAGTTCGTCACCATTCACCCGTTCGTACGGACCTCGCACAAAAGACCCCTCCCCAACCGGGAACCCTCGCCGCCGCCGATGACGCGTTTTTCCGGGTTTTAAACCGTTATACAGCCGATAATCTCGACACAGAGGTCCCCGGACGGTGTTGCAGGTTCGGTACAGTACTCACCGAGGCGGCGCAGGAACCGGCAACAGTTTCGGGTTCCTGTGACGCCCCCGGAGGAGACAGTTTCTTGCGCACGAGGCCCCAAGACCCACCATGACCGACCTCTCGCTCGACGCGACGCAGCTCAACCGGTACTCGCGCCACATCATCCTGGAGGAAGTCGGCCCCGAGGGGCAGAAGGCCCTCCTCGACAGCGACGTACTCGTCGTGGGTGCGGGCGGCCTGGGCGCGCCGGCCATCCAGTACCTCGCGGCGGCGGGCGTCGGAACGCTCGGCGTCGTCGACGACGACGTGGTGGAGCGGAGCAACCTCCAGCGGCAGGTCATCCACGCCGACGCCGACGTGGGGACGCCGAAAGTCGAGAGCGCCGAGGGGTTCGTGGAGCGTCTCAACCCCGACGTGAGCGTGGAGGGGCGACAGATGCGCGTCGAACCCGAGGACGCCCTCGGCCTCGTCTCGGAGTACGACATCGTGGTCGACGCGTCGGACAACTTCCCCACCCGGTACATGCTCAACGACGCCTGCCGCATCGCGGAGAAGCCGCTGGTCCACGGGTCGATATACAAGTTCGAGGGGCAGGCCACCACGCTCCTGCCCGACGGGCCGTGCTACCGGTGTCTGTTCCCGGAGGCCCCCGAACCCGGGACGGTCCCCGACTGCGCCACCACGGGCGTACTCGGCGTCCTCCCCGGGACCCTCGGCTGCATTCAAGCCACCGAGGCGGTCAAACTCGCCCTCGGGAAGGGCGAACCGCTCGCGGGCCAACTCCTGTTTTACGACGCGATGGACATGTCCTTCGAGAAGGTGCCGTACCGGCGCAACCCCGACTGCCCGGTCTGCGGCGAGGGCGGCATCGAGTCACTCGCCGACGTGGAGTACACCGGCGGGTGCGCCGTCGGGGCCGAGTAGGCCGCGGCGACTCACTCGCCCTCGGACGGACGCGCGTCGACGTTTTCGAGGTCACCCCACGAGCGGACGCTCCCCGGCGCTAGCTCGACGACGGGGCGCGCCCCGAGGTCGTGGTCGGCGTACTGGTCGTACTTTGCTTCGAGGGCGTCGACGGCGGCCGCGTGGCCCGACTCGCCGGGGTCGAGCAGGGTCGCCGTGCCGCGGACCTGCACCCACCCGAGGCGCGACCAGTCCTCGGTGTAGCGGTCGACCACCAGCGCCGCGCGCGGGTTCTCGGCCACGTCCCGACACCGGCGGAGGCGGCGGGACGCGGCCTCCTTGGGCTTCTCGTCCACCGGCGTGGCGATGCGGTTGCCAGCGAAGGCGAAGCAGACGGGGACCGCGTGAGGTCGCGCCTCGGCGTCAGCGGTGGCGAGTCGGCCGACGCGCGCCGTCTCGACGTAGCGGCGCTCTCGGTCGGTGAACATACGGAACCGTCGGGCGAGAGCGCCAAAAGTGCGGGGTCGGAGCGCGAAACGGCGGGAGAGAGCGGGGAGCGGAACGGGGTGGAGCGGAGCGGCGTATCTACTGGAGCGACGAGTCGCCGAACTGGAAGCCGGCGTCGGCATCGGCGTCCGGGCCGTCGAGGTCGGTTCCGCCGTCCGCGGACACGTCGCCGGCGGGGGTCGCGGTCTCGAACCCGGAGGTGGACGAAGCGACGACCGACTCGCCGCGGAGGCGGCTGACGCGTTCGGTGAGTTCGTCGAGCGCCATGGTCTGGTCGGCGGTGGCGTCGGTTATCTCGTCGGTGGCGTCGGCGGTGGTGCTCGCACGCTCCTGCACCGTCTGGATGGTGGTGGTGACCTCCTCGATGTTGGACGCCTGTCCGTCGGTGGCGCGGGCCACCTCGGTGATGCCGTTGGCGGCGTCGTCCGCGGCGGTCGCTATCTCCTCCAGCGACTCGAGCACGTCGTCTATCTCGCCGCTCGCCACCTGAATCTGCTCGTGGGACGCCTCGCTGGCCTCGACGGTCACGTCGGCCTGCTCCTGTATCTCCTCGATGCTGGCGGCTATCTCCTCGGTGTGCTCGTGGGTCTGGTTGGCGAGTTGCTTCACCTCGTCGGCGACGACGGAGAAGCCCTCGCCCGCCTCGCCCGCGCGGGCGGCCTCGATGTTGGCGTTCAGCGCCAGCAGGTTGGTGCGGTCGGCGACTTCGGCGATGACCTCGACCACCTCCTCGATGGAGCCCATCCGGGCCTGCAGTTCCTCGACGCTCGCCAGCAGGTCGTCGGAGATGTCGATGACGTTGCCGGTGGCCTCGCGCACGCTCTCGCCCGCCTCCTGTCCGCTCGCGGCCGCGGAGCGGGCCTGTTCGGCCGCGGTCGCCACCTCGTCGGAGGTGGCGGCTATCTCCTGCATGCTCGCGCTGAGGTCCTGCATCTCGTCGGCTCCCTTCGAGAGGAGGTCGTTCTGCTCGTCGACCTGCGACTCGATGTTGGTCGCGGCCTCCGTCGCGCGTTCGACGGCGGCCCCGAGGCGGGTCGTCTTCTGGTCCACCTCGTCGGTGAGGTGTTCGAACCGCCCGGCCATGTCGTTGAGGTCGTCGACCACCGCGAGGAATTCGTCGTCCACCACGCCCGCCTCGTCGGCGTAGGACGCGCGCGCCGAGAGGTCGCCCGACGCGAGGCACTCGATGGTGCGCTGGAGTTCGTCGACCAGTCCGGAGACGGCGCGCTCTCGCTCTACCTCGTCGGTCCGGTCGTGGACCGTCTCGACGACGCCGACCACGTCGCCCTTCCGCCGGATGGGCGTCGCGGTGAAGTAGATGTGGCGTTCGACGCCGTGGCGGTCGGTCATGGTCGAGGTGTCGGCGTAGAGGTCGGTCCCGGCCTCCGCCCGGTCGAGACCGAACTCCCGGTCGGCCGTGGCCGGCGCTTCGAGCACCTTGTCGGCCAGCGTCTCGGCCCGGCGACCGTCGGGGTAGAACGCCTCGCTCGCGTGCTCGGACCCGAGCGCGTCGGCCGCCGGAACGCCCGTGAGCGTCTCCAGCGGCCCGTTCCACGCGACCACCTCGTGGTCGGCGTCAAGCGCGAATATCGGCGCGCCCACGCCGTCCAGCAGTTGCGACAGGTCGAACTTCTTCGCCTGCTTCGTGACGGTCTCCCGGCGGTCCGAGACCACGCCGCCGTCGGACCGGGGCGCTCCGTGGTTCGTCCCGCCGCCGCCGGTGACGGCGGCGACCAGTCGACCGAACAGCGCTCCCATCATAGTCGCCTCATCTGGGACGAATTTATACATAAGACTACCCCGCCGCGTATCACGACTGAGAACGCCGGCGGCACACGGTCGGGTTCGGAGGTTCGTCCCATGTAAGCGGCCGTGAAAGATACCCGTCTCGCTCGCGCAGGACGGCACATGGCACGAGTCGCGGTGACCGGCGCGGCGGGGAACGTCGGCCGCGAGGCCCTCGACGCCCTCCGGGACGACCACGACGTGACGGCGCTGACCCACCGGGAACACGAGGACGTGGAGAGTCGGGTGTTCGACCTGCAGGACGAAGACGAGGTCCGCGGGGAACTCGCGGGCCACGACGTGGTTCTCCACCTCGCGGCGGCGTCGTCGCCCGACACCGACTGGGACACGGCGGTGGACGTGAACATCCGGGGCACGCGGAACGTGTTCGCCGCGGCGGCGGACGGCGACGTGGACCGTGTCGTGTTCGCGAGTTCGAACCACGCGACGGGGACGTACAACATCTCGGACCCGTCGGACCCCGAGTCGATGACCCCCGACGACGTGCGCACCATCGACCCGGACGACCCGCCGCGCCCCGACTCCTTCTACGGCGTGAGCAAGGTGGCGGGCGAGGGGCTGGCGAACTACTACGCCGACTGCCACGGCGTCGAGTCGGTCAACCTCCGCATCGGGTGGCTGATGTCGCGCGAGGAACTGCGCGGGACGCAGGACGCCCCCGAGGAGAAGGCCAAGTTTGCGCGCGCGATGTGGCTGAGTCCGCGCGACTGCCGCGACGCCGTCGCCGCCGCGGTGGAGTCCGAGATTCCCGAGAACCCGCTCACGGTCAACGCCGTGTCCGCGAACGACGACCGCTACCTCTCGCTGACCCACACGCTCACCACCATCGGCTACGCGCCGCGGGACAACTCCGCCGAGGCGCTGACCGCCGACGGCGGGTGAGAGCCGAGCGCGCGTTCGCGCCGTCGGCAATACCGACGACCGCCGTCGTCCAACCGTGATCTCGAAGCTCCCTCAGACGGCCTCTCGTTTCAGGTGTTCAGAGGTGCGGGAGGAGGGTATTGCGCCCGAGATGCACTCACGACACCGCGTACCGAACAAGCGCTAAGTGCGTCCGACGCCTACGTGCGGGCGATGACGGAGACGACACCGGAGGGCGAGGCGGCGCGACCGGTCGACGCAGACCCGGGCGATGAGCTTCGGGACCTGATAGCCTCGAACGACCGGGTGCTCGTCGAGTTCTACACCGCCAACTGCGGCATCTGCGGGAGCATGGAGCCGATAGTCGGGATGGTGGCCCGCGAGACGGACGCGGTGGTGGTCACGGTCAACCCCGAGTTCGACCTCGACGCCGTCGAGGCCTACGACGTACAGAGCGTCCCCACCTTCGTCCTGTTCGAGGACGGCGAGGAGGTCGACCGACTCGCCGACGGGTTCGTGGAGACGGAGCGACTGGTCGCGTTCGTACGCGGGCGGGAGTAGGCCGACGCGTCTCTGACCCCCGTCCGCCGCCGGGTTTCAACTCGTCGTCCGGTCAGCGGCGTTCGTCCGACTGTCCGTTTACGAATCACTAAGAGCGTGGGTGAGAGTGCCGATGCCATGGAGTTCTCACTCACGGACGAACAGCGAGCCATCAGAGACGAGGTGCGCCGGTTCGCGGAGAACGAGATAGCGCCGGTGGCGAGCGAACACGACCGCGAGGAGACGTACCCCTACGACGTGATGGAGGCGGCGGCGGAGATGGGGCTGACGGGGGCGAGCCTCCCCGTGGAGTACGGCGGCGCGGGCTACACGCCGCTCGAGACGGCGCTGGTGGTCGAGGAACTGTTCGCGGTCGACCCCGGCATCGCGCTGTGCATCACGAGCGCCGGGTTCGGCGCGGACGCCATCGTCGAGTTCGGCACCGAGGACCAGAAAGAGCGGTTCCTCCCCCCCGTCGCGGAGGGCGAGTCGGTGATGGGTGCGGCCATCAGCGAACCGGGGGCGGGGTCGGACGTGACCTCCATCGCCACCCGCGCGGAGAAACGCGAGGCGCAGGGCGCCTCGGTGCAGAGCGGCACCGCCGCGGAGAAAGACGGCGACGAGTGGGTGCTCGACGGCACCAAGATGTGGATAACCAACGGCTCCGTCGGCGACTACTTCGTCGTCGTGGCGAAGACGGACCCCGACGCGGACGACCGCTACGCCGGGTTCTCCCAGATAGTCGTCGAGTCCGACCGCGACGGGTTCGAGACCCGGAAGATAACCGGGAAGATGGGCGTGCGCGCGAGCGACACGGCCGAACTCGTCTTCGACGACGTGCGCGTGCCCGAGGAGAACCTCGTGGGCACCCGCGGCATGGGCTTTCTCCAACTCATGCAGTTCTTCGACGAGACGCGCACCATGGTTGCCGCGCAGGGCGTCGGCATCGCCAAGGGCGCGGCGGAGCGAGCGCTGGAGTACGCACAGGAGCGAGAGCAGTTCGGCCAGTCCATCGGCGACTTTCAGGCGATACAGCACAAACTCGCGGAGATGCACACCAAGACCGAGGCGGCGCGCAACCTCACGTACAAGTCGGCGTGGAGCGTCGACAACGAGTCCGACGACCTGACGGCGCTGGCGTCGATGGCGAAGGAGTTCGCCTCGGACGTATCCACCGACGTGGCCGACGAGGCGGTCCAGATATACGGCGGGTCCGGCTACGTCGACGACTACGACGTGGAGCGGTTCTACCGCGACGCCAAGATAACCCAGATATACGAGGGGACGAGCGAGATTCAGAAGAACGTCGTGGCGCGCGAACTCCTCGGGAAGGGGTACTGACCGTCACTCCGCGCCCGGGTCGGGGTCGTAGCCCTCGCCCACCGCCACGTCGAGCGTCCGGGGGCGGGCGTACATCGACACCGCGGCGAGTTCGCGTATCTCGCCGTCGAGGCTGAAGGTGAGGGGGTCGCCGTCGAGCGACGACACCTCTAGCTGACTCGCGCGGAGGTCGGTGACGTGGTCCGTCTCGTCGCGCCCGAACAGGCGCTGTTCTATCGCCTCCTCGACCATGTCGTGAGCGGGCATCTTCTCGACGATGGTCACGTCGAGGAGGCCGTCCTCGGCGTTCGCCTGTCCGCCCTCGCCCGCGAACCGCCGGAGGTTGCCCACGAGGATGGCCTCGGCCTCGCCGGTCCAGTCGGCCTTCTCGCCGTGTTCGTACGCGTCCACGTCGACGCGGACGGGGTCGAACGCCGCCGCCTCCTGCACCCCGCTTACGACGAACGAGAGCGGCCCGAGTCGGGCCTTCATCTCCGAGGAGGCGGCGGCGCTGACGTCGGCGGGGAGGCCCGCGATGGCCGACAGCACGAACGGTTCGTCGGCCGCGAAGCCCACGTCGAGCGACCGAACCTCGCCCGCGTCGAGGACCTCGAACCCCTCCTCGACGCCCTCGACGCCCAGATACCCGGCGAAGAAGTTCGCCGTGCCGACGGGCACGATGCCGACGGTCACGTCGGCCAACCCGTCGGCGGCCGCCACCCCCTGCACCACCTCGTGGAGGGTGCCGTCGCCGCCGCAGGCCGCCACGACGTCCGTGCCGCCCTCGACCGCCTCGCGCGCGATGTCGACAGCGTGCCCCGGCCCATCGGTCACCGACACCGAGAACCCCCGGGCCGCCGCCATCTCCCGGACTCGACCGACGTGGTCGCCCGCGCCGCTGGTCGGGTTGACCACGAGACGCCGGGACGTACCGGCCGTGGCGCCTCCGGCGTCGGTTTCGTGTGTGCTCATGCCGTCTGTCAGGGACGCCGCCGAGAAGAGACTGGCGGGCGGACTGTCGCGGGACTTCGCCGGTTTATCTGAGAATCTCCCCGCGGACCACTTCGTGTTCTAATCTATACTTGCCCTATTGGTTTGGTTCAGTAAGAACAACACGCTTCAACGGGGAGCCCGTATTAGAGACAGAGATGAGTACACGCAAAACTCGCATGGGAGTACGGGGGATGTCCTGTGCGAACTGTTCGCAGACGGTGGGGGAGGCCGTAACCTCGCTCGACGGCGTGGTCGACGCCGACGTGAACTACGCCACCGACGAGGGGACGGTCGAGTACGACCCCGACGAGGTGTCGCTGGCCGACATCTTCGCCGCCGTCGAGGACGCGGGCTACGACCCCGAGACGGCGACGATGACCATCGGCATCACGGACATGTCCTGTGCCAACTGCGCCGAGACCAACGAGGAGGCCCTGCGGAAGCTTCCCGGCGTGGTGGACGTGGACGTGAACTACGCCACCGACGAGGCGTCGGTCACCTACAACCCCGAGGGGACCGACGTGGAGGCGTTCTACGACGCCATCGAGTCGGCGGGCTACACGCCGGTCCGCGACGACGGCGGCGAGGCCGGCGAGAGCGACGCCGACCGGCGCGAGGCGGCGCGCGACGAGGAGATACGCCGCCAGCGCAACCTCGTGCTGTTCGGCACGGCGCTCTCGGTGCCCCTCCTCGTGATGCTGGTGCTCGAACTGTTCGCGCCCGGGACGGTACCCGAGGAGATACCCGGCACCGGCCTCGACTTCGGGTGGGTGGCGTTCGCGCTGGCGACGCCCGTCCAGTACTACCTCGGACGCGAGTTCTACGTCAACTCGTACAAGGCGCTGGTGAAGAACCGGACCGCCAACATGGACGTGCTCATCGCGCTGGGGTCCTCGACGGCGTACCTCTACAGCGTGGTGGCGCTCCTCGGCCTCCTCGAGTCGGCGGGGCTGTACTTCGACACCGCCGCCCTCATCCTCGTGTTCATCACGCTGGGCAACTACCTCGAAGCCCGGTCGAAGGGGCAGGCGGGCGACGCCCTGCGCGAACTGCTAGAGATGGAGGCCGACACCGCGACGGTGATAGAAGACGGCGAGGAACGCGAGGTACCCCTCGACGAGGTCGAGGTGGGCGACCGGATGAAGGTCCGGCCCGGCGAGAAGATACCCACCGACGGCGTCGTCGTCGACGGCGAGAGCGCGGTGGACGAGTCGATGGTGACCGGCGAGTCCGTGCCGGTCGAGAAACGCGAGGGCGACGAGGTGGTTGGCTCGACCATCAACGAGAACGGCCTCCTCGTGGTGGAGGCCACGAAGGTCGGCTCCGAGACGGCCATCCAGCAGATAGTCCAGATGGTCAAGGACGCGCAGGCCCGCCAGCCGGAGATACAGAACCTCGCCGACCGCATCAGCGCCTACTTCGTGCCCGCAGTCATCCTGAACGCCCTGTTCTGGGGCACCGTCTGGTACCTCTTCCCCGCGGCGCTGGGCGGGTTCGTCGAGAGCCTACCGCTGTGGTCGCCCGTGGCCGGCGGTCCCGAGGTCACGGGCGGGTCCGTCTCGACGCTCGAGTTCGCGGTGGTGGTGTTCGCCAGTTCCGTCCTCATCGCGTGCCCCTGCGCCCTCGGCCTCGCCACGCCCGCCGCGACGATGGTGGGCACCTCCATCGGCGCGCGCAACGGCGTCCTGTTCAAGGGCGGCGACGTGCTGGAACGAGTCAAGGACGTGGACACGGTGGTGTTCGACAAGACCGGCACGCTGACCGAGGGCGAGATGCGCCTGACCGACGTGGTGGCGGTCGGCCCCGAGGCGGCCGCCGACGGCGGCGAGGCGTCTTCGGACGCCGCGGGAGGCCGGGCGTTGTCCGGCGACGGCGACGTGGCCACCGACGGCGCGGGCGTCGTCGCGCGCGACGAGGACGAGGACGAACGCGAAGGCGAGTCGGCCGACGACGAGGCGTTCGTGCTCCGGATGGCCGCCGGGGCCGAGAGCGGGAGCGAACACCCCCTCGCGCAGGCCATCGTGGCGGGCGCGAGAGAGCGGGGTCTCGACGTGCCCGACGCAGACGCGTTCGAGAACGTGCCCGGCCACGGCGTCCGGGCCACCGTCGAGGGGCGCGAGGTGCTGGTGGGCAACCGCAAACTCCTCCGCGACGAGGGCGTCGACCCCGACCCCGCGGCGGACGAACTGAAGCGCCTCGAATCCGAGGGGAAGACGGCGATGCTCGTCGCCGTCGACGGCCGCCTCGCGGGCGTCGTGGCCGACGCCGACACGGTGAAGCCCTCGGCGGCCGACGCGGTGGCGACTCTCCGCGACCGCGGCGTCGACGTGCGGATGATAACCGGCGACAACGAGCGGACCGCGCGCGCGGTGGCCGAACAGGTGGGCATCGACCCCGAGAAGGTGCGCGCGGGGGTCCTGCCCGACGACAAGGCCGACGCCGTCGAGGACGTGCAGGCCGAGGGCCGGAAGGCCATGATGGTCGGTGACGGCGTGAACGACGCGCCCGCCCTCGCGGCGGCGTACGTCGGCACCGCCATCGGGTCCGGCACCGACGTGGCCATCGAGGCGGCCGACGTCACCCTGATGCGCGACGACCCGAAGGACGTGGTGAAGGCCATCCGCGTCTCCGAGGGCACGCTCCAGAAGATAAAGCAGAACCTCTTCTGGGCGCTCGGCTACAACACCGCGATGATACCGCTCGCGTCGCTCGGACTGCTCCAGCCCGTGCTCGCAGCGGGCGCGATGGCGTTCTCCAGCGTGTCGGTGCTCACCAACTCCATCGCGTTCCGGCGGTACACCCCCGACCACGACTACGAACTGCTCGGCTTCCTGCGGTGACGCCGTAGGCGTCGCTTCTCGTCGCTCTTCTCTCTCTCTTCTCGACTCCTTACCGCCGCTCTCGACCGCGACCCGCGGACGAGTCGGCGACTACGCGTCTCGGAGTCGGACCGAAAAAAGAGCGGGTGAACGACTCGTCGTCTGCCGACCGTGCACCGCTCAGGCCGCCATGCTGCGGCACGACTCCGCGCACTCGCGGAGGACCTCCGCACACACCTGACAGTGTTCGTGGTCGTGCTGCTCGCACTCGTCGGCGCACTCCTCGCAGGCCTCGGCGCAGTCCTCGGCGAGGTTCCGACTGAACTCGGAGTCACGCGCCATGAACCGCGCGTGCAGGGTGGCGATGTCGGCCACGTCGCGGCAGAGTCGGATACACCGCGCCATGTCCATGTCCTCGTCCAGACACTCGTCGGCGCACCACTCGCACGCCTGTGCGGCCTCGAAGCAGTTGTCGATGCAGTCCTGCTGTTCGCTACTCAGGTGGTCGATCTGTTGGAGCGCCATAGCGGGTTCTAGTACGGGGGCTTTCTTTACCAACTTTGTTGCTGAAAATAGAAGGCTGAGACGGGCGTGAAATTAGTAATCCCAACGGCGCGTCGCCGGTGCGTTCGTGAACGACATCCGTCGGGCGGCAGCGGCGGAACCGTCGGAACACCGATAAGATAAGGAGTCGGCGGACACAGGGGAGAGACGACACGATGCTCGTCCTCGGTGACGCTCACGCCGACGACCCGGACAACAGGGAGGCTCTCTTCGCGGCCTACGACGCGGTCGACCCCGACGCCGCGTTGCAGGTCGGGGACCTGCTGTGTTACGACCTGCCCGCGCCCACGTGGTTCGTGGCCGGCAACAACGAGGAGTTCGACGTGATAGACGCCCTCCGGCGGGGCGACGCGTCGCTCACGGCGGCCGAGCGGCCGCACCTCCTCGCCAGCACCGTCGCCGAGGTGGAGGGCCTCCGGGTCGCGGGGCTCTCTGGCAACTTCGCCCCCACGAAGTACGAGCGGTCGCGCGAGGAGCTCTCGGGCGAGCGGCGCCGTCACTTCGTCCAGTCGGAGGTCGAACGCGCCAAGTCGCTCTCGGACGTGGACGTGTTCCTCAGCCACGAGGCCCCGCACGGCATCCTCCGGGTGGACGGCGGGCGCGACCCCGGCGTCCGGGCCGTCGACGAGATACTCGACGCGGTCGAACCCGACCTGTGTCTGGTGGGCCACAGCCACCGCCACGCCGAGGGGTGGTTCGGCGACGTGCGGGTGGTCAGCCTCGCGCCGGTCTGGGAGAGCTACTACACGCTCGACCCGGCGACGCTCGAACTCGACCGTCACCCCCGTCCCGACGCGGAGTGAGTCCGGCGGGAACCACGAAAAAGAGCGGACTGCGGTCCGTCGACGGTGCGGCGCGCCCGCGCCGTCTCAGAGTGTGACCGGCTTGAGGCGCACGTCCCCGTCCTCGACGTCAGCGACGTCGTCGGCGTCGACGGTATACTCGGCGTCGTCCTCGTCGACCCAGCCGAGTTTCGCCGAGAGCTTCTCCGTCAGGCCGGGGTCGGGGTCGACGTATATCTCGCCCGTCTCGACGGCGGTCACGATGCCCACCGTCTCGCCTTCGGCGTCCACCACCGAGTCGCCCTCGCTCACGTCGGCGAGGACGTCGACGTCGGAGGTCGTCCCCGTCTCCGCGCCCGTGCGGTCCGCGGTCGCGTCGGTTTCGCCGCGGTCGGTCTCGGCGTCAGAGCGACCGGTCCCCGTCGTCGTCTCCGTCCCCGTCTCCATATCGGTCGTCTCCGTCTCCGAGGCGCCGATGTCGGGTTCGGGTTCCCCGGCGTGGTCGTCGCGGCCCGGGTCCGTGCGGCCCTCGTCCTCGGCGGTGCCGGCCACGCCGCGGTCGGCGTCGGTGTCGTGGGTCATGGTGTCGGGTTCGGACTCGACGCCCTCCGCGCTCATGTGCTCGTCCACGTCCGAGCGTCTCACGAACCGGTGGGTCCCGGCCTCGTCCTCGTCGTGGTGAAACGCCATGTCCTCGTCCCGGAACGCCGCCACGAAGTCCTCCCACGAGACTCGCTCGTGGGCGCTCCCGTCGACCACGTTCTCGTGGCGGAGGGCGTACGCGCCCGGACCGCTGGCGTTGAGGTCGGCGACGGGCACGGCGTCTCGCTCCTCGGCCCACCCCCGCACCTCGTCGGGGTCGGTCTTCACGTTCGCGTCCTCGTGTCTCGGGGGTTCGCGCACGTCGTCTGCCTCGCGGACGCGTCGCCAGTACTCGTCGTCGTCCGGACGTTCGTCGCTCATGGTTCTACACGGAGAGAGGGCGGGAAGTAGCAAGGGTGGCTTGCCTGTATATCCAAGGTCGCCCCCACGTCGCCCGCGAGAGCGGCTCTCGCGGGCGTCTCAGCTCACTCCGTCTTCTTGAGCCACACCGCGTCGCCGTCGACGGCCTTCACGTCCGCGACGTCGACGCGGAAGTCGCCGGACTCGCGTTCGGTCCACCCGTGGTCGGCGGCGACGTGTTCGGCGATGCGGGGGTGCGGGTCGACGAACAGGGCGTCGCCGGCGTCGGCCACCTCGGTGACGAGGCCGAGTTCCTCGCCGTCGTCGCTCCGGACCGTCTTGCCCGCGTCGTCGCTGTCGACGGTCACGCTCGTGTCCGTCACCTCCGCCCCGTGGCCCGTGCCGCCGTCGCCCGACGAGTCGGGGTCGTTCTCCATCCCGCCCGTGATGGTGTTCTCGCCCTTCGTAGCCCCGATGTCCGGTCCCTCCTCGTCGGTCGGCGCGGTGTCACCCGTCTTCCCGCCGACCACCTCGCGGTCGTCCCGGTTCGCGTCAGTGTCGTCAGTCATGACGTACCCGGTCGTGGGGTCCTCACACACTTAGTTCAGATGGCAGAAACGGGCGTGCTTTCGCCTCGACCGGACGCGACCGTTCCCGGGACTACTCGGCGTCCGTCGTCAGTTCGGCCACCCACGCATCGTCAACGCCGTTCTCGTTGAACGGCCACGTCGTGCCCGCCAGTCCGTAGCTACCGTCTGCGGCGACGAGCGTCCGTAGGGTTATCGGGTCGTCCTTTCGGACCAGCGACCAGCGGCGGTTCCCGTTCCGGTCCACCTTCACGACGCCCCACCCGTGGCGGTCTCGTTCGAGGTCGAGTGTGGTCCCCGCCCAGGCGTAGCCGTCGCCGGACGGCACGAATCCGCTGACCGAGACGGGCGTCTTCGGGTACGGCCGGGTGCACTCGACGTCGCCCCCGGCGTCGATCCACAGGATGACGGGGGTGTGCTTGAAGGGACCGCTGAACGGTCCCTCGACGGTGTCGCCGCCGAAGACGAACCCGTCACCGCGCGGGACGACCGACTCGAACGAACCGTACTCGTCCAGGTACGTCCGGTTCCACGCGGCGTCGCGGTCGGCAGTCAGTTTCGCCGCCCAGGGCCTGAGGTCGACCTCCTCGCCGCCGTCGGTGCGGCCGACCGCGGCCGCGCCGCAGACCAGATACCCGCCGTCCGCGGTGTGGGCGACGTTTTCCGCCACCGAGTGCCTCACCGAGTGCGGACCCTCTATCAGCGTACTCCACGCGGTCTCGCCGTCGGTGGTCACTTTCCCGACCCACCCGATGGCGCTTTCGGAGAACGAGAGCGACCCAGCCACGACGTACCCGCCGTCGCTGGTCCGAACTATATCCGCGGGGGCGACCGCCAGAGCGTCGCCCTGGTACTCCTCCGGAACGGAGAAGCGAGCGCGCCACGCCTCCTCGAACGGACGTTCGAAGGCGACGACGACAGCGTCGCCCCCAGACTGCTTTCCACTCGCGACGGCTAGCTCGCCGTCCGGTCCCGCCACGAGCGCCGTTTGGTAGCCGTCGAGGGCGGGGGAGACACGCTGCCGGACGAGGGCACCGTCGGTGTCGAGGGCGGCGATCCAGAGCCCGCCGCGAAAACGCTCCAGGTCGGTGGTCTTGTGGCCCGCGAAGGCGTAGCCGCCCCCGGCCGTGCGAACTATCGCGTCCGCCGCGTCGTACCCGCCGCCGCCGTACCGCCGCTGCCAGACGACGCGGGGCGAGGGAGACGAGGGGGCCGCCGTGCCGACTGTGGGGACGGCGGCGGCCCCGAACGCCAGCGCGCCCGCACCGGCGAGCAGTCGCCGCCGCCGGACGCTCGGATTCGCGTCGACGGAACCGCGTTCGCCGGTCGAGTTGGTATCGTCACTCATGACGTGTACGGAAGAGATACCCGCACGTCCTAAATTTCACTGAAGGTAAAGGTGAATGTATGGGGCGTGCGACCGTCCCGCCCGTCACGCAGCGGTCTCGGTTTCCGTCTCGGCGGCCGTCTCGCTCTCGACGGTCGACGCGTCGGTCGTCGTTGCCGTCGTGTTCGTGTCGGTCGTCGTCGTATCGGTCGTCGTGTCGTCGGAGAGGAGGCCGCCCAACGGCGAGTCGTCGGTCGACGTCGGCGCGTCCGTCGTGTCCGTCGCCGTCTCGTCGGTTCCGGTCCCCCTGCTCGCGCCGGCGCTGACGGTCACGCCGTCCCTGCCGACGCCGACGGTGGCGTTCGCGTTCGCGCCCCCGGTGGCGTTGCCGACGCTCGCGTTCGCAGTTCCGTTGCCGTTCGCAGTTCCGTTGCCGACGCTCGCGTTCGCGTTCGCCCCCGCGTCGACGCCCGGCGTCCGGCCGTCGCTACGACTCCGACCGTTGCCGCGGCCCGGCGCGGCCGTCTCGTTCTCGTTCCCCTCTATAAACGCCCCGGAACTGAAGTTCCCGGACGCGACGGTGTCGAGGACTCTCGACGAGGGGTCGCCCATCCCCCTCCCCACGCCCTTACCGACGACGGACTCGGTGATGTTGGTCGAGTTCCGGTCGGTGAGGTTGGTGGCTCGCTGGCGGAGTTGGGCGATGGTCGACTGCTCGACGCCCGCGGCTTCGAGGTCGTTCTCGGGGACGTCGTTCGCGACGTCGTCCGTGGCGTTGATGCGACGCTGGGTGGTCTCGATGCGGACGACGAGTGCGGTGACTCGCGCCCGGTAGAGACCGTCGCTCACGCTCCCGTTCTCGTGGGCGCGTTCGAGTTCGGCCTTGCGGTTCTGGAGGGTTTCGAGCCGGTCTTCGAGGTCGTTCACCTCCGCGGCCACGACGCCGGCCTTGGAGCGCGACGACCCCGCCGCGGCGACGCGGACGCCGAACGAACGCGTCTCTATCTCGCCTTCGACCTCGGCCTGCTGAGCGCCGATGATGCTGGTCAGGCGCTGGCCGGGCGACATGGAGTCGGTCGACGCGGCGTCCGCCGGCGTGCCGTCGGTCGCGGCGGCGACCGGAGCGGGCACGTCGCTCCGGGCCTCGTCGAGAGCGGTCGCCGTCGCCGTCGCCGCGCAGGCGACGACCGCGAGAGCGACGAGGGCGACCACGGCCAACACGGAGGTTCGCTGGCGCATTCTACGCCCTCCTACACCTTCGTCCGACATATAACGTCGAGAAAGTCCGTCCGGATGAACGACGGTTAAGCCGGATTAAGCCGGCGCTTAACACCCACTTAACCCTGATATCGGGAGTGGGAGTCACGCGCCGCCCCCCTCCCCGCCGTCGGCTTCGTCCGGTCTCGGTTCGTCCGGCAGTTTGAGCACGTTCTCCCGGCCGAGTCGGAACCCGTCCAACTTCCCGTCGTCGCGGAGTTGGCGCACTATCTGACTGGTCCGGGCCTCGGTCCAGTCGAACTCGCGGACCACCTCCTGCTGTTTGACCCGGCCGCCCTGGTCGCGGACGAACTTCAGCACGCGCTCCTCGTTGCTGAGGAGTTCGGGGTCCGGTTCGGCGCTCGCCCCCGCGTCGTCCGCCGCGGCCGCCGGGGCGTCGTCGTCGGGCCCGCCGGCCACGGCCCCCACGCCAGGGCCCGCGTCTCCCGCGCGACCCCTCCAGAACCGCCACGCGAGGGCGCCCACGACGCCGAACACGACGACGCCGAGGGCGAGCGACAGGAGCGACCCGAGGTCGCCGCCGGGCGACCCGTCCCCGCCGCCGTCGCCGAACCCGCCCGTCTCGGTGGCCCCGTGGCGGAGGACGACGGTCGGTTCGCCGGCGACGAACTCGGTGTCCGACCCGCGCCACACCACCGTGTCGGAGCGTCGCTCGTCGGCGTCGGGGGTGACGTTGACCGCGCCGTAATCGCTCGGCCACTGGAGTATCAGGCGGGTGCTGGAGTCGAGGAAGATGCCCTCGATGGCGTCGCCAACCCTGATGGTGTCGCCGTCGACGGCCGCGAACCCCTTCCACCGGAAGGAGTAGGTCACCACGCCGTACTGGGGCGGGCCGCGCGTCTCGGCGCTCACCGAGAAGTTCTCCGCCGACATCTCCCGACCGGTCGCGTTCTCGGCGGACGTCACCGTCGAGCGCATCCGCTCTGCGAACTGCTGGCTGTAGTTCCCGGGGTTGGCCTCGATGTCCCGCTCGAGTGACCGGAACGCCGTCGTGGTGTTGTCGTCGTCGAGGCGGGTCCAATACTGGACCTCCCACCGGGCCGACCCGTTCTCCGCGAGGGTGACGACGAGGCGTACGTTGTCCGTCTCCACGCCGCTCTGGGCGAGGGCGTCGCCGAAGTCCTCTCGGTCCGCGTCGGTCGGCGCGGCGGCCGACGCGCGCGTCCCGTCGGCGGCGTGCGCGACGCCCGCCGGCGCGACGCCGGCGAGAACCACGAGCGCAGCCACCACCACACCGACCAGCGGTGAGCGGAGTCGCATCTACGTCCCATCTGCGACGACCGGGGCTAAAAAAGGCGCAGTTTCGTCCGGCGGAGCATCTCCCGCCGAACGGCGGCGCTCCGGGGTCGAACGCCGCGCCGTCGGCCGACGACACGCAAGTGCCCCCGACAGACCCAAGTACAACGCACGCGGGCATGGAGACGCCGCGGGCCCGGTGTGGCCACCGGGTAGGGGACGCCCTCCGGGCGCGCGGCGTGAAGTACCGCGCCGCCGCGTTGCCGGCCGACGGGCGAGGCGGCCGCCGCGCCGCGACCGAACGGGGGCGACCCGCAGTGTTTTACCGTCCAGAAATCGGAGGGAGAGCTATGACTGCCACGGGAATCGTCGGGGAGTTCCTCTCGCTCAAAGAGGAGACGGACGCGGACCTCCTGACGATGCAGTGCGGCGACTTCTACGAGTTCTTCGCCGACGACGCCGAGACGGTGGCCGACGAGCTAGATCTGAAGGTGTCGAAGAAGTCCTCCCACGGGTCGTCGTACCCGATGGCCGGCGTCCCCGTCGACGACATCACGCCCTACCTCAAGGCTCTCGTCGAACGCGGCTACCGGGTGGCGGTGGCCGACCAGTACGAGACGGACGACGGCGGCCACGCCCGCGAGGTGACGCGGGTGGTGACGCCGGGCACCTTACTGGAGACGAGCGACGCCGACGCCCAGTACCTCGCCGCGGTGGTCGCGGGGGACGACGGCCGGTACGGCCTCGCGTTCGTCGACGTGACCACCGGGCGCTTTCTGGTGACCGAGGCCGACGACGCCGACGACGTCCACGCCGAACTCTACCGGTTCGACCCGGTCGAACTCTTGCCCGGCCCCGACGTGCGCAACGACGACGACTTCCTCGCTCGCGTCCGCGAACTCGACGCCGAACTCTCGCTCACGGACGCGGAGTCGTTCGCCCCGGGGCGGGCGCGCCACGCCGTGACCGAACAGTTCGGCGACGCCGCCGTCGAGAGCGTCGGCCTCGACTCCGAACTCGGAGTGCGGGCGGCGGGCGCGGCGCTCTCGTACGTCGAGGAGACGGGCACGGGCGTGCGCCAGTCGATGACGCGCCTCGGCACGTACAGCCCCGACGACCACCTCGAACTCGACGCCACCACCCAGCGCAACCTCGAACTCACCGAGACGATGCACGGCGACCGGTCGGGGTCGCTGGTGGACACCATCGACCACACCGTGACGAGTCCGGGCGGCCGCCTCCTCCGGGAGTGGGTGACCCGCCCGCGCCGGGCGCGAGACGAACTCGACCGCCGCCTCGACTGCGTGGCGGCGCTGGCGTCCCACGCCCTCGCGCGCGAACGGGTGCGCGACGCCCTCGACGGCGGCTACGACCTCGAACGCCTCGCCTCGCGCGCCGCGTCGGGGAGCGCCGACGCCGGCGACCTGCTGGCGGTGAAGCGGACGCTCGCCACCCTGCCGGAACTCACGGAGGCCGTGACCGGGAGTCGACTGGCCGACTCGCCGCTCTCGGCGGTGGTGAACCGACCCGACCGCGACGCCGCGGCCGCCCTCCGCGACGAACTCGACGCCGCCCTCGTGGACGACCCGCCGGGCACGGTGACCGAGGGCGGCCTGTTCCGCCGGGGCTACGACGACGAACTCGACGAACTCGTGGCCGACCACGAGGAGGCCAAGGCGTGGCTCGACGGCCTCGCCGACCGCGAGAAGTCGAAGACGGGCATCACCCACCTCTCGGTCGACCGCAACAAGACCGACGGCTACTACGTCCAAGTGGGGAAGTCCGAGACCGACGCGGTGCCCGACCGTTACCGGGAGATAAAGACGCTCAAGAACTCCCGGCGCTACACCACCGACGAACTGGAGGAACGGGAGCGCGAGATACTCAGGCTGGAGGAGGTGCGCGGCGACCTGGAGTACGACCTGTTCTGCGAACTCCGGGAGCGGGTGGCCGCCCGCGCCGGCCTGCTACAGGAGGTGGGCCGGACGCTGGCGGAGGTGGACGCCCTCGCGTCGCTGGCGACCCACGCCGCCGCCAACGACTGGGTGCGCCCCGAACTCGCGGAACCGGGCGTCCTCGACATCGAGGCCGGCCGCCACCCCGTGGTGGAGCAGACCACCGAGTTCGTCCCCAACGACCTGCGCCTCGACGACGACCGGGGGTTCCTGCTCGTGACGGGGCCGAACATGAGCGGCAAGTCCACCTACATGCGGCAGGCGGCGCTCGTCACCCTGCTGGCGCAGGTGGGGAGTTTCGTACCCGCGCGAGCCGCGAGGGTGGGGCTGGTGGACGGCATCTACACGCGCGTGGGCGCGTTGGACGAACTCGCGCAGGGTCGCTCGACGTTCATGGTGGAGATGCAGGAACTGAGCAACATCCTCCACTCCGCCACCGAGGACTCGCTGGTCATCTTGGACGAGGTGGGTCGGGGCACGGCCACCTACGACGGCATCTCCATCGCGTGGGCCGCCACGGAGTACATCCACAACGAGATAGCCGCCAACTGCCTGTTCGCCACCCACTACCACGAACTCACGTCGCTGGCGGAGCACCTGCCGCGGGTCGAGAACGTCCACGTCGCCGTCGACGACGGGGACGGCTCCGGCGACGACGTGACGTTCCTGCGCACCGTGCGCGAAGGGCCGACCGACCGCTCGTACGGCGTCCACGTCGCGGACCTCGCGGGCGTGCCGTCACCGGTGGTCGACCGCTCGCGCGAGGTGCTGGAGAAGCTACGGGCCGAGAAGGCCATCGAGGCCAAAGGGGCCGAGGCGGGCGGCGACGGCGAGAGCGGGGCCGGCGAGACCACGCAGGCGGTGTTCGACCTCGGGAGCGGTGGGTTCCGCGGGTCGGCCAGCGCCGACGGCGGCGACGCGGAACCGCTCGACCCGGGCACGGAGTCGGTGCTCGAAGAGCTAGAGCGCACCGACGTGAACGAGCAGTCGCCGCTCGAACTCGCGGCGAAGGTACAGGAGTGGCAGGAGCGGTTGGGCGACCACTGAGCGACCGCCGGGGGAGCGGTAGGGCGAGCGGTCGGAGCGGCGGAGAGACGCGAACGCGCCGTGCTTTTCACCGTCCGCCCCGACGTTCGCCACGAACGATGTCCGATGCGTCCGAGTCCGCGGAGACGATGCGAGCGTCGGTGATACGGGAGTTCGGCGACCCAGACGTCTT
Source organism: Haloferacaceae archaeon 50 (assembly GCA_046097085.1). GTDB lineage: Archaea > Halobacteriota > Halobacteria > Halobacteriales > Haloferacaceae. The sequence continues at coordinate 1,153,119 of CP175567.1, read as the reverse complement.
CGAACGCGCCGAGGTGCCCCGGCCGGAGGCGGAGCCGAACCGCGTGGTGGTCCGCGTGGAGGCGACCAGCGTGAACCCAGTCGACTACAAGGTCCGGAGCGGCGCGGCCGAGGCACTCGCGCCCGACTTCCCCGCCGTCCTGCACGGCGACGCGGCGGGCGTCGTCGAGGCGGTGGGGCCGGGCGTGACCGCCTTCGAACCCGGCGACGAGGTGTACGGCTGCGTCGGCGGGGTGGGCGACCTGCAGGGCACGCTGGCGGAGTACACGCTCGCCGACCCGGACCTCCTCGCGCGCAAGCCGCCGTCGCTCTCGATGCGCGAGGCGGCGGCGCTCCCCCTCGTGACCATCACGGCGTGGGACGGCCTCGTGGACCGCGCCGAGATAGAGCCGGGGCAGTCGGTGCTGGTTCACGGCGGCACCGGCGGCGTGGGCCACGTCGCGGTCCAACTCGCCAAGCGCCGGGGCGCGGTGGTGACCGCCACGGCGTCGACCGAGGAGAAGCGGGAGACGGCGCTCGAACTCGGCGCGGACTACGCCGTGGACTACCGCGAGTCGGTCGAGGAGTACGTCGGCGAGTACACCGACGGCCGGGGGTTCGACGTGGTGTTCGACTCGGTGGGCACGGGGGGCGACAACCTGCCCGACTCCTTCGCGGCCGCGGCGCGGAAGGGGCACGTGATTACGACCGTCGCGCGGGGGTCGCCCGACCTGAACCCCCTCCACGACAAGGCGCTCTCGTTCGACGTGGTGTTCATGCTCGTGCCCCTGCTCCACGGCGAGGGGCGGGCGCGCCACGGCGAGATACTCTCGCGCGCGGCGTCGCTGGTCGAGAGCGGAGACCTGCGACCCCTGCTCGACGAGACGCGCTTCGGCTTCGACGAACCCGCGGCGGCCCACCGCCGGGCGGAGTCGGGCGACCACGCGGGGAAGGTGACGCTGGCGCGGGAGTGAACGCGGCGGCGCTCCGCCGACCGGCGAGCGGGCATCGCGCCGTCAGCGCCGACGAATCCCGTGAGGTGCGAGGGACTAGATTCATGCGTCTCGACGCCGTTGCTACGGGTCATGACCGAGGGTCGCGCCCCCGGCGCGTCGACCGCCACACCGAGTTCCGGTCGACGCCGAACGGAGGGCGAACGATGACCGAGGAACCGTTGCGCGCGACGGTGAGCCTCCGCGGCGTGGTGTTCGGGCCGCGGGACGAGGTGCTCGTGGTCAGGCGCACGAGCGACGGCGGGTGGGAACTCCCCGGTGGTCGCCTCGACGCTCACGAGGACACCGACGACGGCGTCAAGCGCGAGATAGCCGAGGAGACGGGCCTCGACGTCCCCGTCGGCCGCCCGGTCCACGTCATCTCGTGGCGCAACGACGACGACAAGGGACGCGTCGGCGTCTACTACCGGTGCGAGTCGTCGGAGCGGACCGTCTCCCTGAGCGAGGAGCACACCGACCACGAGTGGCTGTCGCCCCCCGTCGCGGCGGACCGACTCAGCGAGGTGCAGGGGACGGCGGTCGACCGCGCCGTCGACGTGCGCGAGTGGCGGCCCGACGCCGACTTCGAGAGCGAGTTCGACGGCGAGAACGGCGCGGAGGTCGGCGCGGACGACGAGGGAGGTGTCTCCGGGTGAGCGACGGGGGACCGCCGGCGGACGCTGACGCTGACGCAGACCAGGACGAGGAGGCGGCCGACCCGGCCGACGACGCGTCGTCCATCAGGGCGCTCGACGACCGAACCGTCCGGCAGATAGCCGCGGGCGAGGTGGTCGAGCGACCCGCGTCGGTGGTGAAGGAACTGGTGGAGAACAGCCTCGACGCGGACGCCGACCGGGTGAGCGTCGCGGTCGAACGCGGCGGCACCGAGGGCGTCCGGGTGCGCGACGACGGCGTCGGCATGACCGAACGGGAGGTCCGACTAGCCGTCGAGGAACACACCACGAGCAAGATACGCGACATCGACGACCTCGAGGCGGGCGTGGGCACCCTCGGGTTCCGGGGCGAGGCGCTCCACACCATCGGCGCGGTGTCGCGGCTCACCGTCCGGTCGAAGCCCCGCGACGGCGCCGCCGACGCCGGCACCGAACTCACCGTCGAGGGCGGCGACGTGACCGAGGTGCGCCCCGCGGGGTGCCCCGAGGGAACGGTGGTCGAAGTCGAGGATCTGTTCTACAACACGCCCGCGCGCCGGAAGTTCCTCAAGACCGAGGCCACCGAGTTCGACCACGTCAACACCGTGGTCACCCAGTACGCCCTCGCCAACCCCGACGTGGCCGTCTCGCTCGAACACGACGGCCGCGAGGTGTTCGCCACCGAGGGTCGCGGCAGCCTCGAATCAACCGTGCTGTCGGTGTACGGCCGCGAGGTGGCCGAGTCGATGCTCCCCGTCGAGTTCGAAGCGGCCGACGGGCCGGTGGAGTCGGTGTCGGGTCTCGTCTCCCACCCGGAGACCACCCGCGCCGGCCGGGAGTACCTCTCGACGTTCGTGAACGACCGGTACGTCTCGTCGTCGGCGCTCAGGGAGGGCGTCCTCGACGCCTACGGCGGCCAACTCGCGCCCGACCGCTACCCCTTCGCGGTGCTGTTCGTCGACGTGCCGCCGAGCGCGGTGGACGTGAACGTCCACCCCCGGAAGATGGAGGTCCGGTTCGACGACGAGTCGGGCGTCGAGAGCGCCGTCGAGTCGGCGGTCCGGGAGTCCCTGCTCTCGGAGGGGCTGGTCCGGTCGTCCGCGCCGCGGGGCCGGTCCGCGCCCGCGGAGACGGCGGTGTCGCCGTCGTCGTACGACGACCCGGCGGCGGCGGGGACCGACGGCACGGCGGCGGCCGACGACGCCGAGAGCGACGCGCGGGTCGGCCGCGGGGAGACGACGGCGGACGCCGACTCGCCGGACAACGGTTCACCGGACGCGGCGTCGACCGGCGTTTCGGGCGGGTCTGGGGCGCCGAACGCGTCGAAGGCGTCGAGCGCGTCGGCTCACTCGGCGGGAGCAGACGGAGACGGCGACGCGGCCGGCCGGACGCGCCGTCCGACGCCCCGGGGCCGAGACGGCACGAACTCGGCGTCGACGGACGGTTCGGACGTCGAGAGCGCGGTCCGGCGGCCGACGCCGGACGGCCCGGCGAGCGACGGACGCCCGGACGAGAGCGTGAGCGAGGGCGACGGCGGTGACGGGGCCGGAGGCGGCACGCAGTCGTCGCTCGGCGCGGACGGGAGCGAGGGGGAGAGCGGGGCCGCCTCGGCGGAGACGGAGGCAGAGGCGGACGCCGACTCGGCCGCGGGGCGGCCGCGCGGCTTCCGCGGGCCGACCACCCAGCGGACGCTCGACGGCGACGACGCGACCCCCGCGCCCGAGTTCGACAGCCTGCCGTCGATGCGGGTGCTCGGACAGTTGCACGACACCTACGTGGTGGCCGAGACGCCGGACGGCCTCGTGCTGGTGGACCAGCACGCCGCGGACGAGCGGGTCAACTACGAGCGCCTGCGGGAGGCCGTCTCGGGCGACACGCCCACGCAGGCGCTCGCCGAGCCGGTCGAACTCGAACTCACCGCGCGCGAGGCGGCGCTGTTCGACGAGTATCGCGACGCCCTCGCGCAGGTGGGCTTTCACGCCGGGCGGACGGGCGAGCGGACCGTCGAGGTGCGGTCGGTGCCCGCGGTGTTCGACGCCGCCCTCGACCCCGGACTGCTGCGCGACGCCCTCTCGGCGTTCGTCGCCGACCGGGAGGAGGGCGGGCGGGAGACGGTGGACGCGGTGGCCGACTCCCTGCTCGCGGACCTCGCGTGTTACCCCTCCATCACGGGCAACACCTCGCTCCGCGAGGGGTCGGTGGTGGACCTGCTGGAGGCGCTGGACGACTGCGAGAACCCGTACGCCTGCCCGCACGGCCGTCCGGTGGTCGTCGAGGTGGGCGAAGGCGAGATAGCCGACCGGTTCGAGCGGGACTACCCCGGCCACGCCGGGCGGCGCGAGGAGTAAGCGCGCGCGGACCGCGCGTCCGACCGGGTCGGAGGAAACCTCGGACACTTATACGCAACACCCGCGAACGTCCGCGCATGACCCTGACGCTGCGGACCGACGCGGTAGCGACGGCGAGGGCGGGGTGGGACCGATGACGGACCTCGTGACTATGGGCGAGACGATGCTCAAACTCTCACCGCCCCACGGCGAGCGCCTGCGCACGACGCGGGAGTTCAGCGTGCAGGCCGCGGGGGCCGAGAGCAACGTCGCGGTGGCGGCGGCCCAGTTGGGGCTGGACACGGTGTGGCTGTCGAAGCTCCCCGATACGGTGATGGGCGAACGCGTGACGAGCGAACTCCGGAGCCACGGGGTCGACCCCCGGGTGGCGCTCGGCGACGACACCGACCGCGTCGCCACCTACTACGTCGAACACGGGGGCTCGCCGCGCGGGACGAAGGTCATCTACGACCGGGCGGACTCCGCGGTCACCACGGCGACGGCCGACGAACTGGCGCTTGAGACGATACGGGAGGCCGACTGGTTCCACGTCACCGGCATCACCCCGGCGCTCTCCGAGACGCTCCGGGAGACCACGTCGGCGGCGATAGACGCCGCGAACGAGGCCGGCACCGTCGCGTCGTTCGACCTCAACTACCGGTCGAAGCTCTGGTCGCCCGCGGAGGCGAAGTCGGCGTACGAGGCCATCCTCCCCGAGGTGGACGTGCTCGTGGCCGCCATCCGGGACGTGCGGCAGGTGCTCGGTCGGGAGGGGCGGCCGGCCGAACTCGCGCGCGGCCTCGCGGACGAGTTCGACCTCCGGACGGTCATCGTCACGCGCGGCGAGAAGGGCGCGACGGCGGTCCACGGCGACGAGACGTTCGAGCAGGGCGTCTACGAGGCCGAGACGGTCGACCCCGTGGGGACCGGCGACGCGTTCGTCGGCGGCTACGTCACGAGTCGCCTGCGCGACGGGTCGATATCCGACGCGCTCTCGTACGCGGCGGCGACGGCGGCGCTCAAGCGCACCGTCGACGGCGACCTCGCGGTCGTCTCGCCCGAGGAGGTCGAGTCGGTCGTCCGCGAGGAGGACACCGAGATATCGCGGTGAACGGGGGCGAGAGAGCCGGCGCGGACGCGGGGCCGAACGCGGGTGCGGACGGCCGGCGCGCCGGACCGACCCGCTTTTCCCGCGCGGCCGCCCATCCGGAGCCACCGTGAACGTGACCACCGAGGGGCGGTTCCGCGTGCTCGACGACCCCCGCGACCCCGAGCGGTTCGTGCTGGTGGCCCTCGACGCCGACGGGGCCGAGGAGTACGAACCCGTCGCGGTGCGGGGCGACGGCTACGAGGGCGAACTCGCGGACCGCGTCGCCGCCCTCCTGCCGGGCTACGTGGTCGACGCGACGCTGGCGTGGGACGCCGGCACCGCCCGGTTCGAGGCGGTCGAGGTCCGCAAGCGCACCCTGTTCGAGTTCGCCGACGGCGTGACCGGGATGTTCGAGGCGGCGACGGAGACGTGGCGGAACGCCGCGGCCGCGGGCGAGGCGATGAACTCCCGGGTGACCCGCGGCACCGACGGCGACCCCAACGGCGTGCTCTACGTGTTCGCGTCGCAGTCGGGCGCGCGCGACCTGTTCGCCGAGTTCCGCGACGGCACCCGGCCGCTGGAACCGCTCGTCGGGCGGGTGAACGAGACGCGCGGCGACGGCGAACGCGAAGTGTTCGTCCTCCGCCCCGCCGACGAACCCTTCGTGGCGGTGTACATCGCCTTGGAGAAGGAGGGACTGCTGGCCGACACCGTGCGCGACACGTACGACCGCCCCCGGCCCGACGAGTCCGGGACGGGCTGACCGGCGAGCCGGACCCGTCGACCCCGGCGTGTGACAATGTTTACTATCTCGTCGCGGTTCGGTTAATACATGACCGTCGTGAGCGTCTCCATGCCGGAGGAGTTACTGGAACGTATCGACCGCTTCGCCGACGAGCACGGCTACACGGGGCGGAGCGAGGTGGTCCGGGAGGCGTCGCGCAACCTCCTCGGCGAGTTCGAGGACAAGCGACTGGAGGACCGCGACCTGATGGCCGTGGTGACCGTCATCTTCGACTACGAGACCACCAACGTCGAGGAGCGGATGATGCGCCTGCGCCACGAGTACGAACGCCTCGTGGCGGCCAACTTCCACAGCCACGTCGGCAACCACTACTGCATGGAACTGTTCGTGTTGGAGGGGCGACTGGAGGACATCTCGGCGTTCGTGGGCAAGATACGGGCGACGGGCAACACCCTGAGCGTGGACTACTCCGTGATGCCGGTGGACGACTTCACGGGGATGCGACCGACGACGGAGTAGGGAGACGGGGCGGGCGACGGTCGGCCGGTCAGTCGTCGTCCGCCACAGTGGGCGGCAGACTCCGGCGCGCGCCGTGGGTGCGGACCCAACAGTAGCCGTAGCCGTCGAGCGAGAACGTGCACGCGTCGTCGTCTGGGTCGAACTCGCCCGGTCCGGCGAGGCGGAACGCGGCGTCGTCGTTCACGTCGGCGTCGACGGTGACCGAGACCGACTCGTCGGAGAGGTTGTGCGCCGCGAGGATGCCGTTGCCGTCGAACCGGTGGTGGTGGACGAACACCCGGTCGTCGTCCACCGGCATCGTCCGGTGGTCGCCGTGGGTGAACGCGGGGCTCTCCTTGCGGGCGCGCACGAGGCGGGAGACGCGTTCGAGCGTCGAGTCGGGGTCGCCGCGCTGTGCGGACACGTTCACCTCCTCGTAGCTAAACGGCCCCTCCGAGACCACGGGACGCACGAGTTCGTCGGGGTCGGCGCCCGAGAAGCCGGCGTTCTCCTCGGCGGTCCAGTGCATCGGCAGGCGGACGGGGTTGCGCCCCTCCAGCGAGAGGTCCTCGCCCATGCCTATCTCGTCGCCCGCGACGAGGACGGGAACGCCCGAGAGCGACAGGAGGAGGGAGTACGCGAGTTCGATGCGGTCGGGGTCGCCGTCGAGCATGGGCGCGAGTCGGCGGCGGATGCCCCGGTTGTAGATGCGCATGGTCGCCTCGGGCGCGAACTCCTCGTACACCTCGTCCATCTCCTCGGGCGAGAGCTTTCCGAGGTTGAACTCGTCGAAGTTCCGCAGGAAGTTGCTCCAGCGGCCGCTCTCGGGCAGGTCCGGCATCACCTCGAGGCCGCGGTAGATGGCGTCGGCCGTCTCCGTGGCCAGCGAGTGAGCGAGGTGGGCGTTGACCACGAAGTTGAGGAGCATGTCCATCTCGTCGCCCCTCTCACCGAAGTACTTCCGGAGTTTCGGCGGTTCGTCGTCCGCCTCGGCGAGGAACGCCGCCTTCGGGTTGCGGGCGCGCGCCGCCGACTTCATGTTGCGGAACACCTCGTGGGGGTCCTCGATGAGTTGGGGCTGGGCACCCTTCTGGTCGACCATCAGGGTGGCGGCGTCGATGCGGAAGCCGTCGAGGCCCAACTGCATCCAGTAGGTGACTATCTTGCGTATCTCCTCGCGCACGTCCGGGTTGGCGATGTTGAGGTCCGGTTGGAAGCTGTAGAAGCGGTGGTAGTAGTACATCTCCGCCTCCTCGTCGTACGACCACACGTCCTCCTCCTCGCCGGGGAAGACGGTCCCCTTCTCCGGGGCCGACTCGGGGTCGTCGGTCCAGAGGTAGTAGTCGCGGTACTTCGAGTCGGGGTCCTCGCGGGCCCGCTGGAACCACGAGTGCTGCCGAGACGTGTGGTTCACGACGAGGTCGCCGATGACGCGGATGCCACGGTCGTGGGCGGCCTCCAGAAACTCCACGAAGTCGCCTAAATCGCCGAGGTGAGGGTCGACGCCGTAGTGGTCTTTGACGTCGTACCCGTTGTCGCGGTTGGGCGTGGGGTAGAAGGGGAGCAGCCAGAGACAGTCCACGCCGAGGTTGTCGAGGTAGTTGAGGCGGTCCATCAGGCCGCGGAAGTCGCCCACTCCGTCGTCGTTCGAGTCCTGGAAGGTCTCGACGTCGACCGAGTAGACGACGGCGTCCTCGTACCAGTGGTTGACCGCCTCTGGGTTCGGCCGTTCGTCCATGAAGAGTCTCCGGTTGCGGAGACAAAAAATCCCCACGGCTACAGAATGATGTAATATATTAACAGTCGAAAGAAAACGTTCGGCCGTTGGCACTCGCCGGGGCGGCGCGGGTTGCGACCGACGGACGCGGAGAAGGCGCGACCCGCCCGCTACTCCGACCCCTCGCCGTCGGCGAGGAACTGCGCGCCCGTCGGGCGGAAGTCGTCGAACTCGCCCCGCGCTATCTCGGCGGCCACCTCGTCGGCGGTGGCGTCGTCCATCCGGACGAAGTGTACGAGCGGGTGGCCCGGGAGCGCCACCGGGTTCTCGAGGACGCCCACCACGAGGCCGGTGAAGGGCGCGGCCACGACGTGGGACTCCCGCTTGAAGTGGTCGGTCACGGTACAGATGGTCTCGCCCTCGTAGACGAGCGGATACGGTCCCCACTGCATCTCCACGAGGCCTCCGGTGTCGGCGCGTATCCACCGCCGCTGTTCGGTCCCGCTGACGACGCGGGTCCACGCCGGGCGCGACGGCGTCGCGTCGGGGAGGACGTCGAACTCGGCGAGGACGCTCTCGACGCCCGCCACCGCCCGGTCGATGAGCGCCGGTTGGAACCGGTGGGCCTTGCCCATCTCCACGGTGACGGTGGGGATGCCGTCGTCCGTCGCAGCCTTCCGGAGCGACCCCTCGTCGCCCTCGCCCGAGAGGACGACGTTCGCGCCGAACGCCTCGGCGAGGCGCGCCACCTGGGGGTTCGACGTGTCGGCGCGGGCGTGGTACATCGTGGTGCGGTTCCGGGTTGAGGTGTGGAAGTCGATGCCGTAGTCGCACTGCGAGACGAATCGGCGGTAGATGCCCGCGGCCATGCGCTCGGCGGTGGTGCTCGCGTCCTTCCCCGGGAACGCCCGGTTGAAGTCCTGGTCGTAGATGGGGATGTCGCGAGTCTGGGCGAGGTAGCCCGGCACGTTGAGGACGTGGAGGCAGACGAGGGTGCCACACAGGTCCGCCGGGTCGTAGGCGTCGGCCACCTCCTGTATCACCTTCACGCCGTTGAGTTCGTCGCCGTGGACGGCCGCGGAGAGGAACACCGTCGGGCCGGCCCGGTCGCCGTTGACGACGGTCACGGGTATCTCGACGGGGTCGCCGAGATACGTCTCGCTGACGGGGTAGCGGAACTGGCGCTTCTTGCCCGGCGGCACCTCCGCGTCGTAGCGGAACGGCCGGGGACGGTCTGTCCGAGTCATGAGTGTGCGGACGACGACGGGTCGACCGCCGTCGATGTCGAGTCGGGGGTTCGAGGGAGGCCGGGATAGAAGTATCCGTTACACTGACTCTCCGTCTTCGGAGAGCACCGGGGACGCCGACCCCGAACCCGACGCCGACGCCGCGGCTTCGAGTCGGCGGAGCGCCTCGGGGCGGGCCACCGCGTACACCGTCTCGCCGGGCGAGAGCGTCCGCGACCCGGGCGGGATGGGGTCGACCGCGCCACCGTCGGGGCGGACCGCGATGACGGTCACGTCGAGACCGCTCAGCGTCGCGCCGTCGAGTGCGCTCCCCGTGGCCACGGTGGCCGCGCCCATCGTCTCGTCCGCCGACCGGAGGAGGGTGGCGAACTCCCGGTCCGGCGTCACCGACGCCGGCATCGTGACGAGGCGGTACGTCCGGTCGGGGCGGAGGTCCGACGCGTCGCCCTCGTCGACGGCGAGGGTCACCACGTCGTCGACCGCGGCCCGGAGTTCGGCGGTGGCCACCCGCGAGGGCGCGGTGCGACCCGCTCCGTCGCCCGAGTCCGGGCGCTGGCTCTGGTTCTGGCTCGGGTTCGGGTCCCACACCTGTACCACGTCGCCGGGACTCGCGGCGTTGGGCGGGTCGGCCTGCACCGCCACCGCGACGGTGCCGTGGGCGAGCGTCGGTCCCAGCCCCGCGACCCGACTCCCGAGGGCGAGATACTCGGCGTCGCCGTCCTCGGTGAACTCCACGTCGACGTAGCCCACGCCGTAGTCGTCCTTGAGGCGGCGGGCGAATCGGTCCCGGAGTTCCGCCTCGGTCATCCGCCGGGGGAAGAGGAGCGTCCGCCCGGCGAGGTCCTCCTTCACCCGGTCGTGGACGGGGTCGTAGGCGTCCATGTCCGCTATCTCGTCGGGGAGGCCCACGACCGTGACCCGGCCGACGGACCGGACGAGTCGCCCCACGTCGCCCTCGAAGTCGCGCGAACCGGTCAGCGCGAACACGTCGGTTGCGAGCCTGTCGCCGAGTCGCCGCCCCACGGGCGCGACGGCCAGCGCGACGCCGATACTCACGAGGTTGGCGAGGGCGACTGAGAACGAGAACAGGCCCGTGACCTCCCCGCTGGTGACGTTGCCGATGAGCGCGACCGTGTTGAGATACACCGCCACCACCGACACCGCGAACATGGCGGGGACCCGTTCGCCGATGGCCTCGCGGGTGTACCACCGGTAGACGACGGCGGTCGCGCCGGCGACCACCACGGCGAGGAACGCGAAGCCGACGAGAGTGGCGGCGAACTGCACGGGGCGGGCGAACGTGACCGTCCGCCGGAACGGCGCGGGGGCGAACGGTAGTAGTCGTGCGAGGGGAGTCACGCGACCACCCCCTCGAACGCCGCGAGGGCGTCGGGCGGGCCGACCGCGAACACCTCGGACCCGGGCGCGAGGGCGGCGTTCCCGCCGGGCGCGAGTCGCCACTCGTCCTCGGACCGGACCGCGAGCACGGCCACGCCGTACGTCTCGCGCACGTTCGCGTCGGAGAGCGTCACGCCGGCGAGTTCGCCGTCCGCGCCGACCGTGAGCCGACGGAAGCGCTGTCCCGCCCGACGGAGGAGGCCGACGAGTTCGAACTCGCGGCGGGTGCCCCGCGACGCCACCGCCACCGGTCGGTTCCCCGCGCCCGTGCCGAGGAGGGCCGGCGCGTCCGAGCGGTCCACCGCGACGGTGATGCGACCCTCGCCGCCGCGGGCCACCGGCGCGGTGGGTGCGGGGACGGCGACGTCGGCGTCCGCGTCGACGGACGGACTCTCGGCGTCGGTACCGTCGGCGGGCGGCGACTCGTCCGCCGACTTCGCACTGACCACCGTCCCGTCGACGCTCGCGTCGCGCGCGTCGACCGTCACCTCGTCGCCGCGCGCGACGCCCGTCGGCACGAGCGCCGACACCGACACCGCGCGCTTGCCCGCGGGGACGCGCTTGGAGATGCTGCCGGTGGGCGGCGCGGCGGCGACGGCGGCGCGCCCGCGTTCGTCGAGGCGGACGCTCACCTCCGAGAGGTCGTGGTCCGTCCGGAGGCGGTCCGCCACGCGCGCCTCCAGTTCCCCGAGGGGGAGGTCCGCGGGGAACGTCCACTCCTCGTCGCGTATCGTCGCCCGGAGGTCGGGCGACAGGGGCGGGTAGCCCTCGATGTCGCCCACGTCGCCGGCGACGCGGACGCGCGCCTCGCCGCGCCCGCCGACGAACTCCACCACGTCCGACGAGAGCGTCCGGTTGCGGAGGCGTTCGAGCGAGAGCTTCCGGGGGAACGCCTCCCCCCACTTGTCGCCCTTGGCGTGGGCGTACAGCGATATCATCAACACCACGAGGATGGCGATGATGAACCGCTCCTGCCCCTGCTGGGCGAACTGAGGGTCCGTGAGCGCCAGCAGGCCGCCCTGCACGCCGGCGATGGCGACGGCGAGCACCACCACGCCGAACCCCGGTATCGAGACGCCCGTGAAGTACCGAAACAGGAAACCGAGCGACCACGCGACCACGCCGGGTACGATACCCGTCAGGATGCCGAGGTAGACGCCGAGCAGTATCTCGACCGGGAGCGCTGCCATGTCACCTGCCAAAGAAGCCATCCCACAAACGCCTGTCGCCATCGTCGCCGGGGGGCGGTCAGCGCTTCGGACGCCGCCTCGGCGGGCAGCGCGGGGCCGACGCGTCGGACGACCGGCGACCGTCAGCCGTCGACCACACTCATATCCCTACCGTCCGAACGCCGTCTATGGACGCCAAGCGCTTCCTGTTCGTCTCTGCCGACGCCGCCCTGATAACGGACCTCGCGTGGCAGGTCCGCAGGGAGGGACACGACGTGAAGTACTACGTCGAGGCCGACAGCGACCGAGAGATAGGCGACGGCTTCGTGCCGAAGACCGACGACTGGCGGGCGGAGGTCGACTGGGCCGACGTCGTCGTCTTCGACGACATCTGGGTGGGGTCGGACGTGGGGACCGGAGCGCTGGCGCAGGAACTCCGGGCCGAGGGACACGCCGTGGTCGGGGGGACGCCGAACACCGACCGCCTCGAAGAGGACCGGGGGTACGCGACGGAGGTGCTGGAGGACCACGGCGTGAACACGGTCGAGAGCCGCGTGTTCCGCGACTTCGGCGAGGGCATCGCGCACGTCCGGGAGAACCCCGCGGCGTACGTCGTCAAGCCCCTCGGCGAGGTGCAGAACGTCAAGCGCCTGCTCTACGTCGGCGACGAGGACGACGGCAGCGACGTGGTCGACGTGCTGAAGGCCTACGAGAAGGCGTGGGGGCACCGGATGAAGGGGTTCCAGCTACAGCGCAAGGTGGAGGGCGTCGAAGTCGCGGTCTGCGGGTTCTTCGACGGCGACTCGTTCGTCGACCAAGTCAACTTTAATTTCGAGCATAAGAAATTATTCCCCGGAAACATCGGGCCACAGACCGGCGAAATGGGGACGTCGATGTTCTGGGCCGGCCGGAACGAACTGTTCGAGGAGACCCTCGGGAAGTTGGAGGGGTGGCTGGCCGACGAGGGCTACGTCGGCAGCATCGACCTCAACTGCATCGTCAACGAGACGGGCATCTACCCCTTGGAGTTCACGCCGCGGTTCGGCTACCCGACCATCGCGCTGCAGGAGGAGTCGTTCGAGTCGCCGACCGGACAGTTCTTCTACGAACTCGCGCGCGGCGAAGACCCCGAACTGGAGACCCACCGCGGGTTTCAGGTGGGCGTACGCGTCGTCCTCCCGCCGTTCCCCTTCGACGACCCGAAGACCTACGACGAGAACTCGCGGAACGCGGCGGTCGTCTTCGAGACGGTGGGCGGGGACGCGAGTCGCGCTGGCTCCGCCCGCGTGACCGCGTCGGGCGTCGCGCCCGACGGCGTCCACATCGAGGACGCCAAGAGCGTCGACGGGCAGTGGCGCGTCGCGGGCGAGAGCGGGATGCCCCTCGTCGTCACCGGCAAAGGGGAGACGATGGGGGCCGCCAGAGAGCAGTGTTACGGACGCATCGACGATATCGTGATGCCGAACATGTACTACCGCGACGACATCGGGGAGCGGTGGATAGCGGGCGACGGCGACCGCCTGCAGGCGTGGGGCTACCTCGGTCCGTGAGGGTCGCCGAGCGAGAGTGGGAAGCCCGCCTTCGGGTCGAAGGCTCGGACGGCGACGAACGCGCGGTTCGAAGGGGAAAACGGGTTGAACGTGGCCGCCCTCGGTTCTAGTGGAGGCACACCGATGACGACGAACGCGGACGACCGTTCGGCCCTGGCGCTCGTCCTCTTGTTACTGGGAGTGTTGCTACTCGCGCCGATAGTGATGGGGGTCGGGATGATGGGCTTCGGGATGATGGGGTACGGGATGCCGATGATGGGGTGGACGTTCGGCGGCGACGTGCCGTGGTGGACGGCGGCCGTCGCCCTCGCGGTGCAACTCGCCGTCCTCGCCGCCGTGGTCGGCGGTGGCTACCTCCTGTTCCGGTCGCTCGCGGGGGGAGACGACGGCGGCCGCGACCCGGCGATGGACGAACTCCGGTCAGCGTACGCCCGGGGCGACCTGACCGACGAGGAGTTCGAGCGTCGCCGGGAGCGACTCCGGCGCGAGGAGTGACTCGGCGGAGAGCGGGAAGAATCGGGCGGGGGGCGGGCGAAATCACGCGAAGGAGGAATCGGACGGGACGGGTCACCGGCACCCGCCGTGACCCGCACCCGGACCGTTACTGGGACCCGTGCCGTGGCCGCCGTGGGCGAGAGCGGGAACCGCTAGCGCCGCCGCCCCGACGAGGGCGACGGCGAGCAGTGCGAAGCGTCGGGTGTGCATCGTCACGAGTGGACACCTCGTCTAGAGACAGGGACCGGATGGCATCTCCGCGGCGGTGAATCCCGAACTGTGAGGGTCTGGTCAGAGGAGGCCGAGGGCGAACCCGACGCCCATGAGTATTAGGACCGCCGCCGAGAACACGGGGAGGTACTCGGCGTACCGTTCCGCCCGGTCCTCGTAGTGAGTGTAGCCAGCCACGAGGAGGAGCGTCAGGCCGACGAGACCCACTATCACGGCGAGGGCGTAGGCGAGCATAAGTTCGAGGCAGTAGTCCGACCCCGCACACAGCGCGATTATCTCGAACTCCTCCTCGTGGACGAACCCGAGGAGGAACGCGAACCCGGCCAGTCCCCACAGGCCGCGGTCGGCCGCCTCGTCGCCCGACGGGTGGCCGTGTCCGTGGGCGTCACCGCCGACGAACGGGAGGGTGGCGGAGAGCCTCGCGCGGAGGCCGCCGCGGTCGCCGTCCGCGTCGGTCGCGTGGTCGTGCGAGTGGTCGCCGTGGTAGTGGTCGTCTGCGCGGCGGTGGTCGCTGTCGTCCGTGTGGTCGTGAGTGTGGGCGTCGTCCCCGCCGTTTCCGTGGCCGTGCGAGTGGCCATGGACGCACTCTCGCACCCCGAGCACGACGAGGAGGAGGCCGGCGACGACGCCGAGGGGACTCCCGACGGTGACGCCCCAGAGCGTCAGCGGGTCCTGGAGTCCGGCCGGCGAGACGTACCGCTTGAGGAGGTAGAACGCGCCGACGACGGCGACGCTGGAGACGAGGTGACCGACGCCGATGACGAGACTCGCCGCGAGGCCGTAGAGCCACTTGTTCGCCCGGTCCATCGCGTACGAGGCGGCGACCGGCCACCCGTGCCCGGGTTCGACACCGTGGAGGAGACCGAGCGCCACCGCCCCGGCGAACACCCCGACCGCGTCGGCGTACGGCATACGGTTCGAGAAGGGCGACGCCCGAAGAAAGCGGTTGTTATTACCGAACCGGCCGAACCGTAATACGGCGACCCTTCGATGGCCGGACGCGTACGCCGGCGCACGCGTACTAGCGTGAACGTGCCGGGGGACGTGCTCGACCGGTTCGACGAGACGTGGCGGTCCGAGGGGTTCGAATCCCGGTCGCGCGCCGTCAGGGGCCGATGCAGGAGTACGTGGAGCGCTCCGCCTCGCTCGAAGCCGCCACCGGCGAGGCGGTTGGGGCGCTGGCGTTCGACTACGAGCACACGCTCGTCATCGGCGAGTTACGCACCGTCCGGCACGAGTTTCGGGATGTCGTCGAACCACCTCCCCCACCCATCAGGGGGAGTGGTATCTGGAGGCCGTGTTCTGCCGCGGGTCGGCCGAGCGCATCCGCGAACTCGTCTACCGCCTGCGCGACTTCGACGCGGTGCGCCGGGTCAACGTGACGTTCCTGCAACCCGCCGACGCCGAGTCGTAGCCTCGCCGGCGGTGGTCACGCCGGGTCGTACGCGTCCAGCCACTCCTCCATCACCGACTGGACCGCGGCCGTCGTGCTGCCGAGGTTGAGCATGTCGTAGCCGTTGGCCGCCTTCTCGTTCACGTCGTCCATGCCGAACCCGAGGCCGCCGACGGGGACGCCCGCCTCGACGGCCTTCGAGCGGACCTCCTCCACCGCCTCCTGCACGTCGGGGTGGTCGACCTCGCCCGGGTGGCCGAACGCCACGGAGAGGTCGAGCGGACCGATGAACACGAACCCGAGGTTCGGCACGTCGAGGATGGCGTCGATGTCGTCGACCGCCGACGGGTTCTCGATGGTGACCCCGAGCACTGCCTCCTCGTCCTCCGTGGCCGCGTAGTCGTCGGCGAGGCCCCACCGACTCGCGCGGGGGTTCGCGAGTCCGCGCTCCCCGGCGTCGCCGTCGTACTCGAAGCGGGCGGCGCGGGTCACGCGCCGCACCTCCTCGGCGGAATCGACGCGCGAGATGAACACGTTCCGGACCCCGGCGTCGAGCACCTTCCGGACCAGCGCGGGTTCCGCCTCGGGGACGCGCGCGAGTATCTCGGTGTCGGTGAGTTCGGCGGCGCGCAGGAGGTCCGACATCGTCTCCGCGTCCCACGGACTCGGGCCGCCGTGTTCGAAGTCCAGCCACACGAAGTCCGCCCCGAGTTCGCCGTAGAGTTCGACCAGCGTCGGACTGTACGTGTTGTCGAGAACTCCCAGCGCCGTCTCCTCGCCGTCGAGGGCGTCGCGCAGGGAGTTTCTTCTACTGTCTTCAATCACGAAAATACTGTCTCGCGGCGCGGGGTTAATCGTACTGGGCGACGCGGCACGGCGGCCGTCGGGTGCGTCCGAACCGCGGGCGGCGCTCCGGGGGGTGGGAGCGTGAGAAGTGGCGGAGGGCTGGGAGCCCTAGTGGGGGGACGTCACCGCCATCAGGAGAGGGAGGTGGTTGTGGTAAATGTTTTCTGGCGGATACTACCCGCGCGGAGAAGACTGTACGCGCGGACGAATCGTCTCGTGAGACAGTCTGATCGGGCGGATGGTCCGTCGCGACGCCTCACAAGTTGAGACGTCGAGACGGTTCCACCGGTGTGCTGTCGGGCGATATCGGACGGCCGAATCGAGACGAAACTGTCGGGACGGCCCACAACATTCATACGACGCACTCCTAAAATATCTGTTACGATTAACATAAAAACTAAGAAAGTGTTATTATATGATGGATACAACTCGGCTTCTCTACGTGGACTCGGCGGCGACGAGACGCGAAGCGGTGGTCGAAGCGGTAGCGGCGTCGGCGGCCGGCGTCGAGGTCAGCGTAGTGGCGTCAGCGGCGGCCGCGGAACGGTCGATGGACGAGCAACCGGCGGACGCGGTGGTAGCCCGGGACGACCTGTCCGACGCGGACGGGGTGTCGTTCCTCCGGACGGTGGCCGGGCGCCACCCCGACGCCGTCACTGTCCTGTTCGACGACGACCCCGACGCGCTCGTCGAGGCGGCGCGCGACGGCGCCGTCGACGCGTGCGTGCGAGACGCGGACCACGACCAGCGGCGCCTTCTCGCCCACCGGGTGGCTGAACTGTGCGCCGGCGGGCGGACCGGACCCGTCGGCGAGCGGACCGGACCCGTCGGCGAGCGGACCGACCTCGACGCTCTCGCGGACGCCGCCACCGACGCGTTCCTCACGATAGACGCGGACAGCGTCGTCCGGTACGCCAACCCCGCCGTCGAAGACATCTTCGGCTACGCGCCCGAGGAGGTGGTCGGCGAGTCGCTCACGCTCCTGATGTCGGACGAGTTGGCCGAGCGCCACGGGCGGGGGTTCGAGCGCTACCTCCGGACGGGGGAGAAGCGCCTCGACTGGGAGAGCGTCGAACTGCCGGGGCGTCACGCCGACGGACACGAGGTCCAACTCAGCGTCTCGTTCACCGAGTTCCGCACCGGCGGCGAGCGTCGGTTCGCCGGCGTCGTCCGGGACGTCACGGAGCGAAAGGAGCGCGAGCGGACGCTGGAGCGCCACGAGGCCATGCTCCAGACCGTGCGCGACGGCGTCTACGCGCTCGACGACGAGGGGCGATACATCGGCGTGAATCAGGCGTACGCCGACCTCGTGGGAAACGACCCCGACGCACTGGTGGGCCGGAAGGCCTCGACCGTCGTCGGCGAGGGGGTGCGCGCCGAGGCCGACCGGGTGCAGTCGCGGCTGCAGACCGACGGCAGCGACAGCGTCGGCACGCTGGAGACCACGCTGACGGGCCCCGACGGCGAGTCCGTCCCGGTCGAGGTCCGCATCTCCCTCTACCCCCTCGGCGAGGGCCGGTACGGACGGGTCGGCGTGGTGCGCGACGTGACCGAGCACCGCCGCCGGGAGGAACAGCTCGCGCGCCTGAACGAACTGGCCCAGACGCTGACCGCGGCGGAGACGCCGGAGGCGGTGGCCGACGCCGCGGCCGTGGCCGCCTCGGAGGTGCTCGACCTGCCGTACACCGTGGTCGAACTGTACGACGAGACGTACGGACGGCTCGAACCGGTCGCGCGGACCCCGGCGGTCGCGTCGCTCGGGAACGTCCCGCTGTTCGAGGGGGACGACGACGTGCTCTGGCAGGTGTTCGCCGAGAGCTCCGGCGAGGTGTTCGACGACCTCGACGGGGCGTCGGGGTCGTCGCTCGGGAGCGCGATGGTGCTCCCCATCGGGCGCTACGGCGTGTTCGTCACCGGCGCGCGGTCGGCCGACGCGTTCGGCGAGACCGACGTGTTGCTCGCCAAGATACTGACGGCGAACGTCCGCGCGGCGCTCGAACGCGTGGACCGCGAGCGGACGCTGCGGGAGCGAAAGGAGGAACTGGAGAGCCGGACCACGACGCTGGAGCGAGTCGAACGCATCAACGCCGTCATCCGCGACCTCACGCGGGCGCTCACGCAGGCCTCGACGCGCGAGGAGATAGAGCAGTCCGTCTGCACCAAACTTGCCAACGCCGACCCCTACCGGTTCGTCTGGATAGGCGCGCCCAAGACGGTGGGCGGCGAACTCGAACCCTCGGTGTCGGCCGGCGTGGAGGAGGGGTACCTCGACGCGGTGACCGTCACGGCCGACGACAGCGACACCGGGCAGGGTCTCGCGGGCCGGGCCGTCCGCACGCGGGAGCCGCAGGTCCAGAACGACCTCCACGCCGACCCGCCGTTCGAGCCGTGGCGGGCGGAGGCCGTCAGACGGGGCTACCGCTCCAGCATCGCGGTACCGCTCGTCCACCGGGACACGCTGTACGGGGTGTTGAACCTCTACGCCGACCGGCCCGACGTGTTCGACGACCTCGAAGTCGGCGTGCTCCGGGAACTCGGCGAGATGATCGGCTACTCCATCAACGCGCTCGAACGCAAGAAGGCGCTCGTGAGCGACCGAGCGATCGAACTGAAGTTCGAGATGGACGAGCACAGCGTCGCGGCGCTCGGGTTGTTCCCGGAGGTAGACAGCCAGTTCGAGTTCGACGCGCTGATAGAGCGCTCCGACGGGTCGCTCCGGGTGTTCTTCACCGTGGCCGGGTGCGACCCGGAGACCGTCCGCGAGTTCGTGGCGTGGGAGACCACCGTGGGCGAACTCGTCCACGTCGGCGAGAAGGGCGAGGGCCACCTCTTCGAGGCGACGGTGACCGAGGGCGGGTTCCTCGGGTCGCTCTTGGAGAGAGGGGCCCACCCCACCGAACTCAAGGCCACGTCGGAGGGGTGCAGCCTCACCGTCGAACTCCCCGGGAGCGGCGACATCCGCGCGTTCCTCGACTCCTTCCTGAGCGCGCACGAGGGGGCCGAACTCGTCGGACGGCGCGAACTCGACCGCCCCATCAGGACCGAGGAGGAGTTCCGGGCGCTCTACGTCGACCGACTCACCGACCGGCAGATGGAGGTCATCAAGACCGCCTACTTCGCGGGCTTCTTCGACTGGCCCCGCCGGAGCACCGGCGGCGAGGTGGCCGACCTCCTCGGCGTCTCCCAACCGACCGTCAACCGCCACATCAGGAACGGCGAGCGGAAACTGTTCGACATCGTGTTCGACGGGGTCGAGGGCGACTGAGCTACGCACATAGCCCCCGGTTTCGGGTGGGGGCTACTATCGTAAGGGATAGCCTGTAGGGTCGACGGGACGTCACACGAAGTATGAGAGAGATACGGGAGTCCGTCACCGGAACGGACGCGGACGCGGTCTGTCTGAGCGTCACGGACGCGGTGGCGAAGGCGATCGGAACCGACCCCTCGCGGCTCGAACCGCTCGCCGGGGTCGTCGACCCCGACGTGCTCGAACGACTCGTCGCCGACGAGGGCCCGAACGGCGGGGCGGTCGTGTTCACCATGGCGGGGTGCGACGTCGAAGTCGACGCCGGGGGCGACATCACCGTGACGTGCCCGGACGCGCCCGCCGCGCCCGGAGCGGCGGCGGACGACGAACGGGGCGAGGAGACCGCCGGGCACGAACCCGCCGGGTCGACGGCCGACGCCCCGCGGGCGGACGGCGGCGTCGACGCCGTGACCGCGCCCGACGCCGGCGAGCGGTCGCGCTACGAGTTCACCGAGTTCACCGACGAACTCGGGACCGTCGCCGTGCTCTACGACACGCTGAACCCCCACGCGTGGATTCAGTCGACGTCGCCCGAGGCCGTGGAGCGCTGACGGCGGTCGGCCGAGCGGGGGCGAACGAGTCAAAGAATTAATCTGTTCCGGTCGAGCCGACTCCGTATGGCCCTCCTGTCAGCCCTCCGGTCCGGCGGACGCGCCGCCGTCCGCAACCCCGCACTGTTCGTCGTGACAACCCTCGTCGCCGCCCTCCAGACGCCGCAGATGCTCGCACAGACGGTGGACTCGACCGCGGCGGCCGTCCTCTCCCTCGCGTTCGCCGCGCTCTGGGTGTTCCTCTTCCCGTTCGTACAGGGCGGTGTACTCGGCATGGCGAACGAGGCGATAGGCGGCGGCGCCGGCCTCGGTAGCTTCGTGCGCGAGGGGAAGTCACACTACGTGTCGCTGTTCGCGGTGTACCTGCTCACGATAGGGGCGGGCGTCGTCTTCGGCGTCGTCGTCGTGGTCGCCGGGTTCTTCGGTATCGGGGGGTTCCTGATTCCGGGCGGCAACCACAGCACCGCCGTCCTCGCCGTGGCCGGCGGAATCGCCGCGCTCGCCCTGCTCTGTTTCCTGCTGGCGACGTTCTTCCTTCAGTTCTACGCACACGCCATCGTGGTCGACGGCGTCGGCGCGGTGGCCGGACTGAGACGGAGCGTCCGGAGCGTGCGCCGACACCTGCTGAGTTCGTTCGGCTACGCGCTCCTCTCGGCCGTCGTGGGCTCGGTCTTCGGCGCGTTCGGCGCGGCGTTCAGCCTCCTCACGACGCCGGAGGGCGTCGCCGCCCTCGACCTGCCCACCCTCTCGCTCCCCGCCGCCGTCGCGCTACTGGCGGCGTTCGCCGTCGTCGCCGGCGTCGTGTCGGCCGTGATGGCGACGTTCTCCGTGGCGTTCTACCGCGAGATTCGTCCGGCGGCGAGGTCCGGGGCGTAGGCGCCGCCGAGACCGCACCTCGCGTCGGGTCGAGGGGCGACGCCGGCGGGCGGCGGAATCGAGCGCGCCGCTTCGACGACCGGAAACTTTAGCCCCCGACGCTCCCGTGTGAGCGTATGGAAGAGCCCTCCACCCCGTCGGACCGCGAGCGCGGTCCCGACGAGGCGTTCTGCCGGAACTGCGGCGCGGTCATCAGCGCCCGCGCCGAGATATGCCCCGAGTGCGGGGTCCGCCAGCGCCCGCCGCCGCAGTCGTCGCTCGACCGCGCCGCCGACGACCTACTCGGCGGCGGCAACCCGTTCGTCGCCGCCGTGCTGTCCGCGGTGTTCCCCGGCGTCGGCCAGTTGTACAACCGCGAACTCGGGAAGGGTATCGCGCTCATGGCGGCCGGCACCGTCGCGGCGCTGTCGGTCGCGGTCGTGGTCGGCCTGGTGTTCTACCCCATCGTCTGGGTGTACGCCGTCTACGACGCGTACAAGACGGCCGAGCGGCAGAGTTCGACGGCGGACCCTGGCGGTCCCGGGTGGGGCGACGCCGGAGTGGACGCCGACGCCGGCGGGGCTGACGACGACCGGACCGACGCCCGCGACGACGGCGCGGCGGGGCGGGACTGAGGCCCGACACCGATGTCACGAGACGACGCTTCGAGCGGCGGCGACGGGCGAGACGACGGTATCGGTGTGCCGGGAGACAGCGACGGGGGCGGCGCGTCCGGCGGGAGCGGAACCGACCCGGCCGTGGTAGTCCAGCGGGTGAACGAGAACGGCACCGTCGTGGAGACGATGGTGGTGTACGAGAACGAGTCGGTCCGCGTCCGCCCCGCCGGGAACGGGAGCGTCGCGCCGACGCCGGCGAACGCCACGGCTACGAACGCTACGGGGTCCTGAGGAAGGGGGCGGCGGACCCGGCCGCCGCGTCGTCCGCGCCGGAGCGCCGACGGGTCACTCCTCGTCGGCGGACTGGCGGTCGATGTCGAACTCGTGGTACGGGTTGACGTACTCGTTCCGGACGAGGTCCTCGTCGACGACTTCGAGACCCATCTCGTCCAAGTCGCGCCCGATGCGGCTCAGGTCGTCGCCGTCGACGCCCACGGCACCGATGTGGACGTTGCCCTCGCCGGTCATGACCTCCCGGACCGACACGACGCCCCGAACCTCCAGCGCGCGCTTGGCGAGTTCCTCGCGCTCGGGGATGGGGGCGTTACACACGATGAGCGTGTACAGCTGTGACCCCGCCACCTCGTAGTCGATGTCGAGGTGGTAGCCGCGGATGACGCCGCGCTCCTCGAGTCGCTTGATGCGGTTTCGCACGGTGCTCGAAGACACGCCCGCCCGCTCGGCGATGTCGCTGGAGGACGTGTTCCGCGCGTCCCGCTGCAGGGAGTAGAGGATGTGTTTGTCCAGTTCGTCGAGATTGTCCCACGCCATGTGGAACCACGTTCACCCCGGGAAGATAATCCTGCGGATACCGAGTCACCGTCGCGCGGGCGTGTCCGTCGTCGCCGCCGGGGGTAGATGCGCCGTCAGTCGCCTCCGGACGCCCGCAGGTTCGCCGCGTCGAGGGGGTCCTCGACGTCGCCCATGACCGATTCGAGGAGGTCGGTCACCGTCACCATCCCCACCGCCTCGCCGTCCTCGATGACGAGCGCCAACTCCTGATTCTCGGCCTGAAACTGGTCGACTGCGTCGCTCACGTCGGCGTCGGGGGAGAGCGTCATCGGCGGGGCCGCCACGTCCGTGAAGTCGAGGTCGCCGCTCGCCAGTTCCTCGCGGTGTCTGACCAGAATCGGGGAGTAGACGATGCCGCGGAAGTCGGTCGGGTCGTCCCCGACGAGCGGGTACCGCGTGTGGGGGTTCTCCTCCATCCGGCGGAGGTTCTCCTCCGCGTCCGCCGCGGTCGACAGTGCGACGATGTCCTCCGCGGGGACCATCACCTCGCGGACGGGGCGTTCGCCGACCCGGAGCGCGTTCATCACCTCCTCGCGGCGCTCCTCGGAGAGGTCCCCCCGGTCGAGGACCGAACCGAGGCGGTTCCTGAGGTCGGCACGCGACTCGACGACGTCCTCCTCGGTCTCCAGCCACGCGCCGGTCATCTCGACGCCGAACAGGCCGAGCGTCCACTTGGCGACCCAGTCGCCGAGCGTGATGAGCGGCGAGATGGCGTAGTTGAACCAGTACAGCGGCGTCGCGCCGTACCGACACACCATCTGAGACCGCTCGACGCCGAGGTAGGTCGGCGTCTGCTCGCCGTGGGTCAGGTGGACGAGGTTGATGATGAGGAAGGCGATGAGGGCGCCGGCACCGACGCCGGCCAGCGCCGTGCCCGTGAACAGCGGGTGGAAGATGGCCGCCAGCGCGGGTTCGGCGACGATACCGACCGCGATGCTCGACGACGTGATGCCGACCTGACAGGTGGTGAGGTAGATTTCGAGGTTCTGCGTCATCTCCCACGCGCGCTCCAACGCGTCGCTACCGTCGACCACGAACTCGTCCTCGGTGAACTGCCGCGCGCGGGTCAGCGCGAACTCGATGGCGACGAAGAACCCGTTCGTCAAGATGAGCCCGACACCGGCGGCTAGTCGGACGACGACTTCGAGAATGTTCATGTGTCGCCATCGTTTTCCTCGTTCAAATGCTCGGTGGCAAAACGACGATAGAACTCGATTTCGAAACTCGAATCGCGAACATGTCGCGGGAGCGAACCGTCCAGTTCGGAGGACCGCCCACCGAAGAGTTCGACGCGCACACGACGGAGCGGAGCCCGTGGAACCGCGGCGCGCGACGGAGGCGGACGCCGAACGAGAAGCATAATACCGACAGCGGCCTCAGTTAGGCCAATGGTCGTTATCGCCACCGGTTCGGTCCCGGCGGCGGAGTTCGCACTCCACCACGTGCTCACGTCGCTTCCGGCCGTCGAGATACAGGTCGAGCGGATAGTCAAGAGCGGGAACGAGGCCGTCGTCCCGCTGGTGTGGGAGCGCGGGGCCGACCGCGAGGAGTTCGAGGCGGCCCTCGACGAGGACCCCACGGTCAGGGACTACTCGCTCCTCGCGGAGTTCGAGAACGAACTCCTCTACCGGATGGAGTGGATAGACCAGGTCCGCTTTTTCCTCCAGATTCTCACCAACTCGGAGGCGACGGTGTTGGACGCCGTGGGGAACCGCGACCGGTGGCACCTCCGAATCATGTACCCCGACCGCGACCTGCTGTCGGCCACCCACGAGTTCTGCGAGGAGTGCGGCCTCACGTTCGACGTGGAGTCGGTGCGCGAGATGGAGGGGGAGCCCGCCGGGCGGCACAGCCTCACCGAGAACCAGTACAAGGCGCTGATGAGCGCGCTGAAACGGGGGTACTACGCCGTCCCCCGCGAAATCACGCTCGAAGAACTCGCCGACGAACTCGGCACGTCCCACCAGGCGCTCTCGGAACTGCTCCGTCGCGGGACGCAGGGACTGATAGAGGACGCGCTGGTGGTCGGGGAGCTACACGAAGACGAGGAGTGACGGCCGCCTCACATATCAGGCGTCGCACCCTCTCTCCGACCATGAGTCCCCAAGACGGCTCCGACGACTTCGACCCCGAGGCGAGAGAGGAACGCGAGATAGGCCGCGAGATGGTCGACAAGAGCACCGGGTTGGGGTCGGTGATGGCCCACTTCTACCGGGGGGAGATCGACCGCATCACGACGTGGCGCGGGCGACTCGACCAGACCACCAACTGGGCGGTCACGGTGCTAGCGGCCATCCTGACCTACGGCTTCTCCACGCGCGACGTGTCCCACGCCGTCCTCCTCGTGGGGATGGCGACGTCCGTCGTGTTCCTCGGCATCGAGTCGCGGCGGTACCAGGGGTACGACGTCTACCGGTCGCGCGTCAGGCTCCTGGAGGAGAACCTGTTCGCGAACGCCCTCGACCCGTCGGAGGGTATCGAACACCGGAACTGGCGGGCGGAACTGAGCGAGGACCTCAGACACCCCGCGATAAAGACGCCGTACGTCGAGGCGACGGCCCGCCGCCTCCGGCGCGTCTACCTCCCCCTGCTCCTCGTCCTGTTGCTGGCGTGGCTGTTTCGCATCTCGCTTTTCACGTCGGACCAGTCGGTCGTCGCCGCCGCCTCCCTCGGTGCCGTCCCGGGGTACCTCGTCATCGGCGGCGTCGCCGTCCTGTACGGGGGACTGTTCGTCCTCGCCTTCTACCCCCGCGACCGGCAGGCGATGGGCGAGTTCAGCGACCGCGAGTACGGCGAGTGGAAGCGCGAGGGGGAGTGACCCGGCGCGTCCGCTCCGTTCGGGCCGCATCGGGGGTCAGTAGGACCGCTCGGTCACGAGGCGGTCGGCCTCGTCGAACACGGAGACGGTGTCGCCGTCGTCGTTCCAGACGCTCGCCGACCGGGCCCAGTGGACGACGACGGCGTCCGTCCCGTCGCCGGTCCGCAGTCTGACGGTCCCGTCGGCGGGCACCGTGGTGCCCTCGGGGAACTCGAAGCGCTTCCCGGACTCGTCCTCGACGGCCCACCCCGAGACGTCAAGCGTCGACCCGGCGGCGTTCTCCAGCACCACCTCCTCGGCGTAGTCGGCGCCGTCGACGGAGGGTTCGACGCGGGCGATGCGCACCGGCGCGGCCGCCTCCGCCGGCGTGAACGCCGAGAACAGGTCGAACGCGTCGTTCAGGTTCGAGGTCACGGGGAGGGCGGGGTCGCCCGCGAGGTTGGACCCGTCGTCGGTGATGCGGTCGGCGTTGAGACGGAGGTCCGAACCGACCGCCGCCGCGACGCGGTTCAAGTTGTCGCGGGCGGCGGCCGGCATGTCGTCCGTGTCGTGGCCGAGGAGGACCACCGCGCCGCCGTCGTCCGCGAACGACGAGAGCGCGTCGAGTTCGTCGTCGGCGAACGGTTCGGACGGGGCCGAGACGAGTAACGCGCGCGCATCGGACAGCGTCTCGCCGGTGAGCGAGTTCCACTGGCGGAGCGACAGGTCCTGCCCTTCGAGGTAGCGCAGGTAGTACGCCGCGTCCTCGGCCGAGACGGCGTAGTCGGCGTTGAACTGGCCGTGCCCGCCGTCTATCACCACCGGACCGTCCCGGTCGGAAAGCGAGTCGAGGAGGTTCGTGAGGAAGGGGAAGTTGCCGTACCGACTGGTGTCCTCGGAGAACCCCTCGGCCTCCTCGTAGCGTTCGTCGACGAGGAGGCCGCCGACGACGGCGACGCGGGCGTCGGCGTCGACGGCGACCAGCGGAATCCGTTCGTCGTACGAGACGCCGCTCTGTCGCTCCTGTTCGGCCGACTCGGCGGCGAACACAGGGACGCGGGCGTCGTCGACCGGGCCCGAGTCGGTGCGGACGCTCGCGGTCCGCGGGACGTACATCCTGTCGACGGGGCTGTCGCGTATCTCGGGGGCGGCCGACGGGTCGCTGCGCCGCCAGACGCCGCGACGCTCCGACCGGGCCGCGAGTTCGGCCCGCGTGTAGTCGTCGTGGCGGGCGAACCCGGAGTCGTAGACGCGCGCGAACCCCTCGGCGACGGCGCGCCGGTTGTAGACGGCGTCGGCCGGGTCGTCCGCCCCGGCCCCACTGTCGCCGTCGCCGTCCGACGCGCTCTCGCCCGCCCCGTCGGGCGCGTAGCGCACGTACCTGAGCAGACGGCCGTAGCTCCCGCGGTTCGGTTCGCCCTCGTCCCTGACGAGTTCGACCTCCGCCCCGGCGAGTTCCGACTTCGCGAACTCGCTGGCCCGGTCGCCCCACCGGCCGAGGTAGTCGAGGTCCTCGATGCCCTCCCACTCGGCGCGACGCTCCGCCCCGACGTTGTCGCGCGTCTCCGGGGTGTCGATGCCGACGACGCGGACCGTCTCCTCCGTCCCGTCCGCGAGACGAACGGTGAGCGTGTCCCCGTCGATTACCTCCGCGACGGTCGCCGTCTCTCCCATACCGTCACTCATTCACGACTGTCGGTATAATCTTTTCACCCGAAATCATATACGAATGTATGGATATCGTCGGGGCGCTCCGCCGCCCGGCGTGCTACGCCCGGAACTCGGACACCGCGTCCGGGTCCACCTCGATACCCAGTCCGGGACCCTCCGGGACGGGGACGGCGTTCCCCTCGTTCGTCACGGGGTCGGCCGTGAGACGCTCCCGGATGGGGTTGGGCGTGCGGTCGAACTCCAGCATCGGCTCCCCCGGGAGCGCGGCGAGAAGTTGGAGGCTGGCCGCGAGGGCGACCGGGGTGCCGAACACGTGCGGGGTGCACCGCAGGCCGTTCGCGGCCGCGAGGTCCGCGACGCGCCGCGCGGAGGTGATGCCGCCGGCGCTGGTCACGTCCGGTTGGAGGACGTCCACCGCCCCGGTCTCGGCGGCGCGGTCGAACTCCGCCTCGAACGCCCAACTCTCGCCCGCCGCGAGGGGGAGGTCGGCGGCCCGGTTGACCGCCGCGTACGCCTCGAACTGCTCCGGCGGGAGCGGTTCCTCGAAGAAGTACACGTCGAGGTCCGCGAGTCGGTCTGCGACCCACCGGGCGTCCGCCGCGTCGTAGGCGTGGTTGGCGTCGGTCATCAGGCGCACGTCGTCGCCCACAGCCTCGCGGATGGCGCGCACGAGTTCCACGTCCTCCTCCCGACCCCACGGGAAGTGGCGGGCGAGACCTATCTTGTTCTTGAGGGCGTCGAACCCGGCGTCGACGTTGGCGCGCGCCTCCTCGACCACCCGTTCGCGGAGCGCCGAGAACTCCTCGCAGTCGGCGAAGAAGTGGCCGGTGGCGTACGCCCGGACCGAGTCGCGGCGGCGGCCGCCGAGGAGGCGCGCGACCGGTTCCCCGGTCAGCTTACCGCGGAGGTCCCACAGCGCGATGTCGACGCCGCTGACGACGCTCGCCGGGACGTACGAGTGGAAGGCGGAGCGGAGGCGGAACACCAGGTCGTCGTGGATGCGCTCTACCTCCCGCGGGTCCCGCCCGGTGAGCCACGGCGCGACCCACTCCTCGAGTAATTCGCGGTTGCCCGCGACGGGACCCCAGCACTCGCCCCACCCGACCGACCCGTCGGAGCACTCGACGCGGACGAGGCAGTACTCCCGCGAGTCGATCCACTTCTGGGCGTTGGCGAACCGCTCGTCGAGCGACCGGCGGAGCGCGACCGGTTCGACGCTGGTTATCTCCATCGACTCCCACCTGCGGGTGGACGCCGGTAAAAGTTCGTGGCACGCGGGGCCGCCGGCGGCCGTCGTTGGGTCGGCCTCCGGGGCGATACCCGAACGGATAAACGCGACGCCACCCCACGACGCAGACATGCTGCCCCGACAGCGTCGACGGAAGATAATCGAGCTAGTCACCGAGCACAACGGGCAGTCTGTCGACCAACTGGCGGCCGAACTCGACGTCTCGAAGGCGACCATCCGGCGCGACCTGCGCCAGCTCTCGGACGAGGGGCTCGTGGAGCGGTCCCACGGCGGCGCGGTGCCGGTAAAGAGCGTCGGGAACGAGCGGTCGTACGGGCAGAAGGAGGTGCAGTTCCTCGCGGAGAAACAGGCGATAGCGTCCGTGGCCGTCGAGGAGATACACCACGGCGAAGTCGTCTTCTTCGACTCCGGCACGACGACGATGGAGGTGGCCAAGAAGGCCCCGACCGACGACGCGTTCGTCGGCGTCACCAACTCCCCGCTCATCGCGCTGGAGCTCCGCGACGGCGAGGGCGAGGTGCAGTTGACCGGCGGGACGCTCCGCCAGCGGACGCAGGCGTTGGTCGGGCCGACCGCCGAGCGGTTCATGGAGTCCTCGAACTTCGACGTGGCCTTCATCGGAACCAACGGCGTCGACGAGGACGGCTTCCTCACGACGCCGAAGGCCGAGGAGGCCGAGATGAAGGCGCTCATGATGGAGAACGCGAAGCGGGTCATCCTCGTGTCGGTCGCCGGAAAGGTCGGCGAGCGAACGTTCAAGCGGTTCGGGGCGCTCGACGACGTGGACGTGTTCATCACCGACGAGCGACTCGACGACGAGCACCGGGAGTGGTTCGACGACGCGGACGTCCGCGTCGTCGACGGCGTGGCGGACTGAACCGTCGGTTCGGACGCTCTCACACGTACTCGCTCGCCGGTCGCGCGCCGAGTCCCCGTCGTACCGTCCCGCCCGTGTCCGGTCGCCACTCCGCGCGCCGACGTTCGTGCAGAGACGCGCAGATTCGGTACGCATTAGTGACCGCTGACCGTCGGTGCCGACAGTCATCGGCGAGAGTCGACAATGTTCGGAGCAGACGTTCGACCGGCGGCGAGAGGAGGAGACGCGGCGTGAACACCGTCGACGCGATACTCGACGCGGTCGTGGAGACGACCGAGGAGGTGCGCGCGGGGATGGCGGACCACCGCGGGAAGGTCGACGCGGAGAACCCCACAGGCGACACGCAGGCGGTCGCCGACCGGTGGATAGACGACCTGCTGTTGGAGCGGTTCCGCGAACTGGACGGCGTCGGCGCGTTCGTGAGCGAGGAGCGGTCGGGCGTGCGCGACGTGGGCGAAGGTTACAGCGTCGCGGTCGACCCCCTCGACGGGTCGTCGAACCTCGAATCCAACAACGCGACGGGGACGATAGTCGCCGTCTACGACGCTCCCCTGCCGGCACGGGGGCGCGAACTCGTCGCCAGCGCCTACGCGCTCTACGGACCCTACACGACCATGACCGTCGCGCGGGGCGGCGAGGTGGAGACGCGGGTGCTCCGGGAGGGGCGCACGGTCGACTCGAATCCGGTCTCGATGCCCGCCGACCCCGAGATATGCGGCGCCGCCGGGCGGACGAGCGAGTGGGACGACGCGCTACGGTCGTACTTCGGCGAGCTCAGAGAGCGGTACAAGCTCAGGTACGGCGGCGCGATGGTGGCCGACGTGGAGCAACTGCTCGCGCGCGGGGGCTTCCTCGCGTACCCCTCGACGGCGGCCAAGCCAGACGGCGTCCTCCGACTCCAGTTCGAGTCCAACCCCGTCGCCCACATCGTGGAGGCGGCGGGCGGGCGTTCCTCCGACGGCGCGGGGTCGATTCTGGACCGCGACCCCGACTCGCTCCACGGGGCCGTGCCGACCTACCTCGGGACGCCGTCGCTGGTCGACGAACTGGAGTCGCGGCTGTAGTCCGAGTGGACGGCCGAAAGAACGTGAACGCGACCGCGGGACGGCCTCAGCTGAACAGGCGCTTGAGGCGGGCGAAGAGCCCCTTCGAGGGGTCGCCGCCCAACTGCTTCTCGTCGCGGCCGGACGCGCCGCCCGCGTCGCTCTCGCTCTCGCCGTCGTCGTCGCTCGCCCGGACCTCGGTCTCGCCGGTCGCTCCCGACTCGGCGAGTTCGACCGCCTCCCGGATGAGGCTCTCGGGGTCGTTGACCGCGGCCTTGACGGGCGCGTTCACGACGGGTTTGTTCTCGAAGCGGTCCTGACTCACGGACGTGTCGGCCGAGATGATGACCGAGTCGGCCGCGTCTATCTCCTCGGCGGTGAGTTCGTCCTGCGCGCCCATCGCGCCCTGCACCTCGACGGAGATGTCGTGGCCCAGTTCCTCCGCGGTGGTCTGCAGGTTCTCGGCCGCCATCTGGCTGTGTGCGATTCCGGTCGGACAGGAAGTGACTGCGACTAGCTTCATGGTTCGTGGATGCTCTCTCTCACGTCGTCTCTGGTCTCGGCCGACAGGGCGCGCGCGGCGACGTCGCGGGCACGCGACCGGTCGGTCTCCGAGACGTTCGCCTTCACGTCGGGGACGGTGACGGCGCTCATGCTCAACTCGTCGAGGCCGAGGCCGACGAGCAGTTCGGTCAGGTCGGGGTCGCCCGCCATCTCGCCGCACATGCCGACCCACGCGCCCTCGTCGTGGGCGGCGTCGACGGTGCGGTCGATGGCCCGGAGCACCGGCGGGTGGAGGGGGTCGTGGAGGTTCGCCACCCGTTCGTTCTCGCGGGCGGCGGCCATCACGTACTGCGCGAGGTCGTTCGTCCCGATGCTGAGGAAGTCGACCCGGGACGCGAACGCCTCGGCCATCAGGACCGCGCCGGGGGTCTCGACCATCGCGCCGAGTTCGGGGACGGCGTGGGCGACGCCCTCGTCGTCGAGCGCCGCGGCCACGTCATCGACCCGGTCGAGGGCGGCGTCGAGTTCCTCCACCGTGGAGGCGAGCGGGAACATCACGCTGAGCGTCCCGCCGTCGGCGTCGGCCGCCGCGCGCAGGAGCGCCCGCAACTGCGTCTCGAACAGGTCGGCGTCGGGGCCGAGCGACCGCCGGATACCCCGTTCCCCGAGGAACGGGTTCTCCTCGTCGGGCAGGTCGAGGTAGGGTATCTGCTTGTCCCCGCCCACGTCGAGCGTACGGACCACCACGCGGCCGTCGGGGAACGCCTCCAGCGCCTCGACGTAGGCCTCGTACTGCTCGTCCTCGCTCGGCGGTTCCTCCCGGTCGAGGAAGAGAAACTCCGTGCGGTAGAGGCCGACGCCGTCGGCCCCCTGCTCGACCGCGCCCGCGAGTTCGGCCGGGCGGCCGACGTTCGCGGCCACCTCTATCTCGCGGCCGTCGGTCGTCGAGACGCGCCCCTCGACCACGTCGACCGCCGCGTCGGACTCGGCGGCGGCTCGTCGCTCGTCGCTCGGGTCGACGACGACTTCGCCCGCCTCGCCGTCGACCACGACGCTCGCGCCGTCCGCGACGGTTTCGAGTTCCTCGCCCACGCCGACCACGGCCGGGAGCGCGAGCGACCGCGCGAAGATGGCGGCGTGGGAGGTGCGCCCGCCGGTGACGGTGGCGAAGCCCGCGACCCGGTCGGGGTCGAGTTGGGCGGTGTCGCTCGGCGTCAGGCGCTCCGCGAGCACGACCGACCCCTCCGGGAGGTCGGACAGGTCGATTCGTTCGCCGCCCGTGAGGAGGCGCACGAGTCGGTCCCGAACGTCACGCAGGTCGTCGGCGCGTTCGGCCATCCGGCCGTCCATCCCCTCGAACTGCTCGATGTGCTCCGCGAACGCCTCGCGGACCGCGCGCTCTGCGGGCGCGCCCTCGCCTATCGCGGCCTCGACGCCGTCGGTTATCTGGGGGTCGTCGAGGAACTGGACGTGCGCGTCGAAGACGGCGGCCTCCTCCTCGCCGACCCGCTCTGCGGTCCGCTCGCGTTCGGCTTCAAGTTCCTCGCGCGCCCGGTCGCGGGCGTCCTCGAACCGGTCGCGTTCGGCGTCGCGTTCGTCGGGCGCGACCGTCTCGTCCCCGCCGACGTCGGCCAGCGACGCGTCGGGGCGGTACCAGACGACGGTTCCCGCGCCCGCGCGGGGCGTCGCGCCCGTCCCCGCGAACGTTCGGTCGGTCATGCGTCGGCCAGTTCGTCCTCCGGGGTCGTAAGCACTCGTTCGAGAGCGTCGAGCGCCGCCTCGGCGTCGTCGCCCTCGGCCACGAGGCGGACCCGGTCGCCCTGTTTCGCGCCGAGGCTGGTGACGGATATCATGCTCCCGGCGGGCACGAGGTCGTCGGCGTCGGCGAGGCCGAACGTCACGTCGGCGTCGAACTCGTTGGCCGTCTCGACGAACTTCGAGGCGGGGCGGGCGTGGAGGCCGGCCTCGGGGATCACTTCGACGGTGCGCTCGCTCATGCTACCGCCTCCCGGAGCGCCGCCTGTACGTCCGCGGGCGTCTCCGCCGCGTAGAGGTCGTCGCGGACCTCCTCGTGCATCAGCGCCCGCGAGAGCGAACTCAGGATTTCGAGGTGGTCCTCGGCGCCCGACTCGGGCACCAGTATCATGAACAGTAGTTTCGCGGGTTCGCCGTCCATCGCGTCGAAGTCGACGCCCTCGGGCGAGCGAGTGAACGCCACCGAGGGCCGGGAGACGGCGTCCGTCTTGGCGTGGGGGATGCCGATGCCCATGCCGACGCCGGTGGTGGTCTCCGCCTCGCGTTCGAACAGGGCGTCGAGGGCCGCCTCGCGGTCGTCGACGCGGCCGGCGTCCGCGAGGAGGTCGAGCAGGTACTCGATGACCGCGTCCTTCTCGCTCGGCGGTTGCTCCAGCGAGACGTGCGATTCGGGAATCAGGTCGTCGATGTCGTCGCGTTCGAGACTAGGGCTCATTGTGTGGGTGTGGATGGTCAGTCGTTGGCTTGCGTCGCGGTCGTCGCGTCCCGCGTGTCGGCCGAACCCACCGTCTCCTCGAAGTCGTCCTTGAGGAGCGTGGCTATCGTGGCCGTCACGAGGGTACCGAGGAGGATACAGCCGACGAACGCGAGGGGCTGGTCGGACAGCAGGAACACGAAGACCCCGCCGTGGGGCGCGGGCATCGTGACGCCGAGGGCCATCGACGCCGCCCCGCCGACGGCGCTCCCGGCCACGACGCTCGGGATGACACGGAGGGGGTCGGCGGCCGCGTACGGGATGGCCCCCTCGGTGATGAACGCGAGGCCGAGCGGGACGGCGCTCTTGGCGTTCTCGTACATCTCCGCCGCGTACTTCTGCGGCGCGACGAAGTTGGACAGCGCCATCCCCAGCGGCGGAATCATCCCGGCTATCATCACCGCGGCCATGGGCGCGTAAATCTGTTCGGAGACGAGGCCGACCGCGAACACGTACGCGACCTTGTTCACCGGGCCGCCCATGTCGAACGCCATCATCGCGCCGAGGATGGCGCCGACGAGCAGCGCCTGGCTCCCCTGCATGCCGCTGAGGACCCCCGTCAGCCACGCGTTGGCGATGGCGACGGGCACCCCCAGCACGAAGATGACGAGGGGCGAGAGTACCGCCATCGTCAGCACCGGGATGATGAGGACTGGCATCATCGGCTGGACGAACTCCGGGACGTTCCGCCGCTTGAACCAGCGGGCGACGTAGCCCGCGGCCAGACCGGCCACCAGCGCACCGAGGTAGCCCGCGCCCGCCGCGCCGCCCTGCAGGCCGATGACGTCGCCGGCCGCCGTCAGGATGTTCCCCTGCTGGATGATGTACGACAGCAGGAACCCCGGCGCGAGACCGGGGCGGTCGGCGATCGCGTACGCGATGTACGCGCCGAGGATGGGCACCATGAACGTCAGCCCGGCGGTGCCTATCTGCGCGAGGAACCAGTCCGGGCGACCGGTCGCGTCGAAGATGGTCTTGGTCGCCTCCGCGCCGCCGAGGAACGACGAGAGCGCGTACCCCAGCGCGAGGAATATCCCGCCGATGGTCACGAACGGGATCATGAACGACACGCCGGTCATCAGGTGTTCTTTCACGGAGGTGACGTGCGACCGCAGCGCGCCCTCCACTCTGTCGTTGGCCGTCATGGTTCTATTCCATCACAATCGTTCATCTTACCGTTCAAAAGCGTTTTCGGAAGTGATTGTTTTTGATTTTCGTTCGGGTAATATTCGTCCGACCGAAGACGACGGCACAGCGCCCGGCCGCTGGACGGGGGAGTTCGGGTCACGGTCAGTGGGCCGTCACCGGCATCTCGCCGACGCCGTCCAGCGCGTTGTCGAGCGTCGGGACGCTCGTGCCCGAGACGCCGACCACGCGGGAGGCGACGGCGACGCCCGCGCGGAGCGCCGCCTCGTCGGTCCCGCCGCGCGCCCGTTCGGCCAACACGCCCGAGAGCAGGGCGTCGCCCGCCCCGACGGTGTCCACCACGTCCACGTCGAGCGCCGGGGTGTGGAGCACCGTGTCCGGCGTCGCCATGACGGCCCCGTCGGCCCCGAGCGAGGCGACCACGCGCTCGAACCCCCGGCGCTGGAGGCTCCGGGCCGCGGAGAACGCATCTTCGAGCGACTCCACCGGTTCGCCCGTCGCGGCGGCCAGTTCCTCGCGGTTGGGCTTGCAGAGCGCGTGGTCGGCGTCGAGTTCGGACAGCACGTCGCCGCGCACGTCGACCACCGTCTCCCACGGCCCGGCCTCGGCGATGCGGTCGATGGTCCCCGGGTCGACGCCCGGCGGGAGGCTCCCGGCCACGACCACCGTCCGCGGGCCGTGTCGCTCGATGGTCTCGACGACGGACTCGACGTCGCCCTCCCCGACGGTCGGCCCGCGCTGGTTTATCTTGAACTCCGACTCGGGCGTCAGGACCGTCGTGTTGAGGCGCGTACAGCCGGCTATCTCCACGAAATCGTTCGGGATGTCGCGGTCCGAGAGCCGCTTTCGGAGGAACCGCCCGAGGAAGTCGCCGACGTACCCCGTGGCCACCGTCTCGGCGTCGAGTGCGACGAGGTACTTCGAGACGTTGATGCCCTTGCCGCCGGGGTCGAACTGCGCGGCGTCGGTCCGGGCGACGGTGCCCGACTCCAGTTCCTCGTCGAGTTGGAGCGTGTGGTCCACGGCGGGGTTCGGGGTGACCGTGAGTATCATGGTCGGGCGTCGAGCGCCTCGTCGGCCGTCGCGCCCTCGAACACGACCGCTTCGAGCGCGTCCAGCAGCGAGCGGGGGTCCTCGTGCTGCCAGACGTTGCGGCCGACCGCGAGGCCCGAGACGCCCGCGTCCATCGCGGCCTCGACGGTGGCGAGGAACTCGTAGTCGTCGGTCTTGGGACCGCCGCTGAGCACCACCTCGCAGTCCCCGGCCGCCTCGACGGCTCGCTCCATCGCCTCGCGGCTCCCGGGGTACTTCACCTTCGCCACGTCGGCCCCGAGTTCCAGCGCGATGCGCGTGGCGTACGCGACGACCTCGGGCTTGCGGTGGTCCTTGATGCCCTGCCCGCGCGGGTACGACCACATCGCCACGGGGAGGTCGAACTCGCGGGCGGCCTCCTGCGCGTCGCGGAACTCCTCCGCCATCTCCGTCTCGTGGTTCGACCCCGGGTAGACGGTGAAGCCCACGGCGTCGGCGCCGAGTTCGGCCGCGTACTCGACGGACCAGTTGACGGCGCTGTCGGGTTCGCCCACCCAGAGCGACGAGGTACCGTTCAGTTTCGCGAGGAGCGTCACGTCGTCCTCGTAGGAGGGGTAGTAGGTCTCCGCGAGACCCTTCCCCACGGCGAAGCCCGTCACCGCGTCGTGGGTCGCCATCTCGAAGACCGTCTCCGGGTCCAGTCGCTCCCGGACACCCTCGAACTTGCCCGGCCCGTGCTCCAACCCGTGGTCGTGTGCGAGCACGAGCACCTTGCCGTCGCGCGTCAGCGGACTGTCTTCGATCGGTAACATCTGTTCACGTACTTGCAGAAGTGGAAACTAAACGATACCGGACGTGTTTGTTACTGTTCGATAGAGATGGAAATTAGATGGTGGCGGAACTCCATGACGGAACTCGAGACGAGACGCGAGTCCACCCCCGCCGACCACCCTCTATTCGACCCATCTCATCGTTCATATTATCTAGACTTTAACCAAGATTTATATCGTAGTTCTAACGTACGTCCGACTGCTGACGCGGCCGTCAGCATCGCACAGTCGACAGGCACGGTCGGAGTTTCCCCCCGACTCGGACCGCCTTCGTGACGCCCGGCGGCGGACGTCGGGTCTCCTGCGGGCGACAAGCGTTATGCGGCTGCCGGCGGTTTCTCCGACGCCCGATGACAGACCCCCACCCGGCGGGCGGCGGCGGCCGCGGCGTCTCGCTCCGGCAGGTCGGCCGGTTCGAGTCCGGTCAGTTCGACGAGGACGCGGCCGAGATAATCGCACACGGCGCGGACGGCGACGAACTCTTCGTCGTCAACGCCGAACTCGGCGGCGTGGACGTCCTCGACGTGTCGGACCCGAGCGAACCGGTCCGGCGCGACAGACTCGCTCTCGAAGACGCGTGGGACGACGCCGGGGAGGTGACGAACATCGCGCTCCGGGACGGGGTTCCGGTCGGCGAGGGTGCGGGCGAGACGGCGGTGCTGGCGGTGGCCGTCGTCGCCGAAACCCCGCAGGACCGCGGGCGCGTCGTCTTCTACGACGCCGCCGAGCGAACGCACCTGACGAACGTCACGGTCGGCGCGGGCCCGGACAAAGTCGCGTTCACGCCGGACGGGACGCACGTGCTCACGGCCGACTCGGGCGAACCCAGCGACGACTACGCCGACGACCCGCCGGGGACGGTGAGCGTCGTCGACGTGCGCGAGGGCGTCGCGTCGGCGAGCGTCGACCGAGCGGACTTCGCCGCCTACGACGGCCACGAGGACGAACTCCGGGACCGCGGCGTGCGCATCTTCGGCCCGGACGCGACGGCGTCGACGGACCTCGAACCCGAGTACCTGACCGTCTCGTCCGACTCGGAGACGGCGTACGTCGTGTTGCAGGTCAACAACGCCCTCGCCGTCGTCGACGTCGCGTCGGCGACCGTCGAGGATATCCACCCGTTCGGGTTCAAGGACCACAACGCGACCGGGAACGAACTCGACGCCAGCGACGTCGACCGCATCTGTATCCGGAACTGGCCCGTCTACGGCATGTACCAACCGGACGCCGTCGACTCCTACAAGGTGGACGGCGAGACGTACCTCGTCACCGCGAACGAAGGGACCATGCGCGACTACGACGGGTTCAGCGAGGTGGCGACCGTCGCCGACCTCGACCTCGACCCGGACGCGTTCGACCTCGACGGCGTGGCTGGGGTGGACGACGTGGCGGACCTCCAGCGACCCGAACACCTCGGGAACCTCCTCACCACGACGGCACTGGGCGACGTCGACGGCGACGGGCGCCACGAGGAGGTGTACGCGTTCGGCGGTCGCTCGTTCTCCGTCTGGACGACCGACGGCGAACTCGTGTACGACAGCGGCGCGGACTTCGAGTTGCTCGTGGCGATGCACCACCCCGAGTACTTCAACGCGGACGGTCTCCGGAACGCGCCGTTCGTCCAGAGCACCGCGAAGGGACCCGAACCCGAGGGTATCACCGTCGGCCGCGTCGACGGGCGACCCTACGCGTTCGTCGGCCTCGAACGCATCGGGAGCGTCGTCGTCTACGACGTCTCGGACCCGGCGTCGCCGTCGTTCGTCCAGTACGTCAACAACCGGAACTTCGACGTGGACCCGCTACCCGACGTGGCGGACGGCTCCGCGTCGCCGAGCGACGCCGGCGACCTCGGCCCGGAGGGCGTGACGTTCGTCTCGCGCGCGGAGAGTCCGGTGGACGACCCCCTCGTCGCGGTGGCCAACGAACTCAGCGGAACCACGACGGTCTACCGGGTGGACCGACACGGGGAGTGAACGACGCCGAGGCGGGCGGAGGCCGTCCCGCGATCGATCCCGGTGAGTACTCGGTCGCCCCAGGATATCGGTCCGTAGCCCGTCACTGTCTCGGAACCTGAATAGGAGCGGGGCCGGTGGGTGAAGTCGCCCGGACTGTAAGGACACCTTTGCTTCCAGTTCCTGTTATCTCCCGCCGGGGAGCACACTCGGAACGGTGAGAAACCGAAACGGATCCGTCACGGAAGCCGAGTCACGCTTCCGAGCTCTCGTTTCCGAACGCGAGTGATTTGACCACGACCGGAACGCTCTGGCCAGACAGTACCGGTTCGCCGATATCCAGATAGTCACCGTCGCTCGCGGCGATTTCGTCGATGACGATGAGTGGCGACGTACTGTCTGAGACGGCGCGAAGACGTTGGGCCAGAGCCTTGGCGCAGTTCTGTCTGGCGACGACTACGCGCGGCTTCGACGAGCAGTAGTATCTAGACTCGTCGTACGCTCGGTCGAGGGCTCGTGCGAGTGCAGTGATTCGGTCGTACGACAACGAGTCCATCGCCGGGAGCGCCAACGCAAGTCCGGTCGACGAGTCTTCCTCGTACAGTTCCATCCCCCGTTCGAGACACCGCCGGAGGTCACCTCCCATCGACGCGGCGTCGGCTTCAGAGAGCTCCGCGACGACGACGGGAAGGTTCTGTAAGGGGAGAACGGATTCGTCGAGGGAGACAGTCGTCCCGCTGAACGACGTCGTTCGTGTCCCTGCACCGATGACGGTCGCGCGAATCGTCTCTATCGGGGCACGGATGGTGTACGACGAGGCCTCTAGCCGGTCGCGGATCGCAGTCGCGAGCGTTCCACCGAGGTCGCCATAGGCGAAGGGGTCCCGCTCCGCATCATCGCTTCCCGCGATCAATCGTCCCACGCCACCGCTAACGGAGATGCCATCGATAGAGCGCGAGGTGTACTCGCTCTCCCCGATGGTCAGCTCGCTTGTCAGCGGACTCGGTTCGGCACCCTCGATCGTCTCGAAGACCGCGTCGGCCATCAGACTCGCGAGTTCGTGGAGCTCCGACTTGCTCGGCCGGCTACCAACTCGGATGTCGAGATTCGCTTCGTCGATCAACAGTGCCGCTGGGTCGGAGATGTGCGTAACCCGCTTCGACGTGTCGAAGCGAACCAGTCTTCCGCCGACGTCGAGGCAGCGTGTCTCGACGACCGAGTCCCCGGCGAACAAACACATGTTGGTCGTCCCTCCACCGACGTCCACGTTGAGAACAGTCGCCTGTTCGTCGGCAGCCCACGCGGCTGCACCCGAGCCGGTCCCCGCGAGAACCGACTCCAGCTCGGGCCCTGCCGCCGCGACGACGAACTCCCCCGCGCCGGCCGCGATACGGGTCACTAGCTCCTCGGCATTCGTCTTGTACGAAGACTCCCCAGTTACGATGACTGCACCACTGTCGATATCTGACGGGGTGTACCCGGCCCGCTCCAGTTCCGACGTGACCAACTCCTCGATCGCTTCGACGTCCAGAGTCCGCCGGTCGAGAAGAGGCGTCTCGTAGACGGTGCTTCGGTAGACGACCTCCGTCGATTCGATCTCGACGTCGACGGCGCCGAGTCCCGCCGACGAGACGGTGAGCTCGCTGACGCCGAGCTGTGTCGTCGTCGTGCCGATGTCGATTCCGACGCTCGTCAGAGTAGCGGCTTCTCGAACCATCTCACCGGCCGCTCATTCCAGATCGAGACCGCTACCCTGTTGTTCGTGCATCGTTTCGACGAGATCGACGATCTGTGCTCCGGCTTCGACCGCCGGAAGCCCGTCAGGATGAATGTTCGAGATCACCGACTTCTTGGCCGTCGGCTTCTCGGGGTCGGGGTCGTAGACTAGGTACGCGCTCAGGCTCTCGGCGGTGTTGAGTCCAGGACGCTCCCCGACGAGGTTCACGACGATCTCGGCGTCGAGCGTCTCCCCGATGACGTCCATGACGTCGACTCGGCCGAATTCGACGAACAGCGGGGTGCCAACAGTGAATCCTCGATCTTCGAGTCCGTCTACGAGCATCGGGAGGAGGTCGGTAACGTTCGCCTCGATGGCCGTCGAACTGAGACCGTCACACACGACGATCTGCACGTCGGGCGCGTGGACGCACGCCTCACGGATCTGCGATACCGTCTCGTCACTGATCTGCCGACCCCGGTCGGGACGTGCGAGGTACTCGTCCTGGTCAGACACTAAACTGGTGACCTTCAGGAGGCCGGCTTCCTCGATTGTTTCCGCCGAAACGCGCGTGAGAACGGCATCACGTGCCCGGGCGTGATCAGCGCGAAACGAGAGTACGGATGCGGTCCGAGGACGCGTCCCGCTTCGACCGACGCCGAGCCGGGACGGACCCGAACTAGCGATTCGATCGAGCGCCGTCTCGTCTTCTGGGTCGGTAGGTCCCTCAGTGTCGCTCATGAGTTGGTCACTTCCTCCGGCCGCCGTTCCTCGGGGGTGCCTACGAACGCTGTCGGGTCACCGGCTCTCGAGGTGAGTTGGCCGTCCTTGGCGATGTTCATCTCTTCGAGCCACGCCTCGAACTCCGGGGCTGGGCGAACGTCGAAGACGTCCCACAGCGCAGAGGCATCGTGATAGCTGTTCGACTGGTAGTTGAGCATCGTGTCGTCGCCCATCGGGACACTGATGAAGTAGTTCGATCCGGCGGCGGTCAGCAGTACTGCCAGGTTCTCGATATCGTTCTGATCCGCCTGAATGTGGTTCGTGTAGCAGGCGTCGATTCCCATCGAGATTCCAGTGAGCTGGCCCATGAAGACGTCTTCGAGCCCGGCTCGGATGACCTGCTTTCCGTCGTAGAGGTACTCCGGGCCGATGAACCC
Source organism: Haloferacaceae archaeon 50 (assembly GCA_046097085.1). GTDB lineage: Archaea > Halobacteriota > Halobacteria > Halobacteriales > Haloferacaceae. The sequence goes on along the minus strand of CP175567.1, from coordinate 1,112,121 downwards.
GACGACCGTATTGACGATAAACGGGTCGTAGCGCTTCGCCAGCCCGTAACAGCGAGCTTCTAGCGTCACTTGGTCGACGCCCGCGTGTGTGTCGCTCGACAGTTCCGATCCCTGTCCCGTCTCGAAGTACATGAAGTTGGGACCGGACCCAGTGCAGTGTTCCTCGCCGAACTCGTAGGCGTCGTCCAGAAGGTCGACGTCGACGCCGAAGCTCTCGTTACCGGCTTCGGTACCGGCTAGACTCTGAAAGAGGAGGTCGGCAGGCGCACCGTTTCGGACAGCCTCGACCTGCGTCGTCAGATGCGAGAGAACACAGTTCTGCGTCGGTATCTCCCACGTTTCGATGAACTCGTTCGTCACCTCGAGAAGGCGTTTCGTCTGTTCTGGGTCGTCCTCGACCGGATTGATACCGATGACCGCGTCACCGACGCCGTACGAGAGACCTTCCCGGATCGAATGGCGGATGTTCTCCACGTCGTCTGTCGGATCGTTCGGTTGGAGCCGAAACGAGAGTGTCCCCTCGGTTCCGATGGTGTTGTTGCAGCAGGCGGTGACCGTCATCTTCGACGTCGCCTGAATCAGATCTAGGTTGGACATGATCTTCGCGACGGCCGCGATCATCTCGCTGGTCAACCCTGGACGGATCTGGTCGATGTCTGCTTCGGTGGTCTGCCCGTCGACGAGAAACTCCCGGAGGTCGGCGACGGTCCAGCCTCGGAGTTTCTCGTAGACGGCCTCGTCGACACTCTCTTGAATGACGCGCGTAACTTCGTCGTCTTCGTAGGGCACCACGGGGTTCTCACGGAGGGTGGCCAGCGTGGTCCGACTGAGGACGTCCTTGGCAGCCACCCGTTCGGCAGCGGAGTCTGCGGCGACTCCCGCGAGTTCGTCCCCGGTTTTCTCTTCGTTGGCCTTTGCGAGTACCTCGCGAATAGACTCGAAGGATCGACGCGACCCAGTGATGGACGATTCCAGTTCGGACGTCATGGATCAGAGATGAAGCGTGCCGCCTCTGGTGGTCTTGCTCACCACTCGGTTCACCGCTCGCACCTGGGCCAGAGTCTCCCGACGAGCGGTGGCGCGACCGTGTGCATTGCTATTCATTTGCATCGGTGGTACGGAGTTTCGGTGGATTACTCTTTGTACGTTTATTTGCGACTGTTTTTAACCACACTCGCGTCGATGGGAAGTAGACCCTCGTCTACCAAAAAGGAGGCGCTGAGTGCGTCCTCACCGAGGGAGTGAGAAGTGAAGGCGTACGTTCGTCCAGTCCTGCTACAGTTTCGTTCCTCGCCCGCCTCCGTCAGCAGTTATCAGCACCCGAGAGAAAGTCGTATATAATATGTAAAGGTAACCCATCTCAGAGAAGGCGAAGTGGCATGCTCGAATACACGTTCAAAATCACACATCGTGGATGCTGGACGGAGACGGTCAACGACGAGTTCCCGGATTTGAGGGCAACTATCGTCTACTCCTATCGAGTGCGCGGCAACAGCGTTACGATGATCGAGGCAGCGAACGTAGAATCGGGCGATGTCGACCGTCTCGTCGAGTGGTTGGAGGCTCACGAGGTGATGTCCACAGCACAACTCGTCAACTACGACAGCGACAGGGAGACGGCGGTCATCAGTCTCGTCGGCAACTACGACCACGACCCGAAGACCGAACCGGTCCTGAACATTCTCTTGGAGAACCAGTGCTTTCCAGCGATGCCAGCGACCGTCTCGAACGGCCGTGAACACTGGAGCGTCCTGACTGCAGACCACGAGCACGCGAGTCGGGCACACGCGGAGTTACAGGCGCTCGGCGTACTCGAAGTGGACGGACTGAAATCGCCACAGGAGAACCGACTGCTCACGGGCATCGGGGAGATCAGACAAGCAGTACAGGATCTCTCACCGCGACAGCGAGAGGTTCTCCTCCGAGCTATCGAGCACGGTTACTACGAGTCGCCACGCAAGTGCAACATCGAGACGCTGGCAGAACTCGACGACGCCAACGTCTCTACGGTGGGCGAGCATCTTCGCCGTTCTGAGGCGAAGATACTCGCCGCAGCGGTCCCGATTCTACGGTGAACGTCGATCGGCGAACGCGATAAACGTCGAGCAGAGCGTCGTCTCTAGTCAGAAGTTGTCCAAGTACTCCGACCGCTCCCACGCCGAGACGCTCTCCCGCGAACGGTCGAATTCGTCCCGCTTCAGATTCACGAACTCGTCGATGAGCGTGTCTCCGAGCGTGTTCCGAAGGACAGTGTTCGTTTCGAGGTGATCGACCGCTGACCACAACGTCCGAGGCAGGTGATCGTGCTCTTCATCGTAGGCGTTCGCGAGCGTCGGTGGGTCCGGTTTAGTTCGATTGCGGAGTCCATCGAGACCCGCAGCAAGTGTAGCTGCGAGCGCTAAGTACGGGTTGGCGGCGGAGTCGGGGATGCGGAACTCGATGCGCGTCCCCGCCCCGAACTCCGGTGGAATCCGTATCGCTGTCGAACGGTTGTCCGGTCCCCACGCAACGTTGACTGGAGCCCATCTACCGGGGACGAGCCGCTTGTAGGAGTTCACCGTGGGCGCACAGACCGCAGTCAGTGCCATCGCATGATCTAGAACTCCACCCAGGAAATGCCGCGCGTCATCAGAGAGTCCTCCGTCCGGTGATCCGTCAGGGAATTCGAGAGTCCGGTCGTCGCTCGCAAACAGGTTCTTCGAGCCGCTTTCGTCCCAGAGGCTGAAATGAAAGTGCAGTCCGTTCGCGTCCTCTCCGGAGTGAGGCCGAGGCATCATCGTCGCTTTGAGCCCGTGGCGGCGGGCGAGCGACTTGAGCATGTGGCGACAGAAGACGACCCCGTCGGCGATGGTCACGGGGTCGTCGTAGCGCAGGCCCAACTCGAACTGACCGGGTTGCGACTCCGCGTGAATATCGCGCGAGTCGTACCCCGCAGTCCTCAACGCCGTGCGCCACTCCTCGATACGCTCGGCCGCTTGGTCCAAGGCCTCCAACTCGTACGAACTACGAGTGTTGTACGGGGCCAGCGACCCGTCTTCGGAGCGTAACAGCGAGAACTCTAGTTCGACACCGGTGTAGGGAGTGTAGCCCAGGGTTTCGAACTCGGAGACGACTTCTCGAAGCACGCTCCGCGTACACAGGTCGAACGGTTCGTCGCCCGGCGTCGTCAGGTCCGAGAAAACGACCGCTTCGTTCTCGCGCCAACTAAGCGAGGAAATCGAACTCGGGTCGGCTACCGCTATCATATCGCCGTGTTCGGGTCCGTAGCGGGCGTCAGTCACGAATCCGGGTTCGAGCGTAAACTCGCTGACGCCGCTGGCGAACCCGACCCCTTCGTCCCTCGTGGATCCGAGCTGTGAGGCCGGGAGCAGTGTGCCCCGTGCGATGCCGTGAAGATCCGTCCAGACGAGACGAAAGGACGAGTCAGCAGCGTCGTCGAAGGGGTCCATCTCTACTGGTGTTACCTACACTCGTACAAAACTCTGTACCACTACTTCAGTAATGCGCCGTATCGCGAAACGAAATTTGTCCTCTGTAACCTTCACTTGTGAAGATGGGACGGTTGGAACGGATTATCCCTAGATACGGGCGGCGACTCTTAAACAGCCGTAAATTACCGAGGCAAGTGTATTGTGTTAACCGGGGGCACACTCGGTGGAATGTTACCACGGTACAGTAGCCCAGAACTGCAGACTCGAAGAGGTACGACGGGAATTGGTCGTCCAGAACTCGCCAGAGAGGCCCGATAAGCATGGCTACCGAAGATCCAGAACTGGACGGCTCGGAGTTCGACCATACAGTCAGCTGGTGGGGACCAGCAGTCATCGCGGTAGGTTTAGTCGTCTCCACTTCGACGTTCGCAGGGGGGTATATCCTCGTCGGACAGGCAGGTCCCGCGTTCGCGATCGCGTTGTTGCTGGGGTTCGCTGTCAACCTCCTAGCTGCGCTCGCGTTCACCGAGCTCACGACGATGTTTCCCAAGGCGGGGCAGATCTACGAGTACACGAAACAGGCGTTTTCGAACGGAGACCGGCGGAGTGCCCTGACACTCGCTGCGGGAATCGGTACGGGGTACTGGCTGCTGTTCGGGCTCGTATGGGCTGCGGAATCGACGGCGGGAGCGAGTGCGATGGTCCAGTCGCTCGACGTGGGCTCCGTCATCGTCTGGATCCTGGTCCTCAATGCGCTCGCAGTCGGTGTGAACATGCTCGGGATCGGCACGACGCTCATCATCGAGGTTCTCCTCATCGCCGTCAATCTGGGCATCCGTGTCATCTTCGGCCTCCTCGCACTGTTTGGCTTCACGAACCAAGGGGCAGCAGATATCACGGTCTTGACCGGCCAGTTCGTGCCGTTCGGTTGGACGGGAGTGCTCATCGCGAGTACGCTCGGTGTGTGGGCGTTCATCGGTCTCGAATTCGCGACTCCACTCGTCGAGGAGGTGAAGAACCCCGAGAGGGACATCCCACGGGGGGTGTTCCTCGGTGCCGTCGTGATTCTCGTCGTCGGGTTAGTGATGGGTCTCGGTGTCGCCTCGGTTCTGAACCCGGCCGTTCGCCGGGCAGTGTTCCTCGGCAACGCCCCGCAGATTCAGATCGGTGGCTTGCTCTTGGGCGACCTCGGCATCGGGATGGCCGCGCTCGCTTCGTTCGCGTCGACGATGGGAGCGTTGGTTGCTGCCTACGCTGCGATCCCACGGATCATCTACGCGATGGCTCGGGAAGGGCTGTGGCCGAAGCAGTTCGCGTGGCTACACCCTCGATTCGAGTCCCCGTGGCCAGCGATCGGTCTTACGGCCGGTATCGTTCTCGTTCCGACGTTCTTCTCGCAGACAGTTACGCTGCTTATCAGTGCTGCGACGGCCGCGTGGCTGTTGGCGTACCTTTGGGTGTTCGGACTCGCGATCAAGCTCAAGAAGTCTCACTCCGACGTCGAGAGGCCGTTTAGTCTCCCGACGACCGCGTACGTCGTCGGCATCGCAGCGACCATGCTGGTCCTCGGGAGCTACGCCGCTTCGTACGGCCTCGTAACCGGGTCCGCCCTACTCGGTCTCGCGTTACTGATCTTCGTGGTTGGATACGCGTTCGCGCGGTTCTGGATCTCGAAGCAGTCCACGGACACGATCGCGAGCGCCGCTGGCAGACCGACCGACGATTGAGAGTTCGGTGCTGAATCCCCTCCTCGAAACCGAACGAGGAGGGGACACCGCGTTCTGGGGACGTTCGAGGACGCGCCGACCGGTGGAGGCGCTACCTTACCACGCATCGACTCTCACGGCGATCGCTCTCGTACGGCGTCCTCGATATTAGACTCCACGTCAACAGGAGGGTTCCGGCGAGGATACTGGTCCACCGTACAGGGTCGACAACGTACGGGACGCTCTGAGAGCCTCTACGACGAGTAGTGAGGAACCTCGACGGGTTGTCTGGGACTCGAACCCGTGACCACCCGGCTACGAGCCGAGCGTTCTGACCAGGCTGAGCGAAGGGTCCTCGGTAGTGGATTTCGGTGGACGCCCCTTTAGCGCTACCTTCTAGCCGCCCGACGGCGGGGCGACGCGGACGGCGCGAGGACGACCGCGCGACGTCGAACGGCCGTCACGCCGCCCCGCCGCTCACCCCCGTACGCCGGACTCATCGCGCACGTACAGGTATCCGAGCACCGCGACCAGAGCCGCTTGGACGACCTTGTCTAGGAGTCCGAAACTGGCGAGGTGGGGCATCCCGGCGTCGACCCAGAGGGCCATCTGAACCAACGTGAAGGCTATCCCGGCGAGGTAGAGGTACCGCCGCGCGACGCCCGCGAAGAGGAGGACGACCCCGCCGACGAACCCGAGTCCCGCGAGCAGCATCGTCAGGGTCCCGTGCTCGAAGAACAGGTAGAGGTGGACGGCGGCCGTGAACAGCGCGAGGAGCGCGCCGACGAGGTGGACGGGCGTGAGGGCAACCCCCTCCGCCGACCGCAGGTAGCGGTAGGCCGGAGTCGTCGCGACGGCGCCGAGGAGGAAGAGGCCGCCGACGCTCGACAGCCACCCGCCGAGGAGTCCGCCGTCGTCGTGGTCGTCGTGCCCGTGGCCGGAGGCGCTCTCCGCGCCCGACCCGTGGTGGTCGGACCCGGCGCTCCCGTCGCCGCCGTGCGCGTGACCGTCGCTCGTCCGGTGGGTCTCCTCTCCGCCGTGGTGCGTCGCGGCGGTTCCCGTGTGTGCGCCGTCGTGACTCGCCTCGGTCGTCTCGTGGGTGCGCTCCGCGTCGTGGTGGGTCATCGTGGCCGTGGTCTCGGTGCTCTCGCCGCCGTGCGCGAGGGCGACCCCCGAGGTGACGAGCAGCAGTGCGCTGCAGACTGCGAGCAACCCGAGACCGACTCTCCGCCGTCCGGTACTCATGCTCGTCCGTTCGACGGCGGCGTAAATAAGCCGCGACGGGTGTTTTCGCTCGTGAAAACGCGCGGAGGAGTATTAGTTCCGCGCGGGCAGAGAGTCGGCGGTGACCGGGACCGGTAGAGATATGACGACGTGCGAGCCACCGTGATGGCATGAGCGGACGCGAGAGCGCGGACGACCGGCTTCTCGCACTCCTCGGCGACGACGCGGTCCGCGGCATCTTGGCGGCGGCCGACGAGCGACCCATGTCGGCGCAGGCGCTCGAAGGACACTGCGAGGCGTCGTTGACCACCATATACCGGCGTATCGAGGACCTCCTCGACCACGGGCTGTTGCAGTCTCACACGAAGGTCAGCGCGGACGGGAACCACTACGAACTGTACGAGGCGAACGTGGAACGCCTCGACGTCACGCTCGAAGACGGGGGATTCGACGTGGAACTCACCCGACGGAACGACGCGCCGGACAGCCTTCGTAGTATCTGGGACTCGATGCAGGGGTACGACGAGTGATGCATCTCGGCCTCGTCGCCGCCAAGTTCGTCGTCGTCGTTCTCGGCTTGCTCGTCGCGTATCAGGGGTACCGGGCGTACCTCCGAGAGCGGAGCCACCGGATGCTGTTCGTCGCCGCGGGCTTCGCGCTCATCAGCGTCGGCTCCGTCCTCGAAGGACTGCTGTACGACGTCGCCCACCTCTCGGTGTTCGTCTCCGGGACGGTACAGACGGGATTCCTCGCCGTCGGCATGGCGCTGATACTCTACTCGCTCTTCGTCACTCAGCCGAACGACCGACGGGAGACGTCGCGGAACTCGTCCACGAAGGAGTAGGCCCGAGTCGGGACGCTCCCCACCGGGACACCACGTTCCGTCGAACCGGCGGCCGAGCGTCGCCGCGGCGAGTAGCGCAGAAGTCTCGATGGGCCCTATGGGGTTCGAACCCATGACCACCCGGTTATGAGCCGAGCGCTCTGACCAGACTGAGCTAAGGGCCCTCGATAGTGGATTTCGGTGGACGCCCCTTTAGCGTTACCTTCTAGCCGCCCGACGGCGGAGCGACGCGGACGGCGACGAGACTAGCGAGATAGGTGAGAGAGAAACGCCGTCGCCAGGACTCGAACCTGGGACCACCTCGTTAACAGCGAGGCGCTCTACCAGCTGAGCTACGACGGCAACGCGCCGCGTTACGCAGTCAATCGTTGTCGCAGTTATTTGATAGGGCTTTCGTTTTCGCCCGGCCCTGCGGGAGTTCGACACCCGCGGCACATCCGACAGTCTTTCGCGTCGCCCGCGCGAAGCGCGGAGCATGTCCGAGGTACGGCGGGTCGTCTCGCGCGTCCGCGAGCGGATCGACCCCGACGAGACGGAGCGGGCGCGCCTCGACGCCGCGGCCGAGGCGGTCACGGCCCGCGTCCGGGCGGCGATAGCCGACCTCCCGGTCGACGCCGACGTGCTACAGGTGGGGTCGACCGCGCGCGGGACGTGGCTGTCGGGCGACCGCGACATCGACGTGTTCGTGCGCTTCCCGGCGGACCTCGACCGCGAGGAACTCGAAACGTACGGCCTGCGGGTGGGGCGCGAGGTGCTCCCCGACGGGACCGAGGAGTTCGCCGAACACCCCTACGTCACCGGCGAGGTGGACGGGTTCGACGTGGACCTCGTTCCCTGTTACGACGTGGAGAGCGCGGCCGACATCCGGTCGGCCGTGGACCGCACGCCCTTCCACAACGAGTACCTCCGGGAGCGCATCGACGACGAACTCGCGGCCGAGGTACGCGTGTTCAAGCGGTTCCTCAAGGGCGTCGGCGCGTACGGGAGCGACCTCAGGACGCGCGGGTTCTCGGGCTACCTCACCGAACTCCTCGTGTTGGAGTACGGCGACTTCGAGTCGGTGCTCCGGGCGGCGGCCGACTGGTCTCCGCCGGTGCGGTTCGACCCCGCCGACCACGGGACCCGCGAGTTCGACGACCCGTTGGTGGTGATAGACCCGACCGACCCCGGCCGGAACGTGGCCGCGGTGTGTTCGAGCGAGAACGTCGCGCGCCTCCAGCACTACGCGCGGACCTTCCTCGCCGACCCCCGCGAGGAGGTGTTCTTCCCCCCCGACCCCGACCCGCTCTCGCCCGACGAAGTGTTGGCACACATCGACCGCCGGGGAACCACGCCGCTGGCCGTCGTGTTCGAGACACCCGACGTGGTGGACGACCAGCTCTACCCGCAGCTCCACAAGTCGCTCGACGGCGTCGGCGGCGAACTCGACCGGCGGGGGTTCGTCCCCGTCCGCGCCACCACGTTCGCGGGCGAGCGAGCGGTGCTCCTCTTCGAACTCGCGGTGGCCGAACTGCCGAGCGTCGAGCGCCACGAGGGGCCGCCGGTGGGGGTCCGCGCCCACGCCGAGGGGTTCTACGAGGGGTACGCCGACGAGGACGTGTACGGGCCGTTCGTCGACGGCGACCGGTACGTGGTCGAACGGGAGCGCGAGTTCGACTCCGCCGTCGCGTTCGTCGAGAGCGACGCGCTGTTCGACGTGGCCCTCGGCGCGCACGTCGAGCGTTCGCTCGAATCCGAGGGCTACGACGTGCTCGTGGGCGACGAACTGGCGGCGCTCGCGGACGACGGTCACGGCGCCACCCACGACTTCGGGGCGGAACTCGCGCGCTACTTCGACCCGCGGCCGTAGGCCGGACGGCCTGTCGTCGCCGGCGTGTGGACTCCGTCCGCCCGGCCCGCCCGGCCCGACCGGATCGGACCCGACACGGGGCGGGTCGACCGCGTCAGTCTCGGTCGTCGAGGCCGTGGGCCGCGCGCACGTCGGCCACCACGTCCTTCGCGCTCTCGGAGGGGCCGCCGTCCTCGGGGTCGAGCGGGCGGCGACCGTCGAACGTCTCGTGGACTATCGTGACGCCCTCCGAGAGCGTGTCGAGGCCGTAGCCGCCTTCGAGCACGAACGCGAGACCGGCGCCGGCGTCGTCGGCGAGCGACCGCACCCGGTCGGTCAGGAGGGCGTACCCCTCGGTGGAGACGCGCATCCGCGAGATGGGGTCGTGGCGGTGAGCGTCGAACCCGGCGCTCACCAGCACGAGGTCGGGGTCGAACGCCGAGACGGCGGGCTCGACGGCCTCGTCGAACGCGAGCAGGTACGCCTCGTCGCCCGCGCCGGCCGACAGCGGGACGTTGAGCGTGGTCCCCTCGCCGTCGCCCTCGCCCGTCTCGCCTATCTCGCCGGTGCCGGGGTAGAGACCCTCCTCGTGGACGGAGGCGTAGAACACGTCGCCGCGGTCGTAGAAGATGTCCTGAACGCCGTTGCCGTGGTGGACGTCCCAGTCGAACACGGCCACGCGGTCGGCGTCGCCCTCGTCCAGAACGTACTGGGCGGCGACGGCGGCGTTGTTGAAGAAACAGAAGCCCATGGCGTCGTCGTAGACGGCGTGGTGGCCCGGCGGCCGGCCGATGGCGAAAGGGGTGTCGCGCCCGTCGTCGCCGGCGAGGGCGCGTTCGGCCGCCCACTGGGCGAGTCCGGCGCTGGCGAGGGCGGCGTCCCACGTCTCCTCGACGGCGACGGTGTCGGGGTCCCAGTTACCGCCGCCCGCCTCGCAGAACTCCTTCACCTCCTCGACGTAGTCGTCGTCGTGGACGGCGGCCACAGCCGCCTCGCTCGCGGGGCCGGGGTCTACGTACTCGACGCCGTGGCGCTTTGCGAGCGCTCGGCGGATAGCGCGGAGTCGGTCGGGGTTCTCCGGGTGACGGTCCCCGGTGTCGTGTGCGAGGCACGTCTCGCTGTAGCCGAACTCCATGCTACGCGAAGAGTTCGAAGTACGTTTCGATGTCCTCGGACTGGACCGTACGCCGGTCGGCGTGCCGAGCGAGCGTCGCGGCGGCGCTCGCCACGTTGTCGGCGTAGTCTTCGAGGATGTCGGCGAGCGCGATACGGGCCTCCATCGAGACGCGGTACCGGCCGTCTATCTCCAGTCGGGCGATGCGGTCGACGGGGGCCACGGGGAGTTCGAGGGAGTCGCGGTCGACCACCCGTTCCACGTCGAAGTCGGAGGCCATCAGGGTCTTCCGCCCGTCGGCCGTCGCCCGGTCGGCCGCGTCCGCCGCGAGGTCCGCGCCGTGGGACTGGATGCGGCGGGCGAGTTCCTCCGAGGCGTCGGCGCTCACCCGGAGGTCCCCGGCGTTTCGACGGATGATGGTGTCTACCGGGGCGAACGGTAACTCAACGCTCATACCCACATATCGCGGCCGAGCGGTGTATAATCCTTTCCGTAGCGCCGGGGGAGAGTCCGCCCGCCGAGAACGGAAGCCCGGTCGCAGAACCGGACGGGTGCGTGGCGGAAGCGGACCGAAGTCGTCCCGGCGCGGAGGCGGCCGGGCGTCGCCTCGTTCTTCACCGGACCTCGTCGGCGTGGAGGCGGCCGTCGCGGAGGCGACCCCGGACGGTCACCTCCTCGCCCAGTCTGAGGTCGGCGTCCGTCTCGACGCTCCGCGTCTCGGTGCCGTCGTCTAACACCACGGGACTGCCCGCCTGCACCACGGTGCCGGTGAACTCCTCTTCCTGACCGGCCGCGTCGGCGGCGTCGCTTTCGCTCTCCGCGCCAGTTCCGGTTCCAGTTCCGGACCCGCCGGCCGCGTCGCCGGACGCGGACGACCCGGCGTCGGTGTCGGCGTCGCCCGCGAACGCCGCGAGGCCGCCCTCGGTCGCCGCCTCGGACTCGGTCTCGGCCGCGCCGCCGGTCTCGGCGAGGTCCGGGCCGTCGCCGGGGTGTTCGTCCATCACGGTCACGGTGGAGCGCCACCCCGCGGAGGCTTCGAGGTCGTCCTGCCAGCCGTCCTGTATCTCCACGTCGGTGAACACGGCGTAGTCGCCGAGGTCCACGTCGAGGTCGGCCTTCTCGCCCCACATGGCGACCCGGATGTCGCCGGTGTCGTCTTTCACGCGGACGTTGCGCACCTGTCCGGTCGACCCGTCGTCGCGGTCGAACGTGCGCTTGGGGTCCGTCTCGATGACGCCGCCCGCGAGGTCGACGGTCTGTCCGATTTCGAAGTCCGCGACGTCGGTGGTCTCGGGCACGTACTCGACCTCCTCGTCGGCCTCCTCGACCGCGCCGCGGGACCCCACGTGGAGTTCGATGTCGCCGTCGCGTTCGCGGACGTAGCCGTCGACCACCTCGACGCAGTCGTCCACCTCGACCTCGGTGGCGCGGTCGGCCTTGTCGTCCCAGAGGGTGACCCGGACGCGCCCCGTCTCGTCGCCGAGGGTGAGGTTGGCCACCCGGCCCTCGGTGCCGTCGTCGCGGTCGAACGTGCGCACCGAGTCGGTGGCGAGGACCCGGCCCACGAGGTTCACGTCCGAGAGGCCGAGCGAGAGGTCCTCGACGCGGTAGGTGTCGAGCACCTGCACGTCTATCTCGGCGTCCGGGTCCGGTTCGACCTTGTCGACGTTGACCTCGACGCCGCTGTAGCCCTCCTTCGGGCGGCCGGCGATGCGGAGCACCTGTCCGACCTCGAGTTGCCCCTCCTCGACGGCGCCCGCGTGGTCGTCCCAGAAGGAGATGCGGACCCGCCCCGTCTCGTCGGCCACCTCGACGTTGGCGACGCGGCCGTCCTCCGCGTCCTCGCCGTCGCGTTCGAACGTGCGCACCTCGCCGATGCTCACGACCTTGCCGAGGAACTTCACCTCGTCCATCCCCGGCTTGATGTCGGCGATGCCGCTCACCTCCTCGTCCGCGAGTTCGTGTGCGATGAGTTTGGCCGCCGTCTCCTCGTCCGCGAGTCCCCCCATCTGCTCGACTTTGTCGTGGACGGCCGCCTCGAACTCCTCGAAGTCCACGTCGGCGTCGATGTCCCCGTAAACGTCCTCTATCGCGCCCATAACAATCGTACAGGGCAACAGGGTAGGTTCGCGCTTAAGCATTGTCCTTGAGGGGACACCTCACCGCGGTCGTGCGGTTTCGGCCGCCGCCGAACTCCGGCGAGAGGGTCTCGATTCGGGCGGTCGAACGGGCGGGCGCGACGGCCCGCGCGTCGGAGGCGTCGCGTGCGAGTGCGGGTCACGCCGCGAGGTGGTCCCGCCTTCGGTGATAAACTCACCCCTCCACGTTCCGCCGCGCCACCTCGCGGTGGCCGTCGGCGTCGTCGTGGACCACCGACACGGCGTCGGGGAGTCCGCCGAGGAGACTCACGCGCGTGCGGTAGCCGAGTCGGGTGCGGACCTGCGTGCAGGCGTCGGCGTCGCCGCGGGTGTCCGTGCCCACGATGACCGTCAGGACGTTCGCGTCGGCGTCGTACGCGGCGGCGGAGAGCGCCGGAACCGCACAGCCGTTCGCCCCGAGGAGACACCCCGCGACCAGCACGTCGGCGTCGGCGACGCGAATCGTGGCGTCGCCGGCGGCGGGGCACTCTCCGGTCGCGGCGAACGACTCGATGCGGACGGCCGTGTTCGCCGTCGACGTCACGCCGTCGGGAGAGGGCGTCGCCGACGCGACGCGGTCGGCGTCGGCGGACCCGTCGGGCGGGTCGGTCGCCGACCCGCCCCCCATGCAACCGGAGACGGCGGCGAGCGTCAGGAGGACCCCACGTCGTTTCATACTTCCAACCAATAACCGAGGGGTGTTAGAACTTGTCGTGAGTGAACCGGACACTAACTCGCTCCGGACCGTAATCGTCTTATGTAGGTCCGGCGTATCGGTGAATGAGTCCTGATAGGGTAGTGGACTATCCTCTTGGCTTGCGGAGCCAGGGACCGGAGTTCAAATCTCCGTCAGGACGCTACATTTTACCGGCGCTACGTGACGAGCGAAGCGAGGAGCCTGCGCCGGTCTATGCGACACCAGAGATTTGAGCAGGAAGTGAAGTGAGCGCCAGCGAACGAAACGAGTGAGTTCAAATCTCCGTCAGGACGCTCACTTTGTTCGCGACCTGACTTGCCCCACGCTCGCGTCCGTCACCGGCGGCGAAGCCGCCGGTTTCCAGCGGGACCTTCCGTCCCGCCCGGCTCGCGTGGGACTCCGTCAGGACGCTCCATTTTACCGGCGCAACGCGACGAGCGAAGCGAGCGATTCGCACTGCCGGACCCGCGAGACGCCGGACCGCGGCCGCGCACTCGCCCGCCGAGCCAACCGTTTTCCGGCGTCGCCCCGGACGGAGGGGCATGGACGACGCCGTCCGCGCCGGAGTCGCGATATTCAACGCCGGGGGGTACCACGCCGCCCACGACGCGTGGGAGGACCGGTGGCTCGAACTCGAACGCGGGAGCGACGACGAGCGATTCCTCCACGGACTCATCCAGTTCACCGCCGCGGTGTACCACGCGCGCGAGCGGAACTGGTCGGGCGCGGCGGGCCTGACCGAGAGCGCGGGCGAGTACCTCGCCGGACTTCCGGGGGACTACCGCGGTGTGAACGTCGGCGCGGTGCGGACGTACCTGCGCCGCCTCGGCGCCGACCCCGAACTGATAGAGCGGCGTCGGCCCCCGCGACTCACCCACGAGGGCGCGGCGCTCTCCCCCGCGGACCTCGACTTCGAGGCGGCGGCGGTGGCGGCCCAGGTGCTGGCCGAGGAGTCGCCCGAGTACGACGAGGCGGTGATAGAGAGCGCCGTCGAGTTCGCGCGCGAGGAACGGGAGGGAGGGACGGAGACGCGCTTCATCGCGTTCGTGATGGACTTCGCGGGCGACTCGGCCCACCGACCCGTGGTCTACCAGCGGTTGCGGGAACACGTCGAACGCCGGGAGACGCGCCGGCGTGACGTGGAGGGGTTGTTCGACCCCGACCCCGACTCCGACACGAACGCCTGAGACTCACGCCGACCCGTAGCCGTCGGGGCCGAGCGTGTAGCGCCAGCGGTCGCCGTCGCGCACGACCCCCGGGAGGCGTTCGAGGGCGTCGAGGAGGCCGGACTCGAGCCAGTCGGCGTCCGCGCTCTCGCCCGCGCCCTCGGCCCCGACGCCGGCGGCGGCCTCGCGGAGCGTCCCGGTGTCGGCCTCGTCGGTCCGCTGGAGGGCCGCGAGGGCCGCCGAGACGGCGAGTCGCCGGTCGTCGGATAGGCCCGTCTCGACCATCGCCTCGGTGGCGCTGGCGTACTCGGGGGTGTCGGACTCTCGCGTGCGCCCGAACACCACCTTGCGGCCGTCCTCCGAGATGTCGGTGACGCCGGCGGGGCCGTCGAACCGCCAGAAGCCGCCGTCGTCCGCGGGCGGTTCGACGGTCGGCAGGGCGACGAGCTGGTCGCGCGCGAACTCGTCCCACCACGCCGCGGCGGAGTCGAAGCCGAGGGGTTCCTCGCCGAACGCGCCGTCGGCTATCTCGGCCGCCGTGGCCGCGCCCCAGAACCGGAGGAACGCGAACGCGGCGAGGGCCGCGTCGAGGCGGTCGGCCTTGAGACCCCTGTCGCGGAACGCGGCCTGCACCTCCTCGGGCGCGTCGATGGTCTCGTCGGCGCTCCCGTCGCCCGGCGCGCGGAGCAACCGGCGGCCGTCCTCGGTGAGTTCGTACCCTCCTTGGACGCTCGTGACGAGGGCGTTGTCCGCCATGAGGTCGAGTCGCTCGTCGAGTTCGTCGGCCGACCGGTCGTCGCCCGTGCGGTCGGCGAGTTCGGCCGCCGTCGCCGTCCTCGACTCCAACGCGGCGAGCAGAGCCCGGTCGTCCTCGGTCAGCGTGGGATTGGCCATGGACCGCCTTCGACGGCGACGCCCATTAGTCCACGCTTATCGTCGTGAATCGAGTGGTGTGCGCCCGCGTCAGACCGAGACGTGAGCGACGAGCGAGACTGTCGTGATTATCAGCAAAACCCCTTTCACGCGGGGAGCAGTATATCAACTCACAGAACCGAAATCCGATACACAGTGTTCGACTCGCGCCCCGATTATAGAGGGGCCGATGGACGCCGGGGCGTCCGCCGATTTCTCCATTCGCGCGTGGTCGCGCGGAGTGTGCCGCACAGAGTACCGTAGCACGTTCCGCAGGCCACTATGATAGTAACTATCACGGCGCTCACGACCGGTCGCACCAGTTCGGAGTCGGGGGACGGCCGGCGCCGTCTCGGGCGAGTCGCGCCCGACGCGGGACGCCCGCCGCGTCGCGGGGCGCTATGAGCATCGTCGTCGTGGAACTCTCCCTGCCGAGCGACTCGTTCGAGGTGGGGTCTATCCTCCACGACCACGGCGACGCCCGCATCGAACTGGCCCAGTTCGTCCCCATCGGGGAGGCGGTCATCCCCTACTTCTGGGTCGAGACCGACGACACGGGCGCGTTCGAGGACGCCGTGCGGGCCGACGCCAAAGTGGCGACGCTCACCGCCATCAACGAGACGGAGGACCGAACGCTGTACAAGATTGAGTGGGCCGAGGAACTGGACGGCTTCCTGTCGGCCGTCTCCGAACACGGCCTCCTTGTCGAGAGCGCCACGGGCACCGACGAGCGCTGGCACTTCCGGCTGCAGGGTCCCGACCGGGACAACCTCTCGTCGTTTCAGGCGATGCTCCGGGAGGAGGAGATTCCCGTCACGATTCACCACGTCTGGAACCCCCGAGTCTCGAACGAGGACCGGTACGGACTCACCGAGAAGCAGCGCGAGACGCTGGAACTCGCGTTCACGGAGGGTTACTTCGAGGTCCCCCGCGGCGTGTCGCTGACGGGTCTCAGCGAGCGGTTGAGCGTCAGCCATCAGTCCGTCTCGCGGCGGATGCGGGGCGGTCTCCAGAACCTCCTCGACAACACGCTGATGGACGACCCGGATGCCGAGGACGCGTAGCCGCGGTCGCCGGCGATGATGTATAAACCCGCGCACACGCACGCCCTTTACTCAATGTTAGGACAATAGTAACAACACTCGTGCTGAACGAAATGTACTTCGTCGGAGGGTGGGGGGAAGTCCGCGAACGTCCGCAGAGACGGGAAGCGGAGCGACCCGGCGGAGGATGGTCGCGCCGGGCGGAACGTCGGGGAGGAGAGATGTGATGACCGAGGGGCCACAGGTCGCCGAGTGCGAGGTGTGCGGCGACGTCATTCCGGTGAAGTCGTCGGGGAGCGGCGACGTCCGACCCGTCCGGTCCGGGGAGTCGTGCGAGTGCGGCGAGGAGGCGTTCCGCCTGCTCTCGGAGGCGGAAGTGGACGAACTATCGGCCGAGCGCCTGTCGGGGCGGGGGACGCGATGAAACTGCTCGGCATCTGCGAGGACTGCGGGACGCCGTACCCCGTCGAGGTGCACGAGGACGACTCGATACACATCCTCGGCAGCGCCGGGTCCTGCCAGTGCGGCAGTCGCGAGTTCTCGCTAGTGACCGACCACGTAGAGGACGTCGACGCATGAGCGTCGAAAGGGAGTCCGCGGAGATAGACGAGACGAGCGAACGGCTGTTAGAGTACCTCTTCGAGACGCGGAGCGCGATACCGCCGGCGGTGCTGGCGTGGAACCTCTCCGAGCGAGGGGAGGAGGTGTCGCGGCGGGCGGTGGCGCGTCGCCTGCGCCGCCTCGAACGCGCCGGACTGGTCGAGCGTGCGTGCGCGGACCGCGGCTACTACCGGGTCGGCGACGACGGCCTCGCGTACCTCGCGGGGACGCTCAACGAGGCGTCGCTCCGCGAGACGCAGTGACGCCGCGGCCGGCGGACCGTCCCGCGCCGCGGGGTCAACCTCACGCGGACGTCTCCGAGAGGTAGAGGTACGCGGCGGCGAGGGCGACGACCGCCTCGGCCGCCTTCGAGACGATGGCCAGCAGGTTGACGGGGCCGCCCATCACGAAGAAGGCGAGGATGGTCGCCAGCGCGTACCCGACGGCGACGAGGTAGAACTCCCGCCGCCAGTACCGACTCAGAAACAGGACGACGCCGCCGACGAACCCCAGTCCGTTGAGGTAGAACAGGAGTCCCTGCGTCTGGTCGAAGGCCATCACGCGCGGCGCGAGCAGCAGGTGGATGGCCGCGGTGACGAGCGCCGCGAGGATGGCGACGTACGCGACGGGGTTCGACGGGAGGGTGATCAGTGAGCGGGACGTCCCCGTAGCCGCAGAGCGACGCGACATACGGCGACGTAATGTTAGCTAGTTTAAATAACTGCGGACGGTCCAGACGGAATCTCCCGACGAGGGGGGTCGACGTCCGGGGACGCCCGGGCGGTCACTCCTCGCCCTCGAAGTCGGCGGAGTTGTCCTGCGGGTCGTAGCCCAACACCTCGCGGGCGCGGTCGATGGAGTAGTACTTGCGGTCGTTGTCGGAGATGCCGTACACCACCGCGAAGCCGTAGTCGGCGACGATGCACCGCTCGAACAGGTGGGCGCAGTCGCGGTACGACAGCCACATCGCCTGTCCGCGCTCGTAGTCCCGCGGCGGGTGACCCTCGGTGAGGTTGCCGATGCGGACGCAGATAACGGGGAGGTCGTACTCGTCGTGGTAGTACCGGCCGAGCACCTCGCCGGCGGCCTTGCTGACGCCGTAGAGGTTGGTCGGGCGGAAGGGTTCGTCGCCGGAGAGGAGGAACTCGTCGTCGGGGCGGTAGATGTCGGGCGTGCGTCGCTCCGTCTCGTACGCGCCGACGGCGTGGTTCGAGGAGGCGAACGCGAACTTCTCGACGCCCGCGTCGACGGCGGCCTGGTAGACGGTCTGTGCGCCGTCGATGTTGTTCGTGAGCACCGAGTCCCACGGCGCTTCGGGGCGGGGGTCGCCCGCGAGGTGGATGACTGCGCCGGCCCCCTCCACCGCCTCGGCGATGGCGTCGTCGTCCGTGACGTCGGCGACGTACACGTCGTCGTCGTCGACGCCGTCGGGTACTTTGCTGCCGGGCAGGGGCTCACGGTCGAGCAAGCGCCAGTCGTACGCGGTGCCGATGTGACCCAGTATCGCCTGCCCGACGCGGCCGCCAGCCCCCGTGAGAAGAACCGGGTCGTCCATTCGGGTGGACGTGGGCGAGGCGAGGCTAAGTATTGTCCGATTCCCGACGGTGTCGGGGACGCCGCGGACGAGAGGAGAGAAAGAGAAAGAGGTTAGCGGCGGTCGGACCTCCCACGACACATGCCGACGGACCCCCAGCGGGCGTGCTTCGAGGCCGGCATCAAGTTCGGGTCGCTCTACCACCAGTTCGCGGGCACCCCGGTCAGCCCCGAGAGCGCGCGGTCGCTCGAACACGCGATGGCCGAGGCCATCGAGAACCAACCCCACTGCGAGACGGTGGACGTGCGGATTCTGGACGACCGGGTGCGCGAGGCGATAGACCACGACGAGGGCTACGCGGAGCTAACGGGGCGGTTGATGGAGGTGGAGATGCAGATCGCCTACGAGGGCGTCGCCGTCCGGACGCGGATGGAGATGGAGGAGGGCTACCCCCGTATGAAACTCGTTTCGGTCGGCGACTGACCCCGGGTCGAAAACGCCGTACTCGGCGCCTCTCGACCCCGATTTCACTTTCACTTTCGGGCGTGTTTTTAAACGGTGGGGGGACGAACGGACAGGTATGAGTCAGTCGACGCTCGGGGACGACGACCTGTTCGGCGAGGCGGCGGAGGAGATGCGCGCGGACGTGGAAGAACATCTCGGGAAGGCCCGTGCGGCGCTCCCGGAGTCGGACGACGTCTGGGACGCGGAGGCGGACAACGTGCTCGGCGTCCTCAACGGCCTGCGGTCGGCGCTCGACGCGGGCGACGCCGAGGAGCACCTCCGGCAGGCGAAGAAGTGGTACGTCATCGGCGAACGCGCCGACGCCTTCGAGGACGCCGACGACCTCGAAGCGGCCATCGAGGACCTCGAAGAACTCGTAGCGGAGTTGGAGGAGGCGGGCGAACTGGTCGGCGACCTCACGTCCACGATGCCGGAGATACGGTCGGCGCTGGAGGAGGCCGCGGACGCCGCGGACGCCGCAGAGGAGGCCGACGACGACGAAGCCGACGACGACGCCGAGGAGGAAGGCGAGGAGTAGCGCCGCCGACCGGCCGGGGCGGCGCGGCGGGTCCCGCCCTCGCTCACCGGTCGGGCGGCCGCGAGACGTCGCGCGACGCCACCGCGTCAAGCAGTCGCGCCAGCGACGTCGCCGCGAGTTCGAGGAGTTCCGCGCCGCGGTCGGCGTCACCCTCGGCCGGGTCGCCGACCACGCCGTTCTCGGAGAACTCGGCCGAGTCGAACGTGAGGTTGACGCTCGACACCCACTCGCCCCAGCGGTCGCTCCCGCCCTCGCGGGCCTCCTCGATTCGGTCCTCGCGCACGAGGTCCGGGAAGGTGTGGCGTAGGAGGGCGGTCTCGAGGGGGCCGCCGTGGCCCATGTCCGCGGCGTGTCCGCCCACCGCGTCGAACCACGTGAACGGGACGGCGTAGGCGTCGCCGCCGCGGGTCACGTCGGTCGCGACTTCGCGGAGAGCGTCGACGTTCCCGCCGTGGCCGTTCACGAGCACCACCCGGTCGAACCCGTGGTACGCGAGGCTCTCGACCGTCTCGCGGACGTACGACCGGAAGGTATCGGGCGACACCCAGAGGGTGCCGGGGAACTGGCGGTGCTCCTCGCTCACACCCACGGAGACGGTGGGCGCGACGACGGCCTCGCCGTCGTAGGCCTCGACGCCGGCCTCGGCCACGGACGCGGCGTGGAGGGCGTCGGTGCCGTGCGGGGCGTGGGGGCCGTGCTGTTCGGTACTTCCCGTCGGGAGAACCGCGAGGTCGGTGTCGGCGTCTCTGACCTCGGACCACGTCGCCTCGGTGAGGTTCATACCCGATGCCGTGGACGCCGACCCGTATGTAATCGAGGGATATCCTACCCAAGAGTCTTTCACTATCGAACGTGAGGTACGAGTCGATGACCGACCGTGACGGCTCCCGCGAGCAGGGAATCGACTTCGGAGACGTCGACGACGCGCTCTCGTCGACGGAGTACCCGGTGACGGCGGGCGAACTCGTCGCCGACTACGGCGACGCCGAGGTGGGGACGAGCCGGGGACACGAGACGCTCGACGAGGTGTTGGGAGAGTACGAGGCGAACGAGAGTTTCGAGTCCGAGTTCGAGGTGAAACAGGCCGTGTTGACGATGGTCGGCGGCGACGCCGTCGGCCGCCGGGGGTACACCGACCGCGACCCGCCGGCGGGCCACGAGACGACACACGGCGACGACACGGGTCCCGACTCCTTCTGACGCCGCCGGAGGACTCACCGATGCCGGCCGTCGGCGGGCGGCGCCGTCGTCGCCGCTCGGTGTCGCTCAGTCGTCGCCGCCCGCCTCCGTGCGGGCCTGTCGGCGCGAGGCGCGTTCGACGAACTCCTCGGGTAGCTCGTCTATCTCGCCCGCCTGCACGCCCCAGAGGTGGGCGTAGAGGCCGTCCTCGGCCAGCAGGTCGTCGTGGGTGCCGCGTTCGACCACGCGGCCGTCTTCGAGCACCACTATCCGGTCTGCGTCCTTCACGGTCGAGAGGCGGTGGGCGATGACGAACGTGGTGCGGTCCTCGGTCAGACGGTCCAGCGACCGCTGGATGAGCATCTCCGTCTCGGTGTCCACGTCGGAGGTGGCCTCGTCGAGTATCAGGACGTCGGGGTCCTTGAGGACGGCGCGCGCGATGGCCACACGCTGGCGCTGACCGCCCGACAGTTTCACGCCGCGTTCGCCCACCATGGTGTCGTAGCCGTCGGGCAGGTTCTCGATGAACTCGTGGGCCTCCGCGGCCTTCGCCGCCTCGCGCACCTCCTCGTCGGTGGCGTCGAACGACCCGTAGGCGATGTTGTCGCGGACGCTCCCGTAGAACATGAACGTGTCCTGACTCACGTACGCGGTGGCCCGCCGGAGGCTGGCGACGGTCACGTCGCGCACGTCGGTGCCGTCCACCCGAATCGCGCCCTCGTCCACGTCGTACATCCGGAGGAGGAGTTTGAGCAGGGTGGACTTGCCGGCGCCCGTCGGCCCGACCAGCGCGAGGGTGTCGCCGCCCGCGCAGTCGAAGGACACGTCGGAGACCACGGGGTCGTCCTCGCCCTCGTAGGCGAACGTCACGTCGTCGTACTCGACGCGTCCCTCGTCCACGGTGAGTTCCTGGGCGTCGGGCGACTCCTCGATGCGCGAGGGTTCGTCCATCAGGCCGAACAGGCGGGCGGCGGAGGCGTGGGCCCGCTGGTACATGTTGATTATCTGTCCGAACTGCGCCATCGGCCAGATGAACCGCTGGGTGTAGAGGATGAAGGTGACGAACACGCCGGGGTCGAGCGACCCGGAGGAGAGGAGCGGCGGCGACCCGCGGAGCACCCAGAACCCGCCGACGGTGAACGTGAGGACGAAGCCGACGCCGGCGATGATGCGGAGGCCGGGGAAGAACTTGATGCGGGTGTCGATGGCGTCCCAGTTGGCGTCGAAGTAGTCCTGCGACACGTCGTCGACGCGGTCGGACTCGTAGGACTCCGTGTTCGACGCCTTGATGACCTGAATCCCGCCGAGGTTGTTCTCCAGTCGGGAGTTGACCCGGCCGACCGAGGAGCGAACCTCGGCGTACTTGGGCTGGATGGTCCGGACGAACTTGTAGGTGAAGGCGGCGATGAGCGGCACGGGCAGGAGGGCGACGAGGGCCAGCGGCACGTTGAGCCAGAGCATGATGCCCGCGATGCCCAGCACCATCACGCCGAGGCGGAACGCGGAGTTCATGCCGTCGTTGAGGAAGCGTTCGAGGCGGTTGACGTCGTTCGAGAGGATGGACATCATCTCGCCGGTCTGCTTGTCGGCGAAGAAGTCCATGTTGAGCCGCTGCATCCGGTCGTAGGTGTCGGTCCGAATCTCGTGTTGGATGTGCTGGGCGAAGGCGTTCCACCCACGGTTGCGCACCCAGTGGAACCCCGCGCCGCCGAAAAACGAGACGGCAGTGATGCCGACGAGGAGCCACATCTGCGCCTCGGAGTCCGTCGGGAGCCACGCCCGCGGAACCAGCGGCAGGTCGAACGGCCGGTCGTTCCGGAAGATGGAGTCGACGGCGATGCCGAGGAGGAGCGGCGGGAGCAGGTCGAGGAGGCGGGCGAAGACGCTGCCGAACACGCCCACGGCGAACGCGGCCCAGTGGTCGCGGCCGTAGGTGGCGAACAGTCGCCGCATCGGGTTCTCCGTCCGCTCGCGCTGAGCCTCGAACGGGTCGTCTTCGTCGGCGGGGACGCTCACACAGAAACGCGGTGACGGACGGCATTAAGGGTTTCACGGGGAGCGGTGAACCCCCACACGCGGCGATACCCCAAACATTCGGGAAACAATACATTACTAACCGTACTGTTCGAGAGGTTGATGCAAAAGAAAGGGCTGGGAAAGTGTGAGAACTGCGGGTCGATGTACCCCGTGGCGGTGACCGCCAAGGGGTCCCACCGAATACTCGGCAACGCGGGGCGGTGCGCGTGCGGGAGTCAGAACTTCCGACTTCTCGACGCAGACGACGCGTGAGGGCCGTCGGTCGCTACAGTTTCCGGGCTTCGGTCTCGGGGTCGACGCCAGCGTCGGACAGGTCGCGCCGGACGCGTTCGCGGAGGGGGGCCGGGACGGACTCCCGGCTCACGGGCACCGCCGTCTCGCCGTCGCCTTTCACCTTCCAGTAGAGGACGCACTCGCTCGGTTCGTAGAACTCGACGCTGTATCGCTCGTCGGCCCCGCGGTAGTGGACCCGGGCGGCGAACCCCTCCGCGCGCCATCCGTCCAAGCCGGCGAGAGCGTCCACGGCATCGTCCATACCCGAAGGGTGACGGCGGCGTCAGGTGGAAGTTTCGGTCGCGGCGGGCGGGAGGTAGCCGTCGACGGCGACCCGGTCGCCCTCGTCCAAGCCGGTGCGGTTGGCGTAGCCTCGCGGCACCTCCAGCACGTACTTCCCGTACCCGCGGTAACGCGTCAGTTCGCCCTCGCTCGTACTCGACGGCGGCACGGGCGCATGGTGAATCTGCGTGACGGTGCCGTTCGCGGCCACGAACACGATGTCGAGGGGGAAGTTCATGTCGCGCATGACGTACGCGTGCGTGGCTTCGTTGTCGTGGACGAACAGCATCCCCTCGCCGTAGTCGAGCGACTGGGTGTCGCTGAGACCGGTGTAGCGTTTCATCTGCGTGTCGGCCACCCGAGCCTCCACCGTGGCGAGACGACTCCCGTCTTCGTCCACCAGCGTGACGGTGGTTCGCTCGTAGGACCCCCCGGAGAGGAGACCGGGGTCGAGACCCACCACCGCGCCCGCACCGAGGACGAGGACGCCGACGACGACGGCGGTGACGGCGCGCGAGTCCATGCGAGGGAGTGAGGGCGGCACGCTGGTAAGCGTTCCGCGCCCCGCCGAAGACAGAAACCGTTATTCCGGGGGAGGGATTGAGTCCGGATACGGGCTCGTGGTCTAGCTGGTTATGACGCGGCCTTTACAAGGCCGAAATCGGTGGTTCGAATCCGCCCGAGCCCATGATTCTTCGGCGAGCGAAGTGAGCCGAGAAACGTCTACCGAGGGCGATTCGAAGCAGGGAGCGAACAGAGTGAGCGACCGGGGTTCGAATCCGCCCGAGCCCATACAGGTTCTGCGGCAAACCGACGGTGAGCCGCGAATCCGTGACCGAGGGCGGTCGAACTTGACGACGAGCGAGTGTCTCGAGCGACGTCGGCGTGGTTCGAATCCGCCCGAACCCACTTCTGACGGCACAACGACCGCAGAACGGCGTCGGACCGTCGCCCGAATCGAGAGCGGGCATCAGATATTTTCGTCCGCCAATTCGACTCAAGAACAACGATGCCGTCAGAAACGAACTCCGCCGGGAGGGTGGGCGCGCGGTGGTAGAACGGGACCGACTGACCGTCGCCGCGGTGGCTATCGTGCTCGTCGCGGGGCTGGCGGGCGCGGTGTACGTGAGCGGCCTCGCGGGGCCGATTTTCGGGGGTGAGTCTGGAGCGGAGACGCCGACGCCGGCGACACCGTCTACGCCCGCGACGGCGACGGACGGTAACGTCGGCGACCGCGTCACGGACGAGGGCGGGGACGGCGGCGGCGGGAACACCGCGACTGCGACTGCGACGGCGACTGCGACGCCGCCGGCGTACGACTTCCAGTTCCGCATCCTGAACACCACGTCGTGCGGGAACACCTGTCGCGACGTGACGGTCAGGCTGACCAACGAGGGACGGAAGACGGCCACGGGCGTCACGGCGCAGTCGCGCATCTACGCGGACGGCGACCAGATATGGTCCGGCACCGAGGACATCGGCACCGTCGAACCCGGCGAGTCGGTCACGCGGACGAAGCGGGTGAAACTCAGCTACTTCGACGCCGCGAAGGTACAGCAGAACGGCGGCTACGTCACCATCGAGACGACGGTGACGTGGGACGAGGGGAGCCAGACGTTCACCCAGCGGGTGAAGGTGACGTAACCGCGAGGCGACACGCGGACGGCCCGGAACGGGGCGCGGTTCGGCGGACGCCGCTGTCGTGCGACGCGTGGGCACGCGTCACCGCACCGCCGTTCCGAAATTCTTTTTTGTAGTATCCGCGTTCTTCGAGACGCGCCGCCTTAGCTCAGACTGGGAGAGCACTCGACTGAAGATCGAGCTGTCCCCGGTTCAAATCCGGGAGGCGGCACTTCTGTGATTTCCAACCGACGAGCGGAGCGAGTCGCGTTGAAATCCAGAAAGCGACCCGACCGGATTTGAAACAGGGAGTAAAGCGAGCGTCAGCGAGCGGAACGACTGAGGTTCAAATCCGGGAGACGGCATAATTCTTTTACACGATTATCGTTCGGTGAGAGTACGCAACGGAGGCGTATCGCAAGGAGTTCCCGACCGGACACAGTCTCAGTGACGCCCGCGTCTCACCGGACCGTTCTATGAGCGTAGCGGCCTAACGTCGACCTAATTGCTTTAGGATCGGCTCCCCTGCAGTATTTAATGGATTTCGAAGCGTCTCTAACTCAAACCCGAGATCAGGTGAGACTCGACGTGTCGTACCTTATCCTGATGCTCTCGTCGGGAGTCCTCGCTGCTGTGGCATTGCTTACAAGCTCCATTCCGCTATTAGTTGGATCGATGGTGATCGCGCCGGCGCTTCCACCGCTCGAACTCATTTCGATCGCTACAGTTCAACGGCGGGGGAAGTTAATCACGATCGGAGCAGGCATCGCCGCGATCGGTATCCTCGTCGCCACCGTCGGAGCTATGGGAACAACAGCGTTGCTTAACGTGACTGGCGTTCTACCGGCTGATGCAAATTTAATCGAGAAACCACTCCTCGAAGAGCGCGTTCGTCCGGGCTGGTACAGCGTTGTTGCGGCGATCGCCGCGGGTGTCGCAGGGTCGTTGGCGACGATCCAAGACCGAACCGACACCCTCGTAGGGGTCGTCGCAGCGTTGGCGCTCATCCCGGCCGCCGCTGCCGGAGGAATCGCTCTCCTGTCACGTTCTCCGAGTATGGCAACAGGAGGACTGCTCTTGCTTGCCATAAATGTCGGTTTGATCGTACTCACCGGTATCGCTGCCCTCTCTGCGTTTAAACTGTATCAGGGGTCGTAAAACGCTCAACTTGCCGTACGTTCCAAGTACATCGAACACTCCCTTCGCAGTCAGCAGTTCCTGTGCAGGTCTTAGAGGCAGCACGGTCCTCTTTGTACGGTTGCCATTCGATCGAGGTCAGTCGACTGAAGAATCGAGGGCTCCTACGTCTCCGCGAGCGATGCGAGGCGGAGAGAGCGGCGAGCTTGCCTCGCGGCGAGTTGCAAATCCGGGAGGCGGCATCCTCCTCTCACGCGCTCGCTGTTCGAGCGGAGTACTTATCCCTTACAGACGGTCCGGTGATTTCCGGGTCGTTCTCCAGAATCGGCTATTAGAGTGGGTGTACTCATCGAACGACTGTTCCGGCGAAAATATTGTTCGAGACCGGGTGCCGTTCACGTGGACACGTGACCACGCGTCCAGCCAGGGTCGTGGCCGGTGCGGTCGATGATGTCCGAACGACACGCCGGGCAGTAGTCAGGCGTGACGGATTCGCTTTCAGGAACGTACACCGCGCCGCCGCACTTCACGCATGCGTCCGCAACGATGGTCGCGCAGTCTGCGCAGAGGTTGAAGTCGTCGACCGTGAGCTCGCGCAGGGGTTCAAGCTGTTTATCCAAGAGATACTCGTCGATGACCGTCTGGCAGCTGTGGCACGGTTCCATGGCGATGCACGGTACACTTCGTGACCCTACCGGAAATACCTGCCTCTGAAGACGAACTGACTACTGAAATCCGAACGCACTGTACGCCCGATCGACCGGTCCACGTGCGTATCGAAACGGGGGCCACGGTAACTCGACTCTCGGAAGGGTTATCCCTCACCCGCCCCTACATTTGTTTACAATGGCACACGGAAAGGTTGATTTCTTCAACGACACAGGCGGCTACGGTTTCATTTCGACTGACGACGGCGACCTCGACGACGACGAAGACGTCTTCTTCCACATGGAGGACGTCGGCGGCGAGGACCTTACGGAAGGTACTGAGGTCGAGTTCGACATCGAGTCCTCGCCGAAGGGGCCTCGCGCAGCGAACGTCGTCCGGCAGTAATACCGAAACACACCCGTCGCTCACAGCGACGAACAACGACCTCGATTTTTGAGACGATTTCACGTCCGAGCTGACGCTATCCGTTTCCTCTGTCTGTACCGATTTCAGTAGTGTCGATCTGGGGATTTCGAGGTTGATAACTAAGAGGCGGCGTCCTATTTTCACACAGTTGCTATTCGAGGAGCTTCCAGACTCGACCGAGTATCGAGCTATCCTCGCTCCCACGAGTGTCAGCGAGTCTTTCGGAGGTCCGCATTCGGGAAGCGGCGTAGTTCCGCCGCCCGTGACGCGAGTCTCACCGACGAGCCGTCGGCGGCGACTCCGGTTCTCCCACCCCGAGTCGAACCGTGGTGAGATGGGAGTCCGAACACGCGCTCACTCGGCGGGGTTCTTACAGGTCTCGTGAACGATTTCGTCGTTCTCGTTCGGACCCCGCGACTGGCCGGGAACGATGGGTTCGCCGCAGACCGCACAGCGGAACTCCGCGTCCTCGTCGGTCGCGCCGTCATCGATAACCTCCGTCAGCTCTCTGGGCCGGGTCGCCGTGGTGTATCCGAGTATCAGCGCCCCTCCGCTCGCCAGTAGCCCCTTCAATCGTCTCCCCTTCCGAAGCGAACTAACCGCTACGACCGTCAGGCCGACAGCGAGGAGTGTGCGGACGAGGCGCTCCCGATCACCGGCAGCTTCGCGTAGATCCATACAGACAGATCGGGCTACAAGCCCTTGTAGTTCATCGCCGACCCGACGGCAGACGGCGCGAGTGCTGTGCGTTTCGGTCGCCCTGGTCGTACGCCGCGAAGCCGATGGCTCGACAGGTTCCCCGGTCCGAATCCAGGAGGCGGCACTTCTCTGAATCCGAGCGTTGAGGGGGGCGTCCGCCTCGACTCGATTCGATAAGATGAGGGCGGACGCGACGTCGAACCTCCGTCCGCCGACCCGTTCGACGGAACCGCAAATGCTACTCGGAGACCCACACTTATCGTCTCGGTCGGCGAGTGACGACGATGGGACGCGATTACGACGAGACCGAGATACCTTCGGTGTACAACCTACAGGACGTCGCGCCGTACCGCAAGGAACCCGGCTTCGAGCAGGTCGTCTTCCGGGGCATCGATCAGATGATCGGGTTCTCGCGTATCTCCCCCGAACGCGCGGACTCCGAACCGCACACGCACCCGTTCGAGCAGTCGAACATGCTCGTCGAGGGGCGACTCGACTTCCTCGTGGACGGCGAGCGACTCGAACTCGAACCGTACGACACGTTCACGATTCCGCCGGAGGTTCCCCACACGTCCCGCGCGGTCGAAGGGGAGTCCGCGACGCTGCTCGCGTTCTGGCCGCTCCGCGAGGACCGCGTCGACGGCACGGCGTACCAAGACGAGTTCCCGGAACTGTAGACTCGGACGACGCTCGTCCGTCGTCGGTCGGCGAAGCCAGAGCGGGTGCGAGTGCGCGTCCGGGACGGTCCCAGTGACCGACAGCTCTGCGACCCTCCTGTACTCCGTGACTCGCCCGGCCGCGGGCGCCCGACGCCGCCCCGCCGCTCGACCTCTGTCGTCTCGTCGCGGAGGCGCATCGGATAGTCGAGACGGCGGTCGAGCGCGGGACGCACGTCGAGGACTCCGGCGGCGACGACCCTGACGACCCCGACGACGACGCGGTGACGCTCCCCTCCTTCCCGACCCTGCGGGGGCACGTCGACGCGGCCATGACGCGGGGCGTCGCGGCCCCGCGCGTCGGGCGGTACCTCTCCGAACTCGGGGTCGACCCCGGCGCCTACCGCCCGCGGGGCGTCAGGCTTGACGGCCGCGAACGGCTCGACGACGGGACGGCGCGAGCGCTCCGGCGACGGTGTGCGGACGCCCTCGACCGGGAGCTTCGACGTCTCCGCCAGCGCGGTCCCGACGACGACACGCCGACCGCGGTGCCGGCCTGAGCGTAGGGGCGACGCGGGGCATCCGACGGCCGGGACGCCGACGGGGCGAGTAGTCCTAACTGTCGGGGGCGAGTAGGGCGCGTATGAGCGATGCCGACGCGGTCGACGAGATGTCCGACGACGAGCGGACGGCCGTCGAGGAGGTAGAGCGGGGGTTGGAGGAGTTCCACCGCGCGCACGGCGCGCTCGTGGAGTTCCACCACGCGGTCGGGAGCGCGATGGAGCACTTCGACGAGGCCGAACGGCGCCTCCGGGACGACCACGACGACATCGCCGACCGACTGAGCGAGGAGGTCCTCCCGGCGGGCGTCACCGCCGACGGAAAGCTGACCTACGAACTCGTCGCCGAGTTCGAGGACGGCCTGCTGGAGACGGTCGAGGCTACCGCCGACCGGACGTTCGAGGAGTTGGCCGACGGCGAGCGCTACCCGCTGGAGCGGAGTCAGAACGAGTAGCTGACGGCCGCACTCCCGCTCTCACGTTCGGTCTGCCCCCGCCAGTCGGTCGTACAGGTCGCGGTAGAGGTCGGTGCAGGCGTTGCGTCCGTCGCCGTCGTGGTCCTCGTCGTCGCCAGTCTCCGCGGGAGCGACCCGGACGCGGGTGGCGTCGGCGGACGTGAAAAGCGGGGGTGCCTGCACGCGGCGGGTGGTCCGGCGCGGCCCGCACCGAAAGGGACGGCCGGAGGCTTTTCCGGCGGGCCGGCACTCCGTCCCCGTACATGGGTAACGGAAACGGATTTCCCGACGTTCGAGAGGGCGGCTACCTCCGCGTGCCGGCACCGGGCGCGGAGGAGGTGGCGGTCCGGTTCGCGCCGACGCTGTCGCGCGACCGGTTCGACCCGGACGAGTGGCGGACGGAGTCGCTCTCGCCCGTCGACGGCGCGGACGGGTGGTACGAGATAGACCTCGACGGCCTCGGCCTGCCGGACGGGCGCTACGAGTACGAGTTCGTCGTCCGGCGTGAGGACGACGGCGAGGGCGACGACGGCGACGGGCCTCTCGTAGCCGCCGACCCCTTCGCCGAGGAGATAACTCGGTTCCGGGGGATTCGCGGCGCGTTCCGAATACAGGACAGCGAGCGGTTCCGCCCCGACTTCTCGTGGGAGGACGAACTCCCGGAGGGCGACGGCAAGGCGGGCCTCCCCGAGAACCACGAACTCGTGGTGTACGAACTCCCCCTGCGGTGGGCGTCGCCCGCCGCCGCCGACAACACGAAGCGGCAGGTCCCGGACGGCGACTTCGACAGCATGCTGACCGAACACCTCGACGAACTCGCCGAACTCGGGGTCAACGCAATCGAACTCCTGCCGATTCAGGACGCCGACGTGCGACTCGACTGGGGCTACGGCAGCCGGTTCTTCTTCGCGCCCGACCGCGACTTCGGCGGCCCCATCGACGCCAAGTACTTCGTGAAGGCCTGTCACCAACGCGGCATCCGCGTGCTGATGGACGTCGTGATGAACCACTCGCGGGAGTCGCCGCTGGAGACGCTGGCGGGCGACCGGTTCTACCTCGACCCCGACGAGGACCCCGACCGTCCTACGTGGGGCGGCCGCCGCTTCGACTTCGACGCGTGGGTCGACGACCACCACCCCGCCCGGGAGTTCCTCGTCCGGGCGGCGGAGTTCTGGGTCGAGGAGTACCACGTCGACGGGTTCCGTCTGGACGAGTACAAGGGCATGGACCACCCGGAGTTCGTACAGGAGTTCACCGACCGCGTCCGGGAGACGCAGGAGGAGGCGTTCCCCGACCGTCCGTTCCTCGTCGTCGCCGAGGACTCGTGGAACCGCGCGGGCATCACGCAGGACCGCGACGACAACCCCGACGGCCGGCGCGTGGTCGAGAGCATGTGGAACTTCGACTTCCGCGACGAGTCCCGGCGGTTGCTCAAAGACGAG
Source organism: Haloferacaceae archaeon 50 (assembly GCA_046097085.1). Lineage (GTDB taxonomy): Archaea > Halobacteriota > Halobacteria > Halobacteriales > Haloferacaceae. The sequence goes on along the minus strand of CP175567.1, from coordinate 1,081,428 downwards.
ATAGAGACCGGGCCGGACGAACCCACCCGGACCGAACGAATCGAGGCCCTCGTGTCGAGCGACCGGACGTGGGACGACATGGAACGTGCGTTCGAGGACGGGTTCGGCGACCTCACGCAGGCGGTCAACTACGTCACCTCTCACGACATGGGGGAGGCGGGCGAACAGCGCCTGATGAACTTCGTCTTCGGCGACATCGTGGCCGACCGAGGACTGGGCGACGGGTCGGTCGAGAACGTCCAGTACCTCGTCGACGACGTGGTCCCGGACCCGGGCGTGGAGATGGACGCCCACGTCGAGGCGGTCGACCGCGTGCGGGGCGCGTTCGCCCTCCTGCTCACCTCTGTCGGGGTGCCGATGTTCCTCGCTGGCGAGGAACTCGGCGACGTGCACGACCTCGACTACACCGACTGGCAACTCAAGATGGAGGACCCGGTGGACTGGCGGCGGCGCGAGTACCCCGGTCACGACGACCTGTACGAGAGCGTGAGCGACCTCGTCGACCTGCGGACGTCGGCGGAGGCGCTCCACCGCAACGAGGTCGACCTGTTCTACGCCCACCCCGAGATGGACGACGACGACGGCGTGCGCACGTTCGCCTACTGCCGGACGGGCGGTCGGGAACTCGGGAGCGAGGAGCAGGTGGTGGTCGTGGCCAACCTCGGCGACGACGCGTTCGACGCCTACGAGATTCCGTGGCCGTGGGCCGCCACCGACCGTATCGAGGAGCGCGGCGAAACCATCCGCGAGTCGTCGGCGGAGTTCGCGCCCGACGAGGAGGAGGCGCGGCTCTCGCTGTCGCCGTTCCAAGTGCGCGTGTTCACGACCTGACCGGCAGGTCGGCACTGCGTCCGTCGGAGGGGGTCGGACTCGGCCGGGTCGGCGGTCCGAGGACGGCGGTCCGGGGACGGCGCGATATCCCGAGTCCGGTCAGCCGACGCGGGACAGCGCCTCGGCGTCGAGCGTCCCCGCCTCCTGCACCACCGTGTCGTCGAGCGTGATGGTCGCGTCCAGCGCGACGAAGTCGATGTGGAGATCGCTCTCCGTCCGGCCGCCAATGCTGGTGTTGTCGCCGAGTGCGAAGTCGACGACGCCGCGTCGCTTCTTGTCCTCCGCGAGGTTGCCGACGAGGCGCGCCGCGGGGTTGGTCCCGACGGCGAACTCGGCGAGGTTCGCGGCGTTCTCGTCCGCCTCGTCGAGCAGGTCCCGTAGCTCCGCGGCCTGCCGCCCACCGTCGACGTCCGTGACCGCGCCGTCCGCGACGGTCAGTTCGACGGGGTCGTCGAGGCGGCCCAGTCCGTCGACGGAGAAGTCCATCACCACGGTCCCGTTCGCGGTTCCCTCCACGGGCGACGTGACGGCGAGTCCCGGCGGGAAGTTAGAGAAGCCGACGGATTCGTGGAAGTAGCCGTCGAGCGGAAACGCGGACCGGCCGTCGAGGCTCATCTCCACGTCGGTGCCGGTCGGTGTCCGGACGTGCGCCCGGTCGGCGGCTTCGAGTGCGTCGCAGACGGCGCGCGTCAGGTCGCGGACCGCCTCGAAGTCCGCGGTCATCGCGCCGTCGACGAACATCTCCTCGTCGACGCCCCGGAGAATCGCCACTCGCGCCCCGGCGTCCGTCGCCCGCTTCCGAGCGGCCGTGTGACTCAGCGAGTGCTCGTTGGCGGCGAACACGGCGTCCGCGCTCCGCATCGCCGACGCCGCCACTTCCGGCGGTTCGTCGCCGTGGTTCGCCAACCGGGGCATCACGAGGAGCGACGCCGTCGCACCCGCCGCGCGGGCCGCCGTCGCGAGTGCGCGCGCCACCGCGACGTTCCCCGGGTCCGTCAGCACGACCACCTCCTCGCCGGCCCGAACCTCGCCCAACTCTTCGACGACTCGCCGCGCCGTCTCGCCGAGTTCCAGCCCAATCATGTGCGTCCGGCAGTGGACTCGCGCCCGGGACGATAAACGTAGCGCCGGCGGGAGCGCACGCGGACCGGAGCGGGCGAGTCGCCGACACAGTTACCCCGCTCGTGGTCGTCGTGCCACCCCATGACACACGCCGTCGCCGTCGTCGGCACCGGACCGGGGCGCGACACCGACATCAGCGGACGGAGCCACGCGTTCGCCTACGAACACGCCGACGCTTACGCCGCCCGCGACGACTGCGAACTCGTCGCGTGCGCGGACGTGGTGCCAGAGTACGCCGAGGCGTTCGCCGCCGAGTACGGCGTCGACGAGTCGCACGCGTTCGAGGACCACGAGGCGATGCTGACCGAGACGTCGCCCGACGTGGTGAGCGTCTGCACGCCCATCCCGACCCACGCGGAGATAGTCATCGACTGCGCGCGCGCGGGCGTCGAGGCGGTCCACTGCGAGAAGCCGATGGCGCGGACGTGGGCCGAGGCGCGCGCGATGGCCCACATCTGCGACCGCCGGGGCGTCCAACTCACCTTCGGCCACCAGCGCCGGTTCGGCGACCCGTTCCGCCGGACCAAGGCGCTCCTCGACGACGGCGTGGTGGGCGAACTCGACCGGATCGAGATATCGTGGGGAAACCTCTTCGACAACGGGTCGCACACGGTGGACCTCGCGGGCTACTTCGTCGACGAGTCGCCCGGGGCGTGGGTGCTGGGGCAGATAGACTACTCGAAGGAGCACGTCCGGTACGGGGTCCACACGGCCGACCACGCGTTCGTGTCGTGGCAGTACGAGAACGGCGTCCACGCGGTGTTGGCGACGGGCGACGACGTGCCCTTGTCGGGCGGCCCCTACGACTTCTACGACTGCTGGCACCGCCTCGTGGGGAGCGAGGGCGTGATCGAACTCGGCCGGCGCGAGGGGCCGGCGCTGCGCTACCGGCGCGACGGCGAGGGGTGGACCGAGGTGGACGTCGACCCCGAGTTCGAGGGTCGGGTCGACCTCGCCATCGACGACGCGATGGCGGCGCTGAACGGTCGCGGGGAGTCGGAACTCCGGGCGGAACTCGCGCTCAACACGGCCGAGATACTGTTCGCGGGTCACGAGTCGTCACGGCGACGGGGGCGCGTCGAACTCCCGCTGACGGGGGTGTACGACCACCCGCTGGAGTCGATGGTGGAGTCGGGGGCACTCGTCCCGGAGACCGGCGACGACCGGCCGCCCCACCCGGCGGAGCGGGACGAGTAGGGTCGCTGTGTGCCCGAGTAGCGCCGGCCTTCTCGGGGTTGGGGACCACTTATCCGGCGAGGGACGCCGCGACGCCGGGCGACGGAGCCGTCGTCCGGCCGTGGCGAAAGCCGGCGGGTAGCGGTCCCCATACGCCGTTTGTCGTCGGAGCGGGAGGCGTTAATTCGAATTTTCGTTCAATCATCCGCTAAATAACAATATTCCCGAGAGTAGTCGACCGAGAACACATGCGGGACTCAGATCCAGCAGACGAGGCGTGGACGTTCGAGCGACGGTCGGCGCTGAAACTGACCGCGGGACTCGTCGCGGGCGGGACGTTCGTCGGTAGTGCGGCCGCCAGCGAGAGCGACGATGGGAAGACGGTCACCACGACCACGTATCGCGTGAAACAGGGCGACTACGAGGTCGAGATAGAGCCCCTGTCGGGCGACGTGCCCGTCGAGGAACTGTACGACTACCGCCTGCCCTCCGAATACGAGGGACGGGGTGCGAAGCACACGAGCGAAGGGCCGTACTACCGGTCGCTGGGCACCGAGCGGTTCCAGCGGAACGGAACGTCGGTCATGTTCCTCTACGACGGTCCGGACGGCCTGAGCTTCGTCGTCGTCCACGACAAGAACGACGGCGAGGGCGGCGGGTCGGTGACGTGGGAGGTCACGGACGTGCCGAAGGACGCCGACTGGCTGGTGATGGACGACTACTACGAGTACGCCGACTCGGGCGAGCGTGCGGAGACGAACTACGACAACTGGGAGACGGACGGGAGCGACCACTCCATCGACTGGACGTGGGACAGCGGCCGGACGGACGGCGGCGTCCTCGGCCGCTTCGGCGGCGACTTCTCGTTCACGGTCCACCCGGCGTTCAACGAGAACGCCGTGCTGTACGGCGAGCACTACGACGGCAAGGTAGAGGACTGGGAGGTGCTGTCGGGCGACTTCGACAGCCCCGAGCGCATCTCGCTCGACCTCGACGCGGCCGTCACCCTCTCTCGCACCACCAAGACGAAGAAGGTCGGAGACGGGAAGAAGGGCGACGGGAAGAAAGGAGACGGGAAGAAAGGCGACGAGAAGAAAAGCGAGGAGGAGAAGCGCCGCGAGGAGATAGAGGAGAAGCAGTCGGAGATGGAGAAGGAGATAGAGCAACGCCGGAAGGAGGTGGAAGACGAGATAGAGCAACGCCGGAAGGACATCGAGGAGAACGTCGAGACGAAGAAGGCGGACATCAAGTCCGAGGCCGAGAAGCACCAAGAGGAGATATCGGACGACGCCGAGTCGGGCGGCGACAAAGGCAACAGCGGCGGCGGCCACGGCAAGCCGGACTCGGTGACGGACGTCAGCGAGCGGTTCAAGTCCGGCGAGAGTTGGAACTCCTCGAAGGACGAGTGAGGCGTCGCGGCGGCACCGCCGCGTCGGCCATCGACCCACCCACGTTTTTTCGACCGGGCGCGCGCCGAACGCTCGTAGCGGACGGCGACCGGAACCCGTAGCCGACGGCGACCGAGCGGACTCCTCGCAGAGCGCACCCGTGGAGGCGTCCGTCGCAGACGGCGAAACGACCGCTTAGAGCTATCTTCGAACCGTTACTCGGGCGAGAACCCCGCCACCGGCGCGACGGGCGGGCGGTTTCACCGGTTCGTGCGGTCTGGCGTGCGCCGACCGCGTATCGAGTCGGTACGCGACTACCGGAGAGCGGTACCTGCAGTATCCGCCCTTTTCATTCACGAACTAGCTAAATAACGATATTAGTGAAATTAGTTTGGAACAATGCATGCGGGACTCAGATCCAGCAGACGAGACGTGGACGTTCGACCGACGAACGACGCTGAAGCTGACCGCGGGCCTCGCCGCGGGCGGGACGTTCCTCGGTAGCGTGGCCGCACGCGGGAGCGACGCGGGCGAAGACGGTGCGGCGTACTACGCGGTGCAGGGAGACCGCGAGATACCCGTCGAACCGCTGACGGGCGACGTGCCGGTCGAGGAACTGTACGAACTGCGCATCCCCGAGAAGTACGAGAGCGTGGGCACGACCGACCCGGGGGAGGGGCCGTACTACAGCTCGCTGGGGACCGAGAGCCTCCAGCGGAACGCGACGACGACAACGTTCCTCTACGACGGCCCGAACGGCCTCAGTTTCGTCGTCGTCCACGACGCGGTCGGCGGCGACGGCGGCGGGTCGGCGACGTGGGAGATCACGGGCGTTCCGAAGAACGTCGACTGGCTGGTGATGGACGACTACTACGTGAACCCGGACACGGGCGAGCAGGCGAGCACCAACTACGACACCTGGAACACCGACGGGACCGGGCACCGCGTCGACTGGACGTGGGGCGCTCAGAGCACAGACGGCGGCGTCCTCGGCTATCTCGGCGAGGAGTTCTCGCTCACCGTCCACCCGGCGTTCAACGAGAGCGCCGAACTCTACGGCGAACACTACTCCGGACAGGTCGAGAACTGGACGGTGCTGTCTGGCGGTTCCGACGGCCCCGAGCGCATCTCGCTCGACCGCGACGCGGCCGTCACCGTCGCGTCCGCGGCGGCGAGAGAGAGCGGCGAGACGGGCGGTGAGAACGCGACGGAGACGCGAACGACGGCGCGACCCGCGGAGACGCCGCGGGACGGCGGAACGCGACTCGAAGACGAGTCGGCGGCGACCCGGACGACGGCGAGACCCGACGGGAGGACAGAGGCGTCCGACGAAAGCGACGCCACGGACACGCCGGACGGCGTCGACGTCGACGTCGACGACGGGTGCTGACCCGGCCCCGCCGACGCGCGGGCGTCGGCTGAGTCGGCCGCAGACGCTCCATTTTTCGACGCGGTCGACTCCCACCCCGGTCACACCGATTCTCGTACCGGAAGGGTTATCCGTGTCCCCGCCTTCCGTTCGGTTGCAATGGCGAAAGGCAAGGTCGACTTCTTCAACGACACTGGCGGTTACGGTTTCATCTCCACCGAGGACGCGGACGAGGACGTTTTCTTCCACATGGAGGACGTTGGCGGTCCGGATCTCGAAGAGGGACAGGAGATCGAGTTCGACATCGAGCAGGCCCCGAAGGGCCCGCGCGCGACCAACGTCACCCGGCTCTAACCCGGCGGACATCTCGCGAGCGTAACGGATAGCACGACGACCGACAATCATTCTTCGACGACCGACCCACGGAGCGGCGCGTCTCCGCGCCGACGGGGGTGGGGCCGTCGTTTATCGAGCATCTGACTAGAGAGGGAGACGTCTCGGCGTCCGCGCCGTCGCCCGCGAGTCCCGCGCATCCGACAGTTGAAATATCGCCGTCGCCAGTGTGTCTACATGAACGCCTCGGTGGACCTCCCGGAGGCCGTGCTGACCGAACTACCGTCCGAGGTGGCCGTCATCGACGACGAGGCGAACATCGTCTACACCAACGGCACGTGGCAGCGGTTCGCCGAGGAGAACGGACTCGCGGGCGACCCTGCGGGTATCGGGCAGAACTACCTCGACGTCTGCGACGCGAGTCCGGAGAGCGGGTCGGCGACGGACGCCGCCGACGGCATCCGGTCGCTGCTCGCGGGCGAACGGGAGGCGTTCTCGATGGAGTACCCGTGTCACAGCCCGGACGAGCGCCGCTACTTCAGCATGGACGCCAAGCGCTTCCGCCACGACGGGGAGGCGTCCGTCCTGATAGTCCACGCCGACGTGACCGACCGACGCGTGGCCGAGGAGCGCGTCCGGGCGCAGAACGAACGCCTCGAGAGCGTCGCCAGCGTCCTCTCACACGACCTGCGGAACCCGCTCAACGTCGCCTCGGGGTACACAGACCTGCTCGCGGAGGCGGAGGACGCCACGAGTCGGGACGAGGCGGTCTCGCGCATCAGGTCCGCGCTCGACCGGATGAGCGCCATCGTCGACGACGCGCTCTCGCTCGCGCGGAAGACGGCCGCCGAGGACACGGAGCGAGTGGACCTCCGGACCGCGGCGGAGGGGGCGTGGGCCAACGTGCAGACCGAAGCCGCCTCGCTCGACGTGGTGGACACCTTCGAGTTCGAGGCCGACGCCAGTCTGCTCGACAACCTGTTCGAGAACCTGTTCCGGAATAGCGTGGAACACGGCTCCACGGACAGCCGGACGGGGTCCGGCGACGCCGTCGAACACGGTTCGACGGGCAGTCAGGCTTCGCCCGACGACGACGACAGCGCGGAGCGCGCGGGCGCGGACGTGTCGGTCCGGGCGGGGACGCTCGACGGGGACGCGGGCTTCTACGTCGAAGACGACGGCCCGGGTCTCCCGCCCGAGCGCCGCGACGAGGCGTTCGACGCCGGGTTCACGACGGGCGACGGCGACGAGAACACCGGTCTCGGTCTGTCCATCGTCGAGAGCATCGTCGACGCTCACGGCCGGCAGGTGCGAGCGACCGACGGGCGCGACGGCGGCGCGCGCTTCGAGGTGCGGACGTGAGCGCGAGATGAGCGCGGACGGGACGGGGCGGGCGCTGTACGCCGTCGTAGCGCTCTACGTCGCGGCGCTGGTCGCCGCGTCCGCGCTTCCGACGGGCGGCGGTCTGGGCGCGGCGGGACCGCTCGGCCTCGACGTCGACAAGTGGCTCCACCTCGCGGGGTACGCGGGTCTCGCCGCGGCGGCGGCGTGGGCGCTCTCGGCGCGGACCCCCCGGGCGCTCGCCGTCGCCGCGGCGTTCGCCGTCGGCGTCGGCGCGGGCGTCGAGGCGGTGCAGGCGACGCTCCCCCACCGGGCGGCGAGCGCGGCCGACGGCCTCGTCAACGCCGCGGGGGCGACGCTCGGGGCGGCGTGGTGGCGGCTGGTCGGCGGGCGCGGCGAGTAGCGGCGGTCGTTCGAACGCGCCGGCGAGCGCTCAGAACGAGAAGCCGTGCTGGTCGTAGAGGTGGTACGCCGCGGTGCCCCACGTGTAGTCGCCGCCGGGCCACCACGTGCGGGCGTTGTTGAACCCGGCCACCAGCACCTGCTCGTCCGGGTGTTCGGGGTCGGGGTGGAACGAGACGGAGCCGCTGTCGCCGTCGGTCATCGTGTCCTCGGAGCCCCACTTCAACTGCCCGTCCTTGCAGACGTTGCCCGTGTAGCAGGTGATGCCGTCGATGCCCTGTATCTGCCCGGTGGAGACGCCCGACACCGCGCCAACTTTCGTGAGCGGTTCGCCCCGCGCCTTCAGGTCGGCGAGGCCGAGGCGGGTGAACTGACCGGCCACCCGGCGCTGGGCCACGTCGCGGATGCGACTCACCGGGCGGTGGTCGTCGGCGGGCGTCACCCGGACGACGTCCTCGTTGGGGTAGCCCCGTTCGACCCGGCCCAGCGCGTCGACGTCGCGCTTTCCGTAGACCACGAGCCGCCGCCCCCGGTGGGCGGTCCGGAGGGTTCCCTCCTCCCCGAAGAGGTGGTTCGAGGTGGCGAAGAACGCGTCGCCCGACTCGGCGTCGTACACGGCGGGCGCGAGCGTCGCCAGCGAGTCGCCGTTCCCGCACGCGACGCCGCCGGGCACCGCCTCGCTGTCCGCGTCGTGGGCGAACGTGAGGTCGGCCGACTGGCGGCGCTCGGGGCGGGGCGGTAGCTCGGGGAGCTGGGAGATGGAGAGTTCGACGTCGTGAGTGAAGCCGACGAGCCGGTCGGCCAACTCCTCCCCGACGACGTCGACGTGGATGGCGGTCCCGCCGCCGCCGTACGTCCCCGGTTGCACGAACGCGCCGACCAGCCCCGACAGGCCGCCGCCGAGGCGACGCTCGTACACCTCGAACGCCCGGGTCAGTTCGGCGTGCCAGTCCCGGGGGACCGTCTTCTTCCGGGGTTCGAGCGAGGCGGGGTCGTCGGGGTCCGACCGGGCGACGGCGTAGACGATGGGCACCTCGTCCGACGGCGTCGCCCGGAAGTCGTCGGGCGTGAGCCACCGGACCGCCGCCGCGCCGAACCCCGTAGAGAGGAGCAACTCCGCGAAGCGCCGCCGGGAGACGCCGTCGTCGAGGGCGTCGCGCAGGGAGTCGAGGACGGAACGCCCGCCGCCGTCTGACATGTACTCGCGGGTACGGTGTCGACGACCAAGGTTACGTGCCCGATAAGGGAATCATAGGACGTTCGTAGCCACCGTTTCGACCGTTTCGGGACCTGGTGACCCAGTATCCGCCCAGTCCAGATTGAATTTATCATCGAGAGATACGACCGATACCCCGTCCGAGGAGCGTTCGCCGGCGACAGCGCACCGGACGTCCGACCGAGTCGTAACCCGCCGCGGAACCCGAACGGTCATCTACCGGCCGCCTCGAAGCGTCGCCATGAGCGAGGAGACCGTCCGGACGGCGTTTCCGGAGATAGACGCGCTCGAAGACGACGACCTCCGGGCCGGCGTGACGGACGCTTGGACGACGGCGATGGCGGAGAACGGCGTCGACGACCTCTCGGCGGTCCCGTGGTTGCCCCCCGTACAGCGCGAACTCGGACTCGACGACGAGTATCTGGTCGACCACGTCCGGGACGTGACTACCTGCGCCATCGGACTCGCGGAGACGCTGGTCAAGCGACGCGGGGCCGACCTCTCGCTGGACACCGTCGTCGCGGGGGCGCTCGTCCACGACGTGAGCAAACTCGCCGAGTTCGATGGGACCGACGAGACGGAGATATACGGCCTCCTCGGTCACCCCTACTACGGGGTCCACGTCGTCGCGCGGGCCGGACTCCCGGTCGAGATGGCGCACGTCGTGCTCTCGCACACGAGTCGGACGGCGGTCGAACCGGCGACGCTCGAAGCCGAACTCGTGAGGCGTGCGGACGAGGTCGCCTCCGCCGCCATCCGGGCGCGTGCGGCCGACGACCTCCGGACGGTGTAGGCAGCCCCGGCGGCCGCCGTCACCGCTACGGGCCGGTCGGGGACGGACCGGCGAGGGCGGCGCGAACCCGGCCGCGCGACGACCGGGAGAGCCACGACGCGCGGTTTTTCCCCGTCCGGCACGTAGCGGGCGCGACGTCAGTCGCATGTCCGTCACCACGCTCCACCGTCCGACCCACCGCGACGCACTCGTGCAGTTCGAGGAGGCCGACGAGCGGGGCGACCTGATAACGGTGTTCGGGCGGTGCACCGTCGAGTACGAGGGCCGGGCGTCCTCGGACCTCGGGCCGGGCGACAGACTGCTCATCCTCAAGCCCGACGGCTCGGCGCTGGTCCACACCGACGAGAAGCGCACGCCGGTGAACTGGCAACCCCCCGGCTGCGACCACGCCGCGAGCGTCCGCGACGGCCGCCTCCGGGTGGTGAGCCGGCGGACCTCCCCCGACGAGCGCCTCGTCGTGGAGTTCGAGCGGGTCGAGCAGTTCTCGGCCTACCCCGTGACCGACCCCTCGGACCTCGAACTCCGGGGCACGGAGGAGGACCTCCGCCGGCGCATCCTCGACGACCCGGACCTGCTGGAGGCGGGCTTCGAGCCGCTGGAGACGGAGCGGGAGTCCGACGCCGGGCCGATGGACATCTACGGCGAGGACGCCGACGGCCGGCCGGTGGTGGTCGAACTCAAGCGCCGCCGGGTCGGCCCCTCGGCGGTGGGACAGCTCCGGCGGTACGTCGACGCCCTCGAACGCGAGTTCGGCGGCCGGACGGCGCGCGGCGCGGACGCGTCCGGCGACGGGACCGACGCCCGGGCGGCGACCGACGGCGCGGCGACCGTACGAGGCATCCTCGTGGCCCCGTCGGTCACCGACCGCGCCGCGGAGCTTCTAGACGAGGAGGGGCTGGAGTTCGTGTCGCTCGAACCCGCGACGTAGAAGGGAGGAGTTACGCGGAGTCGCGCCGCCGCTCGTTCGAGTGCGAGAGGCCCGCCTCTCGGCCGTCGACCGGTTCGGGACGGAGCGCCCGCCGGAGTATCTTCTCGTTGGCGCGGCGGACGCGGTCCGAGAGCGCCTGCTGGGAGATGTCGAGTTCGTCTGCGAGGTCGGAGAGAGTGGCGTTCCGCGGCGTCGCAAAGTAGCCTCGGTCGAGCGCCAGCGTTATCGCCTCGCGCTGTTCGGGCGTCAGCCCGTATCGCATGTCGCGTTCGAACTCGTCGGTGAGCGTCCAGACCCGGTCGACTTCGAGCGACACGTCGGGGATGCGGTCGTAGAACGACGACACCGCGTCGTGGTCCGGGTACCGGACGCGGAAGAACCAGCGGTCGTCCGCGCTGACCTCCAGAATCACGCCGCCGACGGCCGTCGTCGCGTCGAGAAGCGGGGGGTTCTCGGCCCACGACACGCGGTAGAACCGGCTGTCGGATATCTCGGCCAGCCGCGACAGGTCGGCACGCTCGCTCCGGCGGACGGCCGCCTCGAACGCGTCGACGCCCGCGCCGGTGACCCAGACGTACGGGAGTTCGTCCGCCGTCACGGGGACGAGGCGCTCGAACGTGACCGAGACGTCCGGCGCGGCCTCCAACGCGTCGGCGAAGGCGAAGTCCGTCGGCCCCACCGTGAACTCGACGAAAACGTTCATGCGGTGCGTGTGTGGCCGAAACACATAAATCTTCGAATGGCCGCCGGGACGGCGACGCCGGCGCTCGCGTCGGCCGGTTCGGACGGTTGGCCCCGCCTACTTCGCGGTAAGCGCGAGATAACTATCTCCGTGTGCGCCCCGGATACGTCCCTATGGCGTCGCGTCCGTTACGTGTCTCGTGTCCGGAGTGCGGAGCGACCATCAGACCGCCGCTGACCGACGGCGGAGCGGACAAGGGGGCGACCGACACGCTCCGCGGCCGGAGCGTCGCGTGTCGCGACTGCGGCGCGGGGTTCGAGGTGCTGTTCTACCTGCGGTGACGCGGCGGCGGGCGCAGGCCACCCGGCGAGAGGGCCGACACGGCCCCCCGACCGGCGTGACAGCGCGTGACGAGGGCGTACGCGGCCCCTGCCGCCGAGGCGGTTCGAAGACTTTATCCCGAGCGTGGGCGTGCGTCTACCCAAGTAACCATGGCAGACAAACCCGCCTCGATGTACCGGGAGATTACGAACCCCGCGTACACGCGACGCGAGTACATCACGGGCATCCCCGGGTCGAAGATCGCCCAGCACAACATGGGCAACCTCGAAACGGGCCCCGAAGACTACCAAGTCCACATCAGCCTCGAAGTCGAAGAGGAGTGTCAGATCCGCCACGGCGCGCTGGAGGCCGCCCGCCTGTCGGCCAACCGCCTGATGCTCAAGCACGTGGGACAGGAGAACTACAAGATGGTGCTCCGGAAGTTCCCCCACCACGTCATCCGGGAGAACAAGCAGGCGACGGGCGCGGGCGCGGACCGTGTCTCCGACGGCATGCGGCAGGCGTTCGGCAAGCCCGTCGGCACCGCCGCGCGCATCCCGCGCAGCGAGAAGGTGTTCACCATCTACTGCAACCCCGCCGACGCCGACGTGGCCAAGGACGCCCTGCGCCGGGCGTACAACAAGATATCGCCGCCGTGCCGCATCGTGGTCGAGAAGGGCGAGAAGCTCCTCGTCTCCTGAGTCGGCCCCGATAGCGTCACAGACTGCGCCGCGGTCCCGGTCCGCTGCCGACCGGGGCCGGACGCGGGACGGGTCGCCCGCGCCCGCGACCCTATCCGGTCCGTTTTTCCCGCCGCCCAACTCCCGTAGCCCATGCTCCGGCTCGCGGTGGCCACGAAGGAGGAGACGTTCGCGCGCATGCGGGACCCGCTCGACGCCCGCGGAATCGCCGTCGAACACGTCAGAGCGCGGGAGCGCGCGCTCCCGGTGACGGAGGGGGCGGCGTTCGACGCGGACGGGGACGCGTTCGACGCCGGGTTCGTCTACCCGACGCGGGTCATGGAGGGCGGCGTCGTCGACGCCCACCTCGACGTGCCGTGGGTCAACGACCGCGAGGCGATACTCACGTCGCGCAACAAGGCGGGCGTGCTGGCGGCGCTGTCTGCGGCGGGCGTGCCCGTCCCCCGGACGGCGATGGTGTCGAACCCGGCGGGCGAGGGCGCACTCGCCGAGGCCGCCGCGGGGTTCGACTACCCCGTGGTGGTCAAGCCAAACTCCGCGACGCGCGGCGCGGGCGTGGTGCGGGTGACCGACCCCGACACGCTCGGCGGCGTGGCCGACTACCTCGACCTGTTGCACGACTTTCCCGCCACCGGCGACAAGTCCTTCCTCGTTCAGGAGTTCCTGCCCGACGCCCGCGACTACCGGGCGATGGTGGTGGACGGGACGTGCGTCGGCGGGGTAGAGCGCCGCGCGCCCGACGGGGACGGGGACGGAGACGCCGGGACGGGCCGCTGGAAGCACAACGTCCACCGCGGCGCGGCGGCGGCGGGGGTGGACCTCCCCGCGGAACACCGCCGCCTCGCAGAGCGAACCGCGGCCGTCCTCGACATCCCGTACCTCGGGGTCGACCTGCTCGAGACGGACGACCGACTCGTCGTGAACGAGACGAACGCCCGCCCCACCATCGACGACGCGGAGAAGTACGACGACGGGTTCTACGACCGCCTCGCGGCCCTGATACGCGCGACGGCGGAGGGAGAGCGGTAGAGACCGAACGGCGGGACGGAGAAAGAAGGGGCGGCGGACGGAGATGCGACTGTGCGCGACCGGCAGCGGCGGGACGGCGCGGTTACTCGAGGTCGATGGCCGCGGAGTCTTCGGTCTTCTCGAAGGTGACCTGGAGGACGCCGTTGTTGAACGTCGCCTGCGCGGAGTGCTCGTCGACGCGGGTGGGGAGGCGGACGCGTTCGTCGTAGTCCCGACGCTCGCTCGCGGCCGAGATGGTGAGTATCTCGCCGTCGCACTGGAGGTCAATCGCGTCCTTCTCGACGCCCGGGAGGTCCGCGACGAGTCGGACGACGTCACCCTCGTCGTGCACGTCGATGTGGGTCTCGGAGGCGAATCCGGCGCCGTCGCCGCCGGTCATTTCGTTCATCATCCGTTCGATCTCGTTGAAGATGTTGTCGAACGGGTCGTCACGATCGTCTCTACGCATACGAGACCACCTAAGCCGTTCACCGGGAAATAGTTTCTGACGACACTGACCGACGGCGGTGCGGGCGAGATGGCGCGCGGTACGCGGACCGGCGCGACGGCTCGTTCGTTCCTGATCGGGTTTTCCGAAAGCTACATAGGATTCGGGCGAGAAACTACTACCATGACTAACTCGGTAACGAGTGAAAAATCGTACCTCGGCGCGGCAGACGACGTGGACGATTCGGACGTGGTCCGGGTCGGGCTTAACGGCTTCGGACGCATCGGGCGGAACGTGTTCCGCGCGGTGATGGACCACCCCAACGTCGAACTCGCGGGCATCAACGACGTGATGGACCCCGCGGACATGCAGTACCTCGCCAAGTACGACACGGTGATGGGTCGCCTCGACGGCGTGGAGATGGAGGACGACCACCTCACCGTGGGAGACACCGCAACGCCGGTGTACAACGTCCAGAGCCCCGCGGAACTCCCGTGGGGCGACCTCGGCGTGGACGTGGCCCTCGAGTGCACGGGCATCTTCCGCCGCAAGGAGGACGCCGAGGCGCACCTCGACGCGGGCGCGGACAAGGTGGTCATCTCCGCACCGCCGAAGGGCGACGAACCCGTCAAGCAGATCGTGTACGGCGTGAACCACGACGAGTACGACGGCGAGGACGTCGTCTCGAACGCGTCCTGTACCACCAACTCGGTCACGCCGGTGGCCAAGGTGCTCGAAGAGAACTTCGGCGTCGAGTCCGGGATGCTGACCACGGTCCACGCCTACACCGGGTCGCAGAACCTCATCGACGGGCCGAAGGGCAAGACCCGCCGGGGGCGGGCCGCCGCCGAGAACATCGTGCCCACCAGCACGGGGGCCGCGAAGGCCGCGACCGAGATTCTTCCCGAACTGAAGGGTAAGCTCGACGGGATGGCCATGCGCGTGCCCATCCCCAACGGCTCTATCACCGAACTCGTCGTGGACCTTGACGGCAACCCGACCGCCGAGGAGATAAACGACTCCCTGCGCGAGGCCGCCGACGACGAACTCGCGGGCGTCCTCGGCTACACCGACGAGGAAGTCGTCTCCTCCGACATCGTGGGTCTGCCGTTCTCGTCGTACGCCGACCTGAACTCGACCAACGTCGTCAACGACGGCGAACTCGCCAAGGTGCTGACGTGGTACGACAACGAGTTCGGCTTCTCGAACCGCCTCCTCGACGTGGCGGCGTTCGTGACCGAGCGGTAACGTCGGACCGCCGCGCGTCCCACCTCTCTTTACGCCTGTTTTCGCCGCGCAGACGCGAGTCCGCCGGACTCACCGACCGGATTCGGCCGCGGCGTACGCCGCCGCGCCGACGACGCCGGGGCCGAGAAGCGCGACCAGCAGTTCCGCGAAGGCGGCCGTCAGAAGCGAGACTGCGACGCCGCAGAAACCCGCGAGACAGACGCGTTCGCCGCCGAGTGAGAGGAGGTGGCCCCGGTCGAGTCCGCCGGGCGCGACGAACAGACCGAAGACGGCGAGCGACGCGACCGGCCACCCGTACGTCGCGTAGCGGAGGGCGGCGTCCGGGTTCGCGCCCGCGCGCCGGACGAGTCGGCGGCCGACCGCCAGCGGGAGCGCCCCGAGTCCGAGGAGCGCCGCGAGTCCGGCGGCCGCGAGGGCGGCCGGCGTCCCCTAGAGCGGACCGCCGCCGGCGACGACCCAGACGGCGCCGACGCCCACGAGGTAGAGCGCGCCGGCCTCGACCAGCGCGGCCCGGAGGCCGGCCGCGAACGGGACGTGGCCGCGGCGGTGGTACAGGTGCGCACCGAGCGTCGTCGGGACGGCGAGTCCGGCCGTCAGTACGAACGCGAACGCCGGGAGGAGTCCCGTCGGGAGAGCCATGGCCGGGGTACACCCCGTCGACGGATAAAACGGGGCGACGGTTCCGGCGCGCCGTTCGTCGCCGACGGACGCGAACACCGGCCGGACGGGCGATGCCTTCAACTCTAAGTGACCGACGCGCGTCGGTCGGAACGCATGTTCAAGACGCTCGACGACCTCGACCCCGGACAGCGCGTACTGGCTCGTCTTGACCTCAACTCCCCGGTGGACGAGGACGGGACGGTGCAGGACAACCGCCGGTTCGAGCGACACGCCGCCACGGTGAACGAACTCCACGACGACGACCACGCCGTGGCCCTCATGGCCCACCAGGGTCGCCCCGGCGACGACGACTTCGTCGGCCTCGACCAGCACGCGACCATCCTCTCCCAGCACGTCGACCCCGACGTGGACGTGGAGTTCGTCGACGACGTGTTCGGCTCGCAGGCGCTCACGGCCGTCCGCGACGCCGAGGGCGGGGACGTGCTCCTCCTCCAGAACGTGCGGATGACCGAGGACGAACTCCCGGAGCGAGAGCCCGAAGAACACGCCCAGAGCGACTTCGTCCGGACGCTCGCGGCCGAGTTCGACGCGTACGTCAACGACGCCTACTCGGCCGCCCACCGCAAGCACGCCTCGCTGGTCGGGTTCCCGACGGTGATGGACTCCTACGCCGGGCGCGTGATGGAGTCGGAGTACGAGGCCAACACGGCCATCGCCTCCCGCGAGTTCGACGGCGACGTGACGATGGTGGTTGGCGGCACCAAGGCCACCGACGTCATCAGCGTGATGGACCACCTCGAGGACAAGGTGGACACGTTCTGCCTCGGCGGCATCGCGGGCGAACTGTTCCTCCGCGCCGCGGGCCACGAGGTGGGTTACGACGTCGAGGGCACCGACCTGTTCGACGACCAGTGGGAGGAGAACCGGGAGACCATCGAGTCGCTGCTCGAAGAGCGGGGAACGGAGGAGATAGAACTCGCCCGCGACCTCGCCTACGAGGACGACGCCGGCGACCGGGCAGAGGTCCGCGTCGAGGACGTCGCGGAGAAAGAGCAGTCCTTCCTCGACGTGGGCCGCAACACGGTGGAGGCTTACCGGCCGCTCATCCGAAACTCGGAGGCGGTGTTCGTGAAGGGCGCGCTCGGCATGTTCGAGGACGAGCGGTTCAGCGACGGCACCGTGGGCGTCCTCGACTCCATCGCCGACGCCGACTGCTTCTCGGTCGTCGGCGGCGGCGACACCTCCCGCGCCATCGAGATGTACGGCCTCGACGAGGGGGACTTCTCGCACGTCTCCATCGCGGGCGGGGCGTACATCCGGGCGCTGACCGGCGAGCGCCTGCCGGCGGTCGAAGTTCTGGAGCGCGAGGACTGAGCCGAGTCGGCGTCGCGCGGCGGTCGCGCCGACCGTCCCCGGCGACCCGCCGCGGGGACGACCCGTCCGCACCGTCGGCCGGGGCGGCGCGCCGCCACGTTCTTCTGTTTAGGTTACTAAAGTTCGTGATGTACTATGGCAACGGATAACACTCAGTCGGTCGGGTCGGCGGCCGCGTCAGTGTGGTACCTCTGGATAATCGCCGCGGTGTCGGCGGCCGTCGCGGTGTACTTCTCGCGCAAGGAGGGACTCATCAGACTCGAAGGCGAGTGGTTCTACACCATCGTCTTCGGCACGGCGGCCCTCATCGCCCTCGGGTACGGCGTGTACACGGTGCGGAGCCGACACCGGGTGCTGTAGGCGGCGGGCCGTCGCGCCACCTCACCGGCGGAGCGACCGCCGTCCGACGAACCGCGGGACCGACTCCCGGTAGCGCTCGTAGGCCTCGCCGAACTCGGAGTCGAGCCACGGCTCCTCGGCGAACGGCAGGAGCGACACCCACCCCACCTGTAGCGCGCCGAGGGCGGCCGCGAGCCGCGAGTTCGCCGCCAGCACGAACCCGACGCGGCCAAGAAGCATCCCCACGTACTGCGGGTTCCGGGTGTAGGCGTACGGACCGTCGGTGTGCAAGTCGCCCTCCAGTCCCGCCGTCTCGGCGGCGTCCATCGAACGCGCGCCCCACGCGAACAGGCCGGCCCCGACGAGGAGGAGAGGAAGGCCGACGAGCGTCCGGACCGCGCCCGGGACGACCCACGAGTTCCGGTCGAGGGCCACGACGGCCAGCGTCGCCAGTTCGTAGACGGCGACGAGTCCCCAGTGGAGGTAGTAGTTCCACGTCCGGTCGCCGGGAGGCCACAGCCGAACGCCCGCGGTCAGCGTGAGGACGAGCATCGAGAGGACGCCGACGCCGGCCAGCGCTCCGGCGGCGAAAGCGCACCGTTTCGTCGAACCTATCATCGTCCCGCCGTACGGCGGGGCGGGGAGTGACGGTTGCGCCTCGCACGTGAGGTGGGTTCTTACCCGCGGGGCGGCCCGACCGCCGACACACGGGGATTCTTGGCGTCCGGCGGCGAACGGCCGCGCATGAGAGTCGGCATCGTCTCCGACACCCACGACGACGCGGCGGTGGTCGAACGCTTCTCGGGCGAGGCGGAGGCCGTGATACACTGCGGGGACGTGGTCGCGCCGTTCTCGGCGACGCCGTTCGACGCCGACTTCGAGTTCTACTGCGTCCGCGGCAACAACGACGGCGAGTGGAAACTCCGGAGTACGGTGGAGGAGTTCGGCACCTACCTCGGCGAGATGGGCGAACTCGAACTCGGGGGCGCGACGTTCGCGGCCTACCACGGCACCAGCCAGCCCATCGTGGACGCCCTCGTCGAGTGCGGGAACTACGACTACGTGGTCCACGGCCACACCCACGGACGCGTCCACGAGGAACGGGGCGGGACGGTGAGTATCAACCCCGGCGGGATGCCGATTCCGCCCGCGCCGGACCCGCAGTGTGCGGTGCTCGTCGACACCGAGTCTGACGACGTGACGTTCCACGAACTCGGCTAGTCGACGTCGGTCCGCGAGAGAAGGGGCGGCCGCGGCGCGTCAGTTGTTGTGCGGGACCACCCGCTGGCGGGGGCCGCGGAACAGGGATTCGAGGCCGACGCCGAGTCGTTCGTCGGTGGTGGCCATGCTCTCGGCCTTCGAGGAGCGGCCGGTGATGGCGCGGATGGCGTCGATGTTCTCGGGGACCACGTCGGCCTCCTGGTGGATGGACTGGAACAGGTAGAGGTCCGCGTCCTCCATCGTGACCGAGGACTCCCAGATGCAGTTCTCCCAGAGGTCGCCCCGCGGGCGGCCGGTGTCCATGGCGAACTCCTTGAGTTTCCCGGTGCCGTCGATGCCGGCCTCCTCGGGCACGAGGAACAGGCGGGGCTCCTCGTCCAGCAGTCTCCGGACCTCCTCGGTGGAGGGCGACTCCTCCAGCGTGACGTTCACGCTGTGGAGGTGCATCAGCGTGGCCGGCACCTTGACCCCGAGCGTGTCGATGTCGAGGTCGGGGAAGATGGTCTCGACGTCCGGGCCGTGGTGGGAGGGGATGGTGACCGGGTCGGGCAGGATGTCGTTGATGGGGCCGCGGGACGTCTGCCCGGGGTCGCCGCCGCGCCGGACGAGCGTCACGCGCGTCTTGTCGACGCCGTACTCCTCGCGGAGCGGCGAGAGGAGACGCGAGAGCCCGGTGGTGTTACACGACACGACGCGCACGTAGTCGGCCGCGCTCGCATCGTCGTAGTTCGAGCGGGCGTTGAAGCTCATGTCCACCGCGTCGGCGTCCTCGCCGCCCTGCAGGATGGCCGGCGTGTCGTACTGTTCGTATAGCTCGATGTTCTGTTCGCCGATGCCGGAGGGCGTGGCGTCGACCACCACGTCGCTCCCCATCACGAGGTCGTCTATCTCGCCGGCGAGGTCGATGCCGGCCTCGTGGAACGCGTTCGCGTCGTCGGGGATGGCGGCGTAGAGCGGGTACCCCTTGCGGACCGCCGCCTCGGCTTCGTAGTTCGGCCGGGTCTTCGCGACGCCCGTGAGCGTCATGTCCGGCTGTGCCTGAACCGCGTCGGCGACCCGCTTGCCGATTGTACCGTATCCATTTACGCCGACCTGAAGCATGTTCGTTACACCCCACTTCTCGGACCACGACCATAATCGTTTCGAGCGTACCTTAAAGAAATTAACTACCTGCCGAGTAACGTAGCATCTTCTTTCAATTTCTGCCGAGTACAAGATACGATTTTTTCGCATTTGCATAAATTTCGAGACGCCCGGGCGACGCACGGCCGGCGGCGGCCCGACTGGGCAAGACCTAATCCCCTGCCCGCCGGACGGTCACGCATGGCCGAGACGAACGCGTCCGATGCGGACGGGACGGCGCTCCGCGACGCCGCCGAGACGGCGGTGCGCCAGTGTCTGAACGTGGGGGCCGACGAGTCGTTCGCCGTCGTCACCGACGACGAGCGACGCCGCATCGGCGAGACGCTCTACGAGGTGGCCCGCGAGGTGACCGACGACGCGACGCTGACGCGGTACAAGCCCGGCGACCAGCACGGCGAGGAACCGCCCGCGCCGGTGGCGGGGGCGATGCGCGCGGCGGACGTCTTCCTCGCGCCCACCACTAAGAGCCTGAGCCACACCCGCGCCCGGAGCGACGCCAGCGAGGCGGGCGCGCGCGGCGCGACCATGCCCGGCATCACCGAGGAGGTGATGGTGGCCGGCCTCGACGCCGACTACGAGGCCATCGCGCGCCACTGCGAGGCGGTGTTAGAACAGGTCGAGGGAGCCGACGAGGTGCGCGTCACCGCGCCCAACGGCACCGACATCACGTTCGAACCCGGCGACCGGTCGTGGCGCGACGACACCGGGATGGTCCACGACGACGGCGGGTTCTCCAACCTGCCGGCGGGCGAGGTGTTCGTCAGCCCAGAGACGGCGAACGGCACGTACGTCGTCGACGGGACGATGCGCCCGTACGGCCTGCTCGAGGGGCGCGAACTCCGGTTCGAGGTGGAAGACGGCTACGTCACCGACATCGGCGACGAGGGCGTGCGCGAGGAGGTGGAGGCGGCCGCCGAGGAGGTGGGCCGCGACGCCTACAACCTCGCCGAACTCGGCATCGGCACCAACGTCGGCGTCGCGGAACTCGTGGGGTCGACGCTGCTCGACGAGAAGGCGGCGGGGACGGTCCACGTCGCCATCGGCGACGACGCGGGCATCGGCGGCGACACCGACGCGCCCATCCACTCCGACGGCGTCATCCGCGACCCGACGGTGTACGCCGACGGGGAGGAGGTCACCCTCCCGCGGCCGTAGGGCTGGGGCCGGGAGCGGACGTCGCCCGAGAGCGGGCGTGGTTCGACGCGCACGCCGTCCGCGTGCGCCTCAGCCGTCGGCGGGAGCGTGCTCGCGGAGCACCTCGCCCACCGCCTCGGCGAGTTCGTCGAACGCGTTCATCGTCAGCGCGTCGGTCGTCACGTACACGCCCTGCTCTCCCTCGATGACTCGGACGAGGTAGCCGTTCTTGAACACCCGGATGGTGTAGTCGTAGTCGCCGAGCTCGGACCACGCGTAGGT
This sequence comes from Haloferacaceae archaeon 50, assembly GCA_046097085.1. Classification (GTDB taxonomy): domain Archaea; phylum Halobacteriota; class Halobacteria; order Halobacteriales; family Haloferacaceae. Next base: position 1,060,007 of record CP175567.1, on the reverse strand, counting down.
CTGTTGTGAGGTGAACCCCGCGCGTTCGGTCTCCACGAACGCGAGTTTGTTCTCCCCGCGTTCGAGGTCCTCCCGCAGGTAGACGTGGTCGTACGAGTCCGGCGTGAAGTAGGTGATGCTGCGGAGTTCGTCGCCGATGGTCGTCCGACAGACGCTGACCAGTTCGTCCACGAGTTCGTCGGATATCCCCCGTGTCATGCGACGACGTATGTCGCAGGTTCGTATAGGTCTTATCGCGGGCGGAGACCGGACCGCCACGCTGCCCGCGACTCCGACTCCTTTTACCCTCCGAGCGTGTACGGCCGGGCATGAGCGAACCAGCGGAGCGAGTCGCCGTCGCCTGTCCGGCGTGTTCGCCGGACGAGGAGACGGCACACGAGGTGCTGAAGCCCGGCGGACAGGTCACGGTCCGGTGTACGGACTGCGGCCACGTCCACAAGACGGCGATAGAGCAGGAGCGAGAGGTGACCCGCGACGTCATCGTGTCGCAGGGCGGCGAGTCGTACTCGACGACCGTAGACGTGCCCGCCGAGGAGGAACTGGCGGAGGGCGACGAGTTCATCGTGGAGACGCCCGAGGCCATCCAGCAGGTGCGGGTCACGTCGGTGGACCTCGGCGGCGACCGGCGCGTGGAGGCCGCGCCGGCCGAGGACGTGGCGACGGTCTGGACCCGCGTGGTCGACAACGTGAGCGTGAACGTCACCGTCCACCCGGGCGACGGCCGCGAGGACCAGAGCCGGAGCCTCACGCTCCACGTCCCCGGCGACTACGAGTTCACCGTGGGCGAGACGGAGTCGTTCGGCGACGAAGAGTTCACGATAGAGGGCGTCCACGTGCGCGACGACGCCCCGGAGTACCGCTTCGACAAGATGGACCACGACGGCGACAGCGTGTTCGCCAAGGACGCCAAGCGCGTCTACGGCCGCGACGAGGCGTCGGCCGCGTGGTCGGCGTGGTGACGTGACGACGCGGCGACCGGCGCGGGCGTAGACCGCGACTCCGGGCGCCGGCGCGAGCGACCGAAACCGAGCCGATCCATGACCGAGGACTACCAGACCCGACGGAACGAGATGGTGGACGCGCTGGTGCGACGCGAGGCCGTCGAGCGGTCGGCCACCGAGGCGGCCATACGCGCCGTGCCCCGACACGAGTTCGTGCCCGGGGCGCGCCGGTCGCGCGCCTACGACGACCGACCGCTCCCCATCGGCGAGGGACAGACCGTGAGCGCCCCACACATGGTGGGCATCATGACCGACCTCCTCGCGCCCGACCCGGGAGACCGCGTGCTCGAAATCGGGACGGGGTGTGGCTACCACGCCGCCGTGACCGCCGAGATAGTCGGCCCGGGCAACCTCCACAGCGTCGAGTACGAGGCGTCGCTGGCCGAGGACGCGCGCGAGCGTCTGGGCCGCCTCGGCTACGACGTGGCCGTCCGCGCTGGCGACGGCAGCGAGGGGTGGCCCGAACGCGCCCCGTTCGACGGCGCGTACCTCACGTGCGCGCCCGAGTCGGTGCCGAACGCCGTGGTCGAACAGGTCCGGCCGGGCGGGCGCGTCGTGGCCCCCGTCGGGCGGGAGCGACAGCGACTCGTGCGCCTGACCCGCCGCGCGGACGGGAGCGTCGAGCGAGAACGCCACGGCGGCGTCAGGTTCGTCCCGATGCGGGGCGACGGCGAGTAGGACGGGCCGGAGAAGAACTGCGCGTTCTCCCGGCCGTTCTTGGACACGCGCGGCGCGTGACACCATGTTCCCACACGCCCGCAAGCGCACAGTTGATTAGCGTCCGGCCCGGAGGCGAGAGCATGGATTCGGCGACCCTCCGAGGGGACATGGTCGACGGCCTCGAACACGCCCTCGGCGGCGTCGACGAGGACGTCGGCGTCGCCATGCGCACGGTTCCGCGCCACGAGTTCGTCCCCGACCGCCCGTACGACAACCGACCGACCGAACACGGAGACACCGGCACCACCATCCTCGCGCCCCGCACGGTCGCCCGCCTCGTCGAAGCCCTCGACGCCGGCGGCGACGACGAAGCGCTCGTGGTGGGCGCGGGCGTGGGCTACACCGCGGCGGTGCTCGCGGAACTCGTCGGCGACCACCGCGTCCACGCGGTCGACATCACCCGCCGCCTCGTCCTCGACGCCCGCCGCAACCTCGGGCAGGCGGGCTACGACGGCGTCCTCGTGGACCGCCGCGACGGCGCTGACGGCCTGCCGGAGTACGCCCCGTTCGACCGGGTGCTGGTCGAGGCGTCGGCGGTCCGCCCGCCGCGGAAACTGCTGGAGCAACTCGCGCCCGACGGCCGCCTCGTGATGCCCCTCGGCGACGGCGGCGGCGACCAGACGCTGGTGGCCGTCGACGCCGACGGCGAGGTGCGAGAGAAGTTCGGCCCGGTCAAGTTCAGCCCCCTACTGGTCGAGGGCGAACACGCCGGCGGCGTCACGCGCAACCGCACGGAGCGTGAGGACCGCGAGTTCGCCCAGCAGGGCTACTTCGCGCCCACCGGGTGGGAACAGGACTGGATCGACTGGGACGAGCAGTTGTAGCGAGGCCGACGCCAACACCGTCACCGTCGACCGCCGGCGCGTCCCCTCTCGACCGCTACCCCGTCGTCACCGCCCGCTCACTGCCGAATCACCAGCACCTTCGTGTTCTCGCGGCGGTCCACGTAGCCGCTCCCCGCTGGAGGCTTTATCTCCACCGTCAGCGTCCCGTCACGCTGGTTCGGGCGGAGTTCGGGCGACACCGACACCGTGGCCGTGCCGTTCGCGCCGGTGCGGGCGTGCGCCACGCCGTCGAGTTTCGCGCTCCCCGCCTTCACCACCACCGTCGCGCCCGCCACCGGCGACCCGTCCGCGCCCACCACCTCGACCGCGAGGTCCCGCGCGCCCGGCGTCGTCACCTCGGGGGTCGGCCGCGCGTCGAGTTCCGTGACCGCGAGGCCCTGAATCCCGGATATCATGTTCATCATGACCGAGAGCGACGCCACCCCCACCACGAGGGCGACGACGAGTCTGACGGGCAGACCCTCGATGGCGCGCGTGTCGGTGCGAAGGCGGTCCAGGTCGAACGTCGGGAGTCGGTCCGCGTCTGCGTCCGTGTCGAGCATGGCCCGGGGTGGTCGCGCTCCGGTACTTGAACCCTCGGACGGGCCGCCGCGACCGACGTCACGACCGCTCCCCGGCGATTATCGGTCACAATAATCGAAGGCCAAGGTTCATGTCGGGGTACGACCCGAACTTCGGATATGACTCAGAGGCACGTCGGAACCGGGCAGAGTCGACCGAACGACCGCGGGAGCGCGACCCGCACGACCGAACGCCCCCGAGGGGCCGTCGCGGCCACGGGGAGTGCGCCGTGAGCGACCTCCGCCGCCGGACGCTGCTGGCCGGAGTGGCGTCGGGGCTCCTGGCGACCAGCGGCTGTCTCGGCCTCGTCTCCGGGGACGAACCGCTCGCGTTCGAGTCCGCGCCGGCCAGCGTCGCCGAGAGCGCGCTCTCGGAGACCGGGTACGAGCGCACCGACGCGAAGTCGCCCTCGATATCGCGCGAGGTCACCATCGCGGGCCAGACCCGGGAGGTGACGGTCACCAACCACGTCGCGCTGTACGAGAAGTCCGTCGACCTCGGTCCGGCCGGGACGAGGAAGGCCGCGGCGTTCGCGCTCGTCACCACGCCGCAGGTGCGGGTGGCGGGGCAGTCGTTCAACCCCGTCGGGGAGTTCTCGACCGAGCGCCTCGTCCGGGAGTTCGGGTCGCGCTTCGGCGGCCCGACCGTCGACCGGAAGGTGAACTCGCGGTCGGTGTCCGCGCTCGGGACCACCGTGACCGTCGAGGAGTTCGTCGGGACGACCACCGTGCAGGGTCAGGAGGTGGACGTCTCGATGCACGTGAGCCGGTTCGAACACGCCGAGGACTACGTGATAGCCGTGGGCGTGCACCCGCGGAAACTCGACGGCGAGGCGGAGAACGTGCGGACGCTACTCTCGAACGTCGAGCACTGACGACGACGGCGCGCCGGCGGCCCCGGCCCGTCGTCGCCCCGCCGCGAATCCGCCCGGAGGTTCATACCGGAGAGCGACGCCACCGCCCCCATGCGCGACGAACGCGTGACGACGGGGACGATAGACGCGGCGGCCGACGCAGAGACGGACGAACGCGACGCCCGCCGGTCCGAGATTGTGCTGGGCCGGCCGGCGGGCGAGGCGGGGCCGACGGCGGACCTCGGGACGTACCGCGCGGCGGACGGGAGCGACGGCGCGCCCGTGGGCGTCGACTTGGACCGGCCGCACGTCGGCCTCGTCGTCGGCAAACGTGGGTACGGCAAGTCGTACACGCTGGGGGTGCTCGCGGAGGAGGCGGCGCGCGCGCCGGGCGTCGCGCCCGTCGTCTGCGACCCGATGGGCGCGTTCGACGGCCTCGCCGCCGAGTCGGCGGACGGCGCGTCCGCGGTCCCCGCCGAGGTGATAGGCGACCCGAGCGTGCGGGCGGACGCCTTGCCGCCGCGGGCGTGGCCCGGACTCGTCGGCCTCGACCCCGCGGGGGCGGCGGGGTCGCTGGTGTGGCGCGCCGCCGCCGAGAGCGAGACGCTCGACGGCATGCGCGAGGCGGTGGCGGGCGGCGGCACCGACACCAGCACCGATACGGGCACGGACGCGGGGAGCGACGCGGCCACCGCCGACGTGCGGCGCGCGGCGGCCAACCACCTCCGCCTCGCCGCCTCGTGGGGCGCGTTCGACCCCGACGGCCTCGACGCGACCGACCTCGCGTCGGGCGCGGCGACGGTGCTCGACCTGTCGGGTCTGCCGCCCGCGGCGGCGAACGCCGTCGTCGCGGTGGCGGCGTCGGGCCTGTACGAGGCGCGGGTCGCGGGGACCGTCGACCGCCTGCCGTGGCTACTGGTGGACGAGGCCCACGCCTTCTTCGGGGGCGCGGCGGCCGAGGCCCTCCGCCGCGTGGTGACCCGCGGGCGCGCGCCGGGGGTGAGCCTCGCGGCGGCGACCCAGCGGCCGAGCGCCCTCCCCGACGTCGCCGTCTCGCAGGCGGACCTCCTCGCGGTCCACCGCCTGACCGCCGAGTCGGACCTCGACGCTCTCGCGGCGGCGCGGCCGACCTACCTCCGCGAGGGGTTCCGCGGGCGGACGCCGACCGACCGCGGCGCGGCGCTGGTGGTGGACGACGCCACCGAGTCGGTCCACGGCGTGCGCGTCCGCACGCGGGACACGCCCCACGGCGGCGGAAGTTCCCGGGCGAGCGAGACGGCGGCGGGTGCGGCGGGGAGGGCGGCGGACGCGGCCGCCGACGGATTCGAAACGCCCGAGTACCCCCGGCGGCGTCGGTAGGACGATGGACCAGCGCGCGGGCGCGGCACTCGTCGCGGCGGGCGGGTTCGCGGGCGCGTCGCTCCGCTACGGGGTGGGCGCGGCGCTCCCCGGCCTCGGGGGGACGCTGGCGGCGAACGTGGTCGGGAGCTTCGTCCTCGGCGTCGCGGTGGCGACGCTCTCGGACCCGCGGAGCCGACTGTTCCTCGGCACTGGTCTGCTCTCCTCGTTCACGACGTACAGCACGTTCGCGGTGGAGACGGTGACGGCCACCCCCGCGTTGGGGGCGGCGAACGTCGCGGCCACCTACGCGCTGGGCGTGGCGGCGGCGCTCGCCGGCCTCGCCGTCGGACGGCGACTGGAGTGGGAGCTTTGACCGCGTCGCCCGCGCCGACGGCGGTGCTCCTCGTCGGCCTCGGCGGGACGCTCGGCGCACTGGCGCGCTACGGCGTCGACGCCGTCGTCCCCGGTCGGCGCGCGACGCTGACCGTGAACGTCCTCGGGAGCTTCGCGCTCGGTGCGCTGACCGCCGCGTCGGCCCCCTCGGCGGTGCTCCTCGTGTTCGGCACGGGCTTCTGCGGCGCGTTCACCACCTTCTCGTCGTTCGCGGTGACCGTCGCGGAGGACGTCACCGCCGGCGAGACGCGGCGCTCCGTCGCCTACGCCGGGGTGACGCTGGTCGCCGCGCTCGCGGGCGCACTGGTCGGCGGTGCGCTCCTCGGCGGCGCGCGCGCCGCCTGACGGACAGAAAGGTAAAGAGCGTCGAGCGGGGACTCTCCCCGTGACTGTGGCACCGACGCTCGCGAGGAGACCCGCCGCCCGCCCGGGGCGGGAGCCGTGACAGCCGACCGGACTCCGGCCGAGTCGCCGGCGTTCGAGGCGGCGCGGGCGGCGTACCGCTCGGCGCTGGCGGCCCGCGAGGACGACGACCGAATCGCGCGGGCGGTCGAGCGCTGGCGGGCCGCCGTAGCGCCCCACGGCGGCGACCCGGGGGTGGCCGGCGGTACAGAGTCGGCCGGCGACGCGGGCGGGGGCCGACCGGGGGCCGACGCGTCCGGGGACGACGCCGTCCCCCTCGCGGACGCCCTGTTCTACGACCACCTCGTGGCGCGACTCACCGAGGCGTTCTGCCGCGACGCGGGCGTCGCCCTGACCAACCCGACGGCGATGGCCGGGACGGGGCGCGACCCCGTCGGCTTCGAGGCGGTCCACCGGGCCGTCGCGGAGCGGTCGCCCGGACTCGACGACCTGCCGACGGACGAACTGCTCGCGGACGCGGCGGCGGACGGCACGGCGTTCCTCCGGGAGCGATACGAGTCGGCGGTAGCCCCGGAGGCCCGGCGCGCCCTCGGGGAGTACTACACGCCGCGGGGGGTGACCGAACTCGCCGTCGAGTCGCTCGACTTCGACGCCGCCGACTGGCGCGACGGGACGTTCCTCGACCCGGGGTGCGGCGCGGGCGCGTTCCTCGCGGCGTGCGTCCGCCGGAAGCGCGAGGCCCTCGCGGACGCCGGCGTCCCGGACGCCGAGGCCGTCCGGCGCGTCGCGGGGTCGGTGTACGGCGTCGACGTCAACCCCCTCGCCGTCCGGAGCGCGAAACTCGCCTACCTGCTGTCGCTCGCGCCCCTCCTGCGGTCGGCCGACGTGCGCGAGGTGGAACTCCCCGTCTTCTGCACCGACGCCCTCGGCCTGACGCGCGAGGACGACCTGACGTTCCGGGGCGCGCCGTTCGACGTCGAGGCGGACGCCCTCGTGGGCAACCCGCCGTGGATGACGTGGGGCGACCTGCCGGAGAGCGTCAGGGGGGCGTGGCGCGAGCGCTCGGACGAACTCGACCTGCTCCCCCACCGGGGCACGGCCTCCCGACTCGGCCACGCCAACGACGACGTGTCGGTGGCGTTCGCGCTGACGTGCGCCCACCGCCACCTCCGCGACGGCGGCCGCGCGGCGTTCGTGCTCAAGCGCGACCTGACCAAGGGGCCGGCCGGGCGGGGGCTCCGCCGCCTCCGCGCGGGCGACCGCCGCCTCGCCCTCCGGCGGGTCCACGACTTCGGCGGCCTCCGCCCGTTCGCCGGCGTGAACGCCGGCACCGCCGTCTACGCCCTCGACGCCGACGCGGAGCCGTCGTTCCCGGTCCCGGTGACCGCGTGGCGGGCGCGCGAGGGCCGGCGACCCGACTTCTCGTCGGTGGCGGCGATGCGCGAGAGCCTGCGCGCCGAGGAGACGGCGTTCCTGCCGGTGGACCCCGACGACGGCGCGTCGCCGTGGGTGCGCCGCGACGCCGAGCGACGCGCCCTCGGGGAGAACGCCCACGAGATACGCCACGGCGTCAAGGACGACGCCAAGGAGGTGTTCTCGGTCGACCGCGACGGCCTCGACGCCGTGGACGCCGAGTTGATCTACCCCTACCTCCGGTCGCGCCACGTCGTGAAGTACGGCCTGTTCGGCTACGACCTCCACCTCGTGCCCCTGCGCAAGGCCAACGAGGACAACGAGGCGTTCCTGCGCGAGACCTACCCCCGGACGTACGACTACCTCCGGTCCCGCCGGGACCGTCTCGACGCGCGCGCGTCGTCGTGGCTCAGCGAGGGCGGCACGTTCTACGACGTGTTCGGCCTCGGCCCGTACACGTGGGCCGACTACAAGGTGGTGTGGTGCCGCCTCGGGTTCAAGCCCCACTTCGCGGTGGTCTCGACCGTCGACGACCCGGACCTCGGCGAGAAGACCGTCGTGCCCGGCGACCACTGCATGTTCGTCGCCACCGACGACCGGCGGACGGCCCACTACCTCTGTGCCCTCCTCAACTCGGCGCCCTACCAGCGCACCCTCCGGGACGTGGCGGGCGAGGGCAAGTCCAGCCTCTCGAAGTCGACGGTGTCGCGCCTCGCCCTGCCGGACCGCCCCGAGGGCGAGGCGGCCGAGCGACTGGCGGACCTCTCCGTCGAGGCCCACGGCGTCGTCCCCGAGTACACCGACCGGAGCAAGCGGGCGTACAACGCGCTCTCGATAGACGAACTCGACGCGGTGCAGGCCGAGATAGACGAGACGGTCGAGCGACTGCTGACCGACCGCGCCGGGCGGTGAGCGGTGGCCGGACGGCCCTCCCCGACTCTACGCTACCCTACCGACCGTCGGAGTCGCCGCCACCGTCGTTCCCCTTCTCCCCGCGGCCGTCGCCGCCGTCACTGCCGTCGCGGCCCGTCCGCTTCCCCTTCGCCTCGGCCACGCGAACCGTCGCCTCGCCGCGGACGTCGCGCGAGGACGCGCCCACGAGAACCCGGAACTCGCCCGGGTCGACGGTCCACCCGCCGGCGTCGGGACTCCAGTAGCGGAACGCGTCCGCACCGAGTTCGACCTCGACCGTCTCCGTCTCGCCGGCGGGCACGTCCGCCTTGGCGACGCCCGCGAGTTCCTTCGGCGGGCGGGCGACCGCGGGGTCCGCCTCGCCGACGTACACCTGCACCGCCTCGGCCCCGTCGCGGTCGCCGACGTTCGTCACGTCGACGCGGACCGTGGCCCCTCTCTCGGCGGTGGTGCGCTTCGGCGTCACTCGGAGGTTCGAGTACTCGAACTCGGTGTACGAGAGGCCGTGGCCGAACGGGAACAGGGGTTCGACGTCGTGTTCGTCGAAGTGGCGGTAGCCCACGAACACGCCCTCGTCGTAGTAGACGGTGCCGTCGACGCCGGGGTAGCCCCGCGCGCCCTCGGGCAGGGTGGCCACCTCGCCGGGCAGGTAGTCTTCGAGCGACTCGGCGAACGTGACCGGGGTCTTGCCCGAGGGGTTGACCTCGCCGAACAGGAGGTTGGCGACGGCCCGGCCGCCCTCCTGCCCGGGGAACCATATCTGGAAGATTCCGGGCACCGCGTCGACCCACGGCATCGCCACGGGGGCCTCGGTGTTGAGGAGCACCACCGCGTCCTCGTTGGCGTCGGCCACGGCCTCCACGAGGGCGTTCTGGTTGCCCGGAAGTTCGAACTCGTGGCGGTCGTCGCCGTAGAAGGTGTCGGTGCGCGCGAGGACGAGGGCCACGTCGGCGTCGCCGGCGGCGTCGGCCGCGGCTTCCACCGCCTCCGGCGGGTTCCACTCCAACGTGACCGGCGGGGTGCCCGCGGCCTCGACCCGGACCTCGTACGCCTCGCCCGCCTCCAGTTCGAGGGCCGCCTCCTCGGTCTTGGGCCCGGCGAACCCGCCGCCCTCGTTGACGACGACGGCCTCGCCGTCCACGTACAGCGTGCTGGCCCCCTGACTCGTGAGCGAGAGCGCGAACGTACCCGTCGACGGCGCGGTGACCGTCCCCGACCACCGCACCGAGACCGTCTCGGCGTCGACGCCGTCGAGGTCCGACCCGGTGAGGTCCACGTGGTCCTCGGCCCGGGTCCGGGCGGGGTCGCCCGACCAGTCCGCGTTGGGGAAGTACTCCGCGGTGAACCCGGACCCGTCGCCGTCGCCGTCGTCGCCGGTGGGCGCGACGGCGTCCGGGCCGACGAGGCGCGACCGGTCCGACGAGACGGTGGTGACGGTCACGTCGTCGCCGGCGACGGCCTCGATGCCCTCGACGGGGCCGACGCGCCGGACGGCGGTCACGGAGTCGCTGCCGCCGACGCTGCTCTTGAACGACTCAGGGTCCGGCCCCACCAGCGCTATCTCGTCGACCTCGGCGGTGTCGAGGGGGAGGACGCCCTCGTTCTTGAGGAGGACCGACCCCTCCTCCGAGAGGCGTCGCGCGACCGAGAAGTGCTCCTCGGTGCCGCGGGCGGGGTCGGAGCCGACCCGGTCGCCCGAGAGGACGCCTATCTCCGCCTGCGACCGGAGCCCCCGGCGAACCATGTCGTTCACCACGCACTCCGAGAGGTCGCCGCTCCGGACGGCCTCCTTCAGCGGGTCGCCGAAGTAGGTGGCCGACGGCATCTCCACGTCGAGGCCGTTCCGCGCCGCCGGGACGGTGCTGTGGGTGCCGCCCCAGTCCGAGACCACGAATCCGTCGAACCCCCATTCGCCCTCGAGGACGTCTTCGAGCAGGTAGGCGTTCTGACTGCAGAACGTGCCGTTGAGCTTGTTGTACGCCGGCATGACCGCGCCCGCGTTCCCCCGCTCGACCGCCGCGCGGAACGGCGCGAAGTAGAGTTCGCGCAGGGGGCGTTCGTCCACCACCACGTTGTGCTCGGAGTAAGAGAAGTAGTCCTTCGCGTCGCCCGTCGTGCTGGCCTGATTGTAGCAGACGAAGTGTTTGAGCGTGGCGACGACACCCTCGGACTGGACGGCCCCGGCGTACTCGGCGGCCATGGCCGCCGAGAGGAACGGGTCCTCCCCGTACGTCTCGCCGGCGCGCGCGTGGAGCGGAACCCGGAATAGGTCCATCGACGGCGCGAGCAACACGTTCACGTCGCCGCTCTTGGCCTCGCGGGCGATGGCGCGGCCCTGTGCTGCGACCAACGACGGGCGGAAGGTGGCGGCCGCCCCGACGGGGTGGGGGAAGTCCGTCGTCGGGGACCCCAGCGACGCGCCCGGCGGCCCGTCGGCCATGGCAATCCCGGGAACGCCGAGGCGTTCCACGCCCGCGACGTACCCCGCGATGCCCTCCGGCCCGCCGTCGGTGCCGTGTGTCCGCCGTACCTTCTCGTCGAGCGTCATCTGCTCGACGAGCGATTCCACGTCCACGTCGACCCCGTCCTCCCGTCCCTGCGCCGCGGCGCTCCCGGCCCCCGTCAGGAACGGGAGCGTCGCCCCCAACGCACCCGTCGCGCGCAGGAACGTTCGTCGGGTCGGCTCGGCGTCGTCTCGTCTCTCGTCCGAGTCGCGTGCCATGACATCACGATTCAATCCGCACGGTAGATAAACATTTACAAAAATAGGTTATATTTTTCGAAGATTATTTTTTAATCGCGAAGAATATTTTCGTTCGGGGAGGTGGCGCGTGGCCTCGGGCCCGGAGCGACCCGCCGGTGGCGAGAGCGGCGAGAGCGCGTCGCAGGACGTGCCGCCTCCGACGGCACTTATTCGGGGCTGTGCCGTACGGTCGACGCATGAACGACGACCGCGGACTCGTCGAACGGCTACAGCGGTTCGGACTCTCGGAGACGGAGGCGAGCGTCTACCTCGCCGTGGTCGACCGCGGCCGGGCGGAGCCGAGCACCATCGCGTCCGACGCGGACGTCTCCACGAGCTACGTCTACCAGATATGCGACCGGCTGGACCGGCAGGGGCTGGTGTCCGTCGACGACCACCGGTCGCCGACGGTGGTCCGGGCGCACCCGCCCTCCGACGCGCTCCGCCGGCGCGTGCGGCAGTTGGACGACACCGTGTCCGAGGTGGACGACAGGTACCAACGACCGGCGGACGACATGGACTCGCTCGAAGTCGTGCGGTCGCGGTCGACCATCTACAAGCGCCTGCGCGAGCGCATCGAGTCGGCGGACGCGGAGGTGTTTCTCACCCTCCCGGCGGAGGCCGTCCCGGAGGTGGCGGACGCCCTCCGCGCGGCCGTCGACCGGGGGGCGCTGGTCCTCCTCGCGGTCGGCGGGTCGTTAGGCGAGGCCCTGCCCGACGGCCCCGAGGGCGTCGCCACCGTCGTCCGGTCGTGGGTGCGAGGCATGACGGCGTACCTCTGTGTCGACCAAGAGCGAGGCGTCGTCGCGCCGAAGTCCGTCCTCGACTGGGAACACGGCGACGGCGAGGCCATCGGCTTCCGCAACCGGTCGGTCGCGCTGGCCGTCGAGGGCTCGTTCCTCGGGACGGTGTGGCCGGCGTCGACGGAGGTGATGACGCGACTGCCGTCGCCGCTTCCCCGGGAGTACGGACGGGTGCGGAGCGCAGTGTACGACGCCACGCTCCACCTCCGCGCGGGGCGGACCGTCCGCGTCCGCGCGGACGCGCGGCCCGTGGGAACCGACGGCGAGCGCCGGACCGTGTCGGGGACGCTCGTCGACACCCGGCAGAGCCTCGTCGCGCCCACGACGGGCGGGTTCGCCATGGAGAACGGGCTCTACGTCGACACCGGCGACGGCCGGGTGAGCGTCGGCGAACGTGGCGCGTTCCTCGAAGACTACGAGGCGGACCACGTCTCGCTGCTGCCGGAGTGACGCCGCGACTGCGGACGCGGGCCGCCGCGACTCCGCTCTCACCGTTCCGCGGTCCGGCCTCCCGCCGCGCCCCGCCCTGCCTCCCGCACCGTCTCGGCCTCTCTCGCCCGTCGCGTCGGCGTTCCGATCGTTCCGGAAACATTTGTCACGGGAGTGACTGCGACTATCGCGTTCTCGGTCAGATGTCTCTAAACTGACTGTTCTCGGGCCTCGTTACCGTATCACGGCCGTAAACCGTCCTTTGGCCTCAATTACTCCGGTTCGAACGAATCCTGAAAATTTGCTCCGCCGACAATGAGGTTTTCTATGGACTGTACAAAATTTATAACTACCACACCGTTAGAATAATCACACCAGTTGAGTATCTGTCTCTCATGGCAGCCACGCCAGAAAAACTGTACCGGTACAAGATGAGTGCCCTCCGGATACCCTACTACACCTACCTCTCTCTGTGGTTCTCGCTCACCTCTCGGTATCAGTTGGGGACGAACATCTACGACCGGGACTGGGACGTGCTCATCGTCCTCGACACGTGCCGCGTGGACGCGTTGAAGCAGGTGGCCCCGGAGTTCGACTTCCTCGACAAGGAGGAGATAGGCAGCATCGTCTCGGTCGGTAGCGGGTCCCAAGAGTGGATAGCCAACACGTTCACCGAGGAGTACCACGACGACGTCGAGGACACGGTGTACGTCTCGGCCAACGGCTACTCGCGGTTCATCCTCGAGCGAAACGAGGAGTTCCCCACGGACCGCCTCCCGTTCCACTTCGCGGACTGGAACACGCTCTCGGCCGACGAGTTCGAACTCCACCACGAGGCGAAAGACTACGCCCCCGAGGAGGAGCGCCCGGGCTACCTCGACCCGCAGGTCCCCATGGACCGCACCATCTCGGCCAAGCGCGACATCGACCCCGGGCGACTCGTCGTCCACTTCAGTCGTCCGCACGACCCGTACGCTCACCGCGCCATCGAGGAGGGGCGCGAACTCCACGAGTACGAGCGCAACCCGTTCGAGGCGCTCGAACGCGGCGAGGTGTCGCGCGAGACGGTGTGGGACGCCTACCTCGACGAACTCCGGGTCGGCCTGCGTCGGGTCGAGACGATTCTGGAGAGCGTCGACGCGGAGACGGTGGTCATCACCGCGGACCACGGCGAGGCGTTCGGCGAGTGGGGCGTCTACCGCCACCCGTTCGTGCCCCATCCGCACCTCCGGCGCGTCCCGTGGGTCGAACTCTCGGCGACGGACACGGGCGAGTACGAACCCGAGTACCCGCTGGAGGAGGCCGAGCAGTACGACCGCGAGGCGGACGAGGACGACCTACACGAACGCCTCCGGCACCTCGGCTACGCGGACTGACCCGCTCTCGCGGCCGGCCGAGGCGCCGGCGCGGGGGTGACGGCCGTCAGAGCACTCCGAGCGTGAGCGTGAGGACGACGGCGAGGCACGCGACGTAGAGGCCGGCGGCGGCCTGCCGCGGTCGGCTCAGACCCCCAAGCGGCCGTGTCCGACCGATTTCCGAGTCGACGAACGGGGTGAGCGGGTCCGCCGTGTCGGAGGCCGGCGACGCGAACCGCTGTCTGGCCGCGCGCACCCGGTCGCTGACCGGGCCGGGCGTGGCGTCGAGTATCTCCAGCACCTCGTCGACGCCCACGGCGCCGGTGGCGAACGAGAGGCTGGAGAAGAGCACGAACCCGACCACCGGGACGACGAGGAGGGCGACCAACCGGGCGTCGATGCTCCGGGCGACGAGGACGATGGGGACGCCGGCGAGGAGCGCCGTCACTACCACGCGCAGCCAGCGGGCGTCGGCGAACGGTTCGTAGCCGTGGTGGCGGGCTATCATCGTCTGGAAGACGACGAGCGACCCGTAGCCCACGCTCGTGGCGATGGCCGCGCCGCTGATGCCGTAGACGGGTATCAGGAGGTAGTTGAGGACGGCGTTCGGAACCGCCGACGCCGCCGTACCGAGCACCAGCGGACGCAGGTCGCCGTTCGCCTGATTTATCGAGAGCATCGGGCGCGCGAGGGCGAACCCGACGGTCCCGGGCAGGAGTATCAGGAGCGGTTCGACCGACGGCATCATCTCCTCGCTGAGGTACAGCGGCACGAAGTCGTGCGCCAACGCTCCCATGCCGATGGCCAGCAGGAGCGTCAGCAGGAGCAGATACCGGGTGAGGCGCGACGCCATCGAGGTGAGACGCTCCGTGCGCCCCTGCGTCCAGAGGTTCGAGGTCGACTGGAGCATCAGCGACTGGAGCGACCGGGGCGCGAACCAGAGGAACTGCGTGATGACCATGGCCGCCTTGTAGTACGCGACCTTCTCGCTCGTCATCATCGCGCCGAGCATCAGGATGTCGACGTGGTAGAGCGACATGAGCAGGAACGAGTAGACGACGGTGAGCGTGTTGAACGAGAACAGTTCGCCCGTGGGGAACCCGTCGGGCGTCCGCCTGAACACGCTCCGGAACGAGAGGCGCCGGTAGACGAAGGCGGCGGCCACGAGACCGGCGAGCAGCGACGCCGCGAGTTGACCGAGGACCAGTCCGGGGACGCCGAAGCCGAAGTAGACGAAGCCGATGGCGAACGCGGCGAACAGCACCTTGTGAACCACGCGGATGGGTTCGCCGATGTGTTCCAGTTTGAGGCCCAGCAGCGCCTTCCGCGTGAACCCGCGGAACTGCGCGACGAGCGCCAGCGGTGCGAGCAGGTAGAAGTACCCCACGAACTCGTCGCGCCAGACCCACGCGACGAGGCCGGTGTAGGCCGCGACGACGAACAGAATCGCCGTCAGCACGGCCAGCGCGGCGGCGATGCGGAGGTAGAAGCCGAAGACGTGGTTCTGCCAGTCCGGCACGTCCCGTTCCTCGGAGAGGAACTTCTGGATGCCGCTGGTCACACCGTCGGTCATGAAGATGACGATGAGCGCCCACGCGGACATCAGCGTCCCGTACTCGCCGTAGGTCGACTTGCCCGCGAACGCGATGATGGCGGGCGTCAACACCACCGACGACCCGAGGAGCAACACTCGGCTCCCGACCACCGAGAGGAACGCGGTGACGAAGTTTCGCTTCATCGAGTGAGGAGGGTCTCGCTGTCACCCGACTACCCGCGGGCAGTATATGAAGATGCTGATTCTTTCATTCCGGAATAATCTTGACGGAACGACGCTTCTCCGGCGAAGTTACGAGATGCCCTGGAAGATTGAGAAAATACGGGTCTTGGTCGGGCTCAATTATCTGTCGCTAGATTTAGAGAGATGGGAATCACTCCATGTGGGTCACGTGTACACCGGTCTATAAAACCGCGTCAGAAAAGTGGCCATATATCGAGGCTGATTAACACACCAAATACAGTCAACATGAGAATTAACAGACCTACGATACTCATCCAACCAATTCCAGAGGATTTCGCTGTATTGTTGGAGGTGCTATTGGGTCTATATGAGCCGAGCGCCGAGCTTCCACACTCACATGTGAAAGGCTTTCTGTCAGGATACTCACGGTCGCACTTCTTACAGAACCAGACCTTCCCCGATGGGTAGCTTGACCCTGTTTTCGCCTTGTTAGACTGGCTTCCCTTATCCCCACGATACTGTTGTAAAATCGTATGACCACACTCGCTACATTCGCTCGGATTTCCCTTGTGAATCTCTCCACAGGATTCACACCGCCACTTTTGTTTCCTCCCGAATATCATCACTCTGTGAATTCAAATAATATACAATAAGAGTACGGTGCGACTACTTACCGTCTAGTGAGGAGACCGCGGAAAAGAGGCCTCATGCCTGCGGAGTACTACATCTAATTCAACACGTCACGTTTGTCCTCCAGGGGAGCTTGGTCGTACTTCACCGTGTGTCGGAGCTGAGAAGCCGATAGACGTCCGAAAACTACGAAGCGAAAGCCCGAAAGAAACGTCCGAGACGGGATTTGAACCCTGTACAGACGTTCCGGGTCACTCAATTCCCGGGCCGCGACTGCTGATATTCGAATCCCTTCGTCGCTTACAGATTTCACGCCGTGACGCTTGACGACGAGACGCCTCGCTGGAGGCGTTGAAATCAGAGAAAGCGCCCGAGGCGGGATTTGAACCCGCGTCACGACCGTGACAGGGTCGTATGATGGGCCACTACACCACCCGGGCTTCCCATCTGCCTGCACTCATTCGTTCCGGGGTTAACTAATTAAGGCTTATCATCTAAACCGGGTGTGCGTGGCGATACCGCGACGCCCGCCCCGGAAAACATATAGGCGGTCCGAGTATGATTTGAGGTAGCACGTCGTTCCGGCCGCGTGCCGGCCGATAGCTGTGCTTCCCGCCGTGGTTGGTAAGCGTTAAATGCGTAGGCCAACAAGCGACCTGTAGTATCTCGTGAGAGCTTCTCCCCCCAGCCCAAACCATCCATGGTAGACGTAAGCCAACACGAACTCGTCCCGGAGCACACGCTCATCGACGACCCGTCCGAAGTCGAAGCGGTGCTCGACGAGTACAACGTCAGCAAGACGAATCTCCCCAAGATTCGGAAGAACGACCCGGCGTTGCCCGACGAGGCCGAGACGGGCGACGTGGTGAAAATCGAGCGCGACTCGCGAACGACAGACCGAGCGATCGTATACCGACTGGTGATCGAATGAACAGACAGGACCGACGCGAGATATCGAGAGAGTACTTCTCACAGGAACGGCTCGCAGAACACCACTTCCGGTCGTTCAACGCGTTCCTCGACCGGGGCATGCAGGAAGTCGTCGACGAGAAGGAGACCATCGACACCGACATCGGCGACAAGGAGGGACAGGAGCCGGTGTTCGTCGAACTCGGCAACGTCCGCGTCGAGACCCCGCGCGTCCGCGAGGCAGACGGCAGCGAGGAACTCCTCTTCCCGCAGGAGGCGCGCCTGCGCAACATCACCTACGCCGCGCCCGTGTTCATGGAGATGTCCATCGTGCGCGGCGGCGAGGAGACGGAGGAGGAGGTCGTCGACACCACCGAGACCAAGGTGGGCCGGATGCCCATCATGGTCGGCTCGAACAAGTGTAACATCGCCGACCTCGACGAGGAGAAACTCATCGAGATAGGCGAGGACCCCGTCGACCCCGGCGGCTACTTCATCGTGAACGGGTCCGAGCGGGTGCTGATGACCAGCGAGGACCTCGCGCCCAACAAGATTCTCGCGGAGTACGACACCAAGTACGGCGACGAGATTCAGGTCGCCAAGACGTTCTCCCAGCGCCGGGGCTACCGCGCGCTGGTGCTCTGTGAGCGCAACCGCTCCGGGCTCCTCGAAGTCTCG
This sequence comes from Haloferacaceae archaeon 50, assembly GCA_046097085.1. GTDB lineage: Archaea > Halobacteriota > Halobacteria > Halobacteriales > Haloferacaceae. Next base: position 1,042,320 of record CP175567.1, on the reverse strand, counting down.
TTCCCCTCGGTGTCGGGGAGCGTCAACTTCGTGACGCTGGTGCGCGCCCTCGGCCTCGAATCGGACGAGGAGATAGTCCACCGCGTCTCCGACGACCCCGAGATAGTGAAGTTCATGCTGGAGAACTTGGAGGAGGCCGAGGTCCAGTCGCAGGAGGAGGCCATCGAGGCGCTGGGCAAGCGCGTGGCCGGCGGGCAGGGAAAGAACTACCAGCTCAAGCGCGCCAACTACGTCATCGACCGCTACCTCCTCCCCCACCTCCACGAGGAGGGCGTCGAGGAGGAGGAGGTCCGCATCAACAAGGCGTACTACCTCTGCCGGATGGCCGAGGCGTGCTTCGAACTCGCGCTGGGGCGGCGCGAGGCCGACGACAAGGACCACTACGCCAACAAGCGCCTGAAAGTGTCGGGCGACCTCATGAAGGACCTGTTCCGGACCGCGCTCAACAAGCTGGCGCGCGACGTGAAGTACCAGCTCGAACGCGCCAACATGCGCAACCGGAATCTCACCGTCAACACGGTGGTTCGGTCGGACGTGCTGACCGAGCGCCTCGAACACCCCATCGCCACGGGTAACTGGGTGGGCGGCCGCTCGGGCGTCTCCCAGCTCGTCGACCGCACCGACTACATGGGCGTGCTCTCGCACCTGCGCCGCCTGCGCTCGCCGCTCTCCCGCTCGCAGCCCCACTTCGAGGCGCGCGACCTCCACGCCACGCAGTGGGGTCGCATCTGTCCCTCGGAGACCCCGGAGGGCCCCAACTGCGGTCTCGTGAAGAACTTCGCGCAGGCGATGGAGCTCTCACAGAACGTCGAGGACGAACAGGGGCTGAAACGCAAGCTGGCCGAGATGCAGGTCGAGGGCATCCCCGGCATCGCCACACCCGGCCAGCAACAGAACCAACCCGCCGACGACTAACACCACATGAGCAGCCAAAGAGAAGCCAAAGTATACGTCAACGGTAGCCTCATCGGCACGCACAACGACCCCCACCAGCTCGCCGAGCAGATACGGCAGGAGCGCCGGCGCGGCGAGATAAGCGACATGGTGAACGTCGCGGTCCGCGACCGGACCGACGAGGTCATCATCAACGCCGACGCCGGACGCGCCCGGCGACCGCTCATCGTGGTCGAGGACGGCGAACCCCTCCTCGGCGACGAGGAGCTCCGCGCGCTCGACGACGACGCGCTCGACTTCGAGGACCTCGTCGAGCGCGGCTACGTCGAGTTCATCGACGCCGAGGAGGAGGAGGACATCTACGTCGCCGTCGACGAGGACGAACTCACCGACGAGCACACCCACCTCGAGATAGACCCGCAGCTCATCTTCGGCATCGGCGCGGGCATGATTCCCTACCCCGAGCACAACGCGTCGCCGCGCATCACCATGGGCGCGGGGATGATGAAGCAGTCGCTCGGACTCCCCTCCGCCAACTACCGCATCCGGCCCGACACGCGCCAGCACCTCCTCCACTACCCCCAGCTGGCGATGGTGAAGACCCAGACCACCGAACAGATCGGCTTCGACGAGCGTCCGGCGGCCCAGAACTTCGTCGTGGCCGTCATGTCCTACGAGGGGTTCAACATCGAGGACGCGCTGGTCATGAACCAGGGGTCGGTCGACCGCGCGCTCTCCCGGTCGCACTTCTTCCGCACCTACGAGGGCGAGGAGCGGCGCTACCCCGGCGGACAGGAGGACCGCTTCGAGATTCCCTCGCAGGACGTGCGCGGCGCGCGCGGCGAGGACGCCTACACCCACCTCGACGAGGACGGCCTCGTCAACCCCGAGACCGTCGTGGACGAGAACTCGGTGCTGCTCGGGAAGACGTCGCCGCCGCGGTTCCTCGAAGAGCCCGACGACATGGGCGGGCTCTCGCCCCAGAAGCGCCGCGAGACCAGCGTCACGATGCGCTCGGGCGAGGACGGCGTCGTCGACACCGTCACCCTGATGGAGGGCGAGGACGGCTCGAAGCTCTCGAAGGTGAAGGTGCGCGACGAGCGCATCCCCGAACTCGGCGACAAGTTCGCGTCCCGCCACGGCCAGAAGGGGGTCATCGGCCACCTCGCGCCGCAGGAGGACATGCCGTTCACGCAGGAGGGCGTGGTGCCGGACCTCATCCTGAACCCGCACGCCCTGCCGTCGCGCATGACGGTGGGTCACGTGCTGGAGATGCTCGGCGGCAAGGTCGGCGCGCTCGAAGGTCGGCGCGTCGACGGCACGCCGTTCCAAGGCGAGGACGAGGACGAACTCCGCGGTGCGCTGGAGGACCACGGCTTCGAGTCCTCGGGCAAGGAGGTCATGTACTCCGGCGTCACCGGCGAGAAGATAGAGGCCGAGATATTCGTCGGGACCATCTTCTACCACAAGCTCTACCACATGGTCTCGAACAAGCTCCACGCCCGCTCCCGGGGGCCGGTGCAGGTGCTCACCCGCCAGCCCACCGAGGGGCGCGCCCGCGAGGGCGGCCTGCGCGTGGGCGAGATGGAGCGCGAGGTGCTCATCGGCCACGGCGCCGCGATGGCGCTCAAAGAGCGCCTGCTCGACTCCTCGGACCGCGAGGAGGTGTACATCTCCGCGGACACGGGGATGGTCGCCGTCGAGGACGTCGACCAGCGCCGCATCTACGACCCGGTGACGGGCGACGAGGACAACATCCACGAACTCGAGGTGAGCTACGCGTTCAAGCTCCTCCTCGACGAGATGATAGCGCTCGGCATCCGACCGCGACTCGACCTTCAGGACGCAGTCTGACCCACAATGTCAATGCAATCACCCAAAGAGCTCGGCGCCATCCAGTTCGGGCTGATGGACCCCGAGACGTACCGCGACATGTCCGCCACCAAGGTCATCACGGCGGACACCTACGACGACGACGGCTACCCCATCGACATGGGGCTGATGGACCCGCGGCTGGGCGTCATCGACCCCGGTCTCCAGTGTCGCACCTGCGGCCAGCACTCGGGGTCGTGTAACGGCCACTTCGGCCACATCGAACTCGCCGCGCCCGTCATCCACGTCGGGTTCACGAAGCTCATCCGCCGCCTCCTGCGCGCGACGTGCCGCGAGTGCGGCCGCCTCGCGCTGACCGACGAGGAGCAGGACGAGTACCGCGAGCGACTCGACCGGACGGCCGAACTCGGCGAGGACACCAACGACGTGCTGAAAGCCGCCGTCCGGCAGGCCCGCAAGGCCAAGAACTGCCCGCACTGCGGCGCTCAGCAGCACGACATCAAACACGAGAAGCCCACCACCTACTACGAGGTGCAGGACGTGCTCTCGGGCGACTACTCCGAGCGCATCGCGGAGGCGATGCAGCCGGACGGCGAGGACGACACGGGCACCTCGCCGCAGGAACTCGCCGACGAGTCGGGCATCGACCTCCAGCGCGTCAACCAGATAATGTCGGGCGAGTTCCGCCCGCGCAAGGAGGACCGCAAGGCGCTGGAGAAGGCTCTCGGCGTCGACCTGACCGAGGAGGACATGAACAAGCTGATGCCCTCGGACATTCGCGACTGGTTCGAGGACATCCCGGACGAGGACATCGAGTCGCTCGGCATCGACTCCGAGCGCTCCCGGCCGGAGTGGATGATACTGACCGTCCTCCCCGTCCCGCCGGTGACCGCCCGTCCCTCTATCACGCTCGACAACGGCCAGCGCTCCGAGGACGACCTGACTCACAAGCTGGTCGACATCATCCGCATCAACCAGCGGTTCATGGAGAACCGCGAGGCGGGCGCACCCCAGCTCATCATCGAGGACCTGTGGGAACTCCTCCAGTACCACGTCACCACGTTCATCGACAACGAGATATCGGGCACCCCGCCCGCGCGCCACCGCTCCGGGCGGCCGCTCAAGACGCTCTCCCAGCGCCTCAAGGGCAAGGAAGGGCGCTTCCGCGGGAGTCTCTCGGGCAAGCGCGTCAACTTCTCGGCGCGGACCGTCATCTCGCCCGACCCGACGCTCTCGCTCAACGAGGTGGGCGTCCCCGAACGCGTCGCGCGTGAGATGACCCAGACGATGAACGTCACCGACCGCAACCTCGAACGCGCGCGGCGGTACGTCTCCAACGGCCCCGAAGGGCACCCCGGCGCGAACTACGTGCGACGCCCGGACGGGCGTCGCCTCAAGGTGACCGAGAAGAACTGCGAGGAACTCGCCGAGAAGGTGAAGGCCGGCTGGGAGGTCAACCGCCACCTCATCGACGGCGACATCGTGATATTCAACCGCCAGCCCTCGCTCCACCGGATGTCCATCATGGCCCACGAGGTGGTCGTGATGCCGTACAAGACGTTCCGGCTCAACACCACGGTCTGCCCGCCGTACAACGCCGACTTCGACGGCGACGAGATGAACATGCACGCCCTCCAGAACGAGGAGGCCCGCGCCGAGGCGCGCGTGCTGATGCGCGTGCAAGAGCAGATGCTCTCCCCGCGGTTCGGCGAGAACATCATCGGCGCGATTCAGGACCACATCTCGGGCACCTACCTCCTGACCCACGAGGACCCCGAGTTCTCCGAGACGCAGGCGCTCGACCTGCTCCGGGCGACCAGCATCGACGAGCTTCCGGAGCCCGACGGCGAGAACGACGAGGGGCCGTACTGGACGGGGCGGACGCTGTTCTCCGAACTCCTGCCCGACAACCTCTCGCTCGAGTTCACGTCGTCGGCGGGCGACACCGTCGTCATCGAGAACGGCCAGCTCATCTCGGGCACCGTCGACGAGGACGCCGTCGGCGCGTTCGGCGGCGAAGTCGTGGACACCATCACCAAGGTGTACGGCAAGACGCGCGCCCGGGTGTTCGTGAACGAGGTGGCGGCGCTGGCGATGCGCGCCATCATGCACTTCGGGTTCTCGCTCGGCATCGACGACGAGTCTATCCCGGAGCAGGCGAACGAGCAGGTGGACGAGGCCATCGGGAACGCCTACGAGCGGGTCGAGGAACTCATCGACATCTACGAGGCGGGCGAACTGGAGTCGCTGCCCGGCCGGACCGTCGACGAGACGCTGGAGATGAAGATCATGCAGCAGCTGGGGAAGGCCCGTGACTCCGCCGGCGAAATCGCCGAGAACCACTTCGGCGACGACAACCCCGCGGTCATCATGGCCCAGTCCGGGGCCCGCGGGTCGATGCTCAACCTGACTCAGATGGCGGGCTGTGTGGGTCAGCAGGCGGTCCGCGGCGAGCGCATCAACCGCGGGTACGAGGGGCGCACCCTCAGCCACTTCCAGCCCGAGGACCTCTCGGCGGAGGCCCACGGCTTCGTGGAGAACTCCTACCGCGGCGGGCTGACGCCCAAGGAGTTCTTCTTCCACGCCATGGGCGGCCGCGAGGGGCTGGTCGACACCGCCGTCCGGACGTCGAAGTCGGGCTACCTCCAGCGCCGCCTCATCAACGCGCTGTCGGAACTGGAGGCCCAGTACGACGGCACGGTGCGCGACACCTCCGACACCATCGTCCAGTTCGAGTACGGCGAGGACGGCACCTCGCCGGTCAACGTCTCCTCGAGCGAGGACAACGACATCGACGTGGAGTCCATCGCGGACCGCGTGGTGGAGGCGGAGTTCTCCTCCGAGGAGGAGAAAGAGCAGTTCCTCGGGCGCGAGGAGCCGCCGACCAACCTCTCGGAGTACGCCGGTCCCGGCCTGAACAAGGCGCAGGGCATGGGGGTGGAGTCGGATGACTGACGACTACCAGTACGTCGACGACGACATCCGGGCCATCGTCGAAGACGCGGACCTGCCGCGCCGCCTCAAAGACCGGGTGTACGACACCGTCGAGAATCGCGAGGGCGTGACGGTCCAGCAGGCCGACGAGATAGCGCAGGCCGTCCAGTCGCGCTACCGCGACACCCGCGTCGACCCGCTCGACCCGGTGGGGACCGTCTCCGCGCAGTCCATCGGCGAACCGGGGACCCAGATGACGATGAACACGTTCCACTACGCGGGCGTCGCGGAGATCGACGTGACGCAGGGGCTCCCCCGCCTCATCGAACTGGTGGACGCCCGGAAGACGCCCGACACGCCGATGATGACGGTCCACCTCGAAGACGAGTACGCCACGGACCGCGACCGCGCCCACGAGGTGGTCTGGAGCATCGAGGCGACCCGCATCCTCGCGCTGGGGGACGTCTCGACCAACGTGGCCGACATGCTGGTCCAGATAGACCTCAACGAGGAGACGCTGATGGAGCGGTGGCCCACGGCCGACAGCGTGGACGAGGTCGCCGCGGAGGTGGCCGAGACGGTCGAGGACGCACTCGGCGTCGACACCACCCGCCGCGGGACGCTCATCGAGTTCGGCCCCGAACAGCCCAGCTACCGCCGTCTGCTCCAACTCGTGGAGGAACTCCGCGAGGTGGTGTTCAAAGGCATCGAGGACATCAGCCGGGTCGTCATCCGGAAGGAGACGATGGACGACGGCAGCGAGGAGTTCGTGCTCTACACCGAGGGGTCGGCGTTCGGCGACGTGCTCGAAATCGAGGGCGTCGACGCCTCGCGCACCACGAGCAACAACATCCACGAGGTGTACCGCGAACTCGGCGTCGAGGCCGCCCGCGAGGCCATCATCAACGAGACGATGGACACGCTCGAAGAGCAGGGTCTCGACGACGTGAACGTCCGCCACCTCATGCTGGTGTCGGACATCATGACCAACCGCGGCACCATCGAGTCCATCGGTCGCCACGGCATCTCGGGCAGCAAGGAGTCCGTCCTCGCGCGCGCCGCGTTCGAGGTGACGGTCAACCACCTGCTCGACGCCGCCATCCACGGCGAACTCGACGACCTCGACGGCGTCATCGAGAACGTCATCGTCGGCAAGCCCGTGGCCATCGGCACCGGCGACGTGAAGCTCAAGATGGGGTCGATGGACGCGTCGGTCGGCGGGAGCGAGGCCGAGAGCGCCTCGCCCGACCCCGAACCGCTGGACGACTGACAGCGGATGCGGGTCACGCTGTCGGACGACGCGCGACGCTACCTCGCCCTGTTCGAAGACGAGACGGGCGCGGCGGCACGCGACTGCCTCGTGTTGGACGACCGGGTGGTCGTCCTCGTGGCCGCGGGCGAGATGGGCCGAGCCATCGGCCCCGACGGGCAGAACGTCCGCGCGGTCGAAGAGAAGATAGGGCGGTCGGTCCAACTGGTCGAGGACGCCGACACCGCCGAGGCGTTCGTCGCCTCGGCCCTCGCGCCCGCGGCGGTCCGACACGTGACGGTCTCGGAGCAGAACGACCGGGTGGCCTACGTCGAGGTCCCCGAGGACGACCGGGGCGTCGCCATCGGGCGCGACGGCCGCAACATCGAGACGGCCCGGATGCTGGCGCGCCGCCACTACGACGTAGACGACATCCAGTTGACCTGACCGGCGCCCCGACCGCTCCGTTCTCCTTTCGGCTCCGAGTTCGCCCGAATCGCATTTTGGCACGGCGCACCGCGTGACCGTATGGACGTCAGTCTCGCGGTCGCTCTGGCGGCCGACCCGGTGGACCCGGTGGAGTCGGTCGAGGCGACCCGACCGTACCTCGTCCGGGCGGCCAAGTTCCTCGTCGGCTTCGTCATCGTGTACCTCCTCGGTCGGTACGCGCTCTCGAAGGGCGTCACGAGGGTGATCCGCCGGCGGAACCCGAACAATCCCACGGTCCAAGAGGCCGTCACGCGGTACGTTCACGTCGCCGTGGTGACGGTGGCGATCGGCGTCGCCGTCGCGGCGGCGGGCTACAGCCAACTGCTCACCAACTCCGCGCTGGTCGTGGCCGCCGGGACGCTCGCGGTGGGCGTGGCCGGGCAGGAGGTGCTCGGCGCGGTCATCAGCGGCATGTTCCTCGTGGGCGACCCCAACTTCAACGTGGGCGACTGGATAGCGTGGGACGAGACCGAGGGCGTCGTGGAGTCCATCACGCTCCGGGTCACCCGCGTGCGCACGCCCAACAACGAGGTGGTCACCGTCCCCAACACGGAACTGACGGCCAACCCCGTCACCCGACCCTACGGCCGCGAGGAGTTCCGCCTCACCGAGCGTCTGGGCCTCGACTACGACGACGACGTCGACGCCGGGATAGACCTGTTCCGCGAGACGGTGAGCGACCACGCCGCGGTGCTCGACGACCCCGCGCCCAAGGTGTACGTCGAGGAGTTGGGGGGCGACGAAGTCGTGTTGCGCGGGGACTTCTGGGTTCGAAACCCCAGTCGCCGGAACGTGATGAGCGTCCACTCGGGCGTCATGCGCGCCCTCAAGGAGCGCTTCGAGGCGGCCGGCTTCGAAATCAGCCCGCCGTCGCACCACGACGTGCAGGGTCGGGTGACCGTCGACGGCGACGCGGAGGACTCGGACGGGCCGGCGTGACCGCCGCGCGCGACGAGACGCACTCTGCGGTCCGCTCGTCACCTCTCGGTTCCGCAGGGAGGATAACACGCGCGCGACGAGACGGCCTCAGATTCCGTTTCGGGGGGCGCTAACGCCGACTGCGGCCGTCTCGCGCCGGGGGAAAAGAGGAGGCTTAAGTAGCTTCGTCAGGTACGGTGGCCTACTATGGCGAACGGCAAGTACGCCGCGCGGAAGCTAAAGAAGGACCGTCAGCAGCGTCGATGGTCCGACTCGAAGTACGCGCGCAGAGAGCGAGGACTGCGCAAGCAGTCGGACCCGCTGGAGGGGGCCCCGCAGGGCCGCGGTATCGTGCTGGAGAAGGTCGGCATCGAGGCCAAACAGCCCAACTCGGCCATCCGGAAGTGCGTCCGGGTACAGCTCATCAAGAACGGGAAACAGGTCACGGCGTTCTGTCCCGGCGACGGCGCCATCTCGTTCATCGACGAGCACGACGAGGTCACCATCGCCGGTATCGGCGGCGCGAAGGGCCGCGCGATGGGCGACCTCTCCGGCGTGAACTACAAGGTCGAGAAGGTCAACGGCGTCTCGCTGATCGAACTGGTTCGCGGGAACGCGGAGAAGCCCGTCCGATAACCATGTCGGAGAGCGACGCCCCCGAACCCGAGACGCCCGCCGGCAGCGAGGAGACCGACACCAACGCCAAGCTCTTCGGCGTGTGGGAGGTCGACGAGATCGAGTACACCGACCCCTCGACCCAGCGCTACATCAAGGTCACCCCCATCGCCCACACGATGGGTCGCCACTCCAACAAGCAGTTCAAGAAGAGCGAGATCAGCGTGGTCGAGCGCCTCGTCAACCGCCTGATGCAGACCGAGGACAACACGGGTCACAAGCAGAAGACGATGAAGATCGTGCGCGACGCGCTCGAACTCGTCCACGAGCGCACCGAGGAGAACCCGGTGCAGGTGCTCGTGACCGCCGTCGAGAACGCCGCGCCCCGCGAGGAGACGGTCCGCCTGAAGTACGGCGGCATCTCGGTCCCGCAGGCCGTCGACGTCGCGCCCCAGCGCCGGGTCGACCAGGCGCTGATGTTCATCGCCCGCGGCACCCACAGCGGGTCCCACAAGAGCACGACCGACGCCCACGAGGCGCTGGCCCAACAGCTCATCGGCGCGGCCAACTACGACGTGCAGACCTACGCCATCAACCAGAAAGAAGAGAGCGAACGCGTCGCGGCCGCCGCGCGGTAACCCCACGCCGTTCGCGTCACGCACCGCTCTCCGTTCTTCTCTCTCCCGAATCACTATAGTCTCGGCCACCGAGGTGCGGCCATGGCCGAGGGACTCACAGACGTCACCGACGTGCACGGCATCGGGAGCCCGAACCGCATCGAGTACGGCATCGGCGCGACGGCGAAACTCGGCGCGTTCGCGGGCGACCGCGGCGCGGACCGGGCGCTCCTCGTGACGGACGCCGACCTCGCGGACGCGGGCGTGATAGACGCGCCGCGCGAGGCGCTGGAGTCGGCCGGCGTCTCCGTCGACGTGTACGACGGCGTGAAGCCGGAGCCGAAGCTCCGGATGGCCGAGGCGGCCGGCGAGCGACTCCGCGACGGCGGCCACGACCTCGTGGTGGGCGTCGGCGGCGGGTCGAGCATGGACACCGCGAAGGTGGCGTCGGTGCTGGCCGAACACGACGACCCCGTCCGCGACATGCTCGGGATGGGGAACGTGCCCGGCGAGGGCCGCCCGCTCGCCCTCCTGCCAACCACCGCGGGGACCGGGAGCGAGGTGACTCACATCGGCGTGTTCTCGGACGCGGAGGACGGCGGCAACAAGAAGGTCATCTACTCCGAGTACATGTACGCCGACCTCGCGGCGGTCGACCCGGACCTGACGCGGTCGATGCCCCGGCGGGTCGCCGCGGCCACGGGCATGGACGCACTGACCCACGCCGTGGAGTCGTACACCTCCGTGCTGCGCACGCCCTACACCGACGTGCTGGCGCGGCGGTCGATGGAACTCGTCGCCGAGAGCCTCCGCCCCGCGGTCCATCAGGGCGCGCACAACGACCGGGCGCGCTACGACATGTGCCTCGCCGCGACACTGGGGGGGCAGGCGTTCGTCAACTCCGGCCTCGGCGCGGTCCACGCCCTGACCTACCCCCTCGGGATGGAGTTCAACCTGGGGCACGGGCTGGCGAACGCGGTGCTCCTTCCGTACGTGATGGCGTACAACGCGGTCGCGGAACCCGAGCGCTACGCCGAGGTGGCCCGACTGCTCGGCGCGGACACGGACGGGAAGACGCCGCGCGAGGCGGCCGAGGCGGGAGTCGAGGAGGTGCTCTCGCTCAACGAGGACGTCGGCATTCCGACCAGTATCTCCGCGTTCGGTGACCTCGATATCGACGACTTCGAGCGGTTCGCCGAGGTATGCTTCGAGCACTCCGAGCACAACATCGACCGCAACCCCCGGACGCTGGACCGCGACGACGTGGTGCAGTTGTTCGAGAACGCGTACGAGGGGACGTACTGAGGGACCGAGAGACTGGACGGAACAGAGCGGAACGGGCGGGGCGAGGCCCGGCGGTCCGTTACGACCCCTCGACCTGCGCGATGTGCGAGAACGTGACCAGTCCGACACCCCCAACTAGGTTGCCGGCGGTGACGGCGAGCGTGGTCACGGCCAGCGTCGTGAGGGCGATGTCGGCGCCGTACAGCATGGCGAGGAAGACGTGCAGGACGGTGACGATGACGTGGTCGAACGGACCGAGGGTGAGCAGGACGCCGACGATGTAGGCCAGAACCATGCGGCTGCCGACGCTGTCGACGGCCTCCAGCAGGAACGAGAGCATGGCGACCAGCGCGCCGCCCACGATGGCCTTCCCGAACTCGGCGAGCACCCGCCGGTGGGCGATCTCCACGCCGGTGTGGCGGAGCACCTCGCGCGCGCCCGGCGGGAGGACGCCCTGGATCGTGAACACGAGCGCGAACAGGCCGCCGCCGACGAGGTTGAGCGCGAAAGTGACGCTCCAGAGACGCAGGAGGGGACCGACCAGCCACGAGTCCGACTCGTCGACCGCCTTCGCCAGCGGGTCGAAGAAGTTCTCGTTGAACAGTTCGGTCCGCCCCACGATGAGGAAGACGAGGGCCACGCCGAACGCGAGCGCACCTCCGATGGCGGCGAGTTCGCCGTAGCGTGACGGGATGAACGCCTCTACGATGCCGAGCGCCACCATGCCGAACACGACGGTGAAGCCGGCGATGAAGCTGTTCGACACGAGTTCGACCATCGACTGGTCGAGGCGTCGCTCCCCTTCCTCGATGGCGCGATCGAATATCTCGTCGGGTGACGGAGCTACGGCCATGGGGACGGTGTCGGCCGAGTCGGTGAAAAGGGCTGTCGCCGTCCCGGGGAGCGAGCGGGAACGCGGGACGCCGGTGGTCAGTTGTCCCGCCCGCGCACCCGCGCGAGGCGGACGCGGTAGCCCGCGAGGTAGGCGCCGAGGCCCGAGAGCGCCGCGCCCGCGCCGGCCACGATCAGGAAGGGCGTCCACGGACTCTCGGTCGCGCTCCCCCCCGCACCGCCGGCACCGCCGAGGGGCGCGTAGACGCCGACGGCCAGCGTGAGCGCCAGCCCTCCGACGACGAGGAGGGCGGCCGCCGCGCCGGGACGCCACGCGTTCGGCGCGCCCGCGGCGCGGAGGCGGCGCGCGACGGCGGCCGCGAGGACGGCGAGGAGGTAGCAGTAGAGCGGGAAGCCGACGGCGTAGAAGCCGCTCAGTACGGGGAGCGCCCCCTCTATCGCGTCGTAGCCGACGAGGAGGAGGTAGCCGGGGACGACGAGGGGCTGGAAGGGGACGACGACGGCGAGGGCGTACAGTCCGGCGACGACGCCGGACGCGACGGCGACGTCGCGGCCGAGGAACGGTCGGAGGTGGGCGGGGAGGCGCATACGGGAGGGCGTTCGCGGTCCAGACGGGTAACGACTGCCCGTGGCGGAGGTGACGGGGGGTGACGCGTCCGCCGCCGGGCGTCGCCGGGAGGTCGCCGCGGGCGGACCGACGCGAGCCGCGTCGGGGGTCAGTCGGCGGCCTGTGCGCCGGCGTCGGAGCCGACGGCGTACTCGCGGGTCACGTCGACCAGCGCCTTCCGGTAGTCGCTCTCGGAGGGGTCCGCGACGAGTGACCGGAAGCGGCGCTTGAACGCGTCGAACGCCACGTCGGGCGCGTCGGCGGCCGCGGTGGCGGCGAGGTCGTAGAGGCGGTGGTCCTCGCCCACGAGGCCGTGTCGCTCGACCAGCGCCAGCGCGAACGCGGCGTTGACCGCGGCGATGTCGGGGTCGGTCGCGGGCGTGAGTCGGCGGGCGTCGGGCGGAGCGTCGGCGGGCGCGCGGTCGGCCAGCGACGCCGCGAGGCGGGATTCGAGGAACTGCACGAGTTTCTCCGCCGGGGCGACCGAGAGCGTGAGGTCGTCGGCGTAGATGTCCTTCATGTGGTTCGCGATCTGGTAGCAGTGGGTGAGCTTCCGTCGCTCGACCGACCGGCCCGCGAGGGCGAGAAACAGCGCCTCCTCGGTCGACTGGGTGTGGGAGGCGTGGCCCTCCTCGTTGCGCGCCATGTGGGAGAGTTCGTGGAGCGCGAGCTCCCGGGCCATCGCGCTGGTGGCGGCCTGCCGGGAGATGTTGAGGACGTGGTGGTCGTCGTAGTGCGCGGCCCACGTGCGCTCGTCGGGGTCGGTTCGAACTTTGACTCGAACGGGTCGGTCGAGGTCGTACTCCGTCTCGAAGAGGTCTGCGGCGGAGAGGAACGGGTCCGTGGGCCCGGACCCCAGCACGCGTATGTCCATGCGTTCCGTTCTCAAGGCCTCGGCGAGTATGACTCTTGCGCCGGAAACCGGCGCCTACCGGCGGGTCAGGCGGTCCCTACGGGCGTCCCGGGCGGTCCGGCGGGGTCGCCGCGACGCGCCCGCCGGCGGGCGCGCGGCCGACCGTGAGAGAGCGGCGCACGCGGCGGGCAGAGCGGGCGCGAACGGCGAATCGGCACCGGCAAAACACTACCCTTTTGGCACTCCTTCCGGTAGGGCTCTGTATAATGGGCCGACGAAAGAAGATCGTACAAGAATGTGAGAAACTGATGGACAAACCGGAGCAAATCCGGAACATCGCCATCGCGGCTCACGTGGACCACGGAAAGACGACGCTGACGGACAACCTACTCGCGGGCGCGGGCATGATCGCCGACGAGGGCGAAGCCACCCGCCTCATGATGGACACCGAGGAGGACGAGCAGGAACGCGGCATCACCATCGACGCCGCGAACGTCTCGATGACCCACGAGTACGAGGGCAACAACCACCTCATCAACCTCATCGACACGCCGGGCCACGTCGACTTCGGCGGCGACGTGACCCGCGCGATGCGCGCCGTCGACGGTGCGCTCGTCGTGGTGGACGCCGTCGAGGGCGCGATGCCCCAGACGGAGACGGTGGTGCGGCAGGCGCTCCGCGAGGGCGTCAAGCCCGCGCTGTTCATCAACAAGGTCGACCGCCTCATCTCGGAGCTCCAGGAGGGCCCCCAGGAGATGCAGGAGCGCCTCCAGAGCGTCATCGGCGACGTGAACGAGCTCATCCGCGGGATGACCGAGGAGAGAGAGGACGTGGACGACTGGACGGTGTCCGTCGAGGACGGCACCGTGGCCTTCGGCTCCGCGCTCTACAAGTGGGGCGTCTCGCTCCCGTCGATGCAGGAGACGGGCATCTCGTTCGGCGACATCATCGAGATGGAGCGCAACGACAAGCGCCAGGAACTCCACGAGCGGACGCCGCTGTCGGACGTCGTGCTCGACATGGTTGCCGAGCACTTCCCCGACCCGCTCGACGCCCAGCCCCGCCGTGTCCCGCGCATCTGGCGCGGCGACGACACCAGCGACATCGCCGAGGGGATGCGCCTCGTCGACGACGACGGCGAAGTCGTGTTCATGGTCACGGACATCTCCATGGACCCCCACGCAGGCGAGATAGCCACCGGGCGGCTGTTCTCCGGCACCATCAGCAAGGGACAGGAGCTCTACGTCTCCGGGACGGCGGGCAAGAACCGCGTCCAGTCCGTGGGTATCTTCATGGGCGGCGAGCGCGAGGAGCTCGACCGCGGCGTCCCGGCCGGCAACATCGCGGCCGTGACCGGCCTGCGCGACGCCATCGCCGGTTCTACGGTGTCGTCGGTCGAGATGACGCCGTTCGAGTCCATCGAGCACATCTCGGAGCCGGTCATCACCAAGTCCGTCGAGGCAAAGAGCATGGACGACCTGCCGAAGCTCATCGAGACGCTTCAGCAGGTCGCCAAGGAGGACCCCACCATCCGCGTGGAGATCAACGAGGACACCGGCGAGCACCTCATCTCCGGGCAGGGCGAACTCCACCTCGAAGTCATCACTCAGCGCATCCAGAAGAACCAGGGCATCCCGGTCACCACCGGTGAGCCCATCGTGGTGTTCCGCGAGGCTCCCACGGGGTCGTCCGACACCGTCGAGGGCGTCTCGCCCAACCGCCACAACAAGTTCTACATCTCGGTCGAGCCCCTCTCGGAGGACATCGTCGAGGCCATCAAGCTCGGCGACGTGGCCATGGACATGCCCGAACTGGAGCGCCGCGAGGCGCTGCAGGAGCTCGGCATGGACAAGGACACCTCGCAGGACGTCGAGACCATCTTCGGCACCAACATCCTCATCGACGACACGAAGGGTATCCAGCACCTCAACGAGACGATGGAGCTGGTGGTCGAGGGGATGGAGGAGGCGCTCGACGACGGTCCGCTGGCGGCCGAACCCGTCCAGGGCGCGCTGCTGCGCCTCCACGACGCCAAACTCCACGAGGACACCATCCACCGCGGTCCGGCGCAGGTCATCCCCGCCGTCCGCGAGGCGGTCCACCGCTCGCTCATCGACGCCGAGATACGGCTGCTCGAACCCATCCAGAACGTCCGCATCGACGTGCCCACCGAACACATGGGCGCGGCGTCGGGCGAGATTCAGGGTCGACGCGGCCGCGTGGACGACATGTACCAAGAGGGCGACCTGATGGTCGTCGAGGGCATCGCACCCGTCGAGGAGATGATCGGGTTCTCCTCGGACATCCGCTCGGCCACCGAGGGTCGCGCGTCGTGGAACACGGAGAACGCCGGGTTCCGCGTGCTGGCAGACAACCTCCAGCGCGAGAAGATAGGGGAGATTCGGGAGCGCAAGGGCATGAAGCTCGAACTCCCGCCCTCCATCGACTACTTCTGAGCCGACGGCGCGGGCGCGTCGACGCCCGCCGCTCTCTCTCTTCTCTCTGCTCTCCGCCGCCCCGGGAGCGGCGCGTCAGGCGTCGTGTCACATCACGCCGCGCCGCGTCTCACTCCCGGAGCGATATCGCGCCCTCGCGCGAGACGAGGCGAGGGTTCGCGCCCGCCAGCGGGTGCGGCTGGAACCCTCGAACCCGGTCTTTGACGCCGAAGCTGTTGTCCAGCGTGAACGCCGGGAGGTGGACTCTGTCTTCGAGGAGCGTCGTGATGGCCGCCTCGTACAGCGGCTTCCGCTCGGACCGGTCGCGGGTGCGGCGGGCCTTCGCTATCTTCTCCATCACCGCCTCGTCCCGGTAGAAGGTCGCGTTCGTCAATCCCTCCATGTTCTCGTGGAAGAGCGGGTAGAGGAACGTGTCGGGGTCGGGGAATCCGGCCCACGACCCGACGAACATGGCGTACTTCTTCCGGTCGCCGGTCAGTATCGCCTCCCGGAACTCCGGCCAGTGGTACTTCTTCAGGCGGGCCCGGCGGAAGCCGATGCTCTTGAGCGCCTTCACGACGCTCGCGCCGAACTTCTGTCGGAGGGGGTCGTGCTTCGGGACGGCGACGTTCGGCGTCCAGCCCCGCACGTCCATCTTTTCGAACTCCGTCTTCAGAATGTGTTTCGCCCGCTCCTCGTTTTTCATGTGGGGGATACCCTTCCACTCTTCCAGCGGCATACCCCACTCCTCGGCGAGGCGGTCCGGGAGGGGGCTGTGCTGTCGGCTCCCCGCCGGGGCCACGAGATGTTCGACGAGGTCGTCCATCGAGAGGAGGTAGTCGACAGCCTCGCGGACGCGCGGGTTGGCCGTCGGTTCGACGGTCGTGTTGAACCCGACGTAGTGGTAGTGATAGCTCGGCGTCGAGACCACCTCCGCGCTGGGTATCTTCTTCGTCGCCTTCCAGAGTTTGGGCCCGACGCGTTCGACGACGTCGCTCTGGCCCGTCTTGAGGCTGGTCGTCCGGGCCAGACCCGCGTGGTTGGCGACGAACTTCGCCTGCCGGACGCCCGGCCGCTGGGAGCCCCAGTAGTCGTCCCACGCCTTGTGCGTGGCGTACTTCCCCTCCTTGAACACCTTCGACTTGAACGGTCCGGACCCGACGACGAACTCCGTCCCGAACGCCTCGGTGTTCTCCTCGCGGACCGTCTTCGGCACGACGGCGCGGGTGAGCGAGCGCTCGAAGGCGGGGTACGGGTACTCCAGGTCGAACACGACCGTGTGGGGGTCTTCGGCCCGCACCTCGCGTATCATGTCCACCGCCCACAGGGTGGGCGTCTCCTCCTCGACGGGCGCCTCGTACGTGTAGGCGACGTCCTCGGCCGTGAGGTCGCTCCCGTCTTGGAACGTGACGCCCTCCGTCAGCGACACCTCGTAGGTCGTCCCGCCGTCGCGGACGGTGGGGTGGCCGTCCGCCACCACGGGGACGAGGTTCAGGTCCGCGTCGTAGGCGTAGAGCCCCTGAAAGACGGGGGCGGCCGCCTGCGCCGACCACGGGTCGTCTCTCTCCACCGGGTCGAGCGACACCGGGGGTAACACCTGCACGTACCGGAGTTGCTCGCCCGAGTCGTTCCCGGGAATCGCCTCGGCCGTGCACCCGGCGAGCGACGAGAGGCCGGCCAGACCGCCGAGTCCTCGGAGCACAGTGCGCCTGTCGAGTCGCGTCGCGTCTGGGTTCTCGGTCATAGCTGGGGGTGAGGTCAGGTCAGTCGCCGCCCATCCACGGGAGCGTGTCCTCGACCGTCTCGCGCTCGAAGTAGAGGAGTTCGCTCCCGACGACGAGCGCCGCGATGAGGAGGACGAGGTAGAACGTCGCGGGGTTGGTGATGTAGAGGTCGAACAGGAGCAACGGGAAGAACACGACGGTGCCGACGAGTCCGAAGACGGGCACGGGCGTCACCAACCCGTCGATGTCGGCGCGGTTGGCGTACGCCAAGTAGCTCATGCCGCCGAACACGGCGATGAACGCGAGCGAGGCGAACGACGTGATGCTCCGGAGGTTTCCGAAGACGGCGAACGCCGCCGAGAGGGCGCCGAGGACCACCACCAGCGCCTTCGGCACGCCCTCGTCGCCGGAGTCGAAACGCTGTGGGAGCAGTCCCTTGTCGACGAGCGAACTGGAGAACAGCGCGCTGCTGAAGAGGGTGGCGTTGACGGCACTCGCGGTCGAGAACAGCGCCGAGAGGCCGACCACGAACGCGCCGACGCGGCCCATGAACTCGAGCGCCGCGTAGAGGAGCGATACCTCCGGAGAGACGGAGATGACCGCGAGTTCGAGGAGGCTGACCGTGGTGAACGCCACGAGGACGTACAGGAGCGTCGCCGCCGGAATCGAGACGTAGATGGCGGTGCGGATGTTCTCGACGGGGTCCTCGAACTGCCCCTGGGCGTACATGAGGAGCTGCCACCCCTGGAACGCAACAAACGACATCGCCGCGCCCATCACGGGGCTGACGCTCGCCAGACTCTCGAAGCCGAACTCGAGCGTGTGGCCGTTGAGCGCGTACCAGACGCCCCACAGGCCGAACACGCCGATGACGGCCACCTTGAAGAACGTCAGCACGTCCTCGGCCTTGCCCGTCTCGGCCGCGCCGAGGAGGTTGAGGCCGACGAAGACGCCGATGAGCGCCACCGACACCGCGTTGGCCACCGGGAGACCCATGTAGTGGAGGCGGCCGACCATCTCCGAGAAGAACGAGGCGAAGGCGTAGGCGTACAGCGCCATCGACCCGACGTAGCCGAACAGGAGGGTCCACCCGGTCATCCCCGCGAGTGTGTCGTTGCCGACGAACTGCCGGATGTAGGTGGGTGCGCCGCCCTTCTCGTCCGACGTCTCGTTGAGCTTCACGTAGCTGTAGCCGGCGCACATGGCCACGGTGCCGGCGAGGAAGAACGCGAGCCACGCCACGCGTCCGGAGATGGAGACGACGATGCCGAACGCCGAGTATATCCCGCCGCCTATCATCCCGCCGAGTGCCATCGCGACGGCCTCTTTCAGGCCGAGTTCGCCCATGAGTTTTGTTCAGGTCCGGCATTACTGAATGTAACGGCCCGAGCGTCCGGGCGAGGGGTCGGACGGCGGCCAGAACCGGGTTCCGTCGAACGAGAGCCGCGGGCGGGAACCCTCGCAGTCGGCGGCGGTACTCGCAACCGACGAATCCTTATACGGGTAGCGTGGATTCACGCGTAGTATGCAGACGGGGACGCACCTCCCGCGACGCATCGGCACGGAGCAGCGACGCGGCCGCTCCCTGTCGGGGACAGCGGGTCGCGGGCCCGGTGTCGCGGAGGTGACGCGTCGATGACCGACGCCGGCGCGACGAACGACGGCGCGGACGAGACGGACGCGGAGGCCGAGACCGACGGCGGGCACGGCGACCGTCTCGCGCCCCACACCGTCCGCCTCGAACTCGCGGACGAACCCGGCGAACTGCTCGCGGCGCTCCGCCCCATCGCCGACAACGGCGGGAACCTGCTCTCGATATTCCACGAGCGGGGCAACGTCACCCCCCGCGGGCGCATCCCGGTCGAGGTGGACTTGGAGTGCCCGCCCGACCAGTTCGAGACCATCGTCGAGGCCCTCCAGGACGAGGGCGTCAACGTCATCCAAGCCGGCGCGGAGTACTACAGCGAGGAGGTCACGACCATCCTCGTGGGACACGTGGTCGACACCGACATCTCCGACACGCTGGATCGCATCGAGTCGAACGCGAACGTCTCGCTGACCGACCTCTCGCTGTCCGCGCCGCAGGGGAGTCGGGACGTGTCGAGCGCGCGCCTCCGTCTCGCCACCCGCGAGGGACGGACCGACGACGCCATCGCGGCGGTACGCGAGATAGCCGAGGACAAGGGACTCCACGTCATCGAACCGCTCACGGAGGTGTCGGCGTGAGACTCGCCGTCCTCGGCGCGGGCGCGGTGGGTTCGAACGTGGTCGAACTCGCGTCGGAGTACGGCCACGTGGTGACCGCGTACGCCGACTCGGCGAGCGCCGTCCTCGACCCCGACGGCGTGGACCCCGCGACCGTCGCGGAGCGGAAACACCGCGAGGGCGCGGTGGGCGACGCCGACCCGGAGGACGCCCTCGCGGCCGACTACGACGTGCTGGTGGAGGCCACGCCCACGACGCTGGGCGACGCCGAACCCGGCTTCTCGCACGTGCAGACGGCGCTGGAACGCGACCGGAACGTCGTGCTGGCGAACAAGGGGCCCGTCGCGGAGCGGTACGCCGACGTGCGGGCGCTCGAAGCCGAGAGCGCGGGCGAGGTGCTGTTCGAGGCGACGGTCGGGGGCGCGATACCCGTCCTCTCGACCGTCGCGGACTTCGGAGCCGACCACATCTCGGGGGTCCGTGGCGTGCTCAACGGCACCGCCAACTTCGTGCTGTCGCGGATGGCCGCGGAGGGACTCGGCTACGAGCACGTGCTCGCGGAGGCGCAGGACCTCGGCGTCGCGGAGGCCGACCCCTCCTTCGACGTGGAAGGCACCGACGCGGCGCTGAAGTGCGTCATCCTCGCCAACGTCCTGAGTCAGGGGCAGCGGGAGTACACTCTCGACGACGCCGAGGTCGAGGGCATCACCCACATCCCCGGGAGCACGCTCGACCTCGCGGCCGAGGACGGCAAGACGGTCCGTCTCGTGGGCGAGGCCACGCCCGAGGGCGTGCGTGTCGGCCCGCGTCTCGTCCCCCAGAACGCGCCGCTCGCGGTGTCGGGCACGCGCAACATCGTCCAACTCCAGACCGACCACGCCGGCCAGTTGAACGTCTCCGGGCGCGGCGCGGGCGGCCCCGAGACGGCCACCGCGGTGCTGGCCGACGTGGGGCGCCTCGACTGAGGCGGCGCGAAACTCCGGCGACCGACGGCGGGCGCGGCGACCGAACGCCCACAATCGATTTTATTTTGCGGTTACTACCTGGCAGTAATGAATCTGAGCGCCGGCGGTGCGAAGTCGTTCGGCAAGCAGGTCTACCGGGAGATACAGGACGAGAACGTGACGTTCATGGCGGCGGGCATCGCGTACCAGGCGTTCGTCTCGCTCATCCCGCTGCTCGTCTTGCTCTTTTTCCTCCTCACCATCGTGGGCGACCAGACGCTGGCGAACCGGGTGGTCGACCTCACACGGTCGTTCCTCCCGCAGAGCGCCCAGCGGTTGCTGAAACAGTCCATCGCCGGGAGCGCCGCGAGCACCGGCGCGTCCATCATCGGTCTCGTGACGGTGGTGTGGGGCGCGTTCAAGATATTCAAGGGGCTCGACACCGCGTTCTCGGAGATATTCGACACCACGTCGAAGAACTCCTTCGTGGACAAGTTGAAGGACGGCGCGGTGGTGTTCACGGCGCTCGGCGGCGCACTGCTGGCCGCGGCGGTGGCCACGGCGGCGTTCGGCGCGCTGAACGTCCCGTTCGTGGGTCTACTGAACCCCCTCCTGCTGGTGGTGGGCATCTCTATCGCGTTCTTCCCGATGTACTACGTGTTCCCGGACATGGACCTCTCCCCGACGGACGTGCTCCCGGGCGTCGTCGTCGGCGCGGTGGGGTGGGCCGCGCTCCAGTCGCTGTTTCAGGTCTACATCGCGTTCGCTGGCAAGGGCGGCGCGAGCGCCATCGGCGCGGTGTTGCTCCTGCTGACGTGGCTCTACTTCAGCGGCCTGATACTCCTGCTCGGGGCGGTGGTGAACGCCGTCCACCTCGGCCGCGCCGGGGACACGGGCGGGCCGAACAAGCGCGACCGGAGCGACGCGGACGCGAAAGCGAACGCGCCCGCGCGAGCGAACGGGGCGGCCGGCGCGGGCGGCGCGGGCCAGCCCCGCGAGGCGGACCCCGTCGCCATCCGTGAGGAGCGCGAGCGCCTCCACCGAGAGCGCGACAGACTCCGGCAGGAGCGGCGCGAACTCCGGGCGGAACGTCGCAAGAGCCGGAGTGAGAGTGAGAGCGAGAGCCGGGCGGGGAGCGAGGACACGACCGGCGACGAGGACGCGGCCGAACTCCGGCGGGAGAAGCGCGCGCTGGCCCGGCGCGTGCGGTGGTGCGAGAAGCCGGTGTGGGAGCGGGCGCTCCTGCGAGCGCTGGGGCGCGACGCGCCGGACGACCCGCGGTGAGGAACGGCCGGTACTACTTTTCCGGGGCGCGGCGTCGCACGCCCGATGGGAACTCGTCTCGACCGGGCCACTGCGCTCGGACGGAATGTCGTCGCGGAGGTGAGAGCGGAGAACGTGCCGTTCATGGCCGGAAGCATCGCGTATCAGGCGTTCGTCTCGCTGGTTCCGCTGGTGGCGCTCGTGTTCGTCGCGGCGGCGCTCGTCGGCGACGCGGCGCTCGCCGACCGCATCATCTCGCTGACGGGGTCGTCCCTGCCGCCGAGTGCGCAGCGACTCCTCCGGAACTACATCGTCGGCAGCGCGGAGGGCGGGGCGGGCGTGTCGGTCCTCGGCGCGGTCACGCTGGTCTGGGGGACGCTCAAGATATTTCGGGGGCTCGACACAGCGTTCTCGGAGATATACGACACCGAGGGGAAGAACTCGCTGGTCGACCAGGTGAAAGACGGACTCGTGGTGCTAGTCGCCCTCGGCTTCGCGTTCGGCCTCGCGGTGGTTGCCACGACGGCGTTCGCCGCCCTCAACGTCCCGTTCATCGGCTTCCTCACGCCGCTGTTGCTCGTCGTCGGCCTGTCGGTGGCGTTCCTCCCGATGTACTACCGCTTCCCCGACGTCGACGTGACCGTCCGGGAGGTGGTCCCGGGCGTCGTCGTGGCCGCCGTGGGGTGGACCGTGCTCCAGTCGCTGTTCCAGGTGTACGTCGCGGCGACGGGCAAGTCGAGCGCCATCGACGTGGTGGGCGCCATCGTGCTCCTGCTGACGTGGCTCTACTTCAGCGGCCTCGTCCTGCTGGTGGGCGCGGTGGTCAACGCGGTGCTCGCCGGGCGGGGCGAGGACGAACCCGACGGGACGGAGACGGGAGCGACGGCGCGGGGAGCGGCCGGCGACGCGACGGCGGAGACGGCACCCGACGCGTCGGCGCTGGCGGAGGCGGCCGAGCGCGCGCACGCGGAACGAGAGCGCCTCCAACGGGAGCGCCGGGAACTGGAGACGGCCCGGCGCGAACTCGCCGCCGAACGGCGGAAGGAGAGCGTCGACGTCGACGAACTGCTCCGGGAGAACAGGGCGCTGGCCCGGCGCGTGCGGTGGTACGAGAAGCCGGCGTGGGAGCGGACGCTGCTGCGTGTGCTGGGACGCGACGCGCCGGCCGACGCCGAGGAGTGACGCGTCCGGCGCGGGGGACCGTGTGGACGTGTGCCGTGCGACGGCGGCGCAGGAATCGACCGACGGCGTCGGGGGGAGTCGTATAGCGTATCGAAATGGTTTTAGGGGTTTCAACCAAAAGAAACCCCACACAGCGCCTTAGCGCGTGACTTACCCATGAGTGACAAACCGCACCAGAACCTGGCCATCATCGGCCACGTCGACCACGGCAAGAGTACGCTCGTCGGCCGGCTCCTGTTCGAGACAGGGTCCGTCCCGGAGCACGTAATCGAGCAGTACCGCGAGGAAGCAGAGGAGAAGGGCAAGGGCGGCTTCGAGTTCGCCTACGTCATGGACAACCTCGCTGAGGAGCGAGAGCGCGGTGTCACCATCGACATCGCCCACCAGGAGTTCGACACGGACGAGTACTACTTCACCATCGTCGACTGTCCGGGTCACCGTGACTTCGTGAAGAACATGATCACGGGCGCCTCGCAGGCCGACAACGCGGTGCTCGTCGTCGCGGCCGACGACGGCGTCGCGCCCCAGACCCGCGAGCACGTCTTCCTGGCCCGCACGCTCGGTATCAACGAGCTCATCATCGGCATCAACAAGATGGACGTCGTCGACTACCAGGAGTCGACGTTCGACGAGGTCAAAGAGGAGGTCCAGCAGCTCCTCAAGCAGGTCCGCTTCAACTCCGAGGACGCCTCGTTCATCCCCATCTCGGCGTTCGAGGGCGACAACGTCGCCGAGAAGTCGGGCAACATGGACTGGTTCGACGGTCCCACCCTGCTCGAGGCCCTCAACAACCTGCCGGAGTCGGAGCCGCCGACGGACGCGCCGCTCCGCCTGCCGATTCAGGACGTCTACACCATCTCGGGCATCGGTACCGTGCCGGTCGGCCGCCTCGAGACGGGTATGATGCACCCCGGCGACAACGTGAGCTTCCAGCCGTCCGACGTGGGCGGCGAGGTGAAGACCATCGAGATGCACCACGAGGAAGTCGACGAGGCGGGCCCCGGCGACAACGTCGGGTTCAACGTCCGCGGCGTCGGCAAGGACGACATCCGCCGTGGCGACGTCTGTGGCCCGGCCGACGACCCGCCGTCGGTCGCCGAGACGTTCAAGGCGCAGGTCGTCGTGATGCAGCACCCCTCGGTCATCACCGCCGGGTACACGCCGGTCTTCCACGCCCACACGGCGCAGGTCGCGTGTACCATCGAGGAGATCAACCAGAAGCTCGACCCCGCCTCGGGCGAGGTCGCCGAGGAGAACCCCGACTTCATCAAGTCGGGCGACGCCGCGGTCGTGACCGTGCGTCCCCAGAAGCCCCTCAGCATCGAGCCGTCCTCCGAGATTCCGGAGCTCGGCTCCTTCGCCATCCGCGACATGGGTCAGACCATCGCGGCGGGCAAAGTGCTCGAGGTCAACGAGCGATAACATAGATGCAGCAAGCACGCGTCCGACTCGCCGGCACGAGTCCCGAGGACCTGGACGACATCTGCGACGACGTCCGGGAGATAGCCGACAAGACCGGCGTCGCGCTCTCCGGGCCCATCCCGCTGCCCACCAAGACGCTGGAGGTACCCACCCGCAAGTCCCCCGACGGCGAGGGGACCGCGACGTGGGAGCACTGGGAGATGCGCGTCCACAAGCGTCTCATCGACATCGACGCGGACGAGCGCGCCCTGCGCCAGCTGATGCGCATCCAGGTGCCCAACGACGTCAGTATCGAGATCGTCCTCGAAGACTGACCGGCCGGCGCCGCGCGCCGGACCCGCGGACGACCCCCGGGGCGGCGACGCGGAGCGGGGTCGACGCGTGGCGGGGCCTGCGGCCCCGCGCGCAGTCTCCACCGACCGACGCGAACGGTCTCCCGTTCGGTAAGTCGCGGCGCTAAGGAACCCACCGAACCCGCCGCTTTTCGCACCGCGGGGCGACACTGCGAGACGCGGGACGACCCGAAACAGAAGCCTCAAGTAACCGCGACGGCTCGAAACACGTGAGGGCTCGTAGATCAGTGGCAGATCGCTTCCTTCGCAAGGAAGAGGCCCCGGGTTCAAATCCCGGCGAGTCCACTTCACTTCCTTCGGTCGCTTCGCTCCCTCAGTCGTTCGTGTCCTCGCCGACCCTCGCGAACGCGAAGCGTTCGCTCGGTCCCGGCGAGTCCACTTCACTTCCTTCGGTCGCTTCGCTCCCTCAGTCGTTCGTGTCCTCGCCGACCCTCGCGAACGCGAAGCGTTCGCTCGGTCCCGGCGAGTCCACCGATTTCTGCCGACGTAACCGACGAGCGAAGCGCGCCTGCTCGTAACGGCCCCGTCTCGTCGCCGGTGCAGCAGTCCCGAAACGCGTCACAACAGCGTACTTACCCTCGTGCCGTGCCCTCGGCAGTGGCGTTGGGGCAGGCCGCGCCCGGGGACGAGACGGTGACGGTCAACTCGTACGGCCCCTGTCCGAACAGTTCGAGACTGTCGGGGGCCTGTCCGATGCGGACGTAGTACGTCCCGTCCTGCGACGCGTTCACGTCGAGCGTCGCGCGCTGTTGGCCCCACCTGTGCCAGTAGTCGACGGAGTCGAGTTCCTCGCCGTCGGGACCGAGGAGTGCGACGGAGAGCGTGGCGTTGGTGGCGTTACCGAGTTCCGCCGTGACGGTGATGGAACTCCCGTTCGTCGCCCGGAAGGCGTACCAGTCCGCGTCGTAGCCGGCGGTCGTCGAGGTGAGCGTCGCGTCGGGTCGAACGCGCGTCGCCGTCTCGCGCCCCTGGTTCGGCTCGAACGAGTCGATCCGCTCCGTCTGCACCGTCACCGCGTACGGACTCGGACCGCCTCCCCGTTCGCCCCAGTCGACCTCGGTCACGCGCACGTAGTGGGTCCCGTTCGTTCGGGCTACGGCGGCGCCGCGCGCCTCGCGTCCCTGGCTCATCTCGCCGATCCCGTAGTAGTAGTAGAGGGGGTTCTCGTTGGTGTAGGCGGTTATCTCGCTCCCGTTCGGACCGAAGATGGCGAACCGGAGCGACCCGTCGATCGACCCGCGCGCTTCGAGTCGGGGGAGTATCGCCTCGCCCGCGGTGGCCTCGAACGCGAACCAGTCCACCTCGTCGCTGGAGAGCGTCCCGTTCGCCGTCTCGCCCACCTCGACGCGCCTCGCGTTCGAGGGCGTGTCCGGGTCGCCGAAGTCGAACGCGGGGAGGCCCGCGGACACGCGGTTCGCCGTCGCGTTCACGCGGGTCCGCCCCGGGACCGGCCCCCAGTCGCCCGCGGACTCGGTTCCGTTCTCGGGGACCATCGGGGCGTACACGTGACTCGGAGACGGCCCGTCGGGGTGGCGGTAGAGGCGGACCGCGCTCTCGTTCTCGACTGCCGCCTCGTCGTAGCGCATCCCGAGCGAGACGTTCGCGCCGCGATACTGGACCGCCCGTACGAACCCGCCGACCGCGGCGAGGTCGGACGGGACCGACGGCGGCGCGTCGACGTCCCGGAGGACGACGTTCCGCCCGGACAGAGAGACGGTCGCGCCGGAGTCGACGCGGAGGCGTTCGATCCGGTTGGGACCGGCGTCCCGCATGTCGAGAACCGTCGGGGCGGTGCCGTTAGTCGTCGCGTTTCCGTCGGTCCCGTCCGACTCGACGACCGTGTCCGCGACGAGGTTTCCGTTGCTCCCGCCCGAGACGCGTATCGCCGCCTCCTCGCTCCCGCGGACGGTGTTGTTCGAGACGGTGCTGTCGTTCGCCGAGTCGAGGTCGATACCGACGTAACTGGAGCGAATCCGGTTTCCGCGAACGGTCACGCCGTCGGAGTAAAAGACGCTCATCGCCGAACTGAGGTCGTGGGCGTCCGTGTTCGTCACCGTGTTGTTCGCGAGGGTGGCGCGGTGCGACCGGAACAGGTGGACGCCCGCGCCCCGTTGGTTGGTGCCCGAGACGGTGCTGTTCACCACGCGACTCCCGTTAGACTCGCCGAGGCCGAGGAGGGCCGTGTCCGTGTTCCGCGCGGTGACGTTCCGAACCGTCGCCCCCGGCGCGCGGTAGAGGTAGACGTCGCCGGTCACGACCGCATCGCGGATAGTGACGTTCGGGAGGTACTCGGCGGAGTCGCTGAACGGGACGGCCGTCCCGACGAAGACGCTGTCGGAGTCCGCCGCGCCGACGGCGTGCCCGTCGCCGTCGAGCGTGACGTTCCCGCTCCGAATCACGATACAGGCTCGCCTGTCGCTCGCGGCGCCGCCTCCGAGGTCCGACGCCAGTTCGTAGCGTCCGGGGTCGGTGATCGTGGTGCAGTTCTCGATTCGGGTCGCATCGGCGGCCGTCGTTCCGTCCACCGGCGCGGCGACGCCGAACGCGGAGAACGCGACCAGGAGAGCGAGGCCCACCCCGGCGTGAGGCTCAGCTGTCATGACGATAATTTGTGTGAATAGATTATTAAGATTTCTCCCGGGGCGAACGGACACACGGTCGAGCGGTCTACGACCGCCGGGCGGACCGGGGAGCGCCCGCCGACCCGTCGGACGGTCAGAGCGGGACTCAGTCGGCCGGGCTGGTCCGCTCCGAAGCCGTCTCCGCGGCCGGAAACCGGTTGTCGAGCGCCAGCGGTCCGCTTCCGGTGATGAGCAGCACCGACACCAACCCGTACAGCGACAGGTGCGCGAGGACGGGGTCGTCGGGCAGCCCGAACAGCGTCGTCGTGAACAGCAGGAACGCCACCAGCGAGAACCCGCGGGTGAACAGGCCGACCAGCAAGACGACGCCGACCGCCATCTCGGTCAGTCCCGCGCCGACGACCCACAGTTCCGGCGCGACGGGCACCACCGCCGTCAGGTCGTACTTCTCGACGACGGCGAGGGCCGACTCGGGGGACATGAGCTTCTGCACCAGTCCGAGGTAGACGAAGTTCAGCCCGAGGCTCACCCGGAGTAGCGTGGGGAGGTACGCCCTGTACGGGTCGACGCGGTCCTGGAACCAGACCGCGAGCCGGTGGACGGGGTCGACGCGTCCGTAGGCCGTACCCTCGGCTTCGGCCACGCGCTGGAGGACGGCGTCGGCCGACGGTCGGCCGGCGCCCACCAGCACGATGGCGACGAACCCGCCCACGAACTCGTTGGCCAGCAGGACGCGCGGGTCGACCGCCAAGCCGACGAGGTACGCGACGAGTCCGACCGTCGCCACCGCGCGCGTCGCCAGTCCGAACAGGAGCAGGAAGCCGAGGCCGACTTGGAGCAGTCGCGCCTCGGCGTGGACTGCCGGGCTGAAGTAGTAGCCCGCGAAGCCCGCGCCGACGAGCGGGAGACCGAGGCTGATGCGGAGGAGCCACGGGACGAGGTCCGTGTACTCCCGCATCGCCGCACGGAACGCCGCGACGTCGCGGGGGAACGGCCTGACGACGACCCACCCGGCGAGCAGCGCCGCCAGTCCGACCGCACCCGCGGCCAAGAGGACGGCGTTGAGCGGGGCCGACACAGTTTCGACGACGAACCGGACCGCTTCGCCGACCGTGTCCGACTCCGACTCGACCACGTAGTCGACGTGTGCGGCGACGCTCTCGCTCGCTAAGAGAACCGCCGCCGCCGTCGCGAACGCACCGCGGACGCTCCGTATCACGTCCGCAACCACGGGCTACGGTGGTATAATCGTCGTGGATGGACGCCTCCGCTCGACCGGGCGTCCGGGGGAGTTCAGACCTGATACACGTACGCGGACTCGCCCCGGTAGGCGTTCGGGAGGTCGCCGACGCCCCAGCCCTCGCCGGTGGTTTCGAGGTAGTAGTAGTCGCGGCCGTCTTTCGTCCAGTAGGTTCCGGGGAGGTCGGTGCCGTAGATGCCGACGGCCATGTGTCCGGGCGGTTGGATGAGGACGGTGTCGTAGCCGAACGGGTCTGCCTGCAGGACGCCCGCCAGCAGGATGGACGTGTCCTCGCAGTCGCCGCCGAGTTCCGCCAGCGTCTCGACGGTGAACTTGGTGTAGTCGTCGTACCCGGTCGAGACGTCGTCCGGGACGTACGGCAGGGACTGGACGAAGTCGATGACGAACTCCGCCTGCGTCCGCTTGTCGGAGAAGCCGATGTCGGCGGCGACGCCGCTGAGCACCCGCGCCCAGTTCGCCATGGTGCCGTTGGTCGTCTCGTAGGTCACGAACTCGGCCCACCCCCGCCCGTGATCGGCGCGCCTGTGGCGGACGTACACCGACTTGTAGACGTAGAACCGCGCCTGCCAGTCGGTCCCGTCGGTGCGGCCGTCGAGGGTGAGGAGCCACATCCCCTCGGCGTCGACGCGGGCGTAGCCGTCGCCCTCGTCGTCGCTCACGTCCGCGAGTTCGGCCACGGCGGCGCGTTCGAGGGTGCCGTCGGCGGCGACGACGAACGGGTCCGTCTCGTGGAAGAACTCCACCTCCTCCGGGGGCAGGTCGTCGAAGTCGGCCGACTCGGGGACGAGGACGGCGAGGTACTGGAGCGGTTCGTCCGTCGCCGAGTCCGGGACGGTCGGGGAGACCGTGACCGACGCCCGTTCCCCGGGCCCGACGTCGACGGTCGTCCGGGCGCGGTCGAGTATCTCGCCGCGGGGGTAGCGCGAGAGGAGGACGAGCAGGTCCTTCCCGCGCGCGCCCTCGAACGAGCGGTCGTCGCCGAGCAGTTCGACGGTCACGGAGCGCCGCCCGTAGGAGCTCACGTAGGACGTGTCGTCGTCGAGGACCGCCGCGTTCTTCGCGGCGAGCGTCGACGGCGCGGCCGTCTCCGTCCGGGTCGGCGCGGGCGTAGCCGTCACCGATGCCGGCGTCGTCGTGTCGGTCGGCGTCGTCGTCGGTTTCGCGGCGGGCGCGGACCCGTCGAGGTCGGACTTGCGCGAGACGTTCGCGTCGCGGGGGGCGTAGTCCGCGGAGTCTACCACCCCGTCGCCGTCGGTGTCCTCGACGTCGGACCCGCCGGTACACCCGGCCAGTCCGGCGAGGCCGGCCGCGCCGACGGCTGCGCAGAACGCCCGCCGCGAACGGCGTCGCCGTTCGAAAGCCATGGGCGACGTTCCTATTGTGCGCACATATACTCTCGCGTTACATTCTAGATCTTCAGAATATATGGTGTACCCGGAGAGTCTGGGTGATGGCTGCGGCCCCTGCGAACTGTCTGCGTCGAGTGCGACGTGTTCTCGCCGCACGAAAGGCCGTCACTCCCGACTCAACCGTTATGTCCTCGCCGTCGCAACGCGATAGTATGAGCGCCGCACGGCCGGGGTTGGTGGTCTGGGGCGGCGCGTTGCTCGCCCTCGTCGGCCTCCTGCTCAGGTACGCCGAGTCGCTCGGCCGCGCGGTGGGCCGGGGGCGGAGACGGCGGCGCGGTCCGAGAGCAGAGAGGGGCGCGGTCGCGTTCGTGGGGACGAGCCTGCTCTACGTCGCGGCGCTGACCGTCACCGCCGGCGTTCTCGTGGCGGTCGTCCCGTCGCTCGACGCGTGGTGGTTCTGGACGGCCTACGCGCTCTGTGCGGTCGGCGTCGCGGCCCGGACGCTGCGCGGGGCGTGACGCCGCGACCTCCACTTTCATGCCGGTGCCGCCCCATCGACGGACGATGCTCCCGACGGCAGACGCCTTCGAGTACGAACACCGCGGCTGCGAACTGCGGTACGGCCGCGGGCGCGCGGCGGAACTGGGCGAGTATCTGGCTGACCGCGGCCTCGACCGGGCGCTGGTGGTCTGCGGGTCGAACGTCGGCGGCAACGACGACCTGATGAGCCGGGTAGAGGCGGGAGTCGGCGACCGCCTCGCCGGCGTGTTCGACGAGACGACGCCGGAGAAACTGGCGGAGACGGCGTTCGACGCCGTGGAAGCGATGCGCGAGGCGGACGCGGACGTGCTCGTGGGGGTGGGCGGCGGCAGCAGCCTCGACGTGGCGCGGCAGGCGAGCGTGCTGGCCGCCGACGGTCGTTCGCTCGCGGACCTGCGCGAGGAGGCGCGCGAGGGCGGCGAGGTCCGGTCGCCCGACCCCGACGGCGACCGGCCGCCGGTGGTCGTGGTGCCGACGACGTTCGCGGGCGCGGACGTGTCGAGCGGGGGGTCGGTCGAGGTGCTGTCGGCGGCCGACTCACCCACGGGCGCGCCGGTGAGCGTGCGCGGGTCGGTCACGCCGATAGCCGACTTCGCGGACCCGGAACTGTTCGAGACGACGCCCGAGGGGGCGCTGGCGGGGTCGGCGATGAACGGGTTCGACAAGGGAGTCGAGACGCCGTACGCCCGGGACGCCAACCCCGCGAGCGACGCGACGGCGGTCCACGGCCTCCGCCACCTGCGCGACTCGCTCCCGCGGGTGGCGGGCGACGCCGGCCCCGCCGACGCCGACGCGATGGACCGAGCCGTGACGGGGGCGCTCCTCGTCCAGTTGGACCGCAAGATGTCGGTGGTCCACGCGTTCGGCCACGGGTTCGCCCGCCGGTACGACGTCCAACAGGGCGCGGTCCACGCCGTCGTGGTCCCGCACGTCCTCAGGTACCTGTTCGGCGAGGTGGACGCGGGGCGGACGATGCTCGCGGCCGGTCTCGGCGTCGACGCCGCCGACCGCTCGGACGATGAGGTGGCCGAGGCGGTGGTGGCGGCCGTGACCGAGGTACGCGACGCGATGGGCCTGCCGACGCGCCTCCGGGACCTGCCCGAGACGCGCGAGGCGGACCTGCCCGCGGTGGCCGAGTTCGTCGTCGACGACGCGCCGATGCGCCGCGCGCCCGCGGGCCTCGACCCGACGGCGGCGGAGATAGAGCGTGTGCTCCGCGAGGCGTGGTAGCCGGCGGCCGACCGCCGGTCTGCGCAGTCTGCGGCGGGCCCCTCGCCCGCGCCGCGGTGGCCGGAGAGGATTTCAGCGTGCGGGATGATTACTAAATCTACTGAGTTGAAAATAGGTGCGCAGCAGGGGCTGCGGCCGAGGGGGGTGAACCACGATGGAACTAGAGAGAGACGCGCTGGTCGCCACCAGCGTCCAAGTGGTCAGGCGCGTGAACGACAGCTACGTACCGTTTCTCGCGGGGAGCCTCGCGTACCACGTCTTCCTGTTGCTCACGCCGCTCCTGTTGTTGGTGCTCGTCGTCGTCTCGACGGTGGGCGGCGACAGCGCCGTCGCGCACCTCGCGGAGTTCTCGCGGCCGTACGTCACCCGGCAGGGGCGCGAACTGTTCGCCAGCGCCCTCAGTAGAGGGTCGCAGTACCCGGCCGTGGTGGCCGTCGGCGTCGTCGCCATCGCGTGGAGCCTGCTCCGCATCTTCCGCGGCCTCGACGTGGTGTTCGCGCGCGTCTACGACACCGACACCCACGAGAGCGTGCGCGGACAGGTACGCGACGGACTGATTGGCGTCGCGGCAGTCTCTCTCGCCCTCGTCGCCGCGATAGTCGCGGGAGCCGTCGCCAGCCTGTTCCCGTGGGAGTCGCTGGCGCGGCTCGTCAACGCGCTACTGCTGGTGGTCGTCCTCGTCGCGCTGTTCTTCCCGCTCTACTACGTGCTCCCGAACGTCGAGATGACGCCCCGCGAGGCGTTGCCCGGTACCGCGGTGGCCGCCGGCGGGTGGCTCGGGTTCCACCTCCTGTTTCAGGTGTACGCCGACTACGCGCTCACGCTCAAGGCGTACGGCGTCATCGGGACGGTGCTGTCAGTGCTGCTGTGGCTCTACTCGAGCATGTTCATCCTGCTGGTGGGCGCGGTGGTCAACGCCGTACTCGCCGAACGCGGGTGACGGCCGCCGGACGGCCACCGGATGGGCGCCGGCCGGACGTTCCGTGGGCGGGCGTTCGACGGGTGCGGCGCTCCGCGGGCGACGCGTTCGGCGGGCGAGTTATGTGGCGCGCGGCCGACGCTCCGCCCATGACGACGTGGGACGAACGGTTCCGCGAGGGGGAGTACCCCGAGGACCCCGAACCCTCCCCGGTGCTCGAACGGTACGTCGACTCGTTCCCGGACGGGCGCGCCCTCGACGTGGCGACGGGGACGGGACGGAACGCGCTGTTTCTGGCCGAACGCGGCTACGAGGTGGACGCCCTCGACAGGTCGATAGAGGGGCTGAAGATAACCCGGCGGCGGGCGGCCGAGCGCGGCGTCGGCGCGAACGTGAACCCGATACGGGCCGACGCGACCGAGTACGCGTTCCCGGCGTCGACGTACGACGTGGTGACGGTGAGCTTCTACCGCACCCTCGACCGGATGGGCGACATCAAGGAGTCGCTCCGCCCCGGCGGGGTGCTGTTCTACCAGCACCACCTCCGGACCTCGGACCCCGTCGACGCCGGACCGAGCACCGACCGCTACCGCTACCGGTCGAACGAACTCCTGCGCGCCTGCCTCGATATGACCGTCCTCCGGTACGACGAGCGACGGACCGAGTCCGACGGTCAGACGGCGGCCGACGTGGCGGTCGTCGCCCGCAACTCCGCGGGCGGGGCCCAGAGCTACCCGAACCTCGGCGACTGGGAGGAGTAGCGCGCCGGGCCGACCCCGAGTCGGTCCGGCGCCGACGCCGCGCTCACACCGCGTTATTTCTGATTCGCGCGGCGAATGAAATTAAGTGCGTGTCGCCCGACTCGCGACGTGAGAGATGACCCGAGACATCGGTTACACGCTGTCGAGCGAGGAGCACGGCCCGAACGAGTTGGCGGACTACGCCGCCCGCGCCGAGGAAGTCGGGTTCGACTTCGCGTCCATCTCGGACCACTACCACCCGTGGCTGGACGCGCAGGGCGAGTCGCCGTTCGTGTGGGGGACGCTCGGAGCCGTCGCGCGCGCCACCGACGAGCTAGAGGTGGGCGTGGGCGTGACCTGTCCCACCGTGCGGATGCACCCCGCCGTCGTGGCGCAGGCGGCGGCCACCGCGGCGGCGATGATGGACGGGCGGTTCTACTTCGGCGTCGGCACCGGCGAGGCGCTGAACGAACACGTGACGGGCGAGCACTGGCCCGAGTTCACGGAGCGGATGGAGATGCTGGAGGAGGCCGTCGGCATCATCCGCGAACTCTGGGACGGCGACATGCACAACCACCACGGGAAGCACTACGAGGTGGAGAACGCCCAACTGTACACACTGCCCGAGGAGACGCCGCCAATCGTCGTGTCGGCGTTCGGCGAACACAGCGCGCGGGCCGCGAGCAAGTTCGGCGACGGCCTCTGGACCACCGGCCCGCAGGAGGAACTCCTCGACCAGTACGAGGAGAACGGCGGCGAGGGCGAGACCATCACGCAGTTGTCCATCTGCTACGCCGAGACCGAGGAGGAGGCCGTCGAGACGGCGACCGAGGTGTGGGCCAACTCGGCGCTGCCGGGCGAACTCGCCCAGATACTCCCGACGCCCACCCACTTCGAGCAGGCGACCCAGATGGTCACGAAAGACGACATCCGCGAGGGGAGCATCGTGACCAGCCCCGACCCGCAGGACCACGTCGAGTCCATCCAGCAGGCGTACGACGCCGGCTTCGACAAGGTGTACGTCCACCAGATAGGCGACGAGCAGGAGAACTTCTTCCAGTTCTACGAGGAGGAGGTGCTGCCGGCGCTAGACTGAGCGGGTCTCGTCGGCGATCCGTCTCCTCGGCCGGGCAGTAGGGTAACCGACCGCAACGAACCCGGGCAGGTCCGCCGAGCGTCACAGCTCGGTCGCTCGTATCGAGGACAACGAAGCTCGCCCGTCTCGTTCAGACGGTAGCCGGTAGGGGGTCCGGATGGTCCCAACCGACGACAGCGCCGAGTCGGTTTCTCGCGAGGTCGCGGTCCCTCAGCTGGTGCTCCGGTTCCGCGAGTGCGGGCGGACGTTTCGATTCGAGCGGAACACGTTCTCCGGGTCGTACTTCGTCTTGACCTCCACGAGCCGGTCGAAGTTGTCACCGTAGGTGGCCGCGACGCGGTCGTCACTCTCGTCGGCGGTCTGGAAGTTGATGTACGTGCCCCCGGTCGAGAAGGGACGGAACTGCGTCCACGCGTCGCGGATCCACTGGCGGAACTGCTCCGCGTCGGGGGCGTCCGGCTCCCACCTGCCAGCCGCGCCGTAGATGTAGCGGACCTCGCGATTGCCGACGGCTCCGTCGTCCTCGTCGCGTTCGTTGGCCGACCCGCCGACGTGCACAATCACCAACTGTCCCGCTGGAATGGGGCACTCGGCGGCCAGGTCCCGTATCGTCGACAGGAGGTCGTCGTGCAGTTCGACGGCGAACTCGGTCTTCCAGTAGTAGTGCTGGCCTTTGGGTTGGGTGTCGTCGAGGTACGACTGGAGCTGCGTGTACGGCCGCTCTCGTAGCAGGTCCACGACCGGATCGCCCAGCGCACGGACGGGGGCGAGCGCCTCTTCGACGCCGTCGAGGTCGCCGCTGTAGCAGACCGTTATGGCGCAGATCCGCTCGCCGTGTGCCTCCTCGGGCACGAACGGTGCCGGCGGAGCCCGCATGAGAATCAGGAAGGCCGTCAGCTCACGAGGCGCCGTCGTCGTGAGCTCCCGGTACGCTTCGAGGACCTCGTCGGCCCGCTCCGCGGGCCAGGCAATGAGACCCCCGTAGACGGTCGGGCCGACCTCGTGTAGACGGTAGGTGAACGACGTGACGACGCCGAGGTTGGCGCCGGCACCGCGGACCGCCCAGAAGAGGTCCGCGTTCTCTTCGCGGTTGGCCCGTCTAACCTCGCCGTCCGCGGTGACGATTTCGACCTCCACCAGGTTGTCGACCGTCCACCCGAATCGACGAGTCAGGTAGCCGAACCCCCCGCCGAGGGTCAGGCCCGCCATGCCGGTCTCGGAGATGAAGCCCAACGGCGTGGCGAGGCCGTGGAGCTGAGTCTCCCGGTCGACGTCGCCGAGGAGGCAGCCGGCCTGGGCCGTCACCGTCTGTCTCTCGGGGTCGACGAGGACTCCGCGGAGCGGGGACATGTCGATGGTCAGGCCACGGTCGGCGAGTGCAGTGCCGGCGATGTTGTGACCGCCGCCCCGTACCGAGAGCGAGAGGCCGTGCTCGCGGGCGAAGTCGACCGCGACGACGACGTCGGCCGTCCCCGTCGGCCGAACGACCAGCGCCGGCGTCTTCTCGATCATTCCGTTCCAGAGACGCGTCGCCTCCTCGAAGCCCTCGTCCGTGGGAGAGAGCAGGGAACCCCGGAGACTCCGGGCGAACGCCTCGACGGTCTCCCGGGGCATACTGATCGGCTGGCCATCACGTGTGGCGACGGTGGTCTGGGTCATCTCTCCTCGACCTCCGCTACGCGCCCGGGAGTCGTATAGGTATCTCGTGAAACGTTTCACTAGGTGAAAGCGGGGGCGACTCCGCGGCGGATCGGACACGGCTTTGCCGGTGGGGGTTCTACGAGCGACGAATCGCACTCCCGACGGCCAGAAACGGCAGAGACGGTGGTCGAGGGTCCGCTGCACTCACCATCGAGACCAACTCACGTGGTAGACTCCGACGAGGCGGGCGTGCCGAACGTCTGCGGGTCGACGGGCCTCGCCTCTCGACGGACGTGCTCGAAGGTGGAGATGGCCCACTCCCGGGCCTCCGAAGCGTCCGTATCGACGATGGCCACGAGCGCTCCGGTGTCGGGGTCGTGACAGCAGATGCCGGCTCGGTCGTCGACGATGCCGAGGCCGCACCGGTCCCCATCGGGAAGGGCGTCGTGGACGAAGACAGTGCAGTTCTCGCAGGCTGCGGCCTCTGCGACGCGTTCGGGATTCCAGGCAAAAGTCCCCTCCAGAGCGGCGGGGGAGTAGACGAACTCGAGTTCCATACCGCCGAGGACGGCCTCGCAGAGCGTCTCGTTGTTGACCGACTTGTGCACGATGCCGTCGAACCCGCGCATCTGATCGGCCCCCGCGATGAGCCGTGACAGCCGTTCGACCGGTTCGTACGGGTAGCCCGGTCCGGGGTACGACACGACCGCGTCGGCGAACAGGTCGACGCTGAATCCCTCCATCTCGTGCGGCAGCCATCGCCAGACGTCGCGTAACTCGTGTTGGGTCTCCATCGCGTCGCGCAGGCTCAGGAACCGGTCGGCGACGAACTCACCCAACGGGGTCAGTTCGTACGTCGGGCCGTCTCGGACGACCCATCGCCGCTCTTCGAAGCCGGTGAGAATACGTCCCACGGTCGGCGAGGAGGCTCCCGTCGCAGCGCGAAGTTCCGCTCGGTCACAGTGACGGTCGATCAGTGTCTCTAGAACGCTAACGCGGTGGCCGGACCGTGCGATGAATTCGATCTCTTCGACGCCAGATTTCATGCTGTGATTACGCGTGCCACACTATAATACGATGTGCCTCGGAACTCGTGATCCGCCCAGCGAGGGATACGCGCACTGTATTACGGCACGTCCGTCGACCTATCACGCCTCGATAGTTTCGACGGAGCCGCCGGAACCGAACCGAATCGATCGGACCGGGACACCTGGGCCGTGAGAGCCGACCACGCGGTCAGCCCAGTTCCTCTACTACGTCGCCGTCGTCGTCGACGACGACCAGTCCGCGGTTGTTCACGGCGTAGGGGTCGAGGTTGATCTCCTCCATGTACTGCTTGTAGAGTCGCTCGACCGTCTCGCCGTCCTTCTGCTTGTCGGAGGCGTGGTCGCAGAGTTCGACGAGGTTCTCGGGCACGTCGTTCTCGTGGACTATCCAGTGGTTGATGAGGTCCGACAGGCGGCGGATGGGCGAGGTGAAGTGGCCGTAGATGTCGAAGTTGAGGGCGTGGTGGCCGCCGAACGGGTCGTTCATGTACTTGGCGCGGGGCATCACCTTGAGCACCGCGCGCTGTATCTTGTTGAGCGTCCGGTCGGGAGCCTCCTCCAGCGTGGCGTTGACGGCCTTCCGAGGGTCGTCCCACGAGTGCGAGGGGATGGAGACGCCGTTGAGTTCCTGTATCTCCTGGAGCGCCTTGTCCCACTCGTCGGGGGTGGGCTGGGGGTGGACGCGGTACATGGCCTCGACGCCGCGGTTCCACATGAGTTCGTGCGTGACGGCCTTGTTGGCCTTCAGCATGCACTCCTCGATGATGGTGTGGGCGCGGTCCCGGCGGGGGTTGAGCACGAGCGACCCGTCCTCCTTCCGCTGTTGGTGCATTTGGTCCGCGAGTTCGAAGGCGAGGGCGTTCTCCTCGTGGAGGGGGGCGTCCTCGTCCTCGAGGCGTTTCTCGCACTGGGAGTAGGTCAGGCGCTCGTTCGAGCGGATGACGGACTTGTAGATGTCGATGTTCTCGAACCCGAGGTTCTCGCGGTCTATCTCCATCTCGACGGTGTGGGCGAGGCGGTCCTCCTGCGGCACGAGCGAGCACACCGTCTCCGCGAGAATCGGCGGGAGCATGTGGATGGTGTACGCGGGGAGGTAGACCGTGTTGCCGCGTTCGACCGCCTCGTTCCACATCGACGACTCGGGGTGGACGTAGTGGGACACGTCGGCGATGTGGACCCACAGGCGCCACACGTCGTCTTCCTTCTCAATGGAGATGGCGTCGTCGAAGTCCTGGGCGTCCGCCGGGTCGGTCGTCCACGCCGTCAGCTCCCGGAGGTCCTTCCGCTCGTCCACCTCGTCGGCTATCTCCTGTTGGACGTCCTTCGTCCGGGACTTGGCCTCGCTCCGCACCTCGGGCGGGAACGCGTCTCGTATCTCGAACTCCTCGAACAGTTCCTCGCGCTTCTCGGCGAGGCGGTCCGCCGTCTCCCGGTCTATCTCGACCGGACCCTGCCCCTCGGCGGTGCCCGCCTGCGCCTGCGCGTCGTTCGACATACCGGTCCCTATACGGGTGAGGTAGTTAGTCGTGTCGCAGGGAGACTCTCGCCGTGGCGGACGGGGGCGTCAGATGCGGGCGACGGCACGAGGGGACGACCGAGCGCCGCGGACGAGCGACGACGAGAAACGAGACGGACGACTCCGGGCGAAGACGGTCGGGTCGCGGACGGGACCGGCGGCGTCGGAGACGGCGGAGCGGGGGAACCGGTGGAGACGGGGACGAGGGCGAGTGTGAGGCGTGTTCGCTACCGGTCCCGGCCGACGGCGGGGCCGGGCGGCGTCACCGCTCGCGTTCCTCGGCGGAGTCGTACTGCTCCTCTACCGCGCCGAAGTAGTGCTCCAAGAACTCCTCGGAGGAGTCGGCGTCGTGTTCGATGCCCACGAGCAGGTCTTCGAGTTCGTCCCGGGGTTGGTGACACAGGTCGCGGTAGCAGTCCTTACAGAGGTGTTCGAAGTCCTTGCCGTGTCGGTCCCACCGGTTGCCCTCCTTGTCGTACTCGCGGGCCTCGGAGCGTAGCACAGAGGTCCCGCAGGCGATGCAGACGACCGTCTTCCGGTCCCGGTTCGTCCGGGAGTGCCACATACACGCTGGCACGAACCGGTCGCACTTAGCGTTTGTTACGGAGTCGGACGGGCGGCGGACAACCCTACGGCGACGGAAACGTGGCCGGAACGCGAACGTCGCCGGCGCGACAACGTCCGCGCCGCACCGACGAACGGACGTTCGGGGGCGGGTCCCGGCGGACCGACCTGCGGCGTACGAACGGGAAGAAGGGCGCTGGCACGTCGCCCGTGCCCGCGCCCGCGAGAGCGGACGATTTATCCCCGGAGCGCCACCAGTTCCGCGCATGGAGGTCAAATCCCGCCACCACCTGCGGAGCGACGAGATACGGAAGTTGGAGACGGCGCTCTCCGAGGGCCTCGGCGTGGACGTGGACGGCGACACCTACGAGTTCGTGGAGCTCACCGACACCGAGTTCGACCTCGTCCTCGTGGACGGCGAGCCCGCGGTGATGTACGTCGACGACGAACCGTTCCTCACCGTGCGGGGCGCGAACATCTACGAACCGGAGCGGGGCGTCGTGACCGTGGACGCGGGCGCGGTGTCGTTCGTCTCCGACGGCGCGGACGTGATGCGCCCCGGCATCGTGGACGCAGACGAGGGCGTCGAGGCGGGGGACCTCGTCGCGATAGCCGAGGAGTCCCACGGCAAGGTGCTGGCCGTCGGCCGCGCGAAGGTCGACGGCGACGACATGGTGGGCGACTCCGGCAAGGTCGTGTCGTCCATCCACCACGTGGGCGACGACCTGTTCGAGTTCGACGTCTGAGCGCTACCGCCCGCCGCCCTCGGTCGCGTACTTCTCCACCGCCGCCTCGTACCCCCGCTTCGCGTCGCGGTACGTCTCCCTGAGGTCGCGCATCGGCGTCTCGGTGGCGTCCACCCGGAGGTCGTTGTAGTACGGTTCGTGCCCGTCTCCGCGCGTCGTGACCACCTTGAGCGCCGCGCTCTGCACGTCGAGGTCGTCGCGCCGGTCCCCGCCCTCCGCGCAGCCCGCGGCGAGGGCGTCCACGAGGCGCTTGGCCAGCGGTTCGGACCGGTCGCCCGACTCGTAGGCGTCGGCCACCGCCGCGATCACCGACTCGCCCGCGAGGAGGTTGCCCGCGACGGTGTAGTTCTCCCCCTCGCGGTGGCCGTACCACTCGCGGCAGGCGTCGCCCGAGAACGCGAACGTGCCGTCGGCGTCGACGCCGTGGACCTGCCGCCCCTCCCTGCCCTCGTCGGCGTTGAGGAGGGCGGTGAGGGCGTCGTCCACGCCGAGGCCCTCGTCGGCGTAGGCGACGGCGCGCCGTCCGAGTTCGACGTTGACGTGGCTCTGCGTGGCGACGGCGGCGCTCTCGGAGGCGAACGGCGAGAGCGCACCCACCGCCGGGAGGCGCGTGGTGACGGCGACGCCGAACCGGCGGTGGTCCGGGCCGCCGGCGGTGTCGTCGCCGCCGTCGTGCGTCCGGACGGTGTCGCCGTCCGCCCCGGCACCCGCGTTCGGCCGGGAGGGCGCGCGCGCCGGGTCGGTGTCCGCGAACGTC
The DNA here is from genome assembly GCA_046097085.1 of Haloferacaceae archaeon 50. Lineage (GTDB taxonomy): Archaea > Halobacteriota > Halobacteria > Halobacteriales > Haloferacaceae. The sequence continues at coordinate 1,001,660 of CP175567.1, read as the reverse complement.
TCGCGGACGCAGATGCTGAAGGTCATCGTCGGAGGGACGGCGGCGCGGCAGTAAAGCCCGGCGCCGCGCGGCGCGCGGCGTCCGCGGAGGGCGCTATCTCCCGCTACTGCGACTGCGTCTCCTCGAAGGACTCCTGAAGCGCCCGCCCTTCGGACGTCTCGCGCGACGCGACCCACGCCCCGAGCGCCAGTCCGAACACCAGGTGACCGGCGTCGAAGATGGCGGCCTCGTCGGGGTCGAGGTCCAACCCCGCCAGCGCCGGGAGCACGACCCGCCGACCGAACACGGACAGGAGGAAGCCGTACGCCGCCCCGAGTCCGAGGCGGGCGCGCAGGGAGTTCTGGAGTCGAGCGGGGACGTAGCCCGACGCGACGCCGAAGGCGCCCCCGGCGCCCATGCCGTAGCACAGGTGGAGCAGGTACGCCGCGAGCGGGTGGTCACCGGGTTCGTCGCCGGTCACGGACGACAGGAACGACGACGTGGGCGGGAGCGACCGCGAGACGGGTTCGCGGAACACGGACATCGAGACGGTCGCGACGGCACCGCCGACGACGCCGTTCAACAGGGGCCGCCCCTCGGTGCGTCGGAGGACGGCGCGGGTCAGTCGTCGGGCGAGTTGTAGGGGCATCAGTTCCGGCGTAGCAGCCGTCGGTCAATAGGTCTGTCGTCGGGTTCGCGGCGGGCGCGGCCGGCGACGCGAGAATCCGTAAGTTCGGCGGCCGAGACCCCCGAACGTCTGACGTAAGAACTAATGCGCCAACCGCCGGATTACGCCCACATGGGCATCATGGACAAACTCCTCAACGGGGGAGGGAACCACTCGACGGAGGACTACGTCGAACTCGACTTGGACGACTTCGACACCGAGCGCGCGGACTCCGGGATGACGGTCCACATCGCCGAGATATCGGGACAGCAGGACATTATCGCCATCAAGGACGCCGTCTACGACGGCGACTTCGTCATCGCGGACATCACGCGCCTCCGCACGCAGGACAAGACGATGGAACACATCATCGACGAACTCCGGCAGGTCGCCCGCGAGGTGGACGGCGACATCGTCCAGAAGGGCGACGACCAGATAATCGTCACCCCCACGGGCGTCTCCATCAGTCGAGAGAAACTCGACTGAGCCGGGACGGACCGCCGGACGTTCTCGCGGACGCGAACTCTCGCGCCGACTGATAGGAGTTCTCGGACGACGACGACGACGCTCGCCGCACGGCGGCCGCCGCCGTACCGCCGACCGGAGGGACCGGGCCGAGACGAAGGCAATCTGGTTAAGTTCGTCCGGACCCAGGTATCGATACCGATGACCGAGAGCCCCGAACCGACGACCGTTCTCACCTCCGACACTTCGAACGAATGAGCGAGGACCGCATCACAGTCCGCGGTGCGGAGGAACACAACCTCAAGGACCTCAACGTGGAGATACCCCGCGACGCGTTCAACGTCGTGACGGGGCTCTCCGGGTCGGGCAAGTCCTCGCTCGCGTTCGAGACGGTGTACGCCGAGGGACAGCGGCGCTACATCGAGTCGCTGTCGGCGTACGCCCGCAACTTCCTCGGGCAGATGGACAAGCCGCAGGTGGAGGCGGTCGAGGGTCTCTCGCCCGCCATCTCCATCGACCAGAAGAACGCGGCGAACAACCCCCGTTCCACGGTGGGGACGGTGACGGAACTCCACGACTACCTCCGCCTGCTCTACGCCCGGGTCGGCACGCAGTACGACCCCGAGACGGGCGAGGAAGTCGGCGAGCAGAGCGCACAGGACATGGTGAACCAGATTCTCACGCTCCCCGAGGGGACGCGCGCCAAGGTGGCCGCGCCCGTCGTGCGCGACCAGAAGGGGGCGTTCGAAGACCTGTTCGACGACCTCGTGAGCGAGGGGTACGCCCGGGTCGAGGTGGACGGCGAGCGGTACGACCTCACGATGGACCGTCCGGACCTCGACAAGAACTACGACCACACGATAGACGTGATAGTCGACCGGGTGAAGATAAGCGAGGAGGCCCGGTCGCGCATCACCGACTCGGTGGAGACGGCGCTGGAGGAGGCCGACGGCGTCCTCAAACTCATCGTTCCCGACCCGCCCGAGGGCGTGGACCTCGGGTCGAACACTCGCTCGACGGGCGACCTCGCGGGCGAGGGCGACGACCGCCTCGTACTGGAGTTCTCCGAGGAACTCGGCAACCCCAACTCCGACGTCCAGTTCTCCGAGATAGAGACGCGGAGCTTCTCGTTCAACAGCCCCCACGGCGCGTGTCCGGAGTGTGAGGGCCTCGGCCAGACCAAGGAGGTCGACGAGGACCTCGTGGTGCAGGACCTCTCCAAGCCGCTGAAGCACGTGTTCGAGCCGTGGAGCTACAACCGGACGTACTACCGCCGCCAACTCGACAACGTGGCCGACCACTTCGGCGTCAGCCTCGACACGCCGTTCGAGGAACTCGACGCGGAGGTGCGACGGCAGTTCCTCTACGGCACCGACGACGTGGTCCACTTCGAGTGGAACACGCGCAACGGCACCCGCGAGAAGGACGAGCGCTTCGAGGGGGTCGTGCCCAACCTCGAACGCCGACACGTCGAGACCGACTCGGACTCCACCCGCGAGCACATCGAGGAGTTCATGGCGGTCACCACCTGCCCCGCCTGCGAGGGCACCCGCCTGAAGGAGCAGTCGCGCCACGTCGAGGTGGCCGGCACCTCCATCACGGAGGTCAACCAGATGAGCATCGCGGACGCTCTCGACCACTTCGAGGGCCTCGAAGACGAACTCACGGAGCGCGAGCGCACCATCGCGGCGGAGATTCTCAAGGAGATACGCGCCCGCCTCGGGTTCATGACCGAGGTGGGTCTGGACTACCTCACGCTCGACCGCGAGGCGGCCACGCTGTCGGGCGGGGAGTCCCAGCGCATCCGCCTCGCCACGCAGGTGGGGTCGGGGCTGGTGGGCGTGCTCTACGTCCTCGACGAACCCTCCATCGGCCTCCACCAGCGCGACAACGACAAACTGCTCGACACGCTCGAAGGGCTACGCGACCTCGGCAACACCCTGCTCGTGGTCGAACACGACGAGGAGACCATGCGCCGGGCGGACAACATCATCGACATGGGTCCCGGTCCGGGCAAGCAGGGCGGCGAGGTGGTCGTGCAGGGCGACTTCGATGAGGTCACCTCGTGTGAGGAGTCGGTGACCGGCGACTTCCTCGCCGGGCGCGAGCAGATACCCGTGCCCGACGAGCGACGCGACTCCGAGGACGCACTCGTCGTCCGCGGGGCGCGCCAGCACAACCTCAAGGACGTGGACGTGCCGATACCGATAGGGCAGTTCACCGCCATCACGGGCGTCTCGGGGTCGGGCAAGTCCACCCTGATGCACGAGATACTCTACAAGGGGCTGGCGCGCGAGATGAACGACAACACCTCGGTCGACCCCGGCGACCACGACGCCATCGAGGGGTACGACCAGATAGAGACGGTGCGCCTCATCGACCAGTCGCCCATCGGGCGCACCCCGCGGTCGAACCCCGCGACGTACACCAACGTGTTCGACCACGTGCGCGACCTGTTCGCCCAGACCAGACTCGCCAAACAGCGCGGGTACGAGAAGGGCCGCTTCTCGTTCAACGTCAAGGGCGGGCGCTGCGAGGCCTGCGGCGGGCAGGGGACGGTCAAGATTGACATGAACTTCCTCTCGGACGTGTACGTGCCCTGTGAGGAGTGCGGCGGGTCGCGCTACAACGACGAGACGCTCGACGTGACCTACAAGGGCGCCACCATCGCGGACGTCCTCGAGATGAGCGTCGACGAGGCCTACGAGTTCTTCGAGAGCCACGGCGGCATCCGCCGCCGCCTCGAACTCCTGAAGGACGTCGGCCTCGGCTACATGCAGCTCGGCCAGCCCTCCACCACGCTGTCGGGCGGCGAGGCCCAGCGGGTCAAACTCGCGGAGGAGTTGGGCAAGAAGGACTCGGGCGAGACGCTCTACCTCCTCGACGAGCCCACGACCGGCCTCCACTCCGCCGACGAGCGAAAGCTCATCGAGGTGCTCCACCGCCTCGTGGACAAGGGCAACAGCGTCGTGGTCATCGAACACGAACTCGACCTCGTGAAGAACGCCGACCACGTCGTCGACCTCGGGCCGGAGGGCGGCGAGGGGGGCGGCGAACTCGTCGCGTCCGGCACGCCCGAGGAGGTGGCGCGCACCGACGGCTCCCACACCGGGCGCTACCTCCGGGACCTCCTGCCGAAGGTGGACATCCCCGGCCCGCGGTCCGACCGGGACGACGGCGACGGTGAGGGCGAGAGCGAGAAGGCCGCGCCGGCCGCGAGCGACGACTGAGGTCGGCGTCCACCGCGCGGCCCGGCCGGCGTCCGCCGTCGACCGTTCACCGCAATGCCAACCGTTACCTTCTACCGCGCCGGGTGAACCGGACGTGCACGGCGACGGGCGGGACGGGACGCCGGCGGACGGGCGCGACTCGCCGAGTCGACGCTCCGGCGGACCGGGAGGCGGCGAACGGACGTGAGACGCAGACTCGGGTTCGAGCGCCCCCGCACGCGGATGCTCGCCGTCGCGGCCGCGTCGCTCCTCCTCTCGGTCCTCGTGTGGTTCAACTACTCGGCGGTCCTGCCGCTGGTCGTCGCCGACTGGGGGCTGTCCGGCCTCCGGGCGGGCGTCGTCTTCGGGGCGTTTCAGGCCGGCTACCTGCTGGCCATCGTCCCCGTCGGCGTGGTGGTCGACCGGCGCTCGCCCCGGCACGTCATCGCCGCGGGCGCGGCCGTCACGGGGTCGATGAGTCTCGGGTTCGCCCTCGTCGCCGACGGGTTCCTCGCGGGGGCGCTCCTGCGGTTCGTCGCCGGACTCGGCATGGCCGGCGTCTACGTCCCGGGGATGCGATTCGTGACGGACTGGTACGGGGAGGCCGACCGGGGGCGGGCGATGGGGCTCTACGTCGGGACGTTCTCGCTCTCCTCCGGCCTCTCCTTTCTCCTCTCGTCGGCCGTCGCGGCCGCGTTCCGCTGGCGGACGGCCGTGGCGGCGACGAGCGTCGGCGCGCTACTCGTGGCGCCGATAGTGCTGGGTCTCGGCCGCGACGCACCGGGGACGGACGACCGCGGGGCGTCGGGGTTCGACCTCGGGGTGCTGCAGAACCGGGCCTACCTCGCGGCCGTCGGCGTCTACGCGTGGCACAACTGGGAGCTGTTCGGCGTCCGCAACTGGCTGGTGGCCTTCCTGCTCTCGACGGCGGCCGTCGGGTCCCTCGACGCGCCCGGGACCGCCGCCGGCACGCTAGCGGGCGTCATGATCGCGCTCGGCGGCCTCGGGAACGTCCTCGGCGGAACGCTCTCGGACCGCGTCGGACGGACGACCGTCATCGGCGTCGCACTCGGGTGCAGCGCCCTCGTCAGCGCAACCGTCGGGACGCTGGGGTGGCTCCCGCTCCCCGCCCTCGTGGCGCTCGTCCTCGCGTGGGGCGTGGTGCTGACGATGGACTCCGCGCCCACCTCCACCGCCGTCACCGAACTGGTCGACGACGAACGGGTCGGGACGGCGCTCTCCCTCCAGTCGTTCGTCGGCTTCACGACCACCGTCGTCTCGCCCGTGGTCTTCGGAGCGGCGCTCGACCGGGGCGGGTTCGCCGTCGCGTTCCCGACGCTGGCGGCGGGGGCCGCCGTCGCCCTCCTCTCGCTCCTCTGTCTCCGTCGTCTCGGCGGGTCGCGGCTGTGACCGCCGCCGGCCCGATTCCCGAAGTGTGGGAACGCGCGGCACGCCTGTGAGTCGCCTCGGCGTAGCTCCGCCGACTCGGGGGAGCCACACCATGACGGAAGGAGAACGCGCCGAGGGCGACCGGTGTGACGCGTGGGAGCCGTCGGACTGTACCGGGTCGGACCTGTGTCCGCCGCGGTGTCCGCGGTACGTGGCCGACGACGGGACGGCCGTGACCGTCCGCCCGTACGAGGACGGCGACTTCGACGGCGTGGTCGACCTCTACGACGGCGTGGACGCGCGCCGCCGGACGATGGGCGTCCCGCCCGTGGGGCACGACCGGGTGGTCGCGTGGGTCGAGCGTGTGACGACGGGAAGTTGGGGGCTGGTGGCCGTCGCGGACGGGCGGGTCGTCGGTCACGCCGCGGTGGCGCCGGACGACGACCCCGCGCCGGAGTTCGTGGTGTTCGTCCGCGAGGAGTACCACGGCCGCGGCGTCGGTACGGAGATGGTCAAACACCTCGTGGCCTACGCCGCCGACAGGGGACACGAGGCGCTCGAACTCGACGTCTCGAAGGGCAACGACTCGGCCGTCCGGGTCTACCGCAACGTCGCGTTCGAGGAGGTAGCGGAGACCACGACCAAGTACCGCGTGCGCCTGTCGACCGACCACCCCGTCGCCGACGTGGTGCGCCTCCCGCCCGCCGAGCGACCCGACGAAGGCGAGAACGACGCCGCCGGCTCCTGACGCCCGCGGGCGCGACGGCGGCGCCCTCCTCGCTCGTTGCCCTCCGCCGTCCTACTCCCTCTCGCGGGGGGAGTGCGGCGCGAGGCGACCGCCGAGCGACGCGTCCGGGTCGCGGGCGTACAGGAGGAGGAGTCCCGCCGCGGTCCACAGCAGGAGCGTCTGGACCGGGGCGTGGGCGTTCAGGTCGAACGCGAAGAACGTCGACGAGAGGGGGTAGAGCCACGCGATGCCGGTGTTCGTGAGCGAGTCGACGGCGAGGTGCGAGAGCCACGCGACGCCGACGGCGGCGGCGACGTCCCGGTCGCGCGAGACGAGCAACGCGACGGCGACGACGCAGGCGAGGAACGCCGGCGTGTGGACGAGGCCGCGGTGGACCCACGGGAAGGGACCGACGGGCGGGCCGAGGTAGAGGTCGGCGTCGGGCGCGACTCCCGCCGCCGCGCCGACCCACGGCGGCGCGTCCGTCAGCGCGTACGCCAGCGCGAACCCCACCGCGGCGTGCGTGAGCACCGCGGGGAGGAGCGACAGGGCGTGCCCGAGGGTGTGGACCATGCGCGCCGGGTTCGGCGGCGGGGCGCAAAACTCGCTCGGTCCGGGCGGTCGGGGGCCGTCACCGCGACGCGGCGCGCCGCTGGCCGCGCCCGCGCGACGTTTATCCCCGTCGCGGCCCGAGTGTAGCGCATGCCCGCGCTGTACGCCGCGATGCGCAACGCCGTGCTGGCCGTGACCCGCGAGGGGACGAGCGACGGCGACGGAGGCGGCCCGGAGTGGTCGGTCCGGCGCGGCCTCGACGGAGAGCGGTTGGAGTGCGTCGCCGCCTCGCCCGACGCGCCCGACCGGGCGTTCTGCGGCACGTTCGAGTCGGGACTCTTCCGGACGACCGACGGGGGCGAGACGTGGCACCGCGTCGGCGACGGTATCGAACCCGACGCCGTGATGTCGGCCGCCGTCTCGCCCGCGGACCCCGACGAGGTGTGGGTCGGGACCGAGCCGAGTCGAGTGTACCGCTCGGCGGACGGCGGCGAGACGTGGGCGGAGCGACCGGGGCTGACCGACCTGCCGTCGGCGTCGTCGTGGGCGTTCCCGCCGCGGCCCCACACCCACCACGTCCGGTGGATAGAGCCCGACCCGGCCGACCCCGCCCACCTCTACGTCGGCGTCGAGGCCGGAGCGCTGGTCCAGACCCACGACCGGGGGGAGACGTGGGAGGACCGCGGGTCTGGGTCGCGCCGCGACAACCACTCGCTGGCCACGCACCCGGACGCGCCCGGGCGGGCGTACGCCGCCGCGGGCGACGGCTACGCCGAGACGGACGACGGCGGCGAGACGTGGAGCCACCCGCAGGAGGGCCTCGACCACCGCTACGTCTGGAGCGTCGCCGTCGACCCCGGCGACCCCGACGCGCGCCTCGTCTCCGCCGCGCGGGGGGCGCGGTCGGCCCACACCGCCGACCGGGCGGAGAGCTACGTCTACCGGCGCGTCGGCGACGGCCCGTGGGAGCGAGTTGGAGACGGTGGCGGGGTCGACGGCGAGGCGTCCGCGACGCCTCGGGGGGCCGATAGAACCGGCGACGGCCTGCCGACGGGCGAGGGCGTCACGCGGTACGTCGTCGACTCGGGCGGCCCGGGCGAGTTCGTCGCCGTCTCGAACGCCGGCCTCTTCCGGTCGACCGACGGCGGGCGGTCGTGGACCGAACTCGGCGTCGACTGGCCCGACGCGTTCGCCGACCGGACGGCGCAGGGACTGGCAGTGGTGAAGTGAGGTGCAGACCGGCCGACTACGACCCGGCAGGACCGAAAGGGACCGGGGGCTTTCGAGAAGACGCGGCTAGTGGTCGGTCGAATCGTCCTGCACCGCTCGGTCTCCCGGGTACCAGAGCTATCGTCTACTGCGTCTGTGCTGGACGAGGTGTTTTACAGGAAGTTCAGAAGAAAGGCCCGGGGATGGCGGACGCCCGGGACTCGTCCGATTTCTCTAGCGCGCTTCGACGGTGCCGGTACTTGGCCTTCCCGGCACTTTCCATCCGTTTGACAGTGGCTCGACGGAAGTCCGCTGCGAAGCTCTTCGCTCTCCACGCCCGCGGGAGGGTTTTCGTGCTGCGAATCATGTACAGTGACAGATAAGCGACTATCTCGTATAGGTATATCGTGGAAACGTACTCACGCCGTGAAAACACGCGCCGGCGTGAAAGTAAAATGATCGTAGTTGCCGGACGCACAGATGCGCAATGCGCTATCGTACGTGGCCGTTACGCGCCCCGTCTCCAGCACCATCCTAAAGATACCCGACGCAGCTGACAGACTCGTCACTGATACGTTTGGGAGCCCACCGAGGAGAGGAGTTCGGGTCACCCGTCGATAGTTCCGACGGTGCCACCGAGTGGGAAGATACTTGCTCGCCGGCGCGATACTCCACGCCGATGTACGACTTCGTCGTGGTCGGCGTCGGCCCCGCGGGCGCGCGGTTCGCCCGCCGGGCCGCGGAGGCCGGATACGACGTGCTGGCGCTGGAGAAAGGCGAGGTGGGGACGCCCCTCGCGTGCTCCGGCCACGTCAGCACGGATATCTGGGGGTACGTGCCGGACGAGGCGAAGGAGCGACTGCTCCAGAACCGCGTGTACGGCGCGAACTTCCGGGTCGGCGGCCCGAACACGGACGCGTACCCGTTCTACAAGACCGAGGAGGTGTCGAACGTCATCGACCGGGTGGAACTCGACCGGACGCTGGCCGAGGCGGCGCGGGACGCCGGCGCGGACGTGCGCGAGGGCCACACCGTGACCGGCGTCGACGAACGCACGGACCGCGTCGAGGTGACCGTCAGCGTCGGCGGCCGGGAGGAGACGTTCGCGGCGCGGATGGTCGCCGGGTGCGACGGCCCCGTCTCGCGGGTCCGCCGCGAAGTCGGCCTGCCCGAACCCGCGGAGAAACTCCACGGCGTCCTCGCGTTCGATCCCGAACCGGACCACGGCGACTTCGTGGACGTCCACCTCACCGTCCCGCGCTTCTTCGCGTGGCGCATCCCCCGAGGCGACGCGGGCGTCGAGTACGGCCTCGGCGCGCCGCCGGGCAAGGAGGTCAACGAGATGTTCGACGCTCTCACGGACGCCTACGACGTGGAGACGGAGCACTTCTGCTCGGGCGCGATACCCATCGGCCCGCCCGAGTCGGTGACGGGGCGGCGCGTCTTCCTCCTCGGCGACGCCGCCGCCCAGACCAAGCCGTTCACCGGCGGCGGCATCCTCTACGGCATGACCGCCGCCGACGTGGCGGTGCGTACGATCGACCCCGAGAACCCGGCGACGCTCGACGCCTACGAGTCGGCGTGGCGCGACGAACTCGCGGGTGAGATACGTCTCGGCCACTGGGTTCGCCGGGCGTACTCGCTGCCCGAGTCGGTCCAGCGACTCGGCCTCCGGACGCTCTCGGGCGAGATAGGCGTCCACATGGACCGGCCCTCCTCCTTCTTCTCGCGCGACCACCTCCGGAAACTCCTCTCGCGGTAGGCGCGGAGGCGGAGGGTCGCCGGCGACGACGACGCTGCCCCGGTCAGTCGTCGGTCGCCGACGCCGCCAACTCGGACGCGGGCGACTCGGTCAGGAACCCGTCCGCGTCGACGAGGAGTTCGATTGCGGTACCGCTCGCGGGGGCCACGACCCGGTACGCGTCGAGACCGACTCGCACGTATCGCCGCCGAACCGACTCGACGCCGGCGTCCGGGAGGTCGAGGCGGGCGACGCGCACCTCGCTCTCCTCGCCCACGTCGAGGCCGAGTCGGGAGAGTGCGAGCGTGTGGGGGAACGCCGTGCCCGCCACCGCGGCGACGAGACAGCCGTCGAGTTCGGGCAGGCGTTCGCCGCGGACGTCCGTCCACTCGCCGGGGGCGTCGGCCGAGAGCGACGCGCGCCCCGCGCCCGGGCCGCGGACGGTCAGGTCGGCGGCGCGGACGCGCCACTCTCGGTCGCACCGGTACTCGTAGGTCGCGCCGACCGGCGTGCCGTCGACCAGTCCGACGACGGTGCCCTGCGCGCGCACGCCGCCGCCCCTGTCGCGGTTCGACCGGAACCGGAGGTGTTCGAGACCGGGGCGGTCCCGCCGAGTCCAGAGGAAGTGTCGGGCCACGCCCGACCACACGCCACCGCCGGTGTTGAGCGTTGCCGTCGGGCGGCCGGGGCGACCCGGCCGCGGCGTCGCGGACCCGCCGCCGGGGGTCGCGCGGTCCCCGCAACCGCGCCGTCGCCGACACGCTTTGTACAGTGGAGTACTAACTCCACACGATTACTGACATGGTCGAAGACACGGCGGAGCGCGCGGCGGCGGACGACCCGAGCCGGGTCGGACGGGGTCTGCTCGACGAGGAGATGGGGCCGAGTTCGGCGATGGCACACCTCTACCGCGGGGAGGTACACCGGATGAAGCTCTGGCGCGAACGACTCGACCGGAGCACCCACTGGGCGGTCATCGTCATGGGAGCCATCCTGACGTGGGCGTTCTCGAACCCGAACCACCCCCACTACGTCCTGCTGTTCGGCGGGGCCACGCTGGTCGCGTTCGCGGTAATCGAGGCGCGCCGCTTCCGGGGATACGACATCTGGCGGTCCCGGGTGCGCACGCTCCAGCGAAACGTGTTCGCGGACGGCCTCGACGCCTCGCAGGGCGTCGAGAACCCGGACTGGCGGGCGAATCTGAGCCGCGACTACCGCGTGCCGACCGTCCGGGTGTCCACGGAGGAGGCGGTGGCCCACCGACTCCGACGGGTCTACCTCCTGCTTTTCACCGTCCTGCTGGGGGCGTGGGTCGTCCGCGTCACGGCCTTCGCGTCGCACCCGTGGCCGCGGTCGGCCGCGGTCGGTGCGATTCCCGGCGCGGCGGTGACCGCCGCCGTCGCGGCGTTCTACGTCGGCGCACTCGTGGTGGCGTTCCGGCCGCGCGACTGGCACGTGGAACACGAGATTCGCAGCGCCGAGACCGAGTGGACCGTCGACCGGGAGACCCGTCGACAGTGAGGCGGTGGGCGATGTCGGAACCGGCGTCGCCGCCTACTCGCCTCCATCTCCGGTACTCCCGTACTGTGGGAGGCGCGCATCCCTCCGCTCCGACCGTCTCCGTCACTCACTCCCGTATCGTGGGAGACGGTCGGACCGGTCGCTCCCCTCCACGAACGGCAACTCCGCGCGCGAGGCGGGGACCTCCTCGCCGTCGACCCGGACCGTGAACTCCTCGCCGTCGGCGGCGTCGAAGTCGACCACGGCGAGGGCGGCGGGCGCGTCGAGCGACGGACTCCGGACGCCGCGGGTCACCTCGCCGACGGCCTCGTCGCCCGCGAACACCGCCGCGCCGCCGTCGGGGACGGCGTCGGGCCGCAGGCCGACGAGGCGCTTGCTGGGTCGTCCGCGGTTCTCCACGCGCGAGACCACCTCCTGTCCCACGTAACACCCCTTCTCGAAGTCGAGGGCATTGCGCACGCCGCAGACGTTGGGGATGCGCCCCCGCAGTTCGGACTCGAACAGCGGCGTGCCCGCTTCGAGGGTGAGCGAGTCCCACGTGCGGTAGCCGAAGGGGACGGCGTTTATCCCGCGGGTGAGCAGCGTCTCGAACACCGCGGCGGCGTCGTCGGCGGCGCAGACCACCTCGTAGCCCTCCTCGCCCGCGGGCGCGTCCGACGCCATTACGGTCACGCCGGCGTCGCCGAGTTCCCCCCGGACGAACGAGAGGTGAGGTTCGGGGGCGCTCGCGTTGTGGAGCACGCTGGCTATCTTCTCGGTCGACTTGGGGCCGTGGACGCCGAACACGCCGAACTCGTCCGACGCCTCGCGTATCTCCACGTCCTGTATGAAGGTCTTCTCGCGCCAGTCGGCCGCGAGGTCCGCGGCGGCGTCCGGGGGCGTGAAGAGGAGGAGTCGCTCCCCGGCGTTGTAGACGTACGTGTCCACCTCGACCCGACCCTGCGCGTCGAGGAGGAGGGCGTACGTCCCCTCGCCGTCGACGGCCGGAACCCGGTTGGTGAGGGCGTTGTCGACGAACTCGACGCGGTCGTCGCCGGTGACGACGACCACGCCGTACCCCATCTCGACGACCCCCGCGCCGTTGCGCACGGCGGTGTGAGTCCGCTCGGGGCGGCCGTAGTCGCGCACCACCCGCCGCCCGCCTCGCTCCTCGAACGTCGCTCCGTGGTCCTCGTGGAAGTCGGCCACGACTGTCATTACCGGAGCGTCGCCCCGCGGAGACAAAACCTCCCGGTATCCGGCGCAGTGGGGGAGCGGACCGCGACGGCGTCGAATGTCGCAGACGCGGGCGCGGACGTAGGCGTGGGCGCGGGCGCGAACGCGGAAACGGGGGCGCTTACGCCTGTAGTGCGACAGTCGCGGTCGCGGCCGCGGGTCGACGCCGCGGCGGGCGGCGCATCACAGGCCGAGTTTGTCCCGCACGGCGTCGATGAGACTCGGGTCGGACTGGTCTTCGGGCTGGTCGTTCGGGTCGGGGACGACCCGGTCGTCGGGCACGATGACGGCCTGTTCGCCGGAGTCCTCGACGCTGATGAGACCGTCGTCGTTCAGGTCCGCGAGCGCCGACTCCAGCGTGTCGATGTCGGCGTCCACCGCCGCGCGCAGTTCGAACACCGTCATGCCGTCGTCGGCGCGGTCGACGAGGGCGTCGAGCACGTCGACCTGTATCGCCTCGCGGTCCCGATACTCCCGCCTGGCTCTCATGGGCGAGAGTACGACCGCCCCCGGTTTACCCTTACCGCCCTCGCGGGTCGCCCGACTTCCGCTCCCGCTCCCACCTTCGAGGGCACTCCCCTCGCCATCGCAATCCGCGCGAGCGTCCGCCGGACGTCAGACGGCAGGGGGTCATCTTTTTGTCCCCGAGTTCGGAAAGGGGGACAATGGGACTCAGGTGCCTGCTCGGACACGACTTCGGCGAACCCGAAGTCGAGCGCGAGCGAGAGGAGGATGGGAACGAGATGGTGGTGACCATCCGGGAGGTCAAGACCTGCCAGCGATGCGGCGAGCGACAGATCATCTCGGAGAACAAGGAGGTCACCGCCATCCGGTCGGCCGAGGAGGTCGGCCTCGACGAGGACGCCACGGCGGAGACCGAACCGGAGCCGACCCACCCCGCGGTGGACGAAGACGACGCGGCGGCGGACGAGGAGTTCGAACCCCCGGCCGACGCCGACGAGGACGACGGCGTCATCTTGGACGAGGAGCCCCCGGAGCGCGAACCCGGCGAGTGGCCCGACAGGGACGGCGGGACGACGGCCGACGCCGACGGGGACGACGCGGCCAGTGGTCTCGGCGGGGACGAGGTGGCGACCGAGGACGAGATATCGCGGGCGGGCGAGCGACCCTCGGCGAGCGCCGACGCCGGCCCCGACCTCGACAGCGTCGAGGACGACGCGGAGTTCATCGACGCAGAGGAGGACCCGGCGAACGCGAGCGCGGACGCCGATGCCGACGACGACGGAACCGTCGCGTGGCCCGAGCGCGAGAGTCCGGGCGACGACGACGACGCGGCCGACGCCGGCGACGGGACCGGCCCGGCGGCGTGGCCCGAACACGACGGCGAGGACGAGGGTTACGAGGCGCGCCCGGCCGGCGAGGCGGGCGGGGACGACGACCACGGCGTGACGTTCGGGAGCGGTATCACGCCCGAGGCGGCCAACGGCGACCCCGAGACGGCCGAACGCGCGGGCGGGGGAGAGGCCGGCGGCGAGGGGTACGACGCGGAGTTCGTCGGCGGCCCCGACAACGAGGCCGACGCGGGCGACGAGTTCGTGCGCGCGGAGTCGCGGTCGGTCGAACTGGAGACGGAGATGGACGGCACGCCGACCGAGTACTACTGCCCGAACTGCGGGTACACCCGCGAGGGCACCGGGTCCTCGATGCGCGCGGGCGACATCTGCCCCGAGTGTCGGAAGGGGTACATGGCCGAACGGGAGGCCTGACCGTGTCTGTCACAGGACGACGGGGTCGTGCGGTGACGAAAAGGGTAAACCGGACCCTCACGAACGGGGTTCCATGAAGGAGTACAAGATGCGCAGGGGCGAGACGCTGGAGGAGAACGCTCCGGACCTGAAAGCCACGATAGAAGGCTACTTCGGCGAGGTGACGGGCACCGAAGAGGTGAACGGGCACGAACTCTACGTGGTCGGCGAACCGAAGAACCCGGTGTTCACGAAGATATACGCGGGGGCGGCCGAGTACAGCGGCAAGAAGGACAAACTCGCCGTCCACTTCGAGGAGCGAGACGCCGACGAGGTCATCGCGGAGGGTCTCGCGGACCACGCGCAGGACGCCGTGAACGCCAAAAACGAGTTCCTCCTCGAGGTCACCGGCCGCGACGCCAAGTCGCGCCGCGACTCCATGAAGCGGGCCGTCGAGGACGACGCGCCCGACGTCTAGAGCGTCTCCGGTAGGTAGCCGCCGTCGACGGTGACGTTCGCGCCGCTGACGTAGTCCGCGTTCTCCGAGAGGAAGAAGAGCGCCACGTCGGTCAGGTCGGCGTAACTCGCTGGTCGCCCCCGGGGGAGTTCCGCGGGGAACACGTCGGAGTTCTCGACCACGTACGGCGAGACGGTGTTGACGGTCACCCCGTCGTCCTGCGTGTCGGCCGCGAGCATCCGGGAGAACATCACGACGCCGGTCTTGGCCACGAAGTACGGGAAGTTCTTCGGGTAGGCGAGAGCCTTGTCCGCGCCGACGTAGCCCACGTTCACGATGCGGCCGAACTCGGCCTCGCGCATGGCCGGGAGCGCGCGCTTCGAACAGAGGTAGGTGCCGTAGAAGTTGGTCTCCATCACGCGCTCCCAGTCCTCGAACGGGATGTCCTCCCAGTGTTTCGGCGCGAAGTCGCCCACGTTGTTCACGAGGGAGTCGACGGGACCGAGGGCGCTCTCTGCCTCGTCGAACAGTTCGTCGACGGAGTCGGGGTCGGTCACGTCGGCCTGCACGGCCACCGCCCTCGGCGCGCCCCGGTCTTCGGCCTCCTCGGCGGTGGCGGCCGCGGCGGCGTCGCTGGAGTGGTAGTTGACGACGACCGACGCCCCGGACTCGGCCGCGGCGAGGGCGTACGCGCGGCCGATACCCTTCGCGCCGCCGGTCACCAGTACGACTCGGTCAGAGAGGTCGACCGAAACCATACCGCCCCCTCGGCCGGGGCACCCAATAGCGTAGCGGTCGAACGGAGGTAATTACAAGGCGGTGCCTCGCGTGGGTGGGACTGCCACCCGGAACAGCGGCGCATCGCGAATCATTTTATTCACATTCGAGTAAATTTCCAGTAGTCTTAAGTGGCGTCCGGGCGAACGTTCACCGTAATGGCTATCGACACGATACTGCTCGCGGTCGGACCGGAGGACGCGGAGCGAGCGAAGCGACTCGCCGAGGAGACGATAGACGTGGCGGGCCCCACGGGGGCGACGGTGTTCCTCGCACACGTGTTCACCAAAGACGAGTACCGAGATACGGTCGACAAACTCGACTTCGACATGGAAGGCGACGAGGTGTCGCCCAACGACGTGGCACAGCGCCACTCGACCGTCCGGAGCCTCACCCGGGAGATGGACGAGGCCGACGTGGAGTACCAAGTCCGCGGCGAGGTCGGCGCCCACGGCGAACGCATCGTCGACCTCGCGGAGGTCGTCGACGCGGACCGCGTCGTCGTCGGCGGGCGGAAGCGGTCGCCAACCGGCAAGGCGGTGTTCGGGAGCACCGCACAGGAGGTCATGCTCTCGTCGCCGTGCCCGGTGACGTTCGTCCGCGCGGACACGAAGTGACGCGGGGGAGCGATTCCGGCCGAAAGCCCGAAGAGCGTGCATGCCACCGACTAACTCAGATGCGGGTTAGAAACGCCTCAGTTAAGTGTGGGGCGGGGGGGTACTGATACAATGGCGTACTACGTTGGCGTCGACCTCGGGGCGACGAACGTCCGTGCGGTCGTGGCCGACGACGAGACGATAATCGGAAGGAGCGAACGCGCCACCCCGCGGGGACCGACCGGCATCGAGGTGACCGAGGCCATCCTCGAGGTCACCCGCGAGGCGTGCGCCGAGGCCGGGGTGGACCCCAGCGAAGCGACGGCGGCGGGAGTCGCCTCCATCGGCCCACTGGACCTCGCAGAGGGGGCGGTCATCGACCCCGCCAACCTCCCGGACACCATCGACCGAATTCCGCTAACCGGGCCGCTCTCGGTGCTCCTCGACACCGAGCGGGTCTACCTCCACAACGACACCAACGCGGGGGTCATCGGCGAGCGGTTCTACTCCGACCGCAACCCCGACGACATGGTGTACCTCACCATCTCCTCAGGCATCGGCGCGGGCGTCTGCGTCGACGGCACCGTCCTCAGCGGGTGGGACGGCAACGCCGGGGAGGTCGGCCACATGACCGTCGACGCACAGGAGCAGTTGACCTGCGGGTGCGGTCACGACGGCCACTGGGAGGGCTACTGTTCGGGCAACAACATGCCGAAGTACGCGCGATACCTCCACAGTCAGGACCCCGTCGAGACGGCCCTCCCCATCGAGGACCCGGACTTCTCAGCGGTGGACATCTTCGAACACGCCGGCGAGGACGAGTTCGCCGACCACGTCATCGACCAGGTGGCCCACTGGAACACCATCGGCGTGGCGAACATCATCCACGCGTACGCCCCCATCATCATCTACGTGGGCGGCGCGGTGGCGCTGAACAACCCGGACCTCGTGTTGGACCCCATCCGCGAGCGCGTGGACGACATGGTGATGACGAACGTACCGGAGATTCAGCTCACGACCCTCGGCGACGAGGTGGTCGTCGAGGGCGCGGTGGCCTCGGCGATGACCGGCGGCACGGGCGACCGGTCGCGGGTGTCGTAGCGCGCCCGGGCCGACCTCGCGGCGTCACTCCCGCCGCGACCGCGACGTCGCGTCCGCCCGCCGGGGGTGGCGCGCGTACACCGCGTCCGCGAGCGTGTCCTTGTGCCCCTCGTTCGGGCCGCCCGCGATGGTGAGGAGGCGGGCGTCGCGCAGGTAGCGCTCGACGTGGCGCTCGGTCGTGTACCCGATACCGCCGTGAAGTTGCATCGCGTCGTTCGCGTTGTCGACGGCGGCCTCGGTGGCGTACACCTTGGCCATGCTCGTCGCCCGCCGCACGTCGCCGCCGTTCTCCGCGGCGTCCGCGGCGCGGAGCGTCAGCAGGCGGGCGGCGTCGACCCGACGCGCCATCTCCGCTACGGTCCACCGGACGCCCTGAAACTCCCCGACGGGGTGGTCGAACTGCTCGCGTTCGCTCGTGTACTCGACCGTGTCGTCGAGGGCGGCGCGCGCGATGCCGACGCCGCGGGCCGGGACGTTCACGCCCGTGTGCACCCGCCCGCGTTCGGCCAGCGCCTCGCCCTCGGTCCCCACCAGTCGGTCGGACCCGACGCGCACGTCGGAGAGCGTCACCCGCGGGGACTTGACGCTCCGCGCGCCGAGCGTCTCCCAGACCGTGTCCACCTCGAACGCGTCCGTCGGGACGAGGAAGGCGCTGACGCCGGCGGACGAGTCCGCGTCGGGGTCGGTGACGGCGTAGGTGAGGACCTCGTCGGCGTCGAGGAAGTTCGTCACCCACCGCTTGTGGCCGTTCAGCACCCACTCGTCGTCGTCCCGCCTCGCGGTGGTCTCCAGCCCGGACTTGTCGCTCCCGGCGTCGTCCTCCGTGAGTCCCAGCGCGGCCACGCGGTCGTACGTCGCCATCTCCGGGAGGAACCGCTCCCGCTGGTCGTCGGTGCCGAACCGCTCGACGACGGTGGCGACGCCGAGGTGGAGCGCCAGCGCGCTAGCGACGGGCATGAGAGCCGCCGAGAGCTCCTCCGTCACGAGGACGAGTTCGACCAGCCCCTCGCCCCGCCCGCCGTACTCCTCGGGGAGGGTGAGGCCGGCGTACCCCCGGTCGCCGAGTTCGTCGAGGAGGTCCGCGGGATACTCCTCGTTCCGGTCGAGTTCGACGGCCCGCGGCCGAATCTCGGTCTCCGCGAACGTCCGCGCCTCGTCTCGAAGCGCCCGCTGGTCCGACGTGAGCGTGAAGTCCATGGCACGGCGTCGCACGCGCGGCACTCAAATCTATCCCCGCCGAGGAGAGGCGACGACTCCCGTCTCCGCCGTCTCCCGACCGCTCCGGAGACGTACGTTCCGCACGTTGTGGAACCGATTCATCAACTGAAAAATTACTTAAATTTTAATCGGAGCGGCGTGACCGGTGGGACGATGCGACGTACCACAGTACTGATTCTGGCGACGGCGGTCGTCCTCGCCGGCGCGGTGCCGGCGACGGGGCTGGTAGCGACGGGCGGCGCGGGGCCGGACGGCGCACCGGCCGCGGCCGAGACGACGACGAACGGGACGGCGAACGGGACGACGCTGACGGTGCTGACGTACAACGACGTCCAGACGGCGGCCGCGGAGGACGGAAAGCTCCCGCGGTTGGTCCACCTCGTCGAGGAGCGTCGGGCGGCCCACGACAACCCCGTGGTGGTGGCGGGCGCGGGCGACGAGGTGGGGCCCCACGCCCTCTCGCCGGTGAGTCGGTGGCGCGCGCCGATAGCGGTGTTGAACGAGATGAACCCCGACGCCGAAGTCGTCGGGAACCACGAGTTCGACTACACGCCGTCGAACGCCGACGGCTTCCCCGTCGTGTCGAACTTCACGGCGGCGTCCGAGTTCCCGTGGCTGGCCACCAACGTCGTGAACGAGTCGACGGGCGAGGCGTTCGACGGCACGAAGAAGTACGAAATCGTCGAACGCGGCGGCGTGCGCGTGGGCTTCGTGGGCCTCCTCGGTCAGGGAGCCGCGTACGGTTCGACCAACATCAACTTCTCCGCGCGCGGCGTCGAGGTGCGGGACGCGACGGCGGTCGGTCCCGAGACGGCGCAGATGCTCAAGGAGGAGAAGAACGTGGACGTGGTGGTGGCGCTCGCGCACACGGGCGTGCCGACGGCCAAGCAGATAGCCCGCAACGACTCGGGTGCGATAGACCTCATCGCGGTGGGTCACGACGAGATAAAGTACCCCCCGCAGGAGACGTCGGGCACCGTCATCACGGAGGGCGTCGCCCGCGCCGAGTACCTGAGCGAGGTGAACCTCACCGTCGAGAACGGCGAGGTGACGGCGTGGAACGGCCGCCTCGTCAACGTGACCGAGGACGTGCCGAAAAACGAGACGGCCTCCCGCATCATCGACGAGCACCGGAGCGAGGCCAAACTCGACACGGTGGTGGGGCGGACGGAGACGCCGCTGAACGCGACGTCCGCGGCCAACTACCACCGCGAGACGGGATACGGCAACCTAATCACCGACGCCATGCGCGCGGAGACGGGCGCAAACGTGGCCATCACCAACGCGGGCGGCATCCGCTCGGACTCGGTGTACGGTCCGGGGAACGTGACCGGCGGCGACGTGTTCAACACCCTGCCGTTCGAGAACACGCTGGTCACGGTGCGCCTGACCGGCGCGGAGTTGAAGCGGGTTCTGGCGAGCCAGATAGTCACGCAGGAGTCGGAGGTGGGCGCGCAGTACGGCGCCGAGGTGTCCCAGCAGGTCAGCGGCGTCCGCTTCGAGTGGGTGCCCCACGAGAACGCCACCAAGGTGCGCGACGTGTCGATTAACCGCGCCGGCCCCGACGGGGAGCCCCGCTGGGTCCCCCTGCGCGAGAACGAGACGTACGAGGTGACCGTCAACAGCTACATGGCCGCGGGCGGGGACGGCTACCCCCTGGAGGACGCCCCGCGCGTCTCGGAGACCGACAAACTCCTCGCCACGACGGTGGTCGAGTATCTCGAACGGCGGGGCACCGTCGCGCCGCGCGTCGAGGGGCGGATGCAACGCGTCGACGCCGACGTCGGCGACGCGACGGTCCGCGTCGACTGCCGCGGGAAGCAGGTCCTCCGGTTCGACGCCCCCGCCGGGTTCGAGCGCCCGGTTCCGGACAGCTTCGTCCTCGCGCCGCAGGAACCCGGCACGGACCCGATACCCGTCGAGGTGCTCTCCGTCGCGAACGGCACCGTGACGGTCCGGTTCGACGAGGCCCCGGTGTACGCGTACGCCGACGGGAGCGACACCGCGGAACTCGACCTCTACGGCGAGTACGAATCTGCGGAGAACCGGACGTTCTGGGACGCCTCCCGCCTGAACGCGGACGTGACCGTCCTCGTCGGGGACGAGTCGCGTCCCGAACGCGCCGCGGCGGCGACGCCGGCGGAGTCGGCCGCGGGCGCGGGCGCCTCGAACGCGTCAGTCTCCGGGTAGGAGCGGCGTCGGGGGCGCGACGGACGCACCTTCCTCATCTTTCGTGTGGTACTCACTCTCAAACCGCAAGATACCCGTACGTGGAACTCGAAGTGGTAGTATGACCGACGGGACCTTCAAGGAGCGAATCGAGGACTGGATGGTCGGGCAGATGCCCATCATCCAGATGCACGGCGGGACCAGCGCCGTCCGAGAGGCCGACGCCGAGACGGGCGAAGTGGTGGTCGAACTCGGCGGCACCTGCTCCGGGTGCGGCATCTCGAACGTCACCGCGAACAACATCAAGGCCGACCTCATCCGCGACTTCGACGAGGTGGAGGACGTGACGGTACGCGTCCCCAGCACGGGCGAGACGGGGTCGGAGACGGTCGAGGGCGGCCGCGGCGGCGAACTCCAGTTCTCCAACGAGTCGGCCGGCCACTTCTGACCGGCCCCGCCGCAGACTTCGTCCGCCACACCCCCGAACGGCGGGCGTGACCCGTCGCCTCGCCGCCGTCGCAGTCGCGTCGCTTCTCCTCCTCGCCGGGTGCGCCGGACTCGGCCCGCCCCGTTCGTCCGAGACGCCCGCCCCGACGGGCGCGGACGTGCAGGTGTAGATATCGAACGAGGGTAACGTCACCCACCAGTTCACCGTCGCAGTCGTGCCCGGCGGCGAGTTCGGCGGCGCCCGCGTCGAGTACGCGAACGGGACGAACCGCACGTTCCCGGACGTCCAGTCGTTCGACCACCTGCCCCATCAGGCCACGAAAGACGCCGTGAGCATCGTCCCCCTCGCCGAGAACGCGACGGTGCGCACCTACCGCCTCACGCCGGGGTCCGGCGTCGGCACCACCTTCGAGGACGTGCCCCGGAACGCGACGGTGGTGGACGTGGTATCCCGCCCCGACGCCGAGGAACCCCTGCGGAGTTTCGGCACGTCCACCTGCGTCGACGCCGACCTGACGTGGGTCATCCTCCGCGTGACCACAAACGGGAGCATCGAACTGCACACGACGTGCGGGGACGCGACGGCGACCGGGTGAGACGCGGTCCCCCGCCACCACGAAGCTTTTACCCCCGTCGGCGAAACGGACGCCGATGCGCCGCCGCGCCCTCCTCTCCACGCTGGCCGCCGGACTCGCCGGCTGCCTCGGCGGAACCGACGTCGGAGCGCCCCCCGCGAACGACGCGCCGCCGACCGACTCGGCGACGACGGACCCCGAGACGGCGACGCCTACCCGCGCTAACACGCCGTCGGGGCCGGTCCGCTGTCGCGGCGAACCGGTCGCAGTCGAACGGACTGTCGACGACCCGCCGGGGTACGACGACGACGTGGAGTACTTCCCCGAGAACGGGACGGTCCGCTTCGTCTCGGTCCGGAGCGGCGACGAGGCGATTCGGTTCGAGGAGATGCCGTTCGAGCGGTGGGCCTCCATCGAGTGCGCCGAGGCGGGACTCGAACGCGTCCGGTCGGCGACGGCCGACCGCCTCGGCACCGACGAGTTCGGGAGCGGCGTCGGTCAGTCGCCCGGCTTCCTCCCGTCGAGTTCGCTCGTCGTCCGCCTCGACGTGGCGACGCGAATCGAGGACGGGGAGACGGCCGCCCCGCCCGCGGTGTCGCTCTCGCGCCTCGCCGACGCCGCCCCCCGGTCGGTCGACGCGACGGTGTCCGTCGAGGGCGACCAGTACTCCCGGACGGTCCCCGTGTTCGCCGAACACGTCGAGGTCGGACTGGTCTGACCGGCGAGTGGTGCAGTGCAGAGACAGTAGCGGTGCGGGGGTAGTAGCGGTGCGGAAAGGCAGCCAGCGGTAGTACCGCGAGCGAGGCCGGCGGCCGAGCGAGCGGGCCGACGACTGAACGGAGGCGACCGAAGGTCGCCGGAGTGAGGAAGGAGTACTTTTGGTCCAGCTCTTACCGAGCGAGGCCGCGAGGCGGCCTCGCGCAGCGTAAAAGGTGGGGGTTCCTAGAGGGCGTTCTCCAGACTCGTCGCCACGCTCCGGGCCTTCTCGGCGAGTTCCTCGGTGACGTTGCCGGCGGCCACCGCGGCGTCGAGTTCGTCGTCGTCGACGCGTTCGACGGCGCCGTCGGGGTGTTTCACCACGTCGACGTGGAGGTCGACGTACCGGACGGCGTCGGGGAACACCTCCACGGGCGTGCAGACGTTGACGTACGTGCCCTTCCGGTCGCCGTCGGCCCCGCGGTAGACGGTGGGGTACCACCACCGGCCCTCGCGGAACTTGGTGCGGGCGACGTCGCCCTCCGACCGGGGCACGCCGAGGGCGTCGTAGGTGCCGCCGCCCGACAGCGAGCGCTCGACGGTCACGGTGCCGTCCGCGTCCCACTCGACCACCTCGCCGCGCCCGAGGACGATGAGTCGCCCGTCGGGCTTGCCGTGCTGGATGGCCACCGTGTCGCCCTCCACGGGGCCGAACTGCTCGGTGACGGCGGCGAACGGGAACGCCTCGCGGGCGTCGGCGTCGGCCGGCGAGGGCGAACACACCGCCTCCGCGAAGTCGACGCCGGCACTCGCCGCCTCCGATGCGGCCTTGATGCGGTGGTGTCCCGCCATGGTGGCGGTCACCTCGCGCCGGCGGGCGTCGAGGGCGAACCGGGCGTCGCGGCCGAACCACGCCCACACGCCGGCCGCGGGGGCCGCCACGCGCCGGACGGGGTCCACGGGATCGTCGAGGACGGCCGCGAGTTCGGCGGCCCGGTCGGCAGCCCGGGACAGCGACGCGTCGAGGGCGTCCATGTCCGCGTCGGCGGCGTCGCGGGTCCACTCGATACCCCACCCCTCGGGCGGGTCGGTCGGTAGGAGGTCGGTCATGCCGGCGAGTTCGCGCCCCGCGGCGTCGTCGCGGGCCTCGACGGTGACGCCCGACTTCCCGCGCACCAGCGTCGCGAGGCCGGCGTCGGCGCGAATCCCCGTGTCGAGGAGGGGTCGGTCGTCCACCCACGGCGCGGCGTCCTCGGCCACCTGCACCCGGAGGGCGTCGCCCTCCTCGACCCGGTCGTCGGCGTTCCGGTAGGGGAGGTAGCCCTCGGCGTCGCCGAGGTCACAGACCGCGCCGCCGCCGAGCGTGTCGGTGACGCGAGCGTCGAACACCGCGCCGCGGGGCGCGGGCGAGGGCCACGCGAACGCGTCGACGGCGGCGCCGTCGAGGAGGAGGTTCCGGACCGTCTCCACCGCGTCGGGGTCGCCGGCGACGCCGACGCCCTGCCGGTCGGCGGTGGTCGTCACGTCGACGTCGTGGTCGGCGGCCTCGAACGACGCGTCGAACCGCCGGCGGATGGGGGGCGACGCCTGCACCACGTCGTGGCCGGCGTCGAGGAGGAGGCGGGTGAGCGCCGTGGCGTAGATGCCGCGGATGCGCGCCCGCACGGTCACGCCCCCGGGCCGGCGGCGGCGGCCGGTTCGATCCGCGGGCGGCGTCCGTCGGCGGCGCGACTGTCTCGGGCGGGGGCGGTCGGGGTTCCCCGGTCGGGGTCGTGGCGCGACTCCGGAGGCATACCGACGGCTTGCACGGCCGCCCATTTGAGCCTGTCTCGTTCGGTTTCCGGGAGTCGGGCAGAAGGGATTAGGAGGCGGCGTCGTACGTGCAAGTATGGCACGACGGCGCGACCCGGTCGAAAAGGCGGCGGAGGGGTCGCTCGACCTCTACGACGTCGCCACGTGGGAGAACCGCTCGTTCGTCGACGGCCTCTCGGCCGCCCTCTGGCGACTGCTCGTCACGGTGGCGCGCGGGGTCATCATCCTGCTGGCGTTTCTCATCCTGCTCGGCATCGGCGGACTCGCGGCCCTGACCGACCCCGAGATAGGGGCGCTCACGCTGCTGTCGGCGATTCCGGCGCTCGGCCTCGCGGGCTACGTCTGGTACAGCGACGTGACCGAGAACGAACCCCTCTCGCTTCTGGTGGGGACGTTCCTGCTGGGGGTGCTGACCGCCAACTTCGCGGCGGTGCTCAACAGCACGCTCCAGCCCCTCCTCGCCGGCCTCGGCTTCGTCGGCACCGTGATATTCTTCTACCTCGTCGTCGGCCCGGTCGAGGAGTCGGTCAAGCTACTCGCGGTGCGCCTCTACGCCTACCGCAAGGAGCGGTTCAACGCGGTGGTCGACGGCGCGGTGTACGGCGCGATGGCGGGTCTCGGGTTCGCCGTCATCGAGAACGCCCTCTACATCACCCAGAGTATCGAGAACCCCGCGAGTCTGGAGTTCGGCCTCGGCCTCATCGGCATGGGCGGGAGCATCACCGCCGTGCGCGCTCTCGCCGGGCCGGGGCACGTCATCTACTCGGGCATCGCGGGCTACTACCTCGGCCTCGCCAAGTTCAACCCCGAGGACGCCGGCCCCATCATCGTCAAGGGCCTCGTCATCGCGTCGCTGATCCACGCGACGTACAACGCCACCGTCGGCATCGGGGCGGCCGTCATCGCGTGGGCCACCGGCCTCGGCGGGCTCGCGTCGTTCCTGCTCTACGTCATCATCTACGACGGGGTGTTCGGCCTCTACCTCCTCCGGAAGATACAGCGGTACAGTAAGACGTACACCAAGGTCCACCAGCGCGACTCCTACGAGGAACGACAGCTCAGGTCGGAGTCGACCGAGTTCGAGTAGCGCGACGGGCCGCGCCCGCCGCCGGCGCGTTACCCCGCCCCGTTCACCGGTAACCGTCGACCAGTCGCTCCACGTACTTCGCCACCACGTCGACTTCGAGGTGGACGGGGTCGCCCGGCCCCTTCTCCGAGAGCGTGGTGAGGTCGTAGGTGGTGGGGATGACCGCCACCGCGAAGCCGCCGGTGTCCCGCGTGGCCACGGTGAGCGAGATACCGTCGACGGCCACGGAGCCCTTCTCGACCACGTACCGCCCGACAGAGTCGGGGAGCGAGAACTCGAACAGCCAGTCGTCGCCCACCTTCTCCACGGCGGTCACCTCGGCGGTGGCGTCGACGTGACCCTGCACGAGGTGGCCGTCGAACCGGCCGTCGGCCCGGAGCGCGCGCTCTAAGTTCACCGCGTCGCCTTCGGTCACGTCCCCGAGGTACGTGCGGTCGACCGTCTCGCTCGCGAGGAAGACGTCGAACCAGCCGTCGCCCGCGTCCTCGACGGTCAGACACGCTCCGGAGACGCTGACAGACTGGCCGTCGCGCAGGCCGTCGAACGACGTGCCGATGCGGAGGCGTCGCCCGCCCGCCTCGTCGTTGACCCGGCGTACCGCGCCCGTCTCCTCGACGATTCCGGTGAACATACTCCGAGGTACTGCCGCCCGCGGCTAAGTGGTTCCGACTTCGGGGTCCCGTTCAGAGGAGCCTCTGGACGGCGGGGAGGCTTCGAGGTGGTCGGTAGATGCCCATCTTCCCGCAGTTCCGACACCGCTGGTACGGGTAGCCGGCATCCTCGTCGGGGCCGTACCGATGTAGCCCGGAGAAACACAGGAGCAGCCCTATATTTTCTCTCCCATTCACCCGGAATCATCGGCGCGGGCGGGACCAGACGCTTGGGCGCGCATATTAACGGTTTTATATAGAGGATGATACCGGACATCGAATCGACGCCCGCACGCGTCGACGACTCGTCTCGCCCGGCGACTGTGACGTACGCTTATACGTTCGTGGTCCGACCGCCGGAGCATGGACGTGCTGACGCGGATGCGAAACGATTTCATCGCGGGCCTGCTCCTGCTCGCGCCGCTGGCGGTGACGGTGTTTCTTCTCCAGTTCGCGTTCCGGCGTATCGCGGCGGTGCTCGACCCCGTGGTGGGCGCGACCAGCCTCACGACCTACACCGCGGACATCGAGATAGTGGCCCAACTGCTCGCGGCGGTGCTGCTGGCCGCGGCCATAATCGTCGCCGGCCACCTCGCGTCCCGGAGCCTCGGCGAGCGCCTGTTCGGCGGGTTCGAGCGTGGGGTGCGGCTGGTGCCGATGGTGCGCACCGTCTACTTCGGCGTGCGGCAGGTGGCCGAGTCGCTCACCGACCGGTCGGCCCGGTACGAGAGCGTCGTCCTCGTGGAGTTCCCCCGCGAGGGCCTCTACTCCATCGGGTTCGTCACCAACGACAGCCCCGGCGAGGTGCGGTCGGTGACCGGAGACGACGCGGTGAACGTGTTCGTCCCGAACAGCCCGAACCCCACCGCGGGAGCACTAGTGATGCTCCCGTCCGACGACGTGTACGAGGTGGACATGTCCGTCCGGCGGGGAATCGGGCTGCTGGTGACCACCGGCCTGTCCACCGACGACGTGGAGGAACTGCCCAAGGGCGTGGCGGAGTAGCGGGGCGGCCCGGACCGGCGCGCCACCCGACCGCTCCCCCGCACTACGTTCCGCCCGGACCCGAGTGACGGGGACATAGGCCGCCGTACGCCTCGTCGGGCGCATATATTTCTCGATAATAATATTATAAACCAACATTACGAGACTCCGGATACACTCGGGCGCGCCATGTCGAACGAAGACGCGGACGGCGGAATCAGTCGTCGCGGAGCGCTAAAGTCACTCGGCGCGGGAGCGGTCGGGGTCTCTCTCTCGCTTCTGGGCACGGACCTCGTACAGGGGGTGCAACCGGAGCAGGTCCCCCCGGGCGACGTCGACTGGGGCGACGACGGGGCGGCGGAGTCGGTGTTCCCGCTCTCCGTCGCCAGCGGAGGACCGACGCCCACGGGGGCCATCCTGTGGACCAAGATAGCGCCGGACGCCTACGGGGCGTCGAAACCGGCCCACGTGCAGATCGCCCGGGACGAGGCGTTCGCGGACGTGGTCTACGAGGGCCGCGTCCCGGCAGGGAAGATACGGCCGGAGGACAACCGCGTCGTCAAGGCGGACCTCGACGGCGAACTCCCGCGGGGGCGCTTCCTCTACTACCGGTTCCGGTACGACGGCGTGACGAGTCGCGTCGGCCGGTGCCGGACGCTCCCGCCGGCGGACGCGAGTCCAGAGCGGGTGCGCCTCGCGGTCGTTAGCTGTCAGGAGTTCCAGTCGGGCTACTACCCCGCGTACCACCACATCGCTGAGACCGACGCTGACTACCTCGTCCACTTAGGCGACCAGATATACGAGGGCGCCGGCGAGTCGCGGTTCGAGGGTCGCTCCGTCGAGTTGCCGAGCGGTCACGAGGTGCCGCGGACGCTCGAAGACTACCGCCACCTCTGGGACACCTACCGTGGCGACGAGTTCTTCCAAGCGGCGCTGGAGCGCCACACGTTCGTGCCGACGTGGGACGACCACGAGTACGTCAACAACCCGTACTGGGACTACGAGAACGACCGGCCGTGGTCGGACGACCACCCCCGGAACGACGACGCCGAGTTCATGACGGAACTGTACGAGCGCTCCATCAAGGCGTGGTGGGAGTACAACCCCGCGCGCGTCGCGTACGACCCGGCGGCCGACAGCCTCCACGACCAGTTCCACATGTGGCGGAGCGTCCGCTTCGGCGACCTCCTCGAACTCGCGGTCACCGACGAACGGCTGTTCCGGTCGATGCCGTCCGGCGGCGACGCCGCCGGACGGCGACAGGGCGGCACCCCGCCCGACGCGCCCGAGGCCGACGACGGCGACCGGACCATGCTCGGGTTCGAGCAACGCGAGTGGCTCCTCGATACGCTCCTCGGCACCGACGCGACGTGGAAGTCGTGGGCGAACGAGGTGCCGTTCTCCCCCATCTGGCGGTCGGACAGCGACGGCGAGCAGTTCCACCGCGACTACGACAACTGGGACGGCTACGAGCACGAGCGACGCGAGATAGTCGGCCGTCTGACCCACGAGGGCGTGGAGAACTTCGTGACGCTCACCGGCGACATGCACAACTACATGGTGTCGTACGTGCTGAACGACTGGGAGAGCGTCGAGAACCGCACGCCCATCCCCCGCGAGGAGGAACTGGTGGGCGTCGAACTCATGGCTCCCGCGCTCTCGAGCGACTCCGACCCCTCGAACTTCTGGGGACGCGAGGACCCGACCGCCGTCGAGTCCGAGTCGCCGGCGCTCACCGCCGACAAACACCGGGAGGTCATGCTCGAAGAGAACCCCCACATGGCGTGGTTCGACTCCCAGTACAACGGCTACGCGCTGGCCGAGTTCACGCCCGAAGACTGCACGTGGGAGGCGTACGCGGTGGACGACACCGTCGACGACCCGAACGCCCGGCGGACGCTGCTGCGGAAGTTCCGCGTGCCCGCGGGGAGGGTCGACCTGACGGAAGTCGAGGCCCACGAACCCGACTGGAAGCAGTAACACCGCTCCGTCGGCCGCCCGCCCCGACGCGGTTCCGCCTCGGCCCCGACGCGACTTTGTTCTCGGTCCCGCGCCGAGGAACGGACCGCGGGCGTCACGAACACCGTCGACGCTCCGCCGCGGAGGCGGGGGTTTATACCCGACAGCGAGGTACGGGAAGGTGATGAGTCTCGGCATCGGCGACACCATCCAACTCGCTGCCACGCTGATATTCGCCATCCCGTTGGGCGTGCTCGGCGGGCAGTACCTCCTCGGCGGACAGACGTTCCTCGGCGGCGTCCTCCTCGTCGTCGCGGTGCTGATGGTGGTGCTCCCGTACGCGCTGACGACGCCGACGGACGTGCCGTCGAAGGTGGCGGAGAAGGCGGTGGGGAAGGCGGTCAAGGTGCCCGAAGACGACGAGTGACGGGCGAGACGGGACGGGCGTCGCGGGGGGACGGCCAGCCGCGACCCGTCCGCCGAGAGACGGCGCCGCCGGCGGACCCGTCCCGCACCTCGGTTCGCGCGTCGGTCGGAGAGTCGCACCCGAGGACTCCCCGGAGAGGGCCGCCCCTCTCGCGTTGGTTTGGAGGTCTGTGAGCTTCTGTGGCACTGTTTCGACCGCAGATGATTCGAGTAGAATCGCCGGACGGCGACGGGTCAGGACGACGGCGAGAGCGACGTCGGGAACGCGGTCAGCGACGTGGGGCCGTCCTCGGTCACGGCGACAGCGTCGGCGACGCGGACGACGCCCCCGTCGGGGTCGGCGAGGCCGGCGGCGAGAGAGAGGACGTGCCCCAGTTCGAGCGTGTCGTCGCCGCGGAGCGACGGCGCCTCGCGCCGCGACAGGCCGAGGCCGCCTCCCGTCGACCCGTACAGGTCGTCGTCGCCGTCCGCGTCGCCGACGCCCGCGTCGAACCCGTGGGCCGCGAGTTCGGCGACCACCTCGTCGCGGACGCGACGCGCGGGCGCACCGGGTTCGACGGCGTCGAGACCCGCGCGCGCCGCCGCGGTGACGGCCACGTGGGCGCGGCGCTCCCACCCGCCGCCGCCCTCGACCACGAACGTGCGCGCAAGCGCGCCCCGGTAGCCGTGCGGACCGCGCGGTGCGAGGCCGACCAGCACCGTCTCCCCGGGACGGAGCGGTTCGTCCGCGCGGGCGCGAGTGCGGGTCGCCGGCGGCCCGGCCTCGACGGCGGTGGCGTCGGCGGCGTCGACGCCCGCGCGCGCCATCGCGGCGTTCGCCTCGCGGCGGAGGCGTTCGGGGGTGAGCGGGGCGTCCCCCCACCGGAGTTCGCCGTCCGTGGTGGCGGCCGCGGCCAGCACCTCGGCGGCGCGGGCCATGCCGCGTTCGGCCGCCGCCGCCGCGAACCGGAGGCAGGCGCGTTCTGCCTCGGTCTTGCGGGCGCGCGCGTCGGCCGTCGCGGGGGTCGACGTGAGTTCGAAGCCGGCGCGTTCGAGGTACACCGCGGCGTCGTGCGGGACGTCGCGCGGGACGTGGACGCGTCCGCCGCCGGTCCGGGCTTCGAGCACCGCCGCGGCCCGCCGGCCGAGCGACCCGGCGTCGTCGGCCGCGACGACCCGGCCGGGGAACCCGTCGGTCGCAAGAGGGTCGAATCGGTCGGGGACTACCAGCACCGGGTCGCCGCCGTCGGCGGCGCGGACGAAGGCGACCGGTCCGTCGGCGGCGGGTCCCGAGAGGCGCGCGAGGTAGCGTACGTCGGGGTCGCGCACGTCGCCGACAGCGACGAACCCCGCGGCGTCGCTCTCGTCGAGGGCGTCGTCCAGCGACGAGTAGTCGGGCGCGGGCGCGTCCGGAACCGAGGGCGGGGAGGCGTCCGCGCCCGCGTTACGGTTCGCGTCCGCCGCCGCGTCCGGCGGGCCGTCGCCGTGGCCGGACACGGCTACGACGGGTCCGGCGCCGGCGCGGCCTCCTGCGCCTCCGCGAGGAGGTCCTCGATGGAGTCCTCGCGTATCTCGTTTTCGAGGAGCACGGAGATGGGGAGGGTCGGCGCGCCCGAGACGAGGTTCTCGAGGAGGACGAGTCGCTCGCGGGCGCGGGACATCCCGACGTAGAACACGCGTCGCTCGTTGTCGGTCAGGGTGGGAACGGGGTTGGTCTGGGCGGTGAACTCCTCGACGCCCGGCACCTCGGTGGGGTCGGGGACGGAGGCCGCCATCTGCTCGACCACCTTCTCGGTGAGGTCGGTGGCGACGAACACGTGGTCGGCCTCGCGGCCCTTGGCGGAGTGGATGGTGCCGACGCGGACCCGGTCGGGGTCCATCCCCGAGTACTCGCCCGCGAAGTAGGCCTTGACGGACTTGCGCTGGAACGACGTGACCTTCCGGACCATGTCGCCCGCGGAGGCGGGGTCGGGCGCGAACGGGGCGAGGTCGGATATCTCGTCCGTCGTCACCTCTATCTCCGCGAGGTCGTCGACGTCGGCCGCTTCCTCGCGGTCGTCGATGAGATCGTAGAGGTCGTCGCGGTCGTTGGTGCCGAACGCGGAGTCCTGCAGCATGTCGGCGAGGCGGCGCGCCTCGAGTCCGGTCACGGGGTCGTCGGCCTCCAGTTTCTCGACGGCGCGGACGTACTGGGTGAGGCGGTCGGTCCACATCCGCTGGTCGGTCAGCACCGAGAAGGGCATGCCGCGCTCGATGAACTCGTCGATGAACCGGAACATCTGGTAGCGCGCCCGGAACAGCACCATCACGTCGCCCTCGTCCTGTTCGACGGTGTACTTCACGTTCCGGACGAGGTCCAGCATGGAGGGAGAGGCGATGGCCTCGACGGTGCCGCCCTCCTTGCGGGGTTTGAGGTCCTTCTCTTGGCGCACGTCGATGTGGCGTATCTCGCGGTTCACCACGTTCAGGATGCGCGAGGGCAGGCGGTAGGAGTTGGGCAACACCACGTCTTCGTCAACCTGCGCGTCGAGGAGGAGGTTGGGGTCGGCGCCCTGCCACGCGTACACCACCTGGTCGTCGTCGCCCGCGATGAGGACGCGTTCCATGTGGGGCTTCCACTCCTCGTACACCGCGTACTGGAGTGTGGTGATGTCCTGGAACTCGTCGATGACGAGGTAGTCCACGTGGGGGACGAGCGAGCGCTGCTGGACGCGTTCGAGCATGTCGGCGAAGCCGATGACCCCCGCGTCGCCCTTGTACTTGCGCCACGCCCGGATGACCTGCGGCACGTCGATGCGGTCGTCGTCGCTCGGCCACGTCGGGGTGTACTTGTTCCCCTCCTGCGCGTTGGGGTCGACGTCCGGCGGGAGGCGCACCTCCTCGACGTTCCACTGGAAGGGCACGTCGTACCAGTCGGCCACGTCGCGGTCGGTCCGCTGGAGCCACTGGCTGGTGGCGATTATCTTGTTACCGATGGTGGTCGACCGCGCCGTGCGCCGGCCCGCGCCGCCGTACTCGTCCTCGTACTCGATGCCGTACTCCTCGCAGAACTCCTCCTTGTCGCTCTCACCCACCACGTCGCCCCGCGAGAGGTCGAGGAGTTCGTACGCCTTCGCGTGCATCGTGCAGACGTTCCCCTTGAGCGACCGCGGGGAGACGTCGAGTCGTTCCGCGAGGCGTTCCCGCACCTCGGCGGCCGCCGCGCGGGTGTAGGAGACGACCAACACGTCCCGGACGGAGACGTCCTCTTCGGTGAGGAGTTCGTCGACCCGATCTAGCAACGCCGTGGTCTTCCCGCTCCCCGGTCCCCCGAAGAGGCGCGTGACGGACGCGTCGGACTGGCTCATTGTTCCCGTACAGGGCCTAATCCCTGATAAACGCCGGGGCTTTCGCCCGGCGTGCGGGAGACGTGCGTGCAGGTACTGGCGCGGCCGCGGAGAACGGTATCTCGGAGGGCGGTGCGAAGCCGAGCGGTCGGTGGTGGCGGAGCGGTCAGTCGGACCGGGGGTCCCACCCGCAGACCGAGCACGTCTCCGCCGACGTGTCGTGGAGTCCCCCGCACTCCGGACACTTCTTCTTGTTGTACGAGCGCTCCCAGCGCGCTGTCTCTACCTCGTGGCCGCGGTCGGTGAGGAACTGGTCGAACAGTTCGTCGTCGCTGGGTGCTGACGCCATACGAGGTGTGGTAAGACATGACATCACTTAACCTTGGTGGAGGCGGGGAACGGCGCGGCGCGACGCCGCCACCCGTCGGTTGCGTCGGGGTCGGGCCGCGGGCCGCGAACGGTGACCTGCGGTCGGCCGACGCGTGCCGGACGGAACGCGGCGTCACCCCGGCGTCGCGTCCGCCACAGCCGACCCGACGCGCTGGGAGGTGTGTCCACCGAGCACCGCGTTGACGACGGCCCCGAGCAACAGGACGACGCCGCTGAAGTACAGCCACGTGAGCAGGAGCATGATGCCGGTGACGAGGTCGGTGCCGCCGCCGCCCGTCGAGACGGCCACGTATATCTGGAACAGGCCCTGCAGGAGCGCCCACCCGACGGCGGCCACCACGACGCCCGGCAGCACCTCCCGGGCCGACACGTCCACGTTCGGGAAGACGTAGTACATCGGGAAGAACGCGATGACGAGACCCACCGCCAGCGCCAGCGGAAGGAGAAGTCCGATGAACGGAATCCGACCCGAGAGCGCGCCGAAGATGCTCGTGGCCGCGACGATGGCGGCGACGGCGACGACGATGGAGACGAGGACGACGAGGCCGTCCCGTATCTGGTCGCCGAGGGAGCTCTCCTCGTCGGCCTCGTATATCTCCTCGAACGCGGTGTCGAGCCCGCGGAACAGCTTCAGCGCCCCCCAGACGAGGACCACGGTGCCGACGACCGACGACCCGGCTGCGCCGGCGGTCTGACTCCGGAAGATGCGCTGGATGAACTGCCCGATGACCGGCGAGACGTTCTCTGTGACGAGCGAGAGCACCTGGTCCTGCCACCCCGCCCCGAACAGCGTGAGTGCGAGTATCAGAAACAGCAACAGCGGCACCAGCGACACGAACGCGCTGTAGGCGATACTGCCCGCGAGGAAGGTCACGTTCTTCTCGCTGAACTCCTCCCCGACGGCCTTAACGAACGTCGTCAGGTCGGCGGTACCCACCATAGTCGCGTACGTTGACCGGCGACGCACATAAAGAAAGTCGCCGACGGCGGGACGTTCACGGCGGGACGACACGACGGCCGCGGGCCGACGCGGCGCACCGTCGCCGCGCGCCGGCGGCCGCTCAGACCGAGTCGAGGTCGTAGAGGTCGCCGTACTTCTCGGTCACGTAGTCGACGAAGCTCTCGGCGGTGAACTCCTCGCCGGTGGCGCGTTCGACGAGTTCGTCCGTCTCGTACCGGCGGCCGTGGCGGTGGACGTTCTCGGTCAGCCACTCGTGGAGGGGTTCGAAGTCGCCCGCCCGAATCCCCTCGTCCACGTCGCCGACGTCCGCCTCGGCGGCGTCGAACAGCTGGGCGGCCATGACGCTCCCCAACGAGTAGGTAGGGAAGTAGCCGAAGTTGCCGTGGCTCCAGTGGATGTCCTGCAGACAGCCTTCGGCGTCGGTGTCGGGGCGCACGCCGAGGTACTCCTCGTACTTGTCGTTCCACACCTCGGGCACGTCGGCGGCGTCGAGTTCGCCGTGTATCAGCGCCTGCTCTATCTCGAACCGTATCACGATGTGGAGGTGGTAGGTGAGTTCGTCCGCCTCCACCCGGATGAGGTTGTCCTCGTACACCTGATTGGCCGACTCGTAGGCCTCCTGCACGGACACGTCGGAGGCCTGCGGGAAGTGCTCCGCGAACGTGGGCAGGAACAGTTCCCAGAACGCCTCGGAGCGGCCGACGTGGTTCTCCCAGAGGCGCGACTGGGACTCGTGGACGGACAGGTCGCGGTTCTCGCCGAGCGGCGTCCCGTACGCGTCGTCGGGCAGGCCGAGGGTGTAGGTGGCGTGGCCGAACTCGTGGACCGTGGACATCAGGGCGTCAACCGGGTCGTGCTCGTTGAAGCGGGTGGTCACGCGCGCGTCGAACTGCGTGCCCATCGAGAACGGGTGGGGCGCGGTGTCGAGGCGGCCCCGGTCCCAGTCGTAGCCGAGGGTCGTGAGGGCCTCGCGGGCGAGTTCTTCCTGTGTCGCCACGTCGTACGACCCCTCGAACGCGTCGGTGGTGATGGGGGTCTCCGAGGCCCGAATCTCGTCTATCATGGGCACCAGCGTCTCCTTCAACTCCTCGAGGATGGCCTCGGCCCGGTCGAGCGACACGCAGGGCTCGAAGTCGGCGAACAGCACCGCGTACGGGTCGGCGTCGGGGTCGATGTGCTCGGCGTACCGCCGCTTCAGGTCGACCAGTTTCTCCAGATAAGGCGCGAAGGCGTCGAAGTCGTCCTCCTGACGCGCCTCCTTCCACACCTGCATCGCCTCGGAGGAGGTTGCCGATATCTCCTCCACGAGGTCGGTGGGCACGCGGGCGGCGCGTTCGTAGTCGCGGCGTATCTCGCGCACGACCGCGGCGCGTTCGTCCGACAGGTCCGCGGCGTCGAGTTCGTCCAGCAGGTCGCCCACGTCGCCCTCGGTCAGGAGTTCGTGCTGGACGGCCGAGAGCGTCGACAACTGCTGGGAGCGGGCGGTCGCCCCCTCGTCGGGCATCATCACCTGCTGGTCCCACGACAGGATGCCGGCCGCCTTCTCCACGTTGGCGATGCGGCGGTACTCGGCTAACAAGCGGTCGTACGCGTCCGGCGCGTCCGTCTCTTCCGGGGCGGCGTCCGTTGCCATACCTCCACCGTGGGCGGGCGGCGTTATCAACTCCGGGTTCGCGGGACGGGCGGTCCCGGTCAGACCGACTCGGCCACCTCGCGGTAGATGCGGTAGCACCGCTCGACCACGTCGAGGCTCACACTCTCGGTCTTCGTGTGTGCCTCGCCGGGTTCGGACGCGCCGCAGACCACGCAGGTCGTGCCGGCCTTCGAGAGCCACCCCGCGTCGGTGGCGTGGGGTTTCGTCACGAGTTGCGGGTCGCCCGACTGGACGCGGCGGGCGGCCGCCAACACTCCCTCGGCGAACGCGTCGTCGTCGCACTCCATCGGCGGGAGGTCCTGTTCGACGGTCCACTCCACGCCCTCAAGGCCCTCGACGCGTTCGAGGTCGGCGCGCACGCCGGGAACGGTCCGCTCGTCCACCGTCACCTCGCACTCGTCGGGGACGACGTTCCACGCCGTGCCGCCGGCTATCTCGGTGACGGCGACGCTCCCGCGGAGTCGCTCCCCGAACACCTCCACCTCGGGGAAGTCGAGTTCGCGTATCGCGTCCACCGCGTCGCACGCGCGGTAGACGGCGTTCTCCCCGGACTCGGGGACGCTGGCGTGGACCGACTCGCCGCGGGCGGTCACGACGCTCGCGCGGCGACCCTTGTGAGCCACCACCACGTCGGTCACGCCGTCGGCGGAGTAGTTCGTCGACCCCTCGCCGACCACGGCGTAGTCGGGCGCGAACCCGTCGTCGATGGCCGCGCGCGCGCCGACGCCGCCCAGTTCCTCGCCCGCGAACGACGCGAACACGAGTTCGCGTTCGGGGGCTTCGGCGTCCCGGAAGGCGCACATCGCGGCGGCGACGGCTCCCTTCATGTCGGCGCTCCCGCGCCCGTAGAGGCGGCCGTCCCGTTCCGCTACCACGTACGACCCGTCGTCTTCGACCTGTCGGTCGGCGGGCGGGACCACGTCGTGGTGGCCCACGAGGGCGAGCGACGTGTCCCCGTCGCCGCGACGCGCGACGACGTTGCCGGCGTCGTCCCGGGCCACGGCGGCGTCCGTCTCCTCGCGGAGCCACGACTCTATCGCGTCGCCCGCCGCCGTCTCGTCCTCGTGGCTGGGGACGGCGACGAGGCGGCGGGCGAGGTCGGCGGGTTCGGCGTCCATGTCTCCCCCCTCTCGCCCCGACGGCTTACGCTCTCGGGTCGCGGCTTGCGCATGCGCGCAGTGTCCCTAACCCCGCGAGCGCCCAAGCGTGGTACGGGATGACAGACGCCGACCCTAACGACTCGTCGCAGGCCGCAGACGAGGGAATGCCCGCGGAGGACGAGGACGAAGAGGAGAACGAGGAGGAGGAGACCGAGGACCAGACCCAGTACGGCGGGGACGACACCGACATCGACCCCGTCGAGCAGACGGAGCGACAGGACGGCGCGCGAAACGATAGCGACGAGAGCGACGACTGACGGACCAACCCATGTCCGAGGACGAACCCGACCACGACCCCGAGACGGAGGCGGAGGCGGAGGAATCGGCCGACGACGAGGGGACCAACAGCCCCGTCGTCGAGGCGGTGAAGGAGTCCGACGGCGAGACGGTGAATCCGAATCAGGGCGGAGAGGACGACGCGACGACGGGCGACGGCGGCGCGAGCGACGGCGAGTAGTCCGGCCGCCCCGAGAGCGGGAATCGGTCCGCGGAACGGCCCGAATCGGGAGCCGCGACGCGCGGCGCGCGGTACACGGCGCGACCCCACACCATGTCCGACAACGACGACGCCGACGACGAGCGAATCGAGCGAGAACACGAGAACCCGGACGACGCGACCGGAGAGGACGACGTGGAGGACGTCCCCGACGGCGAGGAGGACGTAGACGAGGAGACGGAGGAGTGGCTGAACGAGGAGCAGAAGAACCCGGACGACCGGGAGTGACCCGGTAGTCGGCCGCGGGCGGCCCCGCGGCTCGTCTCGTACAGGACCGAGAGGACCAAGCGGCGCGGTCCGGCGGCGGCCCGTGGTCGGCGGCTTCTCTCTCGACGGCTCCCCTGCGAGCGGCGGGTGGGGCGGCCTCAGTTGACGGAGTTGTACATCTCCTCTATCGTCTCCTCGATGTCGGGTTCGTCGTTACCCGGCTGACGGCCGAAGGAGAACTCGCCCTTGCCGTCGAAGGAGGTGCCCTGCGTCCACGGCTGTTCGGGGTCCTCGCGCTCGTCGCGGAAGGTGGACATGAACTCGTAGTTGTAGTCCTGGTTCTCCTTCTCCTGCGGGAAGCTGGCGGGGACGGGCACGTGTTCGCCCATGTCCTCCAGTGCGGCGTGCCACTGGTTCTGGTGCATGGTGTCGCGCGCGATGAGATACGACAGCATGTCCTTCATGCCGGGGTCGTCGGTGAACTCGTAGAGGCGGGTGGCCAGCAGGCGACCGGTGGACTCGGCCATGACGTTGGCGTACATGTCGGCCGCGAGGTTGCCCGACGCCACGATGTAGTTCCCGTTGAACGGGAAACCGTTGGCGTCGACGGGCATGGCGTGGAGGCCGGCCGAGAGCGCCTGCCGGGGCTGGCCGCCGCTCATCATCGCGTCGATGACGGCGTCCTCGCGGGCGGCCTCGCGGGTCTCCTCGGGCGCGCCCTCCAAGTTCTTCGTGACCGCGGTGGCGAGCATCTCGATGTGGCCGAGTTCCTCGGCGGCCGTCTCCATCAGGAGCGTCTTGTACTCCTTCTTGTCCGACGGCACGGCGAAGGACTGGAACATGTACTGGAGGGCGACGCGCATCTCGCCCTCGACGCCCCCGATGGCCTGCTGGAGCATCTTCGCGAAGTACGGGTTCGGCTCCTCGACTTCGACCTCGTACTGAAGTTTGTCGTCGTGGAAGAACATCGTTTTATGACACCTGCATTATTTTAGATAGCTCTCATTTTAATTAAGTTCGTTGGCTACTATCTACAAGGACGCTTTCGGCCCGTCGGACTCCCCCATCTCGGGGCGCGGACGGCGGGTTAAACACCCTTATGGGGCTCCCGGACGGAGGACGGGTATGAACGTTGTCCCGGACACGAGCGCGGTCATCGACGGCCGCGTGTCCGAACGGGTAGACGACGGGACGTACGAGGACGTCCGCCTGTTGGTGCCGGAGGCCGTCGTGGGTGAACTCGAATCGCAGGCCAACGACAGCCTCGACACCGGCTGGGAGGGGTTAGAAGAGCTCCAGCGCCTCGCCGGGTTCGCCGACGAGGGGCGCATCAGCGTCGAGTACGTGGGTCGCCGCCCCTCCGGGTCCGAGAAGGGCGCGGCCGCCGAGGGCGACATCGACGCTCTCATCCGCGACATCGCGGACGAACACGACGCCACGCTCCTCACGAGCGACGTGGTGCAAGCCGAGGTGGCCAAGGCCAAGGGCCTCGACGTCGAGTACGTCGACCCGCGGGGCCGCGAGGTGGAGTCGCTGGCCATCGAGCAGTTCTTCGACGACCAGACGATGAGCGTCCACCTCAAGACGGGGACGAAGCCCAAGGCAAAGCGCGGCGAAATAGGCGAGATGCACTACCAGGTTATCGACGAGGAGGTGACCGACGAGTCGCAGATGGACGCGTGGGCCGACGACGTGGAGGACACCGCGCGCGCCCACCCCGAGGGGTTCGTCGAACTCGAAGAGCCCGGGATGACCATCGTCCAGTTCCGGGACTACCGCATCGCGGTGGCGCGCCCGCCGTTCGCGGACGGCATCGAGATAACCGCGGTGCGACCCATCGTGAAGACCGACCTCGAGGACTACGAGTTCGCGGACGAACTCAAGGACCGCCTGAAGGAGCGCCAGCGGGGCGTCCTGATATCGGGGTCGCCCGGGGCCGGCAAGTCCACGTTCGCACAGGCCGTCGCGGAGTTCCTCACCGACGCCGACTACGCGGTCAAGACGATGGAGAAGCCCCGCGACCTGCAGGTCGGGCCGGAGATAACCCAGTACACCGCCCTCGGCGGGCGGATGGACAAGACTGCCGACTCGCTCCTCCTCGTTCGCCCCGACTACACCATCTACGACGAGGTGCGAAAGACCGACGACTTCGAGGTGTTCGCCGACATGCGACTGGCGGGCGTCGGCATGGTGGGCGTGGTCCACGCCACCCGCGCCATCGACGCCCTCCAGCGACTCGTGGGCCGGGTCGAACTCGGCATGATTCCGCAGGTGGTCGACACCGTCGTGTTCATCGAGGCCGGGGCGGTCGACACCGTCTACGACGTCACGACGGAGGTGAAGGTGCCCGAGGGCCTCACGGCGGAGGACCTCGCGCGCCCCGTCATCCAAGTGCGCGACTTCGAGACGGGGCGGCCCGCCTACGAGATATACACGTTCAACCGGCAGGTCGTGACCGTCCCCCTCGACGAGGAGGGCGGGTCCTCGGAGTCGGGCGTGGGCCGTATCGCGCGACAGGAGATAGAGCGCGAGATACGGTCGGTCGCGCGCGGCCACGTCGACGTCGAACTGCAGGGGCAGGACCGCGCCGTCGTCTACGTCGACGAGGACGACATCTCCTACGTCATCGGGAAGGGCGGCGGCCGGATTCAGGACATCGAGGAGCGACTCGGCATCGACATCGACGTGCGCACCCACGACGAGAAGCCCTCGTCTGCGTCGGCGTCGGGTGCCTCTGCGCCCGCGTCGGCCGGCGGGGCCGCGGGAGCGGGCGGCGGCGAACCCGAGGGCATCCCGGTCACGCCCGAGGTGACCTCGCGTCACGTGGTCATCCGGATGGACGACAACGTGGGCGAGACGGTGGAGGTGCGCGCGGACGGCGAGTACCTGTTCACGGCCACCGTGGGGCGCGGCGGCGATATTCAGGTGTCCCGCGGGAGCGCCATCGCGGACGAACTGGAGGACGCAATCGACCGAAAACAGCAGATAACAGTCGTCCCGTCGTAGTCGCCTACTCGTCGTAGTCGCTTACTCGGCGCAGTAGGCTTCGTTGCAGTCGTCGGAGTCGGTCTTGGCCTCGGTCTTGGTGCCGCCGTCGACCTTCGCCTCCGGCACGTTCAACTGGTAGAGGTTCTGGCGCGCGTCGGCGAAGTAGACGTCCTCCTCGACGACGCCGAGGTCCTCCAGCCGTTCGAGCGCGTACCGGACCGTGCGTGCGGAGAGCATGGACTCTTCGACGATGCCCTTCTGCGTGAGCGCGCCGTTGTACTCGAGCACCTTGTAGACGAGTTTGGCGCTCGGAGGCAGGTCGTCGAGTTCTTCGTCGTCAGTTCCAGCCATCGTTACGATTCGAAACGGGCACGGGCATAAAGGTTGATGGCTCGGGTCGACGCCGCGCAAAACCCCGGCGTCCGTCGGCTGAGAGGCGGGACGAGGAGCGCCGGGCGCGGGGGCGCGGGGCGGGGCGCAAACGAACCCCTTTTGATGCCCGACGGCCGAGTGTTGTGCATGGCCACGCAAACACAGACCGGTCTCTCGGGCCACGCCCGGGGGGTGACGGTCACCACGGTCGCCTGTCTCGCAGGCGTCGTGGCGGCCCTGCTCTCCGGGATGGTCGTGGGGACGGACCCGGCGGCCGCGAAAAACCAGCTCTCGCTGGGCATCCTCGTGGGCTTCGTCGCGGTCCAATTCCCCCTCCTCAGCGTCGTCGGCGTGGACGTCGAGGGCTTCGGCGCGAAGGACTACCTCTACGTGGTGTTCATGACGTTCACGCTCTGGTTCATCACGTTCGGCATCATCCTCACCACCGGCGTCTCTCTCTAACCGATGGCCGACGACAGCATCGCGGTCGTGGACTTAGATCGGTGCCAGCCGGACCGGTGCAACTACGAGTGTGCCAACTTCTGTCCGCCCAACCGCACGGGGAAAGACTGCATCGTCACGCGCGGCGAGCACTTCGAGGAGGGCGAACCGTACGACGGCGGCCCCGACCAGATACGCATCTCCGAGGAGATATGCCTCGGCGAGTCTTGCGGCATCTGCGTCGAGAAGTGCCCGTTCGACGCCATCGAGATAATCAACCTGCCGTCGGAACTCAACGAGGACCCCGTCCACCGCTACGGCGAGAACGCGTTCTCGCTGTACGGCCTCCCCGTGCCGGGCGAGGGCGCGGTGACGGGCATCCTCGGTCCGAACGGCATCGGGAAGACGACGGCGGTGCGCATCCTCGCGGCCGAACTCACGCCCAACCTCGGCGACTTCGGCGCGGAGGCCGACTGGGACCGGGTGCTCGACCGCTACCGCGGCACCGAACTCCAGAACTTCGTCCTGCGCCTCCGCGAGGGCGACGTGACCGTGGCGCGAAAGCCCCAGTACGTCGATAAGATACCCGACCAGTTCGACGGCGACACGCGCCAACTGCTGGAGCAGACCGACGAGCGCGGGGTGCTCGACTCGCTGGTCGACCGCCTCTCCATCCGCCCCGTCGTCGACCAGCCCATCGACACCCTGTCGGGCGGCGAACTCCAGCGGGTGGCGCTGGCGGCCACGCTGGCGCGCGACAAGGACTTCTACTTCCTCGACGAGATAACGCCGTACCTCGACATCGGCCAGCGGGTGGCCGCGGCGCGCCTCATCCGCGAACTTGCCGAGGAGGGCGACCGGTCGGTGCTAGTGGTGGAACACGACCTCGCCATCCTCGACTTGCTCGCCGACTCGCTCCACGTCGCCTACGGCGAACCCGGAGCGTTCGGCGTCGTGACCGACCCCAAGTCGGTGCGCAACGGCATCAACGAGTACCTCAAGGGCTACCTCGACAACGAGAACATGCGCATCCGGCCCGACGCCATCACCTTCGAGGAGCACGCCCCGCGCGAGACGGCGAAGGGCACGCCCCTCATCGACTACCCGGACCTGCGCCACTCCTACGGCGAGGGCGAGTTCTCGCTCGACGTCGAGGGCGGCACCATCTACGAGTCGGAGGTACTGGGCATCGTCGGCCCCAACGGCATCGGCAAGTCGACGCTGGCGAAGATGTTCGCCGGGCGACTCGAACCCGACGAGGGCGAACTCGACTTCCGCCTCGACATCGCGTACAAGCCCCAGTACGTCGAGATAGACCAGCCCATGCGGGTCGACGCGTTCCTCGCGTCCATCACGGACGACTTCGGCACCTCGTTCTGGGACACCGAGATAGCCAAGCCGCTCCAGTTGAACCGCATCATGGAGCAGAACCTCACCGACCTCTCCGGCGGGGAGCGCCAGCGGGTCGCCATCGCGGCCACGCTCTCCGAGGACGCCGACCTCTACGTGCTCGACGAGCCCTCGGCCCACCTCGACGTGGAACAGCGGGTGCAGGCGACCACCGCCATCCGGCGGTACGCCGAGAACAACGACGCCACCGTGACGGTCATCGACCACGACATCTACATGATAGACCTGCTCGCGGACCGCCTCATGGTGTTCGACGGCGAACCCGCCGACCACGGCCACGCCTCGACGCCCCAGTCGATGCGCGACGGCATGAACGACTTCCTCGCGGACCTCGACATCACCTTCCGCCGGGACGAGCGCACGGGCCGCCCGCGCATCAACAAGCCCGACAGCCAACTCGACCGGCAGCAGAAGCGCGAGGGCGAGTACTACTACACCAGCTGAGGCGGCCGACGCGGGCGACGCGGGCGACAGTTCGTTTCACCGGTTCCTGTTAGTAGGAAAACTTATCGAGCCGTGCAGTAAGTGACGACTATGATTCGACGACCCCCGTCCGCCGGACGTTGCGCAGTGCTGGTGCTGACGGCGCTTCTCGTGACCGTCGGCGCGTTCGCGCCGGGGGTCGCTCTCGCGCAGACGGAGACCGCCGCCGGCGGTGACGACGGTGGCGGCGCGTCGGCGAACGCGACGACCGAGACCGAGCCGAACGAGTACCACGCGGTGGCGAACCCGATAGAACTCGACCAGCGCGTGCGCGGGAACATATCGACCTACGACACCGACACCTTCGCGGTCGAAGTCACCCAACCCGGCGCGCGCATCACCGTCGACGCCGTCAAGCGGGCCGTCGGTAGCTACACCGACCTGAGCGTCACCATCTCCTCTCCGGAGGACGAGTACCTCGGCTCCGTTCAGATATCCGGGTCGGAGACGAACGGGACGGCGCTGGCGACGGCCTTGGGCGCGGGGACGTACTACGTGTCCGTCAGCGTCAACGC
Source organism: Haloferacaceae archaeon 50 (assembly GCA_046097085.1). Classification (GTDB taxonomy): domain Archaea; phylum Halobacteriota; class Halobacteria; order Halobacteriales; family Haloferacaceae. The sequence continues at coordinate 957,944 of CP175567.1, read as the reverse complement.
CGCCAGCTTCCCGTACGAGTTGGAGGTGTCGACCTCGAACGTCGACGGCGTTCCGCAGGCGCAGAATCGTGCGAACGCGACCCCGCTGGCTCCGGGCGAGAACGCGACTGGGACGTTGACGGTCGACACCGAGGCGTGGTACGCCGTGAACGCCACCGCGGGCGACGAACTCGTCGCCAACCTCTCCTCCGATCAACGGTACCCGAGCGACTTCTCGCTCCAGCTCTACGCGCCGGACGGCGCGTTCATCACCGACGCCGACTACCTGCAGGCGTCGACGCTCGCTCGGACGAACGGCACCTACTACGTCTACCTCACGCGCGACAGCCGAGAACCGCTCGACTACACGCTCACGACGACGGTGCGCGACACGCGGGACCCGACCGAACCCAACGAGGACCGCGCGAACGCGACGCCCGTAGAGACGGGGACGAACATAACCGGCGACCTCGCGGCGGGCGACCAGGACTGGTACGCGTTCGAGGCGACCGCGGGCCGGGCCATCCTGCCGCGACTCGAACTCCGGGGGCCGAACCGGGAGCGCAGTCTCGGGTTCAGCATCTACGGTCCCGACGGCGAGCGCATCAGCGTCTTCCCGAACGACGGCGGGGGCGGCGACTACTACACCGCCGGCGTCGACTCGACGGGCCAGTTCGGGCCCGGCGAGGGTGCGGCGTTCGCGGAGACGAACGGCACCTACTACGTGCGCGTGTCGGCGGGCTACGGGGCCGACAACGTCACCGGACCGTACACCCTCTCGGTCGACATCCGACGCCTCGACCCGTTCGACCCGAACCAGCGCCCCGATACCGCGACGCGGCTGACGCCGAACGCCACGGTGAACGCCACGGTAGCCGCCTACGACCCCGACTGGTATGCGTTCGAGGCGGAGAGGGGCGACCGGGTCGAGGTGTCGGTCGACTCACCGTTCATGAACCAGATGGACGTCTTCGTCTACGGGCCGGACGGCAGGGTGCTCCAGAGCAGCGGCCTCTTCGACCCGCCTCTGAATCTGACGATAGACGCCGTAGCGGACGGCACCTACCGGGTGGCGCTCAGACAGGGCGACCTGCAGACGTCGCTCCTCCAAGAGGTCCCGTACGACCTCTCGGTCGGCGTGGCGGCCGGCGCCGCGCCGTCCGACGCGGACGCCGACAGGCTATCCGACGCCGAGGAGATCGAGTACGGCACCGATCCGAACTGCGCGGACACCGACGGCGACGGACTCACCGACTACGAGGAGGTTATGCGACACAGGACCGACCCGAACGACCCCGACACCGACGGTGACGGGCGGACCGACTACGAGGAGGCCGTGTCCTCCTCCGAACCGATAGCCGTCGACTCCGACGGCGACGGCTGGTCGGACTACGTGGAGGCCAGCCGCGGCTACGACCCGTACGAGCCCTGGTCGCACCCGTAGGCGTCCGGCGGCGGCACCTCACGACGGGACGGTGCGACACGACGGTACCGTTTTTTGCACGGGCGTGCGATAATTCAACCGCCGCGGGCGCGAAACCGACGCGACCCAGTTCACCATGACACGACTCGAACTCGAGAGTCCCGCCTTCGACGACGGCGGGCGCATCCCCGAGAAGTACGGCTACGACCGAGACAACGTCAACCCCCCGCTGGAGGTGGCGGGCATCCCCGACAACGCGGAGTCGCTGGCGCTCGTCGTGGACGACCCGGACGCCACGGAGGAGCCCGGAGAGGCGTTCGACCACTGGGTGGTCTGGAACGTCCCGGCCACGAAGACCCGCATCCCGGAGGGCTGGTCGCCGGCGGACGACGGCGCGTCGGAGGGACGGAACGGCTTCGGCGAGACGGGGTACGGCGGCCCGAGGCCACCGGACGGCGAACACACCTACCGATTCCGGCTGTTTGCGCTGGACGCGGAGCTGGACCTCGACTCGTCGGCCACCGCGGACGACCTCGAATCGGCGACGGCGGGGCGCGTCCTGACCGAGACGCAACTCGACGGCACGTTCGCGCCGCTGTAGGCGCCGGTCGGGGGCGGCGAGTCCTCGCCTACCCTCGAATCGTCGCGCCGCCGTCGGGCCGTTCCTCGACGGTCACGTCGAAGCCGAACGCGCGGACCGCCTCCGCGTTTGTCCGGACGTGGTCGGTGACGCGCGGAATCCGGACGCGACCGCCCGCGAGGGCGACGAAGGGGACGAGTTGGTCGGCCGTGTGTGCGTCCACGACGCCCGGGCCGTCGCGCCAGCGCACGAACCGACCCACCGCGTCCTCGGCCACGCGTTCGGCGGGCACGCCCTTCTCCCCGACTTCGTCGAACCCCGCGAGCGTGCGGTCGTAGCGGGCGCGGACGAGGACGGCCGCCCCCGGCGACGACGTCTCGGCCGTCTCGGCGGCCGTGGCGAGGTCCACCTGGACGCCCGGCGCGTTCGCGCCGGACGCACCCGAGCCAACCCCGACCGTCGAGAGCGCCTCGCGCGCCCCGGCGAGCGCTCGCTCCGCCACGTCGGCGTCCGCGAGGTGGTGGCTCTCGACCGCCCGGACCTCGACGGCCGCGAGCGACCCGCGGTCGGTCAGGTCGACCGCGGCGAGCGACGACGGCCGGAGCGTCAGCGTCGCCTCGCCGCCGCCCGCGGGGTAGAACCCCCGGCGGACGAGTCCGAAGTCGGCGTCGACGCCGAAGCGCGCGAGGAGAGGGAGTTTGACCCGGCGGTAGTGGTCGGCGGTCGGCGACCACAGAACGTCGGTACCGCCGGTGGCGCGCACCGTGACGGGGGCGTTCAGAGCGTCCGCGACGGGCAGGAGAGCGTCGAGTACGAGCGTCACGCTCCCGGCGGTCCCCACGTCGACCGACACCTCGCTCTCGCCGTCGGCGAGCGACCCGGGGCGGAACTCGACCGTCTCCGCGCCGAGTTCGTCGCCGTCGACTTCGGCGTCGGCGACGCGAGCGACGGCCCGGAGGCCGGTCAGATGCTGCGCGCCGAGGCCGGGCGTCGAGCGGTTCCCCCGGACGTTCTCGACGCGCACGGGGTCGCCGGTGCGCGCCGAGAGGCCGAGCGCCGTCCGGAGCACCTGTCCGCCGCCGTCGCCGCCGTCTATCTCTATCATCGTCGTGGCGCGTGAGGTGAGACGAGGTGTTGTGTGGTGAGGAGTGAGATGGGAGAGAGCGGACCGAGACCCGCGGACGCGTCGCTCCGTCGGCTACCGGAGCAGTCGGCTACACGTGCCACAGAGATGTTCCTCTTTCACGTCGACCTCGCGCACGGTGGGGGAGAAGGACATGACGCACTTGTTGTTGTCGCAGTGTTCGAGGCCGAACGTGTGGCCTATCTCGTGGACGACTTCCTTGCGGACCCGGTCGGAGAACACCTCGGAGGCGGGCTTGGTGGAGATGCCGCCGTCGGAGGAGGTCTGGAGGCGGTGGGTGGAGATGACCGACCCGTTGCCGTTGAGGTAGGCGAGGCCGAAGACGTAGTTCCGGCGGCGGTAGTAGAGGTCCTGTGACGTGATGCCGATGTTCTTGTCGCCGGACCCGGTTCGACTGGCGAGTTCGATGAACTCCTCCGCTCGGTACTGGTTCCGGCTTCGGTCGAACGCACCCTCGGGGATGCTCTGCTCGTTGTGGACCGTCACCTCGGAGTCGTAGACGGACCGCAACGCGGCGGAGGCCTCGCGCTTGACCTGCGCGGGTACTTCCCCGATGGGTACGATGTCGATATGCATGGAAAGCCGTAAGCCGGCGCGCGTGATAAATATCCCGCCACAATGGCGTCACACGCCGACACACTCGCGGAGTACCTCGCCCGCTACGACCGACTGGTCGAAGTGGGCGTCGGCCGCCGTCCCGACGTCGCCGCCGCCCTCGCCGCGCGTGGGAAGACGGTCGTCGCCACCGACGTCCACGACCGGTCGGTGCCCGACGGCGTGCGGTTCGTCCGCGACGACGTGGTCGCCCGCGCCGACCGGGTGGCCGCGGGCGAGGACCCGGGGGACGCGTACGACGCCGACGCGGTGTACGCCCGTAACCTGCCGCCCGAACTCCACCGGCCCGTGCGCGACGTGGCCCGCGCCGCCGGGGCCGACTGCCTCTTCACGACGCTCGGCGGCGACCAGCCGACCGTCCCGGTCCGCCGGGAGACGGTCGGCGACGAGACGGTGTTCGTGGCCGCGGGCGAGGGCGGACCGTGACGGGGGACAGGGCGGAGGCGGGCGGAGGCCGTCCCCGCCCGCCCCGTCGCGTCCCGCCGCGGAGCGCCCCGGGGCGCGGACGCGACTCGGAAGGCACTTGCCGCCGTAGTGCGGGGTGAGAGTATGCGCGCGGACGCAGTCGTCCTCGACATCGACGGCGTACTGGTCGACGTCGCCGGCTCATACCGGCGGGCCATCGTGGAGTCGCTCGACCGGGTGTACGGGGCGACCATCGACGACGCGGACGTGCAGTCGTTCAAGGACGCCGGCGGGTTCAACAACGACTGGGAACTCACCTACGCCGCCGCCCTGTACCTGCTCGCGTCGGACGCCGACGGGGGCTACGACGGCGACGCGGCGGCGTTCGCGGCCGACGTGAACGAGGCTGGCGGCGGCCTCGACGCCGCGGAGGCGGTGATAGAGGGTCTCCCGGCCGACGCCGCCGACGCCGTCTACGAGGCGTGGGACACGGACCGCCTCCGAGACGTGTTTCAGGCGCTCTACCTCGGGAGCGACCGCTACCGGGAACTGGAGGGGGGCGACCCGCCGGTGGAGGCCGAGGGGTACATCCACGACGAACCCGTGCTCGCGGAGGCGTCGACGCTCGACGAACTCCGCGAGCGGTTCGACGTCGGCGTTCTCACGGGCCGGCCCGCCGCGGAGGCCGACATCGCCCTCGAACGCGTCGGCCTCTCGGTGCCCGACGACCACCGGTTCACCATGGACGACTGGGAGGCGGGCAAGCCCGACCCGCACGCCTTGGTCACCCTCGCGGAGCGGTTCGACGCCGACACCGTCGCGTTCGCCGGCGACACGCTCGACGACGTGCGCACCGCCGTCAACGCGCGGGAGGCGGACCCCGACCGGACGTACCGCGGGGTGGGCGTCCTCACCGGCGGTCTGACCGGCGAGGAGGGCCGCCGGAAGTACGAGGAGAGCGGGGCCGACGCGGTGATAGACTCGGTGAACGACCTGCCGGCCCTCCTGTCGCCATGACGGGCGGGCGGCGAGACGCCCGCGCCACCGTGGCCGCGGGGTGGTCGGCGTGAAGCGGTATCAGGCGTTCCTCCTGACGCTCCTCGCCATCGACGCCGTGGGACTGGTGCTGGGTGGCCTGTTGGCGACCCCGGACCCGTTCACTCAACTCCTGATTCTGGGGCCGCTACTCGTGGTCGCGCCGGTGCTCGCGTACTGGCTGGTCTACCGCGGCGGGTTCGAGCGACTCGGCGTCGTGGGGCCGGACACGTTCGAGTAGCGCCGGCGCGCCCCGGCAACCGGCCAGAAACGAAAGGTAATGCTTACCCTGCGGCCGTCCCACCCCCGGAGTATGCGAATCGCACTACTCGGCGGGACGGGCGACATCGGCGAGGGACTGGCCCTCAGGTGGGCGTTCCACACGGACCACGAGGTCATCGTCGGGTCGCGCGACCCCGACCGGGCGCGCGAGAAGGCCGAGGAGTACGAGACCGAACTCGACAGCCGCGGGGTCGAGGCGACGGTCAAAGGGTTCGAGAACGCGATGGCGGCCGACCGCGCGGGGGTCGTCGTCCTCGCGGTGCCGCCGTACCACGTCGCCGACACCGTCGAGGCCGTCGAGGACAAACTCGACGAAGACGACGTGCTGGTGAGTCCCGCGACGGGCATCAAGCGCGACGACGACGGCTTCCACTACCACGCCCCCTCGGCCGGGAGCGTGACCCGCCTCGCCGCCGAGGCGGCCCCCGAGAACGTCCCGGTGGTGGGCGCGTACCACAACCTGCCGGCGGGCCGCCTCGCGGACCTCGACGCCGAACTCGGCATCGACACTCTGATTCTGAGCGACGACCCGGACGCCAAGGACATCGTGACGCGCCTCACCGAGGAGATAGAGGGTCTCCGCGCCCTCGACGGCGGCGGCGTCGCCAACGCCCCCGAGGTGGAGGCGGTCACGCCCCTCCTCGTCAACGTCGCGGAGAACAACGAGGGGATGCACGACCTCGGCGTGCGGTTCCAGTAGGCTCGGCGTCAGAACCGCTCTTCGAGTTCGGCCCGCAGGTCGTCGACGTCGATATCCTTCGCCGCGAGGAGCACCAGCAGGTGGTAGACCAAGTCGGCGCTCTCGTGGAGGAGTTCCTCCCGGTCGTCGTCCTTGGCGGCGAGTATCGTCTCGGTCGTCTCCTCGCCTAGCTTCTCCAGCACGGCGTTCTCGCCTTTCTCGTGGGTGAACAGCGACGCGGTGTAGGAGTCCTCGGGCAGGGTGGCCTTCCGGTCCTCGATGGTCGCGAACAGAGCGTCGAGCACCTCGGGTTCGTGGTCGGGGTCGGCGTCCTCCTCGGTCCCACTGGCCGCGGACGCGTCGTCGTCGGTCATACCGGACGTGGGCGCGCGAGGGGTGAAAAGCGTACGTTTCCGCGGCGGCGGTCGGAGGGTCCCACCGCCGCCCGCCTCACACGTCGGACTCCGCCGGCGGCGCGAACGCGTCGGCTCCCGTCGGAGTCGCGGACGAACGCGGCCGCTCCCCGGGCGACGGGTCGGACACCCAGGGGAGTTCGACCGCGAACACGCTCCCGTCGGGGCCGGTCTCGACCAGTTCGACCGACCCGCCGTACCGCCGGGCGAGGGTGCGCACGAGGTAGAGGCCGAGTCCGTGGCTGGTGCCCCGCGACGTGCGCTGGAACAGGGTCCGCAGTTCGGCCTCGGGGACGCCGGGGCCGTTGTCCGCCACGCGGACCCTGACCGCGTCGGCCGTCGTCTCGGCGGTCACCGTCACGCGCGGGGCCTCGCTGTCGTTGTGTTCGACCGCGTTGGTGAGCAGGTTCGAGAACACGCGGGGGAGCAGGTCGTCTGCCGCCACGAACGCGTCCTCGGGGGGAGACAGGTCGACCGCCACGTCGTCGTAGGCGGTGCGGAGGTCGGCCACCGTCTCGGTCAACACGTCGCCGAGGTCGACGGCGCGGAACTCGTCCGCTCCCTCTGTCGCCTCTATCAGCACCCGCACGTCCTGTATCACCTCGGCCATGTTCTGGCTCTGGTGGCGGATGCGTTCGAGGCGGTCCCGGGTGACGCCGTCGTGTTCCTCGATGAGCAGGTCGGCGTACCCCTCGACGACGTTCGCCGTGTTCAACACCTCGTGGCGGAGGATGCCGTTGAGGTAGGCGAGCAGGTTGCGCTGAGCCTCGACGTGTTCGGCCCGGACGGCGGCGCGTTCGGCGGCCCGGGCGCGTTCGACCGCCCGAGCCTCGGCGATGCCGATGGCGAGGCCGCCCACCGCGCCGAAGGTGGTGACGCCCCGCGCCCACCCGAAGTTGGCCTCGAACGCTGGCAGCGGGAAATTCAACATTATAAACATGTTCACGGCGAGGAAGACGACCGTACAGCCGAACCACCACGCGCCGATGCGCGGGTACCGGTCGACGCTCAGGTGGCTCTGACGGACCCAGTAGCCCGCGAACGCCACGCCCAGCGCCGGCGCGCCGCCGAGGAGGAGGAGCGTGAGGGCCTCTCCGGTCAACAGCTCGAAGTCGTACCAGAGTGCCCACTCGGCGACGATCACGGCGAGCAGGAGCGAGCCGACGGCGACGATGGCCGTCGGTACGTGCGGCGCGTACCGGGCGACGCGGCTCCGTGCCCGCCGTTCGCTCTCCCCCCGGGTGCCGCCTTCGGTGTGACGCTGGTTCATCTGTCTCCCATCAGTCCGCCGATGTCACCGTTCCAGACCGTTCGGTTCCTAGCCAGACGGGGCCTATAAATGTGCGCGTGAATTCCGCCCCGCGACGGTGAGCGGAATACCGCACGCGGTCCCGCCGTCGGGCGGACCCGCCGGCCGGCCTTACGCCTCGGGGACCGCGGGCGCGTCGGAGAACAGGGCGAGTCCGTGGAGGCGGTCGTCGGCGGTGAGTTCGGGGTGGAAGGAGGTGCCGACCACCGGCCCCTGCCGGACCGCGACGGGGCGGCCCTCCCAGTCGGCGAGGACCTCCACGTCCGGCCCCGTCTCGTCGATGAGCGGCGCGCGGATGAACACGGCGTGGAAGGGGTCGTCGAGGCCGGCCACCGGGACCTTCGCCTCGAAGCTGTCGGTCTGTCGGCCGAAGGCGTTCCGGTCGACGGTCACGTCGAGGACGCCCAGCGTGTCGACCCGGTCGTCCTTGGCGTCGGCCGCGGCCACGATGAGGCCGGCGCAGGTGGCGAGCACCGGCTTGCCGGCGGCGACGTGGTCGCGTATCTCCGCGTCGATTCCCTCGCGCGCGAGGTGGCGCGAGATGGTGGTCGACTCCCCGCCGGGCATCAGAAGCGCGTCGCAGTCGGGCACGACGCCCGCCGTCCGCACCTCCGTCACCTCGACGTCGGTTCCCCGGGCCGCGCCCGCGCGTTCGACGGCCGCGGCGTGTTCGGACACGTCTCCTTGGACGGCGACGACGCCGGCTCTCATACCAGTCGCTCGGGAGGCGGGGCACTAAAAAGGCGCGTCCGCGGGCGGTCGGCTGTCGGTCCGATACGAGGCTGTCGTTAAATCGCGACGGCGTTGAGCACCATGATGCCGACGCCGAACAGCACCCCGAAGGCCACGACTGTCTTCGGGTCGATGCGGATGGCGTTGCGGTCCTCGGCGTCGAAGTACCGGACGAGTCCGGCGGAGGACATCAGGCCGCCGGAGTTCTGTCCACTGCTCATAGTGGGTCCTGACGCTCACCGGTTCTAAACGTTTCGGGTTGGCGACACGCCACGCGCGCCGGGGGAAAACCCTTATGCGCGCCCACCCGGAACTGCCACCGGACTACTATGACAGTGCGACTCCTCGACTTCTACGCCGACTGGTGTGGCCCGTGCAAGACGCAGGACCCCATCCTCGACGAACTCGTCGACGACTTCGACGAGATAGAGTTTCAGAAGGTGGACGTGGACGAGGAACAGGAGACCGCGAACCAGTATCAGGTTCGCTCCCTGCCGACGGTCATCGTGGAGAACGACGACGGCGTCGTCGACCGGTTCGTCGGCGTCACCCAGCGAGAGGACATCGAGGCGGCGCTCCGGAAGGCGAGCGCGTGAGGTGACGAGGGGCGGACGGCGTCGCCCTGTTCCCGTCGGGGACATCGCCGCGCGCTCTCACAAGGGTTAAACCGACCGGCCCGTAAACCGTCGGTATGGCGACCTTCGAGCAGGCCGAAAATCGGACGCTCCAGAAGCTCATCTGCATGCGGTGTAACGCTCGCAACCCGCAGCGCGCCGAACGGTGCCGGAAGTGCGGGTACAAGAACCTCCGACCCAAGTCCAAAGAGCGCCGGAACGCGTAACGCGCCGGACTCCCTCCTCCGACGCCCGACGTACCCACGGAGCGACGTCTCCGGGCGGCGCGTGGCGTCGTCCCGTCGGTCGCACGCTCTCCCACCGCGAACTCCGACGCCCGCTCAGTCGTACTTGGGTTCCCGGCGCTCCGCGCGCGAGAGGGCCCGTTCGACCACGTCGCGCACGCTCTCGTCGTCGGTGCCGTGGAACGGGCCGCCGTGGCCCGCGTACATGTGTTCGACGGAGTCGGGCATGCGCTCCAGCAGGGTCTGGAGGCTCTTTATCAGGCGCTCGCGCGACTGCCCCGACATGTCGGTCCGGCCGAAGCTCCCGTCGGAGAACGCCTCGTCGTCGTAGACCACCACGTCGCCGCTGAACAGAGTGGCGTCGCTCACCAGCGAGACGTGGTCGGCGGCGTGCCCCGGCGTGTACACCACCTCGAACGTCTCGTCGCCGACGTCGAGGTCGTCGCCGTCGTCGAGTTCGCGGGTCCGGCGCGGGTGCTCGTCGTAGGCGTACACCTCGGCGTCGAACGCGTCGAGGACCGCGTCGAGTTCGGCCACGTGGTCCGAGTGCTGGTGGGTGACCACCACGGCGTCGAGTTCGTCGACGTGGTCGCGTATCTCCTCGGTCACGCCCGGCATCGACCCGGCGTCGACCAGCGTCGGACGCTCGCCCGTGGCGAGGTAGGCGTTGCAGGTGAACGTCTCGGCGTCCGCGGTGACGTTGAATACGTCCATCGTCTACGCTCTCTTGCCGGGCGAGGGTCAAAAACACGGGTGGCGATACCGGTCACGGACCGGGGGCGCGCCGGACGGAACGGACGAGAGAAGGGACGGACGCGGCAGGCGGGACGGGCGGGGCCGAGACACGACAGACGGCGGGGCGGCGTGGGGTCCGTTCCTCACCAACGTTTTTCAACACGCGGACGATATATGCATATGTATGGGCTTCGGGAGCTACGATGAATCCGAGCAGGACAATCAGGAGTACGACGCCGACCTCGACGACAACGACGGGGTAGAGACGCGCGAGAAGGACCACGACGGTGACGTGGACTTCGACATCGGGGCCTCGAACGACGAGTTGCTCGACCGTCTCGAAGAGATAAAGGACGATTGAAGTCCGGCGTCAGGGCGCTCGGTATCGCCGAGTCGTACGGCGGAACCGGTGACGGGGGCCGGTCCGACCGTGACTCGAACCAGACGACCGTCTTCTGCGGCGCGGTAGTGCGCGCGAGTCGTGTGACCGACGGGTTCGTGTTCGGCACGGCCGCCGTCGGCGGCACGGACGCCACCCGGACGATGCGCGAGATGGTGGCCCGACTCGACCGGGAGGACGTGCGCTACCTGTTCGTGTCGGGCGTCGCGCCCGCGTGGTTCAACGTCGTCGACCTGCGCGCCTTCCGCGACGCCGCGGCGCGACCGGTCCTCTCGGTGTCGTTCGAGGAGAGCCCCGGCCTCGAACCCGCCCTGCGCGAGCAGTTCTCGGGCGACGAACTCGACGCCCGCCTCGCGACGTACCGCCGCCAACCCGAGCGCCGGCGCGTGTCGGTCGGCGACGGGACGGTGTACGTCCGGGCGGTCGGCCTCGACGCCGACGACGCCGCCGAGGTGGTGCGCGGGTTCACCCCAGAGGGCGGCCGGCCCGAACCGCTCCGCGTGGCCCGCCTCGGGGCGCGCGCCGGGCGCGAGTGGACGGCGACCGAAGGGGAGTAGCGACCGCCCGCCAGGCGGAAGGGCCGTCGTTAAGGCCGTACGCCCGCACGCGTTCGCATGGAGGAGACGGAGATGGACGGCCTCTGCGTGCGCGAGTGCACGCGGTGTCCGGAACTCGTCGAGTCGCGGAGTCGGATAGTCAACGGCGCGGGCCCGGACGACGCCGACGTGCTGTTCGTCGGCGAGGGACCCGGCGCGCAGGAGGACGCCGAGGGGGAACCGTTCGTGGGACGGTCGGGGGGCGTGCTCGACGACGCCCTGCGCGACGCGGGACTGGCGCGCGCCGACGTGCGCATCACCAACTGCGTGCGGTGCCGGCCGCCGGAGAACCGCGACCCGACGACGGAGGAACTCGACAACTGCCGGGGCTACCTCGAAACCGAGATAGCGAGGGTGGACCCCGAACTCGTCGTCACCCTCGGGAAGGTACCGAGCCAACACCTCCTCGGGCGGTCGGTGGCGGTCACGAAGGAGGCGGGCGACCTGAACGACGTGCGAATCGAGGGCGAACCCCGGCGCGTCCTCGTCTCGGTCCACCCGGCGGCCACGCTGTACGACCGGAGTCAGGCCGACACGTTCGAGTCGGTGGTGCGGCGGGCGGCGGACCTCGCGGGCGCGGGCGACGGCGAGGGCGGCCAGTCGTCGCTCGGCGACTTTTGAAGGGTCGGCCGGGGCGAACGCCCGCGCCGGATTCGCAGAACGGAAAGTGACTTGCGCGCGCCCCGCGAAGGTCGGGTATGAGCACGAGCATCCCCGAACCCCCGGCGGAGGCCCTCGCCGACGTCGTCATCGTGGACTACGGACTCGGAAACCTGCGGAGCGCGACCCGCGGCCTCGAACGCGCGGGCGCGGACGTGACCGTCTCGGGCGACCCCGCGGACTTCGAGGACGCCGACGGCGTGGTGCTGCCGGGCGTGGGCGCGTTCAGCGAGGGGATGGACAACGCCGGCCCGTTCCGCGACGCCCTCGTCGACGCCGCCGCCGACGGCAAACCCCTGTTCGGCATCTGCCTCGGCATGCAGATGCTCCTCACGACGAGCGAGGAGACCGAACGCGAGGGCGAGGGCGACGTGGAGGGCCTCGACCTCATCCCCGGGCGTAACGTGCGTTTCTCCGGGGACCAGAAGGTGCCCCACATGGGGTGGAACGAACTGTCGGTCGAACGCGACCACCCGCTGGTCGAGGGCGTCGACGACCAGTACGCCTACTTCGTCCACTCCTACTACGCCGTGCCCGACGACGACGACGCGGTGGTGGCGACCACCGACTACGGCGTCGACTTCCCCGCGGTGGTGGCCAACGAGGCGGGCAACGTGTTCGGCACGCAGTTCCACCCCGAGAAGAGCGGCGAGACGGGCCTGCGCATCCTGCGCAACTTCGTGGAGTACTGCGCGGAGCGGTAGACCGCCGAGAGCGTCGACGGCGAAATCGCCTCGAACGCGCGGGACGTCAGGTGTTTATTCCTACATTTCACGGAGTGAACGGTGCGTTTGTTTCGTACATCAGACCATAACAATTACTCCCCGGTCGGCAGTGACGGGCGGGTGTAACCCGATGAAGGAGATACTGTTCAGAACGACTGCGATGGTCCTCACCGTCGCGTTAGCGCTCAGCGCGTTCGGCGGCGGCGCGGCGGCCCAGACGAGCGACGGCGACGCCGGAGTCTGCGTCATCGGCGTCGACAGTCCGTGTAACGGCGAGCAGTGGGACGGCGACGGGCAGAACGGCGACCTGCCGAGCGGTGACGTGCCCGAAGAGTTGCCCGGCGACATCCCGAGCGGCGACGTCCCGAGTGAGGTGCCCGGAGAACTGCCCGGCGACGTTCCGAGCGGCGAGTGGCCGAGCGACGTTCGACTGCCCGCGTAGAGCGGCGCCGTTCTGACCGCCCCGGGCGGGAGAGCCGGCGGGTCGCCGCGCCGTCCCGCCGACGTGGCTCCGTACGCACCGGAGAGCGTCCGAGCGGAAGCGACGACCCCGTTATTCGAGGTACACGTCGTCGAGGTGGCGCGTCACGCGCGTCTCCCACACGACGCTGACGCCGACGGCGACGACGCCGGGGCCCTCGGCGTCGACGTCGTACTCGAAGGTGCGCCACCCGGCGTGGTCCTCGACGGCCGCCGTGGTGTCGAAGTCCGCCTCGCGCAGGCGGCCGCGGGGCGGGCGCGGCCCCGCGTAGGCCGCCACCTTGGTGATGGTGTTGAACGACTCCTCGGGGCTGTGGACCGCCACCGACAGCGCGTCCGAGTCGGTGAGGTCGACCGCCTGCTGGACCCAGACGGTCCCGTCGTCTTGTCGTCCGTCGATGGAGACCGCGAGCGACCGCTCGCCGGCGGCGACCGGGTCGGACGCGATTCGCGTGCCGGAGGCGACGGGGCGGCCGGTGTTCGGGTCGGTCGGCAGGTCGTGGCCGACCAGCCACCCCCGGTAGCCCGCCTCGAAACTGGGGTTGACGAGGTCGTCGGGCGGGTCGGGGCGGTCGGTACCGGGGGCCTGACAGCCGGCGAGGCCGCCGGCCGCGGCGCCGAGGCCGGCCAGCAGAGAGCGGCGGTGCACCCCGGCACCTCGCCCCGACGCGCCAAAAGGCCTGTCGCCGCCGGCGCCACCGAACCCGACGCACTTTTCTCGGGGAGTCGTGAACGGACGGGCAAATGAAGGCAGTCACGCTCGGACCCGCGGGAACCTACTCCCACCGCGCGGCGCGCGCGGTGGCCGACGAGGTGGAGTTCCGCGAGTCCGTCACGTCGATCGTGCGGGCGGTGAGCGAGGGGACGTACGAACGCGGCGTGGTCCCCATCGAGAACAGCATCGAGGGGAGCGTGACCGAGACGCTGGACGCCCTCGCCGACGACGGCGTGAGCGTGGTCGAGGAGATAGTCACGCCCATCCGCCACGCCCTCCTCGCGCAGGGGCCGGAGTTCGACGTGGTGGCCAGCCACTCGCAGGCCCTCGCGCAGTGTCGCACGTACCTCGACGAGCACTACCCCGACGCGTCGCTGGAGGCCGCCGCCAGCACCGCCCGCGGCATCGAACGGGCGCGCGAGGACCCGAACGTGGCGGGCATCGGCCACCCCGACAACGCGGGCGGCGAACTGCAGGTCGTCGCCGAGGACATACAGGACCAGCGGTCGAACGCCACCCGATTCTTCGTCCTCGCGCCCGAGAGCGAGCGGTCGGAGGCCGGCGGCAAGACCACCGTGGTGGTCTACCCCAACGCCAACTACCCGGGCCTCCTGCTCGAACTCCTCGAAGCCTTCGCGTCGCGCGACATCAACCTCTCGCGCATCGAGTCGCGGCCGAGCGGCAACCGCCTCGGCGACTACCTGTTCCACGTCGACTTCGAGGCGGGCCTCTACGAGGACCGCACCGCGGAGGCGATAGCGGACGTGGAGGACATCGCCGCCAACGGCTGGGTGCGGAAACTCGGGTCGTACGACACCCGCCACGTCCTCTACTGACCCCGCGTCCGACGGTTCGGGAGTCTCGTGCGACCGCTCCGAGGCGTTCGACGGATCGTGCGCCGCCTCGCCGACACAAACGGGGACAATCTTGAAGGCGAAATCGCCCCTACTCATTACTCGCTATGTCACGACGAAACAATCCCTTCGAGGAGATAGAGCAGTTGTTCGAGCGAATGGGCGGCGGCAGCATGGGTAGTATGGGCGGCATGCACGACGTCTCCGTCGACGTGAGCGAGACGGACGACGAGATAGTGGTCACCGCCGACCTGCCCGGCTACCAGAAAGAGGACATCGAGGTAGGGGTCAAGGACCGCCGGCTGACCGTCGAGGCCGAGCGCTCGGAGGAGTCCGAGGACGAGAACGAGCGGTACCTGCGACAGGAGCGGAGCCACCAGCACGTCTCCCGGAGCGTCAGCCTCCCCGAGGCCGTCGACGAGGAGTCGGCGTCTGCCACCTACCGCAACGGCGTCCTCACCGTCACCCTCCCCAAACTCGACGCCGGGGGGAACGACTCCACCTCCATCAACATCTCGTAGCGCGGCGTCGCCGGCCGGGCGGTCGAGTCGTGCGTTCGTTCGGTAATACTACCGCAGGTCGGTTCCGAGAGCGCGGCGAGCCTCCGTTCCGAAATCCCTTCTTTCGAGACCTCTATCTCACCGAGACGTGACGATAGCTATCTCTGCCCCGGAAACGCTTAAGCTCACGGGAGGCGTAGAATTGCTCGGTGGATACAACGATGCGACGTTCTACTCCCTTCGACTTCGACGCAATGTTCGACCGAATGAGCCGCGAGTTCGACCAGATGGGCCGCGGGTTCGAGGGCGGTTCCTCGACGCGCGGACGGATGCCCGTCGACCTGGCCGACGAGGGTGACGCCGTGACGGTCACGGCCGACCTCCCCGGCTACGAGAGAGACGACATCCACGTCTCGGTGTCGGACGACCTGCTGACCGTCCGCGCCGAACGCGAGGCGACGGCCGAGCGCGACGACGAGGCGTACGTGCACCGCGAGCGCCGCGCGCAGTCGGCGCACCGCACCGTCCGACTCCCCGCCGCGGTGGACGAGGAGTCGGCGTCGGCCACCTACCGCAACGGCGTCCTCACCGTCACCCTCCCCAAACTCGACGACGAGGGCGACGACTCCCACTCCATCGACATCGAGTGACGCGAGTCGGCCTCCGACGCAGGGTCCTGTGACGACGCGCCCGATGGTGTGACCGGTCGCGCGGTTCTCCGTCTTCCGTTCTCTTTCGGTCTTCTCTCTCGTTATCTTGTCTGCACAGTTCGTCCTCGTCCGTCTCCCCGCACCCGCGTCCGCTCCTTCCGTACGACGCGCCACGCTGACGGCGCGGGGGAGGGCGCGTAGCGGCGGCGAGCGGGCGACGGCGGGACGGTCAGTATAGGAGCTATTTTAGGCTGGCGTCCCACAGAACGGGTATGGATTACGACCCGCAGGAGATAGAGGAGCGCTGGCGGGAGCGCTGGGCCGAGACAGGCCGGTACGAACCCGGCCCCGGCGACCCCGACGCCGACGAGGACGCCACCTTCATCACGGTCCCCTACCCCTACCCCAGCGGCGGGATGCACATCGGCCACGCCCGGACCTACACCGTGCCGGACGTGTACGCCCGCTACCGCCGTCAGCAGGGCGACAACGTCCTGTTCCCCATCGCGTGGCACGTGACGGGCACGCCCATCATCGGCGCGGTGGAGCGGTTGAAGAAAGGCGAGGAGGAGCAGTTGTCCGTCCTCCGGGACACGTACAACGTCGACGAGGACACCCTCCAAGAACTGGAGACGCCGATGGGCTACGCCCAGCACTTCATCGAGAACCACTACAAGAAGGGGATGAAGTCGCTCGGCCTCTCCATCGACTGGCGGCGCGAGTTCACCACCAACGACGAGCGCTACTCCAAGTTCATCACGTGGCAGTACGAGACGCTGAAGGCCCGCGGCCTGCTGGAGAAGGGTCTCCACCCCGTCAAGTACTGCACCAACGAGCAGCAGCCGGTCACCACTCACGACCTGCTGGAGGGCGAGGAGGCGGAGTTTCAGGAGTACACCCTCGTCAAGTTCGGATGGACCGACGGCGACGACGACGGCGAGGTCACGGTCCCGATGGCCACCCTGCGCCCCGAGACGGTCCACGGCGTCACCAACGCGTACATCGACCCCGACGCCGACTACGTGCTGGCGGACGTCGACGGCGAGCGGTGGCTGATATCGGCGGCCGCCGTCGAGAAACTCGACCTACAGGACCGCGCTGTCGAGGTGCGCGAGGAGTTCACCGGCGAGCGACTCGTGGGCGAACGCGTCGCCAACCCCGTCACGGGCGACGAGGTGCTGGTCCTGCCCGCGTCGTTCGTGGACGCCGACAACGCCACCGGCGTCGTGATGTCCGTGCCCGCCCACAGCCCGGACGACTACGTTGCGCTTCGGGAGGCCAAGGCCGACGCCGACCGGATGGAGCGCTACGGCGTCGACCCCGCCGACGTGGAGGCCATCGAACCCGTCCCCATCATCGACGTGGAGGGCTACGGCGAGGTGCCGGCGGCCGACGCCGTCGCGGAACACGGCGTGGAGTCGTCGTCGGACCCCGAACTGGAGAAGGCGACGAAGGAACTGTACAACCGCGAGTTCCACGCCGGCCGCCTCAAGGAGATGTACGGCGAGTTCGCGGGCGAAGTCGTGGAGGACGTGCGCGGGGCGTTCCGCGACGCCCACCGCGAGTCGGGCGCGTTCGACTCGATGCAGGAGTTCTCCGAGGAGGTCGTCTGCCGGTGCGGCGGCAAGGTGGAAGTCGCAAAGCAGGACACGTGGTTCCTGCGCTACGACGACGAGGCGTGGAAGGAGAAGGCTCGGCAGGTGGTCGAGGGGATGGACGCCGTCCCCGAGAACACCCGCGGGGAGTACTACCACACCATCGACTGGCTGAACGAGTGGCCCTGCATCCGCAACTACGGGCTGGGGACGCGCCTGCCGTGGGACACCGACTTCGTCATCGAACCCCTGTCGGACTCCACCATCTACATGGCGTACTACACCATCGCCCACCGCCTGCAGGACGTCCCCGTCGACGAACTCGACCACGAGTTCTTCGACACGCTGTTCTACGGGCCGGACGCCGTCCCCGAACCCGACGAGACGGCGCTGGAACTCCGCGAGGAGTGGGACTACTGGTACCCGGTGGACTACCGGTTCTCCGCGAACGACCTCATCTCCAACCACCTCACGTTCTACCTGTTCCACCACGCGGAACTGTTCGACCAGCCCCAGTGGCCACAGGGCATCGTCATCATGGGGATGGGCCTGCTGGAGGGCGAGAAGATGTCGTCCTCGAAGGGCCACGTGGTCCTGCCCGACGCCGCCATCGAGAAGTACGGCGCGGACACCGTGCGCTTCTTCCTGCTCAACTCCGCGGAGCCGTGGCAGGACTACGACTGGCGCGCCGACCAAGTGGGGAGCGTGCGCGACCAGTTGGAGCGGTTCTGGAACCGGGCGGCCGAGGTCATCGACGCGCCCGAGGGCGACCGGGACGCCCTCGAACACGAGGACCGCTGGCTCCTGTCGAAGCTCCAGTCCACGGTGCGCGACGTGACCGAGGCGCTCGAGCGCTCCGAGACGCGCGCCGCGAGTCAGGCCGCGTTCTACTCCTTCGAGGAGCACCTGCGGTGGTTCCGCCGCCGGACCGACACCGACCGGCCGGGCGCGCGGTGGACGCTCCGGCACGTGCTGGCGACGCGCCTGAAACTCCTCGCACCGTTCGTGCCGTTCCTCGCGAACGAACTCCACGAGGAACTGACGGGGACGCCCGCCGAGGACGCCGGGTGGCCCGAGGTCGACGACGAGTTCGACTCGCTCCGGACCGAACTGGAGGAGCGACAGGTCGAACGCCTCACCGAGGACGTGCGCGACATCGTGGACGTGACCGACACCGACCCCGAGACGGTTCGAGTGTACGTCGCCGCCGACTGGAAGCGCCGCGTGTTCGACCAGGTGGCCGAGACGGGCCCCGACGTGGGCGCGGTGATGGGCGAGGTGATGCAGGACTCCGACCTGCGCGAACGCGGCGACGCGGTGAACGACCTCGTGCAGGAACTCGTCGAACAGGTGCGCGGCGAGGACGACGACGCCGTCGCCGGGATGCGAGAGATGGACGAGGCGGCCGTCTACGAGCACGCCACCGCGTTCCTCGAACGCGAGTTCGACGCCGAGGTGGAACTGTACGTCGAGGGCGAGGACGCACACGACCCCGGCGGCAAGGCGTCGCAGGCCGTGCCGTTCCGCCCGGCAATCCACATCGAGTGAGGCACCCGTGGCCGGCGGTCCGCGACCCGCCGTCGCGCGCCGACCGCTCCTGCACCCGCTGACGCGGATGGGGAACTATTTTTCGTCCGACGACGTAGGGCGAGCCATGAGCCAGGAGTCCGACGACCCGGGAGTGCTGACGAAGGCGTATCGGACGGTGTCGCCTCGGTTCGAGGGCCGCCCAGACGCGGAGATGAACACCGTCGGGTGGGCGATACTCCTCGGAATGGTCGTGCTGTTGATACCGCTCCTCCCGTTCATACTCATCGTCTGGGCCGTCGGCAAGGTGCTGGACGCTCTCGGACAGTAGCGGCGGGCGACGCCCCGCGAAGGGGGCGGGAGTCTCAGTCCGCGAGGCCGAGGAGGTCGAACGCGGTGCCGTTGTCGTTCTCGTCGGCGTGTTCGTACACCACGTGGGCGGCGGCGACGTCCTGGATGGCGAGGCCGGTGCTGTCGAACACCGTGACGCCGTCGCCGTCGGTGCGGCCCGCCTTCTTCCCGGTCACTATCTCGCCGACGGTGCCGTAGATGTCGTCGTCGGTCAGCGTGCCGGCGGCGTAGGGCACGTTTATCTCGCCGGAGTGGACGCACTGCTCGTAGTCGTCGATGACGAGTTTGGCGTCGAGCAGCACCTCGTCGGCGAGTTCGTGCTTGCCCGCCGCGTCCGCACCCATGGCGTTGACGTGGGTGTGCTCGCCGAGGGCGTCGCGGGGGACGATGGGGTCTTCGACGGGCGTGACCGTCGAGAGCACGTCGCACGACGCCGCCTCCTCGATAGAGCCGCCGCGAACGTCGAACTCGCCCTCGAACGCCTCGACGAACCGCGCGATGCGTTCCTCGTCCACGTCGGCAACCACCACCTCCGCTATCGGCCGTACCGCGGAGATGGCCTCCAACTGGGCGTACGACTGGACGCCCGCGCCGACGATGCCGAGCGACCTCGCGTCGTCGACGGCGAGGTGGTCGGTGGCGACGGCGGCGGCCGCGCCCGTGCGCTTCATGGTGAGTTCCGTGCCGTCGAGGATGGCGAGAGGGAAGGCGTTGCGCGGGTCCGAGTATATCATCGTCCCCATCACCGTGGGCAGGTCGTACCGCTCCGCGTTGTCGGGGTGGACGTTCACCCACTTCACGCCCGCGGCGTCCCAGTCGCCCGCGTCCAAGTAGGCCGGCATCGACCGGAAGTCGCCGTTGTACTGGGGCAGGTCGACGTACGACTTCGCCGGCATCTGCGCGTCGCCGCGTTCGAACGCCGCGAACGCGTCCTCGATGGCTCCGACGAGTTCCGAGGCGTTCGCGTTCTCGTGGACCGCGTCGCTGTCCAGAAGGAGCGTCTGCATGTCCGCAAATTTTGCGCCGACACACATAGGTCATGCTGAATTCGGACGCCGGTGCCGCGGCGCTGCGACCGGAGACGATGTCACCGCCCCCTCCCATGTGACTGTCCTACGCTATTGACTATCGTTGTAAATCTAGTTAATTTAATGTAGAATACCGGTGAAACAGAAACCGGTGTCTCGAATGAGCGACGACGGCGAACACGACGGCACGGACAGCGCGTACGGATTCGGCCGCAGGAATCTCCTTCGGGCGGTGGGCGTCGGGACGGCGCTCTCGGCGACGGGCATCGTCGGAGCACAGCAGACGGGAACGTCGGGCGGCGAGGGGGAGGCGTCCGGCGGCGGCGGCGGGAGCGGAGGCGGCGACGGAGCGAGTTCGGCGTTCGGGTTCCCGGCGCTCTCGGGCAACGTGTCGCCGCCGGTAGAGCCCGACCACACGGTGGCGGTGCGCATCCGGCCGCGCGAGGGGTCCCAGATACCGGAGTTCTTCTTCGAGCCGACGGGTCTCGCGATAGAACCGGGCGACACGGTGAAGTTCGACTACGTCACGCCCCACCACACGGTGACGGCGTACCACCCGGCGTTCGGGTACCGGCCGCGAGTGCCGGAGGGGACGCCACCGTTCTCCGCGCCGGTGCTCCCCGCCGGCGGGTACTGGCTGTACACGTTCGAACACGAGGGCGTCTACGACTACCACTGCGGTCCCCACGAGGCGTTCGGCCACGCCGGCCGCATCGTGGCGGGGTCCGCGAAGGGCTTCGAACCGCTCCCGGACCTGTGTGCGGAACAGGGAGGCGGCGGTACGAGCGAGGCGGAGACGCCGATGGAGGGCGGCGGCGAGACCGAGACGCCCGCGGGGGAGACCGAGACGCCGGGCGACGGTGGCGGCGAGGGCGGCGAAGGCGGCGAGGAGGCCCGCCTCCCGTTCCTGACGGCCCACACGGTGCTCTCTGACCCGGCGATGGACCCGGAGAACATCATGGAGCAGGGGTCGGTGAGTTGGGACGACCTCGACCCGAAGAGCAAGCAGTTGTTCGTGAGCATCGAGGGGTTCCCGCCCTGCGGCGACGGGTGCTGAGAGGATAGGCGAACGTCGCGACTACGCGACGAAAAAGAACGGAGAAGGTTCGGTCGGCGGGGCGGTGCGAGCGGTCGCGTGCCCTCACCGCGAGGGCCGTCAGGCCCGAGCGGGCCGAGGAGCGACCGGAGGAAGCGACGAGTGCTTTTGGTCCAGCTTTTGCGAGCGAGGGCGGCGAAGCCGCCCGAGTGTAGCAAAAGGTGGGTTTACATCGGCTACGTCAGGCGATGCCTGACGGTCTCTGGAGATAGGTCTTCGGCCTATCTCACATCGCGCCGCCCATGCCGCCCATGCCGCCCATGCCGCCGCCGGGGGCGCCGCCCTCGTCGTCACCCTTGTCCGTGGACAGGTCGCCCGCGGAGATGATGTCGTCTATCTTGAGGACGAGGTTGGCGGCCTCGGTGGCAGAGGAGATGGCCTGCTCCTTCGCGTGGGCGGGTTCGACGACGCCCGCCTCGAAGGTGTCCTCGACCTCGCCCGAGAACACGTTGAGGCCGGCGCGCGAGTCGCCGTCCTCGTGGGCCGCGCGGAGGTCCACGAGCGTGTCGATGGAGTCGAGGCCGGCGTTCTCGGCGAGCACGCGGGGCACGAGTTCCAGTGCGTCGGCGAACGCCTCGACGGCCAGCTGTTCGCGGCCGGTGACCGAGTCGGCGTAGTCGCGGAGGCGGCTGGCGAGTTCGACCTCGATGGCGCCGCCGCCGGCGAGCACGCGGCCGTCGGAGACGGTGGTGGCGACGACTTCGAGGGCGTCCTCGATGCCGCGTTCGAGTTCGTCGACGACGTGGTCGGTCGAGCCGCGCAGCAGGAGAGTCACGCCGTGGGAGTCGTCACCCTCGACGTAGAACAGTTCGTCCGCGTCGTCGCGGGTGACGTTGCCGTGGCCGAGGTCGGCCTCGGTGGCGGAGTCGAGGTCGGTGACGACGTTGCCGCCGAGGACGTTCTTGAGGAAGCCGATGTCGGACTTCTTGGTCCGGCGCACCGCGAGGATGCCCTTCTTGGCCAGGAAGTGCTGGGCGAGGTCGTCGATGCCCTTCTGACAAAACACCACGTCCGCGCCGATGGACTCTATCTTCTCGACTTTCTCCTTCAGCTCCTTCTCCTCCTGGTCGAGGAACTGCTGGAGCTGGTCGGGGCTCTCGATGTTGACCGAGGTGTCGACGTCGGCCTCCTCGACCTCGATGGCCTCGTTGAGCAGGAGGACGTCCGCGTCGCGCTTCGCCCCCTCCATGTCGTCGTGGACGGGGTCCTTGTCGATGACCGCGCCCGTGAGGAGTTCGGACTCACCGGCAGAGCGGCCGGTCTGGGTCTCTATCTTGACGTTCTCCAGGTCGACGATGTGCGAGCCGTCGTCGGCCTCGACGGTGACCTGCTGGACCGCGCGCACGATGAGGTCGGCGAGGACGTCCTTGTTGAGTTCGGCGCCCTTGCCGGTCATGGACGTCTCGGCAACCTTCTTCAGGAGGTCCTCGTCGTCGGGTTCGACGGACTCGGCGACGTTGTCGACCTCCTCTCGGGCCTTCTGGGAGGCGAGGTGGAAGCCCTTGATGACCGCCGTGGGGTGGATGTCCTGCTCGATGAGGTCCTCGGCGTTCTTGAGGAGTTCACCCGCGATGGCCACGGCCGTGGTCGTCCCGTCGCCGGCCTCGTCCTCCTGGGTCTCGGCGACCTCGATTATCATCTCGGCCGTGGGGTTGTCGATGTCCATCTCCTTGAGGATGGTCACGCCGTCGTTCGTGATGGTGACGTCGCCCATCGAGTCGACGAGCATCTTGTCCATCCCCTTGGGGCCGAGTGTGGAGCGTACCGCCTCGGCCACCGCGCGCGCCGCCTGGATGTTGTACTCCTGGGCGTCGCGGTCTTTCACGCGCTGGGCGTCCTCGCCCATGATGATCATGGGCTGTCCCTGCTGCATGCGCTGGCTCATGGTTCACCGGCTGATTGTTTGTGATTCTATATAAATCTTCGGTTTTCGGAGTGAGAAGCACCGCGCGCTCGTCCCGGCGAGGGCGAAGAAAACCTAATTTGAGCCCGTGTGGTGGGATGAAATCCGGATTCGGACCGCCACAGAACGAGACCCGGAGGCGGCCGGTCGGGGCTGATTTATATACTCGCGGCGTCGCTCGGGGCCGACCGTCAGGCGTCGTCGACGGGTTCCTTCCAGTGGACCGTGACGGTGCCGACGGCGAAGGCGTCGCCCGAGCCGCCGTCGCGCCGGATGCGCACCGTGTTGGTGCCCTCCGCGAGTTCCACGCCCGAGAGCGTGTCGACCCAGTACTGCCACCCGTCGTTCGGCGGGATGTCGAACCCGTTGAGCGCGGTCCCGTTTATCTCTATCTCGTGGCCGTACTCACTGACCTCGAACGCCTGTATCCCGATGTAGGCGTCCTCGGGTCGGTCCGTCGGGACCTCGAACTCGAACGCGGCGGTGACGTCGCCCGCGTCGGTGGCCCCGTCCACCAGATTCAGCTCCTCCCCCTCGGGACCCAACTGCGCACCGACGTAGACGGTCGCGTAGTTCGCACGGAATCGCACGGCACCTCGTTCAGAGGCGGGCGATATAAGCGCGGCGAAGGAGAGCAGAGCGGCGCTCGGAGTCGAGACTCGGCGTCGAGCGGTCGGTTCCAGAGACGTAAGGAGAGAGCGGACGCCGCGCCGGCGTCACTCGTCGTCCGGCAGTTCGTCGGCCAACAGGTCCCCGTCGCCGTCCGCGGCGTGGAGCGGCGGTTCCTCGTCGCCGTCGAGCGACTCCAGTTCCTGCTCCGCGAGATGCATCCTGAGCTGTGCGCGCTTGTTCTTCCCCTTCTTCTCTCGGCCAGTCTTCGTGTCAGGCATTGTCACTCAGACTGTCGGGGGGCAACGGGAAGAACCTTGTGGAGGTTACATAATTTCAGGAAACTGGACTCTCGGCGGCCGACGGCCCCGGATTCCGGAATCGCCGTCGCGGTGGCGACGCGACGCCCGCCCGGAGCGGAGTCGGGTCGGCGAGACGCCTCGCTGGCGGAGGAGAGTCGGTAGAACGCCGGGACAGGGATTTGAACCCTGGATCCCAAAGGGAACACGCTTTCCAGGCGTGCGCCTTACCACTCGGCCATCCCGGCTCGGTCGATTCTATCCCGCTTGCAGGTTTAAGTCCTTCCCTTCGGTCCGAGGCGGCCCTCCAGAACGTACGCCAGCGCCGTAGTGAGGACGCCCACGACGACGGCCATCCCGGCGCGGAGACCGAGCGACGCGCGGAACGCGGGCACGAACAGGTCGTAGCCCTGCACCACGACGAGGAAGGAGAGCACGCCGACCACGCCCCACAGGAGACTCGACTTCGCGCGCGGCGTCACCGGAGCGTCACCCCGGCGTCGGCTCTCGTCGGCGTCATACCCGGGAGACGGCGACCCACCCTCAAAACTCGGCCGGTTCGCGCCGGGCCGCGCCGGGCCGCGTCGTGACGGGGCGGGCGACCCACGGCGACAACTTTCACCCCGACGCGAACCGACCGACCGCCATGGACCGGAGCACGCCGCCCGGACGGACGGCCGCCGTCGTCGCGGCCGCCGTCGTCCTCCTCGCTCTCGCCCTCTCGCGCCGCGCCGCGCGGGGCGTCCCGCTGAGTCCGCTGACCGCCGGCCGCCGCGTCGGCGCCGAGTTCGTCGAGCGTCGGGGCATCGGGGCGGACGAGCTCGACGGAGAGATGGACGACATGGACGCGTTCGCCCGCCCCGACTTCGACCCCGACGCGGTCCACCCGACGGTCCGGGCGTTCTACGAGGAGACGGCCGCCTTCGAGATGCGCTACCGAGCGCGGTGGCACCGCGGGTTCCGCCTCGGCGCGGCGGCCGCGGCGCGTCTCACCGCCCGCGTCGGTCAACTCGGCCTCCCCGGTCCGGGCGAGGAACGGCGGTGGCGGCGACTCGACAGCCGTATCGTCGGCCTGGACCCCGACGACGACCCCCGCGAGGGGGCGCGGGCGTGGGTCCGGACCGACCCCGACACGGGCGAGGCGGTGTTCGTCGCCTTGTACGGCCACCACCGCGCCGACGGCGCGGCCGGGAGCGCCGCGCCGGACGACGACGCGAGCGACCCCGGCGAGCGGTACGTCAACATCGCGGTTCCCCTCCCGGCAGCCAACCTCTCGACGGTCCTCCGACTCGAACACCTCGACGACGCGCCGACGGACGGCGGCGTCCGCCTCACCACCCGCGCCCCCGGCGACCCCGGCCTCTACCTCGCCACGCCCGGTGGCGCGTTCGCCCTCCCGATGGCCCAGACGTTCCGGGTGTGGCCCGACCCCGACGACGACTCGCGCCTCCGCGCGACACACGAGATGTGGGCGCTCGGGCGGCAGTTTCTCACCGTCGAGTACGAGATAGCGGAGCGGAGGAGCGACGGGGACAGGGACGCCGACGCGGCGGCCGACGGGTGACCGAAAAGCCGAGCGAGGAGGAGAGGGTGGAGCCGCGTCGCGTCAGTACGTCTCGCCGGCCTCGACCGGCCCGCGGAACGCCGAGTGGAGCACGACGAAGTAGCCGACCACGAGGGGGACGAGTACCGCCGCCGCGACGCTCATGAGGTTGAGCATGAGCGTCGGCACCGTGGCGTCGGTGACGGTCAGGCCAGCACGTCCACCTCGTAGCCCTCGTCGCGGAGGGCGCGCAGGAGCGACTGGACGTGGTTCTCGCCGCTGGTTTCGAGGTCTATCTCGACCTCGGCCGCGTTCATCGCCACGTCGCGCGAGGTGCGGTCGTGGTGGATGGCGTAGATGTTGGCCCCCTGTTCGGCGATGACGTCCGCGAGGTCGAGGAGCGCCCCGGGGCGGTCCTTGAGCACGGTCCGCACCTTGAGGTAGCGCCCGGTGTTGACGAGGCCGTGCATCACGACGGTCGTGAGTTGGTTGAGGTCGATGTTGCCGCCCGAGAGCAACAGGACGACGCGCTCGTCGGCGTCGTAGTCGAACGCCCCGGCGAGGAGGGCCGCGAGCGTCGTCGCGGCCGCGCCCTCGACCAGCGTCTTCGACCGCTCCAGCAGGTAGGTCAGCGCGACGGCTATCTCCTCGTCGGAGACGGTCACCACCTCGTCCACTCGCTCCCGGATGACCTCGAACGGCAGGTCGCCCACCCGCCGGGTGGCGATGCCGTCAGCGATGGTGTCCACGCTGTCGAGTCGGTGAATCTCGCCCTTGTTCAGCGACTCCGCGGCGCTGGAGGCCCCCGCGGCCTGCACGCCGACGACGCGAGCGTCCGGCGCCGCCGCCTTCACCGCGGTGGCGACGCCCGCGACGAGGCCGCCGCCGCCGATGGGGACCACCACGGTGTCGAGGTCCGGGCACGCCTCCGCGATCTCGAGGCCGACGGTCCCCTGCCCCGCCATCACGTCGACGTCGTCGAACGCGTGGACGTAGGTGCGGCCCTCGGCCTCGGCGATGTCGTGGGCCCGTTCCTGCGCCTCCGCGTAGTCGACGCCGTGGAGCACCACCTCGCCGCCGTACCGGCGCGTGGCCTTCACCTTCGAGATGGGTGCGTGTTCGGGCATCACTATCTTCGAGTCGACGCCCGCGCGGGTGGCCGCCAGCGCCACGCCCTGCGCGTGGTTGCCGGCCGACGCGGTCACCACCCCCGCCTCGCGTTCGGCGGACGAGAGCGTCGCGATGCGGTTGGCCGCGCCGCGTATCTTGAACGACCCCGTGCGCTGGAACGTCTCGTACTTGAGGTGGACGTCCGCGCCGGACATGTCGGAGAACGTGTAGGAGCGTTCGAGGGGCGTCTCGCGCGCCACCTCCGCGACCCGCGGCCGCGCCTCGCGGACGTCGGCTATCGAGAGCATGGACGGAGTAGCCGGAGCGGTCGGTTAACGATTGGGGGACGGGAGGTTGGTGCGCCGCAGAGAGCGACGCGTCGCTCCGGAGCGTGTGAAGGGGAAAGGGGGAATGGGGGCGCGTGTGACGCGCGACTGATTCTCCGGACGCCGAGAGTATAAACGTCCCCTATGCGCGGTGAAAGTGAAAGTGCGAGACGGCGACGACGCCGAAACGGACGTCGGACGCGCGTCCGCCGTCCGTCAGTCCGGGTCGAGACGCACCCTCACGTCGCGGTCCGCGACGTAGCGTTCGACGCGTTCGCGGAACGACCCCTCGCCCGGCCACGTCGCGTCCGCGTCGAGGACGTCCGGGTCGCCCACGTAGACGGCGACGCGGGCGGCGTCCGGAGCGTCGTCGACGGCCGCACCGTCGTCGGCGTCCGGAGCGTCCACGTCGTTCGCCCCGGTGTCGGCCGGGTCGTCGCTCACGGGCACGCCGACGCGGACGTAGAGGCCCCGGTCGAGGCCCTCGTAGGCGTCGAGGGTCTCGATTTCGCGCGTCCGGAGGACGCGTCCGCCCACCCGGCCGCCGGGGGCGAGCGTCGGGTACCGTCCGGCGACGGCGTGAAGGCCCTCTAGCACGGCGGGGCCGGTGTAGACGAACGAGTCGAGCACCTCGCCCGCGGTGGCGGGGTCGGTGAGCGTCCCGTAGACGAACACGCGCATACCGGCGAGAGGGCCGGGACGGCCATGAGTCTCCCGGCGGGAGCGTCGAACGTGGAAGAGAGGAGAGAGGCGAACTGCGGGGGCGTCTCGTCGCGGGCGTTACGTCACCGCTCGTCGACGGGGACGAACTCCTCGTCCTCGGGGCCGACGTACCGGGCGCGGGGACGGATGAGGCGGTTGTCCTCGTACTGTTCGAGCACGTGGGCGATCCACCCGCCGACGCGCGACATGGCGAAGATGGGGGTGAACACGTCGATGGGGATGCCCATCTGGTAGTAGGTGGAGGCGGAGTAGAAGTCGACGTTGGGCGCGAGGCCCTTCTCGTCCATCACGTAGTCCTCGATGGCGACGGACATGTCGTACCACTTGCGGTCGCCCGCCGCGTCGCCGAGTTCCTCGCTCTTCTCGCCGAGAATCTTGGCTCGGGGGTCCTTGACGTCGTAGACGCGGTGGCCGAACCCGGGCACGCGGCGACCCTGTTCGAGAGCGTCGACGACCCACTGGGTGGGGTCCTTGTCGCTCTCGTCGACCTCCTGCAGCATCTCCATCACGTTCTGGTTCGCGCCGCCGTGGAGGCCACCGGCGAGGGTGCCGACGGCGCTGGTGACGGCGCTGTGGAGGTCAGAGAGAGTGGAGGCGGTCACCATCGCCGAGAACGTGGAGGCGTTGAGACCGTGGTCGGCGTGGAGCACGAGCGCCATGTCGAACGTCTCCGCCAGCACCTCGTCGGGTTCCTCGCCGTTGAGCATGTAGAGGAAGTTGGCGGCGTGGCTCAGGTCCTCGCGGGGCTCGACGGGGTCGTCGCCGTTCCGGATGCGCGTGAACGCCGCGACGGCCGTCGGCATCTTGGCGGTGAGACGACGCCCCTTCCGGACGTTCGTCTCGCGGTCGGCCTCGGAGATGTCGTCGACGTCCTCGTCGTACGCCGACATGGCGGACACCGCGGTCCGGAGCGCCGCCATCGGGTTCTCGTCCGCCTCGGCGAGGTTGCGGACGAGTTCCTGCACGTCCTCGTCGAGGGCCCGGTCGGCGGCCATCTCCCGTTCGAACCGGTCGAGTTCGTCCGCCGACGGGAGCTCCCCGTTCCAGAGGAGATAGAGGACCTCCTCGTAGGACGCGTCACGAGCGAGGGCCTCGATGGGGTAGCCGCGGTAGACGAGTCGGCCGGCCTCCCCGTCGATGTAACTGAGTCCCGACTCGGCGACCAGCACTCCCTCGAGCCCACGCTTAAGTTCGTCTGACATGCGTTTGACTTCCGGTCCGTCTCAAAAAAGCGTTATCGTTCGCCCATGTGACGCGTTCCGTCTCCGGGTGCGTCGGTCGGATAGCCGAACAACGGCTGGTTTTTGGGCCGAACGACTGACGATTCGTCAGTGGGGCCGACCCCCCCGACGCCGTCGCGCCGGCGGGGTCGGACCCGACAAACCTTTTCTCGCCCGACCGAGAACGCCGAGGCATGGACCCCGAGGACGTGGAGTACGAACCGGTCAGTGTGAAGGAGGTCCTCTCGGAGATGAAAGACACCGCCGAGCTACTCATCGACCTGTCGTACTCCGCGGTCCTCCACGAGAGCGACGACATCGCGGCGGAGGTGCTGACGCTCGAAGACAGGATGGACGTGCTACAGATGCAGGCGCGCATGAGCCTCCTGATGGCCGCCCGGAGCCCCGAGGACGCCGAGGAGCTCGCGCCGGTCCTCGGCATCATCGGCGCGGCGGAGAAGATAGCCGAGGCCGCGGGCGACATCGCCAAGGTGGTGCTGGAGGACATCGGCCTCCCCGAGGTGCTCAGGGCGGCGCTCACCGAGGCCGTCGAGATACTCGTGCGCGGGCAGGTGGCCCCCGACTCCGCGTACGCCGGGCGGAGCCTCGGCGACCTCAACCTCGAGACGGAGACGGGCGTGCGCGTCATCGCCGTCCGGCGTGAAGGGGTGTGGATACCCAACCCCGACCACGACACCGTCCTCCGCGGCGGCGACGTGGTGTTGCTCCGGGGCGTCAAGGAGGGCCTCGAGACCGTCTACGAGGCGGCCACCGGCGAGGCCTACCGCCCGCCCGACGCCGCGACGCCCACCAGCGAGGACCTCGAACGCGCGGTGGACTCGATAGTCACGATGAAGAACATGAGCGAACTCGCGGTCGACCTCGCCTACGGTGCGGTGCTGTTCGACAGCGAGGGGGTGGCCGAGGAGGTGTCGGAACTCGAAGCCGAGGTGGACGCCCTCAAGTCGCGGCTGGAGGCGTGGACGCTGCGGGCGGCCACGCGCGCGGACGACCCCGTGTCGCTCCGGGGGCTCGTCCACCTCGCCACCGCCACAGAGGAGATAAGCGACGCCGCGTTGGAGATAAGCGAGGGCGTCCTGCGCGGACTCGACACCCACCCCGTGGTGGCGGCGGCCGTCGAGGAGTCGGACGAGGTCATCGTTCGCCTCACCGTCGCGTCGGGGAGCGGCCTCGAGGACCGCACGCTCGGCGACGAGATGGTCAAGACCGAGACGGGGATGCTGGTCATCGCCGTCCGGCGCGGCAACGACGGGGGGACCGACCGCGACTGGGTGGTCTCGCCCGGCCCCACCACCCGCCTCCGCGCGGGCGACGTGCTCATCGCCAAGGGCACCCGCGCGGGCGCGGAGCGACTCGGGAGCCTCGTCGGCGACGAACGCGAGTTCGAGTACTGAGGCGAGTGGCCGAGTCGGGTCGGTCGGCGGTCGACAGACGGCCGTCGCTCGCGGCCCCACCGAGGGCGCGGCCACCCCGGAAGGCCAACGCGCCTTTACATACGTGTCTCTCAGTGGCACGCATGAACACGGACGGCGGGTCAGGACCGGACGGGAGCGGTGCGTCGACGGCGGGGGACGCCTCGCGGACTCGACGAACGTTCCTCGGTGCGCTCGGAACGGCGGCGGCGGCCGGCCTCGCTGGATGCTCGCTCGGGTCCGACGCAGCCCCGAACGCCACCGACGACGGCGGCGGCGGCGCGAACGCGACGACGACCGAGAGGGCAGGCGCGAACGCGGGTACGGGGACCGCCTCGGCCCCCGAGGGCGAGGGCAGCGTCTTCACGCAGGTCTACCAGCAGACCATCGGGTCGGTGGTCCAGATTCGGGTGCCCAACGGCGGACTGGGGTCGGGGTTCGTCTACGACGACTCGCACGTGGTCACGAACTACCACGTCGTGACCAACAGCGAACGGGTGCAGGTGCTGTTCTCGAAGGGCGAGTCCGTCACCGCGAGGGTGGTCGGGACCGACCGGTTCACCGACCTCGCCGTTATCCGGGTGCAGAACAAACCGTCCTACGCGACGCCGCTGTCGCTGGTGAAGGAGGACCCGGTCATCGGGACGCGCGTGGCGGCCATCGGGAGCCCCTACGGACTGGACGGGTCGCTCACCCACGGCGTCGTGAGCGGCGTCAACCGGTCGGTGCCGAGTCCGAACGCGGAGTTCAACATCCCCAACGCCATCCAGACCGACGCGCCAGTCAACCCCGGCAACAGCGGCGGACCGCTGATGAACCTCGACGGCGAGGTGCTGGGCGTCATCAACTCGGGGGGTGGCAACGACATCGCCTTCGCCATCTCCGCGCCGCTGGTACGGAAGGTGGTGCCGGCGCTCATCCAGAACGGCACGTACCGACACCCGTTCCTCGGCGTGGAACTCGTCGACGTGACCGAGGCCGTCGCGCGGGCCAACAACCTCGACCAGGCACAGGGCCTCCTCGTCCGGAACGTGGTCGAGGGGAGTCCGGCCGACGGGGTGCTCCAACCGAGCACCGGCACGAAGCGCGTGAGCGGGTTCCGGGTCCCCGTGGGCGGCGACGTCATCGTGAGCGTGAACGGTCAGAAGGTGTCGTCGCGGCAGGAACTGCTCGCCTACCTCGAACTCAACACGAGTCCCGGGGAGACGGTGAAACTCGGTATCATCCGGGACGGCCAGCGACAGACGGTGACGGTCGAACTGGGCGCGCGGCAGGAGTTCCAGTAGCGGGCGCGGAACTGGACCGGACCGGACCGGACTGCCGGGGCAGGGGTCAAGCGGGAGTCACATCTCACGCGCGAAGCGGTACGCCGAGACGAGCGTCAGGAGGAACGTGACGAGGAGCGCCGTGGTCGTCGCGAGGACGAACGCGAGGACGAGGAACCAGCCCTCGGGGCCGAGCACCGGGTACTGGCGCGTCCCGCGGAACGGCCCCACGAGTTCGAGCACCCGGAACAGGTACGCGCCGGCGGCGACGAGGAGACCGACGACCGCGCCCACCGCGGCGTTCCGGGGCACGTCGAGGGCGTCCGCGAGGGTGCGCGTCGGCGGTCGTCCGGGCGTCTCGTCGGTCACGCGGGCGGGTTGGCGGCGGAGGGACAAAGCCCCACCGACTCGGCCGAGTCGCGGCGTCGCGGACCCGCCGACCGGGCGACGGCGGACGGGCGGGCCGACCGCGGGACCGAACCCCTAAAGGGAGGTGCGTCCGATTCACGGGTAATGACGACACTCGGGACCGCGAGCGCGGCTCCGGGGGAGGTCGACACGGGGCGACTCGAAGTGGGCGAGACCCGCGACGGAAGTCCCGTCAGGCTCCCGGTGGCCGTCGTCAACGGCGCGAAGGACGGAAAGACGCTGTACGTGCAGGCCGCGAGCGACGGCGACGAACTCAACGGCATCGGCGTCGTCCAGCGGGCGGTTCCGCAGATGGACCCCGCGGAGCTATCCGGGACGGTGCTGGTGGTCGGCATCGTCAACTACCACGCGTTCCAGGTGGCCGAGCACCGCAACCCCATCGACGACACCAAGATGAACCGGGCGTACCCCGGCGACGAGAACGGCACCTCCTCCGAGCGAATCGCGGCGGCGACGTTCGACGCCGCCTCACGGGCCGACCTCATCCTCGACCTCCACCAGGGCTCTACCTCGCGGATGATAGACGAGGTGCGGGTGCGCTGTGGCTCCCACCACCGCCTCCACGGCCAGTGTCTCGACCTCGCCAAGACGTTCGGCACGGGCTACATCCTCGACCAGAAGGGGCCCGACGGTCAACTGGCGCGCGTCGCGCCCGACGAGGGCATCCCCACCATCGACCCCGAACTCGGCGGGTCGGTCGGGTGGGACGAGTCCTCCATCCGCATCGGCGTCGAGGGCGTGTTCAACGTCCTGCGCGGCTACGGCTTCCTCGACGACGCCCCGGAGCAGGAGGCCCAGACCCGCGCGAAGGGCTTCGACCAGTACGGGTCGCCCTCCGGC
This sequence comes from Haloferacaceae archaeon 50, assembly GCA_046097085.1. Taxonomy (GTDB): domain Archaea; phylum Halobacteriota; class Halobacteria; order Halobacteriales; family Haloferacaceae. Next base: position 924,877 of record CP175567.1, on the reverse strand, counting down.
GGCCTCGTCCGGTTCAAGAAGCACCTCGGCGAACGCGTCGCGCCGGACGACACCCTGTTCGAGGTGTCCGACGTCTTCGGGAAGCTAAAGGCGCGGGTGACCGCCGACAAGCACGGCGTGTTCTGGCGGACCCGCCGCCTCCCGCAGGTGGCCTCCGGCGAGTACGTCTGCTCGGTCGGCACCAACATCGACACCTACTGAGCCGATGGTCTCCTCGCCCGCCTCGCTCGCGTGTCCGGCCTGCGGCGCGACCTACCGCGACCGGTGGCGGTGTGCGTGCGGTCACCCGCTGGAGTTCGAGACGCGCCCGCTCCCCGACGGCCCCGCGCCCGACCCGGCGGCGCTCGACGCGCGCGACGGCCTCTGGGCGTTCGACGCGTTCCTGCCCGTCGAGCGGGGGCCGACGCTCGGCGAGGGGTTCACGCCGCTGGTCGACGCGCCGGAGTGGAACGCCTCGTTCAAACTGGAGTACGTGTTCCCTACCGGGAGCTTCAAGGACCGCGGCGCGACGGCGACGCTCTCGCGCGCCGTCGAACTCGGGGTCGAGACGGTGGTCGAGGACTCGTCGGGCAACGCGGGGGCCGCCGTCGCCGTCTACGCCGCCCGCGCCGGCCTCGACGCGGAGATATACGTCCCCGCCTCGGTCAAAGCGTCGAAGCTCCGGACAATCGAGCGGTCGGGCGCGACGCCGGTCCGGGTCGAGGGGTCGCGCGAGGACGTGACCGACGCCTGCGTCGCCGCCGTGGAGGCGGGCGAGGGCTGGTACGCCAGCCACGCGTGGAACCCCGCGTTCTTCGCGGGTACCGCGACCGTCGCCTACGAGATAGCCGCCCGGCGGGGCTGGTCGGTGCCCGACGCCGTGGTGACGCCTGTGGGCCACGGCACGCTCTTTCTCGGCGCGTACCGCGGGTTCCGCGCGCTCCGCGAGGCGGGGTGGACCGACCGGGTGCCCCGACTGTTGGGCGCGCAGGCCGCCGGGTACGCCCCGGTCGCGAATGCGTTCCACGGCGACGGTTCGGAAGACGCACCCAACGACGTCGCCGACGGCATCCAGATACGCGACCCGGTGCGGGGCGAGGAGATACGCCGCGCCGTCCGCGAGACGGGCGGCGACGCGATAGCGCTCTCGGCGGCGGCGGTCGAGTCGGAACTCGACGCCCTCCACCGGCGCGGGTTCTACGTCGAACCCACGGCGGCCGTCGGCCCCGCGGCGCTCCGGGCGTACCGGGAGCGAGGCGCGGTGGACGCGGACGACGACGTGGTGGTGGCGCTCACGGGCAGCGGTCTCAAGACGTAGCCGTCGACGGGGGGCGCTCCGCGGACCGGCCAGTCACTGTGCGTCGGTCGGGGAGCGGCGCGGCTACGTCGGGACTGATGGGGGGAAGGGAAACGGGTAGGGGATGGGGGGAAGGCATCGGGACCGGTGCGACGCCGAGTGGAGAGGGGCCGGGTCAGCGAATCCGCGTGACGCTGATGTACGACCCCTCCGCGGCCGTTATCCAGGTGTCGGCGAGTTCCTCGGAGGAGGCATCACGGGGGTGGAGCGTGCAGCGGTCGGAGCCGTCGTCGCTCTCGATGACGCACTCGATGGCGAACTGGGGCCAGTCGTCGCTGGGCGCCGACTGACTCCGTTCGGGGGCATCACGAGGGGGACTCATTGGTTGACACCTCGGACGCGGCCACACTCCGCGTCACACTCTCACCGAGGGGCTACCACCCCTTTGCTATGGGCTGCCTATCGACGAAACGGCCGGAACAATTCGGGCGTTAAAGCCGCCTACCGACGCCGAAACGGTCGGGATACGGCCGGCGGACCGCCGCGGCCGAAACGCCCGTCGGCGGGGCGAGAGGCCGCCGCACCGGCGAGTATCCGTTCGGGACGGTGGCTCACCGCTCGGGGTGGACCGGGGCGTCGAACCCGCCGCGGGCCAGCGGTTTGGCCACGTGTCGGCGCGCACAGGGCGGCACCTCGTACCAGCCGAGTTCGAGTTCGCGCTCCACCGGCCGCGACGCCTTCTCGGCCGCGGTCGTGTCGCAGTCGCGGCACCGGTAGCCCTGCCCACGGCCGGCGCTCTCCATCGTCCGGTCGCACGCCGGACAGGTCGGCGTCACCCGCTCCGTCCGGACGAGTTCGCGGACCGCGAACTTCTCGAGTTTGAGCGTGCCGCGACTCACCTCGCCGCACGCCGTGACCTGGTCGCCGGGGCGGAGCGCGCGCACCCGGTCGCGGAACCGCTTCGTGGGTTCGAAGGCGACGCAGTCGAGGCGCGGGGCGTCGGCCTCGGCGTCGGCGACCGCATCCGCGTCCGCCGCGAGCGTGACGAACACGTGGCCGCCGGCCCGCGTCTCCGGAGCGCTCACTACCTCGCCGGTGACGCGGTAGGCGCGCCCGTCGCGCACCTCGCCGAGGGCGGCGTCGCGGAGGTGGGCGTCGGTGCCCTGATTCGTGAGGAACGTCGCGGCGCGGTCGACGGGTTCGCTCTCTATCTCCGCGGCGACCGACCGGACGACGTCGGGGTCGTCGCCCCGGATACCGTGGAGGATGGGGCCGGGCGCGCGCGGGACGCACACCGCCTGTCCCTCCGCGCGGTCCACCGTGTCCCACGCGTCGGGGTAGGCGGTATCGGCGGCCGCGAACACCGAGTCGCGGTCCACCTCGCGGGGCGTCCCGCAGCGGTCGAACTCGCGGTAGGAGATGCGCTCGTAGGTCCACTCGTCGAACGCGGCCCACGCGCCCACCGCCGCGAGGGCGCCGATGCGGCCGCGGCCGCCGGCCCACCCGCGGTGGTCGTAGCCGCGCGCGTCGGCGAGGGCGACGGCGTCCTCGACGGCGTGGTGGTCGCGCACCGCGTCCCGGGCGAACGCCGCCACGTCGTCGGGCACCGCGTCGGCGTCGCCGGGGGCGACCACCACCCCCGGACTCGTGCGGTCGTCGTCGGTCACGGCCCACCGGTCGAGTTCGGCGGCGGCGAGTTCGAACGCGTCCGCCGGCGGGAGGTCGGTGTGGAGGGCGAGGGCGGCGTTGCCCCGCGTCTTGTGCTCGACGGCGGGGTTGAGACGGACCAGCAGGCGTCGCTCGACGCGTCCGCCGGCGTCGGCGAGGCGCGAGGCGAGGCGGGTGGCGAGGTAGGTGGTGCACATCCCGCGCTCCCGGGAGTCCGTGTCGTCCAGACCCACGACGGTCATGGCAGGGCGTAGCCGTCCGAGGGAGTAACCCCTTTCGAGTCGCGGGCGACGACGGAGCCGTCCGTACGCAGTATTTAAACGGGCTAGAGTCGGAGTCAGAACCGGAGGCGTCTCGGGGTGGGAGGGCAAAACACATATATGGAACGAATCACTTAAGTTCAGGTATGTCACGGTCAGCTCTGGTCGGAAACATCACCGCGATGCTCAACGACGCGGGATTCGTGGTGAGCGACCGCTGTTCGGTCCGACCCAAGAGCTTCGACCTCGCCGCGCGGCGGGGCGAGGACCTGCTCCTGCTCAAGATACTCGGGAACATCGACGCGTTCGACGCCGTCACCGGGTCCGAGATGCGCCGACTCGGCACCTACCTCTCCGCGACGCCGATGGTGGTGGGGATGCGCACCCGCGACGAGGACCTCAAGCCCGGGGTGGTCTACTTCCGCCACGGCGTCCCGGTGCTCAACCCCGACACCGCGTTGGACCTGTTCGTGGAGGAGGTACCGCCGCTCATCTACGCCGCCCCGGGCGGCCTGTACGTCAGCATCGACGGCGACCTGTTAGAGGACCGTCGCAAGGACAAGGGATGGAGTCTCGGCAAGTTGGCGACCGAACTCGGCGTCTCCCGGCGGACCGTCTCGAAGTACGAGGACGGGATGAACGCCTCCATCGACGTGGCAATCAAGCTGGAGGAACTGTTCGACCAGCCGTTCTCCAGTCCCGTCGACGTGATAGAGGGCGCGGAGGAGGTGCGCGACGCCGACCCCACGCCCGAGGACCCGGACGCCGACCCGAACGACCAGCACGTCGTGACGGTGCTGTCGGCCGCGGGGTTCGAGTTCCACCCCACCGCTCGCGCGCCGTTCAAGGCGGTCAGCGAGGACAACGACCGGCGCGAGTCCCACCTCCTCACGGGCCACTCGACGTTCAACCAGAGCGCGGAGAAGCGCGCGCGCATCATGTCCTCCATCGGGGAGGTCACGCGCACCCGGTCGGTCTACTTCACGGAGGAGCAGTCCAAGCGCGAGTCCGTCGACGGCACCGCGCTGGTCTCCTGCGAGGAACTCGCGGACATCAACGACCCCGACGCGATACGCGACCTCATCCGCGAACGCGCGCGCGAACCCGCCGAGAGTTAACTCGGCCCGACCGACCCGCCTCTCCGCGACCGACTCGGGTCGCCCCGCGCCGCTTCGCCTCGCCCCGCTTCAGGCTGCGTCGCCGTAGGTGCGCTCTAGGTACTCCACGATGTCGTCGGACTCGTGCATCCCGTCGACGTCGTTGTCGGGGTCGACGATGACGGGGACGCCGCGCTGACCCGACACCTCTTCCACCTCGTCCCGTTCGTCTCTCGACTGGGGAACCGTGTGGCTCTCGTAGTCGAGGTCGAGTTCCTGTAGCTTGTCTTCGACCTTCGCGCAGTACGGACAGCCCGGTAGCACGTAGAACTCTATCTCTGCCATCGCCTCACGGTTGTACCGCCGAACACAAGAGAGCGACGGCTCCGTGCGCGTCTCGCGTCACTCCGCGACCCGCTCTACAGGGTGACTGCCAGCGCCACGACGGCCCCGGCGCTAGCCGCGACGAATGGTATGATAGAAATAATCGGAAGTCGCAACGAATCACAGTGAATCGTATCGCGCGACGGGCCGTCTGGACTTCGCTCGCCCTCCTCCTCGTCCTGACGGCGGCCTTCGTCGCGAACCTGTTGGTCGCGTTCGGTCGCGCGCCGGCGGGGGACCTCGCCGCGGTCCTCGCCGCGACGCTAGTGGTCGTCGTCGTCACGGCGGGCGTGACGGTGCGGACCCTCAGAGAGCGGGAGTGAGCGGCGAGAGAGCGCGGAACCGCTCGACGTCGGCAGGACGCACCGAGGCGTCACCTACACCGCATCGGTAGGATGACCGAAGCGTCGTCTACACCGCCGCGGTCAAGACGCCGCTGGTGCGGACGAAGAAGTAGACCACGAACGCCGCGGCGAGCACCCAGTGGCCGAGACGCACGTCGTCGGTCTCGCCCGCGGCCACCTTCACGATGGGAAACGAGACGATGCCCGCCGCGATGCCGTAGGCGATGGAGTAGGTGAACGGCATCACGAGGATGGTCATGCCCGCGGGGACGGCGTAGGTGACGTCGTCCCACGCCACCTCGGCCACCTGCCGGAGCATCACGACGCCGATGACGACCAGCGCGATGTGGGAGGCGTACATCGGGATGGCGGTGGCGAGCGGCACCAGCGCGAGCGAAAACAGGAAGAGCACGGCGACCACCAGCGCGGTCAGGCCGGTCCGGCCGCCCTCCTCGACGCCCGAGGCCGACTCGATGTACGTCGTGACCGTGGAGGTGCCGAGCATCCCGCCGACGGTGGTGCCGACGGCGTCGGCCATCAGCGGCCTGTCGATGTCGGGGAGGTTGCCGTCGTCGTCGAGGAAGCCGCCCGCCTGTCCGACGCCGACGAGCGTCCCCGCGGTGTCGAAGAAGTCGACGAAGAAGAAGGTGAACACCACCAGCGCGAACGAGAACGCCTCGATGTCGCCGACGTTCGCGAGGAACGCGCCCGCCAGCGGCGACACGTCGTACTGCGCGCCGAACAGGCTGTTCATCAGCGCGGCCCCGTCTATCCCGCCGTTCCGGACGAACGCCGGCGCGACGACGCCCGGTTCCACGAGGCCGACGAGCGTCACGAGAGAGCCGAGGAGGGTGGTGCCGAGGATGCCGAAGATGATGGACCCGCGGACGCCGCGGGCGTAGAGCGCGAACGTGAAGAAGAGGCCCACCACCGAGAGCACGGCCACGGGGTCGGACGCGACGTTCCCGAGGGTCACGAGCGTCGAGGCGTCGTCCACGACGATGCCCATGGCCTGCAAACCGATGATGGCGAGAAAGAGGCCGATACCGGTGCCGACGGCGAACTTGACGGGTTCGGGGAACAGGCGGATGACGTACTCCCGCGCGCCCACGGCGGTGAGGAGGATGAACACGAGACCCTCGACCACCACGGCCGCCAGCGCCGTCCGCCACGGGATGCCGAGCGACCCCACGACGGTGAACGCGAAGAAGGCGTTCAGGCCGAGGCCGGGGGCCTGCGCGAACGGCCGGTTGGCGTAGAACGCCATGATGAGCGTCGCCACCGCGGCGGCGACGATGGTGACGACGGCTATCATCGACACCGTGGCGTCGTGGGAGTAGCCCGGGACGATTATGCCGGGTTTCTCGCCCGGGACGCCCGCGAGGATGCTCGGGTTGACCACCACGATGTACGACATCGTGAGAAACGTCGTGAGGCCCGCGAGGACCTCCGTGCCGACGGTGGTGCCGTGTTCTTCGAGGTCGAAGTAGTCCGCGAGGCGCCCGGCGACGCCCGACGATGAGTCCGCGGTCACGTCGTCTCTGCTCATGAGGTGTGGATGAGCATAGACGTGTTTCAGTTCTTAAGGGTTCCCATCGGGCCGCGGCGAGAGACGCACAAACGTGCACACGACACGGCGGGTCGCCTCACTCGAACGTCGTGAGTGCGCCCACGGGCGCGTCGGTGAGTTCGCGCGCCCGGTCGACCCCCTCCTCGCCGACGGCGATGAGGGTGAACACGCCGGCGACGGTGGCGTCGGCGGTGGTGGCGATGTCGAGGAGGAGTTCCTGCGTCTCGCCCGACCGGATGAGGTCGTCGACGACGAGGACGCGTTCGCCCGACGAGATGGACGACGCCGGGAGGTAGTAGGTGAGTTCGATGCCGGAGTCGAGACGCTGGCGCGCCTCGATGAACTCCTCGACGGCCGTCTCCTTCGACTTCTTGGCGTAGGCGAGGCGGGCGTCGAAGTACGACGCCATCGCCGCGCCGAGGGTGATACCGTCGGTGGCGGCGGTCAACACCACGTCCGGGCGGTCGAACTCGAGCGAGTTGGCGGCCACGGGGGCCACGAGGTCCAGGAAGGACTGGTCGAACACGACGGCGGAGTTGTCGACGTACCCTTCCTCGTCGAAGCGAACCCGCGCTTCGAGTTCGTCCGCGAGGGCCTCGCGGCCGACGCCCTCGACCACCTCGCGGGCGCGTTCGAGTCCGGGCAGGACGTGGCCGTTGACGTAGCGGTTCAGGTCGCCGGCGGGGAGGCCGGTGAGCGACGACAGTTCCTCGTACGTTCGGGTGTCCTTGAGCATGCGGAGGACGGCGACGGCCTGCAACTGGAGGGCGGCCTTCTCTGCCCTGTTCATGGGCCGACCTACGCGGTTGCACGAACATGAGTGATTCGATATAGACGAGTGAGAGAATCACCCACGGACGTGTATCGCCACGCCGCCGCGGCGCCGGGGGGAAACGGCGGGCGAACGACGGAATCGGCCGCCTCAGCGGTCGGCGTCGGCCAGCAGTTCCGAGGCCGTGACCAGCGACTCCAGTTCCACGCCGGCGTCGGCCAGCAGTTCGCGCGCCCCCTCCTCGCGGTCCACCACGACGACGACCCGGTTCACCGTCGCGCCCGCCTCGCGGAGGGCTTCCACGGCGTCGAGGGCGCTCTGACCCGTCGTGGCGATGTCCTCCAACACCACCACTTCCTCGCCCGCCTCCAGACGGCCCTCGATGCGGTTGCCCGTGCCGTACTCTTTGGCCTCCTTGCGCGCGATGACGTAGGGAGTGCCCGTCTCCGCCGCGGTGACGGCCACGAGGGGCACCGCGCCGAGGGCGACGCCCGCGAGTTTCTCGCCGTCGAGTCGGTCCGCGAACGCCGCGGCGATGCGTTCGAGGCAGTCGGGGTCCGTCTCGAACAGGTACTTGTCGACGTAGTAGTCGCTGGTACCGCCGTGGGAGAGTTCGAACTCCCCGAACTGCACCGCGTCGGCGTCTCGTAGCGCCCGGATGAGTGCGTCGTCGGCCATCGGTCGAGGGGAGGGAACGGCGGCGTATAAACGCCCGTGATTACGACCGGCGCGGGTCGGCCGGCGCGCCCGGGCAGACGTCGCCGCGTCGCCTACCACGGTTCGTCCTTCAGGCCGAGGAGGTACGCGCCGGCGTTGGTGACCACGTGGAGGACGGGCGTCATCACCACCACCGCGACGAAGACGGGCGCCTCGAACGTGTCCTCGAACCAGTCGCCGGCGAGGAGGGAGGCGAGGCCGAGCGACCCCGCCACGAAGTCGAGCTGGTCGAGGCCGGGGAACGCCGCGCCGCGTTCGCGGCCCGTCCGGCGCTTCACGAACGAAGCCCCGATGTCGCCGAGCATCGCGCCGAACGCGAGGGCGAACCCCGAACGCAGGGAGAACTCGGGCAGGGACGCGCCGAGGCGGTCCTCCGCCGTCGGCCGGACGGCGTTCAACAGGAGAGCGAGGGCCGTCCCCGCCGCGGTTCCCGCCGCCGTGCCCCGCCACGTCTTGCCGTCGCCGAGGACGCGTTCGCCGTTCAGCGTCCGTCCGCCGTCGATGGGCGGGCCGCCGCCCAACAGCACCGCGACGTTGTTCGGAACGTACGCCGGCAGCATCGCCCAGAACGCGCGGACCAGTACCGAACCCAACATGTGCGCGTCCACGAGCGCCGGGGTTTTAAGCGCCGACGGTTCGCTCGCCCGGCGGGTCCGAGTGACGGAATACTGATATGCCGGGCGGGGCTACGTCCGTCCATGATACCGCCCGTGGCGAGCAAGTTCGTCGCCGGGGAGGAGACGGCGGTGGCGTTGGACCACGTGCGCGAGATGAACGCGGACGGCGTCTCGGTCATCCTCAACCGCCTCGGCGAGCACTACGACGACCGGCGGAAGGCCGACGCCGACGCGGCGGCGTACCGCCGACTCGTCGCCGACGTCGGGGACTCGGGCCTCGACGCCTGTATCTCGGTCAAACCCTCGCAGTTGGGCCTCGGCGTGGGCGAGGACGCCTTCCGGGAGAACTACCGGCGGGTGGTCGAGGCGGCGCGAGAGCGGGACGTGTTCGTGTGGTGCGACATGGAGGACGCCACCACCACGGACGCCACCCTCGACGCGTTCGAGGACCTCGCACGGGAGTTCGGCGGCGGCCTCGGCGTGTGCGTGCAGGCCAACCTCCGGCGGACCCACGGCGACGTGGAGCGACTCGCGGACGTGCCGGGCAAGATTCGGCTCGTCAAGGGCGCGTACGACGAACCGGCCGACGTGGCCTACGAGTCACGGTCGGCCGTCAACGAGGCGTACCGCGAGAACCTCGAACGCCTGTTCCGGGACTACGTCGGCACCGTCGCCGTGGGGAGCCACGACCCCGAGATGATATCGCTGGCGCGCGAGTACCACGAGGAGTACGGCACGTCGTACGAGGTGCAGATGCTGATGGGCGTGCGCGAACGCGCCCAACGGGAACTCGCGCGCGAGGGAGTCGACGTGTGGCAGTACGCCCCCTACGGCGACCGGTGGCTGTCGTACTTCTACCGGCGGGTGCGCGAGCGAAAGGAGAACCTCGCGTTCGCCCTCCGGGCGGTGACCGGAACGTGAAGCGACCTGTCGACGCAGACGAAAGCCCTCTTTACCTCGGGGGGCGCACGGAGGGGTAACAGATGTCCTCCTGGAGACGCGACTTCGCGAGCGGACTGGTCGTCCTCACCCCGATTCTCGTCATCCTCTTCGTCCTGAACTGGCTCTACTCCCAGATAGCCCAACTACCGCTCATCAACAGTCTCCCGGCGATCAAGGTCGCGCAGGGCGTCTTCATCCCCATCGGCGTCCCAGTCGCCATCGTGGTGTTCCTCCTCCTCGTCCTGTCGGTGGGCTACCTCATGCGCACCACGGTCGGCACGCTGTTCGAGGCGGGCCTCGACAGCGCCATGAACCGCGTCCCCCTCATCCGCGTCCTCTACAACGCCTCCAAACTCGCCGTCGAAACCGCGCTCACCGGAACCGAAGACCTCCAGACGCCCGTCCGCCTCGAAGTGTGGCCCGGTATCCGCATGACCGCGTTCAAGACGGGCAAGACCACCAAGGACGGCAAGGTGGTGCTGTTCATGCCCACCGCGCCCAACATCACCACCGGGTTCGTGATGGAGGTCGACCCCGAGGACATCGAGGAGACGGACGAACGCGTCGAGGAGGCCCTGACGCGCATCCTCTCGGCCGGGTTCGCCGAGGACGAACGGCAGGGCGTCAGCATCGACGTGGTCGACGAGGGCGGCGACGACGGGAGTCCGGTCCACATCGGCGGGGACTCCTAACCACCTTTTTACTCGTCGGGTGCGCCCGTGGCGCACCCTCCTCGCAAAAAGCTGGACCAAAAAGGCCGCTCGTTCCCTTCGGTTACTCGCGGTCGACTATTAGGGACACCGCCGCGGACTTCCCCACAAAGGGACCTCACCCTCCTCGCAAAAAGCCGTCTTCGGGAGCGAAGCGACCGAAGGCTCGTCGCGGCTTCGCCGCGACGGTGGACCGAAGAGGCCGCTCGTTCCCTTCGGTCACTCGGGGGCGACTACGCCGACCGCTACCGCCCTCCGCTCCGAGACACATTATTACACGTGTGAAAAAACGTTAATGAACCGCGCCGCGACGCTCGCGGTATGGATTCACACGGACACGACCGCCCGGACGCCGCGCGGACGACGCGTCGACCGGTCGTCCTCGGCCTCCTCGGGAGCGTCTTCGGTCTCCCGGGGGCCGCCCGAGTCGCGCGCGCCGCCTCGGACCGCCCGAGCGTCGGCGTCGACTTCGTCGGCCCCGGCGCCGCGAGAGTCGAACCCGCGTCGGCGCTCGCGTCGCTCGCCGTCCACTACCTCGACGGCGGCAAGCGTGCGATGGCGGCGGGCCTCTGTCCGACGCGGTCGGGACGGGCGGGGGGAGTCCGCCTCCGCTACGACGCGGCCGACGACGCGACTGTCGTGAGCGTGCGCGGTCGCGCGACCACGCTCGTCCGCGTCGTCGGCGACGGTCCCGGGTGGGAGGTCGGGGCGACCAACCCGGCCCTCGGCGGGGTTCCGAATGGATTCAACGGCCCGCCGACCGCTCGCTTCGACGTCTCGACGGCGACGCCCGGGGTCGGCGAAGCGGTGCGGTTCGAGTCGGCGGCCGGCGACCCCGACCTGCCGAACGACCGACTCGAACACGAGTGGGACCTCGACGGCGACGGGGCCTTCGAGACGCGGGGGCGGATGGTCACCCGCGCGTACGACTCGACCGAGGCGGTGACCGTCGCCCACCGCGTGACCGACGACTTCGGCGCGACCGACACCGCGCGACGGGCTATCTCGCCGGTGGCCCCCGGCCCGTACGAACGACGCGCGAAACTCGCCGCGTCCGACGGCGCGGTGCTCGACTACTTCGGTGATTCGGTGGCTGTCTCCGGCGATACGGCTGTCGTCGGCGCTCGATCAGACGACGATGCGAGTCTGGACGCCGGGTCGGCGTACGTGTTCGTCCGCTCGGAGGAGCGCTGGACACAACAGGCCAAACTCACCGCCGACGATGTCGCGGAGGGGGACTACTTCGGCGCCTCGGTGGCGATATCGGACGACACGGCCGTCGTCGGGGCCTCCCACGACGACGGCGCCGGCGAGGACTCCGGGTCGGCGTACGTGTTCGTCCGGACGGACGGAACGTGGACACGGCAGGCGAAACTCACCCCCGGCGACGCCGCGGAAGACGACACCTTCGGCAGATCGGTGGCGATTTCGGGCGACACCGCCGTCGTCGGCACTCTGAGTGACGACGCGGGCATGTGGTCCGGGTCGGCGTACGCGTTCGTCCGCGAAGGCGGGGAGTGGACCCAGCAGGCGAAACTCGTCGCCGACGACGCCACGGAGGGCGACAACTTCGGCTTCGTGGCCGTCTCGGGCGACACCGCCGTCGTCGGCGCTCCGGGCGCGGACGCCGCGGGCCTCGACGCCGGGGCGGCGTACGTGTTCGTCCGCGAGGACGGGACGTGGACCCAGCGGGCCAAACTCGTCGCGGACGACGCCGCGAGGGAGGACATCTTCGGCGTCTCGGTGGCCGTCTCGGGCGACACCGTCGTCGTCGGCGCTCGCTACGACGACGACGTGGCCCAGTCGGCCGGGTCGGCGTACGTGTTCCACCGGGACGGCGGCACGTGGACCCAGCAGGCCGAACTCCACGGCGACGGCGCGGCGAGGTACGACCTCTTCGGGTTCTCGGTGGCGACCTCCGGGGACGCGGTCGTCGTCGGCGCGTTGAACGACGACGACGCGGGCGCCGACGTCGGGGCGGCGTACGTGTTCGACCGCTCGGGCGGGGAGTGGGGGCGGCGGGCCAAACTCACCCCCGGCGACGCCGTCCGTTCCGTGTGGTTCGGCGCTTCGGTGGCCGTCTCGGGGGACGCCGTCCTCGTCGGGGCGCCGTTCGACGACGGCGCGGTCGAGTGGTCGGGGGCGGCGTACGTGTTCGGGCGGTGAGCGCGAACCCGAGGGCGTCGACTCCGTCCCGCCTGCACACCGGCGAACGGGACGGGTCGGTCACTCCTCTCTGACGAACGTCGCGTCCCCGTCCTGTGTGACGCCGACGCGGTAGTCCTCGTAGTTGAACGTCACGCGCACCTCGGCCTCCGGCGACGGCGGGGTGGAGAAGAGGTTGTCGAGGACGCCGTTGATGCAGTCGTGCAGCGTCGCCAGCTCCGTCGCGTCCGTCCCGTGGATGTCGGCGATGGCCTTCACGACCTCTATCCCCGGGTTCTTCGCGTCCGCGTCGAGTTTCCGGTGGATCAGTTCGCCGTCGGAGCTGTCGGTCATTATGTTAGTAGTTCGGTATTCCAGTCACATAGACGTGTCCGCCGACGGGCGGACGGAGAGCTTCGGCCGCTTACGTCTCGACGTAGGTGAACCACTCGTCGTGGACGTCGGTCTCCCGCTCCACGAGGTCGAAGAACGCCTGCTGTATCTCCTCGGTCACGGGGCCGCGGGATCCGTTGCCGATGACGACGTTGTCCACCTTGCGGATGGGGGTGACCTCCGCGGCGGTGCCGGTGAAGAACAGTTCGTCGGCGGTGTTGAGTTCGCCGCGGGAGATGGAGGCGGTGTCGTTCACCTCGTAGCCGAGGTCCCGCGCGAGTTGGATGACGGTGTCGCGGGTGATGCCGTCGAGGATGCTCTCGGAGAGGCCGGGGGTGTATATCTTGCCGTCGCGCACGAGAAAGAGGTTCTCGCCCGGCCCCTCGGCGACGTTCCCCTCCTTGTTGAGGACGATGGCCTCGGTGTAGCCGTGGCGGCGGGCCTCCTCGCCGGCGAGCATGCTGTTGACGTAGAGGCCGGTGGTCTTGGCGTTGGTCGGTATCTGGGAGGAGGCGTGCTTGCGCCACGAGGAGACCATCACCTCGACGCCGTTCTCCAGCGCCTCCTCGCCGAGGTACGCCCCCCACGGCCACGCCGCGACGGCGACGTTGACGGGGCAGTCCTTGGGGCTGACGCCCAGCGAGTCGTAGCCGTAGAACGCCACGGGGCGGATGTAGCACGATTCGAGCCCCTCCCGGCGGACGAGTTCGAGCGTCGCCTCGGTGAGTTCCTCGCGGGAGAAGGGGATGTCGAGGTCGTAGGGCTTGCCGGAGGCGTAGAACCGGTCGAGATGCTCGTCCCAGCGGAAGATGGCGGGACCCTCCTGCGTGTCGTACATGCGGACGCCCTCGAAGATACCAGACCCGTAGTGGAGGCCGTGTGTGAGCACGTGGACCTGCGCGTCGTCCCAGTCCACGAACTCACCGTCCATCCATATCGTCTCCACGTCCATCTCGTCGAATCCCATACCCGGGGGTTATCGGCCACTCTCATAAACCCAACCGTCCGGGCCGCCGGGACTATCCACCTCGCGGCCCACGGAGCCTGTATGTCTCGAACCGTGGCGGTCACCGGGGGGAACGGGAGCGTCGGCCGCGCCGTCCTCGCACAGCTCGGCGACGCGGGCTACCGGACGGTGAACGTCAACCGAGGGAAGCGCGGCGAGACGCGCGCCGACGCCTACGTCCGGGCGGACCTCACCGACCCGGGCGACGTGTACGGCGCGTTGAACGCCGCCGACGCCGACGCGGTGGTCCACCTCGGCATGATTCCCACGCCGGAGTCGAACCCCGGCCACGCCGTGTTCGAGAGCAACGCTCTCAGCCCCTACGCGGTGCTGGAGGCGGCCGAGGGGCTCGGGTTCGACACCGCGGTGCTCGCGTCGTCGCTGTGTGCGATGGGCGCGGGCTACGAACCCACCCCCCGGACGCCGCCGTACCTCCCGGTGGACGAGTCGGTCCCGCTCGAACCCTCCACCGCCTACGGCATCGGCAAGCAGGCGCTCGAAGTCGTCGCCGACGGGTTCGGCCGGCGCGAGGGGCCGCCGGAGACGGTCACCTCGATTCGGTTCCCGTGGGTGGCAACCGACGACGCCCTCCGGGAGCGGTTCGTCGAGGACGACCGGAGCGTCTCCGGCCTGCGCGACGCCGGGCTTTTCGAGAGCACGCGCAACTCGCTGTTCTCGTACGTCCACGCGGCCGACGCCGCCCGGTTCGTACACCGCGCGGTCGAGGCCGAGTTCGAGGGCCACGAGCGCTTCTTCGTGTCCGCGCCCGACACCGCCGTCGACCTGCCGACGGCCGAACTCGTCGCGGAGCACTACCCCGGGGCCGAGATCCGCGCCGAGTTCGAGGGGTACGACGCGCTCGTATCGATCGAGAAGGCGAGAGAGCGCCTCGGGTGGACGCCCGAGCGGAGTTGGCGCGACCTGTAGCGGAGTCCGCTACGCGAACGCCTCGACGAGGCGCGCGCCCTCGACGTAGACGTAGTCGTTGCGCTCGGCGTACGCGCGCGCGTCGGCCTTCGAGAGGGCGCCGCCCGTGTCGTCGTCGAGCATCTCGGTCACGACCACGGCGGGGGGCAGACCCGCGGCGTCGGCGAGGGCGATACCGAGTTCGGTGTGGCCCCGCCGGTCGTCGAGGAGATTCGGCGCGGCCCGGAGGACGTGGACGTGCCCCGGAGAGCGGAACTCCTCGGCGAACTCGCTTACGCCGTAGGAGGCGTCGGGCGCGACGGCGGCCGCCGCGGCGTCCGCGAGGCGGGTGATGGTGAGCGACCGGTCGGCGTCGGTCACGCCGGTGTAGGTGTCGCGGTGGTTGACGGTGAGCGAGAACGACGACCGGTCGTCGTAGCTCAAGTCGTCGTGGCCGACCGCGGGGTGGTCGAGGACGTCGTCGACGAACGGGAGGTCGAACACCGCGGCCACCTCGTGCGAGAGGGCGAGGCAGACCAGTCCGCCCGCGTCGTTGCGGAGGTGGGAGACGGCCTGCGGGGTGACCGCGCCCGCGGGGTAGACGACGTCCGTCTCGCCCTCGCGGTCGTCGGCGTCGTGTATCAGGACGGGGTCGCCGTCGCGGAACGCCTCGACGGCCCGGTCGGCGTCGGCGGACGCGCGCTGGCTCACGGGAGTCACACCTCCTCGACCCGGACGGTCACTTCGTCGCCGTCTTCGAGGCCGAGGGCGTCGCGGAGGCGTTCGGGCGCGACCAGTTCGAGTTCGGTCTCGTCGTGGTGGGTCCGGTCGGGTACGATGACGTGGGCGGACTCGACCGTCGACGCCCCCTCGTCGGTCCCGTCGCCGTCCGCGTCGGCCGCCGACCGCTCGACCGTGGCGGCGTAGCACGTCGCCGGACCGAAGGTGCGGTCCTCGTCCTCCCAGCCGTCGATGGGGACGCCCGAGAGCGACCCGAGGCGGCCGCGGGCGCGCACGCCCGCCTCGGTGAGTTCGACGTTGAGCGTGCCGGGGTAGGGCTCGTAGCCCAACCGCTCGCGGAACTGCTCCATGTACCCCGACAGCGAGATGTAGTGGCGGCCCTCGCCCATCCCGCTGGTGACCCGGCCCGTCAGAGCGAGTTCCGCGTCGTCGCTCTCGAAGATGCGCCGGTAGTCCTCGTACTCCGAGCGGAGGGCGGCCTCGCCGTCGGCGGTGACCGCGACCCACTGGCCGTCGCTCACCACGTCGCGGTCGACCCACCCCGCGCGTTCGAGACGCTGGAGGCGGCGCGACGCCGTCTGGTTCGAGGCGTCGAGGCGGTCGGCCAGTCCGGAACAGGACACCTTGACCGGGGCCGACAGGCCGCCGTCGGCGGCCACCAGTTTGAGCGCGGCGAGTTCGTCGGCACCCACGTCGGGCTCCGACACTGATTCGGACATGCCGGAACCTTGGAATCCGCGACGCATAAGCATACCGAATGTGGAATGCGTCACAGAATCGTTACAGTGGTCGGTCCGCGCGGGTCTAGCGTCCGGCGGGACGGACAAGAACGCGTCGGTGCGCCCCGCGGCGCGGGAGGCCGCCGCCCGCCGGTCGGCGTTCGCACCCGTCGGCCGTCCGCCGTCGGCCGTCCGCCGACCGCCGGGCGTCGCGGCGTTCGGAAACGCCTTTATCCGCGCCTCGAAAACGGACGGCCATGTTCAGGGAGTTCCGGGCGGAGGTCGAGGCCGCTCTGCGCGACGCGCTCTCGTCGCTCGACGCGCCCACCGACGACCTCGGCGTCGAGGAACCGCCGGAGGACGTGCCCGCGACGCTCGCGTCGAGCGTCGCGTTCCGACTGGCGGGCGAGTTCGGCGCGCCGCCGCCGGAGGTGGCCGGGAAGGTGGCCGACGCCGTCGACGCGACGGACGCCGAGTACGTCGGCGAGGTCACGACGCAGGGGCCGTACGTGAACTTCCACGTGACGGACGCCTACTACGCCGACACCCTCCGCGCGGCGCGCGACGGCGAGTTCGGACGCCTGCCCGACCGCGACACCAGCGTCGTGGTCGAACACACGAGCGCCAACCCGACGGGGCCCGTCCACGTCGGGCGCGCGCGCAACCCCATCCTCGGCGACGCCGTGGCTCGCGTCCTCGACTTCGCGGGCTACGACGTCGAGCGCCACTACTACGTCAACGACGCCGGTCGGCAGGTCGCGGTGTTCACGTGGGCCTACGAGACGTTCGACGAGTCCGACCTGCCCGACCCCGAACGCGACCGGCCCGACTACGAACTCGTGCGCTACTACCGGAAGGGCAACCAGTTCCTCGAGGAGGCCGACCCCGAGCGAGTCGACGCGGCCGAGACCGAAATAGAGGCCATCATGCAGGGGTTGGAGGAGGGCGACGACGCCACCTACGACCGGGTCGAGCGCGTGGTCGACCAAGTGCTCTCGGGGATGCGCCAGTCACTCGAACGCCTCCCGGCGGAGTTCGACGCGTTCGTGAAGGAGACGGAGTTCCTCCGCGACGGGAGCGCCGACGACCTGGTCGACCGCCTCAAGGACACCGAGTACGCCGTCTACGAGGACGACGCGTGGCAACTCGACCTCTCGGAGTTCGGCTTCGAGAAGAACCTCGTGTTCCTGCGCTCGGACGGCACCACCCTCTACACCACCCGCGACCTCGCCCACCACGAGTGGAAGTTCGAGAACTTCGACGAGGCCGTCACGATACTCGGCGAGGACCACAAGCTACAGGCCGAACAGCTACGGAGCGCGCTGGAGCTACTCGGCAACGACACCGACCAGTTGCGGTCGCAGTTCTACTCGTGGGTCAACCTGCCGGAGGGCGGGATGAGCACGCGCGAGGGCACCGGCGTCGACCTCGACGACCTGCTCGACGAGTCCGTCGCGCGCGCACGCGAGGAAGTAGAGGACCGCCTCGACACGCGCATCCGCGACGACGACCTCGACGAGGACGACATCGACCGCATCGCCCGGCAGGTGGGCATCGGCGCGGTCCGGTACGACATCGTCTCGAAACAGCCCACGAAAGGCATCACGTTCGAGTGGGAGCGCGCGCTCGACTTCGAGGCCCAGTCCGCGCCCTACGTCCAGTACGTCCACGCGCGGTGTTGCGGCATCTTGGAGGAGGCCGACGAGGAGGTGTCGGCCGGGGACGTCGACCCCGCGGCGCTGGAGGCCGAGGAGGAACGCGCCCTCCTCCGCGTCGTCGCGCGCCTGCCCGCCGTAATCGAGGCGGCGGCGGACGACCTCGAGCCACACGTGGTGGCGACGTACACCCGCGACGTCGCCGAGACGTTCAACGCCTTCTACCGCGAGTGCCCGGTCCTGACCGCGGACGAACCCCGGCGGTCCGCCCGCCTCGCCCTCGTGGAAGCGTCGCGCAACGCCGTCGCCAACGCGCTGTACGTCCTCGGCGTCGAAGCGCCCGACTCGATGTGAGGCGGGCGGCGACGCGACTCCCCGCGACCCCCGAGTCGGCGACGGCCGGTGCGGGGTCGCGTCGGTGCGGCGGTCGCGTCGCTCTCGACCCGTCCGAGCGGCGAGAGAACGAGTGCGTCGCGAGGCTGCGCTCAGGCCAACGGCGGGAGCAGGACGCCGGCGGTGGTGTCGACCAGCGACCCGCCGACCGCGTACACGCCGATAACGGCGATGCCGAGCGCCAGCAACAGGAACAACACGATCCACCAGAACGATACGGAGTCGGATGCGGCCATAGTGGGTGTCCGGCGAGGTTCCTAAAAGAACTTCTCGTTTAGCCGAGGAGGCGGCGGAAGAAGCCCTTCCCCTCCTCGTCCTCGTCCTCCTCCTCGTCGCCGTCGCCCTCGGGGTTCGCGTCCGACTCGGCGTCGGGGACCGCGAACCCGCCCGGCGGGCGCGAGTCGCCCTCGGCGTCCCCACCGGGGTCCGTCCGGTCGTCGCGGTCGGACCCGCCCGAACCGCCCGGTTCCGCCTCCTCGACCAGTCCGCCGCCGCTCTCGTCGGCCAGAACCGTCTCCGAGACGGTATTCTCGCCCTCGTCGTCCCCGTCTCCGGCCGCCTCCGCGCCCTCGTCCACGTCGTCTCCGTCCTCGTCTCCGGTCGCCGCCTCGACTCTCTCCGGCGCGTCGTGGTCGGTCGACTCCGACTCGGCGTCGTCGACGGCGCTCTCGTCCGCGTCGACTGTCTCGTCCTCGCTCTCGTCCGCCTCGGCCGTCCCGTCCTCGGTTTCGGGGTCCTCCGGCGGTTCGGGGGCGTCTTCCGCCGGGTCGACGACGGGGTCGGCGGCCTCTTCGTCCGCCGCGTCGGCCTCGGAGTCTGTCGTCTCGGCCTCGTCGCCCGTCTCGTCTGCGTCCGAGTCTCTCTCGGTCGCCGCGTCGTCGCCGGGTTCGTCGCGGTCGGCGGGTGCGTCCGCCTGCACGGCGGCCGTCTCGGACGCCACCGGTTCCGACTCCTCGCTCTCCGGCGCGGGGGCCGTCTCGTCGGCGGCGTCGGCGTCGCCGCCGACCCCTTCGTCTGCGTCCGCCTCCGTCGGGTCCGCTTCCGTCGGGTCCGCTTCCTCGGCCGCCGCGTCGGTCTCCGCCGCGTCTGCGGACACGTCCGCCTCGTCTACGGCCGCGTCCGCCTCGGCCGCCGCGACCGCACCCTCGCTCTCGTCTTCGCTCGCGGACTCGTCGGGGACGCGTTCGTCTTCGTCGGCCGCGTCCGCCCCGTCCGCGGTCTCCTCGTCCGCGTCCGCGTCCGCCTCGTCCGCGCGTTCGGCCCGTCGGTCGCCGGCGTCGTCGGACAGGAGGGCCGCGAGTCGGCGGTAGGCCGCGGCCGCCTGACTGTCGGACGCGTGGACCGCGAGCGGTTCGCCCGCGGCCATCGCCTCCCCGACGGCGGGGTCCTCCGGGACCACCTCCAGCACCTTGGCGTCGAGGGTGGCGGCCACCTCCTCGGCGTTGGGGTTCGCCGGGTCGACGCGCGTGAGCACTGCGCCCACCACGGTCCCGCCGACCCGGTCGGCCACCTCCCGCGTCCGGTCCGTGTCGCGGAGCGAGGCCCGTTCGGTGGTCGAGACGAGGAGTACCTCGTCCGCGATGGCGAGCGGTCTGACGTTGACGTGCGTGAGACTCGCCCCCGTGTCGAGGAGGACGAAGTCGTACTCCGAGAGGGCGTCGAGGACGTCGTCGAATCTCTCGGGGTCGCTCTGTGCGAACGCCGTCACGTCCTCGGCCCCCGGTACCACGCTCACACCGCCCGCGCCCTCGTAGGTGGCGTCGGCGACGTCGGCTTCCCCCGCGAGAACGTCGTGGATGGTGGCCCCGGAGGGGTCGACCCCGAACGCGCCCGCGAGGTTCGCCATCCCGAGGTCGGCGTCGACCACCACCACGTCGTGACCCGCCGCTGCGAGGGCCGCGCCGAGGTTGGCCGTGGTCGTGGTCTTCCCCACGCCACCCTTGCCGCTGGCGACTGCGTACACCCGTCCCATGGTTGAATCGTCCGGAAAGAACCATGACAGGCATATAAAGATTCTCCGGTCAGCGAACGTCACTCTCGGGCGAGCGTTTCGAGGGCGACGGCCCCGCACGCCCGCGTCTGCGGGGGCGGTGTGTAGTCAAAGCTTACTTAGCCGCGCGAGGGCCTAGTAACGACAATGAGTACCGACGCAGAGGAGGCGGGCAAGGACCGCCGGAAGTACGAGTTCAAGAAGGTCATCGAGGACCTTCGGGAGTACGAGGGATCAGGAACGCAACTGGTCACCATCTACATCCCCGAGGACAAGCAGATATCCTCCGTCGTCCAGCACGTCACGCAGGAACACAGCGAGGCGTCGAACATCAAGTCGAAGCAGACCCGCACCAACGTACAGGACGCCCTCACCAGCATCAAGGACCGCCTGCGCTACTACGACACCTTCCCGCCGGACAACGGCATCGTCATCTTCAGCGGCGCCATCGACGCCGGGGGCGGCCAGACCGACATGATAACCAAGGTGCTGGAGAGTCCGCCCGAACCCATCCAGTCGTTCCGCTACCACTGCGACTCGTCGTTCCTGACGGAACCGCTGGAGGACATGCTGATGGACAAGGGGCTGTTCGGCCTCATCGTCCTCGATCGGCGCGAGGCCAACGTCGGGTGGCTCAAGGGCAAGCGGGTCGAACCCGTCAAGTCCGCCTCGTCGCTCGTACCCGGGAAACAGCGGAAAGGTGGCCAGTCCGCACAGCGGTTCGCCCGCCTCCGCCTCGAAGCCATCGACAACTTCTATCAGGAGGTGGCGGAGATGGCGAACGAACTGTTCGTGCCCGAACGCCACGAGATGGACGGCATCCTCGTGGGCGGTCCCTCGCCCACCAAAGACGAGTTCCTCGACGGCGACTACCTCCACCACGAACTCCAAGACAGCGTCGTCGGGAAGTTCGACGTAGCGTACACCGACGAGTCCGGCCTCTACGACCTCGTGGACGCCGCCTCGGAGGCGTTGGCCGACCAGGAGGTGATGAAGGACAAGTCCCAGATGGAGGAGTTCTTCGAGAAACTCAACCGGGGCGAGGAGGCAACCTACGGCTTCGAGCAGACCCGGCGCAACCTCGTGATGGGGTCGGTCGACCGTCTGCTCATCTCCGAGGACCTCCGCAAGGACGTGGTGGTGTACGACTGCGGCGACACCGAGGAGTTCGAACTCGTCGACCAGCGCCACGCCACCCCCGACCACCAGTGCGCCGACGGTTCGGAGGCGGAGGTGGTCGAACGGGAGGACGCCATCGAACACCTCATGAACATCGCGGAGCAGCGGGGCACCGAGACCAAGTTCATCTCGACCGACTTCGAGAAGGGCGAACAGCTCTACGACGCCTTCGGCGGCATCGCGGGCATCCTCCGGTACTCCACCGGCGTGTGAGCGCCAAACGCCGTTCGCCTCCAGTCGCCCGACGCGGACGCCGACCGCGGCCCGCACCGGTCGACGCGGTAGCGGCGCTCGACGGCACGAACGACGACGCGGCGGGACACATCGCCTCAGAGGAACTGTTCTAACTGGATTCGCCGCCGGTCCACGTCGAAGTGGGGGTCCACGTCGGCGGCCGAGAGGCGGTCGAACGCGAGGAACACGTCCGCGCCCTCGCGTTCGGCGCGCGCGGTCAGCGACTCTATCGCGCTCCGGTTGAGTGCGAGCGACCCGAGGAGTCCGCACGCCAGCGCGAACGCGACGCCGCCGGTCCCCTCGGGGAACGCCGGATGTATCGCCGAGAAGTCCGGGTCCGAGTCCGATTCCGAGGCCGGGTCGGAGTCGGCCTCCGACCCCGACGACCGCTCGGCGTCGTCGACCGGGAACGTCCGCAGGCACCGTGTACAGATGGCCGCGCGGGCCGCCCCCTCCGGGGCCTCGGCGCGGAGGTCCTCGGGGACGGCGAACGCCACCGCGGGCGACCCGCACGCTCGACAGTCAGGAGCCATGGTCTACCCGACGTTCGCGCGGCGGACACAAAAAGCGAGCGTGCCTGCCGTCGGCGGCCGGAGACGGGAGGCGAAGAGACGGGGCGAGCGGCGCGCCGGCGTCAGTCGTCGGCGGTGAGCGTCTCGGTCTCGGGTTCCTCTAGCTCCGCGAGTTCCTCCTCGCGGGCCTCCTTCTCCTCCTCTTCCTTCTTGGCCTTGATCTTCTTGAGGCGGAATATCTCCTCGCGCTCCTGCTCTTCGAGCTTCTGCTCGATGTACTCCTTGTTCTCGTAGAGGTCGGGCAGGAGCTTGAACTCCAGCGCGTTGACGCGGCGCTTGGTGGTCTCGATCTCCTCGAGCATCTTCTTCATCGCCGTCTCCACCTCGGCGGCGAGGATGATGGACTCGAGGAGCTCCTCGTAGGCGTCGGCCGCCTCGTCGATGCGGGCCGAAGAGCCGAGCAGGCCGTACCCGCGCTGGTCGAGCGACTTCTTCACCCGCGAGGACTCGATCTGGGGCACGACGACGCCCATGATGTTCTTCGACTGGGTGGTTATCTCGGGGTGCTCTTTGAGCGCGGCGGCCGCACCCCGGACCGCGACGTCGCCCTCCATGGCGCGCGCCATGTTTATCTTCTCTTGTGCCCGCTCGTAGTCGTCGTTCAGGTCCGCCCGCACGTCCTGTGCCTGATCGAGGATATCCATGAACTCCATGATGAGGCCGTCGCGCTTCTGCTCCAGCGTGTCGTGGCCCCGCTCCGAGAGCTCGATGCGATCCTCAATCGCCATCAGGTTCTTGCGGGTCGGCTTGACGTCTTCGGCCATTAGGCGGGACTACGTGCTTCGAACGGGTTAATCTTTTCAGTCGACGCGCGTCGCGCTCGCCGGGCGTCCGCGCCGACCACAGCGGTCGCTCGGCGGCGGCTCGTCGGCGGTGGCAGTCACGGTGACTCGGCGGCGTGGGGCGAGAAAAGCGGCCGAAACGTGGAGAATGCGGGCGTCAGTCGGCCTGCGCCGTCTCGGTGCCCTCGGCCTCTTCGGCGGACTCCTCCACGTCCTCGTCGCGGTAGTACTTCTCGATGAGCTCCTCGTCGATGCGGTTGAGCTCCTCGGGCGGGAACATCGAGAGCAGGTCCCAGCCGATGTCGAGCGTCTCGTCGATGGAGCGCTCGGTGTCGAAGCCCTGGTCGACGAACTCCTCCTCGAAGCGGTCCGCGAAGTCGAGGTACTTGTTGTCGCGGTCCGACAGCGCCTCGCGGCCGACGATGTTCACGAGGTCGCGCAGGTCCTCACCCTCCGCGTACGCCGCGTACATCTGGTCGGACACGTCGGCGTGGTCCTCGCGGGTGAGGCCCTCGCCGATGCCGTCGTCCATCAGGCGCGAGAGGCTGGGCAGCACGTTGATCGGGGGCCGGATGCCCTGCGAGTTGAGGTCGCGGTCGACGTAGATCTGCCCCTCGGTGATGTAGCCGGTCAGGTCCGGGATGGGGTGGGTGTCGTCGTCGCCGGGCATCGTGAGGATGGGAATCTGCGTCACCGACCCCTCGCGGCCCTCGATGCGGCCCGCGCGCTCGTAGAGCTGGGCGAGGTCGGTGTACATGTACCCGGGGTAGCCACGTCGACCCGGGACCTCCTCGCGCGCCGCGCCGATCTCGCGCAGCGCCTCGCAGTAGTTGGTCATGTCCGTCAGGATGACCAGCACGTGGTAGTCCTTCTCGAACGCGAGGTACTCCGCGGTCGTCAGCGCCATCCGCGGCGTGACCGTCCGCTCGACCGCGGGGTCGTCCGCGAGGTTCATGAACACGACCGAGCGCTCCAGCGCGCCGGTGCGCTCGAAGTCCTCCATGAACTCGTTCGCCTCCTCGGCGGTGATGCCCATCGCGCCGAAGATGACAGCGAACTCGCTCGCGTCCTCGCCCTCCTCGGCGGCCTCCTCGGGCACGCTGGCCTGCCGCGCGATCTGGAGCGCGAGTTCGTTGTGGGGCAGCCCCGACCCGGAGAAGATGGGGAGCTTCTGCCCGCGCACGAGCGTGTTCATGCCGTCGATGGCGGACACGCCCGTCTGGATGAACTCCTCGGGGTACTCCCGGGAGTAGGGGTTGATGGCGGCGCCCACGATGTCGTGGCGCTCGTCGGGCACGATCTCGGGACCGCCGTCGATGGGTTCGCCCGACCCGGACAGCACGCGCCCGAGGAGGTCCTCGGTCACGGGCATCTTGAGCGTCTCGCCGAGGAACCGGACGGACGCGTTCTTGTTGAGGCCGGTGGTGCCCTCGAACACCTGGATGGCGACCAGGCCCTCGCTGGATTCGAGGACCTGCCCGCGGAGCGTCTGGCCGTCGGCCGTCTCTATCTCGACCATCTCGTCGTAGCCGACTGGCTCGTCGACCTCGGCGTACACCAGCGGTCCGCTGATCTCGGTAATCGTCTGGTACTCTTTCATCTCAGTATTTCTCCCGGAGTTCGTCCTCGATGTCTTGCTTCAGGTCGGCCATGTAGGACTCGTAGTCCTCCTGCACGCCGATGCGGTTGATGCGCGGGGCGGCGTCGATGTCGGTTATCTCCTCGACCGGCACGCCCGCCTCCAGCGCGCGGAACGCCTCGTCGTTGAGCTTGTGAATGGTGGTCAGGATGAGGTAGGTCTTCTCGGGGTCACAGTACGTGTCCACGGGGTGGAACGCGTTCTGCTGGAGCCACGCCTCGCGGATGTACCGCGCGATCTCGAGGGTGAGCTGCTGGTCCTCGGGCAGCGCGTCCTTCCCGACAAGCTGGACGATCTCCTGCAGTTCGGACTCCTCGTCCAGCACGTCGACGGCCCACTGTCGCTCCTCGGGCCAGTCGTCGGCCACGTTCTCCTGGAACCACGGGTCGAGCTGGTCGGTGTACAGCGAGTAGGACTCGTCCCAGTTGATCGACGGGAAGTGGCGGCGCTCGGCCAGGTCGGCGTCCAGCGCCCAGAACGTCTTCACGATGCGCAGGGTGTTCTGCGTGACGGGTTCCGAGAAGTCGCCGCCGGGCGGCGAGACGGCCCCGATGACCGACACCGACCCCTGCGTGTCGTTGAGGTTCTGGAACAGGCCGGCGCGCTCGTAGAACTGCGCGAGGCGCGCGGCGAGGTACGCGGGGTAGCCCTCCTCGCCGGGCATCTCCTCCAGCCGCGAGGAGATTTCGCGCATGGCCTCGGCCCACCGCGAGGTGGAGTCGGCCATCAGCGCGACGTCGTAGCCCATGTCGCGGTAGTACTCCGCGATGGTGATACCCGTGTACACCGAGGACTCGCGCGCCGCCACCGGCATGTTCGAGGTGTTGGCGATGAGCGACGTGCGCGCCATCAGCGGGTTCCCCGTCGTCGGGTCCTCGAGTTCGGGGAAGTCCTCGATGACCTCGGTCATCTCGTTGCCGCGCTCGCCACAGCCGACGTAGACGACGATGTCCGCGTCGGCCCACTTGGCGAGCTGGTGCTGGGTGACGGTCTTCCCGGAGCCGAACGGTCCCGGGATGGCGGCCGTCCCGCCCTTTGCGATGGGGAACAGGCCGTCGAGGATGCGCTGACCGGACACCAGCGGCGTGGTCGGCGTCTCCTTGTCGACGGTGGGACGGGCCTCGCGGACCGGCCACTCCTGTCGCATCGCGATCTCCTCGCCGTTGTCGAGTTCGACCACCGTCTCGGTCACGGTGAACTCGCCCGACTTCACGTCGACGACCTCGCCGCCCTCGTAGTTCGGGGGCACCATGACCTTGTGCTCGATGGTGACCGTCTCGGGCACGGTCCCGAGGAAGTCGCCGGGTTCGACGACGTCGCCCTCCTCGACCAGCGGCTCGAACGCCCACGTCTCCTCGAGGTCGATGCCGGGCGCGTCGACCCCGCGGTCGAGGAACGCGCTGTTCATCTTGGCCTCGAGCACTTCGAGCGGGCGCTGGACCCCGTCGTAGATGCTGTCCAGCAGCCCCGGTCCGAGGTCGACCGACAGCGGTTCGCCGGTACTCTCGACGGGTTCGCCCGGCGCGACGCCGGACGTCTCCTCGTACACTTGGATGGTCGTGATGTCGCCCTCGATCTCGATGACCTCGCCCATCAGCCCCTCTTCGCCGACGTACACCACGTCGTTCATGCGGGCGTCGAGGTCGACGGCGGTCACGACCGGACCACTCACGCTCTCGATGATGCCGTCCTCGCGGACGGACTCCTGTTGTGTTGCCTGACTCATTGTTGTTCGTCCTCGTCCATCAGGTCGATACCGATGGCTCGCTTTATCTGTTCGCGCAGTCCGCCGCTGCCCGCACCCCCGCCCAGCGTGACGAGGGTGGGCTCGATGCTACCCTCGACCGACTCGCGCGCGTTCCGCGAGAGGTGGTCGAGGTCGTCGTTGTGCATCACGATGATGCCGACGTCGTCGTCGTCGAGCGTCCGCAGCACGGCGTCGTCGAGCTGCGCGTCCTTCTCCTCATCGGGCACGTTCTCGAACTTGCGGACGCCGGCGAGCCGGAATCCGGTCGTGAACTCCGGGCTGCCGACGACGGCTATCTCCTGACTCATTGAATCACCAGCTCCTCCTCTATCTGGTCGGGGTCGAGACCCGCCTCGCGGCCGCGTGCGATGGCCCGGATGTTGTCCACCTCGCGCTGCTTGGCGAGGATGTACGACACCACGGGCGTCACCGACAGCGGGAAGACGGTCCCCAGCGTGTCCGCGTACTCCAGCAGCGCCGCGTCGAGCGCGTGCTCGAAGCCGATGAGGCTGTCCGCGGCGTCCAGCCGGTCGAGCGCGTCGGAGAGCTGGTCGCCGTACGCGCTGTCGCGGATGGCCGCGACCAGTTCGTCGGGGTTCGACGCCAGGGTGGCTAGCTCCGCCTCACTGAAAAGCCGCCCGCCCTCGATGAAGTACTCGGTTGGGTCGATGTCCGCGCCCGACCGGGCGAGGCGCAGCGCGTTCCGGGCGTTGCGGAAGTCGATCTCGGCCTGGAGGTACTCGTGGTACAGCTCCGTGGCCTCGTCGACCACGAGGTCCGAGAGCAGGTTCTCGTAGAACGCGCGGTCGACGGCGTTCTCCAGCGGCACCAGCACGTCGGTGTTCTCGTAGTCCTCGTAGGCGTCCACGAGGGGGTCACCGAACATCGTGCCGTCGAGTATATCGACCACGTCCTCGATGCTCGCGGCGTCGAGCAGTTGGTCGACGCGCCGGTCGGAGAACTCGCCCGCCCGGATGAGGTCGGGCTCTACCTCCTCGCGGGAGGCGTCCGAGTAGATGCCCCGGATGACCGTCTTGACGTTCCACGCGTCGAACCGCCGGAGGTACCGGGCGATGAGGTCGTAGAGCCGACCGTCGGCCCAGTTGAGGATGTCCTCGAACTGCTTCGCGAGGTTGCGGTTGAGCGCGAACTCGATGAGGTCGACGCCGGAGTACCGACTCCCGAGTGCGTTTATCTCCTCCTCGTACGACGACTCCTCCATGAACCGCGCTATCTCGGACGGGCCCATCCGCACCAGCTTGCGGTAGTCCTCGTCGTCGAACAGCGCCGCTCGGCGCGACCGCACGCGGGCGTTCACGTACTCCGGATTCGAACTCCCTTCGGAGGTTCTCATTGCTCGCGGTCGTCCTCGAACAGGCGGGTGCTTATCTCCTTGAGGTTGTCCTCCCAGACGCTATCGAGTACCGAGTCGAAGGTGTTGTTGACGCGCACCTTCGACTCGTCGCTCTCGACCACGACGCCCCCGAGGCAGTCGTGCTCGCCGGCGAGGCTGTACCCCTCGTAGTCGGCGAGCACGTCCTCGAGCAGGTCGGCGTCGTCGGCCCGGCCGTACACCGACACCTCGGCGCTCTCGTCGAACTCCGTGGCGGCCGCGTCCAGAAGCTCCCGGGTGAGCGTCTCGCGGGTGTCGCCCTCCATCGTGGCGAGCTCCTCCTCGACGCGTTCGCGCACCGTCTCCAGCGCGTCGCGGCGGGCTTCGAGGCGCTGCTGCTTGGCCTCGAGCTTCGCGGCCGAGAGCGTCTGCTCGCGCTTCTGCTTTATCTGTCGGTCGACGTCCGCCTCTCGCTGTTGGCGGATCTCTTCGGCGTCCTCCCGAGCGTCTGCGAGAATCTCCTCGGCGCGGCGCTCTCCGTCCTCTCTGATTTCCTCCGCCCGCGCGCGGGCTTCGTCTCGAATGTCCTCGACGACTGTGTCCAAACTCATTGTGGAAAGGAAGGGGGTGTGGTCGTTAGACCAGGAAGATGGCGACCAGCGCGAGGATGACCAGCGTCTCCGGGAGGACTGTGAGGATGAGCGCGTTCACGAACAGACCCTCGTCCTCGGCGATAGCGCCGACGGCCGCGGCACCGATACCGCGCTCCGCGTACCCCGCGCCGAACGCCGCCAGCCCGACGGCGAGTGCGGCGGCGGCCCCCGCCGGAATCGCGGGAGCGGCGGCTGCTTCGTTCTGCAGTGCGACGGTTGCCAGCTGAGTTGCGATGTCGAACATAGTGTGTGGTGGTCCTGAGTAGTCCGTCTTGTCGTCTCCGAGCGTCCGTATGTGTTCCTACGCGCATCATAAAACTTCCCAAAATCGTCGGCAAGAAGCCTCCCCGAAATCGGACGGATGGAAGCCACTACCGCGTAATTTCTTGTTGTTTTCCAGAAAGTTGGGTCGGGCGGGTCCGACCGGGAAGCCCGGTCAGTCTTCCGTGGTGTAGCGCCGGTCGTAGCCGAACGGCTCGTACGCCTTCCCGCCGCCCTCGTAGAACTTGTTGAAGAACTCGACGTACTCGAGACGCACCGCCTGTAGGCCGGCGCTCGTGACGCCGAGCGCCAGCACGAGCAGGTGGCCGAGCACCAACACGAGGAGGCCGCCGATGAGGCCCGCCGCCCCGGAGTGCATCATCCCGGGGAACATGATGGAGGCCTCGGGGTGGTGTTCGAGCACGTAGTGCGGACCGTGGTTGAGCATGAAGTGGAACTCGCCGTGGGTCTGGTACGCCCCGAAGAACAGCAGGTTGACGACGAACGCCATCCCGGCCTTCGCGAGCAGCACCGCGGCCAGTCGAGTGTACGACAGCGCGTTCACGATGACGTTCAGGAACTCGATGGCCTCGATGGGCTCGCCGAGGACGAGCAACACGAGACCGAGGAAGAACAGGCCGAGGAACGCCCAGCCCACGGTGGCCGAGAACCCGTTGAAGCCGAGTTCGAACGCGGCGTGGACGTACTCGCCCGTGGCCTCCGGCGGCGTTCCCGTCCCGTCGAACACCGTGTAGATGAATGCGGGCTTGTTGCTGGCGGCCGCCTGGCTGAATATCCACACCCAGATGCCGTTGAGCATCAGAATCCACGACCCGCTCTCGAGCACCGCGTGCTTGGCGTCGTGAAGCTGCACGTTCTCGACGAAGTCGAGGAGGTACCCCACGTTGAGGTGGAGGATACCGGCGAGGATGCTCACGACCAGCCAGCCGAGCGCGTATCCCGCGCCGGCGGGCGAGAGCCCCTTCTCTATCGGCGGGTGGCCGCCCCACACGTACGTCGAGATGAGGTGGAGACCGAATATCTCGCCGTAGAGGATACCGAACAGCATCGTGAAGCCGCCGGCCCACAGCGTGATGCCGCCCATGCTCTTGAACGCCGGGCGGTCGAAGCTGGTGTAGAGGTAGGCCCCGATGAGGGTGTAGAGCGCGCCGTAGCCGAGGTCGCCGATCATGAACCCGAAGAACGCGGGGAACGTCAGCAGGAGGATGACCGACGGGTCGAACTCCCAGTAGTTGGGGCGGTTGACCGCCTTCACCAGAACCTCGAACGGCTTGACCACGCCGGGGTTGTTCTGGACGACCGGCGGCGTGTCGTCGCCCATGGAGACGTTGCCGCCGTCGGCGCGCGCCGTCGGTGGCTCCTCTTGGCCGCGCTCGGCCGCGTCGGATCCCTCGTCCTGTTCGAGCTGCTGGTCCACGTCGCCCGTCGAGCCGCCGGCGTTGCCGGGGGCACGCTCGTGGTGGGACTCGCCGTGGCGGTCGAACTCCGCGCGTTCGAGCTCCTCGACCTCGACGTGGCTGCCGACGGCCTCGTCGAGCGCTGCCTCGAACTCGCGGTAGCGCTCGCTCGGTATCCAGCCCTCGGCCACGAACGCGTTCTCGGTCGTGGCGAAAGAGAGCGGAGCCTCGGTCTTCTGGACGTCGATGGAGAGCTTCTCCTCGGCCGCCAGCAGGAAGCCGGCCGCGTCCATCCGTATCTCGCGCAGGTCGTCCTCGACCGTGTTGAGCTCGGAGCGGATCTCCCGCTTCCGGCCTTCGAGTTCCTGCACGTAGTTCTCGGGGAGTCCCTCGGCGTCGGGAATCTCGTAGGTCGTGAACTCGGCGCTCACCAGCGCGTCGGTCAGCGCCCCCTCGTCGGCGTCGTCCGTGGGACGCGCGAACACCGCGAGGACGCCGCTGTCCCGGTCGCGGGGGAAGATGCCGTACTCGGTGAGGTCGTCGGCGTCGCGGACGGCGCCTTCGACCGCACCGCGTTTGCCCTCGCCCACCGCGACTTGGAGCGTGCGGTAGCCCGACAGCAGGTCGAGGTCGATGCCGAGGTCCGCGAACGGCTCCATCGACTCTACCTGCTCGTCGATGGAGCGGAGTTCGCCCTCGAGTTCGTCGCGCCGGTCGTCGAGTTCGATGGCTCGCTCCCGGATGTCGGCGAGGTCCTCCTCGAGGGCCTCGTCGGTGACGATGCGGGTCGGTCCGCCGTCGTCCTCGTCGACGTCGAGGAGGGTCTCGATGGAGCGCACGGTGACGAGTTTGTCCGACGTCTCCTCGGCGCCCGGCATGGGGTCGCCGGGGGAGAACCCCTCCCACGAGCCGTCGTAGTCGGTGACGTGCAGTAGGTTGAGGTCGTGTGTCGCCTCGACGACGTCGTCCATCACCGACTTGGACCCCGTCACCGAGACCTTGCTCATCTGCTCAGGTCTGAGCATGCACCGCCTCCTCGAACCGTTCGATGGCGTATTCGACCGCCTCGTCCGTACGCGACTCCGCCTCGTTCACGAGTCGCTCGCGCTCCGCCTGGCCGTCTTCGAGAATCTCCTCGCGGCGCTGCTCTATCTCCGCTTCGGCCTCTTCGAGGCGGCGTTCCTCCGTCCTGTTCGCCTCCGTCTCGGCCTCCTCGCGGATCTCCTCGGCCTCGCGTCGAGCCTCCTGAATCCGCTCTTCGCGTTCGGCCTCGGCCTCCTCGATTATCTCGTCGGCCTCTTCCTCGGCCGTCTTGATCCGGTCGAGAACCTCGGGTCTCGGCATACTAGCTAATCACCCGAATGTGCACAACCGGCGTATAAGGCGTTTGCGGAACGCCACGCCGCCGCCCCGCGGGTCGACGGTCCGTCCGCACCGCTCGGCGGTCGTCGGGCGCGACCCGAACGATCGCCGCGCCCGGGCGGTCCCTGCTCTCTCGCGCACGAACGCCTCGGGCACGCCGCCGCCGGGCGACCGCGAATCCGCACCGTTATGGCCCGGGAGGCGCAATCCCCGGCCGATGGGTATCCTCGAAGACAAGTCTCGGGCGCGGCTGTTCTACAAGTACCTCTCGAAGGTGTACGACCGTATCAACCCGTTCGTCTGGAACGAGAAGATGCGGACCGACGCCCTCTCGCTGCTCGACATCGACCGGGACGACCGGGTGCTCGACGTCGGGTGCGGCACCGGGTTCGGCACCGAGGGACTGCTCCAGCACGTAGACGAGGTCCACGGCCTCGACCAGAGCGCCCACCAGATGGAGAAGGCGTTCGAGAAGTTCGGCAAGCGCGACCGGGTCAGGTTCTACCGCGGCGACGCCGAGCGACTCCCGTTCCGGGACGACACCTTCGACGTGGTGTGGTCGTCAGGGTCCATCGAGTACTGGCCCGACCCCGTCGCGACCCTCCGGGAGATGCGCCGCGTGACGAAGCCCGGGGGGCAGGTGCTGGTCGTCGGGCCGAACTCCCCCGACAACGCTCTCTTCGAGCGACTCGCCGACGCCATCATGCTGTTCTACGGCCCCGAGGAGGCCGAGCGGATGTTCACCGAGGCCGGGTACGAGGATATACACCACTACGAGATAGGCCCGCGCTACGACCCCGACATCGCCCTCACGACGGTCGCCCGCGTGCCAGAGTGAGCCGTATCCGCGCCCCACCCGTTCCGGTACCCGTCTCCGTCTCGGGGCGAACGGCCGCCCGACCGTCCGCGCTCTCGTCGTCCGCCGACGCGTGCGTCCGTACCGTCGCCGCCGCCGACCCGTCGACGTAGACCCGGACCGCCACCTCGTCGCCGGGCGCGACGGCCGGGGCGTTGGTCCCGGCGAGTTCGAAGCTCGCCGCCTCCCCCGCGGACCACCGCGGGTCGGCCGCCGAGTTGAACGGCCCGGTCGGCCCGGAGCGAAACCCCCGCGCCGCGAAGAAGGGCACCGGGGGCTGGCGGGCGAGGGGTTCGCCGGCGACGGTGACTCGGAGCGTGAGCGTCCGCACGTCGAGCGTCGGTCCCGCCTCGTGGACAAGCGTGACGCGGTCGGCCGACGCCGACGCCGACGCGGAGAGGGAGACGGGCGCAGGGGACGCCGGCGGCCGCGCCGACTCGGCGGCGCCGAAGAGGACCGCGCCCGTGACGCCGGCGAGTGTCGCGGCGACCGCGAGGAGGAGGACGCCGGCGACCGCGGGCGTCGTGGCGCGGGCGGCGGACCGAAACGCGGCGCGGTTCGAGCGGGGCACGCGGCGACGTGGTCGCGTCTCGTCGTAAAAACGTCCGGTCGGGGCGGCGTGCGGGCGACGCCGACGCGCCGCTCAGTTCGCGCCCGACGGCGCGCCGCTTCCGGCGGGGGCGGGCGTCGCGGTGGCGTTGGTGCTCCCACCGCTCGAGTCGTTGGCGGGGTAGACGCGGGGCGGCGAGACCGGGTTCGCGTTGATGGCCACCACCGAGTTGCCCTTGATGGCGAACACGGTGTACTCCTGCACGGGCGAGAGCGCCCACAGCACGCCGTCGGACCCGGTGTAGCCCACGAAGTCGCTGTTGCCGCCGGACGCGGGACCGATGGTGACGTTGGCGCTCACCGGGTCGCCGGTTCGGGCGTCGACGAGCGAGATGCGGACGGGACCGCCGGGGTACGACCGGTTGACCGTCATCCGGAGGTTGTCGCGGGTGCGCGTGACCGAGTTAGTCGGCGGGAACGACGCCAACGACCGGGTCTGGGACTCCATGAACACCTGTTTCGTCCCGGTGTTGACGAGCGTCGTGAGGCGTCCGTACTTGTGAGGGACCGTCACCCTGTAGACGGTGCCCGCGCCCACCACGGCGGTGCTGTTCGCCCTGAGGTCCCACACGACCGGGTACTGCTCGGCGGTGATGTTCAGAGCCTCCTCCGGCGAGAGGGCGCTGCCCCCGTCGAGGCTCCGGAGGTCGCCGCGGTACGCCTCCCGGACGTACTGTCCGCCGGCCAGGGTGCTCAGGACGACGCTGTCGGACGAGGTGGCGACGAACACCCGGACGGTCTGGTTCTGTCCGGTCACGACGTTGCCGACCCGCTGTCGGACCGGGCCGGTGAACGTGTCGAGTTCGCGTTCGAGGCTGGTGAACCGCTGGGCGCTGAGCCCGAGCCCCTCGGTTTCCTGTGCGATTTCCCGGAGGCGCGTTCGGCGGTGTTCGAGCTCCCGGGCCTGCGCGTCGATGGCGGCGAGGCGGAGGAGGAACTGACGGGTCGATATCGAGCCGGTCGAGTAGGCCGAGAACGCCTTCTGCTGGTCGCTCCGGAGCGTGACGACGCGCTGTTCGATGTCGTTCAGCTCACCGAGGATGCGCCGCTGGCGCTGTTCGCCGGCCGGGGCGGACCGGACGCGTTCTACCATCGTCAGCGTCCGGAGGCGCATCGCCGCCACGGACCGGTCGAACGAGAGTCCGGACCCCATGTCGACGTACTGCGTCTCGACCGCGGAGGCGTTGATGGAGCCAGGACGGAGGCTCAGGACGTTCATCGACCGGTTCCCGAGCGTGTCGGCGTCGGAGTCGGGCGACCGGCCGTCGAGACCGATGCCGCCGGACGCCGCGCGAGTCCCGGGCACGTCCGCGACCGGTCCGGCGCTCCCGGCGGGGAGGAGGGCCGCGGCCGAAACGACCGGCGCGACCGCGAGGAGGAGTGCGAACACCGCGGGGAGGGTCTTCATAGGCGCCACGTGTGACTCGGAGGGATAAAAACGGTCGGGTCCGACAGCGAACCCCGGGTCGTGGCGAACGCCGGCCGCCGAGGGAGTCTACCGATGGAAAGCGTTTTGATGCGTGCCAATCCACCACCAACCAATGCGGCGCGCCGCGTACATCCTCGCCCTCCTCGTCGTCCTGTCGCCGCTCTCGGTGCCCGCGGCGGCGACCGCCGGCCCCGCGGACACCGGCGGGTCGGTCGCCCCGGCGGCGGTCGACCGTACGTCGACCCGTGCGGCCGTCCCGGCCGAGGCGCTCCAGACGTCCCCGCCCGACCCCGACACCGTCATCCGCGTCCAACTCCACCCGAACCGGAACGCGCGCTGGACCGTCCAGTACAAGTACCACCTGGAGTCGGAGAACGAGACGGCCGCGTTCCGCCGCCTCCGGGAGAGCTACGAGTCGGGGACGGCCGAGGCGGGGCCGAACGTCGCGCTGTTCCGGACCGCGGCGGAGAAGGCCTCGGCCGCCGCGAACCGGGAGATGCACATCACGAGCGTGAACCGGACCGGGAGCGTCGACGGCAACGTCGGCACGCTGACCCTCCGCTTCACGTGGACCCAGTTCCTCGAACGCGGGCCGGGGTCGTCCCTCCGGCTCGGCGACGCGTTCCGAACCCCCGACGGCGGCCGGTGGATCTCCTCGCTCGACTCGGGACAACGCATCGTCATCGTGACGCCCGACGGCTACAGCGTCAACTCGACCAGCTTCCAACTGCAGTTGCAGAACAACTCGGTCATCATCGACGGGCCCCGGTCGCTCCCGCAGGACGAAGAGCTCGTGGTGACCTACCACCAGAACAGCACGTCCGACCTTCCGTGGGCGCTCATCGGCGGCGGTGTCGGACTCGTCGTCCTCGCAGTCCTCCTGCTGCTCTACCTCCGCCGCCGCGGTGGGGTGGGCGAGCGCGGCCCCGTCGTCTCGCCGGGCGAGTCGACCGACGGCGGCGTCGAGGGGCCGAGCGCCGTCGAGGGGCCGAGCGCCGCGGCCGACCGGAACCCGGCCGCCGGCGGGAACCCCACCGACGACGCGGCCGACGGGAACGCGACCGCCGACGGCGACGCGGACGAGGTGGACCTGAGCCTCCTGTCGGACGAGGAGCGCGTGGAGCATCTCCTCGAACGGAACGGCGGCCGGATGAAGCAGGCCACCATCGTAAAGGAGACGGGGTGGTCCGACGCCAAGGTGTCGCAACTCCTCTCGGCGATGACCGACGAGGGGCGGGTCGAGAAACTCCGCCTCGGCCGCGAGAACCTCATCTCGCTCCCCGACGCCGACGAGGACGAGAGCGCCTGACTCGGTGGCGGAGCCGACCTCGCGGCGGACACCCCGCGGGCCGGCGACCCGAAACCGACGACGGCTTGCGGCGGCGCGGCTACCGGCGCTAAACGTCGAGTCGGGCGGGGGGAGTTCCAAAAACGTTTAGCCCACTGTGTGGGAATCGCACGGACGATGAAGATACTCGTCACTGTCAAAGAGGTCGCCGAGGTCGAGGAGGGCTTCGAGATAGACGACCTCGCTATCGACGACCGCTACCTCGCGTACGACCTGAACGAGTGGGACGACTACGCGGTGGAGGAGGCGGTCCAGATAGCGGAGGCGGGCGACGACGTCGAGGTGGTGAGCGTCACGGTCGGTCCGGAACGCGCCGAGGAGACCATCCGGATGGCGCTGGCGAAGGGCGTCGACCGCGCGGTCCGGGTGTGGGACGACGCGCTGGCGGACGCGGGACTACTCGACGTGGCCGCCAAGACGCGAGTCCTCCGGGCCGTGGTCGAGGAGGAGGACCCGGACCTCGTGCTGACGGGCGTACAGGCCAGCGACGACGCCTTCGGCGCGACGGGCGTCTCCCTCGCGGAGGCCATCGGCTTCGAGTGGGCCGCCGTGGTCAACGGCCTCGAACTCGGCGACGACGGCGCGTCGGTCCGCCGCGAACTCGAGGGCGGCGTCGAGGAACTCGCCGAGGTGGAGACCCCCGCGGTGTTCACCATCCAGACCGGCATCAACGAACCGCGGTACGCCAGCCTGCGGGGTATCCGACAGGCCCAGTCGAAGGAGATAGCCGCAAAGAGCCTCTCCGACCTCGGCCTCGACGCGTCGGCGGCCGACAGCGACCTCGCGGTGACCGAGATGTACGAACCCGCGAGCGAGTCGGACGCCACGCTGTTCGAGGGGAGCGCCGAGGAGACGGCGGCCGAACTTGCAGAGGTGCTCCGCGACAAGGGGGTGGGCGCACAATGAGCGCCGACGTGCTCGCCGTCGCGGAGCACCGGCGCGGCGAACTCCGGGACGTGACCTACGAGATCATCACGGCGGGGCGACGACTCGCCGACGGCACCGGCGGCGACCTCCACCTCGCGGTGGTGAGCGGCGAGGTGGACGAACTCGCCGAACGCGCCGACCGCGAGGGCGTCGACCGCGTCCACACCGTCGACTACGGCGAGGAGTTCAACCACGACGTGTACGTGCAGGCGGTGGCGGCGCTCTACGACGAGGTGGACCCGACGTACGTCGTGATGCCGAACAGCGTGAACGGCCTCGACTACGCGCCCGCGGTGGCGGGGTCGCTCGACCTGCCGCTGGTGACCGACGTGGTCGACCTCGAACACGACGACGGCCTCGTGGCCACCCGCGAGATGTACGAGTCGAAGGTCGAGACCACGATCGAGGTGGACGGCGACCGCGCGGCGGTCACGGTCCGCGGCGGCGAGTTCGCCCCCTCCCACGGCACCGGCGGCGCGGAGATATCGGCGTTCGACTTCGAACCCGACGAGAGCGCCATCCGCTCGGACGTGGTCGGGTTCGAGGAGATAGCCGCGGGCGACGTGGACATCTCCGAGGCCGACGTGCTGGTGTCGGTCGGCCGCGGCATCGAGGAGGAGGAGAACATCGAACTCGTCGAGGAACTCGCCGACGCCCTCGGGGCGACGCTCTCCGCGTCGCGCCCGGTGGTCGACAACGGCTGGCTCCCCAAGAACCGACAGGTGGGGCAGTCGGGGAAGGTGGTCACGCCCGACGTGTACATCGCAATCGGCATCTCCGGGGCAGTCCAGCACGTCGCCGGCATGAAGGGATCCGACACCATCGTCGCCATCAACACCGACCCCAACGCGCCCATCTACGACATCGCCGACTACGGCATCGTCGCCGACCTGTTCGACGTGGTGCCGGCGCTCATCGCGGAGTTCGAGTAACGCCGCGCCGGCGCGGGCCGACCGCGGCGCGCCGGGGCCGTCCCGGACTTTCGCTTCCGGCCACGCGCGCGGGGTTCGCATCCTTTTAAGTCTCGCTCGCGGGTCACGCACAGGCACGTGTCCCCACTGAGGTCGCTGTTCGGCGACGACGCGCAGATACTCCGCGAGACGGAGTTCCAGTTGCTCCTGCTCTCGACGATGCTCCCGTCGCTGGGGACGTCGCTACTCTCGCCCGTTCTCGACTCTCTCGTCGACCCGTTCGGGGCCTCGACCACGAGCGTCGGACTGATGATATCGGTCTACACCGCGCCGGCCATCGTGATGATTCCAATCGCGGGGGTGCTCGCCGACCGCTACGGTCGCAAGCCGGTGTTGGTGGTGTCGCTGGCCGGTTTCGGCCTCGCGGGCGGCGCCGTCGCGTTCACCACCGACTTCCGGGTCGCGCTGGCGTTGCGCCTGCTACAGGGCGTCTGCTTCGGCGGGACGAACCCGGTCATCATCACCAGCATCGGCGACCTCTACGCGGGGTCGCAGGAGGCCACGGGGCAGGGCCTCCGCTTCTCCGCGTCCGGCGTCACCCAGACCGTGTTCCCGGCCGTCTCGGGCGTGCTGGTGGTGGCGGCGTGGCAGTACCCGTTCCTGCTCTACGCCGCGGCGCTCCCCGTGGCGGCGCTGGTCTACCTGCGGTTCGACGAACCAAGCGACGCCGCGCGGACCGCGGCCGACGGCGGGGAGGACGGCGGCGACGCCAAGGGTGACGACGACGCGGCCGCCGACGACCCGGACGCCGACGGCGCGTCCTACCGGCGGGCGCTGCTCCGACTCCTCCGACGGCGACGTACCGTCGCGCTGCTCGTCGGGCGGAGCCTCCCGATGGTGGTCTGGATCGGGTTCGTCACCTACAACTCCTTCATCGTGGTCGACCTGCTCGGCGGGACGCCCCCGCAGGCGGGCCTGCTCGTCTCCGTCGGGAGCCTCGCGTTCGCCGCCGCGGGGAGTCAGGCCGGGCGCATCACGGCGGTGTTCGACAGCCGCTTCTACCCGCTCGTGGTCGCGAACCTCTGTCTCGCCGGGGGGTTCGTCGTCGCGCTCACGGCGCCCGGCGTCGCCGTCGCCACCGTCGGCGTCGCCGTCGTGGGCGTCGGCTTCGGCCTCGCGCTCTCGCTGTACCGCAGCATCGTGACCGGCCTCGCGCCCGAGTCGCTCCGCTCGGGGCTGGTGAGCGTCTCGGAGGCCGGCGGCCGCGTGGCGACGACGCTCACGCCCGTGGCGATGGGCGGCGTCATCGCGCTGGTCCAGCCGACGGTGGGGCACGCCGACGCCATCCGAACGGCGGGCTTTTTCGCCGCCGCGGTCGGCGGGGGCGGCGGCCTCCTCTGCCTCCTCGTGGCGCGCACCGCGCCGCCGGTGCCGGCCGAGCGGTCCGAACGGGACGCCGCCGAGTAGCCGCCGCCGCGGTGCGGTTCAGCCGTCGGCCAGCGTCTCGACTCGGGTCGGGTCGGCGGACGGTACGGTGCGAACGCCGCTCCGAAGGCGGCCAGACGCGGGAGTTGGAAAGGTACTTGCCTTTCCTTTCCTACGCGTCACGTAATGGAGTACCTGAAGCGGCGGGTTGCGATGGTCGAAGACCGCCTCTCGGAGGTGGTGGCCGAGGTGGAGGCCGACTCGCCGGAACTGGGGACGCAACTCGACCACGTGGCCCTCGCGGGGGGCAAGCGCGTCCGCCCCGCGGTCACCATCCTCGCGTGCGAGGCGTGCGGCGGCGCGCCGAGCGACGCCGTCGACTTCGCGGTGGCGGTCGAACTCGTCCACAACGCGTCGCTGGTGGTCGACGACATCATCGACCGCTCGAACGTGCGCCGGGGCACCCCGAGCGCGTGGGCCGAGTTCGGCTACGGCCCGGCTCTCGTGGCGAGCGACGGGCTACTGGGCGAGGCGTTCGCACTGCTGGCGGTGGACGAGCGCGCCACCCGCATCGTGGCGGAGGCGATGGTGGAACTCGGCGAGGGCGAGGCGACCGAACTCGTGGCCCGGCCGAGCGACGAGGCGGAGTACATGGAGCTCGCGCGCCGCAAGACGGGGGCGCTGTTCCGCGCCGCGGCCGAACTCGGCGCGGTGGCCGCCGGAGCCGACGCGTTCACCGTCGAGGCGTTCGGCGACTACGCCGAGCGCGTGGGCGTGGCGTTCCAGATACGCGACGACGTGCTGGACGCCACCGCCGACTCCGACGAACTCGGCAAACCCACGGGGCAGGACGCCGAGATGGACCGCCCCTCCGTGGTGCAGGTCACGGACCTCACTCCCGAGGAGGCGAACGCCCGCGCCCGCAACGAGTCCGACGAGGCGCTCTCTGCGCTCGACGCCGCCGACGTGGGCGAGTCGTCGGCGCAGGAGTATCTCCGCGACCTCGCGGAGTTCGTCGTGGTCAGAGAGCGGTAGCGCGTCGAGCGGTGGGCGGCCGCGTCGGAACACCCGCCTCCGAGTTCGGAGCGTTCGATAGCGCGCTCTCGCCGCGGCGTGGAGGGAGGCAGTGACATAGAAGTGGGCACGGACCGAAGAACGAAACGAGACACCCCATGCCGGACTACCGTTGCCACGCCTGCGGGCGGGAGTTCTTCGACGAGGGAGAGAACGACTACGGCACGTACGAGTTCGAGCGATGTCCGCACTGCGGTAGCGCGAAAACGACGCTCGCGTAGAGACGCCTCCCGGTTCGCTCCCCCACCGCGCGGCCGTCGCAGCCGCGAGGTCCGAGAGAGTCGGCCGGGGGAGGCTACGCCGGGTCCATCCCCGTGGGGAAGCGCGACTCGGCGATGGCGAACGTGAGGGTGCTCAGGACGCCGAGCAGGGTGCCGGCGGTGAGCGCGAGCGCGAGGTCCGAGAGCAGGATGCGCGCGACGCCGGCGACCGGCGCGAGGTTCTCCGTGAGGAAGAACCCGGAGAGGGCGTACAGCACCACGGCGATGGCGATGACGTAGAACGGGGCGTTGAGGTAGCGCCACTTGAACCGGTCGGCGAGGTACTCGTCGGTGACCTGTCCGAGACTGCTCGTAATGCCCGCGGCGGCGAACCACTGGACCGCGCCGTGGACCAGCGCCGCCACGACGACGGCGGCAGAGGGGTCCGACGACGTGGTCGCCTCGACGTGGTTGAGGAGTTCGACGCCGCTGATGCCGCCGACCACCATCAGCGCCGCGGCGACCACGTAGGTGATGAGCGTGACGCGCCCGGCGTAGAGCACGTTCCGGGCCCGCGCGGCGAGGTCGTCGACCGACTCTTCGAGGCCGAGGCCGCGAAAGAGGGTGTAGAGACCGAGGAGCGCGGAGAGAGCCCCCAGCACGGCGACGCTCGGCACCTGAAAGTAGGGGTTGAACGACGCGATGGTGACCAGCGGGTAGATGAGCAGGATGATGCCGAGGGGGATGAGGATGGTGCCGCGCGTCTCGGGGTCGGCGAGCACCTGCTTCATGGTGTAGTACACCGATTCGAGGTCCTCCGCCTGCCGAACCACGACCCGGCGGACGCCGTCGATGGGGACGCGCGACCGGATGACCGGCAGGACGGACTCGTCCTGCGCGCCGTCGGAGATGACGATGGCGCGGACGTTCTCGCCGGTCTGCAGGCTGGCCAGCACGGTGTCGACCTCGTCGCCGACCGCGCGGTTGGCCTTGACCTCGTTGCCCTCGACGCCGGTCACCGCCGCGACGGCCACCTCCTCGTCCTCCTCGGCTTCGAGTTCGTCGTACGTGTGGATGCCCTGAAAGAGCACGTTCACGTCGGAGTCCTCGGGGTCGGCCTCGGCGAGGGCGACGGCGGCCGCCTCGACGGCCTCGCGGCCCATCACCGGGGTGTCGAGGCCCGTCTTCCGACCGAGGTCGTCGTCGAGGTCCACACACAGGACCAACAGCATCGACCCGACCTACGCCCGCACCGGTTTAACTGTTTTCGGACGGCCGACGCGACGCGCCGACACTACAGTTCGCTCGGCAGGTCGGACAGCGAGTCGACCGTCACGGTCGGCTCGCCGCCTTCGAGGGGGTCGTACGGTTCGTTGTGGCGGTCGACCCACGCCGCGCCCATCCCCGCGGTGGACGCGCCCACCACGTCCCACGTGTTCGAGGAGACCAGCCAACACTCCTCCAACTCGCGGTCGAACCGGTCGGCGGCGTACTCGTAGGCCACGGGGTGGGGCTTGTACGTCTCCGCGCCGTCGGCGCTCACCACGTCGTCGACGTGCGCCTTCACGCCGGTGTTGGCCGCCAACCGCTCCAGCATCTCGGGGCTGCCGTTCGAGAACACCGCGAGTTCGACCCCCGCGTCTTCGAGCGAGGAGAGCGTGTTCAGCGTGTCCTCGAAGAGGTCGAGGTGCTCGTAGGCGTCCATGAGCGCGTCGGTGTCGACCTCGTCGACGTCGTGGCCGTAGTAGTCGAGCGTGCGTTCGAGGGCGCTCAGCGTCACCTCCGAGAGGGGGCGGTAGGCGTCCATCAGCGCGGTGCGGAACATGTACGACTGCTGCTCCTCGCGCCACTGGCGGGCCATCTCGGTCACCAACGGGTCGGGCGCGTCCACCTGCTCTTTGAGCGCCTCGGTGACGGCGTGAGGGTCACAGAGCGTACCGTACATGTCGAACAGGAGCGTCTCGGGCGTCTCGGGCATGGGCGAGCGTAGCGCGGGGAGACGGATAGGTGTCGGGGCCGCGGCGGAGCGGAGGGTCGCGCCGCTCTCGAAGTCGCACGGCTTTTGACGCTCGGCGCGCAAGTCGGTAGCAACGAATGATCTCGAAGGGCTGTGAACAGTGCGCCAAGGGTGGGAAGATGGTGCTGTTCGTCTACGGCTACTGCGACCAGCGGGACTGCTTCTACTGTCCGCTGGGCGAGAACCGCAAGAACGTCACCGACGTGTACGCCAACGAGCGGTTGGTCGAGGATGACGAGGACGTCGTCGAGGAGGCCAAGCGCATGGACGCCCTCGGCACCTCC
Source organism: Haloferacaceae archaeon 50 (assembly GCA_046097085.1). Taxonomy (GTDB): domain Archaea; phylum Halobacteriota; class Halobacteria; order Halobacteriales; family Haloferacaceae. The sequence goes on along the minus strand of CP175567.1, from coordinate 882,312 downwards.
ATCACCGGCGGCGAACCGCAGGAGGCGATGGGCAAGACCACGCGCTACCTCTCGCTGCTGAAAGAGGAGTTCGGCGAGGACCACCACACGCACCTCTACACCGGCATCACCGGCGGGCGCGAGAACATGCGTCGCCTCTCGGAGGCGGGCCTCGACGAGATACGCTTCCACCCGCCCTACGAGATGTGGGGCGACCTCCACGGAACAGAGTGGGAGGACATCCTCTACGTCGCCCAGGAGGAGGGGCTGACGCCCTCGTTCGAGATTCCGGGCATCCGCGCGGAACCGGAGTTCATCGAGTTCGTCGACGAGGGCGCGGCGGAGTTCGTCAACGTCAACGAGTTCGAGATGAGCGACGGGAACTACCGCCGGATGCAGGAGGAAGGCTACGAACTGCAGGAGGGGCACATGAGCGCCGTCGACGGGTCGAAGGAGGCCATCTTGGAGGAGATGGCGACCCACCCGAAGGTGTACTTCTGCACCAGCGTGTTCAAGGACGCCGCCCAGCACCGCAACCGCCTGAAGCGGATGGCCCGCAACGTCCGCCGGGAGTTCGACGAGGTGACCGACGACGGCACCATCGTCTACGGCAAGACGTGGGAGACCGAAGCGCGCCTGCGCGAACTCGGCGTGCCCGAGGAGTTCTACACCGTGAAGTCGGAACACGTCGAACTCGCGTGGTGGCTCCTCGAAGAGATGGTCGAGGACGGCGACGTGACGGAGGGGGAGATAGTCGAGCAGTACCCCACCGCGGACGGCACCGTCGTCGAGCGGACGCCGCTGGCCTGACGCTCCCTCGCGCCAGGAGGACGTGACGGAAGTAGAGTAACGGACGCGGAGTGATCGACCGCGAGCGACCGGCGGAAACGAGCGGAATCTTTGGTTCGCCGTCTCACCGCAACGACTCTATTGAAACACTCACCGGTTGATAAAAGAAGCGTGCTGTATACAGAGGAGATATCCAGCAACGGAGCGGTCGTCTATTCATAGCGTTATTGCTTCGATCACTGTGAGGCGAGAGGGGTGACGCGACTCATCCGTGTCGGCTCAGTCCCGCTCGACAGTGAACGTTTGGTCGTCGCTCTCGGGGTGGTCGTAGGTCACCGCGACGACGCTCGGCCGACCCTCGTCGACCGTCACGACGCACCGGAAGTCGTAGCTCGCGTTCCCACACTCGACGGTCGCCGTCTCACCATACGGTGAGTCTTCGCCGACGATGAGAGTGACGCGGCCGGCGTCGGCGTCGTAACCGACGGACTCCAGCGCCGGCTCGTTACAGTGTGCAGGGTCCATGCTCCCGGTCACGGTCACCTGCTGTGTGCCGAACGTCGCATCCACGGCGTCCTCGGTTGGGGAGTGGCCATCGACGACCCGGAAGGTCGCAGTAACGCCATCGGCGGTCTTCCGGACCGCAGTCGGCGTGGTCGTCGGCTTCTTGGGCGAGGTAGAAGGCGACCGGTCTAACTCAGTGGAAGTCGTCATCGGTTCGGTGGACGTATCAGTACCGCCGACACAGCCGGCGAGTCCGATACTGCTGACGACGGCTACAAGAAGGGTTCGTCTATGCATACTCGAAAACCATTTTTATTTAGATAAATAGCTGGTGATGAATCAAATGGAAATTTGATTCTCATCACTGGACGAAAACTTTCCAATAAAACCGCCGCGACGAGCCTTCGGTCGCTTCGCTCCCGAAGACGGCCTTTTCGAAGACGGCGAGGCGTCGGAGTCCTCTCGTTTTCTCACGGGCGGTGTGGTAGACGTTTCGAGTGTAGACCACGAGCGAGGCTGGAGGCCGAGCGAGCGGAGTATTTTTGGTCCAGCTTTTTGCAAGGAGGGCGAGACGGCAGAGCCGTCTCGCTTCCCCACGGGCGACTCGTGGGTCGCCCGTGGAGAGCGGTGCGCCTTCGGCGCACCCGACGCAGAAAAAGGTGGTTCGCAAGCGTTTAGACGACACCCCCACTACCGTACCCCATGGCGAACTGTCCCCTCGCGGACGACTGTCCCAGTTTCTCGGAGCGCATCGAAGGCATGGGGTGTAGGCACTACGGCGACCGCGGCGGGGCGGAGTGGTGCAACCACTACGACCGACCCATCTACGAACTCAAGCAGGCACCCGTCAAGCCCGGCGAGGAGGTAATCGTGGAGGTGAACGACATCCACGAGAGCGGCGCGGGCGTGGGCCGGACCGAGGACGGCTTCATCGTGATGGTCGACGGCATCCTCCCCGACGCCCGGGCGCGGGTCAAGATTACCAAGGTCAAGAGCAACCACGCGCGGGGCGAGGAACTCGAACGCCTGCCGATGGACCCCGACGAGGCCGAGGACGACGAGAGCGGGGGCGACGGGCGCGCGGACGACGACGCCCGCGAGAGCGAAAGCGGGAGTGAGAGAGAGAGCAGGACCGGGAGCGGAACCGGTCGCCCGCAGGCGCTCGGAAGCCGGGACAACTTCTGGGGAGGCTGAGTCGGGCGGGCGGCACGGACGCCGCTCGGTCGGACCGCGGCAGGGACAGCACGCCGTTTGCGACGGGGACACGCGGCGAGCGCCGCACCTTTTTGCGATGCGACGCGGTACTACAGGTATGGACGACTTCGACGCCGACGAACTGCTCGACCGGGCCGGGTTCGACCCAGAGGACAGCGTTCTGACCCGGCGACAGGCCGAAGTGCTCGCCCTCCGGGAGCGGGACGTCCGCCAGTCGGTCATCGCCGACCACCTCGGCACCTCGCGCGCCAACGTCTCCAGCATCGAGGCCAGCGCCCGCGCGAACGTCTCGAAAGCGCGCGAGACGGTGGCGTTCGCCGAGGCGCTCTCGGCCCCGGTCCGGGTCGAAGTCGAAGCCGGGACCGACCTCTACGACGTTCCCAAACTCGTCTTCGACGCGTGCGACGAGGTGGGCGTGAAGGTCAGCCACACCGCGCCCGACCTGATGAAACTCGTGAGCGACGAGGCGGGTGAGGCCGTCGAGGGCCGGGAGGTCCGCGACCGCCTGTTCGTCGGCGTCACCAGCGAGGGGCGCGTGCGGGTCCGCCAGTCGTCGATGCGAGTGTGAACGGGCGGAGTGCACCGGTTCGGACAGGCGGAGAAACGCCGGACGTAACGCCGCCGTACCCCGAAACGTTCAGACATTTACATAACTTAATTTATCTCCTCAGAGGTGGTAAATATATTCCGAGAACAAATGACTCAAACAGTACTACAGCTCGGAATTCCGGAGTTCCTGCAGGAGACCGTGGCGACGATGGTGGCGTTCCTCCCCCGTCTGGTCGGCGCACTACTCATCCTCCTAGTGGGATGGCTCGTCGGCCGGGGTCTCGCCCGACTCGTCGCGCGTATCACCGACCGCGTCCAGTTCGACCGGGCGGTCGTGAACACGCCGCTGGGCAGGATGCTCGGCGGGACGGAAAGCGCCGTCTCGGGGGCGTTCGGACGCATCGCGGCGTGGTTCGTCTACGCCCTCGCGTTCCTCGCAGCGGCCGACGTGCTCGCCATTGCCGTCCTGTCGCAGTGGATGGCCACCGCGGTGTCGTACCTCCCCGCGTTCGTCGCGGGACTACTCGTGATCGTCCTCGGGTTCGTGGTGGCCGACTTCGTCGGCGACGCGATAGAGCGCACCCAGGCCGCGACCCGGACCGCGTACACGTCGTGGTTCGCCACCGGCACTCGCGTGTTCCTCTACTTCACCGCCGTCGTCATCGGCCTCGACACGATGGGCATCGACGTGACCCTCCTGAACGTCGTGGTTCAGGCGCTGGCGTGGGGCCTCGCGGCCGCCGTCGCTCTCGGCGCCGGCATCGCCCTCGGGTTGGGCGGCAAGGACTACGTCCACGACAACATCGGTCGGTGGATGGGTTCCGCGCGGTCAACGACGGCGCCCGCGGACTCGGCGCCCCGGAACTGACCGCACAGCGGACCGACCGACCGCAGCAGCGGACCGGGTCAGGGTGCGCGCCGGGCGGCTAACGGCCGTCCGACGCGGATGACCGACCCGGTAGTCGGCTCGATTTTTGTGTGTTCCGCTTCGTTTTAGGAGCCCGGTAGCGGTTCGTTTTTCGAACCCGTCCTTCGACGCGGCCGACCCCCCTCAGAACCGCCCGTCCTCTCTCAGTTCCGCCACCACCTCGCGGACGCGTTGGGCCTCCTCCTTCGGCACGACCAGCACCCGGTCGTCCCACGCGACCACCGCGAGGCCCGAGACGCCCACGAGCGAGACGTGCTTGTCGTCGCTGGCGACCACGTTGTCGGCGGCGTCGACCGTCAGCGACTCGCCCACCGCGACGTTGCCGTCGGCGTCCGCATCGAGGACGCGTTCGAGCGCATCCCACGACCCGAGGTCGTCCCACGCGAACGACGCGGGCACCACCGAGACGTCCGACGCGCGTTCGAGGACGGCGTAGTCGACGCTCACCGACTCGACGGCGTCGAACCCGCGTTCGGGGTCGCCCTCGTCGAGGGCGCTCACCAGCGGTTCCAGCGGGGAGTCGAGCGCCGCCGACAGGAAGGCGTCGGGCGTCCACGCGAACATGCCGGCGTTCCAGAGGTAGCCCGCCTCGACGTACCGCTCTGCCGTCTCGGCGTCGGGTTTCTCGTGGAACGCCGCCACCGCGCGGTGGTCGCCCCGGTCCGCGCCGGGTTCGACGTAGCCGTACCCGGTGTCGGGCCGGGTCGGTTCGACGCCGAAGGTGACGAGCGACCCCGTCTCGCCCGCGACGCGCGCGCCGCGGCGGGCGGCGTCGGCGAACCCCTCGCCCACGCGGTGGTCGCTCGGGAGGACGAGGACGACGCACTCGCCCACCGCCTCGCGGACGCGGTGGGTGGCGTACGCCAGCGCCGGGCCGGTGTCCTTGGCCGCGGGTTCCTCTATCACGCGGGCGTCGGGCGCGTGGTCCGGCACGTCGGCGGCGAACGCCGGGCGGGTGCTCACGAACGTCTCGTCCGCGAACGACGCGCGGTCGACGGTCCGGGCGAGGAGCGACTCGTCGCCGTCGAACGAGAGGAACTGCTTGGGGCGACGGCGGCGACTCGCGGGGTAGAGGCGGGTGCCGGTCCCGCCGGCGAGGACGAGGGCGACGACTGGCAGGTCCATACCCGACGCACGGCGGGGGAGGGAAAAATCGTCACGGCTCGGCGTCGCGGACGGGCCGCGACGGTGCGGCGGTGCGCGACGCCGGACGGCGCGCGGGCGTGGGGCCCCTCACCACGTCTCGACGACGCCCTCGCGCACGTCCTCGGCGCACCCTCGGCAGTCGGGGTGGTCGGGGTCGAAACAGGCCGGACGGCCCTCGTCGTCGACGCCGACGGACCGGCGTTCGGCGTGGCGGCGACAGACGATTCGCGCCCGCCCCTCGTCGTCGGCGGGGAGGTCGAACGCCGCCGCGGCCGACTCGGTGCGGCCGGCCTCGTAGGCGCGTCTCGCCTCGGCGTACTGACGACCCGCGTCGCGGAGCGTCCGGCGGACGAAACCCCAGTCCATGCCGGCGTTGGGTCGCCCGGGCCTATAGGTTCGTCGCCCGGGCGCGGGGGCGGTCGGGCAGTCGGGCGACCGGAGCGACGGCGCGCCGCCGGGGCGGACGGACTCAAGTGGTGCGAGGGCGTACCACTGCGGAATGACGGGCAACGGGGGCGGTGCCGACGAGAGACGGCCGGGCGAGAGCGAACCGGCGGGCGGGGACGCCGGGACGGGCGGAGACGCCGTGCGCGTCGTCTCGTTCAACGTCCGGGTGGACACCGACGCCGACGAGGGCGACAGGGACTGGCGGCGGCGGCGCGGCGACGTGGCCGAGACGCTCCGCCGGGTCGACCCCGACGTGGTCGGCCTCCAGGAACCGCTGGCCCACCAGCTCGCCTACCTGCGGGAGGAACTCCCGGGCTACGACTGGGTGGGCGTGGGGCGACAGGACGGGGACGCGGCGGGCGAGTACGGGCCGGTTGGCTACCGGGCGTCGCGGTTCGACCTCCGGGACCGGTCGACGTTCTGGCTGTCCGAGACGCCCGATGAGGCGGGGAGCACCGCGTGGGAGGCGGCGTGGCCGCGGATGGTGACGTGGGCCGAGTTGGCGGACGGCCGGACGGGCGAGACGCTGTACGCGTTCAACACCCACCTCGACCACGAGAGCGAACGCGCGCGCCGGCGGGGGGCGTCGCTCCTGCGCGACCGACTCGACGACGTGGCCGGGGACGCCCCCGCCGTCGTCACCGGCGACATGAACTGCACAGTCGACGCGGGGGCGTACCGGGTTCTCACCGCCGACGCCGGCCGGCGGCGCCGCCTCCGCGACGCCCGCCCCGCGGCCGCGGACGACCGCGGGCCGGCGTTCACCTTCGACGGGTTCGGGGACGCCCCCGCCGAGCGGATAGACCACGTCCTCGTGACGGCGGACGTGGCCGTGCGCGACCACCGGGTGGTCGCCCGCCGCGGGGGCGCGCCGGCGTCCGACCACCTCCCCGTCACGGCCGTGGTGGAGCTTCGCACGGGGGAGTGATATGCACGCCCGAATCCGACGCTCTCCCCGGGCCGAGGCGGTCGTCTTCACTTCCACCCCGGTACCGACGGTTTTTATACTATGGGGAGCCAACAGACGTACGCCTCCCATAGAACACCGAAGCGGAGGCGAGTGACAGCGTATGACACAACTGCGAACCCACGCAGAGGAGATTGCGGAACAGTTCTCGGACCACTTGGACGTCGACGTCGACGAGATAGAGGAGCGCCTCGACAACCTCGTCAACGAGTACCGCGTGCCCGCAGACGAGGCGCGCCGGAGCGTCACCAACAGCCTGCTCGACGAGGCGGGCATGGAGCGCGACGAACTCGGCCGCGGCGGCGGCGGCAACGACGAGGTCCTGCTGGCGGACATCGAGCAGGACGAGCAGTGGGTCGACGTGACCGCCAAGGTCGTCGAACTCTGGGAGCCCCGGAACGACGCCATCGCGCAGGTCGGCCTGCTGGGCGACGAGTCGGGCACCCTCAAGTTCGTCTCGTTCACCACCTCGGAGCTCCCCCAACTCGAAGAGGACTCGGTCTACCGACTCGAGAACGTCGTGACCGACGAGTACGAGGGCCGCTACTCGGTGAAGCTCAACCGAACGACCACCATCACCGAACTCGACGAGGAGATAGAAGTCGGACAGGACACCGACACCGTCGAGGGCGCGCTGGTCGACATCCAGAGCGGGTCGGGCCTCGTGAAGCGCGACGTGGACACCGGCCGGGTCGTCCAGAACGAGAGCGAGGCCGAGGAGACGGAGTTCGACCTCCGCATCAAGGCCGTGCTCGACGACGGCGAGGAGGTCCACGAGGTCATCTTCAACCGCGAGGCCACCGAGGAACTGACGGGCGTCACGCTCGACGAGGCCAAACAGCAGGCCATGGACGCCCTCGACACCAAGGTCGTCGTGGACGAGATGTCCGAGGGGCTGGTCGGGCGGTACTACCGCGTGACCGGACCGACGCTCGGCCGGTACGTGCTGGCCGACGAGACGGAGGAACTCACCGGGTCGCCGGACGCCGAGGCGGCCCTCATCAAAGCGAGGTCGATATAAATGAGCGCCGAAGTGCCCACCCGCGAAGTCGCCCGCCGCGTCTTCGCACAGGAGTTCAACGACGCCAGCTACACGTTCAAGGAGTCCGACGACGAGCGCGCGCCCGTCTACCTGCTGCTCCCGTCGGGCGCGCCCGCCAACCGGGTGTTCCTCGTCGGCACCCTCACCGAGAAGGAGGACGTCGGCGACGACAACGAGTACTGGCGCGGCCGCATCGTGGACCCGACGGGGACGTTCTTCGTCTACGCCGGGCAGTACCAGCCCGAGGCCGCGAACGCGCTGCGCGAACTCGAACCCCCGGCGTACGTCGCCGTGGTGGGGAAGCCGCGGACCTACGAGACCGACGACGGAAACATCAACGTCTCGGTCCGCCCCGAGTCCATCACGCAGGTCGACGCCACCACCCGCGACCGGTGGGTGGTCGAGACGGCCGAGCGAACGCTCGACCGCATCGAGACGTTCGACGACGAGGCCGATGAGTACGCCCGGATGGCGCGCGAGCAGTACGACCCCTCGCTGGGGACGTACCGCGACGCCGTGATCTCCGCGCTGGAGAGCCTCGAAGACACGGACGAACTGCAGGCCGAGGCCTAGCGTAGGCCTCCGCCTCGGTGTTCGATTCTCGGGTCGCTACGCGACGAACAGAACAGACCCCCGAACTACCGTCCGCCCGGCGAGAGGCGCGAGCGACGAGTAAAAACGCGAGTGCGCCCGGGTGCCCTACCACCCGGACGCCGGGCGATCCAGACAGATAGCCCAGTGTCCACGGAATTCACACGCACACAAGAACGTACCGACTCGGCCGGTGACGCCGACGCCGACGACACGACCGGCGAGGAGCCGCGACCGCGCGTCACCGGCCCGCACGACGGCTACGACCGGGAGGGCCGCCTCGACCACCGCTACTGGCGGTGCGAGCGATGCGGTCTCGAGACGTCGGACCCGCGACTCCGGGAGGGCTGTTTCCGGTGCGGCGCGGGCCGGAGAGCGGAGGGCGGCGATGCCGAGTGACCGGTCGTCGCCGAGCGCCGGGTGGCGCGAGACCTACGCCGCGATGGACGCCGACACGGCCGTCGAGGAGAACCACCCCTGCCCCGAGTGCGGCCGGGCGTCCGCCGAGGTCCACCCCGGCGTCTACGTCTGCGACGTCCACGACGTGTGGACGCGGGCGGCCGCCGCGGACTGACCGGACGCCGGCCGCCCCCGACCACCGACGGTGACGGCGACGGACCGACCGCCACCGTCGGCGACTGCGGCCGCCGCGTCGGCGTCGCCCGAGTGGAGGTGGCGCGCCCATCGAGCGTCGCCGTCCGCGCCGCGGCGTCACCGGTCGTCTGACGAATCCTTAAGTGGGAGTGACAACGAGAGTACGGCAGCATGGGCAACAAGAACAAGACCATCTCCTTTCGGGTCAACGAGGACGCGTTCGAGACCCTGCGCGACATCGCGGAGGAGCGCGACATCTCGCTGTCGGCGGTCTTCCGCGACTACGTGGACCAGCTCGTTGCCCACGACGGTCAGGTCGAGGTCGTCCCCCGGGACGAACTCGACGAACTCCGACACGGGACGACCGAGGGCGACGGCGACGGCGAGGAGGGGTTCCCGCCGAAGGTCACCGTGCCCAAGTCGTTCATCCGCGAGCACGAACGCCTCGAACTTGAGGCCGACCACCTCCGCGAGCAGTTGGACGAGCACAAGCAGTACGTGAACTACCTCCGCGAACAGCTCGAAGACGACGACGAGGAGGTCATCCAACTGGAGGACCTGGACGGCGGCGAGTCCGACGAACCCTCGTTCCGCCTCGGGTAGCGACTCTCGTTCTCTCTACCCCGAGAGGGCGCGTTTGGCCTCGGCCGCCCGGCGTTCCATCTCTCGGTTCTCTTCGACGGCCGCCAGCGCCTCCACCGCCTCCAGCGTGCGGACCGCCTGGTCAAGGAAGGAGAGCACGTCGCCGGGGTAGGCGTACACCATGTAGTCGTCCGTCATCACGTCCACGATGTCGTCGGGACGGAGGCCCTGCGCCCGGAGTTCGAGCAGGTAGTTGATGAACTTCCGCTCGGGGTAGCCCGTGTAGAGGTCGTCGGGGTTCTCCGGGTCGAGGAAGTCCTGCGCGAAGTCCAGCAGTCGGTCCCGCGTCGCGTCGTCCACCTTCGACAGCCCCTCGCCCGAGTAGAGTATCTCGATGGTCGCACCCTTGAACGCGCCCTTCGGGATGCCGACGTCGAGTTGGGACTGTATCTGCCGGTGGTTCTTGAGGTACACCTTGTCCGTGATGGCCACGGTTGCCGTCGCTACGGGGGGAGCGGACAAAAGCGCCCCGACTCGAACGCGAAGCGTCGAGCGGAGCGAATATCGGCGCGTGGGCCCGATGCACACGCTGGCGAGTCGTAACGTATTTCAGTTCCAGCGGAGTAGCCAATCGTGTGTCCGGGTTGGGGTAGTGGTTATCCTTCAGCCTTGTGGAGGCTGAGACGCGGGTTCGATTCTCGCACCCGGACCTTCTCGCGACGAACGGACGTGAGGAGCGGAAGGGCCGACGGAGAATCGAATCACGCGAGACTCGCTGACGCTCGTCTCGCAACGGGTTCGATTCTCGCACCCGAACTGTTCTCCACAGCGAAGCACACGCGGCGCGTTTTTCGACGCCGAGTTCCGACACGTCGAGTGGAGCCTCAGGGACGGAAGCGGCGCCGGGCGGAGGTGAGGTGGCCGATGTAGTTAACGCCTCTCACGCCGAAAACGAGGGGACGTAACGCGGGGACGACCCCGCGACCGACCATGACCATCACGACAGAAGGCGATCAACCCCGTATCGAAGGGACGCAGGTCACCGTAGCCGACGTGGTGGCCCTCGCGGACTACGGGTACACCCCCCGAGAGATAGCCGAAGACCTCGGCATCAGCGCCGGGGAGGCCAAGGAGGCGCTCGACTACGCCAACGACGGTTCGACGAACCCGTCGGAGTCCGACGACCGGTAGACGCTCCGACGCGCCTCGCCCGGACCGAGACGGCGGGAAGCGACGCCACCACCCGAAAGTACTTATCCGCTTACATCAGACTCCCGATATATGCGGACCCGCAAGGTAGCCCTCGCCCTCCTCGTCGTCGGCGCGCTCTGCCTGCCCGCTCCGCTGTACCTCGGGTGGGCGGCCAGCGCGACGGCGCCGCCGCCGAAGACGTCGCAGATGTACGTCGCACAACCGGTCGACCCGGCGACCGAGAGCGACCACGACGCCATCCTCTCGCACGCGTCGGGGTCGGTGGCGCTCTCGGTCCACCAAGTGTCGCGTCGGTACTCCGCGGGCGAGTACCGCGCGCCGAACGCGACGAACCGACTGCTCACCGCCGCGATGGCCGACGGCGCGCAGACGGTGTCCGACCCGGCCGTCCGGGCCGACGTGGAGCGCATCGCGCGGAACTACACGTTCGTCTACGACGCCTACTCCGACGACGATGCGGACGGCGAGGACGGCGAACAGTACTACCGCCTCCGGGTGAGCGAGAACGCCTCGCGGGTCGCGGCGACGTCCGTCTCCACTCAGCGGGTCGTGAACGTCACCGTAGAGCGCACGGCCGTCCGGTACGGGGAACTCACGCCGGCCGAGAGGGAGACGGTCGACGCGATACTGAACGCCTCGGCGGGCGACGGGTTCGGCCACCGACCCCGGGTGAACGACGCGTTCGCCGACGAACTGCCGGCGCTGGTGTGGAAGGAGGGCACCCTCTACAGCCTCCGCGTCGGCGGCCACGCCGACGACTTCGGTCCCGGGTTCCAAGGGTTCTTCTGGGGACTCGTCGTTGCCGGCGTCGGCGTGGTCCTCGTCCTCGTCGGCGGCCTCCTCTACGCCATCGATCGGTGGCGCGGGCGCCGGACGGCCGACTGACGCCGCCCCGGCGCGTCGAGAGTGGGCGCGTTACGCGCCTCACGCCCCGTCGGTCTCGGCCCCGCAGTCGGGGCACTCGCCCTCGACGGCCGGAACGGGCGTCTCGCACTCGGGACAGTACTCTAGGTAGCAGGCGCGGTCGCCCATGTGAGAGACTGACGGACGCTCGGGTCAAGAGCGTGTCGACGGTCCGGGCGAGACGGGACGGGACGAGATAGACGCAGGGACGCCCGGCTACGGACTCCGGAGGCCGCCGAGGCCCGGGTCGCGCCGGGAGGGCGACCCGAGCGAGCCCTGACTCTGGATGATGTTGAACGCGGTCACGAGGTCGGACCGCGAGATGAGGCCGACGAGGTCCCCCTCCTCGTCCACCACGGGCAGGCGGCCAACGCCCGCCTCCTGCATGGTGGAGATGGCCTCCATGGCGTCGGCGTCGGCGGTGATGGTGCGCAGGTCGTCGGCCATCACGTCCTCCACGAGGTAGGCGTCGCGTTCCACCTCGTTCACGCCCCGTGCGTCGTTGAGCGTGACCATGCCCACGAGGTGGCCGTTGCGGAGCACGGGGTAGCCCGTGTGGCGCTCGCGGAACATGCGCTCCATCAACTCGTTCACGCTGGTGTCCTCGGCGACGGTGTCGAGGTCGTCCCGGTGCGTCATGATGTCGCGGACGGTCACGTCCTGGAACGCCGCCTTCATCACCGTCTGCTGGGCCTCGCTCGACGCCCCCATGTAGATGAAGAAGGCGAGGGCGACCAGAAACAGGTTGGCGAACAGCCCGACGATGCCCAGCAGGAACGCGAACACCTTGCCCACCTCGGCGGCGAGTTGCGTGGCGCGGGCGTGCGACCGGTTGCGCGCGAGGAGCGCCCGGAGCACCCGACCGCCGTCCATGGGGAACCCCGGCAGGAGGTTGAACGCCGCGAGCACGACGTTGGTGAGCGCGAGGTAGCCGAGCACGAACTTGGCGGCCGCCTGCGACCCCGGCAGGGCGACGAACCCGAGGTACGAGAGCACGCCGAGGAGGACGCTCACCACCGGACCCGCCAGCGCGATGACGAGTTCCTGCTTCCAGTCCTCGGGCATCTCGGTGAAGCGCGCGACGCCGCCGAACAGCCAGAGCGTGATGGAGTCTATCTCGTAGCCGTAGTGCATCGCCACCAGCGAGTGGCCGAACTCGTGGAGGAGGACGCCCGCGAAGAGGCCGAGCGCCGCGACGGCCCCGAGCACCCACTGCATGTCGGTCAGCGGGGCCACGGCGAGGTCCGTCCCGAACAGTCCGTTGATGACGCCGACGAGGTTCGCCACGTCGGACCCGATGAGCCACGCGAAAAGCGGCAGCACGAGCAAGAAGGTGAGGTCGAGCTTGATCGGAATGCCGAACGCGCTCCCGATGCGGATGCCGCGCATACACTACCTAGCGACGGCGGGTTCTTAAATAGGTGGTAGGCCGCCCCGCGTCGCCGGTATCGTCCGTCGGGGGACCGCACACTCGGCGGCGGCACGTCCCGCGCAAGGCTTACCCGCCGGCGCGCGAACGTCCGGGCATGACAGACGGAACCCACGACTCCGTGGGCGTCGTGAAGCGTTCGGACGACGTGACGTACGAGGACGTGGACGCCGCCGAGGGGATGCGGAAGGGCGTCCTGCTGGACGAGTCGGACGGCGCTCCCAACTTCGCGCTCCGGCGGTTCACCCTCGCACCGGGCGCGTCGGTGCCGGAGCACACGAACGAGGTGGAACACGAGCAGTACGTCCTCGAAGGCGAGTACGTCGTCGGCGTGGGCGACGAGGAGTACGAGGTGTCGGCGGGCGACTCCCTGCTGATACCGGCCGGGACCGTCCACTGGTACCGCAACGAGGGCGACGCGGAGGGGGCGTTCCTGTGTGCCGTCCCGAACGGCGACGACGCCATCGAACTCGTGGAGTCGGAGTGAACGCGGGCGGCCGGAAGCCGCCGCGGCGCGGGAAGACGAATCGCTGAAATACCTCGTCCCCGTAGCTACGGACGTGTCACAGCAGGTCGCTCGCGTCGATACGCTATTTCTCCACGAGGTAGGGGACAACTTCCTCGTCGTGGTGAACCGCGACGGCGAGCGGGTGTTCCGCGCGATACTCGAACTCAAGGAGACGAACGCGGGCCCCCGCCCCGGCAAGTTCCGCATCAAGAAGGGGTCGAGCGAGGACCCCCGCGACCCCGGCGAGTTCGTCGAACTCGCCCGCCGAGCGGAGCGTATCCGCATCTCCGAGCAGACCTCGAAGCGCGGCCGCGAGCGACTGACCGAGATGCTCGACGGCTACCAGCTCGACGCGCTCACCGTCCGCACCTGCCGGTACTGCGCGTCCGACGGGCGCTACTCCCCCATCACCGAGGACACCGCCATCAAGACCGACCGGGAGTACATCTGCCCCGACTGCGCCACGCGCGAACTCGAACGCGAACTCTCCTTCGCGGGCGTGAGCGGCCTCACCGATGCCGCACAGGAGCGTCTCGAAGACCTCCTGTTCGAGACGCAGGACCTCGACCGCATCGCGAACCTCCTCAAGGGCAACCTCGACCCCGACCTCACCAAGTTCGACGAGATAAGCGCCACCACCGACGAGGTGGACGCGGTGTCGACCGACGAACTCGACCTCCACCCGGACCTCCAGCAACTCACCGAGGAGCGCTTCGACACGCTCCTCCCCGTCCAGAGCCTCTCGGTCCGCAACGGCCTGTTCGAGGGCCGGGACCAACTCGTGGTGTCCGCGACGGCGACGGGGAAGACGCTCGTGGGCGAACTCGCGGGCATCGACCGGGTGCTCAAAGGCGAGGGCAAACTCCTGTTTCTGGTGCCCCTCGTAGCGCTGGCCAACCAGAAGCACGAGGACTTCGAGGACCGCTACGGCCACCTCGTCGACGTCACCATCCGGGTGGGCGCGAGTCGGGTCAGCGACGACAACGCCCGGTTCGACCCGTCCGCGGACGTGGTGGTCGGCACCTACGAGGGCATCGACCACGCACTCCGCACCGGGAAGGACCTCGGCGACGTCGGCACGGTGGTCATCGACGAGGTCCACACGCTCAAGGAACCCGAACGGGGCCACCGCCTCGACGGCCTCATCTCCCGGCTGAAACACTACTCGGAGGAGCGTGCGGCGAAGCGGTCGGGCTACGGCGGCGCGCAGTGGGTGTACCTCTCAGCCACCGTTGGCAACCCCGAGTGGCTGGCCAAGCGCCTCCGCGCCACGCTCATCGAGTTCGAGGAGCGACCGGTCCCCATCGAGCGACACGTCACGTTCGCGGACGGCCACGAGAAGAAGGACATCGAGAACAAACTCGTGCGCCGGGAGTTCGACAGCAAGTCCTCGAAGGGCTACCGCGGCCAGACCATCATCTTCACCAACTCCCGGCGGCGCTGTCACGAGATAAGCCGGAAACTGGAGTACGACTCCGCGCCCTACCACGCCGGTCTCGACTACGGCAAGCGCAAACAGGTCGAGCGACGGTTCGGGAACCAGGACCTCGCGGCGGTGGTTACCACGGCGGCGCTGGCGGCCGGCGTCGACTTCCCGGCGTCGCAGGTGGTGTTCGACACGCTGGCGATGGGCATCGAGTGGCTCTCCGTACAGGAGTTCGAGCAGATGCTCGGGCGGGCGGGCCGCCCCGACTACCACGACAAGGGGACCGTCTACCTCCTCGTCGAACCCGACGCCACCTACCACAACAGCATGGAGATGACCGAAGACGAGGTGGCGTTCAAGCTACTGAAGGGGGAGATGGAGGACGTCTCGACGGTGTACGACGACGCCGCGGCGGCGGAGGAGACGCTGGCGAACGTCACCGTGGCGGGCAAGAAGGCCAAGCGACTCAACGACCGGATGCTCGGCGACATCCCCACCAAGCGCGCGGTGGCCAACCTGCTCCAGTGGGAGTTCATCGACGGGTTCGAGCCGACGGCGCTGGGGCGGGCGGTCACGCGCCACTTCCTCGCGCCCGACGAGGCGTTCACCATGCTCGACGCCATCCGGGAGGGGATGGCCCCCTACGACATCGTCGCGGAGATGGAACTCCGGGACGAGGAGCGGTAGCGCCGCCGACGACGAGTCGGCCCGAACTGGACCGAACCCCGCACGCTTTTGAGCGCCGATAGCGACCATTCCCCGTGGTAGCGATAACGCCGGGCGTCGTCATCGTCTTCGCCATCACCCTCCTCGCGCTGGTGCTGTTCGCCACCGAACCCGTGCCGGTAGACGTGACGGCCATCGGGGTGATGGTGACGCTGATGCTCGTCGAACCCGTCACCGGCGGGCTGGCAGCGCTCGGACTTCTCCCGCGGCCGATTCCGATGGTCGCGGCCACGCCCGAGGAGGGGCTGTCGGGGTTCGCCAACGTGGCCACGCTCACAGTGCTGGCGATGTTCATCCTGAGCGAGGGCGTCCAGCGCACGGGCGTGGTGCAGATACTCGGCGCGAAGATAGCCTCCGTCACGGAGGACTCGGAGCTCAAGCAGTTGGGGGCGACCATCGGCGTCATCGCCCCCATCTCGGGGTTCATCAACAACACCGCCGCGGTGGCCATCCTCCTGCCGATGGTGACGGACCTCGCGGAGCGCGGCGGCACGTCGCCGTCGAAGCTCCTCCTGCCGCTGTCGTACGCCTCGATGTTCGGCGGGATGCTCACGCTCATCGGCACCTCGACCAACATCCTCGCCAGCGGGCTCGCCGACAGACTCGGCGTCGGCGCGTTCTCGATGTTCGAGTTCACCAAACTCGGCCTGCTCGTCTCCGTGGTGGGCGTGGCGTACCTCATGACGGTGGGGCGGTACCTCACGCCCGCCCGCATCAAGCCCCGGCAGGACCTGACCGAGGAGTTCGAGATGGCCGACTACCTCACGGAGGTGGTGGTCCGCGAGGACTCGCCGCTGGTCGGGCGGCAAGTGAAGTCGGCGCTGGTCGACACCGAGTTCGACGTCGACCTCGTCCAACTCGTCAGAGACGGCGAGGCGTTCCTCGAACCGCTCGGCCCCAAGGAGATACAGGCGGGCGACGTGTTCGCCCTCCGGACCGACCGCAACACCCTCGTGGAACTCATCGACGTCGAGGGGTTGGACCTCGTGCCCGCCACGGTCACCGAGGAGGAACTGGAGGCGGCGGGCGAGGGACAGAACCTCGTCGAGGTGGTCATCGCGCCCGGGTCGTCGCTGGTGGGCGAGTCGCTCGCGTCGACGAGTTTCCGCCAGCGCTACGACGCCACGGTGCTGGCGTTCCGGCGCGGCGGCGAACTCGTCCGCCAGCGCATGGACAACATCCCGCTCCGGGTGGGCGACACCCTCCTCGTGCAGGCCACCACCGACAGCATCGAGCGCCTCGACTTCAACCGCAACTTCATCGTGGCCCAAGAGATAGAGCGCCACGACTTCCGCGAGGGGAAGATACCCGTCGCGGTGGGCATCGTCGCGGGCGTGGTGGGGCTGGCGGCGCTGGACTTCCTCCCCATCGTGCTCTCGGCGCTGGTGGGGGCGCTGGCGATGGTCGCCACCGGCTGTCTCCGCCCCACCGAGATATACGACGCCGTCCAGTGGGACGTCATCTTCCTCCTCGCGGGCGTCATCCCCCTCGGCATCGCCATGGAGCAGACGGGCGCGGCCGCCCTCATCGCCGCCGCCGTGGTGAGCAGCGCGGACGTGCTTCCGCTGGTCGGCGTGCTGGCCGTGTTCTACCTCGGGACCGCGCTGCTCACGAACGTCATCTCGAACAACGCCAGCGTGGTGCTGATGGTGCCCGTGGCCTACGAGGCGGCCACGACGCTCGGCGCGAACCCGTTCGCGTTCATCCTCTCGGTCACGTTCGCGGCGTCGACGGCGTTCATGACGCCCGTGGGCTACCAGACCAACCTGTTCGTCTACGGCCCCGGGGGCTACCGCTTCACCGACTACGTCAAGGTGGGCGCGCCCCTCCAACTCCTGTTCGCGATAGTCACCCCCCTCGGCATCGCCCTCTTCTGGCCGCTGACGTGACCCCCGCGCCCGAACGAAACTCCTATGACGGCGACGGGCGCATCACAGGACGCGGCAGCGGGACCGTGGGTTAGCCTGGTATACTTCGGGCCTTGGGTGCCCGTGACCCCGGTTCGAATCCGGGCGGTCCCACTTCTGTGCGAGGAACGTACGTGACGAGCCAGAAGTGAACAGCGGCCGGTTCGAACCCGACGAGACCGAGCGTAGCGAGGTCTCGGCACGGTTCGAATCCGGGCGGTCCCATTCCACCTTTTTACTTCGTCGAGTGTCCTCGCGTCGCCGGAGGCGACGCTGCGGGCATCCTCCTCGTAAAAAGCTGGACCAAAAAGACTCCGCTCGCTCGGCCTTCGGCCTCGCTCGCGGTACGCGCCGAAACCTCGAATCCTCTCGACGGGCGGAACGGCTACCCGCGCGGGAGACGAACGCCGGGTATGAACGCTCGGTTCCGCAGGCCGTCGGTGCGGGAGGGGCTCGTCGCCCTCGGGATGGTCGTCGGGGTGAACGCGCTCGGGGCGATACCGGCGGTGTTCGTCGGCAGCGACACGAGTTGGATAGAGCGCCCGTGGTTCTACCCGCCCGAGATAGCCTTTCCTGTCGTCTGGACGCTCCTGTTCACGCTCATGGGACTCGCGCTGTTTCTCGTGTGGCGCCGCGGCTCCGACCGGCGGGACGTTCGCGTCGCGTTCGCGGCGTTCGCCGTCCAACTCGCGCTGAACCTCGCGTGGACGCCGGTGTTCTTCGGCCTCCGGCGTCCGGACCTCGGCCTCCTCGTCATCGGGGCGCTCTGGGTCGCCGTGGTCGGAACTATCCTCGCGTTCGACCGGGTCAGCAGGGCCGCGGCGGGACTGCTCGCCCCGTACCTCGTCTGGGTGTCGTTCGCGTTCGCCCTCAACTACGCCATCTACGCCGCGGGCTGACCGTCGCGGCGTTCGACCGACCGACCGCGACACGTTCCCGTCCGGGGGTTTATACCAGATAGCGGGACCACTCCGCCCCGCCGATGCCCACCTTCACCGACCTCTCGCGGGCGGCGTACTGCCCGCGACAACTGTACTACGCCCGCCGGGAGGACGACAGAGCCCCTCCGCCGGAGGCCGTCGAACGCCGGAACCTCGCGTTCAGATACCCCGAACTCCGCGCGGCCGACGACGCGACACTCTCGGCGGAACCCGTGGACCTCGCGCCCGGAGAATACCGCGCGGCGCTCTCGCGCCTCGCCGAACGCGACGACTGGGAGGAACTCGCCGACCCGACGGGGCGGATGGTCCGCCTCGACGGGAAGGACTGCCGGGGCGTGGCGCACAAGGTGTTGGCGGGCGGCGAGGGTGACGGGAACGGCGGGAGCGGCGAGCCACCGCCGCCGGTCCCCGTCGTCGTCTCGCCCGGCGCGCCGCCCGAGACGGGCGTCTGGAAGCCACAGCGCGTCCGGGCCGTGGCCGCCGCGAAGGCGCTCTCGTGGGAGCGAGAGCGGCGCGTCGAGCGAGCGCTGGTGGAGTACCCCGCCCGCGCCGTCGTCCGGGAGGTCCGACTCACCACGCGGAACAAGGCGACCTACCGGCGGACGCTCCGGACCGTCCGGGGAATCGACGGCCCGCCGCCGCGCCTCCGCGACTCCGCGAAGTGCGGGTCCTGCGAGTACCGCACCGAGTGCGGCGTCCGGACGCGGTCGATGCGGTCGATACTCGGACTGTGACCGGGGTCCGGTTGGAGTGGAAACGAAGGGGTTCGGACGCGGGCGCCCGAGGTCCGGCGGACCGACGGTGGACCTGCGCGAGTCAGCCCTCGTTCGCGTCGAGCCACCGCGCTATCTCGTCGGCCATCGCGCCGCGGCGGTGGACGACGCCCTCGCCGGGGTCGACGACGGTGCTCTCCGTGCCGGGCGTCTCGCCGCCGTCGAGGACGGCCGCGGCGCCCTCCCGGATTCGGTCGTCGAGGTCGGAGACGCGCGTGACACTCGGGTTCCCGCTCACGTTGGCGCTGGTGGCCGTGACCGGCGTCGGCGCGGCCTCGCGGAGGAAGTCGAGCGCGAGTTCGTGGTCGGGGATTCGCACGCCCACTCGGTCGCGCCCGCCCGTGAGGACGTCCGGGAGTCCGTCGCGTCGCTCGACCACCACCGTGACCGGACCGGGGAGGAACTCGCGCATGAACGCCTCCTCGCGTTCGGTGGGTCGGACGAAGTCGAGTGCGGCGTCCACGTCGGGCACCGCGAACGAGAGCGGGTCGTCGCGGGAGCGGCCCTTCAGGTCGTAGACGCGGTCGACCGCGTCGGCGTCGGCGGCGTCGGCCCCGAGGCCGTACACCGTCTCGGTGGGGTAGACCACGGGGTCGCCGCGCCGGACCGCGGCCGCGGCGTCGGCGAGGTCGCTTGCCATGTCTGGGGGTGGGCCGGGGCGCAGGAAAAGCGTGACGTTCGGGCGTCTTGATGCGGCGCGTGGCCGGGTGTGCGCGAGACCGCGACTCGTCCGCTCAGGCGGCGTCGCTCGGCGTCTCGGCCGACGCGCCGTCACCCTCGGAGACCACGCGCTCAACCTCGGCCTGCAGTTCGTCGTACTCGGGGAACGCGGGCCACTCCTCCGCGACCCACGCGTACTCCACGGTCAGGTCCGCGTCGAGGAGGAACGTGGCGGGCCGGGGTTCCGAGATGCCGGTCATGCCGTCGAGGTCGTGTTCGATGCCGTACTCCCGCGCCACGCCGTTGGCGGGGTCGGAGAACAGTCGGTAGTCCATCCCCCGCTCCTCGATGAGTTGGGAGTGGGCGTACGGGTCCGAGATGGAGAGTCCGACCACGGTGACACCCGACAGGTCGCGGTCGCGGAGTTCGTTCCAGATGTAGGTGGCGGGGAACGACCCGTCCATGGGGTGGAACACCAGCAGCACCGGTCCGCCGTCCTCGTCTGCCCCCTCGCCCGCGGCGAGCGACGACAGCGAGCGGTCCTCCCAGTACTCGTCGTTCACCAGCGGACGGGTGAAGTCGGGGGCCGTCTCGCCCTCCGCGACGTGGTCGGCCGGGCCGAGGTCCACGACGTCGAAGTCGACCATCAGTCGTCACCTCCGCTCGCGGCGGTGCCCTCGGCGGCGGCGGCCGCGCCGCCCTCGCCGTAGGTGCGTTCGAGGTACTCGACGATATTTGCGGACTCGGCCATCGTGACGCCGGTGTTCTCGTCGACGATGGCGGGCACGGTGCGCGCGCCGGTCAGCCGTTTGACCGCGGTGCGCTCCGAGTGCATCGGCTCGACGAACCGCGAGCGGTAGTCGATGCCGAGTTCGTCCAGCGCGCGGACCACCCGCTCGCAGTAGGGGCACGCCTGCAGTCGGTACAGCGTGAACGTCGGGTCGTCGGCGTCGGTCATGTCGTCACCTTGGGCCGGTTCGGGCCTAAGGACTTCGCTTCCGGAACCCGGCTACCGGCGCTCTCTCCGGCGGGGCGGCCGCGAGCGAGTGACTGGGAGGACAACTCTTAATTTCGCCCCATGACAATGGGTCGTAGTTACATGGGCTTGCCGCTATCACCGTCAGGGAGGGTCGTGTCGACGCTCCCGTTGCAACTCGCGGAGATGGACGACACCACCATCGCCGTGGGCGGAGGAGTCGCCATTCTCGTCCTCATCGCGCTCTCGGGGTTCTTCTCGTCGTCGGAGATAGCGATGTTCTCGCTGGCGAAACACCGCATCGACGCGCTGGTCGAGGACGGCGTCGCGGGCGCGGAGACCGTGGCAGCGCTGAAGTCCAACCCTCACCGACTGCTGGTGACCATCCTCGTGGGCAACAACATCGTGAACATCGCGATGTCGTCCATCGCCACCGGGGTGCTCGCCGTGTTGGGCTACGGCCCGGACGCGTCCGTCCTCATCGCAACGTTCGGCATCACGTCGCTCGTCCTCCTGTTCGGCGAGAGCGCACCCAAGTCCTACGCCGTCGAGAACACCGAGTCGTGGGCGCTCCGCATCGCCCGTCCGCTCAAGATAGCCGAGTACGCCCTGTTCCCGCTGGTGGTCCTGTTCGACCACCTCACCCGCCTCGTCAACCGAGTCACCGGCGGGCGAGCGGCCATCGAGACGTCGTACGTCACGCGCGACGAGATACAGGACATGATACAGACCGGAGAGCGCGAGGGTGTCATCGAGGAGGACGAACGCGAGATGCTCCAGCGCATCTTCCGGTTCAACAACACCATCGCCAAGGAGGTGATGACTCCCCGCCTCGACATGACCGCCGTCCCGAAGAACGCCACCATCGAGGAGGCCATCGAGACGTGCGTCCAGTCCGACCACGAGCGGGTGCCGGTTTACGACGGCAACCTCGACAACGTCATCGGCATCGTGAACATCCGCGACCTGGTGCGCGAGAAGAACTACGGCGAGGGGTCGGCGTCGCTCACCGACCTCGTCCAGCCCACGCTCCACGTCCCCGAGTCGAAGAACGTGGACGAACTCCTCCAGGAGATACAGAAAGAGCGGATGCAGATGGTCGTCGTCATCGACGAGTTCGGCACCACGGAGGGGCTCATCACCATGGAGGACATGGTCGAGGAGATAGTGGGCGACATCCTGGAGAGCGACGAGGAGGAGGCGTTCGAGTTCATCGACGAGGACACCTGCCTCGTGCGCGGCGAGGTCAACATCGACGAGGTGAACGAGACGCTGGGGCTCGAACTCCCGGAGGGCGAGGAGTTCGAGACGCTCGCCGGGTTCATCTTCAACCGCGTCGGGCGACTGGTCGAGGAGGGCGAGGAGATAGAGTTCGACGGCGTGACCATCCGCATCGAACAGGTCGACAACACCCGCATCATGAAGGCCCGCGTGTCGAAGCCGCCCGACTACGACGAGCGAGACGACTCCGAGGAGGAGGCGGAAGTCGAGAAGTGAGAGTGAGGGCGAGAGCGGGCGCGAGTCACAGCCCCAGCGCCGCCGCCACACCGAGGAACGCGGCGTAGGCCAACACGAGCGCCAACGCGAGCGACCCTATCCACGCCAACACGGTGTATATCATCTTCTGTCGACTCACGCCGCTCCCGCCCGCGGCGTAGCCGCTCCCCACGATGGCGGAGACGATTATCTCGTTGAACGAGACGGGGATGCCGAAGGCCACCGCGATCTGCGCGATGGCGAAGGCGGGGATGAGCGCCGCGATGGAGCGCCGGGGGCCGAGCGAGGAGTAGTCCTGTGCGAGCGCCTTTATCATCCGGGGCGCGCCGGTCCACGACCCCGCGAGGAGGCCGAGGCCACCGCCGACGAGGAGGGCGATGATGGGGAGCGCCACGGTGTCGAGAAGCGGGATGAGCGGGCCGATGGCGAGGCCGACCTGCGACCCGCCCGCCGAGAACGCGACCAGTCCGCCGAGGACGAGGAGGAACCGGCGCTGGCCGACGGCCTCGTCCGCGCGGAGTTGGCGGTACTCCAAGCCGCCCGCGAGGGCGCCCACGACGAACGTGACGATGAGTCGCGCGGGGCCGACGCCGACGGCGCCGGTCAGACCGAACTCCGCGGCGAGGGCGTCTGCCATCGACAGCGAGACGTCGGCCGGGCCGAGGATGGCGAAGCCGATGTTGGCGCAGATGGCACCCACGAGGGCCGCGAGGACGGACACGGCGTACACCTCGGGCACCCGGTCGTCGCGCAGAGTGCGCGCCGTGACGTACGCCGCTCCGCCGCCGACGAACGGCACGGCGACCCAGAGCGTGACTATCTCGCGGTACTTGGCCCACGCGGGGTCGCCGCCGAGGGCCAACCCGACTCCGACCACCGCGCCCGTGACGGTAAACGCGGTGGCGATGGGGTAGCCCGCGAAGACGCCGACGGCGACGAGGGCGGCGGCGACGATGAGTCCCACCGTGGCGGCGGGGGCGGTCAGCGTCACGCCCTCGACGAGCGCCGTCCCCACCGCCTCGGTCACGTTCGCGCCCTGTAGGACGGCGCCGAGGAAGCCCAGGAGGCCCACGACGAACCCCGCGCGCATCACCGAGATGGCGTTGGCGCCCACCGCGGGGGCGAACGGCGTCGACCCCGAGGAGCCGGCGCCGATGGCCCACGCCATGAACAGGCTGGCGATGGCGGCGACGACAAGCGTGATGAGCGTCGCCGCGGCTACCATCCGACCACTCCGGGCGCGGGGAGACGCGTGCGGCGGTGCGATGCACGGTGGGGTCGCTCGGAGCGTGCGAGAGGGGCGCCCATCAATCGTCCTTGTAGGCGTCGTCGTACCCCTCGCGGAGCCCAGTGACGGTCCGCCGGACGAATAGGTAGGCGAAGAAGACGAACAGGAGCATCACCACGATGAGGCCTGCGAAGATAGGGTCGGAGACGATAATGTCGACGACGTCGTCCAGCGGCGACGCCAACGGACCGGTTTCCATGCGCCCCGCTTGTCCGGGGCCGTACAAAGCCGTTTCGCCGACGGGGCGGCGGGGGAAAGCTCATACCACCCCGGCGGAAAAGCGTAGCCGATGGCGGATCTGTTGCCCTCCAGCACCGACGTCGACGCCGACTCCGACGCCGAACCGCGGGTGGTCGGCCTCGACTCCGACGACGCGGACGACCTGCTCTCCGCGCTCTCCTCTACTACCGCCCGGCGCGTCCTCGCGGCGTTGCACGACGACCCCGACACGCCCTCGGCGCTGGCCGACCGCGTCGACACCTCGCTCCAGAACGTGCAGTACCACCTCGGCAACCTCGAAGACGCCGGCCTCGTCGAGGTGGCCGGGACGGCCTACTCCGAGAAGGGCCGCGAGATGAAGGTGTACGCGCCCGCCGACGGCCCCCTCGTGGTCGTGGCGGGCGACGACGAGGAGGCGTCCGGCCTCCGGGCCGCGCTCTCTCGGCTCATCGGCGGCGTCGGTATCCTCGGCGCGGCCAGCGTCGTCCTCGACAGACTCGCTCGCGGCGGCCTCCCCCTCCCGTCGATGGGTTCGAGCGCCGGGGCCGACGGCGGGGCAGGCGGCGCAGGCGGTGGCGGCGGTGCGAGCGGCGAGTCCGGCGGCGCGGGCGCGCCGAGCGTCGAGAACGCGACGCGGACCACGGCCGAGGGCGGCGACGGCGGCGCGACGGCGACGCCGACGGCCGCCGACCTGTCCGGGAACGCCGACGCGGGGACGACCGCTGCGCGAACGACCGACGCCGCGAACGGGGGCGGCCCGAGCATCGCCGAGGCGACGACGACGCCCACCGCCACGCCCGCACCGACGGACACGGCCACGCGGACGGCCGCCGACACCACCGCGTCGTCCGGGGCGACGGCGTCGCCCGAGGCCACGCGGACCCTCACCGAGTCGGCCGGTGACGGCCTCGGCTCGGTCGACCTCGCCGCCGCGAGCCACGCCGTCGCGTCGTCGCCGGGGCTCCTCTTCTTCCTCGGCGGCACCGCCGTTCTCGTCGGCGGGTTCGCCTACTGGTACTGGCGGCGGTAGCCGATGGGTAAAACGCGCTTTTGAGCTTAGGGAGAGTATTTGATACGTCCGTCCGTAGTGTAGGTTGCCGGTTGCCCCGGTTCGGTCCCCCGAGTCGACGTCGGGCGGCGGGACTCCCCCTCCCCGTTCCGTCCCGCCCGCCCGAACGCGAATCCCCGCTGTTCGGCCCTCCCCCACACCGCCGAACCCCGTCGGACCCCCGCCCGAGTCCCCCTGCACCAGTAGTCCGGGCGGGGCGGTCCGTCGCAGTCGTCTCCCCGCATCAGTCCCCCTGCCCCTCTTTCGCCGTTTCCCTCCCTTCCGTCACCCGCGGCGCTCTCGCCGACGGAGCGACGTCGACACGACGAGCGGACGCTCGGTCGTGTCAGCCGTCGAAGGGCGTTATCTCGAACGTCTCGAACGCGTCGCCGTCGGGGGTGCAGAGCCGCCCGGAGAGGCCTGGCGCGTCGCCCTCATGGCGTTCGAGTTCGGCGTGGGCGGCGCGGTTCCCGCGCGGTTGGGCGTGACTGCCAGGGTTGAGGAGGGGGAGCGCCCCCGAGTCGTCGAAGCCGGGGCGGTGGCTGTGGCCGAATATCACGGCGTCGGCGCCGCGTTCGCGCCCGAGCATCGAGAGCGCCGTCGACCCACGGCGGCGGCCGTGGCCGTGGGTCAGGGCGAACCGGACGTCCGCGTACTCGAAGGTTCGCACCCCGGGGAGTCGGTCCCGGACGTCGCCGTCGTCGTTGTTGCCGTGGACGGCACGGAAGGTGTCGGCGCGACGTTCGAACGCGCCGAGGGCGGACGCCGTCATGAAGTCGCCCGCGTGGACCACCATCTCGGCGTCGAGCACCGCCTCGCGCGTGCGACCGCGGAGGTTGGGGTCGTCGGTCCCGTGTGTGTCGGAGAGGACGGCGAGCATACGACGACTTCGCGTCGGAACCACAGAAGGGTGTCGAACGCGGCGCGCGGTGCAGGAACTTCGACGCTCCAAGTCCCCGAGAGTGTCGCCGTCACTCGGCGCTCCGACGGGCGTCCGGCGAAAAGGCATAATCGGCTCCCGGCTCACGTCCGTACATGGCGCAGAACAAGGGCGTCGTCATCGCGGCGCTGATAGCGAACGGGGCCATCGCGGTGCTGAAGTTCGTCGGCTTCCTCCTGACCGCGAGCCCCGCGATGCTGTCCGAGACGTACCACTCTATCTCCGATACGGGGAACCAAGTGTTCCTGCTCATCGGCATCCGGTTCAGCCAGAAGGAGGCGACCCAGCGGCACCCCTTCGGCTACGGCGGGGCGCAGTTCTTCTACAGTTTCCTCGTGAGCGTCCTCCTGTTCGGCATCGCCGGGTGGGAGAGCCTGCGCCACGGCTACAGCAAACTCACGTCGGGCGGCCACGCCGAGGCGGGCGGCGCAGTACGCTTTCTCGGCTTCTCGTTCGACCCGTCGCTCCCGTTCGACCCGTTCTGGGTGAACGTCGGCGTCCTCGTCGGGGCCATCCTGTTCGAGAGCTACGCGTTCAAGAAGGCGCTCGCCGAACTCAGACGGCAGATGGAGGAGTACGGCTGGAACGGGTTCGCCGAGGCGTTCCGACAGACCAGCGACGTGACCACGCTCACGGCGTTCACGGAGGACGCGGTGGCGCTCGGCGGCGCAGCGGTGGCGCTCGGCGGCATCACCCTCACGCGGTACACGCACAACCCGGCGTACGACGCCGCCTCGGCCGTGATAATCGGCGTCCTCCTGATGGGGTTCGCGCTGGCGCTGGCGTGGGAGAACAAGCGCCTCATCATGGGCGAGAGCCTGCCGTCGCAGTTCGAGGACGACCTGCGCGAGGTCATTCAGAGCCACGACGGCGTGGTCCACCTCGACGGCATGCGCACCATGTTCGTCGGCCCCCAGTCCGTGCTGCTGACCGCGGACGTGAGCTTCGACACCGGCCTCGACACCGACGCCCTCGACGAGGACATCACCCAGTTGGAGAACAAGCTCCGCGCCGTCGACGACCGAGTGCGGTACGTCTACCTCGAACCCGAGGTGTGACGCCGGCGTCGGGACCGCCTCTCACCGCTCCGGTCAGGCCCGCGCGCCCTCGACGGCGCGGGCCACCCGCTCCACCGCCTCGGTCACGTCGGAACGCGACACGTCGAGGTGGGTGACGAACCGGGTGGCGTACTCGCCGAACGTGCCGCAGGCCACGCCCTCCTCCTCGCAGGCCGCCACGAACGCCTCGGCGGTGAGGCCCGCGTCCGCGGAGTCGACCACGACGATGTTGGTGTCGGGCGTCGCCGCGGAGAGGCCGGGCACGTCCGCGAGGCCCTCGGCGAGGCGGCGGGCGTTGGCGTGGTCGTCGGCCAGTCGCTCGACGTTGTCGAGGGCGAGGAGGCCCGGCGCGGCCACGACGCCGGCCTGCCGCATCCCGCCGCCGAACAGTTTCCGGACGCGGCGGGCCTCCTCGACGAACGACTCTGACCCGGCGAGCATCGACCCCACCGGCGCGCCAAGCCCCTTCGAGAGGCAGAACATCACCGAGTCCGCCGCCTCGACCATCGCCTCGGCCGGCGTGTCGAGGGCGACGCACGCGTTGAACAGGCGCGCGCCGTCGACGTGGAGCGGAATCCCGCGGTCGTGGGCCGCCTCGGCCGCGGCGTCGACGCGTCCTTTCGGGACGGCCGCGCCGCCGCGGGCGTTGTGAGTGTTCTCGACCCAGACGAGACCCGTGCCGGGGCGGTGGAGGCTGGGTTCGTGGGCCGCCTCGGCCACCCGTTCGGGCGTCGGCACCGCCCGGTCGCCGCAGTCTATCGTGCGCGTCGCCGCCCCCGACAGCTGGGCCGCGCCGCCGAGTTCCCACTTCGCGACGTGGGACTCGGCGTCCGCCAGCACCTCCTGCCCGCGGTCGGTGTGGACGCGGACGGCGACTTGGTTCCCCATCGTGCCCGAGGGGACGAACAGGGCGGCCTCCTTGCCCACTCGCTCGGCGGCGCGCGCCTCCAGTTCCGCCACGGTGGGGTCGTCGCGGTGGACGTCGTCGCCCACCTCGGCGGCGGCGGCGGCCTCGCGCATCTCGTCGCTCGGGCGCGTCACGGTGTCGCTCCGCAGGTCTATCATACGCCACACTCCGGCGGCGCGGAGATATAGGTGTAGGTGTCGCTGACGCGTCGGGAGTCCGTCTCCGGCTCCGACTCCGACCCTCGGGCGGCGGCGCGTTCCCGTCTCCGAAAACCGTTTCCCCCGTCCGCCCGTCGCCACGCGTCATGGACCCGCGAATCCGCGAACACGCAGAGATAATCGCAGACCACTCGACCGACATCGAGGCGGGCGACAACGTCGTCGTCGCCGCGCCGCCGGTGGCCGAGGACCTCGCGGTGGCACTCCACGAGGTGGTGGGCGACCGGGGCGCGACGCCGCTCGCGCTCAACTCCAGTTCCCGCACCACGCGGGCGTTCCTCCGCGCGGCCGACCCCGACTCCTTCGAGACGCCCGCCCACCACGTGGGCTACGTCGAGGAGACGGACGTGTTCATCAGCGTCCGGGCCGACGCGAACGCCACGGAGCAGAGCGACGTGGACCCCGAGGTGAACGCGGCGTGGCGGCGGGCGTACCAGCCCGTACAGGAGGAGCGCCTCTCCACGCGGTGGTGTCTCACGCAGTACCCCGCGTCCGGCAACGCCCAGTTGGCTCAGATGTCCACGGAGGAGTACGAGAGCTTCGTGTGGGACGCCGTCACCCTCGACTGGGACGAACAGCGCGAACACCAGTCCCGGATGGTGGACATCCTCGAGGACGCCGACGAGGTGCGGATACGGAGCGGCGAGGAGACGGACGTGCGCATGAGCGTCGCGGGCAACCCCATCCAGAACGACTACGGCGAACACAACCTGCCGGGCGGCGAGGTGTTCACCGCGCCCGTCAAGGGCAGCGTCGAGGGCGAGGTACACTTCGACATGCCGCTCTACCGGCAGGGCCGCGAGATAGAGGACGTGCGCCTCCGGTTCGAGGACGGCGAGGTGGTGAGCCACTCCGCGGAGAGAAACGAGGAGGTGCTGACGAACGTGCTCGAAACCGACGACGGCGCGCGCTTCCTCGGCGAACTCGGCATCGGGATGAACCGGAACATCGACCAGTTCACCTACAACATGCTGTTCGACGAGAAGATGGGCGACACCGTCCACATGGCGCTGGGCATGGCCTACGGCGACACGGTGGGCGAGGAGAACGAGAAGAACGAGAGCGCCGAACACGTCGACATGATCGTCGACATGTCGGAGGACTCGGTCATCGAGGTGGACGGCGAGGTCGTCCAGCGCGACGGCACGTTCGTGTTCGAGGACGACTTCGAGTAGACGGTAGACGGGCGGTTTTTGGTCCAGCTTTTGCGAGCGACCGGAGGGAGCGAGTAAAAGGTGGGACGCGCGCGTTCGTGTTCGAGGACGACTTCGAGTAGTCGGCGGTGCGGTTTTGGTAGCAGATGGCGGTGCGGTTTTTGGTCCAGCTTTTGCGAGCGACCGGAGGGAGCGAGTAAAAGGTGGGCGGCAAATAGTCTCAGCAACCAATCCTTTATGGTCGTCGGTTGGCGTAGGTGCCTCTATGCCGAAGGTTGCGTGCCCGGAGTGTGGCCGTGACATTGCGATGCACGAACTGGAAGCGAAGACGGTGACACAGCGCGACGGCTTCGAGACGCGCTACCGGTGTCCGTTCTGTCGGTCGGACTTGGACGACGTAACCGAGAACTTGGCGTGACCGGAGGTTCGTCGCCGGCGGTACTTACTCGACGACGTCGAGTTCGAACTGCTGGTTCTCCTCGACGGCGTTGAGCACGACGCTGGTGTTGGACTCGCGGATGTCGGCGTCGGTGAGGAGCGCCTTGATCTGGTCGTTCATGCCGTCGGTGTCGCGGAACTTCCCGATGGCGATGACGTCGTAGTCGCCGGTGACCTCGTAGACGGATATCATCTGCTTCTGGTCGCGCATCCGGTCGGTTATCTCGGGGAGCGAACTCCCCTCGACTTTGAGTTGGATGATGGCGGTGACGTCGTAGCCGAGGGCGTCGTAGTTGACGCGCGGCGTATAGCCCTCGATGACCCCCTCGTCCTCCAAGTCGCGGAGGTGGTTGGACACCGTGGTGACCGACACGTCGAGCTGTTCGGCGAGACTCCGCAGGCTCGCGCGGCCGTCTCCGAGTAAGGCGTTAATCAGCTTCGCATCGAGGTTTTCGTACGTCATTACACCCAACCACTCTCTGGGGGCATTAGAACTTTACGAATATTCAGTTTTCAGGAGCCGCAGGATGATACTGCGCTAAGCGACAAGGCCTTTATACTGGAATGTGCACCAATACGCTGTCCAGAAAGATGACGGACGAAAACACAGCGGCTGACGGCGGCTTGACCTCCGAGGAGCAGAACGTACTAGACCGTATCGAGGAGAAGAACGTCGACTTCCTCCGGCTCCAGTTCACGGACATCCTCGGCACCGTGAAGAACGTCTCGGTGCCGGCCACGCAGGCCGAGAAGGCGTTCACCGAGGGCATCTACTTCGACGGCTCGTCCATCGACGGCTTCGTCCGCATTCAGGAGTCGGACATGCGCCTCGACCCCGACCCCTCGACCTTCGCCGTCCTCCCGTGGCGGGACAACGGCGACAGCGCGGCGGGACGCCTCATCTGCGACGTCATCAACACGTCCACGGGCGAACCGTTCGAGGGCGACCCGCGCGGGGTGCTCAAGCGCGCCATCGACCGCGCCGACGAGATGGGCTACGACATCAACGTCGCGCCCGAACCCGAGTTCTTCCTGTTCGAGGAGGACGAGGAGGGCCGTGCGACGACCAAGACCAACGACGCCGGCGGCTACTTCGACCTCGCGCCCAAGGACCTCGCGTCCGACGTGCGCCGTGACATCATCTACGGCCTCGAGGACATGGGCTTCGACATCGAGGCGTCGCACCACGAGGTGGCCGAGGGCCAGCACGAGATCAACTTCACGTACGACGACGCGCTCTCGACGGCCGACAACGTCGCCACCTTCCGGTCGGTCGTCCGCGCCATCGCGGCCGAACACGACCTCCACGCGACGTTCATGCCCAAGCCCATCGCGCGCATCAACGGGTCGGGCATGCACACCCACTTCTCGCTGTTTCAGGACGGCGAGAACGCGTTCCACGACGAGGGCGACGAGTTCAACCTGAGCGAGACGGCGAAGCAGTTCCTCGCGGGCGTGCTCGAACACGCTCCCGCCGTCACCGCCGTGGCCAACCCGACGGTCAACTCCTACAAGCGCCTCGTCCCCGGCTACGAAGCGCCCGTCTACGTGGCGTGGTCGGACCGCAACCGCTCGGCGCTCATCCGCAAGCCGGCCGCGCGCACGCCGACCGCCAGCCGCATCGAGGCGCGCTTCCCCGACCCCTCGTGTAACCCCTACCTCGCGTTCGCGGCGCTCATCCACGCCGGCCTCGACGGCATCGAGCGCGGACTCGACTGCCCCGACCCGGTCCGCGAAAACATCTATGAGTTCGACGAGCAGAAGCGCGAGGAGTACGGTATCGACACACTGCCGGGCAGCCTCGGCGAGGCCATCGAGGAATTCGAAGCGGACGAGGTGATTCAGGAGGCGCTGGGCGGCCACGTCTCCGAGAAGTTTATCGAGGCCAAGAAGCAGGAGTCGATGGAGTACAAAATCGAGGTCAGTCAGTGGGAACTCGACCGCTACCTCGAGAAGTTCTGAGCTGACTCGACTCCCCGGACTCGCCCCGTTCGCCGACCGGACTTCGCCTCGGTCTTCGTCTTCTTCGGTCCGTCACCGCCCGACAGCGGACCGTCCGCGCGTCGACGACCGTTCGCCACCGTCGGTGCCGGTGCGGTGTCGTCACCGTCGGTGCTAGCGTAGTGTCGTCACCGTCGCCGTCGCCGCTGCCGCCGGAGGCCGTCGAACGCCGGGCGTCAGTCGACTTCGGGGTCCGAGGGGTCGGCGTCGCCCTTCGACGCGCGGTACGCTTCGACGGCGTCGGGGAAGGCGACGAGGCTCGCCACGGCGACGGCGTCGCCGACGGCGGTCACGGCCGGCGAGGGTTCGAGGACGTAGACGGCCATCCAGATGCCGCCGGTGAGCAGGAGTCCCGCCAGCGCTTCGGGGACGGAGACGCGGTGGTCGGTGGGCGTCCCGAGGAACAGCCACGCCCCGAGGCCGCCGAGAGACCCGCCGAGGGTCGCGGCCGACTGCCGGACGAGTTCGGCGTGGCCCCCAGTGGCGGTGACGCCGAGGGCGAACAGGGAGACGAGAGCGCCCACGACGAACGCCCGGGCGGGCAGGTTCCGGCTGACACCGAGGACGACCGCGAGGAAGACGAGGCCGACGGCGACGCCGACGACCACGTCCACGAGGTAGTGGACGCTGAGGACGAGGCGTGAGAGCGTGACGAGACCGACCAGTCCGGCCGCGGCCAACACCCGTCGGCGGCGGGTCGAGAGGTCCGTGAGCAGGGCGGCCATCCCGCCGTAGACCACCGTGGTGCCGATGGCGTGACCGCTCGGGAAGCCGAACCCGTCGCCGGTGGTGAAGTTGTGGTAGAGGCCGTCGAGCACCGCCGGGAGCCACCCGGGGGGCGTCGACGTGGCCGCACCGGGCGGGCGCGGGAGCGCGAACGTCGCCTTGAGGCCGACGGTGAGCGCCGTGGCGCCGACCGCGAGGGCGGTGAGGACGCCCCACGTCCGGCGGTGGTGTTCGACGTGCTCCTGCGGGCCGGCCCAGTAGAACAGGGCGACGGCGACGAACAGGAACCACGGGTCGCCCAACTGGGTTATCAGGCCGAACAGGAAGATGAGCGCGTCGGAGACGCCCGCGAAGAAGTCCGCGACGCCGACGCCGCGCCCACCCGCCCGAAGCGAACCGAGAGCGCTCGCAGCCGTCGGTACGTTGTCCAGTATCACGCGTAGTGTTCCCCTCGTCGTGCCTTGGTTCGACGAGACTTTTTTCTTGTCGGTCCTGGCGTCGATAAAACTCCGCGGACGCGCCGACTCGGGAGTCGGTTCCGCGCCCGCCCGCGTCCGGTCGGAGGCCGGACGGCGGTGCGAACGCCGGCGTCGGCGTCCGCGCCCGAATCAGCGGGACTCGGTGTTCGCACGACCCGCCTTCACCGCCGGTCTCGGACGACGTCGACCGCCTTCCCGGGCACCCCGAGAACGTTCAGGCCGACGCCGACGAGGACGAACAGGAAGTAGAGCCCCAGCGTCGAGAGGAACAGGATGAGCATCGCCACGATGGCCCACGCGGGGTCGTCGCCGAGGAAGTAGAACGCCCCGAGGGTCATGACGGTGCCGTAGAGCAAGACGAGGTACGGTCCCCACCCCCGGGCGTGGCCCCGACGCATCCGGCGGCGGACGTACCGCTTGAGTTCCGCCTCCAGTTCGGGCTTCTTGACCGTGCGGGCGTCGATGTCGTCTTCGAACTCGTCGAGGTCGGCGCGGAGTTCCTCCACCCGGTCGTGCAACTCGGAGATGTCCGGTGCTCCCTCGGGGTCGACAGACCCCGACTCGTGGCGCGCGCCGGCGGTGCGGTCGGGCGACTCGGTGTCGAACGTCGCCCGTCCGCCGGACGACCCGCCGGTGCGTCCGTCCGTCGCGTCGGCTGGGTCCTCGCTCATAGCCGTCTCACTGTCACGTCGGTGCGGCCCCTGTTGTAGTTGCCGGTCCCGGAGGCGCCCGCCGAGGTAGGCGTTGAGTACTGCGCCGGTGAGCAGCAGCATTCCGGCGACGTAGAACCACGTGAGCAGTAACAGGACGCTTCCGAGGACGCCGTAGAGCGCGACGGAACCCTCCCGTGCGGCGTAGGTCGCGTAGGTGGCGAACGCGGCTCCGAGGACGGCCCATCCGGCGGCGGCGAACACCGACCCGGGGGCGACTTCGCGGACACTGACATCGGTGTCCGGGAAGACGTAGTAAAGCGGGAAGAACGCAATGGCCAGCGTCGGGAGGAGGAGGAGCGACGAGACCACGCCCGCGAAGGGGACGCGGAGCAACACCACCGCGGCGTTGACCCCGACGAGGACGACGACGCCCACGCCCACGGCCACGAGCACCACCACCCCGTCGACCACTTGTTGGGCGAGGCTCCCCGTCTCCGTGCCGTACACCCGGGAGAACGCCGTGTCGACGCCCCGGAAGAACTTGAGGCCGCCCCACAGAGTCACCAGAAAGCCGAACGCGGTGACCGCGCCCTGCCCCCGCTGGTTCCGGACGGCGTCCTCGACGGCCGCCTGCCCCGCCGGCAGGAGGAACTCCCCGGCGAGCGCCGATATCTGCGCGGCGAGGGCCTCGCCGCCGACGACGGTGGCGACGGAGAGGCCGATGACGAGCAAGGGGATGACCGACACGAACGCGTAGTAGGCGACGCTGGCCGCCAGAAACGTCACCTCGGCCTCTCGAACCACCCGAACGACGTCGACGGCTACCGGTATCGAACTGCGGACGCGTGCCCGTGCCTGCATGGGTGGTCGTGCGGCCCGCACCGAGGTATAACTGACCGCCCGCGGCGACTCACTCCGTGGCGCGGCGTATCTCCGGCACCGAGGCGTCCGTCTTGAACGCCGTGCCGGAGTAGTGGGCGCGCGAGGCGTCGAAGCCCGCGTCGCGCAGGTCCGCGAGGAACTCGTCCATCGAGTTGGCCGACCGGCCCCACGCCTTGCAGAGGCGGTGCTGGTCGTAGTGGGTCGGGGCGTCGAGTTCGCCCGCGAGGGTGTCGAGGAGGCGACGCGCCTTCGTGGCCTCGCCCATGTCGTCGGAGACTTCCTCGCGGACGGCGCGCGCGAACTCGGGGTCGCGCACCGACCCGAGCCATATCGGGCCGGCGGTCAGCAGTCGGTCGCTCCCGCAGGCGAAGCAGGCGTCGGGCGGGTCGGCCACGAGGCCGGTCTCGTGGGTGCGCGCGAGGCAGTCCTCGCAGTGGTGGACGTGGCCCAACTCCTCGACGGCGGCGTCGGCGCGGGTGGCGCGGTGGTCGAGTTCGAGGTAGGTTCGGGCGTAGTGACGCGAGACGTGCGAGAGGACGGGGACGGCCGCGGCGTCGTAGCGCGCCGCGGTCCTGACCATCGCCGAGAGGAGCACCCGGAGACCCATCTCGGCGTGATACTCGGTGTTCTGCGGGACGGTCGAGTACTTCCGTATCCCGGAGTTCATGTGCGCGCCGCAGAGCGGCGCGGTGTCGGTGGCGGTGACGCAGACGAGGTTGCGGGCGTTGGCGAACGCGGCGTCGGCGAAGGGGATGGGCGTGCCGAACGGGTCGATGTCGACCACGTCGAACACCCGGTCGGGGTTGTGGAGCAGGACGTTCGCGTCGGCCGCTATCGCCTCGCCCGGCAGGTCGTTGCGCGCGAGGTTCTCGCGCGCGAGTTCGACCGCCTCGGGGTCGAGGTCGGCGCAGGTGGCGTCATACCCCTCGGCGGCGGCGCGTACCCCGCGGATGCCCGAGGCGGCCATCGCGTCGAGGTACGACTCGGCGCGGGGTTCGCGCTCGCGGTAGGCCCGGAGCGTCGCCACCGTCACGTCGCGGTTGAGTTCCTGCGTCGGGTTGAAGAACACGTCGTCGCCGCTCCCCTCGCTCGCGCCGTCGCGGGCGTCGGGAACCTCCACCTCGACGCCACCCTCGCGCACCAACATGGGCGTCGATGGGGGAAGCGCGCCCAAAGCGATTGTGATAGGCGGCGGTCGACACCGCGGACCGGGCCGAACCGACGGCGCGACGAACCGGACGGCGCGGCGAGACGCGACGACCGCCACACAGTTTTAACCGATATTATTATCCTACGATGATGGAGGAGTTCTCCATGGACGCTTCGCTCGTAGACGAGGTGTGGGACGCCGTCTCCGCGCGGGTCGGCGACGACCTCCGGACGGTCGTCCGGTACGAGGCCACGTCGTTCGAGGTGCGGATGCGGGAGGACCTGCGCGACGAGTACTCGGCCGCGGACGACCAGGCCGTGGTGGACACCACCATCATCCACCAGTTGAGCCTCGCGGAGGCCGAGAACGAGGTCAGGACCGACCCCCTCCGCGGCCTGATTCGGGTGTTCGACGACACGTGGATGCTCTCGCGGCCCGACTCGTTCACGGCCAAGTCGGGGTTCATCGTCTCGATTCAGCGCGACGGCGAGACGTCGTCGATGGCGGACGTCGAGTGGTGCATCGAGTACCTCGACGAAGAGATCGCGCCGCGACTGGAGTGACGGCCCGATATCAGGCAGCCGTCATCTCTCCTCTGGGGTCTCCTCGTCCACTTCGGCGAACTCCGTCGCCCCGCAGTTGGGGCACGCGGGGCCGCCGATTATCTTGAACTCCCCGTTCTCCGCGCGGAACCCCGGATACGCCGCTCCGCACCCCTCGCAGACTAACAGTCGTCGGTCGTCCCGTTTCGCCATCGTCCCCTCCCACCCATTGCCGTGTTATCACTTCTACTCCCACATAAACACCCCTCTCGCCGGTCCCGGTTCGGTGGAGACAGGGGACGGTCGCCGGGCGGCGAGCGAGGGACGGCGAACCCGGCGACGGGGCGGAGACGCGACGCCGTCCGGCGTCCGACGACCGAACCAGTTTTGTCGAGGTATCGAGAACAAGGGCGCGTGACCGGCGAGACGGGGGACTGGCGCGCGACGCTGGCGTCGGCGGGCGAACTCACCGGCGACGCCGTCGACGCCATCGTGGCCGCGCACGGGTCGCGGGGCGTGCAGGCCATCGAGGCCGTCTCCGAGCGCCGGGTGAAGCAGTACCGCGACTTCACGGTGGTGGTGGGCCACGCCGACGAGTACATCGTCGAGGACGGCGGGTGCAACTGCAAGGACAGCGAGTACAACCTCGACTCGTCGGACCCGACACAGCGGTGCTGGCACGCCCTCGCGGTGGACGTCGCAGAGGCCCTCGGCGAGGTGGACCACCACGACATGTGGTACTCCGAGGTGCGCGAGTTCCTCTAGGCGACTCCTCGGACGTGGGAACAAGCGCAACGCTTTCCCGCCAATTTCCCGAACGCACGGACATGAGC
This sequence comes from Haloferacaceae archaeon 50, assembly GCA_046097085.1. Lineage (GTDB taxonomy): Archaea > Halobacteriota > Halobacteria > Halobacteriales > Haloferacaceae. The sequence continues at coordinate 845,485 of CP175567.1, read as the reverse complement.
GACATCGAGGAGAAGCGGGTCTTCTCGGAGAAGACCGACAGGGCCGTGGCGTACGTCGCGTCGGCGGTGGGCGTCGTGCGCGTGACAGTCTCCGGCGCGCAGGTGGGCCGGTTCGGGGTGGTCCACCGGTGCACCGCCGCGGGCGTCGCCTGCGACGACGTCGGCGGAGGGGCGGCCGTCGCGGCGGACGACGACGCCTACCGCGCGGCGGACGACGGCCGCGGAGGCGGGAACGGCGGCGACGGTCCGGAGTTTCGCCCCACGGGGTTCGGGCCGGCGACCGCGGTGGGGTTCGCCGACGGGACGCTCCTCGGGGGGAAAGGCGAGGACGACGGCGGGCGCGTCGCGCGGTACGACGCCGCGGCCGGGGAGTGGGAGACGGCGGGCGAGACGGGCGGCGTCCGCGCCATCGACGGCGGCGCGGTGGCGGCGGCGGACGGCGTCTACCTCGTCGGCGACGGTCTCCGGCGCGTCGGCCTCTCGGACGTGCGCGATGTGGCCGAGGGCGGCGGCGTCCCGTTCGCGGCCACCGGCGACGGCCTCTACCGCCTCGGGAACGGCTGGATGGACGAACTCGCCGGCGGGTTTCGAACCGTCGCCGTCGCCGCCGACGGCGAACGGGTCCACGCCGTGAGCGACGACGGCGAGGTGTTCGCCCGGGGCGAGGGACGGGCGGAGGACGACGGCGACGGTGACGCCGAGTGGACGCGCCTCGACCTGCCGACGGACGGACGGGTGGCCGACGTGGCCCACACGTCGGCGACGACGCTCGCGGTCACCGAGTCGGGGACGCTGCTGGCGGAACGCGAGGACGACTGGCGGGCGCAGGCTCTCGGTCTCAGAGGCGTGACGGGACTCGCGGTCCGGGGGTGAGCCGGCGGCGGCGAGGCCAACGAAAACGGGTTTAACGGCACGCCGACACTCCCCGGGTAGAGCATGATAGTTCCGGGTTCCAACTCCCAGTCGCTGGCGGCGACGCTGGCCGACGAACTCGACGCCAATCTCGCGAGCGTCGAGTTCGACCGCTTCCCCGACGGCGAGACGCGGGCGGCGGTGCCGGGGTTCGACGCCGACCGGGCGGTGGTGGTGGCCGCCACCACGTCGAACCACGCGCACGTCGAACTCCTCCAGTTGCAGGACGCCGCGCGCGAGGCGGGGGCCGACGAGGTGGTGACGGTCCTGCCGTACATGGGCTACGCCCGGCAGGAACGCGCGTTCGAGGCGGGCGACCCCGTCTCCGCGCGCGCCGTCGCGCGAGCCATCTCCACCGGAACCGACCGGGTGGTGCTGGTCAACCCCCACGTCGACACCGTGGCCGACTTCTTCGACGTCCCCTGCGAGATAGTCGACGCCGCGCCGCGCCTCGCGGACCCCCTGCCGGCCGACCTCGACGACCCCCTCTTCCTCTCGCCCGACGCCGGGGCCGAGGACCTCGCGCGGGCCGTCCGCGACGCCTACGGCCGGGGCGACACCGACTACTTCGAGAAGACCCGCCACTCGGGGACGGAGGTCGACATCAGTCCCAGCGACGCCTCCGCGGCCGACCGCGACGTGGTCATCACCGACGACATCGTGGCCACCGGGTCGACCATGAGTCAGGCCGTCGCCATCCTGCGCGAGGACGCGACGCGGGTGTACGCCGCGACGGTCCACCCGGTGCTCGCCCGGAACGCCCGCACCAAACTCGAAGCCGCGGGCGTCGAACGCCTCTACGGGACCGACACGGTCGAACGCGACGTGAGCGCAGTCAGCGTCGCGCCCGTCGTGGCCGACGTGCTCTGACCTGACCTGACCTGACCTGACGAGGCCCGTCCGAGGGGCGAACTCGCTCGCACGGGACGCCGACGCGGCGAGGCGAGGCGAAGCGACACGCTCTTTTCGGCCCACCACAGTGGGTCGTACATGGCAGGACGTTACGGTTCGCTCGACTATCCGGAACTGACGCGGTTCGTCTTCGGCATCCTGCTCCCCCTCACGGAGTGACCGGGATGACGGAGGACCCGCCGTTCCCCGCGGCCGACGAGCGACTCGTCCTCGAACCCGACTGCGCCCGGTGTCCGGCCCTCGTCGAGTCGCGCACCTGCATCTCGTGGGGGAACGGGCCGCGCGACGTCGACGTGCTCGCGGTGGGCGAAGCGCCGGGGGCGGGTGACCCGGAAGTCGAGCGGTGGCGCGGCGGCAACTACACCGGGATGGCCTACACCTCGCGCCACTCCGGGCGGCGCGTCCGCCGCCTGTTCGAGGCGCTCGGCTACGGCGACCGGACGTTCTACACGAACGCGGTGAAGTGCTTCCCCGCCGACGGCGAGGGGTCGAACCGCGAACCGACCGCGGAGGAACTCGCCGCGTGTCGCTCCCACCTCGAAGCCGAAGTCGAGACGGTGGCGCCCGAGGTGGTCGTCGCCACCGGGAAACACGCCACGAAGACCGTGCTGGCGTTCGAGGGGCGCGAACTCGACGGCTTCCTCGACGCCGTCCTCTCGCCCGTCGACTGCCCGTCGCTCGGGGTCACGCTCCTCCCCGTCCTCCACCCGTCGTACCAGGACGTGTGGCTCTCCCGACTGGGCTACGACCGCGAGGAGTACCGCGCGGAGATAGCCGCGCGACTGCCGTAACCGGACGGGACGGCGACGAGACGGACCGGACGGCCGTGCGGGGCGGGAGACTTTTGACGACGGCCACACACCACTCGGACATGTCCGGAGACTGCATCTTCTGCGGCATCGTCGCGGGCGAGATACCGGGTCGAACGGTGTACGAGGACGACGCGGTGCAGGCGTTCTTGGACGCCAACCCCCTCGCGCCGGGCCACACGCTGGTGGTGCCGAAAGACCACGCCGAGACGCTCTCGGACGCCACCGCCGCGGAGGCGGGCGCGCTGATGGAGGCGGCGCGCGAACTCGTGCCGCGCATCGAGGACGCCGTCGACGCCGACGGCACCACGGTAGCCGTCAACAACGGCGAGGCGGCGGGGCAGGAGGTCCCCCACGTCCACGTCCACGTCGTCCCCCGGTTCGAGGACGACGGCGTCGGCCCCGTCCACGGCCTCTGGTCCTCGCGGCCCGACCTGTCGGACGACGAACTCGACGAGATAGCCGAGTCGGTCCGCGGGGACTGAGTCGCCGTCATCGGACGACGGCCCCGCGACGCCGCCGAGTATCAGCCCCGATACTGCGGGGCGGACGTTTTTATCGCAGACCGCACCACTCCGGCGCATGACACGGACGCAGACGCAGACCCAGACCCGGACGGCGGCGCTCGTCGGCGCGACGGGCGGCGCGGGCACGACGCGGACCGCGGTCGAACTCGCGGCACTGCTGGCTGCCGGGGGCGACGACGTGGCCGTGCTAGACGCCGCGTTCGCCACGCAGGGCCTCGCCGACTACCTCGACGGGACCGTCGGCACCGACGCGACGGCGCTGTTGACCGACGAGGCGGACGCGCCCCTCGACGCCGGTCTCTACGACCTCGCTATCGCCGCGGACGCGCCCGGGCGGGTGACGTGCTGTCCGGCGAGTGCGCCGTTCGAGCGACTCGCGCGGGCCAAGACCGCCGGCGCGGCCCGCCTGTTCGAGGAGCGAGTCGAGGAGGCCGCCGCGGCGTTCGACGCCGTCCTCGTGGACGTGCCGCCCGTGGCCGCCAACCAGCACGCGGCCGCCGTGACCGCGTGCGACCGAGTGACGGTGGTCGCGCCCGCCACCCGTCGCGGCGCGGACGCGGTCCAGCGGACGCGCGACGTGTTGGACGACGTGGGCGCGCCCGCCGACGCGGTGGTGTCGACCGGCGGCGACGTCGCCGCCGCGGACGCGTCGCTCCCGGACCTCCCAGACGACGCGACGGCGGCCGGGGCCGCACCGATCTGTGACGCCCCGTCCGGGCCGTACGCCGCCGCGATGGTCGACGCCGCGGCGGCGGTCCTCGGGGACGAACCGGACCTGCGGGTCGAGGGCGAAAGCGTCGTCGATAGACTGGCCGGGCGCGTCTCGCGGTGAGATAACCGGAAGAGGAGAGAAACGACTCTATCTGAGGTCGCCGACCGAACTCATCGTCTCGGCGAGGGCGTCGCGCTTCGCGACGCTCGCGTTGTCGGCCGGCGACTGCGACCCCTCGTAGGCCTCGGCGAGCGACGGCACGGGGTCGTGCGTCTCGACGTACGCGGCGAGGGCGAACTCCGCCTCGGACGCGCCGGTGAGCGCCACCGCGTCGGCGCGCGAGACGCGGCCGGCCACCCAGTCGCGCACCACGCGCCGGGCGTCGGCCGAGAGCGGGGAGACGCTCGCCTCGCCGCAGCGGTGGAGCACCTTCGAGGCCGTCACGGGCGCGACGCCCGCCTCGCGCGCGCACTCGCCGACGCTCGTGCCCGCGGCGTACGTCGCCAGCACCGACGCGGCCGCCTCGGGCGCGCACGGCAGGTCGTCGGCGTGCGACGCGAGGCGCGCGCGGAGGTCCGTACCGGTGTCGTCTACCGTCGGCACCCCGCGGTCGCACTGCTCGGACGTGACCTCGATGCCCGCGGCGATGTCCGACAGTCCCATGTCCGGAACTGGTGAGTCATCCCTGTAAAACCCATCGGTTAGACATAACTTCTGTTCGTGTTTTTCCGCGTATCGTTCCGCGGAGCCGTTCGGGAACCTACCGGTTACCGGTAGGTTCGACGCGGCCGAACCCCCCGAAATCTCGGCGTCCGTCCGGCGTTTAAATACTCTATCGCGACCAACTTCGAAGTGTGATGAGTTCGGCACGACAGCGCGACGGCGGTTGCCCCGAGTGCGACGGACGACTGAACGCCGACGGCAACGAGACGGTGTGCGCGCAGTGCGGACTGGTGGTCTCCGAGTACCGCATCGACCACGGGCCGGAGTGGCGGTCGTTCTCGGACGACGACACGCAGCCCGAACGGACGGGCGCGCCCCTCACCCGGTCACGCCACGACAGGGGGCTCTCGACGGAGATCGGCCGCTCCACCCGGACGAAGGGGCGCAAGCGGCGGCAGTGGGCGCGGATGCGCCGCCAGCACAACCGCGCGCGCATCTCGACCAAGCGCGAGCGGAATCAGGTGTACGGGTTCACCGAGATACGCCGCCTGACGAGCGCTCTCTCGCTCCCCGTGCGGGTGCGCGACCACGCCTGCTCGCTGTTCGATTCGGCCCAGAGCGAGGACCTGCTCCGCGGACGCTCCATCGAGGGGTTCGCGGCGGCGGCGGTGTACGCGGCCTGCCGGGTGGCGAAGGTGGCGCGGACGACCGACGAGGTGGTGAGCGAGGCCAAGGCCACCGCCGACGAGCACCGCGCGGCCTACGACGCGTTGAACCGCGACCTCGGCCTGCCGGTGGGACCGGTCAGCCCCGCGGAGTACCTCCCGCGGTTCGCCAGCGACCTCGACCTGCGCGCGGAGGTCGAACGGCGAGCGAGGGAGTACGCCGAGGAGGCCGAGGCGTCCGGTATCGCCACCGGTCGCAACCCGGCGGGCGTGGCCGCCGCCTGCCTCTACCTCGGCGCGGCCGACGCGGGCGTCGGCCTCACGCAGACCGACGCCGCGGAGGCGGCGAGCGTCACGCCCGTGACCCTCCGGAACACCGCGACCGACCTCCGCGAGCGCGACGAGTAAGGAGAGAGACGCGTCTTCCGCCGCTTCAGACCCGCGAGCGACAGCGCCGCACGTCGGCGGCGAGCGACCGGACCGCCGCCGCGGGTTCTGCATCCGGCGCACAGGTCACGACCGGACAGTTCTCCGCGACCGACCGCCCGAGTCGTGGGTCGGCCGGAACCGCCGTCGCCGGCGCGCCGAGGGCGCGCGCTATCTCCTCGGTCGGCGGCGGGTCGACGACGCGGTTGACTGCCACGGCCGCGAGCCCCGCGTCGAGTTCGCGCGCGAGTTCGCGAGTGCGGACGGCGTCCGCGAGGGCGAACTCCCGCGGAGAGACCACGAGGGCACACGCGTCGGCGGCCGCGAGGGGGACGCCCGCGTCGGCGCGCATCCCCGCCGGACAGTCGACCACCACGTCGCCGTGCGCGCGTTCGACCGCGGCGAGGGCGTCGCCGAGGGCGGTCACGTCCGCGGCGCGCGCGCCCGCCAGCGACCGGCCGCAGGGCAGGAGGCGGACCGGGTGGCCGCGGACCGCCTCGACGGGGTCGGCCCGCCCCGCCAGCACGTCGTGGAGGTCCGGGCCGCGCCCCGGCGGCAGGTCGGCCATCCCGAGGTCGGCGTCGACCACTACGGCGTCGAGGGCGGCCCCGAGTTCGAAGGCGAGCGTCGACTTCCCCACGCCGCCCTTCCCGCCGGCCACGGCGAGTATCACGCCAGCCTCCGGAGCGCGTCGACCGGTACCTCGGCCGCCTCCGCGCGGTCGGCGAGGCGGTCCGCGCGCCGGGCCACCGCCCGCAGCGCCGCCGCGTCCGCCGACAGACGGTTGGGGAGGGCCGCCGCGGCCTCCAGACCGCCCGCCTCGCGCACCGCCGCCGTCGCCGCCGCGACCGACGCGCCGTCGAGGCGGTCGGCCCGGTCGACTCGCGCCCCAACGGCCGCGAACCACGCCGCCACGTCGTCGGGGACGGCGTCACTGTCGAACTCGTCGGACGGCAAACGGGAGTCGGGCGGCGACCGCGGGGCGTCCGGCGGGTCGCGCGCGTCGCCGGTCGGCGCGTCGGAAGCGAGCACCTCGCCCGAGGGGTCGTTTCCCCCGAAGGCGTCGGGGACCTCCCGCGACGCGTCGCGCGCCTCGCCGTCGGACGGCGAGGGCACCGGCACGGCGTCGGCGGGCGGAGCGTGCGTCCCGAGGCGGCGCACCACCGCCTCGGGCGTCGCGTCGGCAGGCGGGTCCGCGTCCGCGTCCGTGCCCGCGTCTCCGCCGGCGTCGGCGTCGCCGTCGACCCGGCCGCTCGTCTCGACCGCCACCGGGGGCCGCGCGGCGGGTGCGGGGCAGGCGTAGCCGAGTGCGAGGCGTCCCTCGGCGGGGACCGTCCCCTCGAACCCGTCGTCATCCCACCCGCGTTCGGGGACGCCCTCGCGGCGCGGCGGCATCACCGGGCCGTCGAGGCGGTTCGACACCGACACCCGGCGGTCGACCGGCGCGGGGTTGTCGACCACTACCTCCACGAGGCACACGCCGTCGCGTTCGGTCAGGGTCCAGTCGGTCTGCATGGGGCGGGGTGGTCCCGTCCTCGCACAAAAAGGCTCAGACCCGAATCACGGGCGCGTCGAAGCGGGCGGCGGCCTCCGCGGCGTCGTCGAAGCGCCGGGTAGACACCACCACCGGGGCGTCGAGGCGCGCCACGCACACGACGCCGAGAGCGGCGGTCACCTCGTCGCCGGCGAACGCCGCGGGGTCGTTGCCGGGGTCCGCGCGCCCGGGGAGGGTGTCGACCGCGGCCGCGAACGCGTCGTAGACCGCGGCCGCGAGGTGGGCGCGGGCGTCGCGTTCGAGGTTGGCGAGGCGGTCCTCGGCGCGGAGGCGACGCTCCCGGGCGTCGCGCGCGTCGCGGGCCGCGCGTTCGGCCCGTTCGAGGCGCTGCTCGGCCGCGATGCGTTCGGTCTCGACCGAGGCGAGTTCGGCCATCGTGGACCGGAGTTCGGCCTCCGCGTCCGCCGTCGCCTCGGAGTCGGGGTCGGCCTCGCGGACGGCCTGCACCCGCCCGCGGAGCGTGGCGACGCGTTCCCGGAGTCGGCGCTCCCTCTCGCCCGCCTCCGCGGCGCGGCGGCGAGCGGCGGCGGGTCCGTCGCCGGGAGGCGCCCCCGCCGCCTCGCTCTCGGCGTTCGGTGCCGCGGGGTCCGCGAGTCGAGCGCGGAGGTCAGCGACGGCGTCGGCCTGCGGGGGCGTCTCGCCTCGCGTGCGCGCGGCGGCCGCCAGCGCCCCCCGGAGCGACACCGACATCCCCGGCCGGACGTGGCCGACGTGGTCGTGGACGGGGCCGGGCGGCGGACACTCGACCGACACGCCCGACACGGGGTCGCCGCGGACGGCGCGCAGGAGGGCGTCGGGGTCCGCGCCGGCGTCGGTCAACTCGACCGCGCGCCCGCGGCGGACGGCGTCGCCGACCACGACCCTCATAGCTCGCGGTCGCGGAGCGTCTCGGGGTCGGGGTGGTCGGTGCCCGCGGCGAACTTGGCGTAGGGGGTGCTGGGGTTCTCGCGGGCCTCGTAAGCGTCGGCGGCCTCCCGGACCGACTCCGAGACGGCCGCGTACTCGTTGAACGGGCGGGTGCGCTCTATCTGCACGTCGGAGGCGTGTTTCGCGCGGATGCGGAGGGCGAGGAAGGCGCCGAACGCCGTCTCCTCGAACAGGGCCGCGCGGCCGAACCGCCGGACCACGGCGTCTTCGTGGGCCCGGGCGACGTTCCGGAGGGTCGTCCGGGCGGCCGTCGAGTACGTCACCACCAGTAGCACGGTCCGAGGTGTCCGGGAGGCGAGTATAACTCTACCGCCGCGAGTATCGAACCCGAGAATCGGCTCAGAGGCGGTCGACGTCGAAGTCGAGGCGGTCGGCGTCGGCGACGTCCGCGTCGTCGAGGAGGTCGGTCACGCGGGTGCGGGCCTCGGCGGGCGAGGGCGCGACCACCACGAGTCCGTCCGCGGGGTCGTCGCCCGTGGCGCGGTAGGCCGCGAGGTCCGCCTCGTCCTCGCCGAACTCGGTGGCGTACGTCCGGAGCACGTTCACGACCCGACGCTCCGTCGACCCGAGGTCGGCGTCGCCGCTCTCGAACTCCCGGAGGGCCTCCTCGATGTTGCGGAGGGCGGAGATGCGGTCCATCCGCGTCACCGCACCTCCGGCGGCGGCGCGACCACCATGCGTCGGGCCTAACTGGCGTCGAGAACGCTCATAAACCCTCGGTTCGACGCGGTCGAATCCCGCCCGAACGGGTCGGTGCCGTCGGCAACGGTTCGGACGGTCCTACCCTTTTATCTGGATGGACGTTTCGACCTCGTGATAGGAGAACACGTCTATGGTCTACGAAGTCGAGTGCTCTGTCTGCGAGTTCGACGCCGAGGTAGAGAGACTGGACGCCGTCTTCGACCTGCAGGAGGAACACCGCTCCGAGGAGGGTGAACGGCACCTGTTGGAGTTCGAGAAGCGGTAGTCGCTGCGCTACGTCGTCCGCAGGTGGTCGGTACGGGGTTCGTACACCTCGCCTTTCTTCCGCAGTTTCTCTATCTCGTCTTCGGCCTTCCCGCGGTCGAGACCTATCTCGTCGGCGCGGGAGAGCACCTCCTCCACCGGCGCGCCCTCCTCGTACTCGTCTTCGATGTCCGCGATGAGTTGTTTCAGGTTCTTGATACGGTCGCGCTGGGACTTGGACTGGCCCGTCTCAACCACGTCGGCGTCGAACTGACCCGTCTCGGGGTCGACGCCGATGTCCTGCAGGCACGACTCCACGATGTCGGTCACCCGTTCTGCGTCCTCCATCTCGACGGTGTCCGAGAGGCGGACCCGTGCGGACGCCTCCGCGAGGCGGACGAGGGCTTCGAGTTTCCGGGCGGTCACGGGCACGGGCGCGTCCTCGTCGGCGCCCTTCGACCGGAGGTTGACGTAGAAGTCGGAGATGACGTCCTTGGCCTCCTCGGTCATGGTGGGGTAGCACTCCCGCTTGGCGTACGCGATGTACTTCCGGAGGAGGTCGGCGTCGATGACGGGCGCCACCTCGTCGGTCACCGCGTCCACCTGCTCTTGGGTGTAGTCGGACGCGGCGAGCTTGGTTCGGTGGGTGTTGAGTTCGCCCGCGAAGTTCGTCTTGATGATGTGGTCGGCGAGGTTGCGGTCCTTCTCGGGGTCGGGCTGGTCGGTGACGGTGAAGATGAGGTCGAACCGCGAGATGAGCGCGGGTTCGAGGTCTATCTGTTCGCCGATAGGTTCGTACTGGTCGAACCGGCCGTACTTGGGGTTGGCCGCGCCGAGCAGGGAGCACCGCGACTTGAGCGTGGCGTTGATGCCCGCCTTCGAGATGGATATCTTCTGCTGTTCCAGCCCCTCGTGCATCGCCGAGCGGTCCTCGGGGCGCATCTTGTCGAGTTCGTCCACCGCGGCGATGCCCTTGTCCGCGAGCACCAGCGCCCCGGCTTCGAGCGTCCACTGCTGGCCGTCGCCGAAGTCGTCGCGCACCGCCGCGGCGGTCAGACCGGCCGAGGACGACCCCTTGCCCGAGGTGTACACCGAACGGGGCGCGATGTTCTGGATGTACTGGAGCATCTGGGACTTCCCCGTACCGGGGTCGCCGATGAGGAGCATGTGGAGGTCGCCCCGGATGCGCGACCCGTCGGGGAGGTGCTTGGTCACGCCCGAGAACAGTTGGAGGATCATGGCGAGTTTCTCCTCCTCGTAGCCGTAGATGGAGGGTGCGACCGACTCCACCATCTTCTGGTAGATGCCCGGGTCCTCCGAGAGTTCGACGATCTCCTGTTTGTCCTCGTCGGTGATGTCCATGTCCTCGAACTCCTCGTCCTCGACGACGATGGACACCCCGTCCATGTAGAGGTCGAAGATGGGCGACTTCTCGTTGCCCTGTTGCTGCTGTTCGATGTGGAGGACGCCCGTGACGGTGACGTGGTCGCCGGCGGTCACCTTGCCCGTGATGTCGTCCTCGATGTTGATGTCGATGCTCTGGGGCGTCTCGCCGCCGCGGAGGCCCTCGGGACTCTCCTGCACCCGGAGCTTCTGCGAGTCGATGAACTCGGACTGGTCGAAGTTGACCCGGAACGGCCCCTGTCGCTCGCAGCCCTGACACTCGTGGGGTTCCTGAAAGCTCCCGTCGGACTGCGGGATGTAGGTCATGGTGCCACAGCGCTGGCACTCGAAGGCGGCATCCGTTATCTTGGGGCGCACGTCCGTGGCCTTCCGCACGATGCCCTGCACGGACACCATCCGCCCCACGTGGTCGTCGTGGACGCGGATGCCCCGGATGTCGATGGTGTCGGGGGTGTTGTGGAGTCTGACGTGGGCCTGCCCGAGTTTCACGTCGGCGGGGAGGTCGTAGAGGCGGAGAGCCTCCTCGGCGTACTCCTGTATCTGCTCGGGTTGCGAGAGGTAGTCCTCGGCGAGGTCAGGGTCGTACGTGTAGAGGTCGTTGTAGTCGACGTAGAGCGACCGCTGTTCGTTCGGATAGTTCTGGGCGAGGTCCCCGATCTCGTCCCGGTAGTAGTTCCGGTAGAACTGCACGAACCGCTCGGTCAGTTCCTGTTTCTGCGACGCCTGCGCCATTGCCACTCACTTGTGCGCCATCGGATAAAGGTCTTCGGCACGCGAAATCCGGCTTCTCGGACGGTCGAGAGCCGGGTTTTCAGAAGGAGACGTTCGTCTCGATGTCCTCCGTCGCCTCCCGGAGGCCGTCATCGTGGGCGTCCTGCGCGAGGCGGGCCGAGAGGTCGGAGTCGGTGAGGAGTTCGGTGAACTCGTCGCGGTAACGACCGTTGGCCCGAGTGGCCTCCGCCTCCGCCTCGGCCACGCGGCGGTGGCGCGCCACCGTCGCCTCGTCGGCGTCGAACGCCGCCGCCAGCGTCGTGTCGTCCGGGTCGGCGTCGGCGAGGCGCTTTCGCAGGCGGTCGACGTCGAACGGCGCGTCGCGGTCCGCCTCCCGCACGAGGTGGAGGTCCATCCGGGCGTCGAACACCGCTTCCTCGCTCGCGCCGAGTTCGTCCGCGATGGCGGCGTCGTCGTCGCCGTCGAAGTAGCCGTAGACCAGTCGTTGAAGGGCCTCGTCGTCGAGGTCCGTCTCGAAGTCGTACCGTTCGCGCATGTTCTCTATCAGTTCCAGAACGCGCCGGGCGATGGCGCGTTCGTCCTCCGTGAGCGACCCCCGCGCCTCCTCCTGTCGCTCGGTCACCGTGTCCGACCCCGTGGCGTCGATGAAGATGTCGCGGAGTTCGGCCGTCTTGTCGTCCATGGGAACTCCGTATATCCCTCTGAGTTATAAATATGTTCTGCCAACTGACCGTTTTCGTGACGTTCACGGCCACCTACCGGTCGCGAGACCGGCCGACGGAAGCGGGGCGTCCGCGCGGCGGCGCACCGTAAACCAGTAGCTTGATTTCGGTTTACGAGAGAGGCGGAGGCATGGCAGCCACGACCGACTCGGTCGAACTCGTCGGCGACGAGACGACGCGAAACGTCGCGCGGGCGGTGGTGTTCGCGGCGGCCACCGCCGCCACCGCGCCCGTCGACCTCGTCCACCCGCTGGCACCGAACGTCCCCATCACGCTCCAGACGCTCTGGGTGTTCCTCGCCGGAATCCTCCTCGGCCCGGTGTGGGGCGGCGCGGCGTTCTGTCTCTACCTCGCGGCCGGACTCGTCGGCCTCCCGGTGTTCGCGGGCGGGGCGAGCGGTCTGGGCGTCCTGTTCGGTCCCACCGGCGGGTTCCTCGTCGGCTTCCCGGTGGCGGCGGCGGTCACGGGCGCGGTGGCCCACCTCGGCGTCGGCCTCGGGAGTCCGTCCGACCTCCCGGTGACGCGCATCGTCGCGGGCGTGGTGGCGGGGTCAGTCGTCGTGTACGCCTTCGGCGCGGTGGGGTACGCCGTCGCGGCGGGGGTCGGCCTCCTCACCGCCGTCGCCGCGGTGGTCGTCCCGTTCGTCCCCGTCGCCCTCCTGAAGATGGCCGCGACGGTGGCCGTGGTGCGGAGCGACGCCGTCGTGGCGCGGTGAGCGACCGGAGGGTGAGCGGATGATAACCGTCCGGAACGTGACCCACCGCTACGGAGACGCGGCGGCAATCGAGGACGTGTCGCTGTCGGTGGCCGACGGCGAGTTCGTGCTCCTCGCCGGGGCCAACGGGTCGGGCAAGACCACGCTCGTGCGGACGTTCAACGGCCTGTTGACCCCCGACGAGGGCGAGGTGCTGGTGAACGGCCGGCCCGTCGCCGAGGACCTCGTGGCCGCCCGGACCGCGGTCGGGATGGTGTTCCAAGAGCCCCGCGACGGGTTCGTGGCCGCGCGCGTGGGCGAGGACGTGGCGTTCGGCCCGGAGAACCTCGGCCTGCCCCGCGAGGAGATAGCCCGCCGGGTGGACGACGCCCTCGCGGCCGTGCGACTCGGGGACCGGAAGGAGGACCGCATCGAGAGCCTCTCCGGCGGGGAGCGAGAGCGGGTCGCCATCGCGGGCGCACTCGCGATGGAGCCCGACCACCTCGTGTTGGACGAACCGTTCACCGGCCTCGACTGGCCGGCGCGCCGGTCGGTGCTCGACCGCCTCGCGGACCTCGGCGACGCGGGCACGAGCGTGGTGGTGGTGACCCACGACCTGCGCGACGTGGCCGCCCTCGCCGACCGGACTGTGGTGCTCGGCGGCGGGAGCGTCGTGTTCGAGGCGGCCGACCCCGACCCGGACCGCCTCGCCGCCGCCGACGTGCGCCCGCCGGACGCCGACGTAGGTGCGGCCGGCGTGGACACGCCGGGCGCCGACGGCGGCCCGTGACGCTCTCGTACGCCCCCGACGACACGGTGGCTCACCGCCTCGACCCGCGGACCAAACTCCTGTTTCAGGCCGCGTTCGCGGCGGCGGCGTTCGCCCACGCCACCCCCGCCGGTCTCGCGACGCTGACGGCGGTGGCGGCCGGCGCGGCGGCGTCCGCGCGCGTCCCCCTCCGGGAGACGTTCCGACAGTACCGCGCGTTCGCCCCCTTCCTCGTCGCCGCGCCCGTCGTGGAGGCGTTGACGCTCGGCCCGCCGTGGGTGGTGCCCGCGGACGCGGTCCGGCCGGCGCTGGCGAGTTACCGCGTGGTCCTCCTGCTCGCGGTCAGCGCGGCGTACGTCCGGAGCACGCCGGTGCGCGACTCCCGCGCGGCGATTCAACGCCTCGTTCCCGGTCGGGTGGGCGTGGTGTTCGGCGCGGGCGTGGGGTTCGTCCTCCGGTTTCTCCCCCTCCTGCGCGACGACCTCTCTACGGTCCGGGCGGCCGCCCGCGCCCGCCTCGGCGACGAGCGCTCGCTCCTCGAACGCGTCCGCCTCGTGGGCGTGACGGGCCTCCGGCGGGCGTTCTACCGGGGCGACCGACTCGCGCTCGCGCTACAGGCCCGGTGTTTCTCGTGGAATCCGACGCTGCCCGAACTCCGGTTCTCTCGCGCCGACGTCCCCACCGTCCTCGCGGCGGCGGCCCTCGCCGTCAGCGTCGCGCTCTGAGCGGGGTCGGTGCGGCCGCCGGCCCTCTGCCGTCGCCCGTTTCGCGTGCGTGAACTCGAGCGGGCGGCCGGCCGGGGCGACGGCCCGGGGACGCCCGCGGTTCTCGTGAAGGCGAACGGAGGGTAGACAGTCGAGAACGGGGGTTCGCTCTCGGGCCGTCGGACGCCGAAAACCGCCGGGCCACGGCGTCGTGGTAAGATTTAACCACTCACTGTCCCCGAATCCTGTATGGTCTCTCCCCTACAGTCCGCGGGCGTGCCGACCCGCGAGACGTTCTGGACGATCGGGCCGGTCGGCGAGGCGGCGTTCTACTACCTCTCGGCCGTGGCCATCCTGATGTTCCTCTACGGCGTCTACGAGCGGTTCTCGCGCTACCGGCGCGGGAGCGACGACCCGTTCGAGCGGTTGGACGAGTTTCCCCGGCGAGTCCTGTCGGCCTCGAACCTCGTACTCTCGAACCGGAAGAACTTCGACCGCGACCGGTACGCGGGCGTGATGCACGCGTTCATCCTGTGGGGCTTCCTGACGCTCCTCATCGGGACGACCATCCTCATGGTCGACATGGACTTCTGGACCAAGGGCCTCGGGCGGGAGTCGTTCTTCAAGGGCGAGTTCTACCTCTCGTACTCGCTGGTGATGGACGCCCTCGGGTTCCTGTTCGTGGTGGGCGTGGGGATGGCGCTCTACCGCCGGTACACGGCGCGCAACCACCGCCTCCACGGCCGCCACACGAGCCTCGAAGACGACGCGTTCGTCTGGACGCTGTTCCTCCTCGGCGTCGGCGGGTACGTCACCGAGGGCGTCCGCATCGTGGGCGCGGGCATCCCCGAGTGGGAGACGGTGTCGTTCGTGGGCTACTTCGTCGCCGTCGTCCTCGACGCCGCGGGCCTCACGGCCCGAGGGGCCGCGGGCGTCTACTGGGTCGCGTGGTGGTCCCACGCCCTCCTCGCTCTGGGGTTCGTGGCGCTGATACCCTACGCCAAGCCGTTCCACATGCTGTCGTCGTACGCCAACCTCGTGACCAGAGACGAGAAGGCCGGCAAGCGCCTGCCCGGTGTGCCCGCCGACGCCAGCCCCGACGAGATAGGCGCCTCGGACATCGACGACTTCTCGTGGAAGCAGTTGCTCGACCACGACGCCTGCACCAAGTGCGGCCGGTGTTCGGCGGTCTGTCCGGCGAAGGCGTCGGGGCGTCCGCTCGACCCGCGGAACGTCATTCTCGACCTCAAGACCTACCGCGAGGAGTTGGACGCGGGCGAGACGGAGGAGAAGCCCATCGTCGCCGACGGCGGCGCGAGCGTCATCGACGCCGAGACGATGGAGTCGTGCGTGGCCTGCATGGCCTGCATGGACTCCTGTCCCGTCGACATCGAACACCTCACCCAGTTCACCGAGATGAACCGCCGCCTCACGGAGTCGGGGCAGATGCAGGAACCCGTCCAGGAGACGATGATGAACATCTTCCAGAACGGGAACTCCTTCGGCGACCCCGAGCGAAAGCGGCCCGACTGGACCGACGACCTCGACTTCGAGGTGCCCGACGCCCGCGAGGAGGACGTGGAGTTCCTCTGGTACGTGGGCGACTATCCCTCCTACGACGACCGGAACCGGCGCGTCGCGCGGTCGCTGGCCCGCCTGTTCGAACACGCGGGCGTCTCCTACGGCATCCTCTACGACGAGGAGCGAAACGACGGCAACGACGTGCGCCGCGTGGGCGAGGAGGGCCTCTACGAGATGCTGGCCGAGGACAACATCGCGGCGTTCGAGGAGTGCGAGTTCGAGAAGATAGTCTGCACCGACCCCCACTCGTACAACACCTTCCTGAACGAGTACCCCGAGTTCGGGTGGAACGAGGGCGGCGACGTCGGCGTCTACCACTACACGCAGGTGGTCGAACGCCTCGTGCGCGACGGGCGCGTCGACCTCTCGGGGGCGGACCTCGACTACGCGGTCACGTACCACGACCCCTGTCACCTCGGGCGGTACAACGGCGAGTACGAGGCTCCGCGCGAACTCGTGCGCGCGACGGGCGTCACGCTGGCCGAGATGCCGCGCAACCGCGAGGACTCCTTCTGCTGTGGCGGCGGCGGCGGGGGCGTCTGGATGGAGGTCGACGAGGAGGTCAAACCGAGCGAGGAACGCCTCCGCGAGGCCGTCGAGGACACCGACGCGGGCGCGGCCGTCGAGAAGTTCGTGGTGGCGTGCCCCCAGTGCACCACAATGTTCGAGGACGGCCGCAAGACCGGCGGGTTCGAGGACGAGTTGGAGGTGGTCGACGTGGCCGAACTCCTCGTGGAGGCGCTGGAGTCGAGGGAGGGGAGCGCGGGTGACTCCGCGGCGTCGGCGGACTGAGACACTGCGTCCCTGGACTCCGGTCTCGCCCGAGTTGTGCGTGTTCTCGCCCCAGCGTGCGACACACAATGAGGACGCCTTCCCCGCAGCGTCGACGACGTGGCTACGCCGACACCGGACGGTGGTGAGAATCTCGACAGTCGCTCCGAGAGGAGCTATTCGGGCTTCCAGTCCATCTTGATGGTGACCGTCTCGCGGCCGCCGCGAAGGAGCGACGAGGACTCTCGAACGCCGACTTCCATCCCGATGGACGACGCGGGCGAGAGATGGATCGTGCGGTTTTCGATCACGATGTCGAAGGAGTCGCCGGCCCGCAGGTCGGCGGCGATCTCCTCCAGTCGGTCGGCGGCCTCTTCCCGGGTCAGTTCGCTCTCTTCGAGTTCTTTGTTCGCCATGTGAACACAGCGGCGCTGTCGTTCCGTAAATCTGTTCGCCGGGGGTGACCCGACGGCCGGCGGCGTTACTTGTACTCCTTCCGGAAGCCGCGGAACTCCGTGCGGTGGGCCTCCTCGTCGGCGAGGATGGTGACGGCGATGTCCTCGGTCACGGGGTCGTCGGCCTCCTCGGCCGCGTGGACGAGGTCCCGGTACGTGCTGATGGCGTCCTCCTCGGCGTCGAGGACGCCCTCGATGACCGAGAGCACGTCGGTGGAGTCCTCGGGGGGCTGGAGCGACTGCTGGTGGGCCTCGAACTCGGCGGACCCCGGCGGGCGCTCGTCGAGCTGTTTGAGTCGCTGGCCCAACTGCTCTGCGTGGCCCAGTTCCTCCTGAATGTCGACCTGGAGCGACTCCTTCACCTCCTCGGCGCTCACGCCGTCGAGGACTATGGAGTTCGTCATGTAGTTCATTACCGTCTCTATCTCGTCCCCGTACGCCTTCTTGAGCAGGTTCGTGACTTCCTCGGAGGTCATGCGTGTTTGCGTTGGGCCCCCGTCACTTTATACTTGATTGCGGCTCGAACGCCTCGAAATCATCAGTTCGCGGAGAAACGTTCACGGCGCGTCCCGACGTGGCCCCGTGTATGCCGACGGTTTCCGAGGAGGATCTCGACTGGACGGAGACGCGCCGGGGCGAGACGGCGTTCCGGCGGAAGAGACTCGCGGCGGCGGCCGGGGGCGGCGACCTCGGCTGTAGCCTCTACGAACTCCCGCCCGGCGGGAAGTCGTGGCCGTACCACTACCACACGGGCAACGAGGAGGCGGTGTACGTCCTCGCGGGGCGAGGTCGCCTCCGGACGCCCGCGGGGGAACGCGCGCTCGAATCCGGGACGTTCGCGGCGTTTCCGGCGGGCGAGGACGGCGCACACCGCGTCGTCAACGACGGCGACGACCCGCTCCGCTACCTCGCGTTCTCGACCATGCAGGACCCCGACGTGACGGTCTACCCCGACTCCGACAAGGTGGGGGTGTTCGCGGGCGCGCCGCCCGGCGGCGAGGGCGACCGGAGCGTCCACGGCTACTTCCGGCGGGACGACGCCGTGAACTACTGGACGGGAGAGGAAGACGAGAGCCGGGGCGAAGACGAGAGCGGGGACTGAGGCGAGCGGCCGCCGCCGACTACGGCGCGGCGGCGCGGACCGCGTCGAGCACGTCCCGCCCCGGCCGTCTGTCCCGGGACGGGGCGACCGCGAGGTAGTCGTCGAGGGTGTCGCGCAGGTGGACGAGTTCGTTCGGGGAGAACCGATAGCGGTCGGCCTCGATGCGTTCGAGCAGTTCGCGTTCGCGCGTCGGGTCGCCGCCGTCGCGGACCACCCGTTCGGCGCGGCGCGCGAGTGCGACGTACGCGACCCACGCCTCTTCGAGCGAGAGATCGAGCGTCACCGACCGGTCGTGTGCGGGCGCGGGCACGGTAATCGCCGTAGACTACGCGCGGCGAGTACAAAGGTGTGCGGTGCGGACGGGGTAGAAGCGAGCGGAGAGACCCACCGCCGGCAGACCGGAGGTCAGGTCACATTAGGTCACGTCAGGCCGCGGCGTCGGCGTCGGCCTCGCGGAGGTCGCGCACCCCGCGGGCGAACGTCACGAAGTTGTCGAACAGCTGTTTCGCCTCGCAGGCGGCGTCGTAGTTCTCGGCGTTGATGCCGTCCAGCACGGCCCGGATGCGCTCCTCGGGTAGGTCCTTGCCGCGGGTGACCTCCTCGGCCGACTCCATGTCGTACTCGGGGTGGAACTGGACGCCGAAGGCGTTCCCCTTCCGGAAGGCGTGGACGCCGTACTCGTTCTCCGCGATGCACACCGCGCCGGGCGGGAGTTCCACCACGGCGTCGGAGTGGGTGGTGAAGGCGGTGAACGTCTCGTCGACGCCGTCGAACAGTTCCGAGTCGCCGTCGTGGGTTATCTCGCGGTAGCCTATCTCGTACTCGCCCATGTCGGCCACGCGCCCGCCGAGGGCCTCCGCGAGCACCTGGTGGCCGTAACACACGCCCAACATCGGGATGCCGCGTTCGGCGGCGTCGCTCACCCACGCGACCAGTTTCGGTATCCACTCCTCGTCCCAGTAGACCGACGACCGCGACCCGGTGATAACCACGCCGTCGTAGTCGAACGTCCGGGGCAGTTCGCCGTCGGTCGCGTCGAACTCCGCGAGGTCTGCGTCGAGTTCGCGCCGGAAGTTGCGGCGCGTGTTCTCGTTTCCGTGAGAGGCGTCGAGTACCGCGAGCCGAAGTCGCTCCATCAATCGGGCGTACGTACGTCTGCGCCCGGCAAGTGCCTTGCGCTACTGGCGTCTCCCGCCGCTGACTCGGACGGCCGGGACGGAGTGGGGGCCGGTCGACGGCGCGTCGGGACGACTCTCCCGCCGCAGACGCGACGAGACGAGCCGACGGCGGCGGCGTCAGTCCAGTGACTCCAGAAAGCCGAGTAGACGGTCGTTGACGGCGGCCGACGCCTCGGCGTGGACGAGGTGGCCGGCGCCAGCCACCTCGAAGAGTTCGCCGCGGGGCAGGCCGTCGGCGAGTTCGCGCCCCGCCTCGACGGGCACCGCCGCGTCGGCGGTGCCGTGGACCACCAGCGCCGGCGTCGTCACCTCGTAGAGCGCGTCCGAGAGGTCGAACGCCTCGACCGCGGCGGCCTGCGCCGCGAACGCGTCGGGCGGGGCGTCGCCCTCTGTGCGCCACGCGACGATGCGGTCCGCCTCCTCGGGGCGTTCGTCGAGGAACTCCGCGGAGAGCGCGGCCGTCAGCGACTCCCGGATGGCGGCCTCGTCGTCGGGGTCGGCGTAGTACGCCGACGGGTCTGCCGCGTCGCCGGACGCGGCGGTCCCGAACAGCGACAGACTGCGGACGCGCGACCCCTCACGGGCCGCGCGAAGGGCGACCATGCCGCCGAGGCCCGCGCCGACGACGTGGGCCTTGCGGACGCCCGCGTCGGCGAGGACGGCTTCGAGGTCGGCGGCGAGGTCGCTCGCGGAGTAGGGACCGGGCGGCGCGTCGGACCGTCCCGCACCCCGGAGGTCGGCCACGAGCGCCCGGTACGGCCCCGAGAGGGCGGCGTACTGCCACCCCCACTGCCACGCGCCGAAGCCGGCGTCGCCCACGAACGCCACCGTCTCCGTCTCGGTGCCGGCGGCGCCGTCGCCACCCGCGACTTCGTAGTAGAGCGAGACGCCGTCGGCGTCGTTGGTCGCTCTGGGCACTGCGTCGGGTTAGGACTCGGACTCCGGGCCGAGTACGCGCCGGAGCACGTCGGGGGCCTCGTCGAGTGCGTCGTCCAAGGCGTCCACGTCGGGGCCGCCGCCCTGCGCGAAGTCCGGCGGGCCGCCGCCGCCGCCGCCCACCTTGCCGGCGAGTTCGCCCACGACTTCGCCCGCGTTGAGGGGCACCTCGTCGGGCACGCCCACGACGAACTGGGCGCTCCCGCCCGCGGCGCTTCCGAGGATGGCCACCCGGCCCTCGTCGACGAGGGCGTTGGCGGTGGCGCGCAGTTGGTCCATGTCGGCGTCGGTGCGGCGCACCACCACGGGTGTGCCGTCCACGTCTATCTCGTCCTCGCCGGCGGCGGCCTGCGCCTCGGCGAGTTCCTCCTTGAGCCGGTCGATCTGCTTGCCGCGCTCCTTCCACTCGGTGAAGAAGCGCTCGGCGGTGTCGGGCACCTCCTGCGGCGAGACGTCGAGCACCTCGGCCGCCTCGTAGAGGGCGTCCTCGGTGCGCTGGGTGGCCTCGACGGCGGCCTGTCCCGCGGCGAACGTGATGCGCTCGACGCCGTCCTGCACCGGTTCGGTGTCGAGGATCTTGATGGTCCCGATGTCGCCGGTGCGGGCGACGTGCGTGCCGCCGCAGGCCTGCACGTCCTGCGCGACGTGGATGAGGCGGATGTGCTCGCCCGGCGGGATGCCGCCCTGATACAGGTCGAAGCCGTGTTTCTCCTCGGCCTCGTTGCGGTGGGGCCACTCGGCTTTCACCTTCACGTTGTCCATCACCACCTCGTTGGCGATGCGCTCTATCTCCTTCACCTCCTCGCGGGTGATGCGTTCGTAGTGTTGCACGTCGAGGCGGGCGGAGTCGGTGCCCTTCTGGGCCCCGGCCTGCCGGACGTGTTCACCCAGCACCTCGCGGGCGGCGTGGCCGACGACGTGGGTCGCGGTGTGGTGGCGCATCAGGCGCCGCCGCCGGTCGGCGTCGACCTGTCCGGTCACGATGTCGCCCTTCCCGGGGTTCTCGTCGGTGCGGTGAAGCACCACCCCGTCGCGCACCTGCACGTCCGTCACCTCGGCGGTGGCGTCGTCGTCGGAGAGGGTGCCGTGGTCGGCGGGTTGGCCCCCGCCCTCGGGGTAGAACATGGTCTGGTCGAGCACCACGTCGTAGCCCTCCTCGCGGTCGAACACGTCGAGCACGACCGCCTCGAACTCGAAGCGCTCTGGTTCGTCGTAGTAGAGCTTGTCAGTCTCGGGCAGGTCGGCGAGTCGCTCGTCGCGTTCCGCGGCCGCCTCCGAGGCCCCCTCGCCCTCGTGGCGCTGAGCCACGAGCGAGTAGAAGTCGTCGGGCACCTCGGTCCGCGCGCCGTGGTCCTCGGCTATCTCCGCGACCATGTCGGGCTGGATGCCGTGGGAGTCGTAGAGTTCGATGAGCGTCTCCACCGGGATGGGCTCCTCGGCGTCGGCGTACTCCTCGGCTATCTGCTCGACCCGGCGGCTGCCGCGTTCGAGCGTCTCGCGGTACTTGCGCTCCTCCGTCCGGACGATGTCGCGGATGGTGTCGCGGTTCTCGTAGCCGAGTCGCTCGGCCTGCATGTCGACGAGTTCGTCGAGGGGGGCGTCGACGCCGACGTTGTCGACGAGGCGCTTGGTGCGCCGGAGCACCATGCGCGCGAGGTAGCCGGTGCCCACGTTCGAGGGCACGATGCCGTCGCCGAACATGTACGCGAGCGTGCGGCAGTGGTCCGCGATGGCGTAGATGCTCTCGAGGGGTTCGAGCAGGTCGGCGAGGTAGTCGGGGTCGACGTCGAGTCGCTCCGCGATGTCGGCGCGGGCCTCGTACACGTCGTCCACCTCGTCGATGTCGAGGTAGCCCGAGAGCTTCGCAGACCGGTGGACGAGTTCCTCCTCCTCGTCGGTGTGGTCGATGCCGGCGTTGTCCTTGAGGAACTCGATGGTGTCGGGGTAGACCGCCTCGTACACGGTGGGCGTGCCCTGACTCACCCACGTCCAGCGTTCGAGGCCGTAGCCCGTGTCCACCACGTAGGTGTCCATCTTGGAGTAGCGGTTCCCGTCTTTCATCTCGTACTCGCCGTCGGGGTCCTGCTCCATCGACATGAACACGAGCGTGGCGAGTTCCGCGCCGCGGTAGAGCACCTCGATGGCGGGGCCGGCGTTGCCGCCGCCCACCCACGGGTCCTCGATGTAGGTTATCTCCTCTAAGTTCGCGCCGAGGCTGTCGAAGAACTCGTCGCAGTACTTGACCGTCTCGTTCTTCCAGTACACCTCGCCCTCGTAGGCGTACCGGTCGGGGTCCTCTATCTCCTCGCGCGCGTTGAACGCGTGGTGGGCCATCATCTCGAACGCCATGGTGTGGCGGCCGGTCTTGCCCACGTTGTCGATGTCCTGCATCCGGATGCAGGGCTGGCTGATACAGAGGGGGTTGGCCGGCGGCGGCGTCTCGCCCGACGTGACCAGCGGCTGGAAGTCGTAGATGGACGCCTGCGTCAGCAACACGTCGTCGCGCCAGCGGTTGGCCGCCACGGGGTACGGGTCGATGCGCTCGTGGCCTCGCTCCTCGAAGAAAGAGAGGAACTCCTCGCGCATCTCCTCCATCGAGTACTCCCGGTCGAACCCGGGGTTGTCGATGAAGGAGTAATCGTCGGCGGGCGGTTCGCCGCACGTCTCCCGGTCGGGGTCGCGCGTCCAGAACCAGCTGCCCGTCACGGGGCACTGCTTGCGCATGAACCCTTCCTCCTCGAAGTAGTCGAGGCGGTACTCCTCTTCGAGTTCACTCATTGTACGCAGTTGGCCGTCCAGCGGGTAAAACAGTTCCGGGACTCCCGTTTCCGGGGGGTTCGACGCCCCACGCCCGGAGGAAGCGAAACAGGTGCGGTGAACGGAACCATTATTTGTACCCTCGAATAGATGTGGGACTCAGTAACGTGAGGCGAACGCGCGCGGCGGTCCGTGTGGCGCTGGTGGGAGACGACAGCGACGGCGTTCCCGCCGCCCTCGAAGCGGCCGACGACGGCCTCGCGGTAGAGGCGGTGACGCCCGGCCGGGTCGGCCGACTCGACGGCGCGGACTGTGCGGTCGTGACCGACCCCGAGGACGTCCCGGACGCGGGCGTGCCGGTGGTGCTCTACGTCGACGCCTCGCCCGCCGACGTTGACGACCCCGAGCGGTTCGCGGGCTACGCTCGCCGGGGCGACCCGGCGGCGCTGGCCGACCAGATACGGTGGGTCACGCGCGGCCGCCGGACGGACGCCTCCCGCATCCGCCGCCTCCACGAGGGGGCGTCGGACCTCATCTCCGCGCGGTCGGAGCGAGAGCTCTACGAGCGGACCGTGGCGGTGGCGGCGCGCCTCCTCCGGTTCGACAACTGCTTTCTCGGCGTCGCCGACGGCGACGAGGTGGTGCCGGCGGCCGAGTTCGGCGACGTGCAGTTCGGCGGCTCCCTCCCGCTCGACGGGAGCGTCGCCGGGGAGACGCTCCGGACGGGCGAGTCCGTCCTCGTCCGGGACGTGGCGACCCACCCCGAGGCCGCCCCCCGTAGCGACGACTTCCGGTCGGCCGTCAGCGTCCCCGTGGGCGACGACGGCGTGTTGCAGGCCGTCTCGAACGACCCCGGCGCGTTCGACGGGAACGACGTCCGCCTCGGCGAACTCCTCGCGTCGTACGTCGCCACGACGCGGGAGCGCGTCCGCCTCGAAGCCGAACTCCGGGGGCGCGAGGAGCGCATCCAGCGCCTCCACGAGGGGACGACCGAACTCACCGCCGCCCGCTCCCCCGACGAACTGTTCGAGTCGGCCGTCGACATCGCGGCCAGCATCCTCGAGTTCGACCAGTGCTACGTCGGGGTCCGCGAGGGCGACGAGGTGGTGCCGCGGGCGGCGACGGACGACACGCCGGCGGGGAGCGTGCGACCGCTCCGCGTGTCCGAGGGCATCGCGGGCAAGACGGTCCGCACGGGCGAGTCGTTCCTCCTCGGCGAGATGGGCGAGGACGGGGACGCCCGGCCCGGTCACGACACGTTCCGGTCGGGGGTCAGCGTCCCGGTAGACGGCGTGGGCGTGTTTCAGGCGGTGTCGACGGTGCCGGGGGCGTTCGACGCCGCGGACCTCGAACTCGCCGAACTCCTCGCCGGCCACGTCGCGGTGGTCCACGAGCGCATCCGGGCCGAACGCGACATGCGCGAGGAGCGCGACCGACTCGCGGCGCTGTTCGAGAACGTCCCCGACGCCGCCGTCGCGTTCGAGTTCGTCGACGACGACCCCGTCGTCCGGGCGGTCAACACGGCCTTCGAGCGGGTGTTCGGCTACGGCGCCGAGGAGGTGGTGGGCGAGAGCCTCGACGGCTACATCGTCCCGAGCGACCCGGAGGCCCGACAGGACGCCGCCGACCTCAACGAGACGCTGAAGCGGGGCGAGAGCGTCAAACGCGAGTGTCGGCGCGTCACACGGACCGGCGACCGGGAGTTCCTCCTCCACGTCATCCCGCTCCAACTCGGCGAGACCAACGTCGCGGGCTACGCCATCTACACCGACATCACGGAGCGCGACCGGCGCGAGCGCCTGCTCTCGAACCTCCACGAGACCAGCCGCGAACTGATGCGGGCCGACAGCGCCGAGGAGGTGTACGACATCGCCATCGAGGCCATCGAGTACGTGTTCGGCTACCCGGTCAGCGGCCTCCGGATACACGACGAGGAGAGCGGCTCGCTCGAACTCGTGGCGGCGACCGACGCGGTGCGGCGCATCGTGAACCTGCGGCCGTCGTACTCCCGCGGCGAGAGCGTCGAGTGGGAGGTGTACGAGACGGGCGAACCGCGCGTGTTCGCCCACACCGACGACATCGGCGACGAGTACGACCGGACGGGCGTACAGAGCGCGATGTACCTCCCCGTGGGGGACCACGGCGTCCTCTCGTTCGGGTCGGTCCGCCCCGGGGAGTTCACCGACTCCACGAGGCAGGTGGGGATGATACTCGCCGCCAACGTCGAGGCGGCGCTCTCGCGGGCCGAGCGCACCAGCCTCCTGCGGGAGCGAGAGCGCGAACTCCGCCGGCAGAACGAGCGACTGGAGGAGTTCGCGTCCATCGTCTCCCACGACCTGCGGAACCCGCTGTCGGTCGCCCGAGGCTACCTCGACCTCGCGGAGGAACGGGGCGACGACGACGCGTTCGACCGCGTGCGCCGGGCGTTAGACCGGATGGACAGCCTCATCGAGAACGTCCTGTCGCTCGCCCGGAAGGGGCAGGTGGTGGGCGAGACCACCGCCGTCGACGCGATAGCTCTCGCCGCCGAGACGTGGGCGGGCGTCGACACCGCCGGCGCGGAGTTGGAGACGACGGGCCGTCTCACCGTCGACGCCGACGCGGAGCGACTCCGGGACCTGTTCGCGAACCTCTTCCGGAACAGCGTCGAGCACGGCTCCACGGGCAGTCGGGCGACGCCCGACGACAGCGTCGAGCACGGCTCGACGAGCAACCGGGCGAAGCCCGGTGACAGCGTGGAACACGCAGGAGCCGACGTGACCGTCGGGGTCGGACCGCTCGACGACGGCGACACGGACGGCGACCCAGAGGGCTTCTACGTCGAGGACGACGGGCCGGGCATCCCGCCGAGCGAGCGAGAGAAGGTGTTCGAACCCGGTCACACCACCGGCGAGGACGGCATCGGGTTCGGCCTCCCCATCGTGCGGCGCATCGCGGAGGCCCACGGCTGGACGGTGGACCTGACCGAGAGCGCCGACGGGGGCGCGCGGTTCGAGGTCCGCACCGGCGACGCGGCGGCTGACTAAAGTCGCGGACGGTGGCGGCTTCTATGAGCGACCGGGACGCAGTAAGAGTGGTAAAGTAGCCCGCTACTCGTCGTCGAGTGCGAGCGACGCGAGGAGCGCCTCCAACTGCACCCGCTCGTTCGCGCCCTCGGTGATGCGGTAGTCGGCCTCGCCGACGCGTTCCATCAGGCGGACTGCGTCGCGGTCGTCGAGGTCGAACTCCCAGACCGAGCGGTGTATCTGGTCGATGACGTCGCCGCCGGCCATCCCCGCGTCCACGAGGAGGGTTTCGAGCGTGCCCCGCGCGGACGTGAAGTCGCCCTCGATGGCGTCGGTCACCATCGCCTCTATCTCCTCGGGGCGGGCGGTGGAGGTGATGGTGTACACCGCCTCGTCGTCCACCGTCTCGCCGGTGGTGGCGGCGGCCTGCAGCGAGTTGATGGCGCGGCGCATGTCGCCGCCCGCGGCGTAGACGAGGGCCTCGACGCCGTCCTCCGTCAGTTCGATGGCCTCGTTCTCGGCGATGTCGCGCACCTGCGCGGCCACCGCCTCGTCCGACAGCGGCGAGAACCGGAACACGGCGCACCGCGACTGGATGGGGTCGATAATCTGCGAGGAGTAGTTACACGAGAGGATGAAGCGGGTGTTGTCCGAGAACTGCTCCATGGTGCGCCGGAGCGCGGACTGGGCGTCGCTCGTGAGCGAGTCCGCCTCGTCGAGGAAGATGAGGCGGTACTCGAAGCCGCCGAAACTCGACCGCGCGAAGTTCTTGATGCGGTCGCGCACCACGTCGATGCCGCGCTGGTCAGAGGCGTTGAGTTCGAGGAAGTTGCCCCGCCAGTCGTCGCCGTACACCTGCCGCGCGATGGCGGTGGCGCAGGTGGTCTTGCCCACGCCCGCCGGGCCGGCGAACAGCAGGTGGGGCAGGTCGTCGCGTTCGATGTACGATTCGAGGCGCGAGACGATGTCCTCCTGTCCGTGGACGTCCGCCAGCGTCTGCGGGCGGTACTTCTCTATCCAGATCTCGCGGCCCGGCAGGGACTCGGACTCCTCGGCGTCGGCCTCGCTCATGCCCGACGAAGGGGGCTTGCGGTTGATAAACTCCCCGAGATTCGGCGTGGTGACGGTGGCCCGACGGTGGTGCTACCGCACGAGACGGGTGAGAACGGGCGCCTCGGCGACGAACGGGGGCGTTCCGGTCCGTGGCGACGACGCCGACGCGGGAGGGCAACGGCAACGCTCAAACGCCGCGCGGACGGAGCCGGAGGTATGGACGTGACCGTCGAGGTGGTCGGCGAGGGGGAGAGCGAGGTGAGCGTCCCCGACGACGCCACCTACGCGGACGTGGTGCGGGCGACGGAGTACAACCTCAACGAGGTGTCGGTCCTCGTGGACGGGTCGCCGGTGCCCGAGGACGCGCCGGCAGAGGCAGACCGCGTGACGGTCCTCCGCCTCATCAAGGGCGGCGACGGCGACCGGTGACGCGCGACGCCGACCCGACCGTCCGGGACGGCGACGCCGACGACTACCGCGCGGTGATGAACGTCCTCGACGGCGCGATGCTCGACGTAGACGCGGGGCGGGTCCGGGCCGGACTGGCGGGTGGTGACGGGGGCGACGCCGCGGAGGGCGCGGGCGACACCACCGTTCTCGTGGCCGAACTCGACAGCGCCGTCGTCGGCGCACTCGTCCTCGACGGCCGGCGCGTGACCGCGGTGGCGGTCCGGCGGTCCCGGCGCGACCGGGGGGTGGGGACGGCGCTGGTCGAGGCGGCCGTCGCGCGCCGCGGCCGGGTGACAGCCGAGTTCGACGCGCGAGTGCGCCCGTTCTACGAGTCGCTAGGGTTCGAGATTCGGCCGGTCGGCGGGGGCGGGGACGGCGAGAGTGAGGACGACGACGAGGATGGGGACGACACCGAGACGGGGCGGTTCGAGGGTGTACGCCGGCGGGAGGGTTAGACCAGCGGTTCCACGAGTTCGCGCCCGGCGTCGAGGAGGGCGTCCGTGCGCTCCCGGCTCCCGGCCTCGGCGTAGACCCGCATCTTGGGTTCGGTGCCGGAGGGGCGCACGAGGAGCCACGACCCGTCGTCGAGCAGGAGTTTGAACCCGTCGAGCGTGACCACCTCGGCCACCTCGCGGTCGGCCACCGTCTCGGGTATCTCGTCGTCGAGGGCGTCGATGACCCGGTCTTTCTCCTCGTCGGGGCACGCCACGCTCACTTTGTCGGCCACGATATCGCCGTGTTCCTCGATGAGGCGGTCGACGCGGGCGTCGAGGGGTTCGGCGGCGGTGGCGGCGGCCGCGAGCAGACCCATCAGCACGCCGTCCTTCTCGCGGACGTGCCCGCGGATGGAGAACCCGCCGGACTCCTCGCCGCCGATGAGGGCGTCGTGGTCGCCCATCGCCTGCGCGACCCACTTGAACCCCACCGGCGTCTCGTACACCTCCTCGCCGTGGGCCTCGGCGATGCGGTCGATGAGGAACGTGGTCGAGACGGTCCGGACGGCGGGGCCGGAGTCGGATTCGAGCAGGTAGTCGTACATCGCCGCGAAGAAGAGGTTCTCGTCGAGGTAGCCCCGGTCGGGCGTGGCCACCGCGATGCGGTCGGCGTCGCCGTCGTTGGCCACCCCGAGGTCCGCGTCGTGTTCGGCGACGGCGTCCACGAGTCCCTGCAGGTGCTCGGGGTCGGGTTCCGGGGGCTGGCCGCCGAACGTGGGGTCCTCCTCGCACCGCCGCCGTATCACGTTCGCGCCGGCGGCTTCGAGGAGGGCGTCGGTCACGCCCCGACCGCTCCCGTGCATCGCGTCGTAGACGACGGTGAGACCGTCGAGGTCGGCGTCGACGAGGTCGAACGCCTGTTCGGCGTGGGCGTCGGCGAGGTCGACCTCCGTTATCGACCCGCGGTCGCCCTCGGGCACCATGGAGGGGCGGTCGAGTCGCGCCTCGATGGCCTCGGTGACCTCGGGGAGCGCCGGCGCGCCGTCGCCGGGGATGAACTTCACGCCGTTGTACTCGGGCGGGTTGTGCGACGCCGTGACCATCAGCGCCCCCGCGAGGTCGCGGTCCACGATGGCCCACGCCACCAGCGGCGTGGGGCAGTCCCGGTCGGGCAGGTAGACGTCGAACCCGTTGTTCGCGAGCACCTCGGCGAGAGAGTCGGCGAACCCCGGCGAACTCTCGCGGGCGTCGTACCCCACGAGAACGGGACGGTCGGTCCCGACCTCCTCCGAGAGATAGTCGGCGACGGCCTGTCCTACCATCCGGACCCGGTCGTCGGTAAAGGTGTCGAGCGTCGCCCGCCACCCGTCGGTGCCGAAGTTGATGGCGTCGGTGTCGTCCATGTGCCTACCACCGCGGGGGGCGGCCAAAAGATTACGGCACGCGGCCGGCGCAACGAGGTGCGGGCCGCCCGGCCTCACTCGGCGTCCGGGGCGGCGTCGCCGCCCGGCGCGCCCGCGTCGGCCGCCCCGTCTCCGTCGCCGTCCGGCGCGTTCGCCCCGTCGCCGTCTGCGGCGTCCGGTCCGCCGTCGCCCGCCACCAGCGCCTCCTTGGCCGCGCGCGAGAGCTGTTTTATCTCGTACTCGCGGGACATGGCGGCCGACTTGGTGTCGTAGCGCTCGACGTGCCGGAGTTCGACCGGCGTACGGCCGCGGGTGTACTTCGCGCCCTCGCCCGCGTCGTGTTCCGCCACGCGGCGCTCTACGTCGGTGGTGTAGCCCGTGTAGTAGGTGTCGTCGGCGCACTCGACGACGTAGACGTAGTGCACGTCCCGGCGTCGCCCCGCCGGCGCATTAAACGTCCGCTTCGGCGGCGGCCGACCCCCGACGGACGGACGTTTTATTTGGGGGAAGCGCTACCTCCACACCGATGGTCGCCCGGCGCACGCTCCTGTCCGCCATCGCCACGGGACCGGTCGCACTCGCGGGGTGTCAGTCGATGCCCGGGGGGCGGACCGAGGGGATGACGTACGCGCTCGACGTCGACGAGGTGGGCCAGTCGCTGGTGGGTCACGTGCTGTGGAAACCGCCCTCGGACAACGCCCCGCGGAGCGCCGTCCGGCGCGACGCGTGGCACACCGCCACGGGCGGCGGCCGCTACGTCACCTTCGGCTACACGCCCGTCGCGGACGGCACGTACACCGTCCGCGACGGCGCGTACTACCAGTTGAAGACGACGGTGACGGGACAGAAGTCGATGTCGCGGCCGGTGCTCAGACTGGAGTGGATCGGCTACGCCGACCGGCTGGCAAACCCGCCGGAGGCGGTCGAACACAAGTCGCTCCCGCCCCTCGATCGGCACGCGGTGGAGGCGGCGTTCTTCGCGGCGCGCGCCCGGGAGACGGGCGGCGGCGCGCCGTGGGAACTGACCGAGCGCGGCGGGTACGTCTACCGCCACCTCGACGCCGGAGAGAGCGAACTCGCTCCCGAGCCGAAACACGAGTACGTCGAGTTCGAGGGCGTCATCCTGCGCGTGAGCGTGGCCACCGAGTCACTGGCGGAGGCAAAGCACGTGACCACCGCCCACCGGGTGGCGGACTCCCGGGCGGCGTTCGCGCGGGTGGCCGACGCCGCCCTCGTGGACGCCCGCGTCCGGAGCGCAGACCTCTCGCCGGAGGCGCGGGCCGTCGTCGCCGAGGCGACGGGGCCGGGGGCCTACCGCGAGACGGCCCCCCTGTCCGCCGAGTTCGAGGAGGTGCTGCGGGCGCTGGAGCTTCGGAAGTACCTCTCGACCACCAGCCGCGAGTGCCCCACCGGGGAGTCGGGGCGGTATCTGGAGTTCGACGGGCGCTACTTCACCTACGCCCTGTCGATCATCCCGTCGGAGACGGAGTCGGGACTGTAACTGTCGGTGTCGGCGGTACGGTAGGACGTGAAGTGGCTTCGCGTGGTGGTCTGTCGGCGGTGCGCCGCCTTACTGTCGGGGCGCGCGTCGCCGTGCGGACTCCGCGATACCGGCGTTCGCCGAACAGTTGGGACAGGCGAGGATGCGCCCGTACGCGTCGGCGAACACCCGCGCGAAGCGCTCGGAGACGTGCGCGTCGCAGTGGTTACAGCGTGGCATTGGTGTACCGGCGACCACCGGGCCGGCAGCGTGCCTAGGCGTCCCGTGGTTAAATGTCTCGTGGGGTCCGGCGCGCGGCACGGTCAACCGCCCTCGGGCGCTTCGTCGCCCGTCCGGGCGGCCGACACCGCGCGGGCCACCAGCCCCGCCTGCGCCCCCGCGACGAACCCCGCGTCGATGTTGACCACCGAGAGCACCGAACACGACTGGAGCATCCCGGCGAGGGCGGCCTCGCCCTCGCCGCCGAACCCGTAGCCGGTGGAGACGGGCATGCCGATGACGGGGGTGTTCACGAGGCCCGCCACGACGGTCGGAAGCGCCCCCTCGCGCCCCGCCGCGACCACGAGCACGTCGGCCGCCCGGAGGGTGTCGAGTTCGTCCACCACGCGCCCGAGGTGGGCGACGCCCACGTCGGAGACGCGTTCGACCGTCGCGCCCATCTCGGCCGCGATGGCGGTGGCCTCGCCCGCGGGCACCGCGTCGGAGGTGCCGCCGGTCACGACGCCGACCGTCGCGTCCAGTTCCGGCGGGTCGTAGTCGGCGGCGTGGGCTATCACGATGCCGGACCGCTCGTCGAACCGGAGGGTGGCGTCGCCCGGGACGCGCCCGGACACCTTCGCGGCCACCTCGTCGTCGGCGCGCGTGACCACGGCCCGACCCGTGGTGGCGAGCGCAGTCGCCGCGAGGTCGGCGGTCTCCTCGGGGGTCTTCCCGTCGGCGAGGATGCCCTCGGGCACGCCCCGGCGCGTCTCTCGGGCGGCGTCGAACCGCCCGGCGTCGGTGGTCGCGTAGCCTGACAGACGGACTTCGGCCTCCGCGGGCGAGAGGTCACCCGCCGCGACCGCTTCGAGTACGTCGCGCATGTGTCGACTGTCGCGCGTGACGCACTCCTACCTGTCGTTTCTGACCGAATCGGAGGTACCCGTCCCCATTTCGGGGCATCCTATATAAATCATTTCCCTGCATACGGGAAGGAGGGGCGTCCAAACCGGTAGAATCGCGGGAATTGGGAAATCTTTTTATTAGGCGGGCGTGTCAACTGGCGTGTATGGCAGACCTGATTGTCAAGGCAGCCGTCAAGGAAGCGCTCCAGGACAAGAACGTCGCGTCGGACTTCTACGACGCGCTCGATGAGGAAGTGCGAGAGCTGCTCGACGACGCCGCCCGCCGCGCCGAGGCCAACGACCGGAAGACGGTCCAGCCTCGCGACCTGTAAGGCAGTTCCAGTTCCTTCGTTTTTTCTTACATCCGCGGAGTCACAACCGCCGGACGCTGACGCCGTCGTCGGTGCCGACGTGTACCTCGTCCGCGAGTCCGACGAACAGGCCGTGCTCCACCACGCCGGGCGTCGCCGAGAGGTCGGCCGCCAGCGGCGCGGGGTCGGGTATCGCGCCGAAGTCGCAGTCGAGCACGAGGTTGCCGTTGTCGGTCACCACGGGGCCGTCCTTCCGGTCGGCGGCCCGGAGCGACGGCTCTCCGCCGAGTTCGCGCACCCGCCGCTCCACCGTCGCCTGCGCGGCGGGGAGTAGTTCGACGGGGACGGGGACGTCCAACACCTCGGCCTCCTTCGAGGGGTCGGCCACCACCACGAACCGGTCTGCGGCGGCGTCGACCACCTTCTCGCGGGCGTGGGCCGCGCCGCCGCCCTTTATCAGGTCGCCGCCGGCCACCCGGTCTGCCCCGTCGATGGCCACGTCGAGGCGGGCCACCGCGTCGAGGCCGACGAGGGGGAGGCCCGCCTCGCGGGCGAGGCGGCGCGAGGCGAACGAGGTGGGGACGCCCCGCACGTCGAGACCCGCGTCGACGGCGGTCCCGAGCGCTCTGATGGCGTGTGCCGCGGTGCTCCCCGTCCCGAGGCCGACGGTCATGCCGTCCTCGACGAGGTCGGCGGCCGACTCGCCCGCCCGGCGCTTGGCGTCGTCGTTCCCCCCTTCGGTCTTCATACCCCGGCGCACGCCCGACGCCGCCAAAAAGACCGCGGTCGGCGGCGCGTCCGGGGCGGCCCGACCGGCCGGAACCTACTACCGGCCGGAACCGCCAAATCCGTACGAACGACGATGGTGTTCGCTTCGCTCCGCTCCGACCGGGTCAACGCCGGCGCGGCGTGGGCGCTGGTGGTCGGGTTGCTCGCCGTGGCGGCCTACCGCGCCGCGACGGGCGAGTTCCTGTGGGCCGGCCTCACCCTCGCGTCGGCCGCCGTGACCGTCGTCCCTGCCGCGGCGACGCGCACCACCACGACGATGCCCCCGGCCGAGGTCGTGGCGCTGTTGGCCGTCCCGCCTGTCGTGCGGACGCTCGACGTGGCCGTCGCGGGCGACGTGCTCACGCAGGCGGCGACCTACCTCTCCGTGGCGACGCTCGCCCTCCTCGTCGCCGTGGACCTCAACGCCCTGACCGACGTGGAGATGTCGGCCGCGTTCGCGGTGGCGTTCGTCGTCTCCACCACGATGGCGGTGGCGGGCGCGTGGACCGTCGTGCAGTTCGGCGCGGACACCTACCTCGGGACCGACCTCCTCGCGGGCGAGGACGCCGTCATGTGGGACCTCGTGGTCTCGACGGTCACCGGCGTCGCGGGCGGCCTCCTGTTCGCGGTCTACTTCAACGGCGCGCCCGCCGGGGGCCTCCGGGGGGTCGCGTCGGACGGCGGGAGGCGCGAGAGCGCGTGAACCTCGACGCCGACCTGCCGGAGGTGGACTTCTCGAACCGCGAGCTACTGCTCGCGCGGGCGTTGCAGGCGGTGCTGGTCGGCCTCGCGGTCTACGGCGCCGTCGCCGGGCGGTGGACCGTCGCCCTCAACGGCGGACTCTCGTTCGGTCTCACGCTGGTGCCCGCCTACCTCCGGCGGGACTACGGCATCCCCCTCGGCCCCCGCGTGACGGCGTGGATAACCGCCGCGGCGGTGCTCCACGCCGCGGGCTACCTCGGCCCCTACCGCACCGTGGGCTGGTACGACCAACTGGCCCACGCCTTCTCTGCCACCGTCGTCGCCGCCGGCGGGTACGCGCTCGTCCGCGCGTTCGACACCCACTCGCACCACCTCTCGCTGCCCAACCGGTTCGTGGCGGCGTACGTGGTCGTGTTCGTCCTCGCGTTCGGCGTGTTCTGGGAGATACTGGAGCACTTCGCGGAGATAGCGGCGGGGATGCTGGGCGCGCGGTCGGCGCTCGTCCAGTACGGCCTCGACGACATCGTGCTCGACCTCCTCTTCAACACCGTCGGCGCGGTGGTGGTCGCGACGTGGGCCGAGATGCGCGGCGAGGAGGCCACCCCCGTCACGTCGGCCATCTCGCGGCGGTTGCTCGGCGACCGAGAGCGGACGGAAGGAGGAGGGTAGCGTGGAGTCGAAGCCGGAGTCGGAGTTTAGAGACGGCGGTACGGAGTAGAGTCAGAGGCGGTCGAGCACCGCGTCGGGGTCGTACGCGAGCGAGAGCGACCGGGAGCGGCCGCGACCCTCCAGGTCGTCGTAGCTCGTCTCGACCACGCCCAACTGGTCGAGTTTGTTGACGAGTTCGGAGTAGCGGGTGTAGCCGAGGTCGGTCCGTTCGTGGAACGCTTCGTACACCTCGCCGGCCTGTTCGCCGTCGTGGTCGGCCACCACCTCCACCAGCGCGCGTTCCGAGTCGGTCAGCCCCTGCAGACAGCGCGAGAGGTGGACGTACTTCGACTTGTCGTAGGCGGCCTCGACGTCCTCCACGTCGACGGTTCGGCTCCCGCGCATCTCGGCGTGGAGGCCGGCGCGCCGGAGCAGGTCGATTCCCACCCGGAGGTCGCCCGTCTCCGCAGTGAGTTCGGCCACGCGGTCGAGTTCCGGGTCGCCGATGACGTCGTCGTGGAACCCCCGGCGAGTCCGCTCGCGCAGGATGTCGACTACCTCGCTCACGTCGTACCGGGGGAAGAACACCTCCTCGGGCCGGAACACCGACTGTACCCGGCCGTCGAGTTCCTCCATGATATCTAGGTCGAGGTCCGAGGAGACGATGATGACGCCGATGCGCGCGCCGGTGTGGGCCTCGTGGGCGCGCAGGAGCGAGTAGAGCGTGTCGGAGGCCTCGTTCTCGTAGAACAGGTAGTTCACGTCGTCGAGTGCGACGACGAGCACCTCGTCGTCCTCGACGAGGCGGTCGGTTATCTGGCCGAACAGCTTCTTGAACGAGATGCCCGACGACGGGGGTTCGTACTCGAAGATGTCCTGAAACAGGCGCGAGAACACGGCGTACCGAGTGGAGTCCACCTGGCAGTTGACCCGGACGGTGCGCACGCTTGTCTGCACGCCGAGTTCGCCGAACAGTTTCTGGACCGCCGTGGTCTTGCCGGTGCCGGGCGGGCCCCGCACCATGGTGTTGAGGGGGCGCGACCCCCGGACCGCCGGCCGGAGCGCGTACTTCAGGCTCTCCAGTTGGCTCTCGCGGTGGGCGAACGCGTCGGGAACGTAGTCTATCTCGAAGACGTGTTCGTCGCGAAACACCGTCTCGTCCCACGACAGCATCCCCTCGTCGGGGTCGTCCCTCATCACTTTCACCTCGCTCCCGGGGCTACTTAACCGTTCCCCAGCGTCGGACGTTCGGCGGACGCACGCGGGCCGACGTCGCCGAAACCGCCGATAGCGGGGGGACGCCGACCGGGCCGTCGGGCCGGGTCAGAACTTCACGAGCAGGCGGTCGTAGAACTCGGCGTCGCCCTCCTCGGCGAGTTTCTCCACGATGAGTTCGGGGGTGGAGCGCGCGAGGTGGTCTTTCACGGGCGAGCGGTTCACGATGAGTTCGCCGTCCTCTAGTCCGACCGCCTCGATGCCGTCCACCGCCACCTCGAAGTCGGCGGCGTCGCGTATCTCGCCGGCGAGGTGGGAGACGAACACCGCCGTCGCGCCCTGTCGGTCGAGGGCTTCGAGGATGCCCGCGATTATCTTGGCCGACGCGCCGGGTTCGGTGATGCTCTCCAGTTCGTCCACGAGGACGAGGCGGTCGGACGCGCCGTCGGCCAGCGCCGCGAAGTCGCGGAGGGTGGCCTCGAACGCCCCCGCGTCCAGCGTCCCCTGACTCTTGGCGTAGTAGTGGAGCTCCGAGAACCGCCGGAGCTCCGTCCGCTCGGCGGGCACGGGCAGGCCCATGTGCGCCAGCACCACCACGAGGGCCACGAGGTCGAGCGTCGACGTCTTGCCGCCGCTGTTGACGCCCGAGAGGAGCGTCACGCCCGAGACGCCGTAGTCGACGGGTTCGGCGTCGGCGAACGCCACGTCCAGCAGGGGCGACCGGCCGCCCTCGATGCAGACGCCCGCCGCCGCGCCGTCCGCCCGGGCGGGGGCCTCGAATCCGGCGTCGGCGTCGGTTGCGACCGCCGCCTCGACGCCGTCCGCGAACGTAGGCATCACGCACTCGAAGTCGCGGGCGAACCGGGCGACGGCGAGTTCCACGTCGAGTTCGAGTGCGTCGCGGGTGAGTTCCTCGACGGGGTCGCGCAGAGCCGACAGGTCGGCCGCGAGGTCGGACTTGAGGCGGGCCGCGCGCCGGTCGCGCGCCGTGCGGAGGTCCGCCCGGAGGCGCGAGACGGCCTCCGAGTCGTGTTCGACCGGGAACGCGTGGTCCTCCGTGAACGCCCGGTCGGCCACGTCGGCCTCCTCGGGGCGCAGGTCGAGGGCGTCGGCGAGATGCTCGCGCGCCGCCGCCACCGCGGCGTCGTACTCGTCTGCGAGTTCGCGCGACAGCAGGGTGTCCACCCGCGCGCCCTGTTCCACGAGCGAGAGGAAGTCCGTGCCCTCGATGGTGACGTCGCGTTCGCGGATGGCGTCGCGCAGGCGGTCGTTGGCCACCGACTCGGCCGTGGAGACGGCGGCGTCGAGGTCGTCCACCGCCGTCGAGAGGCGGTCGAGTTCGTCGTCGCCCGCGACCGTCCCGTCGTCGTCGAGGCGCGAGAGGGCGTCGCGGAGGGCGTCGAGCGAACACGGCGGGTCCTCGCCCGCGGCCTCGTGGACCGCGGCGGCGGCCTCGATGCGCGCGCGGTTCTCGGCGAAGAACGCGAGGACGCGTTCGGGCACCACCTCGTCGGGCGCGTCGAACGCGTCCGGGCGCACCCGCACGTCGCCCTCCACGTCAACGCCCGCGAACGTCTCGTCGAGGGCGACCACGGTGGAGTACGACCGCGCGAGTTCGGCGAGGCCGCGGGCGTCCTCGACTATCTCGACCGAGAGTTCGGGGAACGCGGCCTCGGCCTCGGCGTACGTCTCGGCGTCGGTGGTGGCGAGACACCGCTCGCGCACCCGGAGGTCGGCCGGGCGTTCGAGCGGTTCCACGCCCGCCAGCGCGTCGAGCACCGCCGGGTCGGGGTCGCGGTCGGTCGCGCGGGCCGCGAACTCGCGCACCTCCGCGATGCGGGAGGCGGCGGCACTCGGGTAGAGCGTCTCGAGGCGCTTCTCGGCGTAGTCGGTCACCGCACGCTCCTGTAGCAGGCCGAGCACGTCGCGGTAGACGTCCTTGGCCCGGTCGGTCGCGAGGAAGCCGCCGTCGTCGCCGTGGCGCCGCCGGACGGCGGCGCGGGCGATGGCGGCCGCCCGGCCCTCGGTGATACCCGGGGCGCGCGCGAGCGTCGCCACGTCGCCCGACCGGAGGGCCGCCTCGGCGTCGTCGAGTTCCGCGAGCGCCGACGCCGTCTTCTCGCCGACGCCCGGGATGGCCTCGAACTCCATCGGGCGTGGTGTATCGCCTCGTAGGACAAAACGTTGCGGGTCGGCGCACCGCCCGACCGCGCGCCCGGTCGGCGCGGCCAGGAGAGGACGAGCGGCCGGCGGCGCTCCGCACCCCCCGGGACGGCCATCCGCGGTGACGGTGGACGCCGACGACCGCTCGCGGTGACGCTGACGTCGCGACGACGGAGACAACGTGCTTTTGCCCCTCGGCACGCAAGGCCGTGGCATGCGAGAGGAGACGCTCACCGCTATCCGAGACGACCTCGCGGAGCGCGACGGCGTGGTCGTCGCGTTCTCCGGCGGGGTGGATTCGAGCGTCGTGGCCGCGTTGGCCCGCGACGCCCTCGGCGACGACGCCGTGGCCTGCACCGCCCGGAGCGAGACGCTTCCGGAGGCCGAACTCGAGGACGCCCGGCGCGTGGCCGAAGAGATAGGCGTGCGCCACGAGGAGGTGTCGTTCTCGGAACTCGACAACCCGGACTTCGTGGCCAACGACGGTGAGCGGTGCTACCACTGCCGCACCATGCGCCTCGGGAAGATGTACGAGGTGGCGCAGGACCTCGGGTACGACACGGTGTGCGACGGCACGAACGCCTCCGACCCGGGCGAGGGTCACCGCCCGGGCCTGCGCGCCGTCGACGAACTCGAAGTGTACTCCCCCCTCCTCGCGCACGACGTGACCAAAGAGGAGGTGCGCGAGATAGCCGACCACTACGGCCTGTCGGTGGCCGACAAGCCCTCGATGGCCTGCCTCTCCTCGCGCATCCCGACCGGTCTCGAAGTGACCGAGGAGCGCCTCAGCCGGGTGGAGAAGGCCGAACGCCTCCTGCGCACGTGGGGGTTCTCTCAGTTCCGCGTGCGCGACCACGACGGCCTCGCCCGCATCGAAGTCGCGCCCGACGAACTCGAACACGCCCTCGACGCCGACTTCGCCGCCGCGGCCGAGGAACACCTCACCGACGCTGGCTTCGACCACGTGACGCTCGACCTCGGCGGGTACCGCACGGGGAGCGTCAGCCCCGCGAACGAGGAGTCCGAGGGTGCAGACGGCGCGAGCGACCCGGTAGTCGAGGACGTCTTCTCGCAGGAGTACCCGGTCGGCGAGGACTAGAGGGAGAAGCCGACCGCGCCGGGTACCGACTCGACGTACACCGCGAGTCGCATCGATAGCTCGAAGGCCGCGAGGGCGAGCGCCGGCACCCACAGCGACCGGGTGCGTTCGTAGGCGTGCGCGCCGACGCCGACGACGGCCACGCGGAGACAGAGGTGGACCGCGTCGGGGAGGCCGTCGATGCCGGTGAGGAGCGTGACGACGCCGAGCGTCGCGACGGCGGCGACGGCGACGCCGCCGCGCCCCTCGAACGCCGCGCGGACCGACCCGCGCGTCGCGCCCCGGTAGGCCAGTCCGAGACCGTACCCCACCGCGACGAGCGTCGCGCCCCCGAGGAGCAGGACGAACAGCGTCGCGGGGTCGCGGACCGACGGCGCGTCGAACAGGAAGAAGAGCGCCGCCACCAGCGCCGTCAGCGCCGCGGCGTGGTCGGGCGCGACGAGTTCGCGGAGCGTGCCCTGCACGGCCCCGTGGAACAGCAGCGCCAGTCCGACGCCGGCGAGGACCGCCGGGACGACCGCGGTCCGGACGAAGAAGGGGACGCCGACCGCCGCGCCGTACGACGACTGCGTCATCGCCCGGGCGGTGACGCCCGCCGCGTCGCCCGCGAGTACCACGGCCGCGACCAGCACCGGCGGCGCGAGTACCGCGAGGACGACGGACGAGAACGTGCCGCGGGCGGGGAGGCCGCGCGGTATCTCGACGCCGCGAACGTGGGCGTAGGCGACGGCCGTGACCCCCGCACCCAGCACGTACCCGAGGAAGGCGCCGATAAGAAGCGGCGCGTCGGGACCGACCGGGACGGCGGCGAGCAGGAGGCCGTACGCCCGGACGACGGCCGACTGCCACAGCGTGGTCGCCACCAGCAGTGCGAGCAGGAACCCAAACTCGATGGCTTCGGGGTTCCGGCGGTAGAGTCGACTCGACTGGAGGGCGTACGAACGCATGCGCTGACACGAACGTGTCAGTACAAAAGTATTCGCGTCGAATAGGTCCGCGCGACGTGGCGTGTTACGGCGGGAGGAAGGGCGTGGCGTTCTCGCGGACGAGCGTCGCCCGCCCGGCGTCGGTCGCGGCGTCGCCCGTTTCGTCGGCGTCGTCGGCGGTCCGGTCGCCGGGTGGGTCGGCCGCCGGGTCGACTCGGAACTCGTTCACCCCGCAGTTGTCCTGCGTCAGGTCGCGGAACGTCGGCACGAGGTCGAGTCCCTTCGCGTGACCGACGACGGCGTGGAGCGGTCCGCCGTGGGCCACCACGGCCACGGTGTCGTCGGCCGCCACGTCGGCCACGAGGCGCCGCCACCGGGTCAGGACCCGGTCGCGCATGTCGAGCAGTCGCTCCCCGCTGTCCGGGAGTTCCTCGACGGCGCTCCGGCCGACCTGCGACACCCGAAACCGGGGGTGGCGCTCGTCGAGCGTCGCCTTCGTGAGTCCCTGCAGGTGGCCGAAGTCGCGTTCGCGCCACGCCGCCTCGGCGGTGACGTCGAGGCCCGCGGCGCGACCGACCGACGCGGCCGTCTCCCGCGCCCGCGGGAGGTCGGAGGAGTAGAGGCGGTCGACGTCGTACTCGTCGGCGAGGAACGACCCCAGCGCCGCGGCCTGTTCGCGGCCGCGGTCGGTGAGGCGCGTCGGC
Organism: Haloferacaceae archaeon 50; assembly: GCA_046097085.1. Lineage (GTDB taxonomy): Archaea > Halobacteriota > Halobacteria > Halobacteriales > Haloferacaceae. Next base: position 805,142 of record CP175567.1, on the reverse strand, counting down.
GCCCACCCCTGCACTCGGTCCCGTCGGTTCCACAGCGTCTCGCCGTGCCGCGCGAGGAGCACCGTCGCCATCCCGCAGGGGTTGGACGGCGGCCGACAAAACGGTACCGTCGGCTACCGCTCGGTCGTCCACTTGATGAGGAGGAGCGTCCCCTCGAACAGGCTGATCATGGTCGCGGCGACGATGATGGGCGTCATCCCGGTGGGGTCGGGGCTGATGAGGAACGACACGCCGAGGAACGCGCCCCAGAACAGGAGGCGCTTCTGGGTCATCCACCGGCGGGTCACCAGCCCCATCATGATGGCGAGCATCATGAACAGCGGAATCTGGAACACGAGCGCCATGTACCCCATCAGCAGGAGGATGAGGTTGAACGTCTCCCGGAGGCCGAACGCCACCACGATCTCGGCGTTGACGGTGTAGGAGGTGAAGTACGCGAAGATGGCCGGGAGCACGATGAAGTGGGCGAACGCGACGCCCACGAGCGCCAGCACGAGGCTGGTCGGCACGGACGCGAGGTAGTACCGCCGCTCTTTGGGGTAGAGGCCGGGCCGCATGAACCGGTAGCTCTGGTAGACGAGGGCGGGGAGGCCGGCGACGAAGCCCGCGAGGCCCGCCACCTTGAGTTCGGTGAGGATGAGTTCCAGCGGTCCGTACAGTCGGGGCCGGCGCGGACTCGTGGGGGCGGCCGCGCCGGGAATGTGGGCGTTCCAGAGGAAGTTGACTATCCGGTCCGCGGTCGGGAACGCCGCGATGAGCACCACGCCGCCGATGAGGAACACGATGCCGAGGCGGTGAATCATCTCCTCGATGTGGTCCGCCAGCGGCATCTCCTCGTCCTCGGCGGGACCCTCGCCGACCATCCCGTCGAACTCGCCGGGGTCGTCGTCCAACTCGGGGCCGCCGTAGTCCGCGGTGTCGTCGACGGGCGTGAGGTCCGTCTCCGACCCCGTCTCCGCCGCGGGCATACCTGCCGCGTCGGCGGCGTCGGTCTCCGTCTCCGCTTCCGTCTCCGCTGGCATGCCAGTCGCGTCGCCCGAGGGAAACGCCCCGTGGCCGCCCGCGCCGTCGTCGGTCGACGGGGCGTCAGGCGCGACGGGGTCGGTCGTCCCATCCTCGGCGTCCGGGTCGGGCATTGGCGCGTCGTCCGGGCCGCCGGGGTCCGGCACCGCCTCGTCGACCGCGACGGGGTCCGCCACCGCGGTCACGCCGTCGCCGTCGTTGTCGCCGTCGTCGGCGAACTCGTCGGCCTCGATAGTGTCGTCCGGAACCGGACCTACGTCGTCGTCGGCCTCGATGGTGTCGTCCGGAATCGTGTCTACGTCGTCGTCCGACTCGACCCCGTCGTCGGAGGTCGGGTCGCCGCCGGGGGCGCCGTCGCCGGTGTCCGCGTCGCCCTCGGTCGCCGGGTCGGACGTCTCGTCGGAGTCGCCGCCGTCGAGGTCCACCTGCGCGACGGTCGTGTCGTCGGCGTCGGTCGTCGTCTCGGTCCCGTCGCCGTCGGGGTCGGCGTCGGGAGACGGGGGTGCGTCCGCGTCGGCCGCGTCTCCGTCGGCATCCGGCGCGTCCGCGTCGGTCGCCCCGTCGCCGTCGCTCGCGTCGCTACGGCGGTCGGTGTCGCGGTCCGCGTCCGGCGCGCGGTCGCCCGGCCGGTCCGACTCGTCGTCGCGAGGGTCGGCGGCGTTCGACCCCGTGTCCGGGTCCGAGTCCTCACCCATTCACTCGACATAGGCCGCCACGCGGTTATAGGCCTTTTTCCATCCGTCGGGCGGCGTGCGACCGAGTGAAAAAGATTGATAACCGCGAGCGGGCTTTCACGCATGTATGTCGAGCGCCCTCGACGAGGACACCCGCCAGACGTTAGACCGAGGCCGCGAGACGGCCGGGGCGATGCTCCGCGCGGCCCAGAAGGACCTCCAGAAGGTCTTCGTGGTGTTTCTCGTCGGGTTCCTCGGGTCGTTCTACGCGCTCCAGTACGTCGTCTGGGACTTCCTCAAGCGGGTCACCCGCGCCCGGATGGAGGAGTCCATCGGTGAGCAGGTGGAGATAATCGCCCAGACGCCGTTCGACGTCATCCTGCTCCAGGCCAAGATCGGACTCGCGGTCGGCGTCATCTTCGCCATCCCGCCGTTCCTCTACTACTCGCGGGACGCCCTCCGCGATCGCGGCATGTGGCCGCAGGCACCCGTGGCGACGTGGAAGCTCACTCTCCTCGGCCTCGGCGCCCTCTTCCTCTTTCTCGTCGGCGTCGCCTACGGCTACCTGCTGTTCTTCCCGCTCATGTTCTCCTTCCTCGCGAACAACGCCCTCGCCGCGGGGTTCTCGCCCACCTACTCCATCGTGAAGTGGGCGCAGTTCATCTTCCTGCTCACCGTCTCGTTCGGCCTCGCGGCCCAGATGCCGCTCGCCATCACCGGCCTGTCGTACGCGGGCATCGTGCCCTACGAGACGTTCCGCGACAAGTGGCGCTACGCCGTGGTCGCCATCTTCGTCTTCGGGGCGCTGTTCTCGCCGCCCGACCCCTTCACGCAGATAATGTGGGCCGTGCCGCTCCTGTTCCTCTACGGCGCGAGCCTCTACCTCGCGAAGGTGGTGGTGACGATGAAGCGTGGGTCCGAGCGCATCGACGCCCGGGCGGTGGCCCGCCGACGCTGGAACCTGCTCGCGGGGAGCGCCGTCGTCGGCTTCGTGGCCGTCTACGCCTTCTACGAACGCGGCGGGCGGGGGTACGTCAACGCCGCCCTCGCGTGGGCCGGGAGCAGGTACCGCGTCCCGCCGCTGGGGTCGGCCCTGCCGGTCTCGGCCGACGCCGCCGTAATCGTCTACGGCGCCGTCGTCGCCCTCCTCCTCGCCGCGGCCGCCCTCCTCTACTTCGTCTACCGCGAACTGGAGAAGGTGGCCGGGCCGGACGCCGCGGACCCGTCGGCGTACGGCGACCCCTCGGAGATAGACCTCGCGACGCTCGACGCGGCCGGCGTCCACGCCGCGCCGCCGGAGGCGTTCGCCGGCATGTCCGAGGAGGACGCGCTCCAACGCGCGAACGAGGCGATGGACGCCGACCAACCCGAGAAGGCCCGCGCAATCCTCGACCGCTTCGACGAGGTGGAGGAGCAACGCGAGGCGGCGGACGCGGAAGGCGAGGCGTCGGACGCCGGGGGGGCCGCCCCGACCGACGTCTCGGCGGAGGCGACGGCGCAGGACGTGGGCGACCGGGCCTCGCGGGCGTCGAGCACCTTCCTCGAAGAGCTCACCGACGGGGAGAAAGACGAGGACGACATCGGCGGCTACTACTCCGACGTGACGTTCATCCTCGACTCGGTTACCTCGCGCGCGTTCCGCCTCGTGGCGATATTCGGCATCGTGCTCGTCTCGGTGTTCGCGTGGCTCTACACCGGCGGTATCGGCCAGGTGTACGAGCAGTTCCTGAGCCAACTCCCGGCCGTGGTCACGCCCAAGCAGGTGCTCGAGGAGGGGTTCAACGTCGTGGCGCTCCACCCGGTCGAGGCGCTCATCTTCGAGGTGAAGTTCTCGACGCTCGTGGCGGCGCTCGTGACCCTGCCGATGGCGGGCTACTACGCGTGGCCCGCGCTCCGCGAACGCGGGTTCGTCCGCGGCCACCGAGCCGTCATCTTCGGGTGGATCGCCGCACTCGCCGTCGGTCTGGTGGGCGGGTTCGCGCTGGGCTACCTCTACGTCGCGCCGTACGTCATCTCCTACCTCGTGGCCGACGCCCTCGCCGCCAACATGATAATCGCCTACCGCATCACCAACTTCTTCTGGCTCATCTTCTTCACCACCGCCGGCATCGGCCTCCTCGCCGACGTGCCGGTCCTGATGCTGCTTTTGAACACGGCCGGCATCTCCTACCGCACCATGCGCGGCCGGTGGCGGGAGGTCACCGTCGCCATCCTCGCGTTCGCCGCGGTGTTCACCCCCGCCGGCATCGTGACGATGTTCCTCGTGACCGTCCCGCTGATGGTCGCCTACGGCGTCGGTCTCGCCGTCCTGTTCGTGGTCACCCTCGGGGGCCGGCGCGACCTCGCCCGCCCGCGGGCGACCGACCTCTGACGCGGCCTCGCCCCGCGTCCCCGAAGCGCCGATTCGGCGGCGTCACGGACGCGCGTCTTTCCGACCGGTAGCCCGCCGGCCGAGTCCGCGGGAGTGCCGCCGGACGCCGCGATGGGGAAACGCGTAAGTAATATCGAAAGAATCCCCGGGTATGGCCAAGATAAGCGTCGAGATACCTGACGAGCTCCTCTCCGACCTCGACGAGCACGTTGGCGACGGCGGAAAGTTCGTCAACCGGAGCGACGCCGTGCGGGCGTCGATACGGAAGACCCTCGACATGCTGGACGACATCGACGCTCGCCACGGACGGCTGGAGGAGGAATGAGCGAAGAGTCGGAAGTACCGACGGCGCCCATCGCGCTGGTCGCCCTGTTCGTGACGGCGCTGGTGACCGCCCAACTCGTCTCCACCAAACTGCTGGCGCTGAGCCTCCCGATACTCGGCGCGGCGGCGATGCCGGGCGGGACGCTGGCGTACGCCGGGACCTACTTCGCGTCGGACTGCATCGCGGAACTCTACGGCGAGTCGTTCGCCCGGCGCGTGGTCAACGTGGGCTTCTTCATGAACTTCGTGATGCTGGCGCTCGTGTGGGCCACCATCAAGTGGCCCGCCGCGGCCGCCACCTCGATAGACCCCGACGCGTTCGCCACGGTGCTCGGGTCGGGCACCAACGTCGTCGCGGGGTCGCTGTTGGCGTACGTCGTGAGCCAGAACTGGGACGTGTTCGCGTTCCACTGGCTCCGCGACGCCACCGACGGTCGGTGGCTGTGGCTCCGCAACATCGGGTCGACGAGCACGAGCCAACTCCTCGACACGGTCATCTTCACCGCCGTCGCGTTCGGCGTCGCGCCCGCCCTCTTCGGCATCGGGTCGGCGCTCCCCGTGCCGGCGCTCGTCGGCCTCGTCGTCGGACAGTACGTCGGGAAACTCCTCATCGCGGTGCTCGACACCCCGCTCGTCTACGCCGTCGTGGGCTACCTCGGCGACGCCGACGACGCCGTGGCGGGCGCGGCCCCCCTCTCCGACTGACCGCCGCGTCCGACCGCGCGTTTATCTCGGATGCCGTCGTAGCTATCGCATGGGTTCCGACGAGCGACGCGTCCGCCTCACTGAGGGCGACGCGATAGAGGCGGGGGTCCGGTGTCCGAACTGCGGCGGGTACAACGCGTTCGCCGACATCATCGCCACGGGTCGATGTCGGAGCGGGTGGCGGTCGAGCGAGGACAACTGCTCGGTCGGACTGTCGCTCGACCTGGTCGTGACCGACACGTAGGCGACGCCCGGTCCGGACGGACGAGGCGGGGACTCCCTCAACGTACGACCAGAACGGACCGTCAGCACTCGACGGCATCAAAGCGGACGGTCGCCGACCGGAGGGTAGACGCCGCTCTACGCGTCCTCGACGGGGTCTGCGAAGGCGAACTTGGGCTTCACGTCGGATATCCGCACCCGGACCGTCTCACCCTCGGACGCGCCGGAGACGAACACGGTGAACCCCTCGACGCGCGCGATGCCGTCGCCCTCGCTCCCGGTGTCGACGATATCGACTTCGAGTTCGTCGCCGGCGGCGACGGGCGCGGTCAGGAACCCCTTGCCGACGAGGTACACCTCCGAGGACTCGTCGCGCGAGGCGTCGGGGTGGACGGCCCGGACGTACTGGAACGACTCCTCCATCTCCTCGCGCAGGTCCGCGAGGTCGGGCCCGTCGAACACCTTCACGGCCACGTCGCCGCCGCTTCCGAGCAGTTCGGTGGCCGTCTCGAACGCCTGCCGCGCGAGGTGGACCGACCGGGCGTGGTCGAGCGAGTACTCGCCGCTCATGTTGGGGGCCATGTCCGACACCACGGCGTCGGCCTCGCGGCCGTCGAGGGCGTCGCGCAGGCGGTCCTTCGTGCGTTGCTCGGTCATGTCTCCCCGAACCGTCTCCACGTTGTCGGCGTCGAGCGAGTCGATGCGCTGGAGGTCGACGCCCACCACGCGCCCGCCGGGACCGACCGCCTCCGAGGCCACCTGTAGCCACCCGCCGGGGGCCGCCCCGAGGTCCACGACCACGTCGCCGTGCGAGAACAAGTCGGCCGTCTCGTCCAACTGTTTGAGCTTGTACGCCGACCGGGCGCGGTAGCCCTCCTGTTTCGCCTTGTTGTAGTAGTGGTCTTTCCCACTCATCGGCAGTTCCCTCCGGGAGAACCCGTCGCCGAGACGGCGCCGGGAGAGACGAACTCTGCGTTCATACGCGTCGTTACGCGTTCGAACGGCAAAAGCGGCGTGATGCGCGCTCTGAGGCGTTCGGCGGACGTGTCTACACTCTATCACGTAATCCGATACGTCTCACAGCCAATATTGCTAACAATGCACCTCCGGAAGGAAGGTTCGGATGACCAACAGACGGCAGTACCTCGTCGGCGCAGGAACCGCGGCCGCGACGCTCCTCGGCGTCGGCGCGAGCAACGCGATAGCACAGAACACGGCACCAGAGGGTATCTACTTCACCGACGTCAACGCGGAAGGCGAATACCTCGTCCTCAAGAACCGAGGACAGTCGACGGTCGACCTCCGGGAGTACTACATCGACTTCGAGCACAACGGTAACGTCGACCAGACTCGTCGATTCGGGACCGACGCCACGGTCTCTGCGGGGGCAGACCTCACGTTCGAACCGGGGGAGCGACTCGTCGTCGCTACCGGGGCCGAGAACGTGCCCGAGGCACACGTCACTTTCGACTACAAGGGACCGGTCATCAACAACGAGACCCCGGATAGCTTCGCCCTCCTGATGCCCGACAAGGAGACCGTCGTCGCGGAGGCCGACAAGAACCCGTCGCCGCCGCCCGCGGACACCTCGACCCCCGAGTCGGGAGCGGAGTCCACGACCACCGAGGCCGACACTCCGACGGCGACCGACACCACCACGACGGAGGCGGACACGACGACCACGACGGACACGCAGACGACCAAGGCGACGAACACGGCCACGTCCACGCCCGAGAACGGGACGGAGACGGCCACGGCGGCGGAACCGACCGAGACCGCGACGGCCAAGCCGACCGACGCCACGACCGAGACGCCCTCCGAGGTCGACGTCGGCGACGACTGCTGACCCGCCCTCGCCGGCGCGCGCGCGGAAGAGAAAGTATGCAAATCGGCGGGATTTTTAAGGCGGCTTCCGTACGGCCCCGTATATGTTCAAGGCCATCGTGAGCGCATCGACGCTCCGGGACGCGCTGGACTCGGTGAGCGTGTTGGTCGACGAGTGTAAGATTCGACTCAACGAGGACGAACTCGCCATCCGGGCGGTCGACCCCGCGAACGTCGGGATGGTCGACCTCTCGCTCGAAGCCGCGGCGTTCGAGTCCTACGAGGCCGACGGCGGCGTCATCGGCGTCAACCTCTCTCGACTGGAGGACATCGCGGGCATGGCCAACTCCGGCGACCTCGTCCACCTCGAACTCGACGAGGAGACCCGGAAGCTCAACATCCGCATCGACGGTCTCTCGTACACCCTCGCGCTCATCGACCCCGACTCCATCCGGCAGGAACCCGACATCCCGGACCTCGACCTCGCCGCCAACATCGTGCTGGAGGGCGCGGACCTCGGTCGCGGCATCAAGGCCGCCGACATGGTGTCGGACCACATCCGCCTGCGCGTCGACCCCGACGCCGAGGCCTTCTTCATCGAGGCCGAGGGCGACACCGACGACGTCAACCTCGAACTCGGCACGGACGACCTCATCGACCTCACCGCGGGCGATGCCGACTCGCTGTTCTCGCTCGACTACCTCAAGGACATGAACAAGGCCATCCCCTCGGACGCCGAGGTGACGGTCGAACTCGGCGAGGAGTTCCCGGTCAAACTCCACTACAACTTCGCCGAGGGCGCAGGTAACGTGACCTACATGCTCGCGCCGCGCATCCAGAGCGACTGAACTGAACCGACCTCGCGCGAGGCACGCGGCGCGGTGCGTACCCGGTAGGTCGGTCCCTCTCGACTCTTCTCCTCTCTCCCGCCCCGCGGCGGCCGCTACCGGTCGACGCCGAACCCGGTCGAGGCGTCCGAGTCGACGCCCCCGCCGCTCTCGGTCCCCTCGCGCCACGTGACGAGTCGGTCGCTGGCGTAGACGCTGAACCACCCCAGCAGAGCCCCGGCCACCACGTCGGTTGCCCAGTGGATGCCGAGGTACATGGTGGCGACGGCGATGCTGACCGCGAAGAAGACGGCCGTGGCCGCCCAGTAAGGGTACGCGTCGCGCGTGGACCACGCGAGGGCCGCCGCGGTCACCGACAGCGAGGTGTGGAGCGACGGGAACACGTTGGTGTTCGTGTTCACCTTGCTCGTGAGTATCTGCGTCTCGGGGTAGGTGCCGTAGAGCAGGGGTTCGACGAGGTCCGGGAGGAGGTTCCGCGGGCCGTACGACACGAACAGGACGTAGAGCAGCAGCCCCAGCGAGTAGTTGAGGCCGTAGGCCACCGCGGTGCACTTCAGCGGACGGCGGTCGGGGAGCGCGAAGTAGGCCACGAACGGGAACACCAGCAGGAACACGTAGCCGTAGATGTACACGAACGAGAAGTAGGCGGTCAGCGGGGGGGTGGCTATCGACTGCAGGTCGGCCACGAACGCGCCCTCTATCGCGTGGATGTCCGACGTAATCTTCCACCCCACCAGCCACGACACCTCGGGCACGAGGTCGCGGGCCACCTTGTTCACGAGGAGGACGACCGCGAGCAGTCCAAGGTAGGGGGCGGCCTCCCGGAGGCGGGGGCGCATCTCGGCCCGCACTTCGACGAGGCGCGAACGTCCGACGAACGCGGCGGTGGCGACGCCGAGCATGATTCCGACGCCGCTGAGGACGTAACCGAGAAGCACCGCCAGCGCGGATAGCATACCCACGCCTTAACCGTACACCAGTTTACCGCTGTTGGTGTAGCGATAGCCCGCCTTCCGGAAGAACTCGCGGGCCCGTTCCACGTCGAGAGAGCCGTCGGCCCCGGCGAACGGGAGCTTCGGGTCGGTGCCCGACCACACGAGGTCGGACGCGACGGGAGCGTAGCCGGCGAGCGGACTCGACGCCGGCTTGGCGTACCCCTTGAACACCTCGTCGACGAGGTACTGCTTGTCGATGAGGCGGGCCACCGCCCGGCGGAACCGGGGGTTGCCGAGGGGGGCCTTGCGGACGTTGAACCCGACGTGGTAGAACGCCTGCGACCGGGAGACGTGGAAGTCGAGGCGGTTCGACCGGCCTATCTCGGGGACCGCCGACGGGTCGAGCGGCGACGCCGTGCCGTCGGCCTGTCCCCGCTGGAGGAGTTCGACCGCCGCGCCGCTGGAGGGGACGATGGCGAACACGAGGCGGTCGAAGGCGAACCCGCCCGCGAACTGCCCGGCCGCGCCGCCCACGGTGGGGTCGGTGACGAGGAAGTGGTCCGTGTTGGGTTCGAGCACCACCGACTCCTTGACCGACTTCGACCGGAACCGGAACGGCCCGCTCCCCACGGGCGAGGGGTTGTTCCACACCAGCGCCTTCGTGACCTGACTCCCCGTGTCGATGCCGGCCACGGTGGCCTTGGCGGCCTTCGGCTCCCAGACGTGCCGGGGCAGGAGCGGCACCGTGAGCGAGTGGGCGGCCACGGGGCGACTCGCCCGGCCGAAGGAGATTCGCACCGTCCGGTCGCCGCGCGCCTCGACGGAGTCGACGAGCGAGGTCCGACTCCGGAACCGCGGAGCCGGCACCGGCGAGGAGAACGTCCCGAGCGACGTGTCCGCGAGAAAGCGGTAGGTGAACGCGGCGTCCTCGGCGGTGAGCGGTTCGCCGTCGTGCCACGAGAGCCCCGACCGGAGACGCACGTCGACCGACGGCGTGCCGTCGGTGCGCCACTCCCACGACTCCGCCAGCCACGGCACGACGCTCCCGTCCACGTACCGGGCGAGCGAGTCGTACAACAGGCCAGTGATGGTACCCTCGCGCCGGAACTCGACCGCCAGCGGGTTGAGGTTCTTCGTCGGACGGTCGTCGGTGAGGGTCATCTGCACCTCCGCGGCGGCGTCCTCGTCGGGCGTCGCAGTGGTCGGGGTGGTCGGGGTGTCCGTCGTGGTCCGGGCCGCCGCGGCCAGCCCCCCGTCGCCCGACGACCGCGTCGGGGTGGGTGTCGACTCGGACTCCTCCGGGGGCGTCAGCGAGAGGTACGACGCCAGCGAGTGGACGTCCGAGTCGACCCAGCCGGTGATTTCGCCGCTCCGGGTGGCCCGCACCTCGTCGGGGAACGCCACGACCGAGAACGGCTGGTCGCGCACGAGGCGGCGCTGTATCTCGAACAGCGTCTTGTTGCGGGCGTTCCCGGTCTGTCGGGCCTGCTTCTCGAGCAGATCGTCCACGCCGAGGCTGGAGTAGCCGAACGGGTTCTGCCAGCCGGGTTCGACCCCGAACTGCGAGTGCGTCAGCGGCCGGACGAAGTCCGGGTCGTGGCGCGCGGGGTACCGAGCGACGTAGAGGTCGAACGACTGGTTCACCAGCACGTCCCGGAGCAGTTCCTCGAAGCTCATCAGGACGACGGAGGCGTCGATGCCGACGCGCTTCAGTTTCGAGGAGAGAAAGCGGGCGATGGTGGTGGCGACGGCGTCGGCGTCGGCGGGCACGGTCTTGATAGTGAGCGATAGCTGTTTGGGCGAGTCCCGGTCGATGGCCGACTGGACTTCGCGGACGCACCCGCCGGTGGCCGCGAGACCGACCGCGGCGAGCACCGACCGCCGACTGGGGAGGGACGAGTCGTCGTGGGTCATCGTACGGTGACGGACCGCGAGAAGGCGGCCACTTAGTAAGTCAAGGCTCGTATTAGACTTGGTTAAACGGGCGATAATGAGGCTTACGTTTGCGTACGTTTCTCACTGCCGGTGGGTCACAGGCCGAACAACAGCGGCCACGCCAACACGACGACCCAGAGGCCGAGACCGATGCCGAGCAGTCCGTTCCGCGGGTACCCGGCGCTCCGCCGCGCCCCGCCCGCCGCGACGAGGCCGACGGCGACGAGCGACAGGAGTCGGTGGAGCACCACGGCCACCGGGAGGACGGTGACGCCGATGGCCGAGAGGTCGAGCAGGTAGCCCGCGCCGAGCGAGAGCGCCGCGAGCGAGAGCCAGTCGGTGGCGTGCGCGCCCCGCGGCAGGGCGACGGCGGCCGCGGGCAGGCCGCCCGCGAGGACGAGGTAGAAGAAGCCGGTGACCGCCTTGACGTGGACCCACGGCGCGCCGAGTTCGACCGCGATGGCCCCGGCGCGAATCGCCGACGGCAGGAGGGCGAGCACCGCCGTCAGCGCCAGCGCGCGCGGCGCGACCCGTAACCCGGTCAGGCGGCGGAGCGGTCCCGTCAGGCGGTCGGAGAGCCGCCGGTCGACGGCCGCGAGACCGAGTACCAACAGCCCCCACCGAGGCGACAGCGAGAGCACCGACGGCGGCCGGAAGTCGACCACCGTGACCCAGCCGTCGGAATCGATAATGCCGCCGTTCGCGTACCACTCGCGCGATATCTCCGAGGTGTAGTCCGTCCCGAGGTACTGGACTTCGAGGTGCTTGCGCGCCTTCGCCAGCGAGGTCACGGTGTGGCGCAGGCGGAACCAGTCCCAGTACTCGTGGTGAGCCTGCACCGCCGTCCACGTCGCGTCGTCCGTCGCCCCGCCGGCGTCGTACTCGTAGAGGCGGACGTGGTAGCGCGACCCGAAGTAGGTGCCGTCGTGGAACTGGGCCGTCTCGTCTATCCACCCGCCCCGGTCGCCGGGCGCGTCGACGTACGTGTACCGGGTCGCACCCGTGGTGTCCCCCCACGTGGGGTTCGGCCCGTCGTCCGCGGGGAGGTCACCCTCCGGCGCGATGCCCTGCCACTCCCGCGTCACGGGATCGAACCCCACGTCGCGGCCGCGGGTGAGTTGGGCGCGGACGCGCGAGGCGTCCTCCCGGAACACGAGGTTGATGGGGAGGGTGAGCGAGTCGAACGAGCGCTGCCGACTTGTGAACGGCCACAGCCGGCCGGAGCTGTCGGGGTCGGGCGACGCCATCTTCACGTCCGACGGGCCGCGCTGGGGCGCCTCGGGGGCGGAGTCGAGCGCCACCGGCGTCGGGTCGACCAACACGAGACCGAGCAGAACGACTACCAGTGCGGCCAGAACTCGAACCCGACGACTCGTCAGCGGCCCGTCCGTAGCCATGCGTCGTCGGGAGCGTACGCGCCGGAGTCGTTAATTATGCACGGATTAATCCTAATCCGCCGACGCGTCGTTGCGGGAGTCGGTCACGCGGAACACGACCGCCCCCTGATTCTCGTACACTTTCCGGTAGGAGTCGGACGCCAGCAGGTCGTACCGAAGGTCGCCGTCGGCCACGTACTCCTTTCCGCGCACTGTATACTCACCCTTCGGAAGGTAGACGTACTCGGGGGACACGTCGTTGGCCGCGAGCGACCGGGTGAGACAGCTCTCGGACTCGCAGGTGGAGACGGCGTGGTAGAGCGATAGCTGAGTGTTGTACTTCTCCGGCGAGGTCCACTCGACCCCCCACGGGCCGACGAGGATGGCGCGGTCGGTGAGCAGCGGGAACCACTCCGCGGCGTCGCCGAGCACGACGAAGTCGTCGCTCGCGTCGGTGTTGGCCGCGGCCCACTCCATCGCCTTCTGGTCGTCGGCGTCGATGAACGCCGGCTGAGTCGAGCTGTGGTCGTAGTTGATGTTGAGCGCGCCCGCGGCGTAGAGCCCGCCGAGACCGGCGAAGACGACGGTCGCGCCGAGGGCCACCGCCGCCGCCGTCCGCCTGCTGGGGAGCGCGTCCGACCGGGAGCGTAGGTAGGCCTCGCTCCCTTCGAGCAGGAGGCTGGCCAGCAGCATCGCGCCCGCGACGAACTGGAACCGCTCTTTCCCGATGACGTAGGCGCTGACGAACAGCCACGCCGGGAGGAACCACCGCCGCCGGTAGAGGTGGTAGGCCGCGCCGGCGAAGACGCCGAGGAAGAACAGCGCCTCCACGTCGGCGTCAAGGACGTAGACAAACTGGCCGGCGAGGCGGCCGAGACCGCCGCCGAGGCCGTTGTGCGTGCCCGCCGCCGAGAAGAATATCCCGATGCCGTGGGCGCTCGCGACGGTGAGCCACCACGGGGACGTGAGCGCGACGCCGCCGCCGGCCACCACGGCGCCCGCGACGAGGCCGCGGAGCGACCGGTCGAACCAGACGTACAGCAGGAGCCACGTCGTCCCGAAGAACACCGTGTAGACCGGGTGAGAGAGCATCGTGAGCGCGAACAGGGGGAGCCCCGCTGCGACCCACTTGCGCTCCCCGCGCTTGAACACCTGGACGCCGGCGTAGATGCCGGTGAGCGCGAACAGGAACGCCGGACCGCGGACGATGCCGCCGGCCGAGATGTGCCACTGGAGCACCGCGGGGGTGACCGCCAACAGGGCGGCCGCGAGGCCGGCCTGCCGCCGCGTGGGGAGGAACTCCTCGGCGAGGAAGTAGTACACCACGGGGTAGAGTACCACCGACACGGCGGGCACCAGCAGGCTGATGGTGACGCGGGACACCCCCGCGTCGAGGAGGACCGCGCTGACGTAGAACATCAGCGGCGGGTAGGCGAACGGCACGCCCCCGTCGGTGTAGAGGGGGATGTGCGTGGGGAGACCGTAGTCGTTCGCCAGAATCTGCTCCGCCACCTGCAGGTAGAAGCCGGCGCCGTACGCCGGGTAGGGGTGCGTGAGCAGGTAGACGGCCACGACGGCGATGCTCGCCACCGGCACCAGCGCCGGCCACACCCACTCGGGGATGGCCACCTCGCCCGCACCGAAGCGACTGACGGTGCTGCCTGACTGTACGTTTCCACTCGACGGTGTGTCACTGTCTGCCATTCATCTCACCTCGGCGACTTCGCTCGTTCGTTCGCAGCGTCGCGCCGGTCGCGGCGTCGGGCCGGTCACCGCGTGGCGCGCTCTCGGGACCGCCGACCGCGGGAGAGCCCCGGCGGCCGGCACGTTCGTCTCCATTCGTCTCGAACCACGCCACAAGGGACCCTTATTATTCAGGGAGTAACCCCCGCTAAAATGCCCCGTTTCACGTTGCAACCGGTCGAAACGGTCCGAAACGGTTCACGAATCATGCGTGTCTGTCGATGACCCGTTTCGCGGCCTCCGCCTTCTCGCGCCACCCGTACCCGGCCTCGTAGACGTGGCGTTTGGCGTCGACTAACTGCTCCGGCGACGCCTCCTCGAACCCGCCCCGGTCCCACGTGCCCGACTCGCGGAGCCACGAGACGACTCGCTCGCGCGTCTCCTCCCACGAGAGGCCAACCATCTCGTACCACGCTATCATGGCGAAGACGGCGTTGTCGTGACACCCCGGCACGCTGCCGCGCCGGTAGATGGTGCGCATGGGTTCGCGGGTGGGTTCGGACACCTGTTCGCGGAACTCCGCGGCTGTCAGCAGGCGGAGGGTCCCGTCGTCGTCTTCGACCACGCGCCCGTCGCTCCGGAGGCGGGAGAGCGCCGCCGCGCAGAGGGCGTCCCACTCGCCGTGGACCGCGCTCCGGAGGTCCGACTCGGGGCGTTCCCCGGTCGAGAGTACGGCCACGAGGTCGGTGTAGGCCTTCTCGACGGCGGGCCACTGCGTGCCCTCGAACCGACAGCCGGCGTCGTGGAGGCTGTTGGTGGCCCGACAGTCGGGGCAGGGGTAGTCGAAGTGCGGCACAGGAACCGAGTTGACCCGAGTCCGTTATGTAAGTTGCGAGGTGGCGCGGCGGTGTGACACGGCCGCACGCCGACCGTGGCGGGCGTCCGCCGCCGCGCGGCGGCCCGGCCGACGCTACCCGCCGGGGGCCCCCGGACCGCGGCGTTTATCCGGAGGCATCGAGAACGGGGAGGCGATGACCCCGCGCCACGCCCGCTACCCCTTCTTCGAGTCGGCCCGGGAGGCGGTCGAGGCGGCAGACATCGCGCTCCCCCAACTCGTCGCCGAGGACGCGCCCGCCGTCGAACGCGGCGTCGAGCGGGTGCGCCGGGCGCTGGTCGAGGGGACCGTCGCGTCCGAGACCCCGCGCCGGTGGGACTACCGGGACGAACTCCTATCGTACCCAGTGGCGCGTATCCTCGTGTCGCTGGTGGACGTGCCGGCGGCGGTGGACAAGTACGCCGAGGCGGAGGCGCGGACCGCCAGAGAGCGGTTCGTCGACGACTTCGAGTCGGGCGACGACGGCCTGCGCTCGACGGACGGCGGCGTCGACCTCGACGCGTTCCTCCGCGAGTTCGACCTCGCCGACGCCGTCGTCCCCGAACGGCGCGACGGGCCGACCGACCGCGACCCCGCGCAGTTCCGGGTCGTGGTCGGCGCGTACCTCGCCCTCTCGGACCGCGACTGGGGCGAGGACTGGCGGCTCGTCAACCGCGAACTCGCCGACGGACGCGTCCGGGTCAAGCGCGCGGAACTCCACCGCCTGCTGGGCGAGGCGGTCCGCCGCCGGGTGGCCGAGGGCCTCCCGTTTCAGGTCCGGGGCAGCGCCGGCGGCGACTACATCGCCGACGCCCTCGCAGACGCCGTCTCCGACCTCCGGACCCTGCTCGCGGACCGCGGCCACATCCACCGCGTCGAGACGGACACGGTGGCGCCGGACCTGTTCCCGCCGTGCATGGAACGCCTCCTCGAGCGCACCCGCCGGGGCGTCGACCTCGACCCCCCGGCGACGTTCGCGCTGACGGCGTTCCTGACCGGCATCGGGATGGACACCGAGGAGATACTCGCGCTCTACCGGCCGGCCGCGGTGGACGAAGAGCAGGTGCGCTACCAGACCGAGTACCTCCGCGACACCGCCGGCGTCCAGTACGCCCCGCCGTCCTGCGCCACGATGGACGAGTACGGCCTCTGTTACCCCGACGACCGGTGCGACGCCATCGCGCACCCGCTGTCGTACTACGAGATGGCGGTCGAAGACGCCGACGACGTCGACGACTGGCGAGAGCGCGAGGAGTCGGGCGCGAGCGCCGACGCGGAAGGGTAGAACGAGAGCGACCGGTCGCCGGTCGGACCGCGGTTACCGGGCGAGCCAGAGGCCGACGCCGGCCATGACGAGTACGAAGAGGACGATGCTGCCGATGAGCGCCAGCCCCGCGGTGGCGCCGAAGCCGGCGGGGCCGCCGTAGGTCACGCCGATGCCGACGATGAGGGCGACGAAGAAGCCGACGGCGACCAAGGAGACGACGATTTTCCGACGCATCTCCGCATCGATTTCCATGCGCGGGGGATACCGGGGGACGTTCTAAAAGGGCTTCGGAACGGGGCGCCTCAGACGCCGCTGTGCGCCGGTTCTGCACACGAAACGAAGGTTTAGGGTGCTGTGGCGCGTAAGAGTTCGTAAGGGGAAACGGTCAGTTTCCTCGCACATCATGACGCACTCAGAACACACACCCGCGTCACAGTCGAAGCCGTCCCGCCGTTCGATGACGACCCTCCCGCCCGACGGCACCGTCGGCCGGGCCCGGAGCGCCCGGGTCGACCCGATGACGGTCCGGCCCCTCCGGGACCGCCGGTACGTCGTCGAGACGGAGGGCGGCACCTACGTTGTCGACGTGGACGAGAAGGACTGTACGTGTCCCGACCACGCCATCCGGGGGTCGCGCTGTAAGCACCTCCGGCGCGTCGCCATCGAGATAACCGAGGGACGGGTCCCCGCGCCCGACGAGCGGACGGCTATCTGCGCCGTCTGCGGCGAGCGCACGTTCGTCCCGATGCACGCCCGCGGCCCGCAGCTGTGCGACCGCCACGAACTCGCGCCCGGCGACCTCGTGCGCGACAGGGAGACGGACTCGCTGCTCGTGGTCACGGCCGCGACGGGCGAACGCGCGGACGAGGTCACCACCGACGACGGCCGCACCGTCGCGGACTACCCCACGAACGCCGCCTACGGCGGGCACGAACCCGCGTTCGAGGCGGTCTACCTCGAGTCCCTCCGGCCCGTCGAGGACCGGGTCGACCTCCGGGGCGCGAAGCGCTACTCGTTCCCCGCCTCGCGGCTCCGCCGGGTCGAACGCGACTACGTGACCCTCAGGCGAGAGCGCAACGACACCGTCCAGACCGCGCTGTTCGACGCCGAGTTCGACCCCGAAGTCGACGCCGAGACGGCCACCGCCAACTAAGCCGGTCGGCGTCCTTGGTGGCCGCATGGACGACGATGCGACGGTCACCGGCGGCGATGCGACGGGTGCCGGCGAGACGCCGGCTTGGGACACCGGCCGTCCACAGTGGGTGTACCACGGCCGGTACCCGTTCGAGCCGAACTTCTTCGACGCCGAGGCGGGGCGCGTCCACTACCTCGACGAGGGTGACGGCCCGCCGGTTCTCTTCCTGCACGGCAACCCGACGTGGTCGTTCCTTTTCCGGGAGCAGGTGCGCCGCCTGCGCGACGAGTACCGCTGTATCGCGCCAGACTACCTCGGGTTCGGTCTCTCGGAGAAGCCGCGCGAGTTCTCCTACCGCCCCGCCGACCACGCCCGGACCGTCGAGCGACTGGTGGACGAACTCGACCTGCAGGGCCCGACGCTGGTCTGTCACGACTGGGGCGGTCCCATCGGACTCGACTACGCGACGCGCAACCCCGACGCCGTGAGCGGACTCGTCCTGTCCAACACGTGGATGTGGCCGCTCGACCACTCCGCCGCGGTCCGCCTGTTCGGCGCGGCGATGGGCGGCCCCGCGGGGCGACTGCTGGTCGAGCGGTGGGACCTGTTCACGATGGCGGCGATGCCGGCGCTGTACGCCGACCGCTCGCGGCTGACCCCCGAGATACACCGCTACTACCTGCGCCCGCACCCGAAACCCGCGGACAGGCAGGGGGTTCGCGCGTTCGTGCGGGGACTCGCCGACCCCGACGACTGGCTCGCGCGCCTCTGGTCGCGCCGCGACGCCGTCCGGGACGTGCCGACGCTCCTCGCGTGGGGGGCGCGCGACCCGGCGTTCGGCGGGGAACTGGAGCGGTGGCGGCGACTCGCCCCCGACGCGCGGACGGTCGAGTTCGAGGACTGCGGCCACTTCGTGCCCGAGGAGAAGGGGACCGAACTCGCGGCCGAGATACGGGAGTTCCTCGACGCGCGCGGCTGACGGCGGTTCGGTCAGGCGCCGTCGGCGTCCGTCCGGGACCCGGACTCGGCTTCGGCTTCCGCGTCCGCCGCCTCGCCGAGCGTCGTCTTCTTCGAGTTGCCCACGAACTCCTCGAAGTCGACGCCGTCCGCGAGCGCCGTCTCCTTTTTCACGCGGTAGTTCCCCCCGTCGGTCACGTAGAGGTCGCCGGGGTGGAAGAAGTACCAGTCCTCGCGGTCGAACCGCACGCCGATGCGCGCTCTCGCGCCGAAGTTGCGCGCGAAGTAGATGAGCGCCTCCACCTCCTCGCCGGTGAGGTAGATGGGGTCGCCGGCGCTCGACTTGGCCTCGATGGCGTAGAAGCCCTCGCCGTTCCCGGCGAGGACGTCGGGGAGTTCGCGGTCGGTGGCGGACCCGGACGCGGGGGCGCGCATCACGGCGAACCCGGCCTCGTCGAGCCGGTTGACGAGTTCGCGCTCGCGGCGGTCGCCCTTGGCGTTGGACATGGTGGAACTCTCCCTCGCACCGTTTTAACGCCTGCGTCCGGACCGCGTCGCCGTCTGTCCGGCCAAGCTCCTTTTGCGAGTGGGTGGTCAGAAGCTAACGATGGCCGGGGAAGAGATCGACCAGCGAATCGAGTCGAAGTCGCCCGGGAGCGCAGAGAAGACCAAAGAGGAGATACTCGCGGAGGAGATCCAACGGGGACTCGGGGAACTCGAACGGCCGACCGGCGGCCTGTTCCTCTCGTCGCTCTCGGCCGGCCTCGACATCGGGTTCGGTCCACTGTTCATGGCCGTGTTGCTGACGTTCGCCGGCGGGTCGTGGGGCGACCCCCTCGTGCGGGTCGCCGTCGCCAACGCCTACGCCGTCGGGTTCGTGTTCGTCATCGGCGGCCGGTCCGAACTGTTCACCGAGCACACGACGAGGGCCATCCTCCCGTACCTCGACGGCCGAGCGAGTCTGGGGCAGGTGGGTCGGCTCTGGCTACTCGTGTACGCCGGCAACGTCCTCGGCGGTATCGTGTTCGCCGCCGGGACGGTGTACTTCGCGCCGGCGTACGGCATCGTCGAAGCCTCCGCGCTGGTCGAGATAGCCAAGAACCTCATCTCTCACAGACCGTGGCAGATACTGTCCGCGGGCGTCATCGCCGGGTGGATGATGGGCATACTCTCGTGGATATACACGGCCGCCAAAGACAGCACGGCGCGCCTCATAATCATCTGGCTGATAACCTTCGGCATCGGTATCGCCCACCTCCCCCACTCCATCGCGGGCAACGTCGAAGTGCTGATGGGGACGCTCGTCTCTCCGACTATCGGGGTCGTCGACTACGTGGCGTTCCTCGCGCTGGCTACCGTCGGCAACGCCGTCGGCGGCACCGTCTTCGTCGCCCTCCTCAAGTACGGCCACGTCGTCCGCAGCGAGTGAGACGGGTGCGGCGTACCGCCCCGTCGCCCGCCGCGCCGGGTCCGACCCGGGGCTAGAACGTTCGCCCGGTGCGGCCGGCGGGGGCGATACGTATGCCCCGCAGACTCACCCGCCGGGCGCGCGTCCCGTCGGACGAACGACCGTGAGCGCACTCGGAGACTCCATCAACGGCGGACTCGTCCTCCTCGTCGTCGTCACAGTCGTGGGGACGGTCGGCGCGACGTTCTACTACCAGCAGTCGGTGGAGCGACTGGACGACCGGGCCGACACCCTGTCGACCCGCGCGGGGGCGCTGGAGCGGAACCTCTCGGCGACGCGGTCGGACCTCCGGGCGACGCGAGAGCGGGCGCGGAAGCTGAACCGGAGCCTCGACGCCGCGGAGTCGGACGTGTCGTCGCTCTCGACCCGACTGAAGCGGAGCAGAAACCGGAGCGACGCGGCGGGGTCGGAACTCGCCGCGAAGGAGCGTCGCCTCGACGACGCGGAGGCCGAACTCGCGGAGACGAGAGTCGACCTCCGGGCGGCGTGCGACAGGTTAGAGCGGCTCGACGCGAGGGGCGCGACGGGCGGCGACCCCACCACCACGCCGGCGGACCCGTGGGCCGACGAGCCGTGGGGCGACATCTTCGTCGGCGACGCGGGCGACACCGACTCGGATTCGGACCCGGACGGGACCCCGACCGAAGAACCGTGGAACGGCGAGACGGCGTCCGACGCGGGGAACGCGGTCGCGGCGTGTGAGGGCTGACCCCGGGCGCGACCGCGGACGCCGACGGCTACGAGCGTCCGACCGCGCTCACGTCCCGTGCTGCCACGAGGACATGTACTCCTCCTGCGTCTCGGTCAGCTCGTCTATCTCGACGCCATCGGCGTCGAGTTTTATCTCGGCCACCTCCCGGTCGAGTTCGTCGGGCACGTCGTGGACGCCCGCGTCGTACGCGTCGGGGTTCTCGACCAGTTCGCGCACGCAGACGGCCTGTACGCCGAAGCTCTGGTCCATCACCTCGACGGGGTGGCCGAGGGCGATGGGCGCGGCGAGGTTGACGAGGCGGCCCTCGGCCACGACGTTGAGGCGGCGGCCGTCGGGCATCTCGTAGGCCTCGACGCCGTCGCGGGCCTCGTAGCGGTCGGCCGCGAGGTCGTCGAGGGCGTCGAGGTCTATCTCGATGTCGAAGTGCCCGGCGTTGGCCAACAGGACGCCATCTTTCATCGCCTCGAAGTCCTCGCGGGTCACCACGTCGCGGTTGCCGGTCGTGGTGAGGAACACGTCGCCAACCTCGGCCGCCTCGTTCATCGGCATCACGTCGTAGCCCTCCATGTGGGCTTCGAGCGCGCGCCGGGGTTCGACCTCGGTCACGATGACGTTCGCGTTCTGCCCCGCGGCCTTCTTGGCCACGCCCTTGCCGCAGTAGCCGTAGCCCGCGACGACCACGTCCTTGCCCGCCCACGAGAGGTTGGTCGTCATGGCGATGGAGGCCAGCGACGACTCGCCCGTGCCGTGGACGTTGTCGAACAGGCGCTTCATCGGCGTGTCGTTCACCGCGAACACCGGGTACTTGAGTTCGCCGTCGGCGTCCATCGCGCGGAGGCGGTGGACGCCCGTGGTGGTCTCCTCGCACCCGCCCACGATGGAGTCGATGAGCTCCGGGTGGTCCTCGTGGATGGCCGCCACCATGTCCATCCCGTCGTCCACCGTGAGCGTGGGGTCGTGGCCCACGACGGCCTCGATGGCGGCGTAGTACTCGTCGTCGTCCACCTCTCGCTTGGCGTAGCTCGTGATGTTGTCGTGAGCGTCGAGGGCGGCGCTCACGTCGTCGTGGGTCGAGAGCGGGTTACAGCCGGTGATGGCCACCTCCGCCCCGCCGTCGGCGAGAAGTTCCACCAGGTTCGCCGTCTTGGCCTCGACGTGCATCGCCATGCCGATTCGCTGGCCCTCGAACGGTCGCTCCGCCTCGAACTCCTCGCGGAGGGCGGAGAGGATGGGCATGTGCTGGAGCGCCCAGTCCATCTTGCGCCGCCCCTCCTCGCGGGCGGCGTCCGGGTCGTCCAACTGCTCGGTGATGGGCGGATACGACGTGTCGGTCATGCGCCGGAGTTGGGTCAGCCCCGGGAAAACGCTACCGAAGGACGGCGTGGCTCAGCAGCCGTCGCCGTCGAGTATCTCGCAGGTGCGCGCCGCCTCGTGGCGCGCGGCCACGTCGTCCCAGTTCACGACGTTCCACCACGCGTCGACGTACTCGCTACGCCCGTTCTCGTACTGGAGGTAGTAGGCGTGCTCCCACACGTCGAGGACGAGGAGCGGCGTGGCGCCCTGCACCGCCAAGTCGTTGTGGTCCTCCGCCTGCGTGACGAGCAGTCGGTCGGCGAGGTGGTCGTGGACGAGCATCCCCCAGCCGGACCCCTCGACGTTCTCGGCCGCGGCCGCGAACTCCTCTCTGAACGCCGACAGCGAGCCGAAGTCCCGCCGGATGGCCTCCGCGAGTCGTCCCGAGGGGTCGCCGCCGCCGTCGGGGGACATGTTCTTCCAGAACACCGAGTGGAGGACGTGTCCCGAGAGGTTGAACGAGAGGTCGCGCTTCACGTGCTTGATTCGTGAGAAGTCGCCCGACTCCCGCATCTCCGCGAGCGTCGAGAGCGCCTCGTTGGCCCCGTCGACGTACCCCTGATGGTGCTGGTCGTGGTGGAGTTCCATGATGCGCGCGTCGATGTGGGGTTCCAGCGCGTCGTAGCCGTACGGTAGCGGCGGCAGTTCGTAGACGGGCGTCGAGCCGTCGCCGGAACCCGACCCGTCGGCCGCCAGCGCCGGCGACGAACCGAGCACCGCGAGGCCGCCCGCGACGCCGAGTCCCTGCAGGAACGTCCGCCGCGTCGAGTCGTCGGCCGCTCCGTCGGTGTGCGCGTTGTCGTCAGTCATACTACAGCTCCGGGTACGCGGGAAAGAGTATTAAATCTGAGTGATAGTAAGGAGGAAATAAAGTCCGGTCAGTCGGTGCCGCCGCCGCGCACCGCGCGCGTGACGACCTCGGTCTCCCGGTCCGGACCCGTGTGACGCACGACCACCCGGTCGGGCAGGTCCACGTCGAAGTCGGCGGTCGCCTCGTAGTCGCGGACGCCGACGCACGCGATACAGGTCTGGGCAGGGTCGGCGGCCGCGACTTCGACGGTCAGCGAGAGCGTAGACGTCTCCTCGTCGTAGGTCGCGTCGGCGAGCGACACGTCGCGGCAGGGGTCGGGCATCGAGACGGTGCCCGTCACCCCGACCGTCTCGCCGTCGTACCGCACGTCCGCGGCGTCGGCGTCCGCGTTCCCGCACTGGCCCTCGCCCGCGTCGAACGACGTGCCCGCGAGTTCGGCGGCGGGACACGCCATCTCCGTGGTGAAGGTCGTCGTCTCCGCGCCGTCGGCGGTCAGTTCGACGGTCGTCCCCGAGTCGTTACAGTCGAACCACGAGAGGGGGACATCCACCTCGGCGGCCACCCCGCCGTCGGCGGCGCGGCACACGGTGACGGTGTAGTGGGCCGGGGCGACGAGGCGGAGTTCGAAGGCTCCACCCGAGGGGAGTTCGACCGTCCGCGCCCACACCTCGCCCCGCCCCTCGGCGGACACGGAGAGGTCGAGTCTCGTCGAGTCGGCGGCGGCGTTTTTCACCGTGACGGCGTGGGGCTTGTTCGTCTCCGGGAACGCCACGGCGGAGCGGTCGCCTATCACGGCGTCCGCGCCGTCGCTCGCCGTCTCGGTCTCGTCTGGCGTCTCGGTGCCGTCGCTCGTCTCCGTCTCGTCGGGCGTCGTCCCCGTCTCGGTCTCGGTCGTCCCCGCGTCGCCGTCGGCACCGGACGAGTCGCCCGGCACGGCCGCGCCGAGACACCCGGCGAGCGAACCGACCGTCCCGGCGGCACCGACCCGTCTGAGGAGCGTTCTGCGGTCCATACGTGGGTCCCACGGACGGGAACGGTAAACCCCTTCTGTAGGCTCAAACCGACATTTGTGTCAGTGCGGGCGGAGACAGGAGCGGGGACGGAGGGCGCGTCAGTCGTCCTCCGGGTCCGTCCGGGGCTCCGTCTGGTGGAGAAGGTAGAAGCCCACGAGGAACACGAGGAGAAGCAGGGCGTACGACCCCGCCGCCCGCATGAGGGCGTCCACGGTCTCGAAGTCGCTGGGTTTGAGCGTGATTATCTTGCGCGCCACCGCGATGAGGCCGGCGTGGATGACGGCGCGGATGACGTCGCGGTCCTCGACGTACGCGATGATGGTGTGGTAGAGTTCCACCACGATGAGGAGGTAGAGGATGGTGTCGACGCTGGAGGTGATGACCTTGGTTATCTGTCCCGGGCTCGTGACGTTGCCCTCGATGAACGGCTTGGCGACGATGTACGCGATGTCGAACACGCCGAGGGCGAGGAGGGCCACGAGCAGCGCCGCGAGCGCCGACTGGAGGAGTTCGACCACCACGTCGAACCGCTGGGCGACGCCGCTGCGGTCCACCACCGTCAGACCCGCTCCCGGAGGTCGGCGGCGCGTTCCTCCGCCCGGTCCAGCACCGCGCCCTCGTCGAGCGTCAGCACCTCCCGGTCGCGCATCAGCACCGACCCGTCGCAGACCGTGTGGCGCACGTCGGACCCCCGCGCGGCGTAGGCGAGATGGCTCACGAGGTCGTGGCGCGGGGTGAGGTGGGCGGCGTCGAGGTCGACCACCGCGAAGTCGGCGGGCGCGCCGGGTTCGACCCGGCCGACCGGCAGGCCGACGGCGTCGGCGCTTCCCTCGGTGGCCATCCGAACGACCGCCTCGGCGGGCACCGCGGCCGCGGAGTCGGCGGCGAGTTTCCCCAGCATCGCGGCGTCGCGCATCTCGTCGAACGGGTCGAGGTCGTTGTTCGACGCCGCGCCGTCGGTGCCGAGGCCGACCGTCGCGCCCGTATCGAGGAGTCGCTGGACCGGCGCCATCCCGGACGCGAGTTTCATGTTCGACGCCGGGCAGTGGACCACGCCCGTCCCCCGGTCCGCGAGGAGGTCCACCTCCGCCTCGTCGACGTGGACGCCGTGGGCCACGAAATCCTCGGCGGTCAGCATCCCGAGTTCGTCGGCGTACTCCAGCGGTCGCATCCCTCGCTCTTCGACGACGGGGTCGACCTCGTCGCGGGTCTCGTTGGCGTGGTAGTGGAGGGGGACGCCCGCGTCGCGCGCCTCCGCGACGGACTCGCGCAGGAACTCCTCGCCCACGGTGGTGAGGCTGTGGGGCATGAACGCCGTCCGCACGCGGCCGTCGGCCGCGCCGTCGAACTCGCGGGCCACGTCGAGGCTCTCCTCGACGTCGGCGCGGGCGTCGCCCTCGTCCTTGTCGACGGTGACGACGCCGTGGCCGACGCGGGCACGCATCCCCGCCGCCTCGACGGCCCCGACCACCTCGGGCACGTGGAAGTACATGTCCGCGAACGCCGTCGTCCCCGCGCGTATCATCTCCACCGTCCCGAGTTCCGCCCCGGCGCGCACGTCCTCGGGAGTCAGCGCCGCCTCCGCGGGCCAGATGTCCTCGCGGAGCCACGAGTCGAGCGGTTTGTCGTCGGCGTACCCCCGGAGGAGCGTCATGGCGACGTGGGTGTGGGCGTTCACCAGACCGGGGGTCACCAGACAGCCCGCGGCGTCGAGTTCGTCGTCGCCCGAGAGGTCCGACCCCACCTCGCGCACCTCGCCCGCGTCGCGGTCCACCAACACGTCCGCGCGTTCGACGGAGAGGTCCGGGCGGAGGACGTGCCCGCCTCGGATACACAGCGTAGCCATGCTCTCAACGCCGGCGGCGAGTTCCCTCAATCCACCGGCTTCGAGCGGCGGACGACGACCCCGCTCCGGACTCGCCACCCTCCACGCCGTCGGGGATGGCGCGCCGACTCGGCTTGCGAACGCCGGGTGGTACTACTTATAGGGTGGCGTCGTACGGTTGATATGAACGGTGTTGTCAAGTGAGCGATGTGGTTTATCTGAGGTGCGCTGCCTGCGGCGCGCGCGTCTCCGGGGTGCAGACGGAACTCGGGTCGATAATCGTCCCGGGGCGTAACGGCTGTCCCCGGTGCGGGTCGGCGGACCTCACGGAGGTGGCCGACGCCGCCGACGTCGCGGACGGCGGGGACGTGGAGTCGTCGGCCGACGGGGAGGCCACCACCGAGACGGAGACGGGGGTGACAGAGCGGGAGTAGTCCGGTCCGACGCCCGCGGCGCCCGTCGGGGCGAAAGGCATTCGCCCCATGGGCGTGACGGAGGCGTATGCGCATCGCAGTACCCAACAAGGGACGCCTGCACGACCCGACGATGGACCTGCTGGAACGCGCCGGCCTCCACGTCGAGAAGGGGGCGGACCGCCGTCTCTACGCCGACACCGTCGACCCCGACGTGTCGGTGCTGTTCGCGCGCGCGGCCGATATCCCCGAGTACGTGCGGGACGGCGCGGCGTCGCTCGGCATCACCGGCCTCGACCAAGTCAAGGAGTCGGGCCACGACCTGACCGACCTCCTCGACCTCGAATACGGCCGGTGTCGCCTCGTGCTGGCCGCGCCCGAGGACGGCGACATCGAACGGGTCGAGGACCTCGCGGGGCGGACCGTCGCCACCGAGTTCCCCCGCGTCACGCGCGAGTACTTCGAAGCGCGGGGCGTCGACCCCGACGTGGTGGAGGTGTCGGGCGCGACGGAGCTCACGCCCCACGTCGACATGGCCGACGCCATCGTGGACATCACCTCGACGGGTACCACCCTCGCGGTCAATCGCCTCGCGGTCGTAGACGAGGTGCTGTCGAGTTCGGTCCGCCTGTTCGCGCACCCCGACGCGGCCGACGACGACAAGGTCAAGCAGGTGGCCACCGCGTTCCGGTCCGTGCTGACCGCGGAGGGCAAGCGCTACCTCATGATGAACGTGCCCGAGGAGAGCCTCGACGACGTGCGCGACGTCATCCCCGGCATGGGCGGGCCGACGGTGATGGACATCGCGGGCAGCGACGACGTGGCGGTCCACGTCGTGGTGGACGACCGCGAGGTGTTCGAGACGGTGAACGAACTCCGGTCGGTGGGCGCGTCGGACATCCTCGTGACCGAGATAGAGCGACTGGTGGAGTGAAGCGGCGTTGGGCCGGGCCTGAGCCCGACTCGCGTCAGTCGTCCGCGTCGTCCAGACCCCGCCACCGCAGGTCCGGCGCGGCGACCCCGGGTGGGACTCGCACCACCCCGCGGCGGTACCGCACCCACGCGACGATGCAGGCACAGCCGAGCAGAATCGCCGCGACGCCCACGAGTCCGGCCTCGGGCCCGAACGACCCGCCCGTGAACACGGCGGGGCCGTCCGCCCGGGTGTCTATCACGCTGACGCCGAACTCTCGGCCGCTGACCGGGAAGCCGTAGAGGGTGCCCTGCGCGAAGTTCCACGTGATGTGGAGGCCCACCGGCACGGCGAGTTCGTCGGTCAGGACGTAGCCGAGGGCGAGGAACACCCCCGCGAGCGAGATGGTGAGCGTGCTCACGAGGGTGGCGTTGGGGTTGGTGGCGTGGACGAGACCGAACAGGGCCGAGGAGACGACGACGGCGACGGCCACCGCCCCCCGACGGCCGACGTAGCCCGCGAGGCCCTCCGCCACGTTCGTGAGCAGGTAGCCCCGCGCGACGAGTTCCTCGTAGAAGCCCACCGCCAGAAACGTCACCAGCGAGGCGGCGAACCACGGCCAGAACGCGAGGGTCGGGGCGTCCGCGACGAAGAAGCCCTCCACGGTCACCCACCCCGCCGCGAGTTGGACGAGGAAGACGAGCGTCATGAGGAAGACGCCGAGGGCGAGGCCGAACCCGAGGTCGACCCACCACTCGCGGTCGAACGAGAAGCCGAAGTCGGCGACGGTCCGGCGGTCGAGGACGAGGCCGGCGACGGCGACGACGGCGACGACGAGAGCGGCGGTGAGCGCCGCGCCCCCGGCGCTCACGGCGGCGGACCCGAGCGCCAGCGGCGGGAGCAGGCGCGCGACGACGCCCACGGCCGTGCCCGCGACGACGAACAGGACGGCGGCCAGTGCCAACCGCCACGGCGCGCGGAGGCGTCGCTCGCGGGCGTTCCAGAACACCGCGACGACCCGCGAGAGCGTGCGTCCGCTCATGTCAGGTGGGCGCGGTCCGCAGGACGAGGAACCCGGCCACGAGCACCGACCCGAGGATGACGCTCACCACGGCGTGGATGAACGTGATGTAGGCGGTGAGTCGCCGGCCCCGTCCGTAGGCGTACTCGACGAGCGCCGCGTCGGCGACGACGGCGACGAGGATGCCGAGGTAGGAGTTCCAGCCGAGGGTGGTGAACACCACGGCGACGGCCGCCGGGACCGGACCGACCACGAACGCGCGGCGCACCTCGACGTCGCCGAGGACGTTCCGAGCGGCGATGTGGGCCGTCACGGAGAGGAAGAGCGCGAACGAGGCGAACGTCCCGGCCACGGCCACCGGCGAGACGGCCGACGACTGGAGGGGAGAGGGGAGGGCGACCCCGGCCATGGGACGGGGGCTACTCCAGCAGACCGAGTTCTTCGAGGCGGCTGACTATCTCGTCGACAGCCTCCTCGGCGTCGGCGGGTTCCTTGCCGCCGGTGATGACTAGCTTGCCCGACCCGAACAGGAGCGCCACCACGTCGGGGTCAGAGAGTCGGTAG
The DNA here is from genome assembly GCA_046097085.1 of Haloferacaceae archaeon 50. GTDB lineage: Archaea > Halobacteriota > Halobacteria > Halobacteriales > Haloferacaceae. The sequence goes on along the minus strand of CP175567.1, from coordinate 776,896 downwards.
ACGAGGCCCGGGAACTGCTCGGGTTCGTACTCGATGTTCTCCAGACCGAGACCGATGGCGATGGCGTTGAGGTTGAGGCTCCGACCCAGATCCGCGCTGGTCACGATGTTCTGAACGGTTATCTCGGGGTCCTCGTCCACGTTTATCTGCAGTTCTCGGAGCTTGTCGAAGACGATATGGAGACTCTCGTGGACGTCGTCGGTGGACTTCGCGCCCGTACAGACTATCTTCCCCGACCGGAAGATGAGCGCCGCGGACTTGGGGTTCTGGGTCCGATATACGAGACCCGGAAACTGCTCGGGGTCGTAGTCCGCCCCCTCCAGGTCCATGGCCACGCTCTGGAGGTCGAGTTCCTGGCCGATGCCCGTGGAGGCGACGACGTTCTCGATGTTGATTGTCTCCTTTGGGTCGGTCATGTATCGATTTAAGTCTCGTATTTAAGCTTTAAAAAGGTTGGTGCTACCGAAGGGCCGGCCGGAACCCGAATCGGTGGCGTGGCGGACCGACACGCTGATACGGCGGCGCGGACTGGGGAGGCGCGTGTACGCGCTCGAACTGGCGGGCGAGGACGACGCGTTCGCCGCGCGGGAGGCGGCCAGCGCCGCGACCGACGTGGAGGTGGTCGCCCCCGGCGTGGCCGTCGCCGGGAGCGTCGACGTGGATCGGGTGCGGACGCTGGCGTACACCCGCCGGGCGAGTCGCCTCGTGGGTCGGACCGACGCGAGCGTCGAGAGCGCCCGCACCCTACTCGACGCCGCGCCGGTAGACCGGGAGGGGACGGTGGCGGTCCGCGCCCGCGACGTGCGCGGCGGTACGGGCGTGAGCACCGGCGACGCCGAGCGAGAACTCGGGCAGGTCCTCGTGGAGCGTGGGTTCGCGGTGGACTTGGACGACCCGGACCACGAACTCCGGGCGCTGTTCTCGGGCGACGCGTGCGTGCTCGGGTGGCTGGCGGCCGAGAGCGTCCGCGACTACGGCGACCGCCGGCCGACCGACCGACCGTTCTTCCAACCCGGCGGCATGGACCCGCTGGACGCCCGCGCTATCGCCAACATCGCGGGCGCGGCCCCCGGCGCGCGCCTCCTCGACCCCATGTGCGGCACGGGCGGCGTGCTCATCGAAGCGAGCATCGTCGGGGCGTCGGTCGTCGGCGTCGACGCCCAGTGGAAGATGACCCGGGGCGCGAGAGAGAACCTCGGCGCGTACGTCGAGCGCCCGTTCGACGTCGTCCGCGGCGACGCCGCCGCCCTCCCCTTCCGCGACGACGCGTTCGACGGCGTGACGTTCGACGCGCCGTACGGCCGCCAGTCGAAGATAGCCCGCCACTCGCTGTCGGACCTCGTGACCGGGGCGCTCTCGGAGGCGAACCGGGTCGCCCCCCGCGCGGTGATGATAGCCGACCGGGCGTGGCGCGACGCCGCCCGCGACGCCGGGTGGCGCGTCACCGACGTGTTCGAGCGCCGGGTCCACGGGTCGCTGGTGCGGCACATCCACGTGCTCGAACGCCGGGGCGACCCGGCCGAGTGAGCTACTCGGCGCGTCACGCGCACGAGGGCCGCTGGCGCGGATGATTCGCCAAACGCTTAATCATCTTCCGTGTCGATAAGGTATGGCGAGTAGCGACGATCAGAGCGGTGACGGGCAGGAAACGGTTCTGGCGGCCGATGCAGGAGGCGGCTCGTGCGATCGTCCGTACGCTTTCGACGAGTCCGCACCGCGCTTCCGCGTCGTCGTCGGGTCGGAGCGACGGCCGACCGGGTTCCTGATCCGGGCGTCGGACGAGAACGAGGCGCGCCGTCAACTGCTGATCGCCGCGATACGGCTGGGGTTCGACAGAAGGGGCGAATCGGTCGCTCTCGAACGGATCGACGAGTGAGACGCCTCGGACCTGGCCTCGCGCCGTCGGGTACGGGCACGCGCACCCTTCGACGGCCCGTTACGAGTACCGCCGGACGGCGTCATTCCCGCCGCGACCGCTCTATCCACTCGTACTCCTGTTTGCGCTCGTGGGCGTGCCGGAGTCCGTCGGCGATGACGTCGCAGACGTGGTCGCCGAAACGCACGATGTCGTTGAGGAACGTCCGTTCGTACGTCTCGAGGACGTCGTACGACCAGCGTCCCCGGTCACCGTCGCGGGGGCTTTCGAGGACTCCCCGGGGGAGGTACTCGTCCCGAATCTCGTCCGCCAGACCGTCGTAGTCCGCCTCGCGGAGGTGCTCTTCTGCCGCCGCGAGGTGGTTCATCGCTCGTCCCGTGCTGTGGTGAAAGGCGACGAGGTGTCCGTGCGCCCGACGGAGGTGTTCGACGCCGAGTTCCACCTCGTGGAGGGCCGCCAACTCCGCGTCGCTCAGCCTCGTGAACTGTTCGTCCTCTGCGGTGGTCATGGGTGGACCTACGAGCGGAGAGACCGTATCCATTATGATCATTCGTCAACGTAACGGCGGTCGAACCGACGGGGAGGGTTCGTCGGAATCGCCCTTGTCGGGCGCCGGCGCGGGCGTCCGCTCACTCCTCGACGAACACCGTCTCGCCCGCCCGCACCCGCTGGTTCTTGCGGACCTTCACGTCGGCGAGGCCGTACTCGGCTGGGAGCACCACGTCGGCGCGCGACCCGAACGCGATGTGGCCGATGCGCTCGCCGCGTTCGACTCGGTCGCCCGCCTCGACGTAGGGGGTGATGCGCCGGGCCACCGTGCCCGCGACGAGCACCACCTCGTGGTCGTCGAACGCCATCCGAACTCGTTCGTTGCGGTCGGACTCCTTCGAGAACGCGGGCCAGTGGCCGCCGGGTTCGTGGTCGACCCGGCGGACGGTGCCGCCGACCGGCGCGCGGTCGACGTGCACGTCGGTCACGTTCATGAACACGCCCACGCGCACGCGGCCGTCGTCCTCGACGCGGAGGACGGAGACGCGGCCGTCGGCGGGCGAGACGACGCCGGTGTCGGGGGGCGTCCGCTCGGGGTCGCGGAAGAACGCGAGGACGCCGAGCGAGACCAGGATGGCGACGACCGCGAGCGGCGGGGAGACGAACAGGAGGACGGCCGCGGCGACGAGCGGCGGCGCGGCGAACCGGCGGACGCCGGGCGCGAACCGGAGTCGGGAGGGGAGGCGGGTCACGCTCACGGTCGCGCCCGCGTCCGGTCGGGGTCGGCCGCCCACGACGCGAGGAGGTGCGAGAGGTGGAGGCGGTCGTCGGTGCCGGCGGCGAGGTCCGCGTCCACCTCGCCCGCGAGGCGGTGGAGGCGCGCGAGTTCGTCGCCGCCGTACTCGGAGCGCGCGACCCGGAGCAGGTCGCGCAGTAGCTCCTGTCCCTCGTAGCCCTCGTCGTCGAGCAGGTCGCCAAGCGCCTTGCGGGCGTCGGAGAACTCGCCCGCGTCGGCCCGCCGGAGCACCGACTTGAGTTCGTCGTCGACGCCCACGTCCGAGAGCGCCTCGTAGGCGGTGTTGACGGTTATCTCGTCGGCGGTCGTCGCCACCGTCTGGGCGCTCAACACCGCCTTGCGAAGGTCGCCGTCGGCGAAGCCGGCCACGAACTCCAGTCCGTCGTCGTCGTGGGGCACGTCCTCCGCCTCGGCGATGTCGCGCAGGACCCCCACCGTCTCCTCGGTGGTGGGTGCGCGCACCGGCACGGGGAAACACCGAGACCGGATGGCGGGGATGAGCTTCGAGGGCTGGCGCGTCGCGATGGCGAACTGGGTGGTGCGGTGGTGTTTCTCCATCACCCGGCGGAGCGCCTGTTGGAAGTCCTCGCGGACGGCCTCGGCGTTGTCGAGCACGATGGTCCGGTAGTCGCCTGAGACGGGGGCGTAGCTGGCGGACTCTTTCAGCACGCGGTTTATCATGTCGCGCTTGGCCATCCGGCTCCGGCCGGTCAGGAACGACCCGAACCGGGGGTCGTTCCGTATCTCCTTTTTCGTCCGGTCGAAGAAGTCGGCCACGTTTATCTCCACGAGGTCGTTCTCGGGGTCGTCGTGCGCCTCGCGCGCCACCGCCCGGACGGCGGCGGTCTTGCCCGCGCCGGGCGGTCCCTGCAGGACGAGGTTCATGGGTTCGTCCACGGTCCGGCGCAGGCGCTCTCTGACCTCCGCCTGCGGCAGGTCCGCGAGCGAGGGGGCGTGTTGGTCGGTCCAGAGAGGTGCGTCCATCGGGCGTGACTACCGGGTGCGGGGGTAAGAATGGGTCGGTCGGCGCGGCCGCGGACCCGCCGGCGACGCTACTCGGGCGTCGAGTCGGACGCCGCGGTCGTCGTCGGAGTGGCGGTCGTGGTCGTCGTGGAAGCGGTGGCGGTCGTGGTCGTCGCGGAAGCGGTGGTCGTCGTCGGAGTGACGGTCGCGGTCGTCTCGGTCGACGACGTGGAGTCCTCTGCCGTCTCCTCGCCCGTCGCGTCGTCGCCCCTCTCGCTCTCCTCGTCCTCGGCGTCGACGTCGCGTATCTCCACCTCGTCGCCCGTGCCCGACTCGCTCACGACGGGCGAGAGGATGTACTTCCCGCTCTTGCCGGCCTTGTGGACGGCGATGTCGAAGACGAAACTGGGCGACTCGCCGTCTCCGACCGTGAAGCCCTTGTTCAACTGGAGCTTGTCGCTCGGGAGTTTGACGCGCTTGTCTGTGCCGTTTATCTCACCGCGAGTGTCCGAGACGTAGACGAACACCTTGGTGTAGCTACCGTTCGGCAGGTCGAACGTGCCGATCTTCGAGGCGTTCGCGCCCAGCAACCGGGTCAGGTCCACCGTCGCGTTCACGTCGTACTCCAGCCACTCGCCGGACTCCGAACCGTTCTCGCCGCCGGTGCGATGGATACCAACCTTCGTCACGGTGACGTTCAGGTGGTCGAAGTCCGATATCGCGTTGGGGCGGTCGGAAAGGTAGAAGTTCACGCTGGAGTCGGTCGACGCGCCGTCGCCGGACGGCGACCCGTCGGCGGCGGTCGTCGTGTCGCCGCCGGTCGCGCCGTCGGCGGTGGTCGTCGTGTCGGTTCCGTCGTGAGTCGTCGTGTGCGTCGCGGTCACGTCGCCGCCCGTCCCCGCCGAGCACCCGGCGAGGAGGACGAGGACGGCGACCAGCGCGACACCGAGCGTCTGTCGCATACGCCGAGGGAGGCGGCGACCCGAGAAGTAGAGGGTGCTTCAATCGCTCGCGCCGCCGGCCGACTCGCTCTCGCGTTCGCGTTCGGGGCCGCTCTCTCCTTCGCGCCGTCGGCGTTCGAGTCGGTCGCGGGCGGCCTCGGGCGTGTCGGTCTCCAACAGCGCCTCCAGTTTCGACTCGAACTGCTCGTCCGAGAGGTCGCCGCGGGCGTAGCGGTCGCGGAGGCGGTCGAGGGCGGCGTCGACCGACTCGTCGTGGTCGCGGTCGTAGTCGTCGGCCTGCCGAGCGTCCGACCGCACGTCGTCGGACTCGGAAGGGGTGCCCTCGTCCCGGCCGCGGAGGCGGTCTTCGAGGATGGCGACTAGCGGGACGACCACGGCGAACCCGATGGCGAAGATGGCCCAGAACGGCCCGATGGGGACGAGGCCGAACAGCGAGGCGAGTCCCAGTCCGAGGACGAGGAGCGAGGCGATGCCCGCGGCGTCGCCGCCGTCGCCTCCCCACCATCCGTCGTCCGGTCCGGCGTCCCACCACCCGGAGTCGCGGTCGCGGTCGGGGTCCGTGCGCGAATCGGCCATGCGTAAGGGTCGCCGTCGAACGCCAAAAGGCTGTACCCGTCCGGGCGATTCGACACGGGTTTACCGGCGCCGCCACTCAGTCGGGGTATGTCGATGCGCGTGACGTTTCTGGGGACGAGCGGGGCGGTTCCGACGCCCGCCCGAGCGCCGAGCGCCGTCCTCGTGAACCGCGAGGGCGAGCGGTTCCTGTTCGACGCCGGCGAGGGGACCCAGCGCCAGATGATGCGGTTCAACACGGGCTTCGGCGTCTCGCACGTGTTCGTCACGCACCTCCACGGCGACCACATCCTCGGCATCCCGGGGCTGGTCCAGTCGTGGGACTTCAACGACCGCTCGGACGCCCTCGCGATTCACGGCCCCCCGGGGTCGCGCCGCCGCCTGGAGGAACTCGTTCGTACGGGGGGCTACAGCCCGGGGTTCCCGATACGCGTCGCGGAGGCGTCGCCGGGGTCGGTCGCCCTCAGCGGCGACGGGTTCGAGGTCCGGGCGTTCGAGACGGACCACGAGACCCAGTCCGTCGGGTACGCGCTGGTCGAGGACGACCGACCCGGGCGGTTCGACCGGGAGCGAGCGGAGGAACTCGGCGTCCCGGTGGGGCCGAAGTTCGGGCGACTCCACGCGGGCGAGGCGGTGGAACTCGACGACGGCCGCGTGGTACGCCCGGAGCAGGTGGTCGGTCCGCCCCGTCCCGGCCGGCGACTGGTCTACACCGGCGACACCCGACCGTCGGCGGCGACGGAGGAGGTGGCCGCCGACGCGGACCTCCTGATACACGACGCCACGTTCGGCGCGGAGGAGACGGGGCGCGCCCGGCAGACGGGTCACTCCACGGCGCGCGAGGCGGCGGGCGTGGCCGCCCGCGCCGGGGTCAAGCGCCTCGCGCTCACCCACGTCTCGTCGCGGTACGCCGCGAACGCGGGGCGACTCGCGCGTGAGGCGGCGGACGAGTTCGGCGAGAGCGTCGCCCTGCGCGACCTCGACGCGGGCGAGGACGACGCCGTCGTCCCCCCGGTCGGGAGCGTGTTCGTCCCCGACGACGGCGACACGGTCCGGGTGCCGTACCCCGACGACGAGGGGGAGTAGCGCGGCTGTCGACCGGAGGCGGCGGTCGGGGCGGCGTCGGGGGCGGGCGGCCGCTCCCGCGGGCACGGCCGGGCCGGCGTGGGGTATTTATCCGACGCAACCGTATCGAACTGCGTGAACGACCGGACGAGCGCGCTCGACTCGCTCGTGTTCGGCGTCGACATCCAGAGCGGCGACGTGCGGGGCGACGCCCCGTCGTACGCCGTCGTCGCCTTCGACGGCCGAAACGGGGGAGGCGACGCCGACGACGAGCGAATCGACCGCGACGTGGTCTCCTTCCGAAAGCTCAGGCGGCTCATCGACCGCGAGGAGCCCGCCATCGTCGCCACCGACAACATGTACGAACTGGCGGCGGACAAGGACGCGCTCGTGCACTTCCTCCAGTCGCTCCCCGACGGGACGCGGCTGGTGCAGGTCACCGGCGCGGAGCGGCCCGAACCCCTCTCGCGGGTGGCCTCCCGACACGGCGTACCCTACGGCAAGAAGCCGATGAAGGAGGCCGAAGCGGCCGCCCGACTGGCCGCCATGAACGTGGGCCACGAGGTGAGCGCGTTCGCCGACACGACCACGGTGAAGGTGTCCCGCGGCCGCTCGACGGGCAAGGGCGGGTGGAGTCAGGACCGCTACACCCGCCGCATCCACGGCAACGTCAAGAAGGAGGCCCGGAACGTGGAGTCGAAGCTGAAGGAGGCCGGCCTCGACTTCGAGCGCGAGGTGACCGAGAAGTACGGCGGCTACTCCAGCGCCGTCTTCACCGTGGAGGCCCCGCCGGGCGACATCCCCGTCTCCAGCCGCCGGGCGGGCGACGTCCGGGTCGAGGTCGAACGCGTCCGGCGCGACGGCATCGAGTTCGAGCCGCTGGTGAAGCGCCGCGACCCCGTCATCGTGGGCATCGACCCCGGCACGACCACCGCGGCGGCCGTCGTGGGGCTGGACGGCGGGGCCCACGACGTCACCTCGTCGCGGACCGCCGACACCGCCGAGATAATCGAGTGGCTCATCGAGCGCGGCCGGCCCATCCTCGTCGCCGCCGACGTGACGCCCATGCCCGAGACGGTCGAGAAATTCCGGCGGAGCTTCGACGCCGGCGGGTGGGTCCCCGACGCCGACCTCCCGGTGGACGAGAAGCTCCACCGCACCCGCGACGACGACTACGCCAACGACCACGAGCGGGACGCCCTCGCGGCGGCGCTGTACGCGTTCGACGACCACGAGGACCAGTTCGAGCGCATCACGCGGAAGGTGCCCCGCGACGTGGACCGCGGCGAGGTCATCCGGCGGGTTATCTCGGACGAGGAGTCGGTCGAGGCGGTGCTCCGGGACATGGAGGACGACGAGCCCGAACCGGAGGAGGCCGACGAACACGAGGAGCGCGAACTCACCGACGAGGAGAAGCGCATCAAGCGCCTCGAGGAGCAGGTCGACCGGCTCGAGTCCCACGTCGAGAGCCTCGAGGAGACGGTGGCGGAGAAAGACGAGGAGATAGCGGAGTACGAGCGCGAACTCTCCGAGGCCCGCCGCCAGGAGCGCCGCGAGGCCCGCGAGCGCCGCGAGGTGACGCGCCTCGAACGCGAGAACGGGCGGCTCGAACGGCAACTGGACGACGCCACCGAACGCGCCGACGAACTGGAGTCGAAGCTCGAACGCCTCAAGGCGCTCTGGAAGCTCGACCACTCCAACTTCGCCGACGTGTCGGAGGGGCGCGACCTCGTCTCGGTCAAGGTGATAGACCAGTTCACCAAGGGCGCGATAGCGCGCACCGACGAGTCGTACGGTCTCGCCGCGGGCGACGTGATCTACCTCCGGGACGCCAGCGGCGCGGGCCGGTCGACCGCCGAGCGACTCGCCGCGGTGAACCCGCGCGTGGTGCTCAAGGACGGCGGCCTCTCCGAGGTGGCCGACGAGGTGCTGTTCGACCACGAGATACCGGTCGCGCCCGCCGACGACGTGACGATACAGGAGGTGGACGAACTCGCGGTGGCCAGAGAGAGCGAGGTGGAGGCCGCGATAGCGGACTGGGAGGCCCGCGCCGAGGAGCGCCGGAAGCAGAAGAAAGAGAGCATGGTCGACCAGATAATCAGCGAGCACCGCGCGGGCGAGAACGTCGGCGAGGGCGACTGAGTGGCGGCGGTCGGACGTGACGCTCGGTCGATACTATTTATAAAAGCCTTGGTGAATGAGGGGAATCATTCAACCTCCGGGACCGAGAGGCAAAGTCGCGTGACGGAACTACCGCATCCGAGACACGGGGAGCGTGGGGGAGAGACGCGGCAGTTCGGGCGAGCGCCGGGTCGGCCGGACCGTGACCGGGACCGGCCAGCCACGGTCGAATGAGCGACGCGACGGGCGGCGGGCCGACCGTGGCGACTCTCTGCCTCGACTTGCCGTGCCGTCCGCTCCGGGGGGACGAGACGGGGGCGGTCGTCGAGGTGGCCGACGTGCGGCGCGTCGGCGACGGGTACGTCGCACTCGTCCGGACGAGCCACGACGACGCCGCGGCCGTCGCCGGCACCGTCTCGGAGTGGGAGGCGGTGCGGGCGGCCGACGCGCTCTCGTCGGCCGGCGAGTCGCGTCTCCTCAGGCTTGAACTCGCCGACGACACCGTCGTGACCGCCGCGTACGAGGCGCTGGTGGAACACGACGTGCTCCTCTCCGAGTGCGTCGTCACCGACGACGGGTGGGACGTGCGGCTGACGGCCCCCTCCCACGGCGCGCTCACGGCGGTGTACGACCGGTTTCGGGAGCTCGGCATGGAAATCGAAATCGAGTCGCTCGGCGGGGAGCGGTCCGACCGCTCCGCGACCGACGGCCTGACCGACAGCCAGCGCGAGGCGCTGGTACGTGCGGTCGAGACCGGCTACTTCTCGGTGCCCCGGCGGGCGACGCTCCGGGACGTGGCCGACCGACTGGACATCAGCGATCAGGCGGTGTCGGAGCGCGTCCGCCGGGGGACCCGCCGCCTCGTCCGGGAGCACGTCGAGGCGGCCGACGCCGACGGGAAGGGGGACAAAAGCGGGAGCGTGCGCGGGGAGCGATAGCGACGGCCGAGGGCTACGTCACGAGTCGCCGCGGGCGACAACGACGAGGAAGTACGCGGCGAGGCCGACGAGAGAGAGGAAGAAGGCGGCGACGGTCCACAGCGTCGCGTTGGCCCCGCGGCGGGTCGCGTCGCGGTGCACCCGGTAGGGGGCGTAGACGTGGAACGCGAGGAAGTAGCCGACGAAGACGGCGAACAGACCGAGTTGGGCCGGGGGGAGTCGCATCGACCACAGGACCGCCAGCGGGACGAACGCGAGGACGACGAGAACGAACAACAGGACGACGAATCCCGGCGACTGCCGGTTCGAAGCGCTCATCGTCCCCACCTCGGGAGGCGACGGATTTGGGCGTTCCGGTCGCGCGGGGTCCGGAAATCCAGAAGTCATATCCCCCCGCCCGAAGTTCGAGTACACACAGACATGGACGCCTACGACCTGATCACCCGGAACGCCGCCGAGGTGGTCACCGAGGACGAGGTGCGCGCGCTAGCCGACGACCCCGACGGCAAGCGGGCGTACGTGGGGTACGAGCCCTCCGGCGTCCTCCACGTCGGCCACATGCTCACCGCTAACAAGCTCATCGACCTGCAGGAGGCGGGCTTCGAGGTGGTCGTGTTGCTGGCGGACGTCCACGCCTACCTCAACGACAAGGGGACGTTCGAGGAGATACGCGAGACGGCCGACCGGATGCGCGAGCAGTTCGTGGCGTACGGCCTCGACGAGGAGAGCACCGAGTTCGTGCTGGGGTCGGAGTACCAGATGGACGAGGACTACGTGCTCGACATGCACGCGCTCGAACTCGAGACGACGCTCTCGCGCGCCCAGCGGGCGATGGCCGAGATACAGCGCGGGTCGAACCCCAAGGTGTCGCAGGCGGTCTACCCCATCATGCAGGCGCTCGACATCGAGTACCTCGACGTGGACCTCGCGGTGGGCGGCCTCGACCAGCGGAAGGTCCACATGCTGGCGCGGGAGATTCTCCCGAGCCTCGACTACGAGGCCCGCCCCGCAGTCCACACGCCTATCCTCGCGGACCTCACCACCGGCGCGGGCAAGATGTCCTCCAGCGAGGGCGTGACCATCTCGATGGAGGACTCCGCCGAGACGCTCGAAGACAAGGTGAACAAGGCGTTCTGCCCGCCCACGCGCGACCCCGACCCGGCGGACGGGCAGGACCGGGAGAACCCGGTGCTCCAACTGTTCCAGTACCACGTGTTCCCCCGGTTCGAGTCGGTGGTCGTCGAACGGCCCGACGAGTACGGCGGCGACCTGACCTACGACGGCTACGAGGGGTTGGCGTCGGACCTCGAGTCCGGCGAACTCCACCCGCAGGACGCCAAGAACGCGCTGGCGACCTACCTGAACGAACTCGTCGAACCCGGCCGCGAGAAGATACGCGAGCGCCGGGCGGAGTGACGCGACGGCCCGGACGGAGGCCCCACACCGGCGGTCACTGGCCGCGCCACCTATCCGTCTGCGTCCCCTTTCAGTTAGTACAATGACATACAGAACCACTATCGGGTGGTCTATCCTCTCGTCCGGCATCGTGACGCTCCTGCTCACCGTACTGCCGTACCCGTCCATCTACTGGGGCATCGGCCTCGTCATCCTCGGGGCACTGGTCCTGTTCGTGAGACAGTAGCCGTGAGCCGGGAACACACTGGCGGGGACGCGGAGGTGGTCGTGACGCGCGACGTGCCCTTCCGAGAGACGCCAGACGGGACGCTCCGTCTCGACCTCTACCGGCCGGTGGACGCGGACGTCCGGGACGTGGCGGTGGCGTTCGTCCACGGGGGCGCGTGGCGCGAGGGGTCGAAGGGCGTGTTCGGACGGTACGCCGTGGACGCCGCCGCCGAGGGGTTCGTCTGCGCCACCGTGGACTACAGGCTCGCGCCCGAGGCGACGTTCCCGGCACAGATACGCGACGTGACGGCGGCGGTAGGGTGGCTCCGGGACCGGCCCGCCGAGTTCGGGGGCGGGAGCGACCGGGTGGCGACGGCGGGTCACTCCGCGGGGGCCCACCTCGCGGCCCTCGCCGCGGTGGCGGGCGACGAACCGGCGTTCGTCGACGCCAAGAGCGACGACGGGAGCGACGCCGCCCGCGGCACGCCCGGGCGGGCCGACGCCGCCGTCGGGATGAGCGGCGTCTACGACTTCACAGCCCCCGACGGCGGCTACTCCGACCCCGACGAGTTCGTCGACCTGTTCGGCGGCCGCGCGGACGAACTGCCGGACGCGTACCGCGACGCCTCGCCGACGACGCACGTCGGGCCCGACGCGCCGCCTCACCTCCTCTTTCACGGGACGGACGACGAACTCGTGCCGCCGTCCCAGACAGAGCGGTACCGGGACGCCCTCCTCGACGCCGGGGCCGACGCGGCGTACGTCGAAGTCGACGGCGGCGGCCACTCGTTCCTCCACTCGACGGCCCACTACGGGGACACGCGGGACCGACTCCTCGGCTTCCTCCGAGACGTCTGAATCCGCGGCGCGCCGGCGGAACAGCCGCCGAACATCGGTTTTAAACCGGTGCGCATCCAAATAACGTGTATGGCGGACAACGAGAGCGAAAGTCGACGGAACCTCCGGATGCCCGACGACGACGAGATATTCGCCACAGTCACCAACATGCTCGGCGCGAACCGAGTGAAGGTACGCTGCGCCGACGGACAGGAGCGGACGGCGCGCATCCCGGGACGGATGCAGAAGCGTATCTGGATACGCGAGGACGACGTCGTGCTAGTAGAGCCGTGGGACTGGCAGGACGAGAAGGCGGACATCACGTGGCGCTACGAGAAGAGCGAGGCGGACCAGCTCCGGGAAGAGGGCCACATCTAACCGCCGCGGGGGTTTCTGAGAGGGACGCGCCGCCCGGGAGCGGCGGGTCCCGGACGTGAGTGGGGCGGGGGCCACCTGTGGGGCTTTTCACGCCGGACCGCGTACCCCCGGGTAGATGAGCGACGAGTTCGGCCTGATAGCGCCCGAGGAGGCGGAGGGGTTCGGCGACGAGTGGGAGGAGATAGACGTCTCCGACACCGACGCCGACCGCATCGCCCGCCGCCGGGACCGAGAGTTCAGCGAGTTCCGAAAGCGCCTCAAGGACGCCGACCAGTTCAAAGTCGAGCAGTCGGTGTTCGACGACGCCACGTTCGCGGCCATCTACAAACTCGTACAGGACGGCTACATCGAGGCGTTCGGCGGTCCCATCTCCACGGGGAAGGAGGCCAACGTCTACGAGGCGCTAGGGGACGAGGAGACCGACGTCGCCGTCAAGATATACCGCATCAACGCCTCCAACTTCCACCACATGCGGGACTACCTCGAGGGCGACCCCCGGTTCGAGGGCATCGGGTCCGACAAGAAGCAGGTGGTGCTGGCGTGGACCCGCAAGGAGTACGCCAACCTCAAGCGCGCGCGCAAGGCGGGGGTGCGGGTCCCGGAACCCATCGCCGTCGAGCGGAACGTGCTCGTGATGGAACTCGTCGGACTCGTCGAGGACCGGGCGCGCCGCCTCGCCGAGGTGAACGTCGAGAACCCCGAGACGGCCTACGACGTGGTGAGCGAGTACATGCGCCGACTCTACGACGCTGGACTGGTCCACGGCGACCTCTCCGAGTACAACATGATAATCCACGAGGGCGAACTCGTGATAATCGACCTCGGACAGGCGGTCACCGTCCACCACCCCAACGCCGACGAGTTCCTCCGGCGGGACTGCGAGAACGTGACCAAGTTCTTCTCGCGGCAGGGCCTCGACGTCGGCGACGACGACCTGTACGAGTTCGTCACCGAGGCCGACCCCGACCCGCAGGCGGACTTAGAGGAGTAGCACGGAGCGGCGACGCGATCTTCGTCGCCGATAAGTGACAGATTCTGTTTGTGATATCTCTGGAATATCCAAACGACACACACTCGTACGAACTATTCATTTCGTAATGTAATCTCCTAATTAAATGCGCCCTCATTACGCAGTTAGAGCGGTTGTACCCCGACTATTAAGCCGCCCCCATCCTTCGATTCGGGCGATGGTCTATCCCGTAGAACTCGCGGCGGGTGCGGTCGCGCTCGTCGCCGGGTATCTCCTACACTACAATCATCCGTTCGTCGATAGGTTCAACCGGCGGGAAACGGTGGCCGGGACGGCGCTCTCACCGGGGGACACCGAGATGAGTCGGCGGAGCGTGGTGGTGGAACAGGCCGCGGGTGCGGCGCTCTGTATCTTGGGACTCGTTCTCCTGCTGGACGGCCTCGGCCTGTGAGCCGCCCCGGTCAGCTCGCCACGAGGTAGACGCCGAACAGGGTGAGCGCCACGCCGGCCAGTTTTCGGCCCGTCAGCGGTTCGCCGAGGAAGGCCACGCCGACGGCCGAACTCCCGACGATGAACGACCCGAAGATGGGGACGACGACGCTGACCGGGCCGCCGGCGAGGGCGCGGTAGTACGCGAGGATGCCGACCGACAGGAACGCGCCCGCGCCCACGATGTAGAGACCGGTGTCGCCCGCGAGGTACGGCGCGACGTGGTCGCCGCGGTAGAGGGTGACCGCGACGGCGGACGCCGCGAGGATGCTGTTCGTTATCAGCGCCACGACGTTGCTGGGGGCGGAGTTGGTGGCGAGGCTGGCGAGGGGCGTGAACAGGGAGTAGCACACGAGCGCCACAACCGCCCAGACGAGGTAGTTCACGTCCGTGCGTGTCGTCGAAGCGAAAGAAGTCCTGCGGAACGCGTCGGGGGTTGTCGCTGGGTGACGCGGGTCACGGGAACGAACCTCGGCAAACAAACCCTTAAACCGCGGCGACCGATAGTTTCGCCCATGCAGCACGTGAAGGTGCCGCAGGACCGCATCGGCGTCCTCATCGGGGAGGGCGGCGAGACCATGCGCGAGATCGAACGTCGGGCGGAGGTCCGCCTCGACATCGACTCCGAGAGCGGGAGCGTCGCCATCGACACGGTGGGCGACCCCGTGACCGGCATGGTCGCGCCCGACATCGTCCGGGCGGTCGGACGCGGATTCGCGCCCGACGCGGCCCTGTCGCTCCTCGACGACGACATGCGGATGTTCGAACTCATCGACATCGCGGACCAGACCCGAAACAAGAACGAACTCCAGCGTCAGAAGGGCCGACTCATCGGCGAGAACGGCCGGACGCGCGAACTCATGGAGGAACTCACCGGCGCGAACGTGGTCATCTACGGCTCCACCCTCGGCATCATCGGGCAACCCGAGGAGGTGGAGGCCGTCCGCCGGGCCACCGGCATGATACTCGACGGCGCGCCCCACGGCGCGGTGTACTCGTTCCTCGAACGCAAGCACAACGAACTCACCCGCGACTTCGACCTCCAGCCCTCCGGGTCGGGGTAGACCGGACCGCCGACGCGGCCCCCGGCACTCACTCGCCGTTCGACCCCGACGAGCGACGTGTCCGTCACTCCGGTCGGTGCGGGTTCGCCTTCGACACTGCCGCCGCGGGCGACGGGTCGGCGCGGCTCTCGCCTCATATACCCCTCGCTGTGGTACTTCTTCGCACGCGAGAGGCCGGTCCTCGGCCGAGTTCGTTCACCCCGACCGCAACGTTTTTATAGAATCGCAAACAACGCTTGCGATGACTATGGGACAGCGAATGCAACAGGGACAGCCCATGATAATTCTGGGCGAGGACTCCCAGCGCACACAAGGTAAAGACGCGCAGTCGATGAACATCACGGCCGGCAAGGCCGTAGCCGAGTCGGTACGTACGACGCTCGGCCCCAAGGGGATGGACAAGATGCTCGTCGACTCCTCGGGCGAGGTCGTCGTCACGAACGACGGCGTGACCATCCTCAAGGAGATGGACATCGACCACCCCGCGGCCAACATGATCGTCGAAGTCTCCGAGACGCAGGAGGACGAGGTCGGAGACGGCACGACGACGGCCGTGGTCATCGCGGGCGAACTCCTCGACCAGGCCGAGGAGCTCATCGACCAGGACATCCACCCCACCACGCTCGCGCAGGGGTACCGTCAGGCCGCCGAGAAGGCCAAAGAGGTCCTCGAGGACGCCGCCATCGACGTCGGCGAGGACGACCGCGAGACCCTCACCAAGATCGCCTCCACGGCGATGACCGGGAAGGGCGCGGAGAACGCCAAGGATGTCCTCTCGGATCTCGTCGTCAACGCGGTGCTGGCAGTCGCCGACGACGACAACGTCGACACCGACAACATCTCCGTCGAGAAGGTCGTCGGCGGCTCCACCGACACGTCGGAGCTCGTCGAGGGCGTCATCGTCGACAAGGAGCGCGTCAACGAGAACATGCCCTACATGGTCGAGGACGCCAACGTGGCGCTGTTCGACGGCGCACTCGAGGTCCGCGAGACCGAGATCGACGCCGAGGTCAACGTCACCGACCCCGACCAGCTCCAGCAGTTCCTCGACCAGGAGGAGAAGCAGCTCAAGGAGATGGTCGACCAGCTGGCCGCCGTCGGCACCGACGTCGTGTTCGTCGGTGACGGCATCGACGACATGGCCCAGCACTACCTCGCGCAGGAGGGCATCCTCGCGGTCCGCCGCGCCAAGTCCTCCGACCTGAAGCGGCTGGCCCGCGCGACGGGCGGCCGCGTCGTCGGCTCGCTCGACGACATCGAGGAGTCCGACCTCGGCTTCGCCGGTTCCGTCGCCCAGAAGGACGTCGGCGGCGACGAGCGCATCTTCGTCGAGGACGTCGAGGAGGCCAAGTCCGTCACGCTCATCCTCCGCGGCGGCACCCAGCACGTCGTCGACGAGGTCGAGCGTGCCATCGAGGACTCCCTCGGCGTGGTCGCGACCACGCTGGAGGACGGTCAGGTCCTGCCCGGCGGCGGCGCGCCCGAGACCGAGCTCTCGCTCCAGCTCCGCGAGTTCGCCGACTCCGTCGGCGGCCGCGAGCAGCTGGCGGTCGAGGCGTTCGCCGAGGCGCTGGACGTCATCCCGCGCACCCTCGCGGAGAACGCGGGCCACGACCCCATCGACTCGCTGGTCGACCTCCGCGCCCGCCACGACGGCGGCGAACTCGGCGCGGGTCTCGACGCCTACACCGGCGAGATAATCGACATGGAGGAGGAGGGCGTCGTCGAACCCCTCCGCGTCAAGACGCAGGCCATCGAGTCGGCCACCGAGGCCGCCGTGATGATCCTCCGCATCGACGACGTCATCGCCGCGGGCGACCTCTCCGGCGGTCAGGTCGGCGACGACGACGGCGACGACGGCGGCCCGCCGGCCGGCGGCCCCGGCGGCGGCATGGGCGGCATGGGCGGCATGGGCGGCATGGGCGGCGCGATGTGAAGTTAGGCGACTTCGCACCGACGCCACCCACCGCCACGGCCGCACGCTGACTCCCGAATCGCCCGCCGACCGCACTCGACCGTTCCGATTTTCTTCGGTCCGACCGTCGCTCGCCTAGCTTCGGCTACCTGTCCGTCTCGATACCCTTCGCGCCGGCGTCAGACGTGCGTCGTTCGGGATAAGTGGCCGGCGAAGGCAGGTAGAAAGAGGATACCCGGGACTCCCGAAACGCCGCGTAGTCTCATTCATGCAGCAGAGTCGAAGAGCGTATCTGCGCGGTGCGGGGGCGATAGCGCTCGGCGTCGGCGTGGCCGGGTGTTCGAGTGACAACGACGGAGGCGGCGGGGGGTCCTCCGGTAGCGGCGAGTCCTCCGGGTCTGGCGGGTCCTCGGCGTCGGGGACGGCCGACGGGTCCGGGTCGGGCGGCGGGGTGTCGTCACAGGAGACGATGAAGTCCGAGACGCCGGGGAAGGACGCGTCCGCCACGGGCCTCACGGGGACCGTCGGCGACAAGTCCGTGAAGGGCAT
Source organism: Haloferacaceae archaeon 50 (assembly GCA_046097085.1). Lineage (GTDB taxonomy): Archaea > Halobacteriota > Halobacteria > Halobacteriales > Haloferacaceae. The sequence goes on along the minus strand of CP175567.1, from coordinate 759,288 downwards.
CTCGTTCGTCTCGCACAGCCACTACGAGATGAACGGCGTACAGGGTGTGACCGGACGGATAAAGAACACCGGGGGCGCGCCCTTCGAGGAGGTCACCCTCCACGTCACGGTCAAACCCGGCGACAAGGGGCCGTACACCGAGACGCTCGACTTCGACGAACCGTTCAAGCCGGGCGACACCGAGCGGTTCAAGTTCGGCTTCGGCGACGGCGCGCCCGACGAGGTGAAGGGCTACACCGTCTGGGCGACCGGTCAGAAGGCGTAACCGACGGACGCGACCCGACGGTCCGCGGGCGGCCGTACGCCCGCCAGCACTTCTTTGCGTCTGTCTAAGTGTACGTAACGTATGCGCACGCGAACCGGGTTCGCCGTCGCGTTGCTCGCGGTCCTCACGGTGCTGTCGGCGCTGATAGTGCGGCCGTTTCTGAGTACGGTGCTCGCCGCGGTACTGCTCGCGTTCGTCCTCTACCCCGCACAGGAGCGTCTCGAATCCACGGTGGGGGCGGGGCCGGCCGCGTTCGGACTGGTGACGCTCGCCGTCGTGCTGTTCGTCGTGCCGTTGGGTCTCCTCGTCCACTCGGCGCTCGCGGACCTGCCGACCAGCGTGGAGGCGCTACCGGCGTTCCGACCGGCAGAGCGCACGCTCGAACGGACGTTCGGCGTGGAGATACAGGTCGAACAGCCGGTGAACCTCGCGCTCGACCGGGTCAAGTCGCTCCTGCGGGAGCGCGCGTCGCGGCTGGTGCGGACGGGCTTTCACGCCTTCCTCGGCCTCCTGTTGCTCCTCTTTCTGGTCTACTACCTGCTCAAGGACGGCGAGACCGCCGTCGAGTGGACGAAGCGGGTGACCCCCCTCCCGCGGGAGGTGCAGGACCGCCTCTACGCGTCGGCCGAGGAGACGACGTGGGCGGTGCTGAAAGGGCACGTCCTCGTCGCCTCGCTACAGGGTCTCGTCTCCGGCGTCGGCCTCGCCGTGGCGGGGGTTCCCGACGCCGCGTTCTGGACGCTGGTGATGATGTTCCTCGCCATGGTGCCCATCGTGGGCGTCTCGCCCGTCCTCGGCGGGGCCGCGCTCTACCTCCTGTTGCAGGGCCGCCCTCTCGCCGCGGTGCTGCTGGTGGTCTACGGGATGACCGTGGTCGCGGTCACCGACGACTACCTGCGGGCGCTCGTCATCGACCGGGAGTCGTCGCTCCACTCGGCCGTCGTCCTCGTCGGCGTGTTCGGCGGGGCGTACGTTTTCGGCGTCGTGGGCCTATTCTTCGGCCCGGTGCTCCTCGGCCTCTACAAGGCTACCGTCGAGGTGTTCGCCGACTACTACGGCGTGACCGACCCCTGCGCGGCGTGACGGTGGCGACCGGAGAGCGGCGGCGACGGAGGGGGGCGGTGCCCCTTTACCGCTTCGCGCCCTACTTCGAACCATGACGGCTTCCGAAGTGGGCGAGGAGCGGACCGCGACGCGCGTCGTCCTGTCGTACCCCGCGGACCTCGGGCGGCACGGCCGGTCCCGGGTCGAACAGGAGTACTACAAGAAGTATCTCCGCAAGACGCGGGACGCCGTCGCCGTCGGCGACGAGTGGGACGAGTTCACCGACGTGGGCTGTTGTGGTAGCCAGATGGACGTGCCGTTCCGCGTCGAGGAGGTCGAGGGCGGCGACCGGGTCGGACCGGACACGGAGATCGAGTACACCGAACGCGAGGCCTGCGGAATAAACCCCGGCTGGTCGGTTCAGCACGACGAACCTGAGTCGGTAGGGGAGTGACCGTCCGCGCGAGCGAGCGTCCGCTCGCTCACCACCCGCTCCCTGCTTCAAGTCCATCGGAGAGGTACGGAACGCGGTAGCGGTGTTCTCAGCAGAAGACCGTGAGCGACCGGAGGGAGTGAGCGGCGTCTTTTTGGTCCACCGTCGCGGCTTCGCCGCGACGAACCTTCGGTCGCTTCGCTCCCGAAGCCAGCGTTTTGCGAGGAGGGCGAGACGGCTCCGCCGTCTCGCTTCTCCACGGGCGACTCGCGGGTCGCCCGTGGAGAGCGGTGCTCTTCGGCTCACCCGACGAAGTAAAACGGGTCCCTAGTAGCAGACCGCGAGCGAGGCCCGAGGCCGAGCGAGCGGCCTGTTTTTGGTCCAGCTTTTTGCGAGGAGTGGTGCGCTTCGCGCGACCCGACGAAGTAAAAAGCTGGACGGGCACGATGGGATTTGAACCGCGGTCGCTCCCGTTCGCTCGTGTCACTCGCTCACCTCCCGCTCCCTGCTTCGAATCCCAGTCGCCGCTCACCGCTCGCTGACGCTCGCGGAGAAGCGGGCACGATGGGATTTGAACCCACGACCGTCGGATGTCTTCCCCCGACGGAACCCGACGGGGATAGAAGTCCGACGCTCTATCCGGACTGAGCTACGTGCCCTCGTCGGGACACACAGGGCGGGGGCAAAAAAGCGATACGGGTTCGGGTCGGGGAGACGCGACGGCTGGGTCAGCCGTGGAACCGGTACAGCGAGGTCACGAACGGCAGGCGGTTGAACATCCAGTACGCCACGGGCAGGCCGACGATGGTGATCGAGAGGAACGCCGCGAGTTCGGCCCACAGGAGGCTGAGCCACCACCCGACGAGGACGAAGTAGACGGCGCGCACGACGAGCGAGCGCTGGCCGCGCGCCGTCGCCGGGGCGGTCAGGGAGCGGGGCTCTTTCAGCGACAGCACCGTCGGCACGAAGTTGAGCACCTTGATGCCGAGCGGGATGCCGATTATCGTGGCGTTCAGGAGCCACGCGGCGTTCACCACGACCGGCGTGGCCCACCAGCCGACGACCACGAACCACAGCGCACGCACGAGCAGGGAACGGTCGCTCATGTCCGAAGGGAGGCGTCGGGCGGCGAAAAACGTGACGCGGGCGGGGCGGCGGAGCCGAAGTCGAGCGGAGGCGGCCGGTCGCCCGCCGTCGACCGCGTGCCGAACAGCATAAGGCCGCGTCACGAATAGAGCGCGCCATGACGACAGTCTTCGGTACCGTGGGCCTCGCCGGGAGCGGGAAGGGCGAGGCCGCGGCCGTCGCCCGCGAAGAGGGCATCCCCGTGGTGACGATGGGCGACGTCATCCGCGAGGAGTGCCGCGAGCGCGGACTCGACCCCGCGACCCACCACGGAGAGGTGGCGCAGAAGCTCCGGGAGGAGGACGGCCCCGACGCCGTGGCGGCCCGGTCGCTCCCGATGGTCGAGGATCGCCTCGCCGACGCCGACGCCGTCCTCGTCGACGGCATCCGCTCGGGCGTCGAAGTCGACCGGTTCGTCGAGGCGTTCGGCGACGACTTCACGCTCGTGAGCGTCGAGGCGCCCTTCGAGGTGCGCCGGGAGCGCGTCGCGGAGCGGGGGCGGGACGACGAGGCCTCGCGCGGCGGCGAGGGCCTCGCCGCGCGCGACCAGCGCGAACGCGGGTTCGGGATGGACGAGGCGATGGCGCGCGCGGACGTGGTGATAGACAACACCGACACGCTCGACGCGTTCCGACGGCGCGTGCGGGCGCTGTTCCGCGAGGGCGTCGACGCTCTCGCCGACGAGTCGGGCGTCCGCGTCCCCGACGCCGAGGGCACGGACGAGGACGGAGACGAGCGAGAGGTGACGCGATGATATACAGCGTCGACGTGCGCATCGTCGCGCCGGTGCGCGAGACGGAGGTGACCGACCGGGTGGCCGACGCCGTCACGAACCTGTTCCCGAACGCGGACCTCGAACACCAGCCCGGCCGCCTCGTGGGCGAGACGCACTCGCTCGACCACTTCTCGGAACTGCTCCACCGACAGGAGATACTCGACACCGCCCGCCGGGAGTTCGCGAAGCGGCGGTCCGACGACGCCTTCTCGTTCGCGCTCAAGAAGCAGGCCGCGCTCCGCGGCGTCGTCAACTTCGCCGTGGGCAACCCCGACGAACTCGGGGACATCGAGGTGGACGTGACCGTCCGAGAGCCGAGCGTCGACGAGTTCGTCGACCACGTCGCGCCCCCCACCGAGGAGGGCAAGCCGGTGGACGCCGACGAGCGGTGAGCGGGCCGGGCAGGACGGACACGAGCGGAACGGAGTGACGGTTCGGGCGAGAAGATATTATTTAACTCAGCAGTAAACAAAGACGAATCTCCAACCGGAGAGAACGCCCTCGGCTCGGTATGGCGATCTCTCGTGACGGCGAGCAGACGCCGGGAACGGACCCCGGCCCGAGTAGGAGGCGACCGCTCGCGGGGGAGCGATTCGGCGTAACACGCGGGGCGACGGGCGGACGCGACGGGGTGAGGGCGGTTGGGGAGTGACCCGGCGGGCGGCGAGCGAGAGGGCGACAGAGCCTCCGGGCGAGACGTCCGGTTCGTCACCCGACGCCGATTCGTCACGGGCGCCGCGGTGACGGGGGCGGGGTTCGGCGTCGCCGGACTGGGCCTCCGCGGGACGGGTGCCGGCACGAAGGGCGGCGACGGGGGCGACGACGGCGCTCCCCGTTCGACTCCGACCCCGCGCCGCGAGAGTGCGACGACGGCCGCCGCCGGCGAGACGGACCGGGACGGCGACGCCGGTGCGGGAGAACCGACCCGGACGCCGGTCGTCGGCGCCAACCTCAACGGGCGCCCGCGTCGGCTCTTGGACCACATGGAGTTGCTGGACGACAGCGGCACGACGTGGGTGCGAGCGTTCGTCGACGTGCGGAAGAAACTCTCCGAGGGAGCGAACCCGGCGAGCGACCCGGACGTTCTCGCCCTCCGGCGGGCGGCCCGCGAGTACGGCTGTAAGCTCGTCGTGAGCCTGAAGTGGGACTTCAAGGCGAACTGGGGCGACAAGGAGCCGAGGAGGGTCGGGTCGCGCTCACACGACCACCGCCACCGCCCCGAACAGCACCAACACGCCCAGCACGTCGCAGACGTTGGTGACCACGGGGATGACCACGTCGTCGGGGTCCAGACCGAACCGGTACGCGCCGTAGGTGGCCACGAGCGTCACCGCCACCGCGAGGACGGCCAGCGCGGCGCCCGAGAGGAAGGAGATGGCCACCACGGTGTCGATGCCGAGGCGGGTACCGGCGGTGAGCGCGGTCATCACCCACGCTCCGGCCCCGATGACGGGGAAGACGGTGAGCGAGAGCGCCACCGTGGCGACGACGTTGCCGGACAGCACGTCGTCGGCGGCGTCGAACGACAGCACGCCGAGGTGGAACGCCGTCGAGAGGCGGGCGGCGAGGATGCTGCCGAGGTTGCCCGCCGTGCCGATGGTCACGGGCACGAGGACGAGGAGCGTCGGGAAGTCGTACAGTTGGGCCTCGAAGCTCCCGAGGACGAGGCCGCTACCTATCTCGACCAGCGTGAGCGCCAGCAGGACGGGGAGCATCGCGCGGGATATCGACCGGACGGTCCACTCGGACGGCATCTATCCGCCCCCCAGCGCCAACACGAGGCGCACGGCCAAGAGGAGAAACAGGATGCCGAACACGTCGCCCGTGGTGGTCACGATGGGGCCGACCAGCGTGTCGGGGTTGCGCCCGCGGCGGTAGCCGACGAACACCACCGACACCACCACCGCGGTCAGCACGACGCCCGAGAGCAGGCCGGCGACGATGGAGACGCCGACGAGCGTCAGGACCGACGCCACCTGCCGCCCGAGGAGCGAGAGGACGACGAACGCCATCACGGCGGCGAACGCGCTGGCGAGCACGCCGTTCGAGAGGGCGGCGACGACGGCGGCGCGGAGTCGGGCGTCGCCCGACCGGACGCGGGGTTCGAGGATACCTTGGTGGAGCGCCGTGGCCACCCGCGCGCCGAGCGACCCGTAGACGTTGCCGCGGGTGGCCAACAGGGCCGGCACGAGGACCAGCAGGCCCGGTACGGCCCGGAGTTCCGCTCGCATCCCGCCGAGTACGACGCCCGCGAGCAACCCGCCGACGGCGCTCGCAGCCAGCGCCGGCAGGGCTTCGCGGTACGCCTCGACGGCCACCTCGCGCACGCTCATCGTCGGAGTGGTCGACCCGCCGGGGTAAAAATCGGTTGCAGTGCGGCGGGCGTCGGGTAACTCGCCCGACGGCGAGGGCGCCGGGCGGACCTCCGCGGGCGGCCGGTCAGTCGCCGCCGGTGCGGTACGCGTCGAGGCGGTCGCGGGCGTCGGTCACGGCGTCGGCCAACGCCTCGTCCTCGGCTTTCTCCTCCGCGAGCGCGTCGAGTTTGCGCTCGAGTTCCGCCACCCGGTCGGGGTGGTCGGGGGCGTCGACGGACCCCGCGGTGAGCTCGGCGAGGCTCTCCTCTATCGAGTTGAGCTGCTCCTGTACCTCGCCGTCGGCCGCGTCGCTCGCGCGCCGGACGGCGTCGCGGGCGCGTTCGATGTCGGTCGGCATGGGGTCCCGACGAGGGGCCGCGGGGAGGTAGGCGTGGCGGCCGGCGGCGCGGTGGCCGGCGGTTCGGAGGCGCCCGGGCGGCCTCACTCGCCGCGGCCGACGGCGACGAGGACGACGAGGAGGGCGAACGCCACGAGCGTTACTGCGGCCAGCATGGCGAACGCGACGCCGAACCCGAGTGCGTCCGAGACGAACCCCACCACGGCGGGCGACCCCGCCCCAGCTACCATGCTGAACGTGCGCACGATGCCGAGCGTACCGCCGCCCACGTCCTCCGGGATGACGGTTACCAGATACGACCCCCGGACGGGACGGAACCCGTGGCCGCCTGCACCGAAGGCGAGCACCGCGCCCGCGAGGACCAGCGGCGACGACGCCGTCACGACCACCGAGAGGCCGACGAACGCGAGGCCTATCGTCGCCGCCATCACGGGCAGGTTGCCGATTCGGTCGCTCAGGTCACCCGTCACCAGTTGAACGAGGCTGACCACGAACAGACTGCCGTAGACGAGTCCCGCGAACGTGTGTGAGAGACCCGCGTACTCGGTGAGAAACAGGGGGAGAAAAGACGTCACCCCGCTGAAGGTGAATGCGTACAGCACGGTCACGGCCACGAACACCACGAAGCGGCGGTCGCCGAACAGGCGGAGGTACTGACGAACACCGCGGGACGGGTCGTCCGACTCCGCCGCATCCGCGTCGGGGAGCCGCCGCGGAACCCGCCGGACGAACAGGACGGCGAGGGAGAGGCCGACGAGGCCGCCGGCGACGTACACCGTCCGCCACCCCGGTGCGCCCCTGACCGCGACCACGACGGCCGAGGCCGCCGCCCCGCTGAGCGCGCCGAACGTGTCGAGGACGCCCAGCGCCCGCCCCGTCCGCTCGGGGTAGACGGTGGCCAGCAGACCCACAGCGACCGTCTTGTGCGCGCCGGTTCCGGCGCCGATGAGCACCATGGCTGCGACGAGGAGGACGAACGGGGAGGCCACCGACACGAGGAGCGCCGCCGCGCCGGCAAGTACCGCACCGCCGGCGATGACGCGGACCGCGCCGAACCGGTCGGCCAGCGCTCCGGAGGGGAACTGCATCGAGGCGTACGCGAGCATCAGCCCCGTGAACGCCGCGCCGATGACCGTGTTGGAGACGCCGTAGGTCTCTTGGAGGGTGCCGAACAGGGGCGGAAACGCGTACCGGAGGAACTTCGCCAGAAACCAGATGGCCGCAGCGAGCGCCAGCGCGTCGAACTCGGCGAGGCGAGAGAGGGTCGGGAGGCGGTCGACCAGTCGGCGCGTCGGTTCACCCGTCACCGAGACTGCCGACGGACGCGAGGGTAAAGAAAGTCCGGTCGCGGCGAGGGCCACCTCAGTCGCCGAACGGACCGAGGCCGCCCATGCCGCCACCGCCGCCGCCGCCCTGGTTCTGGAGCTTCTTCATCATGCGCTGCATGTCGCCGTCGCCCATCCCCTGGAACTGCTTGAGAGTGCGCTCCATCATCTTGTGCTGCTGGAGGAGTTCGCGCACCGTCTCCTCGTCCTTGCCGGAGCCGCGGGCGATGCGGCGGACCTGCTCCGCGCCGATGGCGCGCGGGTGTTCGAGTTCGGCCTCGGTCATCGAGTCCATGATGACCTCGAACGACCGCATCCGGTCTTTGGTCACGTCCATCGCGTCGTCGGGCAACTGGTCTTTGATGCCGCCGCCGAGACCCGGAATCATGTCCATCACCTGGTCGAGCGGCCCCATCTTGTTCATCGCCTCCATCTGCTTTTGCATGTCCTTGAGGGTGAACGACCCCTTCATGATGTCCTCGGGGTCCCAGTCCTCGTCCTCCTCTTGGGTCTCGGCCATCGCGCGCTCGACCCGTTCGGACAGCTGTTTCAGGTCGCCCATCCCGAGGAGCCGGGAGATGAAGCCGTTGGGCTCGAACCGCTCTATGTCCTGTACCGTCTCGCCGGTGCCGAGGAACGCGATGGACGAGTCCGTCTCGTTGACGGCGGTCAGCGCGCCGCCGCCCTTCGCGGTACCGTCGAGTTTCGTGATGACGACGCCGCCGATGCCGATGGCGTCGTCGAACTCGACGGCCTGGTCCTTCGCCCCTTGCCCGATGGCGGCGTCGAGGACGAGCAGGTTGCGGTCGGGGTTCACCGCCGACTCTATCTCCTCTATCTCGTCGATGAGGTCGGATTCGAGGGCGTGGCGGCCCGCGGTGTCGACGATGTGGACGTCGGCGTCCTCGGTGGCCTCCATCCCCTCGCGGGCGATGGTGACGGGGTCCTCCTCGTCGGGGTCGCCGTAGAACTCCACCTCGGCGCGTTCGCACATCTGCTTCGCTTGGTCGTACGCGCCGGGTCGGAAGGTGTCGGTCTGGATGACCGCGGGGCGCAGGCCCTTCTTCGAGAACCACCACGCCATCTTGGCGGCGGTGGTGGTCTTGCCCGACCCCTGTAGCCCCGCGAGCATGATGGTCTGGGGTTCGAGCGGTATCTCGGTGGACTCGCCGATGAGGTCCACCATCTCCTCGTACACTATCTTGAGGACGTGGTCGCGCGCGGACGTGCCGCCCGGCGGGTCCTCCTCGGTCGCCCGCCGCTTGATGCTGTCCGACAGCTCCATCACGAGGCTGACGTCCACGTCGGCCTGCAGGAGCGAGCGCTGAATCTCCTTGACGACCTCCTGCACGTCGTCCTCGTCGATGTGGGACTTGCCCTGAAGCTTGTTGAGGGTGCCCCGGAGCGAACTCCCGAGATCGTCGAGTACCATTGGTCCGAGGTACGAGTCGCAGGCGGTAAAGCCTTTATTCGTCTAGACGCGGCCGTCGGCGGCGTCGCGCGCCGTGGACGCCGACCGACGCCGGGGCCGGAGCGTCAGTCCGCCGATTCGAGCGAGTAGAGGTCTATCTCGTCGCCCGTCTCCGTGTCGCGTTCGGCCACCGCGGCGAACAGACCCTCTATCTCCGTGACCGCCGCGTCGAGCGAGAGGTCGTCGCGTTCGAGCGTCTCGAGTTGCCCCAGCGCGAACGACGCACCGCTGCCGAACGCCGCCACGGGGTCCTCCGTCACCCCGCCCGACTCGTCCACCGCGCGGACCCGGGCGACGCCGTCGTCGTCGCGTGCGGCGAGGATGACTGCGACGCCGTGGGACTCGGCGAGGTCGGACGCGACGCTCGCGAACGGCGTCAGCCCCATCTCCTCGTCCTGCTCGGTGGTGTACGACCGCACCTCGTTCTCCAACTCGCGCCCGAACGCGTCCACGTCGTCGCCGAGGGCGACCGCTCCGCACTCGTCGAACTCGAACGTCCGCTCCTTGTTCGTGCTCGCGACGCTCCCGCCGCGGACCACGGTCCGGTCGGCCGCCACCACCGCGCCGCCCGCGCACTCGATGCCGAGGATAGTACTCATGCGAGAGGGGACACGCGGCGCAGAGGGAAGACACCTGTTGCCGCGGCGGCGACCGTCCCCGTCCACGGGGGGAGCCGAGCGGCGGGCGACGAGGCGAACTACGCTCGGACGATCGTTCGCCGAGGGGACCGACAGGACCGGAGTCGCGGGACCACGCGCATCATCGTGTCCTCTGTCGGTGCGCGATTACGCGCGGCGCGACTTTCGCCCGAGATATATAGATTCGGCCAGCTCCGCAATCTGTGTCAAATTCGGGAGGGATACGTAACGGTAACGACGACTACGTACCGGTCTGCAACGCAACTCCCCCACTTGTCCGCGTACCGATACCTACTGACTCCTCACAATAGAATTGAAGTGAAATATATATTCTTTTCGAGAGTTATTTCAGCGTGGTTGAACCTGATTCGAAACGCGATGGAATCCAGTTCGCTATCACGGCGCGAGACGGTCGTCGGTATCGGCACCCTCCTGAGCGCGGCAGGCAACGTCAACGCGCTGGGGTCGCTCTCGGGCACCCAGCAGTCGGAGGCGGCCCAACCGAACACCGACGGGACGCTGTCGACCTGTTCGTTCAACATCCGCTACGACAACCCCGAGGACGACTACCAGTGGGAGTCGCGCCTCCCGCGCGTCGCCGAGGCGATAGATCAGATCGACCCCGACCTCTTGGGCGTCCAAGAGGCACAGCCCAACCAGTTTACCGACCTCAAGGAGACCGTCACCGATTACGAGTGGTACGGACTCGGTCGCGAGGGCGGCGACGAGAGCGAGGCCGTCCCGATCGCGTGGCCGAAGAACCGTTTTCGGGTCCGGGAAAAGGGCGTCTTCTGGCTCTCGCCGACCCCCGACGTCCCGAGCATCGGGTGGGAGGCCGAGAACCCACGGATCTCCACGTGGGCGAGCCTCCGCGACGAAGAGACCGGGACGGATATCTGGTTCTGCAACACCCACTTCTCTCACGTCGACCCGACCGCCCGCCGCAACTCCGCCGAGATCATCCGGAGTCGGGCCGAGAAGCGCGCGGAGGAGGGTGAGACGGTCGTCATCACCGGCGACCTCAACTCCGTTCCGACGGCTCCGCCGTACCACGTTATCACGGGGCAGACCGGCGCCGGCGGGAGTCCGGTCCTCGACGGCCGCCGCGAGGCCGGGACCACGTCCGTGTACGGTCCCTGGGGTACCTACCACGGTTTCACCGGCGAGATTCAGGACCGGATCGATTACGTCTTCACTCCCGCCGAGGCCGAAGTGGTCCAGTATCGGACGCTGGGCGTCCGAGAGGGTGCGTATCGATCCGACCACCTCCCGGTCGTCGCGCGCTTCCGACCGTAGCCGACGCGCGACGACGACCCCCGGTCGATAGACGGTCGAACGAGTGCCGGAGAACGGGGGCGGGTTCGACGGCGTTCGCCGGGATCGGCGCCGCCCCTACTCCTCGTCCGCGCCGAGGAGGCGGTCGACCATCTCCTCGGGGTCGAACCGCTGGAGGTCGTCGTAGCCCTGGCCGGTGCCGAGAAAGAGGATGGGCTTGCCGGTCACGTACGCGATGGAGATGGCCGCGCCGCCCTTGGAGTCGGCGTCGGCCTTGGTGAGCACCGCGCCGTCTATCTCCGCCGCCTCGTCGAACTTCTGGGAGCGCTGGACCGCGTCCTGCCCCGCCACCGCCTCGTCGACGAACAGCGTCATGTCGGGGTCGACGACCCGATTTATCTTCTCCAGTTGGGCCATCAGGTCGTTGCTGGTGTGGAGGCGACCCGCGGTGTCGCCCAGCACCACGTCCATCTCGTGGGCCTCGGCGTACTCGACGGCGTCGTAGATGACCGCCGCCGGGTCGCCGCCCTGTTCGTGGGTGATGAGCTTCCGGTCCAAGTTGTCGGCGTGCTTGCGTATCTGCTCGTTGGCCCCCGCGCGGTAGGTGTCGCCGTTGGCGAGCACCGTCGAGTAGCCCCGCGATTCGAGGTACTCCGACATCTTGGCGATGGTGGTGGTCTTACCCACGCCGTTGACACCGGTGAAGATGACCGTCACGGGCTTGTCGGCCTCGGCGATGCGGGCCTCGAAGTCGAACTGGCCGACCGAGATGACGTCGAGGAGAGCGTCGTGGAGCGCCTCCTCCACGAGTTCGGCCGTGGTGTCGACCTGCTTTCGCGTCTCGCCCACCATCTTCTCGCGGATGGTGTCGAGGATGGCCTCCGCGACGTTCATCTCCACGTCGCTCTCCAGCAGGGCCATCTCCAACTGCCACAGCGGGTCCTCGAGGTCCTCCTCCTCGATGATTATCTTGCCGGTGGCGAACGCCGCGGCGCGCTTGAGGCGGCCGGGGCTAGCCTCCGACTCCGCCTCGGTCTCGCCCTCGCCCTCGGCGTCGCCCGACGAGTCCGAGACGTCGGGCCGGGGCGTCGGCGTCTCGACGGCGTCGGCGTCAGCGTCGGGAGTGCTCTCGGGTTCGCTCTCGGCCGCGGCCGCGTCGCCGCTCTCGGCGTCGGTCGGCGCCTCGGACGCCGCGGCGTCGGCCGTCGCGGTGGCCTCCGTCGCGGCCGCGGGGTCGGCCTCCGCTCCGGTCTCGGCGGTTTCGGCGTCGGCGTCGGGGGCGGCCTCCGGTTCGGCCTCGGCCGCCGGTTCGGCCTCGGCCTCGGCCTCAGCCTCGGCCTCAGCCTCGGCCGCCTTCTCCTCGGCCGTCTCCTCGACGTCTTTGCGGAAACTGTTGAGCTTGTCTTTCAGGCTATCGAACATCTGAATCTAGAGGGCGGATGCGGGGGGCTTACTCGTCTTCGTCCTGCTGCATCTGCTGCATCTGCTGCATCTGCTGTTGTTGCATCTGCTGTTGCATCTGCTGGGCCTGCTGTTCGAGCTGTGCGCTCTCGTCTTCGAGGTCGGAGATCTCGCCCTCCCGGCGGGCGATGCGCTCGTCGAGGGCGTCCTTCCGGCGCTCCAGCGACGAGATGGCGTCGTCCTGCTTCTGTTCGGCCGCGTAGTCGGCGCCGAGGCTCACGATGACCTCGTCGATGTCCTGAATCTCGGCGCGGAGGTACGCGCCGCCGCCGAGGGGGACCTGCACCGTGGAGCCGGATTCGAGCGTCTCGATGGCCTCGATGGCCTCGTCGATGTCGCGTTTCTCCTGTTCGAGCTCCTCGATGTCGCCCTCTATCTCCTCTATCTCGCCCTCGATGGCCTGCAGTTCCTGCGAGAGCTGCTGGAGTTGCTGCTGGCCGCCGCCACCGCCGCCACCGCCCATCATGCTTCGCTCACCTCGTTGAGTTCGATCTGCGTGCGCTTGAGTCCGTGCTGACTGCCGATGCGCGAGAACACGTGCTCGCGGGCGACGTTCTCGTTCTCGGCGTCGAGCCGAGTCTGGAACTCCTGATACCCGTTTCGCGTCTGGAACCGTCCGCTAACGGAGAACTGGGACATACCGTGTCGTGGGGGAGCGAACGGGAAGTATCTTCCTACTCGCGGTGCCGAGAGCGCCGCCTCCACAGCGTGCGACGGGACTCGGAGGACGAGACGTGCCGTGCGGCGATGGGCGGTGCGGTGAGGCGGTCAGCCCGGGAAGAAACTGCGTGTCAGTCGATGTAGCCGAGCGCGTCCTCGATGCGCCCGAGTTCGGGCCCGGTGGTGTCTTCGCCGACGACGTAGCCGTCGGCGCCGGCCACCAGCCCCGACCCCACCAGCGGCGCGCCGTAGTTCACGGTGCCGATGTCGGCGCGCACGTCGAGGTGGTCTTCGAGAGCTTCGAGTTCGGGTTCGCGAGACTTGGGGTGACACAGCACGCCCTCGTCGGTGGCGACGGCGGCGGTGCCGACGGTCTGGACGTCGGCGAGCGATCCGCGCTCGACGGGCACCGAGAGCGCCTCCTCGACGGCGGTGACCGCCTCGTCCGAGAGTTCGGGGTGGACGTACGCGCCGTAGTCGTTCGCGAGGACGACGTTCCCGGCCGCGTTGATGCGCCCGGGGAGTTCGGCCACCGGCGCGTCAGCGGCGTCGGCGATGGCCTCCTTCTCGGCCGACGTGGCGCGACTCGACACGAGGACGCCGTTCTCGTTGCCGGTCGCTAGCGCCCCGACGGTGCCGGACCCGCCGACGGTGGTGGTGAGCGACGGCACGCCGAGTTCCTCGGCCATGTCGGACGCCACGCTCTCGTCGGCGTCCGGGCGGACGAGGAGCACGTCGTCGGTGGCACGGGCAAACACGCCGACGTAGGACGACCCGGCGAAGGAGGCGCGAAGCACGTTACTCTGCGGGTTCGGCCTCGACCACCGGTTCGCCGTCCTCGACGAAGCGGGCCGCGCGGACGCGGAGCTTCCGCGGCGGGTTCGCCCGGCCGCCAGACCAGACGGACTCGTTGACGGACGGGTCGAGGCGGACGTCGGCCTCGTCGACCTTGAAGTGCTTGGCGAGGTGCTCGCGGACGATGCGCATCGCGCGGTCCGCGCGCTCTCCCTTGGGCGCCTGCTTCGCGTCGCGCAGGGGGACCGTGACAACTCGCTCCTCGAAGTCGTTCGCGCTCATTACTTACTCGTCCGTGTCGTTCCGCCGCCAGTTGCGGCGCTTGGGGTTGCGCTGGACTTCCATGTTGGTCTTGAGCATGACCCACGCGGGCACCCGGCTGTTCTGTCGCTCCAGTTTCGCCAGCCGCTTCTTCTTGGCCTTCGATTTCTTACCCATAGTACCAGTTTCTTCCGCGGTGCGGCATAAAGACTTGTTCCTTTGGACGCGGACGCGGCGGGGTTCGGGCCGCTCACAGCGAGAACCGCGTCACCGTCTCGTACTCCGGTCCCGCGTCGGTCAGCGTGCTCTCTTTGAGGCGTGCCTCGCTCACCCGGAACGACCCGACGGTGGGGTCCTCCTCGCGCACGACGCGTTGGACGAGGTCCTTACCCCGGGCGTCGTCCATCCGGGCGACGGTGGCGTGGGGCGTGAACTCGTGGGCCTCGGCGTCGAAGCCGAGGGTGGTGGTCTCGCGTTCGATGGCCTCGTGGAGGCGGGTCATCTCCGCGTCGCCGCGGCGGACGCCCGCCCACACCACGCTGATGTAGTCGAGGCTCGGGAAGACGCCGAGACCTCCTATCTCGGCCTCGAACGGCCCGACGTCGGCGTCGTCGACGGCCGTCTCCACCGCCTCCTCGACGGCCGACACCCGCGACCGGTCGGTGTCGCCGAGGAACTTGAGGGTGACGTGGACCTGCTCGGGGTCCGTGAAGCGCAGGCCCGCGGCGTCGCGGAGGTGCTCTTGCACCGCGGCCACGTCGTCCGCGAGCGAGTCCGGGAGGTCGATAGAGAGGAACAGTCGCGCGCCCATACGGGCGCGTGCGCGCCCCGGCGGCATAAATCCGGTCCCGGGTGACGAGCGTCATCCGGTCCCGGGCGGCGAGAGTCGGGGCGGGCCGCTCTCGCCCGGTGCCGACTCGCCGTTCGGTTCGGTGGTAGTGGGAGAGTACGCCCGTCGCCGGAAGTGCAGGAACCCCATAACGATAGGGCCGGACGGCGAGTCACGGGTGTGAGGCGAGCGGCCTCCCCACGGCGGCCGCGGAGAGTGAAACCATGTCAGGCAGGACACCAGTTCCGGAGACGGACACGCTCGACAGAGGGACCGTCACGTACGAGGACGTCCGGGTAGTCATCGTCCCGGAGGGACCGTACCACTACGAGGTGACGGTGAGTCGCGCCGAGGGCGACCGCACCGAACACGCCGTCGAACGCGTCGCCATCAACGCCACGACCGTCCACCCCGACGACTCCATCTGGTTCATCGGCGCGGACCTCGACGTCGGCGTTCCGGTCGGCCGGGCCGGAGAGACGGCGTGGGTGTGGCCCTGAACCGACCGGCCGCGGCACGCGAGCGGAGCGGTCTCGGCGGAGCCACGCTTTTCTCTCCGCCGGTCGTTGCTCGGGCGTGAGCCGACTCGGCCGCCCGCCCGACGCGAGTTCGCCCGTCGCCGTGGGAGCCCTCGTCGTCGCCAACCTCTTCCCCCTCGTCGGCGTGCTGTGGTTCGGCTGGGGGGTCTTCGACGTACTCGCCGTCTACTGGGTCGAGAGCGGCGTGGTCGGCCTTCTGAACGTCCCGAAGATACTGCTCGCGCGGGGGACGAGCGAGGGCGGCGCGACGTTCTCGGCCACGGTGAACGGCCGACCGCTCGACCTCTCGGGACCCGACGAGTCGTCGCTCGTCGACGGTCCCCACGCCTACGCCGCGAACGTGCCGGTCGCCGCCTTCTTCGCCCTCCACTACGGTATCTTCTGGGTCGTCCACGGCGTGTTCGTCCTCTTCGGCCTCCCGGCGTTCGCGGGCGCGTCGGGCGTCTTCGCCGGCGTCGACGTGGGCGCGGCCCTACTCGGCGGCGCCGCGATGGCGGCGAGTCACGGCGGGTCATTCGTCGTCAACTTCGTCGGGCACGAGGAGTACAGGGACGTCTCGGCGTCTCGGCAGATGTTCGCGCCGTACGGTCGCGTGTTCGTCCTCCACGTCACCGTCGTCCTCGGCGCGACGCTTGTGGTCACGTTCGGGAGTCCGGTCGTCCTCGTCGCCCTGCTGGTCGCGCTGAAGACGGGGTTCGACGTGCTGGCGCACCTGCGCGAACACGCGTGGGTGCGGCGACGGCGTGGAGACGACGCGAGCGGGACGACCTGACCCCGCGCGGACGGACTCGTCGCCCGCGGGCGCCGGTGCGACCGAGACGGCACGTGACGCAGGGCTTAACCGCCGCGACGCCCAATCCCGAGGCATGAGCGACGACGGACGGGACGCGCCCGACGACGGACGGGACGACCCGGCACGCGACGACGCCCCGGCGGACGCCCCGAACGAGGAGCGGCGACACCGCTTCTCCGAGGGACAGGGGTTCGACGAGGAGTACGACGAGTTCACGCTCGACCCGCCCGAACTCAAGGTCGACCCCTCGAAGGTGGACCCGGTCGACACGCGGGTGGTCACGGACACGCTCGACCGGCGTAACATCGACCAAGACGAGGTTGACGTCCAGAGCCTCGTCGACGTCGGCCTGTCGTACATGCAGATAAACCGGTTCGAGGAGGCCACCGAGACGTTCGAGCGAGCCGCCCGGTTCGCCGACGAGGACAGCCTCGACGCGCAGGAGGCGTGGGTCAACAAGGGTGCGGCCCACTCGCAACTGGAGGAGTACGACGAGGCCATCGGCGCGTACCGGGAGGCGCTCCGCATCGACGACGACTCCGAGCACGCCGCCACGGCCGAGACCAACCTCGCCTACGCGCTCTGGGAGTTCGGCGAGACGGAGCAGGCGCTGGAACACGCAGAGCGGGCGGTCGAGGTAGACCCCCGCTTCCCGCAGGCGTGGTACAACCGGGGGTTCTTCCTCGCGGAGCGCGGCCTCCACGAGGACGCGGTCAACGCCTTCGACAACGCTATCCGCCTCGGGATGCGCAACGCCGACGTGCTGGAGGAGAAGGCGCGCGCCCTCGAAGAACTCGGCGAGTTCGAGGAGGCAGAGGAGGTCCAAGAGCAGGCCGACGAGATACGCGAGGAGGCCGAGGAGCGCCTCGTCGAGGAGTACGACGCGTAGATGCTGCTCAGGGAGCGCGAGACGCCCGAGGGACTGCTGGTCTCGGTGGCCGACGCCGACGTGGTCGGGGAGACGTTCGAGGAGTCGGACGTCTCCATCACCGTGACCGAGGAGTTCTACGGCGGCGACGACGCCGCCGAGGTGGACGCCGACGCCGTCGTGGAGAGCCTGACGCGCGCCACCGTCGCCAACATCGTGGGCGAACGCGCGGTCGGCGTGGCCGTCGACGCCGGCCTCGTCGACGAGGACCGGGTGCTCCACATCGACGGCACCCAGCACGCCCAACTGCTCTGGATGCGCTGAGCGCCGGGGGCGACCCCGCTCACGGTTCCCGTCGCCGGGTCGAGACCGGCCGCGACACTGCCAGTTCGTAACCGATTTCGGTTCCCCCGCACCCCCGAGACCGAAGAGATGTTAGTCGTGGAGCGGATAGGAAGGAGCAATGAAAGCGACGGAGTCGGACCCGATAGACGTCGAAGCGATACGGGATGACTTCCCGATTCTCGACCGGAAGGTGGGAGGCGACGTCACCACGCCGGGCGAGAGTCCCGACGACACGCAACCGCTGGTGTACCTCGACAACGCCGCGACGAGCCACACCCCGGAGCAGGTGGTCGAAACCATCGTCGACTACTACCGGAGCTACAACTCGAACGTCCACCGGGGCATCCACCAACTGAGTCAGGAGGCGTCGGTGGCCTACGAGGACGCCCACGACCGACTCGCGGAGTTCGTGGGTGCGTCGGGCGGACGCGAGGAACTGGTGTTCACGAAGAACACCACCGAGGCGCTCAACTTGGTGGCCTACGCGTGGGGGCTCGACGCCCTCGAACCGGGCGACACGGTGGTGCTCACCGAGATGGAGCACCACGCCTCGCTGGTGACGTGGCAGCAGATAGCCAAGAAGACGGGCGCGACGGTGGAGTACATCCGCGTGACCGACGAGGGCGAACTCGACATGGAGCACGCGAAGGAACTCGTCGACGAGGACACCCGTCTCGTGAGCGCCGTCCACGTCTCCAATACCCTCGGCGCGATAAACCCCGTGGGCGAACTCGCCGACATGGCCCACGAGGTGGGCGCGCGCATCTTCGTCGACGGCGCGCAGTCGGCCCCCAACCGCCCCGTCGACGTGGAGGCGATGGACGCCGACTTCTTCGCGTTCTCCGGGCACAAGATGTGCGGTCCGACCGGCGTGGGGGCGCTCTACGGCAAGAAACACCTGCTGGAGGAGATGGACCCCTTCATGTTCGGCGGGGAGATGATACGGAGCGTCACCTACGAGGAGTCGACGTGGGAGGACCTGCCGTGGAAGTTCGAGGCGGGGACGCCGCCCATCGCGCAGGGAATCGCCTTCGCGCGCGCAGCCGACTACCTCGACGACATCGGCATGGAGCGGATAGAGCGCCACGAGTCGCACCTCGCGGAGTACGCCTACGACCGTCTCACCGAGTCCGACGACGTGACGGTGTACGGCCCCCCGGGCGACCGACGCGGCGGTCTCGTCTCGTTCAACGTGGACGGCGTCCACGCACACGACCTCTCCTCCATCCTGAACGAGCACGCGGTGGCCATCCGCGCGGGCGACCACTGCACCCAGCCCCTCCACGACAAACTCGGCGTGGCCGCCTCGGCCCGCGCCTCGTTCTACATCTACAACACGCGCGATGAGATAGACGCCCTCGTCGACGCGGTGGACGAGGCGCGCCGCCTGTTCGCGTAGGCGGTCCCGACGCGCCGCCGCGTCGCGTCCCCACGCGGCCGACCACGGGGTGCGGAACCCTTTTCCTCCCGACTCGCCTACTCGGAGACAGTCATGGGTATGGGCTCGGACATGTACCGGCAGCAGATTCTCGACCACTACAAGAACCCCCGAAACCACGGCGGGATGGAGGACCCCAGCTTCACCCACGTCGGGGAGAACCCCTCCTGTGGCGACACCATCCGGATGGACGTGCGCCTCGCCGACGACGGCGAGACCATCGAGGCGGTGTCGTTCTCGGGCGACGGCTGCGCCATCAGTCAGGCCTCGGCCTCGATGCTCACGGGCGAACTCCGGGGGAAGACCCTCGACGAGTTGGCCGAGATGGACACCGACGACGTGGTGGATATGCTCGGCGTCGACATCTCGCCCATGCGCATCAAGTGTGCCGTCCTCGCGGAGAAGGTGGCACAGGACGGCGCGAAGATCTACGAGGGCGAACTCGACATCGACGAGACGACCACCGAGGAGTGACAGGGGTCGCAGACGCGACGGTGTCATCTGAGTGGTCTCTCTTCCTCTCTTCGCACCTCTACGGCCTCTGAAGCGCCGGGTTTCGCTGATCGCCGTGAGCAGACCTCACCCGACGGCATCGGGACCAGCGTCTCGGAACGCACCGCCGGCGATGCCGGTCCGCGGGAGTCACGATCGACCCCGACGCGACTCGTGCGCGCGCCGCACGTCGAGGGCCGCTCGGCGTAGCGCCGCGCCGACGAGAATCGTACGAGAATCCCCGGGCCTCCGCCGTGGAAACCGTTTTGTGCGTCGGTAACACAGTGCACGAATACTAGTACCGGAGACGAACGAACGCGTCACACTAGCAGAGTATCGATGAGCGCCGCCATCGACATCGTCCAAATCGTGGTTACGATCATGGGAATCGGTGTCGCCGCGCAAGTCCTCGCAGACCGATTGCGAATCCCGAGCGTGCTCTTTCTGATCATCGCGGGGGTGGTCGTCGGACCGGAGGGGCTCGGACTCATTCGGCCCGCGATTTTCGGCGACGCGCTCCCCGCGATCGTCGGACTGAGCGTCGCCGTCATCGTCTTCGAGGGCGCGTTCCACCTCCACGTCGACCGCCTCCGCGAGGCACCGCGCGCGACGTTGCGTCTCGTCACCGTGGGAGCGCTCATCTCGCTCGTCGGGACCGCCGTCGTCGTACGATTCGCGCTCGGGGCGACGTGGGACGTCGCCCTGCTCGTCGGCGCGCTCCTCGTCGCGACCGGTCCGACAGTCATCACCCCGATCATGAACGTCGTTCCCGTCCGCGAGCGGGTCGCGACGACCCTCGAGACGGAGGGCGTGGGCAACGACGTGACGGCGGCGATACTCGCGCTCGTGATGTTCGACTACGTCCTGCTCGGGTCCAGCGGTCTCCCGACGTTGATTCGACAGTTCGCGCTCCGACTCGGACTCGGGGTCGGTGTGGGGTGTGTCATCGCCGGCGCCGTCTGGTACCTCCTCAACCACGTCGAACTCTCCGTCGAAAACACCCCCCAGAACGCCCGCCTCATCGTTCTGGTCGCGGCTCTCACCGCGTACGGGCTCGCCGAGGTGATCGCGGCGGAGGCCGGCATCGCGGGCGAACTGGGCTCCGAGTCCGGGATCGCCGCCGTCGCCGCCGGCGGGTTCGTCCTCGGAAACGTCTCGCTCCCCTACCGAGACCAGATCGAACAGTTCAAAGGGGACGTCACGCTCATCGTCCTGACGTTCGTCTTCGTCACGCTCGCGTCGCTGCTTACGTTCCGCGACCTCACCGCGCTCGGACTGCGGGGGCTCCTCGCGGTCATCGCCATCGCGGCGGTCGTTCGGCCCGCGCTGGTCATGGTCTGTACTATGGGGGAGAAGTTCACGTTGGCAGAACGGATCTACATCAGCGCGATCGGACCGCGCGGGATTATCCCGGCCAGCGTCGCGACGTTGTTCGCGCTCGAACTCCGTCCGCAGAACCCGGAGGCGGCGACGACGCTCGTCGGCACGGTCTTTCTGGTGATCTTCGTCACCGTCATCTTTGAAGGTGGACTAGCACGTCACCTGGCGCAGGGATTGAACGTGATCCCGATGCGCGCGATCGTCGTCGGCGGGGGCCGCGTCGGGCGAGCGCTCGCCGAACGACTCGAGGACCGCGGCGAGGAGGTGTTGATAATCGAGACGGACGAGCGGGTCGTCCAACGGCTCCGACAGGAGGGGTTCTCGGTTCACAACGGCGACGGAAGCCGCCGGGACGTCCTCGAAAACGCGGGTGCCGACAACGCGAAAGTGATCGCCACCGCGACCGCCGACGACGACGTGAACCTGCTGATCGGTCAACTCGCTCGGAACACGTTCGGCGTCGAAACCGTCGTCGCCAGGGTCAACGACCCCGACAACGTCGAGGCCTTCGAGAACCTCGATATCGAGGCGATCTCGAGCGGGATGTCGATAGCCTGGTCGATGGACAACGTCATCGAACGCCCGGGGATCGCCCGCTGGATGACGGAACTGGACCGCGAGGGCGACGTCCAGGAGGTCGAGGTCACGACGGAGAGGCTCGTCGGAGCGACAGTCGCCGAACTCCAGTCGGAACTCCCCGAGGACTGTCACCTCGCGCTCGTCACGAGGGACGAAGACAATCGACTGCCCCACCCCGAAGACACTATCGAGTGCGGGGACCACCTGACGTTCATCGGCCGGAAAGAGGCCGTCCGACGGGCGCTCGACTACTGCGACGGCTGACCGGTGTCCGTCCGATCGCCGACCTCGGTCGGGCGCGCTCGGGCGATCGCCCTTGAACCCGAGACCGGCGACTCCACCGCAGTACGAACACCGCACGAGACGGAGGAGCCGACGCGAACGAGCGAACCGTGGCCGAACGAAAGGCTCGCGGGAGCGCGACGAACGGAGGAGGAGCGAGAACGAGGGTTCGTCGGGGCTACGCCGCGTCTCTCTCGCTCTCGTTTTCGTTCTCGTCCGGGCCGCCGTCGCGTCCCAGGGCGTTCACCGCGGCGACGAGGTACCCCACACCGCCATCGACCTCCGGGTCCCGGTAGGCGTCCACGAACGCCTCCACGGCGCGGACCGCATCCTCTTCGGTGACGGAGTCGGCCACGCCCGAGAGTGCGCCCTCTCGGTGGAGTTCGGCGACCGCCTCCACGGCGGCGGCGACGTCGTCGCCGTCGCGACCCGTGGCCTCGGCGAGGCCTGCCACCGCGTCGGCGGCAGGGCCGTCGGCTGCGTCGGTCAGCGCCGCCGCGACGTCTGCGCCGTCTGGCGGCGTCGCGTCCGGGTCGCCCCGGAGGACCCCGACCTCGCGGGCGGCCGCGTCGAGCAGTTCGTTCACCGCGTCGAGGCGGTCGACGAACGCCGCGACGTTCGCCGCGCTCTCGTCGAACGCGTCGGTCAACGAGTCGCGAGGGGCGTCGGCGTCGTCCGGCGGGGAGTCGGGTCTGGTTCCGGTCATCGGAGGGCGTATCGGGCGGCGTTCACTCGGGCTTGAGCCCCTCGTTCTCGACGCGCATCACGGCCTCGCCGTCGGCGAGGTTGGGCGCGTCCACGAGGCGCACGATGCGCTTGTTGCCCTTCGACTTCCGGAGGTACATGCGGAACGTCGAGGTGTGGCCGAGGATGTTCCCGCCGATGGGCTGAGTGGGGTCGCCGAAGTAGGAGTCGGGGTTGGACGCGACCTGATTCGTCACGAGCACGGCGGTGTTGTAGAGGTCGCCGATGCGCATCAGGTCGTGGAGGTGCTTGTTGAGCTTCTGCTGTCGCTCGGCGAGTTCGCCGCGGCCCACGTACTCCGCGCGGAAGTGAGCCGTGAGCGAGTCGACACAGAGCAGGCGCACGGGCCACTCGGAGTCCTCGTTCTCGGAGGCGAGCTCCTTCGCCTTCTCCGCCAGCAGAATCTGGTGGTTGGAGTTGAACGCCTTGGCGACGTGAATCTTGTCGAGGATGTCCTCGATGAGGGCCGTCATCGCCTCTTCGTCGCCGGGGCCGCCCTCTATCTCGCGGTGGGCCATCGTGTCCGCCAGAATCTCGTCGTCGAGGCCCCGCACCATGTCGTCGATGCGCTCGGGGCGGAACGTGTCCTCGGAGTCGATGAAGATCGCGCTGCCCTCCAGCCCGCCGTGTTCGCTGGGGAGCTGGACGTTGACCGCCATCTGGTGGGTGACCTGCGACTTGCCGGCGCCGAACTCGCCGTACACCTCGGTGATGGACTGCGTCTCGATACCGCCGCCGAGCAGGTCGTCCACCTCGGGGATGAGCCAGCTGAGCTTCCCTATCTGTTCGCGGCGTTCGAGCACGGTCGACCCCGTCTCGAAGCCGCCGACGTCGGCGGCGTCGCGCGCGCCGTTGATGATGTCCGCCGCGGTGCTGTCGCCGATGTCCGCCGTGTTCGACAGTTCGCCGGGGCTGGCCACCGCGATGCTCTGGTAGCTCTCGAAGCCCGCTTCCACGAGTTTGTCCGCCGTCGCCGGTCCCACGCCAGGGAGGTTCTCGAGATCGTCTTCTGCCATCGTACCTCTCTCTTACGCCGTCGCCCACATAAACCCTCGTTAACAGGACGGTGAAAGTGAAACTGCGGGACGGCGCGGCGGTGACTTGACTGTCGACGTGAACGTTCAAATCCGAGAAGGGTTGTCGCGGCGGGCCGGGGAGGAGCCGCGACGAGGTGAGACGAGGGACAGAAGCGGGTGCGCCGACCGCCGCGTCACCCCCACGGATGGCCGCCAGGGCGGTCCGGCCACATGGGGTACCAGTACTCCTTGTCCGCCTCCAGTTCGAGTTCGCCGTCGAAGACGGACTCCAGTTTGAACAGGAGTTGGTCGTTCTGGTCGTTCTTGCCGTCGGGCGCGAAGGGGTAGTACGCCCCGCGCCGGAAGGAGTATATCCAGTAGGCCCGCTGACCGTTCCGTTCGAAGCCGAAGACCGCCGCGAGGAGGCGCGACCCGTAGCCGCGTTCGATGAACTCGTCGGCGGCGAAGTGGACGCTGGTCACGAGGTCCTCGGCGTCGTCGTCCGCGAGGACCACCCACTCCCACCCGTGGGAGTCCTCGTGGAGGTCGAAGGTGGTGCCCGTCTCCTCCTCGCCCGCACGGAGGATGGCCTCCACCTCGTCGACGGTCTGGGCGAAGTCGGTGCTGTCGACCGAGGAGAAACAGAGGGCGGCCGCCCCGACGGACTCGAAGCCGAGGTCCGCCTCCATGGTGAGGTAGGCGGTGCTCATCCCGAACAGGTCCTCGGGGTCGGCGTCGCGTGTGGCGTCGGCCTCCGCGCGCAGACCGAGGGCGGAGCGGATGGAGTCGAGGATGCCCATGGGGAGAGGTGGGACGGGACGGCCTTAGAAGTGGACGGTTCGGAGCCGTCAGGCCGTCTCCATCTCGCGCTCCATCTGCCGGAGTCGCTCGATGCGCTTCTCGGTCGGCGGGTGGGTTGAGAACAGGCGACCGACGAAGTCGGCCTTGATGGGGATGATGAAGAACGCGTTCATCTCCGACTGCTCGCGCAGGTCGTCGCGGGGCACCTTGTCCATCCGCCCGGATATCTTCTGGAGGGCGGACGCGAGCGCCGCGGGACGGCCGGTGATGGTCGCCGCGCCGCGGTCGGCCGAGTACTCCCGGTAGCGCGAGAGTGCCCGGATGAGCACGAACGAGAGTATCCACACCAGCAGCGACACGACGATGGCGACGAACACCGGGGCCTGATTGCCGCCGCGTTCGCGCCCGCCACTGAACAGCCACCCCCACCGCACGATGATGAACGCGAGCGTCGAGAGGAACGACGCGATGGTCATCACCATCACGTCGCGGTTCTTCACGTGGGCGAGTTCGTGCGCCAGCACCCCTTCGAGTTCGTCCCGGTCGAGGGTGTTCAGGATGCCCGTCGTGACGCAGACGGCGGAACTCTTCTGGGACCGTCCGGTCGCGAACGCGTTGGGCACCCGCGAGTCGGCCACGGCGACCTTCGGCTTGGGCAGGTCGGCCTGCTGTGACAGGCGGCCGATGGCCGCGTGGAGTTCGGGGTACTCCTCCTCGCTGACCTCCCGTGCCCCCATGCTGTAGAGGGCGAGTTTGTCGCTGAAGAAGTACTGGACGGCCATGAACCCGCCCATGATGACCAGCGCGGGGAGCATCCGTCCGAAGTAGAGGCTAATCGCGCCCACGAAGACGATGTAGAGGGCGAACAGCAGGAACATCGTGAGGAGCATCCGACCGCGGAGCCCCCAGTCCGGTTTCCACTGCATGTGAGCGTCCATAGAGGCTCCGCGGGGTAAACTCTGCCGGAGCGTGCTAACGCGCCACGCTCGGCGTGAGACGCTCGGAACCGGGCGTTTCGAACCTCACTTTGCGGCGTGACGCACCCGGTCGGCCACGGCGTCGCCGAACAGCACCACCACGGGAACGACCAGAACCGCCCCGGCGACGAACGGCCACCAGTACGCGGCCACGTAGAGGCCGGCCATCAGGGGCGGGCCGACGGTCCGACCGAGACTGCCCGCGCCCTGCGTGACGCCGAACGCGCGCCCCTGCGTCTCGGCGCTCGACCGGGTGGACACGAGCGTCGCCAGCGAGACGTTGAGGAGACCGTTGCCGAGCGACAGCAGCGAGAGCACCCCGAGGAGCGCGAGGAGTTCGGGCGTGAGGAAGGCGGCGATGCCGACGAGCGACGGGAGGAGGGCGCGCCCGACGACGGGCGCGAACGGGAGCGCCGCCAGCGCCACCGCGAGGAGGGCCGCGCCCGCGAAGCAGAGGCGGGCCGCGTCGTACCGCCGCGAGAGGCGTCCCACGAGGACGCCCTGATTCAGCGCACCCAGCGCCCCGACGTACGTCAGGAGGAGGGCGGTCTCCGTCGCGCCGTAGCCGTACACGTCGGCCGCGAACGGGATGAACATGACCTGCACGCCCGCGAACGCCACGGAGACGAGGAAGAAGGCGACCACGAGCCACCGGAGCGACCGGTCGGCCAGGGCCGCGGAGAACTGCCCCACGAAGCTGGTCCGCTCGCCGCGGGGGGCGCGCCGTCCGGGTTCGGGGAGGGCGACCAGCGCGAGGACGAACGCCCCGAGCGAGAGGCTGGCGGCCGCGAAACTCGGGAGCGAGAAGCGCGTGGCGGGTACGAACGAGGGGAACAGGTCGGCGGCCGCCCGCACCACGGGGTCGCTGGCGAACGCGCCGCCCAGCGCCGGGCCGAACACGAACCCGAGGCCGAACGCCGCGCCGACGAGTCCGAGCGCCCCCGCCCGGCGCTCCGGCGCTGTCACGTCCGCGACGTACGCCTGCGCCGCGGCGATGTTGCCGCCCATCGCGCCCGCGAGCATCCGCGAGGCGAACAGCGTGGCGAGGCCGGCAACGAGGCCGAACGCCGACGCGAACTCCGCGCCGAATCCGAACACGGTCCACGCCGCCGCGCTCCCGGCCAGCGAGACGAGGATGACGGGCCGCCGCCCGCGTTCGTCCGACAGGCGGCCGAGTAGCGGCGCGAAGACGAACTGCATCAGCGAGTACGACGCCGCGAGCAGGCCGATGTAGAGGTCGCTCACGCCGAAGCTCCGCACGTAGAACGGGAGGATGGGGATGACCACGCCGAACCCCAGCAGGTCGACGAACACGACGGCCATCATCAGCGCGAGGGCGCGCCGCGGCCGCCGAATCGTCGACGTCGCCGCCTCGGGGACGTTCATGGCACGGGCGAGGGAGGCCCGACTAATCAAACGCGCGACCGCGGGCCGTCGACGGCCCGCGCGGAACGCGCTCGAATCTCCGCCGGGCCGACGGACGCCGCGTCCCACCGCGCCGGAACCGCGGGGCAACGCCTCTCAAGCAACTGTTAAACGGCCGAATCGTCTAGTGGGACCGATGAGTGATTCCGCCGAGTCGCGCGAATTCTGTCCCCGCTGTGGGGACCCGGTCCCCGAGCGCTCGGAACCGCTCCCGGGCGCGCCGCGCGACCGGGACGAGGCGCTCTGTGACGCGTGCTACTTCGACGACTTCGACCTCGTGGACGCGCCCGACCGCATCGAGGTCAGGGTGTGCGCGCAGTGCGGCGCGGTCCACCGCGGCAACCGGTGGGTGGACGTCGGCGCGCGCGACTACACCGACGTGGCGATAGACGAGGTGAGCGAGGCCCTCGGCGTCCACGTGAAGGCGCGTGACGTGACGTGGGGCGTCGAACCCGAGCAGGTCGACCAGAACACCATCCGGATGCACTGCCAGTTCTCGGGCGTCGTGCGCGGCACCTACATCGAGGAGGAGGCGGTCGTGCCGGTGAAGATATCGCGCGAGACGTGCCAGCGCTGCGGCCGCATCGCGGGCGGGTACTACGCCAGCGTGGTGCAGGTCCGGGCCGCGGACCGCGACCCGACGCCAGACGAGGAGCGTCGCGCGGTCGAGATAGCCGAGGAGATGGTGGCCGACCGCGAGTCGGACGGCGACCGCGAGGCGTTCGTGACCGAAGTGACCGACACGCCCGACGGCACCGACATCAAACTCTCGACCAACCAACTCGGACAGGCGGTGTCCAACAGGATAGTCCGCGAGTTCGGCGGGGCGGTCGAGAGCTACCCCACATTGGTGACCGAAGACGGGGACGGCAACGAGGTGTACCGCGTGACCTACGCGATTCGCCTCCCCAAGTACCGCCCCGGCGACGTCATCGACCCCGAGGACGGCGACGGACCCGTCCTCGTGCGGAGCGTGCGGGGGAACCTCAAGGGCACCCGCCTCGCCACGGGTGAGAGCTACGAGGCGCGCTTCGAGGAGGGCGACGCGCCCGACGCCGTCGAACTCGGCCGCGCCGACGACGCCGTCGAGACCACCGTCGTCGCCGTCGAGGACGAACACGCCGTGCAGGTGTTAGACCCCGAGACGTACGAGTCGAAGACCGTCCCCCGCCCGGACTACTTCGACCCCGACGCCGACACCGTGCGGGTGCTCAAGAGTCGGGCGGGCCTCCACGTCCTCCCCGACGACGACGCCGAGGCGGCCGACGGCCGGTAGTCGGACCGCGCTCGAACCGCCGTACCGGGGACGTAGCGGTCGCTCGCCGGAGGAGAGACACGAAACCGTAAGAGACAGCCGTCAGTCCGCGCCGGCGCTCGCCGTCCCCTCCACCGCGTCGGAGACGGTCCGGTCCTCGCGGACCTCGATGCCGTGTGCGTAGAGCGCCTTCCGCAACTCCGACTCTGAGCACCCTGCGCGAGCGGCCGCCTGCGAGAGTGTGAGCGTTCCGCTACGGTAGAGGGTCATCGCCGTCGTGTAGGTGTGCGAGCACATCGGGGGTCACTTCGTGGTACGAGTACGTCGTATGTAAAGATATCGTGAGAACGCCTATCGGCATCTTTCGTAGCGCACCGTGTTTCAGAACGTTCGTCGAATATATTATCTATGAAGTTTAAAAACTAGTATCATCATCAACAACCATGTCGTATGTGTTAAGCAAATATTGCGTGCACCTGAAGAAGGTGAAATTCGATTATCGAGTCCGTCGGTAACAGAAACTGAATACGTTACGGTCGAGGCGGTGTCGCGTCACTCGCCCCACACGTCCGAGAGGGGGTGGTCGTCGCCGCCGCCGTCGGACGCGGTCGACCCGTTCCGAGTCGAGCGGCCGTCGGACCGCCCGCCGGACGACCCGCCGCCCGCGGTTCCGCCGTCCGACCCCTTGGCGCGACTCGCGCGGCCGGACGACCCGGACGCGCCGCCCCGGGGGCGCGAACGCGACGGACGCGGGTCGCCGTCGACGCCCGTGAGCGCCGCCTCGGGGTCGAACTCGGGGAGCGAGGGGGTCGACATCTCGTCGACGGCCGCGGCGAACCAGTCGGGCGTGTCGGCCCGCGTCCGGTCGAACAGGTCGAGGAGCGACGAGTCGGCGAGGTAGGTCGACCCGTAGTCGTCTGGTGCGCGCACCACGCGCCCGCAGGCCTGAATCACCGTCCGGAGGGCGGCGCGGTGGTACCACGACCACTGCCCCTCCTTGAGACGGCGCGCCACCCGCGAGTCGTTCGTGTTAAGGTAGGGGGCCTTACACACCACCTGCCACCGGCACAGGTCGCCCTCGAGGTCGAGGGCCTCCTCCATCTTGACCGAGAGGAAGAGTTCGGGTCGGTCGGTGGCCTTCCACGCCTCCAGTTCCGCGTCGCGGTCCTCCCGGTCGTGGGCGCGCACCCGCGCGCCGACGCCGAACGCCGCGAGTCGCTCGCGGAGGCGCGACTGGATGGCGTAGGAGTGACAGTGGACGAGGCCCTTCTCGTCGGGGTGGCGCGCCATCAGGCGCACGAGGAGGCGCGCCACGTCCGGCAGGGTGTCGTCGCGGTGCTCGTAGGTCATCTTGCCCTGCGTCACGTCGTACAGCGGCCGGTTCTCCACCGGGAAGGTGTGGGCCACGTCCACGAGGGCGACGTTCGAGGAGTCCAGCCCCACGCCGCGGCAGAACGCCGCCTTGTTCAGGATTGTCGCGGAGAGCAGGGCGAACTTGTTGCCCCGGTCCCAGACGGTGTGGTGGAGGTAGCGCTCGGGGTCGAGCGGTTTCACCGTGAGCGGCGACCCCTCGCCGTCGGGTTGGTCCACCACCCACGTCGTGGGGCTCTCGGGGTCGCGGTAGTCCTCGACGAACCAGTTCAGCTCCGACCGGAGTTCCTGTAACCGGTCGCGGCGGGCGGCCTCCTCCGGCGTGAGTTCGGGCTTCACGAGGAGTTCGTCCTTCGCGCGTTCGCAGACGCCCGAGAGCGTCTCGGCGAACCGCGACGTGCGCTCCACGGGGTCGTCCGCGGCCGTCACGTCGGGCACGCCCACGTCGTCCCAGACGGGGACCGTTCGGGGGGTGAGGTCGATGGCGGCGTACATCTCGGCCCACTCCGCGAGGCCGTGGGCCTCGTCTATCACCACCACGTCGCGCTTGCGGAACACCTCCGACCCCGCCGTCTGCATGAAGTACGCGAGCGTCATGGCGGCGACGGAGCGGTTGGAGGCGATGGCGCGGTCCGAGAAGTACGGACAGCGGTGGCGGACGGAGCAGTCGTACCCCTTCTCGCGCGCGCAGGGCGCGCGGTTCACGGGCGTGTCCTCCTCGCCCGGCAGGATGCAGGTGTAGTTGCCCTTCCCGCGGATGACGTTGAGGTCGTCGAGCAACGGGTCCTCGGCCACGTCGTCGAGTTGCGACACCTGCGGCGTGGTGTAGTACGCGCCGGTGGCGTCGCTGGGGTCGGCCTCGTCGACGGTGCGCGCGCCGCCCGCGACGGCCCGCGCGAGGAGCGACTTCCCGCTCCCGGTGGGCGCGCGCACCAGCACCACGTCGTTGCCGGCGGCGAAGGCGTCGCGGATGTCCCGGAGCGCCCGTTCCTGATTGCCCCGGTAGCTCGGGGCGGGGAAGGCGTCGACGATGCGGTCGGGGTTCACGTCGGAGCCTCCGCGTCGACCGGCCTAAAACCATCGGACGGCGCGGCGACCGTTCGCACTCCGGACGGACGGAAGAATATCTCGGACAGTCAGCGTCGGGGCGAAGGAGCTTATCCCGCTCGCCGACGGAGGTGTCGTTCACATGGAGGAGACGCTGTCCGACGGTTCGGCCGGGCCCGGCCGGATGACCTCGCCCGTGGCGTGGCTCCTGTTTCGCGGGCCCCGGCTCGCGGTGGTGACGCTCGTGCTCGTCGCGATGGGGGTCATCACCGCCCTCCTCATCCAGTTGGACCTGCTCGAAGTGGGGCCGCCGAGTTCGCTGCCGTCGCTCCTGAGCGGCGTCGTGGCCGGGCAACTGACGCTCATCACGGTGACGCTCTCTATCAATCAGCTCATCCTCTCGCGCATGTTCGCCACGCCCGCGGAGATAACCGAGCGGTTCGACGGCGTGGTGGAGTTCCGCCGGACGGTGAGAGACGCGACCGACGGGTCGACGCCTCCGGTCGAACCCGGGGCGTTCTTCACGGCCGTCGCGAGCAACCTCCGCGCGACCGCGGGGGACCTCGCCCGGTGCGCCGACGACGCCGACTCGGAGCGGGCGGCGGAGCTAGAGGCGACCGTCGCGTCGCTTCGGGAGTACGCCGGCCTCGTCGAAGACGTCGTCGAGGGCGACGAGACGGCGATGCTCTACGTCGTCTCGGCGCTCCCCCACGAGCGACACGTCGAGAACGCGGTCGCGGTGGAGCAACTCCGCGCCGGGGGGACGCTGTCCGCGTCCGCCGCCGACGCACTCGACGACGCCGCCACCCTGTTGGAGGCCGTCAGCGTCGCACAGCAGCACTTCAAGACGCTCGCCATCCAGCAGCAGTTGTCCCGGCTGTCGCGGTACATCGTCTACACCGGCGTGCCGTCGATATTCGTCGTGGCGCTGCTCATGCTCACGTACACGTCGAGCGGCACCCCCAAAGTGTCCGAGACGCTCGTCCGACCGATAGCGTCGCTCATCGTCCCGGTGTTTCTCGCCCCGAGTGTGGTGCTGAGCGTGTACGTCCTACCGCTCGCCGTGGTGGCCGAGCGGACGGTCGCCACCGGCCCGTTCCACTCGCCGGAGTGACCGCGCGGCCACCCGCCGCCCGGGGAGCCGTCACGCCTCGCCGAGGCCGCGCACGTCGGAGGCCGTGACCTCTCGGTCGTCGGGCAGGCGCTCGATGCACTCGTAACACAGGAAGTGCTCGGAGCCGTCGGCGAGTTCGAGCGTCATCCCGCCGGAGGGGCCGCGCTCGAACGACCAGAGGTCGGCGATGCCGCCCGCGACACGCACCTTCCGGCCGCACCCGTCACAGCGCTGAGAGGCCATACCCGGGGTTGCCCGCGTGCGGGGAAAACCCGTTCGGTGGTCGCGCCGAGCGCTTATGCTGCTCGGCGTGCTAGCGTGTGCCTCGGCATGGACGTGAACTGCGAGGGGTGCGCCGGCTGCTGCATCGACTGGCGACCCGTGGGGCCCGACTCGCTCGACCACGAGCGTCGCGGCCCGCGCCGCCCCGTCGACGACGCGTACAACTTCGTCCCGCTGACGCGCGACGAGGTGCACGGGTACGTCGACGGAGGGCTGGGCGACGCCCTCACGCCGCGGCTGTGGCTCGCAGACGAGAGCGACGCGAGCGTCGAGATAGACGGGTTCCACCTCGCCGCTATCGGCGACCGGCCGGCCTTCTTCGTCGGCCTCCGCAAGCCGCCGAAGCCCGTCGCGCCGTTCGGCGTCGAACGGACGTGGCTGGAGACGTGCGTCTTCCTCGACCCGGCCACGCTCAGGTGCCGCGTCCACGGGGGCGACGACTACCCCTCGACGTGCGCCGACTACCCGGGCCACAACCTCGCGCTGGGGCGCGAGACGGAGTGCGAGCGCGTCGAGGCGGCCCACGGCGGCGACCGACTGCTCGACGCGGACCCGCCCGAGGGGATGCGCGGCCCCCTCCTCGGCCCGCACGCGGTCGGGGGACGGCTGTTCGCCCACCCCGACCGGGACGAACTCGACGGCCGGGTCGCACGCGTCGCCGCGGGGTCGCCCACCGACGCGGACCGCGCGGCGTTCGTGGGGGTGGCCGTCGGGTCGAGTCCGGGTACGCTCGACGTGAACCGGGACCGCGCGGCGGCCGCGCGCCAGGCGGTCCTCGCGGCCGACTCGTGGGTGGGACGCGCCGTCGACGATTGGGCCGACGCCGCGGGCGAGGTGGGGTCGCCCGCGGCGGACCCGCCCGACCCGGACGCCGTCGAGACGGCCCGGGGCGCGCCGGAGACCGAGGAGTGGTGAGGAGCGGGGAGCGACGCCGCGCCCGCCGACCCGCGACCGGGGCGTTCGAACGCCGGGCGTCGCTCCGCGCGGCGGAAACCGTTACACCGCCGCGATCCCTCTCTCCTCCGATAAGAGTACTCGTCACGGGAGCCTCCGGATTCGTCGGGTCGCGCCTCACCCCGGCGCTGCTGGAGGCCGGCCACGACGTGACCGTGCTGACGCGCCACCCGGACGACTACGACGGACCGGAGTCGGTCCGGGTCGTCGGGGGCGACCTGCTCGAACGGGGAGCTTCGACGACGCCCTCGACGTGGATGCCGCGTACTACCTCGTCCATTCGATGGGGAGCGGCGGCGACTTCGAGTCGCGCGACCGCCTGTCGGCCCGCCACTTCGCCCGCGCCGCCACGGAGGCGGGGGTCGACCGGGTGGTGTTCCTCGGCGGTCTCGGCGGCGACCACGACCACCTCTCGGCGCACCTCCGGTCGCGCCGCGAGGTCGAGCGCATACTCCGGCGGGGCGAGTTCGACCTCACCGTCCTCCGGGCGGCCATCGTCGTCGGCGAGGGCGGTACGGGCTTCGAACTCGTGCGGCAACTCGCCAGCCGCCTGCCGGTGATGGTGACCCCCCGGTGGGTGGAGACGGAGTGTCAGCCCATCGCCGTCGACGACGTGATAGCCTACCTCGTCGGCGTCCTCGACGCGCCCGAGACGGCGGGCGGGACCTACGAGATAGGCGGCCCGGAGGTGGTGACCTACCGCGAGTTCTTGGAGGAGACCGGCCGACAGCTCGGCCGGGAGCCGCGCATCGTCGGCGTGCCGGTGCTCACGCCCCGCCTGTCGGCGTACTGGGTCGACCTCGTGACCGACATCCCGAAGAGCGTGGCCCACCCGCTCATCAACGGCCTGCGGAACCCGGTGGTGGTGACCGACGGCGACGCCATCCGGGAGTTCGTCCCCGTGGGACTCACGCCGCTGTCGGAGGCCATCGCGCGGGCGCTGGGCGACGACACCGCCCCGGCCGAAGAGCGGGTGGCGGCCGCGGTGACGCCGTAGCGTGGCGGGGGCGCGCCGCCGGGACCGTCAGCGTTACCCCGCGTCGGTCCTCCGTCCCGGGGAGGCCAGCACGTGATGCTCGGAGACGAGGTCGAACACGGCGATACGTGGGTGTACGAGAGCCTCGTGACCGCGGTGCCGGGCGTCAGACTCGGCGAACGCGAGGCCATCGCGCTCCAGATAGGCGCGTTCGAGGCGGGCGTGCTCCTGCTGACGTGGTGGTACGGCCTCCCGGCCGCGGCGGTGCCGGGGACGGTCGCGGTGGCGGTGGCGGCCGCGGGGTCGGTCGCCATGCTCCGCATCAGCCGACGCATCCGCGGCATCGACCTGCCCGACGAGTACCTCCGGATGCTGTTCGGGTCGAGCATCGAGGTGGTTCTCGGGGTGCTGGCGTTCGTCGGCCTCGTGACCTACCTGTTCGTGGTCGACCCGCGCGGCGGCACGCCCTTCATGAGCGTCCTCCTCGGGCAGCGACTACCCGCGCCCGCCGTCTACCTCACGCTCCTCGTGCTCTGGGACCTGTGTTACCGCATCGGGACGGCGTGGTGGCTGGCGGTGGCCACCCTGTGGGCGACGCGCCGGTTCTCGTTCGACGCGCGGACGGCCGCGTCCGTCCGGCGGATAATCACCCTCAACGTGGCGTTCGGCGCGATACAGGCGGCGCTCCTCCCGTTCGTCCGGACGGAGCCCGTCCTGTTCGCGGCGGTCGGCGGCCACGTTGTCGCCGTCGCGGCGGTGTCGCTGGCGTCGCGGTTGCTGGTGACCGGAGACGGTGCGTGAGAACGGGACGGCTACTTCCCCTTCATCTCCTGGAACTGGTCGAGGAGGTCCTCGGCCGAGTCGCCGGAGTCGAACTCGACCTCGCCGCGGTACTCCGTGCGCTGGTCGTCGAACTCGGCGTCGACCGTCGACGCCTTCTCCTCGCGGCGTTCGTGCTCGTCCTCGTCGTAGGCACCCATAGACATGGTATACATTGACTTGGTAACGGTCCCCACATATATGTAACGGTGGATTATCACAGTCGAGATTTTCGTCGCGAGCGACGGAACACGTAAATCCGTCGGCCGACTACGTCCGGACGAACGTGGCTCGACCTTTGCGGTTCCGACACTCCCCCGGGCGGTGGACCGTCTCGCGGGTCCGCGAGACGGTGTATCGCCCCCTCGACTCGAACCTCGGCGCACGCATGCGCGCGCCGTGGTTCAAACCCCCCGACGGCTTCGACGCCCGGCGGTTCGAGATGGACAACGGCGACGTGGCGCTGTTCGCGTGGAACGACGACGAGGCGTTCTGGGTGGGCAACACCGAGACGCCGAGCGAACTCTGGCGCACGGACAAGCGCGGGTTCGACGTTGTGCCCGACGCGGTGGCGGCGTGGACCGAACGCGAACTCCTCGCCCAACTCCACGAGGAGACGCCGTGGTTGGCGGCCTACCCCGCGCTCTCGTGGTTCTTCCTCCCAGTGTTCCTCTCGAAGGACGGCCGTCACACCACCCGGCGCTTTTTCGCCGACCACGCCGCGGGGTTCCCCGACGCGACGCGCGAGGAGGCGGCGAAGTACTACGACGACTTCCTCGCCACCGGCATCCTCGACGCCTACCGTGAGGTGATGGCGGGCAAGCTCGGCACCTCGGAACAGCTCGACGCGGTGCGGATGAGCGCCGCGATGGGCGAGTTCAACGCGGCCAAACTCCTCTCCGACGCGGGCTACGCGCTCGAACCCGAGGCGGAGGTGACCACCGGTCACTCGATAGACTTCCGCGTGCGCGACGGTGACGGCGGCGAGCCCCGACTCGTCGAGGTGACGCGGCCGCTCCCGCCGAACCGACGGAACGCGAACTCGCCGGTGGCGGCCGTGCGCGACACCGCGGAGACCAAGACGTCCGGCCAGTTGGAGGCCCACGGCGGCGGCGTGACGCTGTTCGTGGACTGCAGTTCGTTCCCCGACGACGACTGGCGCGCCGTGGCCGGCGAACGGCCCGACGTGCGCCACCGGCCCGCGGTGGTGTTCCGCGCGCGCCCCTCCGGGACGGTGGAGGGCTACACGAAGGGCAACGTCCCGGTGGACGTGACCGCGCAGTTCGAGCGGTAGCGACGGGGCGAGAGCGCGACGGCCGCGCCGACTCGGCGCCGCGCCGGAGAGAGCAGATGCCCGAGACGAGACGGAACGACGGACGCGACCTCAGAACGAGAGCTGTTCGGGGCCGTCCTCGCCGAGCGTCGTGGGGTCGCGGTCGCTGTAGAAGCGGCGGCCGACGGCGTTGGCGCTCACGCCCGTGTAGACGGCGTCGTAGACGTCCTGCGGCGACCCGTACGTCTCGGAGCCGAGACGCGACAGCACCTCCGCCAGCGTCTCGTCACCGTTCTGAAGTTCGATGGTGCGGTCGCCGTACGCCTCGACCAGTTCCTCGCTCGTCGCGGGGAAGTCGTGAGTCTCTATCGCTTCGTCGTTGTCCATCAGGCGCATTACACCTCCACCTTTCCGGACGATGATTATAATGGTTTTCCATGCAGGACCTTAGTCAGTCGGGAGTGTATAATGGACCTTAATGGACAACCGTTATCAACTCTCCCGACGCCCGAAACGCTATCCGGGGGCCGGTCCGACCCACACCCATGACCGGCGCGGACGACGACGTGACGGCGGACCTCCACGTCCACACCACCGCCTCTGACGGGGAACTCACGCTCGCGGGCCTCCCGGCCGCGGCGCGCGACGCGGGCGTGTCCTGCGTCGCGGTCACGGACCACGACCGGTGTCACCCCGATATCGACGCGCCCGTGGTCGAACGCGACGGCGTGACCGTGATACGGGGCGTCGAACTCCGGGTCGACGCGGGCGACCTGCGGGTCGACCTGCTGGGCTACGCTGCGCGCCGCACCGACGGACTGGTCGCGGAACTCGACAGGGTCCAACGCGACCGGGTCCGGCGCGCGCGGCGCATGGTCGCGTGCGTCGAAGACCGCCTCGGCGTGTCCCTCGACGTGGACTTCGAGGAGGGCGTCGGCCGCCCGCACGTCGCCCGCGCCGTGGCGGCCAGCGACGCCGACTACGACTACCAGGGGGCGTTCGACCACCTCATCGGGGCCGACTGCCCCTGCTACGTCGCGCGCGACCTGCCCTCCTTCGAGACGGGCGCGCGCCTCCTCCGGGAGGCCTGCGACGTGGTGAGCCTCGCCCACCCGTTCCGCTACCCCGACCCCGCCTCGGCGCTCGAACTCGCGGCCGAGTTGGACGCCGTCGAGCGGTACTACCCCTACGGGCGGTCGGTCGACACGGCCCTCGTCGACCGGTTCGCGGCCGAGCACGACCTGCTGGTGACCGGCGGCAGCGACGCCCACGACCGCACCCTCGGCGTCGCCGGCCTCACCCCCGAGCCGTTCCGCCGGTTCGCGGCGCGCGTCGAGACAGATATTCCGGTAGCGCAGGGTTAAACCGCCCGAAGCCCCAAGTGCGCGTATGCAGTGCCACTACTGCGACCGCGAGGCCGCCTACGCCGCCGAGAAGGAGTCTATCAAGGTGGGCCTCTGCGAGGACCACTTCCGCGAACGTCTGGAGGAGCTCGCGGAGTCGGACGAGCTGGCCGCCCTGCAGGAGAAGATAGACATCGACCGAACCGAGTGAGTTTCCGTGTGAACGTACTTCGGTCGGTGTCTATCGGGCATCGACCGAACCGAGTGACTCCCCGTGCGAGCGAAGACACGCGACGACGGACGCGACGGACGTAACGTGGTTTCTGCGACGACGGCTGTCACCGCGAGCGCTCTTCTACTTCGGTCGGAGTCGCGCTCTCGGACCGCGACGCGCTCTCGGTAGCGTCGTCCATCACTCGCGCCATCTCCCGTTCGAACTCGGACTCGCTCATCTCTCCGGCGACGTACCGCTCTTTGAGTCGCTCCTGCCGGTCCTCGGTCGTCGGCGCGACTCGCCTCGAGGCGTCGAACCGACGCAGGACGGGGTACCGGCGTTCGAACCACTCGACGAGAGACACCAACCGGTCGTCGCGGGGGACCGACGCCCCTCGGAGGACGGAGACGACCGTCGCGGCGAGAAACAGCGCCGCGACCAGTCCGAGGACGAGCGAGACGACGACCCACTCCGCGGCGGCCGCGAGCATCGTCAACAGCACGAACTCCTCGCTGGCCGGCACGCCCCCGGAGAGCGCCGACAGCCCCTCCAGCAGGCCCATCAGACCGGCACCGACCAGTAGGGCTCCGGCGAGGACGAACCCGCCGAAGTACAGCCAGTGACGAGACGCCATACCTCGAAGTTCGCCGCGAGAAGATGTTAAACGTACGGTGCCGAGCGACGGTTCGGGTCGGTCGATAGTTCGGGCCGGGTGAGGAGCGGCCGGCCGCGACGGACGCCGCCGACGCGCGGGCGACGGCGGCGCGGCCCGCCTACCGGACGGGAGACGCTAGAGCACCTTGCCGAACGCGACGTAGAGGCCGGCGAGCAGGCACTCGAACGCGAGGGTCCCCACCGCCGACAGGACGACGAACTCGCGGTCCTCCATCTCCGCGAGGCCCGCCGGGACCGTCAGCATCCCGCGGGTCAACAGGAGGGCGTTGCTCACCGGGATGACGACGGGTCCCCACCGGTCGAACCAGCCCTCAAACTTGGCGAGGCGTTCGTCGCTCACGCGGAACCACCGGGTCTGGAGGAGATACTCCCGGCCGGCGCGCTTGGCGATCTTGAACAGGATGAACTGGCCGATGGTGGCCCCGATGACGGCGATGCCGATGATGAGTGCGGCGTCCGCCACCGTCTCGCCGATGAGGAGTAACGCGCCGGGGACGATGAGTTCGGAGGGCATGAAGTACATCAGCATCGCGCCTTCGAGCACGAAGACGCCTAACAGGACCACGAACGCGTACTCGGACGCGAGGAGGTCCCGGAGGAAGTCGGGCATCTTCTGCGTGACGCTGGCGAGGGCGGCCTGCATTCGTGGGTGAGTAGGTCGTGAGGCGGCTATATCGTTTTTGGCATCGAGCCGATACGCGAAGAGACCGGTCACGCGCGGGGCGACGGGACGGAGGTCGGGGGCGCAGAGGCGGAACGTACCGGGAGCGACGCGATTTTGCCCCGGAGGCGACAAGGGGCGGTATGGACCTGACAGACCGCCCGCGCCGCCTCCGCGCCGACGGCGTTCGCTCGCTGGTGTCGGAGCACGCGGTGACGGCCGCGGACCTCGTCGCGCCGATATTCGTGGACGCGACGACCGACGAACGGGTGCCGATAGAGACGATGCCGGGGCACGAACGGGTCCCCGTCGACGACGCCGTCGCCCGGGTGGAGGAGGTGCTGGAGACGGGCGTCGAGGCGGTGATGGTGTTCGGCGTCCCCGAGTCGAAGGACGAACGCGGCACGCGCGCGTGGGCCGAGGACGGCGTGGTGCAACGCGCCGTGCGCGACGTCGCGGCGGAGACGGACGCGTACGTGATAACCGACGTGTGCATGTGCGAGTACACCGACCACGGCCACTGCGGCGTCCTCGAACCCGGGGCGGGCGCGGACGGGGAGTCGCGCCTCACCGTCGAGAACGACGCGACGCTCGAACTCCTCGGGCGCGTCGCCGTCTCCCACGCCGAGGCGGGCGCGGACATGGTGGCCCCCTCCAGCATGACCGACGGGATGGTCGGGGCCATCCGCGAGGCGTTGGACGCCGAGGGCTACGACGACGTGCCCGTCATGTCCTACGCCGCCAAGTACCAGAGCGCGTTCTACGGGCCGTTCCGCGACGCCGCGGACGGCGCGCCCGCGTTCGGCGACCGGCGGCACTACCAGATGGACCCCGCGAACGCCCGGGAGGCCCTCCGGGAGGTCCGCCTCGACGTGGAACAGGGCGCGGACGTACTGATGGTCAAGCCGGCGCTCTCGTACCTCGACGTGGTGCGGGCCGTCCGCGAGGAGTTCGACCGCCCCGTGGCGGCGTACAACGTCTCCGGCGAGTACGCCATGGTGCACGCGGCGGCCGACCGGGGGTGGCTCGACCTCGAAGCCGCGGCGATGGAGTCGCTGGTGTCGATGAAGCGGGCGGGCGCGGACCTCATCGTCACCTACTTCGCGGAGGACGTGGCCCCGCACCTCTGAGTCGGCGAACCGCCCCCGCGGCGGGGTGCGCGCGGTCGAAACAGTACGACTCGGCAGAATTTACCGCAACGTTCGTCCAGTTATTCGACCCAATAGCAAGTATTCTTTGAGGAATATATCCTTATACACATAGTATCTGTCCTTAGATCGAACGCACGTCCATATTACAGAAGTAGAATTTTACATTCTCGCCA
Source organism: Haloferacaceae archaeon 50 (assembly GCA_046097085.1). Lineage (GTDB taxonomy): Archaea > Halobacteriota > Halobacteria > Halobacteriales > Haloferacaceae. The sequence goes on along the minus strand of CP175567.1, from coordinate 719,232 downwards.
TGCAGTTTTATATACTACCTTTCCATGAGGATGATTCGTGATCTGGAACACCAACGAAACGGAATTCGGAGAATCGCTTGACGAACGTCCACTCATTCGCGGTGGGATGGAGGGATGACGGCACTGCTCCAGACGGACCTCTCGGCGGTGGTCACCGGAGTGAACATGGTGTGGGTGCTCGTCGCCACCTTCCTCATCTTCTTCATGCACGCCGGGTTCGCGATGCTCGAAGCCGGACAGGTGCGCTCGAAGAACGTCGCCAACCAGTTGACCAAGAACCTCCTGACGTGGAGCGTCGGCGTGACGGTGTTCTTCCTCGTCGGGGCGGCGGTGTCCTCCATCGTCGGGCATCTCACCGGCGCGGGCGGCGCGTGGAGCGTCGTCGGCGAGTTCATGGCGCTGTACGCGCCCGCACCCGACGCGGTGACGGCGTGGACCGACTGGCTGTTCGGCGCGGTGTTCGCCATGACCGCCGCCACCATCGTCTCCGGCGCGGTGGCGGGGCGGGCGAAACTCCGCGCGTACGTCACCTACACGGTGTTGCTCGCTGCGGTCATCTACCCCGTCGTGGTCGGGTTCACGTGGGCCGGCGGCTTCCTCGGCCAGATGGGCTTTCACGACTTCGCGGGTGGCATGGTCGTCCACGGGATGGGCGGCCTCGCCGGCCTGACCGCGGCCTACATCATCGGCCCGCGGATGGACCGGTTCAACCCCGACGGCAGCGTGAACGTCATCCCCGGCCACTCGCTCACGTTCGCCGCCCTCGGGACGCTCATCCTCGCGTTCGGCTGGTACGGCTTCAACGTCGGCACCGCGGCCGCCCCCCTCGCGATGGACGGCGGGTCGGTCGTGCTCGGCGACTTCACCTACGTCGGGCGCGTGGCGCTGGTCACGACGCTCGGCATGGCCGCCGGGGCCATCGGTGCGGGCGGCGTCGCCCTCGCCAAGACCGGGAAGGTCGACACGCTCTACGTCGCCAACGGCCTGCTCGCGGGCCTCGTCGGCATCACCTCCATCGCGGACGCCATCGTCTGGCCCGGCGCCATCGCCGTGGGCCTGCTGGCGGGCGCGCAACTCCCCGTCGTCTTCGAGTTCGTCGAGAAGCGCCTCCACGTCGACGACGTGTGTGCGGTGTTCCCCGTCCACGGCTCTGCAGGCGTGCTGGGGGCGCTCTCGTACCCCTTCGTCGCCACCAGCGTCTGGGCCGGCGAGGCCTCGTTCGTCTCCCTCCTCGGCGTGCAGGCGCTGGGCGTCGCCGTCATCGGCGTCTGGACCGTGGCGGCCACCGGCGCGGTGTTCGGCGTCGTGCGGGCGGTGGGCGAGGCGCGCGTCAGCCCCGAACACGAGCGCGAGGGCCTCGACACCTCCGAACACGGCGTCGAGACCTACCCCGAGTTCGGCCGGCCCGACGTGGCCACCGACGGGAGCGACCTCCTGCGCGCCGACGGCGGGTCCGGGAGTAGTACGACCGGAACCTCGTCGGGGAGCGAGATGCGGACCGACGGCGGGTCCGGGAGCAGTGACGCCGACCTCCCCAACGACGGCGACATCAAACTCGTGACCGCCATCGTCCGGCCCGACCGGCTGGGCGCGGTGAAACAGGGCCTCGCGGAGGCGGGCGCGCCGTCGCTCACCGTCACCAACGTCTCCGGCCGCGGCTCCCAGCCCGCGAAGAAGGGGCAGTGGCGCGGCGAGGAGTACACGGTCGACCTCCACCAGAAGGTCAAGATAGAGTGCGTCGTCGCCGACGTGCCCGCCGGGGACGTCGTGGAGGCAATCCGCGAGGCCGCCCACACGGGCGACCCCGGCGACGGCAAGATATTCGTCTCGACCGTCGAGAGCGCGACGCAGGTCCGCACCGGCAAGACCGGGCGGGAGGCGGTGTAGCGTAGCGTCGGGTCCGGACGAACCGGACCGACCCGGCCCCGCCCGGGCGGGGACGATTCCGCCGCCGGAGGGACACTAACATATCCCCCGTGCCCGAACCCGGGCACATGAACCACGAGAACTCGCGCGACCTGTACGACCGGGCGCTGTCGGTGCTCCCCGGCGGCGTGAACTCCTCCGTGCGGGCGGTCAGCCCGTACCCCTTCTTCGTCGAACGCGGCGACGGCGCGCACGTCGTCGACGCCGACGGCAACCGCTACGTCGACTACGTGATGGGCTACGGCCCCCTGCTGTTCGGCCACGACATGCCCGACCCGGTGCGCGCGGCGGTGCAGTCTCACGCCAGCGACGGTCCGATGTACGGCGCGCCCACCGAAGTCGAGGTGGAACTCGCGGAGTTCGTCGCGCGCCACGTCCCGAGCGTCGAGATGGTTCGGTTCGTCAACTCGGGGACGGAGGCCACCGTGTCGGCGGTCCGCCTCGCGCGCGGCTACACCGGCCGGGACAAGATAGTCGTGATGCAGGGCGGCTACCACGGCGCACAGGAGTCGACGCTCGTCAGCGGCGGCCCCGACGGCGCCCGGCCCTCCTCGGCGGGGATACCCCAGACCTTCGCAGAGCACACCATCCCGGTGCCGTTCAACGACGAGGAGGCGATACGCGAGGTGTTCGCGGAGCGCGGCGACGAGATAGCGGGCGTCCTGACCGAACCCATCCTCGGTAACCACGGCATCGTGATGCCCGTCGACGGCTACCACGAGACGCTCCGCGACCTCTGTGACGAACACGGCGCGCTCCTCGTCTTCGACGAGGTCATCACCGGGTTCCGGGTGGGCGGTCTCGGCTGCGCCCAGTCGAAGTTCGGCGTCACCCCCGACGTGACCACGTTCGGCAAGATAGTCGGCGGCGGGTTCCCCGTGGGCGCCATCGGCGGCCGGGCCGAGATAATCGAGTCGTTCACCCCGGCGGGCGACGTGTTCCAATCGGGCACGTTCTCCGGCCACCCGGTCACGATGGCGGCCGGCCTCGAGTCGCTCAGGTTCGCGGCCGAGAACGACGTGTACGACCACGTGAACGAACTCGGCGAGAAACTCCGGCGGGGCATCACCGACGTGCTGGAGGACCGCGCGCCGGAGTACACCGTGGTCGGCACCGACTCGATGTTCAAGACGGTGTTCACCCGCGAGGGCCCGGACGAACTCTCGGGCCAGTGCGAGGCCGGGTGTCGACAGCGCCCGGACTGCCCGCGCTACGACTACTGCCCCAAGAACGGGAGCGACGTGGACCGCGCGGAGACCGACCGCTGGGAGCGGGTCTTCTGGCACGAGATGAAAGACCGGGGCGTGTTCCTCACCGCCAACCAGTTCGAGTCGCAGTTCGTCTCCTACGCCCACACCGAGGAGGACATCGAGGAGACGCTGGAGGCGTACGAGGAGGCGCTGTAACGGGAGAAGGCTCATACCCCTCGCCCGAGACGGTGAGCGCATGAGCCCTCCAGCGAGCGACGACCCGCCGACCGCCGACGACGCGCCGCCGGCGGCCGACGACGCACGCGCGACGGCCGCGACGACGCCCGACCGGACGGGCGGCGTCGGCGAACTCCTCCCGCGCGCCACGGTCGAGTCGCGGTGGTGGTACTGGATAGCGGTCGTGCCGATCTACTTCGCGGTCAGCTTCCTCCTCGGCGGCCTCGCGTTCGCCGTGGTCTTCCTCGGGTTCTGGGTCGACGCGGGGGTCGCCGTCTCCGGCGCGTTCCTGTTCGCCCTCGCGGCGTTCTTCCTCGCCCTGCCGGGCCTCGTGCTCTCGGTGCTGTTCCCCGTCGCCGTCTACGTGGACGCGCGGGCGGTGAGCGAGTCCGGCGCGGACTGGCACCCCGACCCGGCGCTGTACGGCCTCGTGGCGCTAGCGGGGGTGCTGGTGACGGCGTTCACGGTGAGCGTGCCGCTCGCGCTCTACTACCTCTACCGGCGACACGAGGCGGTCGGCGTGCCGTGAGGAACGTCTGCGGGGCTACTCGGCGTCGGCGTCGGAGTCGGCGGGCGCGTCCCACCCCTCGCCGTTCAGGAACCGCCGGCCCTCGTACGCGAACGTCGCTACTGCCGCGAGTTCAACGAGCGCCGCGACGGCGGCTCTCACCGCCGGGGAGGACACGGTCGTGAGTCGAAGAGCGACGGCGTAGCCGTTCTGTCGCGGGTGTGCACGCGGAGCCGAGACGCACGGCCCGGAGCGCGGAAAGAGCGGGCTTTTCACCCTCGGTCGCCCACGGACGCACATGAGCACACGCGGGACGCTCCGACTGGCCACGCGCGGGTCGGACCTCGCCCTCCGACAGGCGGCGAGCGTACGGGACGCGCTAGAGGACCGCCGGTACGGGGTCGAACTCGTCGAGGTGGAGACGCGGGGCGACCAGATACGGGACGAACTCCTCCACCGCCTCGGCAAGACGGGCGCGTTCGTGCGCTCGCTCGACGAGAAGGTACTGTCGGGCGAGGTGGACGCCGCCGTCCACTCGATGAAGGACATGCCGACGGAGTTCCCGCCCGACCTGTTCGTGGCGGGCGTGCCCGAACGCGCCTCGGCGAGCGACGCCCTCGTGACCCCCGACGGGTCGGAGCTCTCCGACCTGCCGACGGGCGCGACGGTGGGCACCTCCTCGCTCCGCCGGACCGCCCAACTGCTGTCGGAGCGACCCGACCTGACCGTGGAGCCGCTCCGGGGGAACGTCGACACGCGGGTGGAGAAACTGCTCGCGCCCCGCCTCCAGCGCGAACACGAGGCGCGCGTCGAGGCCGACGAGGAGCGCAAGGGCCACGCCGGCGACGACGACTACGAACCCGAGTACGACCGGCGGCCCGAGGAGTGGTTCGACTCCCTCTCCGAACTCCAGCGGAACGCGCTGGGCCGCGAGGTGGACACCGAGTACGACGCCATCGTGCTGGCGGAGGCGGGCCTGCGGCGGTCGGGCCTCCACCACCACGTCGACTACGTGCGCCTCCCGAAGAGCGAGTTCGTGCCCGCGCCCGGACAGGGGGCCATCGCGGTCACGAGCACGAACGGCGACGCCGCCGACGCCATCAACGAGGTGCTCGACCACCCGCCGACGCGCGTGGAGACCACCGTCGAGCGCACCGTCCTCGCGGAACTCGGCGGCGGGTGCGTCGCGCCCATCGGCGTCCACGCCGGGTTGCAGGGCGCTGTCGTCCACGTCGAGGTGCAGGTGCTCTCGACCGACGGCGAGGAGGTGGTGGCGGCGTCGCGCAACCTCGACGTCGACCGCCACGCCCACGCCGCCCGGGAGTTCGCCGCCGACCTGCGCGACAGGGGGGCGGCCGACCTCATCGACGCCGCGAAGCGGGAGGCCGAGGCGCCCGACGCCGAGACGGCGGACGAGAGCGCCGCCGACGTGGAGGAACGAGGTGACGACGGGGACGCCGCGGGCGACGCCGCGAGCGTCGCCGCGGCGGAGGCGAACGACGACGACGGCGACGGTGAGAACGGAGGGGCCTGAGATGCCGCGCGAGGTGCGCGCCGCGGTGTTCCGCCCGGCCGACGACCGACTCGACGAGGCGGTCGAACTCCTCGAATCGCTGGGCGCGACGCCCGTGCCCGACCCGATGCTCGAAGTCGAGCCGACGGGCGCGACGCTCGAGGACGCCGACTACGTCGTCCTCACCAGCAAGACGGGCGTGGAACTCGTGGCCGACGCGGGGTGGGACCCCGGCGACGCCGTCGTGTGCGCCATCGGCGCGACCACGGCGTCCGCGCTCTCGGACGCGGGCTACCGGGTCGACGTCGTGCCCGAGGAGTACTCGTCGGTGGGGTTGGTGGCCGCCCTCGCCGACGAGGTGGACGGGAAGCGCGTCGAGGTGGCCCGGAGCGACCACGGGAGCGACGTGCTGTTGGACGGCCTGCGCGACGCCGGGGCGGAGGTCAACGAGACTGTGCTCTACCGCCTCGTCCGGCCCGAGGGCGCGGGCGAGTCGGCCGAGATGGCCGCCGCGGGCGACCTCGACGCCGCCCTGTTCACCTCCTCGCTCACGGTGGAGAACTTCCTCGCCGCCGCCGGGGAACGCGGCGTGCGCGACGCGGCGATAGCGGGCCTCGACGACGCGGTGGTCGGGGCCATCGGCGACCCCACCGCGACGACGGCGCGCGAAGCCGGCGTCGAGGTGGACGTGGTGCCCGACAACGCCGACTTCGAGGAACTGGCGACCGCCGCGGTGGAGGCGGCCGCGCCGACGTACCACGAGTAGGACGCCGCCGGCGCCCGTGGTACCACGAACCGCAGAAGCGTTATCCGTGTGGGAGGTCTACGTTTGTTTGCAATGGCAAACGGTAAGGTTGATTTCTTCAACGACACAGGCGGTTACGGTTTCATCTCGACTGAGGACGCGGACGAGGACGTTTTCTTCCACATGGAGGACGTCGGCGGCCCGGACCTCGAAGAGGGCACCGACGTAGACTTCGACATCGAACAGGCCCCCAAGGGCCCCCGCGCGACGAACGTCGTCCGCAACTAATATCGACTTCGGAGCCGCCTCGCGGCGGCACTGAACGATACTCCGTTTTTGAGGTACTACGCACAGTAGCCGGCGCTACCGCCGGACGCCGTACCGAGCGCAGTCGACGAGCGAGAGCCTCGGGGTAGTCTTTGAAAGACCAGCGACGCCGTCGTGGAGGCGGCCGCGCCGACGTACCACGAGTAGCGACCCGGACGCATCTTTTTGATGCGGGCGCGCAAGCGCGCCGGCATGGTCCCCCGGACGCTCGTCTCCCCCGCCGTGTGGCAGCGGCGGCGCTGAACGGCTACGCCGACGGCGGCCTCCTCGTGAGTTGGCTCGTAGCCGCCGCCGGCCCCCTACCGTTCGCGCTCACCTTCGCCCTCACCGACGCGCCCATCGGCCGCCAGCCGACGGCGGCGAACGCGGCGTCGACGCTCCTCGGGTCGGCCGGACTCTACGGCGTCGCCGTGGGGACGGCGAGCTACCTCCTCGGCGTCGGCGCGCGCAGGGTCGGGGAACGGCGGGACCGAAAGAGGCCATCGAGCGGGACTTTCGAGGCGGAAGTTTATACCCGGTGACGCGACTACCTCCGGTCGATGACTGCGTCACCCGCGGAGGAGGCGGAGGGGCCGCCGGTGCCCGAACTCGCCGACCGGGCGGCGGCCTGCGCCGACCGCCTCCGGGCGGCCGACTCCGTGCTCCTCGCGTCGCACATCGACGCCGACGGCCTCACCAGCGCCGCGGTGGCCGCCACCGCTCTCGAACGCGCGGGCATCCCGTTCGACACCGTGTTCTCGAAGCAGTTGGACGCCGACGAGATAGCCGCCATCGCGGCGACCGACCACGAGACGGTGCTGTTCACCGACTTCGGGAGCGGTCAGTTGGACATCGTCGCCGAGTACGAGGCCAGCGGCGCGTTCACGCCCGTCGTCGCGGACCACCACCAACCCGCGGACGCCGAGACCGAGTACCACCTCAACCCACTCCTCGTCGGCATCGACGGCGCGTCCGAACTCTCCGGCGCGGGCGCGGCCTACGTCCTCGCGCGGGCGCTGGAACCGCCGGGCGGCGACAACCGCGACCTCGCCGGCCTCGCGGTCGTAGGCGCGACGGGCGACATGCAGGGGAGCGACGGCGGCCTCACGGGCGCGAACGAGGCCATCGTGCGCGAGGGCGTCGCCGCGGGTGCGGTGGAGACGCGGACCGACCTCCTGCTGTACGGCCGGCAGACCCGCCCGCTCCCCAAGTTGCTGGAGTACGCGAGCGAGGCGCGCATCCCCGGCATCACGAACGACGAGGCGGGCGCGGTGGCCTTCCTCTCGGACCTCGACCTGGACCTGCGTGAGGACGGCGACTGGCGGCGGTGGGTGGACCTCGACGACGACGAGCGACGCACGCTGGTGTCGGGCCTGCTGAACCGCGCCATCTCGCGGGGCGTGCCCGCCGACCGCATCGACGCCCTCGTGGGCACGACCTACACCCTGCCCGACGAGGAACCCGGCACCGAACTCCGCGACGTGAGCGAGTTCTCGACACTCCTCAACGCCACGGCGCGGTACGAGCGCGCGGACGTCGGACTCGCAGTGTGTCTCGGGGACCGCGACGCGGCCTTAGAGCGGGCGCGAACGCTCCTGCGGAACCACCGGCGCAACCTCTCGGAGGGCCTCCGGTGGGTGAAAGAGGAGGGCGTGACGGTCGAGTCGAACGTCCAGTGGTTCGACGCCGGCACGCGCATCCGCGAGACCATCGTGGGCATCGTGGCCGGGATGGCGATGGGCGCGGACGGCGTGCGCCGGGACCTCCCCATCGTGGCGTTCGCGTCGAAGGGCGACGAGGTGAAGGTGTCCGCCCGGGGCTCTCACCACCTCGTCCGCGACGGCCTCGACCTCTCCGTCGTCATGCGCGAGGCGTCGCGCGCGGTGGGCGGCGACGGCGGCGGCCACGACGTGGCCGCGGGCGCGACGATTCCGGCCGGGACGCGCGAGGCGTTCGTCGCCGAGGCAGACCGGATAGTCGGCGACCAACTCGGCGAGTGAGCGGCCGGGAGAAACGGATAGACGCCCGTCAGAGACGAGACTTTCAGACGTCCCGTGACGTCGATAGCCGCGGGACGGCGACGCGTCGCCGTCGAACCGCGCTCTTTCCGCAGTCCCCGTCCGCGTCCGGAACGGCGCGCCGGGCGCGACCAAAGAACTAAGCGACCGTTCGGTCAACCCCGAACGTGAGTAACCAGTCGGTCAGACGGGCCGAGGGGCGAGACATGGGGGGTGCGACGCTACCGTGAGCGACCCGAGAGCGGACGAGGCGGCGAGCGCGGCGTACGCCGACATCCTCGTGCCGACCGACGGTAGCGACTTGGCGCTGCGGGCGCTCGAAGAGGCCCTCTCGCTGGCGGCGTTGACGGGCGCGACGATTCACGTGGTCTACGTCGTGGACGACGCCTCGGTGGCCGAACTCGCCACGGACGCGGGCTTCGACGAGGTGAGCTTCGACGCCGACGTGGGCCGCCTGTTCGAGCGATTCGAGGCGGCCGGCGAGCGCGCGATAGCGGACGTCCGGGCGGCGGCCGGCGAGCGAGGCGTCGAGTTGGTGACGGAGGTGCGGCGCGGCATCCCCGACGAGGCGATTCTGGCGTACGCGGACGAACGCGGCGTCGACCTGATCGTGATGGGGACCCACGGCCGCCGCGGGGTGCGGCGCTACCTGCTGGGGAGCACGACCGAACGGGTGCTCCGCCGGTCGCCGGTGCCGGTGCTCGCCGTCCGCGACACCGACGCCGCGTAGGGCGGCGACGTTCGTGGTCTCGACGCTCGACGGCGCGCGGACGGCTGGATAGTGCTCGACGACCACGACGTGCTGAGTGACGTCTACGAGGAACTCCTCGCCTACGTGTCGGAGTACCTGCTCGCGGGCGACCGGACGGCGTCGGAGTGAGTCGGGGGCCGGCACGCCGCCGGTCGCCCCAGAACCGAAGGCGTTCGACCGCCTAACCGCCAGTATGGCAGACACCGTGCGCTGTTGGTTCGTGGACCGCGGCTACAACAACCGCGACCTCGTCATCCTCACCTACGCGACGCCCGACGGAGAGCGAGTGTACACGCAGGAACTCGCGGCACAGGTCATCGACACGAAGCGGGTCACCGCCGCCAAGGACGTCGACCCCGACAACCTCGAAGCCGTCGACGACCCCGAGACGCGCGAGCGATACGCGACCGAGGCCGACCGCGTCGCCAGCGAGTACGACCCCGACGACGAGATCTGAGTCCGCCCGCTCGGCGACTTCTCCGCGTCGTAGCCGCAGATTAAGAACGGAGCGCGCTCGAACCGGGGAACCTCTTTCGTATCGTCACATGTGATTTATCGTCCGCGTCGCGAGCCGAGCCGTCGGCGCGGACGAAGAAGCGTCGAGAACGCCGGAGAGCGGCCTCTCGGGACGAGTCAGCGCGTCGGCCGCGGCGGATCGAAGACGGAGTCCGCCGGCAGAAGGCCGTATCGCAGACAGGGGTAGTGGCCTCGGACCGGGGCGACCCCGGAGGCGTCGCCACCAGCAGACTGCCGGCGCTCGACGTCGGGCGACGTTACAGCGAGTCGGAGTCTACCGTGGGGAGCGAGGGACCCGTAGGTGACGCGGAGAGGGTCGTCCGCGGTCCGAGGCTCCGATGAGCCGGTCGCCGACGTGCGGCCGGACGTTCGAACGCCGGGCGGTGTCGCCTGCGAGGCGTCGCCGTCTCGATGAACCGTCACGCGGTGTGCGTATCCGGCCCCGGTGTCGGTGGGAACCGTTCGACCGGTATCCCGCCCTCCTCGTCGCTCGCCGCGACTCCGCCGAGTCCGGCGGCCGACCGCGGAGCGTCGTGGGTCCGAGTATACTCCGGACCGGGGCGAGAGAGTCGCCGACCGCACGCCGGGGATTCCGAGTTTGTTCCCCTGAATTCGAGCAAGAGACGGCCTGAGCGCCGCCGTCGCGTCGTCCGACCGACGAACGATAGCGGAAGCCACCACCGATGACATGAACTCCATGTAGCTATACAGAACGCCGGCGAGGACTGTTCGGTCGGCGGCCGCCGACGAGACGAGTTCTCGGCAGGAGGTCGACGGGGACTCTCGGGGCGTCGGAGGCGTTCGGCGACTCGACCGCCGTGCGCCCGGAGGGTCGAGACCACGCGTGTGAATTCTTCAGGGGTTTCGCGCGAGCGTCCGCGAACTGCGCCGGGAGAAGCGAGCAGGGGTCGGCGGCGGTGAGGTCGGGAGCCGAGGCGTCAGACCGCCAGTCGGTCGAGCAGGCGGTCCGCGAGGGCGACGCCGACGGCGATGGCCGCGCCGAGGCCCACCGTGGCGACGACGAGCACCGCCCAGTGGGGGAGGAGAGGCGGGGCGGGACCGGCGTGGAGGAGGGGTGCGAACACCGCGGAAGGCGCGACGGGCGACATCAGGCGTTCACTCCGTGGCCGCGCCGGCGGAACTCGTCCGGTAGACGTAGGCTCCGCCGCCGATGATGAGCACGCTGATGACGACCCAGTGGGGGTCGTAGTAGCCGGGACCGCTGGTGGCGTGGTGGAGGCCGAGTAGCACGTGGTTGACCAGCACGTCGAACAGGTCGAAGACGCCGAGTCCGACGACGGCCGCGCCGGCGAGCGGCCGAGTCGGGAGCGGCGCGGGCGAGCGTCGCTCCGCGCGCCACACGAGTCCCGCACCCACGCCCGCCACGACCACCATCGCGAGCGAGAACAGACCGTCGGCGAGGAGGTTCGTCCGGAGACCTGAGAGCGTGGTCGTCGGGTAGACGTTCGAGACGAGGTGGTGGAGTTGGAGGATGTGGTGGAGCACCAGCACGTCCACGAGACCGCTGAACCCGAACCCGAAGACGCCCGCCGCGAGCACCGCACGCCGCGTCGCGTCCCGCCCGTCGTCCGACTCGTCGAGCGACGTATCAGTCATGCAAGTCCGACCCGGAGTTGGGTCCGGAGAGCCTTATATTCGCTCGCCGACCCCGGCAATAAACGGAGAGGGCGGCGAACCGCGGTAGCGGGGCGGCGGACGAGTTCGAGAGGCGGGCCGCGGTGACGCGGTCAGCGAACCACCGTGACGGGGACCGGCGACCGGCGGACCACCGTCTCGGCGACGCTCCCGAGGAGGATGCGCGAGACACCGTCGCGACCGTGGCTCCCCATCACGATCTAGTCGAGGTCGTGTTCGTCGGCGTACGCGACGATGCTCCGCGCCGGTTGACCGAAGAGCAGTTCCGTCGAGAGGTCGACCCCGGCCGCCTCGGCGCGTTCGCGGGCGTCGTCGAGCACCGCCTCCGCCCGCGCCTCGGCCGACTCGCGGAGTTTCTCGAACGTCCGCGCGTCCATCTCCACCGACCCGTACCACACGTCCGACGGGGAGACGGCGGTCAGCGCCACGAACGCGGCGTCGGGGAACCGTTCGAACGCGAACGCCAGCGCCTCGTCGCTCGGTTCGGAGCCGTCGACCGGCACGAGTATTTCGTGTCCCATACACGGACGTTCGTCGCGGAGGCCGTTAAACCGGGGCGGCGAGTCCCACGGTGCGGGAACCGGCCGGGGGTCCGGCGCGGGCGACGCGTCGCTCCCGCCTCGGTGCGGCCCGGCGGTGCGCCGCCGGGAGGCGGGTGTTGTGTGCCGGGAAGAATACCTTAGTCGCTCCCGGACCACCAGTCCGGTATGAGCGAGACACTGGTCGTCGCGGGCGGGGACGCCGCCGGGATGAGCGCCGCGAGCAAACTCAAGCGCGACGCGCCGGAGACGGAGGTGGTCGTGTTCGAGAGGGGGCAGTGGGTCTCCTACGCGGCCTGCGGCCTGCCCTACTACGTGAAGGGGGTCATCCCGGACATCGAGGACCTCGTGTCGGTCACGCCCGAGGAGTTCCGCGAGGAGCGCGACGTGGACCTCCGCCTCGGCCACGAGGTGGTGGACGTGGACGCGGACGCGAAGACGGTCACCGTCGAGACGGCGGACGAGACGTTCGAACAGGGGTACGACTCGCTCCTCCTCGGGACCGGCGCGCGCGCCGTGGTGCCGCCGTTCGACGGGGTGGACCGGGAGGGCGTGTTCACCCTCCACGACATGGACGAGGCGCGCGCGGTGCGCGCGTACGTGGAGGGGACGGTCCCCGACGCGGGCGACCGGTCGGTCGGGTCGGCCGAGGCCGACTCCCTCCGTCGGTACGCCGACGGGGAGACGCCCGAGACGGCCGCGGTGGTCGGCGGCGGCTACGTGGGCGTCGAGATGGCCGAGGCGTTCGCGGCACGGGGCCTCGACGTCCACCTGTTCGAGATGCTCCCCCGCGTCCTCCAACCGTTCGGCGAGAACGTCGCGGAACACGTCGAATCGGAACTCCAGCGGCAGGGCGTCCGCCTCCACCTCGACACCGCCGTCGACGGGTTCGGAGGTGGCGAGGACGGACGCGTCGCCTCCGTCGTCGCGGAGGGCGAGGAGACGCCAGTCGACGTGGTGATGGTGGGCGTGGGCGTGAAACCTAACGTCGAACTCGCGGAGGCGGCCGGCGCCGAACTCGGGCCGACGGGGGCCGTCGCCGTCGACGAATACGGACGGACCAGCGTCGAGGGCGTGTACGCCGCGGGCGACTGCGCGGAGGCCGAACACGTGGTCACGGGCGAACCCGCGTGGGTCCCCCTCGCGCTCACGGCCAACCGCGCGGGGCGGGCCATCGGGCAGACGCTGGCGGGCGACCCCGAACCCGTCGGGAAGACGGCCGGGACGGCCGCGGTCAAGGCGTTCGACCTCGAAGCCGCCCGGACGGGCGTCATCGACGAGGAGGAGGCCCGCGAGGCGGGGTTCGACCCCGTGAGCGTCACCATCGACGAGACGACGCGGGCGGACTACTACCCCGGCACGAAGGAGATATCGGTCACGCTGGTGGCGGACCGCGACTCGGAGCGAGTAATCGGCGGGGCCATCGTCGGCGGCGAGGACGTGCCGAAGCGGGTCGACACGGTGGCGACGGCGCTCTCGGCCGGGATGACTGTCGACGAAGTAGAGCGGTTAGATCTGTCGTACGCCCCGCCGTTCGGCCCCACGTGGGACCCCGTGCTGACCGCGGCGAAGGTGCTCTACGGGAAGCTGGAGGCGTGACCGACGACAGACCGATGGGCGTGCGCGACGACACACGACCCGTGACACCCGAGGAACTCCGCGCGTCGATGCCGGCGCTCGAACGGACGGTCTACCTCAACACCGGCGCGGCCGGTCCGAGTCCCGAGAGCGTGGTCGAAGCGATGTCCGAGACGGCCCAGCGACAGGCCTACCGCGCGCCCGCGGAGGGTGGCGCGTACGCCGCCGCGACCGAGACGTTCGACGCGGCGCGGGAGGCGGCCGCCGACCTACTCGGGGCCGCGCCGTCGGAGGTGGCACTGACCGACAGCACCACCGACGGCGTCAACCGCGTCGCCGCGGCGATAGACTGGTCCGCCGGCGACGCGGTGGTCCGGACCGACCTCGAACACTCCGCGGGCATCCTGCCGTGGGAGCGCCTCGGACGCTCCGTCGGCGTCGAGACGCGCGTGGTCGAGACGGACGCGGGGCGACTGGACCCGGCCGACGTGCGGCGGGCCGCCGAGGGCACGGAACTGGTCTGCTTCTCCGCCGTCGACTGGCTGTACGGCCGCCGTCACCCCGTGAGCGACGTCGTGGAGGCGGCCCACGACGCCGGCGCGCGGGTCCTCGTGGACGCGGTGCAGGCGGTGGGCCAGACCGAGGTAGACGTGACCGAGTGGGGCGCGGACTACGTGGCGGCCGCGGGTCACAAGTGGCTCCTCGGGCCGATGGGCGCGGGCGTCCTCTACGTGCGCGACGGCGCGGAGGCGGACCTCGAACCCGCGAGCATCGGCTACCGGAGCGTCGCCGACGCGAACGCCGAGACGTACGAGTACCGGCCCGGCGCGGGGCGGTTCGAGGTGGGGACGCAGGACCCGGCGACGTACGCCGGCCTCCGCGCCGGCATCGAGGCGATTCGGGGCGTCGGCCTCGACGCCGTCGAGTCGCACATCGAGGAACTGACCGACCGACTCAAGGCCGGTCTCGGCGACGGACTCCTGAGCCCCCGCGAGTTCCACTCGGGGCTGGTGTCGTTCGCGGCGGACGACCCCGCGGCGACGGTCCGACGCCTCGACGACGCGAACGTGAAGGTGCGGTCGCTCCCGTCGGGCGCGGTCCGGGCGTCGGTCCACGCGTTCAATACGCGAGCGGACGTGGACGCGCTACTCGACGCGCTCTGAGTCTGACGCGCCGGCGCAGGAGCGACGAGTCGGCACGCGAGTGGGAACGGGCGCAGGGGCGGGGGTCGACGGGGGAGAGCGCTACCCTTCGGCGGGGACGGACTGTTCGGGGTCCTCGACGCCCTCGTACTTGTCGCGGAACTCCTGTATCAACTGGCCCATCTTGGCGTACCAGTCGTTGAGCATCCGCTGCATGTCGTCGGCTATCTGGTCGGGGTCGGTGGGGCGGTAGACGTGGTAGTAGCCGCCCTGCTCGTAGTTTATCTGCTCTTTCTGGATGAACCCCGTCTGGAGGAGGCGCTGGACCGAGCGGTAGGCCGTCGAGCGCTCGCGGTCCACCTCGTCGGCGACGTCGTCGATGGTCATCGGCTCGTCGCTCTCGGTCAGTACCCGGAAACACTCCTTGTCCAGTTCCTTCAGCCCGTGGATGCACTCCAACAGCCCCTCGCACGACATATCCTGCTGGAGATACTCGCTCATCGAGTCAGCCATGTCGACGCGTAGGGAGGGCGTCGTTAAAACCCTTGTTCAGTTCGTGCACGACTGCACACGGACGTACCGGACGGAGACCGTCGGTAGCGGCAGGTTCTACCGAGGAAGGGACGCACGATAACGCCCGGCACGCGCGCGGAACCGCCGAACGGGGCCGGACGCGGGACGGCGACGGCGGGCGACGGGCGCACGTCACGAGGCGAGCGGTTGTGAGAGTTCGACGCCGACGTGCGGGAGCGTCAGTCCGCGCCCGCGGGGTCGGGGGCGTCGTCGGCGTCCGCGGCGAGGACTCGTTGAAGCGACTCGTCGAACGGCACGGCTGACCGGTACGGTCCCGGCGTTCCCGCCCGGCGGGGATAGACGACGACGTTAAGGCGACTTCGTCCAAGGTGGGACCGATGAGCGACCTACTGGTTCGCGCGGCGCGGGGAGAGCGGACCGAGCGCCCGCCGGTGTGGCTGATGCGACAGGCCGGGCGGTACATCCCCGAGTACCGCGAGATTCGGTCCGAGTACACGTTTCTGGAGGCGATCAGGGACCCCGAGGTGGCCGAGCGCATCACGCTCCTGCCGTGGGAGCGCTTCCGACCCGACGGCCTCGTGATGTACTCCGACATCCTCGTCGCCCTCGAACCGCTCGGGTTCGACTACCACATCGAGTCCGGAGTGGGACCGGTGGTGGAGAACCCCGTGACGGGGCCGGCCCTCGCCGACCGACCGCGCGCGGACGTCGCCGAGACACTCGACTACGTGGGCCGACTGCTCGACAGACTCGACGACTCCGTGGGCGACGAGGCGGCGATACTCGGGTTCGCGGGCGGCCCGTTCACGCTGGCGTCGTACGCCGTCGCGGGCGAGCCGTCGCGCAACCACGTGCCCGTCAGGCGCTTCCGGGCCGAGCACCCCGACGCGTTCCGAACCCTCCTCGACGCCATCGCGGACGTCGTCCGGGAGTTCCTGGAGTTCCAGATAGCCCGCGGGGCCGACGTGGTCCAACTGTTCGACACCTACGCGAGTCTGCTGGGGCCGGCCGACTACCGCGAGTTCGTCCTCCCCCTCCACCGGCGCATCCTCGACGGCCTCGACGCCCCCTCCGTCGTCTTCGTGCGGAACATGGCGGGTCGCCTCGACACCCTCCGCGAGAGCGGCGCGGACGTGGTGGGCCTCGACTGGACCGTCGACGTGGCCGACGCGCGGGCCGAACTCGGCGACGTGCCCGTGCAGGGCAACCTCGACCCCGCCCACCTGTTCGGCGACCCGGCCGACGTGCGCCGGCGGACGCGCGAAGTGATAGCGGAGGCGGGCGACGCGGGCCACATACTCAACCTCGGCCACGGCGTGGACAAGGACACGCCCGTCGAGAACGTGCGGGCGTTCGTCGAGACGGCCAAGGAGGTAGAGCGGTGATGCTTGCGCGAACCGTCGACCGCTGACGTCGGACGGAGCGGTCGGTGGAACTGCGCGCCCGCGGCCGACGGTCGCGCCAGATGCGCGGGTCCGGTGGCCTCGGGCCGTGTACGGAACCGAATCCGGCCCGCGATAGTGTTCGGATAGCAGACAGATTTTCCGTCAGTGGCGCCGAGTTATTATTTGACCAGATAACCTTTAAGATGGGAAGGTGGCAACGGAGAAGTGATGAACGGGACGAACCGAGACTGGTGGCCGGACCAGCTCGACCTGACGATTCTAGACAACAACGCTCGCCCGTCCGACCCGATGGACGAGGAGTTCGACTACGCCGAGGAGTTCCAGAAGCTCGACCTCGACGAGGTCAAGGCGGACATTGAGGACGTACTGACGACGTCACAGGACTGGTGGCCGGCCGACTACGGCCACTACGGGCCGCTGATGATCCGCATGGCGTGGCACAGCGCGGGCACCTACCGCGTCGGCGACGGCCGCGGCGGCGCGAACCGCGCCGGCCAGCGCTTCCCGCCCCTCGACAGTTGGCCCGACAACGCGAACCTCGACAAGGCGCGCCGACTGCTCTGGCCGGTCAAGCAGAAGTACGGCGAGAAGCTCTCGTGGGCCGACCTGATAGTCCTGACCGGAAACGTCGCGCTGGAGTCGATGGGCTTCGAGACGTTCGGCTTCGGCGGCGGGCGCTCGGACGCCTACATTCCCGACGAGGCCGTCAACTGGGGGCCCGAGGACGAGATGGAGGAGACCTCCCCCGAGCGCTTCGACGAGGAGGGGCATCTCAAGGACCCGCTGGGTAACTCCGTCATGGGGCTCATCTACGTGAACCCCGAGGGTCCGTACGGCGAACCCGACCTCGAAGGGTCGGCGCACAACATCCGCGAGACGTTCAGCCAGATGGCGATGAACGACGAGGAGACGGTCGCGCTCATCGCCGGCGGCCACACGTTCGGGAAGGTCCACGGCGCGGAGGACCCCGAGTACCTCGGTCCCGAACCGGCCGCCGCCTCCATCGAGAATCAGGGCCTCGGCTGGAAGAACGACTACGAGTCCGGGCAGGGGGCCGACACCATCACCGGTGGCATCGAGGGCCCGTGGAACAGCGCGCCGATTCAGTGGGACATGGGCTACATCGACAACCTGCTCGACCACGAGTGGGAGAAGCACAAGGGTCCCGGCGGCGCGTGGCAGTGGCGGCCGGTCGACGACGAACTGAAGAACACCGTGCCGGACGCCCACGACCCGGACAAGAAGGTCGACCCGATGATGCTGACGACGGACGTCGCCCTCAAGCACGACCCGGACTTCCGGGAGGTGCTCGAACGCTTCCAGGAGGACCCCAAGAAGTTCCAGGAGGCGTTCGCGAAGGCCTGGTACAAGCTCATCCACCGCGACATGGGTCCGCCGTCCCGGCTCCTCGGTCCCGAGGTGCCCGACGAGGAGATGCTGTGGCAGGACCCCATCCCCGACGCCGACTACGACCAGATCGGCGAGGAGGAGGTCGCCGAACTCGAAGACGCGATCCGCGACTCGGAGCTGACCGTCCCCCAGCTCGTCCGGACCGCGTGGGCGTCGGCGTCGACGTTCCGCAAGAGCGACAAGCGCGGCGGCGCGAACGGCGCCCGGATCCGCCTCGAACCCCAGCGAAGCTGGGAGGTGAACAACCCGGAGGAGCTCGAATCCGTGCTGGAGACCCTCGAAAGGATTCAGGAGGAGTTCAACGGCTCGCGCTCCGACGGAACGAGAGTCTCGCTCGCCGACCTCATCGTGCTGGGCGGCAACGTGGCCGTCGAGGAGGCGGCCGCAGCGGCCGGACACGACCTGGACATCCCGTTCGTGCCGGGTCGGACGGACGTCTCGCAGGAACAGACCGACGTCGAGTCCTTCGAGGCGCTCAAGCCGGAGGCCGACGGGTTCCGGAACTACCGCTCTGACGAGGCCGACGAACCCGCCGAGGAGATGCTGATCGACCACGCGGACCTCATCGACCTGACGGTGCCCGAGATGACGGTGCTACTCGGCGGCATGCGCGCGCTGGGCGCGAACTACGACGGGTCCGACCGCGGCATCCTCACCGACGAACCGGGGACGCTCACCAACGACTTCTTCGTGAACCTTCTCACCATGGACTACGAGTGGGAACCGGTCTCGGAGGACGAGTATCTGTTCGAGATACGCGACCGCGAGACGGACGAGGTCGAGTGGGAGGCCACGCGCTTCGACCTCGTCTTCGGGTCGAACTCCCGGCTCCGAGCCATCGCGGAAGTGTACGGGGGCGCCGACGCCGAGGAGAAGTTCGTGCGCGACTTCGCGGAGACGTGGCACAAGGTGATGACCCACGACCGCTTCGACCTCGAACCCGACGAGCGGCAGATCCCGGACGACTGGTAACGGCGTAGGAGCGTCTCGGAGGAGGCTCCGCTCCGAATCCGAGGTTCGCGGTGCGGTCCCCTCTCGTCGCCGAGCGAGGCCGATCTGTCGAGAGGGAAGGCGTCCGACGAGCGCCCGAGCGCGGACTACTCCTCGTCGCCCGCCAACGTCTCGGCCACCCGCTCCGCCTCCCGGACGCGCCCCGGCACGCCCATCCGGGCGGTGTAGTTGGTCGCGAGCGTGACGCCCTCCGGCAGGTCCACGTCGTCGAGGGCGTCCCACGACGCGTCGTAGGCCGGGAAGCCCCGCCGGTGACGCGCGACGCCGAGGGTGCGGGCGGGACACCGCATCACCTCCTCGAACTCGGTCGCCGCGAGTTCGGCGAGGGCCTCGTCGGTGGCGTCCGCGAGTTCCGGGGCGTCCATCCCGCCGAGGAAGACCGTGAACAGGCCGTCGCGGCCGCGACCGAACGTGCTCCCGTTCCACGACACGCCGAGCGTGTCGAGGGGTTCGTCGCGGCGCACCTGATACCCCATGCCCTCGCGGTTCGAGACGGCCTCGAGGTAGACCATGGCCAGCGGGTTGTAGTTGAGGCGGCGGAGCGACGCCGCGGACTCGGGGTCGAGCGACGTGAGGAGGTCGCCCGCCACCTCGGCGGGCGTCGTGACCACGACGCGGTCGGCGCGGTACGCGCCGTCGGCGTGATAGACGACGTACTCGCCGTCGGCCGGGTCGCCCGCACCGGCCGCACTCCCGTCGGGGTCCGACTCGATGCGCTCGACCGGCGTCGACAGCGACACCGACGCCCGGTTGGCGTCGTAGAGCGCCTCCGGCAGCGCGGAGAGGCCGTCCTCGAACGTCACGGCCGGCGGCGTCTCGCTCTCCCCGAGGCCGAACACCCGCCGCAGGCCGGGACGCAGCAGCGACCCCTCGCGCGCCTCCAGTTTCAGCAGGGAGTCGAGGGCGTGGCGCGCGGGCATCGCCGCCGGGTCGGAGCCGTAGGTGCCGCCGAACACCGGCCCCACGAGGTTCTCGTAGGTCTCCCGCCCGAACTTCCGAGCGAACAGGTCGGCCGCCGTCTCGTCCGGCCGGCCGGGCGCAGTGAGCGGTTCGGCCAGCAGGCGGAGTTTCCCGCGGAGCGACAGGATGTCGGTGTCGACGAACTCCCCGAACGACCGCGGGACGCGCCGGAGGCGGCCGTCGGCGTAGACGTACAGCGGCAGGTCGGCGTCGGCGTACACGAGGTCGGAGCCGAGGCCGAGATCGTCGACCAGTCCCCGAACCCCGTCGGTGAGGCGGGTGCGCTGGGGTCCCTTCTCGACAACTCTGCCGTCGAGACGGTCGCTCTCTATCACGCCGCCGGGGCGGTCGCTGGCCTCGAACACCCGGTGGTCGACGCCGCGCTCCCGGAGGTGGTGCGCGAGCGAGAGACCGGTGATGCCGCCGCCGACGATGGCGACACGCGTCATGTCATCGGTCGAAGGGGGCGTTCAGACACATCGTGCCGGGGGTGTGCTTACACTGGCACTGGCGCAACTGGTAGTACTCGGGGTCGAAGCCGGCGACGAACGGCTCCACGAGGTCCGCCAGCACGGCCGCGAACCGGTCGTCGTCGTGCGGGACGGGCACGCGGTGGAAGTCGAGGCCGGCCGCCTCGGCCTCCTCGCGGAGTTCGACGTCGAGTTCCGAGAGCGTCTCGCTCTGCTCGTGCATGAACGAGACGGGGTCGACCACGACGCGGTCGGCGTCCACGTCCTCGACCACCTCCTCCACCTCGGGTTCGGTCCACGGGATGTCCCGGTTGGAGTGGTTCTGGTAGCCGAGTTCGTACTCCTCGATGCCGAGCATGTCGGCCACGTTCTCGCAGAACTCCCGGACGTACACGTCGTACCGGCTCCCTCGGTCGAGGTAGTACTGGGGCGTGCCGTGGGCCGAGAACACGACGCGCGTGCCGGGGTCGTCGAGGGCGACGCCCTCGCGGTCGGCGAACGCGCGCACGTTGTCCACCCGGAGGCGGTTGTAGAGGGGGTGGCGGTGCCACCCGGTCAGTTCGTCGACCGGGACGTCCCAGTCGCGGCCCTCCACGGCGTCTTCGAGGTCGCGGAGCGAGTCGACGGTGGTCGAGGGGCCACAGAGGGGGTAGATGGGCAGGCCGACGAGGGCGTCGACGTCGTCGGCGTGGGCCTCCTCAACGGCGTCGTCGACGCTGGGGTCGGCGAACTGCGTGCCGTAGTAGGTGTTCGCGTCGTAGCCTCGGGCGTCGAGTTCGGCCGCCAGCGTGTCGGCTTGGGCCTCCGCCTGCGCGGTGAGCGGCGACCCGCCGATCTCCTCGTACTCCTCGATGAGACCGGGCGCGCGGCGTTCGGCCAGTTCGTGGGCGCGTTCGCGCGCCTCCTCCTCGGTGGTGTCTTCCCCCTCCACGTCGGCGTTGGCGAAGAAGATGCGTTCGAGGTAGGGGACGACCGCGTCGCGGTCGGGGTCGGCCGGTTCGCCGAAGTTGAGCAGGACGATACCAGCAGTCGAGTCGGTAATGTCGGTCATGGTGAGTAGTGGCGCTAGAGGGCCGGACGCCGCGCCGGGGCGTCCCGCCCGGTCAATCGGTCGTCGGTCGTACCTCGGGACAGGAGCACCTTATATCGCACTATGAGTATTCCCAACCGGGAATCGCGGGACTCCGACGCGGAGGCTCGACGCGTCCGCGCGGCCGCCGGAGGCCGACGGGTTCACACGGCGTCGGCCCCGACGCCACGGGTATGCGCGTGGCCGTGATAGTCGACGACCGGGAACCGGCGGGCGTGGTGCGCGCCCTCCGGGGGCACCCGGAGGTGAGCGAGGCGTCGGTGCGCCGCCTCGACGCCGGCGACGTGAGCGTCGGCGACGTGGGGTTCGAGCGCAAGACCCCGACCGACTTCGTGCGGTCGGCGATGGGCCGGACGGGCACCGACCTCCGCGACCAGTTGGCCCGGATGCACGAGTCCTACGAGCACGCCTACCTCCTCGTGGAGGGCGACTTCGCCGACGTGGAGGCGGCGGTGCCGGGCTTCTCGGCCGCCTCGATTCGCGGCGCGACGGCGTCGCTGATGGCCCGGACGGGCACGCCGGTCGTGCCCTGCGGGTCGCGGGACCGCCTCGTCGACCTCGCGGTGCGCATCGGCCGGAAGCACGCCGAGGACCCCGGCGCGCGCCCCCTCGAACCCGGCGCGGTGGCGAGTCGGCGCGAGCCCACCCCCAAGCGGATGTACGGCTGTATCGAGGGCATCGGCCCGGAGATGGCGACGCGCCTCTACGAGGCGTACCCGACGGTGGCCGACATCGCCGCGGCCACGCCCGACGAACTGCGCGAACTCGACGGCGTGGGCGAGACGCGGGCGCTCGCCATCCACCGGGCGTTCAACGGCGCTGAGGAGAGAGAGGAGTAAGAGAACCGATATTAGACGAGTTCGTCTATCGCGTCGAGGAAGGCCTGAAAGTCGTTTGCGCCCGCCTGTTCCGCGATACTCTTGAGCGTCCCCGTGGCGAGTTCGTCGTGGAGAGGGACGATGACAGTTCGCTTCTCGCCGGTATCGGGGTGTCGGTAGCGCAGTTTTACGTGGCTACCGGTCTGGTCGACGCGGCGAAAGCGCCACTTTCGGAGGGCGTTCACGACTTCTTTGCCGGAGTACGTCCCTCGTGTCACTACCGGTCTATCAGGCTATGGATTAAAATCCCGCCGATTAGCACCACCACTCTTATAGCCACGGGGCGGTCGAAGAGTCCTCAACGTCGTCTTCGTCGAGGACGGGCCGTTCGTGGAGACGGAGCGCCTCGCCAAGGTTCGCCAGCGCCTCGGCCTTCGTCTCGCCCTGACTGGTAACGCCCGTCTCCTCGTCTGTCGCGACGACGTACCCGTCGCTCTCGGTGACGGTGATACGGTCGCCTTTCTCCGGATGACGGACGCCTGAACCCATACGTCTACGTTATAGATGTCGCGTGATAGACTTTGCGCCGTGGTCCTACCGGCCGGAGAACGAATACGAGAACAGGACGTACGCCGACACGCGTCGGACCGTCCGACTTTTCACCGCGCCCCGGAAACCCCCAATATGGCCGACTTCGACCCCGAGAAGTTCGAGGACAAGTACGTCCACTACTTCACCGAACTCCAGCGGGCGTACAAGAACGCCTTCGAGACGATGAACGAGCGGTACGACTCCGAACTGATACACGCCATCGACCAGCAGATTCTGAACGAGTCCGAGCCGTTCTACGAGGACGGCGAGTTCCGGGTCGAACTCCCCGAGAACCCGAGAGAGCGCGTGACGGGCGTCGTCGTGGACGACGAGAAGTTGTCCGAGACGCTCGACCGGTACGTCGAGGAGATAGAGGCGGAGCTCCGGCGCGTGTTCGGCCTCGACGAGTGAGCGGGCGGCGGGCCCGCGACCCGGCGTCACCCGGTCGTACCGCCGGTTCTCGGCGTCGTGCGGCCGTCGCCGAGGGCCGCGAACCAAAGGCCTAAGAGCGTACACCCCCAACCCCGTGACATGAGCACGGAGACGCAGGACGCCGACGACGAACTCCGCGAGCGAATCAGCAACTTCCTCCGCCGCAACTTCCCCCAGATTCAGATGCACGGCGGCAGCGCCGCCATCCAGCAACTCGACCGGGAGGAGGGGACGGTCACCATCCAGCTCGGCGGGGCGTGTTCCGGCTGCGGCATCTCGCCGATGACGATTCAGGCCATCAAGTCCCGAATGGTCAAGGAGATCCCCGAGATAGACCAGGTCCACGCCGAGACGGGCATGGGCGGCAGCGAGGGCATGGCCGGCGGTGCGGGCGGCATGAGCCCCTCGTTCCCCGGCGAGTCGGACGGCGACGACGACGACGACGAGGGCCCGCAGGCCCCCTTCTGACGCGGGAACGCCGTCGGCAGTTCTCTTCGTTTTTCTCGCTCGCTAGCCGCGGGTCCGCGCCGACGTGTCGGGAATCCGGGAGGTAGCGCGACGGACACGGGTGAACGCGGGTTTTAGACGCGAACTAATACCGGGTATTTATTCGGTTCCGACGCGGGAGATTCATCCATGAGTTCGGAGTCGCCCGAAAACGTGCTCTTCGTCGTGATGGACACGGTCCGGAAGGACCACCTCACGCCGTACGGTTACGACGAACCCACGACGCCGGGACTGGACGCGTTCGCCGAGGAGGCGACCGTGTTCGAACAGGCCGTCGCGCCCGCGCCGTGGACGCTCCCGGTCCACGCCTCGCTGTTCACCGGGATGTACCCGAGTCGTCACGGCGCGGACCAAGAGAACCCCTATCTGGAGGGGGCGACCACGCTGGCCCAGACGCTGTCGGCCGCCGGGTACGACACCGCGTGTTACTCCTCGAACGCGTGGATAACGCCGTACACCCACCTCACCGACGGGTTCGACAGTCAGGACAACTTCTTCGAGGTGATGCCCGGCGACCTGCTGTCCGGACCGCTGGCGAGGGCGTGGAAGACGATGAACGACAACGACGCCCTCCGCGCGGTGGCGGACAAACTCGTCTCGCTCGGCAACACCGCCCACGAGTACCTCGCGGGCGGCGAGGGGGCGGACTCGAAGACGCCCGCCGTCATCGACAAGACGCGGGAGTTCATCGACGACTCGGACGACTTCTTCGCGTTCATCAACCTGATGGACGCCCACCTGCCGTACCACCCGCCCGAGGAGTTCAAATCCGAGTTCGCGCCGGGCGTCGACTCCAGCGAGGTGTGCCAGAACTCCAAGGAGTACAACTCCGGGGCGCGCGCCATCGACGACGCGGAGTGGGAGGCCATCCGGGGGCTGTACGACGCCGAGATAGCCCACATCGACGACCAGTTGACCCGCCTGTTCGACTGGATGAAGGCGGAGGGCCACTGGGAGGACACCATGGTCGTCGTCTGCGCCGACCACGGCGAACTCCACGGCGAACACGACCTGTACGGCCACGAGTTCTGCCTCTACGACCCCCTGATTAACGTCCCGTTGATGGTGAAACACCCGTCGCTGACGGCCGACCGCCGCGACGACCAAGTCGAACTCGTCGACCTCTACCACACCGTCCTCGACGCCCTCGGCGTGGAGGGCGGGACGCCCGCCGCGGCGGACGAGGAGGCCGTCGGCCTCGACCGCGCCCGGTCGCTCCTGTCGGCCGACTACCGCGAGTTCGCGGACGCGTCCCCCTCCCGGACCGACCCGGGCAAGGTGGGCGACGGCGAGTACGCGTTCGTGGAGTACTCCCGGCCGGTGGTCGAGTTGAAGCAACTGGAGGAGAAGGCCGCGAGCGCCGGCATCGACCTCCCCGAGGACTCGCGGTTCTACTCGCGGATGCGCGCGGCCCGCCGGACCGACGCCAAGTACGTCCGCATCGACCGCATCCCGGACGAGGGCTACCGCCTCGACGAGGACCCCGGCGAGACGACCAACGTCGCGGGCGAGGACGACCGGGTGGCCGAAGTCGAGTCCGCGCTCTCGACGTTCGAGTCGGCCGCGGGCGGCGCGTGGACCGAGGCCAAGGACGCCGACGTGAGCGACGACTCGGTGTCGCAGATGGACGACGAGGCCCAGGAGCGACTCCGGGACCTCGGCTACCTCGAGTAGACCGCGTCACCTGAGGCCGTTCTCTCGCTCCCACGCCCGGAGGAGGTCCGCGAACGTCCGGTTCGTCGGCGCGTCGACGCCGCGCCGGGCGGCGCGGTCGACCACCGCGCCGGAGATGGCGTCCACCTCCGTCCGTCGCCCGACGGTCACGTCCTGTAACATCGACGAGCGGTTGGCGGCGGTGGTCTCGACCACCCGACCGAGGGCCGCCGTCGCGTCGGCGTCGGAGAGGTCCACGCCCCCCGCGCGGGCGACGCGGGCCGCCTCGACGGCCGCGCGCCGGGCGGCGTCCGCGGCGGGGCCGGCAGAGAGCGCCCCGTTCTCGACGCGCGAGAGCGCGGTCACCGGGTTGACGCCGGCGTTGACCGCGAGTTTCTCCCACCGCCGTCGGGGCATGTCGGCGGCCGCGACGGCGTTCAGACCGGCGTCGCGGAACGCCGCCGCCGCGCGGTCCGCCGCGGGCGAGTCGCCGCCGTCGACCGGACCGAGGGCTATCTCGCCCGCGCCGGTGCACTCGACGTGACCGGGGCCCGCGAGTCGCGCGCCGTAGGTGGCCGTCCCCGCGAACACGGGAACGTCGAGGCGCGCCGAGAGCGTCTCCTCGGTCAGGCCGTTCTGGAGCGAGAGTACGCGGTCCACGTCGGCGGCGGCGAGGGCGTCCCCGGCCGTCGCGGTGTCGAACGCCTTGACCGTGACCACGGCGAGGTCCGCGGACAGGCCGGCCGCGTCGGTGACGGCGTCGGGGCGGACGCGGGCCTCGACGCACCCCGTGACGCGGAGGCCCGACTCGCGCACCCGCGAGACGTGGGGGTCGCGGCCGACCAGCGTGACGGGGTGGGCGCGCGCCAGCAGTCCGCCGACGAGGCTCCCCAGACTCCCCGCGCCGAACACCACCACCTCCATGGCCGGGTCTGCGTCGGGCGGGGACAAAAACCGCTCGTCGTCGCTCTCCGGTCAGTCCTCGGTCCAGTAGTAGAGGTTCTCCTTCGGCGTGCCGCAGTTGGGGCACTCCTCCGGCAGGCCCTCCTCGTGGTCCCGTAGCTCGCCCATCTCGCCGCACTCGGTGCACCGCCACATGAGTTCGGCCTCGCCGAACTCGTGGCCGGAGCGCTGGTGTTCGACCGAGAGGGCGTCGACGCCCTCGCGCGTGGTCACGAAGAAGCCGTCCTCGTCGAACCCGCGGACGGTCCCGAGTTTCCGGCCTTCGTCGTCGAATATCTCGCTCCCTAGCGCGACGCGGAGTTCGTTCCGGCTCATACTCCCTAATTAGGCGTCTGTCGGCTTAAATCGAGGTGCTCCTCCGGCGGAACGAAAAAACGAGGAGTGAATGTCTCGAACGCGACGCGGTTAGTCCTCGGTCCAGTAGTAGAGGTTCTCCTTCGGCGTGCCGCAGTTGGGGCACTCCTCGGGGATGTCGTCGTCTAGCTCGCCCATCTCGCCGCACTCGGAGCACCGCCACATCAGGTAGCCCTCGCCGAACTCGTGGCCGGTGCGGGCGTGTTCGACCGACAGCGCCTCGTAACCCTCGCGCATGGTGACGTAGACGCCGGCGTCGTCGAACCCGCGTATCTCGCCCACCTCGTTGCCGCTCTTGTCGTAGAGCGACTGCCCGAGGTCTAGCTGGTTCAGTTGCTCTTCGCTCACGTCGTCGGGGGTTTCGCCGTCGTCTCCGACCATTGTAACGTGACCGTTCGGCGCGCCCGCAGTTAAATACACTTGCTCCCCCGGAGAGAGAAACGCTCGCGCGCCGGCGCTACACGTCGACGTCCACGTCGGCCTGCCGGAGCAACTGCCGTATCTCGGTCACCTTCGCGGTCTGTCGCTGGTTCGCGGCGGCCACCTCGCCGATTTCGTCGGCCACTTCCCCGGCGCTGTGTGCCGTCCGGTCGACGATGCTCGCCACCTCCTCGGTGCTGCTCGCCTGTTCGTCGGTGGCGCGGGCCACCTCCTCTGCGCCCTGCGTCGCCTCCTCGACCACGTCGTCTATCGCGCGCAGGACGTCGACCGCCTCGCCGACCCGGCCGATGCCCTCGTTGACCTGTTCGTTGGCCGCGCCGATGTTGCGGACGGTGCTCGACGTCTCGGCCTGTATCTCGTCGACCATCGACTCTATCTCGGCGGCGTTCTCGCGGGACTCCTCGGCCAGCGACTTGACCTCGTCGGCCACGACGGAGAAACCGCCGCCCGCCTCGCCCGCGCGCGCCGCCTCGATGGAGGCGTTCAACGCGAGGAGGTTCGTCTGGTTGGCGATGGAGTTGATGACCTCCACAACGGCGTCTATCTGGTCTATCCGCTCTCGCAGTTCGTCGATGTCGATGGCGACGTCGGTGGTGGTCGCGTCCACGGTCTCCATCGCGTCGATGGCGTCGTCGGCCGCCGTTCGGCCGTCGACCGCCAGTTCGCGCGCCTCTTCGCTCATCGACTTGGTCTGGTCGGCGCTCGCGGCTATCTGTTCGACGCTGGCGCTCAGGTTCGACACCTCGGTCGCCACCTCGCTCATGTTTGTCGACTGCTCGCGCGCGAGGTCGCTTATCTGCTGGGTGCTCACCGAGACGCTCTCGGAGGCGTCGTGGAGTTCGTCGATCGTTTCCCCGAGTTCGTCCGCGGTCGCCTCCTCGCCGCGGGACCCCGTCGCCGCCGTCGCCGGCGGACTCTCGCCGTTCGTCAGCCTCTTGCTCGACACGTCTCGTCTCGCCGCGGGTCGGTAATAGCCCTGTCCCCGCAGTTCTCCCACGTGATAACCTCGTCCCGGAGACGGGGCGACGACTACCGGGTTCTCCGGACACTTTCCCGCCGAACGTCGGCGTCGACGCGACGGAACCCCACGGACGCCGACGCCCGGCGGCGGGTCACATGAAGTCGGCGATGCCCGACTGCTTGTTCTTGTCGTTCTCGAAGATGCGTTCGAGCGAGCGTTCGAGCACTTCGAGTCGCTGTTTGGTGTAGTCTCGACAGCCGTACTCGTCGGCCACCTGGATGGCGGTGTCCATGTACTTGTTGACCGACCCGCGGTGGACCGTGAGGTTGACCCGGCCGCCGCACTCGCGGCAGTCGCCCGTGAGCGGCATCCGCCGGTACTTCTCGCCGCAGTCGAGACACCGCGTCTCCTGCCGCGCGAACGCCCGAAGGTTGCCGATGAGGTCGGGCAGGAAGTGGTACTCGATGACGCGTTCGGCCACGTCCGTCTCGTCGACGCTCCGGAGTTTCCGCGCGAGTTCGAGTTGGGCGTCCATCTTGTCCATCATCGACCCCAGCGTCTTGTACGCCGAGAGGTCCGGCCCCGACGCCAAGTCGGAGGTGTCGTGGGTGTGGTCGAACCCGCGGTACTGCTCGTCGGTGCCCAGCGTCTCCTCCGCGATTCGGATGTCCACCTCGCCGGGGTCGACCATCTCCAGCGTCGCCTCGTAGAACTCCCGGGGGTACTGCCGCACGATATCCATGTTGTGGGCCTCGTCGTCTATCTCCGAGGGGTCGATGCGCGAGGACATCACGAGGGGCGCGTCCATCTGCCCCCCGCGCTTGTCGGGCAGGAACTCCTTCGAGAAGTTGAGCAGGCCGTCCATCAGGAGCATCACGCAGTCCTCGTCGCCGTCGCAGTTCCGACGCTTGGCCGCGTGGAAGTACGGGTGTGCGTACCCCACGGCGGCGGAGGTGAACCCGACCACGCGGCCGACGACGGCCGCGGAGGTGTGGGGAGCCATCCCGAACACGAGTTCGCCCAGCAGGTCGTCGCGTTCGTCCACCTCGTAGAACGGGGGGAGGTCGTAGAACTGTTCGAGCAGGTCGTCCACGAAGTCGGCGGTCTTGAGCATGTGCTCTGCCGCGCCGTCCGAGAGCACGACGTCCTGCACCTTGAGTTCGACCAGTTGGTCGTCGAACTCGAGGGGTTCGCCGTCGACGTCGGTGTCGTAGCCGAGTTCGCGGAAGTCCTCCGCGGTCACGTCGAGTTCGGCGGGGCGGACCGCCGTGACCGGCAGGTCGGTCATGTCGTACCGGACGGTGCCGTCCTTGAACGAGGTCACGCCGTGTTTGGCGCGGAGGACGCCCTTCCCCAAGGGTTCGGGCGTCTTGTGCGCCGAGGTCATCCCCTTTATCCCTTTGAGGATGCCGAACGCCGACTCGCGTTCGCCCACGCCGTCGAGGGCGTCGCGGTACTCCGAGGCGAGGTCGACGGTGTGCCAGTCGGGGCTCTCGACCTCCCGGTCGCACCGCTCGCAGTGGACGCGGCCGGACTCGTCGGGTTCGACCACCGTCCCGCAGTCGTCGCACTCGTAGTAGGGTTCGGTGTGTCCGCCGCAGGCGGGACACTGGGTCTTGTACGTGCGTTCGCCGCAGTCGGAGCACTCCCGGCGGCCCACGCGCACGTTCACCTGTCCGCGTCCGGCGTCGGTGCGGGTGGTGGCGGCCTTCCCGACGTCGCGTTGGCTCCCGCCGGCCTCGCCGATGGGAAAGAGGGTGTGGACCGCGGGCGAGAGGTCGCGGCTCTCCGACTTCTCGGGGCGGCCCATCCGGTTGCCGACGCGGGTGGGCGCGCGTTCGCGCACCTCGAAGGGGGCCACCTCGTTGACGGCCTTCACGGCGTTGTCGCCGCCGTCCCACTCGCGCGCCTCCGCCGAGAGGTCCTCGGGCGTCCACGTCCGTTCGAGGTCGTCGGTGAGGCCGAGCGACCACGCGAGGGGCCGCCACTCGGGGACGCGGAGTTCGTCCTCGGTCGCGGTGTGTTCCACGAGGAGGCGTTCGAGGACGCACCGTGTCGTCTCGGTACGTTCGAGGACGAGAGCGCCCGCGTCGGCGGCGGTGGCGTCACCCCGGCCGACTACCGCACCGCCGTCCGGGCGCTCGTCGCGCCCCGACGAGGCCCCGTTCGTCCCACTCACGGGACCCCCGTCGGACCGGGCCGGAGCCGGATTGCCATTGCCGTCGCCGTCGCCGCCGGTCCCGGCGACCGTCCCCGCCGCGACGGCGTCCGCCAGCACCTCGAAGTCCTCGACCGACACGTCGTGCCAGAGGTAGGTGTAGTCCGGGTGGAGGGGGCAGTCGTACTCGGTGGCCCACGCGCGGGCCTCGTCGGGCGAGGGGTCCCGGAGGTCGGTCCGGGGGTCGTCGCGCATCGCCTGCACGTCGGCCCCGGCGTGTTCGAGGTCCTGCACCCACCACTCGAAGGCGTAGGAGGCGGGCGCGAGGGGGTGGTTGTTCTCCACGAACTCGCCGTAGTTGACGAGGTACTCCCCGAGGTCGAGTATCTCCTCGACGCCGTTTCTGAGTTCCAGCGCCGCCTCGGGGTCGTCGATGCGGCGCACGTCGCCGTTGGCGAGGCGGACGGTCGGCCCCTCGATGGAGTCGACGGGCACGACCCCCGCGGCCTTGCCCGGACGCTCGGTCTTTATCTGCGTGCCGGTGGCGAGGAAATCGTCCACGAGGTGCATCGTGGCGGGGTGGACCCCCGCGGTGGCGAACCCGTGGTTGCGCGCGCGCCCGTAGCGCAGGCGAAAGCCCCCCGACTCGGAGGGGTGACCGAACACCGGTCGACCCGCGATGAGGTCCCGCAGGTACTTCTTGGAGGGGTCCACGCGCGCCGGGCCGGCGGGTTCGGGGTCGTCGTCCCCGCCGGCCGCGTCGTCGCTCTCGTCGCCGGTCCCCGCGTCGTCGCCGTCGTCCCCGTCGGCCGCGTCGTCCCCGTCGCTCGCGTCCGCGCCGATGGTGCCGTCGATGAGGTCCTGCAGCCACGGCCAGTCGACCTCGTCGAGTTCGCGGGTGTAACGCTGTATCTTGGGGGCCTTGAGCGCGATACCCTCGGCGAGGACGAGACACATGCCGCCGCGGGGGTTGTTGGTGTCGACGCGTTCGAGGTCCCGGAAGCCGGACACCTCCTCGTCGCCGGTGGCCTCGCCGTCGAGCATGATCGGCATGTGCTCGGCGATGAACTTCGTCTCCTTGTCCTTGGGCGAGTACTGGAGGCCGGTGTCCTTGTCGTAGAGGTTTATCTCCTCGGCGTAGCGCTCTACCTCCTCGCTGCGGGCCTCGTACTCCTCGATGCCGAGGAGCGACCGGGCGTAGTCGGCCACCAGCACCGAGAGCGCCTGCGCCGTGCCGCCCGCAGAGCGGATGGGGCCGGCGTAGTAGACGTTGACGAACTCGGTGCCGTCGTCGTTCTCGAGCAGTTCCACGCGGTCGATGCCCTCGATGGGGGCCGCGACGACCCCCTCGGTGAGGAGGGCGACCGCCGTCCGGACCGCGCCCTCGACTTTGGCCTCGCGGGTCTCGAAGTCGCCGACGTTGCCCTCGACGAAGTCGGTGACGAGTTCGAGGGCGGCCTCCTCGCGCGACATCTGGCCTTCGAGTTCGCGCACGCGTTCGGCCACGCCGTCGATGCCGAGGATGTTCTCCACCCGGTCGGCCATGTCTTTCGCCACCGGAATCTCCACCTCGGTCGCGGGGTCGCGCCCCTTCGACTTCGCGGCCTCCGCGCGGT
The DNA here is from genome assembly GCA_046097085.1 of Haloferacaceae archaeon 50. Classification (GTDB taxonomy): domain Archaea; phylum Halobacteriota; class Halobacteria; order Halobacteriales; family Haloferacaceae. Next base: position 687,232 of record CP175567.1, on the reverse strand, counting down.
CGAACGCCTCGTCGAGGCGCTCTTCGATGCGCGCGAAGTACCGCTCGTCGTCGGCGTTCACAGCCAGAGGTCGAGGTCGGTGAGTTCGTCGTGTTCGCGTTCGAGCGTCTCGTCGTCGAACGCGCGGAGGTACACCTCGCCCGCGAACACGGTGCCCGCGTTGAGGTGGCCCGCGAGGGCCTGTCCGCTCCGCCGCGAGAGCACGGCGTGGGTGTGGGCGAACCGCTCGCCCTCCAAGAGCGCCACGTTGCCGACACAAGACGTCACCTCCAGCGGTTCGTCGAACGTGACCGAGCGGTACTCGGTGTCCGACTGGTCGTAGTACCAGAGTTCGGCGTCCTGCACCGCGCCCATGGCGACGAACCACGCGGCGTCTATCTCCTTGCGCGCGGCGAACTCCTCTATCTCCTCTCGCCAGTCCGTGCCGTGTTCGAGACGGGCCAAGAACTCGCGACTCGTCGTGACCTCGCGGGCGTCCATACGACGCACCACGGCGGACGGCGACTAAAAATTATCCGATGGGAGAGCGTCCCGACGCGCGGGTCGCCGCCGCGACCCGCCGCCGTCGAGGACTGCCCGGGCTGTTACCGCCAGTCCGGAAGCGCGAGGGCGTCCTCGAGCGCTACACAGAGGTAGGCGTCGTCTCGGGAGATGTCCGCAATGACGAACCGCTTCTCGGACGCGGACTCGTCCACCGAGGCCATGACTTCGCCACCTGACGTCTCGAGTGACGTCCTCGCATTAGGCGACATACGTGATTGATTGTGATATTCGGTTATAAATTCGTCGGATTGCCGGAGGCGTACTTAGTTTCGTTAATGAAAGCCTATAAATAATGTTGGGATTCTGACGGACCGCCGAGACGGCCGGACGGTCGAGGCGCGAGACGCGGCGTGCGGCGGCCGCGACCCTTCGCAGACTACAAGAGGTGGCAGGGTGTAAGCCGGGGTATGCAAGTAGCCGACGCGATGACGCCCCGCGAGGAGGTCGTCACGGTCGAACTCCCGGGGACCCGCGACGACGTTCTCGCGTATCTGCAGGAGCGCGGTTTCTCTTCGGTGCCGGTAGTGAAGACGACGGACGGCAAGGAGGAGTACCGCGGACTGGTGTCCCGGGAGGGCCTCATCGAGGCCCCCGACGAGGACCAACTCGCCGTGCTGATGCGCGACGTCCCCACCACCACGCGGGACACCGACCTGGTGGAGGCGGCGCGCCTGATGGTCGAGGGCGAGTCGCGGCGCATCCCCGTTGTCGACGGCGAACTCGAGGGTATCGTGACCGTGACCGACGTGGTCCGGGCCATCGCCAACGGCGACGCCGACGGCGACGTGGAGGTGGGCGACGTCGCGGTCCGGGACGTGAACACGACGTGGACCGGGACGCCCCTCGGGGTGGCGGAGCGCGAGATATACTACGCCAACGTGCCCTACGCCGTCGTCCTCGACGACGAGGGTGACATGGCGGGCGTCCTGACCGAGGTGGACATCATCGACGTGGCCCGCGTGGTCGAGGGCGAGGACGACACCGGCGACTCACTCGCCAACGAGGACGACGACTGGATGTGGGAGGGCATCAAGGCGGTGGGCAACCGCTATCTCCCCACCCGGAACGTCGAGATTCCGGCCGAGTCCGTCGAGGCGTTCATGACCGAGGACGTCATCACGGTGTCGAAGCGACGGACCGCGCGCGAGGCGGCCCAGCAGATGATAACCAACGACATCGAGCAGATACCCCTGATGAGCGGCGACGAACTCATCGGCGTGGTCCGCGACGTGAACCTGCTCGAAGGGCTCTGAGCGTCGGCCGCGTCCGCCGGCAGTTGTGTCAGTCGTCTTAACTGTGTTCTGCGAAACCAAGAGGACTTATCTCGGAGCGACCACTCGGTGAGCGTATCTTCGACAGATATGCGCGTTCTCATCGTACCTGAACTGTATCGCTCCGGGGACGCCAGTGCCAACGCCACGCTCAACGACGCCGTGACGTGGGTCGAGCAGTGGCTCGACATCGACGACACGATGCACGTCTACTGGCTGCTGGCACACCGCGGCGACGCGAACTACGAGCGGTCGTACGTGCTGGCCGACCGAGACCGGGTGACGCTCATCGAGGCGGACGCGTTTATGGCCGAGACGGAGTACGGCTGGCTGTTCACCGAGAGCGGATACACCGAGGACCAGCTACTCGCGCTGAAACGGGAGATATACGACGAACTGGGCTACATCGACATCGTCGTGGACCAGCTCCGACAGGGCCGGTCGGACCTCTACAAGTGGCTGCTCTTCCTCGCGGGCCACCGCGCGGACGAGCCGACGCCGTTCGACGTCATCGTGAACGTCCACGACCTCATGCTACCGTTCAAGTACCCCGGGGACGGCTACCGCGCCCACTACCACCGGCAGCTCGAAGTGGCGGAGGCGATTCTCGCGGACGGGGTGTGGTTCAAAGCCCGCCTCGACGCCGACGGCCTCCCGGTGTTCGGGCGGGAGTTTCTCCGGGAGGCGGTGATAGACGACGCGCTCGAGTCGGCAGTTCTGACCGACAGCCCCATCGACTTCTCGGTGTTCACAGAGCGCTACCGCGACAGGCCGGAGTGGTTCCACGTCGCCGGGTCCGGTTGGGAGAAGAAACACGTCGACATCGTGATGGAGTTGGGGAAGCTCCTCTACGACGAGTACGGGGTGCGGACGCTGATGACGAGCATGGACGAGATTCCGGAGAAGTACGCCCGGTTGGAGTGGGTCGAACCGCACCCGGAAGCCTCGCGGAAGGTGTACGAGCGGTCGCTCCAGCGGGGCGATATCGCGGTGTGCGCCACCGAGTACGATACCATGGCCCGGACGTGGTTCGAGCAGGCGGCGAGCGGGCAGGTGCTGGTGCTCAGAGACGAGCCGTGGCTCCGCGAGGTGGTCCCACGGAGCAGTCCGCTGGTCGCACCGGTCGACGAACTCCCCGACCGGGTCCGGTGGGTCGTCGAGAACTGGGACGACGCGGTGACGGCCAACAAGCGACTGATGGAACACGTCCGGAGAGTCCGGAACCCCAAGCGCGCGGGCCGCAAGACACACGACGACCTGACCCGCCGCGTCGACGAGAAGACCGACCGGTACACGGCCCTGCTGAACGACGAGAAGGCGGACCGGTACGCGATAACGCGGGCGGTCGACCGTCTCAGAACCGACAGGGTGGGGCTGGACGAACTCGACGAGCGCGGCGAGAACTACACCGAAGACGGGACCGCGTTTCTCGAACAGGAGTGGTGCTCCATCACCGACCTCGTGTTCACGCTCCGCTCGAAGGGGTACGAGGACACGGGAGCCCCCGGAACGCCGATATTTCGGAAGTCACAGACGTGAGCTCCGACGAGCGGAGTCGGGAGCGCCGCCGGTGGCGACGTCGGAGCGCCGGCGGACGGTCCGGTTCGGTGTAGTTAAACCCGTCGTCGCTCATAGTGGCGGACATGCGAAACCTCCGAAACACGCCCCTCTCGACGCGCCCCGCCGGGAGGCGGGAGCCATGACCGACGCGGAGAACGTCGCCGAACTCGCCAAGCGCCGCGGCTTCTTCTTCGGGTCCAGCGAGGCCTACGGCGGCGTGGCCGGCTTCTACACGTACGGGCCGCAGGGCGCGGCGCTGAAGCGCAACGTCGAGGAGGCGTGGCGCGACCGGTTCACCGTGCGCGAGGGGAACCAGGAGATAGAGGCCCCGACCATCATGCCCGAACCCGTGTTCGAGGCGTCGGGCCACCTCGACGGGTTCGACGACATGCTGGTGGAGTGCCCCGAGTGCGGCGAGACCCACCGGGCCGACCACCTCATCGAGGACGCCACCGAAATCGAGGAGGCCGAGAGCCTCCCCATCCCGGAGGTGGAGGCGCTCATCGCCGACCACGACCTGCCGTGTCCCAACTGCGGCGCGGACCTCGCGGGGCAGGCCGTCGAGGAGTTCAACCTGATGTTCGAGACCAACATCGGCCCCGGGTCGACCACGCCGGGCTACCTCCGGCCCGAGACGGCGCAGGGCATCTTCGTGGAGTTCCCCCGCCTCAAGGAGTACGCCCGCAACCAGTTGCCGTTCGGCGTGACCCAGATAGGCCGGGCCTACCGCAACGAGATATCGCCGCGCAAGAGCCTCGTTCGCACGCGGGAGTTCACGCAGGCCGAACTGGAGCAGTTCATCGACCCCGAGCGGGACGAACCCGACCTCTCGAAGGTGGCCGACGTGGAGGTCACGCTCTACCCCGCGTCCGAACAGAACGAGAGCGGCGGCGACTACGTCGAGACCACGGTGGGCGACGCCGTGGACGAAGGGATTCTCGAATCCGAGTGGGTGGCGTACTACCTCGGTATCGCACAGGAGTGGTACGAGCGAGTCGGCGTCGACACCGACCGGTTCCGGTTCCGCCAGCACCTCTCGGGCGAACTCGCCCACTACGCGGCGGACTGCTGGGACGCCGAGGGCGAGATAGACGGCGACTGGATAGAGCTCGCGGGGTTCGCCTACCGCGGCGACTACGACCTCTCGAAGCACGCCGAACACGCCGACGAGGAGTTCACCGTCTTCCAGCAGTACGACGAGCCCAAGACGGTCGAGCGGCCGGTGGTCGACCCCGACATGAGCCGCCTCGGGCCGGAGTTCGGCGGGACGGCGGGCGACATCGCCGACGCCCTCGAACGCCTCGCGCGCGAGGACCCCGACGCGTTCGACGCCGAGGCGGTGACCGTCGAAGTCGACGGCGAGGAGTACGCCGTCGACGCCGACGTGGCCAACTTCTCCGTCGAGGAGGTGACCGAGAACGGCGAACACGTCACGCCCCACGTCGTGGAGCCGTCGTTCGGCGTCGACCGCCTCGTGTACACGCTGGTGGTCCACGCCTTCTCCGAGGACGAGATAGACGGCGAGACGCGGCGCTACCTCGAACTCGACGCGTCGGTGGCCCCCACCGACGCCGCCGTCTTCCCCCTCCTCTCTCACGAGGAACTGGAGGAACTCGCCTCGGACCTCGTGGCGGAACTCCGGGCGGCCGGCCTCTCGGCGTCGTACGACGACTCCGGCAACATCGGGCGGCGCTACCGTCGGCAGGACGAGGTGGGCACGCCCTTCTGCGTGACCGTCGACCACGAGGGACTGGAGGGCGACGGCCCGACCACCGTCACGCTCCGGGAGCGCGACACCACGGCGCAGATACGCGTGCCCGCCGACGACGCCGCCGACCTCCTGACCGAACTCCGGGAGGGCGAGCGCTCGTTCGAGTCGCTCCGGGAGGAGTACGACGCCGTGGCCACCGACGTGACGAAGGCGTGAGCGGCACCGGCGAGGGTCTCGGCGGGGACGAAATTAGCCGTCGCATCGGGGCCGAGGAGCTGGAGCGCCGCCTCGTCCACGCCAGCGGCGTCGGCCTCCCGACGCTCTACCTGCTGGGGTGGGTGACGTGGCGGCAGTTGGGTTACCTGCTGGTCTTCCTGTCGGCGGGGGCGGCGGTGCTGGAGGTGGTTCGGCTGTTCGTCGGCCTCGACTGGACCATCTTCGACCGCCTGACCCGCGAGTACGAACAGGACAACCCCGCCGGGTACATGCTCTACTTCGTCAGTCTCACGTTCGTGGCCCTCGTCTTCGAACCCCACGTCGCGCTCCCGGGCATGCTGATGCTCATCGTCGGCGACCCCATCAGCGGCGTGCTCGGGTCGAACGACGCCGGGCGCGCCAAGCGGGTCGCGGTGCTCTGTGCGATGTTCGTCGTGTGTCTCCTGCTGGCGGTGCCGTTTCTGGTCCCGGTCGTCGGCCTCCCGGTCGGACTCGCGGCGGGGGCGGCCGGCGCGGCCGGCGCGACGTTCGCCGACGGGTTCAAACCCGTGGTGGCGACGTACGTCATCGACGACAACCTCTCGATACCGCCGCTCGCGTGCGGGGCCATCTTCGCCGTCCTCGCCGTCGCCGGGTGAAGAGGGCCGAACGCGGGTCGCGGGGGCGCGCGGGCCGAAGCGAAGTGAAGTGAAGCGAGTTGAGGGCCGAAGCGGGCAGGGAGCGTCGGGGACGGCGGCGTGACGGGGGGACGCGGGCGGCCGCGGGCGGCCGCCTCACCCGTCCGGCGGGGCGGTCCGGAGGGCGTACCCGTCGTCGGTGCGCCGGACGACCACGTCGAACCCGACGGAGACGGCGTCGGTCGTCCCGTCCTCTTCGACGGTGACGCGGCGGGCGACCGCCAGCGGTCCGTCGGGGAGCGACACCGAGACGCGCGTGCCGTCGCGGAGCGTCCCGCGCGCACGACTCACGTACGCGACCGCTCGGCGGTAGGTTCCGGGGGGCACGTCGAACGACGCGACGCGCACGGCGTGCGGGCCGCGCAGGCGCGCCAGGTCCACGGTGCGGCCCTCGACCGCGTACTCGACGTAGCCGCCGCCCGCGGGGTCGGCGTCGCCCTCGGCGCGTTCGAACCCCACCTTCGCGACGGTGAGTTCCAGTCGTCCGAAGTCGCCGATGGCGTTGTCGCCGGGGACGTCCGGGCCGGCGGCCGGCCGGTCGCCGTCGTCCACGTGGGTCGGAACCATACGTTGCACGTCCGTACCATTCGTAATCAACCCGGGTGACCGTCAACGGCAGTTTCGGGCGTTTAACCCGATTTAACCGACGTTACCCACGTCCTACCGGAACCGTCCCACCGCCTATCGGGACCGTAATCGGACGAATGGGCGAAGCGAGGCCGGCGTCGGCGTCGCGGAGTGGACGTTCGTGGGGCGTCTCGGAACGTTTTAGTAGGAAGACTCCACAACCACTACGCAATGACGCGGACCCCCGGCACGCGCCTGCTTTCCCCCGCCGGAGTCACGCGTGGGTCCGTCCCGCGACGTCCGCGACGACGACCGGGCCGTTAGGCCCACCTACACTACATCTCCACCGACGGTATTTCGCCTTCGCCCGTTACAGGCTAGGAACGCTTTAGGTCGTCTATAGGCTTCTCTACGCTTTTCTTTCACGATTAAAAACAACAAATTTATGCCCGTGAGGCGGCCAGTATCGGGTACATGACGAAACGCGTGGCACTCGCGTTCTCCGGCGGACTCGACACGACAGTGTGCGTCCCGCTCCTCGAAGAGGAGTACGGGTACGACGAAGTGATAGGCGTCACCGTCGACGTCGGCCAGCCCGAGGGGGAGTTCGACGAGGCCGAGGAGACGGCGGAGGCGCTGGAGCTCGAACACCACGTCGTGGACGCGCGAGACGAGTTCGCCGACGCGTGTTTCAACGCCGTGCGCGCGAACGCCACGTACGAGGGCTACCCCCTCGGGACGGCGCTGGCGCGCCCGGTCATCGCCGAGGCCATCCTCGACGTCGCCGAGGAGCAGGACTGCGACGCGCTCGCACACGGCTGTACGGGCAAGGGCAACGACCAGCTCCGGTTCGAGGCGGTGTGGCGCGCCTCCGACATGGAGGTCATCGCGCCCGTCCGCGAGATGGGGCTAACCCGCGAGTGGGAGATGGAGTACGCCGAGGAGAAGGACCTGCCCGTCGAGGGCGGTAACGAGGGCGTGTGGTCCATCGACACCAACCTCTGGAGCCGCTCCATCGAGGGCGGGGACCTCGAGGACCCGAGCTACGTCCCCCCGGAGGACATCTACGAGTGGACCGAGGCGCCCGCGGGCGAGACGGAGCTCGTCGAGATAGAGTTCGAGGAGGGCTACCCCGTCGCCGTCGACGGCGAGCAGATGTCCCGGGTCGAGATGATAGAGCACCTCAACGAGCGCGCCGGGAACTACGGCGTGGGCCGCACCGACATGATGGAAGACCGCATGCTCGGGCTCAAGGTGCGCGAGAACTACGAGCACCCCGCCGCGACGACCCTGCTCAACGCCCACGAGGCGCTGGAGGGGCTAGTGCTCACGAAGGAGGAGCGCGACTTCAAGACCACCGTCGACGACCAGTGGGCCCAGAAGGCCTACGAGGGCCTGATAGACGCGCCGCTGGTGACGGCGCTCGACGGGTTCGTGGCCGAGACGCAGGAGCGCGTGACGGGCACGGTGACGCTCCGGTTCGAGGGCGGACAGGCCCGCCCCGTGGGCCGCGACAGCGAGTACGCGGTCTACTCCGAGGCGGCGGCGTCGTTCAACACCGAGACGGTGGAGGGTATCGAACAGGCCGACGCCACCGGCGTGGCCAAGTACCACGGCTTCCAGTCCCGCCTCGCCAACCGCGCGAAGAAGGCGGCCGAGAAGCCCGAGATGACGACGGACGGCGGAGACGAGTAGGACCGTGACGGGGCAGGACGCGGGTACCGACGCCGACGCCGACGCTGCCGCCGGGAGCGACGGCGGCGACGAGGCCGTCGTCCGCCGGGACCGCTTCTCGGGGGGTCCCGCCCGCGGCTTCATGTCGAGCCTCGCCGCCGACGAGCGCATCTTCGCGGCGGACCTCGCGGTTGACCGCGCGCACGTGGTGATGCTCGCGGAGCAGGGGGTCGTCGACGACGACACGGCCGGCGAGATACTGTCGGCGCTCGACGAGGTGGCGGAAGCGGGCCACGGCGCGCTCCCCGACGGCGAGGACGTCCACGAAGCCATCGAGACGGCGGTCATCGACCGCGTCGGCCCCGAGGGCGGCAAGATGCACACCGCGCGCTCGCGCAACGACGAAGTGGCGACGTGCATCCGGTACCGCCTGCGCGCGGACCTGCTCGACGCCGTCGAGGCGACGCTGGCGCTCCGCGAGGCGCTGACCGAGGCGGCCGCCGGGCACGCGGAGACGGTGATGCCCGGCTACACCCACCTCCAGCCCGCCCAGCCCACCACCGTGGCGCACTACCTGCTGTCGTACGAGGCGGCAGTCGCACGCGACACCGCGCGCCTGCTCGACGCCTACGGCCGGGTCAACCGGTCGCCGCTCGGCGCGGCGGCATTCGCGGGCACCCCCTTCGACGTGGACCGCGAGCGCACCGCCTCGCTGTTGGGCTTCGACGGCGTGCTGGGCAACTCGATGGACGCCTCGGCCGCCCGCGACTTCCTCGCGGAGTCGGTGAGCGCGCTTTCGACCCACGCCACGACCCTGTCGGGGCTGGCGGAGGACCTCGTGGTGTTCTCGAACAAGGGGCTCGTGGAGTTGGACGACGCCTACGCCTCGACGTCCTCCATCATGCCCCAGAAGAAGAACCCCGACACGATGGAACTCGTGCGCGCGGTGGCGGGCGACGCCGTGGGCGACCTCTCCGGACTCCTGACGACGCTCAAGGGCCTGCCCCGGGCGTACAACCGGGACCTCCAGCGCGCGACGCCCCACGCGTGGGACGCCGTCGACGACGTGACCGACGCCACCGACGTGACGGCCGGAGCCGTCGCCACCGCGTCGTGGGACGAGGCGGCGCTGGCGGCCGCCGCGGACGAGGGCTTCTCGACGGCCACGGGCGTGGCCGACCTGCTGGCGATGGCGGGCGTCCCGTTCCGGACCGCCCACGAGGTGGTGGCCGCGGCGGCCGAACGCGAGGAGCGTCCCACGGTCGCAACACTTGACACTGTCGCAGAGGAGGTGCTCGGCGACTCCCTGTTCACGTACGTGGACCGCACGGACGTGGAGGCGGCGCTCGACCCCGAGGAGAGCGTCGCCAGCCGCGACTCGGCGGGCGGGCCCGCACGGGCGGCCGTCGACGCGCAACTCGGCGACGCCCGCGACGGCCTCGAAACCGACAGGGGGGCGCTCGCCGACCGGCGCGAGGCGCTCGCCGACGCGGCCGAGACGCTCTCGGCGGAGGTGGAGTCGTATGTCTGAGACGAACCGCACGCGCGCGACGCTCCGCGCGCGGCCCGCGGGCGCAGAGCAGCGCGCCCCACGGCGGCGACGACCGGCCGGTCCGGCGGTCGCTCCGCTCCCGCCGCGACCGCCGCTGCCGCCGTCCCCGCGAGGGGACAAATAATACATATCCAAAGTGATACTGGATTTCGACGTAAGCCGGAAACGGTGCCTCAGGCGGTTTTTACACGGTTAGAGACCGCTCTATCTTTTGTAACTATTGCTACAAGTTCGATGGGTTTAAGGGGAACGGACGCGGACGTAGGGACACAATGGCAGACGACAACGCCATCGAAGGCATCACGGCGGAAGACCCCCTGACCGGCGAAGAGATCAACCTCCCGGAGGACGTGGAGGTCGGCGAGATAATCGACAGCCCCGTCTCCGGCGCGGAACTGGAGGTCGTCTCCCTCGACCCCGTGGTGCTGGAGGAGGCGCCCGAGCTCGAAGAGGACTGGGGAGAGTAACGTTGCACGTTGGACTGCTCTACTCACGGATACGGAGGGACGAGAAGCTTCTCCTCTCCGAGCTACGGGACCGCGGGCACGAGGTAACGAAGATCGACGTCCGGAAGGAGCAGTTCAACATCAGCGAACCGCCAGCGGCCTTCGACGACGTCGACATCGCCCTCGACCGCTGTCTGGCGACCAGCCGGAGCCTCTACATCACGCAGTTCCTCGAGTCGTACGGCGTGCCCGTGGTCAACTCCGCGGAGACGGCCGAGAAGTGCGCAGACAAGGTGAAAAACAGCCTCGCGCTTCAGGGCGCGGGCGTGCCCACCCCGAACACGGAGGTGGCGTTCACCACCGACTCGGCGATGGAGACCATCGAGGGGTTCGGCTACCCGTGCGTGCTCAAGCCCGTCGTGGGCTCGTGGGGCCGGCTGATGGCGAAGATAGACAGCCGGAGCGCCGCCGAGGCGATTCTGGAGCACAAGGCGACGCTGGGTCACTACCAGCACAAGGTGTTCTACGTGCAGGAGTTCGTCGAGAAGCCCGGGCGCGACATCCGCGTGGTCGCCACCGACGGCGAGCCCGTGGCGGCGATGACCCGGAGTTCGGACCACTGGATAACCAACGCCGCGAAGGGCGGCGAGACGGACGCCTTCGAGGTGGACGACGAGGCCCTCGACCTCGTGGAGTGCGCGAGCGACGCGGTGGGTGGGGGACTCCTCGGCGTCGACCTGATGGAGACGGGCGACTCCTACACGGTCCACGAGATAAACCACACCGTGGAGTTCAAGGCGCTCAACGACACCGTCGACGTGGACGTGCCGAGCGTCGTCGTGGACTGGCTGGAGGAGAAGGTAGCGGCCACCGTGGAGGCGACGGCGTGACCATGCAGGCCGACGACTCCCCGGCGACGGACGCGAACGCACGGACGGAGGTGGCCCGGTGACGCTCACCGCGAGCGTCGTGGGCGGCAGCGGGTTCACCGGCGGCGAACTCCTCCGCCTGCTGGCGGGTCACCCCGAGTTCGAGGTGGCGCAGGCTACGAGCAGGCAGTACGGCCGCAAGACGGTCGGACGGGTCCACCCCAACCTCCGCCACCTCGACCTGCGGTTCACCTCGCCCGAGGACCTCGAGTCCGTGGACGTGCTGTTCGCGGCCACGCCCCACGGCGTCTCGATGCAACACGTCGAGGCGTTCCGCGACGCCGCCGACACCGTGGTCGACCTCTCGGCGGACTTCCGCCTCGACAGCGAGGAGCAGTACGACGAGTGGTACGACGGCCACTCCTGCCCCGAGTACCTCGAGGAGGCGGAGTACGCCCTCCCGGAACTCAACCGGGAGAACCTGTCCGGCGCGGACCTGATAGCGGCCGGCGGCTGTAACGCCACCGCCACCATCCTCGGCCTCAAGCCCCTGTTCGACGCCGAGATTCTCGACGGCGACGAGCAGGTGGTCGTGGACGTGAAGGTGGGGTCCTCGGAGGGCGGCGCGGGCGGGGGGGAGGCGTCCTCCCACCCCGAGCGCTCGGGCGTCGTACGCCCGTACGCGCCCACCGGCCACCGCCACGAGGCCGAGATAGAGCAGTTCCTCGGCCTCTCGGTCTCCTTTACGGTCCACGCGGTGGACATGGTTCGGGGCGCGTCCGCCACCGCCCACGTCTTCCCCGAGGAGAAGGTGACGAAGTCCGACCTCTGGTCGGCCTACCGCGGGTCGTACGGCGACGAACCGTTCGTGCGGACCGTGGCCGGGGGCGGCGGCGTCTACCGCTACCCCGAACCCAAGGCCGTCGCCGGCACCAACAACGCCGAAGTGGGCTTCGAACTCGACCCGAAGAACAGGAGAGTGGTCGTGTTCTCGGCCATCGACAACATGATGAAGGGGTCGGCGGGGCAGGCGGTCCACGCCGCCAACGTCGCCCTCGGCTTGGACGAGACGGCCGGACTGGAGTTCCAGGGGCTCCACCCCGTGGGCAGCCCATGACGTCGACGGAATCGACGGAGGTGACGGCATGACGGTAGTCGTGAAGATAGGCGGCGCGCGCGCCGTCGACCCCGAGGGCGCGGTGGCCGACGTCGCGGACCTCGTGGCGTCGGGCGAGCAGGTGGTCGTCGTCCACGGTGGGTCCACCGCGGTGGACGAGACGCTCGAAGAACTCGGCGAGGAGCCGACCTACGTCGAGACGCCCGGCGGCGTCGTCGGGCGGTTCACCGACGAGCGCACCATGGAAGTGTTCACGATGGTGATGCCCGGCAAGCTGAACACGGACCTCACGGCGCTGTTGCAGGACGCGGGCGTGAACGCCCTCGGCCTCTCGGGCGTCGACGGCGGCCTCCTGACGGGGCCGCGCAAGTCCGCCGTCCGGGTGATAGAGGACGGCAAGAAGAAGATAAAGCGGGGCGACCACTCCGGCAAGGTGACCGACGTGAACGCCGACCTGCTGGAGACGCTGTTGGGTGACGGCTACACGCCCGTGGTGACCGTGCCGATGCTGGCCGACGACGGCACGCCCGTCAACGCCGACGCGGACCGCGCGGCGGCGGCCGTGGCGGGCGCACTCGGCGCGACGCTGGTCGTCCTGACCGACGTGTCCGGCGTCTACGCCGACCCCGACGACGAGTCGACGCTCATCGAGCGGGTGGAGACGCCCGCCGAGATGAGCGAGTTGGAGGACGCCGCGGAGGGGTTCATGACGAAGAAGGTGATGGCGGCCACCGAGGCGCTGGAGAGCGGCGCGGCCGAAGTCGTCGTGGCGGGCGCGAACGCGGACGCGCCGGTCACCGCCGCCGTCGAGGGCGGCGGCACGCACGTCGCACCCGGCGCACTCGACGACGGGGACGACGAGGACGGGAGCGGGGAGGTGAGCGCGCGATGAGCGGGTTCGTCTTCTCGGAGAAACCGATACAGATCGAACGCGGCGAGGGCGCGTCGCTCTACACCGACGACGGCACCGAGTACCTCGACTTCGGCGCATCGTACGCTGTCGCGCCGGTGGGTCACTCCCACCCCCGGGTCGTGGAGGCGGTACAGGAGCAGGCGGCCGACCTGATGTACGTGCAGGCGTCGTACCCTGTCGAGGTGCGCACGGAACTGTACGAGAAACTGGCCGCCCTCGCACCCGGCGACCTGTCGAACGTGTGGCTGTGTAACTCCGGCACGGAGGCCAACGAGGCGGCGATGAAGTTCGCCCGCGCGGCCACCGGCCGGTCGAAGATAGTCGCCACGCGCCGCGCGTTCCACGGCCGCACGATGGGCGCGCTGGCGATGACGTGGAAGGACAAGTACAAAGAGCCGTACGAACCCCTCGCCAGCGGCGTGGAGTTCGTGCAGTACGGGGACGACGAGGCTCTCGCGGCGGCCGTCGACGACGAGACGGCGGCGGTGTTCCTCGAACCCGTGCAGGGCGAGGGCGGCGTCCACCCCGCGGACGTCGAGTACCTGCGCGCCGCGCGCGACCTGACCGAGGACGCGGGCGCGGCCCTCGCGTTCGACGAGATACAGACGGGCGTCGGCCGCACGGGCACGCTCTGGGCGTGCGAACAGGCCGACGTGACGCCCGACATCATGACGACGGCCAAGGGCATCGCGTCGGGCCTGCCCCTCGGCGCGACGCTGGTGGCCGACTGGATAGCGGAGGACCACGGCGACCACGGCTCCACCTTCTCCGGGGGGCCCGTGGTCTGTGCCGCGGCCAACGCCACCCTCGACACGCTGGTCGAGGAGGACCTGCCCGGCCACGCGGCCGAGGTGGGCGACTATCTCGTGAGCGAACTGGAGGCGCGCGCCGAGGCCGACGACCTGCCCGTGCGCGAGGTGCGCGGGCAGGGGCTGATGGTCGGCGTCGAGGTCAAGCGGGGCGCGAACCGCCTGCTCCGGGACCTCGCGCTGAACGAGCAGGTGCTGGCGCTCCCCGCGGGGCGGACCGTGGTGCGCCTCCTGCCGCCCCTCGTGATAGACGAGTCCCACGCCGACCGGTTCGTGGACGCTCTCGCGGAGGTGACGAGATGAGCACGCCCGCCGCCGACTCTGCGCCCGACGCCGACTCGGAGGCCGAGCAGTTGCTCGTGGACCTCGTGTCCATCCCGTCGCCGAGCGGCGAGGAACGCGCCGCCGCGGAGCGACTCGTGGAGTTCTTCGAGTCCCACGGGCGCGAGGCGTACACCGACGACGTGGGCAACGTCCACGCGCCCGCCGACGACTCGGTGTTGCTGACCTCCCACGTCGACACGGTGCCGGGCGACATCCCAGTCGAGATACGCGACGGCGACCTGTGGGGTCGCGGGAGCGTCGACGCCACGGGTCCGCTGGCGGCGATGGCCGTCGCCAGCGTGGAGACGGGCGTCTCCTTCATCGGCGTCGTCGGCGAGGAGGTGGACTCGCGCGGCGCGCGTCACGTCCTCGCGGAGGGCCGCGACGAACCCGACGCGGTGGTCAACGGCGAACCCAGCGGGTGGGACGGCGTCACCCTCGGCTACCGCGGCCTGCTGGCGGGCACGTACGTCGTCACCAGCGAGTCCGGGCACACCTCCCGCCCGGAGAACAACGCGATTCAGGACGCGATGGACTGGTGGTCGCGCGTCGAGGAGACGTTCGACCCCGACGAGTGGACGCCCGTGTTCGAGCGGGTGACCTGCAAGCCCGTCGACGTCGAGGGCGGCCTGACGGAGGACGGCCTCTCGATGGAGGCCACGATGGACGTGCAGTTGCGGATTCCGCCGTCGTACACCATCGACGAGGTGCGCGAACTCGCGGACGCGGAACTCGACGCCGGCACGGTCCGGTGGCACGACTCCGTGCCGCCGGTGATGATGAGCCCCCGGACCGACGTGGCGCGGGCGTTCCGGGTGGCCATCCGGGAGCAGGGGGGCGACCCCCGACTCCTCCGGAAGACGGGCACCAGCGACATGAACATCTTCGCCAAGGAGTGGGACTGCCCGATGGTGACCTACGGCCCCGGCGACTCCGACCTCGACCACGCGCCCGACGAGCATCTCTCGCTTTCCGAGTACCGCACCTCGGTCGAGGTGCTCACGGACGTCTGCGAGACGCTACGGGGGGAGTCGTGATGGTGGCGACGGAGGACCTCCTCGACATCGACGACCTGTCGCCGGACGAACTCTCGGCGGTGCTCGACCGGGCGGCGGCGCTGAAAACCGGCGAGGACGACGCCCGCCTCGAAGACCGGACGCTCACGATGGTGTTCGAGAAGCCCTCGACCCGCACCCGCGTCTCGTTCGAGACGGGCATGACCCAACTCGGCGGCCACGCCGTCTTCCTCGGCCCGGACGACATCGGCCTCCACGGGCGCGAACCCATCAAGGACGTCGCGCGCGTCCTCGGGCGGTACGGCGACGCCGTGATGGTGCGCCTGTTCGACCACGCCGACGCCGTCGAGATGGCCGAACACTCGTCGGTGCCGGTGGTCAACGGCCTGACCGACGACGCCCACCCCTGCCAGACGCTCGCGGACCTCCTCACCGTCCGGGAGACGTTCGGGGGGTTCGACGTGTCGGCGGCGTGGGTGGGCG
Organism: Haloferacaceae archaeon 50; assembly: GCA_046097085.1. Lineage (GTDB taxonomy): Archaea > Halobacteriota > Halobacteria > Halobacteriales > Haloferacaceae. Next base: position 671,484 of record CP175567.1, on the reverse strand, counting down.
ACGGCAACAACGTCGCCCAGTCGTTCGTGCTGGGGTGTGCGCTCGCGGGCGTCGACCTCACGGTGTGTACGCCCCCTGAGTACGGTATCGACGACGCGGTGTTGGAACGGGCGGCGGAACTCGGCGGCGCGCCCGACGTGGTCGAAGACCCCGCGGAGGCGGTGGCCGACGCCGACGTGGCCTACACCGACGTGTGGGTCAGCATGGGCGAGGAGCACGAACGCGAGGCCAAACTCGCGGCGTTCGACGGGTTTACGCTCGACGCCGAACTCCTCGCCGACACCGACGCCAAGGTGATGCACTGCCTCCCCGCCCACCGCGGCGAGGAGATAACCGACGACGTAATCGAGTCCGACCGAGCGCTGGTGTGGGAGCAAGCGGAGAACCGCCTCCACGCCCAGAAGGGACTGCTGGTCGAACTCGTCGAATAGAAGCGTCCGCTTTTCGGGACAGTACCGCTCTCGTCGCCTACAGGTCGCGGAGCGCCGGGTACGCCGCCCCGAGGACGACGCCGTAGACGGCGTGCCAGAGCAGGCTGGGGAGCGCGAAGTTGGGGAACGGCGGCGCGCCCGCGAAGCCGACGGCACCCAGCCACAGCGGCATCAGCAGGGCGGCGGCCACTATCCAAATCGCGATACCGTAGGCGACGCCGAGGCCGGCGCTCCGCGTCGCGTCGCCGCCGTAGCCGAGTACGCCCACGAGGGCGGCGAAGCCCACGCCGAAGACGGCCCCGTGGGACAGGTGTGCGACCCAACCGGCGAGGGGGTTGGGCGGGGGCGCGAGGCCGTACAGCGCCGGGATGGCCACGGCGATGACCGCGACGTTCATCAGGCTGACGAGGATGCCCATGGCGACGCCGCCGGCGAGGCCGGCGACGACGCCCGCCTTCCAGTTGCCCGGTGCGGTCCGTTCCTCGGTCGAAGTTGCAGTCGTAGTCTCGGTCTCGGATGCCATGCTAAAATATGGCACGCGAAGGGGGAAAAGCGCGCCTCGGCGGGGTGGTCGACGCGCACAGCGGAGGTAGAGCTTTATGGTAGTTCGTACCGCGGTGCGTCGTGTCACGCCACCCGGAGGGTTTTATCCGATGGTGAACAAGGGAGGCCCAGTGGCAAGCACGTCAGGCTACGAGCGGTTCTTCCCGTACGAGGAGCCGTACCCCAACCAGCGGGAGGCGATGGACCGCATCGCCAACGCCCTCGCCCGGGGACAGGACGTCCTGTTGGAGGGCGCGCCGGGGACGGGCAAGACACTCTCGGCGCTGGTGCCGGCGCTGGACTACGCCCGGGAGCACGACAAGACGGTGGTCATCACCACCGACGTCCACCAGCAGATGCGCCAGTTCGTGGAGGACGCCCGCGCCATCACGCGACAGGAGCCCATCCGCGCGGTGGTGTTCAAGGGCAAGGGGAAGATGTGCCACATCGACGTGGACTACACCGAGTGTCAGACCCTCCGGGACACCACGCGCACGATGGTGGAGACGGAACAGGAGCGCGAGCAGTTGGCCGAGCAGAGTCGGGCGCTCCTAGAGCGGATGCAGGACGGCGACGACGCCGCGGCGGAGGCGCGCGACGCGGTGACCGACGAACTCGCGACGCTGGAGGACGAACTCGACGGGTTGCGCGAGGGCAACGTCTGCGAGCACTACTACAACAACCTGACGCGCGACACCGACGAGTTCTTCCAGTGGCTGTTCGACGACGTGCGCACGCCCGAACAGGTGTACGAGTACGCGGAGGAGCGCCGACTGTGCGGGTACGAACTCCTCAAGGAGGGCGTCGAGGGGGTCGACCTCGTGGTCTGCAACTACCACCACCTGCTCGACCCCAACATCCGCGAGCAGTTCTTCCGGTGGTTAGACCGCGACCCGGACGACGTGCTCACGGTGTTCGACGAGGCCCACAACATCGAGGCGGCGGCGCGCGACCACGCCACCCGGACGCTCACCGAGAACACCTTGGAGAGCGCGCTGGACGAACTCGACGACGCCGACGACTCGCGGGCCGCGCCCGCGCGGAACGTACTGGAGACGTTCCTGACCGCCCTCCGGCGGACGTACGACGAGGGGCTCGCGCCCGGGGAGCGCGAGGGGGTGGGCGACGACTGGCACGACCTGCCCGTCGCCAACGACGACCGGCGCGACGACCTGACGCTCGCCTTCCTCGACGCCTACGAGGGGCGGGGCATCGACGCCGAGGTGGAACTCGCGGTCCAACTCGGGAAGGCGCTGGACGAGGAGTACGCCGACGCCTACCGGCGCGGCGAGTCCACCACCAGACAGGAGTGCCAGACGCTGCAGGCGGCTGAGTTCGTGTCGACGTGGATGGAGGAGGGGAGCGAACTCGGCCAGCATCCGCTGGTGTCGGTGCGGCGCGACGGGGGGACGGGGGAGGTGTACGGCCGGGCGGAACTGTACACCTGCATCCCCCGCGAGGTCACCGAGTCGCTGTTCGAGGAGGTCCACGCCAACGTGCTGATGTCGGCCACGCTCCGGCCGTTCGACGTGACCGAACCCGTCCTCGGCCTCGACAACCCCGTCTCGCTGGCGTACGGGCTGGAGTACCCCGAGGAGAACCGGCGCACGTTCGCGGTGGAGACGCCCGCGCTGTTCGCGTCCGAACGCGACGACCACGAGACGCAGGCCGTCGTCGCGGACGTGGTGCGCGACGCCGTGCGGTTCACGCCGGGCAACACGCTGCTCTTCTTCCCGTCGTACGCCGAGGCGACGCGGTACCACGAGCGATTGACGGCCGAGGCCGACCCCGACCTCGGGACGCTCATGCTGGACGACGCCGAGACGGACACCGAGGACCTGCGCCGGCGGTTCGTCGCGGGCGACGACGCCGCCCTGTTCACGTCGCTGTGGGGCACGCTGGCGGAGGGGGTGAGCTTCGACGGCGACGACGCCCGGACGGTGGTGGTGGTGGGCGTCCCCTACCCCCACCTCTCCGACCGGATGGAGGCGGTACAGGACGCCTACGACCGCGCGTTCGACGGGAAGGCCGCCGACGCGGGGTGGCGCTACGCCGTCGAGATACCCACCATCCGGAAGACCCGACAGGCCCTCGGGCGGGTCATCCGCTCGCCCGACGACTTCGGCGTGCGGGTGCTGGCGGACAAGCGCTACACCGAGGCGTCGCGCGACATGGGCAAGTACGGCGTCCGGGAGTCGTTCCCGTCGGAGGAGCGCGCGGAACTCATCGACGTCGGGCCGGAGAAACTCAAGTTCGCGATGCTCAACTTCTACGCCGACCACGACGCCTACGACGGCGCGCCGCCGTCGCCCTGAGACGGCGGCTCACGGCTCCGAAGCCCGGAGGCGGCGGACCGGCGGACCGGGCTACCGGTCGACCTCGACCTCGAACTCCAGAACGTGGTCGTCGGAGCGTTCGCGTCGGTGTTCGGCCTGTCGGTCCAAGATGTCGTCGACTGTCTCAAGCGTCTCGTCGAGCTCGCACTCGGCACAGGTGACGTGATAGGTCACGCGTTGCTCACGTTCACTCGGCTCAGGAAGAGATTATAATTTTCGGCTATAGCGGTAGTGAATTATATTTGCGGGGCGACTCTCACTCGTCCGGCGGGAACGACCGGAGGGCGTGACCCGTTCGCTCGGCGTGGTCGGCGACGGCGTCGGCGGCCCACCCCTCCTCGGAGCGAGCGACCGTCGTCGCGAACTCGCACTCGGTGCACTCGACACGCAACTGCGTTCTATTCTCGTCGGTCATGGCCGCCCGACCGTGCGACGCGTCGGCCGTCGGGGTGGTGTGTTCTGACAACTCGTCTCACTCCTGTAAGTCGACCGCGATAGCCGACACCATGTACTGTCTCCCGCAGCTACACTCCACGTACCTGTCGTCCGTCTCCCCTCGTATCCAGCTGCGACAGCTCTCGCATCGAATCCGTATCTTCGTACCCATCGTTGGCTGGTCGGTGGTTGCGGCGGAAGCCGGTCAGCCGTGTGCGGGGCGAGTCCTCCGCCTGTCGCTGTGCGCTCCGCCATTCGGGCAGTGATATATGGCGCAGACGGTTAACTGACGGCATAATGCGGGCGAAACACCCGTCGTGTTGTTCCTCGCGGAGTAACAGCCCGCGACCGTCAGAACGAAAGAACGCCCGAGCGCAGTAGACGTATGGACGACGTACAGGTGGCGATAGAGACGTTGGAGCAACTGGGCCTGACCGAGTACGAGGCCCGGTGTTTCGTCGCGCTCACGAGACTCCCCCACGGCACGGCCAAGGAGGTGGGGAAGGTGGCCGACATCCCCCGGTCGCGGGTGTACGAGACGATGGAACGCCTCCAGTCGCGGGGACTGGTCGAGAAGCAGGACGGAGAGCCGCAGGTGTTCCAGAGCGTGCCGATAGACACCGCCGTGCGGATGCTCCGCGAGGAGTACGACTCCTACTTCACGACGCTCGAAGAGGCGCTCCACCGGACGGAGCCGGCGTACAAGGAGACCCAACAGGGGGTCTGGGCCCTCCAGTCGCACGAGCAGGTCACCGAGCGCGTCCTCGACGTGGTGAACGACGCCGACGACGAGATTCTCCTGCTCACGACGGAGCCGGACACGCTGGACGCGGAGACGGTGGCGGCCCTCGAAGACGCCGACGGTCGGGGCGTCAAAGTCCACGTCGGCACGTCGGACGAGAGCGTGCGCGAACGAATCACGGGCGCCGAGATGGACGCGCACGTCTTCGAGACCGGACTGGTGAAGTGGTTCGCCGTCCGGGAGGAGTTCCCGAGGGTCGGCCGCGTGCTCACGGCCGACCGGGGGCCGGTGCTGGTGAGCGCCCTCCACGCCGAGGAGCTTCCGGGCGTGAGAAACGAGACGGCGGTGTGGAGCGACGGCATCAACCACGGCTTCGCCACGTTCGCGGAGCGAGTGCTGTCCTACGAGTTGGAGGCCAACGTCACCGAAGAGCACGACAAGGCCGACCCGTCGTAATCCGCCCGGCGGCCCGCGCCGCGCTCGGGGCGACCCCACCCTCGGCCGGCGAAGATTCATCCGTACGCAGACCAACTACGTGTCGATGCGTACCCAACCTCCCGGACCCACCGGGCCGCCGGTCTTCGGTAGTATCCGCCGGTACTCGCGCGACCCCTTCTCCTTCCTGTCGAACGTCGGCGAGTCCTACGGCGGGCGCCTGGTGAGGTTCGACCTCGGACCGCTCGACACCTACATGGCGACCGACCCCGCGCACGTCGAGCAGGTGCTGGTGAGCGACGACGAGAAGTATCGCAAGCCCAGCTTTCAGGACGACGCGGTGGGCGAGTTGCTGGGCGAGGGGCTCCTGCTGTCGGAGGGCGAGCAGTGGCGGCGACAGCGCGACCTCGCGCGACCCGCGTTCGACGTGGGTCGCATCCAATCGCTCGACGGCGCCATGACCGACCGCGCGACGTCGATGGTCGACGGGTGGACGGCCGGCGAGACGGTGGACGTCCACCGGGAGATGGCGCACGTGACCGTCGAGATAATCGCGGACGCCATGTTCGGCACCGACCTCTCGGACGAGACGGTGCGCACCGTACAGGAGAACCTCGAACCCCTCGGCGCGCGCTTCGAACCCGACCCGTTCCGCTTCCTCGTGCCGGACTGGGTGCCGACGCGGGAGAACCGGGAGTACCGGGCGTCGCTGGCGGCGCTGGAGGGCATCCTCGACGGCGTGGTGGCCGAGCGCCGGGGCACCGAGTTCGAGGGGAAACCGTCGGACCTGCTCTCGATACTGCTCCGGGCGCAGGCCCGCGGCGAGCAGTCGGACGAGCAGTTGCGCGACGAGCTCATGACGATGCTGCTGGCGGGCCACGACACCACGGCGCTGGCGCTGACGTACGCGTGGGTCCTGCTCTCGGAACACCCCGAGGCCGAGGCGCGCCTCCACGAGGAACTCGACGCGGTGCTCGGCGGCGACGCGCCCACCGCGGCCGACGCCAGCGAACTGGCGTTCACGGAGCGGGTGGTACAGGAGGCGATGCGGCTCTACCCGCCGGTGTACGCCATCTTCCGGGAGCCGAAGGTGGACGTGCGACTGGGCGAGACGCGTGTCCCGGAGGGGTCCGCCGTCCTGCTCTCGCAGTGGGTGTTCCACCGGTCGCCGCGGTTCTGGGACGACCCAGAGACGTTCGACCCCGACCGGTTCGCCCCGGCCCGGCGGCGCGGCCGGCCGCGGTTCGCCTACTTCCCGTTCGGCGGCGGGCCGCGCCACTGCATCGGCAAGCAGTTCTCGATGCTGGAGGCCAAACTCATCCTCGGGACGGTGGCCCAGCGCTACCGCCTCCGCCGGGAGAGCGAGGGGTCGCTCTCCCTCCGCGGGTCGCTCACGATGCACCCCGAGGACCCGGTGGAGATGCGACTGGAGGCGCGGTAGGCGCCGCGGGAGGCCCGGGCGGAGTCGCGGTCACCCCCGGAGCCGAACCGACTCGACGGGTTCGCGGTACTCGCGGCTCCAGAGGTCGAGTTCCGAGACGGTCCACGACGCGGGCGCTACCGACACCCCGGCGAGGGCCTCCGCGTCTTCGACGCGCCCGCCGCGGGCGAGGGTGACGTGGGGCACGTAGTCGTCGCCCTCGAGACCCTCGGCCGCGCCGAACGCCCGGACGAGTCGGTCGTGGAGCGACAGAAGGCCGGGGCTCTCCACCGCGAGGTAGACCACGGGGCTCGGCCCGGCCGCGGCGCGTTCGAAGTAGTCCACGCCGGAGACGCGCGCCTCGAACGACGAGACGCCGGCGAGGGCGTCGCGGAGGCGTTCGCGCAGGCGGTCCCGGTCGTCCGCACCGAACCGCTTGGCCACCAGCGTGTGCCGGTCGCGGACGGTCTCGAACGCGACGAGTCGCGGGTGGAGGTCGGACGCGACCCGAGACACCGTCCCCGGAACCGGGACGTTGAGACTGTACACGCCCGGACGTCGGCGTGCCCCGGCAAGAGGGTATCGCCCGAGGCCGGCCGCGGGCCGGCACCGAGGCGAAGTTTATGCACGCGGAGGCGCAACTCCCAACCATGGCCAGCCTCTTCCGCGAACTCGGCCGCCTGTCGGCCCGCGGAGCGCCGCCGTGGCTCCTCCCCGCCGCCCTCGTGGCCCTCGTGGCCGTCGGCGCGTTTCTCGTGGTGCCGGTGAACGCCGTCACCGTCGCGGGCGTCGCCGTCCTCGTTCTCGCGGCGGCCACCGTCTACAGCGCCGTCGAGATAGTGCAGGCCTACGAGAAGCGCGCCCTCACGGTGTTCGGGGAGTACCGCAAGCTACTCGAACCGGGTATCAACTTCGTCCCGCCGTTCGTCTCGCGCACCTACCGGTTCGACCTGCGGACCCAGACGCTCGACGTGCCGAAACAGGAAGCCATCACCGAGGACAACTCGCCGGTCACCGCCGACGCGGTGGTGTACATCCGGGTGATGGACGCGAAGCGGGCGTTCCTCGAAGTCGACGACTACACGCGCGCCGTCTCCAACCTCGCCCAGACCACCCTCCGCGCGGTGCTTGGCGACATGGAACTCGACGACACGCTCTCGCGCCGCGACGAGATAAACCGGCGTATCCGCATCGGACTCGACGAACCCACGGACCGGTGGGGCATCCGCGTGGAGTCGGTGGAGGTGCGCGAGGTGAAGCCGAGCGCCGACGTGGAGAACGCGATGGAGGAACAGACCTCCGCGGAGCGTCGCCGCCGCGCCATGATTCTGGAGGCGCAGGGCGAACGCCGCAGCGCCGTCGAACGCGCGCAGGGCGAGAAGCAGTCGAACATCATCCGGGCGCAAGGCGAGAAGCAGTCCCAGATACTCGAAGCGCAGGGCGACGCCATCTCGACGGTGCTCCGCGCCCGGTCCGCCGAGTCGATGGGCGAACGCGCCGTCATCGACCGGGGGATGGAGGCGCTGGAGCGCGTGGGGCGGGGGGAGTCGTCCACGTTCGTACTGCCCCAAGAGCTGACGTCGCTGCTGGGGCGCTACGGCAGGCAGTTGACCGACAGCGCCGTGCAGGAACGCGAGGGGCTGGAGAGTCTGGAGTTCGACGCGGAGACGCGCGAACTCATCGGCCTCGACGACATCGACGAACTGCTGGAGGAACTCGACGACGCGGCGGAGAACGGCGACGCGGGGGAGTTCGAACTCGAAACCGACCGCGCCGGGCGGTGACGCCCGGCGGAGGGCGACCCGCGACGGCGCGCGGCCACCGGCGCTCCGTTCCGGCCAGTACATTATTCGTTTCAGAACGGGATGTTTGGAGAGTAAATGCCAGAGAGAGAGCGCATCGCGGTCGATTTCGACAAGACGCTGACGGAAGGTGAGCGGTCGTACATCCACGAGAAACCCGAGAACCCCGACGAGGAGATGGTCCAGTGGGTCAACGAGCAGTACGCCGAGGACCACACGATCATCATCTGGACCGCGCGGCCGTGGGAGGCGGCCCAAGACACCGTGGCCCGCCTCACGGAGTGGGGCGTCGACTGGCACGCGATTCGGATGGAGAAGGGCAACGCCGACATGTACGTCGACGACAAGGGGACCACGCCGAAGGAGGAACTCGTCGAGGAGGGGTTCGACGCCGACGGCGAACTCGACGGCCACGAGACGGAGGGCGACGGCGACGACCCCGAGCGTGCGGACGTACAGGACGCGGAGGGCGAAGTCGACGACGACGTGGACGGCGGTCCCGACACGAAGGCGAGCGACGACGACGCAGACCAGGGCGGAGAGCAGGAGGACGGCCCCCGCGACAACGAAAAGTAGCGCGACCCCCCGCGACGTTTGAAAACGTTTCCGGCCGACTGTACTTACGGCCATGCTGTTTTTCCGTCTGAGAGCACCAATGAAAAATGTAGTAACTCATGTTCCGACGTAAATTCATCAAGGCCGCGAGTGGAACTGCTGTCGCTGGACTGGTCGCCGGATGCGGCGGTAACGGCGGTGGCGGCGGCGGCGGCGAAGGCACCACGCCCGCCGGCGGAGAGACCACGGCCGAGACCGAGACGGCCGAAACCGAGACGGCCGAGACCGAGACGGCCGAAACCGAGACGGCCGCACAGGGCAGCCTCGGCTGGAGCGAGACCCTCGGGAAGACCCCGCAGGGACTCACTGTCGCGAACACGCAGTTGAAGCAGGTCGACCAGGGCGACGCCGGCGCGCGCCTGACGGGCGTCATCAAGAACACCGGCAACAAGTCCTACGAGGAACTGGAGGTGCAGGCCACGCTGTTCGACCAGAGCGACGACGTCCTGGGCGCGTACTTCGACAACACGGAGGGCGAGGAGATGGAGAACCTCGCGCCGGGGAAGCAGTGGCAGTTCTCCATCGACTTCCCGCAGGCCGACCTGGGTAAGGTCGCGCGCTACCGCGTCGACGCGGACGCGGAGATAGACGACAGCGTGTTCGACGTCGGCAACGAGACCGAAACGGCCACGACCACGACGACCAGTCAGTAACGCCCCCGACAGTCTCGTTCTCTTCCGACGCCGACCGTCGCGTCTCTTACGTTCTTTCTTCGCCGCCGCGGACGGGGAGCGCCGGGTGTCGGCCCCGGTTCAGAACTCGGGGTCCCTCTCGGGTGCGATACCGTCGCGGTCGTCGTCGTCGCCCGCGAGGTCGAACTCCTGGCGCAGGTCGCGGATGCGGTCCCGGATGTCGGCCGCGAGTTCGAACTCGAGATTCTCGGCCGCCTCCGCCATGCGTTCTTCGAGCAGTTCCACCTGTCGGGCGGCGGCGTCGGCGTCGTCGGGGTCGGCGGTGGCGGCGCCGCCAGTGTCGGTCTTACTCCCCGGGAGGTTCGTCTCGCCGACCTCCTTCTCGATGGTCGTCGGTTCGTGGCCGTGTTCCTCGTTGAACTCGCGTTGGATGTGGCGGCGGCGGCGCGTCTCCTCGATGGCCGACGCCATGGCGTCGGTGGTGCCGTCGGCGTACAGCACCACCTCGCCGTTGACGTTGCGGGCGGCCCGGCCCATGGTCTGGATGAGGGTGGTCTCGGACCGGAGGAACCCCTCCTGGTCGGCGTCGAGGATGGCCACGAGCGACACCTCCGGGATGTCGAGACCCTCTCGGAGCAGGTTGATGCCGACGAGCACGTCGAACTCGCCGAGGCGGAGGCCGCGCACGAGTTCGTGGCGTTCGAGGGTGTCGGTCTCGTCGTGCATGTACTCGACGGCGACACCCGCCTCCTCCAGGTACTCGGTGAGGTCCTCGGCCATCCGCTTCGTGAGCGTGGTTACGAGGACGCGTTCGTCGCGGGCGATGCGGTCGTCGATGCGGTCCATCAGGTCGTCCACCTGGCCGGTGGCGTCGGCGATTTCGACCGCGGGGTCGACGAGGTAGGTGGGCCGGACGATCTGTTCGACCACCTGCTCGGACGTCTCCTGTTCGTAGTCGCCGGGCGTGGCCGAGACGTACAGCGTCTGGTCGGTCTTCTCCTCGAACTCCTCGAAGGTGAGCGGGCGGTTGTCGTACGCCGTGGGGAGGCGGAACCCGTTCTCGACCAGCGAGTCCTTGCGCGACTTGTCGCCCGCGAACTGCCCCTTTATCTGGGGCAGGGTCTGGTGGGACTCGTCGACCACGGTGAGGAAGTCGTCGGGGAAGTAATCGAGGAGGGTGTAGGGTGCCTCGCCCGACTCGCGGTCCGAGAGGTGGAGCGAGTAGTTCTCGATGCCCGAGCAGTAGCCCGTCTCCCGCAGCATTTCCAGGTCGAACGTGGTTCGCTCCTCTATCCGCTGGGCGGCCACGAGGTCGCCCTGTCGCTCGAAGTAGCCAACCCGCTCTCCCATCAGTTTCTCTATCTCCTTGATGGCGTTCTCCAGTCGTTTCTCGGGGATGGAGTAGTGTTCGGCCGGGTGGACGAGGACCGCTGGCTCTTCGGACTTGACCTCGCCCTCCAGCGGGTCTATCTTCATCATGCGGTCTATCTCGTCGCCCCAGAACTCCACGCGCACGGCGTAGCGCCCGTACATCGGGTATATCTCGACGGTGTCGCCGCGCACCCGGAACGTGCCCTGCGTGAAGTCCACGTCGTTTCGCTCGTAGTTGAGGTCGACCAGTCGACCCAGCAGTTCGTCGCGCCCTATCTCCTCGCCGCGTTCGAGGCGGAGCGACATGTCGACGTAGTTGCGCGGGTCGCCGAGGCCGTAGATGGCGGAGACGGAGGCCACCACGATGACGTCGTCGCGGGTCAGGAGCGACCGGGTGGCTGAGTGGCGCAGGCGGTCTATCTCGTCGTTGATGGAGGCGTCCTTGTCGATGAAGGTGTCCGTCTGCTCGACGTACGCCTCGGGCTGGTAGTAGTCGTAGTAGGAGACGAAGTACTCGACGGCGTTGTCCGGGAACAGGTTGCGGAACTCCTCGTACAGTTGGGCCGCGAGCGTCTTGTTGTGGGCGATGACCAGCGTGGGCTTCTGTATCTCCTCTATCACCCACGACACGGTGTTGGTCTTGCCCGACCCGGTGACGCCGAGGAGCGTCTGTCTCTCCATGCCCGCCTCGAACCCGTCGGCGAGCTGTCGGATTGCGTCTGGCTGGTCGCCCGCCGGGTCGAACGGGGCGTCGACGCGGAACTCCCGGTCGGCGTCCGGGCGGTCCGGCGAGAGGGGGCCGGAGTCGGTGTCGCTCATCGGTAGCTACCTAGTTCCCGAGACACTTTACCAACTCGGCTCGGGCCGTCCGCCGAGAGGAGGCCGACCCGCAGTCGGTCGCGTGCCCGCCGCAGACGCCAACCGTTATCTGGGGCGACGCGCTACCGCCAAGCATGGCACGCGAGAAACTCCAAGAGGCGAGCGACACACTGCGGGAGGCGAGCGAGTCGGCGGAGGGTGAGGCGAGCGAGCGACTGCAGGGTCAGTCGGACCAGTTGGCCAGTCTCGCCACCCGAGAGCGGGGGCCGGACCACGGACGACTGGACCGCCACCTCAACACGCTCCGGGAACTCATCGAGGAGACCGACGGCGACGTCCACGACAAGATAGTCGAGGCGCGCGAGGCGGTCATCGCGTACCGAGAGACCGTTGAGGGCGTCTGAGGCGGCGTCGCGTCGGCCGCGTCGCCCCGAAACGCCGCGGCGTCCGGACGACCGGTACGTCACACCTTCACGAACCCCTTCGTTTCTTCTGGAATTCTACAGTATCAGTCAGAGCGAGAAGGAGACGATAGAGGGTTCGTTCGAGTCGAAATCGTGGGTGAGAGGATGTCGGAGCGCCGCCCGCCGGGCGCGTCAGGTGAACTTCCGGACGGTCATGTCGAGGGTGTCCAAGTCGAGGATGGGGGCGTAGCCCACGTCGGGGTCGATGTTGACCGACTTCTGGAACGCGGTCTGGGCCTGCCAGCACCCGGTGTTGACCGCGAGGACGTTGTGGTACTTCCCCCACCCGAGTTTGTGGACGTGGCCGGTGTGGAACACCTCCGGCACGTCGTCGATGACGAGGTAGTCCTTCTCCTCGGGTGCGAGGCGCATGTGACCGCCGTACTGCGGGGCGACGTGTCGCTTCTTGAGGAGTTGGTACATCGCCTTGTGGGGTTCGTCGTAGTTGGCCTTCTCCTCGGGGAGTTCGGCGATGACCTCGTCGAGGGAGACGCCGTGGTACATCAGGACGGAGACACCCTCGACGGTCACGGTGGAGGGGTTGCCCGTGACGTTCGCGTCGTGGGCCGACATGATGTCCCGGAGTTCCTCGTCGAACCCGGGTTGGGGTTCGGCGAGGCGGACCGCGTCGTGGTTGCCGGGTATCATGTGGATGTCGATGTCGCCGGGCACCTCCTTGAGGTACTCGCTGAACGCCTCGTACTGCTCGTAGATGTCCACGATGTCGAGTTCCTCGTCCTGATTCGGGTAGACGCCGACCCCCTCCACCATGTCGCCCGCGATGAGGAGGTACTCCACCGTCTCGGCCTCCTCGGTGTGGAGCCAATCGGCGAAGCGGTGCCACGCGTCGGCCACGAACTCCTGACTCCCGACGTGGACGTCGGAGATGAGGGCGGCCTGCACGTGGCGGTCCGCGGTGGAGGGCGAGAACGTCCGGGGCACGTCCGGGAAGTAGAGGGCGTCTACGAACACGATGCCCGAGTCGTCCGAGAGTGTACCCTGCACCGCGACGCACTCGTCCATCAGGAGTTCGTCCACGAGTTCCGCGATGTCGCGGTCCTTCGTGACGAGACAGGGGAACGTGCCCGTGGTGTCCTCGAGTTCGATGAGGTGGTGGCCGTTGGCCGTCGACCGCAGGTCGTTCACGAGGCCGATGAGTTCGACGTCGCTCCCCCCGGCCATGTCCGGGATGGCACCCGCGGGACGGTGGTTGACCCGGCCGCGCAGGCGCTTCGCGAGGCGGTCGTACCGGTCGCGGAACACCTTCACGAAGTCCTCGTACTCGCCGGTGCCGGTGGAGCGTCCGGTCACGTCGCCGGACACCTCCACCGACCGCCGACTCCGGTCGCTCGGGGTCCGTCCGCCGCCGGTCCGACCGCCGCTAGACCCCTTCGTTTCGACTGGAGAATCGGCCGGCGATTCGCCGGACTGCGGCGGGGCGTCCGGAGTCGAAACGGAAGGGTCTCCAGCGGGGGCGGTCGGTTCGGACGCCGCGTCGTCGCCCGCCACCGCCGCAGACGCCTCGGCGTCCTCGGGCGGCGCGTCGGCGGGGGTCGGCGCGTCGGTGGTGGACGGCGCGTCCGGCGGGTCAGCCGCCGGCGGCGAGTCCGACACCTCCCGGACGTGGGCCGCGGTGATACGGAGGGCGTCGTCGTCGGCCGCCTCGACCACGAGTTCCAGCGTGGCCGCCGGGGCGTCCGTCTCCGCGATGAGGGTCACGGCCTCGCGTTCGGCGTTGTAGCCGCGACGGGCGAGTTCGCGGACGATGCGCGCCGGGGTTTCGAGAGGCACGCCGAGGGGAAAGACGCGGTGGAGGAAAAGGATAGCGGACCCGACCGACTCGACGGGCCACGGCGGGGCCGGACCTGCGCCGCGGGCGGGAGGACACGGGCCGAGCGGAGCGTCGATTCGGGCTCGAACGATGGGTGAACCGGCCGAACGGGCCGACGGCGAGGGCGTACCCAGAAGGTTGAAACGGCCCGGCGGCAAACGGCAGGTGATGAGCGGCGACGACGGTCGCCCCCCCGCGGACGACTCGGCCCACGACGACGCCGAGAACCAATCCGACGACCCGCCGACCGGCGGGTCCGACGCCGACGGCGGGCGACCGGACGACGGACGACGGGAGAGAGACGAGCGACCGACCTCGGACGAACGACGGCGAGACGGTGACGACGGCGCGGACGACGCGACGCCGAACGGCGGACGGGTCGGCGATGCGGGTGGGACGACCAGCGTCGGCGACGACGGTGTACCCGGTGCACGCACGCCGGGGGACGACGCGGGCGCAAACCCGTCGGCCGACAGCGGTCCGATGCCGAACCGCGCGCGCCGGACCGACGACGGGGAGTGGAGCCTCCTCGACCGGTTCCTCCACGCCGAACAGGGACCGTTCATGCTCCTACGCGAGGTGCTGTCGAGCGTCGGGGCGGTGGTCGCCGTCGGTCTGATACTGTTCGCCGTCAGCGGCGTGTGGCCGCCGATGGTGGCCGTCGAGTCCGGGAGCATGGAGCCGCACATGACCCGGGGCGACCTCGTGTTCATCACGACCGAGGGGCGGTTCATGTCGGACGACGCCACCTACAAAGACACGGGCGTGGTGACCGCGAAGCACGGACAGGAGGTGGGCTTCCGCTCCTTCGGCGGGTACGGGTCGGTGGTGGTCTACGACAACCCCGAGCGGTTCGGCCCCCCCATCATCCACCGCGCCCGGTTCTGGGTCTCGGACGGGGAGAACTGGTACAGCGAGGCCAACCAGCAGTACCTCAACGCCGACAGTTGCGACGAACTCACGAACTGCCCCGCGCCCCACGCCGGGTTCATCACGAAGGGCGACGCCAACCCGAGTTACGACCAAGCGATGGGTATCAGCGGTCCCGTCAAGCCGTCGTGGATAAACGGCGTCGCCCGTGTCCGGATACCCTTCCTCGGGTGGATTCGTCTGCTGTTCTCCGAGGAGTTCGCCGCCGTGGTCGACAGTCCCGGGGCGACGGTGTACGTGCCGTCCGAAGTCGCGGCGGCGGCGGGACCGGCGGGGCCGGGCGACGTCGCCGGGAGTCCGCCCGCCGCCGACGCCCGGTCCGTCGACCACACGAACACGAGTGCCAGCGGTGCGCACGCGGCCGTGCGGGTTCCCCGGCGCGGGCAGACCGGGGCGTCCGGAGCGGCGTCGTCTGCCGTGTCGTCCGGAGCGGCGTCGTCCGGCACGGGAACGGCGGCGGTGTGACGCGGGCGAGTCGGACGTGGGTCGGGCGACGGTGAGTCGGACAGTGATGCGTCGGACGACGACGCGTCGGTCGCGGTAGAACGAGTCGAGAGGAACCGGCATCGTCGGGCGTCGGCCGCGAAACCGTCCGCGAGACGGCTTAGTTGTCGAAGCGCGCCTGCACGAACGGTTGGGCGTTCTCTATGTCGCCGAGACGGGAGTCGGAGAGAAGGACCGCCTCCGTCTCGTCGAGAGGGACCGAGAGGCTGATCTCCTTCGTCCGGCCGTAGCGCCCCTTGCTCACCACCACGGCGTTCACGATGCCCAGCATGTCGAGTTCGCTGATGAGGTCGGTCACGCGGCGCTGAGTGAGCACGTCGGCGTCTATCTCCTCGCAGAGGCGCTTGTAGATGTTGTACACCTCGCCCGTGTTGATGTTGTGGACGCCGTTCTTCTCCAGCAGAATGATGGCGAACAGGACTATCTTGCTCTGCGTGGGGAGAGTGCGGACGACCTCCACCACGCGGTCGAGTTCTATCTTGTCCTGCGCCTGCCGCACGTGCCGTTCCTCGACGGTGTCGGCCTGCCCGCGTTCGGCGAGTTCGCCCGCGGTGCGGAGTAAGTCGAGGGCGCGCCGGGCGTCGCCGTGTTCCTGCGCCGCGAACGCGGCACACAGGGGGATGACGTCGTCGGTCAGCGCCCCCGGCTTGAACGCCACGTCGGCGCGGTGCTGGAGGATGTCCCGCAGTTGGTTGGCGTCGTAGGGCGGGAAGACTATCTCCTCCTCGCCGAGACTCGACTTGACCCGCGGGTCGAGGAAGTCGGTGAACTTGAGGTCGTTCGAGATGCCCATGATGGAGATGCGGGAGTTGTCGAGTTCGGAGTTCATCCGCGAGAGGTTGTAGAGGGTGTCGTCGCCCGACTTCTCGACGAGTTTGTCTATCTCGTCGAGCATGATGACGACCACGCGTTCGTGGTAGTCCACCGCGTCGAAGAAAGTCGAGTAGACGCGGTCGGTCGGCCACCCCGTCATGGGGACCGTCTCCATCTCCTCGGCGTCGTCTTCGAGGTCCGCGATGCGGCCTTCGAGGTCGGCGACCGAGTCGTACTCGGCGTCCGCGAGGGCCGTCGGGTCGTCGGTGACGCGAGAGCGGAGGTCGCGCAGGCGGTCGAGTCGGCGCTCGATGAGTGCCTGATTCTTCTCGATGAACTTGTTGGCGAGCTGCGCGAGGACGCGGTACTGGGTGTCGGTGACCTCGCAGTTGATGTACTCCACCTCGCAGGGCACGTCGTACTTCTGGGAGGTGGACTCGAGCTCCTGACTCACGAACTTCGCGCTGGCGGTCTTCCCCGTCCCCGTCTTGCCGTAGATGAGAATGTTCGACGGCGTCTCGCCCCGCAGGGCGGAGACGAGGATAGTCGCCATCTGGTTTATCTGCTCGGTCCGGTGGGGGAGTTCGTGCGGCGTGTACGACGGCCGGAGCACCTCCTTGTTCTCGAAGATGGGTTCGCCCGAGAGCAGGTCGTCGAACAGGCCTCGGGAGTCCGAGTCGTCGTCGAGGACCACGTCATCGAGTCCGACGTCGGGTGCAGCGTTCGACCCGGACGCGCGGTCGGTACTCGACTCCGACGCGCGGTACGCGTTCGACTCCGGAGTCGGCTCAGACCCGGGTTGCGACTCCGACCCTCGACGGGCGTCCGAGTCCGTCAGGTCGAGCTCGCCCCCCGTTTCGGGTCCGGCGTCGGTCGCGCCGTCGTCGTCCGCCCGGTCGGGCCGCCCGTGGTCTCCCGATTCGTCGGCCGGCGTTCCGGCGTCGGGGGCCCGGTTCGCGTCCGCTACCCGTCCGTACTCGAACTCCGCGGAGGAATCGCGCGCGCCGTACGGGGCGTCGGCGGCGTCGGCGGCGTCGGCGGCGTCGGCGGCGTCGCCGTCGTCGCCGTCCGAATTGGCGTCGACTCTCGGCGGAACCGACGCGTCCTCGTCCGTACGCGGGTCGTCGGTCCGGCCGTCGTCCGCCGGTCGGTCGTCGGCGCTCTCCTCCCCCTCGGTCGTGTGTCTGTCGTTCCCATCCATCGATTGAACCCCTTCGTTTCGAGTGGAAGACGCAATTTCTTCACTGTTACCGGGTAAGACGCTCGTACACGCCCGGTTTAGATACGAAGGTGAAGAGAGGCGTCCAGATGATGCAGACGAAGCAGACGAACACGAGGTACAAAAAGATTGCCACTTGCTCTCACGGCCGTCTCTCCGGATGCGGAGACTGTCCCGTCGGCCCGCCGATTCCGACGGCCTACGCGGGCCCGACGGTCCACACGAAGCACCCGTCGGTCGAACGATGTCCGCGTTCGTCAAGCGATGGCTGAACCGACGTCGGCTTCGATGCCAGTCTGCAGACTCCACCGTCGACGATGGGGTCGGGTCGCTGGTGGTCGTGACAGAACGATCGGTGTCAGCCCGTCCGAAACAGACGAGGGATATCGACTGCCGACGAGGGACCGTTTCGGGTCGAACGCCCACGACCCCCACCACGCCGGTCGGCCGTCAGTCGAGAGGTGAGTTTCGGGGCACCTCCCCCACCCCTTCGTTTCGGGTGGAACGCATGAGAGAGGGGGTGGGGGTGTCCGTCGGCGTTCTAGTAGGGGAACCTTTATCTTGGCAGTCGTTCAACCAAACCCGTACGCCAAGAAGAGAGCTATTTTAGACGGTTACTAGTTGGATTCGAAGAACGTTCTAGTGTCGTCCGACCGCAGATAGCCCGGTGACCGTCTCCACCGACCCCCGCTCGGCCGTGGTTCCACTCGAAACGAAGGGGTGGGGGGCGTCGGCGGACTGGCCCCGCGAAGAGCGGGGAAACGTGTCGGAGTCGTAGGGTCACGTCGGCCGTGACACACCCGGCCGACCAGTCCTTCCTACTCCCCCCGGCCCGTCTGTCCTACTCCCGGCCAACTTGCCTCCTACTCCCGGCCCGCCCTGTCCGTTCCAGTGTCGGCGCGATACGGTACACTGGAACACGACGCGGTACACGAGAAACTGAGGGGTGCCGCCGACGAGAGGTGGCGGTGTACGTCGGTAGCGCCTCCCACTGCTACGACGCCTCGCACCGTCGCTGTTTTTCACGCGTGTGCGAACACGCGAGCGAGGGCGAAGGAGTGGTCACCGTCCTCCCGGCGCACCGGTTCGAGTGGAAACCACTCCCTTCACTGCCGACCCGTCGGCCGCGCGTCGGCCCGTCACGTCGAGCGGTTCTCCGTTCCATCGTCCTTCGGTTTTCGCTCCCGACGACTGTGTGGTTTGTTAACATGGATGTACACGTCCGACGCAGTGCTTAAGTGATGGGGGCAAATTCATACCTCCATACGCCCCTCAGCAAGCGGAACGCGCGAGGTGCGGGAGGTCAGGATGGGACTGCTCACAAATTTACGAGATAGCATCTCACGGGTCACAGAACGGTTGTTCTCGGAATCGGAACCGAAGCGTATCGGCATCTACGGACCGCCGAACGCGGGGAAAACGACGCTCGCGAACCGCATCGCTCGCGACTGGACGGGCGACGCGGTCGGTCCGGAGAGCCACATCCCCCACGAAACGCGCCGCGCCCGCCGGAAGGAGGACGTGGAGATAGAGCGCAACGGCAAGACGGTCACGATCGACATCGTGGACACGCCGGGCGTGACCACCAAGGTCGACTACAAGGAGTTCCTCGACCACGACATGGAGAAAGACGACGCGGTCCGTCGGTCCCGGGAAGCGACCGAGGGCGTCGCCGAGGCCATGCACTGGCTCCGCGAGGACGTCGACGGCGTCATCTACGTGCTCGACAGCGCGGAGGACCCGTTCACGCAGGTCAACACGATGCTCATCGGCATCATCGAGAGTCAGGACCTGCCGGTGCTCATCTTCGCCAACAAGGTGGACCTCGAGGACTCGAACGTCCAGCGCATCGCGAACGCGTTCCCCCAGCACGAGACCGTGCCACTCTCGGCGCTCGAAGGAGACAACATGGACGAAGTGTACGACAAGATAGCGGAGTACTTCGCGTGAGTGTGAATTATGCCTGAAGCCACGCCCGACGACGGGGTCCAGATCGACCTCATAAGCGGCGAACGAATGGACGGTCTCCGGAGCATGGAGAAGATCCGGCTCATCCTCGATACGGTCCGCGAGGGTAACATCGTCATCCTCGAGGAGGGCCTCTCGCCCGACGAGGAGTCGAAGCTCATCGAGGTCACTATGACCGAGATAAGCCCCGACGAGTTCAACGGCATCGAGATAGAGACCTATCCCAAGTCCCAAACCGGCGACAGTAGCTTCCTCGGGCGACTGATGGGCAAGGAGTCCGCCAGCAAACTCACCGTCATCGGCCCGGCGAACCAGATTCAGACGCTCCACAAGGACGAGAACCTCATCAGCGCGCTCGTCTCCCGCAAGTAGCACATGCCTCACCAGTGTACGAACTGCGGCAAGACGTTCCCCGACGGCTCCAAAGAGATGCTGTCGGGGTGTCCCGAGTGCGGCGGTAACAAGTTCCAGTTCCGTCCTGCGGGTTCGCTCTCGGACGACGCCGCCTCGGCCGGACCGTCGGCGGAGAGCGACGCCGACGCGTCCGACGCCGCAGCGCGTACCGAAGCCGACGCCGAGGCCCCCCCCTCGGGACCGGCCGACCCGGACGCCGCCACCCCCGACCCGGACGCCACCACCCCCGACCCGGACGCCGCCGACCCCGACGCGGGACACGCCGAGACGCCGGCCGCCGACGCGGGCGCGCCCGACGCCGACCGACCGGCGGACGACTCCGACGCCGAGGCCACCGATGCCGATGCCGACGCCGACGCCGCGAACGGCGAGAACACCGCGCAGGCGTCGGCCCGTCGCGACGTGGTCGACCCGGACGAACTCTCCAGCGCCGTCGAGCGAGAGGCCCGTGACCGACCGCCGCAGGACGTCGACGGGCAGGTCATCGAACCGCAGTCCGACGACGACCGGCCCGGAATCGACGAACTCCGGGAGGAACTCAACGAGCAGTTCGAGAGCATCAAGATACTCAGCCCCGGTCAGTACGAACTCAATCTGATGGAGCTTTACGACCGGGACGAGTACATCATCTCGCTCCAAGAGGACGGCCGGTACGTCATCGAGGTGCCCGACACGTGGCGCGAGGGCCCCTCCGACGACACCTGACCTGACCCCGACCCCGGCCGCCACCCGTCCGCCGACTTCGACCTGCTTCTCACCGCTCGATGTCCGTCGTTCGAGCGTTCTGCGGTCCGCGATGAGAACCCATCCCAACCCCTTCGTTTCTCCTGCAGAGGGAGACGAAGCCCCTCTCACCGTACGATAACGACAAATTCTGCCCGGACCGGAAACGTCGGTTCTACCGACCCGGAGTCGAAGGCACCGACCCGCCGCCCGGCGAGGGCGCCCCGACGTTCGGGCGTGACGGAACGTTCGGAACCGGCGGTATCCTCGGGGCCCGCAAACTGTTTCTCCGGCGAGCCGTTTCGAACCAAAGATGGCCCTCCGCCGCCGTGTCCGGGGGTTCCTGATGGGATTTCCCGCGGTACTGGCGAGTCTCGGCGTGGTCGACAGGGAGAAGGGCAAACGCGCGTTCGACCTCGCAATCCCCGTGATGGTGACCGGCGGGATGCGCACCCTGCTCCGAGTCGCGGACTTCTTCATGGTGAGTCTCGCGGCGGGGGAGGCGGCCGTCGCCGGTCTCGAACTGGGGTTCCAGTACTACTTCATCCCGTTCGGACTGGCGCTGGCGCTCACGAGCGGGACGATAAGCGTCGTCTCTCGTTTCGTCGGCGCGGACGAACCGGCGGCGGCCGACTTCGCCGTGAAGCAGTCGCTCTGGCTGGCGCTCCTACTCGCCGTCCCCATCACGGCCGTGGGGTGGACGTACGCCGAACCGCTCGTCGACCTCCTGACCGACGACCCGCGGACGGTGGCGCTCGGCGGGACGTACCTCCGCATCGTGATGCTCTCGGTGGTGTTCCGGTTCTGGAGCATGATAGCCGCGCGAGCCCTCGCCGGGAGCGGCGACACGCGGACGCCGATGTACGTGCGCCTGTTGACGCTCCCGACGAACGTCGCGCTGAACGCGGTGTTGATATTCGGCCTGTTCGGCCTCCCCCGCCTCGGCGTCGCGGGGGCGGCCTGGGGCACCGCCGCGGCCAACACGCTGGCGGCGGTCATCTTCCTCGGCGTCCTGCTCTCCGGGCGGTTCCCGGTCCGCCTGCGCCTCGGCGGTAAGCAGTGGGACTGGTCGGTCGCGGCCGAGATAGTCCGCGTCGGCCTCCCCCTCGCCGGCACGCGCCTCTCGCGCACGTTCGGACGCTTCCCCTTCCTGTTCGTGCTAGGCGTCCTCGGCACCGACGTGGTGGCGGCGTACGCCATCGGGCGGCGGGTGATGCTGCTGGCGCTGATGCCGGCGTGGGGCTACTCCACCGCCTCCTCGACGCTGGTGGGCCAGTACGTGGGGTCGGGCGACGCGGAGACCGCCGACGAGTACGGCCGTCAGACCCTCCGCATCGCGCTCGTCACCCAACTCCTCATCGCCGTCGCCCTGTTCGTCGCCGCGCCCGTCATCGCGCGGGCGTTCGGCGCGAGCGACGTGGGCCTGACGGTTGGGTTCGTGCGCGTGTTCGGCGTCGGCGTCGCCGGCTTCAGCGTCTCGCGCACCCTCCGCGGGGCGCTCCGGGGGGCGGGCGACACCCGGTGGCCGTTCTACGGCGGCGTCGTCGGCACCTACCTCGTCCGCCTCCCGGTTGCCGCCCTCGCCTTACCGGCGGGGTACGCGGTCACGGCCTTCGGCGTCTCGCTCGCCCCCGGCCTCGGCCTCGGCCTCTCGGCCGTCTACGCCGCCATCCTCGGCGACATGTACGCCCGCGCCGTCGTCAACGCCCTGCGCTACCGGAGCGGTGCGTGGGTGGCCGTGGCCCGCCGCTCCGACGTGGGCGGGTCGGCGAACTGACCGTCTGCCGGTCGTTCCGGCGCAGTCCCCGGCCGACCCGAAACGGATGGGTACGTCGGTCGTCGCCCCGAAAAGGATGGGTGCGTTGAATCGTCGACCCGGAGCGACCGGACGCCGCCGCTCGACTCGAAACGGACGGGTCGTCCTTGTCGCCCCGTCCGTGTGGGCGCGAGGCGACCGGCGGTGCGTGGACGCGTCTCGTGTGACTGGCGGTCCGTCGACTCGCCTCGGGCGGTCGGCGGATTCCGGGCGTGAGCGTCATGTGAAGCCTTTAAGCGCCCCGCCGGTGGACGTGTCCCCATGAGCAAGGCAACCGCGATAGTCGTCGGCACCGTCGGACTGTCCGCGCTCCTCGTCGTGGCCATCGTGGCCGGATACGCGTTCGCCTGACCGTGTTCCAGAGGCGCTCGCTCCCCGAGGACGTGGCGGCGGTCCGTGAGGCGCACGCCCCGGACGCCGTCGTCCTCGACGCCGACGCGGACTTCGAGACGCTGCCCCCGCCGGCCGCGGAGGACCTCGGCCTCCTCGTGGACTCGCTGGACCCGGCCGCGTACCCGGCGGAGTGGGTGCCCGCGGACGCGCCGCGTCCGCTCCACCGGTACGCGGGCGGCGACTTCACCATCGGCATGCCCGGCGACGGGACGGTCACGTGGACCCGACAGACCGTCCCGCCGGTGGTACTGGTGAAGGCGCGCGCCGAGGGGACGCCCGAGGACTTCCTCGACTTCCTCCTCGCGGAGGCGTTCGTGCAGGTCGGTCTCGACGTGCCCGAGCACTTCCTGCCCTTCTTCGGCGAACGCTACCGCGAGTTGGACGACGCCGTCCCCCTCTCGTCGGCCGACACCTACCAGATAGCCGCGGCGCTCTACGAGGGGTGGGTGGGTCTCCAGACGCGTCCCGTCTTCGCCGACTGGGACGACGAACACCCCCGCCTGTACGACGCGTGGGAGGACGCCGGCGACCGACTGACCGACCGCCTCGCCGACCTGCCGGGCGCGGTGGCCCGCGGCGAGACCGACTTCGCCGCCGCCACCGAGTTCGCGTGCTCGGCGGTGAAACACGGCCTCGACCTGCCGGCGCCGTTCGCCGCCCTCGACACCGAGGCGTACGTGGAGTACGGCCCGGAGTACGCCGTCAGGTGGGCCGAAAAGACGTTCGCGCGACTCGTCGACGACTCCGAGTGAGTCGCCGCGACCGACGCCGAGACTCCGTCGGGAGACGAGTTACGCCCCGTACCCGCTGTCCTCGTCTTCCTCGCTCTCGTCTTCGCTCTCGCTCTCGTCGGCCGCGGCCTCCTCTTCCTCGCTCTCGTCTTCGTCCTCGCTCTCGCGTTCGACTTCGACTTCGACCTCTATCTCGACGCCCTGGGCTTCGAGTTCGGCCTCCGCCTCCTCGGTCTCGCCGACCTCTATCTCGAGTTCGTGGGGGTCGACTTCGACTTCTACCTCGACGTCCACGTCGACGTCCGCGTCCGTGTGGTGAGTCATGGCGCAGTTTCGGGTAGGGCGCGGTAGAGAAAAAAGGACGTGGCCGTCCGTACCCGGTCGTCGCCGTCCCGTCGACAGTCGACGGCGACGTCGCAGTCCGTCAGTAGTCGACGGTCACGTTGCCGTCCACGTCGAGGTCGACCACCACGGAGAACAGGTCGCGGAACCGGTCGAGAGTCGCGTCGTCGTGGACCTCCTTCGAGAGGTGGAACAGGCCGACGGCGTCGTGTTCCGAGAGCAGGTCGAGGAGGCGTTCGGTGGCGACGAAGGCCCGGTCCACGTCGGCGTAGTACGCCATCTCGGTCACGGAGTCGACGCTCACGCGGCGCTTGCCCTCGTGGGATTCGAGGAACTCGCGGGTCTTCTGGACGATGCCGTCGAGGTCGTCCGGCGACGAGACGTAGTGGAGACGGTCGGACCCGCGGCGGGAGTAGCCCCGTTCGACCGAGATGGTGTCGAGGATGTCGGCGCGCGACTCGTCCACGTCGTAGTGTTCGAGTTTCTGTTCGACCTCGCGAGCGGTGGTGCGGGTCGAGACGACGAGGAAGTTGTCGGTGTCGGTCTTGAAGAAGTCCGTGTCGATGCGGTCGGTCTCGCCGATGCTGGGATGGAGAAGCAGTATCCCCGTCCCGCCGGAGATGGTGTCCGGCGCGTTCTCGATGGCGAGGTCGTAATCCATACTCCAAGCATCGAGTCGACCGACTTAAGACCACGGGCTTTCCCCCCTCTGGGGCAGAACTCGGCCACTAGCGGACCGCCGCTCCCGACCGGACGACCGTGGCCGGACCGACCACGGGGTCACACCGACCGCGGCGCGAACGGACGAGGCCGCAGTACCTTTCCGCCACCCCTATTTATTCGTTCACAAATGCCTCCGTATTATACCGCACTGACAGTGCTCGGTCTGGCGATACTCGGCGCCGTGGTCCTCCCGCGTCTGCTCTCCGACTGGCCGCTGTCGTTCCCCATCGTGTACATCGGTGGTGGCCTGCTCGTGTTCTCGCTACCGCTCGGTCTCTCGCCGCCCCAACCGCTCGAAGCCCCCCAACAGACAGAACGGCTCACCGAACTGGTCGTGATAATCGCGCTCATGGGCGCCGGCCTCAAACTCGACCGGCCGTTCGACTGGCAGGGGTGGGCGTCGACGTGGCGGCTGTTGGGCGTCGCGATGCCGCTCACCATCGTCGTCACGGCGGTTCTGGCCTGGCAGTTCCTCGGCGTCCACATCGCGACGGCGCTTCTCATGGGCGCGGTCATCGCGCCCACGGATCCGGTGCTGGCTGCCGACGTTCAGACCGGCGGGCCGAACGAAGCGGTGGACGAGGAGATCGACCCGTCCGAACAGGAGGGCTCGATTCGGTTCGCGCTCACGTCGGAGGCGGGACTCAACGACGGGTTGGCGTTCCCGTTCACGTACCTCGCCATCGCCGTCGCGGCCGCGTCCGGGTCGGGCGTGGGCGCGTGGGCGCTGGACTGGTTTCTGGTCGACTTCGTCTACCGTATCGCCGTCGGCGGCGTCGTGGGCTACATCTTCGGGAAGGCGCTCGCCCACCTCGTGTTCGGCGACTACGGGACGACCGAACTGGCCCGCGTGATGGCCGGCGTCGAGGCGCTCGCGGCGACGCTGCTCTCGTACGGCGTCGCCGAACTGCTCCACGGCTACGGCTTCATCGCGGTGTTCGTCACCGCCCTCGTGTTGCGCCACCACGAGTGGGACGACCCCTACTACGAGGAACTGCACGACTTCGCCATCGTCGTCGAGCGCATCCTCACCGCCGTCGTCCTCGTGCTGTTCGGCGGTGCCATCGCGGGCGGCCTCCTGTCGTCGCTGTCGCTGCCGCTCGCCGCCTTCGGCGTCGCGCTGGTGTTCGTCGTCCGCCCACTCATCGGCCTCGTCTCCCTCCTCGGCTCCTCTCTGCTGTGGGCCGAGCGCGGCGTCGTCGCGACGTTCGGAATCCGCGGCATCGGGTCGTTCTACTACCTCTCCTACGCGCTCAACGAGTCGTCGTTCGAGCAGACGGAGCTGCTGATCGCGGCCGACCGCCTGTGGGCGCTCGTGGGGTTCGTCGTGGTGCTGTCGACCGTCGTCCACGGCATCACCGCCACGCCCGTGATGGACTACGTCGACCGGTTGCGAACGGAGAGCGGGTCGAGCCACGGCCCCGAGGCCGGCGGGGAGGCGAACTAGCGCCGGCGGCGAACGCCGGGCGACGAACCGTTACGCGACCGACGACCGGCGGAACGGCGGTGGATGACCCCGCGTTCCCCGGTCACCCGGTCGCCGTCTTCGTCGCCGTCTCCGCCGACGCGTTCGAGAGCACGCCGCCATCGTCGGGGGAGGCGGCGACGACTACCGTCGCCCGGTCGCCCGCCGTCGTCACCGTCCGGACGTTGTAGACGACCGTGCCGTCGTGCGAACCGAGTCGGACCTCCGTGACGGTCCCGTTCGCCCCGTCGTCGCGCGCGAGGCGGACCGCCTCTACGCCGGAGCGGAGTGCGTCGAGGTTCGGCCGTCCACTCGGCGTCTCGTCGGCTGACCGGTTACCAAACAGACTCCGCCACCCGTCGCCCTGACTCCCCGCCGGGCGCGTCCCAGTCACCGTGCCGTTCTCGGCGTCGACGCTGACCGCCGTGGGCGACCCGGTGCCGTTCACCACGGTGACCTCGTAGGTCGGGCCGGGTCGTTCGGAGCCGCTCGCGCTCCCCCGCTGTTCGAGGCGGACCCCGACAGCGGTTCCGCCCGTCTCGTTCTGTGCCGTCCGCATGGCCCGTTCGACCGGTATCGTGGCGTCCGCCCCCCCGTCTCCTCCGTGTCCGGACGCCTCGCCGTGGGACTCGTACGGCCGCTCGGTTATCGATACCGACTCCGTGACGTTCGCCACGCCGGTCACGCCGAGGACGAGAGCCACCCCGAGGCCGACCGCCAACAGTTCCTGTCGGTTCATAGTTGCTAGATGGTTCGGAACGTCGCCTCGGTGCGTGACGAGGATACCGGTTACGGTTCGAGTCGACGGCCGCAGGGACGGGGCGGGACGTTCGCGGAAAGACGGGCGTGACGCGGACGCGGACGGCGGAGCCACCCGTTCGGAACGGGGTGCGCCCGTTCAGAACAGCGAGTCGGCGGTGGCGGCCCCGATGATAGAGAATATCGACCCGACGCTCGTCGCCTTGAGGGTGACCGTGACCATCTCCGTCCGGCTCGCCACGTCGTCTGCGAGGAACGTCGTGGGCGCGTCGAACGCCAACGCGAGGATGAGGACCGAGAGGTACGCCACCCCGACGAGCGAGATGTACCGGAGCGGGATGCCGCCGAACTCGGGTTCGCGGTCCGGGTCGCGGTCGTCGGCCTTGTAGAGGGCGCCGTACCCCACCGCGAACACGATGGACGCGGTGAGCAGAGCCTGCAGGGTGGACATGCTCATGGCCAACACCCACACCTCCTCGGTGACGACGAACGGCCCGGCCAACAGGAACCCGCCGACTATCTGCTGGGCCGTGTCGGCGAGTTTGAACCGGCGACGCTTCCCGACCATACTCTCCGGTGAACACGGGCGGTGTTAAACCCCTCGCGTCGGCGGATTCCCCGCCGTGCCGTCCCCGCCGACCGCGTCGAGACGCTCCCGGAACCGTTCCCGATGGTTCGAAACGGTCGGGAATCGGGGAACGTGAGCATAACGGGCTTAATCGAAAACATATGGGGAGAGATGGGGGGATAGAATGGGAAATAAAGGGTGTGATACCGGGGGAGACGGAACGCTGGCGCGGCGGGTGGTGAACGACGAAACGGTCGCGTTAGGGCGCTCATAGTAAGGCACCGCCGTCCCGTAGTCTGTTCTCCGGACGGTCGGGTTCCCCCGCCGCCGGCCGACCCCCCATGACACGAACTCACCTGTCGCTCGGTGACCGCTCGTCGCACCACGTCCCACGCTGCGAGGACCTCCCCGCCGACCCGCCGCCGGGTAACTACGTCGTCTTCGACGTGATGTACTTCTCGACGACGGTGGTGGAACTCCTCGCCAACGGCGCGTCGTGCGTCCACGTGACGGACGAACGCGGCGAGGAGTTCGACTTCCGGGCCGAGAACCCGCGGGCGCGCATCGGGGGTCCGACCCCTCCGGACTACACGCCCGCCGAGGGGTACGACTTCTTCAACTCGCCGAGCTACGTCCAGTCGGTCGACGTCGCCGGCCGCCCCGTGAGCATGACCTCCACGAACGGGGGTCGGGCGGTGGCGGCCCTCCGCGAGGCGGCCGGCGACGATGTGGACGTGTACGTGGGGACGACCACGAACGCCGCGGCCGTCGCCCGCCACCTCCGGGCGGACGACGTGCCGACCTACCTCGTCAGCGCCGGGACCGAGGGCGAACGCGCCGTCGAGGACGACGTGGGCGCTCTCATCGTCGACCGGTACCTCAACGGGTCCCCGCCCACGGCGGACGACCTCGTGTCGTACTGCGACGTACTGGAGGCGGCGCGCGGCCCGGACTACGTGAACAAAAACGAGGTGCGACACGCCGACGTGTTGGACCACGTGCTGGCGGTCGACAGTCGGTCGGCGGTGCCCGAACTCGTCGGCGACCGACTCGTGGACGCGACCCGGTCCGACGTCCCCTCGTCGTCCGGCGCGCAGGCGACGTCGTGAGTCGGGCGCGGCGTGGCCGGCGGACCGGCCGCGACGGCTCCCGTCACCCTTCGTCGCCCCGTCTCACATCGCCTCGTTCCGACGCGTCACGTTCTGGCCCGTCTCGTTCCGACTCGCCTTCGATTCGACTTTAGGCGCGCCCGCCGTCGGGGCGCGTATGAGCGTACGCGAGGAGTTCGACGCGTGGGCGGCCGAGGGCCGCGACAGGGGCATGGAGGACAGACACTGGCACACCGCGAAGCACGTCCTCGCGCGGATGCCCGTCGAGGCGGGCGACGCGGTCCTCGACCTCGGTTGTGGGAGCGGGTACGCCGCCCGCGCCCTCCGCGACACCAAGGATGCCGGTCGGGCCTACGGCCTCGACGGGTCGCCCGAGATGGCGCGCAACGCCCGCGGGTACACCGACGACGCCGACGTGGGCTTTCTCGTCGGCGACTTCGACGAACTCCCGTTCGCCGACGACTCGATAGACCACGTCTTCTCGATGGAGGCGTTCTACTACGCCGCCGACCCCCGACACACCCTCGAAGAACTCGCGCAGGTCCTGCGACCGGGCGGCACGTTCTACTGCGCGGTCAACTACTACGAGGAGAACGTCCACTCCCACGACTGGCAGGAGAACATCGAGGTGGAGATGACGCGGTGGTCGCGCGCGGAGTACCGCGAGGCGTTCCGCGACGCCGGCCTCCACGTGGCCGAACAGGACAACGTCCCGGACCGCGAGGTGGAGATTCCGCCGGCGGAGGCGTTCCCCACCGACGACTGGGACTCCCGCGAGGAGATGGTCGAGCGATACCGGACCTACGGCACCCTCCTGACCGTGGGCGTCGTGCCGTAGTAGTCCGGGGTTCGCCGCCCCGTCGCGCCCCGTCCGGACCCGGCGTCCCGCGTGCTCGCACCCGGCCCACCGCGCCCACCTACCGCCCGACGCTCACAACACGCGGGCGTCGGCCGGGTCGAACCCCAGCGTCACCGTCCCCGTCGGCGGATCGTCGGCGTAGGCGGTCACTTCCGTCCCCCTCCAGTTCAGGTGGACGCGCGTCCACTCCCCGAGGAACTCGCTGCCGGTCACCTCGGCCTCGAACCGGTTCCGGTCCGCGTCGCGCCGGAGGTTGCCCGGCCGGACGCAGAACGCCGCGGCGTCGCCGGGCGCGCGCCCGTCGAGGCCCGTCACCTCGAACGCCGTCCCGTCCACCGCCACCGTCCCTCCCGTCCCCGAAGACCCCTCAGTTTCGTCTCCAGATTCGTACACTTCCTCGACACGTCCCTCGAACACGGTGTTGTCGCCGACGAACTCCGCCACGAACCGGGTGGCCGGCCGGCGGTACACCTCCCGCGGCGTCCCCACCTGCTCGACGCGCCCGTCGCGCATCACCGCCATCCGGTCGGAGACGGCGAGGGCCTCCTCCTGGTCGTGGGTGACGTAGACGGTGGTGATGCCGAGGTCCTCCTGTATCCCGCGCACCGTCATCCGGAGTCGCTCGCGGAGTCGGGCGTCGAGCGCCGACATGGGTTCGTCGAGGAGGAGGAGGCGTGGCCCGGGCGCGAGGGCGCGCGCCAGCGAGACGCGCTGTCGTTGCCCGCCCGACAGTTCGTCCGGACCCCGGTCGCCCAGCCCCGGCAGGTCCACGAGTTCGAGGAGTTCGGTCACCCGTTCGTCGGCCGAGACGCCGCCGGGCGGGTCGGAAAAGCGGAGGCCGTAACGCACGTTCTCGGCGACGGTCATGTGCGGGAAGAGGGCGTAGCTCTGGAACACCACGCCCACGTCGCGGTCCTCCGGCGGGACGCCCCGCATCCCCCTGTCCCCGAACCGGACCGCCCCCGTCGAAGGCTCCTCGAACCCCGCGACGAGGCGGAGCGTGGTGGTCTTGCCACAGCCCGAGGGACCGACGAGCGTGAAGAACTCGCCGTCCGCGACCCGGAGGCTCACGTCCGCCAGCGCCGTCGCGTCGGCGTAGCGCTTGCTCACGCCGTCGAGCGTCAGGTCCACCACGCGGCGTCACCTCCCGTCGCGGCCGGGCGCGAGGGCGCGGCCGTTCGCCCCGTCGCGCCCGCGCTGACCCCTTCGCTTCCGGTGGAGCCGCCCCGTCTCACAGCCGCTCCCACCTCCCGCCGAACCGGTCGATGATGACGAACGAGAGGCCGGTGACGACGAGGAGGACGACGCCCATCGCCGTGGCGGGGCCGAGTCGCCGCCCGACGTACCGCTCGACGGCCACCGGCATGGTGTAGCTCCCGCTCCCCTGCGCGAGGATGACCGTGGCGTCGAACTCGCCGACGGAGATGGCGAACGCGAACGCCGCGCCCGCCACCACCCCCGACGCCACCAGCGGGAGTTCCACGTCCCGGAGCGCCCGGACGCGCGACGCACCGAGGCTCCGGGCCGACTCCACGAGGCGCGGGTCGACGCTCGCCAGCATCGGCGCGACGTTGCGCGTCACGAACGGGTACGCCACCACGGCGTGGGCGGCCACGATGGCGACGGGTCCCGAGACGGTGAGGCGCGTCCCCCACACCTCGACGCCGAAGACGAGTCCCCGGAGGAGGCCGAGACCGACCACGATGCCCGACACCGCGAGGGGGGCCATCGCCAGCGCGTCCACCACCTTCCGGCCGCGGAACTCCCGCGTGGAGAGCACGGCCATCGCCACCCCCATCGGGAGGGCGACGGCGAGCGACGCGACGGCGAACGCGAGCGAGTTGCGGACGGCCGGGAGGGGTTTGACCTGAAAGCTCGCGCCGGTCGCCTGTCGCTCCGCGAGGAAGGCGAAGTACCGCAGGGTGACCCCGCCGTCGGGGCCGGTGAGGCTCGCTATCACCATGCTGGCGAGGGGGCCGAGGAACACCGCCGCCGCGACCAGCGCGTACGCCGCGACGGCGAGGCGGCGCGCCACCTCGACGGGCGTGAGCGCCTCCGGCCGGAGAGGCCGGCGGGGCTGGGGTGCGGCCGCGCCGCGCGCCGCCCGCGAGCGCGCCTCGTACCGGAGGTAAGCGTAGGTGAGACCGAGCGAGAGCGCCGTCTCCACCGCCGCCAGCGACGCCGCCTCCGCGAACTCCAGGTCCCGGACGAGCTTGTATATCCACACCTCGACGGTGGCGAGTTGGAACCCGCCGAGGGCGAGCACGATGGGGAAGGAGGCGAACGTGAAGACGAACGTGAGCGTCGCGCCCACGGCCACCGCGGGCAGGAGTTGGGGGACGACCACGTGGCGGAAGGCGTGGCGCGGCGACGCGCCGAGGCTCCGGGCCGTCTCCACCGTCCGGGCGTCGACGCTCTCCCACGCCGCCGTCGTGACCCGCGCCACGAGCGGCGCGTTGTAGAACGCGTGCGCGAGGACGACGGCCTCCAGCGTGAACAGGAGGTTCGCGCGGCCGAACCCCAGCGCAGTCAGGAGGGCGTTGAGCGTCCCGTTCCGGCCGAACGTGGCCACGAACCCGATGGCGACCATGATGGACGGCAGGACGAACGGCAGGATGGTGAGCGAGCGGAGCGTCTCGCGGCCGGGGAACTCGAAGCGCGAGAGTATCCACGCCGCTGGCAGACCGAGGGCGACGCTGGCGACGGTGGAGAGCAGCGCCTGATACGCCGTGAAGAGCAGGATGTCGTACAGGTAGAACCGCGTCGTGAGCACCGTCGCCAGCGGGTCGAGCGTGAACTCCCCCGCCACCATCACGGCGTCCACGAACACGGTGGCCACCGGGTAGTAGAACAGGACGAGGAGGACGGCGGCGGTGGCGGCCGCCCCGAGCGTCAGCGCGCGGCGTTCGAGTCGGTCGGCGAGTCGCGCCGCGGGTCCGTCGTCGTCGTCCACGTCTCTCTCCCCGCGGGCGTCACTTGCTGGCGAACTGCCGCGCCCACGCGTCGGTCCACTCACTGAGGTTACCCTTCAGTTCCTCGTAGGAGAAGCTGACGGGTTCGGGCGGTTCCTTCGCGTACTTCGCGAACTCCCCCGGGAGTTCGGCCGTGGTGGTGGCGGGGAACTGGACGTTGCGGACGGCGATGCCCGCCTGAATCTCCGGCCGGAGCACGAAGTCCATGAATCGGTGGACTAGCTCGGTCCGGTCGGTGTCGGCGAACGTCGCCATCCCCTCCGGGTTGGCGTACCCTTGGTCGTTCAGGAACCGAATCTGGTGTTTGCTCATGTTCGCGTCCGAGCGGTGGGCGTACACTTGGTCGGTCGAGTACGACACCACCATCGGAGCCTCGCCCTTGGAGTAGGCGTTGTACGCGTCGGACCACGTGCCGAGGACGCGCACCCCGTTCCCCTTCAGTTTCTTCCAGTAGTCCAGGTAGCCGTCGCGTCCCTTGGCCTTTATCGTGTGGAGCAGGAACATCAGCCCCGGGTCGCTCGACGGGTTCTCGACGATGAGGTCGCCCGCGTACTCGTCTTTCAGGAGTCCGTCGAACGTCTTCGGCGCGGTGAACCCGCCGCCCTCCCACGTCTCGTTGAAGACGAGACAGACGTACCCCATGTCGTAGGGCACGGCTCGCCCCTTGTCGTCGAACTCCAGCGACTCCTTCACCGTGTCGCGCCGCGAGAGCGCCCCCTGCGGGACGGCGGAGAACAGGGGCTGGTTCAGTTTCCCCTCGATTCGGACGAAGTCGTCGGCGTTGAGGCCGACGTACGCGTCCGTCTCGATGGGGGCGTTCTGCATCTTCCGTTCGATGAAGTGGTTCAGTTCGTTCTCGGGCGTCTGCCACTCAAGCGTGGCGTCGAACTCCGACTCGAACTGCCGCTTGAGCCACGCTCCGGGACTCGTGCTCGGCGCGTCCACGAACGCGCGGTAGGTGGCGACGCGGAGCGTCTTCGCGCCCGACGCCGTGCCGGTGGTCGCACCCGCCGTCCCGGTCTCGGTTCCGGCCGTCTCGCCCGTCGCGCCCGACGCGTCCGTGGTCGTCTCGCCGCCGCCGCCGGCGCACCCGGCCACCAGGGCGGTCGCCCCCGTCCCCGCCGCTTCGAGAAATCGACGTCGGTTCATTACCCGGTAGTTACAGTCTGTGGTACTTAACGCGTCCGATGTGGCGGGCCACGGTCTCCCCAACGGTTATGTTCGTTGTCGGGAGAGTGACTGTCGTGACGACAGACAGGAGGTACGTGCTGGGCGGGCTGGTGGCGCTCCTGACCGTCGCCGCCGCCGCCCTCCTCGCGGACGTGCTCGCGACGGTCTTCTTCGCCGTCACCGTGGCGTACCTGCTGACGCCGCTCCGCCGCCGCCTGACCGCCCGCGGCCTCTCGCCGTGGACCGCCAGCGTCGCCGCCACCGGCGCGGCGTTCCTCGGCGTGGTCGCCGTGACTCTCCCGCTTTTCGCCGTCGTCTTCCTCCGTCTCGACGCCCTCCTCGCCGTGCTGGCCCGCCTCCCGCGCGAGTACACGCTCGACCTGTTCGGGATGGCGTACACGCTCACGCTGGCGGAGGCGCTGGCCGCGGCCCAGAGCTACCTCCGGGCCGTCGGCAGCGTCGCCGTCGCGGCGGTGTCTACGCTCCTCGTGAAGGTCACGCTGTTCGCGTTCCTCGTGTTCTCGCTCCTACACCACCGGCGCGAACTCGGGCGCGCGATGCTCGCGGTGGTGCCGGAGTCGTACCGCGACGTGGCGGCCGCGTTCGACCGCCGGACCCGCGAGACGCTGTTCGCCATCTACGTCCTGCAGGCCGCGACGGCGCTGGGCACGTTCGCCCTCGCGGTGCCCGTCTTCGTCGCCCTCGGCTACCGCGTCCCGTTCACGCTGGCGGTGGTGGCGGCGCTCCTCCAGTTCATCCCCATCGTCGGGCCGAGCCTCCTGCTCGCGGCCCTCGCGGCCTACCACGCCGCCCTCGGGGACGTCGCCCTCGCCGCGACGACGCTCGCCGTCGGCGGCGTGGTGATAGCGTGGCTCCCGGACGTGCTCATCCGCCCCCGCCTCGCGCGCGAGACGGCGGGCCTGCCCGGCGGCCTCTACTTCGTGGGGTTCGTGGGCGGCCTCCTGAGCATGGGGGCCGTGGGCGTCATCGCCGGTCCCCTCGTGGTGGCGCTGGTGGCCGAAGGGACCGAACTCCTCGCGGCCGAACTCGACGGGAGCGGCCGGGTCGCGGACGCCGCGGCCGACGCTCCCGACGAGACGCCGCCGCTCGGGGGGACGGACGCGGCGTCCGGCCTCCCCGACGCCGAGAGCGATGGCTTCGACACGTTCGACGGCGCGGACGCCCTCGACGACGACGCCTTCGACGCCGACCCCGAGGCGTAGTTCGGGCGGACGTGTCGGGCGGCTACGCCGTCTCCACCGGACCGCCGCGCTCCTCCCACTCCGTGAGGCTCCCCTCGTAGAACGCCACGTCCTCGTAGCCGAGGTGGCGGAGCACCACGTAGGTGTGGCTGATGCGCCGCGCCGTGTTGCAGTACAGCACCACCCGGCGGTCGGGGGCGATACCGTGGGCCTCCAGGGTCTCGGTCAGTTCCTCGCGCGGGCGCAGGCCCCGCGTCTCCTCGTCGACGAGTTCGCGCCAGTCGAGGTTGACCGCGCCCGGGAGGTGGCCCTCCTCGAACTCCCACGCCTCGCGCGTGTCGACCACCACGGCGTCGGAGTCGAGGGCGTCGCGCACCGCCTCGAAGTCGACCAGCGGGGTCTCCTCCGGGCGGGACACCTCGTACTCTGTGGGCGTCGCGTCGGGCGCGCCCGACTCCGTCTCGCGTCCGCGCGTCCACGCGCTGAAGTCGCCGTCCAGCAGCGACAGGTCGCGGTGGCCGTAGAGTTCGGCCGTCACGAGAAAGCGCGCGGCGAACACACCGTGTTCGTCGTCGTACGCCACCAGTCGGTCGTCGGGCGAGACGCCCGCCTCGCTCAGCAGGTCGGTCCACCGCTCCTCGCCCGGGAGCATCCCGACGTCGCCCTCGGAACTCCGGAACGAGTCGAACGGGACGTTCACCGCGCCGGGGACGTGTCCGATGCCCTCGTACTCCCAGCCGTCGCGCACGTCGACCACGACCACCCCGTCGTCGTCGAGGTGGTCGGCCAGCCAGTCCATGGAGACGACGTCTACCATGCGGCGGGCTACGCCCCCGTCGGATATATGCGCCCGGAATCGCCGACGCCTCCGGTCGGCGCCGCGGCCGGCCACTGCGCGCGCCCGTGACCGCGACGGCTCCGGTTCCGCACCCGTCCCGGACGGTTCGGTATCAATATGTCTAGAAACTCCGTCGGAGGCGGCGGCAAGATAGTCCGATTTCCCGGACGGTGCGACCGGACCCGCCGGAATCTCGGTTTCCCTACCGGCAACGATGGCCGGGAGACGGGAGGGGTGGCCGTACGTGCCGCGGATACGAACCTTATTGGGAGGGAGTTCGTAGGTGTGGACGCAATGGCAGACTCAGACTACGCGAAGGACGTCCTCGTCACCGCCGACTGGGTGGAGGACCACCTCGACGAGTTCCAGAGCGACGACCCCGAGTACCGACTCGTCGAAGTGGACGTCGACACCGAGGCCTACGAGGAGGCCCACGCACCCGGCGCCATCGGCTTCAACTGGGAGACCCAGCTTCAGGACCAGACGACACGCGACATCCTCGACAAGGAGGACCTCGAGGAGCTCCTCGGGAGCCACGGCATCTCCGACGACTCCACCGTCGTGCTGTACGGGGACAACTCCAACTGGTTCGCGGCCTACACGTACTGGCAGCTGAAGTACTACGGCCACGACGACGTACGCCTGCTCGACGGCGGCCGCGACTACTGGCTCGACAACGACTACCCGACCTCGACCGAGGAGCCCGACTTCCCCGAGGTCGAGTACGAGGCCAGCGGTCCCTACGAGAGCATCCGCGCGTACCGCGACGACGTCGAGCACGCTATCGACCGCGGCCTGCCGCTCGTCGACGTTCGCTCGCCCGAGGAGTTCAGCGGCGAGATTCTCGCGCCCCCGGGTCTGCAGGAGACGGCCCAGCGCGGCGGCCACATCCCCGGCGCGAAGAACATCTCGTGGGCGGCCGTGACCAACGACGACGGCACGTTCAAGACCCGCGACGAACTCGAAGAGCTCTACGCCGAGGAGGGCATCGACGGCGAGGGCACCACCGTCGCCTACTGCCGCATCGGCGAGCGCTCTTCCGTCGCGTGGTTCGCGCTCCACGAACTGCTCGGCTACGACGACGCCGTCAACTACGACGGCTCGTGGACCGAGTGGGGCAACCTCGTCGGCGCCCCCGTCGAGAAGGGCGACGGCTCCTAACTACCGACGCGACGCGTCCCCCCGGTCGGGCGCTCCGACTCGCCCTGACTCGTCCCCCCCGTCGACTCGGCGCGGCCCCCGCCGGCCCGGGGGCGAGTGAGTCGGACCGCGCCCGCGCCCGTGCCGGACTCCGCCCCGGACACGGTCGGCCACCCGGCGCGGACGCCCTCGCGTAGCCTTCTCCTCGCGCCGTCCCGCGCACCGACCGCCGCCCGAAGGCGACGCTTACAAACCGCGGTCCCGCGTACGTGGCCGCATGGACGGAGCCGAACTCATCGACAGCGTCCGCGCCGAGAAGGAGACGGCGCTCTCCCGCCTCGGATCGTCGAAGTCCCTGTACGCCGCGACGCGCGGCGAGATGGACGAACCCAGCGTGCGGGCCGCTCTCGCGACCGACGCGCGCGCCGCCCGTGAGGTGCTTCGGTCGTGGTCGAACGACGAGACGAGCGCCGACGCCGCCGACCTGTTCGCCGACGCCGCCGACGACGCGGCAGACCACCGGGCCGACGTCGCGTCCGACGCCACCGACCTGCCCGAGGCGTCGGCGATGTACGACGCTCTCGGCGACTACGAGTCGACGGTGCCGCGCCTCGGCGGGTTCGTTGGGTGGACGCTGGTGCTGGGCAAGACACTCGACCAGATGGTCGGCTTCTTCGTGGGCAACGCCGACCCGATGGCCGCGGACGACTTCCGGAGCGTCCGGTCGGACCTCGAGGCCCAACGCGAGACGGCGGTCGACCTCCTCGACAGGCTCTGTGACACCGACGCCGACTGGGAGGCCGCCGAGGCCGCGGCGACGGACGTGGTGGAGGCGGCCTACGAGGAGTACGTCACCACGCTGGAGTCGATGGGCGTCGAACCCAAGAACGTCTGTTAGTCCCGGCTCTCACCCCTCGGCGGGGTCGAGTCGGTAGCGTACGGTGGGCGTGCCGCCGAAGCGCGGTCCCCGGCCCGCGCGGCCGAACCCGGCGCGCTCGGCCGCGTCGCGGCGTTCGCCGTCGTCCTCGGCCACGAGGAGTTCGACCGCCATCCCCTCGTTCGAGGCGAAGCGCACCGGTTCGGCCAGTAGTCGCTCGCACGCCTCGGGCGTGCCGCCGAACTGGGTGACGTGCACCGTACCCTCCTTGGCGTCGAAGCTCACGAACCCCGCGATGGCGTCGCCCTCGTCGCCGGCCGCGTCGGCGTTCGGCCCCGCCGCCGACGGGTCGCGCTCGGCCACGCGGACCGTCCGGTCGTGGACGAGGTTGCGCATCACGTCCACCGGGGCGTCGGCGATGCCCGCGAGGGACTCCGCGTCCGCCTCGACGGCGTCCCGTACCTCCATACCGTTTCGTTAGACCTCCCCATGCTTAAATACTCCAGCCGAGGCGGCGGGTCGCTCGGACCGCGGCCGGGGCGTCGGCGTCCGCGCCGCCGCGGCCCCGCGGACCCGCACGGCTGACCGAACGTCTAAAACGCCCCCGCCGAACCCGGCTCACACTGGAGAAAGAGAACACAGTTATACCGTCACCCCCGTTAGGCCACCTCATGCACCAGCGTCAGCGAGTCGGTCTGCACCGAACGGAGGAACCCGCATGCGCGTAGTCGCCAAGTTCGGAGGGACCTCCCTCGGAAGCGGGAGTCGAATCAACCGCGCCGCGGACTCCGTCGCCGCGGCGGTCGAACAGGGCCACGAGATAGCCGTGGTCGCGAGCGCCATGGGGTCGACCACGGACGACCTGTTGGAGGACATCGAGTTCGAGGCCGACGACCGGGACCGGGCGGAGATAGTCTCGATGGGCGAGCGAACCAGCGTCCGGATGCTCAAGGCCGCCCTCGCCTCGCGCGGGGTGGAGGCGAGGTTCTTCGAACCCGGCAGCGAGGAGTGGCCGGTCATCACCAACGAGTACGGCGAGGTGGACGTCGAGGAGACCAGGAAGCGCGCGGAGAAACTCGCGGCGGACCTCGACGGCGTGGTCCCGGTCATCACGGGCTTTCTCGCCCAGACCGTCGACGGCACCGTCACCACCCTCGGCCGCGGCGGGTCCGACACCACCGCGGTGATGCTCGGCAACTACATGGACGCCGACGAGGTGGTCATCGTGACCGACGTGGAGGGCGTGATGACGGGCGACCCCCACGTGGTCGAGGGGGCGCGCAACGTCGGGCGCATCACGGTGGACGAACTCCGGAACCTGTCGTTCCGCGGTGCCGAGGTGGTCGCGCCCTCGGCGCTCTCGTACAAGCACGAGGGCCTCTCGGTCCGGGTCGTCCACTACCAGCACGGTGACCTCCTGACCGGCGGCACCGTCATCGAGGGAGAGTTCCAGAACCTCATCGACATGCAGGAGGACTCCCTCGCGTGTCTCACGGTGGCCGGGCGCGCCATCCGTAACCGCCCGGGCATCCTCGCCGAACTCACCGGTGCCCTTCAGGGGGCGAGCATCAACGTCGACTCCATCGCGTCGGGCATGGACTCCATCACGTTCTACATCGCACAGGACCGCGCCGCCGAGGCGGAGAACGTGCTCCACGGCAAGGTGGTCGAGGACGAGACGCTCTCCTCGGTCACCGTCGAGAAGGACATCGCGGTCATCCGGGTCACCGGCGGCGAACTCCCCAACCGCCCCGGCGTCATCCTCGACATCGTCCAGCCCATCGCCGAGGAGGGCATCAACATCCACGACGTCATCACGTCCGCCACCTCCGTGGCCATCTTCGTGAAGTGGGACGACCGCGAGGACACGCTCTCCATCGTCCAAGACGAGTTCTGAGACCGACGTTTTTCGTCGTCGGGTGTCCTCGCGTCGCCTCCGGCAACAGTGTGGGTACCCTCCTCGCAAAAGCCCGACCAAAAAGGCCGATTCCGCCGCACGGCGGAATCGGCGACCAACCGCACTCCCACCGCTGTCTCCCCTCTCGTCCCCGTCGGGGGCCGTCGACGCGCAGAACCGCACGACGACGCACAGGTTTCCGCACCGACCACTAAGTCGCTCCGCGCCGCAGGCCCGGACATGCGTTCTTACAGGGCCAAGATGGTCGCGCCCGTCAACCTCCCCTCCCGCGAGGAGCGCGAGGCCAACCTCGAATCGGCGGGGTACAACGTCTTCGAACTCGCCGCCGCCGACGTGTACGTGGACCTCCTGACCGACAGCGGCACCGGCGGGATGAGCGAGAACCAGTGGGCGGCGCTGCTCCGGGGCGACGAGTCCTACGCCGGGAGCCGGAGCTTCGAACGCCTCCGCGAGGCGGTCTCGGACGTGATGGGGTTCGACCGAATCGTGCCGGCCCACCAGGGCCGCGGCGCCGAGAACGTGCTCTACGGCGCGCTGGTCGAGGAGGGCGACGTGGTGGTCAGCAACGCCCACTTCGACACCACCCGCGCGCACGTGGCGAATCAGGGCGGCGACCCGATGGACTGCCCCGTCGACGACGCCCACGACCCCGCGGCCGACTCGCCGTTCAAGGGTAACCTCTCGCTCGCCCGGGCGCGCGCCGCCGCCGACGAGGTCGGTCACGACCGGGTGTCGGTCGTGATTCTCACGATAACGAACAACTCGACGGCGGGCCAGCCCGTGAGCGTCGCCAACACGCGCGCGGCGGCGGCGTTCGCCGACGAGGTGGGCGCGACGTTCGTGATAGACGCCTGCCGGTTCGCCGAGAACGCCCACTTCGTGCGGGAGCGCGAGAACCGCTACGCCGACGCGTCGGTGGCCGAGATAGCGCGCGAACAGCTCTCGCACGCCGACGCGGTGGTGATGAGCGGCAAGAAAGACGGCCTCGTCAACGCCGGCGGGTTCGCGGCCGTGCGCGACGACCGCGACCACGACGACCTGTTCGAGGCGGCGAAACAGCGCGCCATCCTCTACGAGGGCTTCCCCACCTACGGCGGGATGGCCGGGCGCGACATGGAGGCGTTCGCGGTCGGCCTGCGCGAGGCGGTCGAACCCCCCTACGTCGAGGAGCGAGTCGCGCAGGTCGAGGAACTCGCCGACCTGCTCGAAGCACGCGACGTGCCGGTGTACCGGCCCGTCGGGGGCCACGCCGTCTACGCCGACGCCGGCTCCCTTCTCCCCGACGTGCCCGACGACCGGTTCCCCGGGCAGGCGCTCGTGTGCGAACTCTACCGCGAGGGCGGCGTCCGGGCGGTGGAACTCGGGAGCTTCGCGTTCCCAGACACCGACCGGCCGGAACTCGTGCGCCTCGCGGTCCCCCGGCGGACCTACGCGCGCGAACACCTCGAACACGTGGCCGAGACGGCCGCCGCGGTCCGCGACCGGCGCGAGGAGATACGCGGCCTCGAGATAGTCTCCAACCCCGGGACGCCGGAGCTCCGCCACTTCTCGGCGCGCCTCCAACCGGTCGGGGAGTGAGTCGGCGGCGGGGGCGCGCCGGCGCTCCGACCCGTCTCCCCACTTACCGCCCGTCGTAGAGGCGCGTGCCGATGCGCTCTGGGAGGCCCGCGGCCTCCACCGCTTCGACCACCGCCTCCACGTCGTAGTCGACCCGTCGCTCCTCGACCGCGGGGCCGCCGTCGCCGAGGTCAACCACGGCGTAGGCCGCGCGGTGGTCGCCGTCGCGGGGTTGGCCCACGCTCCCGGGGTTCATCACGACTCCCTCGTCGAACTCGCGGTGGCCCTGTACGTGGGTGTGGCCGGTCACGAGGACGTCCTCGTCGCCGAGCATCCGGGGGGAGAACTCGTCGGGGTAGGTGTACCGGTCGGGGTCGTCGGGGTGGCCGTGGACGAGTTTCAGCCGTCCGTCGGCGACGGTGCGGTCGTCGGGGAGGTCGCTCAGCCACGCCAACGCCTCGTCGTCGAGTTCCCGCCGCGCGTGGTCGACGCCCGCCTTCGCCATGCTGTTGAACCGGAACGCCGACCCCGTGGCCACCGCCCGGTCGTGGTTACCCATCACCGTGGGGATTCCGCGCTCGCGCACGGCGGCGACGCAGGCCGCCGGCCACGGGTTGTAGCCCACCACGTCGCCCGCACACGCCAAGCCGTCCACCGCCGGCATGTCCGACAGCACCGCCTCTAGCGCGACTCGATTCGAGTGGATGTCGGAGATGACGCCGACGCGCATGCCCCGGGGTTGGGACGGGGCGGAGAAGTGTCTGTCCCCGCGGCGACGCGCGCCGTCGGCTACCGGCGACGGGAGCGCCGTCCGCTCTCGGCGACTCGGTTCACCCTCACTCGCCGTTCTCTATCGCCGTCTCGACGCCGCCGTCGTCGACGGCCGCGCCCGCCGCGCACACCGCGTGTTCGAAGTCGAGGCCGTACGCCTCGCGCGCCGCGTCGCCGGCGTCGTCGGCACCGAAATCGAACGCCCGCGGGCGGTCCTCCTCGTAGGTGGCCACCAGCGTCGGCTCCGACACCTCCTTGACGAGGAGGGCGTCGCGTCGCACGATGCCCACCGTCGCCGCGTCCGCGTCTACGACGCCCGCGATGCGGGGCGTGTCGTAGTCGTCCTTCTCGTAGTCGAGGGCCAGCAGACTCTCCGCGAGGGCGTCGCGTGCGGGGTAGCCCATCGCTGCCTTCTCCGCGACGGGGTCGACGTGCGACCCGTTGCCGACGACGGCGCTCGCGCCCCCGCCCGACGGCGACTCCACCGCCCGGACGCAGTTGTACGAGACGTAGGGGTTGTCGGTCTCCTCCGCGTCCGGGGTTGGCGCGACGGTCAGCGTGCCGTCCGCGCGTTCGAGTATCTGCCGGTTGGGGAACGACCGCGAGGAGACGCGGTACGCGCCGATGCCGGGTCCGACCACGACGAACCGTCCGACGTACATGCGCGACTGTGCACAACTGGCGGCCAAATAGGTGACGATGTGTACACGGTCGTACGGGCGGGCCGCGGTGGTTCGCCCCTCTGCCCGCCTCGCGCCCGGCGCGCCGAGACGCGGCGTCTCGTCCGCGCCGTCCGCAGGCCCCGGCGGACGTTAGGAGAGGTGGGCCCGGTCGCGGGCGAACCGTACTCGGTCGTTCACGGTGGGGCCGAGGGTGAGTTCCACCACGTCGTCGTTCAGTACGCGCCCGCCCTCGACGTAGGCGCCCCACGTGTCGAACCGGAGGTAGCCCCGGATGTCCTCGGAGTGGGTGAACAGGTCGACGTACTCCAGGGCGTGTTCGGGGAACTCCTCCGCGCTGTGGGTCCGGTCCATGTCGGAGTAGACGGTGTCGACGCCCTCGAAGAACGCTTCGAGGCGCTCGGCCTCCGCGTCGGTCGCCTCGGCCACGGCGTCCGCGACCTCGCGCAGGTCCTCGGTCGAGAGGCCGGCCACCTCGCGGAGCGCCTGTTGAGTTCGTTGGTCGAAGTGCATACCGGGGGTTGCGGCCCGACGCGGGAAAAGTCGTCCGCCGGCCGCGAGGCCCCGGCCCGCCGCCCCGCAGGAACGTTCACCGAGGGTTGATTTTCACGAATTGAGACTGGTCGGCCGGAATCGCATCACTCCGCAACACTGATATGGTGGCGCGCGGTACGGTTGGATGCGAAGTCGGCGACACGGTGCCCGGCGACGCACGCACGAGTCCCATGGGGTAGTGGCCAATCCTGTTGCCTTCTGGGGGCAACGACCCAGGTTCGAATCCTGGTGGGACTACTCCTCTCGCGTTCTTCCTTCGACCAGTTCCGACGCTCTTGCTTGCCGCCCCGACTATCGGGAGACGGAGACGCTCCGGTCGTAGACGTCGTCTCTCGCGCCGGGGACGGCATTCGAAGTCGAGAGGGCAGAACGCAGAGTCTCTCGGCGAGGCGTTCGGCGGTCACCGCCCGGCGGGGAACGTCCCCGATATTGTCATAATACGGAAGATTAATTTAATAATTAGAGGCTCGTGAGCCGCCGCCGTGCTGTTCCGAGTCGAGTGCACCCACTGTTCGTTCGAGAAGACGATGACCGACGTCGACGAGATATACGACGCGATGGAGGCTCACCGCGACGCCAACGGCGAGCGGCACTTCTTCGAGTTCGAGCGTGTGGAGGTGCAACCGGTGTCGGCGTAGGCGCCTGTGGCGTCGCTACGGAGAAGACGCCGACCCCGACGTGAGACCCGACCGGTTCGCTCGCCGCGACGCGTCGCGGATTCGTCGGACCACGGTCGAGAACCGCTCGACCGGGCCGCGGAACTCCCCGTCGTCGCACCCCGGCCCCGGGGTTGCGTCGTCCTCTATCGCGTCCGCGAGTTCGGCCGCGCCGGCGGTCAGGAG
Organism: Haloferacaceae archaeon 50; assembly: GCA_046097085.1. GTDB lineage: Archaea > Halobacteriota > Halobacteria > Halobacteriales > Haloferacaceae. The sequence continues at coordinate 627,750 of CP175567.1, read as the reverse complement.
GAGGACGGCCCCCACCAACTCGCGGTCGGCGTCCGACCGCAACTCGACCGCGGCGTCGTACTCCGGCGGCGACGCGACGCTGTCGACGTGTACCGCGAGGTCGCTCACGAGCAACCGGGGCAGTACCGTCGTGTGGAGCGTCTCGAAGACGCTCCCGGCCGACCGACCGGTGGCCCGCGCGAGCGACTCGACGAGCGAGTCCTCCGGCGGTTCGCCCGACGCCCGGCCCACGAGTTCGGCCAACAGCCACCACCCGCACTCGGTCTTCGCCACCGCCACCAGCGTCGAGACGTCGTCAGGCGACTCGCAGGCGCGTCGCTCCACCAGCGACGTCGCTCGCGCCAGTTCGCCCGGCACGACCGCCGAACCCCCCGGATTCTGCGGTGACCGCTCGGAGAACGCGGCCTCGACGACGGCGGCGTCCGTCGCCACCGACTCTCTGAGGGCGGCCGAGAACTCCTCGGGGTCGCCCTCGCGTACGTCAGACACAATTGTACAAACGAACTGAGAGGTAATAAACACGCTGTGAGTGCGTACGGAACACCTTCGCCGTCCGGTTTCGGGGACTCCGTGCCGGTACGGGGCCGTACTGCCGCGCAACGGCCGCTCCGTCTCCGAACCGCCCTCCCGTGTGCGGGCCGCCGCGACTACGCCTCGACCGGCCGGTGACGCGCGCGGTAACCGTCCGCCGCCTCCGTCACCTCGGCGATTTCGTACAGGCGCAGTCGCCGCTCCTGTTTCGTGGTCACGGGGAAGTCGTAGTGCTCGGCGCGGTACTCGAACGACTCGCCCGCCTCCCGGCGCGCCCGCACGAACTCCCGGTGGTCGGCGAGTCGCCGCCGCGCGACCCGCCGCGAGAGCTCACCCACGTCGGCCACCCGGTCCTCGAACGTCCGCGCGAACTCCGGTTCGCGTTCGACGCCCACGGAGTCGCGCCCCGCCGCCATCGCGGCGACGGAGGTGGTGCCCGTCCCCCAGAACGGGTCGAGGACCGTGTCGCCGTAGACGGAGTACATGTTGACGAGGCGGTACGGGATGGCGAACGGGAACGCGGCCGACCGCTCGCGCGTCTCGGCGTCGATCGCCTGCGCCTCGCCGGTCACGTCGGTCCACACGTCCGAGAACCACCGGTTGCGCTCCTCCCAGAAGTACGCCGCCTCGTACCGGCGGTCCGCGCCGGGTTCGAACCGCCGCCGGTCCCCCTTCCGGAACACGAGGACGTACTCGTGTTCGAGCGTGACGTAGGCGCTGGGCGGGAGCATCCCCGACCCCATGAACTTGGTGCCGGAGTTGGTCGGCTTGCGCCACAGCACGTCCGGCAGGGGGTCGAACCCGAGGCGCTCGAACGCCTCTATCACGCGGGCGTGGTTCGGGTACACTCGGAAGGTGTCGTCGAGTTTGCGCGTGGCGTCGCCCACGTTGACGCAGGCGATGCCGCCGGGCGCGAGGACTCGCTCCACCTCCGCCCACGCGGCGTCGAGTTCGTCGTGCATCGCCTCGAACGCCGCGCGCCCCTCGCCCGCCGCGAGGGCGTCGTCCGCCGCCGGCGAGAGGTCGGCGAACAGGTCGTCCCACATCTCCACCATCGGGTACGGCGGCGACGTGACCACGAGGTCGACGGCCCCGTCCGCCACCGTCGACAGGTCACGCGCGTCACCCACGACGACCCGGTGGGCGGTATTCATGGGCCGAACGTACCTCTCGGAGGCCTTACGTCTTCGCACTCCTCGGCGGGCGCGGTCCGTCGACGCCGTTCGCCGGACGCCGGGACGCGTCGTCGGCCACCGCGTCCCGGTCCGACGTCCGGGTCCGGGTTCCGGTCCGACGCCCCGGTCCCGGACCGGGTCCGACGTCCGGGGCTACCTCACTTCGCGTAGCGGATGGTGCCCGACCACGTGCCGAACACGTCGCCGTGGGCCTTGTCTTGGTCCATCAGCAGCACCTTCACGCGGAGTTTCCCCGGTTGGACGTTGTTGTGTTCGAAGCCGGCCATCCGCACGTCGATGGTGTACCGGCCCCGGTCCCGCATCTCCAAGTAGTCCGTGCGCTCGACGAGTTTCCCGTTCACGAGGACGATGGCGTAGGGTTCTCCCTCCACGTCGCCGTCCACGTTCGGCGGGTCGACGTTCTGCATCGAGGTGTTCGCCAGCATCCGGATGTCGAAGTGGGAGTAGCCGTTCCCGTCGCTCGACTCGACCTTGTTCACGAACTTGGCGTTGACGATGCGGTTACGGTTCTCGTCGGACGTCTCCGTCGGCCGGTTCGGCCCGGTCGGCGCGGTGTACGTCTGCGTCGGCGTGCCGTCGGACGGCGCGTTCGCGGGCGTCCCAGCCCCGCCGTCCGCCGACGCGGAGGTCTGCGGCGGCGTCGGCGTCGCGGTAGTCGACGGTCCCGTCTGGCTCTGTCCCCCGACCCCGCCGAGGCATCCGGCGAGAGCGAGGAGGGCGGCGAGTGCGACCGTCGCCCAGGTTCGGCGTCTCATGTCTCCCACGTGGGGTAGCTCCGAGGTTATTATACGGTTCATATGGCGGGCGGACCCGCCGTCGCCACGCGGTCGAGGCCCGTCAGGCCGCCCCCGCGTAGCCCGCGTACTCGATGGTGCCGGTCCACGTCCCGTACACGTCGTCGTGTGCCCCGTCCTGATCCATCAACAGCACCTTGACTTCGAGCGTGCCGGGTTCCACGCCCGCGTGTCGGAGGCCGTCGGGGTGGACGCTGACGTTGAACGTCCCGTCGTCTTTCATCTCGAAGTACGGCGACCGCTCGACGAGTTCGCCGTTCACGATCACGAGGGCGTAGGGTTCGCCCTGCACGTCGCCGTGGTCCGCCGGGTCGACGTTGTGCATCGACGTGTTCGCCCGAATCTGTACGTCGAAGTCCGTGAACCCGCTCCCGTTCTCGGCCGGAGTCTTGTTGACGAACGACCCGCTCTTGATGCGGTTGCCCTCCTCGTCGGCCGTCTCTGTCGGCCGGTTGGGCGTGATGGGCGAGACGTACGTCTTCGTCGCCGTCGGGGTCGGTTCGGCCGTCGTCGTCTCCGTCCCCGTCGTCGTCGCCGTGTCGGTCGTCGTCGCCGACGCGGTGGTCCCCGCCGTGGTCGCCTCGGGGGTCGACCCGCCGCCGTCGCCCCCGGCACACCCCGCCAACACGACCGTCAGAACGAGCGCTACAGTCACTGCGCGTCTTCTCATGGACCACCCGTGGACCAGCGCGGAGGTTATTATACACACCGTATCCGGCCGCGGACGCGACTGCCGCCGGACGACGGCCGCCCGCCCGGCGACCGCGTGGCGACCAGACGCGCGGGTGACCGCTCGGCCTCGCTGTCCCCGACGTATCGCCCGCTCCACACGAAACGGAGGGGGTGGCGAGCGAGCGACCGCGCCGGGTCCGCGCGGCCGGGTCGCGTCCTCCCGCCCGGCCGCGAGTCGCCGCCCCGTCGACACCGGCTTTGGGAGGGCCTAAGGCGACTCCGAATTTCCGAAAAACCGCCGGAAATGGGCTTAATTCGGCTTCGAACCGGCTTGTCGGTCGTGCAACGGTCGAAACTCGCTCGGACGGTATTCTGTGCTTTTATGCAGTGTTCCAGAAGGGGCGAGTGCAATGACGACGCCTTCCACCGAACGGGCTACGGGAGAACCGGTCGAGGAACCGGAGGAGTCGCACACGCCGCTTGACGCGGACGAGCGGTTCCACCTCCTCCAGAACGAGCGTCGGCGCTTGGTCATCCGGTACCTCCGCGAGGCCGACTCCGACGCGGAGGACGGCCGCGTGTGGATGCGCGACATCGCCGAACAGGTCGCCGCGTGGGAACACGACACTACGGTGGCCCAACTGTCGTCGACCGAGCGCCAGCGGGTGTACATCCCGCTGTACCAGAACCACCTGCCCAAACTCGACGAGGCGGGGGTCATCGACTACGACCAGAGCCGCGGCGTGGTCGTCCCCACCGAACGCGTCGACCGACTCGCCGAGTTCGTCGAGGGCTCCGACGCCCCCGACGCGGACGACGACGCCCGCGACGCCGACGCGGACGGGGACACCGACTCGTGGAACGAGTACTACCTCGGCGCGTCGGGCGTGGGCGCGGTCATGCTCGGCGGCGCGGCCATGTCGGTGCTCCCGGGCCTCCTCGTCGCCGTCGTCATCCTCGCGCTGTTCTCGACCGTGAGCGTCTCGCAGTACCAGACGCAGGTCGCGAGCGAGGGGGGTGAGTGACCGTGTCCGAACGCGGTGGCGACGTCGACGAGATAGTGGACACGCTCGGCGAACTCCGCGAGGGCGACACGGTCACGCTCGTGACCGACGGCGGGTCCGTCACCGCGACGGTGACGGGAACCAAGTGGCACCCCGACGGCGCGGAGATAACCTTCGAGGACCGCGACGGGGACCGCAACGTCCGCGTACGCACCGAGCGCTACGACGGGTGGCTCGACCCGCTGGTCGACGCCTACACCGCGGACGACTCCGACTCGCTCCGCCCCGTCGGGTCGCTGGTCGACGTGCGCCTCGTGGCCGCCGCGGACGACCAGCCCAAGCGACCCCGTCGCCAGTAGCGCGACCCGTCACCTCGACGACCCGGTGTCCGTCGGCCGCGGAGGCTCGACTCGCCGCCCGCTCTCTTCTCTCCCCGTTCGGCCGGGCAGACGTGGCGCTCCAGTCACGCCGAGTACCGCGAAGCGCACCCCGCCGGACGCTCTCGACGGCGCGAACCGAACCGACCAGCCGTGAGCGCCGACCACCGCTAAACTGCGGAAACCGGGGTCGCCCCCGCGCCGGCGTCGGTTCCGGCTCCCGTCCCGGTCTCGTTCGCGCCCACCGCCCGAGGCGGGCGAGGACGCCCGCTCTCCGTCACTCGCGCTCGGCCTCGGGCTTCCGGCCGGACGCCTCGGCGCTCGCCGTCTCGGGTTCGGTTCCGGTCCCCGTCCCCGTCCCGGCCTCGGTCCCCGCGTCGTCTCGGGGTACCCACGCCCCCCGCCTGTTGAGAAAGTCGGCCCGGAAGTCGTCGTTGTCGAGGTGGCCCATGGCTGCTTCGACGTCCTCCCGGAGGGCGTCGAGTTCGCCCAGAAGCTCCCGGTAGGTCTCGTCGCCGTCGAGTTCGGCCGGTCCGTACTCGGCTTCGAGCGTGCCCCGCTCGGACGCCAGCGCGAAGTAGCGGCGCATCTTGTCGTCGTAGTCGTCGCGCCGACGCAGGGTCTCGACCGCCGACCGGAGCGTCTCGGCGTCGGTCACGGGCGTCTCGACGTGGAGGTCGTAGCCGAGTTCGAACACGTCGGAGTCGGGTTCGACGGCCGACAGGAGCGCGACCCGGCAGTCGAGGCCGCGGTCCTCGACGGCGTCGAGCACCGCCTCCCCCGACAGGTCGGCGAGTCGCCGGTCGAGCAACACCACGTCGACCGACTCGTCCAGCGCCGCGAGCGCGCTCTCGACGGTGTCGGCGGTTCGGACGGCGTACTCCGCGTCGAGCCACTCGGCGTAGTTGTCCGCGACGGCCGTTTCGTCTTCCACGATGAGAACGTTCGCCTGACTCGCTGTCATGTCACTCTGAAATCTGTGGCTGGTCCTGCGTCTCCTCGAAGGGCGACTTGGCGGCTTCCGGCTCGTTACCGGGGTAGAACACGACCTTGCCCCGCCCCACTTGGATGCGAGAGACCTCGCCGCGCTCCTCCAGTTCGGTCAGCTTCCGGCTGACCGTCGACGACGACCACGGGAGCGCCGATACGAGCGCGGTCTGTCGCATCTGTCCCCCCGACTGGAGGAGCAGGCGGCGGATGCGCTCGCCGTCGGTGAGCAGTTCCTCGCCCGCGTCGTCCGGAGCGACGCTCGGGTCGCCGGCGGGCGGCGGGTCCGAACCGGCGTTCGCACCGTGACCGTCGTCGTCGCTGCCGTCGGCCCGCGCGCCGTCGGGGGCGTCCGCCTCCGCCCCGTCGGTGCTCTCCTCGGCGGGCGCGAGCACGTCCGAGAGGCGCGACATCGACGACTCGTACAGCGCGACGAGTTGGTTCACGGGCGAGGGACCGCCGTCCGCCGTGGTCTGAGCGTCGCGGCGGTCCGCGAGTTCGTCCTCCGAGACCCGCGCGACCGAGTCGAAGAGCACCTTGAGGGCGTTGACCGTGGCCTCGTCGTGGAGTTCGGGGTCTAGCTGGTAGTAGCCGCGCGCGCCGACGGCGCGCACTTTGTGGGTCAGGAGGTTGAGATACCGGAAGACGGTGTCGGGGTCCGAGTACTGCAGCAGAACGGAGAGCGTCTGGAGGGAGACGACGGTGTCGGCGTCGGTGGACTCCCACGCCGCCAACTGCTCTTCGACGGGGACGACTACCGACATGGGGTCCGCCGGGTCGGCGGCGCGCACGCTGCCGAACGCGTGGTCCTCGTCCGCGTCGACGGACCCGCCTCTGACGAACAGGCTCCTGTCGGGCACCGCGCCCACGTAGGCCTTCCACGCGGACACCCACTCCCGCGGGGGCTGGGTGTAGGATATCGCCACCAGGTCTGGGTCGCTCGGACACGACGACGCGACCCTGTTCAGGTAGGCGTCCAGCCCCGACGGGGACAGCGGCGACAGGATGAGGGTGTTCGTCCCCCGAGTCCCCGTCATAGGTCGGGGAGATGCCGGTCTCTCATTCGTTGTTCCTCTGTTTCGGAGGAAGTCTCCTACCATAAAAGAGTTGTCTCCAAATCGTTGTGGTATGTGCGTATAGGAATGGTTAGAATCGAATAGAGGGTTTGCGAAGCTATCTCAGGGATCTTTGCCTCTAGTTAAGGCAGTAGATATACTTGTCCGCCGGCGACCCGGCCGCGGGCCGCCCTCAGCGTTCGACCACGAGGAGGGCCACCCGTTCGCGGACGAGGTCCGCGAGGGTGCCGTCGACTGCCCGCAGTTCCGCGTCGGTCACGTCGAAGAACGACCGCACGCGCGTCTCGTCGTACTCGCCAAGCGTCTCGGCGGCGTCGAGCGACGCCGCGGCGCGGTCCGCGGCCGCCGCCTCCGTCGCGTCGTCGTCGGCGTCGACGAGGACCACCGCGGGCGTCCGGCCCTCGCTCACGCCCATCTCCAGCGCCCGGTCTATCTGCCGCCGCCCCGCGGCGAACAGGAGTATCTCCATCCCCCGGTCGCGGGCGACGTTCTCGCCCCGGGCGAACGCCCGGTCGGCGAGTTCGACCGCGCGTTCGAGGTGCTCCCGGTCGACCACGTACCGGGCGTCGAACGCCTGCACGGTGCAGTCGTCGTCGACGCCCTCCGTGAGGCCTGCGAGGAACGCGTCCACGTCGTCCACGTCCGCGACGCCCTCGACCAGTCTCATCCGAAGTCCCCCAGACTGGCCTGTTCCTCGCTCTCGTCGTCGTCGGCGTCGCGCGCGGCCGTCTCGAACCCGTCGGCGCCGCTCGACCCGTCCGCGGGGCCGGCGTCCCCCCCGGACGCCTCCTCGACGCCGTCCATCGAGGGGTCGCGCCGGCCGGCGTTCTCCAGTATCGTCTCGGCCGTCTTGCGCCGGCCGCGGAGCGCTCGCAGGACGACCGACTTGTCGGCCTCGCGCAGGTCGGCGCGCGTCTCGATGCCCGCCTCGAACAGCCGCCGGGCGCGCTTGCGACCGACGCCCCGCACGCCGGCGAGGTCCAGCAGTTCCTCCCGGACGCCGTACTCCACGCGCTTTTTCGCCTCGCGCACCGCGACGCCCGTGCCGAGGTCGAGTTCGCCCGCGAGGCTCTCGGCCGCGCCGAGCAGCCACTGCGCGGTGTCGACCTTCCCCCGGATGTCGCCGGGGCCGACGCCGTAGCGTTCGGTGAGGCGGTCCTCGTCCGTCTCCGACGCCCAGCCCTCCAGCAGTTTCGCGGTCTTGAGCGCCGACAGCCACTCCTCGAAGCGCACGTCCTCGAACTCTGAGGGGACGCTCCCGAGGAACTCGTCCTCTCGCTCGTAGCAGAGTTCCGTATACGTCTCCCGGTCGCCCGACTTGAGGTACAGCTGGTACATGTCGGGGGTGCGCGAGACGAGGTGGTAGAGGCCGAGCGGAGTGGGGCGCTCGCCGTCGTCGCCGTCCGCCGCGTTTGCGCCGGCCGCACCTCCGTCGCCGTCCGCCGCGCCCGCGGACCGCAGGCCGTCGACTATCTCCGCGGCGCTCATGGGGTCGAGGTAGAGCCGGGAGACGGTGTGGCCCAGCCCCGTGGCCGAGAGTTCGTCGCCGTCGCGCTCCACGAACTCGTTGGCTTCGAGGTAGTCGAGCACCGAGTCGGTCACGCTCTCCAACCGCCCTTGCTCGTCGGTCTGGGTCGCGTAGAGCGTGCCGTCGAGGAAGTCGAGCAGACCGTCGCGGGTGCGCGCGAACCCGGACGCCACCGTGGCCAGCACGTGCGTCCGGAGGGCGGGTTCGGCGGCGAGTTTCGACCGCACGGGCTCGGGGTCGGCCCACAGGTACCGCTCGAACAGTTCCTCGCGCGTGTCGGAGTCGCTCGCCAGCAACACGGCCTCGCCGTAGGGGTCGAGGCCGGGCCGCCCCGCGCGGCCCATCATCTGGTGGACTTCGAGCACGTCGAGCGGCTTCATGCCGCCGAACTCGCCGTCGTAGCGCTGCCAGTCCCGCACGATGACCCGCCGGCTCGGCGTGTTCACGCCCGCCGCGAGCGTGGGGGTGGCGGCGATGGCCTTGATGGTCCGGTCGCGGAACGCGTCCTCGACGAGTTCGCGGTGGTCGCCCGCGAGGCCCGCGTGGTGGAACGCCGCCCCTCGCTCCACCGCGGCCGCGAGGTCGTCGCTCGTCTCGGTGTCCGACACCTCGCGTATCTCGTCGGCGATGGCGGCGAGTCGGTCCCGATCCTCGCCCGAGAGGTGGGTCTCGGTCACCTCGGCGAGTCGTCGGGCCGCCGCCTCGGCGTTGCGCCGGGAGTTGACGAACACCAGCGACGACCCGCCCTCCTCCAAGGTGTCGTCGACCAGCGCGGGCGTCTGTCGCTCGCCCCGGCCGACCGGCACCTCGCGCTGGCTCCCGTCGTCGAACGAGATGGCGTTGCCGTAGTGGACGCCCGCCTTGAGTTCGATGGGCCGCCAGTCGGACTCGACGAGTTCGGCGTCGAGCCACTCGGCCACTTCGCCCGCGTTGCCCACGGTGGCCGAGAGCGCCACTACCTGCAGGCCGGGGTTCAGCTTCCGGAGTTTCGCCAGCGTCACCTCCAGCGTCGGCCCCCGGTGGCCGTCGTCCACGAGGTGGACTTCGTCGGCCACCACGCAGGTCAGGTCGTCTATCCACGGTGCGTCGTTGCGCACCAGCGAGTCCACCTTCTCGCTCGTGGCCACGATGATGTCGCAGGAGCCTAGCCACTCCCCGGACGACTCGTAGTTGCCCGTCGAGACGCCAACGTCGACGCCGAACTCCTCCCAGCGCTCGAACTCCGCCTTCTTCTCGCTGGCGAGGGCGCGGAGCGGGACGATGTAGAGCGCCTTCCCGCCGCGCGCCACCGAGGAGAGCATGGCGAGTTCCGCCACCAGCGTCTTGCCCGACGCGGTGGGCACGCTAGCGACGACGCTCTCGCCGTCGGTCACGCCCGCGTCCACCGCGTCGGCCTGCGGGGGGTAGAGCTCCTCGATTCCCTCGTCCGCGAGGCGCTCGGGCACCCCGTCCGGAAGCCCGGTCAGCTCCGCCGTTCTCATCACGTTCAGTTGGCTCGTCTCGACGTTTAAACTGTCGCCTTCGGACGCGTCTCCGTCGCCCGCGTCGGCGGTCCCTTCCTCCGCGTCGGCGGGTGCGCTGTCGCCGTCCGCCGCGCTTGTGCCGACTGCACCGCTGTCGACAGCCGCCGCGTTTGCGCCGGCCGTACCTCTATCGCCGGCCGCCGCTTTCCCACCGGCCGCATCTCCGCCAAGGATTTGGGGGTCCCCGGTCAACTCGGACCATGCGAATCGAGTACGACCGAGACACCTGCATCGGGATGTTCCAGTGCGTCGAGGAGTGGGACGCGTTCGAGAAGAACCTCGACGACGGCAAGGCCGACCTCGCGGAGAGCGAGGAGGAAGACGACGGCGTGTTCGTGCGCGAGGTGCCCGACGGCGCCGAACTCGACGCCAAGTTCGCCGCGCGGTCGTGCCCCGTCGACGCCATCGCCGTGTACGACGACGACGGCGAGCAGTTGGTCCCCTGAGCCGTCGCCCGGCCCCGCCGTCCCGCCGCGCCGAAGCCGTCCGTTTCTCGACAAAATCATTATGTACCTCAACTGGGACGGTTGTACCAACGAGCCCACCCATGAACCGACGGCCACGCGACTGCCACGTCGCCGAGTGGGCCGAACTCGTCGGGGAACGGGTCCCCGAGTCGGCGGTGGCCTCCGACGCCTCGGAGGACGCCGGCGACGAGGCCCGCTGACGGTCGACGCGGCGACGTCCACTTTCACCCCGGTTCGCCAACCCTTAACCCCGACGACGTACAAGTGGGTCCGATGGCCGCCACGGACGACGCCGACGTCGAGTACGTCGACCACCCGCTCCTCGCGCCCGGATTCATCGAGCGCAGACTCTACCAGATGCGCCTCGCGGGCGCGGCCAAGGACGCCCACACGCTGGTGTGTCTCCCCACCGGCCTCGGGAAGACCACCGTCAGCCTCCTCGTGACCGCGGAGCGACTCAACGACCGGGGCGGCACGGCGCTGTTTCTCGCGCCCACCAAGCCGCTCGTCAACCAGCACGCCGACTTCTACCGCGACGCGCTCTCGATACCCGACGACGAGATAGTCGTGTTCACCGGCGAGGTGCGACCCGACGATCGGGCCGCCCTCTGGGAGGACGCCCGCATCGTCATCGCCACCCCGCAGGTGGTCGAGAACGACCTCATCGGCAACCGCATCTCCCTCGCCGACGTGACCCACCTCACCTTCGACGAGTGCCACCGCGCCACCGGCGACTACGCCTACGTCTACATCGCCGAGCGCTACCACGCCGACGCCGAGGACCCCCTCGTGACCGGCATGTCGGCCTCCCCCGGCGGCGACGAGGAGGCGATACTGGAGGTGTGCGAGAACCTCGGCCTCTCGGAGGTGGAGGTGATGACCGAGGACGACGCCGACGTGGCCGACTACACCCACGACACCGAGGTGGAGTGGGAGCGCGTCCAACTCCCCGACGAGGTGGTGGAGATGCGGGACGCGATAAACGAGGTCATCAAGGACCGCCTGGGGAAGCTCAAATCGCTCGGCGTCGCCAACACCACCCAACCGGACCTCTCGCAGAAACAGTTGAACGGCATGCGCGCCGAACTGCAGAAGCTCATCGACAACGACCAGTCGGAGGGCTACAAGGGGATGTCCGTCCACGCGGAGGTGATGAAGCTTCGGCGGGCGGTCGAACTCGCCGAGACCCAGAGCGTGGAGTCGGTGCGGCGCTACTTCGACCGCCAGCGCAACGCCGCGCGCGCCTCGGGCGCGTCGAAGGCCAGCCAGCGACTCGTCTCGGAGCCGAAGGTCCGCGAGGCGATGCGCCTCGCCGAGAACTTCACCGACCTCCACCCCAAGTTCCGCAAGACGCGCATGCTCCTCGCGGAGACGCTCGGCATCCGGGAGGGCGAGCGTGTCATCGTGTTCACCGAGTCGCGCGACACCGCCGAAGCGCTCACGGAGTTCCTCTCCGACCACTTCGAGACGCGGCGGTTCGTCGGGCAGGGCGACAAGGAGGGCTCCGACGGCATGACCCAGACGGAACAACAGGAGACGCTCGACGCCTTCCGCGCCGGCGAGTTCGAGGTGCTCGTCTCCACCTCCGTCGCCGAGGAGGGTCTCGACGTACCCGAAGTCGACCTCGTGCTGTTCTACGAACCCGTCCCCACGGCCATCCGCTCCATCCAGCGCAAGGGCCGGACCGGCCGGCAGACCGAGGGGCGCGTCGTCGTGCTGATGGCGGAGGACACCCGCGACGAGGCGTTCTTCTGGATCTCCCGCCGCCGCGAGAAGGAGATGGAGGGCGAACTCCGCGAGCTGAAGAGCGCCGTGGACGAACTGGAGGACGAACTCGACGACTCGCAGGCCGCCCTCGGGGACTTCGAGGGCTCGGACGTGGCCGGCACCGGCGCCGGCGCGGAACGCGCGAACGCGACGGACGCCGCCCCGTCGGCCGACGGCGGCGCGGCCGCGCCCGCCGACGCCGACTCGGTCTCCGACCCGGGCGACTCGGCGCTGACTGACTTCGCGGGCGGTGCGAGCGGCGAGGACCCCGACGCCGGTCCCGGCGGCGACGACACGGACGCAGACGCCGACGCTGCGGAGGGCGTCGTGGCCACTCCGGACCCCGACGTCGAGACGGTGGAGATAGTGGTCGACCAGCGGGAACTCGACTCCGACATCGCGCGCGACCTCTCGACGCGCGAGGGCGTCGAGACGCGCCTCGAGACCCTCGAAGTCGGCGACTACGTGCTGTCCGACCGCGTGGCGGTCGAGCGCAAGTCGGTGTCCGACTTCCTCGACACGCTCACCGGCGGCGACCGCTCCATCTTCGAGCAGGTGGGCGACCTTTCGCGCCACTACGCCCGGCCCGTCGTGATAATCGAGGGCGACGGCCTCTACGAAGAGCGCAACGTCCACCCCGGCGCCATCCGGGGTGCGCTGGCCAGCCTCGCGGTCGACTTCGGCGTGAGCATCCTCCGCACGCGCGACCAGTCGGACACCGCCGACATGCTCGACACCGTCGCGTCGCGCGAACAGGAGGAGCGCGACCGGCAGGTGTCGGTCCACGGCGGCAAGAGCGCCAAGACGCTGGCCGAACAGCAGGAGTACGTGGTGAGCTCCATCGCCGACATCGGCCCCGTGACGGCGCGCGCACTGCTGGAGGCGTTCGGGAGCGTCGAGGGGGTCATGACCGCCCGGAAGGAGGACCTACTGGACGTTGAGGGCGTCGGCGAGGTGACCGCGGACCGCGTCCGCGAGGTCGTCGGGAGCGACTACGCCGAGTGACTCCCCGCTCTACCGCCCGCCGTCGAGCGCCGACAGCGCCTCGGCCGCCTCGCGCGCCGCTTCGAGGTGTTCTCTCGCCCGCCGCGGCTCCTCGGCGGCGGCCGCGCGGTCGGCGTGGGCTCTGAGCGCCCGGAGCAGCGACTCGCGCGCGCCGCCAGCCGTCTCCGCACCCGTCGTCGCGTTCGCGTTCGCACTCGCACTCGTACTCGCGTTCGACCGCCCGGCGTCGCCTCCGGTCGACGCGCCGGCCGGCGACCCGCGCCGGCCGCGTTCGTCCCTCTCGACGCGCGGCGCGCCGGACCCCGCGGTGTGTTCGGGGTCGTCCGCGGCGCTCGGGTCCGCGGGGTCGGCGCTCTCGGAGGGACGCACCGTCGCGTCGGACGCCCCCGTCTCCGCCTCGGTCGCGCTCTCGGCGGCGTCGTCCGCGTTCGTCGCGCCCGCCTCCGGACCCACGTCCCGGACGCTCTCGGGGTCCGTCTCTGGCGTCCCCGCTCCGGCGGCCGCACCGTCGCTGTTGCCGTCGCCCTCGTCGGGCACGACGCTCGCGGCCGCCTCGGCGTCTCCGGCGGCCGCGCCCTCGCCGCCGGCCTGACAGTTCGGACAGAACTCCTGCCCGTTGTGCCGGAAGATGGGCGCCCCGCACTCGTCGCAGTGCTGGTTCGTCATCGTCGCGCCTTTCAACAGGAGTTCGCTCATCCGCTGGGTGGACTTGCGCTTCTCCCGGTCTTTCTCGTACTTCTCCTCCAGTCGCCGGCGCTCGGCTTCCCGGTCGAAGTCGCTCATGTGCTGTGAAACGCCGCTCGCGTCGAAAAAGCCCACGGGAATCTACGGGGTCGGCGCGGTCCGCCCGCGCCCCTCGTTTCGACGACCGTCGAGGGCGAATTCGTCAGAGACGGAACCTCTCGCGCCGTTCCAAAGTATTTAATCAGCGATGGGGTCGTTGTTTACGTGGTATGACGAAAGTTAGCGTGGTCGGCGCGGCCGGGACGGTCGGCGCCGCGGCAGGATACAACATCGCACTCCGCGACATCGCGGACGAACTCGTCTTCGTGGACATCCCCGACAAGGAGGACGAGACGGTCGGGCAGGCCGCGGACACGAACCACGGCGTGGCGTACGACTCCAACACGCGCGTGTATCAGGGCGGCTACGAGGACACCGCCGGGTCGGACGTGGTGGTCATCACGGCCGGCATCCCGCGCTCCCCGGGGCAGACGCGCATCGACCTCGCGGGCGACAACGCCCCCATCATGGAGGACATCGGCTCGTCGCTCGCCGAGTACAACGACGACTTCGTCTCCATCACTACCTCGAACCCCGTGGACCTCCTCAACCGCCACCTGACCGAGTCGGGGAGCCGCGACCGCCACAAGGTCGTCGGCTTCGGCGGCCGCCTCGACTCCGCGCGCTTCCGGTACGTCCTGTCCGAGCGGTTCGACACGCCGGTCCAGAACGTCGAGGCCACCATCCTCGGCGAACACGGCGACGCGCAGGTGCCCGTGTTCTCGAAGGTGCGCATCGACGGCCGCGACCCCGAGTTCTCCGAGGACGAGCGAGAGGAGATACTGAGCGACCTCCAGGAGTCGGCCATGAACGTCATCGAGCGCAAGGGCGCGACTCAGTGGGGCCCGGCCACGGGCGTCGCTCACATGGTCGAGGCCGTCGTGCGCGACACTGGCGAGGTGGTGCCCGGCTCCATCCTGCTCGACGGCGAGTACGGCTACGACGACACCGCGTTCGGCGTCCCCGTCAAACTCGGCTCCAACGGCGTCGAGGAGGTCGTCGACTGGGACCTCGACGACTACGAGGAGCAGCTCATGGACGAGGCCGCCGAGAAGCTCTCGGACCAGTACGCGAAGATAGAGTAAGACGGGCCCGCGCGACGACCGCCCGTTCCGCTGCTCCGCTCTCGTTTCGGCTCACTTGAGCGCGAACGTGAGGAGGAAGCCGGCCGCGGTGGCGACGCCGACGTAGGTGCCGCCCTCCTCGTACGCCTCGGGCATCACCTCGGTGGCGAGCGACGCCACCACGGCGCCGCCGGCGAACGTCCGCACGAGCGCCAGCGGCTGTTTTCCGAGCGAGTCGAACAGCCGGTTGCCGACCACGACGGACGCGGCCAGCAGTGCCGCCGCCGCGGTCCAGACGCCGACGGCGTACAGTTTCGACCGACCCTGCTCGTCCACGAGGCTCTTCGCGCCCCCGAGCGCCCCCGCGACCAGCGGGCTCGACGCTACCACGCCGAAGACGACCGGGCTAACCGTGTGACGAACCCGTCGGACGAGTGAAAATCAAGTGGACGGGTCGCCCCCGTCGGGTCGGCGCAGCGCACCGGGCGGGTCACCTGTGGCCGTTCGGCCTACAGCCGCTTTTCGAGCGCCTCGGCCGTCTTCTCGCCGACGCCGGGCACGTCGGTCACGTCGTCGCGCGACGCCCCGCGTATCCCCTCGACGCTCCCGAACCGCCGGAGGAGGCGCTTTCGCGTCTCCGGGCCGACGCCGGGCACGTCGTCGAGCACCGTCCGCACGTCGTCGCGGAGGGTCTGGTGGTACTGGACCGCGAAGCGGTGAGCCTCGTCGCGCACCCGCTGGAGGACGTGGAGGTGGGGCGCGTCGTCGGGCCAGTCGCGCACGCCGTCGGGCGTGACGACGAGTTCCTCCTCCTTGGCGAGGGCGACGGCCGGCACGTCCCACCCCGTCTCCGCGAGGGCGTCGCGCGCCGCCCGCAACTGCCCCTCGCCGCCGTCTATCACGAGGAGGTCGGGGTCCGGCCGGTCGTCGCGTCCCTCGACGGCGCGTTCGGCCCGCCACCGCACCAGTTCGCGCATGTTGGCGTAGTCGTCGTTGCGCTCCGAGAGCTTCTTGCGGCGGTAGTCGGGCTTCTCGGCGCCCCCGTCGACGAAGGTCACGTCGCTGCCGACGACGGCCCGGCCCTGCGCGTGGCTCACGTCGAACCCCTCGATGCGCTCGACGCGGCGGACGTCGAGACCGAGTTCGCTCGCCAGTCGGTGCAGGCCGTCGTCGCCGCCCGCGCCGCGCCGGGCGTTCTTGAGCGCCAACTCCACGAGCTTGGCCTCTCGTCCCGCGCCGGGGACGCGCACCGCCACCTCCTCGGTCTCCAGCCACGCCAGCACGTCCTCGTCGGCCGGGCGTTCCGACAGCAGGAGGGCGTCGGGTAGCCTCCGCTCGGCGTAGTACTGCGTGAGGAACGCGCCCACCAGTTCGGAGGTGCGGTCCTCGCCCTCGGGGGCGTCGAGGCGGTGGCGCGACCGGTCGACGAGCTGTCCCCGCTCGGCGTGGAGGCGGGCCACGGTGGCCTCCCCGCCCTCGACGGCGGCCGCTATCACGTCCACCGTGCGCTCGTCGCGCTGGTCTGCCACCGCCTCCTCGCCGCCGCCGTGGAACGACTCCACCGCGTCGAGGCGGTCCCGGAGGTTGGCCGCGCGTTCGAACTCCTCGTCCTGCGCGGCCTCCTCCATCGCCCGACGGAGGGGGTCGGCCAGCACGCCCGTCTCGCCCTCGAAGAAGCGCTCGACGGCGGCGGCGTCCTCGGCGTACGCCTCCCGGGATATCTCGCCGGTGCAGGGCGCGGAACACAGCCCCATCTCGTAGTCGAGGCAGGGCCGCTCCCGGTTCTCGTACTTGTGGTCCGAACAGCCCCGGACGCCGTAGGTCTCGCGGAGCGCCTTCACCACCGTCTCCAGCCGTCCCTTGTCGGTGTACGGCCCGAACGCCGTCGCGCCCTCCGCGGGGTCGCGCGTCACCTCGATGCGCGGCACCGGGTGGTCCGTCAACTGGACCAGCGGGTAGGACTTGTCGTCCTTGAGGCGGACGTTGTACCGGGGCTGGTGGCGCTTGATGAGGTTGGCCTCCAGCAGGAGCGCCTGCGTCTCGGTGTCGGTGACCGCGAAGTCGATGCGGTCGGCCGCGCGCACCATCTTGCGGATGCGGTTCGACCGGGGGTCGGCGTACGACCGCACCCGGTCGCGCAGGTCCACCGCCTTCCCGACGTACACCACGGCGTCGCCGTCGAAGAACTGGTAGACGCCGGGTTCACGAGGGAGGGCGTTCGCGGCGTCTCTGACCCCGTCTGCGTCCATCGGGGGCCGTAAGCGACGCGTCGGCTTGAGGCTTCTGCGTTCCCGGCGGGCGGTTCGGCCCGTCCTTTTTTTCCTCCCACCCTCGGAGTCGAAAACACATGCCGAACGAGGCGCACTCGTCGGCCACTCTCAACAATGGTAATAGGCGGACTCGAAGCGACTCTCGTGGCACTGGCGTCGTCGGCACCTCCCGGTGTGGAGGCGCAGTTGATAGACATCGTGGCGGTGTTCCTCATCGCGGCGAGCGTGGGCGTGTTCGTCACCAAGTTCGCCGATATACCCTACACTATCGCCCTGCTGGTGGCTGGGTTCGTAGCCTCCATCCTCGGCATCGAGGTGGGTATCCAGTTGACCCACGACATCATCCTGCTCGTGCTCCTACCGCCGCTCCTGTTCGAGGGAGCGGCCACCACGAACTTGGAGGAGTTCCGCCTCAACTTCCCGGTCATCGCCCTCCTCGCCATCGTGGGGCTGGTGGTGTCCATCGTGGCCGTGGGGTTCGCCGTCCACTACTTCGTCGGCTTCCCCCTGCTCGTCGCTCTCCTGTTCGCTACGATGGTACTCCCGACCGACCCCGTGTCGGTGCTGGCGCTGTTCGAGGAGATGGGCGCGCCCGAACGCCTCTCGGTGCTCGTGGAGGGCGAGAGCCTCATCAACGACGGCGTGGCCGTCGTGATATTCACCGCCCTCCTCGGACTCGTGAACTCGGGGGCCACACCCGCGGACCTCGCCGAACCCACCCGCCTGGTCGAACTCGCGGTGGGTATCGGCGTCTCCAGCGTCGGCGGCGCGGTGGTCGGCTTTCTCGCCGGCTACGCCGTCTACACCGTGATGGTGGACTTGGACGAGCACATGACCGAGGTGGTGCTGACAATCATCCTCGCGTACGGCAGTTTCCTGCTCGCGGAGCACTACCTCCACGTCAGCGGGGTCATCGCCACCGTGGTCGCCGGCCTCTTCATCGGCAATCGCGGCCGCGAGTACGCGATGTCGGCCCAGACCAAGGTGTCCGTGTTCTCGACGTGGGAGACGGGAGCGTTCATCGTGAACACCTTCATCTTCCTCGTCATCGGGGCCCAGACCCCCATCGAACAGATAGTCGAGTACGGCCACTTCCTCGTCATCGCCATCGTCCTCTCGCTCGTCGGCCGGGCGCTCGCGGTCTACCCCCTGACCGAACTCGCCAACCGGACGGTCATGAACGACCCCGTGAGCCGGGGGTACCAGCACGTCCTCGTGTGGGGCGGCCTCCACGCCTCCATCCCCATCGCGCTGGCGCTCGGGCTCCCGCCCGACTTCCCCTTCCAGCGCCAGATGCGGGTGATGGTGTTCGGCATCGCGGCGTTCAGCCTCCTCGTGCAGGGTCTGACCATCCGCCGCCTCGTGGAGGCGCTCGGTATCAACACCACCTCGGACGAACAGCGCCTGTTCGAACTGCTCGTGGGGCGCGCCCGCGCCGTCGACGCGGTGCTGGAGACGGCCGAGAGCCTCCGCGACGAGAACCGCCTCTCGAAGGGAGTGTTCGACCGGTTCACCACCGAGTACGAGACGGAGAAGCGGGACCTCAACGACGCCATCAGCCACCTGCTGGCCAACCACCCCGAACTCCGTCAGCAGCAGGCGCTCGACAGCGAGCGCCAGTTGCTGAAGATGGAGCGGGCCGCCATCAACGACGCCGCACACGAGGGGCTCATCGCCGCCGACGTGGCCGACGAACTCCTCCAAGAGGTCAACCTCAAACTCGACCGGGTGCAGGGCGGCGAGACGACGGTCATCGGGCTACCCGAGGAGGAGGGCTACGAGGAGTACTGGCGCCAGCGTATCGACGAGTACGGCCTCGACTTGGACGCCGTCGGCACCGACGGAGACGGCGCGGTGACCGCCGCCGACGAGCCGTCCCAAAGGGGGTCCGAGTCCGACGAGTGAGCCGTGAAACGGTCGTAAATATAGGATTTACTGACTTTATTCGACTAGTGATTAAATGGGGTCGGGGCGACGGCTCGTTCGTCGTAACCATGAGGAAGACGAACTCGACGACGACCCCAGAGACGTTGACACGACACCTACACAGCGCGCTCCGCGACGCCGAGGACCCGGAGGTGCGCTATCACATCAGACACGTGCTCCAGTACGTAGAGGCCGAGCGGTCGGCGGCGTCGAACGCCGACCGCGCCCCCGCGTCCGCCGACGGTCGGTGACTCGTTCGTAGCGCCGTCTCAGCGCCGCCCCCTACTCGCCCGCGCCGGCCGCCGCGCCCGACCCGTCCGCCGCGGCCGACCGCACGGCAGAAGTCCCCGGGGCACGAACGGGAGGTATGACCGACGAGACTCGGCTGTGGCTCGTCGAACGGTTCTACGACGACCGCAACCTCGTAAACCTCGTGTACGCCACGACCGACGGCGAGCGGACGCTCAGAAAGCAGTTCTCGGCCGAGTCGCTCCGGCGGCGCGGGGACGGCGTCGCCGCCTCCGTCACGGACGACGGCGCGAACCTCCAGCCCTCGGACGCGGAGAACCGCGACCGGTACGCCGACGAGGCGACCCGGATGGCCGCCGAACACGACCCCGACGACGCGGTCTGAGGCAGTCTCGTCGGGTACGACCGCCTGTCCGGGCGGCGGAGCCGCGTCGGGACGATACCTAAACCCTTTATTCGGTGATGGTACAACCGGCACACATGGCCGCCATCGAACTGGACGGCGTGACGAAGCGGTTCGGCGACGTGACCGCCGTCCGCGACCTCGACCTTCGGGTCCCCGAAGGGACGGTGTACGGCTTCCTCGGACCGAACGGGGCCGGAAAGTCCACCACCATCAACATCCTCCTCGACTTCGTGCGCCCGACGGCGGGCGAGGTACGCGTCCTCGGCCGCGACGCACAGGACGAGAGCACCGCGGTGCGTCGGCAGACCGGCGTCCTCCCGGAGGGGTTCGACGTCTACGACCGCCTGACCGGCCGTGAGCACGTCCGGTTCGCCGTCGACTCGAAGGCGGCGGACGACGACCCCGACGCGGTGCTCGACCGGGTGGGTCTCGCGGACGCGGCCGACCGGAAGGCCGGCGGCTACTCCAAGGGGATGGCCCAACGCCTCGCCCTCGGGATGGCACTGGTCGGCGAACCCGACCTCCTCATCCTCGACGAACCCTCCTCCGGCCTCGACCCCGCGGGGGCCAAGGAGATGCGGACCATCGTGCGCGAGGAGGCCGCCCGCGGCGCGACGGTCTTCTTCTCCAGCCACGTCCTCGGGCAGGTCGAGGCCGTCTGCGACCGCGTGGGAATCATGCGCGACGGCGAACTCGTGGCGCAGGACAGCATCGAGGGCCTCCGCGACGCCGCGGGCGGCGAGGCGACCCTCGAAATCGAGGTGGAGAACCCCGTGGCCGTCGACGTCGACGGCCTGCGCTCGATGCCGGGCGTCTCCACCGTCGCGGCCGACGGCGACCACCTCACCGTCGCGTGCGACGACGACGCCAAGACCGCCGTCATCAACGAACTGGAGTCGCAGGGCGTGACCGTCGCCGACTTCGAGACGCGGTCGGCGTCGCTCGAGGACCTCTTCCTCGCGTACACCGGCGACGACGCCGTTCGCACCGAGGAGGCCGCACGATGACCTGGGACGTGGTCGCCCGGAAGGACTTCGACGACGCCGCGCGCTCCCGGTGGCTGTGGGGGCTCTCGCTGTTCTTCGTGGCGTTCATCGGCGGCACCACCGCGGTGTTCTTCGGCTACCTCGCCTCCGACGGCGGGCAGGCGCGGAGCCTCTACGGCCTGTTCGCGGGCGGGGCCGTCTCCTTCTCCTACACCGGCTTCCTCGGGTTCGCGCTCGCGTTCATCGCGCTCGTCACCTCCTACAGCGCCATCGTGGGCGAGCGAGAGTCCGGGAGCCTGAAGCTCCTGCTGTCGCTCCCTCACTCCCGGAGCGACGTGGTGTTCGGCAAACTTGCGGGGCGGAGCGCGGTGGTCGTGCTGCCCGTCCTCGCGGGCTTTCTCACCGCGCTGATAGCCCTCGTCGCCACCGGGACGAGCGTCGACTTCAGCGCCTTCTTCCCCCACATCGCGCTGACGGCCCTGCTGGGCGCGGCGTTCGTCGCGCTCGGCGTGGGCGTGTCTGCGGCGGCGTCGAGCAGTCGCCGGGCCACGCTAGTGTCGCTCGGCGTCTACTTCCTGTTCGCGCTCCTCTGGTCGCTCGTGGCGCAGGGCGTGCCGTCGCTGATTCGGTGGGTCGCCCAACGCCTGCCCGGCGTCTCCGCCCCCAGCGGTCTGACGCTCGCGAAGCTCCAGCTGTTCGTGACCTACCTCAACCCGCTCCGGGCGTACGAGACGCTGGTCGCCCAGCTCTACTTCGGCAACGTCGCCAACGCCCGCCTCGTGAAAGCCGGCCTCCGCCAGCAGCTCCAGCTCGGACCGGCGCTGAAGGAGTCTATCCCCTTCTACTTCACCGGCTGGTTCATCCTGCTCGTCCTGCTGGCGTGGATAGTCATCCCGCCGGTGCTGGGCTACCTCGTGTTCGAGGACGTGGACCTGTAAGGACGCGTCAGCGTCCGTCTCCGTCGCCCGCGCCCTCGCTCTCGTCGCCCGTCTCGACTTCGCCCGGGTACTCTACTCCTCGCTCCGCCAGCAGCGACGCGAACGCGGCCTCGTCTAGCTGGGGGACGCCTTCCGCGTCGGCGTCGTCGCGCTTCGACCGCCCGGGGCTCTCCCCCACCACGAGGTAGTCGGTGTTGCCGGACACGCTCCCCGTGGCCGACCCGCCGTGTCGCTCCACCAGCGTCTCGGCGTCGTCGCGCGACACCGAGAGCGACCCGGTGAACACGAACGTGAGGCCGTCGAGTTCGTCGCCGCCGGTGCCCCCGGACGTCGGCGCGGCTCGCGGTTCGACCCCGGCGGCCCGGAGCGCGCGTATCTCCTCGCGGTTGCGCTCGGACTCGAAGAACTCGCGGACGCGCTCTGCCACCGTCGGTCCCACGTCGGGCACCGCCTCCAGTTCCTCGGCGCTCGCGTCCATCACGGCGTCGAGCGCGCCGAACTCGCGGGCGAGGTTGCGCGCGGTGGACGCCCCCACGTCGGGGATGCCGATGGCCGAGAGAAACTCCGCGAGCGGCGGGTTCTTGGCGTCGTCGAGTTCGTCGAGTAGGTTCCGGGCGCTCGTCTCGCCCCAGCCGTCGAGTTCTGCGAGGTCCGCCTCGGTGAGGCGGTAGAGGTCGGCCAGTTCCGACACGAGGCCGGCGTCGACGAGTTGGGAGACGCGCTCGCCGCCCAGCCCCTCGACGTCGAGTCCGGACCGGCTGGCGTAGTGGACTATCGCGCGCTCCAACTGGGCATCGCAGGCGAGGCCGCCGGTGCAGTACGCGATGGGACCGTCGCGTTCGACGGGCGAGTCGCAGGCGGGACACCGGTCGGGGAACTCGAAGTGGCCATCCGCCCCGTCCTCTAGCACCTCGACCACCTCGGGGATGACGTCGCCCGCGCGCTTGACCCGGACCCGGTCGCCGACGCCGACGCCGAGTCGGGCTACCTCCTCGGGGTTGTGGAGCGACGCGCGCGAGACGGTCACGCCGCCCACGTCCACCGGGTCGAGGAGGGCGACGGGCGTGAGCCGTCCCGTGCGGCCGACCTGCACCACCACATCGGTCACCCGCGTCACCTCCGTGCGGGCGGGGAACTTGTAGGCGAACGCCCACCGGACCGACCGCGAGGTGTACCCGAGGTCCCCCCACGTCGTCCGGTCGGCCGCCTTTATCACGGTGCCGTCTATCTCGAAGTTCAGGTCCTCGCGCGCGTCGAGGAGGGCGTCGCGGTAGTCGATGGCGGCGTCGATATCCGGGACGCGCTCCTGTCGCCCGCTGGTCTTCAGGCCCAACTCGTCGAACCGCTCGAACACCGCGTCCTGTTCGGCGACCCACCCGCCCGGCGGTGCGTCGACGGCGTCCTCGCGGCTCTCGCCCGCCGCCATCACGTCGTAGAAGAAGCAGTCGAGCGGTCGCTCCGCGACGACGGAGGGGTCGAGTTGCCGCAGGGTGCCAGCGGCGGCGTTGCGCGGGTTGGCGAACGGCTCCTTCCCGCGTTCGACGCGTTCGCGGTTGTGGTCGCGGAACGCGTCGCGGGGCATGAACACCTCGCCGCGCACGGCGAGGAAGTCGAGGTAGTCGCCCCGGAGGCGCATCGGCACCGAGCGGATGGTGCGCACCTGCGCGGTCACGTCGTCGCCGCGTTCGCCGTCGCCGCGGGTGGCGGCGCGGGCGTACTCGCCGTCCTCGTATATCACCTCGACCGACAGGCCGTCGAACTTTGGTTCGCAGACGTACTCCACGTCGCCGACGGCGTCGCGCAGACGGCGGTCGAACGCGCGCACGTCCTCGGCCTCGCCGCTCTGGTCGATGGAGAGCATCGGCGCGACGTGGTCTACCGTCTCGAGTTCGTCCAGCGGTTCGCCGCCGACCCGGCGGGTGGGGCTGTCATCGGTGTCGAGGTCGAACGCCTCCTCCAAGTCCTGCAGGCGCGAGAGGAGGGCGTCGTAGGTCCGGTCGGCCACGAGGGGGTCCGCGTCGCCGTAGTAGCGGCGGTCGTGCTCCCGTATCGCCTCGCGGAGTCGATCGGCCTGCGCCCTCGCCGTCGCCTCGTCGAGTTCCTCGACCGGGTCGAACTCGGTGGGCGGGTCGCGCAGGTACGGGTTCTCCTCCTCGGCCGGTTCCGTCGCGTCGCTCATCGTGCCGTCGTGGGGTCTCTCGGGGGTAAAACCCCTCGCAACGCCACGGGCGCGCGGAACAGTCGTCCGAACGGCCAAAACAGTTAGGAGGCGCTCCGCCACAGTTCACCACTAGTGAAATAAATGACGGCTGACACTTCCAGCCCAGATGGGTCGACGCGGACGCGCCGCGGGTTCCTCTCGGCCCTCGGGTCGGTCGCGGCCGGCGTCGCGGGGGTCGCCGCCGCGGAACCGGCCGCCGCGGCGGTCCAACGGTCGCGGTACTGCGTCCCCGACCGGCGGATGCGGCGGGCCTTCCACCACGAGGTGAACGTGATAGCGAACGGCGAGATGCCCGTGACCGCGGTCCGGCAGACTGCCCACCCCCGGGCCGAGTACGTGAACGTCGTACCGGGGGTCACCTTCACCCGCCCGCAGTACGAGGAGTTCCTCTCGCTGCTCCGCCGGGTGCTGCGCGACCGCTCGCTCTCGCTGGTGGGCGACGGGTTCACGGTGACGGGTCCGCACACGAGTTGCGCGTCGTGGGTGCTGTACGGCACGCTCCCGGACGGGACGCGCCTCAGTCTCCCGTCCACCGGCTCCCACCGGTGGGCGCCGAACGGCAAGTGCATCCGGGCGGAGGTGGAGTGGCTCGACGCCGACGCCGTCCGCCCCCTCCTCGCGTCGCTGGCCGGACGCGCGTCGTCGCCCTGACGACTCGCTACGTCACGCCCCACGCCGACGGAGCGACTGCCGCCGGTCGGACGGCGTTCAGGCCCCGTTCGCGCCGTCGCCGCTCCCGCCGCCGGTCGCACCCTCGCCGCCGTCACCGCTCCCGCCGTCCCCGTCGGCCGGCAGTGCGACTACCGTGACCGCGTCGACGGCCCGGAGGCGGTCCGACGCCGCCTCCCCGGGGTAGACGACGACGGGGTGGGCGTCCTCGCCCGCCGCGACCAGCGCCCGGCCCACCGCCTCCAGCGCCGCCCCCTCGGAGGCGACGACGTGGACTGAGAGGGCGACCGGCCACGCGTCCACCCGGAAGTCGGCCTCCTCGCCCGCGCGGACGGCGTCGCCGTACCGCTCCCGGAGGCGCTCTCCCACCCGGTCGCGGAAGCCAGCGGTCGGGTCGTCCGGGCCGCCGGGGCCGGTCCCGTCCCCGTCCCCGCCGTCGCCCCCGCCCGGGTGTACCGGCGTCAACTCGCCGTGTATCTCCTGTACCGTGTTCATGGGGACGCCGATGGTGCTCCGGTCGCTGCCGGCGAACAGGAGGTGCGTGCCGTAGAACCCGTCGGAGCGCTCGATGCCGATGACGCTCCCGCTATCGCCGCCGGCGCTCATCGGTTCGAACACGTCGACGCCCTCGAACACCGTGGGTGCGTCGTAGTAGCCGTTGACCCTGATGCGCGCGTCGCGGGCGCGCAACTCGCCCGTGGTGACCCCGGTGGTCCGGCCGCTCTTGGTGTAGGTGGCGTCTCGCTCCGTCTCGGTCCACCCCGCCAGCGGTCCGACGCCGAGGACGTAGTCGGCGACCGTCTCGTCGTCCACCGCCACGACGGCGCTGTCGCTCCGGTTCGGCGCGTCCCTCGACACCTCGCTCCAGTCTCTCAGTTCGCCCACGTCGCTGTCCGCCGTGCCGCCGTCCGAGGGTCCGGGCTGGAGGAAGTCGTCGCCCGTGTCGGCCTCGCCCACCGGCGCGGCCACGTGGCGGTTGGTGAGCGTCACCACCGTCCCGTCGGCCGTCTCCAGCGGCGGCGTCCCCATCGTGCCCGCGGTGATGGCGGGGTGGCCGACCGAGACGCCCGCCGGTGCGGGTCGCCACCGCCGCTTGCGGTTCGGGCGGCGCTCCCCGGCCTCGCCGCCTTCGCCGGGTCGAGTCGTCGCCTGCGTCCGCACGTCGCCCACCTCCTGTACGTCCGTCTTGACCTCCTCGCCCTCCACCTCCACCGTCTCGGGAACCTTGTCGCCGTCCGCCAACTGGCTGTCGGGGAGCTTCCGGTTCACCAGCACGATAACCGCGTCCTCGTCGGTTGGGCGGTCGTCGACCCGCTTTCGTCCCTTCGCGGTGCCGACCACGTTCGCGCGCGACTCCAGATCCTCGCGGACTTCGTCGGGGATGTGGTCCATGCACAAACATCACGACGGCCGGAGGTAAGATTTAGTGGGGGTTTTCCGGAACTTCCGATTCGGCGTCCGGGGCAGGCCTTGCCGTAACTGGTGGTTATAAGGAAACGGGGCGATTATGCACGGTATACATGACTCGTGGCTTCCACACCCGGAGTCTTCACGCCGGTCAGGACCCCGACCCGGCGACGGGTGCGCGCGCGCCGCCCATCTATCAGACCACCTCGTACGTGTTCGACGACGCCGACTACGCCGCCGACCTGTACGCTCTCGACGCGGAGGGCCCCATCTACTCCCGCTTCTCCAACCCGACGGTCGAGGTGCTGGAGGACCGCCTCGCGTCGCTGGAGGGCGGCACCGCCGCCGTCGCCACCTCGTCGGGCATGGCCGCCCTCGACGCCGCCACCAGCGTCCTCGCGTCGGCGGGCGACAACGTCGTCGCCGCCGCCGAGATGTACGGCGGTACGAGTTCCTACTTCACCAAGATGGCCTCCCGGCGGGGCGTCGAGACCCGACTCGTGGACACCCTCGACTACGACGCCTACGGCGAGGCCATCGACGGCGACACCGCGTTCGTCCACGTCGAGACGCTGGCCAACCCCTCGCTCGTCACCCCCGACTTCGAGCGACTCGCGGCGGTGGCCCACGAGAACGACGCGCCCCTCGTGGTCGACAACACGTTCGCCACCCCCTACCTGTGTCGCCCCCTCGAACGCGGCGCGGACGTGGTGTGGGAGTCGACCACCAAGTGGATACACGGGTCTGGCACCACGGTGGGCGGGATTCTGGTGGACGGCGGGTCGTTCCCGTGGGGCGAGCACCCCGAGAAGTACCCCGAACTCGGCGGCGAGAACCCGGCGTTCGGCGTGAACTTCGCCGAGCGGTTCGGCGACCGGGCGTTCGAGGTGGCGGCGCGCCACCGCTCGGTCCGGAGTCTCGGCAGCGGGCAGTCGCCGTTCGACGCGTGGGTCACCCTGCAGGGCCTCGAGACCCTGCCGCTCCGGATGGACCGCCACTGCGAGAACGCCGCCATCGTGGCGGAGTTCCTCGACGACCACGACGCGGTGTCGTGGGTCAACTACCCCGGTCTCTCGGACCACCGGACCCACGAGGAGGCCTCCGAGTACCTGCACGGCGGCTACGGCGGCATGATAACGTTCGGCCTCGACGGCGGGTACGAGGCGGCCAAACGGCTGTGCGAGGAGACCGAACTCGCCTCGTTCCTCGCCAACATCGGCGACTCGAAGACGCTGGTCATCCACCCCGCCTCCACCACCCACGCCCAGTTGAGCGAGGCCGAACAGCGGGACGCGGGCGTGCGCCCCGACATGGTGCGGATGTCGGTTGGCATCGAGGACCCCGCGGACGTGCTGGCCGACCTCGACTCGACCATCGCCGAGGTGACGGCCGACACATGAGCGCCGAGACCGACAGGGGCACGCTGTCGCTCGGCGAGTTCGAGTTCGAGTGCGGCGAGTCCGTCGACGACCTCGAAGTCGCCTACGAGGCCTACGGCGAGTTCACCGGCGACAACGCCGTCCTCGTCTGTCACGCCCTCACCGGGAGTCAGAACGTAGCCACCCGGAACGCCTCGAACACGGCGGGGCAGGCCCGCGCGTGGTGGGCCGACATCGTGGGGCCGGGCAAGGCCGTCGACACCAACGACTACTACGTCGTCTGCGCCAACGTCCCGGGGTCGTGCTACGGCACCTCCGGCCCGGAGAGCGAGGCCCCCGACGGCGAACCGTATGGCACCGACTTCCCGCCCGTCACCGTGAGCGACTGGACGCGCTCCCAGCGCCGCCTGCTCGACGCCCTCGGGGTGGGGCAGCTCCACGCCGTCGTCGGCGGGAGCGTCGGCGGCATGAACGTCCTCGACTGGGCGCGACAGTTCCCCGACGACGTGCGCCGCATCGCGCCCGTCGCCACCGCCGCCCGCCTCGACTCCCAGTGTCTCGCCCTCGACGCCATCGCCCGCCGCGCCATCACCTCCGACCCGAACTGGAACGGGGGCGACTACTACGGCGGCGACCACCCCGACGACGGCCTCGCGCTGGCGCGCCAGATAGGCCACGTGATGTACCTCTCGAAGGAATCGATGGCCCACAAGTTCGGCCGTCGGTCGGCCGGCCGCGACGCCGTCCGCGACGCCTTTCCCACCGACCGCGCTGCCGCCTTCTTCCCCTACCGCGACGTGGAGTCGTACCTCGACTACCAGTCCGAGAAGTTCGTCGAGCGGTTCGACGCCAACTCCTACCTCTATCTCACCCGCGCCATGGACGACTACGACCTCTCGGAGGGGTACGAGGACGACGCCGACGCCGTCGCGGCCTACGAGGGCGAGGTGCTCCTGCTCTCTTTCACCGGCGACTGGCACTTCACCGTGGCCCAGTCGGAGCACCTCGCGGAGGCGTTCCGTGAGTCGAACGTCCCCGTGGCCCACCACGTTGTCGAGTCCGACCACGGCCACGACGCCTTCCTCGTGGAACCCGAACGCGTCGGTCCGCCCCTCCGTGACTTCCTCGCCGACGGCGTGGGCGGGCGCGCCGTCCACGACACCGCCGAGGAGGAGAGCGAGTTCGCGCCCGTCCACAACAGTCTCTTCTCCGGGTAACGCACGGCGGCACGGGTCGACCCGCGCCGTATCCCGTGCGTTTTACTACCGACGAGTGACGAGCGACTGCCGAGATGGTTCCAGCCCTCCTCCTCGGCCACCTCGGAGCCGCGGCGAGTGACGTCCACAGCCGTCGCGGCGACCGACGACCGCAGCCGTCGCGGCGACCTGACGGGGTCGTCGGCCGCGTGACGGCCGGACCGGGGCGGCCACGTTCGTTCACGCCGAACGGACGTATCAGGCGTCTTATTCCCGCTCGTCCCCCCAAACGAGTTATCTCCGTCGAATCCGACTCCGATACATGGACGTGATGACGGTCGACGATACGTCCGTGTCGGCACGGACGGTCGTCCTCTACGCGGGCATCGTCGGCGCGTTCGTCCTCGCGGCGCTCCTCCCCGCGACCGTGAGCGCCGAGTACCCCCGAGTGTTGAACACGCTCCTCCTCGTGGGCCTCGTCGGACTGGTCGGACGCACGGCGGCCTCCGCGGTGCTGTCGTTCGCGCGCACCGACCCGCCGCCCCTCGAACTCTCCGACGACGAACTCCCGACGGTGAGCGTGGTGATTCCCGCGTACAACGAGGAGCCGGTGCTCCCCGACACCATCGAGGCGTGCCGGAACCTCGACTACCCCGCGGACAAACTCACAGTGGTCCTCTGCTACGAGGCGGCCTCGACCGACCGGACGGCCGAGATATGCGAGCAGGCCGCGGCCGACGACCCGCGGTTCGTGGCGGTCGAACGCGACGAACCCGGCGGCGGCAAGGCCAAGGCCACCAACTTCGCCCTGCGGCACGCCGACGGCGACGTCATCGCCAGTATCGACGCCGACCACTGCTTCCGTCCCGACGCCGTCCGGCGGGCGGTGGCGTGGTTCGCGTCCGACCCCGACATCTGGTGCGTCAAGGGGCGATGTTACGGCCGCAACCCCGAGGACTCGCTGCTGGCGCTCCACGCCACCCTCGAACGCCACATCGCCGAGAAGGCCGACCTGTTCGCCCGGCAGGTGGTCGACGGGTTCACCATCTTCGGCGGCGGACAGGCGTTCTTCCGGCGCGAGGTGTTCGACGAACTCGGCGAGTTCGACGAGGAGGTGCTGGTCGAGGACATCGACATGTCGTCGAAGATACACGCAGCGGGCAAGAAGCTCCGGATGGACCCGGGCGTCATCACGTTCGAGGAGAACCCCGCGACGCTGTCGGCGTGGTGGAGCCAGCGCAAGCGGTGGGCGCGCGGGTGGATGCAGGTGGCGGCGCGCTACCTCACGGTGCTCCCGCGCAACCCCGCCGTGTCGCTCCGCACGAAGGTGGACGCCGTCTACACGTTCACCTACGCCGTGGTGCCCGCGTTCGTCGTCCTCGCGTTCCCGATGGCCGGCCTCTCACACTGGACCGACGTGCCCACGACGACGTACATCCCCCACAGCGACGTCATCTGGTCGCTCCTCAGCGTCGCCCCCGTGGTGGTGTCGGCGATGATATTCGCGCAGGACTGGCGCGACGGCCTCTCGCACCACCCGCGGGAGTACCTCGCCGCGTTCACCCTCTGGTTCTACCTCGTGTTCCAGACGGCCGTGTTCGTGGCGGCGTTCATCGAGGAGTTCGTCCTGCGGAAGCCGAGCGTCTACGTCACCACATCGCGGTCCGGCACCGGGTCCGAGTCCAGTTCAACCACCGACGACTGACGGCTGACGACTGAACCCCGGCGACCGCTCAGTCGTCCGCGGGCGCCGCGTCGCCCGCGGCGTCGTTCTCGCGTCCGGTCCCCCCTCGCCCGGCGCGGACGCGCGCCGTGCCCACGGCGACGGCGTACACGACGGTACAGCCGACGCCGGCGCCCGCGAGGGTGAACGAGAGGTCGCCGGCGGGCGAGACGAATGCGCCGGGGAGGCCCGTCGCGTCCCACGCCGACTCCGCGAAGTAGACGGCGAGGGCGGCGAGGAACCACGCCCCCGCGGCGAGGGCGACCCGCGAGTTCTCGTACAGGACGCCTCCCACGTCGCCGGGGCCGGGCGTCCGGGTGCCGGCGTCCGGAATCGCCCGCCCGAGTTCGACGCCCCGGGTGACGGCATAACAGAGCGCCATCACGACGCCCGCGTACCGGAGGGCGCTCGCGACGACCGACTCCCACCCGAACCACGAGAGCGCCACCCAGAACAGCAACACCACAGCGACGGGCGCGCCCTCGCGCGCCAGTCGGCGGGGTTCGAAGACCGAAACCATGCCGCCGACGTGGCGCGTGGACTGTAAGTATCTTCTGACAGTCGGCGACGACGGAACGACGCGCCTGCCGGCGTCGTCGCGGCCCAGACGCCCGATACCCTCGCGTTCGCGCCGTCGCAGACCCCGGCAGGACCCGCCGAGGCGCGGTAGTTTTACGCGCCCCCTCGTTCAAGGAGGGCGCATGGCCGACGAAGACGACGCCGACTACGGGTTCGAGACGCGGAGCCTCCACGCGGGTCAGGAGCCCGACCCGACGACGGGCGCGCGCGCGCCGCCCATCTACCAGACCACCTCGTACGTGTTCGAGGACGCCGACGACGCGGCCGACCAGTTCGCGCTGGAGAAGCCGGGGTACATCTACTCGCGCCTGATGAACCCCACCGTCGAGACGCTCCAGGAGCGCCTCGCGTCGCTGGAGAACGGCGTGGGCGCGGTGGCGACGGCGTCGGGCATGGCCGCCCTCGACCTCACCACCTTCCTGCTGGCGGAGGCGGGCGACAACGTCGTCGCCGCGTCGTCGCTCTACGGCGGCACCTACACCTACCTCACCCACACCGTCGAGCGCCGGGGCATCTCGACGCGGTTCGTGGACACCCTCGACTACGACGCCTACGCCGAGGCCATCGACGACGACACCGCGTACGTCCTCTTGGAGACCATCGGCAACCCGGCGCTCGACACGCCCGACATCGAGCGGGTGGCCGAGATAGCCCACGACAACGGCACGCCCCTCATGGTCGACAACACGTTCGCCACGCCGTACCTCTGTAACCCCGCGGACCACGGCGCGGACCTCGTGTGGAACTCGACCACCAAGTGGATTCACGGCTCGGGGTCGACCATCGGCGGCGTCGTCGTCGACGCCGGGTCGTTCCCGTGGGCCGAGTACGCGGACGACTACCCCGAACTCGCCAAAGAGAACCCGGCGTACCACGGCGTCAACTTCTCGGAGGCGTTCGGCGACGCCGCGTTCACCTACGCCGGCATCGCGCGCGGTCTCCGCGACCTCGGCAACTCCCAGTCGCCGTTCGACGCGTGGGTCACCCTCCAGAAACTCGAATCGCTCCCGATGCGGATGGACCGCCACTGCGAGAACGCCGCCATCGTGGCGGAGTTCCTCGACGACCACGACGCGGTGTCGTGGGTCAACTACCCCGGTCTCTCGGACCACCCCACCCACGAGGAGGCCTCCGAGTACCTGCACGGCGGCTACGGCGGCATGATAACGTTCGGCCTCGAGGGCGGCTACGACGCCGCGCGGGACACGGTGAACGAGACGCAACTCGCCTCGATGCTGGCGAACGTGGGCGACGCCAAGACGCTAGTCATCCACCCCGCCTCGACGACCCACCAGCAACTGACCGACGAGGAACTGGCGGCCGCGGGCGTCACCGACGACATGGTGCGCCTCTCGGTGGGCATCGAGGACGCCGAGGACATCGTGGCGGACCTCGGCGGGGCCATCGAGGCGGCGACGGAGTAGGCTAGGCGCGCGCCGACCGGTAGCCCGCCCGGAACTCGTAGCCGAGGAGGCCGAGGACCAACACGACGCTCGCGGCCGCGAGAATCGGCTTCGCGGCGGCGTCGGCCGTCGCCAACTGTCCCCAGAGCAGGAACAGTGTGACGCCGACGCCCACCCGAACCCGAGTGCGCGCCGGCACCTCGTCGTCGGTGGCGGCGAGGTACAACTGCGGCGCGAGCACGCCGAGTCCGGCGAAGAGGAGGGCGGCGAGGGCGGCGCTCTCTCCGCCGACGCCGGTCGCGGCGACGACGACGAGGGCGAGGAGGACCGCGCCGGTGGCGGCGAGGAGGACTCGGTTCTCCCGCGAGACCATGCGCCCCCTTGCGTGTCAGCTCACGTGAACGTTCCTCCGGGGCGGCAGATGGTAGCACACCTCGGCTGATTCCCGCAGAAACTATACGCCGGCGCGAGTCTGTCCGGCGTGGTCGAACTCCTACTCGCAGTCGGTCTCGTGGTGGCGGCGTTCGTCGGGTTCAACATCGGCGGATCTTCCACCGGGGTGGCGTTCGGCCCGGCCGTCGGTAGCGACGTCGTCGGCAAACTGGCGGCGGCGGGGCTGATGAGCGTGTTCGCCCTCCTCGGCGGGTGGACGGTCGGCCGGAACGTCATCCGGACGATGGGCGGGCGCATCGTCCCCTCGGACCAGTTCACGCTGGCGGTGAGCGTGGCCGTCCTCTTTTTCGTGGGGCTGGCGCTGCTCATCTCGAACACGTTCGGCGTCCCCGCCTCCACCTCGATGACGGCCGTGGGGGCCATCGCGGGACTCGGCGTGGCGACGGACACGCTCAACGAGGGAAAGATGCTCGAAATCGTGTCGTGGTGGATAGTCGCGCCCGTCATCGCGTTCTGGATCTGCGCGGTCATCGGCCGGTACGTCTACCCCTACCTCGCCGCCCGGTTCACCATCGACCGGACCGACGGACCGCTGATGACGTTCGACCGGTCGGGCGCGCTCCCCCGCCCGAGGCTGGGTCCGGACACCAGCCCCATCGAGATGGTGGGGACCGTCCTCGTGGTGGCCATCGCGTGTTACATGGCGTTCTCGGCGGGCGCGTCGAACGTCGCCAACGCCGTGGCCCCCCTCGTGGCGAGTGAGGACGCCGGCCTCTCGATAGAGATGGGCATCCTCCTCGGCGCCGGCGCCATCGCCGTCGGCGCGTTCACCATCGCCCGCCGGACGCTCGACACCGTGGGCAACGACCTGACGGACCTGCCCATCCTCGCGGCCCTCATCGTGGAGACGGTAAGCGCGACGCTCATCACCGGCCTGTCGGCGATAGGCATCCCCGCCAGCCTCGCCGTCTCGTCGACGATGTGCATCGTCGGCCTCGGGTGGGGCCGCGCCACGCGGACGGTGACGCTCGGCGAGGCGGTCCGGGGCGAGACCCCGCAGGTGTCGGTCAACGCCCTCACCGCCGAACAGGAGGAGGTGCCGGCGATGGGCGAGGAGGCGGAGTCCGAACTCAACGCCGCCGACCTGTTCGACCCCGCCACCACCGGCCGGGTCATCTTCTTCTGGATGCTCACGCCCACCATCTCCGCCCTCGCCTCGTATCTCCTGTTCACCTACGCTTTCTGAGGTTCCGTCGCCCGGGGCGATGTTCGGCGGTCGAACGTCACACCCCGACCCTTTCGGTTGGACGCGTACCGACGGAATCCGGTTACGCGTCCCGAATTCGACGAAGAACAGCAAAGTCTAATGGCGTGGCTTCCGAACCGGCAAGTGATGCCCACGGTAGAATACCTGAACTACGAGACGCTGGACGACCAGGGTTGGGACATGGACGACGACGACCTCTTCAGCAAAGCCGAGGAGGCCGGTCTCGACGACGAGGACTACGGCACTCTCGACGTCAATCAGGGCGAGTACATCCTCGAAGCCGCCGAGGCGCAGGGCTACGACTGGCCCTTCTCGTGTCGGGCCGGTGCCTGCGCGAACTGCGCGGCCATCGTCAAAGAGGGAGAGATCGAGATGGACATGCAGCAGATCCTCTCCGACGAGGAGGTCGAGGAGAAGGACGTCCGCCTGACCTGTATCGGTAGTCCGGACGCCGATACCGTGAAGATCGTCTACAACGCCAAGCACCTCGACTACCTCCAGAACCGCGTCATCTGAGGCCGCGGTCGCGTCGCGCGACCAGCGACGACCCGCGTCGCAACTCACACTCGCTTCTATTTGCGCCCGCCGGCGACCCCCTGGTCCGTCCGACGCGTGGCGCGGCGGTCCCCCGCGGGAGACTGGCATGTCGAACGGAAACACTTTCTCCCTGCGTTTCCCGTCGCCTGTATGTTCGCCTCGATACCCGACCTCCTGCGACTCGTCGCCGTCCCGGTCCTCGCGTGGGCGGCGTGGCGGGACGTCGAGGTCAGGCGGGTGCCCAACGTCGCGTGGTACCCCCTCGCGCTCCTCGGCGCCCTCCTCATCGCGTGGGAGGCGCTCTCCCCCCGCACCGCGACCCAACTGTACCTCCTCCGTGTCGGCGTGAGCGTCGGCTTCCTCGTCCCACTCACCTACGTCTTCTGGCGCCTCGGCGGGTTCGGCGGCGCCGACGCGAAGGCGCTGATGGCGCTCGCCCTCCTCTTTCCGGTCTTCCCGGCCTACTACGTCACAGAACTGCCCCTCCTCTCGACGCTCCCGTGGGCCGTCGTGCCCGTCGTGGACACGCGGCTGGGCGTGTTCTCGTGGACCATCCTCACCAACACCGTCCTCGTCGGGGTGCTCTACCCCGCGGCGCTGGCGGTTCGCAACGCCGTCGTCGGCGAGTTCTCCACGCTGATGTTCGTGGGGCGGTCGGTCCGAACCGCCGACCTGCCCCGGGTCCACGGCCGCCTGTTCGAGGACGACGACGGGTTCACTCGGTCGGGCCTCGACCTCGACGCCCTCCGGATGTACCTCCGGTGGCGGGGGGTCACGCTCGACGCCCTCCGGGCGGACCCCGACCGCTACCGCGACCCCGCGACCATCGGCGAGACCAACGACCCCACCGACGGCGCGGTGGGTCGGGGCGCGCCCGACGGCGGGACGGCCGACGCCGACCCGTCGGACCTCGGCGTGGGGAGCGCCGACGCCGATACGGACGCCAGCGTCGACGCCGCCGCGACGCTCACCGACCCGTGGGGCGCGGAGGCGTTCCTCGACGAGATAGAGGGCACCGCCTACGGCACCACGCCCGAGAAACTCCGCGCCGGCCTGAACGTCGTGGCCGAACGCGACGAGGTCTGGATATCCCCGGGCATCCCGTTTCTCGTCCCCATGTTCGCCGGCCTCGTGGTCGGCCTGACCTACGGCGACCTGCTCTTCGGCCTGCTCGGCGCGGTCGGCGCCGTCTGAGCCGGCGGTAGGATTTTCACCGAGGTGAGACAACGAGCCGACATGAACTCCCGCACCGGTCGCCTCCTCGCCGTCTCGGTCGGCGTCGTCGTCGGCCTCGTCGCCTACGCCGTCCACCCCAACCCCGCGAGCGCGGGGTTCGCCGGTCTCTTCTGGTGCGTGACTGGCCTCCTCGCGCGGCGCAACTGGTGGGTGGTCCGCCGCCGGGGGAGCCGCTGGGCGGGCGCGTACGGCGGTCTCACGGCGCTTGCGGCGTCGGCTTCGGTCACGCTGGTCGCGCCGCCTTCGCTCCCCGACGGGTTCGGGTTCGCACTCGGCCTGTTCGTCCTCGGCGTGGCCAACGCGATGGTCGGCGTGGGCGTCGAACTCGCGGCCGAACGCGCCGCGGACCGGGGCGACGGCGCGGCGTCTCGCGCCTCCGCCGCCCCCGACGGCGGCGAGACGGCCGCCGGGACGACGGGTCGGTGACGCCCCGCGGCCGTCCAACCACAGAAAGCATATCGGCGGTCCGCGTCTGGTGTCGAGTATGAGCGACGCCGACGCGGAAACGGACGCGGACCTAGAGGCCGCCCCCGACGCCGATGCCGATGCCGACGCTGACGACGCCGGCGTGGCGGTGGACTTCGGCGACGACGGCCTCGTGCCCGCCGTCGCGCAGGACGCCGACACCGGCGAGGTGCTGATGCTGGCGTACGTCTCGCCCGAGGCACTGTCGAAGACGCGCGAGACGGGGCGGGCGCACTACTACTCGCGGAGCCGCGACGAACTCTGGGAGAAGGGGGCCACCAGCGGCCACGTCCAGCGGGTCGAGGAGGTGCGCGTCGACTGCGACGCCGACACGCTCCTCTATCTCGTGGAACAGGAGGGCGGCGCGTGCCACACCGGCCACCGGTCGTGTTTCTACCGCACGGTCGAGGGCGAGAACGTCGGCCAACGCGTGTTCGACCCCGACGACGTCTACTGAGAATGTCGGACGCAGACACAGCCGTCGACGGCGACGGCGACGCCGCCGACACCCGCGCCGTCGTCGCGGACCTCGAAGCCGCCCACGACCGACTCGCCGCGGTCGAGAGCGAGATAGCCGAGGTCGGCGAGGGACGCGTCGAACGGACGGCCGAGGCGTACGACCGCGCTACCGACCTGCTGGAGCGCTACCGCGAGACGGCCACCGGCACCGGCGGCGAGACGTTCCGGAAGTTCGTGGAGTTCCAAGAGGAGTTCGTGACCCTCGTCGAGAGCGTGGACGACGACCTGCCGGGCGCGGAGGCGTTCGAGACGGCCTCCGACCGGGTGGACGGCCGCCGCCTGAGCGAGTCCCACTTCGACCGCGCGCGCGAGGCGCTGGAACCGGTCGCCGAGGTGGCCGAACTCGTCGACCGCCGGGAGGCGGCCCGCGACGCGTACGCCGACGCTCGCCGCGACACCGTCCGTCGCCTGCGGACGGTCGAGGAGCGCGTCGGCTCGCTCGAACGCCTGACCCGCCTCGGCGACGCCGACTTCGACGCGCCCGTCGAGCGCCTGCGGGACCCCATCGAGCGCTACGACGAGGCGGTCCGCGCCGACTTCGAGGCGTACAAGCGCGACGCGCCCGCGCGCGAGGTGCTGTCGTTCGTCGCCACGACGGCCGCCTACCCGCTGGTCGAGTTCCGCGAACCGCCCGAGGACCTGCGGTCGTACCTCGACCGGGCGGACGCGGGCGAGGAGCCGATTCCGACCCTACTCTCGTACGCCGACTACTCGCGGTCGAAACTCGACCACTACGTGGCCGACCCCGACGAACTCAAGGCGCGGGTGGCGACGAACCGGACGTACCTCGAACGCCTCGACGCGGGGCCGCTGACCGTCTCGTGGCCGCCGCCGGACGCGGGGACGCTCCGCCGCCGCGCCGACGAACTCGTCTCCGTCGTCGGGCGGTTCGCCTCCGAAGAGACAGTGGCGGCGCTCCGCGACGTGACCGACGCCGCTCGTGAGGAGGCGGCGTACGAGCGCCTCCGCCGGACCGCGGAGGCGGAGGCCGAACTCACGGACGACCAGCGCGACCGTCTCGCGTCGGGCGCCGTCGAGGCGGACCTCGCGTCGCTTCGCGAGGAGCGGGAGACGCTGGCGGCGGCGCTCGACGAGTACGAACGCGACCGCGCGTAGGCCTCCGCGAAACGCTTTCCGTGGTCGCCCTCGTAGCACGGGTATGTCCACGACCGACGTGACACCCGACGCGGACGAGACGTGCGCGTACTGCGGGTCGCGCATCTTCGACCACGACCCGATCTGCGTCCGCGACTGTGACGACGACTGTGGGTCGCCCGTCTACTTCTGTAACTACGCCTGCCTCTCGGAGTACATCGACGAGAACGGCCTCATGACGGGCGACGCGTGCGAGTGGAGCCCGGGCGAACGCGGCCGTTGACCGGACGTCGCCGGGAGAGTCCGCCCGTCGAACGTCCGAATCCGCTCACCGACCGGACGCCTCGACGGAGCCGACCGTACTCGACTTACCGCGCGTCTTCGAGGTAGTCGCGCACGTCGGCCGCCAGCGACTCGGCGCGTTCGGGGTCGCGCGACTCCGCGTAGATGCGGACCTTGGGTTCGGTGCCGGAGGGGCGGACCAGCACCCAGCCGTCGCCGTAGTCGAGGCGGTGGCCGTCGATGGTGGTGAGTTCGGCGTCGGCCCGACTCGCGTACTCGCCCGCGGCTTCGAGCATCGCGTCGAGGTCGGCCTCGCTCTCGTACTCGATGCCGTCGCGGACGGTGTGGTAGTCGGTGTAGGGCTCGACCAGTTCGCTCACGGGTCGGCCGTCGCGGGCCACGAGTTCGAGGAACTTGCCCGCGGTGAACGCGCCGTCGCGCACGAGGCGGAAGTCGGGGAAGAACACGCCGCCGTTGCCCTCGCCGGCCACGGGCACCGTCTCGCCCGCCGCCCAGAGTTCCTCGATGCGGGTGATGATGTTGGTGCTCCCGATGGGTGTGAGTTCGAGCGACGCACCCGCCTCGTTCACCACGTCGACGAGTCGCTGGGAGACGTTGACCGCGGCGACGGTGGTGTCGTCGGGGCCGAGGTCCGCGGCCACGAGGGCGGCCAGCGAGGTGTCGCCGTCGACGTACTCGCCGGTCTCGTCCACGAACACCGCCCGGTCGGCGTCGCCGTCGTGGGCGATGCCGAGGTCCGCGTCGGAGGTGCGCACGAGTCGCCGCAGGTCGCCCACGTTGTCTGCGACGGGTTCGGGGTCGCGCCCGGGGAAGTGACCGTCGGGCTGGGCGTTCACGGTCAGCACGCGACAGCCGAGTCGCCGGAAGAACTCGGGGCTGGTGACCGCGCCCGCGCCGTGGCCGGGGTCCAGCGCCACAGTCAGGTCGGCGTCGGCCACCGTCTCGCGGTCGAGTTCGCCGAGCAGTTCGTCGACGTACGCGCGGTTCGCGTCGGTCACGCGCCGCGTCTCCCCCACCTCGTTCCACGCCGCGACGTCGAAGTCGTCGGCGAGGACGTGTTCCTCGATGACCTCGAGTTCGTCCACCGCGAGTTCGATGCCGTCGGCCCCGACGAGTTTGACGCCGTTGTACTCCGGGGGATTGTGGGAGGCCGTGACGTGGACCGCGGGCACGCCCTCCGCCTCGCAGTAGCGCACCGTCGCGGGCGTGGGGGTGACGCCGAGGCGGTCCACGTCGGCCCCGACGCTCGCCAACCCGCTGGCGGCGGCCGACGAGAACATCTCACCGCTGGTGCGGGTGTCGCGCGAGACGGCGACGCGCTCGGAGTCGAGGACCGTCCCTGCCGCCTTGGCCACGCGCAGGACGAACTCCGGGGTGAGTTCTTCCCCCACGACCCCGCGCGTCCCGCTCGACCCGAACAGTTTCATCGGGTAGCATTGAGGCGGCCTGCCTGAAAGCGGTTCCGAAGGTCAGACGCGTCAGTTACTCCCACCCACCGCCGCCCCGTCCCGCGGTCGGGGGTGAACCGTCCGTTCGTCCGCGACCCGGAGCGGAGGGTTTAGGCCGCCGGACCGCCCACCCCCGGTATGCCTCCGTTCCCGGAGTTCGAGGTAGTCCCCGCCGTCGACGTACAGGACGGCGAGGCGGTCCAACTGGTGCAGGGCGAACGCGGCACCGGCGAGCGTTACGGCGACCCCGTCGAGGCCGCGACCCGGTGGGTCGAGGAGGGCGCGCGGACGCTCCACCTCGTCGACTTGGACGGCGCGTTCGAGGGCGAACGCGAGAACGCGGCGGCGATAGCGGCCATCGTCGACGCCGTCGACGACGACGTGGGCGTCCAACTCGGCGGCGGCATCCGCACCGCCGACGACGCCGCCGCACTCCTCGACGCGGGCGTCGACCGGGTCATCCTCGGCACCGCCGCCGTCGAGAACCCCGAACTGGTGGGCGAACTCGCCGCCGACCACCCCGACGGCGTGATGGTGAGCCTCGACGCGAAGGACGGCGAGGTGGTCGTGTCGGGGTGGACCGAGGGCACGGGTCTCGACCCCGCCGAGGCCGCCGCGCGCTACGAGGACCTCGGCGCGGCCGCCGTCCTGTTCACCGACGTGGACGTCGAGGGGCGACTCGAGGGCGTCCAGACCGACCCGGTGCGTCGCCTCGCCGAGGCGGTGGACGTGCCCGTGGTGGCCTCGGGCGGCGTGTCGACGCTGGACGACGTGCGCGCCCTGCGCGACGCGGGCGCCGCGGCCGTCGTGGTGGGCACGGCGCTCTACGAGGGGCGGTTCAGCCTCCGCGACGCCGCGAGCGTCTGAACCGGGCGCGCGCCGCGTGAGTCGGACGCCCGCCTCACACCGTCACGTACCGCCCGACCGTCCGGCACGCGGAGTCGACGCCGGTGTACACGCCGAACGCGAGGAGGAGGAGGCCCAGAGCGACCGCAGGCCACGCCAACGCGTGGAGGTACGGGACGCCGACGGCGGCGGCGAGGACGGTGAGGAGGTCGCGCTTCGACGGCATCGCCGCCGACTACTCGCGGTCGTTCCTTAACGCCTCGTCAGACGGCCGTCGGACCCCGAACAACCCGGTGTCAGTTGTTGGACTCGAAGGAAGGGGGTTCCGAGCGGCGGTCGTCCGCCGCGCGCCGCCGACTCAGGGCGGTGACGACGGCCACCGCCGCGAGGGTGATGAGCACCACGCCGAGTCCGACGAGAACCGACGTCCGGGAGTAGAGCAGCAGACTCCCGACGACGAGCAGGTAGCCCGTCAACGCCACACCCTTCAGACTCATGTCTCCCCAGAGTAACGTCCGGTATATCAATTACCGGCAGACGCGCGTCGGACGCCCCGCCGGACGCTCCGCCGGACGGACCGCCCTGTGACCCGGTCCGCGCCCGACCGGCCGACCCGCAACCACCATATGCCCCGCAACCGTCTCCGGAGACATGACAGACGCCGACCGGACCGCCACCGTCTCCCGCGAGACGGCCGAGACGGCGGTCGAACTCTCCCTCGCCGTGGACGGGTCGGGCGACGCCGACGCCGACACGGGCATCGGCTTCTTCGACCACATGCTGGAGTCGTTCGCCAAGCACGGCCTGTTCGACCTGACCGT
Organism: Haloferacaceae archaeon 50; assembly: GCA_046097085.1. Classification (GTDB taxonomy): domain Archaea; phylum Halobacteriota; class Halobacteria; order Halobacteriales; family Haloferacaceae. Next base: position 586,694 of record CP175567.1, on the reverse strand, counting down.
CGACTGCGACGGCGACCTGCACGTCGACGACCACCACTCCGTCGAGGACGTGGCCATCGTCCTCGGCGAGGCGTTCGACGAGGCCCTCGGCGACAAGCGCGGCATCGTCCGCTACGCCGACCGCAGGGTGCCGCTGGACGAGGCGGTGGCGAGCGTCGTCGTGGACGTGAGCGGCCGCCCCCTCTTCGAGTTCGACGGCGAGTTCTCGCAGGGCCGTGTGGGCGACCTGACCAGCGTGATGGCGCGGCACTTCCTGCGAACGCTGGCGATGAACGCCGGCCTGACGCTCCACGCCGAGGTGACGGGCGAGAACGCCCACCACGAGATAGAGGCGCTGTTCAAGGCGCTGGCGCGGACGCTCGACGACGCGACCAGAATCGACGACCGGCGGGCGGGCGAGACGCCGAGCACGAAGGGGGAGCTATAACCTGCCTTCTTTTACACTACAAACACGTCGAGAGCGAGACGTCGACCAATCGAGGAGGCGTTGAAGACTCCTACTCCTCTCCAACTTCACCGAGCGAACTACCGTCCTCACCAGTCAGCTCTCTACCTTCGCGAGAAGCACGTCGGGAACTAATCGCGTCATATCGGTATTTAATTTCCGGGAGTACCTTATGGACTGCAGTCGGACACTCCGCCATGTTCGACGAGATAATGCGGAAGTTCGAGGGGAGTCCGAGCCAGCAGGCGGTCATCCGCCTGCTCCTCGAACGCGGGTTCTCGGTCAACGACGAGGGGCGGGTGGTCTCGGGCGGCATCGAGATACCCAACACCGGCATCGCGCGCGAGATAGGCGTGGACCGCCGGGTGGTCGACTCCACCACCGACGCCATCCTCGAAGACGAGGAACTCCGGCGCATCTTCCAGAACATCTCGGCCATCCCCAGCCTGATGGACCTCGCGCCCGTCCTCGACCTGACCGTGCTCACGGTTGAGGTGGACGACGCCGACCAACCCGGCATCGTCGCCACCGTCACCAGTATGCTCGCCGACCGCGACATCTCCATCCGCCAGACCATCAGCGAGGACCCCGAGTTCACCGACGACCCGAAGCTCTACGTCATCACCGACGAACCCATCCCGGGCGACCTGCTGAACGACCTCTCGAATCTCGGTTTCGTGCGCCGCGTGAGCATCGCGTGAGCGCCCGCCGGACGCGGCGTCGACTCACGACGTCCCGGTCCTCGGTTCGGGCATCGCGTAGCCCGCGACTACGATGACGACGCTCGCGGCGGTCAGGGCCGCGAACCCCGGCCCGAACGACCCGGTGAGGTCTCGCAGGCCGCCCACGAGGAACGGCCCCGCGAACCCGCCCACCTCCCCAACCGTGAATATCAGCCCGTTGGCCGTGGCCGTGAGGCGCGGCCCGATGCCGTCGAGTTCGGTCGGAATCGCGCGCACCAGCGGTGACAGGCCACCGAGACTGACGCCGACGAGGCCGACGGCCGCCACCGTCACCGGGAGACCCACGCCGGCGACGAGTACACCCGCGGTGCCGACGGCCCCGAGGACGCCGCAGGCCACGACCGCGGCGCGCCGCGCGGTGTAGCGGTCCGACAGCGGCGGAATCACGACGGTGCCGCCGATGCGCGCCACGACGAGGAGACTGGTGACCGTGGCCGCCACGCCCGCGGCCAGTCCCCGCGACTCCAGCACCGCCACCAGCCACCCCTGCACGCCGTGGTTCACGAACAGTCGCATCGTGCCGATGACCACGAGGAAGCGCAGGCCCCGGTGTGACAGCACCGCGCCGAGGTCGCGCCGGAGCGACGCGAGCGAGAACGCCCGGTCGTCGTCGTCGGGCACCCGGTCGACCCGGGGCCAGAGCAGGTGCGAGGCCGCGAGGTAGGCCGCGGCGAACCCGACGGTGACGAGCCCCGACCAGTAGAACAGCGGCCGCCACCCGCCGGCGACGGGCCCGAGAACCGGCCGCCCGAGGCCGAACGCCGCGGCGGTCCCGAGCGACGCACCCACGACGTACACCGACGACATCGACCCCGTGCGCTCGGCCGGGAAGAGGTCGGCCACGAGTTTGGGGAGGCCGAACGTGACGCCCGTGCCGCCGACGCCGAGCAGGAGCGTCGGGAGGAACACGGAGACGAACCCCGTCGCGCCGCTCCGAACCGCGTGCGCGCTGCCGATGAGGAGGAGACCGACGCCGACGGCGTTGTGCGCGCCCGCGCGGTCGACGACGAGGCCGCTCACCAGCGCGAGGGGGACGTAGCTCAGCGGCACCGCGCCCGTGACGAGGCCGGCCTCCGTCCCCGAGAGGCCGAGGGCGGCGGTGAGCGTGTCGAGGAACGCCGACAGCAGGAACCAGTCGAACATGAACAGGGCGTAGCCGACGCTCCCGAGAAGCAGGAGGGCGTACGACCCCGCGGTCGCCCGCGGTTCGTCGTCCGCGCCGACGCTCGTCTCCATCCGGTCGCTTCCAGATGCGACCGTCTCTGCCTTGATTGGTGGGGTCGGCGCGCACCCCGTCCGGCGCGAAACACCCGAACCGACCGAGCCGCGGGGGAGGACGAACTCGCCGTCCGAAGGTGCGGACGAACGGATCCGATCGGACGCCACGCCCGCCCCGAATCCCTTACGGCGTTGGCTCGCCTGATCTAGTACAGAACTACCGTGGCAGAAACAGACGAGTTTGCGTTCCAGACCGGAGTTCGGAGGCGGGGCCGGAACAGCTACGCCTCGACCAGCCCCCATCCCGTGCTCGCATTCGAAACTGCGCCGACCGATGACGGCGCCGTAGCGCGCTGGCGCGGCGGGAGCGGTACCGGGCGGGCGTACGTCGAGTCCGACGCGGAGGACGGCGAGGAGGGGGCGGCGTGAGCCGCGAGACCGCTCCGGGTTTCGACCTGGAGTCCATCACTCTCTCGAACGGCACGGAGATACGCTCCGGCACGGTCCTCCTCTGCCGGGACACGATGGCGTACGGCGGACGCGGCGTCGACGACGCCCACATCGGCGCCGGTGAGACGTACGAGGTGTCGTCGGTCGAGTGGGTGGGGAGCGACTCCGGCCAGCAGCGCGTCGTCGTCAACTTCATCGACAGCGTCCCGTTCGACTTCATCGACCTCAAGGCGATAGAGGGCCACATCGAGGCGCACGAGATGTCCGTCATCACCCGCTCGCGGGACTGACAGTGTGAGTCGGAGCGACGGGCCGCGGCCGGACGTCCCCGAACCCGGGTCGAGGAACTCGGGACGGGTGACGTCCCCGACGCGGTGACGGCGCGGACGCGGAGTGGGCACCCGCGGGGCGACCTCGACGGCTTCGGGAGAGCGGCGGCGTGAACGCGCTGTCGCCCGGCGTCGCACCGCGCACCTCTTTGTGGGTCGGCGGTCACCTCCCGGTATGACCGAGACGTTCCTGACCGTTGCGGGGCCGGGCGAGGCGCGCTTCGAGGTGCGGGGGTCGGAGTTCGTCGGCTACGTCGCGCCCGTCGACTCCGTCGAGGCGGCCGAGGCGTTCGTGGCCGAAGTCGAGGAGCGACACGCCGACGCCACCCACAACGTGCCCGCCTACCGGGTGCCGGCGGGCGAGGCGTCCGGCGCGCGCCCGGGAGCGCGTTCGGGCGAGGTCATGCTCCGGGAGTACTCCTCGGACGACGGCGAACCGTCGGGGTCGGCGGGCAAGCCGGCGCTCAACGTCCTCGTCCAGCGCGACCTGCGGAACGTCGCGGCGGTGGTGACGCGCTACTACGGGGGGACGAACCTCGGCGTGGGCGGCCTCGCGCGGGCGTACTCCCGGGGCGTGAAGGAGGCCGTCGACGCGGCCGGCGTCGTCGAGGAGGCCCCCCACGAGCGCTTCTCGGTCACCGTCGAGTACGACGACTCGGGGACGGTCCGCGGGATTCTGGAGAGCGAAGGCGTCGAGTTCGAGGCCGACTACGGCGCGGACGTGTCGTTCGACGTGCGCGCCCCGGTCGGCGAGGCGGCCGCCCTCCGCGACCGGTTGCGGAGCGCCACCAGCGGCCGGGCCGACATCGAGTGAGCGGGGGCGGCGCGACCGCGACCGGAGCCGAGGCCGCGACTCCGACCGCGTCCTACGGCGACTGGGCCGCGGGACCCGCCTCGGGGGCGGCGCTCCGGCGGTTGGCGGCCGCGAGCCCCGCGAACAGCACCGCGCCCACGACCCGCAGGCCGATGTCGAAGACGACCGCCGACCCGCCGGGCACGAACTCCAGCAGGAGTCCGGGAGCCATCAGCAGGATGGCGGCGACGGCGAAGCCGAGGCGTTCGCCCCGGTTCACGTCGGTGTAGAGGTAGCCGATGACCGTCGCGCCGAGCGCGACGACCCCGACGAACACGCCGAGGACGGGGACGGCCACCTCGGGGATGAAGAAGCCCAGGTCCGCGAAGTCGGCGGCGTTGAGCACGTGGACCTCTTCGCCCGTCCCCGTGCCGCGGAGGAGCAGGATGCCGGGCGAGAGCACGAACGCGAACGGCACGATGGCCTTGTTGAGCGAGAGGCTGAACGCCTCGACGCCCGTCTCGAACGGGTCGGACTTGGCGACGCCGGAGGCGGCGTACGCCGCGACGGCCACCGGCGGCGTGATGTCGGCGATGACGCCGAAGTAGAGGATGAACAGGTGGGCCGCGAGGATGGGGATGCCGAACTCGGCGATGGCCGGCCCCAACAGCGAGACGAGGATGATGTAGGTCACCGTCGTGGGCATGCCCATCCCGAGGATGATACACGAGACAGCGGTGATGAGCAACAGCACCACCAGCGACCCGCCCGAGAGGCTCAGGATGAGCGCCGTGAGGTTGGGACCGAGGCCCGTGGTGGCGATGATGCCGGGGATGATGCCCGCGGCGGCCACCGCGACCACCACCGTGGTGGCCGTGCGCGCGCCGCCGTCGAGCGACTTGACGACGAACGTCAGGTAGCGGAACGGCGCGCGGTCGGCCAGCGACCGTGCGCCCAACGCGTCCGCGGTGTCGGTGGCGGCGTCGGCCACCTCGTCGTTGTAGCTCAGGAGCTTCGGGTCGAGCGACGGCCGCGCGAGCAACACGGCGAGACTGCCGCCCAGCACGAGCCAGCCGAGCGACCCCAGCACCGTGGCGACCGGCGGGTTCCCGTTCGCGGCGGCGAGACCGGCGCGGACGCCGGCCAGCAGGACGACCGAGCCCACCAGCGGCACCCGCGTCCGGTCGGTGTAGGCCGCCACGAACGCCACCAGCGCCATGATGGCGAGGATGGTGAACCACGCGGCGCGGGCGACCGAGAGTCGCTCCACGATGAGGAAGTAGAGCAGGAGGCCGATGGGGAAGAGGTAGAACCACCCGCGCGTGAGGTGGGTGCGAACGTCCACGAGGTCGACTCCCTCGACGCCGCCGATGCCGACGCGGGAGGCTTCGAGGTGGACCATCACCCAGACGCCGAAGAAGAACACCACGGCGGGGATGGCGGCCGCGAGGATGACGTCGGCGTACGGCGTCAGCGTGTACTCAACGATGAGGAAGGCGGCCGCACCCATCACCGGCGGGAGTATCTGCCCACCCGACGACGCCGACGCCTCGACCGCGCCCGCGAACGACGGCCGGTAGCCCGACTTCTTCATCAGCGGGATGGTGAACGCGCCCGTCGTGACGGTGTTGGCGATGGAAGAGCCCGAGATGGTGCCCATGAACCCCGAGGCGAGGATGGACGCCTTCGCGGGGCCGCCCTTGCGCTTGCCCGTCGCGGAGTACGCGAGGTCGATGAGCCACTGGCCCGCGCCGGACATCTCCAGGAACGCGCCGAACAGGATGAAGATGTAGATGAACTGGACGGACACCATCACCGGCACGCCCAGTATCCCCTGGTCGGTGTACCAGAGGTTGCGGACGATGGTGGCCCACGACGACTCGTTGGTCGAGAGCACCGATATCAGCGGCGCGTCCAGCGGGATGAGGTGGGCGTACTTGGCGTAGACCACGAACGAGGCGACGATGGTCATGAGGTAGAATCCGAGCACGCGCCGGGTGGCCTCCAGCACGAGGAGGAACACGCCGACGCCGAGCAGGTACGCCCACGACGACTCGCCGAGAATCGGGAGTGCGTTCAGCGGCGCGAGGAACGTGTACACCTCTCCCACCGTTCGCCCGGCGCTGAGACCGAGCGCCCGCATGTTGAGAATCTCTTGGAACTCGGTCAGGTAGTAGTACGCCGCCGACAGCGCGAACCCGATGCAGACCACGTCGACGGGCGTGATGCGCTCCATGTCGGGGTCGCCGACGGCCCAGCCGACCGCACCGGCGCCCGCCTCGCTCGCGCGGGTGACCGGCGACTCGGGGCCGAACTGGTCGCGAACCCACGGCACGACCCGTCGGAGACGGCGCGACAGGAATCCCTCGCCCGTCGACGGGGGGAAGATGGCGAACGCGAGGACCAGCGCGAACACGACGTGGATGGCGTTTATCTGCAACTGCTGTAACGCGGCGAGTTTCACCTCGCCCACGGCCGGCAGGGTGAACGCGAACTCGAAGCCCTGCGCCGCCAGCCAGAGTTGGTACAGCGAGAACACGATGGCGACGAACGACACCGCGACGGCCGCCAAGCCCGACAGCGACCGCTTGCGCTCCAGTTCCCGCAGTAGCTGTTCCTGTTCTTCTTCGGTCAGTTCGTCGTCTCCGGCGGCGGGTGGGTCCGCGCCGGCCGGGTCTGTGACATCACTCATTGGTGCTGTGAGGGGGAAGTACGGGGAGCCCATCCCGGCGTTCGACCGAGATGCGGACGGAACTTGCGTTCGAGAGTTCGACGAGGTCGTACGTCTCGCCGTCGACGGTCAGCGTGTGGCCCGCGACCCGCCCCGGCTTGACGTAGAACTCCTCGTACGAACGGTCGGGGTCGAACACGAACCAGCCGTTCCGGAGCGTGACGTTCGCGCGCGCCGGCAGCCCCCAGCCGTACGACTCGAAGCGCATCAGCGTGTTGTCGAGGCGCGTGCCGTTGACCGTGTACACGTCCTCGACCGGCGTCTTCTCGACGCTGTGGGTGTACGCGAGCGTCACGGTGGAACCTTCGTGGACCGGAACCGTCAAAAGCGAGTCGCCGGTGTCGGCGTCCTCGACGACGAGAACTCGTTGGGGGTGGGCCGCTGCGAAGCCGGCGCTGACTGCCACTGCCACGAGGACGACCGCGGCGGCGACGGCGACGAGGCGGCGCCGGTTCATCACCTTACGCGTTGAAGTACGCCTTGGCGCCCTCGTGGAGGTCGATGGACATGCCGTCCTGCGCCGACTCCTTCGAGATGAAGTCCTTCTTGATGCTTAGCTGGTCGACGTTGTCGAAGATGGCCCCGGTGACCGACTCGACGGTCGAGGCGGACACGCCCGTCCGAGTCGCTATCATGGCCTGCACGGAGACGGTCTCGCGCTTCGAGTCGATGCCGCTGTAGGTGCCGCCGGGGATGGTGTCCTCGGCGTAGAACGGCGCGGCGTTGAGTACTTTCTTGCGGTTCTCGCCCGCTATCTCGACGATTTCGACGTCGTTCGTGTTCGCGAGGTCGGAGATGGCGCCGACGGGCCACCCGCCGACGACGAACGCCGCGTCGATGTCGCCGTTCTTCAACTGGTCGGCCGCCGTCGAGAAGCCGGCGTTCTGCTCGCTGTAGTCGGAGATGCCGAGCGCTTCCAGAATCTGGACGGCGTTGACCTGCGTGCCCGACCCGAGGTCGCCGGTGTTGATGGTCTTGCCCGAGAGGTCGGCGGGCTTCGTGATGCCCGTGCTCTTCAGCGTGACGATGGTGATGGTCTCGGGGTAGAGCGTCGCGACGCCGCGGAGGTTCTTCACGGCGTTCCCTTTGAACGCGTCGATGCCCTCGCCGTTCTTGGCGAAGTAGGCGACGTCGTTCTGGATGAGCGCGAAGTCGGCGTCGCCGCTCTTGAGCGACCCGACGTTCTCGACGGACGCGCCGGTCGACTGGACCTGAAGCTTGTAGTCCGTGTTGTTCTCGACTACCTGCTTGAACTCGTTCGAGAGCGGGAAGTACGTCCCGCCCGTGCCGCCCGCGTGCCACGAGAGGCGCTGCGAGTTGGACCCGCCCCCGCTTCCGCCGGAGGACGTCGTCGTCTCCTCGCCCCCGCTTCCGCCGGAGGTCGTGGTCCCCTCGCCGCCTCCGCCGCCGGAACAGCCAGCGAGACCCGTCAGACCAGCGAGACCGGTCGCCGCGATGAACTTCCGTCTGTTAATCTCGGAACGCATACACGTCCATAGTTCTCTTTAGGTATATATCGTTGTCCATTTTTCGCACGTATTAGGCGTATAAATCCACGTACGTTTGATAACTACTGCCATGACTTAGGTAATGTCTATCAACCGGCGCGAGCGCGCTGTCCCGCCGAGTAGAATGGTAGTGATAACGATACTACCGTCCGCACCGTCCGCCAGGGAATCCGTCGAAGACGGTGGCACCGGACGTATCGGTCGTACTCCCGCCCGCTACGGAGTGCTCCCGAGAGTACCGGGGTGCGTTTCGACAGCGGGGGTACGTTTCGACAGGACGCTCCACACACCCGTTCGACCGCCGTCTATCGGTTTCGACCTGAAAGAAGGGGGTTTGGAGTCGAAACGAAGGGGTTCGACGCCTGTAACGAAATCACAGATTTCCTGAAACAAACGTTCGCTTAGATACGGTTCGACCTGCTTCGACCGGAAACGAAGGGGTCGGAGCGGAGGCCCCCGGTCCGTCGACGGGTCAGTCGACGATGATGTCCGCGTCGTCGTCCGGCGTGTCCACGCCGGCCGTCTCCGACCCGTCGTCGGCGTCGGAGTCGGAATCGGGCCGCATCTCGGCCTCGTAGCGGTTTATCCACGCCGCGAAGCAGTCGGGACAGAGGCGCTGGGTGTCTATCTGCGAGCGGTCGACGCTCAGGCTGATAGTCCGCGCGAGGGCGTCGCTCACCGCGTCGCCGCAGGCGTCGCACGTCTCGCTCACGCCCGCGCACCTCCCGGCGTTGCCGTCTCGTTCATGTCCGGGCGTGCGCCGCGGAACGGTTTAGTCGTTTCCCGAGACTGTCCCGGCGACGAGCCTTCGGTCGCTTCGCGCCCGAAGACGGCTTTTCTGGGACGGGAGACGGCGGAGCCGTCTCGCTTCCCCACGGGCGACTCGCGGATCGCCCGGGAGAGCGGTCGTGCTTCGCGCGACCCGACGAGTAAAAAGGTGGGCTGTTATTTGGTCCGGAACGCCCGGTCGCCGGCGTCACCGAGGCCGGGCACGATGAAGCCGTCCTCGTCGAGGCGGTCGTCGATGGCGACGGTCAGGAGGTCGGCGTCGGGGAACTGCTCGTCCACGCGGAGGAGGCCGTCGGGCGCGGAGACGGCGGAGAGGACGAAGAAGTCGGCCGGGTCGGCCTCGGCGTTCTCGTAGACGTGTTCGAGGACGGTGCACATCGTCGACCCGGTGGCGAGCATCGGGTCGGCCACGATGACGGTGTCGCTCTCGGTGATGGTGGGGAGTTTCACGTAGTCGATAGTGATGGGGAACTCGCCGTCCTCGTTCATGCCGGCCTCCTCGTCGCGCCCCGCGGAGATGACGCCCTGCTTCGCGCGCGGGAACGCCTTGAGCAGGCCCTCCACGAACGGCGTGGCCGCGCGGAGGACGTTGATGATGACGACGTCTTCCATCCCCTTCACCCGCTCTCCGGTGGTCTCCGCCAGCGGCGTCTGGACCGAGACGTACTCCGTCTCCATCGCACCGTCGATAATCTCGTAGCCGCAGATACGCCCGAGTTTCACCAGCCCCTTCCGGAAGGCCACCTGCGCCGTCTCGACGTCTCGGAGGCGGGAGAGCGTGTCCTTCGCCAGCGCGTGCGTGATGAGATACGCGTCGTCGCGGTCTTCGATTGGCATTGGTGGCAACTCGGAACCCGGACCATCATAAATGACGCCTCTCGCGTCTTCGCTCCCGTCGGCCCGAAGGCTCACGTCCCGTCAGCGCGTAATCACGTGCGTCAGCGTAATGAGCAACAGCGCCAACGTCGCCACGTTGACGGGCGTGAAGGCCGCGACGCCGATGACCGAGAGCCCCCACACCACCGCGGCGGCGAACGCGGTCGACAGTACGACGTTCATCACCAACAGCACCCGCGGGTCTCCCTCCGAGGCCATACCCCCTGTCTACGAGAGGGGCCCTTAGCTCCTTCGCGCCGTGTTCCGGAACAGACGCGGAACCGCCGTCGACCCCGTCCCGTTCCTCGTCGTGAGCGCCGCGGCGTTCCTGATAAGCTTCTCCGTCGGTCCCGTCTACGCCATCTCGTTCGGCCTCACGCTCGAACTCGCGCTCGCGTGCTCCGGGGCGTGCTGGCTCGCCGGCGTGGCGGCGTCGTACCACCGCCTCGTGTGGACGGTCCGCCCGGGACTCTCCGCGAACGCCCCCGCGAGCGCCCGCATCGAGCGCATCGGACTCGGCGTCGTCGCGTTCGCGCTCCTCCTCCTCCTGCTCTCGCTACCCTTCTTCGCGCCGTAGGCGTCGTTTCCGTCACGTCTGGGTGTCGGCCGGATTCCTCCCGCCGCGCTCACTCGCACCTTTTTCACCCGGCTCTCGCAACCTCCCCCATGCGCGAGGTGGAGGTCTCGCGGTTCGTCCGCGCGACGCCGACGGAGGTGCACCGCTCGCTGACGCCCGAGTCACTGGTGGCCTACGAGGGGAGTTTCGCGGTCCGCGACGTGACCGAACGCGACGGGGCCACCGTCGTCACGGCGGGCGCGAGCGGTCTGGAACTCGTCCTGCGGTTCGAGGAGCGCGAGGACGGTCTCTACTACGAGCAGGAGGGCTCGGCCGGCCCGTTCGACGCCATGGCGACGCGCGTGACCGTGGCCGCCGAGAACGAGGGGTCGCGCGTGACGATGCGCTCGCGGGTGAGCCTCGGCCTCCCCCTCCCGTCGGTCACCGACCGCGTGGCCGCGTGGAAGCGTCGGGGGGAGCTCCGGCGGGCGCTCGACGCCCTCGAAGCCGACCTGTCGTGAGCGCCCGCGCCGTCCCGCGCCGCGCCCGCCTCACGCCCGCCCCGACGGTTCGGTCACCGCCAGTTCCCCGTCGGGCGTTTCGGGGAACGGGTTGTCGAACGCCGCCCAGTCCGCGTCCGTCTCGGCGTCGGTCAGGAGGCAGTCGTCGAGGCGGGCGCGGAGCGACGCCTCGTCCACACCCCGCCCGATGAACACGAGTTCGACCCGCCGGTCGCCCCACTCCTCGTCCCACACGAGGTCCGAGTGGTTGCGCCGGTAGGCCTCCCGTTCGAACTCCGGGAGGCTGGCTATCCACCGCCCGGCACCCTCGACGCGCACGGACGGCCCCGCGACGCCGAGCGTGAGGTGGGTCTCCTCGCGCCCGGCGACCCACAGACTCCCCTTCGCCCGCATCACCGACCGCGGGAGGGTAGACAGGAGCGATTCGAGGCGGCCGGGGTGGAACGGTCGCCGCGTCCGGTACGTGAAGGAGGTGACGCCGTAGCGCTCCTCGGGGCCGGCGTGGTCGTGTGCGTCGTCGTGGCCGTACGCACGGTCGTGACCGTCGTGGCCGCGGCCGTTCCCGCCGTCGTCTCCGTCCCCGTCGAGCGAGCGCCGCCACCCCGTTCCCTCGGCGGCCGCCGCCGGGTCGTAGGGGCCGACGCCGAGGAGACGGTCTCTCGGCGCGTCGCCGTGGACCGTCCGCAACACCTCCGCGTCCGGGCGGAGGGCGGCCACGAGGTCCGCGACGGCGTCGAGTTCCGCCTCGTCCACCAGGTCCGTCTTGTTGAGGAGGACGACGCTGGCCGCCTCCACCTGTTCGACGAGGAGTTCCGCGATGGGGCGGGCGTCCGCGTCGCCGTCCGGCGCGGACGCGCCGGTCGTACCCGCTCCGCCGTCGTCTCTGCCCGCCACACCTCCACCGCCGTCGCCCGTGCCGGTCGTGTCCGTCGCGTCCGTTCCGACGGCGGCCGCGATGCGGTCTTCGGGCGCGCCCTCGCCCGCGAAAGTGTCGAAGAAGAGGCGCGAGTCCACCACCGTCACGACGGCGTCGACCTCGTAGCGGGCCGCGGCGCTCGACCCGGTGGTGAACAGGCGGGCGACCGGGTCGGGTTCGGAGATGCCAGACGCCTCGACCACGAGGTGGTCGAAGTCGCGGCGGCGCGCGAGGGCCACCACGGCGGTTTCGAGGTCGTCGCGGAGTTCGCAGCAGATGCACCCGTTCGAGAGTTCGGTGACGCTCCCCGCGGAGAGGTCCGACCGCGAACTCACGAGGTCGGCGTCCACGTTTATCTCGCCCATGTCGTTGACGAGGACCGCGATGTCGCGGTCCCCGGCGTCTTCGAGGAGGCGGTTGAGGAGCGTGGTCTTCCCCGCCCCGAGACTCCCGGCCAACACGGTGACCGGAATCGGCCCTGGATCGCGGTTCATACCGTCTCCTGACGGCTCTCGGCCTTGAATCTACGCCACGGCCGTCGGGGCGACACCCTTATCCGCTCACCTGTGAAAGCCCGTCACGACATGACACTCGCCGACCGCATCGCCGCCTTCCGGGAGGTCGTGGAGGAGTGGGCCCGCGGTCTCTACCACGGCATGATCTCTCACCCGGCCTACGAGAAGATAGAGAAGGAGGCCGAGGACTTGGAGGACACGTTCATGCTCGCATGCTTCCCCGACGCCTTCGGCATCCCGAGTCCGGTGTCGTACTACACGGCCGAACTCCTGCCGTACCTCGAGGACGAGTTCGAGGCGTGGGAGCGGCGGATGTGGGACCGCGGGTCGCTCCTCGAACGCAAGGGGCAGCAGTACCACTTCTGACTACCGCGATGCACAAGTTCGTCTTCTTCGGCGGGAAGGGCGGCGTCGGTAAGACGACCGTCTCCTCGGCGTACGCGCTCAAGTGCGCCCGCGCGGGAGGGGAGACGCTCGTCGTCTCGACCGACCCGGCCCACTCCACCTCGGACGTGTTCGACCAGCAGTTCGACGACGACCCCGCCCCCGTCGAGGGCGTCCCGGGCCTCCACGCGATGGAGATAGACCCGGACGAGGAGGTAGAGAGCCACCTCACGGCCATCAAACGGCAGTTGAGCCAGCAGGTGAGCGCCGCGATGGTCAACGAGATAGACCGGCAGATAGAGATGGCCCACCAGACCCCCGGCGCGTACGAGGCGGCGCTGTTCGACCGGTTCGTCGAGGTGATGCGCGACTCGGACGACTACGACCGGGTCGTGTTCGACACCTCCCCCACCGGCGGCACCCTCCGCCTTCTCTCGCTCCCGGAACTCTTGGAGGGGTGGATAGACCGCCTCGCCCACAAGCGCGAGCAGAGCGTCCGGATGTTCGAACGCGCCGCCGTGGGGAAACAGGAGCCCCGGCGGATGCGGGAGGGCGACCCCATCATCGCACGTCTGCAGGACCGCAAGGAGACGTTCGAGTTCGCGGGCCAGACGCTCCGCGAGCGGTCGGCGTTCTACTTCGTCCTCAATCCGGACGAACTCTCCATCCGCGAGACCGAACGCGCCCTCTCGCGCCTCCGCGAGGCCGACCTCGACGTGCGCGGCCTCGCGGTCAACCGACTCACGCCGGCGCCCGACCCCGACGAGGAGGGCCGGGGGGCGCGCTACCTCCGCGACCGCGTCGCCACCGAGCGCGACCGTCTGGAGACTATCGAGGCGGAACTCGCGCCGCCGGTGGTCGCGCGCATCGAGTCCCGCGTGGCCGAGGTAAAAGGCGAACTACTGGACGACGTGGCCGGCGAACTAGACATCGACGTGACAACTCCGGACAACGCGTAGATGGCTGTACGGGATTTATTACGCCTATCGGTGACCCTGACTATCTATTGAGTATTCGATTGTACTAGAACGGATAGCGAACGTTTATGTTGTCCATTTTCATGGTTTGTAGTGAGGTTCGTATCCATGGTGCAGGTAATCTGGCTGGTACTCACGTCACTCGTCCTGTTCACGGTGGGCTATCTGGGCTACTCACGATATCTCGCCCAGTTCGTGGAACTAGACGGGTCGCGTGAGACGCCGGCACACAAGTACAAGGACGGGCAAGAGTACGTCCCTGCGAAGAAGCCCGTCCTCTTGGGGCATCACTATTCGAGTATCGCGGGGGGCGCTCCCATCGTCGGACCCATCACGGCCGGCGTGGTGTGGGGGTGGGTCCCGGCGCTCCTCTGGATCGCCATCGGCAACCCGCTGATGGGGAGCGTCCACGACTTCGTCTCCCTGTCGGCGAGTCTCCGTCACGAGGGCAAGTCGATAGGCTACATCATCGGGGAGTACGTCGGCGAACGCGGCAAGAACATGCTGCTGTGGTTCGCGTTCCTGACCATCATCCTCGTGGTGGCGGTGTTCGCGCTCGTGGTCGGCATCGTGTTCGACGCCTACCCGCAGGCCGCGACCGCGAGCCTGCTGTACATCCTGCTGGCGTTCGTGTTCGGGGTGTACCTGTACCAACTCGACCTGCCGTTCCTGCCCGGCACCGTCGTGTTCGTCGCGGGCGTGTTCGCCAGCGTCTGGATGGGCATCCAGTACCCCGTGGCGCTGGTGACCCCCGCCGAGATTCCGTCGACGTGGCCGAGTAACGTCATCGTGCTGTTCGGCGGGTCGCTCCCGCTCCCGACCGTCATCAACGCCAACGTCTCGGCGTGGGTGCCGGTCATCCTCGTGTACGGGGCGCTGGCGAGCGTCCTACCGGTCTGGATGCTGCTCCAACCGCGCGACTACCTGTCGTCGTTCCTGCTCTACTCCGGCGTCGGCGGTTCGCTACTCGCCATCATCGTCGGCACGGTGCTGGGGACGGCCGCCCAGCCCCTCGCCATCAGCGACACCGTCCCGGCGTTCGCCGGCTTCTGGGGCACCACCGGCGCGACGCCGCTGTTCCCGCTCCTGTTCATCACCATCGCCTGCGGCACCATCAGCGGGTTCCACTCGCTGGTGTCCTCGGGCACGACGGCCAAGCAGTTGGACAAGGAGACCGACGCCCGACTCATCGGCTACGGCGGCATGCTCGGGGAGGGGCTGCTCGCCACCGTCGCGCTCGCGACGGTCGCCATCGCGGGCATCACGGTCGAAGGGGGCGGCATCGGACAGGCGCTCCCCAACTTCGCCACCGGCGGCGGCATCATCCTGACCGCGTTCGGCATCCCGACCACGTACGGCGCGCCGTTCATGGCGCTGGTGCTCGTGAGCTTCCTGCTCACCTCGACCGACACCGCGGTCCGCCTCGGGCGCTACATGATGGAGGAGATCGTGGGCACGCCCGAGACGTCGCTCGAAGCGGTCGCGTCCGACCGCTACACCAACGCCGCCATCCAGACGGTGCCGGCGTACGTCCTCATCACCAGCGGGTCGTGGCTCACCCTCTGGCAGCTGTTCGGGGGCGCGAACCAACTGCTCGCGGCGCTCGCGCTCCTGACCGGCACGGTGTGGCTGGCCAACTGGGACGAGAGCAAGCAGCTCGTCTCCACCGGCGTCCCCATGGCGGTGATGATGGTCATCACCATCCTCGGGCTGACGTGGCTCGCACTCCACGACAACCTGTACGTGAAGTTCATCCAAGGGAACCCGGCCGAGATGACCGTCCCCGGCATTCTGTCGGCGGTCGTCCAGATAGTCCTCGCGTTCGTGCTGATGGGGCTGGCGCTCTCGCTGGTCAAGATAGGCTACGAGAACATCCAGGAAGCCCGCCGGCCCAAGGGCCCCGCCGCGGGACAGCCCGGCGACGACTGAGCCGACGCGCTCTCTCTTTTCTCGCGGTCGACGCCCGACAGCGGCGCTCACGGCGTGACGGCGACGCCGACCGCTACCCGCGGAGTCGCCCGAGCAGTCGGGACAGCAGACCGGGCGACCCCACCTGCACGTCGTCCCAGAGCGCGAACGCCTGCGCCACGTCGGCGCTCCGACTGGCGACTATCTCCTCCGCCTCGGGCGCGACCACGACGAGGTTTATCTCGTAGTGGCCGTAGTAGCCGAACTTGAGGAGGGTACGGTCGCGGAACCCCGAGACGAACTCGCGCACGTCGTCGCCGACGGCGTCAGTCACGAACGCGAACGTGAAGTCCGTACCGTAGTGGGTCTCGTCCGGCTCTATCCACCGGTCGGCGAGTTCGTGACCTCGCTCGACGGCTCGTTCGAGGTCCGCCACCGACACGGTCGGCCGCCGCGCCGCGAACAGGTGTTCGGCGGCGTCGTGGTTGGCGTAGTTGATGGAGCGGTGGAGGAACTGCTTCTGGCTCTCGATGCGCATCCGGCCGTAGAGGGTGTAGGTCTCGCCGTCGACCCGGCGGTCACGTTCCAGGTCGTAGTTGAACATCAGGCGGTCGCTCACCCGGTCCAAGTAGTCGTCGTTCCAGTCGGGCACGTCCGGGTACTCGACCGCGTCCGCGCGGGTCTCGGCCCCCGCCTTCCGGTCGGCCGCGCCGTCGTCGGCACCCGTGCCCGCGCCCGCGCCGGCGTCGGCGTCCGCCGCGGGCGGTCCGTCGGAGTCGCTCATACGCGTACGGAGGTCACGGCTCGTACTTGTGCACGTCGCTGCCGTCGGCGGGCGCGCCGATGGCCAGTACGTCCGCCGGGCCGTCGGCGTCCTCGGGGGCGTACGCCCGTTGGGGGCTCCCGGGGTCGACCGCGAACAGGTCGCCGGCGCCGAGTTCGTACGTCTCCTCGGGCGTCTCCACGCTCAACCGGCCGGAGACCACGTAGAACGCCTCCTCCTGTTCGTCGTGGTAGTGGTAGGCGAGCGGTATCTGCTCGCCGGGTTCGGGCGAGAAGCGGTTGACCGCCATCTTCGACAGGCCGGCGGGGTCGGAGAGCCGACGCATCTCGCACGGCCGGTCCTCTACCTCCGCCACCTCGTCCGTGTGTACCACGCTGTATCCCATGTCCGTGGGTCCGCTCCGGGGCTTAAAAGTCCTTCCCGCGGGCGGGCGCCGGTCGTTCGCGTCCCCGCCCGGCCCGGCCCCGCCACGTCGGGGCCGTCGCGCGCGACGACTCCGCCGCGGCAAGGTTTATCGGTCGTCTCGCCCTACCCTCGTGGGAGTGAGTATCATGGGTGGCAAGCGAACCGAGTCCTGCGGCCGGTGCGCCATGAGTTCGGTCGTCGACGCGGCGGCAGGCGACGACGGCGACGACGCCGAGCGGTCCGACCCGTTCGGGCGCGCCCGCATCGAACTCGACGACGCGGAACTGCGCGCCGCCTCGCCGGGGGCGTGGCTGGCGGGCCTGCGCGAACGCCTCGACGAGGTCGCGACGCGTCTCACCTACGGCGAGTCGCGGTGACGCGACGCCGCGCGCCCGCGTCCCTTCGCCCGGCGTGGGCGTAGTAGTGTACCACGTAACGCGGAGATTTTTATAGCGCTGGAGCACGTAACCCCTACGAGCGATGGAAGAGAGTATATCCGGCTTCAAACGTCGCGGGTCGTGGGGCGACGTGGTAGAACACGGCGAACGCATAACCCGCGCCCTCCGCGACGCCGGAGTGGACAGCGAGGCCTTGGAAGAGTGGGACGACTGGCGGCCCAAGTCCCACGAGCGACTCGGAGAGGACGTCAACCAGAAGACGGCCGAGCAAGCCCACATCAACGAGGGCAAGGGCGAACGCGCCGGCAAGGATCCTGACGAGGACCTCCAGACCGCGGGCGAGAAGCTGACCGAGTCGTACTCGAAGGTGGAGGAGGGCGACAGCGAGGGCGCGATAGACCGGTGGCAGGACTCTATCGAGTACGTCGCCCGCGCCGCCGACTCGGCCGGTCGGAAGGCCATCCGCCGCGTCGAGGACACCGTCTACCAGCGGGTGATGACCCAACTCGCGCCCTACTACTTCGACAACGAACTCATCTCCGCCAACATCCAGAAGACCACGCGCGGCGGCGACGAACCCGAGTTCATCTTCGAGGTGAACGTGAACGACGACGAACTCAAGCAAGGGGTCAGCCGCCGCCTCGGCGAGTACGACGACGTGACGCGCTGGCACCTCGACACCGAGAAGGAGACGGGCACCGCTGAGGCCGCGGAGGGCGTCGAAGCGCCCGAAGAGGGGCAGGGCTACACCAAGCCCACCGGCAACTGACGCTCTCCCGCACGCCGCCCGCCCGTCCCCGCCCTCGCTCCACGACCGACCGCTCCGGTCGCCGCCCCACCGCGACACCTTTTATGCGCCGGAGTCGCCTACCACCGACCGATGCCTGACCCGCTCCACGTCGAATCCGGCGAACTCACGGCCGAGGAGATACTCGCGGCCCTCTCCGACGGGCGGCGGGTGGTCGTGACGACCCAGATGCTCGGCGGCAGCCACGAGGTCACCCTGCGCCACGACGGCGAGACGTTCTACTGCGACACGCCGACCACGCTCCACAAGCACCGGACCGAAGACGAGATGCGCACCTGCATCGACAAGATGGGTTACGCGCGGTCCGCAGACGCCGACGCGGACGCCGATGCCGGTACCGAGACCGACGCCGACGACACTCAGGTCGAGGACTGAGTCGCCGCGCGAGGAACTCGCCGGTGTGAGAGGTTTTTACCCGCTCGGCGGACAATCCAGTGGCATGTCAGACGCGCCCGACATCGAGGACCTGCTGGGGTCCGAAGAGCCCGAGTTCCAGCAGATCCTCTCTTGCGTGTTCGGGGTCCACGACCACGAGAGCCGGACCTACCTCGCGCTACTCGACAACCCCGGGAGCACCGTGGCCGAACTCGCGGACACGCTCGACCGGGACCGGAGCAACGTCAACCGGTCGCTGACCGCGCTGATGGAGAAGAACCTCGCCGACCGCCAGCGGCGACTGCTCGACCCCGGCGGATACGTGTATCAGTACACGGCCACGCCGCTCCCGGTGGCGAAGGAGATGCTCCACGAGGCGCTGGACGAGTGGGTCGAGTCCGTCCACGCCAGCATCGACGAGTTCGGCGGCGTCGAGGACGGCGAGGGCGACGGCGTCGAGTGAGGGCGAAGTCCGGCTACGCCGTCTCGCCCGTCACCACGTAGGTCGCACGCGAACGGGTCGACAGGAACGGGCGGCCCGCCGCCGCACCGCGCCCGAACCCGCCCGCTTTTTACGGGCGAGAGCGTCGCCCCGAGTAATGAGCATGGACCTGACCGCACCCGCGCCCGAGGCCCCCGACGTCGCCGTCGACGGCGTGTGGCTGGCGGACATCCGGACCGGGGAGACGTACGCCCCGTTCGACGAGATACGGTACGAGAGCGACGAGGGCAACCTGCTGGAGGTACGGTACGCCGACCCGCCGACGCTCGACGAGTTCGAGGGTCGGGGCCGGGGCGTGTGGCGCTACCGCGCCGCGCTCCCGTTCGAGGAAGGCGTGAGCCTGCCCGAGGGCGACACGCCCCTCCACCGTGTCCCCCGCCTCGAAGACGAGGTGGGCGTCGACGCCCTCCGGGTCAAACACGAGGGGATGAACCCCACGGGGAGTTTCAAGGACCGCGGCATGACCGTTGGCGTGCGCGCGGCGCGTGAACTCGACGTCGGCCGCCTCGCCTGCGCCTCGACGGGCAACACCAGCGCCGCCCTCGCGGCCTACGGCGGGCGCGCAGATATGGAGACGCTCGTGCTCCTGCCGTCGGGGAAGGTGGCCGCCGGCAAGGTGGCACAGGCTGCCCTCCACGACGCGCGCATCCTCGAAGTCGACGGCAACTTCGACGCCTGCCTCGACATCGTGCAGGACCTCGCCGACCGGGGCGAGGTGTACCTCCTCAACTCGCTCAACCCCTTCCGACTGGAGGGGCAGAAGACCATCGGCCTCGAAATCCTGGAGGAGTTCCGCGACGACTACGGGACGTTCCCCGACCGCATCGTGCTCCCGGTGGGCAACGCGGGCAACACCGCGGCGCTGTACAAGGCGTTCCGCGAACTCGTCCAGAGCGGGTCTCTCGACCCCGACGACGTGCCGAAACTCACGGGCGTGCAGGCCGAGGGCGCGGCCCCGATGGTCGAGGCGTTCGAGAACGGGTGGGACGACGTGGAGCGCTGGGACGTGGTGGAGACGCGCGCCACGGCCATCCGCATCGGCAACCCCGTGAACGCGCCCAAGGCCCTGCCGGCCCTCCGGCAGACCGGCGGCACCGCGGTGGCCGTCTCGGACGCGGAGATAACCGACGCCCAGCGGTCGCTGGCGGCCGAGGGCGTCGGCGTCGAACCCGCGTCCGCGGCGTCGGTGGCGGGCCTCCGAAAGCTACGGGACGACGGCACCGTCGACGCCGACGAGCAGGTGGTGTGTCTCACCACCGGTCACCTCCTCAAAGACCCCGACGCGGCGTTCGAGGCGGGAAACGAACCCGAACCCGTGGCCAACGACACCGAGGCCGTCCTCGACCTGCTCTCGTCGTAGTCGTAGGCGGTCCAGTCCCTCGCCGCTCCCTCCCCCGCGATTCGCGTGTCGTCTCTCCCGCTCACGTCTCCGAGAGGCCGCTTCGCTCGCCATCGCTCTCGACCGCCACGCGTCCGTCGGGCGTCTGACACACGTTTTTACCGACACGTACCCAAGTGAAAACGATGTCCTCCCGACGCCTCCCCACGGGTACCGTGAGTCCGCCGTCGCGGGAGGGGCGCGTCCGGCCCCGACCCGACGAGACGGCCTCCGAGCGGTCGTCCACCTCGACCGACAGGGACGAACTCGCCCGCGAGAACAGACGGCTCGAACGCGAGAACCGCCGCCTCCGCGAGCAACTCGACGTGGAGCGAAGCGAGCGACAGGCCATCATCGACCGCTACGAGGGACTTGTCGACGACGGCGACGCGCCCGCGTCCGCGGCGGAGTCGCCCTCACACTCGGCGTCTGCCGACGCGTCGCGGCCGTCGCTTCTCGTCCGCGCCGCCCGGTTCTTCGGCCTGCGGTAGGCCGGGAGCCGGAGCCCGCGCTTCCGTCCGCTCCGTTCTCGGCACGGTCCGGCCGCAACTCCGTTCTCTCTCTCTCGATAGCGCTCCGGAGCGCTCTATCGACTCCGTACCGCCGACCCCTTCGCTTCGAGTCGAAACCGCGACCGAGACGCGTCTCGGGGCGGCGAGTCGCGAGGAGAGAACCGGCACGAGTCGGGGTCGGACATGGTCTCTCACCGGCGTCGGGGCGGGGCTGTCAGGCGTCGGGCGTCTGCTCGCGCCCCGAGACGGTGCCGTTGAGCGAGATGTACTTCACGTCGATGATGCGCTCGTCTTCGAGGAGCGCCTCGCGGGCCGCCTCGGGCACGGACTCGTCGAGGTTGTAGACGGTGATTGCCTCGTCGCCGTGGGTCTCGCGGGCGTTGAACATCCCCGCGATGTTGACGTCGTGGTCGCCGAGCACGGTGCCGATGTAGCCGATGACGCCGGGCTTGTCGTAGTTGCGCGCCACCATCATGTGGCCGTGGGGGATGGCGTCGACGCGGAAGCCCTCGATGCGCACGATGCGCGGGTCCTCGCCCGCGAACTGCGTGCCGCAGACCGAGAGGTCCTCGCCGTCGCCCTCGACGGTCACGGTGACGAGGCTCTGGAAGTCCTCGGCCTGCCGGGTCTTGGTCTCGGTGACCTCGATGCCGCGCTCCTCGGCCACGCGCTGGGCGTTGACCGCGTTGACCTGCCACTCCAGCGGTTCGAAGACGCCCTTGAGGGCGCTCGCGGTCACGAGGTCGACGTCCTCCTCGGCGATGTCGCCCTCGTAGCTCACCTCGACGCCGCCGATGCGGCCGTCGAACAGTTGGGCGGCCACCTTGCCGGCCGTCTCGGCTATCTCGATGTAGGGCTGGATGCGCGGGAACGCCGCCTCGTCGACCGAGGGCGCGTTGAGCGCGTTCATCACGGGTTCGTCGCGGAGCGCGGCCACCACCTGCTCGGCCGTCGAGAGCGCGACGTTCTCCTGTGCCGCCTCGGTGGACGCCCCGAGGTGGGGCGTGACCACTACCTCGTCCACGTCGAGTAGGGGGTTGTCGGGCGAGACCGGTTCGTCCGCGAACACGTCGACCGCCGCCCCCTTGAGCGTGCCGTCGTCGACGGCGCGCGCGAGGGCGTCCTCGTCGACGACGCCGCCGCGCGCGCAGTTCACGACGTACCCGCCGCCCAGTCGGGCGAGTTCGTCGTCGGAGATGAGCCCCTCCGTCTCGGGGGTCAGCGGCGTGTGCACCGTGAGGAAGTCGGCCCGTTCGAGGCACTCCTCGAAGTCGACGAGTTCCGCGCCGAGGCGCTCGGCCCGGTCCTCGCCGATGTAGGGGTCGTAGGCGACGAGGTCCATGCCGAGGCCGTCGAGGCGCTTCGACACCTCCTGCCCGACGCGGCCGAGGCCCACGACGCCGAGGGTCTTGCCGTTGAGTTCCGTGCCGAGGTAGTCGCCCTTGGCCCACTCGCCGCCCTTGAGGCGGGCGTGGGCCTGCGGGATGGACCGCGCGGCGGCGAACGCCATCGCCACGGTGTGCTCGGCGGCGGCCCGGACGTTACCCTCGGGGGCGTTCGCCACGATGACCCCGTGGTCCGTGGCGGCGTCGATGTCGATGTTGTCGACGCCGATGCCCGCCCGCCCGACTATCTTGAGGCTCGGCGCGGCGTCGAACAGCGTCCCGTCCACCCTCGTCCCCGAGCGAACGATGAGGCCGTCGGCGTCGGAGACGGCCTCGTACAGGGCGTCCCCCTCCGCGTCGTAGGCTGTCTCCACGTCGTACCCCGACTCGCGTAGGTAGTCCAGACCCGCGTCGTCGATGGGGTCCGTGACGAGTACCTTCATGCGCGTGAGGTTTCGTCGCTCGCGGTTAAGAGTTTCTTCAACGGCGCGTTCGGCCACTGTGAGCGGTGTTGACTCACGTCACGAACCTTCGACGCGGCCCGGTCCGGTTCGGTCCGGTCCGCCCCGTCGCGCCGCCCCGCGCCGGGGGAGATGAGTGGGATTGAAACGCTCGGGGGACGACCTCCCGGGTATGAAACTCGTCGCGTTCGACTTCGACGGGACGCTCTCGGACTCGGAGATGACCGTGCTGTTGGGCAAGCGCAAGGGCGTCGCCGGGGAGATGGCCGACATCACGGAACGGGCGATGAACGACGAGATATCCTACGCCGAGAGCCTCCGGGAGCGCGCGTCGCTGCTGGAGGGTCTGGAGGAGGCACTCGCGGAGGAGGCGTACGACGAGGTCGAACTCCGCCCCGGCGCGGGCGAACTCCTCCGCCGCCTCGACGACTACGGCCACCACGTCGCCGTCCTCACCGGCGGGTTCGAACGCGGCGTCCGGCGCGCGTTGGAGAAGGAGGGCGTCGCCGACGCCGTCGACACCATCGTCTCGAACCGCCTGCCCGTCGAGGGCGGCCGCCTCACCGGCGGCGTCGAGGGGTCGCTCATCGAGGACACGAAGGACGACGCCCTCGAATCGCTGGCCGCCGACCTCGGCGTGAAGATGGAACACACCGTGGCGGTGGGCGACGGGGCCAACGACCTCCCGATGCTCGAGGTCGCGGGTCTCGCCGTCGGCTACATTCCGAAGGACGCCGTGCGGCCCTCCTGCGACGTGGTGGTGGCGTCGATGTACCGCCTCGGCAAGGTGTTCGAAGAGCGGAGCCTCCTCGAAGCCGAGGACCCCCGCGAGGTGGCCGAGACCGAACGCGACGAGTCCTGAGACGCCGCCAGCCGGTCCCGCCCTTCTCCTCCGCGCCGACGCTCGGCGCGTCGGCTCTCACGGTCCGCCCCCGGCACCCGGCCGGCTACCGGTTCAGCGTGTGGATGGCCTGCCCCCGCGCGTTCTCCGCCGCCTCCATCACCGCCTCCGCCAGCGTGGGATGGGTGTGAACGGTCGACCCGACGTCTTCGAGGGTCGCGCCCATCTCCACCGCGAGGGCCACCTCGGCTATCAGTTCCGACGCCTCGGGGCCGACTATCTGCCCGCCGAGGACGAACCCGCTCTCCTCGTCGGCGACGACGCGCACGAACCCCTCGGCGTGGTTGGTGGTCAGCGCCCGGCCCGACGCGTCGAACGGCATCTCGCCGACGACGGGGTCGAACCCCGCCGCCTCGGCGTCGGCCTCGGTCATGCCGACGGTGCCTATCTCGGGGTCCGTGAACACCGCGGCGGGCACGGCCTGATTGTCGAACGCCGCGGGTTCGCCCGCGACGACCTCGGCGGCGACGATTCCCTCCCGCGACGCCTTGTGTGCGAGCATGGGTTCGCCCGCCACGTCGCCGATGGCGAAGATGCCGTCCACCTCGGTCCGGCACTGGTCGTCGGTCTCAATGAAGCCGTCCTCGTTCGGTTCGAGGCCGGCGCTCTCGACGTCGAGCGTGTCGGTGACGGGTTCGCGCCCCACGGCGACGAGCACGCGGTCGCCCGAGTACTCGGAGCGCTCGCCGTCTTCCGTCTCCGTGGCGACGACCACGCCGTCGCCCTCCTCGCGCCAGTCGGCCGCGCCCTCGCCGAACTGGAACTCGATGCCCAACTCCTCGGCGCGCTTTCGGACGACGCGAGCCACGTCGTCCTCGTAGCCCGGGAGCACGTCGTCGAGCATCTCCACCACGGTCACGTCGGTGCCGAGTTTGGCGAACGTGGTCGACAGCTCCATCCCGATGTAGCCCGCGCCCACGACCACGAGTTCGTCGGGCACGGTGTCGAGCGCCAGCGCCTCGCGCGAACTCAGCACCCGGTCGTCGGCGAACTCGAAGCCGGGCACCTCGATGGGGCGCGACCCGGTCGAGACGATGCAGTGTTCGAACTCGATGGACTCGGAGCCTTGTCCGTCGCCGCCGTGGGCCACGCGCACGCTGCTCTCGTCGCTGAAGCGCGCGGTGCCCTCGACGAGGTTGACGCCGTTCGCCTTACACAGCTTCTCGACGCCGCCCGTGAGTCGGTCGACCACGCCGCCCTTCCACTCCTGCATCGCGGCGAGGTCCACCGCGGGGTCGGCGTGGATGCCCATCTCCTCGGCGTTGCCCGCCTCGTGAGCGAGGTTCGCGCCCGTGATGAGCGCCTTCGAGGGGATGCAGCCGTGGTTGAGACAGACCCCGCCGTAGGCGTCGCGCTCGACGAGCGTCACGTCGAGGTCGAGTTGCCCGGCGCGGATGGCGGCCACGTAGCCGCCCGGCCCCGCGCCGATAACCAGTACGTCCGTTCCCGTCGCGATGTCTCCGACGACCATGTGATGTTACTCCAACAGCAGCAGCTTCGGGTTCTCCAGGTACGTCTTGAGTTCGTTGCTGAACCGCGCGGCCACCGCGCCGTCGATGACGCGGTGGTCCACCGACATCGATATCGGCAGCGTGTGGCGGGGCACCACCTCGTCGTCCACGACGCGCGGCCGCTTCTCGATGGAGCCGAGTCCGAGTATCGCCGTCTCGGGGTAGTTGATGATGGGGGTGGCGTACCTGCCGCCGATACCCCCGTAGTTCGTTATGGTGAACGACCCGCCTCGCATCTCCGAGGTGGAGATGCGCCGGTCGCGCGCCTTCGCGGTCAACTCGTTCGTCTCGCGCGCTATCTGGAGGACGCTCTTCTGGTCCACGTCGCGCACGACGGGGACCATCAGACCGGCGTCCGTGTCCGTGGCGACGCCGACGTTGTACTCCTCTTTCAGCACTATCTCCTCTTCCTCCTCGTCGAGCGTCGAGTTGACGTAGGGGTGTTCCTTCAGGGCGAGGGCGACCGCCTTCATCACGAACGGCATGTACGTGAGCTTCACGCCCCGGTCCGCGGCGAGTTCCTTGTACTCCGCCCTGAGTTCCACGAGGTCGGTCGCGTCCACGTCGTCGTGGTGGCTGACGTGGGGCGCGGTGTACTTCGAGCGCTCCATCTGCTGGCCGATCGTCCGGCGTATCCCGCGGTAGGGGACCCGGTCGCCCGGAGTCGGCCCCTCCCCTTCACCCTCGCTCGCGTCCGCCGCGGCCGCGGCCTCGCCCTCGGATTCGGGTTCGCCCCGGGGCGCGGGCGACTGCTCGGGTTCGAGTTCGGGTTCGGGTTCGGCGGTCGCCCCCGCCTCGGCGCTCACGGCGGCCGTCGAGACGCCCTCCGCGGGTTCGTCGTCGACGGTCGTGCTCGCCCCCGCGTCCGCCCCGGCGCGGCGGGCCGCGGCGTACTCGCGCACCGCCTCCGCGGTCACGAACGCCTGCCCGTCGCGCGTCTCGGTCGCGGGCACGTCGTCGATGTTCACGCCCTCCTCTTCGGCCACGCGCCGGGTGGCGGGCGCGGCCAGCGTCCGGGCGCGCCCCGCGGGTTCGACCCCGCTCGCGGAACCGGCCGCGCTCTCGCCCGCGGCGTCCGCGTCGGCCTCCGCCCCGCGTTCGAAGGCGGCGGACACGTCGTCGTCGACTGTCTCGCGCGGTTCGGCCGCAGCCTCGCCGCCGCCAGCGGCCTCGCTCTCGTCCGCGGAGCCGACCGCCTCGCTCTCCTCGCCCCCGCTCTCGGCGGCCGCGCGCACGTCCGCCTCGGTCACGCGGCCGCCGGGACCGCCCCCGGAGACGGCGGCGAGGTCGACGCCGAGTTCCCGCGCGAGTCGCCGGGCGGACGGCGGCGCGAACACCCGACCGTCGGCGCTCGCGGGCGACGCCTCGGCCTCCGTGGTGCCCGCGTCGGTCGCGTCCGCCTCGGCCTCGCCCGCGGCCTCGCCGTCGTCCTCGCCGCGTCGGGCGACGGCGGACGTAGTGTCGGCGCTCAACTCTCGGGGGCCCTCGTCCGCCGCGCCGCCCCCGCTCTCGGTCTCACTCGACTCCGCGACGTCCGTCTCGGCCGCCGCCGACTCGGCACCGTCGTCGGCCTCGCCCTCTTCCTCGACTTCGAAGGTGATGATGACGTCGCCGACCGGCACCATCTCTCCCTCCTCCGCCCGGAGTTCCTTCACCGTCCCGTCGTACGGCGAGGGGACCTCGACCATCGCCTTGTCGGTCTCCACCTCGGCGACCGGTTGGTCCTCGCGCACTTCGTCGCCGGGTTCCACGAGCCACTGGACGAGCTCGCCCTCCGCGACGCCCTCGCCCACGTCGGGGAGTTTGAATTCTTTCGTCGCCATCGTACTCAGAACTCCACCGCCGACCGGATACCTTCTTCGACCCGGGTAACCGACGGGAGGTAGTAGTCCTCCAGCGCGTACAGCGGGTAGGGCACGTCGTAGCCCGCGACGCGTTCGACGGGGGCCTCCTGATACAGCAGCGCCTCCTCCTGCAGGATGGCGGTTATCTCGCCGCCGAGGCCGCCGGTCTTGGGGGCCTCGTGGACCACCACCGCGCGCCCCGTCTTCTCGAACGACTCGACGATGGCCTCGCGGTCCATCGGCGAGACGGTCCGGAGGTCGACCACCTCCGCGTCTAACCCCTCCTCCGCGAGGTTCTCGGCCGCCTCCAGCGTCGCCCGGCTCATCGCGCCCCACGTGAACACGGAGACGTCGGACCCCTCGCGGCGGACGGCGGCCTCGCCGATGGGGACGGTGTAGTCCTCCTCGGGCACCTCCCCGCGGAACGCGCGGTAGATGAGCTTCGGCTCGAGGAATATCACCGGGTCCGGGTCGCGGATGGCCGAGATGAGCAGCCCCTTGGTGTCGTACGGCGTCGACGGTACCACCACCTTCAGGCCGGGTTCGTGCGCGAAGAACGCCTCCTTCGACTCCGAGTGGGACTCGGGCGCGCGGATGCCCCCGCCGTAGGGCGCGCGCACGACCATCGGGCAGGTGAACCGCCCGCGACTTCGGTTGCGCAGGCGCGCGGCGTGGCTGACTATCTGGTCGAACGCGGGGTAGATGAAGCCCATGAACTGTATTTCGGGCACGGGCTTGAGGCCGTACGCCGCCATCCCGATGGCGGTGCCCACGATGCCCGACTCCGCGAGGGGCGTGTCGATGACGCGGTCGCCCCCGAACTCGTCGTAGAGGCCCTCGGTGGCGCGGAACACGCCGCCGTTCTTGCCCACGTCCTCGCCCATCACCACCACGTCGTCGTCGCGGTCCATCTCGGTGTGTAGTCCGTCCTGCACCGCCTGTACGAGCGTGAGATTCTGTGTCGTGCTCATCGTCAGTCCCTGAGGAACGCGTCGTCGCCGTACTTCTCTCGCAGCGCATCGAACGCCGCGCGCTGGTCTTCCACCTCGGGCGGGAGGTCCGCGTACGCGGCCGCGAACATCTCTTCGGGGTCGGGCCGCCGTTCGCTCTCCGCCGCCTCGACGGCCTCGGCCACCCGCGCTTCGACGTCGGCCTCGACGCTGTCGATTCGCTCGTCGTCGAGCAGTCCCCGGTCGCGGAGGAACGCTTCGAGGCGGGGGATGGGGTCGCGCTTCTTCCACTCCTCGACCTCGTCCTCGTCGCGGTAGACGGAGGGGTCGTCGGCGGTGGTGTGCGCGCCGAACCGGTACTGCACCGCCTCTATCAGCGTGGGGCGGTGGTCGTAGTCGCCCCCGCCTTTCGCCTTCGTGACCGCCTCGCGCACCACGCTGTAGACGGCGAGGGGGTCCATGCCGTCTACCTGCACCCCCTCGAAGCCGTAGGCCGTCGCCTTCTGGGCGATGGTGTCGCTCGCGGTCTGGCGCTCCCGCGGGACCGAGATGGCCCACTGGTTGTTGTTGCACATGAAGACCGTCGGCGTGTCGAACACGCCCGCGAAGTTCATCCCCTCGTGGAAGTCGCCCTCGCTGGTCGCGCCGTCGCCGAAACAGCAGAGGAACGCCCGCTCCTCGCCTTTCAGCTTCGACGCCCACGCCGCGCCGGTGGCGTGGGGGACCTGCGTGGCGATGGGGACGGCCACGGTGAAGACGTTCACGTCCTCCGGGATGCGGTTGCCGGACTCGTGGCCCATCCAGTAGAGGAGCGTCTGCTTCAGCGAGAGGCCGCGGACCAGCGTCGCGCCGTGTTCCCGATAGCTGGGGAACAGCCAGTCCTCGGCGTCCAGCGCGTGGGCGGCCCCCACCTGCGAGCCCTCCTGCCCCGACAGCGGCGGGTACGTCCCCATCCGCCCCTGTCGCTGGAGGCTGACCGCCCGCTGGTCGAACCGGCGGGCCAACCGCATCTGGCGGTACATCTCGACCAGCGTCTCGTCGGCGAGGTCGGGCACGTCGCCCACGACGTTCCCCTCCGGGTCGAGGACGCGTACTCGGTCGCTCGGGTCGCGTTGTAGCACGCTCACGGTCGGACCCACCCGTACATACTCTCACCCTCTCCCGCCGCGGTTATATGATTTTCGTAAATAGTTTACTATGGTCCGGAATCTTGCCAGTATCTGCGGCCTCCTTGTCTGGTTCGTCACGGAGGGGCGCTCGATAACTTCCGTTCCGTCGGCAACGGACGAATTCGTTCGACGTTCGAAGCTCGACCGCCGGCGGTGCGCGGGGCGGCGCGTCCGGTCGTCAGCGGGTCTCGGCGCGCGCGGCCCGGCGCGCCTCCGCGACGCTCTTGCCGTCGCGCACCACGGCGTCGACGAACAGTTCCCCGGCCTTGTACGACGACCGGACCATCGGGCCGGACGCACAGTAGAGGAAGCCGAGTTCCTCCTCGGCCACCCGTCGCCACGTCTCGAACGCGTCGGGGTGGACGTACTCGTACACGTCGAGGTGGGACAGCGAGGGCTGGAGATACTGCCCCAGCGTCACCACGTCCACGTCCGCCTCCCGGAGGTCCGAGAGGGTTTGGTACACCTCGTGGTCGTACTCGCCGAGGCCAAGCATCAGGCTGGTCTTGGTGTAGATGTCGGACTCCCGTTTCACCTGTTCGAGCACCGAGAGCGACTGCTCGTAGTTCGCGCGCCGGTCGCGGACCGGCCACTGGAGGCGCTCGACCGTCTCGACGTTGTGGGCTATCACGTCGGGGTCGGCCTCGATTATCCGGCGCACCTGCTCCGGTTCGCCCTGAAAGTCGGGGACGAGTACCTCCACGAGGATACCCGGGTCGCGCTCCTTTATCTCGCGGATGGTCCGCGCGAAGTGGGCCGCGCCGCCGTCGGGCAGGTCGTCCCGGTCGACGGAGGTGAGCACCACGTAGTTGAGGCCGATGTCGGCGACGGCCTCGGCCACGTTCGCGGGCTCCTCCGGGTCGAGCGGCTCCATCCCGCCCGTCTCCACGTCGCAGAAGTTACAGCCGCGAGAACACCGGTCGCCCATCAGCATGAACGTGGCCGTCCCGCCGCCCCCGTCTCCCCCGCTCCAGCACTCCCCGAGGTTGGGGCAGTTCGCCTCCTCGCAGACGGTGTGGAGGCCCTTGTCGCGGAGCGTTCGCCGGATGTCCGTGAACTCGCGTCCCGAGGGCGGACGGGTCTTCAGCCAGTCCGGCTTGCGCCGACTGCTCATACGCACCCTCCGTGCGGCGCAGGCAAAAGAGTACGGACCGTGGCAGCCACGGTCCGGGCGACCGACGCGCCCCCGACCACTTCCGCCGCGGTTGAGAAACGCCTTTTGCCACGAAGCCCCCGGGTCCACCTATGACTCTCCCTTTCGGCCCCCGGCTCTCCCGCGCGAACGCGGGAACCGACCCTTCGCTCGCCGCTCTCCGCCCTCTCGGGAGGTGTCCGCCGTGAACACGGTCGCGGCGAAGCCGCTCTCTGCTCGCGCGCACCACGCGAGGTGGTCCGCGTGAAGGTGGCGGACGCCGTCCCCGAGTTCGCCGACGCGTTCGGCTTTGAGGAGTTCAACCGGATGCAGCGCGAGGCCCTGCCCGCCATCCTCGACACCGACGAGAACGTGGTGGCGTCCGCGCCCACCGCGTCGGGCAAGACGGCGCTGGCGGAACTCGCTATCTGCGAGACGCTCCGCGAGGGGGGTACTGCGCTGTTCGTCGCGCCCCTGCGGGCGCTGACGAACGAGAAGGAGACGGAGTGGGAGCGCTTCGAGGACCTCGGCTACTCAGTCTACGTCGTGACGGGGGAGCGGGACCTGAACCCCCGGCGGGCCGAGCGCGCGGACATCCTCGTGATGACGCCGGAGAAGACCGACTCCGCCACCCGGAAGCACGACTCCGCGCGCTACTCGTTCGTGACCGACGTGGACTGCGTGGTCATCGACGAGGTCCACCTCCTCGACTCGGAGCGACGCGGGAGCGTGCTGGAGGTGACCGTCGCGCGCCTGCGCCGCCTGTGTGACCCCCGCATCGTGGCGCTCTCGGCCACGATGCCCAACATCGACGACGTGGCCGAGTGGCTGGACGCGCCGCCCGAGACCACCTTCGAGTTCGACGACGGCTACCGCCCGGTCGACCTCCACGCCGGGGTCAAGACCTACTCCCACGGCGACAACGCGTTCGCCGACAAGTACCGCCGCCTCTACCGCGCCATCGACCTCGCGGAGGAGCACATCCGCGAGGAGGGGCAGGCGCTGGTGTTCGTCTCCTCGCGGCAGGACACGGTGCGCGCCGCGGGCAAGGCCCGGGACGAACTCGCCGAACGCGACGTGCCGGTTGGCGCGCGCGGCGACTACGACTTCCACAACGCCGCCAAGGAACTCGACGACGACACCCTCCGCAAGTCGGTGCTCGACGGCGTGGGCTTCCACCACGCCGGCCTCTCGAAGGGCGACCGGGACCGGGTCGAGCAGTGGTTCAAGGAGGGCAAGGTCAAACTCCTCTTCTCCACCTCGACGCTGGCGTGGGGCGTGAACCTCCCTGCGCGCTGTGTGGTCATCCGCGACACCAAACACCACGACCCGCTGGAGGGGGAGGTGGACGTGAGTCCGCTCGACATCCTCCAGATGCTCGGGCGGGCCGGCCGTCCGGGCTACGACGACGTGGGCTACGGGTGGGTGGTGTGCGACCGGTCGGACGCCGACAAGTACCGCCGCCTCCTGCGGGAGGGCAAGGCCATCGAGTCCCGCCTCGACGAGGACCTCGACGCCCACCTCAACGCCGAGATAGCCATGGGCACCATCCGGGACCTGGACGACGTGCTGTCGTGGCTGGAGACCACGTTCTACTACGTGCGCGCGAAGTCCAAGCCCGACCGGTACGACTTCGAGGGCCTACGCGGGCGCGTGCGAGACACGCTCGACGAACTGGTGACCGCGGGGTTCGTCGAGATGGGCGACGACCTCTCCATCGAGGCAACGGCGCGGGGGCGACTCGCCTCCAAGTACTACCTCCGCCTCGACACCGCGCGGCAGTTCGCCTCGCTGTGCGACCGCGACCGCATCACCGTCGACGACGTGCTCGAGACGGTGGCGGGCGCCGGCGAGTTCGACTCGGTGTCCGCGCGCCAGTCCGAGGAGGACGCGGTGGACTCGGTGCTGACGGGCGTCGACACCGGACTGGAGGGGGGGAACCGCAAGGTGTTCGCCATCCTCGAAGCCAGCATGTCGAACGCGACGCCCTCCGAACTCCGGAGCGACGCGTGGGTCATCCGCCAGAACGCCCTCCGCCTGCTGTCGGCGCTCCGGGAGTTCATCGAACGCTTCGCCGGGCCGCGCGCCGCCAACCTCGCGCGCCGGGTGGAGGCCCGCGTCGAGAACGGCGTGAGCAGGGACGCGGTGGCGCTGACCGCCATCGACGGCGTGGGGTCGGGCCGCGCCTCCAAACTCGCCACGGGGGGCATCCGCACCCCCGCGGAAGTGGTCGAAGCGGGCACCGACGAACTCCGGCGCGCCGGCATCGCCGAGGGCGTCGCCGAGCGGATAGTCGAGAGCGCCAGCGAGTTCCCCGCCGTCGAAGTCGACTGGGGCGACGTGCCCGCGCGCATCGGGCGCGGCGAGAACCAGATGGCGACCGTCACGGTCCGGAACCGGGCGGGCGGCGCTCGCGCGGGCGTCCGCGTCACCGTCAACGACGTGGAGATGACCGCTAAGGAGACGTACCTCTCCGACAGCCTCGACCTGCCGGTGGGCGTGTTCGGCGCGGACGACGACGAACTCACCTACCGGGTCGAGGTGACGTTCCCGGACCTGCCGCTCCGGCCAGTCGTGGACGCGCGTCCCGTGGCCGTGGAGTAGCGGGCAGGTCCGGCGGAACGCGGCGCGGCGTGCGGTCAGGCGCTCGTCCGTTCGCCGTCCACCACCGCCAGCAGTTCCTCCCGGAGCTCCTCGGGGCTCTCGGCCACTACGTCGGCCACCGACAGGTCGGTGTCGGCGTTGTGGTCGCTCCGGTAGGCCACGCAGTACGCCCCGGCGCGGACGGCCGCCTTCGCGCCGTTCTGCGAGTCCTCGACCACCGCACAGTCCTCGGGGTCGACGCCGAGTTCTGCGGCGGCGTGCTCGTAGACGTGCGGTTCGGGCTTGCCCGGCGCGTCGATGTCCTCGGCGGATATCACCTTCGCGAACTCCCCGAGGTCGAACCGGTCGAGCACCATCGCTATCCACGACTGCGGCGCGGACGAGACGATGGCCACCTCGACGCCGCGGTCCCGCAGGTCGTCAAGCAGTTCGCGCGCGCCGTCTAAGAGTTCGACCTCCTCGCCGTAGACCGTCTCCGCCCGCTCCTCGTACCGCCCGACGAACTCGTCTTTGTCGAGCGTCGTCTCGTAGTTCTCGTCGAGGTAGTCGTATATCTCGCGGAAGTTCATCCCCGTTATCTCGTCGTGCGCGGGGGCGTCGTCGCCGACGGCCTCCGCGAACACGAACTCGTCTTCGAACTCGTTCCAGTAGTCCTCCGAGTTCACCAACACTCCGTCCATGTCGAACAGCACGGCGTCCATACTCACCGTCCGCCCGGACGCCCCAAAGGCCTTGAGGCGCGGCCGGGGTCGCGAACATTAATACGATAGAATTAGTAGATTAATCTAAGATATAAAATGCGGAATGAATGGTCTATCGAACTGAATTTACTTTCGAACCGTTCGTGTAGGGGTGCGACGTAGCGTGCGCCGACGCCGCCGGGCCGGGTCGCTCGTTCTCGTCGCGGTCGCCCTCGCCCTCGCCGTCGCGCCGGGCGTCGCGGCGGCGGCGGAGACGACGGCCGGCGCGACCGGGACCGCCGCGCCGGAGACGGCGACCACCGCCACGCCGGAGACGGCAACCGCAGCGACTACCGCCGCGCGGGAGACGACTGGCGACGGGTCGCCGACCGCCACGGCGGGCGAGACGACGACGGACGACGAGTCGGGAACGGACGGCGAGACGACGGCGACCGCTTCCGACGGTACGACGGCCACAGCGACCGATACGGCGACTGTGACTTCGATGGCCACCTCTACCGACACGCCGACGGCCACCTCCACGGACACGCCGACGTCGACTTCGACAGACATGCGGACGGCCACGTCGACCGCTACGACCACCGCGTCCGACGACTCGGACTCGTTCGTCGAACGGGTACTCGGGGTCACGGACACGGCCGAAACGAACACCGCGACGCCGACGCCGACCCCGACTGCTACCGACACGGCCACGCCCACCCCGACTGCTACCGACACGTCGACCTCGACTGACTCTCCGACGTCGACATCCACGGGCACGTCGACGTCGACCACCACCGACACGTCGACGACCACCTCCACGGACACGCCACAGTCGACCCCGACTGATACGCCGACGTCGACGACCGCGACGTCGACAGACACGGCGACCGCCTCCGACGACTCGGGGTCGTTCCTCGCAAGCGTGTTCGGCGACTCCGACACGCCGACGCCGACGGACGCGCCGACGTCGACGACCGCGACGGCGACAGACACGGCGACCGATACGCCGACACCGACCGACACGTCGACGTCGACCACCACCGACACGTCGACGTCGACCACCACCGACACGCGGACGACCTCGGCGGCGGCCGACTCGCCGACGGACTCCGCGACGACCGGCTCTGCGACGTCGACTTCGACGCCCACGCCCACGGCGACGGCCACGCCGACGCCGAGCGGTGACGGTTCCGACGGCGGCGACGGTGCGGACACGCCGACGGCGACCGACACCGCCGGGCCGGACGACTCGGACTCGGATTCGCTGTTCGGCGGACTGTTCGGCGGCTCCGACACGCCGACGCCGACTTCGACGCCCACGGCGACGACCACGCGGACGCCCACCGCGACCGACGCGGCGGACGACCCGGACGCGGGGTCGCTCTCAGTCGCGGGTGTGAGCTTCAACCGGAGCGTGATGCAGGAGGACCGACGGGCGACGATTCGGGTGAACGTCACGAACCCGACCGACGACGCGGCCCGGCGGAACCTGGCGCTCCGGTTCGACGACGCGGTGGTGAACCGGACGGCGGTGCGCGTCCCGGCGGGCGAGACGCGGACGGTCCGGTTCGAGCGAGTCGTCGCGGAACCGGGCAACCACACCGCCACCGTCGCCGGGAAGTCGGCGACGCTCCGCGTCACCCACTCCGAACCCACCGTGACCCCCAGTGAACGGGAACCGGGCCACCTCGCGTTCGGCCTCGGCCCGGCGTTCGCGGTGGGCGTGGTCGCGGTACTCACGGTCATCGGCGGCGTCACCGCCTACGCCGTGTGGGACGAGGGGAGCCTCTGACCCCGTCCGGCCCGGCGCTTAAGTAGGAGGCCGGGACCACCCCGGCGCATGACAGGGACGGACGCGACGCGCGTGTTCGCGGGCGAGTGTACGACCACCTTCGAGGGGGCGCGCGAGCGAACCCTCCGCGGTCACGTGGTCGTGGTGGTCAAGCCGGACAAGACGGTGCTGGTCCACGACGCCGACGGCTACCAACCGGTGGCGTGGCTGACGCGCGCCGACGCGGTGACCATCGAGACTGGCGGCGGCGGGTTCGGCGTGACCGCGCGCACCGACGAGCAGACCCTCCGGGTCGCCTCCCACGAGACGGCGGGCGACGCGCGCTACCCCACCTCCGCGGCGGGGGTCCCGGTGGGCGAACACCCGGAGACGGGGGGTGCGCTGGTGCGCGTGAACGGCGCGGTGGTCGACATCGCGTCCGGGCGGGAGTACTCTCTCATCTCGGGTGCGACGGTGACGGACGCCACGTGCGACGACTGCGGCCTGCCGACGATGCGGGTCGAACGCGGCGCGGTCTTCGAGGTGTGTATCGACCGGGCGTGCCAACCGCTCGACGACGCCGTCCGAGAGCGGTTCGACCGCGAGTGGTCCTGTCCCGACTGCGGGTCGGACCTCCGAATCATCCGGCGGCGCGGCCGCCTCCTCGCGGGGTGCGACGCCTACCCCGACTGCGAGACGGCGTTCACGGTGCCCGCTGGCGTCGTCGTCGGCGAGTGCGACTGCGGCCTGCCCGTCTTCGAGACGGCCCGGGGCCGCCGGTGTCTCGACGGCACGTGCGACGCGTTCGACGCGGACGCGGACACGGACACGGGCGAAGACGCGGAGGCGGACGAGGACCTGGCCGACGACGACGGCGGGGACCGCGGCGCGGACGACGGGGACGCGACGGGCGGGCCACCCTGACCGCGGCGTCCGGCCCGCATCGCAGGCCATATGTCGTCGCCGCCCCCGGCACGAGTATGGACGGACACCTGCGGGACGACGGCGTCGTCCGGGTCGAGGGCGACGCCCGCCAGCGGTTCTACGACTCGCGGGGCTACGGTCGCCCGGGCGAGGGCAACACGGTGTTCCTCGCGCCCGTCGAGGCCGCACATCTCCTGTTTCGCGACGACCTCGACTCGGTCGGGGGGATGGACTTCCGCGAGTTCCTGACGCGGACGGGCGCGGTGCTCTCGTTCGCCGTGTACCGCGACCTGCGGGAGCGTGGGTTCTACCTCTCGCCCGCCCGCGAGGAGTGGGTCGACGACCCCGCCGGCGCTGACTTCGTGGTCTACCCGCGCGGGAAGGGGCCGTGGGACGACGAGACGCTGTACCGCGTGCGGCTCGCGGGGGAGCGAGAATCGATTCCCGTGGCCGAACTCGGCGGCGACGCCGACGTGGTCGCGGTGGTGGACGAGGACGGCGAACTCACCTACTTCGAGACCGAGGCGGTCGAGGCGCGCGGGTCGTGCGAGTACGTCCCCGACCGGGAACTCGACGCCGACCTGCTCTCGGACCGCGTCCTCCTCTGGGACGCGTCGGACGAGGTGTACCGCGAGGGCTTCTACGGCCAACGGCTCTACGGCCGCAACGCCGAGGAGGGCCCCCTCCAACTGTCACTGGTCGAGGCGGCGTACCTCGCCGCCCGCGGCGGTCTGAGCCTCGACGCCGACGCCGTGACGGCGCGCGGGCGCGAGGTGGAGGGCGAACGGTTCGACCGCCGCCTGCGGGTCTACGCCGCCCTGCGCGACGCGGGGTCGGTGCCCAAGAGCGGGTTCAAGTTCGGCGCGGACTTCCGGACCTACGACGAGTTCGACGGCGTGGACGACCTCGGCCACTCCGACCGCCTCGTTCGCGCGGTGGCGCGCGACCACGCGTTCGTGCCCCGGAACTTATCGCTCGACGTGCGCCTCGCGGGCGGGGTCCGGAAGCGAATGGTTTTTGCGCGAACCGCCGCGAGTGACGAGATAGACTGGCTCTCTGTGGCCCGACTCACTCCCTGACATGACGCGAGACACGAACGCCCACGACGCCGCGGACGAGCACCGAGACGCAGACAGCGACGCGCCCGCGGCGGAGTGGTCGTCCGCGGACGGTGCCGACAGCGAGGCGTCGGAGACGCCTCGGACCGACGGCGGGGCGGCCAGCGGAGCCGACGACGTCGCCCTCGACCCGTGGGGTTCCTCGACCGTGTCGGACTACCGGAAGCTGTTCGCCGAGTTCGGCATCGAGGAGTTCGACGAGGTGCTGTCCGAGGTGCCGGACCCCCACTACCTGATGCGCCGCGGGGTCATCTTCGGCCACCGTGACTACCGGCCCGTCGCCGAGGCGATGCGCGACGGCGACCCGTTCGCGGTGCTCTCGGGGTTCATGCCCACCGGCGACCCCCACATCGGCCACAAGATGGTGTTCGACGAGATAATCTGGCACCAACGGCAGGGCGGCGACGCGCACGGCCTCATCGCCGACCTCGAAGCGCACGCCGCGCGCGGCCTGACGTGGGAGGAGATAGACGAACACGCCCGCGACTACCTCCTCTCGCTTCTGGCGCTGGGGTTCGACCCCGAGGAGGGCGAACTCTACCGGCAGTCGACCAACCGCCGGGTGCAGGACCTCGCCTTCGAACTCGGCGCGAAGGCCAACTTCTCGGAGTTTCAGGCCATCTACGGCTTCGACGGCGAGACGGACGTCTCGCACATGCAGAGCGTCGTGACCCAGATGGCGGATATCCTCTACCCCCAGATGGACGACCCGAAGCCCACGGTCATCCCCGTGGGACCGGACCAGGACCCCCACGTCCGCCTCGCGCGCGACCTCGCGGCGCGGATGCGCTACTTCAAGGTGACCGAGGCGTACGCCAGCTTCGAACTCGACGCCGAGGAGCGACCGCTGGTGGCGGCGGCGTACGACCACCGCCGGGAGTACGCCGAGGACCCCGACAGACCTCGGTGCGGCGAGGCGGCCGAGTGGCTCGAAGAGTACGACACCGCCGTGCCCGACGTGCGCGACGCGGCCGTCGAGAAACTGGAGAACGCGGGGAAAGAGCCCCTCCGCCCACGCGTGCGCTTCCTCGACCGCGACGCCACCGACGAGGCGTTCGAGGCGCTCATCGAGGCCATCGACGGCGAGAAGCGCCGGTACGAGGCCCACGTCGACGCGTTCGACCTCACGCCCACGGAGGCCGAGGAACTGGCGCGCGAGGTCGAGGAGGACCACGGCGGCTTCGGGTTCGTGCCGCCCTCCTCCATCTACCACCGCTTCATGACGGGGCTCACGGGCGGCAAGATGTCGTCGTCGGTGCCGGCCAGCCACATCTCGCTGCTCGACGACCCCGAGGAGGGCTACGACAAGGTGATGGCGGCCGCCACCGGCGGGCGCGACACCGCCGAGGAACAGCGAGAACTCGGCGGCGAGGCCGACAAGTGCCCCGTCTACGAACTCTACGCCTACCTGCTGGCGGGCGACGACGACGAGTTCGCCAAGGAGGTGTACGACGAGTGCGTGGGCGGCGAGCGACTCTGCGGCGACTGCAAGGCACAGGCCGCCGGCCTCATGCGCGAGTTCCTCGCGGAACACCAGGAGAAACGCGAGGAGGCAGAGGAACTGCTGGAGGACCTCGACATCGAGATAGAGTCGCCGCGGCGCGACCTGTAGCGGAGCCGAGCGTTCGCCCCTTTCTTCGGCACCGACGACCCGCTTAAGAATCGCGTCCGACTGAACGCGCACCGCTTCCTCGCCCGGCGCGCCCCGTCACACCATGGCGGGGGACCAGTTCACGCGAGACGCGGACGCGACCGGCGAGGGAGTCGAACGTGCGGGGGGCCGACCGTGTACCTCCTAGGCCACCTCGGCGCGGCGATGGCGGCGTACGTCCTCGTCCGGCGCGGAGTCCTCCTCCGGCGGGACGCCGGTCCATCGCCCGCGCTGGCGGGTCTGCTGGCGCTGGCGACGGCCCCCGACGCGGACCACTACGTGCCCGGACTCCAACACCGCGGCTTCACCCACTCCGTCTGGTTCGCGGTCCTCCTCGGCGTCGCCGCGGCTTCCGTCGCGGGCGCGGCGAGCGGTCGCCGCCCCCGCCGGTCGTCCGCGGGGAGCGTCCGCCGCGCCGCGGCCCGAGGATTC
Organism: Haloferacaceae archaeon 50; assembly: GCA_046097085.1. Lineage (GTDB taxonomy): Archaea > Halobacteriota > Halobacteria > Halobacteriales > Haloferacaceae. The sequence goes on along the minus strand of CP175567.1, from coordinate 547,337 downwards.
GCCGTCGGCGCCGGCGCGGTGCTCGTCCACCTCGCTGCCGACGTCGTGACGCCGATGGGTGTCCGGCCCTTCGCGCCCCTCTCGGACGCCGGCGGGTCGCTCTCGCTCGTCTACGCCGCCGACGCGCGCGCCAACCTCGCGCTGTTCGCCGCGGGGGCGACGCTCTGCTGTGCCGACCGCTGGGGCGTCGCCGTCGCGCGGTCGCCCCCGGTCCGGCGACTCCGGCGGACGCTGCGCCCCCGTCTGCCGGGCGTCCGCCGGCGGGCGTGACGCCGGGGCGGCGTCCGACTCAGAGTTCTACTCCCGTCCCGACGCCCGCCGCCGCCGCCCGTTCGACCACCCGCGCGGCGGCCGCCGCGTCGAGGACGGCCGTCCCGACGCTCTCCACCACGAGTATCTCGTCGGCCGCCTCGCGTCCGGCGATCCCCTCGAAGACGTCCGAGAGGGGGAGCAGGTCGTCGACGTCGAGGCCCGTCCCCCGGAGGTCGCCTATCTCGGCCACCTCCTCGGGCACGTCCGCGAACACGCGCGCCGCGCGCGAGAACGTCTCCGCGTCGAGTTCGCGCGTCTCGGCGGTGTAGGCCCCCACCGCGACAACGAGCGTCCCGGGTTCGAGCGCCGACCCCGGGAACACGGGGGCCGACGCCGTCGTCGCGGTCACGACCACGTTCGCGTCCGCGAGGGCCGCCTCGGGCGAGTCGACCGCCCGCACGTCGACGGCGCCGTCCCCCGAGTCGCCGCCCTCGCCGTCGTGGTCCCCGAGTTCGGCCCGGAGGTCGGCGGCGCAGGACTCCCGGGAGTCGCTCGGCGAGTAGACGCGCACGGACGCGAGGTCGGTCGCGGCCGCGACGGCCCGGGTCTGCCACCGCGCCTGCGCGCCCGCGCCGAACACGCCGAGGCGGACGGGCGACGCGCCGAGTTCGCGCGCCGCGAGGCCGCCGATACAGCCGGTTCGGGCGTTCGTGACCCGGTTCCCGTGGAGGAACGCCCGGGGCAGGCCGGTGTCGGCGTCGCTCACGACTATCTGGGCGTTCACGGTGGGGTGGCCGCGGTCCGCGTTGCCGGGGTGGACGGCCGCGAGTTTGGTGGCGTACGTCTCGTCGCCGTGGATGTACGCCGGCATGACGAGACCGGTGCCCTGGGGGTCGCCGCCGTCACCGTCGTCGCCGTCACCGTCGCCGTCCGACCGCCCGACGCCGACCGGGAAGTGCGGGCGCGACGGACGCTCCACCTCGCCGCGCCCCTGTTTCACGAACGCCCGTTCCGCCACGGGGAGGAGGTCCGGGAGCGACACCACCTGCGCCACGTCGGCCGCCGAGAGTACGCGCACGTCGGTCATGCGTCGGCGTGCGGTCCGCCCGACCGTCAGTGTTTCCCGCCCTCGGCGCGTGCCGTCGGGCGTGCACGTCGTTATCGTCGGCGGGGGCGTCGTGGGTCTCTCCTGCGCGTACGCCCTCGCCCGTCGGGGTGCGGACGTGACCGTCTACGAGAAGGGGTCGCTCGGCGGCGGGTCGACCGGCCGGGCCGCCGGGGGTATCCGGGCGCAGTTCTCGACGCCCGTGAACGTCGACCTCTCGCTCGCGTCGATGCGGGTCTGGGAGTCGTTCGAGGAACGGTTCGGCGTGGACGTGGGGTTCCGCCGGACGGGCTATCTCTTCCTCGCGCGCGAGGCGGCGACCGCCGACCGGTTCCGCGAGAACGTGGCGATGCAGAACGACCGGGGCGTCCCGAGCGAGTTCCTCTCGCCCGACGAGGCGGCGGCGAACTGCCCGGAACTCCGGACCGAGGCGTTCGTCGGCGCGGCGTACTCGCCGGACGACGGCGTGGCCGACCCGCACCTCGCGGTGCAGGGGTACGCCGACGCGGCGCGCGACGCGGGCGTGACGGTGCGGACGGGGACCGCCGTCACGGACGTTCTCCGGGCCGACGACGGGGACGGTCCGGTGACCGGCGTCGTCGCCGACGGGACCCGCCGCGACGCCGACTTCGTGGTGAACGCGGCCGGGCCGTGGGCGGCCGACGTGGCGGCGACGGCGGGCGTCGACCTCCCGGTGTCGCCCCGGCGCCGCCAGATAGCCGTGGTGGAACCCGAGACGCCCCTCGCCGCGGACGTTCCGCTGACCATCGACCTCGACAGGGGGTCGTACTTCCGACCCGAGGACGAGGAGACGGCGCTGGTGGGCGGGCACTTCGCGGACGCGGACCCGGCGGCGGACCCCGACGCCTACGACGAGGGGATGGACCTCGCGTGGGCGGCGACGGCGGTGGAACGCGCCGCCGACGCGGCGGCGTACTTCGGCCCGGAGACGCGCGTCCGCCGGGGGTGGGCGGGGCTGTACGCCGTCACGCCCGACCACCACCCCGTCCTCGGCGAGACGGTGCCCGGGTTCGTGAACGCCGTCGGCTTCTCCGGCCACGGCTTCCAGCACGCGCCCGCGACCGGCCGCATCGTGGCCGAACTCTGTCTCGACGGGTCGGCGTCGCTGGTGGACGTGTCGGCGCTGTCCGCCGACCGGTTCGAGGCCGGCGAGACGCTGACCGAACGCAACGTGGCCTGAAGCCGGGTCGTCGTCGTAATCTGACGTTCGTCCAGATGCTCCGGGGATACGGACTTCGTTTCGGAAAGTTGGGCGATTGCCTTATCCCCTCACGAGACGTATCTTTCACCGAACAGTCGAAGAGAGGGTCGGACGCTCCGAGCGCCCTCGGCGACTGCGAGAGTGATACACATGACATACCTTACATCGGCGTTCGCCGGCCTCGCGGAGGCGCTCGTTCCGCTACAGTTCAGCGGTGACTTCCTCACGTACGCGATAGTGTTCTTCGTGCTGGCCATCGTGGCCGCCCTCGTCGGATTCGGGAACGTGGCGGGCGTCTCGATGGAGATAGCCCGCATCTTCGTGATACTGTTCGTCGTCTTCGCCGTCGTCGCGTTGCTTCTGTGACGCGGCGGTGGACGAGACGTACCGACACGCTGGGGGGAACCTCGGCGACGCCCCTCGGACCCGTTTGGTCCGGGCGAACCACGCGGCATACTTCACTATCACGGCATACTTCACTACCATGACCGACGACACGACTACGACGCAGGAATCGAACGGCGAGAACGACGACCACGGACAGGACGACCGCGAACAGGGCATCGACTTCGGCGAGGTAGACGACGCCATCGACGCGGCGTCGTACCCGCTGACCCTCGACGAACTCCTCGCCGACCACGGCGACGCCGAACTCGCGATGGGCGACGAGACCACCACCCTCCGCGAGGTGCTCGGACCGCTCGGCGAGGACGAGTACGAGTCGGCCGAGGAGGTGCGACAGGCCGTGTTCAACATGGTCGACCGGGAGGCGGTGGGTCGCCAGCGCTACACCGACCGCGGGGAGGCCTCCGGCAGTGGGGCGGACGACGGCAGCACCACGAACGAGTCGCTGTAGGCGTCCCTCGCAACGTTTTTAGCGGTGGCTCCCGACCCGACGCACATGGCATCCGAACCCCGTGCCAGTGCCCGCGTCAGGAGACGCACGGTCCGTGAGCCACGCGGTCGCCGGGGGTTCGGCTTCTTCTTCCCGGCCTGAACGGGCGGTGGAGTCCGGGCGCGCCCCGCCGGGCACGCCGGGACGAAACCGGCCGTGGGAGCCGACGGCGCTCCCGGGTACGGGTTTCGGAAACGCTAACTGACGGTCAGACGCTCTACCGCACAACGCAAACGGAATGAGACTCCCCGAATCACAGGTCGCGGTCCTCCGGGCCGCGAGCGCGACCGACGAACAGACGATAGACGAACTCGCCGACGAGGCGGGCATCAAACCCGAGACGGCCACCGGCGCGGCGTTCGACCTCCGCGACGAAGGGTTGGTGGCCGTGCGCGAGGAGACGGTGACCGACGACGAACTCACCGACGAGGGCCGGACGTACGTCGACGCCGGCCTGCCCGAGGCGCGCCTCTACCGCGCCGCCGTCGCGGCGGGCGCGGACGAGGACCCCGTCTCGATGGGCGAGGTCCTCGGCGGGGCCGAACTGGAGGGTCCCGAGGTGGACATCGCGCTCTCGAACTACGCCCGCAAGGGCTACGGCGAGATAGAGAGCGGGCAGGTGACCGCGGACCCGGACGCCGACCCCGACGCCGACGCGGAGGCCGACGCGCTGGCCGCCCTCGCCGAGGGCGGGGCCGTCGACGACGAGGACGTGCTGGCGCAGCTCGAACGACGCGGCCTCGTGGATCGGACCGAGCGGACGGTGCGGTCGGTCACACTGACCGACGAGGGCGTGACGGCGCTGATGGAGGGCGTCGAGGCGGCCGAGACGGTCGACCGCCTCACGCCCGAGATACTCACGTCCGGCGAGTGGCGCGACGTCGAGTTCGCCGAGTACAACGTCGAGGCCGACGCGCCCGAGTACCGCGGCGGCAAGACTCACATCCTGCGTCAGACCGCCGACCGCGTCAAGGACGTGCTCGTCGGGATGGGCTTCCGGGAGATGGAGGGTCCCCACGCCGACGCCGAGTTCTGGATAAACGACTGCCTGTTCATGCCACAGGACCACCCGGCGCGCACCCACTGGGACCAGTTCGGCCTCGACGTGCCGCCGATGGACGACCTGCCCGAGGACCTGCTGGAACGCGTCGAGTCCGCCCACCGCGAGGGCGTCGGCGCGGACGGCGACGGCTACCACTCGCCGTGGACCGAGGACGTGGCCCGCGAGGTCGACCTCCGGGGTCACACCACGTCGCTGTCGATGCGCTACCTCTCCGGCACCGAGGTGGGTGAACTCGACCCGCCCCAGCGGTTCTTCTCCGTCGAGAAGGTGTACCGCAACGACACGCTCGACCCGACCCACCTGCTGGAGTTCTTCCAGATAGAGGGCTGGGTGATGGCCGAGGACCTCTCGGTGCGCGACCTGATGGGCACCTTCGAGGAGTTCTACGAGCAGTTCGGTATCACCGACATCGAGTTCAAGCCCCACTACAACCCCTACACCGAGCCCTCCTTCGAACTGTTCGGCAAGCACCCCGAGACGGGCGAACTCATCGAGATAGGGAACTCGGGCATGTTCCGCGACGAGGTGCTCCGACCGCTGGGCGTCGAGTGCGACGTGATGGCGTGGGGGCTGGCGCTCGAACGCCTCCTGATGCTGATGTACGGCTTCGACGACATCCGCGACGTCCACGGGACGCTGGCGGACCTCGAACTCCTGCGGGAGACGGAGGTGGTTCACTGATGCCCGTCGTCGACGTCGACCCGGACGAACTCCGACGGCTCACCGGCCACGAGGAGAAGTCCGACGAGGAGTTCAAGGAGGACCTGTTCGGCCTCGGACTGGAGTACGAGGGCGAGACCGAGGACGGCGAGATGCAGTTGGAGTTCGGCCCGGACCGCCTCGACCGCCTCTCGGTCGAGGGCGTCGCCCGGTCGCTGCGCTACCACTACGGCGACGACCGCGGGGTGTACGTCCCCAACACCAACGACCCCGACTGGACGTTCCGGGTCGCGGAGTCCGTCCCCGACGAGCGACCGTACGTCACCGGCGCGGTGATTCGCGGCGTCGACTTGGACGAGGCGGGTCTCGACTCGCTCATCCAGTTGCAGGAGAAACTCCACGCCACCATGGGGCGCAAGCGCGTCAAGGGGGCCATCGGCATCCACGACCTCACGATGCTGAAAGGTGACACGCTGGAGGAGGGCGGCGGCAACTCCATCGCCTACCGCGGCGTCGACCCCGAGGGCGACGAGTTCGTCCCTCTCGACGCCGACCGGAGCATGACGCCCGCGGAGGTACTCCGCGACCACCCCACCGGCGAGACGTACGCGGACATCGTCGAGGAGTACGAGCGCATGCCCGCCATCTACGACGAACTCGGCCTGTTCTCGTTCCCGCCGGTCATCAACGGCCGCCGGACCGAGGTGGACACCGACTCGCGCGAACTCCTCGTGGAACTCACGGGCACGGACCAGTGGACCATCGACCGGATGTGCAACATCATCTGCTACGCCCTCGACGCCCGCGGGGTCACGATAGAGCAGGTCGAGGTGGAGTACGAGTCGGGGACGCTCCCCCGCCCCGACTTCGAGGTGGAGACCAAGACCGTCTCCCACGACCGCATCGAGTCGATGCTGGGCGTCGACCTGGAGATGGAGGAGGTGGTCGACCTGTTCGAGCGGTCGGGGCTCGACGCGGACGCGATGCTCGGCGACGACACCGCCTACGAGGTGTCGGTACCGCCCTACCGCGTCGACGTGCTCCACCCCCTCGACCTCGTGGACGACGTGGGCCGGGCGTACGGGTTCAACGAACTCGAACCGCGCTACCCCGACGTGGGCACCGTGGGCGGCCGCCACGAACGCTCCCGACTGGAGGACGCGGTGCGGAGCAGTCTGGTCGGCCTCGGCTTCGAGGACCTGCTCAACTTCCACATGATATCGGGAGCCGAGAACTACGACCGGATGAACGTCGCCGCCGGGAGCGACGTCCTCGGCGGCGACGAGGCGGCGACCATCACCGAACCGTACAGCGAGGACTACACCATGCTTCGGACGTGGGCGCTCCCCTCGCTGGCGATGGTGCTGGAGAACAACACCCACCGGTCGTACCCGCAGGACCTCGCCGAGATAGGCCTCGTGGCCCACCGGGACGACGACGAGAACACGCGCGTCGCGGAGGCGCGCCACGTCGCCGCGACCCTCGCGCGCCACGACGCGACCTACGAGGACGCCAAGGCGCGCCTCGCGGCGCTGTGTGCGGACTTCGGCGTCGAACTGGAGACGCCGCCCGTGGACCACCCCTCGTTCATCGACGGCCGCGCGGCGTCGGTGGTGATAGACGGCGACGAGGCGGGCGTGATAGGCGAACTCCACCCCGCGGTGCTGGTCGAACACGACCTCGAACTGCCGGTGGCGGCGTTCGAGTTCGACCTCTCGGCGCTGGCGTAGGCCGCCGGGAGGCGGGCGGGGTGGCCGCCGCCGTTTTCCCCGTCGACTCTAATCGCCAGTATGGGCATCTCCGTCGACACCGAGTTCGACCGCGACCGTCTCGCGTGGTGGGCGGTCATCCTCTTCTTGGTGGCCGTGCTCGCGTTCGTGGTGTACGCGTTCCTCGGTGTCTTCCTGCTCGGCGTGTTCGTCTACTACGCCACCCGGCCCATCTACCGGCGATTCCTCGGCCGAGTGGACTCGCCCACCGTCGTCGCACTCGGCTCGCTTGTCACCGTCGCCCTGCCGGTGCTCGTGCTCGTGAGCTACACCGTCGTCGTCGGCGTCGAACAGCTCTCGGACGTCGTGAGCACGGGGCCGGACTTCGCGAGCTACCTCGCGCCGTATCTCGACGTGGCGTCGTTCCTGGGCGACCCCCGGGCGTTCCTCGACGTCCTCCCCGAGCAGCTATCGGATCTCAACGCCGAGTCCGTCCGTAACATCCTCTCGACGGTGGTCGCCTACCTCGGCGCGGTCGTGACCGGACTGCTCTACCTGTTCGTCGTGTTAGCGCTCGCGTTCTTCCTGCTCCGCGACGACCGAAAGCTCGCGCGGTGGTACCGCTCGATGGTGGGGGAGGACAGCGCGGCGTACGCGTTCGCCGCGGCCGTCGACCACGACCTCCAGACGCTCTACTTCGGCAACATCCTCACCGCGTTCGCCATCGCGGCCGTCGCCGCGATTACCTACAACGCGCTCGACCTCCTCGCCCCGGCCGCCACCGGCGTCCCCGCGCCCATCCTGCTCGGCCTGCTCACGGGCGTGGGGAGCCTCGTCCCCGTCGTCGGCCCCAAACTGGTGTACGTCCCCGTCGCGCTGTATCTCGGAGTCGACGCCGGCCTCAACGACCCGGCGCTCCTGTGGTTCCCGGTCGTCTTCGCCATGACGGCGTTCGTCGTGGTCGACACGCTCCCCGAACTCCTCCTGCGGCCGTACATCTCCGGCCGGGACCTCCACGTCGGGATGGTGATGTTCGCGTACATCCTCGGCCCGGTCCTGTTCGGCTGGTACGGCCTCTTCCTCGCGCCGTTGCTCCTCGTCCTGATAGTGCAGTCGGGGAAACTCGTGCTGCCGCACCTCGTGCGCGGTGAATCGCTCGCACAACTGTCGCCCCCCGCCGACCTCGGGGCGGGCGGGGCGGACCCGGCGCCCGGCGGACCGCCGACCGGCGACGCCGACGATACTGACGGCGGCGGCAGTGGCGGTGATGGCGACGGCGGCGACGCGGACGACCCTCGCGACGGGCGCGAGTGACGCTCGCGGTCCGACAGTCTGCCGACGCGACCGCCGTGCGCGCAGACGACCGTGGGGTCGTCGAAGCGCGGCGTAGCCGACCGCCGGAGGCCGTAGAACGCACGGGAACCGGGCTGAATACGAGTTCCGGAAACGGCCGAGTCGCTCGCGGCGGACGGAGACGGGTGTGGGTTCGTGCCGCTCGGTCGACTCGGGGGACGCCGACCGGTGGCGGCTACCCGTCCACGTCGACCCGGCGCGGCCGCCGCTAGTCGCGTCCGGTCCGGGGGAACGGTCCGTCGCCGTCGTCGGGCCGGGGGAGGGGCCCGTCGTCCGGTCGGGCGACGCACTCGCGCATCGTCTCGCGTATCTGGCTGTAGTCTGCGAGGGGGTTCATGGATTTCGGCGGGCGTGTGACGGCACGTCCCGCATCGTCTCACACCGCCCCGCTGTGCAAAAAGGGGACTATGAGCCCAACTGACGGGTGGGTAGACTATATAGCGCCCGTCGCGGGGGTTTCGACGCGGCTCCGGCGGTGCGGGCGACGCCGCTCTCACGGGGCCGAAACCGCCGCGCCCCGGCCGAACCGAGGGGTTTAACAGCGAACGAGGTGGTACAACGCCACTAGAATGCCGAGTGGAGAATACGACCCGGAGACCGTCGAACCCGAGTGGCAGGACCGGTGGGTGGAGGAGGACACCTACGCGTACGCCGGGGAGACCGTAGACCCCAACACCGTCTTCTCCATCGACTCGCCGCCGCCGACGGTCTCCGGCAGTCTCCACTGGGGCCACGTCTACGGGTTCACCCTGCAGGACTTCGTGGCGCGGTTCAACCGGATGCGGGGCAAGGAGGTGTTCTTCCCGTTCGGCTACGACGACAACGGCATCGCCTCCGAGCGCCTGACCGAGGAGGAACTCGGGGTGCGCCACCAGGACTACGACCGCCGCGAGTTCCAGCGGATGTGCCGCGAGGTCTGCGACGAGTACGAGGCGGAGTTCACCGAGAAGATGCAGAACCTCGGCATCTCCATCGACTGGGACGAGACCTACCAGACCATCTCGCCCGAGGTCCAGCGCGTCTCCCAACTCTCCTTCATCGACCTCTACGAACGGGGCCGGGAGTACCGCCAGCGCGCGCCCACCATCTGGTGTCCCGAGTGCGAGACGGCCATCTCGCAGGTCGAGACCGAGGACGACGAACGGCCGTCGCACTTCCACGACATCGAGTTCGAGATAGCCGGCAGCGACGACGGCTTCGTCATCTCCACGACACGCCCCGAACTCCTGCCCGCCTGCGTCGCGGTGTTCGTCCACCCCGACGACGACGAGAACGAGCATCTCGTGGGCGAGACGGCGCGGGTCCCGCTGTTCGGGCAGGAGGTCCCGATTCTGGAGGACGAACGCGTCGACCTCGAGACGGGGTCGGGGGTCGTGATGTGCTGTACGTTCGGCGACCAGACCGACATCGAGTGGTATCAGGCTCACGACCTCGACCTGCGCATCGCCATCGACGAGTCGGGCACCATGACCGAGGTGGCCGAGGAGTACGCCGGCCTCTCCTCGGAGGAGGCCCGCGAGGCCATCGTCGAGGACCTGCGTGAGGCGGGCGCGCTACTCGACCGCCGCGACATCTCCCACACCGTCAACGTCCACGAGCGCTGCGGCACGCCCGTCGAGTTCCTCGTGGCCGAGCAGTGGTACATCAAGCTCCTCGACAAGACCGACGAGTACCTCGAAGCCGGTCGGCAGATGGACTGGTACCCCCAGAAGATGTTCACGCGGTACAAGAACTGGATCGAGGGGCTCCAGTGGGACTGGTCCATCTCGCGCCAGCGCTCGTCGGGCATCCCGTTCCCCGTGTGGTACTGCGACGAGTGCGACCACGAAATCGTCGCCGACCGCGAGCAGTTGCCGGTCGATCCGCTCCAGGACGACCCGCCGGTCGACGCCTGCCCCGAGTGCGACTGCGAGTCGTTCACCCCGGAGGACGACGTGTTCGACACGTGGGCCACCTCGTCGCTCACGCCGCTCATCAACGCCGACTGGGACTGGAACGAGGAGAGCGGGGAGATGGAGATAGCGCGCGACGAACTGTACCCGTTCGACGTGCGCCCGCAGGGCCACGACATCATCTCGTTCTGGCTGTTCCACACCGTCGTGAAGTGCTACGAGCACACGGGCGAGGTGCCGTTCGACTCCGTGATGATCAACGGGATGGTGCTCGACGAGAATCGTGTCAAGATGTCGAAGTCGCTCGGCAACATCGTCTCGCCCGACGAGGTGTTAGAGCAGTACCCCGTCGACGCCGCGCGCTACTGGGCCGCCGGGTCGGCGGTGGGCGACGACCTGCCGTACAAGGAGAAGGGCCTGCGCGCCGGCGAGAAGCTCCTCCGGAAGCTCTGGAACGCCTCGAAGCTGGTGGACTCGCTCACGCCGGACGAGCGGATGGACCGCCCGGACGAGGACGACCTCCGCGAACTCGACCGGTGGCTGCTGGCCGAACTCGACCGTGAGATAGAGACCGTGACTGAACGGTTCGAGAACCGGGAGTTCTCGAAGGCGCGCGACCGCCTGCGCTCGTTCTTCTGGCACACGTTCTGCGACGACTACCTCGAAATCGCCAAACAGCGCATCCGCGAGGCCGAGGGCGACGACCCGACCGCGGCCGACCCGTCGGCTGCGTACACGCTCCAGACGGCCCACCGGCGGTTCGTGAAGCTGTTCGCGCCATTCCTCGCGCACGTCACCGAGGAGCTCTGGCGCGACATGTACGACGACGGGAGCGTCCACCGCGCCGACTGGCCCGAACCGCTCGGCGTCGACGCCGACTTCGAGGCGGGCGAGACGGCGATGGACGTGGTGGGTGCGCTCCGCAAGTACAAGACCGACCACCAGCTGTCGATGAACGCCGACATCGACGCGGTGGAGGTGTACGGCGACATGCGCGGGTTCGAGGCGGACGTGCGCCGGGTGATGCACGTCGACAGCCTCGACACCCACGACGAGGAGCCGCCGGTCGAGTCGGTGGTGACGGGCATCGACCTCGACTACTCGGTCATCGGCCCGAAGTTCGGCGAGAAGGTGCCCGAGATAGAGGCGGGCATCGACGAGGGCGACTACGAGGTGACCGACGGCGTCCTCGAAGTCGCCGGCGTCGAGATAGCGTCGGACGCGTTCGAGGTGAACGAGGAACGTCGGTACGCCGGCGACGGCGAGATGGTCGAGGCGGGCGACGCCGTGGTCATCGTCCGCGACTAGTCGAGGTCCGCGCCGACGGCGTCGGCCACCGAGTCGAACCCGTCGCGCTCCAGCAGTTCGAGCAGTCCCTCGTTGACATCGCGGGCCACGCCCGGTCCCTCGTAGACGAGCGCCGTGTACAACTGGACCACGCTCGCGCCCGCACGTATCTTCTCGTAGGCGCTCCGGGCGTCGGAGACGCCGCCGACGCCGACTATCGGCAGGTCGGTCCGCTCCGCGATGAACCGCACGAGGTCCGTGGCCGTCGACTCCAGCGGCTTCCCGGAGAGGCCGCCCTGCTCGGCCCGGTTGGGGTTCTCCAGCCCCGCCGGGCGCGACGTGGTGGTGTTGGACGCGATGACGCCGTCGAGGCCCAGTTCGTCCGCGACGGTCAGCGCCTCCTCCACGGCCGCCCACGACAGGTCCGGCGAGAGTTTCACGAGGAGTGGCGACGCCCCGGCGTCGACGAGAGTCCCGAAGATGCCTTCGAGGGCGTCGCGGTGCTGGAGGCTCCGGAGTCCCGGCGTGTTGGGGCTGGAGACGTTCACCACGAAGTAGTCGCCGGCGTCGGCCACCCGCTCGTAGGTGTAGCGGTAGTCGTCGGGGGCCTCTGCGAGCGGCGTCGACTTCGACTTGCCGATGTTGACGCCCACGGGCGCGTCCGGGAGCGACGCGGCGTCGAGGCGTTCGCCGACCCGGTCCGCGCCCTCGTTGTTGAACCCCATTCGGTTTATCAGCGCCCGGTCCTCGGGCAGGCGGAACAGGCGCGGCCGGGAGTTGCCGGGCTGGCGTTCGGCCGTGACGCCTCCGACCTCCACGTGGCCGAACCCGAGCGCCGTCAGCACCGACGGCAGGCGGGCGTTCTTGTCGAACCCCGCCGCGACTCCGACCGGGTTCTCGAAGTCGAGTCCGAACGCCTCCACCCGGAGTCGCTCGTCGTCGACGCGGTAGCGGCGTCGGAGCGCCGTCGCTACCGGCGTGTGCTGGACGCCCTCGAGAAGGCGGCCAACCAACGAGTGGGCCGTCTCTGCCGGGAGGGCGAACAGCAACGGCTTGGCCGCGCCGTACGCCCTCATTCGCTCTGTCCCCGCGCCGCGTCCGTTCCGCCTCGCTCAGTGCTCGATTGCGCGTACACGTGTCGACCTAGAAGTCGTGCTCGACCTCGTCTTGGTCTGCCTTCTGGATGATTATCTTCCCGTCTCGCACGCGGACGAAGACCTCGTCGCCTATCTCCATGCCCGCCACCGCGAGTTCGTCCTCGTGGAGGTTGACGTGGACGTTGTGGTACTCACCGTTCTCGTCTTTGGCACCACTCGGGCTGAGCTTCTTTTTCCGGACCATCGGGGGTGTCTATCCACCCCAAGGTCCGCGCCCATACATAAGTGTTGTCTACCCCCTTCGAGAGGCCACGGAAACCCACTGCGTACCCCGCAGATTACTTACGAAGATAATATTTCTCCGCCTCCGTCACGAAATATAGGACGTTCGTCGACCGCTGAGACTTTTCTTCGGTTACTGGTGGAGAATATTTTTACTCAGATAGCGCCGACGTACCCTGATTTTGACGATACTTTTATATCGCGATATGGGTTCAATTGTCATGGAGGTCCGAAAAACAATGGTGCGAGAAGACGGTAAGCGGAATTTCGTGTTGCGCGAAAAAGACGGTAACGAGTCCAGCGTGTTCTCCGGGAACATGCCTCGACAGGCCGCCCTCAAAGCTGCCCGACGGTTGGAGCCGGCGGGGTCCGAGGAGGAGGCCAAGTCGAACGCCACGGAGATACAACTGCGAGAGAAAGGGACCGACAAGGTCCACATCTTCGACGCGTGGGCGTGGAACGACTCCGCGCCCAGCGACAAACCCGACTGGATGGACGGGGAGATAACCAAAGGTAACGTCTCGAAGAAAGGCATTCAACACCTCGACGAAGCGTAAGGCGCCGGGCGATTCAGTTCTTTGCGCACGCGACGCTTGCCGCGCTAGCACCGGGTTCGACACCGCTTAGTCGGTGGCCCTCGCACGCCCGAACGCGCGGTCACCATCCGGTCGGACCGAACGCGAACTGCGCGGGATGAACGACCGGCCTCCTGCCGCGCGACATTCTCCGACGTCGAACTGCGAGTGTCGCTCTCCGTCGTGCTACGAAACTGCATGACGAAGGCGGCTCGGTTCGACGGCCTTTTATGTGTACCTCCCATCGAATCTAATACGCGGAGGACGCCCCCGACGGGGGCGGCCCCCTCTCGAACGCGCGACGGATTCGGGCGTCGGTTCGCCCCGGCCGTGCTCCGCTCGTCGGAGCGCGGTCGGGCGAATCCGACGGCCTTAAGTGTCTGTCCGCGTTTCGATGGAATGCGAACGACACACCGCGACTGCGGGCCGTTCGACTCGGTCCGCGCTCACGGGCCTGCGGAACTCGCCGGGCGCAATCCAATGGGTTTATACCCATCCGGCGTTTTCGTTCAGGTCCGAAGGAAATGAGGATTCCACCCCTGCGGTCCGCCCGTTAGATGGAATCTGATGTTAGCCTTGGTAGTTCGGTGCCACCCGGACGCTCCGCGTGGCATCGAACGGACTCAATCAGTGCCTTTGGCATCCATACCGCCAACCCTCCTACCGCCCACGCGGTGGTAGGAACCCATTCCGGTTGATCCTGCCGGAGGCCATTGCTATCGGAGTCCGATTTAGCCATGCTAGTCGCACGGGTTTAGACCCGTGGCGAATAGCTCCGTAACACGTGGCCAAACTACCCTGCAGAGAGGCACAACCTCGGGAAACTGAGGCTAATTCCTCATACCGAACTCACGCTGGAATGCCGAGTTCACCAAACGCTCCGGCGCTGCAGGATGTGGCTGCGGCCGATTAGGTAGACGGTGGGGTAACGGCCCACCGTGCCGATAATCGGTACGGGTTGTGAGAGCAAGAGCCCGGAGACGGAATCTGAGACAAGATTCCGGGCCCTACGGGGCGCAGCAGGCGCGAAACCTTTACACTGCACGACAGTGCGATAAGGGGACTCCGAGTGCGAGGGCATATCGTCCTCGCTTTTCTGAACCGTAGGGAGGTTCAGGAACAAGAGCTGGGCAAGACCGGTGCCAGCCGCCGCGGTAATACCGGCAGCTCGAGTGATGGCCGATTTTATTGGGCCTAAAGCGTCCGTAGCTGGCCAGACAAGTCCGTCGGGAAATCCACCTGCCCAACAGGTGGGCGTCCGGCGGAAACTCTCTGGCTTGGGACCAGAAGACCCGAGGGGTACGTCCGGGGTAGGAGTGAAATCCCGTAATCCTGGACGGACCACCGATAGCGAAAGCACCTCGGGAAGATGGATCCGACAGTGAGGGACGAAAGCTGGGGTCTCGAACCGGATTAGATACCCGGGTAGTCCCAGCCGTAAACGATGTTCGCTAGGTGTGGCACAGGCTACGAGCCTGTGCTGTGCCGTAGGGAAGCCGAGAAGCGAACCGCCTGGGAAGTACGTCCGCAAGGATGAAACTTAAAGGAATTGGCGGGGGAGCACTACAACCGGAGGAGCCTGCGGTTTAATTGGACTCAACGCCGGACATTTCACCAGCTCCGACTACAGTAATGACGGTCAGGTTGATGACCTTACCCGAGCTGTAGAGAGGAGGTGCATGGCCGCCGTCAGCTCGTACCGTGAGGCGTCCTGTTAAGTCAGGCAACGAGCGAGACCCGCACTCCTAATTGCCAGCATCGGGTTCGCCCGGATGGGTACATTAGGAGGACTGCCGCTGCTAAAGCGGAGGAAGGAACGGGCAACGGTAGGTCAGTATGCCCCGAATGAGCTGGGCTACACGCGGGCTACAATGGCCGAGACAATGGGTTCCCACCTCGAAAGAGGACGGTAATCTCCGAAACTCGGTCGTAGTTCGGATTGAGGACTGAAACTCGTCCTCATGAAGCTGGATTCGGTAGTAATCGCGTATCAGCAGTGCGCGGTGAATACGTCCCTGCTCCTTGCACACACCGCCCGTCAAAGCACCCGAGTGAGGTCCGGATGAGGCGTGGATTCCCACGTCGAATCTGGGCTTCGCAAGGGGGCTTAAGTCGTAACAAGGTAGCCGTAGGGGAATCTGCGGCTGGATCACCTCCTACAGACCGGGACCAGGCCGACGGCCTGGCCCACTGCAGTTCGCGAGTCGGCTCGAACGACTCGCACTCGATCCGCACTGAACGAGACCGTTCGTGCCCCCCGGAACGCCCGGGCACCTTAGAACTACCAAGGCTAACACGGGCCCATAGCTCAGCGGTAGAGTGCCTCCTTTGCAAGGAGGATGCCCAGGGTTCGAATCCCTGTGGGTCCATACCGGGCTTGGAACGACATCGTGTCCCTTAAGTGGGAGACGCCACTTCGTTCCAATCCCGACGAAACCGATGCACCATCCCGTGAAAGCGCGGATGGGAAGGGTTCGACGACACGCCTGCAGTCACAGGCTGTCAGATGACGACCGTATGTACGTGCGACCCAGACGCTCACTGGACCCGTCACAGACGACCGGGTTCATACACAGCGTCCGACCACATCAGTATGGCTACTGTGCCAGCTGGTGGATGGCTCGGCTCGAGCGCCGACGAAGGACGTGCCAAGCTGCGATAAGCCTCAGGGACCCGCATGGAGGGTAAGAACTGAGGATCTCCGAATGGGAATCCCCACCGCAATTGCCTCGCGCAATGGGGAACGCCGGGAATTGAAACATCTCAGTACCGGCAGGAACAAAAAGCAACAGCGATGTCGTCAGTATCCGCGAGAGAACGCGACCCAGTCCAAACCGAATCCGCAAGGAAATGTGGTGTTCGGACTGACACCCATCGTCGGAACGATTCCGTGAAGTCTCCTGGAACGGAGCGTGATACAGGGTGACAACCCCGTAACGGAACCAAGTACGACGTGCGTCAGCTCCAGAGTATCGAGGGTTGGATATCCCTCGTGAATATCGCAGGCATCAACTGCGAAGACTAAACACGACTCGAGACCGATAGCGAACAAGTAGCGTGAGCGAACGCTGAAAAGCACCCCGAGAAGGGCGGTGCAATAGGGCCTGAAATCAGTTGGCGATCGAGCGACGAAGCGTACAAGGTCTCTCGAAAAACGACCTACCTGCGAAGGTACAGTAGGAATCGAGAGAAGCCGGCGTTCCGTCGTGCGTTTTGAAAAACGAACCAGGGAGTGTGCATGTCTGGCAAGTCTAACACGTTAACCGTGGAAGGCGTAGGGAAACCGATACGGCCGCAGCATCTTGTATGCGAGGGCCACCGTGTTCAAGCGCGGGGAGTCAGACCGGCACTACCCGAAACCGAGTGATCTACACAGGGGCAAGGCGAAGCGCGGCGAAAGCCGCGTGGAGGCCTGCTAGAGTTGGTGTCCTACAATACCCTCTCGTGACCCGTGTGTAGGGGTGAAAGGCCCATCGAACTCGGCAACAGCTGGTTCCAACCGAAACATGTCGTAGCATGACCTCCGCCGAGGTAGTCCGTGGGGTAGAGCCACCGATTGGGAGACCCGACTCCGAGAGGAGTCGGCCTCCCTGTCGAACTCCGAACCTACGAACGCTGTCGACGCGGGGAGTCCGCTGTGCGGGGTAAGCCTGTGCAGCATGAGGGAGACAACCCAGAGCCGGGTTAAGGACCCCAAGTGTGGACTAAGTGCAAACTTGAAGCTGGTCTCGAGCCCTAAACAGCCGGGAGGTGAGCTTAGAAGCAGCTACCCTCTAAGAAAAGCGTAACAGCTTACCGGCCGAGGTTCGAGGCGGCTAAAATGATCGGGGCTCAAGTCCACCTCCGAGACCTGGCGGCGCCAGTTACATGGCGATCCAGTAGGTTGGCATACTGTTCGGGTGGAAGCTCGGGCGAGAGCTCGCGTGGACCGAACAGTAACGAAAATCCTGGTCACAGTAGCAGCGATAGTCGGGTGTGAACCCCGACGGCCTCAAGAGTAAGGGTTCCTTGGCACTGCCACTCAGCCAAGGGTTAGTCGACCCTAAGTCTCACCGTAACTCGAATGAGACGAAAGGATAACTGGTTAATATTCCAGTACCATCATACATTCAAACCGACGCTTTGGGAAACGTCGAGCCGGGCCTTCGCCCGGTCGAATCGGAGAACGCCGTGGAAGCCGTAACGGCACGAAGCGGCCGAAATCCGAGACAGCGAAAGTCGACGGTACCTAGAGCCCGTGAAAAGGGAGTATGATGCTCGTACCGAGATCCGACACAGGTACTCTGGCGGTGAAAGCCAAGGCCTGTCGGGACCAACCGACGTTAGGGAATTCGGCAATTTAGTCCCGTACGTTCGCAATAAGGGATGCCTGCTCTTCACGGAGCAGGTCGCAGTGACTCGGGCGCTCCGACTGTCTAGTAACAACATAGGTGACCGCAAATCCGCAAGGACTCGTACGGTCACTGAATCCTGCCCAGTGCGGGTATCTGAACACCTCGTACAAGAGGACGAAGGACCCGTCAACGGCGGGGGTAACTATGACCCTCTTAAGGTAGCGTAGTACCTTGCCGCTTCAGTAGCGGCTTGCATGAATGGATCAACGAGAGCGCCGCTGTCCCAACGTTGGACCCGGTGAACTGTACGTTCCAGTGCGGAGTCTGGAGACCCCCAAGGGGAAGCGAAGACCCTATAGAGCTTTACTGCAGGCTGTCGCTGGGACGTGGTCGCTGATGTGCAGGATAGGTAGGAGCCGTTACACAGGTGCGTGCGCCAGCACGTCGCCGAGGCATCCGTGAAATACTACCCGTCAGT
The DNA here is from genome assembly GCA_046097085.1 of Haloferacaceae archaeon 50. Taxonomy (GTDB): domain Archaea; phylum Halobacteriota; class Halobacteria; order Halobacteriales; family Haloferacaceae. The sequence goes on along the minus strand of CP175567.1, from coordinate 529,133 downwards.
GACTGCGACCCTCACTCCGGGAGGAGGACACCGGTAGCCGGGCAGTTTGACTGGGGCGGTACGCGCTCGAAAAGATATCGAGCGCGCCCGAAGGTTCTCTCACTCGGGTCGGAAACCCGAGGAAGAGCGTAAGAGCATACGAGAGCCTGACAGTGTTCTTCCCAACGAGGAACGCTGACGCGAAAGCGTGGTCTAGCGAACCAACGAGGCTCATTCATGGGGCCCGTTGATGACAGAAAAGCTACCTTAGGGATAACAGAGTCGTCACCGGCAAGAGCACATATCGACCCGGTGGCTTGCTACCTCGATGTCGGTTCCCTCCATCCTGCCCGTGCAGAAGCGGGCAAGGGTGAGGTTGTTCGCCTATTAAAGGAGGTCGTGAGCTGGGTTTAGACCGTCGTGAGACAGGTCGGCTGCTATCTATTGGGGGTGTTATGGTACCTGATACGAACAATCGTATAGTACGAGAGGAACTACGATTGGACGCCACTGGTGTACCGGTTGTCCGAGAGGGCAGTTGCCGGGCAGCCACGCGTCACGGGGTAAGAGCTGAACGCATCTAAGCTCGAAACCCACGTAGAAAAGAGGTGCCAGAGAGGACACTCGTAGAAGACGAGTTCGATAGACTCGGGGTGTACGCACCGAGGCAACGAGGTGTTGAGCCCGCGAGCACTAACAGTCCAAGCCATCAGTCATACCGCACGGACGCTTATGACCCGTCAACTGTGACGGGTCCAGGCGGTACCTGGGTCGCACATACATACGGTCACAAGTACGCAGAGACACACTAGTCTCGACACCGACGCTAGGTAGCGTCATTCCGGTTCGAGTCCGGAAGTCGGCATCGAGGCGGCCAGAGCGGTGGGGTGACACCCGTACCCATCCCGAACACGGAAGTTAAGCCCACCTGCGTGTCGGCCAGTACTGGAGTGCGCGAGCCTCTGGAAACTTCGATTCGCCGCCTCCCCACTCATACTCTCATACTCATCTCACACACCACTCGCAGAGTCACAACCATATCTCCGACTCTGCGGGCTTTCACCTCGCTCGACAGCGATAGCGACGTCCACGTCGATAGCACTGTCAGGCGAAGGACCACCATTTTACCGGGGACGACGAACGACGCGGCGGCCGACACGCCACGCGCATCGATCTCGCCGGTCCCGTCGCACGAAAACGTCGACGGAGAGTCGGACGCACGAGAGAGACCGTCACGTTCATATTCGTCTCGCTCGAACGCTCGGACGCGCCAAGGTGGCAGAGTTCGGCCTAACGCAGCGGCCTGCAGAGCCGCCTACCGCCGGTTCAAATCCGGCCCTTGGCTTCTCTTCGTCTCTCTACTTGACAGCAGTCCGTAGCGTTCGCCGTGCCGAGAGAACGGACCAGCGGTGGTTCGCGCGAGAGTGCTGGAAGAAACTATCCTCGTCGATGTGAGTAACAGCTAACCCCCGTCACCGGACGCGCTCCCCGAGGTCGCGTTCAGCGGCCGGTTCCGAGTAGCTACGGGACCGGACTCAGCACGGACGCGTTGGGCCGTCCGAACGGGAGAGGTGCCGACTGAGGCGAACGCCGCGGCGGACACACGTCTCCCCGTCGCGGTTCGTGGCGCGGGGAGAGGTCAACGCGTCTCCGGCGTCGGGTCCCGCCGAGTGTCGGGGCGGACGTCCGAGCGTCCCCCTCCGGACTCGCCTCACTCCTTCTCGACCATCACCTCGGTGGCCTTGACCACGGCGTTGACCTCGTCGCCCGCCTCGATGCCGAGTCGCTCGACGGAGTTCGCCGTGATGGTCGCAGCCACCTCCTGTCCGTCGTCGAGTTCTACCACGACTTCGCCCATGAGACCGTCCGTCTCGACGGATTGTACGGTACCCCGGAGCCTGTTTCGCGCGCTCAGTGACATACGATAGCAAGGAGGTGTCGCCGATCCATAACTCCCTCGGCGCGAGGAAGGGCAACCGTTATGCCGGGTGCGGAACAACGAGCGCCGTATCCATGTCGGAACAACGCGACGTGAGCGACACGACGGGCGGACGGACGCGGAGGCGGTTCCTCGCCGCTCTCGGTGCGACGGGAGTCGCCGGACTCGCCGGATGTAGCGGCGCGACGACGCTCGGTGGCGACGGTGCGACGACGACCGACGACACCACGACCGGCGGCACGGAGACGACGAGCGGCGAGGAGACGACCGGTGGCGGCGACGCCTCGATATCGGGTTCGATGACCGTCTTCCACGCCGGGAGCCTCTCGCCGCCGTGGAGTCAGGTCGAGAAGGACTTCGAGGAGAAGTTCGGCGTCGACGTCCAGCGCGAGGCGAAGGGGTCGGTCGGGTCGACACGGAAGATAACCGACCAGGGTCGCTCGGCCGACGTACTCGGCGTCTCCGACTTCCGGCTCATCCGCGACATGATGATGGGAGAGTACGCCGACTGGTACGGCGTCTTCGTGACGAACGCGATGGCCGTCGCGTACACCGACGACTCGGCGGGCGCGGACGAGTTCACCGAGGACAACTGGTGGAACGTCCTCACGCGCGACGACGTGAACGTGGCCCACTCGGACCCGGCGGTCGACCCCAACGGCTACCGGTCGGTGATGGCGATGAAACTCGGCGCCGTCGAGTTCGAGGGCGAGAAGCTCTACGACGGGTCGACGGCGAAGTCGCTGCAGGAGAACGCGCGGGTCACCTCCGGCACGGAGACGGACCTCATCGGCCAGTTGGAGTCGGGGGCGCTCGACTACGCGTGGGAGTACGCCTCGGCGGGCGCGACCCACGACAACCTCAACACGCTGGTGCTCCAGCCCCACGTCAACCTCGCGAAGGCCACCTCGAAGTACGCGAAGCACTACGCGAAGGCGAAGGTGGAGGCGGGCGGTCAGACCTACACCGGCGCGCCCATCGCGTACGGCATCACGGTGCCCTCGGTGGCGGAGAACCCCGAGGCGGGCGCGCAGTGGGTGGAGTACGTCACGCAGGGCGACGGCGTCGACACCATGACCCAGAAGGGCTTCCAGACGGTGTCGCCGATGGTCGTCCCCCAGAGCGCGAAGGGCGCCGTCCCGTCGGGCGTGATGGAGGGAGCGACGGTTCAGCAGACGCTGGGTCCGCTCGAACTGTAGGCGGCATTCGACGAGACACCACCCATGGCACGGAGCATCCTCGGACGGGGAAGCGTCGCGTTAGCCGCTATCACGGTCCAACTGGTGGCCTTCGCGGTGACGTACGTCGTCGGACGGCCGACGTGGTACGTCCCGTTCGCCCTCGTGAGCGCCGCCCTCCTCGGCTGGTACGGCACGGGCGAACCGTTCAGCGTCGCGGTCGCCGCCCTCGGTTCCGTGCTCTTGCTCGCCCTCGGCCTGCCGCTGTTGCTGTTCGTCGCGCGCCAGAACCCCGAACTCGTGGCCGAGTTGGCGGCGACGCGCGAGGTGCAGGTGATGCTCCTGCTCACCGTCTACGGCCCGCTGTTGGCCGCGCTGTTCTCACTCACCTTCGGTATCCCGCTGGCGTACCTCCTCGCGCGCCGCGACTTCGCGGGGCAGTCGGTCGTCGAGAGCCTCGTCGACCTCCCGCTGGTGGTGCCCCACTCGGTCGCGGGCATCCTCATCCTCTTCGGCTTCGGGAAGCGCGGCGTGTTCCCGGGGCTGGAGATACTCGCCACCCTGACGGGGATGGTCGTCGCGCTCTCGTTCGTGAGCGCGCCCTTCGCGGTCAACTCGGTGCGCGAGGCGTTCGAGGCGATAGACGAGTCGATGGTCCGCGCCGCGCGGTCGCAGGGCGCGTCGCCGTTCGAGACGTTCCGGCGGGTGAGCCTCCCGCTGGCCGGCCGTGGCGTGCTCACCGGCGGCGTGCTCGCGTGGGCGCGAGGCGTGAGCGAGTTCGGCGCGGTGGCCGTCGTGGCGTACACGGTGCGCTTCTCGTTCCCCGGTCTCGGCGAGATGGCCGCCCAGCACGCTCCGGTGTTCATCTACAACACCTACACCAGCTACGGCCTCGCGCGAAGCGGCGCCGTGGGCGCCATCCTGCTGGCGATGAGCGCGGTGGTGTTCCTACTCGTCAGGTGGCTCGCGTACGACGACGAGCGCGCGGGGGTGCTCTGAGATGCCCCGCGTCGCGTTCGACGTGGCGGCGACGTTCACCGCGCCCGGCGCCGACCGGTTCGACGTCGACGCCGCCCTCGACGTGGCCGACGGCGAGACGCTCGTCGTCCTCGGACCCAGCGGGAGCGGCAAGACCCTCCTGCTGGAGTCGCTCGGCGGCTTCCACCCCCACGACGGTCACGTGACCGTGGACGGGTCGGACATCGCCGACGCCCCGCCCGAGGAGCGCGGGTTCGGCTTCGTCTTTCAGGACTACGCGCTGTTCCCCCACATGACGGTCGCGGAGAACGTGGCGTTCGGCTCGCGGTACCACGACGCCACCCGCGACGCGGCCGAACTGCTGGACGCGCTCGGGGTGGGCGACCTCGCCGCGCGGACCCCCGAGACGCTCTCGGGCGGGGAGAAACAGCGGGTCGCGCTCTCCCGCGCGCTGGCTATCGAACCCGACGTGCTCCTGCTCGACGAACCGCTCTCGGCGCTCGACGCGCCCACGCGACGGGAACTCCGCGACGACCTCGCTGACGTGCTGTCGGACCGGACCGCCGTCTACGTCACCCACGACCGGACGACGGCGCGCGCCCTCGGCGACCGGGTGGCGGTGATGCGGGACGGCGAGGTGGTCCAACACGGCGCGCCGGCCGACCTGTTCGACCGCCCCGAGACGGCATTCGTCGCCCGGTTCGTCGGAGCCAACGTCCTCCCGGCCGAGGCGATGGGCGACGGCGACGCCGACGGGCGCGTGGCCGTCCGCCCCGAACACCTCCGGTTCGACGCCGACGGCGCGCTCGCGGGCGAGGTCCGGCGGGTCGTGCGCGAGGACGCCGCGTTCCGCGTCGTGGTCGGACTCGACGGGGGGAGCGAGGTGACGGCCTACGCCGCCGACCCGCCCGCCGAGGGGACGCGCGCGCGGCTCTCGGTCTCCGACGAGCGGGTGTCGCGACTCGCCAACGGCGCGGAATCCTGACCCGCCGGCGTCGGACGTCGGTCCGGCGGTCGCGTCCACCGCCGCACCGGTTCGAGCGAGAACGGAGCGTTCGCGTCGGCCGACTGGTCGTCTCTGTACGGACGAGTCGGGTCCGATGGACCGATAGCACCGACGCCGTCACGTCGTTGGTGGAGGCAGTTCCGCGAACGCGTCAGCGAGTGCGTCGCTCACGACGCGGAACGAGGTCCCGCTGTGTCACACGACGAGTACGAGTGCCCGTGGTTCCGAGAGGGGCGGACTGCTGAATATAGACGACGTCTCCAGCGCTCAAACCACCGGTAGTCCCTCGGACGTTCAGTGAACTGGTCGGCCGGGCGACGACCGATGCACCCGATCTAACGGCTGGCGGAACCGTCTGACAGGGGCCGTCATCGAGCACAGAGCTATCCGGTTGGGGAGCCAAAACTACAGGATGGCAGACGATAAGAGCGGTCGAGACAAGCAAGCACACGACGCCGAAAGACGCCAGCGAGAGCGTGAGATCGCCACGGAACTGGAGCGCGGCGACGAAACAGAACCACCGGTGGACGCGGAGGAACTCGCCGATTTCGAGGCGGGACTCGAAGAACTGTCGTTCCCGGCGACGGGGTCCGAGGTCGTCGCGGCGCTCGGCGATCGCAGCATCGAATCGGTCGAGGGGAGCTACAGTATCGAGGACCTAATACCGGAGACGGACGAGGAGACGTTCGACTCTCCGGCCGCCGTCCGGGTACAGGTACAGCGGCCGACAGTCGCCGCGGCCATGAAACGGGTCGTGGAAGCCAGCGAGACGCTTCGGAACACGGACTTCAGGTGGACACAGCGCAAAGCTTACGAGAAGACCTTCCAGGAACTCGAAGCGATCGACGCCGACGACGACGACGAGGGGATCCGAGCCATCAGCGACTGGATCGTCGAGCGAATCCGCGACAAAGAGACGCTCCCGTCGTCCCGGGCGGTACGCCGAGAAGCGGCGAAGTTCTGTCGGACGAACGGATATCAGGTCCGAAACGATGAGTGGCTCGGGATATAGACCGACGGTCGCGGGCGCCCGTGGTAACGACTGCTGTCACGCTCCGAGCGTGACCGATACGCGCCCTCTCCCCCGTGACGGGATTGTTCCCTTGCGGAGGCGTCTCGTTCCGTCTCGTGTGGAACTGCTGTGGGCTTTATTGTGTCACCAGCGAAGCTACTGGTATGGCGCTCGATATAGAGACCCCGGAACCACCGGACCTCTCGAACCGAGGAATGCCGCGCGAGTTCGAATGGCAAGAACAGACGCTCGGGTCGGAGGACTTCTACCGCGAGGACATCGAAGACCTGCTCCAGGAAGGCGCGTGGCAGGAAGGAATCGACGAGTGGGCCGAGTACACGAATCTCGACGAAGAGCAGGTTCGAATCGTCAGCGACCTCGGCCTGTTCCAGGCGTTCGACTTCTACTGGGACCCGACCGAGGACCGTCTCCGCTTCGACGCCCCGACGGTTCCGGACGATTGGCGTGAGCGAGACGCGACCGAGTCGCTCGATTCGAGTACGGTTTCGATGGTCGACGGTGAGTTAGAGGATCTCGGCCGAACGGTACAAGAGACCCTGGAGGACTACCTCGACCGGAACGACGCAGCGTCCGACTACGGCTGGGGTGAAGAGACGTACGGTAAACGCGAGGAGTGATTCCAGTCGCTACGGCCTGTTAGACGGCGTCCGAGTTACAGACCGTCTCGGTAGCGAGCGATCGCCCCCGGCCCTCACTGCGGTCAGAACGTGCTGACTACGCGCGCTGTGTTCGCCACGACCGCCGAAACGTGCCGCTAAATGGGGGTTTCGACGAGGCTCGTAACTACCAGTGTCGGAGAGACAGCTCACATCGGGAACTCACACGGTGGAGTCCGGCCGCGCAGGGCCGCCACCGGTCGGCGGGCGCGGGGCGGCTTCCGGCCAGAACCCCGCCGAGGCGTACAACTATGTCGCCGTCTCCACTACCGCCTCGCGTGACAGTACCTTCCGTGACGCTCCCGAGCGGCGACGAGATGCCCCGCGTCGGCGTCGGCACGTGGGACATCGCCGGCGACACCGTCCGCGAGTCGGTCCGCGCGGCCCTCGACGCGGGCTACACCCACGTCGACACCGCAGAGGGCTACATGAACGAGTCCGAGATCGGCGAGGTGCTCGCGGACTACGACCGCGACGACCTGTTTCTCACCTCGAAGGTCCTCCCCTCGAACCTCGACTACGAGTCGGTCATCGAGTCGTGCGAGGACTCGCTCGACCGCCTCGGCACCGACTACCTCGACCTCTACCTCGTCCACTGGCCCAACCCCGCCATCTCGGTGCGCGAGACCCTGCGAGCGATGGAACGCCTCCACGAACGCGGCCTCGTGCGCAACGTCGGCGTCTCGAACTTCAGCGCGTACCAACTCAGCGCCGCCCGGCACGTCGCGGACGTGCCCGTCGCGGTCAACCAGATAGAGTACCACCCGTGGTTCCAGCGCCCGGACCTCGTGGACTACTGCCGCGAGACGGACACGGTGATAGAGGCCGCCGCGCCGCTGGCCCGGACGGAGGTGTTCGAGGACGAGGTCGTCTCGGACCTCGCCGAGAAGTACGACCGCACCCCCGCGCAGGTGGTCCTCCGGTGGGCGATAGAGAACGACGTGGTGGTGCTCCCGAAGTCCTCCTCGCCGGAGCACGTCCGCGAGAACTTCGAACTGTTCGACTGGGAACTCGACCCGGAGGACCGGCGGCGACTCGACGAGGCCGACCGGAACCACCCGGTGTACGACACCCCGGCCAACGACTGGACCGACGACGTGTACGGCATCTCCGAGTGACGCGGCGCGCCGTCTCCCGCGACTCCCGCCCCCGAACGGCGGTCGGTCACTCGGCGGGGACGAACCGGTGGAGCGCCCCCGTCTCCCCCGAGACGCCGCCCTCCTTCGAGGTCAGGACGTAGAGGTCGCCGGCCGGGTCGCGCCCGAACCCCAGCACGTACGGGCCGAACGCGGAGGGGCCGTCGACGCTCACGGCCTCGACGGGCCAGCGGCCGTCGCCCTCCTGCGGCGTCGCCACGAACACGTCGCCCTCCGCGCGCCAGTCGGCGAACACGTAGTCGCCCGCGAACGCCGGAACCGCGTCGCCGCCGTAGCGGTAGCCGCCGACGACGGCGATTCCGGACACCGCGCCGCCCCCGTGGGGGTACTCCACCACCGGGTCGAGGAGTGGGTCGCCGTCCGGCGTCTCCGTCGGACAGGACGACGGCGGCGACGACGGCGAGTCCGTCGAGAAGCAGTGGCTCCCCTCCCGCACGTTCCAGCCGTAGTTGCCGCCCCGTTCGACGACGCTCACCTCCTCGTAGCGGTTCTGGCCCGCGTCGGCGACGAACAGGCGGCCGTCCGGGCCGAACGACATCCCCCACGGGTTGCGAAAGCCCCACGCCCACTGCTCGTCCGACCCCTCGCGGTCCACCAGCGGGTTGTCCTCGGGCACCGCGTACGGTTTCCCCTCGCCCCGCCCGTCCACGTCGATGCGGAGGACGCTCCCGAGGCGGTTCGCGGTCAGGTCCTGTCCGTTGCCGCCCTCGTTTCTCGCGTACCAGTCGTCGGCGTGGCCCGTCCCCAAGTCGTTGGCGTTGCCGCCGTCGCCCACCCCCACGTAGAGGTAGCCGTCGGGCCCGAACGCGAGGCTCCCGGCGTTGTGGTTCGACTGGGGCTCCGGCAGTTCGAGGAGCACCCGCTCGGAGTCGGAGTCGGCCGTCGCCGCGCCGGGGTCGGCGCGGAACTCCGAGAGCACGAACGTGTGGTCGTAGTTCGAGGGCGTGCCCGCGCGGCGCGGGGCGCTGTAGCGCACGAACAGACGGCCGTTCTCGGCGAACGAGGGGTGGAGGGCGAGGCCGAGCAGTCCCCGCTCGTCGTACCCGCCGAGGTCGACCACCCTGTCGCGCAGGTCGAGGTACGGCTCCTCGCGGAGGCCGTCGGCGTCGTGGTAGTAGACTCGGCCGGGTTGGTCGACCACCAACCGGCGCGGGGGGTCGGCGAGGAACGCGACGTCGACGGGCGAGGTGAGCCCCTCGGCGACGAGTTCGGCCCCGACGCCCGTTCCGCCGCCGCCGCCACCGCCGCCGTCGCCGCCGCCCGCGGCCGTCGTCTCGTCCGTCGACGTGCCGGGAGAGCGCTCGCCGCACCCGGCGACGGCGCCCGCGAGGGCGGCCGCGCCGGTCAGGAGGAACCGCCGTCTGCTCGGGGTCGTAGAGGGCATCCGACGTGCGCTTGGACCGGCACCGACGTGAATCGTTCGTCGTCGGCCGCGGGCGTCAGAACGGGGCGGACTCCCCGCTCGCGTCCGGGTCCGGCCCCTCGTAGCTCCGCTCTCCCGCCGGTATCTCGACGCCGAGCCAGTTCTCGGTCGGCGGGAGGGGGCACTCGTAGGCGTCGGAGTAGGCGCAGGTGGGATTGTACGTCTCGTTGAAGTCGAGGACCCACGCGTCGTCGGTCCGGTGGTCGTCGGGTTCGAGGTCGAGATACCGCCCCGCGCCGTACGTCGCCTCGCCGCTCGTCTCGTCGCGGAACGGCACCCACAGGCGGTCGTCGTCGGGGTCGGACTTGTACGCCTGCAGGGTGACCTCCTCGCCGTCTACCTCGAACCGGAACTCGCCCCACCGCGCGTACTCGCGTTCCCCCTCGGTGCTGGTGCCAACGGTGACCCGCTCCTTCTCCTCGTGTTCGTAGAGGGGGAGTTCGAACCGGTAGTCGGGGTCGGGCGGGTAGTACGACAGGCCGTCGAACGCCCCCCGCTGGTCGTGCGGGAGCGGCGAACTGGGGTTCGACCGGAAGTACTCGTCTTTCTCCTCGCGGTGTCGCTCTATCGCCGCCTCCCAGTCGGACATGGCCTCCCTACGCCGCCGCGGGACACGAGCGTTTCGGACGTCGGCGCGGGCGGCGCACGGACGTCTCGCGGGACCGGGCGCCGCGTCGGGCGGCACCGCGCGGCGTCCGCCGCCTCCGTCGCGTCCGGTAGCGTTATGGGCCGGACCGAGAAGATAGGGACGTGAAGCCGCGAACGGGTCATCTCGTCGGGTTCGTCGTCGCCCTGGCGGCCACGTCCGGCAGCCTCTTCTACAGCGAGGTGATGGGGTTCCCGCCGTGTCGCCTCTGTTGGTACCAGCGGATACTGATGTACCCGCAGGTGGTCCTCTTCGGCGTCGGCGCGTGGCGCGAGAGCCGCGACCTCGTCTACGCCGCCCTCCCCCTCGTCGTCCTCGGCGTCGGCGTCTCGGCGTTTCACTCGTACTATCAGGTGGCGCTCTCGGGGTCCTGCGGCGTGGTGTCGTGCGCGACGGTGTACCTCCGTTTGTTCGGCGTGTTCTCCATCCCGAACCAAGCGCTGGTGGCGTTTCTCGGCCTCGCGGGCGTGAGCGTCGCGTTGCTCCGCGCCGGGGAGTGGTAGACCGGACTCGCCCCGACCCCGCCGGCGGCCATCCGAACCGGCGACGGGACTCGGTTTCGCTGAAAAGTAATCGTTATACGCGGGGTGGACTAGGCCCCACGTATGCAGAGACGCGCTGCGGCGTTGTACGTCGCACTCTTCGTAGTTGTCAGTGTGGCGTCGTACTCGCTCATCGCCACGGCGGAGGAACCCGGGATAGAGTTCCAGAACCCCGAGTACACGCTCTCGGAGAACGACACGCTGACCGTCGGCGGAAACGAGTACACGGTGTCGAGTATCGAAGCCTCGTCGTCTAGCGGCGGCGGTGGCGGCGGCCACGGCGGCGGCGGTGGCGGTGGCGGCGGGGTAGAGCGCACCGGCACCATCGAGTGGACCAACCAGTCGGCCCAGTTCTCCGAGACGTGGGCCAACAACTCCACCGTCACGCTCGACGGCACCAACTACACGGTGCTGATACCCAACACGTCCAACCCGAGTTCGTTCACGCTCCAGAACGAGATTAACAAACAGCAGATACTCCAGAACGACTCGCAGGCCGACGACCAGACCATCACCCGCAACGGGTCGGAGTACGTCGTGATCGAGGACCAGAACGGCACCCGCCTCGTCCCCGCCGACGAGTACTTCCCCGAACCCACCAACCGCACGATAAACGAGGGACAGACCCTCGACTACAACGGCAACCAGACCACGGTGGCGAACGTCACCAGTCAGTCCGCCACGCTACGGTGGACCGCGCCCCGGACCAACACCATCGACGTGTCCGACAACGCGAACGTGACGCTCGGGGACACCACCTACCTCGCTCACTTCCGTGACAACTCGACGCTCGTGCTCACGCAGGACTTCGCGTCGTATCAGGAGCAGTCCGCCGAGATAGACCGCTACCACACCTACCTCGAAGGGCTGTGGGGCGTCTCCATCGTCGCGGCGGTGACGGCCGTCCTCCTCGCCGGGATGGCCTACCTGCCGTCGCGGTACTGACTACCGCGCCGCGTTCGCGCTCTCGTTTCTACTCTCGCCGACGTTCGACGCGACCCACGCCAGCGCCGCGCCGCCGCCCACCGCTATCACGCTTCCGAGTATCCGCAGCGCCGCGAGCACCGCGCCGCCCCCCGTGTACTGCCACGGCATCCCGACCAGCGTCGCCGCGCCCGCGAGAGCGACGTAGACGCCGAGTCCGATGCCGACGAACCGTCCGACCTTCCTGCCGTTTACGTCCATGGTCGTGGCGTACAGAGGCGGTAACTTAAACACCGCGCGTTCACGGCGGGACGCCGGCGGCCGGCAACCGGCGGCCAGCGACCGGTCGCCGGTCGGCGGAGCCCCGCCGCTCCCCGGTGTCGCCGAGAGCAGAACTCGCGCCGGTCGCCTCTCGCCGCCGCGCCGTCAGGCTGACTCCTGTAGCTCCTCGTACTGCTCGACGTAGCGCTCCTCGCAGGACGAACAGCAGAACTGTTTGATGTCGCCGTCGACTCGCCGCATCACGCCCTCGCTGGTGACGGTGTTCCCGCACTCGACGCAGGAGAGCGCGAACTCCGTGCCGCCCGCGGTGGCGGCCCACTCCACGTTGCTCACCAGTTCGACCTCGTAGTCGCGGACGAGACTCCAGTCGACCACGGCGTCGAGCCACTCCCGGACGTCGTTGCCGGGGGCGTTGGCGTAGAAGACGACGCCCCCGCTGGCGGTGACGAACACGTGCTCGACGCCCTCGGCGTCGCGGAGGGCGTCCCGGACCTCGTCGACGCCGTCGGGCCGCACGGCGAAGTCGACCAGCACGGAGTGGCCGCTCCGGAGTTTCGAGCGGTCAACGTCGACCGTGAACTGGCGGATGACGCCCTGCTCTCGCAACCGGGCCACGCGGTCCGAGACGGCGGGCGGCGAGAGGTCGACCACGTCCGCTATCTCGCTGTACGGCCGTCGGCCGTCGGCCACCAACAGCCGGAGGATTTCAAGGTCGGTGTCGTCGAGGTCGCGCATGCCACCGTCTACGGACTCACGGACCTTAGATTCCTCCCCCGGAACGACTTTCGATACGAAAGGTTCGACCGGCGTCTCCCTCACCACCGCAAGAGCAACGCGGAAAAGGCAGGAGCGCCTACGTCCCCCGATGGCACGAGACATCACCGTCGAAGGCATGCACTGTGAGGGCTGCGAACAGACGGTCCGCGACGCCATCCTCGACGTGGACGGCGTCACGGACGTCGACGTCGACCGCGGGACGGAGTCCGCCACGGTCGAGGGCGACGCCGACCCCGACGACGTGGTGCGCGCGGTGAACGACGCCGGCTACGACGCGAGCGCGTAACGCCGCCGAGTCGGCAGCACGCGCCGCGGTTGCGGGTCGCGGGCCGCGCACCGCACATCGCGCGCCGCACGGCGGAACTCGCCGACCGCCTCGTTCTTCGGCCGCTTCGGGGTCGTGATTCAAGTGACCGCCGCCGCAACGGAAGAGCGCTGGCGTCCATTCCCGAGGAGTACCACGACCTGTTCGAGAAGGAGACGTTCGCCCACATCGCCACCGTGTTGCCCGACGGCGCGCCCCACGTCACGCCGGTCTGGGTCGACTACGACCCCGACGCGGACCGCCTGCTGGTCAACACGGAACGCGGCCGCCGCAAGGAGCGGAACGTGCGGTCGAACCCGAAGGTGGGCGTGAGCATGGTCGACCCCGACGACCCGTACCGCCACCTCTCGGTCACGGGCGAGGTGACGGAGGTGACGACGGAGGGGGCGCGCGAACACATCGACGAACTCGCCCACCGGTACACCGGCGACGACTACGCCACCCCCATCCAGACCGAGCGCGTGTTGCTGTACGTCCGCGCCGACCGGGTGATGTGAGGCGGCGCCGCTTCGGTCGTCTCGGCGGCCTCGGTCACCCCGTCGGTCGCCCGGGGCTTTCCGGGGTCGAAAGCGTCACCTCGGACGAGGACGTACTCCGCCCGTGACGGGACCGGCGCGGAGGTCCCGGACCGCAACTATGTACACGGACGGAACTCACCCGACGACGAGCGTCGCCCGCCGGCGCGGGGTGTCCCGCGACGGGGCCCCCGACCGAGAACCGAAGCACCGACCCGAGGCCGACCCGGGTGCGCCCGTCCGACCCGGGCGCGCGGAGGTCGCCTGAGATGGGCGCGGACGACCCTCACGGGGGACAGCCCCGGCCCACCGCCGGAGCGTCGCTCGACGAGGCCGAGGCGGCGGTCGTGATGGTCCACGGCCGCGGCGCGACGGCCCGGAGCATCCTCTCGATGGCCGACGAACTCCCGACCGACCGCGTGGCCTACCTCGCGCCGCAGGCCGCGGGCAACAGCTGGTACCCCAACTCGTTCCTGTCGTCCATCGAGTCGAACGAACCCGGACTTTCCTCCGGACTCGGCGTCGTCGGCGACGCCGTCTCCGACGCGGCGGACGCGGGCGTCCCGCCCGAGCGGACGCTCCTGATGGGCTTCTCGCAGGGGGCCTGCCTCGCCAGCGAGTTCGCCGCGCGGAACGCCCGACGCTACGGCGGCGTGGCGGCGCTCAGCGGCGGCCTCATCGGCCCCGAGGGGACCCCGCGCGACTACGACGGCTCGCTCGACGGCACCCCCGTCTTCGTCGGCTGCAGCGACGTGGACCCCCACATCCCGCTCGAACGCGTGCGCGAGACCACCGAGGTGTTCGAACGCCTCGGCGCGGACGTCGACGAACGCATCTACGAGGGGATGGCCCACACCGTCAATCAGGACGAGATTCGCGCCGTCCGGGAGATGGTGTCGTCGCTGGTCGACGACTCGGCGTGACCGCGGTCCGGCCGACGCTCCGCTCCCGTCGCCGTCGGCCGCCGTCGGGCTGTTAAGTCGTTCGGACGAAGTTGTTAAGCATTCCGTCCAGCGGGGCGACTCTTGGCAGGGATATTCATAAGTCGCCCGTCCCGAGTCGGGGACGATGACCGAGTCGAGTCCGCACGACCACGGACCCGACGACGGCGACCGCCAGCGAGGGGACGGTCACCCTCACGACCACGACCACGGGCACGGGGGCGGCGAGACGAGTACGCGCAAACTCGCGGTCGTCGCCGCCATCAACGTGGTCGGGTTCTTCGCGGAACTCGCGGGGGGGCTCCTGTTCGGGTCCGTGGCGCTACTCGGCGACGCGGTCCACATGCTGTTCGACGCCCTCGCGTACGCGATGGCGCTCGCGGCGGCCTACGTGGCGGAGCGCTACGAGGTGTCCGACCGGTGGTCGTACGGCCTCCACCGCCTCGAACCCCTCTCGGCGTTCCTCAACGGCGTCCTCCTGTTCCCGATGGTGGCGTTCATCCTCTACGAGTCGTACCGACGCTTCCTCAACCCGGTCGACATCGGAACGCTCCCCACCGTCGCCATCGCGGGCCTCGGCCTCCTCGTGAACGTCGGGTCGGTGTTCGTGCTCCACGGCGGCGAGATGAGCCTCAACGAACGCGGCGCGTTCTACCACCTCCTCGGCGACGCCGGGGCGTCCGTCGCCGTCATCGTCTCGACGCTCGTGATACGGTGGACGGGAGTGCGCGTCGTCGACCCCCTCACGGCCGTCGCCATCGCCCTCGTGGTGGCGTGGTCCGCGCTCAAACTCCTGCGCGGGAGCGGCGCGATATTCCTCCACGTCGCGCCGGTCTCACAGTCGGAACTGCGCGAGCGAATCGCGGGCGTGGCGGGCGTCGACGGCGTCCTCGACCTCCACACGTGGCAAGTGTGCAGTGAGATAACGGTCGCTACGGTACGCGTCGACGCCGGGGCCGACACGGTCGACGAGGCGTCGGACCTCACGCACACGGTCCACGAGGAACTCGCGGACGCGGGCGTCGACCACGCGACGGTCGAACTCTGTCTCGGCGCGGACTGCGACCACCGTCACCTCCGCGCGCACACGCACTGAAGAACGAGGTCGGTTCAGTCGGCGGTCTGGGCCGTCGACGAGGCGTCGCGCGCTTCGCGTCCGGCCTCGACTCTGTCTCCGAGGGGGTTGGGCGACCGGAGAAGCGCGATACTGCTCCACATCACGCCTGTGAGGAGCGACCCGACGCCGGAGAACGTCATCCCGAGGCTGAAGAACGTGACGCCGTAGACGAGGCCGATGACGGCCGAGGGGGCAGTCGTACCGAGCGGAACCGAGGCCATCGAGTCGCGGAGGGTCGGCACGAGGACGACCAGCGAGAAGATGCTGCCGGCGAGGAAGACGAGGTCCTGCCACATCATCGGTCGGCTCTCGGCGCTGTCGTGTCGGACGGGGATACTTTTTCCATCGACAGAATCTCCCCGTCGGGTTATTAAAAGGATTTGTCTACAATAGATAAATCCTGCAATTAAGTTCGTTACCGTTCGGGGACGACGGTGGCGTCCGTCGCCGGTTCGGGTCGGGTCGGGCCGGGGGTCGGCGCGTCACTCCCCCGACAGATCGCCGTCGAGCGTCGGGGCTCCGTCGGACTTCCGGTCGCGGATGTAGGGGAGGTTCGGGTCCTCGAAGGGGTGGCGACCCAGCGCCGCCTCGCCGAGGTCCTGTTCGTCGAGCTGTTCGCGCAGGACGCGGTTGAGGCGGTTCACGTTCGTCTTCCCGAGGTCGTTCTCCTCCAGCAGTCGGCGGTAGGCGTCCTCGTCCTTGATGGAGGTGAACCGCTCGTAGAGCGATTCGAGTCGGTCCTCGGGCAGGTCGCTGAGTCGCTCGGTGTCGTCGAGCCCCAACTGCCGGCGGCGCTCGCCGTCGACCACGTACTGGACGACCACCAGCGTCACCTTCGGGATGGCCCGCTGGCTCCCGAACGCCGTTAGGTCGAGGTCGATCATGATTCCGAGCACGCGGTCGCGCTCCCACGGGGTGAGCTCCAGCGCCGAGCAGACGGCGTGGGCGATGCGCACCTTGTCGAGGCGGTGCATCCGACTGCTGTGGCCCGCCATCGCCGGGTGCTGTTCATCGTGGAGTCGCCGGAGGTTCTCGCTCACGTCCTCCTCCGGCCGCCGCGCCCGCCCTATCTTGGTGGCGGCGGGCGTGGCCACGTCCCACCGGCGCGTCCGCTCGTCTTTGACGGCCTCCGTCCGCGGGAGCGAGCCGTCGCCGGGGCCGGCGCTCACCCACGTGAGCGGCTCCTCGGCTCCGTCGGCGTCGTCCGCGATGGCCGCGTGCGCGACGCCGTCTCCGTCGCTTCTCATCGGACGACGTTCGGGGCCGCGGACGGATGAATCTACGGACTGGCGTCGCCGGGTCGGTCGGTTCGCCGCTCCGGGAGAACGAGAGGACGCCCCGCGAGGGTGCTTCAGTATCAGCCGTTGTCGCGAGAACCACTTGAAGGGGGTCGGCCGTCCGAGGCAGAGCGACACCGCCGCCCGCGACAGAGAGCGGTCGCTCGAACGGAACGGTTCGCCCCGCAGAACTCCTCACTATCAGCCGTTGTCGCGAGAAATACTTAAAGACGTTCACGATAGTTGACGCGTGCGTGTCCGTTTCGTGTTGTACAACCGAAGGCGTTTTCAGACATTAGGTACGCCTAAAACGTATGTGCGATTCGTCGTGGCTCCTATCGGCTTCCGGCGAGCGCCGGGCGGCCGGCGGGCGGGGCGTCCGACCCCGGCGCGCGTCCGCCGACCGTCCGGCCCGCCGCGGGCCGAGTGAGTGCACCGCCGACCCGGTAGCTCCGCGTCCTCCGGGAGGTGGATAGCGTGTCCGGCGACGCTGAGACGGCGTCCCCGACCGCGCGGCGGGACACGTCGCTGTTCGAGTGGGTGGACGGGTCGCTGGCCGGCCTCGTGGTGGCGAGCATCGTCATCAGCGCCGTCGGTGGACTCGTGCAGGTGACGTTCGGCACCTACACCATGACCGTCGGCGAGGCGTGGCGCGCAGTGCTCAACCCGAACGTCCTGTTCAGCGCGCAGGCGTGGACGGCGTTCCTCCTCGGCGGCGAACTCCCGGAGATGAGCCGACAGAGCCTCATCGTCTGGAACATCCGCCTCCCGCGGGTGTTCGTCGCCGTCATCGTCGGCGCGAACCTCGCCGTCTCGGGCGCGATATTCCAGGCGGTGACGCGCAACGAACTCGCCAGCCCGTTCATACTGGGCGTCTCCAGCGGCGCCGGTCTGACCATCCTGCTGACGCTCGTGGTGTTCAGCAGCCTCGCGCCGCTGCTCCCGCTGTTCGCGGCCATCGGCGGGGCCGTCGCCTTCCTGCTCGTGTACGCCATCGCGTGGAAGGGCGGGACGAGTCCGGTGCGGCTGGTGCTCGCTGGCGTCATCGTCAACATGGTGTTCCAGTCGCTCCAGCGCGGCCTGTTCTTCTTCGCGGACGACCTCGGCGTCGTCCAGTCGGCGCTCGCGTGGATAACGGGATCGCTCACGGGCACCGGGTGGGAGCAGGTCCGCATCGCGCTCGTCCCGTCGCTCATCGCCATTCTCCTGGCGCTGGCGGGCGCGCGACAGCTCAACGTGCTCCTGTTGGGCTCGCAGACCGCCCAGTCGCTCGGGATGCGCGTCGAGCGCGTCCGGTTCCTGCTCTCGGCCGTCGCCATCCTCGCGGCGAGCGCCGCCGTCGCCGTCGTCGGCATCGTCGCCTTCTTCGGCCTCGTGGTCCCGCACGTCGTGCGTCTCATCGTCGGCAGCGACTACCGCCGCCTCATGGTTGGCTGTGTGTTCGCCGGGCCGGCGCTCATGATAGTCGCCGACGTGGGCGCGCGCCTCGCGCTGAGTCCGGCCCAGATTCCGGTCGGCATCGTCACGGGCGTCGTCGGCGGTCCGTACTTCCTCTATCTCATGCGCAAGCAACAGGAGCTGGGTGATATCTGATGTCGGACGCCGACGACGCCCCCGGCGCGGCGGTGGGGGCACGACGGAACGGCGACCCTGCGTCGGACGAGGCCGACGCCGAGGCGTCGGGGTTCGACGTCGACAGCGCGGTGGTCGGCGAGAACCTCGCCGTCGGCTACCCCGCCACGGACGAACCCGTGGTGGAGGTGCCCCGCCTCGACATCCCGGAGGGGGCCGTCACCGCGCTCGTCGGCCCCAACGGTAGCGGCAAGAGCACGCTCCTCAAGGCGCTCTGCAACCAGCTCTCGCCCGACAGCGGCACCGTCTTGCTCGACGGGAAGGAGGTGCAGTCGTACGGGAGCAAGGAGCTCGCGCGGGCGCTCGGCCACCTCTCGCAGGAGAACGAGTCGCCCGGCAGCATCACGGTGGAGGACCTCGTCTACCACGGCCGGTACCCCCACCGCGGCTTCTTCGACTCGCTCTCGGAGGCCGACCACGAGGCGGTCGACCGAGCGATCGACCTCGCGGGCGTCGAGCACCTGCGCGACTCCGAGGTGGGGCAGTTGAGCGGCGGTCAGAAGCAACTCGCGTGGATCGCCATGGTGCTGGCACAGGAGACCGACGTCCTCCTGCTCGACGAACCGACCACGTTCCTCGACCTCCACCACCAGCTACGGGTGATGGAGACGGTCCGCCGCCTCAACGAGGAGAGCGGCGTCACCGTGGCCGTCGTCCTCCACGACGTGGCGCAGGCCGCGCGCTTCGCCGACTACCTGGTGGCGCTCGACGACGGCGAGGTGTACGACTGGGGGCCGCCGCGCGAGGTGGTGACGGAGGAACTCCTCGCCGACGTGTTCCGCGTCGACGCCACGGTCACGTACACGCCGGACCCCGAGATAGTCCCCAACCGGTCGCTCGACGACTGACCTACACGTCGCGTCGCCACGATACGGTCGGCGCGCCACCGGTCGTGCGGCCCCGTCCTCCGACCCCGACATCTCTCCTTTCGTCTGACTCCGACGCTCCCGCTCTCGGTCGCTCGCGTCGCCCGTGTCGCCCCGTTCGGAGGGACGGAGAACCACCCTTTGACACGATGAACCACCATCGTACCTCGCCCGCGATATTATTTTAGTAGGTGCTAACCGAAGTCCCAACCGAGGGACGAGTGCCGGACAGAGGCGCCTCTATTCTTTGTGAGAGGAAACTACGACATTAGCAAGAGATAAATATCTCTGCACGGTAACCACGTGTACCGATGCGGGAGTTCGAGTTCGTCGTGCGGTTCGAGGAGGGGGTCGACGAGTTGATGGACGTGTTCCACGAGTACCCGAGTCTCAGCGCTCGGTCGTCGGTCTGCGTCTCGACGCACGACACGATGTGGCGTATCGACCACGTGAAGGGACACGAGGAGGCACTCGACGGGTTCGAGGAGGTGTTCGTCGACGAGAACCGGTGTAACGAGTGCCTCGACGCGCCCAACTGCGACACCCACCGCGTCTACCACGTGCTGGACCGGAAGGCCAACGCGCGAACCATCTACACGTACCGCGAGGAGGTCCACAAGTGTCACTCCATCCCCCACTACGTCATCGACCACGTGGGCGACGGCGTGGTGTTCGAGTCACGCCGCAACGACGGCGAGTACCGGTGGCGCATCCTCTACCCCGACGACCAACCCGTCGGCGAACTCTACGACGACATCGAGGCCCAACTCCGGGAGGGTCTCCACCTCGAAGTCTCCCACCTCTCGCGGGTGGGCAACTGGGACGCCGAGTCGCGCATCGCGGCCGAACTCTCGCCCGACCACTGGCGGGTGCTGGAGGTGGCCGTCGACCGGGGCTACTACTCGCGCCCCCGCGAGGTGACGGTCGAGGGACTGAGCGACGTGCTCGACGAACCGCGCTCGACCGTCCAGTACCGCCTCCGGACGGCCGAGGACCTCATCATCAGCCAGTTCGTGGAGTCGACGCTCTGAGCCGGCCCGGACGGCCGCGCCGTCCGTTCACCCCTCGCCGTCCACGCCGACGCACAGCGCTCCGAGCGGAATCTCCGAGACGAGGTCGGCGGCGCGGTCGAACGGCGTCCCGTCCCCGGACTCGCTCTCGCCCCGTGCCGGGCGCGAGCGCCCGGCACGGTCGTAGACCGCCTGCAGGAAGGCGTCGCGGGCCGCGCGGTTCTCGAACAGGCCGTGGAGGTACGTGCCCAGCACGTCGCCCCGCGCGGCACCCGCGCGCACGCCCGCCTCGGGGAACGGCGTCTCCGCCGCGCCCGTCGCGCGCGTCTCGCCCGCGTGTATCTCGTAGCCTTCGACCGTCCCCCGCGCCGTCGCCAGCGGCCCGCACCCCTCCAACCGCCACGCGACGGGCGCGACCCGCTTCTCCGTCGAGAACCGCGTCTCGACCGGCAGGAGGCCGGCGGCCTCCGCGGCGTCGCCGCCCGCACCCCGACCCCCCGTGTCGCCCGCACCCTCTATCGAGGCGTTCGTGACTCGCTCGCCCAGCAGTTGATAGCCGCCGCAGAGGCCCACCACGGGGCCGTCGAAGCCGCGGAGTTCCGCGAGCAGTCCGGCCTCGCGGCACGCCCGCAGGTCGTCGACGGTGTTCTTGGTGCCCGGCACCACCACGGCGTCGACGGCGTCGAGCGAGGCGTCGAGCGGCAGGTACGCCACCCGCACCCCGGGTTCTCGCGCCAGCGGTTCGAGGTCGGTGGCGTTGGAGGCGCGGGGGAGGCGGGGCACGCCCACGGTCACGCTCCGCACCGAGGGGACGCCGTCGGCGTCGCCACGCACGCCCCGTTCGCCCGCCGCCGGGAGCGACACGCTGTCCTCCTCGGGCAGTCCCGGGTCGTCGTAGGGCAGGACGGCGAGCACCGGGACGCCGGTGCGCTCCTCCACCGCGTCGAGGCCGTCCGCGAGGAGCGACCGGTCGCCGCGGAACTTGGTTATCACGAGGCCGACCACCCGGTCGCGCAGGTCGTCGGGCATCAGTTCGAGGGAGCCGACCGCGGCCGCGAACGCGCCGCCGCGTTCGATATCGGTCACGAGGAGTATCGAGGCGTCGGCGAACCGCGCCGTCTCGACGTTGGCGAGGTCCCGGTGGTGGAGGTTCACCTCCGCGACCGACCCCGCGCCCTCGGCCACGACCACGTCGTGGGCCGCCGCGAGGCGGGCGTGGGCCGCCGCGGCGCGTCCGCGCGCCTCGTGCCAGTGCTCCTCGTAGTACCGTCCCGCGGCGACGTGGCCGGCGGGCCGCCCGTCGAGGACGAGTTGGGACTCGCCGCCGCCCCGGGGCTTGAGCAGCACGGGGTTGTGGTCGGTCGACGGCCGCACCCGCGCGGCGCGGGCCTGCGCGTACTGGGACACCCCCACCTCGCCGAACGCCGGGTCGCCGTCGCCGCCGACGTTGCCGTCGCCGCCCTCGCTCTCCCCGTCTCGGACCGCCGCGGGGCGGGGGACCGCGCGGGCGTTGTTCGACATGTTCTGAGCCTTGAACGGCGCGATGGAGACGCCGCGGTCGGCGAGGCGTCGGCAGAGGCCGGCCGCCACGGTGGACTTGCCGACGTGGCTGGCGGTGCCCGCCACCAACAGCGTGTGCGCCCCGTCGGGCGCGTCGCCCCGTCGCGGAGGGTCGTCGGTCACGGCTCAGTACTCGGTACCCTTGCGGGCGCGTTGGCCCTCGTCGATGGGGTGTTTCACCTTCCGGACGTTCGTGACGAGGTCGGCGGCGTCGGTCAGGTACGCAGGTTCGTCGTGGCTCCCGGTCAGGACGAGTTCGAGGCCGTCCGGCTTGCGCTCCACCAGTTCGAGCACGTCGCCCTCGCTGACGAGGCCCATCGACGCGGCGTACAGGAGTTCGTCGAGTATCAGCAGGTGGACGCCGTCGTCGGCCGGGGCGTCGAGGGGGAGGGGGGAGCCGAGGTCGGCCGCGGCGGCGGCGTCGAGGAGTTCGCGCGCCCGGTCGAGGCCGGCGCGCGCCCCCGCCTCGTGGTCGGCGTCGTCGCTCCCGTCGGCCATCCCCGCCCACCCGTAGTGGCCGAGGTTCTCGTAGGTGAACCCCGGCACGGCCGCGACGGCGTTGTACTCGCCGCGCACGTCCTCGACCGAGTCCGCGCCGCCCTTCATGAACTGGAGCAGGTGGACGCGGAAGCCGTGGCCCGCGGCGCGAAAGCCCATCCCGAGGGCCGCCGTGGTCTTGCCCTTGCCGTCGCCCCACCAGACCTGCACGCACCCGAACTCGTCGGGGGCGGCGGGTTCGATGGGGCGGGCCTCGGGGCGGACCCCGCGGCCCGGCGTTCGCTCGCGCACCGCCTCCGGGTCGAGGCTCCGGCGCTCCGCGTCGGTCGTCGTCTCCGCCTCCGTCTCCGTCTCTCCGTCGGTGTTCTCTGTCATGTGTAGTCCGTCTCCCCTACCGCCGACTCCCCGCGGGCGCCGCCTCGCGCGCGCGGTCCGCGAGTCGGTCGAACGCGCCGCTCTCACCGTGGACGTGGGCGTACGTGCCGAGCGTCTCGTACTCCAGCAGGCCGTCGCGCCCGTCGATGCCGGTGCCCCGTTCCACGTCGAAGGCGAACCGGGCGTCGCTCCCGGGGTCGGCCGCGGAGTAGTGGAACTCGTGGCCCCGGAGCGTGTCGTCCGCGCGCGCGGTGGGGGCGTCCCGGCGCGCCCTGAGTTCCACGTGGTCAAGCGCTTGGTGGCGCTCCTCCATCCGAACCCGGACGGGGAGCACGCCCGCCATCCCGTACTCGTCGCCGTCGGCCGTGGTCAGCGACTCCGAGAGCGCCATCAGGCCGCCGCACTCGCCGAGGACGGGCAGACCCTCGCTCGCGCGGTCCGCGAGCGTCGACAGGGCGGGCGCGTCCGAGAGCGCCGCGGCGTGGAGTTCGGGGTACCCCCCGGGGAGGTAGGCGGCGTCGCACGCGGGCAGGTCGTCGCCCGCGGTCGGCGCGAACGTCACCACGTCGGCGCGCGCGCGCAGGCGCTCGGTCGTCGCGGGGTAGACGAACCTGAACGCGTCGTCGCGCGCCACGGCCACGGTGGGTCGGTCGCCGTCCGCCTCCGTCTCTCCGTCGCGCGCGTCGGCCGCGGCGTCGGCGTACCAGGGCGGTTCGCGCGCGACGGCCAGCAGTTCCTCGGTGCGGACGCCCTCGGCGGCGGCGTCCACCGCGTCGTCCGAGAGTGGGGACTCGTCGCCGAGGTGGAGGCCGAGGTGTCTGTCGGGGATGGCGAGGTCGTCGCGCGGCGGGACGCGGCCGAGGTAGGTCAGTTCGTCTGGCAGGGCCGTCCGGACGCCCTCGGCGTGTCGGCCGCCGTGGGCGCGCGACGCCAGCACGCCCGCCACGTCGACGTCGACGCCCGCGCGCGAGGCGTACTCGCGGAACCCGAGCGCCGCGGCCGCGACGCTCTCCATCCCGGCGCTCGCGTCGACCACCAGCACCACCGGCAGGTCGAGGGCGGCCGCGACGCGCGCCGTCGACACGTCGCCGTCGTACAGCCCCATCATGCCCTCGACCACGCAGACGTCGCCGTCGCCGCGCGCGTAGTTGCGTCGCATCCCCGCCTCGCCCGAGAGCCACGGGTCGAGCGTGCGCGAGGGCCGCCCGACGAGGGCGGCGTGGTGCGACGGGTCGATGAAGTCCGGGCCGGCCTTGGCGGGTTGGACCGCGCGCCCGGCGCGTTCGAGCGCCCGGCAGACGGCGAGCGTCGCCACCGTCTTGCCGACGCCAGAGGCGGTCCCCGCGAGCACGACGCCCCTCATCGGGCGTCCCTCCCCCGTCTCCGTCCTCCGGTCGCGGCCCGTCCCCGGGTGCCGTGGCCGGGGACACCCGCCCGGCGTCGGCGGCGTTGTCGTCGCATGGGAACAACTTCGGTTGCCCAAGATAAAATTTCCTTGGTACGCTCCGACGCCGGCGTGACGCGGTGTGCGGCGGTCGGTCGGACGTCGTCGTCGCCGCGCCGTCGGGCCATCTCGCCGGGCGATAACGGGCGTTTACAGACCCTCTATTCGCCGCTTCCGACCGAATAGACACGAGATAACTAAACTTATTAGGGACTTTTGATGTCCTGAGAACATGACCCCACGCGAACGGAGCGGTTCGTTGAAGTGTCGGGTGGGCCTCCACGCCTACTCCCCCGACACCGAGGCGGGATACCCCTACCAGACGTGTAGACGGTGTGGGAAGCTCGGCATCTACCACCCGCCGCCGCCCGTCCAGTTCCGCCTCCGTGCCCTCCTCCGACAATAAGAAATCTGATACGTATGTCCCGAACCCCGTTCCGGAGTTCACACGCCTTCGAGTTACTCTTCTAACACTGTCGCTACCCCCCGTATTCCGTCGTCTGCGACGACAGATATATGCGGGCGTGACTCTCAATCATTCTTTCAAATTGTCAGTTTTATTAACTCCCCCTGAGCAGCTTTCGAAGCAGATGTCAGATCTAACCCGATTTGGAGTATCTGGAGTTCGAGCGTCAGTGCTAGCGGTCGCGCTCCTCCTCGTCGTCGCGGGACTCGGACCGGTCGCCACCGGTTCGGCCGCCGCCGCGACGACTGTCGACTCGTGTCGCCCCATCACCGAATCCGGAACGTACGTCCTCTCTTCCGACCTCCGCACGGAGAAGTCGAACTGCCTCTCGATCCGTGCCGACGGCGTCACCATCGACGGGAACGGCCACACCGTCACGGTGGCCAGCGAGGGTAAGGAGGGCGCTATCGCGAGCGGTCAGTCGAACGTCACCGTACGGGACGTCACCGTCAACGCCGACGACATCGGCGTGGCCCTCCTCGGCGTCTCCGACGCCGAACTGCGGAACGTCACCGTCGAGAACGGTCGCCTGGGCGTGTTCGTCCGCGACTCAGAAAACGTCACGGTGACCGACAGCGCAGTGCGCAACAGCCACGTACACGGTATGCAGTTCGACGGCGTCGAGAACCTCGAACTGACGGACAGTCGGGTCGAGTCGGTCGGCGACGACGGCGTCCGGGTGCGGAACTCGGACGGTGCGAACATCGAGAACAACACCGTCGTGGACAGCGGCCAGAACGGCGACGAGAAGAACGAGGGCGACGGTATCGCCCTCCGAGAGATGTCCGGCGCGCGCGTCGTGGGCAACAACGCGAGCCACAACTTCGACGACGGCATCGACTTCGGATACGTCGACGACACCGTCGTCGCGAACAACGTCGTGGTCAAGAACGGACGCGACGGCGGCCACAAGAACGGCGACGCGATGGAACTCCGGAAGTCCAGCCGTATCGAGATACGCGGGAACAACGCGAGTGACAACAACGACGACGGCATCGACTTCGGCATCGTGAACGAGAGCACGGTGACCGATAACACCGTGGTCGAGAACCGGAACGACGGAATTCCCATCGCGCACGCCGACAACAACACGCTCGGAGACAACGTCCTGCGCGACAACGGCGAGGACGGCATCGTCGTCCGCAGCAAGTCCTCGGACAACACGGTCCGGGACAA
Organism: Haloferacaceae archaeon 50; assembly: GCA_046097085.1. GTDB lineage: Archaea > Halobacteriota > Halobacteria > Halobacteriales > Haloferacaceae. The sequence goes on along the minus strand of CP175567.1, from coordinate 503,411 downwards.
CACCGTCAAAGGGAACGCCCGCAACGGTATCCTCGTGCGCATCCACGCGGACGACAACACCTTCGTCCGCAACGACGTCACCCGCAACGGGAAGCACGGCGTCGCCATCCGCTGGAGCGACGGCAACCGACTCGTCGAGAGCGAGGTGAGCGACAACGCCAAACACGGCGTGGTCGTGGGATACCACGCGAAGAACAACACGGTACGCGACACCGTCGTCGACGACAACGGAATCGACGGACTCAACGTTTGGACGACGACGGGGACGCACGTCCTCTCCAACGAGATTACCGAGAACGCCCGCGACGGCGTCTTCATCCGAAAGTCGGGCGCCGACGTCCGCGGGAACTCGCTAGCGGGGAACGACCGATACGGCGTCACCGTCAAGTCGGGCGACGTGGTCCTCAAGAACAACGTCGTGCAGAAAAACGGCGAGGGCAGCGTGAACGGTTCCGTCGCGGACAAGAACGCGACGAACGGCAACTGAGCGGCGACGCCCGTCCCGCCACCCCGCCGCCGTCCCGCGTCAGACGGTCGTCTGACTGAGTTTTATGGACGCGAAAACGTTACGTCTAGACATAATGAGCGTCGACACTACCGACGGAGCCGAGGGGGAGGCGCCGTACGTCACCACGTACGACCCCCATGGGGACGTGCCGCTGAGCACGGCGCTCGTCTTCGCCATCGCGGAGTTCGAGGGGCGGGACCCGACGGCGCTGTGCGGTCCGGACGACCCCCGACTCGCAGACGCCGTCGACCCCGACTTCCTCGACGGCCTCCCCCGGAGCGGGACCGACACTTGGCGGTTCGAGTTCCAACTCTGGAACTGCCGGGTCACCGTGACCGGGAACGGTTCGATAACGGTCATGCGGGCCTGACCGCGACCCGACGCGTCGCGTCGCTCCGCGCCACCGCGGTACCGTCCGCGGCCGCGGGGGACGGCGCTACGCGTCCGACCGGGGGGCGGACGGCGAGGGGGCGTCGCCGCCTTCGAGCGCCTGCCGGCCCTGCTCCGTGAGCGTGAGTCGGAGGCGGGGGCGGCCGACGTCTATCGGGACCTTCTCGGTGGTGACGTAGCCCTTGTCTTCGAGTCGAGTCTTGGTGCGCGAGAAGGTGGCCTTGCTCGCCAGTCCCACGTCCTCGCCCCACCGGCTGAGGTCGTAGAGCAGGACCCGGTTCTTGGCCGCCGCGAGGATGCTGAGTTCCACCTCGTTGTACGCCGCGTCCCCGTCGCTCGCGCGGAGCGACTGGAGCATCGCCTCGAAGTCGTCGCGGGCGTCCTCGCCGATTTCGTCCTCCAGGGTCTCGAGCAGGCGGGTGAGTCCGGGCGTCCGCAGGTCGAACTCCTCCGCTCGCTCCCACGTCGCGGTGAACGTCTCGTACGCCTCGTCCACGAACGCGGCGTCGTCCGAACTGACGCGAATCGCCGCTCCGTCGGCCGTGACGAGGGTGTGGACCCGCTCCTCGGTGACCGCGAGGAACTGCCCGGTTTCGCGCTCCGTCGCTCGGAGCGAGAGGACTCCCGCCTCCGTCAGCGCGGCCGCCGCGGTGGCGGTGGTGAACTCGTCTCTGACCGACTTGAGGACGCTCCGGGCCGCGAGTACCCGCACCCGACGGTCCGCGTCGGCCCCGTCGTTTCGGAGGGCCTCGACGACGGCCGAGACTATCTCGACCGAGGGGTGTACTATCAGAACGGGTCCGCGAACGGACGCTAGCGTATCCGCGACGGTGTCACGAAGGGTCTGCACTGTTGGCGACATGATTCGACGAACGGAACCGGGGCTTCTGAGTCTCGTCGTTCACGTGTCCACGAATTAAATACCCTCTCGACCTCGTTGAATTTCACGCCCCGCCGGATTCAGAAATAGCGCCCCGGACTGGCCGCCCTCCCCGCGTCCGCGGACCGCCGTCGACGCGACGGCACCGCCCGGGTTCGCGCTACGACTCGTACGCCGGGCGCTCCTCGTACTCGATGGGGTCCGTCGCGCCCGCGCGCCGGAACGCCTGCAGGCGGAACGCACAGGCGTCGCAGGTGCCGCAGGCCGGGGCTTCCTCCCGGTAGCAACTCCACGTCGCCTCGTATGGGACGTCGAGTTCGAGGCCGCGTTCCGCGATGTCGGTCTTCGACCACTCCACGAACGGCACCTCGACGCTGATGTCGGTGTCGTCGCGCGTCCCGACGTCGGCCACGCGCTGGAACGCCTCGAAGAACTCGGGTCGGCAGTCGGGGTAGCCCGAGAAGTCCTCGGAGTGGGCCCCGACGAAGACGGCGTCGCAGTCGTTTGCCTCCGCGTAGGAGACGGCCATCGAGAGCAGGTTGGCGTTCCGGAACGGCACGTAGGTGTCCGGCACCTCCTCGCTGTCCAAGTCGGCGTCGCCCACCGCGGTCCCCTCGTCGGTCAGCGCCGACCCGCCTATCCGCCGGAGGTGGTCCGTCTCGACGTGGAGGAAGTCGGCGGCGTCGAACCGCTCCGCCTGCTCTCGCGCGCACTCGTACTCCTTCGACTCGGTCCGCTGGCCGTAGGAGGTGTGGAGCATGTAGAGGTCGTACCCCCGCTCTCGGGCCTCCATCGCGGCCGTCGCCGAGTCCATCCCGCCGGACGCCAGCACCACGGCGCGCCGGCCGTCGCTCACCGTCCGCCCCCCCGGGGTCGCGCGGCCCCGCGCCGCGTTCGGTCGTCTGCCGGTGCGTCGTCCGTCGTCGGTCTGGTTCGTCTCGCCATGTGTCGTCGGTCGCGTCTCGCGTTCTCTTCGCCGCTCGATACCTCTCCGCCCGCGGTCACGTCCCCGGCGCGTCGTTCCACAGGTCGACGTGCAGGCGCGGCGTGTACCGGTAGCCGTACTCCGCCGCGAGGGCCGCCACCCGCTCTCGGTTCTCGTCGAGTCGCTCCCGCGTCGCGCCCTCCGGCATCAGGAGGACCCGGTCGTCCGGGACGGGGACCGCCGCCTCCTCGCGGAGGCGGTCGACCAGTTCGGTCGCCTCCTCCGCGTCCCCGCGGTCCGTCGCGACGAACTTCAACTGGAACTCGTAACGCTCGACGAGGCGGGAGAGGGCGTCGTAGTCCACCCGCCGCGCCTCGTGGGCGTCGGCCCACTCGCCGTCGCCCTTCGGGTCCTTCTCGGGGGTGGGGGTGCTGCTCGCCAGTTTCGGGCTCACCGACGCGAGGTCTATCGGCGCGTCGCGGTAGACGGTGCCGTTCGTCTCGACGGTGAGGTGGTAGCCCGCGTCGTCGAGGCGTTCGAGGAGCGTCACCGACTCCTCGTGGAGCAGGGGTTCACCGCCCGTCAGGACGACGTGGTCGGCCGCCTCGTGGCGCTCCACATCGGCCACCACCTCCGCCACCGTCATCCGCGCGTGGGACGGCTCCCACGACGTGTGGTAGGAGTCGCAGAACCAGCACCGCAGGTTACAGCCGCTGGTCCGGACGAACACGGACGGGACGCCCGCGAGTCGCCCCTCGCCCTGCAGCGAGTAGAACAGCTCGTTGACCGGGAGGGTCGCCGCGTCCGCCGCGTCACCGCCGCTCGCTCCGTCCGTTCGGTCCGCCGACTCCCGCGGGTCGTCGGCGTCGTCGTCGACCGACGGTTCGGACTCGACCGGCATCTCAGCGCGGCCCCCGCGCGCAGAGTTCGCTCGTCTCGCGCACCGCCGCGGTCACGTCGGTCACCGTCTCCGGGAGCGCGGCCAGCAACCGCTCTTCGAGGGCGACGCTCATCACCTCGGCCGTCGGCGGGCGTTCGAGCACCACGACGGCGTCGCCGTCGCCCGCCTCCTCGAACGCCGCCACGAGGGGGTCGCCCGCCTCCAGCAGGAACCGGTGGTCCCACTCGGAGACCACCCCGGTGACCGTCCCCTTGTCGGCCACCCACCCCTCGTCGGTCAGCGCGCCGGTCACCCGCACGGTCACCTCGTAGTTGTGCCCGTGGGGCCGACTGCACTTCCCGTCGTGGTGGCGGATGCGGTGGCCGGCGCTTATCCGGATGGGCCGGTCGCCGCCGACCACCAGCTCCCGCTCCTCGGCGTTACCTGCGGCTTGCCGGTCCGTCTGCTGTCGGTCGGTCACACCTCAGTGTTCTCTAGATATTACTAAAGGGCTCCGGTAGGAGTATCACCGGTCGGTCGCGGGGCCGTCGGCCGCCGGCCGAACGCGGCGGTCGCGTCCCCCTCTCGTCTCGTCGCACCCGCCCACGCCCGCTCACGGAGCGGCGTCGCTACCGCCGTCGCGGGCGTCGCCGGCGTCGTTTCCGTCGTCACCGCCGGACTCGGCGGCGGGCCACCGTCGGGAGTCGAACTCGACGATCGCGAGCAGTCTCCGCCGGCGCTCCGCGAGGCGGTCGAGCGACTCCTCGAACTGGTCCGCGGGGACCGTCGGGACGCCCTCCGCCCGGAGCGACCCGAGGTCCGGGACCGGCGGTTCGCGGTCGGGCGTCTCCGTCATCGAGTCGAGCAGGTCGAGGTAGCTTCCGACGGCCGACCGCGCGCTCCGGACCACCGCCTCGTCGGGGCGGTCCGCCGCCGGGACGCCGTACCGGAGCGTCGTCAGCGCGTCGTCGAGGACGGCGATGGCGAGCGTCGGGGCCCGGTCGCCGTCCGGCGTGTAGAAGTAGTGGAGGATGGGGTACGCCTTGTGGTTCGCCGTGAGGGAGTTCAGCTCCGACGTGAACGTGTTGAGCGGGAGGGCGAGCGAGTCGAACGCCTCGCCGTCCCACCCCGCCCGGACGACCGTCTCGCCGTCGGTTCCGAGTCCGGTCACGCCGTTCGCGAACGCGCGCTTCTGCGACACCGCGTCGAGCACCGAGAGGACGTACGTGATGCTCAGCGTCACGAGCAGCATCCCGCCGCCCGTCGCCAGCACGGTGGCGACCTGCCAGACGCCGTCCCGCGGGACGTAGTCGCCGTTGCCCAACGTGAACACGGTGTAGCCGGTGAAGTAGAGCCGATCGACCCACGTGATGGGCGCGCCCCGGTTCAGCGCGTCGACGAGGGTCCCCTCGGTGCTGGCGAACACGAGCGTCCACCCCGTCCACATGAGCGCGACCCACACCAGCGTCGTGAGGGCGAGGACGAACGGCCCGACGAGGCTCAGCCCCCGCGAGTCCGAGTCCGTCACCCGCCGGAGGCCCTCCCACACCCAGCGCATGAGCCGGGTCGTCACCGGCCCCGCGCCGCCTTCGACCCAGAGCGTCGTCCAGAGGAGGTCCACCGCGACGGCGACGAGGAGGGCGACGCCGAGGCCCAAGTACCCGAGGTTCATCCCGCGGCCGCGGCGACTTCGGTTTCGACTCTCGCCCCGGTCGCCGGCGCGAGGCGCGCGGAGACGACCGTTCGATGCGTCCGTACCGTGCGTTCGCGGTTCTCGGTCATGCGTTCGTCGCGGAGTCCCCGGACGGCGGCGCAGACGCCGGTCCCGTCCGACCGTGTGGTCGGTGGCGCTCCGGACTAATCAGCCGTGGGGCCGTCCGCGTTCGGCCTGCGGACCGCGACTCGGGGTCACACTGCCTCGACGCGTTCGAAGCGGTACGTCCCGACGCCGACCGTGACTGCGGCGGAGACCACGGGTGCGCCGTCTACTCTCACTCGTCGAGAGCGAGGCGGTCGAGGAGCGCGGTGAGTTCGCGGCCGTACTCGGCGAGGAGGCCGCCGAGGGTGACGACGCCGACGTAGTCGCCCGCGTCGTCCTCGACCACGACGCGGCGGGCGCCGGACTCGGCGAACACCGACACCAGCGTCTCGCGGTCGGCCGACGCCCGCACCGTCGCCGTCTCGGTCACGAGGTCGCCCGCCCTCGTCGCGGACGCGCCGTCGCCGACCGCTCGACCGAGGTCGGCGGCCGAGAGCGTGCCGACCGGCCGGTGTTCGTCGAGGACCACCACGAACGACTCGTCTCGGTCGCGGAGGACGGCCGCGACGTCGGCGGCGGCCGTGTCCGGGGCGGCGGTCGTTACGTCGGTGCGAGCGAGGTCGGTGAGGCTCATGTGAACCGGTATCTATGCCCGCGACGGGGGTAAATCCACCGTCGGACGCGCGTCTGACCCCGGCGTCACTCCATCGGCGCGCCCCGGTTACGCATGTCCGCGCCGCACTCCGGACACGCGCCGGGGGAGTCCGACGCGACGCACGTCGCGCCGCAGACGTAGCACTCGTACGCTCGCTCGCCGCCCAGTTCCGACGGGACGTCCCGTCCCTCGGTCCGTCCGTCGTCCGTTCCGGCGTCCGAATCGCTGCCGTGGCGTGTCTTCATGTCTCGCAATATTTGCTCCGAGGCCAAGAAGGGCTCAGTTGAAGTTTCAACCGCCGACGGAGAAGATGGGTTCATATTTCAACCTCCGGGGGAGGTCTCCTCGAACAGGGCGACGAACAGTTTCCGCTGGACGGTGCGGAGGTGGCTGTGGAACGCGGCCGGCGAGATGTCGAGTGCGGCGGCGAGTTCCTCGCCCGACCGCTCGCGCGGGGACTCGAAGAAGCCGGCGTGGAAGGCCGCGCGGGTGACCTCCAGTTGTCGGTCGGTGAGGGAGTCGAGGAAGCGGTCGCGGACCCGGTCGGACCGCCCGCCGCGCCGGCGTTCGCGTTGTGCGAGCAGTTCGGCGTCGGCGTAGGTCCGCGAGAGCAGGTCGTCGACCGCGCGGACGTCGAGGCGGGAGGGCACTTCGACCGTGAGGTGCGCGCCCTCCGGGGTCGCGCGGAGGGTCCGGAGGACCGCCCCCCGGTCGGCCAGCGGCGCGGCGACGAACGACTCGGCGAGGCGGAGTTGGACCAGACCGCCGTCGCCGTCGTCGCCGCCGGACGCTATCTCGCGCGCGTCGCGCACCGCGACGGAGTCGGCGGCGGCCGCCACCACCGCGTCGGTCTCCGCCCCGGAGACGGTCACGAACGCGCGGACGCCGTCGGCGTCGCGGTGGACGCCGCCTTCGAGTTCGAGCGTGCAGTCCGCCGCGCGGGCGAGGCGGAGGGGGACGCACCCGGCGTCGCGGGTGCGGTACTCCAGTTCCACCACGTCGTCGTTGAGGAGCGCGTTCTTCCGCTCGACCGACCCCACGGCAGACGCGATGGTCTCGCCGAGTTCTTCGAGGACGGCGAGCGACGTATCGTCGAACGCGCGGGGGTGGGTGGCGTACACGGTCAGCGCCCCGTAGTCGAAGTCGTCGTGCGCGAGGGGGACGCTCACGACCGACCCGTAGTCGCGCGAGAGCGCCTCGGAGCGCCACGGCTCCGCACGGATGTCGGTCGCGGCGTTCTGGACCACCGTCGGGTCGCCCGAGGTCACGGTCCGCGCGGCGGGTTCGGCGGCGTCGTCGCCGGCCACGTCCACGGCGTCGAGGTAGCCGTTCTCGTCGCCCGCCCACGCCCGCGGGCGCACCTCGCCGCCGGGCGGGTCGCGGTCGGCTATCCACGCGAACGCGAACCGGTCGTCGTCGGTGAGTCGCTCGCAGACGGCGCGCTCCACCTCCGTCCGCGTCTCGGCGCGCACCAGCACCCGGTCTATCTCCCGGATGATGTCGTTGATGCGGTTGAGGCGCGTGAGCTGCCGGTTCCGTCGCTGGAGTTCGCGGTCCTGTGCGCGGAGTTCGCTCTCGCGTTCGACCCGGTCGAGCGCCGCCTCGGTCGTCGCCGCCAGCAGGTCGGCGAGTTCCTCCGTCACCTCGTCGAACGCGTCGTCGCCGTCGGTCCCGGCGACGAGGACGCCGTGGTCGCCGAGGGGGACGAACACGCCGCCGCGGAGTTCGACCGCGGGGTCGGCGAAGGGGGCCGACTCGTGGCCGTCCGCGAGCGTCCGCGCCTCCCCGTCGACGAACGTCGCGCCGACGAGGCTGTCGGCCGTCGGCGCGGCCGGCGTCAGCGGCCCGGCGAGGTCGTCCATCGCCGGCGACGACGCCGCCGGGCGCAGGACGTTCTCGTCCGTGTCGAGCAGGTAGACGGCCGCCGCGGGCAGGTCGAGGGCGTCCGCGGCGGAGGCCACCACGGCCTCCGCGATGTCGTGGCGGGTCTCCGCGTAGAGGAGTTCGCGCGCCGTCCGGTGGAGCGTCGTCAGCGCCCGCTCGCGCTGTTTGCGCTTCGTGACGTCGCGACAGCTGAACAGGGTGGTCCCCCCTTGAATCGACACCTCGCGCACGTTGACCAGCAGGGTGTGCTCCCGGCCCGCCTCGTCGGTGGCCGTGGTCTCGACGTTGGTGAGGACGCCCTCGGACTCCAGTTCGTCGCGGTCGAAGAACTCCGAGCCGAGGAGTTCGTCGATGGTGCCCATCTCACGTATCCGGTCCGCGGAGTAGCCGAAGATGAAGTGGACGTTGGGACAGACGTAGGTGAACGCGCCCTCGTCGTCGGTCACGAGCACCGTGTCGGTCATGTTGTTGAGCGTGACGCGGTGGAGCTCCTCCGACCGCCGGAGCTCCCGTTCGAGTTCGGCGCGCTCGGTGGTGTCGACCCCCTCGACGACGAGGCTCTCGGTCTCCCCGTCCGGTCCGGGCACGGGGCGGACGGACACGTCGGCTGTCGCGCCGCCCGAGAGCGACGCCTCGAACGCGACGGACTCGCCGTCCAGCGCGCGGTCGACGGCCGTCTCGACCCGGCCGCGGGTCTCCTCGCTCGCCCACCACGAGAGCGTCCAGAACGCCGCGCCGCGGACCGTCTCCGCGTCCGCGTCCACGAGCGAGAGCGCCGTCTCGTTCGCGCGTTCGAGCGTCCCGTCGGCGGCCACGACCCACATGTAGGTGCGGGGGTCGGCGAACAGGGCGTCGAACCGGCGGGCGCGACGCCGGGTGGAGGCTGACGTCATCGGGGTCGGCGTAGGTGGCGCGCCCTGTTAAGCCCATCCACCGGGACGTCCGCGCTCACCGTCCGTACTCGACGCCTCGCGGCGGCGAACCGCAACCACTTACCTTCCCGCCCGGCCACCCGCACGCATGAACGTAGGCGTCATCGGACTCGGGCGGATGGGGCAGATAGTGGTCGACCGGACCGCGGACGCGGGCCACGACGTGGTCGCGTTCGACCTCGACGCGGAGGCGACGGCGCGGGCGGCGGACGCGGGCGCGACGCCCGCCGACGGGGTGGCCGACCTCTGCGACCGACTCGGCGACGACAAGCGCATCTGGCTGATGGTGCCCGCGGGCGAGGCGGTGGACGCCACGCTGGAGGAACTCGAACCCCACCTCTCGGGCGACGACGTGGTGGTCGACGGCGGCAACTCCCACTTCGAGGCGTCGGTGCGCCGCGCCGAGGCGACCGACGCCGCCTACCTCGACTGCGGCACCTCCGGCGGCCCCGCGGGGGCCGAACTCGGCTTCTCGCTCATGGTGGGCGGGCCGGAGTGGGCGTACGAGGCGATGACGCCCGTGTTCGACGCGGTGGCGACCGGTCCCGAGGGCCACGACCGGATGGGGCCGGCGGGGTCCGGGCACTACGTCAAGATGGTCCACAACGGCGTCGAGTACGCCCTGATGCAGGCGTACGGCGAGGGGTTCGAACTCCTCGCCGAGGGGCGGTACGACCTCGACCTCGAGTCGGTCGCGCGGACGTGGAACAACGGCGCGGTCATCCGGTCGTGGCTGCTGGAACTCTGCGAGGAGGCGTTCCGCGAGGAGGGCGTCGACCTCGGCGACGTCGACGACTTCGTGGCCGGCGGGTCCACCGGGACGTGGACGGTACAGGAGGCCCTCGAACACGAGGTGCCCGTCCCCCTCATCTATCAGGCCCTCGCGGAGCGGTTCGGGAGTCGCGCGGCCGAGACGGGGCGGTTCTCGCGTCGCCTCGCCAACCGCCTCCGCTACGGGTTCGGCCGGCACGAGGTGGCGCGGCGCGGGGAGTGAGCCACAGACGGCGAGCGACCGGCGGGAGCGAGCCGTTCTTTCGGTCCAGCGTTTGCCGAGGGAGCGGAGCGACCGCAGCGCAAACGGTGGCGGTCCGCGGGTTCGGCCGGCACGAGGTGGCGCGGCGCGGGGAGTGAGCGACAGACGGTGAGCGACGAAACCGGCCCCCACGAGAGAACCCACCGTAGAGAGGGCGTCAGCCGCCGTTTCTCGGGTCGGCGGACGTCCGGCGAACCACAATCCTGTTAAACCCCGATTCCGTAGCGCCTCCCATGGCAGAGGTGAGTATATTCGCTCTCGGGACGGGGGCCGCGCTGACGCTCGTCGTCGCCGCCCTACACTTCACGAAGGGGACCGGGTGGGAGTCGACGCCCGACATCTCGCAGGAGGTTCTCGAACGCCGCGCGTCGACGGTGCCGGAGACCGACTTCCCGGAACCGATGAACCGCTCCATCGGCGGTGGCGGCGGCGCGGCGGCCGCCGTGGCCGAGGGCGAGGAGACGGGCGAACTCGCGGAGGGCGGCGAGGGCGGCGAGGAGTCGTCCAGCCCCGCCGACATTCCCGAGGACGAGGTGGAGTACTTCGAGGTCGAGTTCGTCAAGCAGGGCGAGACGGTCGAACTCGCCAACAACGAACCCATCCTCGACCAAGGCGAGGAGGAGGGCTGGGACCTGCCCTACGCCTGCCGGCAGGGCCAGTGTGTCTCCTGCGCCGGGCAGATAACCTCGGGCGGCAACTCCGAGGACTACGTCGTCCACGACAACCAGCAGATGCTCGACGAGAACGAACTCGACGACGGGTACACGCTCACCTGCGTGGCCTACCCGAAGGCCGACTTCTCCATCGAGACGGGCGAGGCCCCGTAACGCCCTCGCTCCGTCTCTCTCCCCGCCTCCTCCGCCGCCGCTTCGTTCCCACGGTTCCGCTCGTCGCTTCCCTTCCTACCCGACGCCTGCGCTCCGTCCCTCACGGTCGCTCCGCCGCCGAGCGCAGCGGTAGCACCCGACTACCCCCCACCTGCCCGACATGTTCAAACCGTCGGGCCGCGTCGGGTGTCGCGTGTCTCCCGTCCCCGACGCGGGTTCGCTAACCGAGGGCGACCTCCGGCGGCCGCTGTTCGCCCTCGCGTGGCCCATCGTCGTGACCGAACTCCTGCAGGTGGCGTACAACCTGACCGATACGCTCTGGTTGGGCCGCCTGTCGACCGACGCGGTGGCCGCCGTGAGCCTCGCCTTCCCGCTCATCTTCCTACTCATCTCGGTCGGCGGCGGGTTCACCGTGGCGGGGAGCACGCTCGTAGCCCAGTACGTCGGCGCGAGAAGCGAGGGGTCGGCGGGGACGGTGACGGGCCAGACGCTCACGCTCATCACCGCCATCGCGGTGGCGGTGGGTGCGGTGGGGTTCGTCGCCACCGACGCGATGCTCGCCGTCCTGCCGAGTTCGCCCGCGACGGCCGGGCAGGTGGTGCCCCTCGCCGCCGGCTACATGCGCGTGTTCTTCCTCGGACTCCCCTTCCTGTTCGGCTTCTTCGTGTTCTCGGCGCTGATGCGGGGGTACGGCAACACCCGCGCGCCCATGGTCGTGATGTTCGTGAGCGTCGCGGTCAACGTCGTCATCGACCCGCTGCTCATCTTCGGCTACGGGCCGGTTCAGGGGTACGGCATCGAGGGGGCGGCCGTCGCCACGGTGCTCTCTCGGGGTCTCGCCACCCTCCTCGGCCTGTACGTCATCTTCGGAACCGCCGCCGGCCCCGACGTGACTCTCGGCGACTTCCGGCCGCAGACGCGGTACGTCCGCGAGATAGTCTCCATCGGCGTCCCGAGCGCGCTCGAACAGTCCGCGACGGCGCTCGGGTTCATCACGCTCACCGCCGTCGTGGTCCAGTTCACGCCCGAGGTGGTGGCGGCGTACGGCCTCGGCAACCGCCTGACGTCGCTCGTGTTCCTGCCCGCGATGGGTCTCGGCCGGGCGACCAATACGATGGTGGGACAGAACCTCGGCGCGCGAAAGCCGGACCGGGCGGAGCGGGCGGTGTGGATGGCCGCCCGGACCGGCGCGGGGGTGATGCTGGCCGTGGGCGTCGTCACGTTCCTGTTCGCCGACGTCGCCGTCGGGGTGTTCCTCGGCACCGACACCCCGTCGGCGGCGCGGACGGTCGAACTGGGCGCGGCCTACCTCCGCATCCGCGCCTTCGAGTTCGGGTTCATCGGCGTCCTGCAGGTCGTACTCGGGGCCTACCGCGGCGCGGGCGACACCAAGACGGCGTTGGCGTTCTCGCTGTTCGCGCTCTGGGTCGGGCGCATCCCCATCGTCTACTACCTCGCGTTCGTGCGGGGGTGGGCCGAGACGGGCGTCTGGGTCGGGATGGCGGCCGGACAGATACTCGGGGCCGTCGCGGCGGCGGCGTGGTTCACCCGCGGGACGTGGAAGCGAGTGGTGGTGGCGGACGCGGAGGGTGACGCCGACGTGGACGCCGACGCGACTCGGGCCGACGTCCCGGCGGACCGACGCCGCTGACGGAGACGGTGGCGGGGGCGGTGACCGTGCACCCGCGGCGACCTCACTCGGTCAGCCACTCCTCGGACCAGCGTTCGAGTTCGTCCCACACGGGGCAGAGCGCCCGCCCCTTCTCCGTGACGCTGTAGTACGTGGCCACGGGGCGGTCCTCGACCCGTCGGTTCACCAGATTCCGGTCCTCGAGGTCGTCGAGAACGCGGGACAGCGTCCGGGAACTCGCGCCGGTCGAGCGCTTGAGTTCGTTGAACCGCTTCTCCTCCTCGTGGAGGTCGTGCAGTACGATCATCCGCCACTCGGAGCCGATCTGGTCTATCGCCTCGACCACGGAGCAGACTGCCTGGTTCCGTTCCTCCACGCTCTCCTCGGTGGAGTGATTCAAAGAAGACACGAATGTCACCTAGTGACTTCTGTGTCGCCGAACGTACATATAGGTTCCGCCGCGAATCAGGTAACGTAATGATACCATCTGTGCGACGCAGTTCGTATCGAGTCGCTTCGCGCGGGACGAACGCCGGCGGCCGGACGGAGGCGGTCTGACGTGGCGTTCGAGTCCGCCGCCGCAGGGATAGCGTTTCTCGTCGGGCGTGTCGCCTTCGGCGGTCTGCTGGCGTTCATGGGCGTCAACCACTTCGGGAGCGTCGACGGGATGGCGGGGTACGCCGAGGCGAAGGGCGTGCCGGCCCCGCGGGCGAGCGTGGTCCTGAGCGGCGTCGTCCTCCTCGTCGGCGGTATCTCGATAGCGTTGGGCGCGTACCCGGCCGTCGGTGCCGCCCTGCTCCTCGGCTTCTTCGTCGTCGTCACGCCGGTGATGCACGACTTCTGGACCGTCGAGGACCCCGAGCAGCGACAGGGCGAGATGAACGACTTCCTCAAGAACGCCGTCGCCGCGGCGGGGTCGCTGGTGCTCCTCGCTCTCGCCGGCACGGCGTGGCCCTACTCGCTCGGTCTCGGCCTGTAACCGACTCGCCTCGACCCGCTCCGACCCCCCTACCGCTCTTGACCCGGAAAAATTGGTGACAGCGACCTCACGCGGCTTCGACGTTGGTCGACCCGCAGCTCGTGCACGCCGCCGCCTCCCGCTCCGACGCCGGCAGGTCGAACGTCGCGTGACACGTCCGACACCGGTAGGTCGCCTTCTCCGGTGTCCCGGCCTCGTTACTGAACATCCCCTTGATGCGCGTCATGAGTCCCATGTTAACTCACCCCTAACTCGGAGGTAGGAGCAGAGACTAATTAATCGTTACGAACGAGATTCGAAACGAAGTGAGGCGGAGTCGGCGCGACGGCCAGCGGACTCGCCGGGGGTGACTTCACAACCGTTAAGCACGGACGACGAATATCGGTTCACGAGGGCCCGTAGCTCAGTGGACAGAGTGCTTGGTTCCGGACCAAGATGTCGCGGGTTCAAATCCCGTCGGGTCCGTTTGCTTCGCTCACTCCCCCGACGTAGTCACGCTCGCTTCACTCGCGGGAATCCCGTCGGGTCCGTTTAGCGGAGATTTCGCGTTGACCGAGTTTTGTCTCGAATCGTACCGAATCCCCGTCGATTCTGCTAATTCTGTCCGGCAGGCTGTAGAGAGCGAACCGGCGACGGGCCGGTCGCTCTCGACCGCCGCCGTTTTGCGCCCGCCCGCCGACCGGTGGGTATGGATCAGCGGATACGCGACCACGCCGAGGTGCTCGTCGACTGGAGCGTCCGGGTCGAGGCGGGCGACGACGTGGTAGTGTCGGTGGCGGACGGCGCCCACGACCTCGCGGTGGCGGTGGCCGAGAAACTCGGGGAACGGGGTGCGAACCTCACGACGGCGTACGCCTCGGGCGAGGTGACGCGGGCGTACCTCCGGGCCCACGACGGCGAGTTCGGCGCAAACGACCCCGAACGGGCGCTCTACGAGGCGGCCGACAGCGTGCTCTTTCTGGGGGGCGGCCGCAACACGACGGCGACGGCGGACGTGCCGGGCGACCGCAAGCGCGCCCACCGAACCGCCACCGCCGGGGCCCGCGAGGCCCGGATGGCGACCGACTGGGTGTCGACCGTCCACCCCACCCGCTCGCTGGCCCAGCAGGCCGGGATGTCCTACGAGGCGTACGCCGACTTCGTCTACGACGCCGTCCTGCGCGACTGGGAGGCGCTGGCCGACGAGATGGCGCGGCTGAAGGCGGTGCTGGACGAGGGGAGCGAGGTGCGACTCGTGAAGGAACCCGAAGGCGACGGCGAGGGAAGGCGCACCGACCTCGACGACAGCACTAGGTCGTCTCGGCGCACCGACCTCACGATGTCCATCGAGAACCGCACGGCGGTCAACTCCGCGGCGTCGGTGGCGTACGACTCCCACAACCTCCCGTCGGGCGAAGTGTTCACCGCGCCCGCGGACCCCGAGGGCGAGGTGTTCTTCGACGTGCCGATGACCATCGACGGCCGGCGGGTGCGCGACGTCCACCTCACCTTCGAGGACGGCGAAGTGGTCAACCACGACGCCGCCACGGGGTCGGACGTGCTGGGCGACGTCCTCGACACCGACGCGGGCGCGCGCCGCCTCGGCGAACTCGGCGTCGGGATGAACCGCGGCATCGACCGCTTCACCGACAACATCCTGTTCGACGAGAAGATGGGCGGGACGGTCCACCTCGCCGTGGGCCGCGCCTACGACGCCTGCCTGCCCGAGGGCGAGGCGGGCAACGACAGCGCCGTCCATGTCGACATGATAACCGACATGACCGCGGGCGAGTCGCGCCTCGAAGTCGACGGCGAGGTAGTCCAGCGGAACGGCACCTTCCGGTGGGAGGAAGGGTTCGAGGGCTGAAGTTGAGTAGTGCTTCTCGGTCCACCGTCGTGGTTCCCCGTGACGAGTCGGCAACCCTACGCACCCGAATACACCTTTTTGCCCTCGTTAAAATCATCGAAGGAAGAGAGGCTTCGATCGGGGTGCTGAACACAGAGCGCGTATCGGTCACCGACTCGGTCTCGATGTGGGCTACTCGAATCGCTCAGTTCATAGGATATATCGATTAGCGGGACAGAACGTCTGGTAGCCGTCGGATAACCGCCTCTACGTTTATTCAGTCGAACGCCTTATTGCAGGTATGAGCGTCATCGGGGATTTCACCATTCCTGCAGAGTCATTCGCATTACATCACGCTCTCACGACAGTCCCAAAGATGACTGTGGAGGCAGATCGGCTTGCCTCGCATAGTGCCACGGAAGTGTTCCCATTTCTCTGGGCGACCGGTGGCGATGCCGAGGTATTCCATCAGGCGCTTGAGGACGACCCCTCAGTCTCCGAGATGACCATCGCGGAGGAAACGACGAATGAGGTACTGTATCGGCTCACGTGGGGCGGTGAGTTTGTAGAACTGGTCAGTGACATTGTGGATCACCACGCGGCGATCTTGGAAGCGAAAGCACAAGCCGATCAGTGGAATCTTCGATTACGCTTCTCCGAAGAGGATTTGGTGACCTCGTTTCAGGACCACTTCCGGGAAACGGAACACAGCTTCGAGGTCAATCAACTCTATCATCCGACTGAGCCAAGACAGCGCGAATTCGGATTGACCGCGGAACAGTACGAAACACTGGTCGTGGCCACCCGCGAGGGATACTTTGCAATCCCTCGAACTACGTCCGCAAAAGAGATAGGGGAGATACTCGGTATCTCAGATAACGCCGTTTCTGAACGTATACGACGCGGCAGTGAGGCGCTCATACGATCTACACTCCGCATCACCGACAGCACCGAATAGAGACAGGATCTCCCTCTTCTCTCGCACCCTCTATTTACATACGTGACCAAACCGTTGTGTAACTCGATCAGTTCGCACGCCTACCGAGCGGTTGGTCCAGTGTTGATGGGTCGCTCGTCTTCCACGGACGACTCACGGGTCACCCGTGGAGAGCGGTGCGCCTTCGGCGCACCCGACGAGTAAAGAGGTGGGTGACGTTTCGACGTTCTTTTTATCGCCCGCCGATTTCACCCCCGTATGGCAGAATTCAAGGTCGTCGTCTCCGACCCCGACACCGGCGATACGTACCAGCGAGACGTGGACGGACAGGACGCCAACCGCTTCCTCGGCCGCAACATCGGCGACGAGGTTGACGGCGGGTCCGTCGGCCTCGACGGCTTCACGCTCGAAATCACGGGCGGGTCCGACAACGCCGGCCGCCCCATGCGCGGCGACGTGACCGGGGCCGATCTCAAGGAGATTCTCTCCACCGGCGGCGTCGGCTACAAGCCCACCCGCGACGGCGAGCGAAAGCGCGTCACCGTCCGGGGCAAGCAGGTGTCCGACGAGACGGTACAGGTCAACGCCAAGGTGGTCGACGGCGACGGCAGCGTCGCGGACGCCCTCGGCGAGGGCGACGAGGAAGGCGAGGACGAAGACGAGTAGCGCCGTTCGTTCTACTATCTCCGAACGCTCACCGATGCCCGACAGCGTCCCCTCCGACCACGACTCGGTCGTCACCCGCCGCGCGAAGATGGCCCGGAGCGGCGGCACGCGGCGGCCCTGCCTCCGCCTCCCCGACGACGTGGACGCCGAGGCGGGCGACCTGATACGACTCGTCCTCGACGGCGCGACGCGCCACGCCCGCGTCGAGTCCGACGCCTCCGGCCGTCTCGTCCGCGGCGCCTTCGACAACCGCCGCCTCGCGCGGGCCGGCGGCGAGGGGGAGAACCGCCTCGTGGAGTGGGCCGAGCGACACGACCGGGGACCCGGGTCGGCGGTCGAACTCGACGAGGTGGAGGCGGGCTTCCTCTACGGTCTGCGCGTCCCCGGCGAGCGAGCGGTGTACGAGGCCACGGAGAGCCCCGACGACTCGCTGGCCTCCATCGCGGAGTCGCTGTCCGACCCCGACCCCGACTCCGAGTAGCCCGACCGCGCGTCGCGCCCGTCGGCGCGGGTCACGCCGCTTTTACACCCGGCCGGCCTCAGTTCGACGCATGAGCAAACTCGACGAGTTCCTCGCGGGCGAACGCACCGACGACGTCGCCCTGTTCGTCTCCCACGAGTACCTCGACACCGACGGGAAGCTAGCCGAGTACGGCGAGTCGGTAGCGGGCGGCGTAGTCATCGTCGCGCCCGGCGAACAGGGCCGCCAACTGTTCTCGGCGGGCACCGGAATGCAGGCGATGGAGTTCGCCAAGGGCGCGATGGGCACCGAGGGTCATATCGACCGGCGCCTCTCCGGCGGCGACGCGCCCGACGGCGGCGACGTGGAGTTCGTGTTCGCGTTCGCCGAAGAGCAGAACGAGGAAGTGGGCGGCATCTACGCCGAGGGTGCGGTCGTCCACGCCTACGCCAAGTCATCGGAGGGTGCGACGTTCTCGGACAAGTGGGTCGTCGGCGAGGAAGACGAGGAGTGACGGACGCTCAGTAAGACTCGCCGCTCCGTCGGGTACCGTTCCTTTCTCACAGCCGACGCCACCGCCGAGGGTTCAAGTACGATGCCGGGACCACCCGCCGCGTGCGTTGACCATCGCCGCGGCGCGTCTCGCGGTCGCACGGCACGCCGCGCCGCGGACGCCGAGCGAGTGCCGTCTGTTCGCCACGCCCTCTCTACTCGTCGCTATCGACTTCGTCTCCGGCGTCGCCGTCCGTCGTCTCGGCCTCCTCGTCGCCGTCTGTCGTCTCCGACGCCTCCTCCGCGGCCAGTCGCTCGAACGCGGCGAGGATGACGCGCTTGGTCACCGCCCCTTCGGTGGTCCAGTGGTGGGCGTAGTCGAGCATGTCGTCGTAGATGTCGGGCTTGCACCCCGCGGCCTTGGGGTGGCCGCCGCCGTTGACCTGCGCGGCCACCTCGTGGCACCGCTCGAACGCGTCGGTACCCCGGATGGACGCCGACCCGGCGGGCTTGACGATGACGGTGGCGTCCGCGCCGCGTTCGCGGAACGCCTCGGCCACCTCGTTCTGCGAGCACCGGCCGTAGGTGACCGCCACGGTCCACGGGCCGACCTGCTTCGTCTCGCCACGGTCCACCGCCTGCTCGATTAGCTGTTCCTTCTCGACCCGGCGGGCGGCGATGTAGTCGTTGACCGGTTCGGGCAGGTCCGCGCCGTACGTCCCGACGATGGTGACGTACTCCTCGGCCCCGGTCCAGTAGGCGTAGTCCGCGAGGTCGTCGCTCCGGGGGTCCTCGTTCAGCCAGAGGTCGTGGTCGCGGGTGACCGCCGCGAGTTCGACGAAGCGGTCGGGGAAGTCGTAGTCGAGCGACCGGAGCGCCACGTCGGTCGAGCACTCCTCGTCGGACTCGCCGACGACGAGGTCGACGCCGGCCTCCCTGACCGTCGCGGCGATGTCGTCGTCCCACTGGTGGTGGTCGAACCACCGGAGTTCGTCCGCCGTCGCGGCGAGCGATTCGAGCGACTCGACCACGTCGTCGCGTTCGTCGGGGCAGAGGTCGCAGACGTACACGTCCGCACCCTCCTCGACGTACTCGGCGACCCGTTCGAGCGCCTCGTCCATCGAGTGGGGGCTCGCGCCGACGAGGCCGACGGCCGACCGCGCCTCGTCCGCGAGTTCGTCCTCGTCTTCGCTCTCGTCCCCCTCCGCGCTCGCGTCCGCGTCGGTGGCCACGTCCGCACCGTCGGACTCGACTGCCGTCTCGGCTTCGGCATCGCCGGGGGCGTCCCCGGGTCCGGCCAGCCGTTCGGCCAGCGCCGCCTCGAAGTCGGCGGCTTCGAGGGCGGCGTCGTACATCTCGCGTATCAGCGCGACACAGCCGAGGCCGTCGGCGTCGGTGTCGGCCACGACCACCGCCTCCGCGCCGGCGACGGCGGCCTCCGTCCGTCGGTCGGCGTACTCCTCGTCGAGCGAGTCGGGGTAGAAGAATCCGGCACCGGGGAGCCGGGACTTCCGCGAGAGCGGGAGTTCGTCGTCGTCGATGAGCGCGTCGTCCATACGCGAACGAGACGTGCGCGCAGGAAAACTCCGACGGTCCGACCGCGGCGGCCCGGCCGTCGGACCGCCGCGGTCGACGTCTGCCGGACCGGGACGCGACGACGGCGGCGGACGACTCGGTACTCAGTAGTCGGCGTCGGCCGGGCCGGAGACGGGCACGTCGCCGTCGCGTTCGTCGCTGTCCAGTTGACGCACGGTCAGCACGGGGACGTCGCAGGTGCGGACGACGCGCTCGGCCACGCTCCCGATGAGAAAGCGGTTCTCGCCGTGGCGGCCCCGCGTCCCCATCGCCACCACGTCGGCGTCGTGTTCGCGGGCGTAGTCGTCTATCTCGGTGGCGGGCCGCCCCTCGCGGACCGCCGTGACCACGTCGCGGTCGGTCGCCTCGCGCACCGCCGACAGCGCCGCCTGCCCGCGGTCCTCCAGTGCGTCCTGCATCTCGTCGCGCAGGCGTTCCGGCGAGGACTCCACGTCGCCGGCGTCCACCACGTACAGCGCGTGCACCTCGGCGTCGAACCGCCGGGCGAGGTCGAGCCCCACCGTGATGGCCCGCTGGACGCTCTCTGACCCGTCGGTCGCGAGAACCACGGTGTCGAACATGCTCATGCGCGTGGCTACTGTCCTGCGGGGCTTAAAACCGCGTGGCACGGCGCGGGTCGGCCGAACGCCGTCCCCGCGTCCCCGGCCGCCCGCCTGCCGCGCCGTCGCCTCTGGAGTCGTCCGTTCGCCGCGTGCCGTCGACTCTCACGCGAGGACGGCAGGGGAGCGCTTTTGCCGGATGCCCTCTCACCCACTCACATGGACCAGTCAGTCTCGTTCGGCACCGTACTCGTGCCGGTGGACGGGAGCGAGGAGTCGACGACGGCGGTCGAGTACGCCGTCGCCATCGCGGCCGAGTACGACGCCGACGTGCACGCCGTGTTCGTCCTCGGGGAGGAGGTCGTGCGCGCCCTCGAGGACGAGGCGGTGGACGAGGACGAGGTGGCCGCGGACACGGAGGCGTTCAACGACACCGCGGCCGAGGTGGCGGCGTCGCGCGACGTCGAACTCACGGTGTCGCAGGCGTACGGCTTCTCCACCAAACTGAAGACCCGCCACCCCGGGAGCGTCGTCCTCGACACGGCCGACGAGGTGGACGCCGACTTCATCGTGGTGCCGCGCGAACCCGTCTCGGGCGACCCCGGCGAGGTGCTGGAGAAGGCGGCCGAGTACGTCCTCCTGTACGCGAGTCAGCCCGTCCTCTCGGTCTGAGTCGGACGGGACGGCGTGACGAAATCGAGCGGCGTACGGGCGGGACCGGTCGCGCCGCTCACTCCTCGGCGTCGGCGGACTGCAGGCGGATGCCCATCTCCAGTTCGAAGCTCTCGGCGTCGCTCGTCTCGAAGCCTATCTTCTTGTAGAGCGACACGGCGGCCCGGTTCCACCGCTCGACGGTGAGCCACACCTTCTCGACGCCCTGCGACGCGCCGTAGCCCAGGAGGGCGCGCAGCAGGCGCGTCCCGATGCCCGCCCGCTGGTGGGACTGGAGCACGAAGATGGCGAGTTCGTAGGCGTCGTCGTCGGGAACCAGCGTGGCGTGACCGATGGCCTCGTCGTCGTCCCACCCGACGACGTTGTGACAGTCGCCGCTCGTGATGGTGTCGAGCCAGTCCCGGATGCGACTCTCCCGGCCGGGCGGGATGCCCTGTGCCCGGTCGGCCGGGTCGAAGTCGAGGTACATCTCCACCAGCGCCTCCGTCTGCTCGTCGCTGCCGTCGTACGCCTCGATGGTTATCTCGCGCCCGTCGCGGTCGGTGAACTCGACCGGCGGACGCTCGAACGGTCCCGACGGCTCGTCGGGGTAGATGCGGTCGCGACTCATCGGACCAGCGTTACCGAGACGTGCGAGTTCAACAGGACGAACTCGCCGACGCTCCCGATGTTTATCTTCCCCATCGGACTGGTCTGCCCCCCGCCGAGGGCGATGCGGTCGAACCCCTCGCTCTCGGCGATGTCGACGAGTCGGCTCCCGGGGTCGCCCTCGACCCGGCGCACCTCGGCGTCGAGGCCGGCGTCCGCCAAGGTGTCGCGGACCAACGCCTCCACCTCGTCGGGCGTCCGGTCCGACGCCGGGTTGTCGACGACGGCCACGGTGAGTTCGTCGCCGGCCTGCTTCGAACGCGTCACCGTCTTCTCGAGTGCGCGGACCGAGTCCTCCGTCCCGCCGATGCCGAGCAAGACTCTCATGGTCGGCGTGTCTCGGTCGCGGTAGAAAACAGTTACCCGACGGCTACGGCCCGTACGCCCGGCCGACGCCCGCCTGCGGAACGCTTTTCCACCCCGCTCCGATACCTCGTGTATGGCCGACGAACCAGCGGCATCGCCCGATTCGGACGCACAGACCACCGACGACGCGGACGCCGGGACCACCGCCGAGAACGACGAATCGGTCCCCGACGACGTCCGGAAGTACGAGCGGTTCAAGAAGGTCGACGGCGCGCAGTACGACCGCGTCAACGACTTCCTGCGCGACCGCACCTACATCACGGCCCGCGAGTGGGCCATCGCCCGCCTCTGTGCCGACTTCCGCACCGAGACGGGCGTCGAGATGACCAAGATAGGCGAGAACCTGCCCCGACTCGTGCCGTTCATGACCGACACCTACTCCCCGCAGGCCGTGAACCAGGCCCGCGCGTCGTTCAAGGAGAAGGTGCGCATGTCCGGCGCGACGTTCCTCTACGGCGCGATGTCGGGCTTCTTCACCGCCGAGGAACTCGACGAGATGATGTACGAGGTGAGCGAGATAGCCAAGTTCCTCCTCGAAGTCGAGGGTGTCGACCTCTCGGTCGACGAGGAACTCGAAGCCGAAGAGCGCATCTCCTCGGTGATGCGCGACGTGCGCTCGGCGAGCGAGGAGTTCCGCGCCGAGGAGGAGGCGCAGGCCGACGCCGACGACGAGTGAGAGTGAGCGAGTAAGCCGTTCCGGCGCTTCCGGCGCTTCCGGCGGCGCTCGGAGACGGAGTCGGGATAGCGCTCCGCCGACCGCCCTCAGTCGACGTCGCCGTCGTTTCCGTCCCCGGCCTCGGCCTCGTACGCGTCCGCGGCGTCGGTGTCAGTATCGGTGTCGGCGTCGGTATCTGCGTCCGCCGCCGCTCCCTCGTCCCCGCCCGCCGTCGGGAACAGCGGCGACGGGTCCGACTGCGTGAGGGTCACGCGGCGTTCGTCCGAGAGCGGCCGGACCTCCGTCTCCACCGCGCCGGCTTCGAGCGCGCGGGGGACCAGCGCCTCGACCTGCGGAATCGCGTAGTAGAGCGGCAGGAACACCGCGCGGCCGGCGTCCTCGGCGCGCATCACCACCACGGCGAACACCACCTCGCCCGTCCGCCCGGTGTAGGCCTCGTACTCCGTGAAGTCGGCGTCCGCGACGGCTGCCTCCAGTCGCTCGAACTCGTCGTCCGGGACCAGTACGTCGAAGCCGACCCGTCCCCCGTCGGGGTTCGGCTCCCACGCCGGGGGGTCCGGCGTCACGTCCCCCGGGTGGAGTTCGAGTGTCTCCCACCCGGCGTCGCGGTACTCGGCCGCCGTCGTCGCCGCGTCCTCCAGTACGCGCTCCCACTCCTCGCGAGCGCTCGCCAGCGGGTGCCCCGACATACCACGGCGTGAGTCGTCCGCGCGTGAAAGTCGTTCGCTTCCGTCCGTCACTCGAGCCTGACCGTGTCTCAGACCCAACTCTTCCGCCGACGGCATAGTTGCAGCCACAAGCTCTTTGAAAATATAGCCCCCCTTTACTAGTGCAATGTCACTGTTCGGAAGCAAATCGTCGAGTGGAAGTGGCGATATGGAGGAGATGAGTGGCTCGGGAGGCATGGACCAGCAGACTATGTCCGAGGCCCAGCGCAAGGGCGGCGACGTAGCGCTCGTCCTGTCGGCGGCGTCGGTGCTCCTGTCGTGGTACGAGTTCTACGGCCGCGGCAACAAGGCCGAGGGGATCTTCGTCGGCCTGTGGCCCCCGACCATCATGGCGTTCGCCAACTATCTCAAGATTCGGGGCATCGAGGACCGACTGGAGCAGACGCCGTTCTTCGGGTCGGACGCGGGCAAGGCGCTCCGCCGCCTGCTGAGCTAAGTCGGTCGACGCCGGTGCGACGCTACGACTCACCGCCCGTTCGCACGTTTTTTCCGACCGCGTCGCCGAACTCGCCGTCCTCGTACACTACCTCTCCACGGACAGTCACGAGTTCGGGGAACACGCCCCGGCGGCCCTCGAACGGCGTCCACCCGCACTTGGAGTGGAGGTCCGCGCCGCGTATCTCGCGCGACGCCTCCGGGTCGACCAGCACGAGGTCGGCGTGCTTGCCCGTGCCCACCGACCCCTTGTCCCGGAGGCCGAAGCGCCGCGCGGGGTTCCGCGCGGTCACGTCGCGGACGCGTTCGTACGTCAGCGTCCCCGTCCGGGCCGCCTCCAGCAGGAGGGGTAGCATCGTCTCGACGCCGGGCACGCCGCTGGGGGCGTCCCACACCGAGGCGTCCTTCTCCTCGCGCGTGTGCGGCGCGTGGTCGGTCGCCACCATGTCCACGGTGCCGTCGGCGAGTCGCTCCAGCATCCCGGCGCGGCGCTCCTCCGACCGGAGCGGGGGGTTCATCCGACCGAACGTTCCCAGTTCCCCGAGGTCGTCGCGCGAGAGGAACAGGTGGTGTGGCGTGACCTCGCACGTCGCGCCGGCGGCGTCGGCGGCGTCGGCGCCCTCGGGCGTGCTGGTGTGGGCGACGTGGAGTTCCGCGCCCGCGTCCGCGCTCACCTCGACCGCTCGCTCCACCGCGGCCGCCTCCGCCTCCGCGGTCCGGTACGCCGACCACGCGTCAGCGTCGTCGGAGCGCGACTCCGCCACGCTCTCGTCCTCCGTGGTCCGTGGGACCACGCTCTCGTCGAACAGGTCGGCGTCCTCGGCGTGGACCGTCACGACGACGCCCTCCGCGGCGGCGCGGGCGGCGGCGTCGCGGAACAGGTCCGCCTCGATTCCCATGTCGCCCGTCGAGTCGGCGAGGAACACCTCGCCCAGCGCGAACAGCGGGCGGTCGAACAGCGAGTCGGGGTCCCAGTCGGGCGTGACGCCGCCGTTGATGCCGTAGTCGACGAGCGACGCCCGCGCATTCTCGGCCTTGGCGTCGAACGCCGCGCCCGTCGTGGTCGGCGGGTCGGTGTTGGGCTGGTCGACCACCGTCGTGACGCCGCCCGCGGCGGCGCTCCGCGACCCCGTCTCCCACGTCTCCTTGTGGGGGTAGCCGGGCTCCCGGAAGTGGACGTGGACGTCCACCGCGCCCGGCAGGAGGCGCTTGCCCGTCGCGTCGACCACTCGCTCGTCGCCCTCGGGTCCCGGGAGCGTCGGTTCCACCGCCGTCACGCGCTCGCCCTCGACGCGCACGTCCACCGTGCGCCCGTCGGCCAGCGTCGCGTTCCGAAAGAGCATACGAGGGTAGGTCGCGCCGGCCCGTAAGTGTTCGTCGGTTCGGCCGCCGGCGCGACGGGTCAGTCGCCCGCCCCGTCGCCGACGTGTTCGACCGACACCGGTCCGTCGCCCGCGAACGCGTCCTCCAGCGCTCGCACCGTCGCCGCGGGGTCGGCGGGGCCGCCGCAGTCCGCGACGCTCCCCACCGAGTCGGGGTCGAACGGCGCGCCGAGGGCGCGGTAGACGGGGTCGTACACCGCCGCGAGTTCGTCGCGGTCCGTCGGGACGACCACGCCCGCCACGAGGGCGGCGTCGCCCCGGACTCGCTGGGCGACGCCGACCACCTTGCCCGCGGCGGGGGTGCCGATCGCCCCCGTCCCCCGGAGCGAGTGGTCGCCGGGGCAGAACGAGTCGGGGGGTTCGCCGGGGGCCACGGCCGCGCCGAGACCCCGGAGGGCGCGTCCGACCGTCGCCGTCGCCGCGGCGTACCGGTCGCCGATGCCCGTCCGGGGGTCGTCCTCGCCCGCGGGGACGGCGCGGGCGAACGCGACGGTGGTGCCCGTGTAGGCCACCGCGCGGCCGCCGACGCTCCGTTCGACCGTCTCGTACCCCCGTCGCTCGGCGGCGGCGCGGGCGCGGTCGTAGCCGGGTTCACGGGCGTCGCGCCGCCCGAACGCGACCTGCCGGTGGGGCGTCCACACCCGGAACGCCGGGACTCCCGTCTCGCCGGTCCGGTCGAGCATGGCCGCCGTGGCGGCGCGGTTGGCCTCGGGCGTCGCCGCCCGGCCGCGGAGGAGTCGCATGTGTCACCTCCGGGTTCGGACCCGACGAACCTAAGCCCACCCCCTTCGGAGTGTCCGCATGGTCACCCTCCCCGCGTCGGTCCTCTCCCGCTACGACCGCGTGTCGCGGTACAACTCGCCGTACCCCGCTCACGACCGCGGATGCGCCGTCGACCTCTACCCGGCGTCCGACGAGGGAATCTCGCCCGTCGCGGGCGAGGTGGTGGACGTGACGACGGTGCGCGCGCCCCGCAAGCCCTACGCCGTCGAACACGACCACCTCGTCCTGATAGACACCGGCGACCACGTGGCGCGCGTCCTCCACGTCGACCCGGCGGTCGAACCCGGCGACGAGGTGGCGGTGGGCGACCCCCTCGGGTCCACCGTCCGGTCGGGCTTCTTCGCGCCGTGGGTCGACGACCACCTCCACCTCGGCTTCCGCCCGCGCGACCGGAACCCCTACCGCGCCGCGGGGTCGCTCCCCGTCGAACTCGACGTTCCGGTCGAACCCCTCGCGTGGGACGGCACCGGCACCGTCGTCGAGACGGGCGAGACGTACGCCGTCCTCGACGCCCCGGCGCACCCCTCGCCCGGCGACGGGTTCGTCGGCGTGGCCAGCGACGAGGGGGTGGCGCTCGACGGCGGCCTCCCCCACTACGACGGCGGCGGGACGTTCGGCCGCGCCGAGGGTCCGGTGTCGCTGCTCGGGACGCGCGTGGGCGTCGCGGACGCCGACGGCGCCGTCTGCTGGGACGACGTGACCGTCGCCGCGAACGGTCGCGAACTCACGGGTCTCTCGCTCTTCGCCGCGCGCGACGCCGCGTTCGGCGCGAAACTGATACACCGGGACGGCGACTTCGCGGTCGGCGACCGGGTCGAGGTCACGGTCCGTCGGGACGACGCGGCGTGAGTCGACGCCGGGGTGCCGCACCCCCGGAGGTCGACGGCCGCCAGACGGACCGGAGGCTACAAGCGACCCCGGGGTCACGAACGGGGTATGACGGACGACGAGGGTCGGGGTCGGATTCCGGGTGACGTCGCCGAGTCCGTACGGGAGTACGTCGAGAACCGCCACGACTTCCTCGCGTGGCTGAACACCAGCGTGGAGGACATCGCCGTCGGGCGCGTCGTGCTGTCGATACCGCACGACGTGAAACTCACCAACCGCCCGCCGGCGTGGTCGGCGGACGGGGACGACGCCGACGGCGCGGACGGGAGCGGCGGCGACGCGAACAGCGCCGGCGGCACCTACTCCATCCACGGCGGCGTGGCGGCGACGCTGGTCGACACGGCGGGCGGGATGGCCCTGCGCACGCAGTTCGACGACCCCCGGTCGGGCGGCCTCGCGACCGTGAACCTGAACGTCAACTACCTCCGCCCGGCGACGGGCGACCTGACCGCGACGGCCGACGTAGTGCGCGCCGGCCGGTCCATCGGCGTCTCCGAGGTGACCGTCACCACCACCGTCGACGGCGAGGAGACGGAAGTCGCCACCGGGCAGGGCGCGTACCGCCTGTTCCGCGAGGAGTGACCGCCCGACGGCGCGCCGCCGTCGCCCTCACTCGAACGCCACGTCGTCGAGCGTCGTGACCTCGCCGAACAGCCAGTCGGCGTGGTCGACGGCGTACTCTCGGTGTTCCTCCTCGATGAAGCCGACGGCGTCCTCGACGAGCACCGGGCGGTAGTCCCGGAGGCCGGCCGACCCGGCCGTGTGGAGGACGCAGACGTTCGCCAGCGTGCCGCAGATGAGCAGATCGTCGACGCCGTGCGTGTCGAGGTAGCCCTCCAGGTCCGTGCGGTAGAAGGCGTCGTAGGTGTGTTTGACCACCACGTGGTCGTCCTCGCGCACGTCGAGTTCGTCGACCAGTTGCGCCTCCCACGACCCCTCGACAACGTGCTCGCCCCAGCGCTCGAACTCGTCGTAGTAGTGGGCGTCCTCGAACTGCTCCGGCGGGTGGGTGTCGCGGGTGTACACCACCGACGCGCCGGCGTCACGCGCCGCCTCGACCAGTCGCGTCACGTCCGCTATCGCGTCCTCGCTCGCCGGGGCGTACAGGCTCCCGTCCGGGTGGCAGAAGCCGTTCTGCATGTCCACGACCACCACCGCGGTGCGCTCCGGGTCGTACGTCATACGCCGTCGTGGGTCACACGCCCCCAAAACCCCTGCGGTGGACCGGTCGCTCTCGCCGACGTTCGTGCAAACAAGTACTTGAGTGGGCGGTTCTTGGGACCAAACACGAATGCGACGTGTGCGCGGCCTCGGCGCGATATCGCTGGCTCTACTGTTGGTTCTCGCGGGGTGTTCGGCTCCGTTCTCGAACCCGGGCGCGAACACCCCCGAGGGGGCGGGTCCGGGCGGCCCGGGCGACCCGTCGAGCGACCGACTCGGGTGGGAGGCGGGCTACTGGTACAACGAGTCCATCTCGGTCGACCAGTCCGACGGCCTCTCTGACGCCGAGATGAACGCCTTCGTGGGCCGGGCGATGGCGCGCGTCGAGCACATCCGCGGGCAGGAGTTCAAGACGCGCGTGCCGGTCACCGTACTGACCCGCGAGGAGTACCGCAACCGGAACGGCGGGTCCGGGGTGGACGGCGACTCCCAGTCCGGCGACGGGAGCGCGTTCGCGGCGTGGAACAACCAGGTGTGGGAGGCGCTGTTCGTCTCCGGCGAGTCGACCAACTCGCAGGCCACGATAAACGAGACGTACGGGGGGTCGGTCGCGGGGTTCTACTCGCCGTCCGACGACGAGATAAAGATAGTCACGGGAGGCGGGTCGTCGGCCACCGTCGACAACGCCACGCTCATCCACGAACTCACGCACGCGCTTCAGGACCAGCACTACGACCTCACGTCGGAGCGGTTCCACGCGCAGACGCAGGACGCGGAACTCGCCGTGGACGGCATCGTGGAGGGGGACGCCAAGTACGTCGAACAGCAGTACGTCCGGCGGTGCGGACAGCAGTGGTCGTGCGTCCCCGGCCCGTCGTCCAGCGGGGGCGGCGGGAGCGGTGAGAGCGGCGGAAGCGGCGGGGGCCCCAACCTCGGGATGTTCCTCACCATCTACCAGCCCTACTCCGACGGCCCCGTCTACGTCCACAACCTCGTGGAGCGAGGCGGGTGGGATGCCGTGAACCGGTCGTTCCAGAATCCACCCGAGTCCACCGAACAGACCATCCACCTCACCGACGAGAAACCGACGCCCATCGAGTACACCGACCGGGCGCGGAACGGGTGGCGGACGTTCCCGAAACAGGGCGTGAACGGGTCCGATACCGTGGGCGAGGCGTCGATGTACGCCATGTTCTGGTATCAGGCGCGGCAGACGGGGGCGGACACGGTGAACCCGCGAGCCATCTCCAACGTCCAGAGCCCCTACGACAGGTACAACTACAGCGCCGCGCCCTCCGCGGGGTGGGGGAACGACCGCCTGTTCCCCTACCGGAAGACCGCGGGCGGGGACACCCAGTACGGCTACGTCTGGGTGACCGAGTGGGACTCGGGGAAGGACGCCCGGCAGTTCCGGCAGGCGTACCTCGAAATCCTCCGGGCGCACGACGCCGAACGCCGCGCCGACGGGACGTACGTGATACCGAACGGCCAGTTCGCCGACGCATTCCGGGTCCACCGGGAGGGGAACCGCGTCGTCATCGTCAACGGCCCCACGCCGTCGGCCGTCGACGACATCCGGCCGAACCTCGGGTCCTGACGCGGCGAACCGGTCGTCCCGCCGGACGGTCCGGTAGATTGAGGTGACGGCTGAGCGACCTCCGGACGAATGTCCCCGCTCTCCCGACGCGCCCTCCTCGCGGCCGCGGCGACCGGTTCGGCCGGCGCGCTCGCCGGCTGTGGTGCTCTTCCGTCGCTCTCGTCCGACGCCGACACCCCGACCCCCGGCGGCCTCGGCGGCCGGACGGTGTACGCCGCCGACGTGCCCCTCCCCGACGACGCCGGCGTTCGGACCGTCGACGACCCGGCCGCCGCCGACGTGGCCGCGTTCCCCGCCGGCGACTCCTCCGTGGCTCCCGCGACCGACGCCCTCGCCGCGGGCACGCCGGTCGCCGTCGCGGGCGAGGACGCGCAGTGGACGGCGACGCACGTCTGCGACGCCGACGGCCGGTCGTACGGACTCTCCAGCGACGCGTGGGGTCCGAACACGCGCGTCGTCGCCGTCACTCCCTCGCCCGACCACCTCCTCACGCACCGCTTCGTCGGCGTCGGCGTTCCGGCGGACCTGCCGTGGGTACTCGCCGAAGTCGTCTCGCCCACGCGCGAGGACTGCACGCTCCCCGCCGTCGCGTCGGTCGTTCCGGACGGCGTCGAATCGGGGGCGGCGCTCGCGGGGGTGTGCCGGACGCTGGGCCGGAACGACGTGGCCGGCTTCGACCGGTGGGACCGGGTCCGGACGGCCGCAGGCGACGGCTGGACCGCCGCCGTCGTCGACGTCGCGGCGACGGTCCTCGCCGGGAGCGAAGTCTCCGGCGGCGACGACCGGTACCACGCCGACGGAGTGCGACTGGTCGCGGAGTTCGAGGCGTCTCTGGACGGGGTCGCCCCGGCGGCGCGGACGGCCGCCGGACTCCGCGTCGAGAACCGGAGCGACCCCACGACGAACGCCGCCCGACACGCCTACTCGCCGACGACCGACGCCGCCCGGCGGTCGTTCACCGCGTGCCAGCGGTCGTACCTCACCGCCGACGAGATGCCGCGGCCGTTCTCCTACACCGCGAACGTCCGCTTCCGGTGGCGCGACCCGCGACTGCTGGACGACGACCGCTGGACTCACCACACGCCCGGCAGGGCGGTGTGGTACCCGTAGGGTCGAGTCCCCGCCGTCGGCCGAACGGCCGTCCGGAGCAACTCTTTTCGCCCCCGCCGGCCAACGACGGCGCGTGAGTCGCCGCCCTCGTCCGGTCGTCGCCGTCGTCGTCGTCCTCTTCGTCGTCCTCGCCGGATGCGGGAGTCCGGTCGCCCCGCCCCGCGGCGACGGCGGCGGTCCCGACGGGGACGCCTCCGCCGGGCGCGCCGACCCGCCGAGCGACCGACTCGGGTGGGAGGCGGGCTACTGGCACGACGAGTCCGTCTCGGTCGACCAGTCAGACGGTCTGAACGGGTCCGAACGCCGCGCGTTCGTGGCGCGCACGATGGCTCGAATCGAGGTGCTCCGGGGGTTGGAGTTCGAGCGCTCGGTGCCGGTCGAGGTGGTCTCGCGCGCCGAGTTCCGCGAGGGGTCGCTCCGCCGGACGCTCCCCGACGCCGAGAACCGGACGTGGAACGAACAGGTCTGGGAGGCCCTCCTGCTGGTCGGCGAGGACCGGACCGTCCGGGACGTGTTCTCGGACATCTACGGCGAGTCGGTGCAGGGCTACTACTCGCCGTCGGAGGACCGCATCGTCGTCGTGAGCGACTCGCCGACGCCCGCCATCGCACGCGGGACGCTGGCGCACGAACTCGTCCACGCGCTACAGGACCAGCGGTTCGGCCTGGGCGACGACCTGCCGACGCAGGACGCCCAGTTGGCGGTGTCGAGCGTGGTCGAGGGCGACGCCCGGTACGTCGAGACGCTCTACGGCGACCGGTGCGGCGCGGAGTGGTCGTGCGTCGACAACCCGCCGCGGTCCAGCGGCGGGAGCGCGTCGTTCGACTACGGCGTGTTCACCGTGCTCTACGCGCCCTACAGCGAGGGGCCGACGCTCGTGGACTCGCTCCGGACGCGGGGCGGGTGGGCGGCCGTGAACGAACTCTACCGGAACCCGCCCGCGAGCACGGAACAGGTCGTCCACCCCGAGAAGTACCCCGACGAGCGTCCGACGAACGTGTCCGTCCCCGACCGGTCGGCGGCGGCGTGGTCGCGGTTCGACCGGGACCCGGCGGCCGACACCGTGGGCGAGGTGTCGCTCTACGCGACGGTGTGGTCCAACGGCGGCATCGACCGCAACTCGCTGTACGAGGACGCCGGCCCCTACTCGGCGTACGACTACCGGAGTCCGGTCACCGCGGGGTGGGCGGGCGACGCCGTCGTGCCCTACCGGAAGGGGAGCGGCGAGGACGCGACGTACGGCTACGTGTTCCGCACGGTCTGGGACACCGAGACCGACGCTCGGGAGTTCGCGCGGACGTACCGGCGGATGCTCACCGAGGAGTTCCCGTCGAACCGGACGGCCGCGGACACGTGGGTGATACGGTCCGGGCCGTTCGCCGACGCGTTCCGCGTGACGCGCACCGGGCGGACGGTGACCGTGGTGAACGCGCCCACGGCCGCGGAACTCGACGCGGTCCACCGGCGCGAGTCGTGACGCGGCCGCCGACGTCGCCCGCGGTCGGTCCCGGCGACGCCGTTCGGGGGGCTTTTTGCACCGCCGGGTCGAACCCCGGCGCATGACCGCGTTCGACATCGTCGGCCCCGAGGCCATCCGCGAGGGGACGGCGACCGACGCCTACTTCGAGCGGACCGAGACGACGCTCCGCCACGCGGACAGGAACCCCCACGTGGTCGCGGAGGTGACGGCCGACCAGTTCCCGGACGGCGAGTTCGAACTCCTCTCGGGGGTAAAAGACGCCGCCCGCCTCCTCGAAGGCCGCGCGGTCGACGTCGACGCGATGCGCGAGGGCCGCCTGTTCGACGGCGGTCCCGTGATGCGCATCGAGGGACCGTACCTCGAGTTCGCCCGGTTCGAGACGTCGCTGCTCGGCTTCCTCTCGCACGCCTCCGGGATGGCCACCGCCGGCCTCGAAGCGCGGGTGGCCGCGCCCGACTCCCTCCTCCTATCTTTCGGCGCGCGCCACGTCCACCCCTCGGTGGCGGCGGTTGTCGAGCGGAGCGCCCTCGTCGCGGGGTTCGACGGCTTCTCGCACGTCGCCGCAGGCGAGGTGCTGGGGCGCGAGGCCGGCGGCACGATGCCCCACGCCCTCATGATACTGTTCGGGCGCGGCGAACAGGCGGCGGCGTGGCGGGCGTTCGACGAGGCGGTACCCGAGGACGTGCCGCGGGTGGCGCTGTGCGACACCTACGACGACGAGACGGGCGAGGTGATAGAGGCCGCCGAGACGCTGGGCGACCGCCTCGACTCCGTCCGCCTCGACACCACGAGCTCCCGGCGGGGCGACTTCCGTCACATAATCCGGGAGGTGCGGTGGGAACTCGACGCCCGCGGGTTCGAGGACGTGGAGATATTCGCCTCCGGCGGCCTCGGGCCGGCGGAACTCCGCCACCTCCGGGACGTGGCCGACGGGTTCGGCGTCGGCGGTCACGTCTCGAACGCCGACCCCGTCGACTTCGCCCTCGACGTGGTGGAGGTGGAGGGCGAACTCGCGGCCAAGCGGGGCAAGTTATCGGGCGCGAAGGAGGTGTACCGCACCTCCGGCGGCGGCCACGAGATAACGCGCCGGGGGAGCGACCCGCCGTCGAACGCCGAGTCGCTGCTCGAACCGCTAATCCGCGACGGCGAGGTCGTCCGCGAGTTCGACGTGGACGCGGCCGCGGACCGGGCCGCGGACGACGCCGACCGCACGGGGTTCCGCGAGGACGGCGCGGGCGGCGCGACCAGCGCCGAGTGACGGCGCCGAGGCGCGACCCCCGCGCCGCCAGCGCCGGCCGCAGAGCTACTCGGACGTCGTGTCGGTCGTGAGAACGCGTCGGCTTCCGCTTACAGTTCTTCGACGCTGCCGCCGTCGGGGCGCTCTCGGAACACCTGCCCCTCGACGAGCGTGACCATGGTGTCCTCGTCCTCCCACGCGAATGGCGAGAGGCCGGCCTTCCGGCAGACGCTGGAGAGGTAGCGCTCCTCGCTCCACCCGTTCTCGACCGGGATGGTGGGGTAGAGCCACCCGTGGCTGTTGCCGGCGTCGACGGCGACCCCGTGGCGGCCGAGTTCGAGGTCGGCGAGGGGGTCGTTGGTCAGGATGTGGTTGTTGACGACGAACACCGAGATGATGAGATTCGGAAGCTCGGGCGGCTTTATCTCGCTCTGGCAGGAGTCCTCCGAAGCGGCCTGAATCGCGGCGTCCACGATGGCGTGACCCAGTTGGTCGCCCTCGCGGAACGCGCCGGCGCACCCGCGCAGCTGCCCCCGTCCGCGGGTAGACTGGACGCGGACGAACGCCCCGGTCCGCGCGTAGAACGCCTCTCGCATGCTCCCGGGCTGTTCGCGCTGCCCCTGTAGAACGTACGATTCGACCGATTCCCGCGCCAGTTCGACCGCGCGCGCCCCGTCCTCGTATGTCAGGCTAACGGCCTGCGCTTCGGACATAGTCGACTTTCGCGGCGGCGCGACTTGAACGCTTCCCTTAAATTCGTTGCCTAATTAACAGCCTAATGAGGCGAACTTTCATACAGTCTGGTCGCACACCGACCGGCGAGAATCGATAGCAGCCGGTGCGACCGGTCGCCCCCGACCGAACTCCTTATGCGGTCGACGGGGCTAGATATCGTCGGCAGAGAGAGCCCGGTTCCCGTGCCCGGCGGCCGCTCCGCGGCGCGTCGGGCATGAGGAAAGTCCCCCCACCGTCCGGACGGGTGACCGGGCGCAAGCCCGGAGTCGGAGACGACTGGCTCTGGAACAGAAACGAGACCGCTCGACCCGACCGATGAGGTGCGTCCGGCGGCCTCCGGCCGCAGACGGCGCTCGCGGGGCGACCCGCGAGCGCGCGAACCCGACCGCAAGGGAGGGGAGTTAACCCACCGAGGGTAGCGAGGTGACTCCGTCACCTCGCGCGCGAACGGGCGTTCGCGCCCGTGAGCGGACGGTCGAGGACGGATGGAACGGCGAATCCTCACCGGTGCAAGTCCGCGCCGCCAAGGTAGTCCGGACAGGGCGCGGACGCTCAGCCGAATGCCGGGCCGAACAGAAGGGGGCTTACTCCTCTCAGCCGTCCGCGTTCTCCAGCGACGGCTCCGCGTGTCGTCGCGTCCACATTCTGCCGCGTTGCCCCGTCAGTACTGTCTCGTCGCCGCGTCGCCGTGTCCTCGTTCCGCCGCGTCGAGTCGCCGCTCCCGGCCCGTCCCGGCCCGCGCCAGATTGTTAACTTCCTCCCGCCGATGTTAATAAGAATAGACAATCGAACCCGGTTTACTGATAGCGGGGTTAATAACCGTCGAGCGGCTAGCGTCGAGCAATGACCGACGACCGGACTCACGACGGGGACGTTCGCGGCGGCCGGTCGGACTCCGACGCTCGCGCCGGCGCGAACGGGGCCGGGGGTGACGGCGCGGACGCCCACGGCCACGACCACGCTCAGGGCGGCCACGACGCCGACGACGCGTGTTGTGCCGACGGCTGCTGCGGCGCCGAGGCGGGGTCGCCCGCCGGCGACGCCACGGACGCCGAAGCGGGGAGCGACGCGTCGGTCGTCCGCCTCTCCGTGCCGGAGATGGACTGCCCCTCGTGTGCGGGCAAGGTGGAGTCGAGCGTGTGGACCCTCGACGGCGTGACGCGGGTCGACCCGCGACCGACGGCGGGAACGCTCGAAGTGGGCTACGACCCCGACGCGACGTCCCCGGCGGCGGTCCGCGACAGGGTCGAGGCCGCGGGCTACGACGTGGCCGGCGGCGAGACGGCGACCCTCGACGTGCCGGAGATGGACTGCCCCTCCTGCGCCGGGAAGGTCGAGAACGCCCTCGACGGTCTCTCGGGCGTACTGGCGCACGACACCCGGCCGACCGCCGGGCGGGTCGAGGTGACCTACGACCCCGCGCGGACGGGCCGCGACGCCGTGGTCGCCGCCGTCGAGAGCGCCGGCTACGAGGTGGTCGACGCCGACGACGACGCGGCCGAGGAGTCGGTGTGGACGAGTCCGCGCGCGCTCAAGACGTGGACGGGCGCGGTCCTCCTCCTCGCCGGCATCGCGTTCGAGTGGGTCCTCACGGGGCAGAACGTCACCCTCGCGGCGGCCTTCGGGCGCGAGGTGACCGTGGCGTGGGCGCTCTACCTCGGTGCGGCCGTCGTCGCGGGGACGGAGATAGTCCGGTCGGGCTACTACTCGGCGCGGAACCGCTCGCTCGACATCGACTTCCTGATGGCGTCGGGCGTCATCGGCGCTCTCGCTGTCGACCTGCCGTTCGAGGCGGCGACGCTCGCGGTGCTCTACAGCGTGGCCGAACTGATGGAGCGGTACTCGATGGACCGCGCGCGCAACTCCCTGCGCGAACTCATGGAACTCGCGCCCGACACCGCCACCGTGGTCCGGGAGGGCGAGGAGCAGACGGTGCCCGCCGAGTCCGTCGAGGTGGGCGAGACGGTGGTCGTGCGCCCCGGCGACCGCGTCCCCCTCGACGGCGTGGTGCGCGACGGCCGGAGCGCCGTCGACGAGTCGCCCATCACCGGCGAGTCGGTGCCCGTGGACAAGTCGCCGGGCGACGAGGTGTACGCCGGCAGCATCGCCGACTCCGGCTACCTCGAAGTCGAGGCCACCGCGACGGCGGACGACTCCACCCTGTCGCGGGTCGTCGACATGGTCGAGGACGCCCAGTCCAACAAGACCGAGAAGGAGCGGTTCATCGACCGCTTCGCCGCGTACTACACCCCGGTCATCGTGGCGGGGTCGGTGCTGACGGTCCTGCTCTCGCCGCTCGTCTTCGGCGTGGCGTGGACCGAGGCGTTCCGGCGCGGTCTCACCCTCCTCGTGGTGGCCTGCCCCTGCGCGTTCGTCATCTCGACCCCGGTGAGCGTGGTGTCTGGCATCACCAGCGCCGCCCGCAACGGCGTCCTCGTGAAGGGCGGCGACCACCTCGAAGCCATGGGGTCCGTGCGGGCCGTCGCCCTCGACAAGACCGGCACCCTCACGACGGGCGACCTCGGCGTGACCGACGTCATCCCCCTCAACGGCAACGACGAGTCGGACCTGCTGTCCTGTGCGAACGCCCTCGAATCCCGGAGCGAGCACCCCATCGCCGTCGCCATCACGTCGTACGCCGAGGACCGCGGCGTGGCCGACCGCGAGGTGACCGACTTCGAGGCCATCACCGGCGAGGGGGTGCGGGCCGACCTCGACGGCGTGACCCACTACGCCGGCAAGCCGGGCCTGTTCGAGGAGTTGGGGTTCGACCTCGACCACGCCCACCTCGATATGAAGACCGACGGCGGTGCGCGCGTGGTCGCCGACGACGCGGCCGAGTGCGAACACGGGACGTACGTCGACCTCGGCGCGGAGACGGTGCCGCGCCTCCAGTCCGAGGGCAAGTCGGTGGTTCTCGTCGGCACCGAGGACGAACTGGAGGGCGTGGTCGCCATCGCCGACACGGTGCGCCCGGAGGCCGAACGCGCCGTGACCCGCCTGCGCGAACTCGGCATCGAACACGTGGCGATGCTCACGGGCGACAACGAGCGGACGGCCCGAGTCATCGGCCGACAGGTCGGCGTGGACGAGGTGCGCGCCGACCTCCTGCCGGAGGACAAGGTGGCCGCGGTGGAGGAACTCGCCGCGGAGTACGGCGACGTCCGCGACCGACGGTCGGGACGCCGGACGCAGTCGGGCGGCGTGGCGATGGTCGGCGACGGCGTGAACGACGCGCCCGCCCTCGCGGCGGCCACCGTGGGCGTGGCGATGGGCGCGGCCGGCACGGACACCGCCCTAGAGACCGCCGACGCGGCGCTGATGGGCGACGACCTGCTCCACCTGCCGTACCTCTACGACCTGTCGAAGCGCGCGATGGGGGTCATCAAACAGAACGTGTGGGCGTCGCTCGCCGTCAAGGCCGTTCTCGC
Organism: Haloferacaceae archaeon 50; assembly: GCA_046097085.1. Classification (GTDB taxonomy): domain Archaea; phylum Halobacteriota; class Halobacteria; order Halobacteriales; family Haloferacaceae. The sequence continues at coordinate 466,285 of CP175567.1, read as the reverse complement.
CGCCGGCGCGCCCCTCGGGTTCGTCTCGGTCGTCCACGCCGTCGTCATCGGCGACATGGGGATGAGCCTCGGCGTCACCTCCAACGCCATGCGGTTGGCGGGCGTGAAACCCGACGAGACGGCGGCCGACGCGGATACAGACGCGGGCGTCGACGCCGGCACCGACGCGGACGCGTGACCCCGGCCTGACGCGCCCGTCGCGCCGCGCGGTCACCCCACCCCCCGTCGTCCGCGGTCGAAATAGTCAACAGACCCGACGCTCTACCACGCCCGAATGCGCCGTCGCTCGCTCGCCGCGTTCGCCCTCGTCGCCCTCCTCCTCACGGCCGGGTGCGGTTCGCCGCCGACCCCCGACGCCGGTCCCGCCGAGACCACGACGCGGACGCCCGCGCCGACGGAGACGGGGACTGCCACGACCACTGACACGCCCGCCGACGCGACCCCCGTGCCGACGGAGACGACTCGTTCCCCGACCCGAACGCCGACGGCCACGGACTCCCCGACGACTGCGGACGCGACGACCCCGCCCGCCGAGACGGCGGTCCCGCGCGAGAGTCCGTGGGACGACGACCCGATAGTGGTCGGCGTCGCGGGGAACCCGTCCCGGGAGTACGCGCCGCTGATACGCGACGCCGTCGACTTCTGGGAGCGACACGACCGGCGGTACGTCGGCTACGAGGTCCGGTTCGAGGTCCGCCCCGACGCCGCGAACCCGGACGTGCTGGTGAACTTCACCGACAGCATCCCCGAGTGCGGCGGCGTCTCTCACGCCGCCGGGTGCGCGCCGCGAATCACCGACGGCCGACGGATACCCCACCCGGCCCCCGTCTGGGTGACGACGGGGCTCTCGGACGACTCCACCACGCACGTCCTCCGCCACGAGTTCGGCCACCTGCTGGGGCTGACCCACGACGACCCGCCGAGCGACGTGATGGCCGCCTCGTCGGTGCTGTACTCCCGGCCGCAGACGAACGCCACCGACCGGGCGTTCCCGTGGAACGACTCGACGTTCACCGTCTACGCGAACTTCTCCGCGGCTGAAGACCCCGACCGCGCGCGGGAGCAACTGGACCACGCGCTGACGTACTACGAGGAGGGCGCGCCCGGCACGCCCGACAACCTCACCTTCCGCTACGTCGACGACCGCGAGGCCGCGGACGTGGTGGTGGAGTTCGCGTCGGCGGGGGCCTGCGACGGCCAGACCGCCTCGTGTGCCGAGACGCGCGGCCTCGACCCCGACGGCGACGGCGCGGTGGAGACGTACACCCGCCTGCGGGTGACGCTCACGGGCATCCCGACCGACGCCGTGGGGTGGCACGTGGGCTACTGGCTGGCCCACGCCCTCGGCGCGGAGGACGACGCCGAGAAGCCGCCGCCGTTCCGCGACGCCACCTACCGCGAGCGCCGGAGCGAGTGGTGGGAGTGACGTACACGGCCGACCGGCCGTCGCACGCGAGTGAATCCGGACCCTGCGAGTCGTCCCCCGACGCACAGGCTCTTGCCCGTCGAGCGCGTGGTGACTCGCGTGAACGCGAGCATCGACCCGGGGGCGCTCGCCGACGCCCTCGAACGCGAGTTCGGCGGCACCGCGGCCGAGCGACGGGTGATCGCCCGGCAGGCCCGCGACCTCGCCGACTCGGGCAAACCGGAGCGCGACCGGGGGACGCCGCTCACCGTGGCGGAGGTGGTTGCGAACCTCGCCGACGCGCCGGAGGGCTCGTCGCTCCCCGACCGGTGGAACTGGTGGCTCGGCGCGCTGGAGGTAGCGTACGGCGGCTACGAGCCGTTTCAGGTCCGCGCTGTCGGCCGGGAGTAGGTTGCGTACTGGCGGCACTCTCCGTCCGCGGAGCGTCGCGCCGCACTCGGGTCGCCCCGTTCGGACGACGGCGACCGCCGTCCGCGAGTCGCTCCGCGGCGACTCTCAGGTCACGCGCGGAGGTGGCCGCCCGCCCACACTTGAACCCTCACACCGCCGCCCGAGGGAAAGCGACGAACCCAAACGGCCGGGACGGGTACGGTTCGGTGATGAACATCGAGTTTCTGGGCGGGACTCGCGAGGTGGGCCGGAGCGCGATACTCGTGAACGACCGGCTCCTCCTCGACTACGGGCTGAAGACCGGCAACCCCCCGCAGTTCCCGGTCGGCTCGCACGACCCCGAGGCGGTGATCGTCAGCCACGGCCACCTCGACCACGTCGGCGCGGTCCCCTCGCTCCTCTCCGGCGACCGGCGGCCGCCCATCCACTGGACCCCTCCGACCCGCGAACTGGCGCTCACGCTCGCGCGCGACACGCTCAAACTCCACGGCGGCACCTACGACTGCCCGTTCACCGAGACGGAGGTGAAACGCGTCACGCAGGTGTCGGAGACCCACGGCTACCGCGAGACGTTCGAGGCGGCCGGCCACGAGGTGACGCTCTACAACGCCGGCCACATCCCCGGCAGCGCCCACGTCCTCGTCGACGACGGCGACACCCGCCTGCTCTACACCGCCGACTTCCACACCGACGACCAGCGACTGGTGTCGGCCTCGACCGCACGCCCCGACGCCGACGTGGTCATCTGCGAGAGCACGTACTCGGACGTGGAACACGACCCCCGCCGGCAGATAGAGGAGCGCTTCGCCGAGAGCCTTCGGACGACGGTCTGGGAGGGCGGTACCGTCGTCGTGCCCGCGTTCGCCATCGGCCGGACGCAGGAGATGCTGCTGGTCTGCGAGGCGTACGACGTCGACTGCTACGTCGACGGCATGGGCAAGCGAGTGACGGAGATGCTCCGTGGCTACCCCGAGTTCGTGCGCGACGCTGACGCCCTCCGGCGCGCGAAGTCGAACGCCCGCTTCGTGACCGGCCGCGACGGACAGCGAAGGCGCATCGCCAAGCAGAACACCGTCGTCGTGACCACGAACGGGATGCTCTCTGGCGGCCCGGCGATGACCTACATCCCCGAGATACGGGCGCGCCCGACCAACAAGATAGCGCTCACCGGCTATCAGGTGGAGGGGACGCCCGGCCGGAGCCTGCTGGAGAACGGGCGGGCCGAGATAGACGGCCGCGTGATGCCGGTCAGCGCGCAGGTCGAGTGGTACGACTTCTCCGCGCACGCCGACCGCGACGGCCTGCTCGACCTGCTCTCGTCGTACCGGGACAGTCGGGTGCTCGTGAACCACGGCGACCGCTGCGAGGCGTTCGCCGACGAACTCCGCGCCGACGGCTTCGACGCCGCCGCGCCCGACCTCGGCGACGCCGTCACCGTCGCCGCGTGACCGGCGTCCCGCCCCGCGTCACGCCCGCGTCTCGCGGGCGGGCGTCTCGAACGCCTCGGGGTCCTCGCCCGGCGCGAGCGAGACCGGCGCTATCGTCTCGACGCCCTTCACCGCGCGGACCCCCGCGAGGCCCGGCCCCACGAGTCGCGGACGGTCCTCGCTCTCGACGGGCGCGCCGTCGCGGCCGAACGCCAGCAGGCACTCCAGCGCGCGGCCCACCTCGACACGGGACCGGTAGCCGTCGCCGTCGGCGACGACGAGGTGGGTCGTCTCGGGCGGCACGTCCGCGCGTTCGACCACCGCCGCGAGGGGGACGCCGACCCACGTCGACTCGGAGCGGCGTCCCGACGCGCACCGTACCTCGACCGTGCGCTCGGTCGTCTCGACCGCGCGCAGTTCCGCCTCCGCGAGGACGGTCGGCTCTCCCGCCGGGTCGACCAGCGCGACGCCGTCGTCCGAGCGACTCACGTCGGACCGTCGCCGCCGAGGGGGTATCCGTCTGACCCCGAACGGCTTCGCCGTCCGCGAAACCGCCGGGAGCGGCGTCTGGCCCGCCGCGGCGCCGGTCGGTGACCCTCCGCCCGCGACGCGTCCCGTCCAAGCGGGGTACTTATCACCTGTCGGGAAAGTGTTCCGTTCGAATGGGTTCGATAACGTACGTCGCCCTCTTCTCTCTCGCCGGGGCGACGTCGTTCGCGCTGGCGGTCGTGGGGTGGCAGTACCGGGGCGACCCTGTCGGCCGGTGGTTTGCCGGCCTCTGTGCCGCGGCCGGCCTCTGGTCGTTCGCCGACGCCGCGATGCTCGGCGCGGCCACGTTCGACCGTGCGACGCTCTGGTACCGCGCGGGGTGGGTGTCCTACGAACTCGCGGTGCTGTTTCTCCTCCTGTTCACGCTGGAGTACACGGGTCACGAGCGCTGGGTGACGCGGCGGCGACTCGTCCTGTTTCTGGCGTGGCCGGCGGCGACGACGCTGGCGGTCGCCACGAACGGTGTCCACCACCTCGTCTGGTCGGCCACACACCCGGCGACGAACGGGGTCGCGCGTGACGTCGCGGTCACGCCGGGTCCGTGGTTCGTCGCCGACGCGGCGTACTCCTTCGGCGTCGCGTTCCTGTGTCTCGGACTGTTGATCCGCCGGTATCTCGACGCACGCCGCGTCTACCGCAAGCAGGTGGCCGTCCTCTGCGCGGCCGTGGCGCTCCCCGTAGTGGCGGCCGCCGTCGCCCACCTCGCGCCGTCGGACGTGGCGGTGGACCCGACGTCGCTGTCGTTCACCGCGACGAGCGCCCTCTTCCTCTGGTCGATTCGGCGCTACCGCTTTCTCGACACCGTGCCCGTCGCCCACGGCTTCGTCCTCGAACACGTCGACGACGCAGTGGTGGTGCTCGGCACCGGCGGCGAGGTGGTGGAGTTCAACGCGGCCGCGGCCCGCCTGTTCGACCTGTCCGACGCCGACGTGGGCGGGGCGGCCGAGTCGGTGCTCGGCGCGGACGCGACGGACGCCGTCGCCAGCGGCGACGGCTACGCCGCGACCGTGGACGGCGAGGCGCGGCGGTTCGAGGTCGACGCCGTCGAGATACGCGACGGCCGCGGCGTCGAACGCGGGACGCTCCTCCTGTTCCACGACGTGACCGAGCGCCACCGCCGCGAGCAGTGGTTCCGGACGCTGACCGAGAACGCAACCGACGTGACGCTGGTGCTCGACGCCGACGCCGCCGTCCGGTACGTCGGCGAGTCGGTCGAGCGCGCCGTCGGGGTCGCCCCCGCCGCGCTGGACCGCGAGCGCGTCCTCGCGAGCGTCCACGACGACGACCGCGGGGTCGTCCAGTCCGCGTTCGACGACGTCCTCGCACGCCCGGGCGAGACGGTCGAGTTCGAGTGTCGCGTCCGCGACGCCGACGGCGTCTATCGGGCGTTCGACGTCCGCGCCCGAAACCTGCTCGACGACTCCGTCATCGAGGGCGTGGTCGTCAACGCCCACGACGTGACCGAGCGGAAGGCCCACGAGCGACGGTTGGAGCGGCAGAACGAACAGCTCGACGCGTTCGCCAGCGTCATCTCCCACGACCTGCGGAACCCGCTCAACGTGGCGGCGGGCTACCTCGACTTACTCCGGGACGACCCCAACCCCGAGTACGTCGACCGGATAGAACGCGCCCACGAGCGGATGGAGGACATCGTCTCGGACGTGCTGGCGCTGGCGCGGAGCGGGTCGGGGGTCGGCGAGAGGGAAGCGGTGGACCTCCGCGACGCCGCGGAGGAGGCGTGGGCGAACGTGGCGACGCCGGGCGGCACGCTCGTCGTCGCCGACGGGGCAACCGTCGAGGCCGACCGGACGCGGCTCCTCCAACTGTTCGAGAACCTGTTTCGGAACTGCGTGGAGCACGGCTCCACGGACAGCCGGACGAAGTCCGGTGACGCCGGGGACGGCGGTCCGACCGTTCGGGTCGGACTGCTCGACGATGGGACGGGGTTCTACGTGGCCGACGACGGCCCGGGGGTCTCGCCCGCGGACCGCGAGCAGGTGTTCGAGTCCGGCTTCTCCACGTCCCAGACCGGCACGGGGTTCGGCCTCTCCATCGTGAACGCGGTGGCCGAGGCCCACGGCTGGGAGGCGACGTGCACCGAGAGCGAGGGCGGCGGCGCGCGCTTCGAGTTCCGCGGTTCGGTCGCGCCCGGGTCCGCGGCCGAGCGAGCGTGAGTCGGCCGGCGGACGCGTCGCTCCGCGACCCGTCGGTGCGACGGAAGCGGCGCGCGACTACGTCCGTGACCCCTTCCTTTCGACGGCGGTCGCCTCGAACGCTTTTCCGTCTGCGCCGCCTGTTCCGGGTATGAGCGACCCGAACGTGGCGGACGACGAGACCGAGGCGACGCTCGCCGAACTGCTCGCGGAGCTCCCCGAGAGCCTGCGCGACGAGGCCGACGCCGCGGTGGCGGAGGCGCGTGACGCCGACGACCTCGTGGAGCGACTGGCGGACCTCCGGGAGCGACGCGGTGTCGGCGGCGGGACCGACGGGTCGGTCGCCGAGGCGTCGTCCGTGGCGGACCTCCGCGCGGAACTCGACGCGGCAGGCGCGGAGGCGTCCGACCGGGAGAGCGACTCCGACGTGTCGGGCGAGGCCGGCGCGGGCGACGACGCGGGCGGCGATGCGGGCGACGACGACGGCGTGTTCGGCCGCGTCCGCTCGACGCTCGACGGCGTGCGAGAGCGCGTGGCCGGCGACGCGGAGTCGACGGAGGGCGAAGAGGACGCCGCCGATGTCGATGCCGACGCCGACTCCCCGGCGCGCCCCGTCGTGGAGCGCTCGCGCGACGTCGCCGAGAACGCCCGGTTCACGTCGGTGCCGTCGTTCGAACGGGACCTGTCGCTCCCGTCGGTCGACCGCGACGGGACGCGGGACGCCGTGCGCGCGGCGCGCGACCGGGCCGGCGCGGGAGCGGACGAACTCAAGCGGACGCTCCGCGACGCCGACCCCAAGCAGGCCGCGCTCTGGGGGCTGGCGACCGGCGTCACGGTCGCCAACCCCGCCATCGCGGCGAGTTACTCCACGGCCGTCCTCCTCTCGGGCGCGGTGCTCGGCGGGAGCGCCGTCGGCGCGTACGCCAGCAGCCACGACGACACCGTGTTCGACGACGTGGACCCGATGCTGATGGCGCGGCGGGCCAACGCCGGCGCGTCGGCGGGCGCGGGCGCTCGCAACGTGAACGGCAAGTCCGTCGGCGCGGTGCTGGGCGCGTCGGCCTACCTGGCGGAGCGACTCACGCCCGAGGCGTACGCCCACTGGGTCGCCGAGGCCGACGCCGAGTCGGTGCTCCGCGGCGCCGAGATGGGCGCGGGTCGGGCGGCCGACTCTGCCGACTTTACCAGCGTACGGTCGGGGGCGGCGCTGGGCGGCGGCCTCGGCCTGCTCTACGGACTCGCGGCCGACGACGACGCGGCCGACGACGACCACGCCCTCCGGGAACTCCTGGACGACGACCTGTGGGACGAGTACGCCGGCCGACTCGGCGGCGACACGAGCGAGGGCGGTGCGGGCGCGACTGACGCCGCGGGCGGGGCCGGCGCACGCGTACCGGGCGAGGGCGCGAGACGGGTCGAGTCCCGACCGGCGGAGGGCGACGCCGGGGCCGACACCGACGCCGGCGGCGACGGCGACGGCGACGTACACATCCCCGACGCCGAAGCAGTCGCCGGCGACGACGCGGACGAGGAGGACGCGGACGCCGCCGACTCGGAGTTCGAGTTCGGCCGCGACGACGCGGGCGGCGACGACGCGGCGTAGCGGCGGGTCGGTCGCGCCCGGCGGAACGTTTCTCTCCGCGGCGGCCGAACCCCCAGGCGATGAAGCGAACCCGAGTCGAGTCCGACCGCTGGTTCGACGTGGTGCTGGGGAACGACGACGCGCAGGCGGCCGTCATGACGCTCTCGCCCGGGCAGTCCACCGGCGGCCCGGAGAACCGCCACCCGGAGAGCGACCAGTGGCTCTACGTCGTCTCCGGGGAGGGCCGCGCCACCGTGGCGGACGAGGAGGTGGCCGTCGAAGCTGGGGACCTCCTGCTGATAGAGTCGGGCGAGGCCCACGAGATACGGAATCCGGGGTCGGAGCCGCTCGAGACGTTCAACCTCTACGTGCCGCCGACGTACTGAGCGGCCGCGAGAGCGACGAGGGGGTCGCTCAGACGAACACGCGCGTCACGTACCCCCCGCACCCGCAGCGGTCCACGAACTCCCACCGGGCGTCGTCGAGTTCGGCGTCGAGCGCCTCGTCTATCACCGCCCGTCGGCTCTCGGCGTGCCGGTCGTGTTCGAGGGTGACCGACCACGAGTTGTCGTGTCGCTCGTCGGCACGGGGCGAGTCGGTTTCCATGACGTGTCTCCGTACGCCCGGCGCAGGGAGACCCGGCGCGCCGAACACGTTCGACTCGCGCGGCGCGTCACGTCGCGCCGCCGAGTCCCGGCCCTCCGTTCGTGCGTTCGAGCGAGGCGTGCGCCATCGAACGAACAGGTTATTAAGGCGAACTGTCCACGCAGAACCAGAGATGGACATCGTTCGCAGAACCGCCGACGGGACTTCCGCTCTCGCAGTCGCAGTGCAGGCGAAGGCGGCCGGGCGATGAACGGCGTCCCGATAGACCTCGTGGTGCTGTTCGTCGCGTCACTGTTCGTGCTGGGGACGAACGTGTGGTTCCTCCGCCGGGCCCTCTACCCTCGCTGACGCGCCGGCGCACGTCCGCGTCCGCGAGCGTGTCGCCCCGGCGCGTCGAGTGACCGCGGGGGACTCCCGGCCTCGGCGGTTCAGTCGAGGTCGCACGTCACGCCCGTGAGGTCCTCCGAGACGGCCCAGAGGCGTGCGGCCGCGTCCTCGTCGTACGACCGGTCGCTGGACTCGTGTTCGACGGGGTGACCGCGCATGTTCTTGAAGCCGCCGGGGCCGACGTAGGTGCCGCCCTCGACGGACGGGTCGGTGGCGGCGTAGAGCATGGGGAGCGCCCCCCACTCGGCGCTCTGGGCGAACGCCGCGTTCAGCGCCTTCGCCCGCCACAGGCCCAGCGTGGAGCCCTCGGCCTCCGGGCCGCGTCGCTGGAGGTTCGTGTCCGCGTACCCCGGGTGGCAGGCGACACTCGTCACGTCGTCGACGCCGGCGCGGTCGAGGCGTCGCTGGAGTTCGTACGCGAACAGCACGTTGGCGAGTTTGCTCTGGGCGTAGGCGCCCCACTTGTCGTAGGACTCCTCGCTCTGGAGGTCGTCGAAGTCTACCTCGCCGCGTTCGTGGACGCCGCTGCTCTGGGTCACGACGCGCGCCTCGCCGTCGGCGGCGCGCAGGGAGTCAAGGAGGTGGCCGGTCAGCGCGAAGTGACCGAGGTGGTTGACGCCGAACTGCTTCTCGAAGCCGTCGGCCGTCTCGTTCCGCGGGATGGCCATCACGCCGGCGTTGTTGCACAGGACGTCGACGCCGTCGTAATCGTCCGCGACGGTCTTCGCGAACCGCCGGACCGACCCGAGGTCGGCGAGGTCGAGGCGGCGCACCGAGAACGACCCGCGCGACGTCTCGGCGGCTATCTCGTTCGCGGCCTCCTCGCCGCGTTCGAGGCTCCGGCACGCCATCACGACGTGTGCGCCCTTGGCCGCGAACGCGCGCGTGGCCTGATAGCCGACACCGCTGTTCGCGCCCGTCACTACGACCGTCTCTCCGGCCAAGTCCGGCATCCGCTCCGCTGTCCAACCGTCAGTTCGTGCCATGCACCGGCCGTACGACCTCCGGATACAGAAGACCGTCGTCCACACCCCCGTCTTGCCTCTCGCGGACGCTCTCAGCCGCTGCATCCGGACGCGGGGTGTCTTTCTCTAACTGAATGCCTGAGAAAATTTTAATCACTTCACAAGCCTCGGAAATCTTAGCGTACCAACAGTATGGTTCGAAGGAGTTCATCTCGTCGACGATTCGTACAGTTGTCCGGAAGCGCGCTGGCGGCCGCCTTGGCCGGATGTACCGGCACCGGCGGAGAGGGCGGTGGTCAGTCGGGAGCGTCGGAGGCGGAGACCGCAGAGACGGAAACCGAAACCGCGGCAGAGACCGGGACGGCGGAAACTGAGACTGCGGAGACGGAGACGGCGGAGACGGAGACGGCGGCAGAAACCGAGACCGCAGCGGAGACGGAGACCGCCGCCGAGACGGCGGAAACAGAAACCGCGGCAGAGACCGAGACGGCAGAGGCGGCGGAAACCGAGACGGCGGAGACGGAAACGGCGGAGACGGAGACTCCGTCGGCCTGACGTCGCCGCGCCAGGGTCGTTCGCGCGAACATCGGACCGTCGGTCGTCCCGCGACGGGACGGCGCACTCGCGCCGTCCGAACGGAACAGCGGGAGTCTTTTACCGTCGTCCCCCTTCTCTCGGCACGATGACGGACGACCCGGAGGAGCAGGTGTCGCTACCGACGGAACGAGAGGTGCCCGTCGGCCAACCCGTCGTCAGGGGCGACCCCTCCATCACGGGCCAACGGGCCGAGGAGGCGGTCGGGTTCGACCCCGACGACCCCGAGAGCGTGGCGCACGCCGCCGAGACGGTGCACGCGTTCGCCACGGGCGGCGACACCAACGCCGACGACCACGTGTACATGCTCCGCGGCGCGGCGGCCTGTGCGGCGCTGGTCCGCGGCGTCGGGTCGTACAAGGCGGCGGCCGAACGCGCGGGCGAGGGCGTGACGGTCTCGTTCATCCGGAAGTGGGCGCGGGTCCACGACCTGCCCCAGTCGGTCCGGCGGCACGTCGCGGCCGGTCACATCGCCCCCACCGCGGCGAAGCACATCGCGCGCGTCGCCGGCGACGCGCGGTTCTACCTCGCGTGGGCCACGGTCGACGGCGACCTGACCGTGCGCGAGGTGCGGAGCGCCGCGAGTCGCATCGCGGGCGGCGAGTCCGCCGAGGAGGTGCTCCCCGACCTCGGCGTCACCCCCGGCCGCATCCGACTCGACCTCCCGCCGGCGCAGTACCTCGAACTCCGCCGCCGGGCGTCGATGGCCAACGTCGAACCCGAGGAGATAGTCGCGGACGCGCTGGACCGGTACTTCGAGTCGACCCCGTCGCGCCGCTGACGCCGCCGCGAGTCGCCCGAGAGTAAACGCTTATCACCGACCCGCCGATACGTCGAACCGAGGGCCGGTAGCTCAGTCCGGCAGAGCGTCTGGCTTTTAACCAGACGGTCGGGGGTTCAAGTCCCTCCCGGCCCGCTCTTCGTGCGAACGTAGTGAGTCGCAGAGCGACGGCTGGAGAGACTGGAACTGTACCGAGCGTAGCGAACGTCCCACCGCTCACTGCTCTCGGACGGTTCGTTCGGCCACGTACACCGGGACCGTCTCGTCGTACTCGCGCCCGTCGAGTTCGACGCTCGCGGCCACCGCAGACGGCGCGGCGGCGCGGACCGTCTCGAACGTCGCGTCCGGCGCGGAGCGAACCCGGCCACTCCCGTCGAGCGTCGTCCGGAGGACCACCGTGACCGTCCGCGAGGGGAACGCCCCCTCGTCGGCCCCCACTTCGGCGGCGACGCACGCCGTGTCGCCGTCCGACCGCTCCGCCACCAGTTCCATCGCGCGCTCTCTGGCGACGCGCCCGCACTCGCCCGCCGCCCACCGCTCGAACGGGACGGTCTTCCACACCGGCTCTCGTCCGCCCGACGGGTCGTCGGGGACGACCCGCCCCGACACGTACCGGACGGCGTCCTCGGATTCGAGGTAGTCGACCTCCGCCCGGTCGCCGGCGGCGGCCGCAGAGGCCACCGGCGCCGCGCCACGCGCTCTGTCGGTCATCGCTCCGTATCGTGCGCCGGCGGTGATAGCTCTTGTCGGGTCCGTGGCGCGCGCCGTCCGCGGGGCCCGCCGCGTGACGGTTCGCGGAGAGGCCGGTAACACTCACGTCAGCGCGAACTCAAGTGGCTCCGGTACCTTGGTGGGGACGATGACGGAACCCACCCCCACACCGGGAATCCACCACGTCACGTGCATCGCGGGCGACCCGCAGGAGAACCTCGACTTCTGGGTCGAGACGCTCGGTCTCCGACTGGTCAAGCGCTCCATCAACCAGGACGACCCCAGCACGTACCACTTCTTCTTCGCGGACGCCGAGGGGACGCCCGGGACGAGCATGACGTTCTTCCCGTGGGAGACCGCCTCGCAGGGGAAGGTCGGCACCGGACAGGTCGCCCGGACGGCCTTCCGCGTGCCCGAGGGCAGTCTCGACTACTGGGAGGAACGGTTCGACGAGTACGGCGTCGAGTACGACGAGCGAGTCGAGCGGTTCGGGGAGACGGTCCTCCCGTTCCGGGACCCGGACGGCCTGCCGGTCGAACTGGTCGCGGTCGAGATACCCGACGACGACCCCACCGTCCCGTGGACGGAGTTCGTCCCCGCGGAGGCGGCCATCCGCGGGTTCCACTCGGTCTCGCTCTGGTTGGCCGACCCCGACCCCACGGAGCGACTGCTCCGGACGATGGGGTTCGAGGAGGTCGGCACCGAGCGGACGCCGGGCGACGCGCCGGGCGACGAGCGCACCCGCTTCGCCGCGACCGGGCGCGTGGGGCAGTACGTCGACGTGCTCCCGACCATCGAGAGCAAGCGGCAGGGCACCGGCACGGTCCACCACGTCGCCTTCCAGACGCCCACCGACGCGGACCAGGAGTCGATGCGCGCGGCCGTCCAGCGGGAGGGGCTGAGCCCGACGCCGCAGATAGACCGCCACTGGTTCCGGTCGGTCTACTTCCGCGAACACGGCGGCGTCCTCTTCGAACTCGCCACGAGCGACCCGGGCTACGCCAGCGACGAACCGCTCGACGACCTCGGCGGTCGGCTGGTGCTACCGGGGAAGTTCGAGGAGCGGCGCGACGAGATAGAGTCCCAACTGCGGGACGTGACGGTCCCGCGGGCCGACTCGGTCGAAGCCGACGACTGAGCGCGGGCGGACCGCTCCGCTGTCGGGTCAGTAGTCCCGAAACGGTAGTAGCTCCGAAAGAACGAACGTCTCGGCCCCGATGGCCGACCCCCGCCCGAGTCGCTTAGGCGACTTCGCGCTCACGCTCGCCGGAGCGAGGCGCGGTGCGGGCGGAGTACAGCTGGTACGCGAAGTACATCTCGTAGACGCCGGCGAGGCCGACGACGATGTATATCAACGCCTCCAGCGCGGGAATCGATCCGAACACGATGTTCACGAGGTTCCAGTTGGCGTTCAGGAAGCTCCCGACGCCGACGAGACCCCAGTTTATCGCACCGATGATGACGAGGATCAGCGAACTCCAGTCGAGGAAGCTGGTCCGAACGGTTCCGTCAGTCTGCACGTGTAATCACCGGAGATACAGAGGCGTCGTGAGGAGATAAACACCGCTCACACCCGGCGAGAACGTCCGGCCGGCCGGAGCGTCCATCCCCCCGACGACCGGGCGGCCGCGGCGTCGCGCCGGCACGGCCCGCGCCGACCTCAGTCGATGCGCTCGCCCTGATAGCTCCCGTCGTAGGTCTCCTCGTGGTCGGCCTCCGCGAGGACGAACTGCGCGATACGACAGCCGGGTTCGAGTTCGACCGGGCGGTGGACCTCCAGGAGGCCCTCGCCACGACCCTCGTAGCCGGCGTCCCAGACGGCGGTGTGGAGCATACAGGAGTTGCGCATCAGCGACGACCGGGGGTAGACGAAGCCGACGTGTCCCTCGGGGACGCGAACCGTCTCCCCGTACCCGGCCACGTACCCGCCGGGGTCGAGGCGGTAGGCGGCGTCGCCCTCGAACGCGTCGGCCGCGCCGGCGTCCGCGCCGCCGTCGTCCCCCGCGACGGGTTCGGGGTCGAGGCGGCGTCGTTCGCCCACGGACTTGCCCGCCCGGCCGATGCGACCGGGTTCGACCTGTTCGTACACCGCGTCGAGCGTCAGGTCGACGCCGTTCGGCTGTACCTGCGCGTCGGTCACCGGCGAGAGGTGCTCGGCGACGAAGGCTCCGGACCGGAACATATCCCAGCCATCGCTCCGCGGACGAAAACGCTTCCGAACCCTCCGCACGAACAATCAGGAGAGATTCGCCCGCACGAATCATAAACCCCTACATCCGCGCGAGAATTGCCGTACCCGGCGCAGACACCGTCGTCGGGGGACCCGAAACACGCGGGATTTATAACCGAGCAGGCCCCACCTTCGCACGTTATGGGACAGACAATCGCGGAAAAAATTCTCGATGACCACCTCGTCGAGGGCGAGCTGGAGCCCGGCGAGGAGATAGGCATCGAGATCGACCAGGTGCTGACGCAGGACACCACGGGGACGATGGTCTGGCTCCAGTTCGAGGCGCTCGAACTCGACGAGGCCCAGACCGAACTCGCGGCCCAGTACTGCGACCACCAGACCTACCAGTTCGACTTCAAGAACACGGACGACCACCGCTTCCTCCGGTCGGCCGCGGGCACCTACGGCGCGTACTTCTCCCGCCCGGGCAACGGTATCTGTCACAACGTCCACAAGGAGAACTTCGCCGCGCCCGGCAAGACACTTCTCGGCTCGGACTCCCACACGCCGACGCCCGGCGGACTGGGCCAACTCGCCATCGGCGCGGGCGGTCTCGACATCTCCGTCGCCATGGGCGGCGGCGCGTACTACGTCGAGATGCCCGAGGTCGTGAACGTGCGTCTCGAGGGCGAACTCCCCGAGTGGGCCACCGCGAAGGACGTCATCCTCGAGATGCTGCGTCGCCTGTCCGTGAAAGGCGGGGTCGGCAAGATCTTCGAGTACACCGGCCCCGGCGTCGAGAACCTCACGGTGCCCGAGCGGACCACCATCACCAACATGGGCACCGAGCTCGGCGCCACCTCCTCGATCTTCCCGACCGACGAGCAGACCAAAGACTGGCTCGAACGCGTCGACCGCGGCGACGAGTACGTCGAACTCGAACCCGACGAGGACGCCGAGTACGCAGACCAGATCACGGTCGACCTCTCGGAGCTCGAACCTCTCATCGCCAAGCCGTCGATGCCCGACAACATCGTCCCGGTGCGCGAAGTCGCCGGCGAGTCCGTCGACCAGGTCATCATCGGCTCCTGTACCAACGGCGCGTACGAGGACATCCTCCCGGCCGCCAAGATGCTCGAGGGCCGCGAGACGAACAAGACGACCGAGATGATAATCGCGCCCGCCTCGAAGCAGGCCTCGGAGATGCTCGCGCGCGAGGGCTGGACCGCCGAACTCATGGCGGCCGGCGTCAACTTCTCGGAGGCCACCTGCGGCGCGTGCATCGGTATCGGTCACGTGCCCGCCTCCGACTCCGTCTCGCTCCGGACGTTCAACCGGAACTTCGAGGGTCGCTCCGGCATCGAGGACGACAACGTCTACCTCTGCTCTCCCGAGGTGGCCACCGCGGCCGCCATCAAAGGCGAGATAATCGACCCGCGGGACCTCGCCGACGAGGTCGGCGACATGGAGGCTCCCGGGCTGGAGATGGGCGACAAGTACGACACCCACGACCCCGACATCATCGAACCCGACGAGGCGCCCGACGACGAACTCATCAAGGGCCCCAACATCGGCGAGGTGCCGCTGCAGGAACCGCTCGGCGCCGACATCCGGGGTGAGGCCCTCCTCAAGATGGAGGACAACATCACCACGGACCACATCATCCCGGCAACCTCGGACATCCTGAAGTTCCGTTCGAACATCGAGCGCCTCTCCGAGTTCACGCTCTCGCGCGTGGACGAGACGTTCGCGGACCGCGCCAAGGAGGCCGGCACCGGCTTCCTCGTCGCCGGCGAGAACTACGGGCAGGGCTCCTCGCGCGAGCACGCCGCGATGTGTCCGATGTACCTCGGCATCGAGGGCGTCCTCGCCCAGTCGTTCGCCCGCATCCACAAGGCGAACCTGTTCAACTTCGGCATCGTGCCCCTCACCATCGACGAGGAGACGTACCAGAAGATAGAGCAGGGCGACGACATCGAGATAGTCGACGACGTGAGCGAGGCCGTCGAGAGCGGCCAGGAGGAGTTCACGGTGCGCGTGAACGACGACTGGGAGGCCACTGCCACGCTCAAAGCGTCCGAGCGTGAGCGCCGCATCCTCGCGGCCGGCGGCAAGCTGCCCCTCACGAAGCAGCAGTACGAAGAGGATTCCGGCGGCGCGACCCCCGCGGACGACTGAGGACTCCGGGTCACGTCCCGCCGCACGACGCCGACGACTCCCGACTTTCTTTCGTCCCCCTCCCCCGCGTCAGTCCCGACGCCGGACCCCCGTCCGCCGTCTGTCTCCCGTCTCCCGACGTCCGCAGGCCGTCGTACTTTTCCCGACCGTGGCCGTAGCCCGGGTCGTGAGGCCCCCGGACCCGGACGTGTCGGACCTCGACCGCGTGCGTATCCGCTCGGTCGAACGCGCCGACTTGCTCTCGGTGTTCCGCATCGAGAAGGTGTGCTTCCCCCAGCCGTGGCCCTTCTCGGCGTTCGAGCAGTTCCTCGACGAGCCCGGGTTCCTGGTGGCCGCGACCGACGCCGACGAGGTGCTCGGCTACGTCGTGAGCGACGTGACGCCCAACTACGGCCGCGACATCGGCCACGTCAAGGACCTCGCGGTCCACCCCGGCGTCCGCGGCGAGGGTCTCGGCCGTCGCCTGCTCGACCGGGCGCTCCGCGCGCTCGCCGCCGAGGGGGCGATGCTGGTGAAACTCGAAGTCCGGGAGGGCAACGATGCCGCCCGCTCGCTCTACCGCGACGTGGGGTTCCGGAAGCTCCGGCGCGTGCGGGGCTACTACGAGGACGGCGAGGACGCCGTGATGATGGTGCTCGACGTGCCGGAGTGGCGGCGCTCCGCGGCGGACGACGACGCGGACGGGAGTCGGGACGCCGACGCCGACGCCGGCCGGTAGCGTACTGTGTGACTTTTAGGGCTCGACGCCCAACCGGGAGTATGGGATACCGCTGTCCGGTCTGCGACGCGCCCCAGCGAGACGCCGGGCACCTCGCCGACCACCTCGCGTTCACCGCGATGCTGCGCGGCGAGGACCACGAGGAGTGGCTGGACGAACGCGTCCCCGAGTGGGGGGACCTCGGCACCGAGACGCTGGCCGACCGTGTCGCGGGGTACGCCCCCGAGACGGAGTTCGAGGCCGTGTTCGAGGACACCACGGGCGGCCCGCACGCGCACGCACACGACCACGGCCGGGACCCGACGCACGCGATCGACCGCGGGCGACCGGACGTGAACGTGGACGCCGCGGCCGCCAGCGGGAACTCCGCGGCGGGCGCGGGCGACGCCGAACTCCAGTCGGTGCTGCACGAGGCGCGCGAGATGACGCGGGAGATGCTCGACGGCGCGGACGATGCCGAGGGCGACGCCGGCGCCGACACCGATTCCGACGGCGACGCCGACGACGCGAGTGCGACCGGCGCGGACGCGTCCGACGGCGACGGCGAGGAGAAAGAGTCGTAACGCCGGGCGGCGCACGTCCGCACGAGAGAGATGGCGACGGACACGGAGACGCGAGGGACGCTCGTCCCCGAGACGGAGGCGGAACTGCGCGACGCCCACGAGGACTTCTACCGCACGGCCAAGACCGTCGTGCGCGAAACGGCGAAGGCGATGGGGTTCGACGGCGACGAGTACGGCGAACGCGTGACCGACGACGTGGTGGAGACGGCCCAGGACGCCCTGTTCGCGTCGTCGCTCGCGGTCCACGTGGGCGACCGCGAGGCCTACGAGTCGTGGCGCGAGGACCACCCCGAGTACGAGGCGACGGAGGTGGGCCACCCCGACGTGGACAACGTGGCGTGGCACCCCGTGTCCGTCGCTGGCGCGGTGGTGGCCGCCACCTATCAGGACGAACCCGAGGCGGCGGTCGACGCCCTCCGTCGGCAGGCGTTCGGGCGGTTCTACCGCGACCGACTCTGACCCGCGGGAGTGAAAGGGGGGCGACCCGTAGCGCGTCGGTACGATGAGCGACGACCCCGACGCGCGCGACAAGTACGGCGACGGGCGGCGGTACGAACCGCTCGGCGACCCGGACGACGACTTCCGCGTGCTGGAGACGGAGACGGAGTACGAGACGGGGTGGTACGCGGGCGGCTACGACCTCGTGGAGCACCCCGACGGGAGCCGCAAGCGCTACTACTGGGCGGAACTGGCCTCCGCCGTCGTCGTCGTCGCGGTGCAGGACGGGCGGGTGGCGTTCGTCGAGCAGTACCGCCCCACCATCCGCCAGACGCAGCTCGAACTCCCGGCGGGAATCGTGGACGCGGGCGAGTCCTACACGCAGGCAGGGGCGCGGGAACTCCGCGAGGAGACGGGGCTGGCCCCCGGGAGTACGGCGCTGCTCGACGAGTTCTGGGTCGCCACCGGCGTGCTCCGCCACAAGCGCGCGTTCGTGTTCGCGGAGGACCTGACGCCCGTGGAGCAGTCGCTCGACGACAACGAGTACCTCACCCCCCGGACGGTGCCCGCCTCCGAGGCGGTGGCGACGGTCCGCGACGGGCAGACCAACGACGCGACGCTGGAGGGCGTCCTCCTCGCGGCCGAGGAGGGCCTCATCTGAGCGACCGGTAGGGCCGGCGTCCGCCTCGCCGCGGACCGGGAACTTATGCGCTCCCGGCCACTCCCTACCCACATGGACGGCGAGATTTCGCCCGAGGAAGTGCGCGAACTCCTCGACTCCGAGGACCCGCCGCGCGTCGTCGACATCCGGTCGCCCGACGCGTTCGCCCGGGGACACATCCCCGGCAGCGAGAACGTCCCGTTCCACGAACTCACCGACCGCGTCGACGCGTTCTCCGACGCGGACCGCGTGGTGACCGTCTGCCCCCACGGCAAGGCCAGCGTGCAGGCCGCCAACCTCATCACCTCGTACGAGGGCACGAAGGACGCCCGCGTCGAGAGCATGGCGGGCGGTCTCGAACGGTGGGGCGGCGAGTTGGTGACGAGCGAGGACGCGGACGACGACGACGCAGAGGACGCCGCGCGCGACGCCCCCTTCTGACCCTCGCCGCGGTCGTGCGGCCCCCGTCGCGCCGCCGTCGCGTCACCGGCGAGGCGACCGCGACGTGACGAGCGACGTCTGCGGAGCGAGCGGTGCGCACACGCGGCGCTGGCCGGGCGACGTCTCGTCGGCGACGGCGCGTGCGTCCGTGTCGACTCGGTGAAAAAAGCGTACGCGACTTCGAGCGCGAACTCGACGTACGGGTAGGTTACAGTCCGGTCACGCGACGTTGAAACCCTTGTCGCGGAGGAAGTCCTCCACGCGTCCGCTGTGGTTCCCTTGGAGTTCGATGGAGTCGTCCTCGACGGTCCCGCCGCACGCGAACTTCGATTTCAGGTCCGACGACAGACTGTCCATGTCGACGTCCTTCGGATCGAACCCCTCGATGACTGTTACCTCCTTTCCGTAGCGGCGCTCGTCGATGCGGATGTTGATCTCCTGAGACTCCTTGGCCACGTCCTCGCAGACGCAGAGTTCCTCAGGGAGCCCGCACGTCGAGCAGACTTCCGACATTACAATCCGACTCTACAGGATGGGGCTATTAAACAGTATCGGGAACTCTCACTTCTCACACACGGGTGCGTGCGGCCGCGAGGCGGCGGTTCGGCGCCCCCGCTCTCACCGGAGCTGTCCGACCACCGGCGTGTTCTCGCTGACCAGTTCGTCGACCAGCGCCACGGCCCTGTCGGCCTCCTCGCGGGTCGCGCCGTCGCCGTAGCGGGCGCGTTCGTAGATGCGGGCCACCTCGACCGCGCGTTCGTCCACGCCCTGCCGCGAGAGCGCGTCGAGGTACGCCCGCGGCGACTCCGTCGGGCGCCGCTCGCGGTACTGCCGCCCGAGCAGGTACTCCAGTCGGGCGTACGCCCGCTCCGCGTCGGTCGTGGGGTTCTCCCCCGGCCGCTGGTACCGCAGCCACACCGCCCGGTAGAGGCGGCTGGTCGCTCCGCTCCTGTGTGCGCCCGCCACGACGCCCATGAGCGCCACGAGGCCGAGCGCCGTCGTGCGCCGCGACGGCAGGTCCGGCACCCACCCGTCGTCGTCGGGGGTCGTGGTGGCGACGCCGCCGGACCCGAGGTCCGACGCCGGCGTGGCCGTGGCGGCGGCCGTCCCGGCCGTCCCCGCGGTGCTCGTCTCGGGGGTCGCCGTCGCCGTCTCGGGGGCCGCCGTCGGCGTCTCGGTGGTCGGGCGGGTGCCGTTGGTGTCGACGTTCGACTCGCCCGCGGCGCGCGCCTCGGCCACGCGCGCGCGTTCGGCCGACTCGCGCGGACCGCTCGGCGTCGGGTCGAACCGAACCCACCCCGTCTCCGGGAAGTACACCTCGACCCACGCGTGGGAGTTGAGCCCCCGGACGACGTACTCGCCGTCGCCGACCTGCTGTCCGGTCGTGTAGCCCGTCGCGAACCGGGCGGGTACGCCCTCGGCCCGGAGCATCACCGCCATCGTGGTGGCGTAGTAGACGCAGTAGCCCGCGTCCATCTCGAACAGGAACGTGTCGGCCACGTTGCCGTCGGGCTGTTCGACCGTCAGCGAGTAGCGCTTGTTCGACTCGAGGTACTGCTCGATGGCTCTGGCCTTGTCGTAGGCGTTGTCCTCGTCGCCCGCCACCTCGGCGGCCTTCCGCTCGACCCGTTCGGGCGTGGAGTCGGGCAGGCCGAGGTAGCGCTCCTCGACGCGGTCCGGGTAGTCGGTCCCCGCCTCGCGGAGTCCCTCGGCGGTGTACTCCGGTACCTCGCTGTGGACGGTGAACGTCGTGCCGGAGTCGATGGTTCCGGCCGTTCCGAGGCCGCCCTCGCGCGTGACGCGGGCGCCCTCGGCCACGGGACCCTCGACGCCGACCGGCTTCCACGCCGCCGGCAGCACGCCGAGGGACGTCTTCGCGGTCACGGTCTGCTCGACGGAACGGTCGCGCCCCGGCGGTCCGGAGAGGCGGCCGTCGAACTGGCGCGCGTCGCCGGTCCGCACCCACGTCTTCCCGGTGTATCGGTCGTAGCCGCCGGTGCGCCAGTAGTGGGGGCTGTCGCTCTCGACGGTGAACCGCACCTTCGGCGAGAGGCGGATGGAGCCCTGCACCGTCACCTCCTCGCTCGCGTTCACGAGGTTGGTCTCGCCCGTCGGCGACCCGCGGTCGGGGACCAGCGGTCCGGCCGTGCCGCCGCCCGGCACGACCGAGAGCGTCGCCGACAGCACCACCATGGCCGCGAGCACCATCGCCAGCGTGTCCAACTGGAGCACCGCGCCGCCCCAGCGTTCGAGCGTGCCGAAGCCGACGGCGGCCGTCGCGCCGCCCACGCCGACCAGCGTCGTGACGGTGCCCGCGTCGCCCGTGAGCACGAACAGCGAGAGGGCGGCCCCGCCCGCGACGACGCTCCAGACGTACCGCCCCCGGACCGCGAAGTACCACGAGATGAACACCGGGCCGGGCGCGATGGCCATCGCCCACACCCCCGCGGCGGTCAGGCGGAGCACCGACAGCCCCGTCAGGAGCGCCACGGTGTCCGAGACGATGCGGTCGACTGACAGGAGCGCCAACTGGCTCTCCGGTATCGCGAGGAAGTACGCCGCGCCCCCCGCCGCCCCGAGGACGACGGTGATGAAGAGCGCCCACCGCGGGCGGACGAACCGGCCGAAGGCGGCGCCCGCGACGACGCTCCCGCCGAGAATCGCGAGCATCGCCTCGGTGCCGCCCACCACGTCGGTGACGTGGTAGAGCACGCTCGCGTACGCGTACGTCAGCGCGGCCACCGACGCCAGCGCCGCCGCGCGGTAGCCCGTCTCGGCGGCGTCGTCGGCGTCGGTCCCGAACCACCCGCCCCGGGTCTCCGCGCTCATCGTACCTCCCCCGCCGCGGTGTCGGCGCCGGGTCCGGGGGCGACCGTCGCGTCCCGCCCGGGCGGACTCCACCCCCCGCCGCCGGTGAGTCGGTCGAACGGCACGGCGGCGTCGCCGAGTCGGACCTCGGTGCCGTCGTCGTCGGCGCGTATCGTCACGTCGGCGTCGCGTTGGGGCGCGGTCCCCGCGGGCGCGACGGCGAGGTGTTCGAGCATCGCCGCCCGTTCGCCGGGCCCCACCTCCACCTCGCCGCCGGGGGTCGCGAGCGCCACGGGCACCCCGGCGTCCAACAGCACCGTCCCGACGCTGGCGGCCGCCTCGGCCATCTCGTCGGCGTAGCCCTCGGTCGCGCCCGCGACCAGCGTGACCGCCTCGGCGTCGGCGTCGGTCCCGAACTCCTTCACGATGAGTTCGTCGCGCTTGGCGCTCGACTTCCAGTGGATGTCCCGGAGGGCGTCGCCGGGCGCGTACTCGCGGAGGCGGTCGAACTCGTCGCGGTCGTGCGACTCCACCGCCGCCGACAGCGACCGGAGGTCCCGCCGGGCGGTCGCGGTCAACGCGTGGACGCGGGGGTAGACCACCACCGCGTCGCGCGCCGGGCAGGTGAACGTCGTCCGCGCGAGGCCGAGGACGTCGCGCCCGACCACCGTCACGGGGCCGAGCGTGTGCCGGCCGCGGTCGCGGAGGGTCACCTCGTAGGTGACGGGCCGGACGCCCACCGCCGTCTCGATGCCGTCGGCGTCGCCCTCGACGCCCGCCGGCAGTTCGTCGCTCACGGTCCCCGTGAACGGGGTGTCCGTCTCGAACGAGAGGGTGACCTCGCGGGTCGCGCCGGGGAAGCCGTCGCTCGGCGGGGCGCGTTCGGCGTCGGGCGCGGAGAGCGACCACACCTGCAGGACGGCCGCCGTGATGGCCACCGCGGCCGACAGGACGACGGCGTTGAGCGACCGCGGGCCGTACTGGTTGGCGAGGACGATACCGCCCGCCGCGACGGCCGCGACGGCGTAGCCGCGACGGGTCGGCTTCATTCGACTGAGACGGCGTCCAGCGCCCGCTCTACCACGTCGACGCCGTCCCCCTCGGCGGTGCCGGTGCGGATGCGGTGGCTCCACACCGACCGCGCCTCGGTCTGCACGTCGTCGGGAATCACGTAGTCGCGGCCGTCGAGGGCCGCCCGCGCCTGCGTCGCCCGGACCATGGCGATGGCTCCCCGGGGGCTGACGCCGAGTTCGGCGTGCTCTCGGGTGTGGGCCGTCAGACGGCTCACGTACGCCCGGACGGGTTCGCTCACGGTCACCTCGGTCACCGCCTCGCGCGCCCGCCGGAGGTCCGCGACGGTGGCCACGTGGTCGAGCGAGTCGATGGGGTGACGCCCCGCCACCCGGCCGAGGAGTTCCGTCTCCTCTCGCTCGTCGGGGTAGCCGAGGCGGAGTTTCTTCATGAAGCGGTCTATCTCGGCCATCGGGAGCGCGTAGGTCCGGTTGGGCTCCACGTCGTTCTGCGTGGCGATGACCGTGAACGGGTCGGGCACCCGGTGGGTCGTACCGTCGACCGTGACCTGCTCTTCCTCCATCACCTCGAGGAGGGCGGCCTGCGTCTTGGGCGGGGCGCGGTTTATCTCGTCGCCGAGGACGACGTTGGCGAACACCGGCCCCTCTTGGAAGTCGAACTCGCGGGTCTTCTGGTTGAACACGCTCACGCCCGTCACGTCGGACGGGAGGAGGTCGGGGGTGAACTGGACCCGCTTGAACGACCCGTCGATAGAGGTGGCGACGGCTCGCGCGAGCATCGTCTTCCCCACGCCCGGCACGTCCTCGAGCAGGAGGTGGCCCCGCCCGAGGACGGTGATGAGGATGTGCTCGACGGCGTCGTGGTGGCCGACGATGACGCGTTCGACGTTCTCGGCGATTCGCTCGGCGAGTTCGGCGACGTCGTCTACGGAGAGCGGCCCTTCGAACTCGGATGCGGCGTCGGTCTCGGATGTTGTTGCGTCCGTCATGGCTCAGTCGGAGGGCGACAGGTGACAGAGCCCCGGGGTGCGCACCGCGGCTTCGTCGTGTGACACACGTCGCACGGGTCGGTTATACTCCTTGGGGCATCCTAACTATGTCGGAGATCGATACGTCTGCCCCGAACGGAGTCCGGACGCTTTTATCTCTCGCTCGCCGGTGGTACACGTATGGATTCGGTGACGGGGCCCCCGGAGAGGATGCTCGACGACCGGGACGAACTCACGCCGATGATGGCGCAGTACTGCGACCTCTGCGAGGCGTATCCCGACTCGCTGGTGCTGTTCCAGAACGGCGACTTCTACCAGTCGTACTGCGAGGTGGCCGAGGAGGTGGCCCGCGTGGCGGAGGTCACCCTCACGCAACGCGAGAACTCCACCGGCACCTACCCCATGGCCGGCATCCCCGTCGACAGCGCGGCGTCGTACGTCGAGACGCTCCTCGACGCCGGCTACCGCGTCGCCGTCGCCGAACAGGTCGAGGACGCCGAGGAGGCCTCGGGCCTCGTGGACCGCGCCGTCACCCGCGTCGTGACGCCCGGCACCGTCGTGGACGACGAACTCCTCGACGCCGGCACCGCCAACTACGTGGCGTGCGTGGCCGCCTCGTCCGGCGACGCCGACCTCGACCCCGACGCCCCCGGGACGACGCTCGGCGTCGCCGCCGTCGACGTGTCGACGGGCGAGACGCTGGTGACGAGCGCCGCCGGGCGTGCGCGGGCCGTCGAGGAACTCGAACGCCTCGCGCCCGCCGAGGTGGTGCCCGCGCCCGAACTGGCGTTCGACGCCGACGAACTCGACTTCGACTGCGCGGTGAACGCCCACGACGCGGACGCCTTCTCTCTCGACGCCGCCCGGGAGCGGACGGGGGCGTACGTCGCCCGCCCCGAGTCGGTGCTGGAGAACGACGCCGAACTCCGGGCGGTCGGGGGGGTGCTCGCCTACGCCGAGTACGCGCAGGGCGACGACGGCCGACTGGAGTACGTCTCGCGCGTGACCCGGTACGACCCGCGCGACTCGCTCGAACTCGACGCGACGGCGCTCCGGAGCCTCGAACTCTTCGAGTCGCGGAGCCACCGGTCGGGCGACACCCTCGTGGACGTGCTCGACGACACCGCGTGCGCCCTCGGGCGGCGCGAACTCGTCGACCGCCTCCGGCGACCGCTGGTCGACCGCGACCGCATCGAGGCGCGCCTCGACGCCGTCGAGGAGTTCGCGGACGCCGCCCTCGTGCGCGAGGCGGTGCGCGACCACCTGACCGAAGTGTACGACGTGGAGCGACTCATCGCGCGCGCCTCGCGCGGCCGGGCCAACGCCCGCGACCTGCGCTCGCTGAAGGCGTCGCTCGACGCCGTGCCCGCCGTCAAGGAGCGACTCGCCGACGCGGAGTCCGACCACCTCCGGTCGCTCCGGGAGGAACTCGACGAACTCGCCGACGTGCGCGACCTCGTCGGCGAGGCGATACGCCCCGACCCGCCGCAGGAGGTGACCGAGGGCGGGGTCATCCGCGAGGGGTTCGACGACGAACTCGACGACCTCCGGGCCACCGAACGCGACGGCCGCGAGTGGGTGGCCGAACTGGAGGAGACGGAACGCGAGCGGACGGGCATCGACTCGCTGGAGGTAGGTCACAATCAGGTCCACGGCTACTACATCGAGGTCACCAACCCCAACCTCGACCGGGTGCCCGACGACTACCGGCGCCGGCAGACACTCAAGAACTCGGAGCGGTTCTACACGCCCGAACTCAAGCGCCGCGAGGACGAGATATTCGGCGCGGCCGAACGCGCCGACTCGCTGGAGTACGACCTGTTCACGGAGGTGCGGTCGGCCGTGGCCGAGGAGTCGGAGCGGGTCCAGTCGCTGGCGTCGGCGCTCGCCGCCCTCGACGCCCTCTCGACGCTCGCGGCCGTCGCCGTGCGCAACGACTACGTCCGCCCCGAGTTCGACGCCGACGGGGGCATCCGCATCGAGGGCGGGCGACACCCCGTGGTCGAACGCGCACAGGACGAGTTCGTCCCCAACCCCGCCGACTTCACCGACGGCGGGGTGGCGATTATCACCGGCCCCAACATGAGCGGCAAGTCGACGTACATGCGGCAGGTGGCGCTCACCGTCGTGATGGCGCAGGCGGGGAGTTTCGTGCCCGCCGACGCCGCCACCCTCCCCGTCGTGGACCGGGTGTTCACCCGCGTGGGCGCGTCCGACGACATCGCGGGCGGCCAGTCCACGTTCATGCGCGAGATGGCCGAACTCACCGACATCCTCCACAACGCCACCGCGGACTCCCTCGTGCTCCTGGACGAGGTGGGCCGGGGTACGTCGACGGCCGACGGCCTCGCCATCGCACGGGCCACCACCGAGTTCGTCCACGACGAGGTGGGTTCGACCACCCTCTTCGCCACCCACTACCACGACCTGACGGCGCTCGCAGACGAGTACGAGGGCGTGTTCAACCTCCACTTCGACGCGCGGCGGGACGGCGAGGACGTGACGTTCCTCCACCGCGTCGAACCGGGACCGTCCTCGTCGTCGTACGGCGTCGAGGTGGCCCGGATGGCGGGCGTGCCCGACCCCGTGGTGGAGCGGTCGCGCGAACTCATAGACGAGGGGTCGGCGGGGACGCCGAGCGATGCCCGCGGCGAACCCGAGGTGCGCCCCGACGCGGACGCGGAGGCAGACGCGGACGACACTCCCGCCGCCGAAACGGCCGGGACGCCCGACGGGGCGGACGCGACTGGCGCGCCGGGCGCGGCGGACGCGCGGGGGATGGACGACGACGGCGCGACGGGCGACTGGGAGGTGATAGACCCCGGCGCGGGCGACGGGGCGGACCCGGCGGGCGCGAACGGGAACGGGGGCGTCAACGACACCCTCGACGCCTATATAGCCGGCGAGACCGTAGGGGAGGCGAACGCGGCGTCGCCCGGCGAGGCGGGCGGAGAGCGACGGACGAGAAACGGCGACGGGGCGGGGGCCGACGAGGACTCCGCCGCGCGCGCCGTGGCCGAGGAACTGCGGTCGCTCGACCTCGCCCGGACCACGCCGCTGGAGGCGCTGAACCGTCTCCACGAACTCCGGCAAACGCTCGATGACGACTGAGATACGGAAACTCGACGCCGACACGATAGCGAAGATAGCCGCGGGCGAGGTGGTGACCCGCCCCGCGGCGGCGGTCAAGGAACTGGTAGAGAACAGTCTCGACGCCGGCGCGAAACGGGTGGAGGTGACCGTCGAGGGCGACGGCACCGACCTGCTACGCGTCTCCGACGACGGGCGGGGGATGACCGAGGCCGACGCCGAACGCGCGGTCGAACGCCACGCCACGAGCAAACTCGACGACGCCGACGAGGTGGACCGGGTGACGACGCTCGGCTTCCGCGGCGAGGCGCTCCCCTCCATCGCGTCGGCCGCGGCGCGCCTCGAAATCACCACCAGCGCCGGCGACGGGAGCGGAACGTCGGTCGTCGTCGCGGACGGCGACCCGGAGGTGCGCCCCGCGGGGCGGGCGCGCGGCACCACCGTCACCGTCCGCGGCCTGTTCGCCGACCGGCCGGCGCGCCGCCGGTCGCTGGCGTCGCCCAAGGCCGAGTTCGCGCGCGTGAGCGACGCCGTGAC
The DNA here is from genome assembly GCA_046097085.1 of Haloferacaceae archaeon 50. GTDB lineage: Archaea > Halobacteriota > Halobacteria > Halobacteriales > Haloferacaceae. The sequence continues at coordinate 439,090 of CP175567.1, read as the reverse complement.
GCGCTACGCCCTCACCCACCCCGGCGTGCGCTTCTCGCTGGTCCACGACGGGCGCGAGGTGTTCGCCACGCCGGGGTCGGGCGACTACGCCGAGGCCCTCATGGGCGCGTACGACCGCACCGCCGCCGGCCAGAGCACGACGTTCGCCCACGAGACGGAGTTCTCGGCGGGCGGCGCGACGGGACCGCTCCGCGTCGAGGGCGTGGCGTGTTACCCGTCGGTGACCCGCGCCCGCCGCGACCACGTCCACGTCGCCGTGAACGGCCGCCCCCTCGCCGACCCGGACCTCCGGCGTGCGGTGGTGGACGGCTACGGATCGCTCCTGCCCGACGGCCGCGCGCCCGTGGCGGTGGCGAACGTGTCGCTCCCGCCGGGCGCGGTGGACGCCAACGTCCACCCCGCGAAGGCGGAGGTGGAGTTCCGCGACGCCGACGCGGTGACGGCGGCCGTGGAGGCGGCGGTGGGCGACGCCCTCGCCACGGCCGACCTGCGGCGGGCCGGCGAGGTGGCGATGGACGTCGAGTCGTCGCTCGCGCCGCTCCCGGGCGACTCCACGTTCGCGGACGTGTCGGTCATCGGCCAGTACCGCGGCCTCTACCTGCTCTGCGAGGCCGACGACGACCTCCTCGTGGTCGACCAGCACGCCGCCCACGAACGGGTCAACTACGAGCGACTCCGCGAAGCACTCGACGAGGGCGTGCCGAGCGTCGACGTGGATCCGCCCGAGACGGTGTCGCTGTCGCCCGCGGACGCGGCCGTCGCGGAGGCCCACGCCGACGAACTCGCGCGCCTCGGCTTCGCGTTCGAGTCGTTCGGCGGCGGCACCTACCGCGTGACGGGCCTGCCCGCCCCCCTCGGGCGGGTGGCCGACGTCGACGCCCTGCGGGACCTCGTTTCCGACCTACGTGCGGGCGAGTCGCCCGACGACGCGCGCGACGACCTGTTGAAGGACCTCGCGTGCCACCCGTCGCTCAGGGCCGGCGACGACCTCTCGACGGCGGAGGCGGCCGACCTCGTGGAGCGACTCGGCCAGTGCGACCAGCCCTACGCCTGCCCTCACGGGCGACCTACCGTGGTGTCCATCGCGGAGGAGACGCTCGTGCGGGGCTTCGAACGCGGCGGGACCCGACTCGGGTAGGCGTCGGTGCGGCGACTGTCTCGCCCGTCCCGTCGCCGTCCGCCGCACCGACGCCTACCACTCCTTGCAGTCGTCGCAGACGAACGCGCCGTCGTCCTCCCACCGGCGCTCCGCGACGGCCCCGCACGACTCGCAGGCCGCGCCCTCCGGGGTCCACCGGTAGGTCGGCGTCGCGGGGTCGACGGCGTCCGCGTCGGGGAGGGCGTCGGACTCGACGTTCGCGCCCCCGCCCTCGTCGGCGTCGGCGTCTTCGGCTTCGGCCGCCAGGTCGGCGTCCGTCGCGGCGGGGCGGTCGTCCTCCGGGTCGCTCTCGGCGGCGTCCGCGCTCCCGCCGGCGTCGCCGCTCTCCCGTGCGTCCTCGCTCTCGGCGTCCGACGCGTCCCCCTCGCCGCCGAAGAACTCGTCGAGCGAGCGGTCCCGTCCCATGCCCCGGGCGTCGGCGCGGGCGGCCTTAGCGCTGGCGCATCGCCGCCCGCCGCCGGCCGTCGGCCCCGTGCCCGCCTCTCGGCCGACGCCGAGAGTGAACACACAAGTACCCGGACCGAGAACGGCAGGCCATGGTAACGATACTCGATTTCATCGCCGAGATTCTGGGTAACGTCCTCGAGTTGGCGCGCATCTTCCTGTTCGACGTGATAGTGAACGACCCGCTCTCGCTGGTGAGTTGGGTGGTGGGTGCAGCCATCATGGCGTTCTCGATGGGCCTGATGGCCTACCTCGCGCTGGGTGCGCTCGGCGAACTCCTCGGCGGGTCTACGGGGACCCGCCGTCCGGGTCGCGAGCGCGAGCGCGGGAGTGGGCGTCCGCAGCGAGAGTAATCGCCTCGTCCACGTCGGGACCGAGGGGGGACCCGACGACCACGCTGTCGGCGTGGTCGAGTATCCCCGCGAGGCGGTCCGCCACCTCGTCGGGCGTGCCCGCGGCGCTGAACGCGTCTACCATCGCGGGCGTCACCGCGTCGAACGCCTCGCGGAACGACCCCGCGCTTATCTTCTCGCCGATGTCCCGCGCCCTGTCGGCGTCGAGTCCGTGCCGGTCGAGGGCCGGCGGGGCCGCGCCCGCCGCGATGAACGCCGTCGGCGGCCGCGCCGCCTCGCGCGCCGCCTCGCGGTCCGCCGCGACGCTCACGCTGGCGTAGGCCGCGAGGTCGAACTCCCCAGAATCGTCGGGTCGCTCCGCGAGTCCCTCGGCGACCCGGTCGGCCGCCCACGCCACGTCCGCGGGGTGAGAGCCGTTGAACAGGAGGCCGTCGGCGCGCTTGGCCGCCATCCGAACCATCTCCGGCCCCTCGGCTCCGACGTACACGGGGATGTCCCACGGCACGTCGTAGTTGAGGCCGGCCTCGGCCGCCCGAAACGTCCCGTCGTGGGTGACGCGCTCTCCGTCCCAGAGGTCGCGGGCCACCTCGAACGCCTCCAGCACCGACCGCAGGCCGCGCCGGTCGTCGAGGCCGAGGTTCCTGAGCGTCGAGGGGTCGCCCGGCCCCACGCCGTAGACGGCGCGCCCGTCGGACGCCTCCGCGAGCGTCGCCACCTTCGAGGCGAGCGTGACCGGGTGGGTCTCGTAGGGGTTGACCACGCCGGGGCCGAGTCGAACGTCCTCCGTCTCGTGCGCGAGGTGCGTCAGGACGGCGAACGGGTCGCGGTTGTTGTAGTGACACGACGCGAACACGGCGTCGTACCCCGCCTCCTCCGCGCGCACGCCGAGGTCCGCGAGGCGGTCCACCGGGTGTTCGGGCGTGAGTTCAATCCCCAGCACGCGACCACTCCCGGAGGGCCTGCCGCACGAAGTCGGACTCCACGTCGCGGAAGTGGGCGTCGCTCCCGCCGTGGTCGCCGAACTCGAACCCGCGCACCACGACCACGGGCGTGCCGCCGTCGCCCTCGCCCGCGACGAGGTTGGCCGCGGCCGCGAGTTCGTCGACGACGCTCTGGACCGTCACGCCGAGTTCGCGCCCGTCGCGGTCCGTCTCGCCGCGCCAGTCGCGGGCGGCGGGCAGGCCCGACCACCCGATGGCGACCCCCCGCTGACCGTGGCGGAACGGCCGCCCGCAGGTGTCCGTCACCACGACTCGGTCGGCGGCCACTCCGTCGCGGATGCGCCGTGCCGACTCGCTCGGGCGCTTCGGCAGGAGGAGCAGGTCCGCGCCCGCCACGTTCGAGCGGTCGATGCCCGCGTTGACGCCGACGTGGCCGAAGCGCGTCTCGGTGAGGAGGAACGGCGACTCCATGATTATCTCGGTCGACTCCTCCAGCACCGCCTGCGCGAACCGGGGGTCTTTCTCCTCGCCCGTCTCCTCGGAGCGGTTCTTGGCTATCTCGCGCGCCCGCGGCCCCGCGGGGAAGTCGTCCATGTCGGCGAGGCGCCCCTCCGCCTTCGAGACGACGGTGGAGGCCACGCACACCACGTCGTCCTCGCGGAGGTCGACGCGTTCGGCGACGAGTTCCGCCACGTCGTCGCCGGGGCGCACCTCCGGGAGGTCCGGCACCGCGAAGAGTTCCATGGTCTCGCTCATGGTCGCCTCTCGTGAGGCGCGGTAAAAAAGCGCCCGTAACTGGCCGATGGGGCCGCTACCTCGGCCCCGTTCGCGTCACCCCTCGCCCGCAGTCTCCAGTCCGTGCGCCCCCTCGACGAGTTCGCCCAACCGCTGGACGAACCGGGCGGCGGGCGCGCCGTCGACCACGTCGTGGTCGAACGTCGCGGTGAGAGACAGGTACTCCCGGGGTACGGGACCTATAGGCGGGCGTCGAGCATGACGTGGCGACTCCCGTCGGCGTCCGGGTCGCTCGCCCCCGTCCGTCCGACGTCGTCACTCCCGGTGGACCGTCACGTCCACGTCGCCGTCGTCCACCTCGGCGGTCATCATCGTCACCGCCGTCGCCGGGCGCGCGCCCGTGGCGCTCCCGGGGTTGAGCAGGCGCACCTCGCCGAGGGTGGCGTCGAGCACCTCGTGGGTGTGGCCGGAGACGCCCACCGCCCCCGGACCGGCCTCCTCGCGGACGACGTCCGCGACGCGCTCCTCGTACCCCCGCGAACCCCCGGTGCCGTGGGTGACGACGAACGTCGCGCCCTCGAACTCGACCGTCGCCGTCGCCGGCAGGTCGAGGTCCGGCGGGTCGACGTTCCCCCGCACCGCGGTGAGGTTCCCGTCCGCGAGTTCGCGCACCTCGGCCAGCGCCTCGGGCGAGTCGAAGTCGCCCGCGTGAATCACGTGGTCGGCGGCGCGAACCCGTTCGCGGACCCACTCGGGTATTTCCCCCGCGCGGGTCGGGGCGTGCGTGTCGCTGACGAGCGCGAGCGTGGTGGCCATACCGACACCTCGTCGCACAACCCAAAAGCCGTTGTGCCGGGGACCGAACCGCCGGTATGGACCACGTGGTCACGGCCTTCCTCCGCGAACGCGACGAGGTGCTGTTGGTTCGCCGGAGCGACGAGGTGGGGACGTACCGCGGGAAGTGGGGGAGCGTGTCGGGCTACGTCGAGGGCGACCCCGCGGAAGCAGAAGACGACGCGCGGCGCGAACTCCGCGAGGAGGTGGGGGCGGCGGACGCGACGCTCGTGCGCGCCGGCGACCCCCTCCGGGTCGGAGACGCGGAGGGCGAGTGGACCGTCCACCCGTTCCTGTTCGAGGCGCGCGGTCGGGAGGTGACGCCGAACTACGAACTCGCGGCCGTCGAGTGGGTCCCGCCGACGGCGATGCTCGACCGCGAGACGGTGCCGGGGCTCTGGGAGGCGTACCGCCGGGTCGCGCCGACGGCCGAGACGGTGCGCGACGACGCGGCGCACGGGTCGGCGTGGCTGTCGGCCCGGGCGCTCGAAGCCCTGCGGGACGCGGCAGCGACGGCCGACGACCGGAGCGCCGTCGCCGAGGCGGCGCGCGAACTCCGCGACGCCCGCCCGAGCATGGCCGCCGTCGCCAACCGCGTGAACCGGGTGATGGCCACCGCGGACCCGGAACCGGCCGCCGTCGCCGACGCGGCCCACGACGCCCTCCGGGAGGCACTCGACGCCGACGACGAGGCGGCCGCCGCGGCCGCAGACCTCGTCGACGGTCCGGTGGCGACGCTCTCGCGGTCGGGTACGGTGCTGGCGGCGCTCCGGCGCGCGACCCCGGCGGTCCTGCTCTCGGAGTCCCGGCCGGGGCGCGAGGGCGTCGGCGTCGCCGAGTCGCTGGTCGCGGCGGGCGCGGACGTGACGCTCACCACCGACGCCGCCCTCCCGTCGCTACTGGAGGCCCACGACGTCTCGCTCGTCCTCGTCGGCGCGGACGCCGTCCTCGCGGACGGGAGCGTGGTCAACAAGGTCGGCACGCGAGCGCTGGCGCTGGCGGCGGCCGAGGCCGGCGTCGACTGCTACGCCGCGGCCGCCCGCGCGAAGGTGCGCCCCGACGAGGCCTTTCGCGGCGAGTCGCGCGACGCGGGCGAGGTGTACGACGGCGACGCCGACGTATCGGTCGCCAACCCGGTGTTCGACCGCACGCCCGTGCGCCTCGTGACGGGCGTGGTGACGGAGGCTGGCGTCCTCGACGCCGACGGCGTGCGCGAGGCGGCCGAGCGACACCGTGAGTACGCCGCGTGGGACGACGAGCGCCGAGAATGACGGCGGCGCGGAGTGAGCGGCGTCGGCGACGCGGCGGGCGCGGACGGCGAAGGACAACCGTGAAATGGGCGCTGGGCCTACCTCCGACAGGGCGGTGATGACGAGGGTTACCCCCACCGAGCCCCGTGTGACGATAGACACTCACCCGAACCGCCCGTTTCACCGTCGCTTCGCCTGCTCTGCCGCGCACTCCCGTCAGACGCGTCGCCGTTACTGCCGAACCGGTTGGAGGTGGCCCGAACCCGCCCTTCCGTCGGACGTGAGACGGACAGTCCACGTACGAGCGACAGTTGCCGACGCGGTAAAGTACGGCTTAAGCATTTCAGACACCCTTATTACGAGGTCGGTCGGAACGATACGTGTGCGCCACACGGCGGTTCTCCTGGCGGTCGTAGCGATGTTCTCCTGGGGACTGTGGGCCGTCTTCGCGGAACTCGCCGGAGAGACGCTCACCGGTGAAGTGACCCTCGTCGTCACCTACGTGGTGGGTGGTTCGATCGGCGTCGGATACCTCCTGATTCGAGGCACACCGCCGTCGATACCGTCACAGGCTTTGGTCTACGCCGTCGTGAGCGGCGTGTTTTTCGGGGTCGGCGGTCTGGCCTACTACGCCGCCCTGCGACGGGGTTCGATGACCGCGGCCACCACTATCGCGGCGTTGTACTTCGTCGTGGCTTCGATACTCAGTTTCCTATTCCTCGGGGAATCGCTCCGGGTTCGAGACGCAGTCGGCATCGGCCTAGCCGTCGTCGCGGTGGGGCTCCTCGCTACGTAGGCAGCGTCACCGAGGGTTGCGACCGGCGGCCCGAACGCGCCAGTGAGTCCGCCAGCCGTCGAGGTTCCGGCGCGGCCTTTCCCTCTCCCGTCGAGTCGTCCGAAGCGTTGCCCGACGCCGAGTCCGATGCGTACCCTATCCGTCAGCGTCGTCGTCGCTTCCGTCGGAGTCCGCATCGCCGTCGTCCCCGTCGCTATCCGAGTCGGCGTCCCCGTCGCTTCCGTCGGCGTCCCCGTCGCTTCCGTCGGCGTCCCCGTCGGCACCACTGTCCGACCCCGGCCCGGAGTCGGCCCGGACGGCGGGCGCGTCAGACGAGTCGGGTCTGCCGGCGTCGGCGTCGAAGCCGTAGAGGAGGAACGGGGGACAGACGTACGACGCCACCGCGAGCACCACGAACAGTCGGTCGACGAAGACCAGCAGTCCGAAGATGGTGAGCGCCGAGGCCGAGGCGGCGTGGACCGCGGTCCGCGTGTACCCTCGGTAGTATCCCCAGAACCCCCGAAACCACGCGGCGGTCGACGAGACGGGTGCCCGACCCGTCGCGGTTCGTGTCATGTATCTAGTTCGAGCGGCGCACGTATCAACCCCCGTCCGCGTTTCATGATACGTTCGCGGGCTGTGTTGTCGCTTCCCCACCCGCAAAATCTCAATCGCGTGTGAGTAGGTTCGAACCGGTTCGAGCGTACTTTCTTAGTGCGAGTCCGCGATGCGTCGAGTATGACTCGAGTTCCGACGCCCTCCCGAATCGCGGTCCACGAGTCGTGTGAGAAGGTATTCCCGCCGTCGGCGCTGGTGGAGGCGCTCTCGGACCTCGACGTCCCCGCCGAAGTCGTCGGCGACGGCGAGACGTACGACGCGGCCGACGCCGTGGTGGCGTTCGGCCCCGGTCCCGGCGACGACTTCCTCGACGCCGGGTGGGTCCACTGCATCCGCGCGGGTTACGACGAGTTCGACTTGGACGCGTACGCCGACGCGGGCGTCGCCCTCACCAACTCCACGGGCATCCACGGCGACGCCGTCGGCGAGACGGTGGCGGGCTACATGCTCTCGTTCGCGCGCCGCCTCCACGTGTTCCGCGACGCCCAGAACGACCGCGAGTGGGTGAGCGAACCCTACGAGGCCGCCTTCACGCTGGCGGGCGAGACCGTGTGCGTCGTCGGCCTCGGCACCCTCGGGTGCGGCATCGCGGACCGCGCGGACGGCCTCGGGATGGACGTGGTGGGCGTCCGGCGGTCGGGCGACCCCGTCGAGGGCGTGCGCGAGGTGTACACCCCCGACCGCCTGCGCGACGCCGTCTCGGACGCCGCGTTCGTCGCCCTCGCGGTTCCGCTGACCGACGAGACGGAGGGCCTGATAGGCGAGGCGGAGTTCGAGGCGATGCGCGACGACGCCCGCCTGATAAACGTGGCCCGCGGGTCCGTCGTGGACGAGGCGGCGCTGGTCGAGGCGCTGGAGGCGGGCGAGATAGCCGGCGCGGGCCTCGACGCGTTCGCGGAGGAACCGCTCCCCGAGGACTCGCCGCTCTGGGAGTTCGAGGAGGTCATCGTCACGCCCCACCGCGGAGCGATGACGCGGCGGTACCACGCCGACGTGGCGGAGTTGGTGCGCGAGAACGTGCGCCGCCTCGGCGCGGGCGAGGAGATGGTGAACCGGGTGGTCTGACGGACTCCTATCAGCTGACGAACTTGAGCAGGTCGTCGCGCTTCTGGTCGTGGAGGTGGGTCCGGAGCGCCTCCTTCAGGGGGTCGATGCTCCCGCGCTTGGCGCTGATGGGCGCGATGGTGTCGCTCCACTGCCGCCACGGCGGGTAGAGGCCGAGGCGGTCGCAGAGAGCGTCGAGTCGCTCGTCTTCGTCGTCGACCTTGTCCATCTTGTTGACCGCGACCACCGTGGGCACGTCGAGTTCGCGCAGGAAGTGGAACATCTCCACGTCGTGCGGTATCTCGCCCTCGCCGGAGTGGCGGTCGATGATGTCCACGACGCTCTTACCGTCGACGACCAGCACGGCCGCCAGCACGTCCTCGGCGTTGTCTTCGAGGTAGCGCACCACGTCGGTCTTTATCTGCTCGCGTCGCTCCTCGGGGACGCCCTCCATGAACCCGAACCCGGGCAGGTCGGTGAACATGAACCTCTCGGCCGCCCAATCGAAGTGGTTGGGGGAGCGCGTCACCCCCGGCTTGCGCCCGGTGGAGAAGTCGTGGCCGGTGAGTTCGCGCATCAGCGTGGACTTCCCCACGTTCGACCGCCCGACGAACGCAATCTCGTCGCGGTCCGGTCGATTCTCGAACATGCCCGGCGGTAGGCGACCGGGCCGGAAAACTCTCTCTACTCCGCGACGCCCGGGTCCCGCCGTCGAGTGCGTCCGCGTCGCGTCCGGAGCGTCCCCGCCGGTCCGCGGCGGACCGACACGCGTATCACGCGCCGCCGCCGACCCGTCGGGTGGATGGACCGACGCGCCGCCGCGGGCGGACCCCTGCTGGCCGCCGTCTTCTGGGGCGGCATGTACGTCGTGAGCAAGTGGGGGTTCGCCGCGATTCCGCCGGTCACGCTGTCGGCGCTCCGGATGGCCCTCGGCGCGGCCACGCTCCTCGTCGTGGTCCGCCTCACGCGTCCGTCGCGGTCGTTCGCGCGCCGCGAGTGGCTCCGCTTCGCCGGCCTCGGGACGCTGGTCGCGCTCACCATCGTGACCCAGTTCGTGGGCACCGACCTCACCACGGCGAGTCAGGGGTCGCTGCTCACCGTCCTCACGCCGGTGTTCACCGTCCTCCTCGGCGTCACCCTCCTCGACGAGCGACTCACGCGTCGCTCGCTGGTCGGCATGGGTCTCGCCGTGGCAGGCACGGCCGTCGTGGTGGCCGGCCGGTACGACCTCTCGTCGCTCGACGGCGGGAGCGCCCTCGGGGTCGGAGTGCTCCTCGTCGCCAGCCTCGGGTGGGCGGGCTACACCGTGTTCGGGAAGCCGCTGGTGCGGCGCTACTCCGCCCTCGAGGCCGCCACCTACTCCACGGCGCTCGCGGTTCCCATCACCGTCGCCCTCCTCCCCTTCGAGTACGCGCTGACCGACGCCGCGGTGGCGTCGCTCCGAGTGACGCCCGCGGTGGTCGCCGCCGTCGCCTATCTCGGCGTCGTCTCCACCGCGGCGGCGTGGTACTGCTGGTACAAGGGGATGGAGGTCGCGGACGCCAGCGTCGTGGCCGTGTTCTTCTTCGCCCAACCCGTCGTGGGCGCCGCCCTCGGCGCGGCCCTCCTCGGCGAGTCGCTCGGCCCCGCCTTCCTCGTCGGCGGCGGGGTGATGGCGACCGGCGTCTACCTCGTGTCGACCGCGGAGTGAGCGACCGACGGAGCGACGCGGGGCCCGCGATGGTGACGTACTATGTAGGCGGCGTCGCAATTTGTGGCATGGACAAACAAGCGCTGCGCGAGTGGGTGTGGGACGAACTGGAGGAGAGCGGAGTCGCGCGCTTCCCGTTCCCGCCGCACGGCCGCATCCCGAACTTCGCGGGGGCCGACCGGGCGGCCGAGCGACTCGCCGAGACGGCGGCGTGGCGCGAGGCGGACGTGGTCAAGTCCAACCCCGACGCCCCGCAGTTGCCGGTGCGCCGGGCGGCGCTCCGACAGGGCAAGACCGTCTACGTCGCCGTCCCACGGTTGCGCGAGGCGAAGTGTTTCCTCCGACTCGACCCCGCCGAACTCGACGCGAGCGAGTACGACGACGCCACCACCGTCTCCGGGGCGTCGGAGTACGGCCGGCAGGTCGCCCCCGACGAGATGGAGGCGGTGGACCTGATAGTCTCGGGGAGCGTCGCGGTGGACGAGGCGGGCGGCCGAATCGGCAAGGGCGAGGGGTACAGCGACCTCGAGTTCGCGGTGCTCGGCGAACTCGGCCTCACGGACGACGAAACGTTCGTGGTCACCACCGTCCACGAACTGCAGGTTATCGACGAGCGAATCCCCGTCGCCGACCACGACGTGCCACTCGACGCGGTGGTGACGCCCGAGCGGACGGTCCGCACGGAGACGCCGCGACAGAAACCCACGGGCATGTTCTGGGACGAACTCTCCGCGGAGCGGGTCGAGGAGATCCCGGTGTTGGAGCGATTCCGGCCGGAGTGAGGCGGTCGTCGGACGCGCTCTCGCTACGGCCCGCGGCCCGCCTCCATCGGCGTGAACTCGCCGCCCGCGTCGGAGCGATCAGCGAGGCCCCGCGGCGGGAGCGCCGACTCCTCCCCCCCGCCGCCGCGCGCCATCGCGTCGGACACCTCCTCCCGGACGGACACCACGTCGCCCACGACGGTAACGGCGGGCGGTTCGACCGACGCCGCCCGCTCCTCGATGGTGTCGAGCGTCCCCGCCACCGTCCCCTCGCCGTCCCACGTGGCCTTCTCGACCATCGCCACGGGCGTGTCGGGGTCGACGCCGCGTTCGCGGAGAGCGGCCACGTTCTCGGGCAGGCGGCGCACCCCCATCAGAATCACGAGGGTACCGCCCGCGCGCACCGTGTCCGCGAGGGCGTCCCAGTTCAGGGCGCTCTCCTCCTTCGTGGGGTCCTCGTGGCCCGTGATGACGGTGAAGCTGGAGGCGCGGTCGCGGTGGGTGACGGGGATGCCCGCCACGCCGGGGCCGGCGACGGCGCTCGTCACGCCGGCTACTATCTCGAATGGCACGTCGTGTTCCGCGAGGTGTTTGGCCTCCTCACCGCCGCGCCCGAACACGGTGGGGTCGCCGCCCTTCAAGCGGACGACGGTCCGGCCGGCCGCGGCGTGGTCCACCATCAGGCGGTTTATCTCCTCCTGCGTGGTGCGCTCGCCGTCCGGCCCGGGACGTTTGCCGACGTCGAGCACCGTCGCCGCGTCGGGCACGCTCTCGACTATCCCGTCGCCGGTCAGGGCGTCGTGTAGCACCACGTCGGCGGCGTCTATCAGCCTGCGCGCGCGCACGGTCAGGAGGTCCGGGTCGCCCGGCCCCGACCCGACGAGGTAGACGCTCCCGGGCGTCATCCGTCCGCCCCCGCGGCCGCCTCGGCGTCGTCGGCCTTCGACTCCAGTTCGGCCGCCAGCGTTCGCGCCTGTTCGGGCGAGAGCGTCACTCTGTCGGCGTGCCCCGGCAGGTGGTCGAGGCCCGTCGCGTCGAGTTCGAGCGACAGGCGGACCGCCCCGGGCGCGTCGCGCGGCGTCTCCACGTTCAGGACGGCGGCGGACCCGTCCAGCCAGCCGTGGCCGACGGCCGCGCCGTCGAGCAGGTCGAACGTCGTGTACGCGTTCACGTCGAGCAGGCGGCGTGACGCGGGCATCAGTCGGAGGTGATGGGCGTGCCGTCCGCGGTGGTCGGGAGCGGGCTCTCACCGTCGACGAACGGGTACCACGACTGCTTGGCGTCGTGGAGGCAGGGGTCGTCGTAGTCGGTCTCCTCGGGTTCCGCGTACTCCCCGAGCGTCTCCGCGTCGACGGCGTCGACCCACTCGCGGAACGACTGGTCCGCCTCGCGGTCGGCCGCGTACGCTTCGAGGAGGTTCTTTATCGCGCCGGGGGCTTCGTCGGCGGGCACGCGCTGGCGCACCCAGTCCACGAAGCTCGGCTCCTCCCCGAGGCCGCCGCCGACGCCGATGTCGACGGCCTCGACCATCTCGCCGTCCTTGCGCGCGCGCATACCCTGCAGGCCGATGTCGGCGGTGTAGGCCTGTCCGCAGTCGGCGGTACAGCCAGAGAAGTGCACCGTGATGGTGGCCACGTCGTCCGGCAGGTCGACTTGCGTGTGGAGCCACCGAAGCATCCGCGCCATCCGCGCTTTCGTCTCGGTCAGCGCGAGCGAGCAGAACTCGGTGCCCGTACACGCCATCGCCCCGCGCTGGAACGGGTTGGGCTCGGGCGGGTACTTCGCCACGGTGGGCGAGGTGAGCAGGCCGTCGAGGGCCTCCTCGGGCACGTCGAGCAGAATCGGGTTCTGCCGGCGGGTGAGGCGCACTTCGCCCGAGCCGTACTCGTCCGCGAGGTCGGCGAGCGCGACGGCGTCCTCGGCGGGTAGCCGTCCCACGGGGACGCTCAGGCCGACGTAGTACCGGCCGTCGGGCTGTTCGTGGACCCCCACGTGGTCGGTCCCCTCCGCGTCGGCCGTCCGGCCCGCGTTGTAGGTGTACTCGTTGCGGAAGTTCTCGCCCGCCCGCGGGAGTTCGAAGTCGACGTACGCCGCCTGCAGGAGTTTACGGATGTCCTCGGTGCCGCGCTCGTCGACGAAGAAGCGCGACCGGTTCTTCTGACGGTTCTCGCGGTCGCCGTGGTCGTGGTAGAGTTCGACGAAGCCGCGCACCACGTCGTAGGCCCGCTCCGGCGGCACGAACACGTCGAGTTCGCGCGCCGCCCGGGGCTGACGGCCGCCGAGGCCGCCGCCCACCCGCACGTTGAACCCGCGGACCGTCTCGCCGTCGAGTTCGCGCTCGGCGGGTTCGAGGCCGATGCCGTTGATGGCGTCCCCCGCACACCCCTGCCGACAGCCCGTCACGCTGATGTTGAACTTCCGGGGCATGTCGGACAGCGCGTCGTCGTCGCGGAGCTCCTCCTCTATCTCGTCGAGCACCGGCTGGGACTCCACGAGTTCGTGGTCGTCGTGTCCGGCGACCGGACAGCCGACCACGTTGCGCATCGTGTCGCCGCCCGCCGACCGGCTCGTCACGCCGACGGCCTCCAGCTTGTCCCATATCTCGGGGACGTCCTCCAGCTTTATCCAGTGGAGCTGAACCGACTGGCGGGTGGTGAGGTCTATCCACGCGTCGCCGAACTCGGGGTTCTCGACCGGTCCCGTCGCGTACTCGCGCGCCACCTCGCCGATGGCCCGCAGCTGCCCCGGTTCGAGCCGGCCGTTGACGTTGGCCAACCGCATCATGAAGTAGCTCTCCTGTCCGGTGCGCTGGTGGAACACGCCCCAGAACTTGAACACCGAGAACCACTTGTCGCGCTCCTCCTCGGGGATGGAGTCCCAGCCCCGCTCTGCGAACTCCAGTATCTTCTCTCTGACCTCGTCGCCGTACACCTCCTCCTTCCACGCCTCTTTCTTGTGAGCCACGGTCAGGCCACCTCCCGAGAAGGTGGACGATTGGCGGGTGAACACGCGGGATAAGTTCTGATCGGCATCGTATTTCTGTTATCGACTGCAGGTTGGACACGTATAACGCTAATCCATGAACACACACGAACTGTGGAAGGGGGACTGGTCACACGTCCATGGTATAACGGCAAGGGGTGGATATAAGGTATTGAAGAGAGCAAAGTAGCTAGAGTGTAGTTATTTATGTCGGAAAAATAGAAATATTCTATTCCTGGACGTCGGTGGGTGGCCCGGACGCGTCAGTCGTCCCCCGCGGGAGCGGTCCCGGCTTTCGGTTCGCCGTCCACGAAGCCGGCCTCGTTGGCGACGCTGGCTATCTTCGGGCGGAACACCCACGACGTGAGGAGGACGATGGGTACCATCGAGACGGCGACGACGGAGTAGCCCGTGTGCAGGTTCGGAAGGAAGGGCGCGGAGTACACCAGCGGGTAGACGATGCCGCCGACGGTGCCGACGCCGCCCACGACGCCCGCCACCGACCCCGAACTGTCGGGGAACATGGCGGGCACCTGCGCGAAGATGGCTCCCTCGGCGAACGCACAACTCATCCCGACGAGGAAGCCGGCGGCGACGGCTATCATCACCTCGCCGGACAGTCCGGCGAGCGTCATCCCGAACATGGTCACGACGACGAAACACAGCGCCACGAACGTCCACTGCTCGCGGTACTGGCCGGTGAACACCGGCAGGATGTCACGCTCCGCGCGCGCCAGTCGGTCGCTGACGTACCCTCCGATGGGACGGAGGAGGCCCGCCGCGACGGAGAACGTCGCCGCGAAGGCGCTCGCCAGCACGAGGTTGTCGGTGTCGAACCCCTCGCGGTAGTAGGTGGCGAGCCACCCGTTCATCGACAGCTCCAGCCCGAAGGTCATCACGTACGCCAGCGCCAGCACGACGGTGCCGTAGCGCGTCGCGGTGTATATCCAGTCGCCGAAGCTCGCGCTCTCGGCGGTGGCCCGCCGCTTCTCCTCGCTCTTTGCGGCCTCGCCCAGCAGGTAGTACGCGACGCCCAGCAGGATGGCGACGACGCCGGTGTAGAAGAAGGCGGCGCGCCAGTTGGTCGAGAACAGCGGACCGCTCCAGTCGGCGGGGAACACGCGCGGCAGGACCAGCGCACCGCCGGCGGCCCCCGCGTTGCCGACGCCCGCGTAGATGCCCTCGGCGGTGCCGAGTTCCTCCTCGTCGAACCACTCGGAGACGTGCTGGATGCCGACGACGAACGTGATGCCCGCCGTCGCCACGACGAGTCGCTCGACGAAGAACACCGCGTAGTCCTGCGCGAACGCCGACGCCATCGAGAACACGCCGACGTAGCCGAGCACGATGGCGAACACCGTCGGCGCGCCGAACTTGTCGGAGAGCCACCCGGTCAGCATGCGACCGAACGGCGCGAGCCAGACGGCGGCGCTCGCCAGAACTCCTATCTCGGCCAGCGAGAGGCCGAACTCCTCGGCCATCGGCCCCGTGAACGGCGCGAACGAGAACCAGACGAGAAACGAGAAGTTGAACCCGACGGTGGCCAGCGCCAGCGTCCGGTACTTGGTCATCCTGACCGGACTCACGCTACGCAACCTCCCACGACCGGATATTCACATTCATTGTCGAATTCGATACGGGCGGGGACTAATTCCAGAATAGT
The DNA here is from genome assembly GCA_046097085.1 of Haloferacaceae archaeon 50. Taxonomy (GTDB): domain Archaea; phylum Halobacteriota; class Halobacteria; order Halobacteriales; family Haloferacaceae. Next base: position 423,841 of record CP175567.1, on the reverse strand, counting down.
CTGGACGATAACACGGAGTAACACGATAAGTCCCCACGAACAGAGGTTTCATAACTGTTGGTGCATACGAAGTTAAGATTCTATGCACCGACTAAAGAGAGGGGCACACATTCAGCGTGTATTCCCTCCTTAAGGTCGTCGTACGTCCGGAATAGGAGCGGACGAGAGGAGCACCTGAAGTCACGAGGGACTTCGGAGGCGAGAACGGGCGGCGCTACGGGTCGGGAGAGTGGCCGGCGGACGCGACGCCCGGGCCGGTTTCCGTTCGTCCGGCGTCAGTCGTCGGCCGTGCCGCCTATCTCGGCCTCGGCGGACGCGCGGCGCGCGCCCGCGGGCGAGAGTTCGACCGCGCACTGTTTGTAGTTCGGTTCGTCGGACCGGGGGTCGGTCACCGGGAGGGTGAGGTCGTTGGTCGCGGGGTGGTGGATGGGCGCCCACACCATCCCCTCGGGGACGGCGGAGTCGGCCTCGACGCGGACGTCGACCTCTCCGCGCCGGGACGACACCGCGGCCCGGTCGTCGTCACCGACGCCGAGGGCGGCGAGGGTGTCGGGGTGGACGCGCACGCGGAGCGTCGTCGGCCCGTCGCCGCGCGACCGCACGCCCGTGTTGTACCCGTCGGACTCCCGGCCGGTGGTCAGCGTCAGCGGGTACTCCTCGTCCGTGGGTTCGGGTACGGGGCGGTGCTGACCGGTCGAGAAGCGCGCCCGTCCGGAGGGCGTGGGGAACGACCACTTCTCGTCGCTACCGCCGTCGTCGTGGTAGCGGTAGCCGCCCTCGGACGCCGCGTCGGGCGCGGGCCAGCGCACGGCGTGTTCGGCTTCGAGGCGGTCGTATCCGATGCCCGAGAGGTCGGCAGGCGTGCCCGCGGTCAGCGCGGCAAGTTCGTCGAACACCTCCCGTGGGGCGGGCCGCCCCAGCAGGCCCGGGACCACGCCCTCGCCCACGGCGCAGATTATGTCGAGGTCGGTGCGCACGCCCGGCGGCACGTCGGTGGCGGCGCGCACCCGCGAGACGGTCCGCTCCATGTTGGTGGTCGTGCCCTCGGACTCGCCCCACGTCGCCGCCGGGAGCACCACGTCGGCCACCTCGGCCGTCTCGGTCAGGAAGGCGTCCTGCACCACCACGAACGCGTCGGAGAGCGCCTCGCGCGCGGCGGCGGCGTCGGGGAGGCTGGCGACCGGGTTGGTGGCCACCGTCCAGACGGTCTCGACCGGTCCGTCGGCGACGGCCTCCACGACGCCGACGGGTCCCGGCCCGGCGTCGTCGGGCAGGCGGTCGACGGGCACGCCCCACGCCTCGGCGACGACGGCGCGTTCGTCGGGGTCGGCGAACGACCGCTGACCGGGCCACGACCCCTTCGAGGAGCAGACGCGCGTGCCCATCGAGTTGGCCTGCCCCGTCAGCGAGAACGGCCCGCTCCCGGGCTTCAGGTTGCCAGTCGCCAGACAGAGGTCGACGAGCGCGCCCGACGTGGCGGTCCCCTTGTCGCTCTGGTTGACGCCCATCCCCCAGTAGACGAGCGTCGGGGCGTCGAACGCGGCCGCGAGGGCGTCCACGTCCGCGGGGTCGACGCCCGCCTCCGCGGCCGCCGCCTCGGCGTCGGGCAGGGAGTCGACGAGGTCCGCGAACCCCTCGGTGGCCTCGGCGACGAACGACTCGTCGACCCCGTCTCGCTCCACCGCCCGGGCCAGCACCGCCCGCGCGAGGGCGAGGTCCCCGCCCGGGTCGGGCCGGACGTGGCGGTCGGCGACCGCCGCCGTCTGCGTCTCCACGGGGTCGACCACCACGAGTTCGCTCCCCTCCTCGTCGGCGCTCTGCTGTATCCACCGGAACATCACGGGGTGGGCGGCCGCCGGGTTCGCGCCCCACACCACGTGGCTCTCGGCGTCCGGAACGTCGTCGTACGAGCACGGCGGCGCGTCGCTCCCGAACGCGTCGTAGTAGGCGGTGACGGCGCTCGCCATGCAGAGCGTCGTGTTGGCGTCGTAGTAGCGCGTGCCGAACCCGCCGCGCGCGAGTTTGCCGAGGGCGTACGCCGCCTCGTTGGTCTGCTGGCCGCTGCCGAGTACCGCCACGCCGTCGCGCGACCGCTCGAGCGCCGCGGAGAAGCGCCCGACCACCGCCGAGAGCGCCACGTCCCACGTCGTGGGCACGAGGTCGCCGTCGCGGCGTATCAGCGGGCGGGTCGCCCACTCGCCCGCAGGGTCGACCGTCTCGCGCACCCCGCGCTGACACGCGAGACCCCGGTTGACCGGATGGGCGGTGTCGCCCCTGACCACGTCGAGGCCGTAGCCCGAGTCGACCCCCTGCTGGACGTGGCCGCACCCGACCGCACACCGCATGCACGTCGTGGACACCCACTCCGTCATGCCCACGACCGCTCGGCGTCGCGCGGCGACCGCGGCGCGCCGCTGCGATCTCCTCCCGACCTCGTCCGTCCACGAATCGACTCGCATACGACCGATTGTTGTAGCATCTTCCGTGATTCCCGAACGAACGGCCGGTGAAAAGACTACTCATTAAAGGTCTTTAAACCCGTTAATCGGGGGGTGAGGTGTGGGAGGTGGTTCGAGGGGCTCCGCGCTGCCCCGCACCGGCGCGGACTCCGTCGGCGCGGGTGGCGGCGCCGGGGCCCCGTCGCCGTGGCGGTTCGTGTCGTCTTCGCCGACAGGACGGGCTGACTCGCCGTACCGGGGGATATTTCCCCGTCGCTGGCGACCCTCCAGTGTGCGTCTCGTACAGTTGATGGTCCCTACGGGGAAGCTCGAAGCCGTCCTCGGTGTGCTTGACGACGAGGAGATAGACTACGCGGTGACCGACGAGACCAGTCGCCGTGAGTTCATCGCCGTGGTCTCTTTCCCCCTCCCCGAGGCGGCGGTGGAACCGATACTCGACGAACTCCGGGACGCCGGTATCGAGGAAGACGCTTACACCGTCGTGATGGGTGCGGAGACGGTCATCTCCCGGCGCTTCGACCAGTTGGAGGAGCGCTACGAGGCAGACGAGGAGACGCAGGACCGAATCTCGCGCGAGGAACTCCACTCGCGCGCGGAGGACCTCGCGCCCGACATGTCGACGTTCGTGGTGATGACCGTCATCTCGGCCGTGGTGGCCACCGCCGGCGTCCTCATCGACTCCCCCGCGGTGGTGGTGGGGTCGATGGTCATCGCGCCGCTGGTCGGCCCCGCCGTCTCCACCAGCGTTGGGTCGGTGGTCAACGACGACGAGATGTTCGTGCACGGCGCGAAGCTACAGGCGATCGGCGTGTTGGTGGCCGTCGTCGCGGCGGCGATATTCGCCTTCTTCGTGCGCATGACGGGGTTAGTGCCCATCCTCGACGCGTCGGACCTCGTGGCGCTCGGACAGTTCGAGGGACGACTCACCCCCGACTTCCTCTCGCTGGTCGTCGCGCTGGGCGCGGGCGTGGCCGGCGCACTGAGCGTCGCCACCGGCGTCTCCATCGCCCTCGTCGGCGTGATGATAGCCGCGGCGCTCGTGCCCCCCATCGCCGTCGTCGGCATCGGCGTGGCGTGGGGGCGCCCCATGACCGTAGTGACCGCGGGCGTCCTCGTCCTCGTGAACGTGCTCTCCATCAACCTCGCCGCCCTCGTGGTCCTGTGGTACAAGGGCTACCGGCCCAACCTGTGGTTCGAGGAGACCGAGGCCCGCCGCGACACGCTCAAGCGCATCGGCGTGCTGGTTGTCGCTATCGGCGTCCTCTCGGTGTTCCTCGCGGGCGTCACCTACGCGTCCTACCAGTCGGCCGCCTCCGAGAAGCAGATTCAGACCGAGATTCAGACCCTCCTCAGCAACGAATCCTACAGCCACGTCTCGCTCATCGAGGTCGAGTTCCAATACTCCGACAACCTGCCGTTCAGGGACGAACGGCGCGTCATCGTGACGGTTGGCCGCCCGACGGGTACGTCCACGCCCAAACTCGCGGAGGCCATCTACCGGCACATCAACGTACAGAACGACCCGCTGCTCCCGTTCTTCTCGCCGACGGACGAGTCCGTCACAGTGGAGGTGCGGTACATGGAGACGTCCACGGTCACTCCCCCGGAGATGCCTGGCGGGAACACCACGAACTCGACGGCGGGGGGGACGAACGCCTCGAACTCGCTCGTGCGCGCGGCGTCGCCGCCCCCCGGTCGGCCCGCGACCGGCCATGCCGCGGTCTGACGCCAGACTCAAACGCGACTTTGCGCCTAGCGCGCATTGAATAGCTCGTCCGCCGTATAGGTGGTATGAATCGCACGCTGATTCCAGTCGCACTCGCGGTCCTCGTCCTCCTCGCGGGATGTATCGCGCCCCTCCAGACCGGTTCGACCGACGCCGCTTCCGACGCGCGCACCGTCTCCGTCTCGGGGACGGGCGAGGTCACCGCCGACGCCGACCTCGCGGTCGTCTCCGTCTCGGTCATCGCCACGGCCGACACCGCCGACGCCGCGCGACAGGCCGTCGCCGCCGACGCCGAGAGCATGCGGACGGCGCTCCGCGACGCCGGCGTCCCCGACGACGCCGTCACCACGGAGTCGTTCCGCATCCAACCTCAGTACCGCAACGGTAACGGCGGCGGCGAGAACGCCGCCGAACGCACCCTGACCGGCTACCGCGCCGTCCACGCGTTCGAGATAGAGGTCGCGCCCGCCGAGGCCGGCGGCGTGATAGACGTCGCCGTGGCCAACGGCGCGGACCGCGTCGACGGCGTCCGGTTCACCCTGACCGACGAGACGCGCGCCGACCTGCGGGCCGACGCCATCGCCGAGGCGATGAACGCCGCCCGCTCCGACGCCGAGGCGGTCGCCGCGGCCGAGGGCCTCCAACTCGACGGCCTCCGGTCGGCCTCGACCAGCCCCGACTACGTCCCCTACGCCGACATGCGGTACGAGAGCGCCGGGGGCGGCGGCGCGAGCACCGACCTCGAACCCGGGCCGGTGACCGTCACCGCCGACGTGCAGGTCACCTACGACGTGGCGTAAGCCGAGGGTCGGACCCGCCGGCACGCCGCTCGTTTCCGCCTGTTTTTCGGACCGACCGTCTCTTTCGCACGTGACCGTTCTTCACGCCGACCGCCGTCTCTGCACCCGGAGCGCGGTGGGACAACGCTTTCCCCTCGTGCCGGAGTTCCCCGACCGTGGCACTCTCCGACGGCATCTCGCGGCGGCGGCTCGCCCTCGTCGCGGCCGTGGCGGCGGTAGCCGCGACCAGCGAGGGCGTCAGACTCCTCCGCGGCGAGGGGGGATACGCCGCCGGGTTCGCGTTCGTCGCGTTCGTCCTCCTCGCGGCGTCGGCCGCGTGGCCGCTCGTTCGCGGCGGGCTCGACGGCCGGTGAGCCGTCGCCCCGCCCCGTCCGTCGGTCGGGCTCGCGACGGTGGTCACCCTCGACGCCCAAACTCAAACGGCTCTTTGTGCCTCCGTTACCCGTATCTTCCGCCGGTCCGTCGGTCCGGGTGCGATGCCCTCCATCACGAACGCACACCGACGCGCGCTGGCCGCACTCGCGCTGGCCGCACTCGTCGTCGCCGCCGGGTGCGCCGGCGCCGTCGGCGAGACGTCCGACGCGACGACCGCAGGAACCGACGCCGCCCCCGCGAGCGAGGGGGCCGGAGCCGACACCGCTTCCGCGAGCGGAAAGTCGATAACCGTCGCGGCGGCCGGGTCGGTGACGGCCGACCCCGACCGCGCGGTGGTCCGGGTCGCCGCCCGAGCGACCGCCGACTCCGCGTCCGTCGCTCGAGAGCGAGTGGCCGAGAACGTCTCCGCCCTCCGGGCGGCGCTGGCCGACGCCGGCGTCCCCGACGACCGGGTGACGACCGAGAACTACAACATCCGGCAGACGCGCCAGTCGCGCGAGTCCGCCCGGACCGAGTACCGCGCGACGCACACGCTCGCCGTCGAGGTGGCGAACGTCTCCCGCGTCGGCGAGGTCATCCGGACCGCCGTCGAGAGCGGCGCGAGCGAGGTGCAGTACGTCGAGTACACCCTCTCGGAGGAGAAGCGCGACGAACTGCGCGACCGCGCGCTGACCCGCGCGATGTCGAACGCCCGCGACGACGCCGACGTGTTGGCGTCGAACGCGAACCTCTCGCTCGTCGGCGTCGACTCCGTGTCGACCGGCGGCGCGGACGTGCGCCCGTACCGCGCCGAACTCACCGCCGCGGCGGCCGACGGCGGGAGCGGCGCGACCAGCATCGACTCCGGGCCGGTGACGGTCTCCGCGAACGTCGAGGTCACGTACGAGGCGACCGACTGAGCCGCGTACTCGCGGCCCCGAAGCTCCGTTACGCGGTTCCACCGACCGCGGAGTCTCTCCTCACTCCGTCCGCGAGGGCGGGATGTCGGGTTCGTAGCCCACGGCCTCGACGGCGGCGTCGACGACGCCGTCGACGTTCTCGTCCTCGGTCACGCTCATGTAGGCGTCGGCCTCCACGTCGGTCGAGCGGTCGCTCTTGTTGCAGACGGTGAGCACCGGCACGTCGAACCGCGCCGCCACCTCGTCGCGGAGTTCGAGCTGCTCGGGGAGGGGGTAGCCGCAGTCGCCGCTGGCGTCGACCACGAACACCACCGCGTCGGCGAGGTGGGTCAGCGCCGAGACGGCCTGTCGCTCGATGTCGTTGCGGTCCTCCTCCGGCCGGTCCAGCAGGCCGGGCGTGTCGATTATCTGGTAGCGGATGCGGTCGCGTTCGAAGTGGCCTATCTGGACGCCCCGGGTGGTGAACGGGTACTGGGCTATCTCGTTGTCCGCGCGGGTGACCCGGTTCACGAACGACGACTTGCCCACGTTGGGGTAGCCCGCGACCACGATTGCGGGTTCGTCGGGCCGGATGTCGGGCAGGCCCTTGAGGGCGTCGCGCGCCTCGCCGACCCGGAGTAGGTCGTCGCTCACCTCGTCTACCACGTCGGCCATGCGCGCGAACGCCTGCTTGCGGTGCTTCCGGGCGGTGTCGACGTCCGTCCGCCGGAGCTTCGACTGGTACTCGTCGCGCAGGGAGTCGACCTGCCGACTCGCCCACCCGATCTCGGAGAGCGACTGCCGGAGGGCGTCCACGCCCGTCGACTCGGTTCCGTCGTCGTTCTGTCGCGGCGGTATCTCGCCGCTCAGCACGGCGTCCGCGAGTTCGCGGTAGAAGGGGTCAACCTCGTACTCGAAGTCGGGCCACGACGTGACCACGTTCCCCAGATTGTCCGACAGGATGTTGCCCGCCGTCTGGAGCATCGACTGCTGGGCGTCGAGGCCCCCCTTGGCCCGCCCCGCGCGCGCCGCCCGCGAGAACGCCTTGTCGACGAGTTCGTCCGACCGGGGCGTGGTCGGGAGACTCTCGAATATCATCTGTTGGCGGGGTGTAGGCGGCCGGCGCGTAAAAGCCCGTCCGTTCGGCCCACGGGCGTCCCCCGGTCGTCTACGTTTGCTCGGCGTCCCGTCCCGCCCCGCGAACGGTCACTCTCTGGAGAAAGTACTTACCGATAGTGCGACACGTCGGGGTATGGTCTCCCTCGACCGGTCGGCCCTCCCGTCGGTCGCCCTCGTCGTCCTCGCCGTCGCCGTCGTCGCCGCCGGATGGCAGGCCGTACCGTATCCGGGGGCGTCCGAGTACCACCACTCCGTGGACCGGGTGGAGCGTGGAGAGGTTCCCGCCGAAGCGGACGTTCTCGACTCCGCCGACCTCTCGCCGGACGCGCGACACGCGTTCCGCGCCGCCCTCGACGCCGCGGACGGCCGCGCCGTGTTCTACGGGCCGGAGCCGTGGAATCCGCCGCCAGAGTTCTTCTACAGCGACCACCTGAGCCTCGGACAGGGTATCTACTACCTCGAACACGACGGCGCGTACTACCGTCTCGCCACGTGGGCTGGCGGTGCGTTCGCCATCGTCGAGGTGGCCGTCTTCGGCGGATTCGTACTGGTCGCGAGCGTCCTCGCCGCCGCTGGCGTCCGCGGCCTCCGGCGTGGTCGCCACCGCCTCTCGGCGACGCTCCTCGTCGCCACGTTGGTCGCGTGGGCGACGTTTGCGGCCGGCCTCTACGACCCGACGCGCGCCCCGCAGGAGTTCCTCGTCGTTCTCGGCGTCGTCCTCGTGTCCGCCTCCGCCGCCGCGACGTGGTCGCTCCTCGGTCGGCGGTCACGACGCGACGCCGACGGACGGCCCGACCCGCCGCGCTCCGAACGACCCTGAGACGACGCATCGCCCCCATCGCGCCCGAACGTTTGATGACCGACGGCGGCCTACGTCCGCCCATGACAGACTGGCGCGCGGTCGGCGTCGGCTTCGTGGTGCTCCTCGTGGTGGGCGCAATCGGACTCTCGGTTCCCGTGCTCGGACAGGTGGGCGCGGGACTGGTCGGCGGGTTCGTGGCGGGCTACCTCGCGGGCGGCGGCATCGGGCGCGGCGCGTGGCACGGACTGCTGGCGGGGTCGGTCACGGGCGTCGTCCTCACCCTCCTGCTCCTCGCGCCCCTCGGGGGCGTTCTCGGCCTCGGCGGCGGCCCGGTTGGCGCGTTCCTCGGCGGCGCGGGAGCGCTGGTCGTCGGCCTGTTCGTCACCCTCCTGTTCGCCGTCGACTCGGCGCTGGCGGGCGCGCTGGGCGGCGCGCTGAACGACCGCGACCACCGCGACCGGCCGGCCTGACCGTCCGTCCGGGCCGCGACTCGACTACTCGCCGCTCGCGCTTCGTCTCCGTCCTCGTCCCCCCTCACTCTCGCGGTTCGCGTGTCGCTCCGCTCCCGCTCACGTCTCCGAGGACTCGCTTCGCTCGTCCTCGCTCTCGCCCCGGTCCAAGTACTCGCCCTGAATCTCGACAACCTCGGCCGAGTCCTCGGCCGCGGCGTAGCGGCGCAGGGGTTCGGCGTTGAGTTCGAGGAACGTCTCGCCCCACGTGAACTTCGAGAGTATCCGCTCGGCGTCGTCGTCGCGCCCCAGAATACAGAGCGCCGCCGCCAGCGCCTCGACGGTGGTGAGGCGGAGCGGTCGGCCGAAGTTGACGGGGTTGGCCGCCACGAGATAGGGGAGCGCCCGGTGGTCGCCCCGGAGGGTGAAGCGGGCGGACTCGGCCGTCTCCCACGAGCAGTCGAGGGCGACCAGCGCCTCCGCGTCGGCGTCGGCGGGCGAGAGCGCGCGCTCCGCGTGGGGGTTCAGCACCACGCCGTACGGCGTCGCCCGGTCCGAGCGGTGGAGCTCCGCCATGTCGAACCGCGCGAGTTTGCGCGCGGTGCACTTGTCGGGGTCGTCGTCGCCCTCGTACCGAACGTGCAGGTCCACGCCCGGAGGGAGGCGACGCCCGAACAAAAGCCCGCGGGTCGGCGGCCGCGCGGCGTCGTCCGGTTCGGCGCGTCGCGGCCGAACGCGGCGTCCCGCGGCCGTCCGGTCTACCGCCGCCGGGGGGTCGGAGGCGCGCGTCGCGTGCGTACCGTCCGCCGCAGGAGGACGGCCCCGGCGGCGAGGAGGACCGCGCCGACCGCGAGGGCCCCGACGCCCACGGTGGCTCCGCCGAAGGCGAACGCGCCCGTCGCACCGACCGCGGACGCGGTGTCCGTGGCGTTCAGCGCCGACAGCCCCCCTACCACGCTCGCGCCGACGGCGAGCACCAGCGCCACCGCCGCGATCTGCCGGAGCCTGTTTCGTTCCATTCCGCGATAGACGCAGTAATGGGAGATAGTGCTGCCGGTCGCGGCGGTCCTCCCGCCGGACCGAGGCTCTCGCCTACTCCTTCCGGCCCGCGCCCACGGCGCTCTCGCCCACGTGCTCGCCGCCCTCGATGACCTCGGTGCCGCCCATGTACGGGCGGAGTGCCTCGGGCACGGTGATGGTGCCGTCCTCGTTCTGGTAGTACTCCATGATGGCGACCATCACGCGCGGGACGGCGAGACCCGACCCGTTGAGCGTGTGGAGGTACTCGGCCGACTCGTGTCGCTCGGGCCGGTAGCGGATGCCCGCCCGGCGCGCTTGGAACTCCTCGAAGTTCGAGACCGACGAGACTTCGAGCCACCGCCCGCCCTCGTCGGGGCCGTCGGGCATGTCGTCGCCGGGGGCCCACACCTCGACGTCGTACTTCTTGGCCTGCGTGAACCCGAGGTCGCCCGTGCACATCTCCAGAATCCGGTAGGGCAGGTCGAGGCGCCGGAGCACCTCCTCGGCCTCGTCGAGGAGGCCGTCGAGGCGGTCGTAGCTGTCCTCGGGGCGCACGAAGTTGACGAGTTCCACCTTGTTGAACTGGTGGACGCGCACGATGCCGCGGGTCTCGGTGCCGTGTTCGCCCGCCTCGCGCCGGAAGTTGGGCGTGTACGCTTGGTGTTTCAGCGGCAGGTCGTCGTCGAGCAGTATCTCGTCGCGGTACATGTTGGTGACCGGCACCTCGGCGGTGGGACACAGCCACAGGTCGTCGTCGTCGTACGCCTCGCGCTCATCGCCGCCGACGCGGTAGGCGTCGTCCGCGAACTTGGGCAACTGGCCGGTGCCCGTCATCGACGCCGAGTTGACGGGGATGGGCGGGAACAGGTCGACGTACCCCTGCTCACGGTGGATGTCGAGCATGAACTGGACGAGGGCGTGTTCGAGGCGCGCGCCCGCTCCCTTGGTGAAGTAGAAGCCCCCGCCGGTCACCTTCGCGCCGCGCTCGAAGTCGAGGACGTCGAGTTCCTCGCCGAGGTCGTAGTGGGGCACCACCTCGTCGGGCATGTCCCGCAGGTCGTCGAACAGTTCGCGGCGCACCTCCACGTTGTCGTCCTCGTCCTCGCCGACGGGGACGCTCTCGTGGGGTATCTGGGGGAGTTCGAGCAGGGCCGCCTCGAGTTCCTCCTCGAGTTCGTCCGCCCGGTCCTCGACCTCCTGCAGTTCCGACTTCAGCTCCTGCGACCGCTCGATGGCCTCGTCGGCCGCCTCGTCGTCGCCCGCCTGCTTGAGCTCGCCGATGCGCTGGCTCACTTCGTTTCGCTCGTGTCGCAGGTCGTCGCCCCGCGACTTGAGCTGTCGCCACTCCTCGTCCACGTCGAGAATCCGGTCCAAGTCCACGTCGTCGACGCCCTTCTTCTCCAAGGCGTCGCGGACCTCGTCGGGGTGCTCCCGAACGAACTGTCTGCTCAGCATTTGGCGGCGATTCTGTCGGACGGGGCAAAACCGTGTCGCATCCGCATCCGCGCCCGCGCGTCGGCGCGGCGGTCGGGGAGTTCGCCGCCGTTCGGTCGGTCCCCCACGGCGCGGATTCGGCGCGTTCGGGGCGCTCAGAAGTGGACGGGTCGCCCGACCGAACGCTTTTGCCCTCCTGCGGAGTCGTTCCGGGCATGGCTATCGGTGACGTCACCCCCGTCGACGGCGCGACCGACCTCTACTACCTCGACACCGGCATGTACGACGTGGAGGCGTACGGCGCGGTCTACATCTACGACACGCCCCGACCCGCCGTGGTCGACACGGGCATCGGCACCAACCACGAACGCCTGTTCGACGCCCTCTCCGAGGTGGGCATCGGGCGCGAGGACCTCGAACTCGTGCTCCCGACGCACGTCCACCTCGACCACGCGGGCGGCGCGGGCTTCCTCGCCGAGGCGTACCCGAACGCGACGGTGATGACCCACGAGATAGGCGCGCCTCACCTCGTCGACCCCGCGGCCCTCGTGAAGGGGACCAAGGCCGCCGTGGGTGACCAGTGGGAGTTCTACGTCGACCCGAAACCCGTCCCCGAAGACCGCGTCGAATCGCTGACCGACGGCGACGCGGTGGAGTTGGGCGACCGGACGCTCGACGTGCACCACGCGCCAGGCCACGCCCCCCACCAGGTGGTGTTCCACGAGGCGGACGACGACGTGCTGTTCGCGGGCGACGCCGCGGGCATCTACATCCCCGAACGCGACGAGATAGGGCCCACGTCGCCGCCCTCCAACTTCGACGTGGACCAGTGTCTCGCCGACGTGCGCGCGATACAGGAACTCGACCCCGACGTGCTCTGCTTCGGCCACTTCGGCCCCCGGGAGTACGACGAGTCGATGATGGAGGGGTACAAGCGCACGCTGGTGGAGTGGGTCGAGGCCGTGCGGGAGCGACGCGAGGAACTCGGCGACGACGAGGCCGTCGTCGAACACTTCGCCGACCACGCCGACACGGCCGACGTGTGGGGCGAGCGAAAGGCCCGCGACGAGGCCGAACTCAACGTGCGCGGCGTCCTCGGCTACCTCGACCACGCGGACGGGTCGTGAGGCCGTCCGCTCCCTGCGACGGGTCCGCGCGGCCGGGCGAAGAAACTCACCGCCGGGGCACGTCGGTTTAAAGCGCCCACCTATAAGCGGGGTTCCCTCCTACGGCGTCTCATGGACTGGCGGGAGGCGGAGGCGGAGTTCTCGCACCCTGTCGTCGGCGGCTCCACCCTCGGGCGCGCGTTCGAGGAGAGCGCCGACCGCAACGCCGACGCGACCGCGCAACGCTACAAGGGCGGCGTCTACGACCGGTCGCTGGTCGCGGCCGACGCGGTGCGTCCCGCGCCCGACGGCGACTTCGCGTCGCTGTCCTACCGCGAGATGCGCGACGTCGTGCGCAACCTCGCCGCCGGCTTCCGCGCCCTCGGTCTCGACGCGGGCGACCGGGTCGGCCTCCTCTCGCACACCCGGATGGAGTGGGCACAGACCGACTTCGCCCTCCTCGCGGCGGGCGGCGCCGTCACCACGGTGTACGCCTCCTCGTCCGAGGCGCAGGTCGAACACCTCCTCGGCGACTCCGGGGCGTCGGGCGTCGTGGTCGAGAACGCCGACCTGCTCCGACGGGTGCTGGCCGTCGAGGACGAACTCGACCTCGACTTCGTCGTGGTGATAGACGAGATGCCGGACGGGAGCGGCGCGGCGGGCGCGGTGCGCGACCGGGACGACCTGCTCACCCTCGGCGACCTGTACCGGACGGGGGCGGACGCGTTCGACGCCGCCGAGTACGAGACGTGGCTCGACTCGCGGACCCCCGACGACCTGGCGTCGCTAATCTACACCTCCGGCACCACCGGGGAACCCAAGGGCGTCCGCCTGACCCACCGCAACTTCCGCGCCAACGTGAACCAAGTCTACAGGCGGTTCGGCCCCCGTCCCGACAAGGACCCCGACCTGCCCACAATCGACACCCACACGACCACGCTGTCGTACCTCCCCCTCGCGCACGTGTTCGAGCGGTTGGCCGGCCACTTCATGATGTTCGTGGCGGGCGCGACGGTGGCCTACGCCGAGAGCTCAGACACCCTCCGCGAGGACTTCGGCCTCGTCCGTCCCACCTCGGGCACCAGCGTGCCCCGGGTGTACGAGAAACTGTACGCCGCCGTCCGCGCGGAGGCGAGCGGGTCGGCGCTGACCGAACGCGTGTTCGAGTGGGCGGTCGACACGGGCCGGGCCCACCGCGCGGCCGACGACCCCGGCCCGGTGCTGTCGCTCAAACGCGCCGTCGCCGACCGACTCGTGTTCTCGAAGGTGCGCGAGGCCCTCGGCGGCAACGTCGACTTCTTCATCTCCGGCGGCGGCAGTCTCTCGCCCGACCTGTGTGCGCTCTACCACGCGATGGGCCTCCCCATACTGGAGGGGTACGGCCTGACCGAGACGGCGCCCGTCGTCGCCGTCAACCCGCCCGAGGCCCCGAAGGTCGGCACCATCGGCCCGCCGGTGTACGACCTCGACGTGGCCCTCGACGCGTCGCTCGGGGGGGTCGACCTCGAGGCGGGCGGCGAGGTGGGCGAACTCCTCGTGCGCGGGCCGAACGTGGCCGACGGCTACTGGAACGCCCCCGACGCCACCGACGCGGCGTTCACGGCGGACCTGCCCGACGGCGCGACGGTGGCGGTGGAGCGCGACGGCGCGGGCGACGGCGGCGGCCGGTGGTTCCGCACGGGCGACATCGTGGAACTACGCCCCGACGGCTACCTGACGTTCCGGGAGCGAGCGAAGCAACTCATCGTGCTCTCGACGGGGAAGAACGTGGCTCCCGGACCGCTGGAGGACGCGTTCGCGCCGTCGCCGGTGGTCGAGCAGGTGATGGTGCTGGGCGACGGGCGCAAGTACGTGAGCGCCCTCGTCGTGCCCGACTTCGACGGCATCCGGGAGTGGGCCGCGCGCGAGGGCGTCGACCTGCCGGACTCCGACCGCGAGGTGTGCCGCCACGACGCCGTCCGCGAGCGGATTCGACGGGAGGTAGACGCCGTGAACGAGGGGTTCGAGGACCACGAGACCATCAAGCGGTTCCGCCTCGTGCCCGAGGAGTTCACCGAGGAGAACGACCTCGTGACGCCGACCATGAAGAAGAAGCGCCGGAACATCCTCGACCGGTACGCAGACCGCGTGGACCTCCTGTACGACGACGAGTGACGGCTGACCGGCTGACGACGCTGACGGTCCGCCGTCGCCGGACTGCGTCCCGAACCCGCAACACACGCCCCCAGTAGTAACCGGAACGTCCATCGGTAAAGAGGAGATTTATCACCCCGCCACCCCGGACACCGGTATGGAGGCGATAGCGTGGCCGTAGAAGGCGGATCGAACCTGCTCCCCCTAGTGGCCGCTATCATCGGCATCGGCGTCATCTCGCAGGTGCTCTCCGACCGGTTTCAGGTGCCGAGCGTAGTGTTCCTCATCTTCTCGGGGATACTGCTCGGTCCGGAGGTGCTCGGCATCGTCCAGCCGAGTTCGTTCGGAAACGCCCTCAGCGCCATCGTGGGACTCTCGGTGGCCATCATCGTGTTCGAGGGGGCGTTCCACCTCCGCATCGACGACCTGCGGGAGGCCCCCGCGGCGACGCTCCGTCTCGTCACCGTGGGCGCGGTCATCGCCCTCATCGGGACGGCGATAGCGGTCCACTTCCTCCTCGGCGCGGGGTGGCCCGTCTCGTTCCTCGTGGGGGCGCTACTGGTCGCCACCGGGCCGACGGTCATCGCGCCCATCCTCGAAGTCGTGCCCGCGCGCGACCGGGTGGAGACGGCGCTGGAGACCGAGGGGATAGTCAACGACGTGACCGCGGCCATCCTCGCCGTGGTCATCTTCGAGGCCATCGTCGCGGACGTGTCGTCGGCCGAGGCGCTGGTCGCCCTGTTCGCGGAGCGCCTCGGCGTGGGCGTGGTGTTCGGAGCCATCGTGGCGGGCTTGGTGTACTGGTCGCTCCGGTACGTCGACCTCTCGCCGGGCAACGCCCCGCAGAACGCCCGCCTGCTCGTGCTGGCAGGGGCGCTCGTGGCCTACGCCGCCGCGGACACCATCCTGCCGGAGGCAGGCATCGCGGCCGTCGCCACGGCGGGCGTGCTCCTCGGGAACGCCGACCTGCCGTACGAGGACGACATCGCGGCGTTCAAAGGCGATATCACGCTCCTCGTGTTGTCGTTCGTGTTCATCGCCCTCGCGGCCCTGTTGGAGTTCGAAAACCTGCTCGCCCTCGGCGTACGCGGCTTGCTCGTCGTGGTCGCGGTGGCGGTGGTCATCCGGCCGCTGCTGGTGTTCATCTCGGCGCGGGGCGGACGGTTCACCCGTGAGGAGAAACTGTTCATGTCGTTCGTCGGCCCGCGGGGTATCATCCCCGCGTCCGTGGCCACACTGTTCGCGATACAGTTCCGGAACAGCGGGATGACGCAGGCGGCCGACGTGCTCGTCGGCACCGTCTTCCTCGTCATCCTCGCAACCGTCGTGTTCGAGGCCGGGTTCGCCCGGCAGCTCGCTGAATACTTAGATGTGATACCAATGCGCGTACTCGTCATCGGAGGCGGGAAGGTGGGCCGGACGCTCGCCGACCGCCTCGAAGACCGCGGAGAGAACGTGGTCATCATCGAACGGAGCACCGACACGGTCGAGATAGCCCGGAACGAAGGTCATTCGGTCCACCTCGGCGACGGGAGCGACACGGAGGTGCTCAGGTCGGCCGGGGCCGAGAACGCGAAGGTGGTGGTGGCCGCCACCGGGGACGACGACGTGAACCTGCTGGTGGCCCAACTCGCCAACTCCAAGTTCGACATCGAGACCATCCTCGCGCGGGTCAACAACCCCGACAACGTGGACGCGTTCGAGGAACTCGGCGTCCGGACCATCTCCGCCGTGGATGCCACGGCGATGGCCATCGACAACTACATCGAGCGTCCCGCGATGGCGAACTGGATGGGCGAAATCGGCCGGTCCGGCGACGTACAGGAGATAGAGGTCACCGCCGACGAGATAGTCGGCAAGACCATCAGCGAGGTGGGGCCGGAGCTCCCCGCGGGGTGTCTCATCGCGCTGGTCTCGCGCGACGGCGAGACGCAGGTTCCCGGCGCGAACTTCTCCCTCGAACACGGCGACCGCATCACCATCATCGGCGGCCGTAACGAGGTGCGCGAGGCGATGGCGTTCGTCCACCCCGACGAGTGACACGCCGTCCGGCGGCATCGTCTCTCCGGTCCCGACGCTCGGCAGCGCCCGATGCGGTCAGTCGTCGCCCGGCGCCGGCGACCGGGGCGACGGCAGCGTCTCCCCCTCCGACTCGTCGGTCCCCGCGAGCGGGTTCGGGGAGCGAAAGAACGCGATGACGCTCCACATCACGCCCGTCACGACCGCTCCGAGGGCGGAGTAGGTCATGCCGAGCGTGAAGAAGGTGGTGCCGTACACGAGGCCGATGAACGCAGACGGGAGCGCGGTCCCGAGCGGGACGTTCGCCAGCGGGTCGCGGAGCGTCGGCACGAGGACGACGAGCGAGAACACGTTTCCGAGGAGGAACACGAGGTCTTGCCAGAGCATCGTCTCTCCTTCGGGCGAACGTAGGCGTCCCGGCCCCTTAGATGTTTTACCGATGAACATTCACTAAATATTCTAATTACGGCGTGTGGTCGGCGGGTACGGATGCCGGGAACCCACCTATTATTTACTCCGAAGACACCCTATCTAGTACGATGAAACACGCGCAGGGGCCGCTTCTCTCCATCGACGTGACCGACCGGACGACGGAGGAGTCGAACGTCGACGACGTACTCTCGTCGTTCATCGGCGGCCGGGGCGTCGCCACCAAACTCGCCCACGACCGCATCCCGTTCGACGCCGACCCGTTCGGCCCGGAGAACCGCCTCGTGTTCACCACCGGCCCGATGCAGTACTCCCAGATGAGTTTCACCGGCCGGATGAACGCCACCGCCCTCTCGCCGCTGACGAACGGCCTGCTCTCGTCGAACGCCGGGGGGTTCATGTCGCGCAACTTCACCGGCACGGGCTACGGCGCGGTGGAGGTGGCCGGCGCGAGCGACGAACTCCTCGCCGTCCACGTCACGGACGAGGGCGTCGAGTTCGAGGAGGTGCCCGAACTCGAAGGCGCGACGGTGCCCGAGGTGGACGAGTACATGGGCGACGAACACGGACTGGAGGCCGAGAACGTGGCGTGCATCGGCCCGGCGGGCGAGAACCGCGTCCGGTTCGCCAACGTCATGACCACCGAGGAACGCGCGTTCGGCCGGGGCGGACTCGGCGCCGTCCTCGGGTCCAAGAACGTGAAGGCCATCACCTTCGAGGGCGACTCCGCGCCCGAGGTGGAGATGTCCCCCACGACGATGGACGTCCACCGCGAGGCCGCCACCGAGGACCACATCATGAAGCGGCAGGGCACCGTCTCGGTGATGGACCTCGCCAACGAGATGAACGGCCTGCCCTCCTACTACTTCTCGGAGCAGCACTTCGAGGGCGCGGAGGGCATCAACGGCGACGCCGTCGAGCAGAAGAAGTACAAGAAGGGCACCTGCTCGCAGTGCGCGTTCGCGTGCAAACTCCCCACCCGCGACGAGGAGGCGGGCGTGGAGACGGAGGGCCCCGAGTTCGAGACGGCGATGGCGTTCGGGTCGAACGCCGGCGTCGACGACATCGTGGAGGTGATGAAGTCGAACGAGCAGTGCGACCGCTACGGCCTCGACACCATCACCACGGGCAACGTCGTGTCGGCGTACCTCGCCAGCGAGGACGCGTTCGGCGACGAGGACCTCATCCACGAGACGGTCGAGAAGATAGCCAACCGCGAGGGCGTAGGCGACACGCTGGCGGAGGGCATCGGCCGGTTCCACGACGAACTCGGCGTCGAGAACTGGTCGGTCAAGAACATGGACTTCGCCGCCCACGAGGGGCGCGTGCTCAACGGGCAGGGCCTCTCGTACGCCGTCGCCAACCGCGGCGGCGACCACATGTACGCCGTCTTCTACTCCGTCGAGTACCCCCTCGTCGACGAGGACGACGCGATGCCGCCCGAGGGACTGGAGGGCAAACCCGCCCGCCTCATCGAACGCGAGAACCTGATGGCGCTGAACGACTCCGGCGTCGTCTGTAAGTTCTCCCGGGACTTCATGTCGCCCGAGCGCTACGAGGATCTGTTCGACGCCGACTACGAGGACCTGCTCGAAGTCGGCGGGCGCGTGGTCGAACTCGAACGCCACTTCAACAACCAGCGCGGGTTCGACCGGAACGACGACACCCTGCCGTACGAGGACCAGATTCCGGGCTTCGAGGACGCGCTCACCGAGTACTACGAACTCCGAGGCTGGAACGACGACGGCACCGTGCCCGACGCCTCCGCGGGCGACGTCGCCGTCGCCGACGACTGACGCTCGCGCACTTCGCTACTCGTCGTCGCCGCGGAACGCGAGCGCTCCGGCGGCCGCGCCGACGCCGCCGAGGGCCGCGAGGACGCCGAACCCGGGCGTGCTCGTCTCGGTGGTGCCCTCGCCCTCACCACCGCCACCGCCGCCGGAGACGGTGGTCTCCGGTCCCTGTCCGCTCTCGGACAGCATCTCCAACTGGACCTGCACGTAGTCGCCGCACTTCTGCTGGTCGTTGATGATGTAGCGCTTGTCCGGGCCGAGGGTGGTGTTCTGGGCGAGGCTGAACAGCGTGGTGGTCTCGGTCGACCCGCCCCCTCGCTCGCTTATCTCGGCGTTGTACGCCCATATCTTGTCGGCGTCGATGGCGGTGTAGGTTCCCTCCTCGGCCGCCGTCCCCGTCTGCACGAACGGGCACGAACCGATGCCGGACGGGTCGGCGCCTCCCGTCCGGTTCCCGACCTGGAGTACGAGGCCGACGTAGTCGCTGCTTCCGAAGGTCGGTGCGTCGGCCGGGAGCGCCCCCGCGACGGTGATGTTGCCGCCGCCGGTCGGCGTCTCGGTGGCGGCGGCCGACGCCCGCCCCGCGAGCGACGGCGCGAGGGCCGCCCCCGCGGCCGCCGCCCCGCCGCGGAGGAACCGCCGTCGCGTCGCCGACCGGTCGCGTCGCTCGTCGCTAGAGTGTTCGGTCATCTGAGTACAGTTCGATGTAGCGTCCGACCGCTGAAATAAAACGTGGCCGCGGCCCGCGACCTACCGCGAGAACTCGATGGCCGCTCCCTGCCCGAACCCGACGCAGAGCGTGGCGAGACCCCATTCCACGTCGCGCTCTCTCATCTCGTGGACGAGCGTGACGGGGAGGCGCGCGCCCGACGCGCCGAGGGGGTGACCGAGCGCGATGGCGCCGCCGTTGACGTTGAACTTCTCCTCGGGCACCCCGAGTTCGTCCCGGGCGTACACGGTCTGGGAGGCGAACGCCTCGTTCAACTCGACGAGGTCGTAGTCGTCGATGGACCGGCCGTTGCGTTCGAGGAGTCCGCGGGTCGCCGGGACGGGACCGATGCCCATCACCGTGGGGTCGACGCCCGCGACGTTGTTCGTCCCCACCTCGGCCAGCACGTCGAGACCGCGTTCCTCGGCGAACTCGCGGCTGGTGACGAGCGTGGCGGCCGCGCCGTCGGATATCTGCGAGGAGTTGCCCGGCGTGACGGTGCCGTCGCCCTTGAAGACGGTGGGGAGTCCCGCGAGCGCCTCCATCGAGGTGTCGCGCCTGATGCCCTCGTCCTCCTCGACCACCCCCTCGTCCGTCTCGATGGGCACTATCTGGTCGTCGAACCGACCGGAGTCGGTGGCGTCGGCCGCCCGCCGGTGGCTCTGGAAGGCGTACTCGTCCTGTTCCTCCCGGCTCACGTCGTACTCCTCGGCCACCTTCTCGGCGGTCATCCCCATCTGGAGTTCGGGGACGTTGTACTTCTCTCCGAGTTCGGGGTGGAGCCACTCGTAGGACGACTCCATCGGCACCATCGACATGTTCTCGACGCCGCCCGCGACGATGGCGTCGCGGTTGCCCGCGGCCACGGCGTCCGACGCCGAGATGATGGCCTGCATCGAGGAGGCACACCACCGGTTGATGGAGGTGGCGGGCACGCTCTCGCCGAGGTCCGAGAGGAGGGCGATGACGCGCGCGACGTTGTTGTCCTGCACCTCGCGCTGTTGGGCGACGCCCCACATCAGGTCGTCCACGTCCTCGCTCCCGAGTCCCGTCTCGGACAGGATGTGGTCTACCAGCGGCGTCGAGAGGTCCTCGGGACGGACGTCTGCGTAGACGCCGTCCTCTTTCCCCTGCGGCGTCCGGTACGCGGCGGCGATGACGGGTGTCGGCATGCCTCTTACTCCGTGGTCGAACCTGATAAACCCGGCAGAACCGCGCGACCGTGGCTCGGAGTTTTCTGGGGTGTTCCCCGGCGCACGGGGGTCGCTACCGCCTATCGCGGCTTTCGACGGTCTTATGCGTCCGTGGACGCAAAGTGTGAGGGATGAGTAATCGGGCGCTCGAAGTCGTCGAGTTCCTCCTGACGGCCCACCTCTACAACGAGAACCCGGGACTGGACGAGAACGACCTGCCGCCGCGGTACCGGCGCGTGTTCTGGACAGACGCGCCAGACGGGGACGACGGCGACGGGAGCGAGGACGCGATGGGGGGTATCGAACGTCCCCTGACGGTGACCGAGAACACGGCGCGGAAGGCGACCGGGGTCGAACACCCGTGGGACGCGGTGTCGGACCTCCTGTTCACCCAACGCGACGAGTTCTCCGGACGCATCTCGCTGACCCAACCGGACATGGCGACCGACTGGCTGTTGAAGCGCGCGGAGGCCGACCGCATCCGCACGAACCCCACCGTCGCGGCGGCCGTCGAGGACCGCGACGACGTCGACGTGACCCACGAGGAGGCCCGCAAGGCCAACCGGCCGATACAGGCCGACCGCGTCTGGATAGACGCCCTCCTCGACCAGTACTTCGACGAGGAGGAGGACGCGGAGATGCTGGACCTCGTACAGGTGCGCGCACCCGAGGAGATCGAGATGACGCTCGACGACCTCGTGCTCACGCAGGACCAGGAGGGCGAGATACAGAAGATAGTCACCGCCATCGAACACCGGGAGTACCTCGCGGAGATAGGCCTGCGCGAGATAGGGAAGCTCCTGTTCGTCGGTCCGCCGGGGACCGGGAAGACCACCGCGACGCGCGCGCTGGCGCACGAACTCGGCCTGCCGTTCGTCGAGGTCAAACTCTCGATGATAACCAGCCAGTACCTCGGCGAGACGGCCAAGAACGTCGAGAAGACGTTCGAGGTGGCCAAGCGTCTCTCCCCCTGTATCCTCTTCATCGACGAGTTCGACTCCGTGGCCAAGACCCGCCGCTCCGACGAGCACGCCGCGCTGAAGCGCGCGGTCAACACCCTGCTCAAGAGCATCGACGACATCTCGCTCATCCGGGACGAGGTGCTCCTCATCGGGGCGACCAACCACCCCGACCAACTCGACGCGGCGGCGTGGCGGCGGTTCGACGAGATCGTCAACTTCCCCAAGCCCGACCGCAAGATGCGCGCGGACATCCTCCGGGTCATCACCCGCCGGATGGACATCGCGTCGTTCGACCCCGAGGACGTGGCCGACCGGACCGAGGGCCTGACCGGGAGCGACCTCCGGATGGTGCTCCGGGAGGCGGTGCTCGAAGCCCTCACCGAGGGCCGGACCGAACTCACGCAGGAGGACATCCTCGACGCCGTGGCCGACTTCGAGGAGCGCGACAACCTCAAGAACATGGACATGATCGACGGCGACCAGGACACCCTCGTGGCGGGCGACGGCGGTCACTCGCACGACCACGACCACGACCACGACTGACTCGTCTCCGCTACGCGGCCCGCGGCGGGTCGGCGCTCGCCGCCGACGGACCGAACCGGGCCGCCTCTCCGCCACTCCACGAATGCAGGTAACGCTCCTCGGAACCGGCGACACGACCGGCACGCCCACCGTCGGGTGCGACTGCGACACGTGCGCGCTCGCCCGGGAACGCGGCGTCGAGCGCACGCGCTTCTCCGTGCACGTGCGAAACGAGCGCACCGACGAGTCGCTCCTGATAGACGCCAGCCCCGACTTCCGACACCAGTTTCTCACCCGGGACGTGGCGCTCCCGGACGAGGCGGTCATCACTCACGTCCACTTCGACCACCTCGACGGCCTCGGCAACGCCTACCGGGTGTTCGACCACCTGCCGGTGTCGGCGGCGGACGAGACCGACCCCGTGAAAGGCGAGAGCGTCGCCGAGACGGTCCGCCGGAAGTACGACTACCTCGACCGCGTCTCCGTGCACGACCGGACGCCGATGGAGCCGTTCGAGGCGTGCGGGCTCGAGGTCACGCTGGTACCGGTCGACCACCCGCCGTTACTGTGTTACGGTCTCGCGGTCGAGGACCCGGAGACGGGCGCGAAGCTCTCGCTCTCCGGCGATACGAGCTACGCCGTGCCCGAGGCGTCCCGCGAGGCCCTCCGGGACCCGGACCTCTTTCTCGCCGACGCCATCGTCCCGGCGTCGCTGTGCGAGACTCACCCCGCGGGCGGGAAGCACCGCGACCCCGACGGCGTCCCCCGGACGTTCGCGTCGAAGCACATGACCCGCGAGGGGGCGCTCGACATGGCCGACGACCTGAACGCGGCGGAGACGCGGCTGGTCCACACGGCCCACTACTACCCGGCCGACGAGGCGTTCGAGGAACCGCTCGCGGTCGACGGCGAGCGCTACCGGCTCTGAACGGGCGCTCGGCTCGAAGCCCTCTCCAGCGTGGCTGACAGGCGGCACTCGATTCGCGCTCGCGGAGTGACGTGCCGCACGACGGCGTCTCGCTCCGCGGCGACGGTCAGGTCACGCGCCGGAGTGGTCGCGTCACCGCACTTGAACCCTGCCTGACCGGCCGTCGCGGTCACAGTCACAGGAACCGGTCGAGGCCCGCCTGTCGCCGCCGCACGCCCTCGGGGTCGGCCACCCACGGGGTCCGGGCGTCGCGGAGCGCCGCCGGGTCGGTCTCGGGGGGGTCGGCCGCCTCGAACGCGGGGCAGTCCGGCCCGCACTCGCTCCCGGGGTCGACCACCCGGTCGAACTCCGAACACCGGGGTCGGCCGTCGGGCGTCGTCGCGGCGCGGGCGCAGGGCGGTAGCTCGGTCGGCCGCCACCCCTTGCCGTAGGCGCGTTCGGCGACGCGGCGGCGCGCGCGCGCCTTCGCCTCCGGCGAGACGACCCGCACGTCCCACCGGAGGGGGCGTCGCTCGCCGGGTTCGACGCCCCAGTCGTCGGTCGGAAGCGGCGTCGGGTCGTGCACGACTTCCCGCTCCCCCGCCTCGGGGTCGAACCGCCACACGCCCACCTCGTCGGGGATGCGGTTGAGGTGGGCGCGGGTGACGTAGCTCTCGGTGGCGAGGACCACGGCGTCGAACACGCCGAGGCTCACGTCGGTCCGGAGTTGGCGTTCGAGGCCGCCGGGCGACCCGAGGTCCGGCTTGTTCTCGACGCCGACGAGGCGGGCGAACCAGTCGTCGGGGTAGCGCGCCGTCTGGCGCACGAACTCGCGGCCGCCGCGTCGCTCCACCTCGAAGAAGCCGGCGTCGACGGCGCGGTCTATCGCCCGGCGGGCCGCCCCGTCGCTCGCGTCCGGGAACGCGTCCTTCCAGAAGCGGGCCTCGCCCGCGCCGACCGTCGCCTCTATCGCGGCGGGCGGCAGACTCGCCGCCGAGACGGCGGCCCGGTCGTCGAACCCCGGCCCGGGTTCGACGCCGACGACGTCGACCACCCGCGTCCCGGGGACGGCGACGCCCGCGCCGAGTTGGCGCGCGAGCACCCAGTCCGTGACCGATTCGAGGTGCGAACACAGCGCCACCTCGAACGCGTACTCCATACCGTCCGTCGGGGACCGGCGGGCAAAAGCGCGTCCCTCCGCCGGGGTCCGTCGGCCCGGCGGCGGGGGCGACGCGGGAGCGACCGGGGACGGTCACGAACGGCCGGAGACGGCGCCGACGACGGCTTCGATGGGTGTGAGTGACTCTCACTCCGACGTGGAGAACAGCACCTTTATGGCTCGCACGGCGGAACCGTTCGAAAACTCTCTCTCAGGAGGTCAATGGTGACGGATACAACACAGCAACCGGAGGTGAACATCGGACTCGTCGGTCACGTGGATCACGGGAAGACGACCCTCGTGCAGGCCCTGTCGGGGTCGTGGACCGACCAGCACAGCGAGGAAATGAAACGCGGTATCTCCATCAGACTGGGGTACGCGGACGCGACGTTCCGTCGGTGTCCCGGCGTGGAACCGCCCGAGTGCTACACGGTCGAGGAGACGTGCCCGGACGGGTCGGAGAGCGAGGTCCTGCGGACGGTCTCGTTCGTCGACGCGCCGGGCCACGAGACGCTGATGGCCACGATGCTGTCGGGCGCGGCCATCATGGACGGCGCGGTGCTGGTGGTGAGCGCCACCGAGGAGGTGCCACAGGCCCAGACCGAGGAGCACCTGATGGCGCTCGACATCATCGGCATCGACAACATCGTCGTCGCACAGAACAAGATCGACCTCGTGGACCGCGAGCGGGCGATAGAGAACGCGCAGGCCATCGAGGAGTTCGTCGAGGGCACCGTGGCCGAGGACGCGCCGGTCGTGCCCATCAGCGCCCAGCAGGAGGTCAACATGGACCTCCTCATCGACGCCATCGAGACGGAGATTCCCACGCCCGAACGCAGCGAGGACGAGGACACTCAGATGTACGTGGCGCGGTCGTTCGACATCAACCGCCCCGGCACGACGTGGGACTCGCTGGTGGGCGGCGTCGTCGGCGGGAGCCTCGTGCAGGGCAAACTCTCGGTGGGCGACGAACTCGAACTCCGCCCGGGCCGCGAGGTCGAGGAGGGCGGTCAGTCGGAGTGGCAGCCGATCACGACCGACGTGCGGTCGCTGCAGGCGGGTAACCAGCAGGTCGACGAGGTCCGTCCGGGCGGCCTCCTCGGCGTCGGCACGGGTCTCGACCCCAGCCTCACCAAGGGCGACGCGCTGGCGGGGCAGGTCGCGGGCGAACCCGGCACGCTCCCGCCGACTCACGAGCAGTTCGAGATGGACATCGAACTGCTCGACCGCGTGGTGGGCGCGGAGGGCGACGAGATAGAGGAGGTGTCCACGGGCGAGCCGCTGATGCTCACCGTCGGCACCGCCACCACCGTGGGCTCGGTTACCAGCGCGCGCGGCGGCGAGGCCGAGGTGGCGCTGAAGCGCCCCGTCTGCGCCGAACCCGGCTCGAAGATAGCCATCAACCGCCGCGTGGGCGCGCGCTGGCGTCTCATCGGCATCGGGACGCTCAAGTAACGTGGCCGTCGTCGTGATGGACACGAGCGCGCTCATGATGCCGGTCGAACTCGACGTCCGCGTGTTCGACGAACTCGACCGTCTCGTCGGACTCGACGCGGCGGACCTCGTGACCCCCCGGGCGGTCGTCGACGAACTCGATGCCCTCGCCGCGGACGGGAGCGCGAGCGAGGAGGGTGTCGCCGCGAGCGTCGGGCGCGACCTCGCGGACCGGTGTCGAGCGGTGGAGACGGAGGCATCGTACGCGGACGACGCGATCGTCGAACTCGCCGAACGGGGCGAGGCCGACTACGTCGTCACGAACGACGGACCCCTGCGCGACCGGGTGCTCGAACGCGGCGTTCGAGTAATCGGTTTAAGGGGCCGGAACCAATTGGCGATAACAGAACCATAACGTATGTACAAACGCGTACGACTCAAAGACACGGTGGAGGTGCCGCCGCGTCACCTGGCGGACGTGACGCCACAGCGGGTCAAGCGACTTCTACAGGACAAACTCGAAGGGCGGGTCGACGAGGACGTCGGCTCCGTCGTAAGCGTGGTCGAGGTCCACGACATCGGCGAGGGGACCGTCCTGCCCAACCGACCCGGCGTCTACTACGAGGCCGACTTCGACGCCATCACGTTCGACCCCCAGATGCAAGAGGTGGTCGACGGCAACGTGGTCGAGGTGGTGGAGTTCGGGGCGTTCGTCGGCATCGGGCCGGTCGACGGCCTGCTCCACGTCTCGCAGATATCCGACGAGTACCTCGCCTACGATGGCGAGAACCAGCAGCTCGCCTCGACCGAGTCCAACCGGACTCTCGGCGTGGGCGACGAGGTGCGGGTCCGCATCGTCACCAAGAGCATCGACGAGCGCAACCCCCGCGACTCCAAGATCGGTCTCACGGCCAAACAGCCCGGCCTCGGCAAGCACGGCTGGCTGGAGGAAGACCGCCAGAGCCGGCAGGCCGCCACGGAGGGTGACTGATGGCAGAGGACCGGCTGGCGTGTCGTGAGTGCCACTTCATCAACGAACCCGACCGGCAGTCCTGCGAGAACTGCGGGTCCTCCAGCCTCACGGAGGACTGGGCGGGCTACGTGGTCATCACTCACCCCGAGCGGTCCGAGATAGCCGAGGAGATGAACGTGACCGAACCCGGCGGCTACGCGCTCAAGGTCCGCTGACCGCCCGCTCTCGAACCGCTCTCGCACTCTCTCTCGCATGCTGCGTCTCCCCGACTCGCTCCGGACGGCGTTCAAAGACCCCCTCGGCCCCGTCTACCGGGACGCCGAGTCGATGCTCCGCGAGGCGGGCGACCCCCTCGTCGCCGTCGGCGACGTCGTCACCTACCACCTCCTGACCGCCGACGCCGTCCCCGACGTGGCCGTCGTCGACGGCCGGACCGAACGCACGGCGGTGGACGAGGAGGTGCGCGAGACGCTCGACGGCGTCGGCGCGGCGCGGGTTCGCGTCGAGAACGCCCCGGCGACGCTCTCGCGCGACCTGCTGTCGGCGCTCGCGGACGCCCTCGCCGCCCCGGACCCCACCGTCATCGAGGTGGACGGCGAGGAGGACTTAGCGACTCTGCCCGCCATCGTGGCCGCGTCCGAGGGCGCGAGCGTCGTCTACGGCCAACCCGGCGAGGGGATGGTCCACGTCCTCGTCGGCGCCGAGACGCGCGAGACGGCGGCGGACCTCCTCGGCCGGATGGACGGCGACGCCGACGCCGCGTTCGAACTCCTCGGCGTGGACGTCGACGCCGGCACCGACGCCGACGCCTGACGCGCCCGGGGACCGTCCCGGCCTCCGCTCGCCCGGTCGAACCCGGCCCGCCCACCCGCCTCGCCGCCGCGCGCGCCTCTCGCCCCTTCGAAATCCTTTTAGCCGTTTCGAGAGGAGTTGTTCCTAACTGAACCATGGACATCGACATCATCGACGAGGAGGAGAACCCTATGCTGCATCGGACCGACGTGCGATTCGCGATCACCCACGAGGACGCGACGCCCTCCCGCCTCTCCGTACGCGACAGTCTCGCCGCCGCTCTCAACAAGGACTCCGACGAGGTGGTCGTCCACGAACTCAACACCAAGTTCGGGATGCGAAAGACCGTGGGCTACGCGAAGGTGTACGAGAGCCCCGAGTTCGCGCGCGACGTGGAGCAAGAGCACATGCTCGAACGCAACAAGATAACGGCAGAGGACGGCGACGGCGACGCGGAAGCCGAGGAAGCGTAGGACCTGGGTCTGATGCGGATTCTCGGCATCGAAGGCACGGCGTGGGCGGCGAGCGCCGCGGTGTTCGACGCCGACCCCGACTCACTCTCCGACGGTCACGACGTCGCGACCAGAGACCTCGCTATCGTCTCCGACGCCTACCAACCCGACAGCGGCGGCATCCACCCGCGCGAGGCGGCCGAGCACATGGGCGACGCGATTCCCGCGGTGGTCGAGGAGGCACTCGAACGCGCCGACGGACCCATCGACGCCGTGGCGTTCTCGCGCGGCCCCGGCCTCGGTCCGTGTCTGCGCATCGTCGGCACCGCCGCACGCGCCGTCGCGGGGACGCTCGACGTGCCGTTGGTGGGCGTCAACCACATGGTGGCCCACCTCGAGATAGGTCGCTACCAGTCGGGGTTCGGCTCGCCGGTCTGTCTCAACGCGTCGGGCGCGAACGCCCACGTCCTCGGCTACCACGACGGCCGCTACCGCGTGCTGGGCGAGACGATGGACACCGGCGTGGGCAACGCCATCGACAAGTTCACGCGCCACGTCGGGTGGTCCCACCCCGGCGGCCCGAAGGTCGAGGCGGCCGCCAGGGACGGCGAGTACCTCGACCTGCCGTACGTCGTGAAGGGGATGGACTTCTCCTTCTCCGGCATCATGAGCGCCGCGAAGGCCGCCTACGACCGGGGCGAACCCGTCGAGGACGTGTGTCGGGGGCTGGAGGAGACGATATTCGCCATGCTGACGGAGGTGTCCGAACGGGCGCTGTCGCTGACGGGGACGGACGAACTCGTCCTCGGCGGCGGCGTGGGGCAGAACGACCGCCTCCAGCGGATGCTCGCGGAGATGTGCGAGGAGCGGGGCGCGTCGTTCCACGCGCCCGAGGCGCGGTTCCTCCGCGACAACGCCGGCATGATAGCCGTCCTCGGCGCGCGGATGTACGCCGCGGGCGACACCCTCGAGATAGCGGACTCGGCGGTCGACCCCGACTTCCGCCCGGACGAGGTGGCGGTGACGTGGCGGGGCGACGAGGAGTCGGTCACGCGCGCCGCGGCGGGGAGCGACGCGGGCGCGGCCGGCGGGTCGGCGCCGGGCGGCGACGAGGCGGTCCAACGCGGCGCGGAGGCGACGGTCACGCGCGGCGACGACGGCGACGCGGTGACCAAGCGCCGGTCGCCGAAGACCTACCGCCACCCGGAACTCGACGACCGCCTGCGGCGGGAGCGGACGCGGGCGGAGGCCCGCCTGCTCTCGGAGGCGCGGCGACGCGGCGTCCCGACGCCCGTCATCCGGGACGTGGACGTGCGCGAGGGGACGCTGACGCTCCAACACGTGGGCGAGTCGGACCTCGCGGCGGCCCTCTCGCCCGCCCGCGCCCGGGACGTGGGCCGCCACCTCGCCGCCCTCCACGCCGCGGGCGTCGTCCACGGCGACCCCACGACCCGGAACGTCCGCGTCGGCGCGGTCGACGGCGAGGACCGGACGTTCCTGATAGACTTCGGCCTCGGCTTCCACACGGGGCACGTCGAGGACCACGCGATGGACCTGCACGTGTTCGAACAGAGCGTGGCCGGGACGGCGGACGACCCCGGGACCCTCGTGGAGGCGTTCGAGGCGGGCTACGCCGAACGCGGCGAGAGCGCGGTGCTCGACCGACTCCGCGAGGTGGAACACCGGGGACGCTACCGGGAGTGACGCGGGCGAAGGAGAAAAGAGAGAAGCGGGAAGCCGCGTGCAGAACGAGGAGGACCGGGCGGCGCGTGTCTCCGTCTACGCCGCCGCGGACCGGAGGTCGGCCTCGGAGTCGGCGCCGAAGACGGGTTGGCTCAGGACGGACGCGCCGCAGTCGGGGCAGCGGTACTCGTAGGCGTCCGCGTCCGAGTCGGTGCGCACCTCCCAGTCGCCGCCGAGGGCGCTCCGGTGTTCGCAGTCGGGGCAGAACAGCATCCCCTTCACGTCGGGGGGGTCGTCTCGTGGAATGTCGTACGAGTTCGTCATCGTTTCGAAGGACGGTCTCCGCACGGATAACGGTAGTGTCGAACGGACGTTCGTGAGGTTTTCACGGCCGCTCACGGCCGATACGGGTTCTTCGTTCGAGACGGCGCGGACGGCGGACGTGTCGGAAGGCCAAAACCCTTTATCCCCTTCCGGCGTACGATTCCACCATGGCAGACAAACCTCAGACCGGTGAGATTCTCGGCGTCCCGTACAACTTCGAGCGTCCGAGCGTCGGCCGCATGCTCTCGTCGTACTGGAAGCCCGGCGAGGGGATGCTGGTCGAGAAGCCGTTCGGCATCGGCTACACCCTCAACCTCGCGTCGTGGCGGTCGTGGGTCGTCCTCCTCGTCGCGGGCGCCCTGCTCTGGCACGAGAGTAACTCGCAGTCGACGTCCTCCTCGCGCGACGACGAGGGCCCGGTCGAAGTCGTCGTCGACTGACGCTCGCCGCGGACGCGACGCATCTTCTCCCCGGCCGCGCCGCCGGACCGACGCCTCTTTGCGCCGGCGTGTGCGACCCTCGGACGTGCTCAAGTACGTCACCACCAACCCCGGCAAGGTCCGGGAGGCGCTCTCCTATCTCGACGACGTGGAGCAGTTCGACTTCGACTACGCCGAGGTGCAGGCGTCGGAACTCGGCCCCATCGCGGCGCGGGGCGCGCGAGAGGCCCACCGCGAGGCGGGCGCGCCCGTCCTCGTGGACGACGCGGGCCTGTTCGTCGAAGGGTTCGACGGCTTCCCCGGCCCCTACTCCTCGTACGTCGAGGAGACGTTGGGCGTCGACGCCGTCCACCGCCTCGCGGACCGCGAACTCGACGACCCGGCGCGGGCGTCGTTCCGGTGCGTGCTCGCCTACTGCGACGGCGAGGAGTTCGAGGCGAGTCCCGACCCGGTGGACCGCGAGGACCGCGCGGCCGCCGCGGCCGCGGACGCGTCGGACGAGAACGGGGACGGCGCCGCCCTCCCGGTCAAACTGTTCGAGGGCGTCGTGCGCGGGCGCATCGTCCCGCCGCGCGGCGACGGCGGGTTCGGCTACGACCCCATCTTCGAACACGACGGGACGACGTTCGCCGAGATGACCGCCGAGGAGAAGAACGCCGTCTCCCACCGGGGGCGCGCGCTGGCGAAGTTCGCGGAGTGGTTCCGGACGCGCCGGGACTCCCGCGAGTGAGCGTGCGTCGGGGCGGCGGGCGGCGGAGAGCGTCCCCGTCGCCCGCGCGCTCACCTCCCCGTCCGGCTCACGCCCGCGGGTCGCGGTCCGGGCCGGGGTACTCGTCTCCCCCGTCCTCGCCTTCACCCTCGCCCTCGGTCGCCTCGCGGTAGAGACTCTCGGCGTCGAACAGCGACGCGAACGCCTTCGGGTGCTTGAGGCTCGTCTCAACCCGACTCCGGACGGTGGCGGCGGTGCCCGGCGCGAGCAACCGGTCGTCGAGCGAGAGGACGTGCATCGCGCCGCCCGCCTTCGCGGACGCCAGCGCCGGGTGGTCCCCCCGGCGGTGGTCGACGGGGTCGCGGAGTTCCGCGACTCTCGCCCGCCAGTCCGCCGCCAGCGTCGCGTCCGCCGCGTCGCGCACGACGGCCTCGGCGTCGTCGAGCAGGGGGTCCGACGCCACCAGCGTCATCCACGAGTGCTCCCGAATCCGGTCGAGCGCGCGCCGGGCGTCGCCGCCGACGAGGAGGTCGGCCGCCAGCACGTCGGCGTCGGCCACGACGCGCGTCGGCGACGCCTCCGGGGGCGTCTCCGTCCCGGGGGCGCCGGCGTCGTCCCCGTCGTCGGCCCCGGTTCGGTCTTCGCCCTCGCGGCGTGCGTGTCGCCCCGCTCCCGCTCGCTCTTTCGAGGGCTCGCTCCGCTCGCCCTCGCGGCGCGCCCGGAGGGCGCTCGACACCTCGCCTTCGGTCGCGTCGAACGCCGCCGCCCGCTCGAAGAGTTCGTCCCACGTGGTCGCGGTCATCTGGTTCGCCTCCGCGTTGACGCGCCGCCGACAAGACGGTTCTGTCCCGTCCTATCGGCTCTGTCGAATCGTCAACGATTGACGGTACTGACGTACGAGATACAGAGGGTGTAGTCAGCAAATTCACGTCCCCGCTAGATGGGTTTCAACACATTGTTGTACTTTCCACTAATCCCCGCCCCGGACAACGTGGCCGTACTTCAACAGGGCAACGAACACAACCCCGCCGACTGCGTTTCCCATCGTGGCTAACGCGAGGAACGATACGTAGTCCATCACTGATACTAGGGGCGAGAGAAAGACGCCAAATAGCACCTCAACGTTACCCGCAATTGAATGAGGGAGGTGGAGGATACCGATTACACCCGTGACGATCCAGATGATAATGAGACGGCTTGTTGTCTCTTGAGCAGCGGTAACCAGCCACGCTAGCAGTCCCATCAGCCACCCCGCAAGCACACCAGCGACGAATAGCCATGTGAAACCGTGGTTAACGAGTGAGAGAGCGATAGTCTCGAAAGCTTCCGGCGAGGCGACACCTAGATCGGGCAGCAGCGTAACGATGAGTACGACGAACGCCGCACCACCGACGATATTACTGACGTAGACCAAGCCCCAGAGACGGCTTAGTTCCGCGAGTGACGCTCGTCCGTCGAGGACCGGCATCACGGCCACGGTCGTATGTTCAGTGAACAGTTCTAACCGTCCTAAGATGACAAACATGAATCCGACGGAGTAGGTACTTGCGAGTAACAACTCCGTCCCGAGATCACCGTACCCACCCGATGAAAGGGTAAGTATCACCGCCATCAATAATGGCCCAAACCCAATATCGAGACCGGCTGAGAATCCAGAAAGTAACAATCCGTTCGTCTCGCGGTTGATTTCGTGGAACCCACTTTCAATCAACGAATCCAGGACCTCTGTAACTCGCATTGGATCAACCGTGTCCTTGCTTTCCGGTCCTGATTCCTTCACGTACTTCCTCCGTGTCCGTCACTCCAAAAGCATATTGACCGACGCGAATCAGACTCATCTACGTGACCAATTCGGGAGAGTTCTACTCTGACCAAGGCAGAGCGAACGGCCTCCAGTGACAGATACGCGCCCTCTATTCAGTACGACTTGGCGGTACTCCCAATCCACCAGCATGAGCACGGCTGTGGGTGTCTCATCACAACCAACCCACGACTGAATGGGCGGATCGTCATCGGCGGGCGCTCACGACCCGACATACCCATGAGGATGTCCTCACCGACCGCCAGTTCGAACTCTT
The DNA here is from genome assembly GCA_046097085.1 of Haloferacaceae archaeon 50. Lineage (GTDB taxonomy): Archaea > Halobacteriota > Halobacteria > Halobacteriales > Haloferacaceae. The sequence continues at coordinate 390,962 of CP175567.1, read as the reverse complement.
GCTGGAAGCGTGCGCAGGCCTTCCAGCGCCACACGATTTTGAGGCGCGATTCATCTGTCTCGTCGCAGGCCGACTCGGGCTTCGCGCTGGTGAGATTGCACACTTCCAGACTGCGTGGGTGAACTGGAACCGCCGAACGATTCGCATCCCACAACACGAACCATGTCGGTGCGGGTACTGCCAACGGCAGGCCCGACAGGAAGCCATCCACAACGACGACCTGTCCGTTGAGGATGCCGTCGCGTCCCGCTGGCATCCGAAGACAGTGGCCTCGGCTCGACTAATCCCGTTTGATCTCTCGCTTCGACTGGAGCTGTGTGTCGAGCGTTTTGCTAACCGATACGATGCGTTTCCCCGGTCACGGTCAACAATCAACAGACGAGTACAGGCTGCCGCGAGCGCAGCTGACCTTCCAGGTCGGGTCTATCCGCACTGTCTGCGAGCAACTGCCGCCAGCTACCACGCGTACAAAGGCGTCGCCCCGGTGCCGCTACAGGCCCTGATGGGGTGGAGTGATCTGGCGACTGCACAGAAATACATCCATATCTCGGGGACAGCAACTGCTGACGCATTGCGTCGAGTCCCCCACCGGTAGAGACCTCTCAAACATCCCTCAGGAACCTCATACTACATACAGAGGACGCGTCCAGCAATGGTCAGCGATCACATCCGATCCACATCTTCTGAAACGCTCGGTGCTACCGAGTAGGAAACTTGAGGGTGGCAACAGGAGAGTGGAGACTCATGAGTCCGACCGTCCACGAGATGCGGAACGCGATTCGAGCGGCGACGGGCCGCTTCGAACGGGAGTTCGAGGCTTCGTTTACGAAAGAGGAGCTACAGGCAATCTGTGAGGCGCTCGAGGTCGACGTCGACGAGACGAGGCGACCGTCGACGACGCGGATGCGCCGACTCATCCGGGCGCAGGTCGGCGTCGCGGAGTCGCTGGAGGCGGCGGACGACTCCACGTTCCGGAAGGCCGAGCTTCAAGCGATTGCTGACGGGGTCGGGGCGTCATCCGAGCCGTAGTCGCCGGTCTCTCGATCAGTTTGCCTGCTGTGAGTCCCGATCCGAATCTCTTGAGTGAGAGCGCCTTCTCTGCAGCACAGCCACTGAAACCTACTCAAAAGCTGTCAAAAGCGACGTGCTGACTACAGAGAGTGGATTCAGCAGAGAGGTAACCACAGACGGAGATCATCTCAGCACAGGCGGTCCAATTTGCGAGATGAGTGCGTGGGGCCGTTGTGCTATCGCCCTACAAGCCCCAGTATCCGTCTGTGAGCGTCCTCGGCTGAGTCGTATATCTGGTCATCAGTTGAAGAGAGTACGTCCTCCAGGGATTTCTTGCCGCTCTGAGTTTCAAGCTCATAATCGCCATAGGCCTCAACCAACTCATCTGTCGTGGCTGGATAATCGTGTGATTTGAGTGCTTCATCAAGATCACCAAGCCCCTCACCAGAATCGACGCGCATCGGCTCTTCTTCATCGGCGCGGGTACGTGCCTCCTCTTGCATCCGCTCTCGCTGGCGACGTTTTTGATCATCCGCTTGCTCATCTCGGCCCTGTTTATCATCTGCCATATACCACGGTAGGGGAGTCAAGCGGATAACAGTAGGGTTGCCTATCGGAGATACGGGCCGAACTTCCCCTCCCGACCGACCCAGATCTCGAAGCCACTCCTCAAGAAGTCCAGGACCAGGAAAACGATCCCGTCGCCGACGAACACGATCCCGGCGGCCCTGGTGTTGTTGCTGGTCTTCGGTTCCCACCGCTGGGTGTAGACCTCTTGGATCGAGAGGTCCTCCTGAGTCGCCAATGGCTCGGGAGCACGACTCACGTAGTTCGCGCGCGGTATTCGGTGGGTTTAGCTACGGCTATGGTTTCATCCCGGACTACCTTCTGGAGTTTCTTGACCCATCAACGCCCGCCAATCCACCGCCCGGCCCACCAACGCCAACCCTACTATCGCCCGCGTTCCTCCGTTACCTCGCTCTACTCTTCACGCTCGCCGAAGGGTTCCTCATTCCGGTCGGAGGCGTCGCGGGTCCGCTGGAGGTAGTTCTGGAGTGTCTCGTGGACGGCCCGACCGAGGTCATGTAACTCACGGTTGATGGCCGAGACCGAACTCGAATCGAGCGATTCGGTCACGTCGCGCTCGCGCCAGTCCTCAGGCACTGTCGGAGCGTCGAAGCGGAGGTGGTCGTCCGTTGGATCACGATAGAAGTCGAAGGTCTGGAACAGGTCGAGGTCGTCGACGACTCGGACCTCCTCCTCGTCGAGCTCCGTGTACTCCGCCCACTCCTCGAACCCCTCACGCCACGCGCCTTCCTGGAGGAGGTTCTCGAGGTCCTCGCGGTAGAAGTCCTCGGATCCGAGGGTTTCCGATTCTTCCCAGTCGAAACCGCTCGGTCGGCCCCGGTTCGAGAGATCGGGAGGCTCCGGGATGGATACGTCGAGTGTCATACCGATAATAGAGCGGACACGACAATAAAGCCCCGTAGCGATTCCACGAGAAGGGAGTCCGGGTGAAGTGGTAATCGATAGATCGCTCCTCCCCGACACGCTTTGCGGACACATCCTCCTGAGCACCGCTCCCAGCCCCGGGACGGACAGTCAAGATGACTTGCCTGACCTGCCAACGGACTTCCACGCAAGATTCGCGCTCTATACGCAGCACGACGCTAGGAACCCATCACCGGCCGAGGGTTTCAACGAGCCAGTCTCACTCTGTTTCATCCCGTCACGCGGCGGACCGCCGCCGGAGCGCCCGGTGGGCGGCCGCGCCGAGGACGAACGCCACGCCGACGTTGACGAGGACGCCGACGACGCCGACGGCGGCCGTGAGGAGGAGGTGGTCCGTCTCGCGCGCGGACGCGCCGAGTTGCCACGCCACGACCACGAGGAGGACGCCGAGCACCGCCATCGGGAAGGCGACGACGATGCCGGCGAAGACGGCGGCCAGCAGGTAGAGACCGCCGAGGATGACGTTCGCGCCGCCGGTGCGCGCGCCGAAGGCGTACTTGCCGGCGAGGCCGCCGCTGCCGTGACACATCGGCAGGCCGCCGAACGGAACGCTCACGACGCACATCGCACCCATCGAGGTGGCGAGGTCGTCGGGCGAGACGTCACTGTCGAACAGGTCCGAAAAGAGGAGGGAGGTGGCGACGGCGGCGTTGCCCACCGTCATGGCGAGTTGGGCCAGCGCCCCCTCGGCCGCGCCGAGCGTGGGGTCCGGGAGGGGCGCGCCCGCGGGGAACGCCCCGAGCGTCGGGAGGGCGGGCGCGGGGAGGCCGGCCGTGACGACGGCGACGACGAGGCCCGCGCCGAGGACGACCAGCGCGCTCGCGCGGCGGTAGCCCAGCGCCACCACGCCGAGCGTGAGCGCCGCCGCCGCCGCGGCCAGCGTCGGGTCGCCGACGCCGAGTTCGACGCCCGTCTTCGCCAGCAGTAGGGCGACGGCCAACTGCACGCCGCGGACGACGGGCTGTCCGACGGCGCGCGAGACGCGTTCGAGCAGGCGGAGGCGGCCGGCGGCCAGGAGGAGGACGCCCGCCGCGAGGCCGGCGGCGACGAGTTCGGCGTACGATATCGCGCCCGCGATGGCGAGGCCGGCGAGCGCCTTCATCGGCTCGACCGATATCGGCAGGCCGTAGACGAGGCCCCAGACCACCTGAAAGACGCCGAACCAGAGCAGGACGTGGTGGAGCGACGCCGGGGTCAGCGCCGCGAGCGCCACCACCACGGGCAGGACCGTAACCGAATCTCCGAGCGCACCCGTGGCCTCTCCCGCGTCGAACGCGAGCCGTCGTTTCGTCGCTTCAGAGGCGAACGCCATCGACTACCCGCGCTACGAGAGTTGCGCATATGAGCGTTTCCGGTAACCGGAACCGGTCGCTCCCGGCCGGGCACGTAACTGAAAGGGGTTTCGGAATCCGCGAGAATCGGCGGCCGGCGCGGCGATAGACTCATTTCGCTCGCCACCGACGCCCCTACCCATGGACGACGGATTCGAGGCGTACCTCTCGGCGGAGGGCGTCGCGTTCGGCCCGGCGGACGCCGCTCTCCTCCGGGCCATCGCCGAACACGGGTCGGTCAGCGGCGCGGCGTCCGCGCTGGGTCGGTCGCGGTCGCGGTCGCTCGGGCGTCTGGAGTCCTTGGAGGAGGCCTACGGCCCGTTGGTCGAGCGTCGCCGCGGCGGCGCGGGCGGGGGCGGCAGTCGCCTCACCGACGGCGCGCGCGACCTGTTGGAGCGGTTCGACCGCCTCTGGGCGGCGCTCTCGGGCACCGCTGGCGTCGACGAGACGGTGATGCGGGGGCGGGTGACACGCCGCGAGGGCGAACTCGGACTGGTCGAGACGGACGCCGGCACGGTGCGGGCGCTGGTGGTGGCGGCGCGCGCGCCGGACGACCCGGCGGACGTCGACGTGGGGGCGTCCGTGCAGGTCAGCGTCCCGGCGGACGCGGTGACCATCCACGACCCGGCGGACGCGCCGCCGGCGGAGGCCACCAGCGCCCGCAACCAGTTCGCGGGCGCCGTGGCCGAGGTGGACCGCGGCGAGGCCGTCGTCAGGGTGGCCGTGGACGTGAGCGGCGGGGGCGAGGACGGGGCCGAGGACGCGACCGACGGCGGCGACGGACCGGTCCGGATGCTCGCGCTCGTGACGACCGAGAGCGCGGACCGCCTCGACCTCGCGCCGGACGACGAGGTGGTCGTCTCGTTCAAAGCCACCGCGACGCGCGCGACGCCGGTCGAGCGGTAGGCGTCGCCCGGCGCGGTCGGCCGCCCGTCTGACGCATATTTAAGTTGGCCGCTCGATAGGAGTCATCCGGGCGCGCACTATCGGCCTCAGTTCCCATCCTCCCACCCCAGCGCGCCCCGCCCCACCTCTCGGTGGCGGCACCCCGGTTCGCGGCGCCGTTCCCCCACGGCGCCCTCTTTCGACGCTCCTCTTTCCGTACCGTCCGGGAGTCACACCTCCGCGCCGGCCCCGCCGTCGGCGTCGCCGAGCAACGTCTCGCGCACGTCGGCGAGGCTGTCCTGCGACGCGATGAGCGCCAGTCGGTCGCCCGCCTCCACCGTCGTCCCCGGGAGCGGGATGGTCATCTCCTCCTTGTCGCGCCCGTGGGCGTAGATGCGCGCCCGGGACCCGAGGTCGAGGTCCGACACCCGGTCGCCGACCACGGGGGCACCCGCCGGCACGACCACCGCCGTCAACTGCAGTCCCTCGGTCAAGTCGCCGATGGCGTTGAAGTTGCCGCCGAGGAGCGCCGTCTTCGCGCCCGCGGCCCCGAACCGCTCGGGGTAGACCACCTCGTCCACGTTCTCGACGTACTTCTCGTACACCTCCTCGCGGTAATCCTCGCTGACCCGGATGACCGTCCGACAGCCGTGTTCCTTCCCGAGCATACACGCCGCGAAGTTGACGTTGGGGTCGCCTGTCAGACCGCCCACCGCGTCGGCGTCGGCGACGCCCGCGCGTTCGAGCACGCTCTCCTCGCTCCCGTCGCCCTCGACCACCTCGAACCCCGACTCGCGCGCCCGGTCGACCTTGACGTCGTCCACTTCGACCACGGTCACGTCGTGGCCCTCCTCCTGCAGAATGCGGGCGGTCCGCGACCCCACGCGTCCGTAACCCACGATAACGATGCGCATGCCAACTCTTCGCACCGCGCGACTAAAAGGTAGACCCTCGCCGCGAGTCGTGCCACTACGTGTCACGATACTGTTTTTTTACTCGGTGCGCTACGCGGGGATGATGATGGCAACGACACACGCCCTCGCGGGCGTGGCACTCGCCGTCGTGGTGTCCCTGTTCGCGCCCGAGGCCGGGACCGTCCCCCTCGTCGCCGCGGCGCTGGGTGGGACGTTCCCCGACTTCGACCTCTACTCGGGTCACCGCCGGACCCTCCACTTCCCGATGTACTACACGGCGCTGGCCGTTCCGGCGGCGCTGGTCGCGACGGCCGCACCGTCGACGGCGACGCTCTCCGCCGCCCTCTTTCTGGCGGCGGCGGCGCTCCACTCCGTCTCCGACGTGTTCGGCGGCGGCCTCGAACTCAAGCCGTGGCTCGGCACCTCCGACCGCGCCGTCTACGACCACTACCGCGGCCGGTGGCTCGCGCCCAAGCGGTGGGTTCGGTACGACGGCGCGCCCGAGGACTTCACGCTCGGCCTCGCTCTCGGCGTCCCGGCGTACGTCGTCCTCGACGGCCCGATGGCGCTCGCCGTGGTGGCCGCTATCGCCGTCTCCGGCGTGTACGCCCTCTTCCGGAAACCGATGGTCGTCGTCGCCGAACGCGTCGTGTCCGCGCTCCCGCCGTCGGTCCACGCCCGCCTCCCGGAGCGGTTCGTCGAGGACTTCGCGTAGGGCGGGACGCGACCCACCGCACCCCGTCCCCTTCTCCGCCCCCGCCTCCGCACCGGACGCCTCCTCTCACCCGCTCCGTTCTTCGCCCCGCCGCTCGGCTGCGAGCGTCACCGCCGAGAGGGCGATACCGAGGAAGAAGCCGGCCGCGTGTGCGAACACGTTCGTGACCACGCCGTCGCGGACGACGGCGTCGGGGTCGGGGAAGAGACCGAACATCGACACTCCCAGCACCGCGCCGACGAGCGCTATTACCGCGGCGTCCTCGCCCGCCGTGCGCCGCCGCGTCCGGTCCGGGAGCCGTCCCCCTGACCCGACTGTGTCCCTCGACTCGACCGCGGTCAGACCGCCGGCGAGGACGACGCCTGCCGCCACCAACACCGCCATCTGCGGACGCACGCCGCCCGCGTACCGCACGTCGACCGAGAACAGACAGAGCAGGAGGAGCGAGACGCAGACGGCCACCCCCGCGCGCGCCGACCGACGCTCCCGGACGTAGGCGTAGAGGGCGACGAGCAGGAACCCCGCGAAGCCGCCGACGACGCCCGAGAACCCCTTACTGCTCAGGTCTATCGACGGGTAGCCCGCGGCGAACACGGCGTAGCTCGTCAGGTCGACGAGGACGGGGAGCACGAGCAGGAAGGCCGCCAGCGTGCGGCGGAACCAGCGGCGCTCCCCCGCGCCGGCACAGAGCGCGCACGCGTACGCCGCGGCGAGGAAGTAGCCGAGGACGTTGCGGGCGAGGTGGCCGGCGTCGGCGTGGACGTACGCCGCCGTCAGGAGCGTCCACGGCTCCGTCAGGTCGTGTCGGAAGTAGAGCGCGGACCGCACCGGGGGCGGCAGGAGGAACTGGCAGGCCGCGAGGAGACCCACGACGGCGAGGAGGAGGACGGCGTCGGCGGCGAGACGGCGGCGCGCGCCGGGACGGGACAGCATCGTCCGGTCGTCGCCGGCGGCGGCGGATAAACGTGGGCCTTACACCTCGAAGCCTTCTCCCGACGCCGCCGCCGGCCGTCGTCTCCGCCGCCCGTCGCCACACGTTTTAGGTCCGCCAAAATTCCGAAAGCGATTTCATCCTTTAGGTGAGTCTGAACGACATGACTGGCGAACAGAGCGCGGACGACACGGCCGCCGACAGCGTCGGGGATGCCGCCGACGTCGTCGTGGTCGGCGGCGGTCCCGCCGGCTGTTCGGCCGCCGTCTTCGCCGCCCGCTACGGTCTCGACACCCTCGTCTTCGACCGCGGGCGCTCCTCCATCCGGGAGTGCGCCCACCTCGAGAACTACCTCGGGTTCCCGGCGGGCGTCGACCCGGAGACGCTGTACGGACTCGTGCACGCACACGTCGCGGAGGCCGGCGGCACCGTGGTTCGAGAGCGCGTCGAGTCGGTGGACCGCGTCGACGCGGACCCCGACGCTCCGTGCGACGCCGACGAGGCGGTCACCGCCGCCGACACCGGCGACGACCGGCCGTTCGCGGTCGAGACGGACGCGGGGCGGCGCGTCCGCGCACGGCGCGTCGTCGCGGCCACGCGCTACGACGCCGACTACCTCCGACCGCTCGACGAGGGGTCGATGTTCACGGCGCAGACCTACGAGGGGGAGGAGTGCGAGCGGTTCGACCGGTCGTACGCCGAGTCGGACGGCGCGACGCCGGTCGACCGCCTCTACGTCGCCTCGCCGTCGCACGAGACCGACCGGCAGGCGATAATCGCGGCCGGGCGCGGCGCGCGGGTCGGCCTCCGAGTCGTCGAAGACGCCCGGCGCGGGCGGGGGGTGCCCGAACCGCTCGTCGACCGATACGACTGGGTGCGGCGGGAGGCGACGCTCGACGCGGAGTGGCGCGACCGCGACCGGTGGCGCGAGTGGTTCGACGGACGCGTCCCCGACGACCACAGCCTCGACGCCGAGCGGTGGGAGGCGATGCGAGAGCGGGAGATAGACCGGCGACTGGAGACGTACGTCGACGAGGACGAGCGGACGCGGAAGGCGGAACGCGGTCAGCGCCGCCTGTTAGAGCACGTCGACAACGAGTTGATACTGGAGCGCGCGAGGGAACTCGAGTCGGAGCCGTCGGGGTCGGCGGACCCGTAACCGCCCGCGCCCCCGCCTCTCGGGGGACGGAAGCGTTTTGCCCCCGCTTCACCTCCCTCGGGACGATGCGAGTCGCATTCGTCTGCGTCCAGAACGCCGGTCGGAGTCAGATGGCCGCCGCCTTCGCCGAACGCGAGCGCGAACGCCGCGACGCGGAGGACACGGTCGGGGTAGTCACGGGCGGCACGCGGCCGGCGGACCGCGTCCACGAGGAGGTCGTCGAGGCGATGCGAGAGGAGGGTATCGACCTCTCCGACCGGACGCCCCGCGAGGTGACGCCCGACGAACTCCGAGAGGTGGACCTCGTGATAACGATGGGGTGTTCGGCCGAAGACGTGTGTCCGGCGACGTGGGGCGGCGAGAGCCGCGACTGGGACCTCGACGACCCCCACGGGCGGTCGGTCGAGGAGGTCCGCGAGATACGCGACGAAGTGCGACGGCGCGTGTCCGACCTGTTCGACGAACTTCTCGCGGAGGAACCGGGCGCGAAGGAGTAGGAGAGGGGACCGCTCGGCGGCCTCTCGCGGCGCGCCGTCGCCTCTCAGTCGGTCTTGATGGTCAGCGAGACCGGTTCGGTCGACTGGGCCTGCATGATCTGGTCTACCTTCTCGTCTTCCACGACGACGTGACCGGTCACGGAGAACACCAGTTCGTCCGAGTCGCTCGGCCGCTCTAACTCCAGTTCCTGAATCTCGGCGCTCCGGACGTCGAGAGTGATTTCGACCACAGAGATATAATTCGGTTAACTATTGATTAGTATTTAGTAAGAATCTGTTACATTCACTCGTGAGTTACTGTGTGCCGCAGAGAGGCGTCTCGAAAGTCGGTGTGACGTGAGAGAACCGAGAAGCCTAGGCCGGGCTTCTAGCCACATGGTTAAATCTCTCTCACTAGAGGGTATGAGTACATTATGTCGAAGCGCGATAGTATCCGGGTGCTTCGAGACCGCATCCGAGCCGGCGGCGGAGCCAATTACTACGATAGAGCGGAGTACATGGGCAAAACCATCTCCGAAGATGATGCTGGCTCGCTTTTGACCTTCTCGAACCAGCTGGACCTCCATGACTACAGTGACAACCGTCACGAGAAGGTCCTGCGCCACACCGTCCGAATCGCCGAAAACGTCGGAGGTCTCACTGACGCGCTTGATGACCGTGATGCTGCTGAGAGCATCGTGCGGTGGATTAACCGGGAGTTCGAGAACCCACGAACTAAATGTGACTACAGGCTCGCAGTCCGTGCATTCGGAAAGCTCGCGCTCCGTCTGGGCCCGAAGGACGACCCACCAGAATCCATCGCTTGGATGTCGGCGAACACTCCGCGGAATTACAATCCGCAGCCCATGCCAGCTGATATGCTTGCCTGGGACGACGACGTCCTTCCCATGATCAACCGTGGAACGGAAAACGCACGCAACAAGGCGCTGTTCGCTGTCCAGTTCGAGGGTGGGTTCCGTCCTCACTGTGAGCTGTACGAACTCCGAGTCGGTGATGTGAAGGACACCGACTTTGGCATCGAAATCGAAGTCGACGGGAAAACTGGTCAGCGTTCGGTGACAATGATCATGGCGGTCCCGTACTTGAACCGTTACCTCGGTGACCACCACCCCAAACCTGGGGACGATGACGCTCACCTGTGGGTGAAGTCGGACGGAGAGCGGATGTCCTACACCACGTTCAGTCGATACTTCAAGCGTGCTGGAGACCGTATCGGACTTGACAAACCAGTCACGCCGAAGAACTTCCGGAAGTCGAACGCCACGTGGCTGGCCAAGATGGGAAAGAACGAATCGTTCATCGAGGGCCGCCAGGGACGTAAACGCGGCAGCGACGCTATCTCTCACTACGTGGCGAGCTACAGTGACGATCGGGCTCGCGAGTACGCAACTATGCATGGTGAGGAGGTCGAAATCGAGAACCCCGAGGACTACACGCCGGTAACGTGCCCCCGTTGTCGGCGCAAGACTCCCCAGGATAAGGACATCTGCATGTGGTGCAACCAGGCGTTGAGCCTCGATACGTTCGAGGATCTTGAGCAGACGAAGTCGACCGTTGGCGACATCGCACTCCGAATGTTCCAGGAGGACCCGGAATTCGCCGAGGAAGTTGTCACTCGCAAAGAGATATCGCGACTTTTGGTCGAGGACGAGGAATTCTTCGAGCAGGCACTCGACCTCGCCTCGAATCTCGGTGACGTCGACATGGCCCGAGTGAGTAGGTGACTCGCTCACGAGTCGTTCCCCCAGTCTGACACCACATCCAACTCTTCGCGGATCTCCTCGAGACTCTGATTAGGAGTGAAGCGATCGAGCAGAGCCCAGGCGCAGGCACGCATGAAGGGGTCCTCAGTCCTCCGAATAACCGCCAAGATACGCTCTTGGTTCTCGCGAACGAACTCCTCGGGGTTTTCCTCAGGTGAAGCCATCTCAGAGACTCACCTCTCCGGAGCAGCCCCGATGTGCTTCATATCGGTATTGCCGGCTATACTCTTGGTTTGGTAAACTCCTTCTCGCGCTTCACCGTTGGCGAGCGGGCCGCTAAACGTAGAGACGCACTCCGAGTCGCGGTGGTCCCAGTATCTCGATGCCGTTTGCGTCTTTCCAGCGTGTGCATTCGTCTTGTGCATTCGTTGAACGGTACCGGTTAGGCCGGCGAACTCCGACCAACGCTCAAAAGGAGATGACCCCAATGCTGATATACACAGATTGTATATCAGCGTGTACGGGCCACGCCTTCAGCGTCGGTCCTGCATTCGTCAATTCGACGGCGGTCCTCAGGTGCTACAGACACCTTTGTCGCTTGACCGCCGTCGTACGATACGCCTGTGAGCGACGTGTCTCACCTATCGCGATTATCCTAGGAAGCAGGTCTCTTCTCCGCGAGACGCTCTAGGGTATCTCCCCAGGACTCTCCCTCACGCTTTCGATAGGCGATCTTGTCGCGTGTGCTCGGGCGGACGGGGATCGATGTCCACCCTTCGTCGGTGTGACCCGACATATTCGTTTCCAGGACCGCCTCACTAATTAGTTTTTAGTCATATGAGATTAGCACTGAGTGTATATGGCGACATACACCGATCCCGATGATGACCGTTTCTTTTTCGAGCCGCGTGAGCGACAACAAGGGCTATTAACCTACCAAATGCGCGAGTTCCTGATCGGAGAGCGTGATTTGGGTGATGCAGGATACGCTCAGGCCAGACAGCGCCTTCGTGATCGTATTCGGCATGGACTCACTGATTTTGAGTACCTACAACTGCTCAAGGACAAGGACCGTTCGATCATTTTCAAGGACCTCGCCAATCCACCATTTCCGGATGGGGAACCAGAGTTGGAAGTGGGAATGAGCCGGGGAATCCAACACCTGTTTGGGTTCTTATATGATGGAATTGAGCGCCACTCGACCGCGAATTTCGAGACCTATCTTGAGAATGGTGTCGAACACATCCCACTTCGGCGGTCCGACGACATTCTCTATGGGCCGACTGCAACCGTTGACATCGATGTTTCCTGGAATAGGATTCCGGAGCCCGAACTCGCCCGAAAACGACTCCGGAATGGTGAGGAGCTTGACCAAGATGAAATCGGTGGACTCGTGAAATGGGGCGAACTGACCAATGATGATTGGGAACTCCTTCGTGAGCAGAATATGATGGAACTGTCTGAAGAAGAGCAATCAACGACATAGGCTCCATCTCTTAGAGATAGCGTACAACAAGTACTCAAGGCCCATCGCAAGCTACACTGAAGGCCAATGGGTGAATGGATCGAATGATACGGAGTAGGAGTAGTAGGAAACCTCTAGCCGGAAGGATCGGGTGGAAAAAGCCGACTCTCCGATACATTGGTCGGGATACTTCACCGACATAGCCTATACGCCCCAGTCATACGTAATCAAGGCGGGCCCTGAAGCCTACTGTGAGCTAACAGTCAGCCCCACCAGAAGCTAATAATGATGCCTACCTTATATCTGGTATGAGTGTTCGGGAAGATGTTGACTGGAACGCGGTTGCGGGCCTTCGAGCGAGTACTTATCGCCGGCGTGCTGCGGAGGCGCTGGAGGAGGGCCCCAAATACGCTGCTGAGGTTGCCAAAGAAATCGGTACTTCACAAGGCGTAGTGAGCAACCAATTTAGATGGCTGAAATCCAATGATCCGCCCCTAGTTGAATGCTTGACTCCCGATCGACCGCATCACCGACTGTATCGATTGACGTCGGCGGGTGAACGTGTCGTGAACAAAGCCTAATAGCCGACTTCGCTTATCCGGGGTAGTAATCGGTTTGCGAGGCTCTGTTGAAACCCTCAACAACTGATACGACTCGTGTACTGGATACAGAGGATGGATGCAGAAGGATAGCAATCTCTGCCTATCGGACATACTATAGCGTTTCCCATAGCAGAATTACGAGACTGAGGCTATTATTTGCTGGACAGCTATGTGCTTTTTCACTTGGTCTACCTATACCTGGACTTGTCCACAAGTCGAGCGTGTCTCATGTCATCCCGGGCAATCTCCCCAGCATCATCGCCTTTCACCTGAATTGGTGCTGTTGTCCCAGGGCTTACGTCCAACATAGACCGCCAGATCTCTGCCGTGATGTTGTGATACTCCATTAGTTGGACGACTTGCGTCAGCTGACGATCGTTAATATCAGGCGGAAGGATGATACGGTCGATCAGGTCTTCTGGGTCGACTTTTAGATTGAAGCCTGGATCTGCTTCGAGTTCGATATCTATCTCACCCGTTTCACTTACTTCCAGACCCAGACCGTTGAGCTGCTGTCTTGCTAAGAGTCGCAACTCTTTCTCATCACCGAAGGCGACACGCTTGTGGAATACCTGATCGACACCATTTGTTGCGAACCGCTCGTCGCTCCCCTTGTATTTCCTGTAATTGATTTTCCCGATCAGGACCTCACGATCGGCCCCTTCCATCGCTGATGAAAGCGTATCCAGGGTTGTCTCGACAGCGACCCCATTTCTATCGTTGATGTATGCGTTCCAGAAGACAGCTGATTCCTCCCCACCGTACCGCCAACAAGAAACGAAGGACTGCTTTCTGAGGATTTCGTCTTCTGCAGCGTCCATCTGTCGCAGATCATATGGCGGTGAATCGTCTTCGAATTCGAGGTACTCCCACTGATCAAACCGACGTCGGACCGTCTTATCGGAGACTCGTCCTTCGTAGTCATCGTCGAAATTATCGAGCCGGCTGAACCAAATCCCGTCCTTTAGCAACGAAACGAACTTCGAGAGGTTGAGATACTTACGAACCAGAACAGGCTCTCCGTCGGATCCTTCGGGTAGCCCCGTGGGATCATCTAAATCTGGGATTGTAGATGTGTTATCTATGGTTTGCTCAAGCCGGGAAGCGACGAAATCGCGACGGATTTTTGAGCGAATCGCGTTAGATAGGAACTCCCGAACTTCCTCTTCATCATAGTCATCCTGGAGAGTCTCTCGCAGTGCGCTATCGTGTTCACCTGTCGCCTCAACGACTGCATCGAGGAAATCCATATCCCTCAATTCCTCCACTCGGCACAAAATAACTAGGGCTCTGAATCTTGTCTGCCAACATCCCAGTCCCTTCGACTAGTTATAGGAATTCCTATAGGTGATTATAGCATCACGAGTCAGCGTTTGGTATATTCCGCGCCAAGCTACGAGACTGATTTCGGCGATGTCCGGGTCAGGTACCTCATTCGATATCGCGAGGAGCGATATGCTCGGCTTCCGAAATTTCGGGAAAACAGCGTATTCGTTGAGACGATCCGCTTGTTGAGGTCAGCTGCACCCCATCAAATACTTTCAGTGCTTTGTACTGTGCTCAGAGGTCGGTCGCCCCCATCTCTTCGCTCCCATAGCGACACCGTAGTGACCGAGGAACATACCGGTGCAATACTCATCAGTCATCTTAAAATTGAGTCACAATGACGATTGTCCACGCTCATACGTCCGACTTTGGAAGTAGTCAAGTGACCGATTCGCGCCCTGTATTCAGCACGGCCGCTGAAATCTATCACTAAATGAGGGTTTCAACAAGGTCGTTTGCGACAACCACCGCTCGTTCGCCCACTGATCTGTTTTCCTACTATCCCGGATTCGCAGATATGGACACCCGCCTCTCTTAGCATCAACATTGGAAGCCCAGGTTGGGAGTTGCACCCGGCGTCGGCGTTGAGCCAGCGGGATGGGGGGGGGGGATGCGACCACAAGACGAGACGAGGGGGCCGGGCGTAACTGTTGACTAGGGGTTTTTCGTCCGCCCTCGCCTCGGTCTCGTCGCTGCAGTCGGTGTCAGTCGTTTCGGCTTAGCCGTCACGGGTCGGCGCTAATCGTCCGCGCTCTTCCTCGTCGCGGAGGCCGGCAGCTATCTCCCAGGCGCACTCCTCGCACCGGAGCCCCTCCGGCATCACGACCCAGGTGTACCCGCGGCTATAGGGACACGGTTCGCACGTCATTACATCGGGTGTGTTCGTCTCTTAGAGGAGAATGGGGAGCGGTAAAAAGGGTTGGACCGGCGACTCAATCGCGTAGAGGAGCGTCTGACGCACGTTGAATAACTCCACAAAGTCCCTCTGCATCGACGTCTGCTTCACCAGCTAGAGGGGCGTCGGTGGTGAGAGTCGAGGTACAAGTATCCTCAACCTACGACGAACTCCACCAGCGCTGGGTAGATTGTGTGAACCGCTCGTCCAACAAGGTAACGCTATGACTATATATTCACGTGTCCAAACTAAGGTGGAAATGTCTGCCACCTACCCTGACATACAAGAGTACGTAAGAGACGTATATGGATTCACCCCAAAAACTTGCTGGATAGCCCACGTGAAGTCGGACTACGGGTTAACTACTAGAGAGGCCCCTAACAGAGATGGACCCCGATCCCATCCTTGCCCAGATGACCGAAGGGGAGCAATTGAGGACGCTTTCCGCGAATTCGATATGATATAGTTCCTCCTCCGCACCAAAGGAGCAGAGAGGGCGAGGTTCCCGCTCATACGGCTGCCTGTCTCAACGGATGGTCTTGATCCCAAGACCTAACGAACCGGACATGGACTGTCCGCTGAATCAAGTATCACTAATCTGATGGGAAGTAGACCGTACAATACATCGGTCTTACCTCCAATGTATCCGTGACACTTTCCGCGCTTGTAAGTGGAGATTCACGTATATTCATTTAAGGAAAATCAGTCGTCAAACACCCTTAATTTCCGTTACCGAAGTGCACCGGGTTTCCTAAGACCGATCTATTATATGAGACATGAGCATGAGAGGGAAACCGGACGCGGTACGACCCGGAGCCGGCAGAGCCGTTCCCCGACGAGAAGCACGTTAGTAATGTGGTGGTCGCGTACCCCACAGATATGCTAGAGTAGGAAGATGACGTACTTGCCATAATCGATGAGATGCCCAATTCGCGAGAACGGCTCTCGTAATCGACTCGTTCCTCTACTCACTCTCGAACCGGTCATCCTCATATTTACATGCTCTCTGGCTAAGGTCGCCTACATGGATTCTGAATTGCTGGACTACACGATCGATGACCGCCAAGAACTCACGTCTGGCCGTCGAGCGAACTTCAAACAGGGCTGGACTCGAGCGATTGAGGGGAAAAACTACGATGGAGATGAGACGCTTGATGTTCTCACGTGGAACAACCTCGGATGGAGACTCGGGAAGATCTTCGGGGATGTGCCAGACGAAATGCGAGACTCGAGGATTGATTGGTGCGAACGACAGCGATCGTTCTCAAATTAGTAATCGACTTGTTATACAACCCGATTACGAATAGCCGGATTTTCCCCGCTGAAACTAATATCTGGTCCTGTTGACCGAAAGAACTAGGCGGATTCTCTGTGATATCCGATTATGGTTCGCGTCGACGACGCGGGAGACGTCACGAAGTGCTGGCTCTCTCCAGATGAGTTATCGACTCTCGAACGGTCGGCTGGGAAAGACGGCTGGGAACGAGAAGTCGCAGTGCAACTGATGGGCCGGTGTGGGCTTCGAGCGTCCGAAGTGAGCTACCCCGGTGACGACCACCTACGCTACTCGGAGGACGGCCGTGTGTGGCTGTTCGAGGTTCGTGGAAAGAACACGAAGGGTGGCGACCGCAAAACGAGGGACGCTTGGATGCCCGATGACGTCGCTGATGACGTCCACAAGTACACCCGTGAGCGGCAACTGAATCCATCGGAGTCGTGGGTCGACGTAAGTACACCATCGGTTCGTCGGTGGGTCAAAGAAGCGGCTAACGCGATTGCTAAGGATCTGGACGAGCCCCGATGGCGGTCTGTATCCTCGCACGACCTAAGACGCTCCTGGGCGACGTACCACCTCGTCGAGCGCCAGGTGGACGTTCGGACGATGATGAGCATCGGCGGCTGGTCCGATTATTCCGCGATTGAGCCATATCTCGCAGAGCCAACGGAGGCTCGGATTGGGGAGGCAATGGGAACGTAGACTCGACCACCGTAGCCCTCCGCCGTAGACGAAATATAAAGTGCATCGGTTCAGTCTACCAACGCATGACCCTCGTATCTGACGGCGGCGGCTCTCCACTCCCGTCGCTGTCTCGCCAGCTCCCGCCGGGAGACGTGAATATGGATCTAACTATGTGTGGTCTGCTTGTCGAGCGAGCCGAGGAACTCGCCAGACTCTATGCCGAGCACGGAAACTGGAACGAAGTCAAAGAGATCTGGTTCGACGAACGACTATCGAACCGAAGCACACGGGGTAGCTCCCAGAAAATATACCGTGTTCTGACGTCGCGGTTCAAGAACGCTCCCACGGCGCTTCCGAACCCGAGCGTTCTGCCGGCTATATTCGATGAGTGCCAAACAATTCGCGACAAAGCACAGATCCTCTATCTCTACCTTGTTTCGGACGACTTGCTCGTTCGATACGTCGTTCACGAATACGTCGCCCGGTTCACAGAAGGCAAACCGGATCCGCTTGACTTCTCGAACGAGACACTTGTCGATATCCTCACTCAGCTCGAGTACTCTAACGGAGACTCCTTCGACTACGCGGAGTCGACGACTGAGCGGTGGTGCGAGGGCTTTCGATCAGTGATGCGCGAGATCGGTGTGCTTGACGGGCAGCAATCGGTCGTTGGTGCATCTCCGTCGATAGGCGATATCTCGTTGCTCGTCGCGATGGACTACTCATACGAGAGCGACGACGATGAGTGGCTCACTGCGCCGCGCGGGTTACTCTATCTCTTCCAGCCAGAGAACCGTTGGGAAGATCTCTTCGACCGGGTTGCAAGTACCGATGCATGGGAGTACCTCGAACTGCACGGTGATCTCGACGTACGTCCCAGTGATGAACCGTATTCGTGGGCACACGGTGCAGGTGACAGCTAATGGTCGACGCGAACTGGTTCGACGATCTCCCGGACGACTTCGAGGAGTCGGTCCGTATCGACCGGGATGAGCAAGACCATCGCCAGCGGGCGATCCGGTCGTATCATATGACTGCCGACTCTCGCCGGTTTATCGAGGACTTCGTCGACCGAATGCTCGGCCAGGCAGACGATATGCGGACGGGATCGAACTACTGGCTCTACGGCTACTACGGAAGTGGGAAGAGCCACCTGCTGACCGTCCTCGATGGACTGCTGGATACCGACTGGCTCGATGGACAACAGGAAGCGGTCTGGTCAAATCTCGTCCAGGCCTCCGGTGACGGGGAGCTTGAGCAACTTAGCGACCATTGGCAAACGATCCACGATGAGTACTACGTCATCCCGGTCTCGGTCAACCTGCTAAAGTACCAGGGGCAAAAGCAGCGGAGCTTCAGCGAGATCGTTCTCAGACACGCCCACCAGGACGCGGATCTGACGGGGGTTAACGATGGCACCTCGAAAGGGCTGTCCTCGCAGCTCAACGTCGCCTACTTCGAGAAGTGGTTCCGAACGACGGACGCGTGGTCCGATCGGCAGGCTCGCGCTGAAGCTGCGCTTGCTGATGCGACAACTGCGGCCAGCGATTACAACTGGCAATCGGACAGCCTCTGGAAGGACGTCCAGAGCTATGGTGTACTGGCAGACGTCGTACTGCCCAAGCTCTTCGAGGAGGTCAACGAGACACGCGACGGGTATACAGACCTGCAGCCATCCGACATCGACCCAGAAGAAGTCGTGAGCAGGCTGGAAGAGCTACGGGCCGAGCGGGAAGCAGAGCTGGGGAAACCAGTGAAGCTCGTGTTGCTGCTTGACGAGGTTAGTCTCTTTATCGGGACGGACTTCGAGCGGCTGACCGAACTCCAGACACTCGCCGAGAACGTCGACGACATCGGCGACGGCGACATCCAGTTGGTCGCAACCGCGCAGGCGAAGATCGAGGACGTCCAGCCGAAGTTCGCTGCACACGGTGCGGACTTCAGTATCGTCAAGGATCGATTCCCCCACCGCTATCAGCTCCCGAGTAAGCACGTCGGCGATATCGCGAAGCGCCGTCTATTCGAGAAGTCCGACGTTGGGGAAGCAGCGGTTCGAGAGGTGCTTGACGACGCGTCCGTGAAGCCGACCGAATCGCTGGTCTACAACGAGATCAAGCAAAATACGAAACCGCCACTCGACAGTATCGACGACGAGGAACTCGTCGAGTTCTATCCGTTCCTCCCATATCACGCTCCCCTGTTCCTCGAGATTCTATTCAACCTCCGTCAAGAGGCCAGTGACCCGGCGAAGTCGATCTTCTCGGGCACGGCACGAGCCATCCTCGCGCTCATGTACAACCTCCTACAGACGTGGGTCGGCGAGGGGGAGGATGACCAGGTCATCACGCTCGTGGATTTCTACGAGTTGGTGAAGCCGGAGCTCAGAGAGATACTCAGACAGGACATGCGCGTCATCGAAGGGTCCGACGCGAGCCGAGGAATCAAAGATGAGGTGCGTGACGGGGACCTGGAGGAGTTCGACCTCGACGTTGCGAAAGCCGTTCTCTTACTCCAACACGTCCACGATATCGTCCCACTCAACGAGGGGAATATCGCGGTCTCGGTAATGTCGGACCTCAATGGTCGATCCTGGATTAGTACCCAGAACCGAGTCGAGGAGTCGCTCGGACGCCTCCAGAAATTCATTCGACCGACAGAAGACGAAACGGGGGCTCGGTACCGCTTCGCGACTCAGGAAGAGCGGATTATCTACGACGACACGGAAGCCAACGAAGACGACCCCGACTGGGACGCTGTACTGCAAGCGCTGGACGAGCATCTCTGGCACCGGATTACACAGGATCTCTCACTGCCAGAATCGGTCCCGTACGGAGACTCCGGTGATGAGTATCCCGTGGCATATGGATTCCGTCTCGATGGAACCGACTTTGAGACTACTGTCGACGCTGACGGTGGACTGGACGTCTCCATCGAGGTGCAGGGCGTTCGCCCAGACCACACCGCCGAAAACGGCGATGAGGAGACCCTCTACTGGACGATAGACACGGACGGCCTGGACGATCTCCGGAAGCATCTCGTCAAATGGTGGGCACTCTGTGACGCAATTTCGACACACAATGCACCGCCAGCTGTGGAACGAGACCTTGAGCAGCGTGCCAGTGCTGTTCGGAGTAAGCTCGTCAGTGCGATGCAGAGCGGTTCGTACACGGTGAAAGACCGAACGGATATCAGTGGTATCTCCACGGCTGTTCAGACTGCCGTCGACGTCGGATATCCTGACGACTTCCACCCGATGATGCTGCAGGTGACCGACGATCGCTTGCAGGAACTGGCGGAGCTCTCGACTGGTGACCCCCTTCCTGCGTGGGCGCACACGATCCAAGTGCCATCGTCTGATCCGTCTGCGAGCAAGGGGAAGAAGTCGATTCAGCGTAACGTGATGGCACTCACTGGCCGACAGCTGAAAGACCGCGATGACGGCCTCAATATGAACACAGTCCTCGACGGAATCACCTCGAAGAAGCCGTTCTACGATGACGCTCGTCCGGCACTCTGTGCGATCATCTGGGGGTTCTGTCGGGAGGGCAGACTGGTCCCCGTCGACGAAGACGGGAATACGTTGGAGAACTCGGCTGTACTCGATCAAGAGCATCTCTCGACGACGAGACTGAAGCTGCTCCCGCGTGAGCCGATCGGGAAGCCCCTCGAAGAAGGCGGCTTCAAGCAGACGACAGAGACGGTCGCAGACGGACTCATCAACCTGCAGGAAGCGAACCAGCAGTTACGGTCGTCGCTCACTGGACTCCAAGAGGACGTACAGCTAGTCGTCGATACCGACATCCACTCGGATGCTGTCTCTGGGCTCCTCGACGCGCTCATCGAGGAGCTGGCCGATCGTATCACCGCCACTGCTGATCGGCTATCCGTCGTGAAATCACAGGGAGACGCGCTCGGAGACGCGATCGAACAGACGAACGACGTACAGGAGTGGTTCGACGAAGTGAAAGATGTCTGGTACCGTCGGCTCGGGTCTCTCTACCGGTTTGACGCGCAACTCACGGTGGGTGACGATCGGTTCGAGTGGATCGACGAGGAAGCGCTAACGGCGGTCACTGCACAACGCGATGCGCTCGAAAACTTCGATGGGAGCTGGTGGACGACAGACGGATGGAAGGCGCTCGTCGCAGAGACCACAACTGGGCTGAGCAAGGAGTTCCAGCGCTCGTGGAACGCCTACATCGACCAGCAAGGGCTCACTGACCTAGTCGAGCGTATCGATGGCCATCCGTGGGTCATCCCAGCAACGGAGCTTCCGGCAGGTGTGCAGGTCGCGATGGAACGTGAGTACATCACGCCGCTGCGAGAAGTACAGCGATGGTACGAGACGATCGATCAGGTTGTCGCGTCGCTCGCTTCGGACGACGAGGACGTACTGGCCTCGGCTGCTAATGATATCTCCGGCGTAGATCCGCTATCCACAGCTACTGAGTATGATATGGACAAGTTAGCGTCTAGGCTCGACCGGCTTACTGCAATCGTCGGTGATCGGACGCCCGATGAAGTCGATCAGATCGGCGTGCTTCCGGACGACCGCCAGAGCATCGACCGGCACCTCGAACGTCTCGTCGAGAGTCGAGAGTTGGACATCGATGTGACGGACTCGGGGGTGATCATCCGATGACCGGCTCACCGTACCGCGCGTTCAAGGAGAAGCTCTGTACGTTCGCCGAAGGCCAGGCGGGTATCCGCAACCCGTTCGTTATTGTGGCCGTTGAACCTGCTATCGAACATCGAATTGTTGACCGACTCAGTGGCTGGGCGACAGGGGCCGACGAGCCACCAATCATCGACGAAGACGTCTCTATCCAACCGATCTGGCTCGACGAACTGCTTCCACAGACCAAGGTGTATAATTTGTGCGTCGCACTCGGGAGCGAGACGAGCCCGGAACGCATCGAGGGCACGATGCAGGATCGGCTCGCCGAAGAGCTCGTCCAAAAGATGATCGAGAACGAGATCGACGAAGAGCATCTGAAACAACAGAGCCACGTCGTCCTGCTCCTCAATCTCGGGAGCCTCTACCCGTTTACACGTGCCTCTGAGCTCTTCGACGAACTCGACCGTCGGAACGTCAGATCGACCATCGGGATTCCGTACCCTGGCGATGACGTTGGCGGGAAGTTGAGCTTCTTCGACGGAGACTCACGACATTACTACCCGGCGCACCAGATTCCTGGTCCGATTACAAAGAGGCATCTCCAACAATGAGTATCAGCAATCTATTCCGAAGCGACCCAACCCGACAGCTCGAAGAAGTCCAGAAAGTCAACGCCCGTGAACGGGTCCAGACCGATGTCGTTGAGTTCCACGAGACGGAGAGTGCAAAGCGCGCCCTTACCAAACTCGGTGACGTCATCGAAACGCATCCAGGAGAGGCCGCTCGCTTCCTCTATCTCCACGCGACGTTCGGGTCGGGGAAGACACACCTGCTGAAGCTCATCGGTCTCGTCGCCGATACTGAGTCCGAGTTTGCCCATCTGGGAACCGAACTCGCTGAGCAGTGGCCTGGGTTCGACAACCTCGCCCAGTCGATCGACGACTCACACGTCGAGCGTCTGAAACCCGTATTCCTGAATCTCCTCGACCGGGACGCCTCGAAGGAGCCACCGCTCCCGTTCCTCATCTTCGAGGCGATTGGACGCGAACTCGGCTATCCGACCGACCCCAACTGGCTGCTCGAGTGGGCTTGGACCGTCGATATGGAATACGACGGCGTCTGGGATGCGCTTCAGACCACCGAGCACGACGGGCAGACGTTCGAGGACGTACTCGAAGAGCGTGCCTCGCTGCGGCGATGGTTCTACGAGGCACTCCCAGCACTGTCGGAGACGACTGGGACCGAGCTCGACAGTCGGGACGGCGTAAAAGCGTCCATCGAGCGGGCCGAAGCAGAGGTCGATCCTGAGTCGTTCGACCCTGATGAGTTGGTCGAACGTGTCGAGACCGTGACTGCAGCACTGAACGAAGAGGGACCGCACACCGAGCTCCTCCTTGGCCTCGACGAGGTCGCGCTGTTCGTCGGCGACAGTCGGCATCGCTATCGCGAGTTCGAGGAGACGATGGAAGCGCTCCAGCACGGCCCGAATCCGGTCGTCGTGACCACTGGCCAGTACTCGCTTCCAGACACACGCGAGAGCCTCATCGGGAAACCTTCCGACGACCACTGGACGCATCAGCAAGTACCGCTCGAAGGTGCGGACACGGAAATCATCGTCCGGAAACGCTGGCTGCAGAAGGACAGTGCAGGCAGCTCCCGAGTCTCCTCGCTCATCTCGTCGATGCCGGACCTCTCGCTGGAGGCGTATTCATCAGTCGGGAGTGCAGACCCTGACGCGGTCGAGTCCTATCCGTTCCGCGAGTACGACTTGACCCTGCTGCGGAAGGTGATGCAGGAACTGATCACACAAGGCCGAGCGACCGAGCGTGACTACATTCAGGGTCGCGCGTTGCTCGTCTTGGTGCGGTCGCTGTTCACGAAGTTCGGCTGGGCCAATGCGGAGGAGGGAGCCCTCGTTACGTGGAACGAACTGTTCGATCTGCTCGTTGAGGAGACGACCTACGTGCCGCTGTGGGTCCAGGAGATGCTCGAGAACACGCTGATTCCGACTTTCGATGAGAACGAGGATGCATGGGAAGTCCGCGTCTCGAAGGCGCTGTACCTGCTGAACCAGACGCCAGCAGTCCCGGCGACGCCGGAGAATCTCGGGCGGCTGATGCTTGACGATGTGAACGCCTCGGTTGACCAACGCGTCGAGGAAACCCAGTCTGCGCTCAACACGCTCGTCGATAAGCGGAAGGTGCTCACGGAGACCAACGACCAGGGCGACGAGGTGTACACGCTCGTCTCGGAGGAACAGGAGAGTATCCTCAGTCGGGCACAGACGAAAGCCGAGCAGATCTCGCCACACCAGCTCTCTGCCTGGCTGGAGACGCGACTCCGGGAGAACGACGACTTCTTCCGGAGCGACAACAGCCTCCACGAGGCCGACGTCGGCGACGAGCGGCTCGTTCCACTTCGCTACGAGTACTCCATCCTCGATCCAGTGGGCAGAGCGCCGACCACGGAGTACGACGCCGTCCGAATTCGCGTTCTCGCTGACGACCCCGATACGGTCTCTGACCAGGTGGAGACGTGGCAGGACGTGAACGACGGACGCGACGGTGGTGAGCACATCCTCATCGCGATCGACGTTCCCGAGACGACACTCGACAGAATTCGCAACGTCATCGGAATGGGGCAGGTGCTGGAAGAAGAGACCGAGAGTCACGAGGAACTCGAACGGGAACACCGGACCGATAAACGGCGGCTCGAGTCGTCCGTGAGCGAGCTCCTCGAAAACGCGTCCGTCCACACCATCCACGACTACCGAGGTGAGCGACCAAGCGTCCTCGACGATGTCGTCGAGGACCAGGTGCAGGCAGTGTTCGGCTCGACCCGGAGAGTTCTCTCGCGACCCCTCGTCGAGGTGGACGACGCGAAGGAGCTGGCGAAATTCTTCCGTGGAAGTGGCGACTGGCCGCTCGCTGATAGCGACGCCGTGATGCTCGGTGTCGATACGTCGAGCACAGAGATTGCGGACACTGGCTGGTGTCGGGAGTTCATCGACGAGTACGAGTCACAGACTGCAGTGAGCGTCGAGACACTGCTCCAGCAAACACGTACGGCGAACGGTGACTATCGAGGGACGCCACAGGAGTCGATCGCAGCGCTGCTCATCACGCTCGCGACGTCGAACGAGGACGTCACCCTCAAACAGGACACCGAGTACTTGACTGACCCTGCGGCGATGGGACGGCAGGTGCGAACTAAAGGTGGTCTCACTTCGCTACAAGTCCGGTTTGAGCCCGGAATTGACGAACGACGCGTTCGGTTAGTTGCAGCCACGGTTTTCGGTGCGGATCTGACGGGAGACGACCCTGATGAATGGGTTGCCGAAGTTGAAACATGGGTCAGGGACAACAGTGTCCTCGTCAAACGGGTGTTCAAAGACGTCTCCAAGGAATTTGACGTGAGTCTTGACCGACTTGAGGAAGTACTCTCTCCGGGCTACAGTGGCGACCAAATTTCTCCTCCAGAACTGGACGACAGAGACGTCGAATCCGAGGCAGAGACGTTCGCAGATGCGCGCGAACTCTTCGCTGCAGTCGACGGCGGGGAAACGCTCTGGGACCAATTCACCACTGAGCTTGAACTGCTGAAAGAGTGGTATCCCAACGCGACGATCACTAGCCGAATGCAGACGACTGCCGAGAGTGGCTCTGTGCCGACGAAGACGACCGTAACGTCACGCCTTGCGGATGCGACAGGCCACCGCGTCGACGAACTCTCGACGCAGTACCGTCGGGTGACGGGCGAGTCTTCTGACTCGTCAGACCCAGGCGATATCTGCATAGAGCTGACTGAGTGGCTCCGCGATAACGAGTCGACGGTTAAAACGCTACTCGACGATGCCACTGCCACGTTCGACGGTGTGTCGTTCGGTGACCTCGAGTTAGTACTCGAAGTCGCATGGAACGGCGATCAGATCGACGAAGGTGAACTCGTTGATTCGGCTGTGAGACAGCAGGCCGAAGACTACGAGAAGGTTCGAGAGCTCCTCGACGAGGAGCCGAGTCCGTGGTCGAAGCTACAGTCTGCCCACGAGGCCCTTCGAGCAGAGCACCCGAATTCGCCAACTACCGAATCGGTATCGACGGTGCTCGACGCCTCGCGACCACCATCGATCCAGCGAGTTCGACAGCTCATCGAGGAAGCGAAGGATCCCAGAACTGGCGGAGGCATCTGGGCCGACCTCCAGGCAATCGCTGAGGAACTTCGACAGGAGCTTCCGAGTGCTGCCGTCACCGATGAGGTCACAAAATTGGTCGACACGGACGACCGGCCGAATGAGGAACGAGCGACGGAGCTCCTCGACAAGTCGGAGAAACTGTTGGGAAGAATTCGTGAGGTCAGAGAGGCACTGAGCGAAGTCGATGACGGCGGTATCGTGTTGATCGAAGAGTAGTTATCTCGAGGCGGCTCCGTCGGCAACATTAAAGACGCTCCTGTCAGTCGATGTTAGCATACTGGGTTACGTTCTATGGAAGGCGATTCACTCTCTCAACGGAAGGCGCAACTAGACAAGGCCGAACGTGAACATCTCGAAGACGTCGTCGAAGATCTCCGCGAGCGCATCGAGGACAACGTCCGGTTCCAACTAACGCAGAAGGGTCTCGATGACGAGCCGGAGAGTGTGGATGGACTAGACGAGGACACGCAGCAGCTTGTCGAAGCGATCGAGCTCGAAGCCGTCGACGGTCACACCTGGGATGAGGCGTTTGAACAGTATGTCACAGGTGTCGGATACACCATCGTCAACAGACTTGCAGCGCTGCGCTGTATGGAGGTGCGTGACTTCATCAATGAGGAAGTCACTGTCTTCAAAGAGAATGGACTGACACCTGCCGCGGAGACGCTCGTCCACGAGGAATTCCTGCTGGAGGACGAAGCTATCCTCGAAGCGTACCACAACACATGCGACGAATTGGCCGAGGAGATCAAGATTCTCTTCGACCGCTCGTCTGCTTACAGCCTGATTGACCCAGACGACGACACCTTCGAGGAACTCTGCGAAATGCTCGACTCCGTCCCCGACGAGGTCTGGCGGGCCGACGATGTGCTCGGATGGGTCTACGAGTACTACAACGTCAAGCTACTCGACGACCTGCGCCGCAAAGGCGACCGCGAGGGTCTTGACCCCGAGGACGTCCCCCCTGCGAACCAATTCTATACGCCCCACTGGGTCGTCCGGATGCTCACCGACAACTCACTCGGAAAACTCTACCTCGAACACACCGGCGAATTGCAGGACGTCGTCGAGGCGCAGGAAGCGTTCTCCCCGGATGAGCGCAAGAATCGACCACTCTCTCCCGACGAGTCACCCGACATCGCTGATTTCTGTACCTATCTCGTCCCCTCTGAAGAAGAGGGTGAGCCGACCGACTTTGAGCACCCAGAGGAACTTCGCGTCATCGACCCGGCCTGTGGGAGTGGACACTTTCTGCTGTACGCGTTCGACGTACTGGAACGCATCTGGCGTGCCGAGACGGATCTCTCCGAGGAAGCGATCCCGCGGAAGATCCTCCAGCACAATCTCTACGGCGTCGACCTGGATATGCGGGCCTGTCAGCTCGCGGCGTTCAATCTGTATCTGAAGGGCCGAACCCGCGCAGAGGCGGAAGGCGCTGACAGCTTCGACATGCCCGAGGTCGGCATCGTCTGTGCAGACGCGAAGGTGGCCGATGTCGATGGAGTTGAGGCAGTGTTCGAAGAGGTGGCCGGCGACGATCCAAAGGTCGAGAACGCCCTCCGGCGGATCCTCGACGCCTTCGAGGAGGTCCACGGGCTCGGAAGCCTACTCGACGTTCGCGGGACGCTCGGTGACCTGTTCGAGGACGACAGCGATACCGAGGGCGTTCAGATCACTCTCGACGACGACCCGACGGCAGACCACACGCTCGGACAGGTTCTCCACAGTCTGCGTGAGGCTGTCGAAGAACACCGGGACTCGGATTCGTTCCTCGCACAGGACCTTCGGAGCTTCATGCGGCTATTGGACATTCTAGCCCAAGACTACGACGTGGCCCTGATGAACCCGCCATATGGGACTCGAAATCGATTACCCAATATCGTGAAGACATATATCGAATCACATTATAATTATCCTGCAGAGTACTATGTGAACTTCTTTGAGGTTTGCGATAATCTCTCTAAGACCAATGGTCGAGTTGGAATGCTTGTCCCCCGTACGTTCATGTTCAAGCACCGATTTGAGGAATTCAGGTCCGATCTTCTGGGCCAACTGAGTAGTTTCGATTTCTTGGCAGAATTTGGGATGGGAATCTTAGACAATGCGACAGTTCGCACAGCAGGTACAGTGGTAAGAAGCGGGGGGGACCCCAAACCTACCGGCAGTTTTCTCAGATTACACGATGTCGGGTCGGAAAACAAGGAGAGTATCTTTGCAGATGTTTTGTCGGACGGACTAGGGGATGTTAAAAGACTGTTCGAAGTCGAACTCAAGGAGTTTGCAAAAATTCCAAGCACTCCAATTTGTTACTCGATTCCGAGCGAAGTGCGGGAATTACACGAGTCAGAAATAAAACTCGACGCAGGGCAAGCAGGCGTTGAAGCGGCCTCTGCGGGTTTGGCGCGACAGGGTATTGCCACTGCGAATAACGAACGATTCTATCGATACCTCTGGGAAACTGAGGATTTTGACGTTTTTAAATTGATCGCCACCGGGGGAGCAGATGCGTGGATTGTACCCGATGTAGATCAGGTAGTAGAATGGGGTAGTAGTGGAAAAACAATCAAAAGGTTTAGCAATACAGTCCGGATTCCAAATGAGGATCTATATGGTGAAAGTGGTCTAACTTGGACACATATCAAAGAAACTGGCCGAAGATTTGGTTATTATCCTTCTGGAAGGTTATTCAGCCACACAGGGTACTTATTTGTTCCAGATGATGAAGAGTCTCTCTGGGCAATGATGCCTGTCCTTAACTCGGATGTTTATCACTGTCTATTCCTTTCAATCACAATTGGACGTCACTGGAATGCTGGAGATGTCGGAGCAGTGCCATGGTACAATTCTTTAGCAGAGATGCCGGAAATAGAGGAGATCGCACAATCACAGTACCAGATCAAGATTGTTGAACAATTGTTTGACCCTACTAGCCCATATTATACTTCTCCAGAACTCCTTGCATATTCCGGATCGGAATTGGATTTCTTTTACGATCACCCATATACGGAGGACGTCTCTGAGAACGCAAGTAATGAGCTAACCACAGGTAAGCCAGCTGATTCTCTCAAAGAAATTTCCTATAGAGCCGAGAAGCAGAGATTGGAAAGATGGAACCAGCTAGAGAATCTATCAGAATCCGCCAATCAGCTGGTCTGTGAAGACCTAGAAATCGCAAAAGAAACTCTATCCCAAATAAGAGAAGAAATCCGGCTTAGAACCGCAGAGGACCCCGAAAACCGCGAAATCATCGATCCTGAGTCAATTCCCGAAGTTCCCGACAACATCGACGAACAAGTCAAAGACCTCGTTCATCATTTCGCAATGGAAGCTGTCCGCGAGGAGGCTGACGGTATCATCCCCCTCCATAGCACCAATAGTCAATCCGATGTGCTTGACCGCATCATAGAGCGGTTCGAGAATTCCTACGGCGAGTATGCCGATAATCGCCTCATTGAGGCCGATAAAATCCTCGGAGCGAAGTCCGCCGCTAAGGAGGCTTACCCCAACCTCCGAGCGTTCATTGAGAATGACCTGTTCGACTACCATGTCAACAAGATGGAGAACACTCCGATTCTGTGGAAACTCACCACCAAACGACTCATCGCCGACTCGACTGGCGAGGGCTTCGCCTGCTTCGTCGACTACCACAGCCTCGATTCGGGACTCCTAGACCGGCTCGCCAATCATTACCTTGAACCACGGAAGGCCGAACTCCGGGAACGCCGCAGCGCCGCGAACCGCCGCCGAAGCGACGATTCCCTCTCGACGAGTGAGCAAGCCGAAGCCGCCCAACACTACGAGCGTTGTGCGAGCGGGCTCAACCAGATCAGCGTCTTCGAGGACGTGATTCAGGAACTGGGTAGCACCGACGAGCGTGATTTCGACGACGATGACCGCCAACTCATTGAGGACCTCGCTCCAAAGGTCACCACCTTCCGCGAGGAAACACGAGAGCGTGTGGACACGCTGACGGAACTACGCGAACGCAAGGGTGAAGCGTGGTTCCAAGAGACCTTCTCGGACAACTTCTGGAATGCCGTCGACGAGTGGCGAGAGGAATGGATCGACGCCCTTGGTGAACTCGAACGCGCTTGCGAGGAATATGCCAAGCCCGTCGACGAATCCGTTGAGGCGCATTTAGCCGACCTATTCGACTACTTCAATTGGCGGCTCAAGGGATCGGATCACTACTCCAGCACGGGCATCCTGTTCATGACCTACTACTTCGAGCGCGTGGGGGCTGACCTCCTCGACGATGACGGACAACCATTCGATACGCTGACCGAGGACGAACGCTTGCTTGCATCACTCGCGACCGGTCTCGACGACCCCTCGATTGTCGACGAGGAGTTCCTCGAAGCGTTAGCCGATGACGAAGGTGTTGAGGAAGTCGACGACCTCCCGCCGCTGGCAGAGTTCAAAGCATTGGCAGAGGAGATCGACGACCGCTGCCAGTCCATCGACAAGCGAATTCCATCGGATTGGACTGACCGCGCGCTCTCAGAGATAACGACCGAAGGCTATCAACCGAACCACAAGCATGGTGTCGAGATCAACATCACACCACTCGCACAGGCAGAAATTGTCCCGAAGACTGTGGAGGATGACGTTCTCTAATCATGCCAGCGACGAAAACACTCCCACAGTGTGCTCACGACGCTATCAAGAGTGCCATGGACAAAGCCCCAGATGAAGAGCCGGTCGTCCTCTGGTGGGACGACGGCGGCTACCTCCGTGACATCGTCCGTAACACCAGCAGTCAGCTCGGCTGTGAGTTCCGGGCCGCGGAACGAACGCCCTTGGAACTTCGTGCAAAGGCGCCACGAGATCGAACCGTCTGGTACGTCCCGCAAGCCAGTAGCGACGACGTCGACTGGTTCAAAGACGTCGAACATACCGGCGGAGTCGTCGAACAGCACATCGGCAAGCTCGCCGCTCGCTGCTTCGAGAACGACCGCCTCCAGGCTGCGATTCTTCGAACAGCGTTCGAAGACGCCGAGGTCGACGAAACTGAAGATAGAGACGAGCGAGACAAGATCGCAGGCATCCTGGGGAAGAGACTCGACGGTGAGGGTGGGTTACCCGACCTCCAGAGCCTTCAGACCCAGATCGTCCTTGACGGTCACGATGACCCCATCCAGTTCGTCCTCGAACACGGCACGCGAAACCTCCCTGAGGATGACGACCTGCTAGAGATCCGTGACCTGCTCGTCGGCGACGGCGTCACGGCCGTCGAAGGTCAGTCCGATGCACAGACCATCGTCGAATGCACACGCCGCTGGGCGGTCGCTGAGTGGCTCGTCGACGAAGGACTCGACGAAATGCTGCTCCCACTGGAGTACCAGCCCGAACCCAGCACTGGCTTCGGAATCTCCAGACCCGAACTTCGGTCGGTGCTGAGCAAGACCGAACTGAAAGGGGAGCTGGCGAACGTCTATCTCGACCCGAATCAGCAATTCTGGCACAATATCCTACGCACCTACGAGGATCCGTGGGAACTCGCCGATTGTCCCGTCGACGCGGCGCTCGAACACCGGCTCTGGGACGAGTGGACCCAGTCGTTCAATGCCGGGGAGTACGAGACGTGTGTCAGCCAAGCGAAGCAGCGTCACGACCGACTCGAATCGACGTACGGTGACGTCCCGTGGACTCACGTCTGGGAACAGGCCATCGACGTTGCGACGCTCGCGAACGAGATCCAAACCTGGGAAGAGCGCGGCGGCATGAGCAATGTCGTCGACCTCTACGGCGATGTCGACGACGGGACCTGGCAGATCGATAATGCGGTGTTCAATCTCGTCGTCTCGGGCGAGCCCGAGAAACAGCTCCCCGAAGAGCACCCCGCGACTGCCACGCTCGACGAGCTTCGATCCTCGTTGGTGGAGTCGAAGTACCTCGAGTATCTCACCGATCTCGGCGACCTCGTCGTCGACCAGATCGACGCCGGATCGCCGTTCGTCGGCGAGAATCACGCACATCAGTTCTTCGCCCAAGAGCAAGAGCACCTCCAGAGCGGCCAGAGCGTCGCGTTATTCATCGTCGACGCGTTGCGATTCGACCTTGCCCACGAACTCGCCGACTCGATCCGTCACGAGCTTCCCCAGCTCGAAGTCGACGAGAGCACGTGGGTCGGCACGCTCCCATCCGATACCGAGTTTGGAAAGGCCGCGCTCACGCCCGGCAGCAAATTCAGCTTCAACATCGAATTCCAAGACGGAGAACTCGTCCCCGAGCGCAACGACCGCAAGATCACGAACCACCGTCGCCAGACCCTCCTCGAGAACGACGGCTGGAGCTACATCATGCAGGACGCCGAGGACGAGGTGGGCTGGAGCAATACTCGCGTCGCCTACTACTGGAACGATATCGACGAGACGGGTGAGAAGGAGCTGACGAACTTTGAGGAGCTGTTCAGCGACCGCATCGAAGCGATCTCTCGCATCATCTGTGAAAAGCTGCGGAAGGGCGAGTGGGATCGTGCGTACATACTCTCAGACCATGGCTTCGTCTCGCTGCCGAAGCACGTCGATATCGACGACCTCTATCCGCCGGACGGCGCGGAGAAAGTGACCCGCCGATGGGTCGCAGGGGAGGGTCTCGACGACGATGCACCAGGGGTCCTGCTTGACGAGGATACCCACCTTGGCTACCTTGACGACGATGCCAGGATCAGTATCCTCGCCGATCCAATCCAGCGGTTCCGAAACCAGGGCCTCCCGGATGCCCGGTTCTACCACGGCGGTGTCCTCCCGCAGGAGTTCGTGCTGAACTTCGTCACTATCACGCAGGAATAGCCACCCATGAACGACCTCGTACCCGGAGATACGATTCTCCTCAACGACAACCCCGCCGAGGTCATTAAGACCTACTCCGTCGGCGACCTTGAGTACCTGCGGGCCTACGTCGAGGACGTCGGCGTCAAGACTGTCTGCATCGACGACGTGGAGATTGAGCGGAAGCAGGATCAACTCGATGTGCTCGAACCTGCGACAGCCACCCAGCTACATCCTGACCACGAATCCGTCTCTGCAGAGTGGTTCGACCTCCGTTCACAGGCACTCCAGCTCCAGATCGCCCACGAGCAGGGACAACTGCTGAGTATCTCGAACTCGCTGGTCCGCCTCGAACCGTACCAGCTCGCCTGCGTCAACTGGGTGATGCAGAAGCTCCGACAGCGAACACTCATCGCCGACGACGTCGGGCTCGGGAAAACCATCGAGGCGGGGCTCATCCTCAAAGAACTCACAGCACGCAACCGTTCCGATCGCGTTCTATTCGTCGTCCCCGCGCACCTCCAGAAGAAGTGGATTCGCGACATGGACCGTTTCTTCGACATCAGCCTCACACCAGCGGATCGACAGTGGGTCGAAGGTGAACGACGCCGTCTCGGCGAGGAGGCGAACATCTGGGACCAGGACCACCAACAGATGGTCACGAGCATGGCGTTCCTCCGTCAGGAGGAGTTCCGCGAGGAACTCGACGACGCGTTCTGGGACGTCGTGGTCGTCGACGAGGCACACAAGGCAGCCAAGCGCGGCGAATCCCCGAGCAAGACGTCGAAGATGGTCGAGCGAGTGGCGGACAACTCCGACTCGCTACTCCTGCTGAGTGCGACACCACACGACGGCAAGGGCGAGGCGTTCCGCTCGCTCATCGAGTACATCGACCCCTTCCTCGTCGCCGAAGACCAGGACCTCTCGAAGAAGGCGATCGACCGCGTGATGATGCGCCGCGGGAAGCAGACGATATACGACGACGATGGCGAACGCATCTTCCCGAATCGAGAGGTTGGGACCATCCCTGTTCAGATGACACACGAGGAACGTCAGTTCTACCGTGCGGTCACGGATTACGTCAAGCACGTCTACAACCGGTCTGAGCAGCTCAATGAGCCTGCTGTGGGCTTCGCGATGGCGCTGATGCAGAAGCGCCTCGTCAGTAGTATCGGAGCGATCAAGGCAACGCTCAGCCGCCGACTCGCGAATCTTGTGGATCAACAGTCTTCGTCGACGTCCCTCTCGGAGGAGGCCTCGGCGTATCTCGAGGGAGAGGACCTCGACGAACAAGATCAACAGAAGGCAGAGGAGGAACTCGCGGGACTCACCATCACCGAGAGCGACGCCCAGCTCGAAGAGGAGATCGAGACCCTCCGTGATCTCGTCTCGCTCGCGGAGGGCATCCCGGTCGACTCGAAGGCTCAGAAGGTGCGACGGTACATCCAGCAGCTGCTCGAGGAACAGCCAAACGAGAAGGTGCTGCTGTTCACGGAGTACCGCGATACGCTCGACTACATCCTCGAGCTCGTGAAGGACGAACCGTGGGCCGACGAGATCCTCGTCATCCACGGCGGCGTCGACAAGGAAGATCGCGCTCGCATCGAGGACGAGTTCAACCACGGGCAGTCCCGCCTGCTCTTCGCGACTGACGCGGCGAGCGAGGGAATTGACCTCCAGCACAGCTGCCACATTATGGTCAACTACGAACTGCCGTGGAACCCGAACCGCCTCGAACAGCGTATCGGTCGCCTCCACCGCTACGGCCAGGAGAAGGAGGTCAAAGTGTGGAACTTCTCGTTCGAGGATACCCGCGAGAGCGAGGTGTTCGAGATGCTCCAGGAGAAGGTCGAGAACATCCGCGGCCGGCTGGGGAACACCGCCGACGTCCTGGGGATGCTCGACGACATCAACGTCGACTCACTCATCATGGAGTCCATCCGGAACGACGAGCCAGCGAGTGCGACCAAGGAGGAGCTGGAAGAGCTCATCGACGAGCGACAGCGGACCCTCGCGGAGTGGTACGAACGGAGCCTCATCGACACCAGCACGTTCGACGAAGAGAGCCGCCGGAAGATCCAGGAGGTGATGGACCAGTCTGAGGACGTCTATGGAAGTGAAGCCGACATCCGACAGTTCTTCGAGCTGGGGATCTCCGCGCTCGGTGGAGAGGTCGAAAAGGCCGGAAACAACCTCTTCCGTGCAGAGCTACCCGACTCGCTTCGACGCTCGCGTGACGGTGAGCCGTACGGACCGTTCACGTTCAACCGTGAGTTCGCGATGGACCACGACGGGATTGAGTACATCTCTCCTGATGCAGACCTCGTCCAGGAACTGATGCAACGGGTGCTCGACAGCGAGCAGGGTGCGGTGGGCCTCAAGCTGCTCCCGTTCGTCGACGAGCCGGGGATCACCTACAACTACCGCGTCAGATTCGAGGATGGAACGGGCGAGGTAATCCGCGAGGAGATCCTCCCCGTGTTCGTCGATGCGGCACACCGCGATCCCCAGCAGCGCCTTGGCCAACGAATCATCGAGGGAGACACGATCAAGGGCTCCCCGGATGGGGACCGTGTACGCACGCTCCTTGAGCACGAGAGCGAAATGCGTTCGTCCGCCGACCGATACGTCAGCCAGCGTGTCGAATCACGACGCGACACACTCCAGGAGCGTCGTAGAGAGGAGACGCAACAAGAACTCGATGGTCTCGAGGCTTACGCGGAAGCCGAACGCGAGCGAATCGAGACGTTCATCGCGGACTACGAGCGGAAGGCGGAAGCGGGGTCCGATATGGACATCGCGATCCGGAGACAGCGAGATCGGCTCTCGAAACTGGAGGAGCGAATCGAGAAACGCCGCCGTGAACTGCAGCGGAAGGCGCAGGTGATTTCGTTGGCCCCCGAAGTCGAGAATATCTGTCTCGCTATCCCAATCTAGAAGTACACGCGTTCACACCGTACGAATACGGACATCACGCGGACGCGATCTTTTGTCTTACGACCCCCCCATCCCCCTCGCGAGAGAGTGTATAGTGTTTTGATTTCGTGCCCTTAGGCACACCTCTAAGAGAGAGTACGACCCCTCCTATCGTAATCGGGCTCCAGCGCTACAGGGAGACGAGGCGTGAACACCAAAGTTACGGAGGAGTCACTCTTCTTCGAGCCCTATTGGCGGCAGAATCGTCCGGTTGTTGGCGCAGTTGACAGTGTTGCCACTCAGCCGTCGAGCGCTATCTGAGTGTTTCCCACACCCGCCCGGTGACTGTCCGAGTTACTTTGTCGGCTTCCACCGACCGGAGGTCGTGTTCTCGTTCTCGATAGCGGTAGTGATAGTGTCCGGCTCGATACACGGTCGGGTCGCGATTCGCTTGTTCCCAGAGATCGAGACCCTCCCGTAGAATCCGACACACTTCCTTCCGGTGGCTGTCACCGTCAACTTCTCCAAGGCGTAGCGTCAGCTCGTCGTCGTGCTTGGAGTAATTCACGCCATATTTTGCAGCCCACGCTGCGAAGACCGTCTTCTCGTGGAGTCCCCTCTCGGCGGCCTCGATAGTCTTCGCGGCCGCGTCGGTCGCGCGCCGAGTCGCATCACGTGCCTGCTTGACCGCATCGTGTACCAGCTCGGCGACGTAGGACGAGCGGAGGCTCACCTCGTCGTATCTCCGACTCACCATCTCGTCAATCCGATTAAGCGCACGTCGGACGCTGTCCGGATGGCGCCCATACTCGTCCGCAATGTCGTTCGGTGAGATCTCTCCGCCATCTGCAACCAGCATCTCGAGGCTCTCCCGCTCAATCGGACTGAGACCGTCGGAAATGTGCTTGATAACGATGTTCTCCTGCGTCTGCTTGATCTGGGTCGTGTTGAAGTTAACTACCTCTCGCTCGCGGTCGCTCTCCGACGCCGAGAAATATGCGTCAGAGACGTACGTATCGGCCCCAGGGCGAAGGTCAACGTTACTGTTCGCCAGTGTCGAGAGGACGGTCTCGTCCAACTCACGGGAGAGCTGCTCGATATCCTCCGGCGAGACGCCGATCTTTCCGTCCCATCGGTTGACCTGGTACGAAGCGCCGAGCTTCGGATGCCGAAGGGGACTGTCGTCCGGAAACGCCTTGGCTTCCCTCGCGTAGTAGTGTTTGATCTCCTTCGGGAGCTCGTGTGACGGAAACGCCTCCTGAATCCGTTTCTGCCCCAGCGTGACCGTGTGGTAGTAGCCGGGAAGCGCCTCCTTGTGTTCGGTTTGATCGTTCTGTACGACCTTTCGATACCCATTCCGGTCGTTTTCGAGGAGGTGTCCGAGGCGGGCAATCGGTCCGTCCCGCGCGTGAACACGTCCACTTGCCTCCCGGTGGAGGCGGACGTACCTCTCGGCGTCTCGTACATTGCTGTACGGATGCGGCTCGGCAAAGTAGTCGGGCCGGATATCGACAGCTCCGAAAGCCCGCTGTATCAGGACGAGGTAATCTGCGAACTCGATATTCGCGCCACTCACCCGGAGATTGACTCCCTCGCCGAAGCCGTCGGGAACGGGAATTTCCTCACCGCTCTGCGACTTCATCCCGGGCCACCGGGGCGCGAGATGGATGTTGAACTTCCGCTGGCCGACCTCGTCATCAAGACACGTTACGTTCAGCCGATACTCCCTCAGGGTCTCGATATCGAAGCTCGTTCCCTGAGGAGTAGTGTCGCCGGGGTGCTGGAGACCGCTCTCCTGGTAGTAGAGACGGGCTTGCCACTCCTCCCCGTCGTGGGTGAAGGTACCCAGCGCCGAGCCACCGCCACGTTTCACGCGCCTGTCGGCCGCGAAGAAAGGAGCTAACCCTCGCTCGTTGAAGAGGTAGTTCGCAGCGAACTCGTGCGGCACGGTCTCGACGTAGACCGTCACGCCGCCCACCCCCTCTGGAAAACCTGAGCAAAGCTACGCTTAGGCGAGAAGGTCGTTAGGGCATCTGAACCGAGAAGGGGATGCCGCCTCCCAGCAGCGTACCCGGCACTATCGAAGTTTAAATACGCAGGATTTAACCAAACCGGAGTAAGCCTAGGCCGGGATTTGAACCCGGGCTCTCGTCCTTACCAAGGACGCGCTTTACCTCTAAGCTACCCAGGCGCAACTCCGACTTGGCCGGATTCGTCTTTAGGCGTTTCGATTTCTACGAGTCCGTGGCAGACGAACGCACTCTGTCGCCGCCGTCGTCCGACCCCGCGCCGGAGAGCGTCGCGATTCGTTCGGCGGTGAGTTCGGACAGCGCCACCTCCGCGGGCGGCAGGTCGTCGTCGTGCTCCCGGGCGAGGTCGGACGCGTGTTCGAGGAGGGCGGCGGAGGGGTCGGCGCCCGTCGCGGTGGTCCCGGCGACCACGGCGAGTGCGAACACGTCGGCCTCCAAGTTCCGGTCGAGAGCCGCCGCGTCGGCGTCCGGTTCGCGGCGACTCGTCTGGTCGCGTCCGAACGCCCGGACCGTCTCGACGGCGCGGTTCGCGGCCTCGGTGCGGGCGAGCAGGTAGAACCCGCGCGACACCAGTACGTCGGCCGCCAAGACGTCGAGGTCGGCCGCGATGCCGGCGTCGGCCAGCGGCGTTCCGTCGGTGCGCTCCCCGTCGCTCGCGGGACCGTCGTCGCGGCGGGCGGCGTCGAGCGCCGCCCACGGCTGGTCGTGCGCGAGCGTCCGGGTGAGTCGAAGCCCCTCGTAAATCAACTGGACGCCCGCGGCCCGTTCCTCGACGCCGTCTGCGACGGCGCCCGGGTCGAACGCCCGGGCGCACAATAGCGTCAGGACGCCCGGCGTCATGGACGCGGCGTCGAGTCGCGCTGAGAGCAAGTCCTGCAGTTGCGCGGGCTCGATGTCCGCGAGCGCCTCGCCCGCGGCGTTCCGGGCCCGCACGGCGTCGTCCATCAGTACGAGATTACGGCGGGAAAGGCAAAGACCTTTGGAAAGAACATTACGGGACGGACCCGACTCGACCATCGAGGTGGGCCGGTCCGGGTCTGCCACTCGCCCCTGTGCGGCGGCCGCCAAACTTGTGGTC
The DNA here is from genome assembly GCA_046097085.1 of Haloferacaceae archaeon 50. Classification (GTDB taxonomy): domain Archaea; phylum Halobacteriota; class Halobacteria; order Halobacteriales; family Haloferacaceae. The sequence continues at coordinate 352,449 of CP175567.1, read as the reverse complement.
GGGCGGGGGTGTGCGAGGCCGGAGTCGAAGTCGAAGTCGGAGTCAGAGTCGGAGTCGGCGCTCGCCGCGGACGAGAGTCCCGGGGCGTACCGCGACGCTACAGGTCGAGCGGTGTCGGCGCGGGCGGCATCTCCCGCTTGTGGGCGCTGCCCTTCACGAGGTCGACGACGCCCTCGACTTCTTGTTCGCTCACGCCGAGGTGCCGGGCGGTGGCGGCCGTCGAGAGGGGACCGTCGACGTGGAGAGCGAGGATGGCGTCGAGGGTGTCGTAGTCGACGCCCATCTCCTCCTCGTCGGTCTGGCCGACCCACATCTCCGCGGAGGGCGTCTTCTCCACCAGGTCGTCGGGCACGCCGACGCCGGCGGCGAGCTGGCGCACCTGCTGTTTGTAGAGGTTGCCGATGGGGTTGCAGTCGACCGCTTGGTCGCCGTACTTCGTGAAGTAGCCCGTGAGCGCCTCGCTCCGGTTGCCCGTACCGAGCACGATACGGTTCTCGACGTTGGCGACGAAGTAGTTGAGGACGCCCCGCGTGCGCACGCTGACGTTGCCCGCCGCCGTGCGGTAGGGTTCCTCGGTCGCGTTGTCCTCGGTCACGTCCGGGTGTGCGTCCAAGAAGGCGTCCACGATGGGCTGTATCTCGATCACCTCGTACTCGATTCCCAACTCCTCGGCCACCCGCTCGGCGTCGCTCATGTTCTCGTCGGTGTTAGCCTCGCTCGGCAGGACCAGCCCCTTCAGCCCGTCTTCGCCCAGCGCCTCGACCGCGAGGTAGGCGGTGAGCGTCGAGTCGATGCCGCCGGAGAGACCCAGCACCGTGCCCTCGGCCCCCGCGGCGTCGACGGTGTCGCGGATGAACGCGGTGATGTTGTCGCGCGTGGCGTCGAGTTCGTCGTCCGAGAGTCGGAGGTCCAGCGGTGCGTCGTCGCGCAGCACGGGGTCGGATGCACTCATCGCGGAAACCTTCGGGCGAGGGGGACTAATAGCCCACCTCTCGCCCGCTTCGCGTGGACGTTCGTCCAGTTCGCGCCGTGCCGCGCCGGTGTCGTTTCCCGCAACTCGGCGTGAGAAGTCGAAGATGCGCCGGGCGGGAATTGAACCCGCGCTATGAGCTTGGGAAGCTCATGTCCTACCACTAGACCACCGGCGCGCTCGGTTACGCGTATTCCGCGGCTCTACTTCAACATGGCGCTTCGCCACCGCCGCCGTGTACGCGCCGTCAGTCGGTGTCGGCGTCGGCGTCGCTCTCCTCCGGGTCGACTGCGATGTCCGGCACCTCCCAGTCTCTGGTGTCCACGCTGGCCTCCCACGCGCCCTCGTCGCTCCCGGCCGTCTTCTGTAGGATGAACGGGCCGGCGGCGAGCGTCCGGAGCGTGACCGTACCGGCCCGTAACACGTAGACCGTGAGGACGACGTACGGCGCGAGCGCGACGGTGTACGCGGCGCCGACGGCGAGCAGTATCGGGGAGAGGCCGAGCACCGACACCTCGGGGAACTGCTTCGCGTCGAGGGCCAACAGGACGTAGGACGTGATGATGATGACCGGGAGCGACACGTACAGGAGCGTGTTCGACAGCCGCGCCAGTTCTCGCTTGTAGTAGAGCGAGTTGAAGTAGGCCTGTCCCGTGGCGAAGAGCTTCAGCGTGTCTATCAGGTCGGCTAACACCTCGGTCCCCTCGTCCGACAGCGTGTCGGCGTATTCCGCTCTCAGCTGTCGAGCCGCGTTCAACTGCCACGAGTAGTCGTAGTTCAGCCCGGCCAGCAGCACCTTCGCGGAGCCGAACTGCGTCCCGTCGAGCGTCGTCGCCGACTGCTTGGCGTCCTTGATGAGCCGTTTCGAGAACTGGTCGACGTCGTCGCGGAACTCCCGGTCCGAACTGTCGGCCGCGATGCCGGACAACTGCTTGGTCTTGGTGGCGAGCGACTGGAGGACTACTTGGAGGAACTCGGCGGGACGGGTCGGGCTGACGTCGCGTTCGACCACCTCCTCGATGTGCTCCCGGTACGCCATCGAGGCGTCGATGCGGTCCGCCTGCTCGTCGAGGGAGGTTATCTCCTGCGAGAGGACGACCGAACTGATGGAGACGACGATGGAGACGAGGAGGATTGCGCCGCTGAGCAGGGAACTGAACAGCGTCTGGATGGTGGTCGTGTTGGTGAGCAACTGCCGCACGTCCACCGGATTGAGCGTGCTCAGACCGACGATGACGACGAACACCGCCACCAGTAGACCGCTGGCGACGACCGACCGCCGCCCCGTCAGTAGCATCCACTGTTTCACTCGGCTCTCGCGCGAGCGGTCGAGCAGCGTCTCGAACTCCCCGGTCCGCTCTCGGAGGGCCGCCACGCCGTCGGCGGCGACGTCCTCCACCTCGTCGCCGACCCGACTGTCGACCCGGTCGCTCATCGCTCACGCCTCATCTGTCGTTGTGGAGGCCTCACACAAGTAGGGGTTGCGGCCACCCGCGAGGAGGGCGGACCGCGAGGCGGTTCGCCGGGCGACTCGGACTGCCGCCCCGTCCGGCGCTCACTTCATCGCCTCGTCGACGGAGACGCGATCGAATTCGTTCGCTCCGCACCCGCAACACTCCCGGGGACCGTACCGGTCGAGCGCCTCCGTCTCGTCGGGGTCGGTGACCAACACCGTCTCGCCGCACGACTCACACTCGCCGACGTGGCAGGGACCCTCTACTTCCGGTGACACCGCGTGCGTTGTGGAACCAGTCATCGAGTGAGCCTTGCCCGTACCTGGGACTCTCGACGTACGTGTCTCCGGTCGTTGTACTGACAGCCGTTTGAAGTGACCCCGGGCACTCTCCGGCGGGGACCGTCGGAGGCGTTCGCTACCCGTTCCGTTCGAGTCGGGCGTCGAGGAACGAGAAGAGGTCCTGCGTCCCGTGGTGGGGCGGAGTGATGTCGTGGTAGAACTCCATGGTGGGCGTGTACTCGACGCCGAGGCCGGCGGCGGCGCGGCGCGTGCGTTCGAGGTAGTACTGGTAGTCGTCGTCCTCGACCTGATTGCCTATCAGACCCCAGTTATCCACGCCGGACGAGCGCATCCGGTCTTCGAGTCGGTCGGCGTGGGTCGACCCGGAGGGCTGGTTCTGGAACATGTCGACGAAGTACTGCCAGAAGTTTCCGGGTTCCTCCTTCCAGACGCCGTGGCCCGCCCGGGCGATGTCGGGGTCGCTCTGGGAGATGAAGTAGCGCGACGACCCGTGGGAGGGGTCGCTCGGGTCGGGTTCGTACGCCAGCGACCGGAAGCGGAAGTTGAGGCGACCGGTCTCGACGTACTCCTCTACCATCGCGGGCAGGTGGTTGAGAACGAAGTCCCGCGTGTAGGGGCACTTGAAGTTGCCGTAGACGGTCGCCCACGGGTTGTCGTCGCTGGTGCCCATCGTGGGGTACATCCAGTCGGACACCGCCTCGGTCGGCGCGTCGGAGACGACCTCGTCGACCGACCGCGCGGCGGCGCGGTCCGCCCCGGCGGTTCCGAGAACGGCGGTCCCTGTCAGCGCGGCGCCTGCTGTGCGAAGAATCGAACGTCGGCTTCGTCTGTCCGCCATCGACTCGATGGCCGGCGGTCCGCCACAAAAGATTTCCCATCTATAAATAGCTAATTTTATTTCTTATGCTCTAAATTCCGCTAGATACATAAATACAAAAAGTGCGCCGGGGTCGGGCGGTCCGAGCGCCGTGCCGTCGCTCCCCGGTCCGGACCTGCTCGCCGACCACCCGGCCGGGCGTGATGTCCGTGACTCGCCACTCGTCAACCAGCGCCGCCTCGACGTCGCTGGCAGCGTCGCGCACCCTCGCGTCACTCGCCGAAACACGCCGCGTAGTCGCCGTCGCCGAGGGCGGCGTCGAGGACGCGCCGGAGTTCGGCCGTCGCCGCCTCGTCGTACCGCAGCACTCGCCGCCACCACGGCCCCTTCCCGGAGTCGTTCGACAGGCCCGTCACGAGGCGGTTGGCCGTCGCACCCGCGTCGCGGGCCGAGAGCGGCACCGCGCGGTCGAACAGGCGGGACCCGTCGCCGCCGGCCACCAGCACCTCGGCGTCGAACGGGTCGCGCTTGACGTGGGCGTTGGTGGCGAAGCGGGCGCGCACCGCGGGGTCGGCGTCGCGGTACTCCGCGCCCGTCAGGACGCGCTCCACCCGAAACTCGCCGACGAGGTACGCACCCCACTCCGGGGCTATCCACGGCGCGAAGGCGTCGTCACCGTCGCCGTCGCCGGAACCGCCGGCGTCTTCGCGGCCCGTACGCCGCGTCGCTCCCCCCGTCTCCGAGGGTGCGCTTCGCCCGCCTTCGCGCCCCCGTCGCTCTAAGGTAGCGTAGAAGAGCAGCGAGTCGCCGGGGGCGAGGCGCGAGAGGGGGCCGGCCTTCACGCCGTGTTCGTCGCCGTAAGTGTGGGCCGTGCGCCCGGCGTAGCCCGCGAACTCCGGGTCGAAGTGGACGGGGGCGTCCCGGGCGTCCGGCGGGAGCGTCGTCGAGAAGTCGAGGTCCGCGTACGTCGGCACGGGCTCTGCCGTCGGCTTCCGCTCCGGGATGGGGACGTACTCGAAGCTACCGTCGGGGTAGACCGGCCCTCTGACGCCCGGCAGGTTGGTGTTCGCCCCGACGTTGATAGCGACGGCCCGGGCCACGGCTCACGCGATGCGTCGCGCGCAGTTCCAGCACCGCGAGTACGCCTGCTCGGCCTCGTTCTCCGCGCCGCACCGGGGGCACCGCCGGCCGTCCTCGGCCGCCGCCGTGCTGTCGACCTGCGCCCCGAGGGTGGCGTGCCGGAAGTCGTTCGACCACTCCGCGTTGGGCGTGGTCCGGTTCGCGTCGTCGCCGTCGCCCACGAGCCCTCGTGCCTCCCCGGGCACGTCGCCCCGCCCCACCAGGTACCGGTAGAGCAGTAACTGGAGGGCCGTGAGGCCGACGGCGAACACGATTATCCATCCCCACGCTTCCATGTGGTATTATTTGTCACGCTGGTACTTAGAACCCCGGTTCGACCGAACAGTCAGATTCGTACGGACGTCCGCGTCGCTCGGGAGGCGGTGATTCCCCGACACCGACCCCGTTTCCGTCTCCGTCCCCGTTCCCGTCGAACGCGCCCTACCTCCCGCCCGGCGGTTCGACGTCCCGTTGGAACTCGTCGAACACGTCGACGTCGTCGGACAGGTCGTACTCGATGCGTCGCTCCTCGCGGCGGTTCTCGCCGCCCGCGTCGAGGGGTTCGGCCACGTCCTCCCAGCCCGGTTTTATCTTGACGCTCTTCGCCGGCATGCCCACCGCGATGTGGTGGTCCGGCACGTCGCCCTGCACCACGGCGCGCGCGCCCACCACGGCGTTCCGCCCGACGCGGACTCCGGCGCGCACCATCGAGTCGTAGGTGACGCGGGCGTCGTCCTCCACGATGGTGTGGAAGTTCTTCACGTCGGTCTGGTCCACGATGTCGTGGTCGTGGCTGTAGATGTGCGCCCCGTCGGAGATGGACACCCGGTCGCCGATGGTGAGTCGCCCCCGGTCGTCGAGGTGGACGTCGTCGTGGACGACGGTGTTGTCGCCCACCCGGATGTTGTGACCGTAGGAGAAGGTGATGCCCTTGAACAGGCGGAGGTTGTCGCCCGCCTCCTCGAACAGGTGGTTCGCGAGCATCTGCCGGAACCGGAGGGCGAACTCGATGTTGTCGGCCATGGGCGTGGCGTCGAACTGCCGCCAGAGCCACTGGAGGTACTTCGACTCCTGGTAGCGCTCCTCGTCCTTCTCGGCGTAGTACTCGCTCTCCAGCGTGGAGTTGCACGGGTTGTACCCCTGGAGGCGGATGCGCTCGGCGTTGGATATCCCCGCGCCCTCCTGCCACGCCTCGTACGCCTCGCGGTCGCCGTGGAGGTCGATGAGTACGTCCTGCACCACGTCGCAGGTGTCCTCCTCGTCCGACGAGAGCCGTCTGTCCACCTCGTCTACGAACGACTGGATCCGCTCCTCGGCGTCCGGCGGGAGTGACACGTGGCGTTTGGTCATCGCAGGGGCGTAAGCCCGCCCGCCTCATATTGATTCGGTTGTGCGAACGGGTCGGCAGACCTCGCCGGGAACCGCGACCGGACCGCCACGTTCACGGCGGTGGCCGACGGCTCCCGGCGTATGGACCGCCGTCGCTTCGCGCGTCTCCCGCGTGGCCGCCGCGCGCGCACCCTCCTCGCCGTCACCCTCGTAGGTCACCCCGTCCTCGCCGCCATCGTCCGCCGGCACGCGGGCGCGACCGGCCGGAACCGGGACCGCTGGACCGTCGTCACCCTCCTCACGGGCCTGTTCGGAGCTGCGGCTTACGCTCTGACCGCCCCGCGAGACGACGGCTGAGGGCGTCGCGTCGGGGAAAAATCGTGTGGCGGAGTACCCGCCGGAGCGGCGCGTCTACGCCAAGAAGACGTGCCGCGGGCGGTCGGCGAGCACGTCGCGGCCCCACTCGACCGTCTCGGAGAACTCGTCGCTCCGGAAGAACCCCATGGCGTCCTCGCGGGAGCGCCACTGGCTGGCGATGAACATGTCGTTCCCGTCCTCGCGGTTCACCATCAGGTCCGTCTCGTGGTGCCCCTCCGTCTCCGCCAGCACGCCGCCCACCGTCTCGAACTTCTCGACGAAGTCGTCGCGGTGCTCCGGCTTCACGGTGTAGAACATACCCATCGTGCCGAACCCGCTCTCCTCGCCCGCGCGGGAGACGACGCCGGGAAGTTCCGAGAGGAAGCCGGCGGCGGTGTCGGCGGCGCTCTCGGTCTCCCAGATGCTCACCACCGCCGACCGGCGGTCGGTCTCGTAGACGGCGGTCCTGACGTGGGTGTCGTAGTGGTCGAAGTTGTTCCGGAGCCCCTTCACCTCCTCGAACAGTTCGTCGGGGTCGGCCTCGGAGTAGAGCACAGTGGCGTACACGTCCTCGCCGTGGGGCTTGCCGGCGTAGATGTCGAGGTCCGCGAGTTCGCCCCGGATGCCGTCCGAGTCGTCGCCCTCGCCGTGAGCGTGACTGTCATCCCCACCGTGGGCATGGCCGTCACCCCCACCGTGGCCGTGACCGCCACCCTCACCGTGAGCGTGCGCGTGGCCGTGACCGCTCTCACCGCCGTGTTCGCTCGTCGGGACGGACTCGCCGCGGAGGAACGCGCCGAGGTCCTCGGGCGGGAACCGGCGGCCGACGTAGAAGGAGCCGAACTCGCCGTACTTCGAGGTGGCCTCGTCGAAGCGCATCTCGTAGACGATGTTCTTTATCTCGACGGGGTCCTCGCCGAACAGCGTCACCCCCCACTCCCAGTCGTCCAAGCCGAGGCTGGAGGCGATGACCTGCTTTATCTTCCCGCCGTACTTCCGCCCCGTCTCGCCGTGGCCGGCCATCATCTCGGCGCGTTCGTCGAACGAGAGGGTGTACCAGTTGTGCTCCTCGCCCCGACGCTTGCTCATGGGGTAGAAGCAGACGTACTGGTCGTCGGGGATGTCTGGCTTCAACTTCATCTCGATGTACCGCCGGAGCCCCTGGTCTATCTCCTCCTCGTTGCCCTCGAAGTAGTCGTCGGAGACGTAGCCGCTGACCTCGGTCACGGAGACGTAGGAGTTCGTCTGCTCGGTGAACTCGCCGAGCGCCGTCGTCTCGAACCGGCGTTCGGCGGTCGAGAGGGCGTCGAGCGTGGGTCGGAAGTGGACCACGAGCAGGTCGGCCTTGTGACCCAACATCCCGAACACCGCGGACACGCCGTCCTCGGCGTCCTCGACCGCCTCGTGCGAGCGGAGGTACTCGACTCCCTCGGCCACCGCACGCTCGCGTGCGCGTTCGGGCGCGTCGCGCCACGCGTCCCAGTCTACGGTCCGAAAGTCGTGGAGGGCGTACCAGCCCTCGTCCGTCTGCGGCGGTTCAGGCATATCGGCGGGTTAGGAGTCCGCCCCCAAGGGCTTTGCGAGTTGGCCACGGCTCCGGCCGCGGACGCCGGATATTCCGCGGGTTCGGCCCGTCACCGGGCCGTCGCGCGAGCGTCCGAGCCGCCGTCGGCGTGCGCTCCGGCGAGGGGAGTCGCGCCGCCCGGCGTCCGCGACCACCACCGCCGGTGGTCGTTCGCCCGCACGGCCTCCACCGGGACGTACCGCACCTCGACCTCCACCCGTCGCCCCGTCCGGCGACGTATCGCCCGACGCAGGTCGTCGTCGAGGTTGGGGTGCGGCCTCGACCCGGCGCGGAACGCCGTGACGGTCACGCGACCCGACAGCGACACCGGCGGGCCGACGCCGTGTTCGACCGAGACGTCGGCGAGGGCGAGGTCCTCGTACGACCCGTCCATCTCGGCCGCCACCGCCTCGTTCGTCGCGAGGGAGAACGCCACGAACTGCGCGGCGGTCGCCGCGATGCCGACTATCAGCAGGACCGTGACGCCCGCGACGGCGAAGTACCGCGCGCGCGCCAGCGACGGCCCGTCCGGCGCGAGCGAGAGCGGACGGGGGATGTACCCGAGCGAGGTGAACAGCCCGGCGGCGGCGAGGTTCACGGCGAAGACGTTGACCCCGAGGAGGACGAGCGACCCGACCACGTACCGCGGGTCGCCCCACGCGACCGACAGGCCGACGGCGGCCGCCGAGGGGGTGATGGCGGCCGCGATGGCGACGCTCGCGAGGGCGGTTGGCACGGCGGTGGCGAGCGCGATACCTCCCGCCGCGCCCGCGGCCACGGCCACCAGCGTCGAGAGCACGCTCGGACCGCTGAACAGTCCGAACTGCGCGCTCTGGGAGAGATCCCACCCCGGGGGGACGAACGCGAAGGTCCGCGCGGCGGCCCCCACGGCCACCGCGCCGCCGACCGCGAGACACAGTCCGCCCACCTGCGACCGGACCCCGTCCACGAGCACCTCCCGGTCGCCGCAGCAGAGCCCGGTCGTGGCCGCGAGCGACGACCCGAAGAAGGGCGCGATGACCATCGCCCCCACGATGGCGGCCGCCGAACTCCGGAGCAGGCCGGCGGCCGCGACCACCGTCGAGAGGAGCGTCATCGTCGCGTACATGTACCAGTCGAGGTCGAGTTCCCGGGCGTTGGACACGAGTTCCTCCGGCGGGAGCCCCTCGTCCGCGTAGGCCTCCTGCAGTCGCTCCTCGTTCGCGCCGGTCACCGTCTCCGTCCCGCTCACGACCCGGAACTGGTCGTCGTCGAGCCCCGCGTCCGCGGTCAGCGCCTCGAAGAGTTCCTGCACCCCCTCGTCGGGAAACGGGAACTGGAAGAGGTACTCGCCGCCGTCCTCCGCTTCGGTTTCGAGGACCACGAACGTCGCGTCCCGCTCCCGGAGCAGGGCGCGAACCTCGTCGCTCCGGTCGTCGGGCACGAGGAGCCGGATGTACTGCACACCACTACACGCACCCGTCCAATCGAAAAACGTGGGGGCCGACCCGGAACGCAGCGGGGCGAGACGGGGTGCGGCGGGACGGAGAGACGCGGCGTCTCTCCCGTCGGCTCCGCTCGCGCAACTCGGCGCGCCTCGTTCAGTTACTCCTCGCTTCGGTCGCGTACGTGTCGGTCGACGCGGGGGAACTGCTCCATCTCGACGAACTCCTCGCTCCCGCACGCCGCACACGCCGACGGCGGGTCGTAGTGGATAGTGCCGCTCTCCTGGTACGGCGTCCCCACGTAGACGCTGTGGCAGCCCTCGCAGATGTACTCCTCGGGACGCTTCACGCTGTGAGACATGTGTTACCGCGTAGCTTCCCGGGCGGCATAACTGTTCGCCGGCGCCGACCGCCGACACCGCAACCGCTTTTTGTCCGCCTCGCGCATCCGCACACGATGCGGAAAAGCGGCCCCCCGAAAGGTCTCATCTCGTATCTCGTGCTCGAACTCCTCGACGAGCGGCCGTACTACGGCTACGAGATACTCAAGGAGATACGCGACCTGTCGGGCGGCCACTGGGAGCCCTCGTACGGGTCGGTCTACCCCGTCCTCCACAAGTTCGAGGAGAAGGGCTGGACCAGACAGGTCGACCGCGACGACTGCGGCGACCGGAAGTACTTCGAACTCACCGACGCTGGTAGCGAGGAACTCGCCCGCAGGCGGTCGGAGTGCGGTACCAAGGCTCAGGAGTTCGCGGACGTCATCCTCGGATTCTACCACGTGTTCGTCGCGTTCGCCACCGACGAGCGCTTCGCGTTGGCCCCGTCGGACGACGGCTGGCGGTTCGACGAGGCGTTCAGCGAGTGGATATGCGAGCAGGTCATCCGCCACCATGAACGCGACTTCGGGACGTTCGACCGGCGCGACGACCCGCCGGCCGACGTCTCGGGGCGACACAACCTCGACGACCCCGGGGCGGCCGAAGAGGCCGCCGACGAGAGCGCGGACTGACCCCGTCTCGCCCCGGTCCGCTGGCTGCCGAGGTAGCCACCGATCTCCGACGAAGCGGCTGGCTACGCGCCCCCGACGAGTCACGCCCGCGGGGCGGGGGTCGTCGGCTCAGCAGACGTAGACCCAGAACCGGTGGCCCGCCGAACAGGTCACCGTCTCGTAGTTGCCCCACGCCGCCACGTACGGCCGGACGACGAGGTCCGCGTCGTCGGCGCCGTCGGAGACCCGCACGCTCGCCGTCTCGCCGTAGTTCGGGCACGCCACCGCCGCTTCTGCCCCCGGTTCGCTCACGATTGCCGTGCTACTCCCACGCACGGAGCGGTAGTAGCTCTCTCCGTCGGCGAGTTGATCTGTCGGCCGACGGGTCGGCGGAAGACGGGAAGAGAGGCGACGAGAAGAGACGGAATGGGTCGGGACGTGACGGGACCCGGCGGTCCCCTCACCCGGAGAGCAGGGACGGCCCGAACACCATGAGCAGGAGCGACGCCAGCATCAGCAGTCCGATGCTCGTGGTGATGGTCCGGACCAGCGCGTACGGCTGTTCGACCGGGAGACGGGAGACGACGGCCTCCACCCCGTTGCGGAGGATGCGCCCGCCGTCGAGCGGGTAGCCCGGGATGCAGTTGAACAGGCCGAGTTGGAGGTTTATCCACGCCGTCCAGAACAGCACGTTGGCGAACAGGAACACCCAGCCGCCGAACGCCGACAGCGGGCCCTGCAGGGTGTAGAAGTTCATCGTGGCCTCGGTGAACCCCGGGAAGTTGGGGATGGGCAGTTGGACGCCGATGAGCGGGAGCATCAGCGCGATGTACACCTTCCCGAGGAGGCCGTCGGTCAGCGACTGGAACCCCGGCGGGATGTCGTCCATCGCGCCGGGCCCGCCGTCGCCGCCGAGGAACTCCAAGTACGCGCCCGCGGGGTACGACTCGACGCCGAAGTCGGTGAACGTGAGACCGCTAGTGCCGGGGAAGATGGTCACGCCGAGGAAGCCGTTCCCGTCGCGGGGGTTCTCCGCGAGGGTGACCCGGTACGTCTCGAACGACCCGTCGACGTACGCCCGGACGCTGACGGTCTGTCCGGGGTCGGTCGCGTCGAGGGCCGTCCCGAGGTCCGCCGAGGAGGTGACGCGCTTCCCGGCCACCGAGGTGATGACGAACCCGCCGTCGGCGGGCGCCCGGGTCGCCGCTAGGGGGCCGTCGTCCTGCACGTCGAGGATGTACGCGCCCACGGGCATGGTCCGCTGGCCGGCGGAGGTGTCGAGGCGGACGAACGTCCGGTTCTCGACTGCCCGTCGGAAGTCCGCGCGGGTGTGGACCGGCGTGCCGTTGACCGCGGTGACGCGGATGGGGTCCTCGCCCTGCGAGACGGTGAGGTTCGCGGGGTTGCCCGCCACCGACCCCGAGACGAGCAGCGACCGCCGGACCGACACCGTGCGCTCGCCGCCGTCGTCGCCGGCGACGCGGACCTGCACCGTCCGGTCGTCGGCGTTCAGGAGTGCGCGCTCCAACTGGGCGTCGGTCGTGACGTTCTGCCCGGCGACGGCGGTGACCCTGTCGCCCTGCTCGATGCCGGCCTGCGCCGCGGGCGACCCGTCGTACGCCCCCGCGACGGCGACGCCGGGCGCGACGCCGATGGCCCCGACCACCGGGCCGAACAGGAGGGCGAACGCGACGATGGTGACCGCGAAGTTGTTGGTCACGCCCGCCGCGAACATCCGGGTCTGGCTCCCCCGGTCGGCCGACTGCTGGCTCTCCTCGTCGGGTTCCACGAACGCGCCCACCGGTATCAGCGTGAACAGCACGAGACCCATCGACTCCACGTCGATGTCCTCGACGCGACAGAGCAGGCCGTGCCCGCCCTCGTGCACCACGAGGCCTATCAGCAGGCCGGCCACTATCTCGGGGGCGACCGAGAGCGGGAGGAAGTCGTTGACGCCGGGGATGACGAGGAAGTTACGGGGCTGGTTCACCGCCGACGGCTGGGGCGGGTTCTGGAGGATGGCCACCGCCTGCACCGCGAGCAGTACGAACACCCCGACCATGATGACGACCGCGACGCCCACGCCGACGTTACTCCACGCCCGCCAGAACCGCTTCGGACGGGCCAACCAGTCGAGCAACGCCTTTCCGCGTTTCGTGTGGACGGTCGTGAGCGGACCCTGCACTCGGACGTACTCGGGGAGTATCCCCTGCTGTCGCAACGAGAGCGCGAGAACCGAGTAGACGAGGACGCCCACGAGTACCCACAGGAGCGTGTTCATCGACGGAAGGAAAGGTTCCGTCGGGGAAATGCGTTCGGGTTACTGTTCGGCGGGGTCGGCGTCGAGTTCTATCTCCGTGAACTCGCGCTTCGGTCGGCGACGCCGGAGGACGGCGACGCCCGCGGCGACGCCGACGGCGGCGGCGCCGAGGAGGAGGAGGGCGCGCCGCCCCGACCGTCCCCCGTCGCTCGCGTCGCCCGGTGTCTCGTTCGGTTCCGCCGCCGCCGACCGCGTGCTTCGGTTGCTGAGTGGCATCGTGTTCCCTCCGTATCCGCCCCGGGCCGCCGCCGACCCGCCGCCCGCCGTCCGGACGGCGCGGGCGCCGTACGGGGTCGGAAGCTACGGACGGTATGCGGTTAGCGCGACGCCGACATAAAGGTACCAGCACATCCGCGGCGGCGGCGTCGCACGGTCGGGCGTTCCGACTCCGGTCTCCGGGCGGGACCGAATCCCCTCGGACCTCCGGCCCGGACCGTGTCGCGGGAGAGGTCGCCCGCGCCGTTCGCGCTACCCCTCGCGCCGGAGGCGTTCGACCACGAAGGTGCGGTCGAGTTCGCCGAGGAACTCGCCGAGGCGCGGCCCCTGTGTCTCGTCGAAGAAGAGGCGGTAGCCCGCCTCGAAGAACTCGCCCACGTCCACGTCGTGGCGCCGCGCCGTCTCGTATATCTCGCCCTGAATCTCGTCGCCGCCGTGGCCTGCGGCCACGAACTCCGCGAGTTCGTCGAGGGCCGCCTCCACGTCGGCGTCGAACGAGACGTCCGGCAGGTCGGTCTGGAGCCTGTAGTTGTACTCGTTGTCCATCGCCTCCGCCCACGCGCGGGCGCGTTCGACGCGTCCGAGAGCCTCCTCGACGGCCCACTCCGGCGTGTCCCCCGTGATGTGGCCCTCGTTGCGCGCCATCTGCACGCGCAGGTCCCGGTCGTCCGTCATCCCGAGGACGGCCGCGAACGTGTACGGCAGGCGGACCCGGTCCTCGCGCACCTCGTCCACCACGAACGGGTAGGCGCGTTCCGCGAGGGGGGCGAGCGTCTCGTCCGCGACGTCGCCGAAGTAGACCCGCTCGAACCGGTCGAACTCGTCGACGAGTTGGTCGAGGCGGGTCAGGTCGAAGTCCTTCGCCTTCTTGGGGTTGCGGACGAAGAAGTAGCGCAGCACCTCGGGTTCGAGGTACTCCAGCACCTCGTCGACGGTGACGACGTTCCCCTCCGAGGAGGAGAGCGGTTCGCCGTTGAGCGTGAACCACTCGTAGGTCATCGGCACCGGCGGTTCGATGCCGAGGACGTTCCGGGCGATGTCCTCGCCCGAGGGCCACGACCCCTCCGCGTGGTCCTTGCCGAACGGCTCGAAGTCGACGCCGAGCACCTGCCACTGGGCGGGCCACTCGAAGCGCCACGGGAGTTTGCCCTCGCGGAGCGTGGCGGTGCCCTCGTGGCCACAGCCCTCTATCTCGCGCCCGCCCGCCTCCATGCCCGAGCAGACGTACTCGACGGTGCCCTCCTCCGCGTCCACGCTCCGCACGCCCGTGGTGAGTCGCCCGCACTCGGCGCACTGGGCCATGAACGGGACGTAGTCGTCGTCGACGCCCGCCTGATACTTCGCCAGCACCTCGCGGGCCTCGTCCGCGCGTTCGAGGACGCGGCGGGTGACCGCCTCGAACTCGCCGCTCTCGTACATCTCGGTGTTCGAGACCACGTCGATGGGGACGCCGATGCGGTCGGCGCTCTCCTTCAGGAGGTTGGTGAAGTGCGCGCCGTAGGAGTCGACCTTCCCGAAGGGGTCGGGGATGTCGGTGTAGGGCTTGCCGAGGTTGCGCCCCAACGCGCCCGCGTCCACGTCGCCGAGTTCGACGACGTTCCAGTCGTCGTCGGCGAGGCGCCGCGGGAGTTTCCGGAGGGCGTCCCTGTCGTCGCTGGTGAACACCTGCCTGACCTCGTGGCCGCGTTCGCGGAGCACCTCGGCCACGAAGTAGCCCCGCATTATCTCGTTGAAGTGACCGAGGTGGGGCACGCCCGACGGCGAGACGCCGCCCTTGATGACGACGGGGTCCTCGGGGTCCCGGGCCTCTATCTCGTCGGCCACCGCGTCGGCCCAGAACGCGCGGTGGGAGTCCCCCTCGTCCGGTTCCTCGCCCACGGCGAACGCCGACTCCTCGGCGTCGGACTCGGCTTCGGCCCCCGTGGTGCCGGCGTCCGCGCTCTCGCTCTCGCTCCCGTCCGCGCTCGGGTCGGGGTCGTCGCTCATCGTTGCGCCCAGTAGGTGGGTTCGTCCGCGTTCGCCGCGGGCACCACGTCGGTCCCCGTGTGTTCGCCCCGGAGGACGGCGTCCCGGATTCGGTCGGGGTCGGTGCCGTCGAGGACGATGGTGCGCATCTCGCCGCGTTCGATGAGTTTGGCCGCGAGGAGGTCAACCGGGGCAGAGGCTCCGGCGTCCCGACTCATGGGCGCGATGACGTCCACGAGGTCGGCCGCGGAGATGGTGTCGAACTTCTCCGCGTCGGCGTCGGCGCGCGGGTCGGCGCTGTAGACGCCGTCGACGCTCGTGGCGAACACGAGGAGGTCGGCGTTGATGTACTCCGCGAGGGCGGCGGCCACCGCGTCGGTGGTCTGCCCGGGCATCACGCCGCCCATCACGGTGATGTCGCCGCGGCGGATGGCGTCGCCCGCCTCGTCGTAGTCCCTCGCGGGCGTGGGGTCCACCGCGGGGCCGAGGGCCGCGATGAGCAACCGCGCGTTGAGACGGGTCACGTCGATGCCGAACTGGTCGAGTTGTACCTCGTTCGCCCCGAGGGCGCGCGCGGTGTCGATGTACTCCCGCGCGATGCCGCCCCCGCCCACGACGGTCCCGAGTTCGCACCCCTCGTCGGCGAGGGACTCGATGACGGCGGCGTGTGCCTCCACCCGGTCGGAATCGAGTTCGGGCGCGAGCACGCTCCCGCCGATAGAAATCACGACTCTCATTGGAACCGGATTGCCGTGAGGCGGTCTTAAGGGTTATCAACTCCGTGAACGGGCCGCGCCGACCGAACTGACGTCGCGGACCGGATTCGACCGTGTTCGCAGTGTCGACTGACTCACGTCGATCCGGATGTCGTTTGCTTCTCTCAGTGACTCACCAAGACCGCTGCTCGTGACAGCGTTCGGTTGAGTGGTCCCCTCTCGGGCGAGGAAAAACGACTCGTGGCGTCACGTCGGCGGGAGAGATACGCTGCCTCGCTAGCGCCTCGAATTCGCTCTCGCTCAGGTGTTTACACTCGATACTCGCCGGATTTCGGTGTCGTTCGGTGACGGGTTGCTCACGATACTCGAACTCGGCACCGTTTCCCTGAGGCGTCGACTTGGTCGAATATAGCGTGTCTGGCCGCATTCTCGAACTTTCCAGAAGTCAGATATGTATCGCCGTGTGACCGGTTTCGCCTCCTCGCTGCTACCGTTCGATTGACGGCGGCGCGACGCTCGCCGCCACACGGATGACGGGACACGGACTCTGTGGCGGCGGCGCCGTGCGTGGCTCGGTCTGTGGAGCCGGAAACGCCGCAAACTGTCTGCGTCGTCGATAGTCCATCTATGGAGATACAACTACTGGGCACAATGACCAATGCGTTTTATTATATAACTACAATATCATAATATGGTTGATAAGAATTATCACCACCGATTCCATATATCGTCAGTTGGGCACCATGGCAAAAGTTAACATAGAACCCAAAATTACGGCACAGGACCAGCGACAGCTGATACAGAATCTAGGTATCGAACGACCGACGGAGGACGGTCCCGTGACGCTCCAAACGTTGAGCGGTGTGGTCGAACCAGGAACGGAGCCGGCGTTCGCCTCGATGGGCGAGTCGATCCGAGGGGACCTCTCCGGTCGCCTCGACGTCGACCTCCTTGAGACGGAACTAAGCGGCGTCGCGGCGGAGGTAAAGCGGCTACCCGCCGTCCGGAGCGTCGGCGTCCCCGACGAACCGGCGGGTCTGTACGACGCAGTCGCGGCGCCCGGGTGGCGCGCGTACGAACACCTCACGGACGTCGGCTTCTTCGAGAGCGTCGAAGAGAACCTCCCCCGGTTCACGCCGGAGCACATCGCACACACCGCGCGCGAACTCGTTCTCGCCGACCCGCTGAAGTCGGAACTCGACGACGTCGGGTTCGACGAGCGAGAGAAAACCGCACTGCTCATGGACGTCGTGAACAACAACACCCGACTCGCGCGATGGGTCCCGACGCGGGACATTCCCGACGACGTGGAGTTCGACGTGTCGTTCGTCGCTCCGCTGCACCAGCGGGCGGCCGGCGGCGCTCTGCTGTGGATCCGCGACCTTGACCGGCACCTCTGGCGAAACGAGGTGCTCGTCACGGACGCGATTCTCGACGACGCGGTCTGGAACGTCAAAGCGATGCTCGGCGGGTTGTACGTCACGCTGATGGCCGCCTGCGACGTCGCGGGTGCGGGGCGGCTGACGGACGGTCAGCTCACGGCCGCGCTCACGGCCGGAGCCGCGATCGACATCATCGGACAGGAGGACCTCATGCGAGACGTGTACTACATCACAGACGAGATGCGCGCCCCCAGCGAGGTGAGGTGAGTTCCGATGTCGCTGCACACTGACCCGGCCACGCAGGCCGCGCGGGACATCGAACTGAAAAAGGTCGACGACGGCTACACGCTCGTCGGGGGTCCGGACGAGTCGGTCACCTACCAGAACAACCCCGACGCTATCCCGAAGCAAGACGTCACGCAGGAGATGCTGAACAGGTCGGGGGAGAACCCCGAGGCGTGGCTGATGTACGGCGGGAGCTACGAACAACACCGCTTCACGACCGCCGACGTCATCACCAAGGAGAACGTCTCTAACCTCCAACTGGAGGCCGAGATGTCGGTCGGCGCGGGCTCCAGCATGGAGGGGACGCCCATCGTGGTCCCGGGGGACCCGCCCATCATGTACCAGACGAACGGGCCGAACCACATCAAGGCGATCAACCCCCGCGAGCAGGAGGTACTGTGGAGCTACACGTACGCGCCGCCGATCGACGTGCTGCTCTGCTGTGACGATAACAACCGTGGAGCCGCCATCTTCGGCGACACGGTGTACATGACGACGCTCGACTCGGGCGTCGTCGCCCTCGACCGCTACACCGGCGAGGAGAAGTGGCAGACGAGCACCGCCGACCACACGGTCGGCTACTCTGCGACGTGGGCACCGGTCGTCTACGACGGCAAGGTGATCACCGGCAGCGCCGGCGGTGAGTACGGCGTCGTCGGATTCATCGCGGCGCTCGACGCCCAGAGCGGCGAGATGCTCTGGAAGACGAACACGCCTCGGAAAGACGAGTGGCTCGGCGACGCTTGGCAGAACGGCTCCGCGACGAGTTGGATGACGACGACCATCGACGTGGAGAACAACCGGCTGTACTCGCCGGTCGGGAACCCCGGTCCGGACTTTGACGGCACGGTCCGGCCCGGCCCGAACGCGCCCACGTGCGGAACCATCTCGTTGAACCTCGAAAACGGCAACTTCGAGTGGGCGTATCAGGAGAGTCCCCACGATATCTGGGACTACGATTCGGCCGCGCCTCGCATCCTGATCCGCGACCTCGAACACGACGGCACGACCACGGACGCTGTCTTCAACTTCGGAAAAACCGGCTGGGGGTACACCCTGGACGCCGACTGTGGGAAGCTGCTCGAACGTACTCAAGAGGGCGTCCAGCACCTCAACATGTGGAAGATGATCCCGCACATCAGCGAGGACCGACGGGTGCCGTTCGTCCCGGGCGCACAGGGCGGCACCGACTGGCAACCCCCCGCCTACAACCCCGAAACGGGCCTCGTCTACGGCGTGATGCAGAACTCCCCGCAGGATCTGTTCTGGCGGTTCGAGGTATACGAAGCCGGCGAGACGTACTGGGGCGGCGGACTCGACGACCCGCCGGCGGAGCCGCCTGATGGCTGGAACGAGAACACCACCGCCGTCATCGCGGTCGACCCGACGACGGGCGAGCGTGTCTGGCGCGAGTGGATTCAGAGCGAGCACTACAAGTGGGGCGGCCTGATGACGACCGCGGCGGGACTAACGTTCATGGGCACCCAGAACGGTACATTCGTCGCCTACGATGGGGCGAGCGGTGACCGTCTCTGGGAGTTCGACCTCGGCGCGCCAGTCGCCGCGTCACCGATGAGCTGGTACGACCCCGGAACCAGCAAACAGTACGTTGCCGTCCAAGTTGGGGGCAGCGGCTGGCTGCAACAGGGACCGCGAGACAGGCGGCTTGCAATCTTCTCCATGGAGGGCGACCAATGAGTCAGAAAGACGACGAACCGAACTTGTCCCGAAGGAGCGTGCTGAAAGGAACCGCGGCCACAGGAGCGGTGGCGGGCATGCCGGGCACCACGGCCGGCGACTTCCAGGCGCTGTTGGACCAGGCCAACATCCAGCCGGCCCTCCAACAGTCGGATTCGAACGTGGCCCGCCAGTTCAACCTCCTCGGCATCGTCAGCGGTTGGATCGGCGTCGGACCGGTGGAGATAAACGCCGAAACGAACCCGGCGCTACGCGTCGTCGAGGGTCGAGACTACGAGGTCTGGTGGTTCAACGGCGACGGCAACCACCACAACTTCAACATCCTCGACGAGGAGGAGAACATCCTCCAATCCACCAAGACGATACACGAACAGGGGGAGGCCGCTCGACTTTCGTTCACCGCCGAACCGCAGATGGCGACGTACAGGTGTCTGCCCCACCCGGTCCAGATGTGGGGTCCGATCGAGTTCGTCGACCCGCGAGACGTCCACGCACTACGGGTCACGGTCAAGGACGGCGAGGGGGAGCCGCTTCCGGCGTACGTCTCCATCGGCGACCAACTGTACGACATCTTCGCCGCGACGGTCGGGTTCTCGACCGTTCTCGCGCGTGGTGCGGCGGGAGAGAGGTCCGGAGTGTCGCGCTTCGACACGCTCGAAAACGGGACCTACACCGTCCGCGCGTGGGCGTACAACCACGAGATGGTGTCCCAAGAGGTTACCATCGACGGCTCCGACAAGGAGATCACGCTGACGCTACCGGAGATAACGCCGGGCGAACCGACCCAAGTCTACGAGCTGTCGCTCCAAGAGGGAGGCTGGCAGGGCGAGTCGCCCGACTCGATCGCCGGCCAGACCAACCCCACGCTCTCGGTCACTCCCGGCGAAACGTACCGGATCAACTGGACCAATAACGTCGAACTCTCGCCGGACGACAGCGGATCCCTGCGGTCCGAGCACCTCCCCGGCCACAACTTCGTGGTCGCAGAGCGGAGCAACAACACCATCCTGCGCTCCGAGTTCCTCGACGAAGCAGGACAGACGCAGTCCGTCGAGTTCGTGGCCACGGAGAACCTCGGCCGGTACTTGGACCAGGCACAACTGAACGCTATCGGCGAGTTCGGCGTCGAGGATGGAGGGTCCGACGGGTGAGGCGGAGACGACCCCGAGGGTGCTGACTGCTCCGTTCGTCCCCGCGAAGCCCTTTATCACTAACCGAGCAACACCTCCAGTCTCGGAGCAACGGCTTCGAGTGTCGCTAGCCGACCAGAATCCCCTGTGCCCTGATAACATCCGGGGGAGCTTCGTCCCCTAGCGTACCGAGATTGGGGCTCTTGTGAACCCCGGATGGTACCGACCCGCCACTACGCGAAGCACTAGACATCGCCTGTTCGTATCTAAGAGTCGTACTGGTACTACACGAAGCGTCTTCTTTCGCTTCGCTTTCGTCGGTCTAACGAACGCTCCCGTCACCGTCGACAGACCCGCTGGAGCAGGTGCAAACACTAAAGCCGTTCGCGGCCCGGTCAACGAGTATGAGACCGCTAGGTGCCGTCGGCCCCGGCGCGTCCGAGTTCCTCGCCGACCTCGCCCCGGAACTCGACGGGCGCGTCGCCACCGTGGTCGCGCGCCCGGACGCGGCGTTCGACCCCGGGCCCGCCGACGCGACGTACGAACGCGCCGACGACGGGTCGTGGACCACGACGGGACGGGACCGGTCGCTCGACGACCTGCTGGACGAACTCGCGGCGACGTACGACTACGCCCTCCTGTCGGGGTTCCCGGACGCCGCCGTCCCCACCGTCGCCTTCGGAGGGACGGACGCGCGCGACGTGGTCCACGAGGCCGAGTCCCCGTCGGACGTCGACCGGTCGACCGTCCTCGACGCGGTGGAGGCGCGCGACCCCCGAATCACGTTAGAGACGCTCGTGAACCGCGTGAAGGCCTCGCCCCGCGCCGACCGCTCCGGGGCCATCGCCACGTTCACCGGGCGGGTGCGCGAGAAGGACTCCGAGGACGACTCCCCCACCGAACGGCTGGAGTTCGAGAAGTACGAGGGCGTCGCCGAGGAGCGGATGGACCGCATCAGTGCCGAACTCACCGAACGTGAGGGCGTGTTCGAGGTGGCGATGCACCACCGCACCGGCGTCATCGAGTCGGGCGAGGACATCGTGTTCGTCGTGGTCCTCGCCGGCCACCGCGAAGAGGCGTTCCGGACCGTCGAAGACGGAATAAACCGCCTCAAGGACGAAGTTCCCATCTTCAAGAAAGAGACCACGACCGACGAGGAGTTCTGGGTTCACGACCAGTCGTGACCCGCGCCCGCGTTTAATTCTCATTCGGTGAAGATAATTCAGTCGATTCCACCACGATTAAATCCCTCGGCGGAGAGCTATAGTTGTCGTACTGGCCTCGCAGAGAGAAATGCTGAGAGACGCTCGTAAAACATCTAACGGGTTCTAGAAACGTCGTGAAAGGTCCGTTTTTCATGAGTTTGGGCTGAAAGGGGCCGAACTGCGACTAACGTTCCTGCCTTTATATGCTCCCATACGGCCTTGGTGAGAGCGAGGTCAAACATGAGCGCAACCGCAAACCCCTCCACGGAAGCCAACTCGAAGGAAGAGCGCCTGAAGCAGTTCCTCGTGAACAAGGCGCAGGACGGAGAGCTCTACTTCAAGAGCAAGTTCATCGCCGACGAGGTCGGTCTCTCGCCCAAGGAGATAGGCGCCCTGATGGTCAAACTGAGCGACTCCGCGTCCGAACTCACCATCGAGAAGTGGTCGTACACCAGCGCCACCACGTGGCGCATCGAACCCGCGTCTGCGTGACGTAGACCGCCCCGACAGTCCCCGTCGAGGCGCTCGCATCCGACGCCGGTCTCCCCCGGCGCCGGTCCCCCCTCGTTCTCCCGGCTATCGACGGCGAGCGGTGCCCCCGTCACGGGATTTATACGCGCGCGACTACATTACCCGAACGATGGAATCCGACTCGCAGGGCGACTCGCTTCCCGTCGGGACCCTACAGACGGTGTTCCACCTGCGCGAGACGCGGGTCGACGGCGACCGGGTGTACTACTACGGCGAATCGCTGGTCCCCCGGCGGATGCTGATGAAGGAGGTGTGGCCGGCGTACAGGGAGGCGGGCTACGACGTGCAGTTCGCCTCCGGCGAACGCGACGCCGAGGACGTGTTGGTTGCCAAACCCGTCTCCAACGGCGTCGACGGCGTGCCGTGGGCGAACCTGCTCCTCCTCGTCGCCACGGTCCTCTCGACGCTGTTCGTCGGGGCCGTCGCGTGGTACTACGTCCCCCTCGACGACGTCGCGCAGAACCCGCTGGTGCTCCTGCAGGCGTGGCCGTTCACGGCGGCGGTCCTCGGCGTGCTCCTCGTCCACGAACTCGGCCACTACGCCATGGGCCGGTACCACGGGGTGGACGTCTCCTTACCCTACCTCATCCCGTTCATCTTCCCGTTCGGCACGATGGGGGCCATCATCCGGATGCGCGGGCAGATGCCCGACCGGCGGACGCTGTTCGACATCGGCGCAGCCGGCCCGCTGGCGGGGCTGGCGGCCACTATCGTGGTCACCGCCATCGGCCTCCTGCTCTCGCCGTTCCACGTCCCCCCGCGGATGGCAGTCGAGAGCGGCGACATGATTCTGTTCAACAACCCGCCGCTCCTCCAGTTCATCGCGGGCGCGTTGAACGTCCTCGCGGACGTGGGCATCCTCTCTCAGCCGGTGGTGACCGACTACGCAGACCCCACCAAGACGGTCCACCCGGTCATCATCGGCGGCTGGGTGGGGATGTTCTTCACCGTCCTCAACCTACTCCCGGTCGGCCAACTCGACGGCGGGCACATGGTGCGGGCGATGCTCGGCCGCCGGCAGGAGTCGGTGGCCGCCGTCGTCCCCCTCGCGCTGTTCGGCCTCTCGGCGTACCTCTACTACGTCCGGGGGCTCCAGATCAACGAGTCGGTGGGACTGTGGGCGTTCTGGGGGCTGTTCTCCGCGCTCATCGCGTTCAACGGCCCGGCCCACCCCGTCGACGAGACGCCGCTCGGGTGGAAGCGCCAACTCGTCGGCGTGTTCACCTTCCTCGTCGGCGCGATGTGTTTCCTCCTCGTGCCGATACAGGTCGTCTCGGTCTAGGCGTCCCCGCCTCCGTCCCCGTGCGTGTAGCCCCGGTCCGGCAGTGAGTCACCGTCGGCGGTGACGCCGCTCGCCGCGTCCGTGACCCGTCCCACGACCGTGAGCGGCACGTCGAGTCGCTCGCGCGCGTCCGCCACGGCCGACTCGGGGAGCGTGACGACGAGTTCGAAGTCCTCGCCGAAGAACGCCGCGAGTTCTCGCCGGTCGGCGTCGTCGCGGGCGTACGCCGCCACGGCGTCGTCGACGGGGAGGCGGTCCCACTCGACGTCGAACCCGCAGTCGGAGGCCGCCGCCAACTGGTGGAGCGACCGCGCGAGGCCGTCGCTCGAGTCCATCATCGCGGTGGCGCGCTCCCGCAGGACCTGGCCGGCGGCCACGCGGGGGCGGAACCGGAACAGGTCGTTCCCCCGCTCTACGTCCCCGGCCTCGAACGCGCGGACGGCCGCCCCGCTCCGACCCAGCGTCCCGGTCACGCACACCGCGTCCCCCGGCGTCGCCCCCGACCGGGAGACCGGGTCGTCGGTGCGGCCGAGGGCGGTGGTGACCGCCGTGAACTCGTCGTGGGTGTCGAGGTCGCCGCCGACGTAGCGCGCGCCGACCGCCTCGCAGACCTCCCGCGCGCCCCGGACGAACGCCCGGAGGTCGTCCTCGTCGAACGTCGGCGCGGCGTAGACGGCCACCGCCGCGGTGGCGTCGGCCCCCATCGCCGCCACGTCGGACAGCGACGCTCCGACCGCGCGCCACCCCGCCGCGTGGCGGGTCGTCCCGTCCGGGAAGTCGGTGGTCTCGTGGAGCATGTCCGTGGTGAGCACCTGTCCGTCCACGACGGCGGCGTCGTCGCCCGCCTCCGGTAGGTCGTCCGCGAGCAGTCCCAGCGCGGTTCGTTCGTCCATACCGTCGTCTGCGCGGGCGGGCCGAATAAGACTCCGGTCGGCCACCCCCGCGCGGCCCGTGCTCCCACGGACTTATCGACCTGAGATACAGTAGAACCTGACAGCTATCGAACGTTCGCCCGGGACGGACGCGGGCGATTCGGGGCCGACACCGTCGTAGTCCGGCGGTTCGCGGCCACACTCGCCCGACCGGAGTGGGGGCCTCGTATCGTCACACCGTGTCGTGAGACTCTGTACCACGCACGTAACGGACTTCCGGTGGCTTAATGCCGCATCTGCCCGACTCGCAAGATATGCCCCGGGAGAATCTCCGCGCCACCCTTCTCGGCTTTCTCGGCGCGGTGGTGGTGTTCGCGCTCCTGTTCTACGTCGCCGGCGTCGACCGGCTGGTCGAGAACCTCTCGATGGCCGAGACCGAGATAGTCGCGCTGGTGGTCGTGGTCACGCTGGCGTGGCTGGCGGCGTGGAGCGGCGCCCTCAAGACGGTGCTCGGCGTCCTCGGCGTCGAGATGTCCGCCTACAAGTCGTTTCTCGTCTTCTCGGGGGCGATGTTCTCGAACAACATCACCCCGTTCGGGCAGGCGGGCGGCGAACCCGTGACCGCCCTCCTCATCTCTCGGTCGACGGACACGGAGTACGAGACGGGTCTCGCGGCCATCGCCAGCGTCGACACGCTCAACTTCGTGCCCTCCATCACCATCGCGCTGTTCGGCGCGGCGTACTACGCCACCGAGGTGGCCATCGGGCGCAACATCGAACTGGCGCTGGTGGCGGTGGTGGTGCTCGCGGCGGGCATCCCGACGCTCATCTACCTCGGGTGGCAGAACCGCTACGGCCTCGAACGCCGGGTCGTGGAAGCGCTCACGCCCACCATCCGGCGCGTCGCGGGGTTCGTCCCCCGGATGTCGGTGCCGACGCCAGAGGGCATCGAGTCCCGCATCGAGGGCTTCTTCCGCGCCATCGAACGCGTCGCCACCAACCGTCGCGGCATCTCGACGGCGCTCGGCCTCTCGACGCTCGGGTGGTTCTGTCAGATGGTGAGCCTCTGGCTGGCGTTCTACGCCATCGGCCACACCATCCCCTTCTCCATCGCCCTGTTCGTCGTGCCCATCGGCGCCATCGCGGGCGTGACGCCCCTGCCCGGCGGCGCGGGCGGCATCGAGACGGTGCTCACCATCCTCATCACGGCGGCCACCGGCCCCGCCGTCGGGTTCGGCATCGCCACCGCGGGCGTAGTCATCTTCCGGGGCATCGTCTACCTCGTGCCGACGGTGCTGGGCGGGGCCGTGATGGCCACGCTGAGCGTCGACGGCGGCCCGTTCTGACGCCGCCCGACGCGTCCGTTCGCTCCGTGGTGAACCCCCGCAGACGGCCGTCTCGCGCCCCGTGACTGCAATACGATGGGTTTAAACGCCGGCCTCCTGAAAACGTACTCATGGTAACCCTCTACGACGTTCCGGCGGACGACCTCATCCGGGAGGCCGCCGACCGACTCGAGGACCGCATCGAACAGCCCGACTGGATAAACTACGCCAAGACGGGGTCGAACCGCGAACTCCCGCCCCAACAGGACGACTTCTGGTACGTCCGCGCCGCCAGCCTCCTCCGCAAACTCGCGAAGGACAGTCCCGTGGGCGTCGACCGCCTCGCCGCGGAGTACGGCGGCCGCAAGCGCGGTTCGAACCGCTACCGCGTCGCCAAGGCGAAAAACGACACGGGGAGCAAGAAGATAATCCGGACTATCCTGCAGCAACTCGAGGACGAGGGCCTCGTCGAGACGGCGCAGGGCGAGGGCCGCCGCCTCACCGCAGAGGGTCGGAGCTTCCTCGACGACGTCGCCGCCGACGTGCTTGAGGACCTCGACCGCCCCGAACTCGAACGCTACGCGTAATCCCGAGTCGGCGTCGGCGTCACGCGCCCGCGCCTCGACGCGTTTCCGGCCGTCCGTAATCGTTTTCAGCGCTTAGTCGAATCTTCTGTGTATGAGCGGGAACCCCGACGACGAGCGCATCGAGGAACTCCGAGAACAGAAGATGCAGGAGCTCCGGGAACAGGCCGGCGGCGAGGGACAGCAGTCCCGCGAGGAACAACAGGCCGCCCAGGAGCGCGCCGACGCCCAGCAGGAGGCCCTGCTCAAACAGCACCTCACCGACGGCGCGCGAAAGCGCCTCAACGCTGTCGAGATGAGCAAGCCCGAGTTCGCCGAGCAGGTCAAGCGGCAGGTCACGGCGCTGGCCCAGTCCGGGCGCATCCAGGACCGCATCGACGAGGACCAGATGAAGAGCCTGCTGAAGGAACTCCAGCCCGACTCGAACGACTTCAACATCCGCCGGCGCTGAGACGTCCCGATGGACCTCGCCCTCCTCTACAGCGGCGGCAAAGACTCCACGCTCGCCGCCCTCCTCCTCGACTCGTTCTACGACGTGACGCTCGTGACGGGTCACTTCGGCGTGACCGACGACTGGACGCACGCCCGCGAGGCGGCCGCCCGCCTCGGCTACGACTTCCGCCGGGTCGACCTCGACCCCGACGTGGCCGCGGAGGCCGTCGACCGGATGCACGACGACGGCTACCCGCGCAACGGTATCCAGCGCGTCCACCTCCACGCGCTCGAACGCGTGGCCGAACTCGACGTGACCGCCGTCGCCGACGGCACCCGCCGCGACGACCGGGTGCCGAGCGTCTCCCGCGCGCAGGCCCAGAGCCTCGAAGACCGACACGGCGTGGACTACCTCTCGCCGCTCTCGGGGTTCGGACGCGGCGCGGTCGACAAACTCGTGGCGGCCACGCTCGACGTGGAGACGGGGCCGAGCGAGACGATTCCGAAGGCAGACTACGAGGGCGAACTCCGGGCGGTGCTGGCGGACGAACACGGCCCGGGCGCGGTGGAGTCGGTGTTCCCCGCCCACGAGCAGACGTACGTGCGTGGCCTGCGGCCGGACGCCGCCGACGCGGACGCCGGGCCGGGCGTGGAGTACTCCTCGGAGTAGCGTGAGGCGGCGGACCGCCCGCCGCCTCCGGAGCCTCGCCCGTCCTGCCCCGTCCTGTCGCCTCGTCCCCGTCCCGTTATCCCGTCGCCGCCCCGTCATCGAATCGCTCTTCCGAGCGGCCGGCGTCGCCCCCACCGATGGACGTGAACCCCGGTGTGGGCTACGCCGTCGCGGCCGCACTCGTCTGGGGCGGCTACCTCTTCGCCCTGAAGCGCTACTTCGACCTCCCGCCCACCGTGCTGACCGCCGTCTCGGACGGGTTCGCGGTGGTGTGGTACCTGCCGTTCGCGGCGGTCACGATGCCCGCGGACGCGGCGGCGACCCTCGACGCTGTCACCGCCGAGTCAGCGCTGGTGGTGGCCGGCGTCGTGGTCGTCACCGCCGTCGCGGTGGTCGTCTCCATCCGCGCGCTGACGGTCGGGGACGTGTCGTACGTCGCGCCGATCAACAAGATAGTGCCCGTGTTCGTGTTGCCCATCGAACTGGGACTGCTGGGCGCGACGCTCGCGCCGGTGCAGGTCGTGGGCGTTCTCGTCGCCACCTCGGCGGTGTACGTCGCCAACTACCGGCGCGGGGGACTGCTCGCGCCGTTCCGCGAGGCGGCGCGGAACCGCGCGGCCCAACTCGCCCTCGCGTCGGCGGCGCTCTTCGGCGTGAGCGACGTGGGAAAGCGGGTGGTGCTGGGGACGCTCGACCTCCCGCCGCAGGTGTGGGTGCCCGTGTTGTACGCCGGGATGACGCTGGCCATCCTCCCGTTCGCCCTCCGCGCGTGGCCCGACGGCGGCGTCCGCGCGGACCTCCCGAAACTCGCGGCGCTGGGGGGCACAGCGGTGGTCGGCGAACACCTCACCTCGCTGGCGTTCGCGGCCGTCCCCGCCAGCGTCGCGTCACCCATCATCAACACGCAGGCGGTGGTCGCGGTGATGCTCGGCGGACTCGTCCTCCGCGAGGGCTTCTTCGGGCGTCGCCTCGCGGCGTCGGGCCTCGCGGTGGCGGGCGTGACGCTGGTGGCGGCCTGAGAGGCCCGCTCGGCCGCCTCCGCGTCGGTCCGTGCGGCTACCTGGCCCACGCCGCCCGCGCCGTCCGCCCCCGATTGCCGCCGCCCGGACTCTGAGACGGTTC
Source organism: Haloferacaceae archaeon 50 (assembly GCA_046097085.1). Taxonomy (GTDB): domain Archaea; phylum Halobacteriota; class Halobacteria; order Halobacteriales; family Haloferacaceae. Next base: position 324,387 of record CP175567.1, on the reverse strand, counting down.
TGCTCCTTCGAACACCGTTATTGGCCCCCCGTCCGTACTGACACCTATGTCACGTGTTATCGTGGTCGGTGGCGGTCCCGCCGGACTGAGCGCGGCGCTGTTCACCGCGAAGAACGGTCTCGACACGGTCGTGTTCGACACTGACAAGACGTGGATGCACAAGGCGCACCTGGTCAACTATCTCGGCATCGAGTCGGTCGACGGCAGCGAGTTCATGGAGCGGAGTCGCGAACAGGTCGACAGGTTCGACGTGGACCGTCGGGAGGACGAACGGGTCACCGACGTCGAACGCGCGGGCGACGACTTCACCGTCACGACTCACGACGGGGAGTACGGGGCCGACTACGTGGTGCTGGCGACGGGCGCGAAGCGCGACCTCGCGGAGGACCTCGGCTGCGAGTTCACCGACGAGGACGTGGTCGACGTGGACGTGGAGATGGAGACGAGCGTCGAAGACGCCTACGCGACCGGCGCGATGGTGCGCCCGGAGGAGTGGCAGGCCGTCATCGCGGCGGGCGACGGCGCGGCGGCGGCGCTGAACATCCTCTCGAAGGAGAAGGGCGAACACTACCACGACTTCGACGTGCCTGACGACTTCGAGTGACGCGCCGGACGCCGGTGCGTCGCGCCGGCCCGCCCACGGTCGACTCACCGTCGAACGCGCGGCGGAAAGACTAGCTTTCAAGCGTGTCCCGGGTCAACCTGGAGGCATGTACGACCGACTCAAGGGGTTCCGTGACTTCTACCCCGAGGAGATGTCGTCCCGGCGGGAGGTCATCGACACCGTCGAGGACGCCGCCGAACGGTACGGCTTCCGCGAGGTGGGGACGCCCGCGCTCGAACGCACGCAGATGTACGTCGACAAGAGCGGCGAGGAGATAGTCGAGGAACTGTACGCGTTCGAGGACCGCGGCGGACGCGAGGTGTCGATGACGCCCGAACTCACGCCCACCGTGGCGCGCATGGTGGTCGACAAGGGACAGGAGCTCTCGAAGCCCATCAAGTGGTACTCCACGCGGCCGTTCTGGCGGTACGAACAGGTTCAGCAGGGTCGCTTCCGGGAGTTCTACCAGACCAACATCGACATCTTCGGGTCGGCCGCGCCCGAGGCCGACGCCGAGATTCTGGCCGTCGCCGCCGACGCTCTCACCGCCCGCGGCCTCTCGCCCGACGACTTCGAGTTCCGCGTCTCCCACCGCGACATCCTCGGCGGCCTCCTCGAGTCGTTCGAGGCGGACGTCGACACCCGGGCCGCCATCCGTGCGGTGGACAAGAGCGCCAAGGTCGAACGGGAGGAGTACTACGGCCTGCTCTCGGACGCCGGCCTCTCGTACGACGACGCCCGGCGGTTCGACGACCTGCTCTCGGGCAACGACCTCGACGAACTCGCCGAGTTCGCGGACACCGACCGCGTGACCGACGCGGTGGAGAACCTCCAGTCGGTGCTCGCGGCGGCCGAGGACTTCGGCGTCCGGGAGTACTGCGAGGTGTCGCTGGAGACGGCGCGCGGCCTCGACTACTACACCGGCGTCGTGTTCGAGGCGTTCGACGTCACGGGCGAGGTGTCCCGGTCGGTGTTCGGCGGCGGGCGGTACGACGACCTCATCGAGTCGTTCGGCGGGCCGCCGACGCCCGCCGTCGGCGTCGCGTTCGGCCACGCCACGCTCTCGCTCCTGCTCGAACGCGCGGGCGCGTGGCCCGAGGAGGCGCTCTCGACGGACTACTACGTGCTCTCGGTCGGCGACACGCGCGCCACGGCGTCGCGCATCGCGCGCGACCTGCGCGAGAGCGGCAACGTCGTGGAGACGGACGTGGCCGACCGGAGTTTCGGCTCGCAGATGTCCTACGCCGACACCGTCAACGCCGAGACGGTGGTCATCGTGGGCGAACGCGACCTCGAGAACGACGAGGTGACGATAAAGGAGATGGCCTCCGGCGACCAGACCGCCGCCCCCGTCGACGACTTCCCCGGCGACCGGGACGCGCCGCGGTACGACGACTTCGCCTGAGAGGCACGCCGGCCGCGTTTTATTCCATCACCTGTCATCGGAAAGAAGTCTTTTTGAGGTGCGAAGTCCTCGTTTCGACTGCAATGGACGCGCTCGTACTCTCCGCCGACGGGTTCGAGGACAGCGAACTCAGCTACCCCTACTACCGCCTGCAGGAGGCGGGGTGGGACGTGACCATCGCCACGCCCGACGGCGAGGACATCTCGGGCAAGCACGGCGTCGAGTTCGAGGCGGACGCCGCCGTCTCCGAGAACGACGCCGACGGCTGGGTCGACGAGAACGACCTGCTGGTGCTCCCGGGCGGGCGCGCACCCGAGAGCATCCGGCTGTCGGCCCCCGAGGCGGTCGACGTCGTCGCCGAGTTCGACGCCGCCGACAAGCCCATCGCCTCCATCTGTCACGGCGCGCAACTACTCATCTCCGCCGACGTGCTCGAGGGCCGCGAGGCGACGGCATACGCCTCGCTCGAAGTCGACGTCGAGAACGCCGGCGCGACGTTCGTCGACGAGGAAGTCGTCGTCGACGACAATCTCGTCACCTCGCGCAACCCCTCCGACCTGCCCGCGTTCGCGGCGAAGACGCTCGAACTCGCCGAGCGAACTCCCGGCGAGGCGTACCGGTAGTCGAGTGCGGTCTTCCCTTCCTAGCTGACGCCCGCCGTTTCGACCACCTAACTTCCACCGTAGCGTTCGATATATCGGCCGACCGTGTATCAGGCGGCCTCCCCGACGCGCGGCGACTTCCCCGTCGTCGTCGCCTTCCGGGCGTACGTCTCGCTCGCGGGGACCGTCGCCGTCGCCGCGTGGACGCTCGGTGCGTCTCCCGCCGGCGCGCTCCTCGCCTCCCTGCTCGCGGCGCTCGTCCTCCCGAAGCCGTTCGTGCCGCTGTTCCGGCGATTCCTCTCGCGTGCCCGGCGGACGGTGGCCCTCGCCCGTCGCAACGGCTTCACGCGACCCGCCGGAGTCCCGTTCCGAGGAGGAACCCGACCCCTCCGACGACGACGCCGAACGCGACGCCGAGGCCCGCCGCCCAGAGAACCCTGAAGAGGAGGCCGGGCACCTCGCCCGTTATCCCGATTCCGCCGAGGTTGATTCCGACCCCGGCCCCGCCGGCGAACCCGAGTGCCAGCGCTTCTTCCGGGCTCTCCCGGTAGAATGCCGCCACGGCGACGCCCACTAGGGCGACGAGGTACCACTCCCACCAGAGGAAGTCGACGAGCGAGAACAGGACGCGGTGGACGGGCGAGGCGAAGGGGGCCTCGAAGCGGAGGACGACGGCGAACGTCGCGCCCGCGACGACGAAGAGGACGGCCGCCGAGCGGAGCGGTCCGCTCTCCTCGCCGTCGGGACCGGTGGAGCGAAACACTCCGGACAGAAACGTCATGATGCTATAGGGAACGCCACCGCCCTTCAACGTTGCCGCGGACCGCACCGGCTAAGGCCGGGTCCGACCTACCGCCGCCATGCCGATGCGCGCGTACCGCGTGGCGTACGACGGCCGCCCGTTCCACGGCTTCCAGCGCCAACCAGACGTGCCGACGGTGGAGGGGACACTGTTCGACGCCCTGCGGGAACTCGACGCCTTCGAGGGCGCGAAGCCGCCGGGCTACGCCGCCGCGGGCCGGACCGACGCGGGCGTCTCGGCGCTGGCCCAGACCGTGGCGTTCGACGCGCCGGACTGGCTCTCGCCCGCGGCGTTCAACAGTGCGCTCCCCGCCGACGTGCGCGCGTGGGCCGCCGCCCCGGCGCCGGCGGGGTTCCACGCCACTCACGACGCCGCCCGGCGCGCGTACGTCTACTTCCTCTACGCGCCCGAGTCGGACTTGGACGACGCCGACGCGCGCGCCGCCCTCGCCCGCCTCGCGGGCGGCGAGGGGGAGAAGCGCGACTACCACAACCTCACGCCCGACGAGACGGGCACGGTGCGGGACCTGTCGGCGTCGCTCGAACGCGACGGCGACTTCCTCTCGGTTCGGGTCGAGGCGGGCGGGTTCGCGCGCGAACTCGTGCGCCGTCTCGTCTCGCTGGTCCGGGCCGTCGGGCGCGGCGATGCCCCACTCTCGAAGGTGGACCGCGTCCTCGCTCCCGACCCGGTAGACGGCCCCGAGGGGGTCCCGCCCGCGCCGCCGACGCCGCTGGTCCTCGCGGACGTGTCCTACTCGGACCTCTCCTTCTCGGCGGACCCGGACGCGGCCGAGAGCGCCCGGCAGGCGTTCGGGGAGCGGCGGGTCGCGGGCCTCGTGGCCGCCCGGGTCGCCGGGCGGATACGTTCGGGTATGTCGTCTCGGTAGCCGTCGGGAGGCGTTCGAACGCCTCATAGCAAGGCTGTCGTCGGTGGCCGCCGTGCCCCCGCACATGAGCTACGAGGCGGTCGTCTTCGACGACGGCGGGGTGTTGACCGTCCCGACACATACGGAGGTCCACCGCGAGGCGGTCCGGGCGGCGTTCGCCGAGTTCGGCGTCGAACCGACCACGGAGGGGGTGGACGGCGTCGTCCACGGCAGTTTCACGCGCGTCCGGCGGGTGTGCGAACTCCACGGCGTCGACCCGGAGGAGTTCTGGCCGCGCCACGAGGCGTACGCCGCCGCCGCCCAGCGCGAGGCGCTGGAGCGCGGCCTCAAGCGGCGCTACGACGACTTCGACGCCCTCGCGGACCTCGACGTACCGCTGGCGGTGGTGTCGAACCAACAGCAGGCCACGGTCGAGTACCTCGTGGAGGCGTTCGGCCTCGACGACCTGTTCGAGGTGGCGTACGGACGCGAACCCACGGTGGAGGGGTTCCGGCGCACGAAGCCCTCGTCGCACTACATCGAGCGCGCGCTGTCGGACCTGGGAGCCGAGTCGGCGCTCTACGTGGGCGACAGCAACGTGGACGTCGTCGCGGCCGACCGCGCGGGCATCGACTCCGCGTTCGTCCACCGGCCCCACCGCGCCGACTACGCCCTCGCGGCCGACCCGACCTACGAACTCGAATCGCTCCGCGACCTCTCGGCGGTCTGTTGAACCTTACTCCCACGCCGCGGGCCAGAGGCCGGCGGCGCGCATCCCCGTCTCGAAGTCGGCGTCGCGGAACGCGGTCGCCAGCGCGTCCGTGTCGAGGCGCGGCACCTCGCTCCCGGCGAGTTCGGCCACGAGGAGCGCCGCCAGCATCGCGTGCTCGCGGACGTTCCGCTCGTCCACCTTGTCGCGGGTGTCGGCGTGGGTGTGCCCCCACCCCCGTCCGCGCTCGCCGCTGTCGCTGTGCAACTGGAGGGCGGGGACGCCCCGCCGGACGAACGGCCACTGGTCGCTGAACGGGTGCGGGTCGCCGTCCACCTCGATGGGGTGGCGCGTCCGGTCGGCCACGCGCCGCGCCGCCGCGGCCGTCGCGCCCGAGGTGTGGGTCAGCGCCACCAAGTTGCGGTGCCGACCGGCGCCGTCGACGTTCACTACCGCCTTCACCCGGTCTAAGTCGGCCGCCGCCGAGAGGCGCTCGGAGCCGAGGAGACCTATCTCCTCGCTGCCCACGCAGGCGACGCGCACGGGCGCCGCGAGGTCCTCGCCCATCGCGTCGAGTATCCGCGCTGCAGTGACGACGACCGCGACGCCGCAGCCGTTGTCCAGCGCCCCCTCCGCGATGTCGTGGGCGTCGAAGTGCGCGAGGAGGAGAATCTCGCCGTCGGACTCGGGGTCGGGGCCGGGGCCGGAGTCGGCGGGCGTCGGTTCGGCGCCGCCTCCGGCGTCCGCGTCGCCGCGTTCCGCCCGCGTCGGCTCCGGGCCGAGGCGGCCCACGACGTTGCGGCTCTCGCCGGGCCGGGTGTCTGTCTCCACCGAGAGGCGGACCGCGCCGCCCTCGGCGGCGTACTCGGTGAGCCACGCGCCCGTCTCCTTGCTCACGCCCACCGCGGGCGCGGCGGCCTCGTCGCCGAACGTGAGCGACCCCGTCGGCGGGAGTTGGCCGGGCACGTGGTTCACGAACACGAACGCCGCCGCGCCCGCGTCGACGGCGTAGCCGAACTTCTCCATCCGGTGGACGAACCGCCCGCCCGAGGGGGTGGTGGTGGACGCGACGGCCACCTTGCCCTCGACGTCCGCCTCGTCTATCTCCGCGGGCGTGCCGTGGCCCACGTCGGCGAGTTCGCCCGCCACTTCGCCCGACGGCGAGTACGGCAGGGCGACGGCGTGAAACGGTCGCTCGTCCGGTTCCGTGAGGCGGAGTTCCGCGTGCCCCCGCTCCCACCGCCGCATCTCGAACGGTTCGGGGCGCACGTCTCGCGCGCCCGCGTCGGCGAGGGCGTCGGCCACGAGCGTCGCGGCCCGCGCCTCGCCCTCGCTCCCGGCCATCCGACTCCCTATCGCCGTCAGGTCGCTCAGCAGTGACCACGGTCGGTCGTCGCTCCACGCGCGGCCGAGGGCCGCCGCGGTGGCGTCGTCGAGGTCCATGGGTAGTTCTGACGGGGTCCGGAGAAATGGATTTGGGTCGCGGTCGGCGTCTGTGCCGTCGGTGTAGACGGTGGCGGCGTGCGGACGCCCTCGTTGCGGGAGTCGAGCGGCAGTTCGAGTACGTGCGGCGTATCGTCGGTACCGCTTCCGACGCACCGCTCTCGCCTTTCCGATGCGCGAACGGGACGCACCCGTCGTGACGGCGATGCTCGAACTAGCGTCGTCTCGTTTCGGCCCGCCCCCGGGGAGAGAGACGGTAGCGAAGACCGGACCGCATCAGCGGTGGGCGAGTAGAGCGCGGGGGTACTCCGAAGTCCGGCTTCTCGTCCCGACCGGTCTTTCTCTTTCGTCGGGTCCGAGTCCCGAGGCACTCGCTTCGCCCGTCTGTCGACACGGCGTGAACGCGTTTGGTGATTCGGCGTACTGCGTCACACGACTTGCTGGAGGAAGGATACGAAGTCCATGCCTTCCATCTCGACGTACGAGACCTTGCCACCTCTCCAGTAGTGCTCGCCGTAGCCCTTCTGATCGAACCTCTTCCCGCTCGCGGAGAACTTACCCTCGAACCTCCACGCCCCTCCCGAACGCGGGTTGTTCCACTTCACGAAGGCGCTCGACTGGTCCTCGAACACGATCCGAGACCGACCGTCGAGCGGTTTGGTCGCCGGGCGGAGGATGTTTATCATCATGCTGTACTCCGAGAGGGTGATCCAGTCACGCGAGCCCCTCGAAAGAACGCTCGCGACACCGCTCATCGACGGTCCACCGAACCGGGTCGCGTGCTTGTGCCACCACGGGTGGTAGAGGTCGAGCAGCCGGTCGGTGCTAACGTCGTCGTTGTTCCAGATCTCGTAGTCGATGTCGACCATCTCTCGAATCACGTCGTTCGGGCGCTTCCCGGCGGCCGAAGCTGACCCGGAGAGAGACGCGAGTCCAGCGAGAGATGCTACTCCCCAAGTCGCACCTCGGAGGAACTTCCGGCGCGTAGCGTCGTTCGAGACGTGATTCGAGAACGCTAGGCCGGGATCGTTCGAGTCCTCGAACGGGTCTAGGCCGAAGGCCGTGCGGATGCGTTCGTCGTCCGTGTCGGAGTCGGCCGTCGTTACACTGCGCTTTTGGGTTGTCGGTGTACGTTCACTCATGGGTTGTTCCCAGACAGCCCGGCTCGTGGCGCTGCAACGCTCCGGGCATCCTTGATTTATCTAGTTCGCCCGCGTGACCCGAGTGCCGTACCCATACGTAGGTTTCAGATTGGTTTAAACTTTCCTCTACGTTAATCTCAACCATGCGCATCATTCAGTTTGGCTGTCGGACGAACCGCTCGTGAGTCGGCGTATCCGTGAGTGATTATGTTTGGTTCTTCACTGCCAACGGCAGACCTCGCCGTTATGTAAAAATATATGAAATTCTTTCATCACAAGATTTAATCCATTATGAACGCTACGAATGGTACGCGACTATGCCGCGAGACCAACACCCGGACGAACGAGAGGGTGGGCGATACACGTCGGAGTATTCTGATGCGGACTTCCTAGAGGCTCTCCAGAAGATCGAGGAACGAGACGGGGTTGCTGACACGGTCACTGTAGCGGAACAGATCCAGTGCCACAGGGACACGGCACGTCGCCGTCTGAACCGAATGGACGACGAGGGGCTCGTCGAGCGAGTCGAAGTCGGGAACTCACGGCTCTGGAAACGGAAGTGAACGGGGGTCGACCGCCTCGAAGCCAAGCCCCGTGTCAGCGGTCTCTCGCTCTCCCCCACGCGAGGCGGTAGGTCGAAGCCCACCGTTCGCGTTCAGAAAGAAACCCTCGGGCGACTCACCGACTTCACTCCTCGTCCCGTGCGGAAACCCGGTGGATACGCTCGCGACGAGGTCTAGTCCAGTCGAGTCGAGCAGCGCGAATCGGCGGCCAGACGACGGGGACGGGGAGCGGACGAGACGGGGACGAGCGGTCACGCCTCGCGCACGGCGAGGTACTTCGGCGGCACGGCGTCGGCGGTGTAGGTGGCCTCGCCCCGCTTGTTCACTCGGCGGCCGTCGTCGCGCATCGCGGCGGCGTCAACCGCCAGCACCGCCGGGTTCGACGCGTGGCGACGTCCCACCTCCCGGGCGTCCGCGACGCTCTCGGAGAGGTGGACCTCCTGTCTGCCCATCGGCTTCAGCCCCTCGGACAGGATGGCGTCGAGGTTGGCGGGGTCTGTGCCGTGGTAGAGCGTGTCCGGTATCGTCTCCGACTCGGCGTCGGCGTCGGTATCGGCGTCGATGTCGGCGCTCGCGGCCCCGTCGGCCGCCGCGTCGGCGTCGCCGGCCGAACCGCCGTCGAGGTCCACGTCCACCGAGTGGCCGTACGCCGCGCGGACCCGGTCGCCGCGCGTCTCGAAGCGGCCCTTGGGGTCGGTGGCCACGACGGCGTCGAGGTGGCGAGCGTCGGCCCAGCCGTACTTGCGTTCCACCGCGGCGGCGAGTTCGTCGCGGTCGGTCCACCCCGCCGCGTCGAGCGAGAGGCCGGCGTCGTCCGGGAAGTGTCTGAGCGCGCCCGAGACGAACTTCGAGAGGCGGGTGCGCCGTCCGCCGTCGAGCACCTCCGTTCCCCTCGCGCCGCAGTCGGGACACGACGGGGTCGGGGCGTCGGCCTCGAAGTAGCCGTGGTCGGGGCACCGGCGGACCGGAGCGGTCATCGTCTCGGCGGTGGGGCCGCGCGCGGGAAGCGGGTTTCGCTTCCGGCCCGGGACGCCGGAAGCGACAAGGCTTACCACCGCCTACGTCCACGTTGGCTCTATGAGTTCGGTTCCCGAGCGGAGCGACGTCGACGCCGAGTACAAGTGGGACCTCGAATCTATCTACGCGGACGACGAGGACTGGGAGGACGCGTACGAGGACGTGAGTGACCGTATCGAGGAGATTGCGGAGTACGAGGGCCGCCTGACCGAGAGCCCCGAGACGCTGCTGGAGGCGCTGGAACTGGAAGAGAAGGTGATGCGCGACGTGGCGAAGGTGGTGTCGTACGCCAACCTCCGGTCGAGCGAGGATACCCGGAACCAGGAGTACCAGGCGCTCGCCGCCAAGGCCGAGTCGCTGCAGGCTGACGCCCGGAGCGCCGCGAGCTTCGTCGAGCCCGAACTCCAGCAGGAACTCACCGAGTCGGACGTGGAGCGGTTCGTCGAGGAGGAACCCGCGCTGGCGGAGTACCGACACTACTTCGACGACGTGCTCCGGATGAAACCCCACACCCGGTCGAAGGAGGTGGAGGAGCTTCTCGCGGACCTCTCGGAGGTGACGGGCGCGTCCTCCGACATCTACACGATGCTCTCGAACGCCGACATGGAGTTCCCCACCGTGGAGGACCCCGACGGGGAGGCGGTGGAGATAACGCAGGGCAACTTCACGAAGCTCCAGAAGCACCCGAACCGCGAGTTCCGCCGCGAGGTGTACGAGGCGTTCTACGACGAGTGGGAGAACGTGCGCAACTCGGTGGGCACGGCGCTCAAAAACAGCGTGAAGAAGGACGTGAAGGTGGCCCGCGCCCGCAACTACGACACGGCGCGCGAGTCGGCGCTCGACGGGCCGAACGTGCCCGTCGAGGTGTACGACAACCTCGTGGACACCGTTGAGGACAACCTCGGGGAACTCCACCGCCACGCCCGCCTCAAGCGCGAGGCGCTGGACGTCGACGAACTCCGGATGTGGGACCTCTACACCTCGCTCACGGGCGACGAGGGGCCGGAGATACCCTACGAGGACGCCAAGGAGCACATCGTGGAGGCGGTGGCTCCTCTCGGCGAGGACTACCAGTCGCGCCTCGCGGAGGGTCTCGACAGCCGGTGGGTCGACGTGTACGAGAACCGCGGGAAGAAGTCGGGGGCGTTCTCCGCGGGCACGTACGACACCCAGCCGTTCATCCTGATGAACTATCAGGACGACGCGGCGTCGATGTTCACGCTCGCGCACGAACTCGGCCACTCGATGCACTCCGAACTCGCGAACGAGGCCCAGCCGTGGCAGTACTCGGGCTACGACATCTTCGTGGCCGAGGTGGCCAGCACCGTCAACGAGACGCTCCTGACCCACTACCTGCTGGAGAACGCGGAGAGCGACGAACTCCGGCGGCACGTCCTCGACGAGTACCTCGAACGCTTCCGGTCGACGCTCTACCGCCAGACCATGTTCGCCGACTTCGAGTTGGCCATCCACCGGGCGGCCGAGAAGGGCGACCCCCTGACCCCCGACCGGTTCGACGCGACGTACCGCGACCTGAAGGAGCGCTACTACGAACCGGCCGAGATTGACGACCGCATCGCCCGGGAGTGGATGCGCATCCCCCACTTCTACTACAACTACTACGTCTACCAGTACAGCACCGGCATCTCCGCGGCCGTCGCCATCGTCGAGCGCATCCTGAGCGAGGGCGAGGACGCCGCGGCCGACTACCGCGACGCGCTGGCGATGGGCGGGAGCGCCTACCCCCTCGACGTCCTCGACGTCGCGGGCGTCGACATGACCTCGCCGGCCCCCATCGAGTCCGCGCTCTCCGTCTACGCCGACTACCTCGACGAGGCCGCCGACCTGTTCGACCTCGACGCCTGAGACTACCCCGTCCCCGTCTCCCGTTCCCGGCTACGCGAGGGCTTTTTCCGCCGTCCGGGCGAACACCCCCGCGTGTCCCGCGACCCCGTTTCTCCCCGACCGACGGCCGCCCTCCAGCGCCGAACTGTCCTCCGCGCCGCCGCCGGCCTCGCCGGTGCGAGTGCGCTCGGTACGACCGCGGCGTCCGCCGCGACGACGTCGACGGCCGGGGGTGACCCACCCGGCGTGCTGTGGAGCAACGAGTACGGCTCCGACGACGCCGACGCACGCCTCCTCGCGGTGGCCGGTGGCGGAGGCGGCTTCCTCTTCGCGGGCGAACGCTCGCTCGGCGACCGGCGCGTGCCGTGGGCCGTCCTGACCGACGGCGAAGGGGACCGTCAGCGGGCGGTGACGTACGACCGCGTCCACGAGGGCGGCGTGACCGACGCCGTCCGGACCGACGACGGCGGGGTCCTCCTCGCGGGGACGTGGACGCCGACGCCGGACGCCACCCCCGAACCGTTTCTCGTGCGCCTCTCGTCCGCGTTCCGCCCGCAGTGGCGCGCGACCGGGGAGGCCGACCATCCGAGGGACGCCCGCGTCGCGGTCCTCGGCGACGGCACGCCCGCGCTCGGGTGGGTAGAACCCACACCGGAGACGGCGACGACGGTGGCGGCCGGGTTCGCCCCCGACTCGGGCGACCGGCGGTGGCAGCAGTCGTTCGAGGACGAGTACGAGCTAGAGGCGATGGTCTCCCGCGACGAGGGGTGTACGCTCGTGGGCGGGCACCTCGGCGGGTCGGACGCCGGCCGCGGGTGGCGGGCGACGCTCGCCCCCGACGGGACGGTGCGGTCCGAACGCGGGTTCGAGACGCCCGGCGGCACGCCCACGGCGGCGACCCGGTCCGCCGACGACCGGGTGGTGGCGGTCGGCGGGGACGACGACTCGGTCTGGTTCCGCGCGCTCGACGGCGCCGACCCGGTCTGGACGCGTCGGGTGGACGCCGGGTCGCGTGCGCACCCGACCGACGCGGTCCGACGAGCGGGGACGTACGCCACGGTCGGCATCGGTCGGGACGGCGGGTCGGAGTGGGGCTTCGTCGCCGAGGCGACGCCGGAGGGGGACACCGCGGTCCGCCGGTTCGACCGCCTGCCGTCCGGCGACGTCGACGGGTTCACCTCGCTCGCGCCGGCGTCGTCGGGCGCGTACGCGGTGACCGCCCGGCGCGAGACCGACGGAAACGCGGCCGGCGTCGCCGCCGTCGTGCGCCCCGCTGGCGGGGCGTCCGAGACGCCCGCCGCGACCGCGGAGACGGCCGCGTCGTCCCCCGGGTTCGAGTCGCCGTCGACCGCCGTCCGGACGACGCGCGCCGCCACGGACACTCCGGCCTCCGGTTCCGCCCGCACCGCCACGGCGACGGCGGGCGAAGGAGGGACGACGGAGACGCGGACGCCGGGGTTCGGTCTCGCGGCCGGGGCGGCGGCCCTCCTCGCGGCGGCCGACCGGTTGCGCCGGTTCTGACCCGGCGACGGCCGCACGGCCGCGGCGGATGTCGGGACTACCCAAAGGCACATTTACGCGCGTCCCCTACCGCACACAGAGAATGTCTAGGAGTCCGTCTCTTCCCGACCGCCCCCGCCTCGACCTGGACCCCGAAATGTCGGATGCCGAGAGACTGGACGCGATCCGCCAGCACTACCGGCGACTCGTGCAGGTCAACGACGAACTGGAGGACCGACTCGGGGAGGCAGACGACCGCCGCGACGAACTCCTCGACGAGGTGGACCGGCTCAAGCGCCGCAACGAGGTGCTCAAGACCTCGTCGCTGTACATCGCCACCGTCGAGGAGAAGACCGACGACGGCGAGGTAGTCATCAAACAGCACGGCAACAACCAGGAGGTGCTGACCGAGGTGTCGCCCCGCCTCGAAGACGAGTTCGAGGAGGGCGACCGCGTGGCCATCAACGACTCGTTCTCGGTCCAGAGCGTCCTCGACGACGAGACCGACGCCCGGGCGCAGGCGATGGAGGTCGAGGAGTCGCCGTCGGTGACCTACGACGACATCGGCGGCATCGACGAACAGGTGCGCGAGGTGCGCGAGGCGGTCGAGGACCCCCTCACCAACCCCGAGATGTTCGAGCAGGTGGGCATCGACCCGCCGTCGGGCGTCCTGCTCCACGGCCCGCCGGGCACGGGCAAGACGATGCTCGCCAAGGCCGTCGCCAACCACACCGACGCCACCTTCATCAAGATGGCCGGCTCCGAACTCGTCCGCAAGTTCATCGGCGAGGGGTCCCGCCTCGTGCGCGACCTGTTCGACCTCGCGGAGGAGCGCGAACCCGCCGTCATCTTCATCGACGAGATAGACGCCGTGGCGTCGCGCCGGACCGACTCGAAGACGTCGGGCGACGCCGAGGTCCAGCGCACCATGATGCAGTTGCTCTCCGAGATGGACGGCTTCGACGACCGGGGCGAGGTCCGCATCATGGCGGCCACCAACCGCTTCGACATGCTCGACGAGGCTATCCTCCGGCCGGGCCGGTTCGACCGCCTCATCGAGGTTCCCAAGCCCGACGAGGCGGGGCGCGCCCACATCCTCCGCATCCACACGCGCGACATGAACGTCGCCGACGACATCGACTTCGAGGCCATCGCGACCGACCTCGACGGGTACAGCGGTGCGGACATCGCCAGCCTCGCCACCGAAGCCGGCATGTTCGCCATCCGGAACGACCGCACCGAGATACGGATGGCCGACTTCGAGGACGCCCGCGAGAAGGTCGAAGCCGGCGAGGACGTGCCCGGGAACGCCCTGCGCTACCAGTACTGAGACGGACCGACGCGCGTTTCGTAACTCCTTATTCCGTCCGCCGACTGGGTTCGGTGATGAGCACTATCCGCGTGGTCACGGGCGTGGCGACCGCGCCGACCGCGATGTCGGCCTACGACGCGGCCCTCGCGGACGCCAACGTCCACAACTACAACCTCGTACCCGTCTCCTCGGTCGTCCCGGCCGACGCCGACGTGGAGCTGGTCGGCACCGCGCCCGACCTCGGGCCGGCGGGCCAACGCCTCACCGTGGTCGAGGCGGCCGCGGTCACCGACGGTCCGGAGGCGGTCAGCGCCGGCCTCGGGTGGACGACCGGGCCGGGACCGGGCCTGTTCTACGAGGCCTCGGGCGGCGACCCCGAGAGCGTCCGCGCCACCGTCGCGGCCGGACTCGACGCCGGTCGCGACCTCCGGGAGTGGACGTTCGAGGACGAACACGTCGAGGTGCGGACCGCGGACCCGCCCGCCGACGGGTCGGGCGACTACGCCGCCGCCGTGGTGGTCGCGGCGTACGGGCGGAGCGAACCCATCCTCTGACGCCGGCGGCCGAACTCGCGGCCTCCGACGACTTTAAGCGGCGGACGCTCTTACTCAGGTTGGACCTGCTTCATGAACGGAAACAACCCCTACGCGGGGCAACCGGGCGTCGTCGGCGCTGGACAGATAACGCAAGACGAAGAGCTGACGCCCGAACAGGTGCGGACGCTGCGGCGGACGGTGGCCGGCATCGTCTCGCAGACGCAGACGTACCTTCCCGACTCCTACGCAGTCGGTTCGGAACTCTCCTACGGCGCGAACGGGCCGATGGCCACCGTCGCGGTCCACCCGCCGGTGGGCCACCCCGTCAGCGCCGGGTTCACCCCGGACGACGAGGACCCGTCCACGGGCCTCTCCGACGAGGACAGTCAAGAGGTGGCCCGCGGCCTCGCCGCCAGCGCCGCCCTACAGGTGATGAACGCCGTCGGCGACGACGTGACGCCCACCGCGCGGTAGGCGTCGGTCGCGTCGCTCACCGTTCTGCGGACCGAAGACGAGGACGCCCGAACAGCGACGCCGCCGGACTCCGTCAGCGCCGCGTGTCCGGCCGGTCTCCGGCGGTCCGACCGGGCGCGGCCACGAACAGACCGTACCCCAACAGGAGCGCCGACGGGAGTCCGCCGACGCCCGCCCCGAGGGCCGTCGGGACGGCGACGAACTGCGCTCCGAGCATCCCCAACAGGAGCGGTAGCGGGAGGAGTATCAGCAAGAGGTCGTAGCGAGTCGGGAACCCCTTCGCTCGGGAGGTCGTCTCTCGGTCGATACCGCCGCCCAGCGGATTCCGTTCGACGCTCATTGAACTCACCTCCGTTCTCGTTCGAACGTTCGAAGGCCGATTACTAAAACGTTTCTTCGCGGTTGGGACGATGGGCCACAGACGTGTGCCGTCACGTACGCGAATAATATGAGGTACATACGAACTGGTGAGTTCGTGAGAGGCGGTCGGAGTCGGGCGATTTCGCCCCCCCCCCTCCGCGGCGTCCAACTCGTTCTCTCCGGTCTTCGCGCCCCGCCGCCGGGCGGGAAAGGTTAATCAACTAACGAGTTCCACCGTAGCGCGTGTACGACCGACCGTCCGGTTCGGCGTCCGCGTTCCGCTGGCGGGTCGAGGTCGGCGACTCGGCCCTCCTCTCCGCGCTCTCGTACGCGGCGCCGGGCGCGTTCGGCGGGGCCACTCTGCTCGCCGCGGCGCTGGCCGGGAGCGTCATGCTCGCCGCGGTGCGCGCGGGGGCGTTCGCTCGCGCCGCCGGCGTCGCCGCCCTCCTCGTCGTCGCCCTCCTCGGCCACCGGTGGTTCCTCCCGGCGGTGGCGGGGACCGACGTGCTGGAACCGCTCCGCTCCCGGTACTCGCGTCGCGGCGTCGCCGTCGCGAGCGTCGCGGGCGCGGCCGTCCTGTACGCGAGCGCGCTGGTCCACCCCCTCGCCCCGTTCGTCCTGTTCGTCGCCAGTTGGCTGCCGTTCGCGTTCGTCGCCGGCTTCCCGACGGAGGGGCGCGCCGACCCGGACGAGGTGTCGCTCGTCGTCGACGGCGACCGGGTGCCGCTCGAATCGGTCGCGTCCACCCGGGCGCTCCCGCTCGGCCCCCTCGTGCTCTGCTGGGTATCGTACGCGCGCGGCGTGCCCACGGCGCCGCGGGCGCTGGTCCTCCCGCGCGAGTGCTTCGACCGGGTCCGGGCGCTGCTCGACGGTGCGGGAGACGGCGACCCGGACCCGGACGCCGCCGCGATGGGCGCGGCCCAGCGGGGGATTCTGGTCGCCTTCGGCGTCGGGTTCGTCGCCGTCGGGCCGGCGCTGTGGGTACTCCTCCCCGGCGGCGAGGGGACGCTCGTCGCGCTCTACGCCGGCGCGCTGTTCGGCCTGTTCGGCGCCGTCTTCCTGTGGTACGCGGCGACGGGCTGAGCCGTCGCGGCCGTCCGCCGGTCTACTTCGCCCAGAAGGGGTCGCGCTTGCGGTGCTTGTCGAGGTACGCCTGCAGGGCTTCGAGTTCGTCGGCGGGAATCTCGGAGGTGAGCTCCTGTTCGAGAATCTTGGCGTGCTTCTCGGGGAGTTCGACCCAGAGCTCGTCGCCCTCGTCTATCTGGCGGCCCACGGTGGGGCCGTCGATGGCGACGCTCACGCGCTCGCCCGCCCGGGCGGAGTCGACGTCCTCGCCCTGGTCCTGAATCCCGGACAACTGTCCCACCCGCTTGGCGTCGTTGCCCTCCCACTTCGCCACGTGGGAGTTGTTCTTGAGCGTGCCCGACATCACCTCGACGCCGACGACGGCCGGGTCGTTCTGGCGGAACACGTGGTCTTCGAGGATGCGAAAGCGGCAGGGCCGGACTATCTTGTCGAGCACCGTCTCCTGCTGGGCGCGCTTTCGCTCCTCCACGAACTCGTCGTAGTCCTCGATTAGCTGGTAGATGACGTCGTCTCTGAACAGGCGGACGCCGGACTCGTCGAGTTCGCGCTCTGCGTTCTTGAGCACGTCCACGTTGAACGCCAGCACCACTTTGTGCTCGTCCTCGTTGGCGGTGGAGGCCACAGCCACGTCCCGCGGAGCCACGTCGCCCACCTCGGCGCGGAGGATGGGAATCTCGGCCTCCCGGAGGGCGTTGGCCATCGCCTCTAAGCTCCCGAGGGTGTCGGCTTTGACCACCACGCCCTCTTCCTCCGTCTCCACGCTGATGTTGGCGAGTTCGGCCTCCACCTCGCGCACCACCTCGTCCACGTCCTGGTCGCGGACGACCCGGACCGGCGCGCCCGCCATCGCGTCCTCGAGGTCCGGCGCGGCTATCTTGACCCCGGCCGCGGCCGCCACCTCGTCGACCCGCTCGAACTGCTTCTCGGTGCGTATCTCGGCGAGTTCGCGGGGGCGCAGGAGCGCCCGCACGTCGGTCACGATCGGCTCGCTCGACCCCCCGACGACGATGGTGTCGTCCTCGCGCACGGTGCCGTCGTACAGCACCACGTCGAGGGTGGTGCCGAACCCGCGCTCCTCTTTCACCTCGAGGACGGTCCCCGCGCCCGGCCCGGAGGCGTCTATCGCCATCTCGTCTTTCATGTAGCGCTGGGAGAGGCCCATCAGCACCGCGAGCAGGTCGGGGACCCCCTCCGCGGTGACGGCGGAGACGGGCACGACGCCCACGTTCTTCTGGAAGTTCTGGACCCGCCAGTAGAGGTCGGCCGAGAACCCCTCGTCCGAGAGGTTGCCGATTATCTCGTAGAGGTTGTCGTCGAGGCGGGAGCGCGCGCTCTTCGACTGGGACTCGTAGGTCTGCTGGATGGGCGCGCCCTCCTGCGGGTTCCACCCGGGCGTGGTGTCTATCTTGTTGGCGGCGACCACGAACGGGGTGTTGGTGCGCTTCAGGATGTCGAGCGCCTCGACGGTCTGGGGCTGGAAGCCGTCGTTCACGTCTACCACGACGATGGCGATGTCCGCGAGCGCGCCCCCGCGGGACCGGAGCGTCGTGAAGGAGTGGTGACCCGGCGTGTCGATGAACAGGAGGCCGGGCAGGTCGAAGTCCTCTGGTTGGACCAGGCTCCCCGCCATCTCCGAGACGGTTTCGAGGGGGACCGCCGTCGCGCCGATGTGCTGGGTGATGGCGCCCGCCTCGCCCTCGCTCACGGCCGACCCCCGAATCTCGTCGAGCAGGGTGGTCTTGCCGTGGTCGACGTGGCCGAGGACGGCGACGATGGGTGTACGCAACGCCTCCGTCGGTTCGCGTGTATCTGAATCAGACATGAAATCACCCGAGAGAAGTTCTCTTACCCGGTCAGAATGGCGGGCCAAAGTTAAGTCCTTCTGCTCGGGCCGATTCCGGGGTGCTCGGGCGTGGCCGGCATCGCGGTTCCGCGTCTCGCCGGCCGACCCTTCGGCAGCCCGATAGTTTTCGGACGACGAGACGTTAATTTCCCTCGGCGTCGAGCTTCGACGCTCGCGCCGCCCCGTGGCGTTTATGTAATCCGACGAGGAATGGCCCCTATGGCCGACATACTCGCCGAAAACCTCTCCGGCAAAGCCGTCATGGGCTCGGACGGCATGGAGCTGGGGATGCTCTACAACATCACGATGGACCTGAAGACGGGGTCGCTGACCGACCTGGTCATCGAACCCAACGAGGAACTCTCCCCCGCGCAGTCGGGGCTCAGCACGAACGAAGACGGGCAGGTGCTGGTGCCCGTCTCGGCGGTCAAGGCCGTCAAAGACTACATCGTCGTCGACCGGTAGATGCACGTTCTGGACTCTTCTGCGTTCATAAACGAGTATCACACCGACGCCCAGACGTCGTCGATACCGCTCGTCCGCGAGGAACTCGAAGACGAGGCGGCCTACCGGTTCGACGCCATGGAGGGCTCCGGGATGCACATCCACATCCCCGCCGAGGGGACCGTCGAGAAGGTCACCCGCGCGGCGGGCGAGACGGGCGACCGGGCCGAACTCTCGGACACCGACGTCCGCCTCCTCGCCGCCGCCTTCGAACTCGACGGCGTCCTCGTGACCGACGACTACGCGATGCAGAACGTCGCGGACAAACTCAACGTGACCGTCGAGATAATCGCGCGCGAGGGCATCTCCGAGACCCGCCAGTGGACGTTCCAGTGTCAGGGCTGCGGCCGCGAGTTCGACGACGACCGCGACCGGTGTCCCGTCTGCGGGAGCGACCTGTCGCGGAAGAACCCGGCCTGAGCGTTCGCCCCCGCCGCGTCTCGCTTACGACGGTAGCGCCCCGGTCGTCGCGGCGTACTGGAGGCCGAACAGCACGGCGTTGTAGAGGCCGTGGATGACCGCCGGCACCACGAGGTTCGCCGTCTTCTCGTAGACGTATCCGAGGACGAGGCCGAGGACCGCCGCCACCGCGACGTACGAGAGTTGGCTCCCGCCGCCGACCAGCGCCACGAGGTGGACGAGGCCGAACAGGGTGCTGGCGATGACGACGGCCACCATGGGCCGGAACGCCCGCCGGAGCGTCCCCTGCACCGCCCCGCGGAACACCAGTTCCTCGAACGGCCCGACGAACAGGATGGTGACCGGAATCATGTACAGGAAGTAGACGGGATTGCGCCGCCCCGTCTCGACCACCTGATTCTCGGCCACGTCCACGCTGAACGCGGTGAGGAGCATCGACATGAGTCGCGCGGCGACGAGGATGAACACCACGCCCGCGACGATGTAGCCGATGTCGCGGAGCGACGGCACGTGCGCCCGGACGATGTCCCACTGGTCGGTGATGGCGAGGTAGCCGGCCACGCCGATGCCGAACCCGACGAACTGGAGGACGGAGGTCACCACGCCGTACAGCGTGCTGTCGGTGCCCCACCCGAGCGCCGACGCGAGGGGCGAGGCCAACAGACCGACGACGGCGAACGCACAGAGGAAGGCGACGAAGATGACGAGGACCGCCCGCGCGAGGCTTCCGAGTCGGGCCTGTAGGTCGGCGTGACGCGCGGTGTTAGAGGCCGAAGACATGAACGGCCGTAGGAACGCGACCCGAATAGGCTCTCCGGTTCCGACGACGGGCGGGCGGTCCGTCGTCCCCGGACCCTCACTTGGGCGCCACCCAGATGTCGACGACCCCGTTCCCGCGGAGTTTCACTCGAACGCCGTCGGTGGTGAACTGGACCGTCGTCTTGCCGGCGGCGTCGGCTCTGAACAGGCGGTCGAGCGCGTCGGGATCGATATCATCGTTCAGTTGAAAGTTCGCGTCCAGTATCTCTTCGTCCCGCGCCGTCTCGATGGCCTCGAAGACGGCGTCCGTCAGCGGCCGCCCCTCGTCGGGGTAGTATACGTCGTGCACTTCGGACTCCTTCACACTCCACACCTGTACCGACCGAGTCTCCCCTCTACCTATTAGTTCTAATTCATGAATTTAGATAAATATGTCTGTGCAAAAGTGAGGAAATCTGGACGGGTCACAGGCTCGAAAGCGACGGCTCCGGAACTACTCCACTTCGAGGCGGGTCTTCTCGGCCACAGCGTCGGCCTCCTCGAAGTCGCCACCCCCGAGCAGTCCCCGCGCGGCGCGCTTGCCCCACTCCACCGCCGGCTGTTCGAACGTCGAGACGCTCGCGAGTTCGCCGTAGAGCACACACGCCGCCTCCATGCCGTAGAGGAGTTCGCCGAGTCCGCGCTCGTCGACCCGGTCTATCTCGACGCGGACGTTCGGCTGGTCGGCGGCCGCGAGGCTGGCCTCCGTCGCCTCTAACTCGGCGTCGAGCAGTTCGCCGAGGCTCGACCCGCCGAGGTACGCGAGGCCGTCGAGGTCCGTCTCCGGGACGTCGGCGTCGTCGCGTTCGCGCGGGCGCACCAGCGTCACCATCTTGTCGTGGGGGCCGGCGCGGTAGAGCTGGAGCTGGGAGTGCTGGTCGGTGGCTCCGAGTGCCCGGAGCGGGGTCTGCCCGAGGCCGTCCTTCCCGAGGCTCTCGGCCCAGAGCTGGGCGAACCACTCGGAGAAGCGGTCGAGCGACTCGGCGTAGGGCATCATCGCGTTCCCCGCCGCGCCGCGCTGAGAGAGGGCGTACGACGCCGCGCCGTAGGCGTAGGCGGGCGACTCGAACAGCGACCCCGCGAGGCGGTCGGCCTCCTCGCCCGCGCCGTCGAGCATGGCCTCGATGTCGTGACCGCAGAGCGCCGCCGCCGCCAGCCCGACGGTCGACAGCGCCGAGAACCGCCCCGGCACGCCCTCGGGCACGTCGAGCGCCGGCAGGTCGTGTTTCTCCGCGAGGTCGCGGAGGTTACCCCCCTCGCCCGTGGTCACGAACGTGCGCTCCGTCCAGTCGACGCCCGCCGACTCCATGGCCTCGCGCACCACGAGGAAGTTGGCGAGCGTCTCGGCCGTCGTCCCGGAGCGCGACACCACGTTCACCACGGTGTCTCCGAGGGGCAGGGCATCGAGGCGGCCGCGCACCCACTCGGGGTCGACGTTGTCGAGGTAGTAGGCGTCCACCTCGGATTCGAGCGCCGAGGTGAGCGTCGCCGCGCCCAGCGCGCTCCCGCCGATGCCGACCGTGAGCACCGCCTCTGGGTCGTCGAACGCGTCCACCGCGGCCCGAATCGCCCCGGGGTCCGCCGTCTCCGGCAGGTTCAACGCGGCGTAGCCGTGTTCGGCGTCGGCGCGGCCGGACTCGATGCGGTCGTGGGCGTCGGTCACCCGGTCGTCGAGGCGTTCGAGCGACGCCTCCGAGACGCCGGGGGTCGAGTCGAGGGCGTTCCCGAGGTCGACGTACATGGCGCTACCCGCGGGCGGCGCGCGTAAAGTCGTTACCGTACCGCGGGCGGCGACCGGAGCACCGCGCAGTAGCGCCACCCCGTCGGGACGGCGTCGACGCGCTTTCGGGACGCTTTACTCCCTCGGTCGCCAACGCCCGCCGATGGCTGACTCCTACGGCGGGGTGTTCGGCGCGTTCCCGTACGCGTTCCGGACCAGCGGGTCGCTCCTGTTCAAGTCCTACGCGGTCGTGGGCGCCCTCGCCGCCCTCGCGTGGACCGCGCTGTTCGCTCTCGCCCTCGTCGTGCTGGTTGCCCAGACGACGGTCGGACGGGGCGGGTCGCTCACCCTCTCGCGGTCGTTCTACGTGGTGGTCGCCCTGTTCGTGGTCGCGCCCACCGTCGCGCCCGTCCTGTTCGTGGCCCGCGCGCACCGCCGCGGCGAGTCCGGGACCCGGTCGGCGCGCTACGACGCCGCTCTCGCGACCGCCGGCTACCTCTTTCTGGCCTCGCTGTACGTCGGCCTCGTGATGTCGGTCCCCCCGGAACTCCAACAGCCTGCGGGACCGGTCGTCGGCCTCCTCTACTCGCTTCCGCAGGCCGCGGGTCTCGTCCCGCCGGTGGCGGCGGCGCTTCTCATCTACGCCGTCCACCGGCGGATGCGGTGAGTCCGCGCCGCGACGAAACCCGGATAAGGGCTCGCGGCCAACTCCCCGGCGATGACCGACCGTAAGGAGGGGACGTTCCTCGTGACCGCCGTCGACGACGACTCGGTCGTGCTCAAGGACGTGCACGACGGACAGGTGCTGGCGCTCTCCTCGAACCCCGGGGTGGAGCGGTTCGACGCCGTCGACGGCGTCGTCGAGGCCGACCCGCCGCTCGGCGTGTCGTGGACGCTCGTCGAGGTGGAGGAGCGCCGGTCGCTCTCGGTGGAGCGGAGCGACGAACCGCCCACGGGCAAGAGCCGCGATATCGCGGCCGACCAGCCGGTGGGCGAACTCTCGCGCTACGAGCGCGCCGGCACCGGCGAGGTGCACGTCATCACGGTGCCCGAGGAGGACACCGACCAGTCCGTCGACGACGTGGTCGAGGACGAGGAGACGATATTCTCGCGGGCCGCCCGCCTCGGCGTCTCCCGGGTCGAGGTGCGCTCGGAGCCCGGCGTTGTGAGCGTCCGCTACGTTCCTTAGCGACCCTCTTTCGCGGGGCCGGCGGCGCTCTGGACCTCCCACCCGCCGGCGAGTCCGCAGGCCTCTCGCTCGACGTACTCGATAGCGGTGCCGGGACCGACCGTCGTCCCGCCCTCGACGCGTTCGATGCGGAGCGGAACGTCGTACGTGCTCCCGCAACAGCCCACGTCCACGAACTCCTCCCACTCGTCGCCCTCGCGCACCGTCCCGAGCTTCCGCCGGAGGTACGCCCGGAACACCCGCCCGTCCAACTGGCCGCGGCTCCACGTGCTCAGGTCCGCGGGGTACGAGACGACGACTCGTTCGGCGTGTTCGGTCACGCTCGTACTACGGGGCGAAGTCACATAGGCGTGACGCGAGCGGGGCGTCATCTCCCCGACGTCGGCCGATTCGGCGCTCGTGTCCGGTGGGGATACATAAGAAGGCTTATTCGCCGGGACCTCACACCGGCGGACATGGTAGAGTTCGAGATACCGGAGGTAGACTACACCCGGTATACGAATCGCCAACTCGCCGCCGTTCCGCTCGCGGTCCTCGCGGTCGCTCTCGTCATCATCGCCGGTTGGTACGTCATGTACGGTGCTCCCGCCAACCTGAGCACCGACTTCACCGGCGGGACCGAGCTCCGCGTGGCCGTCGACGCTCCGAGCGGGCAGGCGGAGCAGGTCATCAGGGACACGTTCCCCGCCCAACCCGAGTCGATACAGTCCATCCCGTCGCAGAACGTCTACGTCGTGACGTTCGCCGCCAGCGCGGACACCACCCAACTGGAGAGAGCCGCCGACAGCTCCGGACAGGTGACTATCCGGTCCATCTCCAGCGTGTCGGCCAACTTCGGGTCGAACACCCAGTCGCAGGCCCTCCTCGGCGTGGTCATCGCGTTCGCCGGCATGAGCGTGCTCGTGTTTGCGCTGTTCCGGACGTTCGTGCCCTCCATCGCCGTCGTCGTGTCTGCGTTCTCGGACATCGTGATACCGGTGGCGCTCATGAACGTCCTCGGCATCCAGCTATCGCTGGGGACGGTGGCCGCCCTCCTGATGCTCATCGGGTACAGCGTCGACTCCGACATCCTGCTCAACAACCACATCCTGCGGCGGTCGGGTGACTTCTACGAGTCCACCTACCGCGCGATGCGCACGGGCGTCACGATGACGCTCACCTCCATCGCCGCGATGATAGTGATGACCGTGACGGCGTCGCTGTTCGGCATCCAACTGCTTGCGGCCATCGGGACGGTGCTCGTGTTCGGCCTGACCGCCGACCTCATGAACACCTACATGCTCAACCTCAGCCTCCTCCGGTGGTACAAGTACGAGGGGGTGGCCCGCTGATGGGCACGCTCCGGGACAACTGGCGCGTATTCCTCCTCGTGGGCGTGCTACTCCTCAGTACGTTCGCCCTGTTCTCGCCCACCGTGGGCGGGTCCGACGACGCCGCCAGCGGACAGGGCGTCGCCTCCGAGGGACCGACCAACCTCGTCTACGGCCTCCAACTGTCCGGCGGGACGCGCATCCGCGCCCCCCTCGTCGGCATCACCGCCGAGGGCGTACAGTTCGGCGGCGACAACCCCTCGCAGGTGGAACGCGCCGTCGCTAGCAACCTCCAGTCAACCACCGTCACCGACGTCATCGTCCGGCGCGGGAGCGACACCCCCAACACCGGCACCGTCGAGGTCACGACCGAGAACGCCTCGCAGGACGAACTCGCCTCGGCGCTCGAAGCCGCCGGCTACCAGTACGACACCGTCCGCGACGGCGTGACCGAGACGACGCGCCAACAGACGGTCAACGTGCTCTCGAACAAGATCAATCAGGCGGGCCTCTCGGGCGGGTCCGTGCGGCAGGTCACGACCGCGACCGGCGAACACTTCATCCTCGTCGAGGTGCCGAACGAGGACCGGTCGCAGGTCATCGACCTCGTGAACCAGCGCGGGAGCGTCCGCATCGACATCTACTACCCGACCGACAACGGGACGTACGACCGTCGGACGGGCGTGCTCACGCAGGAGGACTTCCAGAGCATCGACCCCGCGCAGGAAGGAAAGGGCGGCAACCCGCCGCGCGTCCCGGTGACGGTGACCGAACAGGCCGCCCCGCGGTTCCAGCAGGCCGTCGTCGAGACGGGTCTCGCCCAATCCGGCGGCACGACGTGTACGTACCGCGAGAACCCCAACGAGACGGGTGGCTGCCTGCTCGTCGTGCAGGACGACAAGGTGGTCAACTCGTTCGGGATGTCGCCCGGCCTCGCCCAGATGATGCGCTCCGGCGAGTGGGCCAAAGACCCCGGGTTCGTGCTCCAGACGCGGAACTTCTCGGAGGCACAGCAGGTCGCCATCAACCTTCGCGCCGGCGCTCTGCCCGCGAAACTCGACCTCACGGGTGAGGACGCCGGCACCACGTCGTACATCTCGCCGACGCAGGGTGAGAGCTTCCGGACCGACTCGCTGATAACGGGCATCGTCGCGGTGCTCGCGGTCAGCGGCGTCGTCTTCCTCCGGTACAAGGACTACCGCGTCGCCGCGCCCATGATAGTCACGGCGCTGTCCGAGGTGGTCATCCTCCTCGGGTTCGCGGCCGCCATCGGCTACCCCCTCGACCTCTCGGTCATCGCCGGGTTCATCGCCGTCATCGGCACCGGGGTGGACGACCTCGTCATCATCGCCGACGAGGTGATGTCCGAGGGCGACGTGCGCTCCCGCCGGGTGTTCCAGTCGCGCTTCCGCAAGGCGTTCTGGGTCATCGGGGCCGCCGCCGCCACCACCGTCATCGCCATGAGTCCGCTGGCGGTGCTGTCGCTGGGCGACCTGCAAGGGTTCGCCATCTTCACCATCCTCGGCGTCCTCGTCGGCGTCCTGCTGACGCGCCCGGCGTACGGGGACATCCTCCGGTCGCTCATGACGCGGGACCGCTGACCCGCCTCACCCGCTCCGTTCGCCCCCTCTCCGTCGTTCGCCGCCGGCCGGCGCTCTCCACCCCATTAACCCCAAGGGAGCCGAGCGTGTATCTCCGCACATGCAACTTCAGTCTCTGTCGACGCCGGAGGGGACATTCCAGTATCTGATGGCGTTCTTGCTCGTGACGGCCCTGTTCTTCGGGCTGATATTCGCGGGTATCTACCTCGGCTACCTGCCGGGCTGAGTCTGGGGCCGGAGACGGGCCGGGCCGCGGTTCCGTTTGCGGCGCACCCGCGTTTCGTCCCCGCGCCCACCCCGGGCGCGAGCGAACCGCGGCCCGGCCTAGAAGTCGTCGAGGGCGGACTGCTCCGCGGCCGCCAGCACGTCGTCACACGTCGCCCACGAGGCCCGCGCGCAGTCGGGGAGCGACCCCTCGGTCCGGACGTACTCGCGGAGGAACGTCCGCGTGGTCAGGTCGCTCGGGTAGCCGCTTCCGACGTCGTAGTCGGCGTACGCCTCCGCGAGCGCCGCCACCCGCCGGTCGCGTTCCACCTTGGCCACGACGCTCGCCGCGCCCACGACGGGGTGGGCGTCGTCGGCGCCGTGTTCGGCGGTCACCTCGACGTGCGCGCCCCGGTCGGCCGCGCCCTCGCGGAGTCGGCGGCCGAACCGCGCCGCGTCCACGTCGCTCGCGTCCGCCACGACGACGTCGGCGTCGGCTTCGTCGCGGGCCACCGCGGCCACGGCCTCGGCGTGTCCCGCCACCGTGAGCGCGTTCATGTCCGTCGCCGGGTCGTCGATGCGGTCCACGGAGACGGCGGCGACGTCCACGTCTATCGCCTCGTTCGCGCGGAGTTCGGCCGCGAGTTCCTCGCGGCGGGCGGGCGCGAGACGCTTCGAGTCCGCCACCCCGTCCGGCAGGTCCGCGGGCGCGGCGCGCACCGCCGCGACCACCATCGGTCCCAGCACCGGTCCCTTCCCCGCCTCGTCCACGCCGATTCTGCGCACGCCCGTCGGGTCGCGCGGCCGCGACTAAGCCGTTTCCGTCTCGCGGCGCGCGACCAGCGCCCGGTCCCGTCGGAGAGAGCGGCCGCTCCGTCGTCGGTGCGGCGAGAATCGGTCGCGGACGCCGCGTCCGCGGCGGGCGTCCGGTCGTCGGGTCAGTCGTCGGCGGGCGGCGCGAGGAGGTCCGCGTCGTCCTCCTCCTCGTCCGATTCGAGTCGTTTCCGGAGTATCGCTTCCCACTCGGGCGGCGCCTCGTAGTGGTGGCACATGGGTGTGAGAGCCTGTCGTGCGAGCACAGGGAGTCGAGCCTCAAAGTCGTTGCGTCCGTCGTCGACGCTCGACGGCGGTCGGCGTCGGGCGCGGACCGCCGCGCCCGGTCGGGTCTCCGGGGGGAGAGGACGGGACAGGACGAGATGAGTCGTGACGGACGAGACGGTGGAGGGTCAGTCCGACCGGAAGAACTCCTCGCGTTCGAAGGGCTCGTCCTCGCCCTCGACGGCGACGACGTCGAGGGCCGTCACCGTCGCGCCGACGCCGAGGAGGTCGGCGAGGTTGGGGTCGGTCCGGCCCTCGTCGCCGGAGACGAGTTCCTTGATGTAGAGGCCGCCCTCGCCGTGTATCTCCACGGTGGCGCTCCGCGCGTCGTCGAGTTCGCCCGACGCGGCGTACACCCGGCGGGTCCGGGTCAGACTCGCCCGGCGGTGGTCGACGCGGTTCGGCGTGTACTGCTCTATCTCCGCGCCGTCGAGTTCCGAGAGCGCCGCGGCGAGTTCGTCCGCGGTCACGTCGGCGTCGAACTCTACCTCGGCGCGGTAGGTCTTGCTGGCGTCGAGTCCCTTCACGCGTTCGACCATGGTGTGTTCGGCGAGGCGGAGACCCTCCACCTCCGCTTTGCCCTCGGCGAACGCGTTGATGTCGGCTTCGAGTCGCTCGGCGTCCACCACCCGGCGGCGGGGCTCTTTCACCTCTATCACGAACGGGCGGCCGGTGCCCAGCATCCGCGCGTCCACGTCCTCGCGGCCCGCGCCGTGGAACAGCGACTCCGTGCCGTCCATCACGTCGAGGACGACGGGCGCGGTCAACTGCTCGACGCTCTCCTCGTACATGTAGCCCGTGCCGCCGCAGTGGTCGCACTGTCGGGACCCGACGTAGCCGCTGCCGTCGCACTCGCGGCACGGCCACTCGGTCTGGGGGATGTCGCGCTCCAGTTTCCGGTAGCGCCCGTAGACGAACGCGGAGTTGTTGTCGACGGTCACCTCGTCGGCCTCGACGTCGATGAGGAACTGCACGTCCGGGCGCTCGAAGTCGACCGTCGTGTCGGTGAGACGGCCGACGCGCTTGCCCACCTCGCGGTTGAACTCGGACTTGAACGTCTCGCCCGCGTCGGCGGGTAGGCCCGCGCCCTCCCGGAGGAGTTCCTCGTTCTCCTCGATGAGCGGCGGCGTCCGGGTGCCCACTTGGTACGTCTCGAACTCCACGCCGTCCACCGCGTCGACGGCGCGCTCGGCCCACTCGTCGAACCGGTCGCACTCGCCCTCGCACACCCAGCAGTCGGCGGTGTCGGGCGACTCCATCGGCTCGTCGTCTTCGAGTCCGACGGCGACGCGGAGCGACCGACCCCGCTCCGCGTTCGTCAGCCCGTGGCTGCGGTCGGCGAACGCGCGCCCGAGGCAGGAGTCGCAGACGGGACCGTCGGCCGCGAGTCGCCGGGCGTCGTCGAGAACGCTCATACCCCGACTCGGGCGGCCGGGGGCTAACTGTCTTGCCCTTCCGGTCGGGTCGCGTCCGGCCCCGACACCCGCGTCGGCTGCGTCTCCCGTCGCCGCACGTTGCGTCCTCCGAAACTTTCAGAACCGCGTGTATTTCACATGAGCCTTAGTTAAAATTAAATAATTGACATCTGAATATAGAGATATGTCTCACTCGGCTGACACCGATGGTGGGGGAACCGAGACGGACGAGAACGTCGGTTTGGGCGCGTCCGGTGCCGATGCGCCGGCCGGCGAAGGCACCGGGACCGACGGCGGACTGACACGACGGTCGATGCTGAAGGCCGCGGGCGTGGCGGGCGCGGCGACGCTCGGTGCGGGCGCGTCCGCCGGGGGCGCCGCCGCCTCGCACCGCTCTTGGAGCGACTGGGAGAGCCTCGGCGGGTCCTACTCGAAGGGGTGCGCGCTCTCGTCGTGGGTGGAGGACCGCCTCGACGTGTTCACCGTCGGCTCCGGCGACGAAGTCTACCACAAGTGGTGGGACGGCTCTAGTTGGAGCGGCTGGGAGAGTCTCGGCGGCACGGCCACCTCGGCGCCGGCGGCCGTGTCGTGGGGACCGAACCGCATCGACCTGTTCGTGCGCGGCACGGACGACGCCGCGTGGCACAAGTGGTGGGACGGGTCGCAGTGGCGTGGTTGGGAGAGCCTCGGCGGCACCGTCCGGTACGGCGTCGGCGTCTCCTCGTGGGGTCCGAACCGCCTCGACCTGTTCGCCACCGGCACGGACCGTCACCTCTACCACAAGTGGTGGGACGGGTCGAGTTGGCAGGGCTGGGAGGACCTCGGCGGTAACCTCCGGTCCGCGCCCGCGGCGGTGTCGTGGGGCAACGACCGCATCGACGTGTTCGCGAAGGGGACCGACCGCAGGACCCGTCACAAGTGGTGGAACGGGTCGAATTGGCGGGGCTGGGAGGGTCTCGGCGGCCGAATCAGCCACGGCGTGGGCGCGTCTTCGCTCCGCCGCGACAACGCCAGAGTCTGGGTCGCCGGCACGGACCGAGAGGTCTACTACCGCGAGTGGAACGGTCGCAGGTGGGGGTCGTGGGAGAGCATCGGCGGCACGGCCACCTCGGCGCCCGCGGCGGTGTCGTGGGCGGACGACCGCATCGACGTGTGCGTGCTCGGCACCGACGCGAAGGTCTACCACAAGTGGCTGAACCTCGGCGGTGGCCGCGGCGGACGCGGGCGCGGCGGCCGTGGACACGGCGGCCGAGGACGCGGTGGTCGGGGACGCGGCGGCCGTGGACGCGGGCGCGGCGACGACATCCCGGACCGGGTGTGCGACGACGAGAACGTCCCGGACTGGGTGTGCGAGAACGACCGCCTGCCCGACTGGGTGCGCAACGACGTCCCCGAGTGGTGGCTCGAGGGCCGGCGCGGGCGGAACTGACGCGCCGTCGGCGGCCCACCCCCCGACGACCCCGCTGTCCGCTGCTCCCGACGTTCAGGCGCGCATATATTTCACGCTATCTTTAGTTACAATTAACTAATTGACAGGTGATTGTGCGGACGATGTCTCGTTCGACCGATATCGACGACGGTAGTGGAGTAGACGAGAGCGCGGACCCGCGCGGGGCCGACGGTGACGGTCTGTCGCGACGGTCGATGCTGCGGGCCGCGGGCGTGGCGGGCGCCGCGACGCTGGGCGCGGGCGCGTCGGCGGGTACTGCGGCCGCCTCGCACCGCTCGTGGAGTCAGTGGTACGACCTGGGCGGGCGGTACGACTACGGTTGTGCGCTCTCGTCGTGGGCGGAGGACCGCCTCGACGTGTTCACCATCGGCAGGTACGACGACGAAGTCTACCACAAGTGGTGGGACGGCTCCAGTTGGAGCGGCTGGGAGAGTCTCGGCGGCACGGCGACGTCCGCGCCCGCGGCGGTGTCGTGGGGCGACAACCGCATCGACCTGTTCGTGCGCGGCACGGACGACGCCGTCTGGCACAAGTGGTGGGACGGCTCTAGTTGGCAGGGCTGGGAGAGCCTCGGCGGCACCGTTCGGTACGGCGTCGGCGTCTCCTCGTGGGGTTCGAACCGCCTCGACCTGTTCGCCACCGGCACGGACTACGCTCTGTGGCACAAGTGGTGGGACGGCTCTAGCTGGCAAGGCTGGGAGAGCCTCGGCGGTAACCTCCGGTCCGCGCCCGCGGCGGTGTCGTGGGGCAACGACCGCATCGACGTGTTCGCCAAGTGGCGCAACAACAAGGCGTACCACAAGTGGTGGGACGGGTCGAGTTGGAACGACTGGGAACGACTCCACGGCCGGCGACTCATCTACGGCGTGGGCGCGTCGTCGCACGACGAGAACCGCGTCACCGTGTGGGGCGTCGGGTCGAACCGGCGGGTCTACTACAGCGACTGGGACGGCCGCCGGTGGGGGTCGTGGCGTAGCATCGGCGGTCCGGTGAGGTCCGCGCCCGCGGCGGTGTCCTGGAGCGACGACCGCACCGACGTGTGCGTGCTAGGCTCTGACAGACACGTCTACCACAAGTACCGGAACTTCTGAGCGGCGACGGCGCGGGCGCCGACGCTCGGGACGCCGTCGGGGGACCGACGCGTCGCCCACGCCCGTACGCCCGCGCCTCCGCCGCACGCCTCTCCGCTACGCCACCCGTCCGACGAGCCACCACGCCGCGACGGTGGCCGCGGCAACGAGGGCGAGGACGAGGACGAACACGGCGGCGGTGACCGCGAGGAGGAACCGCCTGTCGGGCGTCCCGTCCGGCGCGTCGGCCCGGGCCTCCAGCAGACGGACGTTCCGGACGTTCGCCTTCCAGACGGCGTCGAAGGCGTCGCCGACCACCGGGAGCGACCCGAACACGGCGTCCACCGCGACGTTGAACAGCATCCGGGCCAGCGTCGCTCGGGGGACGCCCAGCGCCGCCGCCTCCGCCACCACGTACGCCGACACCGCCGCGCCGGGCGCGTCGCCGACCACGGGCAGGAGGCCCAGTAGCGGGTCGAGGCCGATACGGTAGCCGGTACCCGGTATCTCGAAGGCCGAGTCGAAGTACTCGCTCACGCGTCGGAGGCGGGCGATGCGCTCCGTGGCGTCGGTGTCCTCGACGGCGTCGAGTTCGGACGGGCGGGTGGCGGTCACGTGCGGTCGGACGCGACGTCGGGGCTTCAACGCCACGGCGGCGCGCCGCCCGGACGCCCGAACGCCCGAACGTCCGAACGCTCGTACCCCGTGTTCTCGCCCGTTCGTCGTACTTTCCCGACTCCCTGTGTTTCTGTCTACCCTGAAATAATATTATATTCTTGACAATAGAATATCGGAACGATGTCTTCACACACCGACATCGACGACGAGGGAACGAGCGACGGAGAGAGCGTCGGAGAAGGGATGCCGGACGGCTCGATGGAGGCCGGAGCCGAGGACGGGATGTCGAACGGCCCGATAGAGACCGAGACCGACGAGACGTCGGAGACCGGCGGGTTGTCCCGGCGGTCGATGCTGAAGGCTACGGGCATGGCAGTCGGCGCGGCGGTGGGCATGGGCGCGACTGCGGGAACCGCCGCGGCGCAGTGGAGTGGGTGGTCGAGCCTCGGCGGGACGGGTATCCACGGATGCGGCGTCTCCTCGTGGGCGGAGGACCGCCTCGACGTGTTCACGACCGGGACCGACAGTCAGCTCTACCACAAGTGGTGGAGCGGTTCGAGTTGGAGCGGCTGGGAGGGCCTCGGCGGGACGCTGACCTCCGGGCCCGCGGCCGTCTCGTGGGGCGACAACCGCATCGACGTGTTCGCGCGCGGCACCGACAGCACCGTCCGGCACCGGTGGTGGGACGGGTCGGGCTGGCGGGGCTGGGAGAGCCTCGGCGGCACCATCCACTACGCTCCCGCCGTCTCCTCGTGGGGTTCGAACCGCCTCGACCTGTTCGGAGTCGGGACGGACCAACAGCTCTACCACAAGTGGTGGGACGGCTCTAGCTGGAGCGGCTGGGAGAGCCTCGGCGGGACGCTGACCTCCGGGCCCGCGGCCGTCTCGTGGGGACCGAACCGCATCGACGTGTTCGCTCGCGGCACCGACAACGCCGTCTGGCACAAGTGGTGGGACGGGTCGCAGTGGCGCGGCTGGGAGAGTCTCGGCGGATCGATCGTCCTCGGCGTCGGCGCCTCCTCGCGCAGCTCGAACCGTCTCAGTCTCTACGGCGTCGGCCTCGACAGCACGGTGTACCGTCGGTACTGGAACGGGCGTAGCTGGCGGAACTGGCACAGCCTCGGCGGGACGGCGATGTCGCCGCCGGCGGCCGTCTCCTGGAGCGACGAGCGCCGCGACGTCTTCGTCCTCGGCACCAACCACGCCGTCCACCAGAACTACCACGAGTTCTGAGCGACGGTCGGTCGAGGACCGGTGCGGGGGCGGCGCTCGTGCGCGCCCCGGCCGGCGCGCCGAGCCCTCTCACGTGAGGTCGGACCGGTGGCGGTCACGTGCGCTCGGACGCGGGTCGGGGCTCGACGCCGAACGCCCGGCGGCGGTCTCTCGTCCCTGAGAGGCTGTCTCACTGTCGTCCGTCGAACTTTCCCGTTTGTGTTTATTTCTGTCTACCTTGGGATAATATTATATTGCTGACAGTAGAATAACGGAACGATGTCTTCACACTCCGACATCGACGGTAGTGGAATGGAACTCGACGAGAGCGCCGACGGGAGCATGCCGGACGGCGCGGCGGAGTCGCGCGAGGCGTCGGGCGACGACGGCGGCCTGTCCCGACGGTCGATGCTGAAGGCCGCGGGCGTGGCGGGTGCGGCGACGCTCGGCGCGGGCGCGTCCGCCGGCAGTGCCGCCGCCCAGTCGTGGAGCAACTGGGAGAGCTTCGGCGGCAACTACATCCAGGGCTGTGGCATCTGCTCGTGGGCGGAGGACCGCCTTGACGTGTTCGCCATCGGCACCGACAGCGCCGTCTACCACCGGTGGTGGAACGGTTCTAGCTGGAGCGGCTGGGAGAGTCTCGGCGGCACGGCCACCTCGGCGCCGACGGCCGTGTCGTGGGGACCGAACCGCATCGACCTGTTCGTGCGCGGCACCGACGGGGCCGCCTACCACAAGTGGTGGGACGGGTCACAGTGGCGTGGCTGGGAGAGCCTCGGCGGCACCATCCAGTACGGCCTCGGCGTCTCCTCGTGGGGGTCGAACCGCCTCGACCTGTTCGGCATCGGTACGAACAGTCAGCTCTATCACAAGTGGTGGGACGGCTCTAGCTGGCAAGGCTGGGAGAGCCTCGGCGGCCGGTTCCGGACCGCACCGGCCGCGGTATCGTGGGGACCGAACCGCATCGACGTGTTCGCGCAGTGGCCGAACAATGACGTCCGCCACGGCTGGTGGGACGGGTCGACTTGGCGCGGGTGGGAGAACCTCGGCGGCAACATGGTCCACGGCGTGGGTGCGTCCTCGCTCCGCAGCAACCGCGTGCGGGTGTTCAGCGTCGGACAGAACAATCAGGTGTACTACCGCTACTGGAACGGGAGTTCGTGGCGCTCGTGGCGCAGCGTCGGACCGAGCAACGTCAGCGTCGCCTCTGCCCCGACGGCGGTGTCGTGGGCCGACGACCGTATCGACCTCTGTGCGCTCGGGACCAACAGCAACGTCTACCACAAGTGGCTGAACCTCTGAGGTCGACGCGCGGCGCGCCGCCTTCCGGGGCGTAGTCCAACGACGGAGAACGGTGTCACGCCCGGCGTGACCTTCCGGTCGGCGCGCGGCGTGCCGCCGTCGGCACTACCGTTCGGCGAGCGGTGCCGTCAGAGCGACGCCGCGTGGGGCGTCGGTCTCAGTCGTCGCTCTCGGCGGCCTCGGTCTCCGTCTCGCTCTCCTCGCCGGTGCTGATGGGGTCGTTCTCGTCCTCCGTGAACCCCTCGGAGCCCTCGATGCGCTCTCGCGCCTCGGGGTCGAACTGCATCTCTATCCCCTGATAGCGGTCGACGAACGAGAGTTCGTGGTGGGACTCGGTGGGGTGTCCCAGATACCGCTCTTCGAGGTCGAACTGGGCCTGCTCGTCGTTCTCGGCGATGTTCGCCATGTCCTCGTAGACGGCGTGCGCGCCCGAGTGGAGTCCGTAGAGGGTGATGAAGATGTACTTGTAGCCGAGGTCGCCGAGCTCCTCGAAGGTGAGCGGGTCCTCCTCTTCGGACCACGCGAACGACGACGAGTAGTTGAACGCGAGGTCGAGGTCGGGGTGGGTCTCGTGGATGGTCTCGGCGTAGTTGACCGCGTCCTCGCGTGAGGGGTCGGGCATCTCGGGCCACACGAGGTCGACCCCGGCGTCGGCGTAGATGCGGCCGCGTTCGAGGTGTTCCTCCCAGTCGCCGTTGGCCGACCCGTAGGCGTCCGTGCGCGCGATGACGACGGTGTCCTCGGACTGCTTGGCGTCCACCGCGGCCTCGAACCGCGACCGGGCGTCCTCGCGCGAGACTATCTGCTTGCCCGCGATGTGGCCACAGCGCTTGGGCGTGGTCTGGTCCTCGATGTGGACCGCGGCCACGCCCGCCTTCTCGTACTCACGGACGGCGCGGCGGACGTTGTGGACGCCGCCGTAGCCGGTGTCGCAGTCGGCGACGACGGGCAGGTTGGTGGCCTCCACCATGCGCTTCGCGTTCTCGACCATCTCGGTCATCGTGACCATCTCCAGGTCGGGGAATCCGAACTGGCCGAGCACGGTGGAGTAGCCGCTCATGTACGCGGCGTCGAGACCCGCCATCTCGGCGAGGCGGGCGTCGAGGGCGTGGTATATCCCCGGCGCGAACACGTACTCTTGTTCGTTGAGCAGTTCGCGGAACTCGCGGGCGGCCGGGTTGTCGATGTCTCGCGTGAACGTGTCGTCGTCGATGTCGAGCGTCATTGATTCTCCGTTCGGGTTTGGATGGCGGTTTCGAGGCGGTCCAGTCGCGTGCGGAGGGCCGACAGTTCCCGTCGGATGTCCTCGTCCGTGGCCGCCGTCGGCTCACGGGGCGTGAGGGCGGGAACCAGAGGGGCCTCGCGTTCTATCTCCATGGTCTGTTCGAACTCGTCGCGGGTTCGTTGGTCGGTCATGTGGGTGGTGTCGGTGGGTTCCGTGTTCGGTCGCTCGCTCGGTCGGTCGTCCGGTGAGTCGCTGCGGATGCCGTGGCGCGTACGTGTACTTTCATCGTCTCCTCACTCGCCACGAGACTATGCCAGTTGATAAAGATAATTATTTATCATGATAATATTCTTTAGCCCGGTTTATCGCGGCGATACACACATTAGGTCCTAAATTGAGTGACACTCTCTCACATGGAACGGGCGATGTCGTGCCCTTAATCGGCCTCGGGAACCGAGTCTACGGTACATGACCGACGCGATAGCGGTTCGGGACCTGCGAAAGCGGTACGAGGGGGTCACGGCGCTCGACGGCGTCGACCTCACCGTGCCGCGGGGGTCTTTCTTCGGGTTGCTCGGCCCCAACGGCGCCGGCAAGACCACGTTCATCAACGTGCTCGTCGGCCTCGTCCGCAAGAGCGGGGGCGACGCGCGGGTGTTCGGACACGACGTGGAGACGGAGTATCGGGAGGCGCGCGACCGCATCGGCCTCGCGCCCCAGGAGTTCAACGTCGACCGGTTCTTCCCGATTCGGGAGGTACTCGAACACAAGGCGGGCTACCACGGCATCCCCCACGACGTGGCCCGCGACCGCGCCGACGACGTGCTCAAGCGCGTCGGCATCTACGACAAGCGCGACACCCGCTTCGACTGGCTCTCCGGCGGGATGAAGCGCCGGTTCATGCTCGCGCGCGCTCTCATCACCGACCCGGACCTCCTCATCCTCGACGAACCCACGGCGGGCGTCGACGTGGAACTCCGCCACGACCTGTGGGAACTCGTCACCGACCTCAACGACGCGGGCACCACCGTGTTGCTCACCACCCACTACATCGAGGAGGCCGAACGCCTCTGCGACGAGGTGGCCATCATGGACGAGGGGACGGTCCTCGAAGTCGCGTCGCCCGACGAACTCCGGCGGCGCGGCACCGACACCATCACGGTCGAACTCCGGGAGACGCCCGCGTCGACGCCCGACGTCGCCTCCATCGACGGCGTCGAGGACGTCTCGCTCGACGGCGACCGACTCTCGGTCACGGCCAAGCGCGGCGGCCTCGTGGCGCCGGACCTCGTGCGCCGCCTCGACCGCGAGGGCCTCGAAATCGTGGACCTCGACGTGTCGCGCACCTCGCTAGAGGAAGTGTTCGTGGAGATGACCCGCCACGACGACGCGGAGAGCGAGGAGGAGGCGGCCACCGTCGCCACGGACGGCGGCGGACGAGGGGGTGACGCGCGGTGAGCGTCCTCCCCGTCGGCTTTCGAACCCTCACGCGCCGGGAGATACAGCGGTTCCTCCGGCGGCCCAAGAACACGTTCGCGCCGCCGCTCATCACCAACGTCCTCTACTTCTCGGTGTTCGGCGTCGTCCTCGGGCGTCGCATCAGCGAGATAAACGGCGTACCGTACATCCTCTTCATCCTGCCCGGCCTCGTGGTGCTAGGGGCCATCTCGAACGCGTTCGAGAACGCCTCCTTCTCCATCTTCCACGGCCGGTGGAACGAGTACATCGACGAACCGCTCACCTCGCCGCTGTCGTACGCCGAGATGGTGGGGTCGTACACCATCGCGGGCGCGACCCGCGGTATCCTCGTGGGAGCGCTCATCGCCGCGGTGGGCGCGGCGTTCACGTCCGTGGGCGTGGCCCGGCCGCTCTACCTCCTCGCGTTCGCCCTCGTCATCACTCTGCTCTTCGCCTCCATCGGCATCGTGGGCGGCCTCTGGGCCGACGACTGGGACGACCTCACCATGATGAACCAGTTCATCGTCCGGCCGCTGGTGTTCTTCGGGGGCGTGTTCTACGCCGTCTCGGACCTCCAGTCCGAACTCCTCCGGACGCTCACCTACCTCAACCCCATGGTGTACATGGTCAACGGCGTGCGCTACGGCTTCCTCGGCCAGTCGGAGGTCGACCCCAACGTCTCGCTCGTCGTCCTCGCCGGCCTCACCGCGGCGTTCGTCGCGTTCAACGCCGTCCTGTTCCGCCGGGGCTACGGCCTCACCGACTGACGCCGTGCGCCTCCCTCCCCGTCCCGCCGCGCCCGCGCGGGCAACAACACACAAGTTCGCGCTCGCCGTCTGTTCCGGACGAAACCTTCGATGAACCGGCGCGCCTTCCTCGGTCTGCTCGCGGCCCTCGTGCCCACCGCCGGCTGTCTCGGCCATCACCCCCTCCCGCCGGTCCGGGGCCGCGTCGTCCGGACGAGCGTCGTCGGCGTCTCCGACGGCGACGAGAACGTACTCCTGACGGCCACGCCCGACGAGATAGACCTCGCGGACCCGATGCGCGAGGCGACGGCCGAGGCCGGGAGCGGGGGGTCGTCCGGCGGCGACGACGCGCCCCGGTTCGCGGTCCCCCCGGCGGTCCACGACGCCCTCCTCGACCGGTACGAGGGGGTCCGCTACCACCTCACGGTCGAACACCGGTGTCGCGTCCGCGCCTACGGCGTCGCTCCGGGTGACCGCCTCCGGTACCGCACGCGCCGCGAGGTGTTCCGGCGACTCCTCCCCGGCGACCGGACGCTGTTCACCGTCCCCCCCGCCGGGCCGCCCCGGTTCCAGAACACCAACTCCGTGGTACGCGGGGGGACCGTGCGCCGGAAACGCCTCCGCGTCGGCCCGGCCGACGGCCTCCGGTCGATTCTCACGGTGACCCCCGACGGCGTCAGGCGGGGCGACGGTCCGGCGGTCTCCCTCCCGGTGTCCGAGGAGCAGGTGGAGAACCTCCGCGACCGGTTCCCGAACGTCCGCCTCGCCGTCGACGTGGAGCACTCCGTCGGCGACGCGACGTTCGTGCGGACGTACCGCGCCGACCGCGCCCCGTTCAACCGCCTCGAACCCGGAGCGACCGCCGAGTTCGCCGTCGAGACGGTGAACGCCGACGACGGCGGTCCCGTCGAGCGCATCCCGACGCTCGACCCCGACTCGCCGTTCTACGACGCCGGGCCGTGGTGACCCCGGACCCCCACCCCGCCCGGCCCGTGCGGCCGACCCCCGCCGGCGAACCAGCTATTAGTGCCCGGCGCGCGACTCGCCCGCATGGACGACATCGACCTCGACCGGTTCACGTCGCGGCGTTCGACGGTGTACGCGCCCCGGGGCGTGGTCGCCACCAGCCAACCCCTCGCGGCCGAGGCGGGCGTCGCCGCCCTCAGAGACGGCGGTAACGCGTTCGACGCCGCCGTGGCCACCGCGGCGGCCCTCAACGTGGTCG
The DNA here is from genome assembly GCA_046097085.1 of Haloferacaceae archaeon 50. Lineage (GTDB taxonomy): Archaea > Halobacteriota > Halobacteria > Halobacteriales > Haloferacaceae. The sequence goes on along the minus strand of CP175567.1, from coordinate 285,714 downwards.
AACCGACCAGCACCGGCCTCGGCGGCGACGTGTTCGCGGCGTACCGAACCGCCGACGGCGAGGTGGGCGGCCTCCGCTCCTGCGGCGGCGCGCCCGGCGACGCCACCGCCGACCGAGTGCGCGAGGCGGTGGCCGACGAGGAGGGTATCGACCCCGCGGACGCGACGATGCCCGAGACGGGCGCGCACGCCGTGACCGTGCCCGGCACCGCCCGCGGGTGGGAGCGCACCGTCGAGGAGTTCGGGAACCTGTCGCTCGCGGACGCCCTCGGGCCGGCCATCGAGTACGCGACCGAGGGCTACCCCGTGACCGAGGTGGTGTCGTCCCAGTGGCGACACGCCGAGGACCTGTTCGAGGACGGGAACGCGCGCGAGGCCTTCCTGTTCGACGGCGAGGCCCCCGCCCCGGGGCAGACGGTCCGCCTGCCCCGACTGGGCGAGTCGCTCCGCGCCGTGGCCGAGGAGGGCGCGGACGCCGTGTACGAGGGGCACATCGCCGAGCAGATAGTCGAGGAGGTGCGCTCGCACGGCGGGTTCCTCTCGGCCGAGGACCTCGCCGCCTTCGAACCGGAGTTTGTCGACCTCGTCTCGACCACCTACCACGGGGTCGAGGTGTTCGAACTCCCGCCGAACAATCAGGGGCTCATCGCCCTCGAAGCCCTCACCGTCGCCGAGGAACTCGGCGCGGGCGACTACCCGCTCGACTCGCCCGAACGCGTCCACTACTTCGCGGAGGCGCTGAAACTCGCGTTCCACGACGGCCACCGCTACATCACCGACCCCGAGTACGAGGAGGTGCCGCCGCTCGCGTCGAAGTCCTACGCCCGCGAACGCGCGGCCGAGGTGGGCGAGACGGCCAACCGCGACGTGACGTTCGGCGTGCCCGACGCGCACGCCGAGGACGCGGACACCGTCCTCCTGACCGTCGCGGACGCGGAGGGCAACGTGGTGTCGTACATCAACTCCCGGTTCGCGGGGTTCGGGAGCGGCCTCGTCGCCGGCGAGACGGGCATCGCCCTCCAGAACCGCGGCGCGTCGTTCTCGCTCGACGCCGACCACCCCAACCGACTCGAACCCGGCAAGCGGCCGTTTCACACACTCATCCCCGGTCTCGTCCGGTTCGACGCCGACGACTGGGCCGCGTTCGGCACGATGGGCGGCTACATGCAACCGCAGGGCCACCTGCAGGTGGTGTCGAACCTCGTGGACTACGGCCTGCCGCTTCAGGCCGCCCTCGACCGCCCGCGCTGGCGCTACCGCGAGGACGGCACGCTCGCCATCGAGGAGCGGATGGGCGACAGTGTCGGCACCAAACTCTCGCGCCGCGGCCACGACGTGCGGGTGTTAGACCCCGGCGCGTTCGGCGGCGCGCAGATAGCCCGGAATCGGGAGGGGACGCTCTCGGCCGCCACCGAACCCCGGAAGGACGGCAACGCGACGGGCTACTGACGGCACTGACGGGCGGGCGCGGTCGCCGCCCGCGCGACCGACAGAGGTAGGTGCGTCTCCCGCCTACGCCCGGCGCATGCCGAACCGCACGTCGGCGGCGGGCGACGGCGGCGACGACGACCGGCACGGACTCGACCGCACGGGCGGGACGCTGGCGGCGGCGGTCGGGAAGTTCGTGCCGCAGGCGGTGGCCCGCCGAGCGCTCTCGGTGGACGTGTCGACGGACCGGGACCGGTACGCGCCGGGCGACCCCGTGGAACTCACCGTCGCCGTCCGCAACCGCCTGCCGGTCCCGGTGGCGGTCACCACGCCCCGGCGACGGCTCTGGGGGTGGAGCGTCGACGGCGAACGCGACGCGAGCGACGAACGGGTCTACGAGAGCGACACGCCCGGCGTCTTCGCGTTCCGGGCGAACGAGCGCAAGGTGGTGCGCCACCGCTGGAGCGGCCGGTTCAAGCGGACCCGGGGCGACCGGACGCGGTGGGTCGCCCCCGACCCCGGCGTCCACGAGGTGCGCGCGTTCGTCGCGGTGGCCGACTCCCGCCCGTCGGACACCGTCGAGATACGTATCGAGTGACATCGGGGCGTCCGGCCCGGGGCCTACGAACGGACGGTCCGCGAATGCACCCGCCCCGTCCGGGCGACGTCCGACCCGGCGCACCCGACGCACGCGCCGAGTAACGGGCGGCTATCCGCGGCAACGACGTCTTTCGTTGCGTACCCGTTCATTTCCGTTTAATTGAACAACATAACTATCTTTTCAATTTACGTTATGTGATGGGAATTATATCCTGGAATCGATGTCCGAACTAGACGACACATCCGCCCTGAACTCCCTCGCGGACGCTGGCGAACACGAGACTCGAATCGAAGAGTGTGAAATTCACGACATACTCCGGAACGAGCGGCGCAAGCGCGTGATACAGGAACTGCAGTCGAACTCGCGGGCGATGACGCTCAACGAACTGGTGGAACGCATCGCCGAGACGGAGACGGGCGAGTCGCCGCCGCCCCGGAACATCCGAAAGAGCGTGTACAGCTCCCTCCACCAGTCTCACCTCCCCAAACTCGACGACGCGGACGTGGTCCACTACGACGAGCGGGGGAAGACCGTCTCGCTCGGCCCGCAGGCGGGAGACCTGACTCCGTACATGGAGGCGACGACGCCCTACGGCGTCACGTGGGAGGCGTACTACCGTCGCCTGTCCCTGCTGACGCTCTCGGTCCTCTTCGGCGCCGAACTCGACGCCCCGGTGTTGTCCGTCGTCCCCGTGCTCCTGTTTCTGGGAGCGTCGCTCGCCGTCGTCGCCGCCTCGGCGACGTACCAGCTCTGGTCCGACCGCTGGCGGTTCCTTCGGCTCCTCGACTGACGCTAGAACGACCGCCGTGCGGTACGCGGGACGCCTCGTCCGACGACCCGACGGACCCGCCCTCGGTCCGTCGGCGGTACGAGGGGGGCCGGGGGCTCCCCACCCCGCGGCCCGAGCCGGATTCCAGTCGACTCGGCGGGCGTCTCGCCCGCCATCGTTACCATATACGACAGTTGAAATAAATTAGACGTGAGACGTTCATCGAGTGAGAACTGTCCTCGGTTCGGGAAAGAGAGGGCCGCCTCGCGCGAGAGCGCGGGCGGCGGCGTCCCGTCCCTCGGACCGAACCCCCGCGGCGCGACGGCTCCGACGCCGGCCGGCCGTCCCTCGGGGCCTTAGTCGACCTGTGCGCTCCGCGTCGCGTCCACGTCGTCGCGGTGGAGGTGACACGCCGCGAAGTGGACGCCGTCGCCGTACTCGGGCGACACCTCGTACGCCGGCTTCTCCCGGGCGCAGACGCTCGCCTCGGTGAACGCCTCGGACATCACCTCGTCGGCTCGCTCCCAGTCGTCGTCGAGCACCGCGTCGATGGCGTCCTCGACGGCGTCGCGCGCCTCGCCGTCGGGCGCGACGTCGGGGAAGAACTCGGACCGGAGCCGAGTCTCGCCCTCGGGTTCGAAGCTCCGCCGCCTGACGGCGCGTGCGAACCGGCGGACGTTGTCCCACTCCGCCTCGGTCATGCGGTACTCCGGCGGCGCGATGAGGCGCGGACACCGAGTCCGGAACCGACACCCCGACGGCGGGTCGATGGGCGAGGGCACGTCGCCCTCGAGGACGCCCCGCCGCCCGCCGGCCCGCGGGTCGGGCACCGGAATCGACCCGAGGAGCGCCCGGGTGTAGGGGTGCTGGGGGTTCTCGAACAGTTCCCGCTTGTCGGCGAGTTCCACGAGGTTGCCGAGGTACATCACCGCCACGCGGTCGGAGATGTGGCGGATGACCGAGAGGTCGTGCGCGATGAACAGGTACGTCAGACCGAACTCCGCCTGTAACTCCCGCATCGTGTTGAGCACCTGCGCCTGAATCGACACGTCGAGCGCCGAGACCGGTTCGTCGCACACGATGAAGTCGGGGTTGACCGACAGCGCCCGCGCGAGGTTGACCCGCTGGCGCTGGCCGCCCGAGAACTGGTGGGGGTAGCGGTTGTAGTGTTGGGGGTCGAGTCCCACCTTCTCCAGCAGTTCGCGCGCGCGATCCTCGCGTTCGCCCGCGTAGAGGCCGTGAGCCTTCATCGGTTCCTCCACGATGGGTCCCACCTTCATCCGGGGGTCGAGGCTCGACTGGGGGTCCTGAAATATCATCTGCATGTCCTTGCGCATCTCCCGGAGGTCGCCGCCGGACATCTCCGCGAGGTTCTCCCCCTTGAAGTACACACCCCCGTCGGTGGGTTCGACCAGACGGAGGACGGTCCGGGCCAGCGTGGACTTGCCACAGCCAGACTCGCCCACGAGGCCGAGCGTCTCGCCCTTGGCTATCTCGAAGGAGACGTCGTCGACGGCCTGCACCGTCTCGCTCCCGAACAGGCTCGCCACGAGGCCGTTGCCCTGACTGAAGTGCTTGGTCAGGCCGTCCACGCGGACCAGCGTCTCGCCGAACGCCACGTCGTCCTCGGCGGTCCCGCCGGCGCCGGCGTCGGCGTCGTAGAGACCTTCGCTCTCACTCATCGGCCTCGCCTCCGCCCGTCCCGCCACCGCTGCCGCTGCCTCCGCCGCGGCCTCCCGCCTCGACGAGCCCTCCGCCGAACGCGTCCGCCGCCCCGGTGTCGAGCGGTTCCGCGTCCCAGTAGCCCTGTTCCTCGTACTTGAGACAGGAGGCGCGGTGGACCGCCTCGTCCTCCTCGCTCACGTCCCGGTAGTCGGGGTGGACCTTCGGACAGACGGTGCGAGCGTCGGGACAGCGGGTGTGGAACCGACAGCCCGACGGCGGGTTGATGGCCTCCGGCATCACCCCTTCGATGGGGTCGAGTTCCTCCACCGTCCGGTCGGGACGGGGGATGGACTCCAGCAGCGCCTCGGTGTAGGGGTGTTTAGTGTCGTAGAACAGGTCGTCCACCTCGGCCTGCTCGACTATCTCGCCGAGGTACATCACGTTGACCCGGTCGCATATCTCGGCGACCACGCCCATGTCGTGGGTGACCCAGACGAAGCTGGTGTCGTACTTGCGCCGCAGGTCGTCGACGAGGTCCAGAATCTGCCCCTCGACGGTCACGTCGAGCGCGGTGGTCGGCTCGTCGGCGATGATGAGCGACGGCTCGCACGCCAGCGCCATGGCGATGAGCACGCGCTGGCGCATCCCGCCCGAGAACTGGTGGGGGTAGTCGTGGTAGCGCTCCGCGGGTTCGGGGATGCCCACCTCCCGGAGCATGTCGACCGCTATCTCCTCGGCCTCCGCCTCGGAGACGTCGCGGTTTATCTCGACGAACTCCCGTAGCTGGCCGCCCACCTTGAACACGGGGTTGAGCGACTCCATCGGGTCTTGGAAGATGATGGCTATCTCCCGCCCGCGAATCCGTTCGCGCATCGCCCGGTCGGAGAGCATCTCGGGCGACGGGCGCTTCTCGCCGTCCGGCCCTTCGACGAAGTCCACGAGCGTCTCGCCCCGATAGGTCACCGTGCCGTCGACTATCTCGCCGGGCTCTTCCACGAGCCGCAGGACGGAACTCGCGGCCACGGACTTGCCCGCGCCGGACTCGCCCACGATGCCGACGAGTTCGCCTTCGTTCACCGTGAAGGAGACGCCGTCCACCGCGCGGACGACGCCCTCCTCGGTGAAGAACTGTGTCTTCAGGTTCTCGACTTCGAGTAGCGGTTGGCTCTGGCTCATTCGTTAGTTCTGTATCCGCGGGTCGAGTGCGTCGCGCATGCCGTCGCCGACGAGGTTGAACCCCACGACGGTCACGAGGATGGCGAGGCCGGGCCAGATGCTGAACCACGCGTTCGGGAGCATGTAGTCCCGCGAGTTGTTGAGCATCTGCCCCCACGAGGGGGTCGGGGGCTGTGCGCCGTAGCCGAGGAAGGACAGGCCGGCGATGATGAGGATGTTGATGCCCACCTGCAGGGTGGCCTGCACCAGCACGGGCGCGAAGCTGTTCGGGACGACGTGGCGCAGGATGATGTTCCGGTCGCGCACGCCCGCCGCCCGCGCCGCCTCGATGTAGTCCTCCTCGCGCACCGAGAGCACCCGCGAGCGGATGAGGCGGGCGAACGTCGGGATGGTGGCGATGCCGACCCCCACCATCGCGTAGGTGAGGTTCTGACCGAACGCGGTCATGAACGCGATGACGAGGATGAGAAACGGGATGGCGAAGAGCGTCTCCGACGCGCGCATCAGCGCGTCGTCCACCCACCCGCCGTAGTAGCCGGCCACCGCCCCCACGAGCGTCCCGAGGACCATCGCGATGCCCGTCGAGACGATGCCGACGGTGATGGCGATGCGCGTGCCGTAGAACAGGCGCACGAGCACGTCGCGGCCGCGGTGGTCGGTCCCGAGCGGGTGGGCCCACGTCCCCGGCTGGGCGGGGTAGAGCTGGTTCGTCATGTACACCGGCGGGCGGAGGATTTCCGAGCCCGTCTCCGCGAGGGGGCTCACCCAGAACGTCTTGGCGAGCCAGTACCGCTCGACGCCGAGGTTCGCGAAGAAGGCGACGTCGGAGAGGACGTCGAACACGATGCTGTCGACGAACGCGACGAGCGCGACGGCCGTCATGACGCCGATGATGACCAGTCCCACGAGCGCGGTCGGGTCGCGGCGGATCTGAGAGAGGGTGTAGCGCCACCCGACGCGCGCCTCCGGCTCCTCGACTCCTTCCGGCTCTTCGTCCGACTCGAACTGCCGTTTGCCTGTCGTCGTATCCGTTGCCATGGTCACTCGGTCTCCTCGAAGCTGACGCGCGGGTCGACGTACGCGTACGAGAGGTCGGTGATGATGACGCCGACGACGAACACCAGCCCGAACACCAGCGTCGTCCCCATCACCAGTTGGTAGTCCTGGTTGTGTATCGCCGTGATTATCAGCCGCCCCATGCCGTTGATGGAGAACACCGTCTCCGTGAGCACGGCCCCGCCGAGCGCCTGCGTGAGCTGGAGTCCGACGATGGTGATGAGCGGGAGCTGTGCGTTCCGGAACGCGTGCTTCCGGAGGATGGTCCGCTCGCTCACCCCGTAGGCGCGCGCGAGCTTGACGTATTCCTCGCCGAGCACTTCGAGCATCGACGACCGCTCGATGCGGGTGAACGCCGCCATCTGGAGCGTCCCCAGCGTGACGGTGGGCATGACGAGGTGCTTGGCCGCGACCCAGAGCACGCCGAGTCGCGTCGCCGCGCCCTCCACGTTCGCGGGGTCGGCCCACGGCATCACGAGGTCCGTCGAGGGCAGCACGTTGAGCCAGAACGAGAACACGATGATGAGCATCAGACCGATCCAGAACGAGGGGGTGGAGACGCCGAACAGCGCCACCACGCGCGAGACGTGGTCGGTCGGGGTGTTGCGCCGCTTGGCCGAGACGACGCCCAGCGGGATGGCGGTGGCGAGCGCGAAGCCGAAACTCGACACCAGCAGGAGGAGCGTCACCGGCAGGCGCTCGAGTATCTTCTGGGTCACCGACGTCCGGTAGTGGAGGCTCCGCCCGAGGTCGAGGTGGAGGACGTCCCAGAGGTAGTTGAGGTACCGGACCCACAGCGGCTTGTCGAGTCCGTACTTGGCGCGGATGGCCTCGGCCTGCGCGGCGCTCGGCGACGGCCCGAGCATTATCTGGACGGGGTCGCCCGGGATGGCGTCGGTCAGGAAGAACGTGATGGTCACCACGCCCACCAGCACCGGAATCGCCTGCAGGATTCGGCTTATCGTGTATCGAAGCCGTCCCATGGTCTGGTCAGTCCGTTCGCCGCGGCGCTCTCGACCCCCCGCGACTGGGATTGCTTGGCATGCGTCGGACGCTCACTTCTGGATATAGACGTTGTTGTGGTCGGTGCTGAGGTGGAAGCTGTCGACGGGGTGCGGGAGGAACTCCTTCACGTAGTTCTTCACGCCGAAGGCGTTCTTGAGGTTGTACGCCGGGATGTGCGCCCGGTCTTCGAGCACCGTCGTGATGCCCTCGACGTAGAGCTTCTTGCGCTCCTCGCGCTTGGTGGACTTGCGCGCCTCGACGAACTTCTTCGTGGCCTGCTTCCCCCGCTGGCTGTGCGCGCCGTAGTAGGTGCCGTTGTTCACGCCGAGGACGTCCTCGGTCCGCGCGAACAGGTAGTAGGTGAACGCGTCCGGGTCGGGCGTGCCCGACCACCCCAGCGTGTACATGTTGTAGTCCTTCTCGTTCCCGGTGTTGTACTTCTCCAAGAACTGGCCCCAGTCCAACTGCTGGACCTGCACGTTGCCGAACCCGGCCTCCTTCAGGCCGTTCGACACAGAGATGCCTATCTGCTTGCGCTTCTGGTCCGGCGGGACGAGAATCTTCCACGAGTAGCCCTTCTCGACGCCCGCCTCGTCGAACAACTGCTTGGCCTTCTCGACGTCCTTGTCGTGGGGTATCCCCTTCCACTTCTCGACCGGCATCTCCCAGTCCGAAGCCACCGCCTTGGGGAGGGGGCTGTACTGCCGGACGCCGGTGGGTTCGACGTAGTTGCTGACCGCCTGGTCCATCGAGAAGGTGTAGTCGACCGCCTCGCGAACCTTCTTGTCCGCCGTGGGGCCCTCCTTGCAGTTGAACGCGAGGTAGAAGTAGCCGATTCCGGGCACCTCCTTGATGTTCACGTCCTGCATCGCCCTGACGGTGGGGTACTGCTTCGGCGGAATCGTCTTGATGACGTCGTTCTCGCCGTTCTTGAGCGTGGTGACTCGCGTGGTGGCCTCCGTGATGGGGACCATCTCTATCTCCTTCAGTTTAGGCTTCGGGTCGCCCCAGTAGTCCTCGTTGCGCGTCAGGCGGACGAAGTTGCCCTCCTGCCAGTCCTCGAAGAGGAACGGCCCCGACCCGACCGGCTTCTGCTTGTTGAACTTCTTCTTGTCCTTCTCGCGGACCGACTTGGGGACGACGTACCACGACGCCAGCGTGTCCGGGAACGGACCGAACGGGTACTTGAGGTCGAACTGGACGGTCCGGTCGTCCACCGCCTCCATCGAGTCTATCATGTTCACCTCGCTGGCGTTCTCCGTCTCCTCTTCCACCGGCGCGTTGAACGTGTAGATGACGTCCTCCGGCGTGACCGGGTCGCCGTTGGAGAACGTCACCCCGTCTTTCATCTCGACGACGTACCGCGAGCCGCCCTTGGACACCTCGGGTTCGCCCTTGGCGATGAGCGGTGCGGTACCGGTGCTCTCCTTGTACGTGTACAGTCCCTCGAAGATGCGGTCGGCCACCTCTATCGACGGGACGTCGTTCAGGATGATGGGGTCGAACTCGACTGGGCCCTTCTCCTGTGCGAGTTTCAGCTTGTCGCCCCCGCCGGAACCGCCTCCTCCACTGGTTCCGCCGCCGGTCCCGGTCTCGCCGCCGCCACCGCCGCCACCGCCGCCACCGCCACTACATCCCGCGAGGCCGGCGAGTCCCGCGCCGCCGAGACCCTGAATGACGCGCCGTCGATTCAAGAGGTTCGATTTCGAGTTTTCGTTTGGCATGTGATTGCACCTCTAGACCGAGGATACGAAAACTCACCCACTCATTCAATAAGTATTTGTTGACCGGGAGAAATATGATGAGCGTTTCTGGGGTTACAAACTCTCTACGGCGATTTCACGACTCATTACTCAACATAACGTAGCGCATTTAACGTGAGATTACGCGACACGGTGGACACGACTCGGCATCTCCCCTCGACGTCGGCGGATAGTGAATGTTTCCCTGAGAGAATGGGGTGAGACGGGGGGAAATGGATACATACGTACGTTGACGAGGCCGAACGGCCGGTCCGAAGACGCCTTCACGCCCTCGGCCGACGTGCGCGTATGCGCCAGTTCCTGATACTCGGCCACGACGCGCCCACGGACGACGACTTCTCACTCGACGACGTGGCGGGCGGCGCGGGCCGACTCGACGTGCTGTGTCGGTGTGTCAACTCCGCGTTCTTCCTGTCGCACGGGCTCCGGGACGACGTGCGCGTCCACCTCGTCCTCGACGACGCGTACACGGTGCGGTTCGAGGGGTCGGACCTCCGCCACCTCAACCCGGACGAACGAAGCACCGCCGCGCGGATACGCGACGCCCTCTCCCAACGCGAGGAGGCGGTCGGACACATGCCGGCCGAGACGAGTCCCGGCGTGTCGCTCTACCGGATGGGGTTCGAGGAGACGTTCGAGGCGGCCGCCGGCGACGCCGCCGTGGTCCACCTCCACGAGGACGGCGACCCGGTGGTGGACGTCGAACCCCCCGCGGACCCCCTGTTCGTGCTCTCGGACCACAACGACTTCACCGAGTCGGAGGCGGCCGTCCTGCGCGACGCCGCGGACCGCCGCGTCCGCCTCGGCCCGGAGCGACTCCACGCCGACCACGCCATCACGGTGGCGCACAACTACCTCGACACCGACGGATACGAGGCGTACTGACCCCCGGACGGCGGCCGCCCGTCGCCCCCAATCACAACTGTTAAACGCGGCCCCGGCCTCACTCAGACGTGCGGGCCGGTGGGGTAGCTTGGTATCCTTCGGCCTTCGGGTGGCCGTAACCGCAGTTCGAATCTGCGCCGGCCCACTTCTCCCGCACTCACTCCGACGAGCGACGCGAAGCGTTCGCGAGCCTCCTCGTGAGTGTGGTTGTGTGGTCGACGCGGAGATTCGAATCAGGGAGTGGAGCGAACGCCGTGAGCGGAACGACCGTGGTTCGAATCTGCGCCGTCGTCGCGAGCGAAGCGCGCGACGGCTCGTGACGAACAGAGTGAGTCACGGCGGCCCACTTTACTCCCACCTTTTACTTCGCTCGGTCGCTTCGCTCCCTCGCTCGTTAAAGCTGGACCAAAAATCGGAGTGTGAGTGGCCGCAATCGCAGTTCGAATCTGCGCCGGCTATTCCTCCCCACACTCACGCCAGCGAGCACCGCGTAGCGTGTGTGGGTGTCCCCCGTGTGGATGTGTGGCGGACGCAAAGATTCGAGCACGGCGGACGAGCGAAGCGAGTCCGCAGGAGTTCGAATCTGCGTCGACCAACTGCTCCGCACTCACCCCGACGAGCGACGCGCGTCTCGGCGAGTTTGAATCCCCGTCGCCGTTTAAGTGCTTCTCGCGACAAGGGCTGTAGTACGGAGGATTTCTGCGGGTCCCGAACGACCGAGACTCGGGAGTCCGCCGACCGGTCGCCGTCGTCCGACCCCCGGCCGACCACCTTTATTTCGTCTCCGCGGGACTCGTCAGCATGGACCACGAGATAGCCAACCGACCCTCGTTCGCCACGGTCGAGGTCACCCTCGAAGCGGGCGAGCAGGTCCGCGCCGAGGCGGGTGCGATGGTGGGCTACGGCGACGGTATCGAGATGGAGACGAACGCCACCGGCGGGTTCCTCAAGTCGCTCCGGCGCGGCCTGTTCGGCGGCGAGAGCTTCTTCCAGAACACGTTCACCGCCGCCGAATCCGGGACGGTGACGTTCGCACCGCCGCTCCCCGGCGATATCGTCCACCACGAACTTGACGGCGAGACGGTGTACGTCCAGTCGGGGTCGTACATCGCCTCGGACCCGGCGCTGGACCTCGGCACCGAGTTCGGAGGCGCGCGGACGTTCTTCGGGAGCGAGGGGCTGTTCCTCCTCCGAATCGAGGGGACGGGGCCGCTGTTCATGTCGAGCTACGGCGCCATCGAGGAGCGGGAGCTCTCCCCCGACGAGACGTACACCGTCGACACCGGGCACGTCGTCGCGTTCGAGGAGACCACCGACTTCGCGGTCCGACGCGTGGGCGGGCTGAAGTCGACGCTCCTGAGCGGCGAGGGACTGGTCGCCGAGTTCAGCGGCGAGGGCCGCATCTGGCTCCAGACGCGGAGTCAGGACGCCTTCCTCGCGTGGCTCGTCCCGAAACTCCCGAGGCCAGCCCCGCAGGGGCCGTCCCCCTAACGGAAGGCCGCCGGAACGTCCCGCCGGGCCGGGCGTCTACGCCTCCCCGTCGTGCGCTCCGTCCGCGCGGCGCGTTCGCCCCGCGCGTTCGACCCACTCGGTCGTCCGACTCCGGTTCGCACCCGTCGCCTCCGCGAGGGCGTCCGGGTCCGCGTCGGCCAGTTCCTCGACGGAGGCGTACCCGGCGTCCCGGAGTCGCTTGGCGTACGTCGACCCGACCCCCGGCAGTCGCATCAGGGGGTCCTCGAACTCGTCGCCGGTCCTCTCGCGCCGGACTCGGTCTGCGGTCTCGGTCGGGAGAACGTACCGCAGTTCGTCGTTGGGCACGAAGCCGAACACCCGCTTTCGCTTCGGGTCCTCGGTCAATAGGACGCCGCCGTCTATCGCCTCGAAGTTGGTGCAGCCGATTCTCGTCCCGTCCTTACAGACGACGGTCATCCGCGCGTCGGCGTCGTCGGCGCCGTCGGCATCGGTGTCGGACATGAACCGACGGTAGACGCGCCGGCGACGTGTGCTTTCGGGGCGCGCCGGTCGGCTCTCGGCCGACAGCCGAACCGCTGCGTGACGTCCTGCTCCCCGACCGTACGCGATAGTTTCTCTCACCGGCCCAACAGAATGAAGTCGCGGCCGCGACGACTACGAGGAGTGATTCCGACGCTCGACACCGACCGTCCGGGCGACGTCGCCGCCGAGACCGACGGGGGGTCGCGGCCGTGACGCGGACGCCGCCGGAGGCGCGGACCGACCGCACGGTTCGACGGCGCGCGCTGGCCTACGCGGCCGACGTGGTGGCCGTCCTCGGCGCGGTGGGACTCTTCGAGTGCGCGCGCGGGCGACGCTCCGTGCGCGACGCGGTGCGCGGGTTCGTCGTCGCCGGCCTCCTCGCCGGTCCGTACCACGTCCTCCTCGAAGGCGGGGTCGGACAGACGGTCGGGAAGCGACTGCTCGGTATCGCCGTGGTGACCGACGAGGGTGAGGTCCCCACCTACCGGGCCGCCCTGACCCGCACGCTGTACCGGTTCGTCGACTGGCTTCCCGCGGCCTACGGGGTCGGCCTGCTGTCGATGGTCCTCGACGGCCGGAACCGACGACTCGGCGACCGGGCCGCGGGAACGGTGGTCGTCCGGACGGACGACTCACCCGACCGAACCGGGAGTCGAGAGTGACGGGCGCGCTCTCGCTCGGGTCGCCGAGCGTCTCCCTCGCGTTCGGGTGGCGACACCTCCTGTTCGCCAACTGGCCGGTGAACGCGGACCTCCTCGACGCCCACCTGCCCGACGCCTTCGAAGTCGAGACGTACGACGGCGCGGGGTGGCTGTCCGTCGTGCCGCTGGTCAACGTGCGCACCCGTCCGCGAGGACTGCCGGGGTGGGCGGGCGTCGCCCTCCCGGAGCTGAACCTCCGGACGTACGTCACCTGCGACGGCGAACCCGGCGTCTACTTCTTCAGCCTCGACGCCCAGAGCGTCCTCGCGGTCCTCGGCGCGCGCCTCACCCACCACCTCCCGTACTTCTTCGCGCGCGGTCACCTCCGGTGGACCGGCGACGCCGTCGAGTTCGAGAACCGGCGGCTCCACCCCGGCGACCGCCCGGTACACTACGCGGCCACGTACGGCCCGCGCGGCGACGCGTTCACCGCCGACCCAGGGTCGCGCGCCGAGTTCCTCACCGAACGCCGCCGGCTGTACACGCAGGCGGCCGACGGGAGCGTCCGGCACACGGACGTCACCCACGACCGGTGGACGCTCTACCCCGCGACGGTCTCGGTGAGCGAGAACACCCTGTTCGAGGCGAACGGGTTCGACCACCCCGACGCGGAGCCGGTGCTCTACTACAGCCCCGGCGTCGACGTGGTCACCACGCGGAGTAAGCGGTGGACCGGGCCGGCGTGACGCCGCCCGGAGAGCGCGGCCGCGATTATAATTCGTCTTTTTACTCGTTAGAATAAAGTCCGCCACTCGCCTACACCGACGAGTGTCACGGACACCCGACCTCGAACTCCCGGGCGACGACGCGGCCGTCGAGACGGGCCGCGGGACGGTGACGTTCGTCGGCACCGCCACCGTCATACTGCGCTACGGGGGGTACACGATACTGACCGACCCCAACTTCCTCCACGCCGGGGACCACGTCCACCTCGGCTACGGCATCACGGCGGAGCGTCAGACCGACCCCGCCCTCGATATCGAGGACCTCCCGCCGGTCGACTTCGTCCTGCTCTCGCACTTCCACGGCGACCACTTCGACCGGGTTGCACAGGAGCGACTCGACCGGGACCTCCCCATCGTAACCACCGGTCACGGGGCGGAGAACCTCGCGGACCTCGGGTTCGAGGAGACGTACGCGCTCGACACGTGGCAGCAACTCGACGTGCGGAAGGGCGACGTGGACCTCACCGTGACCGCCACGCCCGGCACGCACGCGCCGGGTCCGCTCTCGAAGGCGCTCCCGCCCGTGATGGGGAGCGTGCTGGAGTTCGAGTCCGACGACCGCGAGTCGTTCCGCCTCTACGTGACCGGCGACACGCTGATGCACGACGAACTCGCGGACGTCCCCCGTCGGTTCCCGGACATCGACCTCGCGTTGCTCCACCTCGGCGGGACGAAGGTGCTCGGTATCGTGCTGACGATGGACGCGGAACAGGGGGTCGAGGCGGTCGAACTGTTCGACGCCGACACCTCCATCCCGATACACTACGACGACTACGACGTGTACGAGTCGTCGCTGGCGGAGTTCCGGGAGGCGGTGGCGGCCGCCGGTCTCGAAGACCGGGTGGCGTACTTGGACCGGGGCGACGAGTACGCGTTCGAGGTGCCGGCGGACCGGACGGACGGCGCCTGACCGGCGACCGGACGAAGCCCTGCGGTCGGGTCAGCCATCGGCCGGGCGAGGCTCCGCGGTCGGGTCAGCCCATCGACCGGAGCGTCTCGACCGTGTGGTCGACCACCGTCACGACGGCGTCGGCGTACACAGCCGCGTACGCGAACCCACCGACGGCGCGGTTCACCTCGTTCTCGTCCCCGTCGCCGTCGGTGAGCGTCCGCACCGCGCGGTGGACCTCGTCGGCCGCCGGCCGGGCGAGTTCCGCGCTCACCGCCGCCGGTTCGGTGTTCCACACGGTCCGGAGGCCGTCGACCGCTCGCTCGCGGGACGCGCGAACCGCGGCGTCGTCGCTCGGCGACTCGTACTCGCCCGCCCGTATCGACTCCACGACGCGGGCGAGCGACTCCTTGGCGGCGAGTCCGACGCCCGCGGACAGGGTGCCCGTCGCTATCTGGCCCCGCCGTCGCGTGCGGTCCAGACTCCGGCGGCGCCCGTCGTAGTTCTGCACCGCCGTATTGTACACGTACTCCGCCGGCGTCCCCTCCAACTTCCGGTCGAACGGCGGGTCGGCGCGGTTCGACTCGTCCGCGTACTCCTCGACGCCGCGGGCGGTGGCGTGGAGCGTCGCCCGCATCCGCTCGAAGGTCCCCGCGACGGCGTCCCGGTGGGAGGTGACCGCGTCGCCGCCGGCGTCGACGTACCGGCGCCGGATTCGCTTCGCGTCCGCGAGAATCGCGCGCCCGCGTTCGACGTCCCCGAACTCCTCGCCGAACCGAGAGGCGGCGGCGGTCGGGTCCGACGGTAGCGGGCCGGAACTCTGCGCGGAGCGTCGGACCGACTCGACCATCTCCTCTATCTCGCCGTGGACGACGAGCGCGCTCACGGGGTCGGGGCCCCGGTACTCCCAGCCGTCGAGGAACTCGTACAGGTCGGAGCGGAGTCGGTCGCGCGACTCGCGGAGTTCCGCCGGGTCGACGTCGCCCGTCGCCGCGCGGTACGTGCCGCGGACGGCGGCGGCCTCCGACCGGACGTACCGCCAGTGGCCGAGGCGGGCGAGTCGCGGCGTCGCCTCGTACTGCGTCGCCCCCGACTTGTCGCCGCGCCGCAGGTCCTCGTGGACGTTCGCTCGGTCCGACGCTATCTCGTGAGCCACGGCGCCGTTCGGAATCGTCGCGCCGGGGTCGGTCGGCACGGCGTCGAGCAGTTCCCGCGCCCGTTCGCGGTGGCGCTCGAACGCCGCGTCGGGAATCGACGCGGGGAACGTCGCCGGCGGCCGGGGCACACCCGCCTCGCCCACTGCGCGTATCGCGTCCGCGTCGTACTGGGGGTCGGACTCGCCCAGCAGTTCGCTCGGGTCGTCGAAGCGCCCGGCGCATCCGGCCACCCCCGTCGAGAGGCCGGCACCGACCGCCGCGAGCAGACGACGGCGCGTCGCGGTCGGCCGGCGGCCGCGCGGTCCGGACATCAGTTCCCCTCCCCGCGGCGGGCGGTTCCCGTCGCGGAACCGGTGGTCGCCGTCCCGTTCTCCTCGAAGTCGAGCGGTCGGGGGCGTCGGTCGCAGGAACCGCTCAGCCCGTACCCGTGACCGGTGAACGAGTCGCCCGCGAACGGCAGGCGGACGGCTATCGCCGTCACATCCTCGTCGTTCCGGTCGCAGGCCACGTCGGCGGGCTTTCGTGCGCGGCAGAAGTCGGCGTGCACGGAGTCCGACCCTCGGGTCACGGACACCAGTCGGAGTTCGTAACACGCCGGCACGGTCCGCTGGTAGAGCAGCACCGAGTGACTCTCGAAGTCGGTCGTCTCCACGAACGCCCGGAGCGCCGACGCGCCGTCGGTCCCCGCGAACGCCCACGCGTCGAGGTCGCTCGAATCCGTGAGGTAGCTCATCACCCCGTCCCGTCGGGACTCCGCGCCTCCCCCCTCTCTTTCCTCCGGGTCGGCCGGTCTGACGATGGGGTCTCCGGCCGAGTTCCGGGCGCGTCTCGTCTCGTAGTCGGTGACGGCGTCCTTCGATTCGACCGTACGTGTGGGGGTCGAACCGCTCGTTCGGCCGCCGCAACCTGTGACGGCGGCTATCGCGGTGCTTGCCGCTACGCGGAGGGCGCGTCGCCGGGACCAGTCGGGCATCGGTACTCCGATTTCTTGTTGGACACTAAGTACTTTCCGTCGAACCGTCGCCGTCGAAAGGCTCGTACGACCCCACCATTAATTTCCCATTAGTGTCTTTTGTAATTTGGAGGCTCGATACCCATGCCTACGCGCGCCGTCGTCTACGAGGGACCGTACGACCTCTCGGTCGAGGAGATAGACGACCCCGAACTGGAGGGGCCGAACGACGCGATACTCGACATCACCACCACGGCCATCTGCGGGTCCGACCTGCACATGTACGAGGGCCGGACGACCATGGAGGAGGGTCGGTCGTTCGGCCACGAGATTATGGGGACCATCGAGGAGGTGGGCGACGGCGTCGAGACGCTCGAACCCGGCGACCGGGTGGTCCTGCCGTTCAACGTCTCCTGCGGCCACTGTAAGAACTGCGAGAGCGGGAACACCTCGGCGTGCCTCAACGTCGAGTCGGAGACGCCCGGCGGGGCCTACGGCTACGCCCAGATGGGCCCGTATCAGGGCGGGCAGGCCGAGAAGATACGCGTGCCCTACGCCGACTTCAACGCGCTCCAACTCCCCGACGGCGACGACCACGAGGACGACTTCGTCATGCTCGCGGACGTGTTCCCGACGGGGTGGCACGGCGTCGAACTCTCCGGGTTCCAACCCGGCGAGTCCGTCGCCGTCTTCGGCGGCGGTCCGGTCGGCCAGATGGCCGCCTACAGCGCCAAACTCCGCGGCGCGTCCGAGATATACCTCGTAGACCGCGTCGAGAGCAGACTGGAGATGGCGGCCGAGCACTCGGGGGCGACCCCCATCAACTTCGAGGAGTCCGACCCGGTCGAGCAGATACAGGACGCCCACGGCGGCGGCGTCGACAGAGGCGTCGACGCGGTGGGCTATCAGGCCGTCGACCCCGACCGAGAGGGCGACAGCGCCTACGACAAGGAGCGGGAGAACCCCTCGCTCGTGATAGACCAACTCATCGACGCCGTGCGCCCCACCGGCGGCATCGGCGTCGTCGGCGTCTACACCACCGCCGACCCGAACCCGCCCCGCCACGTGGACGAACCCGGCGAACTCGACATCGAGTTCGCCCAGTCGTTCGAGAAGGGCCAGTCCTGCGGCACCGGCCAGTGCGACGTGAAGCGGTACAACCGCCGCCTGCGCGACCTCATCGTCGAGGGGCGCGCGGAGCCGAGTTTCATCGTCTCCCACACCGTCGACCTCGAAGACGCGCCCGGGATGTACGAGCGGTTCGACCGGCGCGACGAGGACGTGACGAAGGTCCTCCTCAAGCCGTAGCCGAACCGTCGACTCCCCCGAACCGCCCCTCTCGGTCGTCGTCGTCGCCGTCGCCGACAGCGCCCGAGCGCCCGTCCCGCGTCGCCCTCCCGGTCCGCGAGTGACGCCCGCGACGGGCACACGCTACCAGAAGCCGTAGTTACACAGAAAGTGACATATATCCCGTTCGCCTACCAAGTGTATGACACCCACACTCAAGCGGCCGTCGCACGTGGCTCCCGCGTGGTGTCCCATCTGCGACGACGAGATGGACTTCCACGGCATCCAGCGCGCCGGATGCGCCCAGTTCTTCTGCGAGGGCTGTCGGTACCGGCACGACCGGTTCGTGGGGAAGGGCAAGGGCCGCACGTAGTTCCCGCGCGGCCCCCCGAGTTTAGTTCGTCGCGCCACGAGGAGATACTATGGCCGACGAACTGCTCATCTACGGGTCGTACGGGTACACGGGCGAACTGATCACCGACCGAGCGGTCGAAGAGGGTCTCTCCCCCGTCGTGGCGGGGCGGCGGGCCGAACCGGTCGAGACGCAGGCGACGACACACGGCCTCGACCACCGGGTGTTCAGCCTCGAACACCCGAGCGTGGTCGAGTCCGCGGTGGCGGAGTTCGACGCGGTGCTCAACTGCGCCGGGCCGTTCTCCCGGACCGCCGACGAGATGATATCGGCGTGTCTGGAGGCGGGCACGGACTACCTCGACATCGCGGGTCGTATCGACGTGCTGGAGTCGACCGCCGCCCGCGACCGGGACGCCGAGAAGTCGGGCGTGACGCTCCTCCCGGGGGCGGGGTTCGACGTGGTGCCCACCGACTGCCTCGCGGCACATCTGGAGACGCGCCTGCCGTCGGCCACGCACCTCGCCATCGCCATCGACGGGATGGGGACGTTCTCGCCGGGCACGCTCAAATCTATCGCCGAGGGCCTCTCGCGGCCCGGCGCGGTGCGCGAGGACGGCGAGATACGGGAGGTGCCGGCGGCGTGGCGGGAACGCGACGTGGACTTCGGCCACGGCCCCAAGCCGGCCGTGACGGTGCCGTGGGGCGACATCTCCACCGCCTACTACACCACCGGTATCCCGAACATCCAGACGTACGCGACGGTGCCGGACCTCGCGGCCGAGGTGATGCGCAAGACCGGCCGGTTCGCCTCGCTCCTCGGCACG
Source organism: Haloferacaceae archaeon 50 (assembly GCA_046097085.1). Taxonomy (GTDB): domain Archaea; phylum Halobacteriota; class Halobacteria; order Halobacteriales; family Haloferacaceae. Next base: position 266,483 of record CP175567.1, on the reverse strand, counting down.
CGCCCGGTCCAGAACGCGATGGAGGCGGTCATCGACGCGACCGTCTCGGGGCCGACCGCCGACGAACGCGCCCAGAGCGTGACACGGGTGTGGGCCGAGGCGACGAACGACGAGGGCGAGGTGGTCGCCTCGCGCCTCCGCACCCCGGACACCTACGACGTGGCCGCCGAGACGGCGGTGGAGTCGGCACGGCGCGTCCTCGACGGCGAGGTCTCGGAGGGGTTCCAGACGCCCGCCTCCGCGTTCGGCCCGGACTACGTCCTCGACTTCGACGACTTCGAACGCGAGGACGTGTCACAACCGACGTCCATCCCCATCGGCGACGTGGAGTGACGGTCCGACGGACCGACGGGTGACGGCCCGCGAGGTGTGAGCGCCGACCGCGGCGCGTCCGCTCAGACCCGCAGGCGCACCACGTCGTCGCCGATGTTCGAGACGTACCGCCCCTGCAGTTCGTGGACCTCCTGGTTCACGGTGCCGCCCCACCCTAACTGGTCGACGACGTCCGGGTCCGCGTCCGGGCCGACCTCGACGTGGAGCGTCCCGTCGCGAACCTCCGCGACGGTGCCGACGCGGTTACCGCTCTGTGCTACCACCCGCTTCCCGACGTGGTCCTCGGGGTCGGATGCCATACGCCGGAGTCGGGGCGTCGGGCGGGAAGAGGTTGCGGCCGCGCTACGGGTCGGCGGTCGCCCCGGCGTCGGCGCTCGGGTCCGCGCCCCCCTCTGCCTCGCCGTCGAGACGCTTCCGGAGCGTCTCGTGGATGCCGAGGACCACGCAGGGCACCACGACGATGAACAGGTGCTCCTCTATCGGGATGCCGAGCAGTTCCACGCCCGTGCGGAGTTTGATCTCGAACACGCCCACCTTCAGCGTGTACCAGTCCCAGACGTACGCGAACGGGTAGAGGGCGACGACGGTGCGCGCGGCCGACCGGAGGGCGTCGGCGCGCGCGAGGAGGTAGAACGCGATACCGCCCCAGAGCACCTCGGTCACGAGGTAGGTGTAGGGGCCGAACACCCCGATGTCGGGTACCATACCCGACCTGCGGGCGGCGGGGACAAAAGCCGACGGGCGACCCCCTTCCCGGCGGCGGACCGAGGCGGGGTGGGCGAGACCGGGCGGGACTGGACGAAGCGACGGTGTGCCGCCGCCCCGACCGGTCTCACTCCAGCGGTCGGAACCACACCGCGACCACGAGGACGGCGAGGAAGACGTACGCGCCGCGGACGAGGAGCATCGTGGCCACCTCGTCGTTCGCGCGGCGGGCGATTGCGGCCACGACGGCGAACGCCGCCACGGCGGCGACGGCGCTGGTCGGGAACGGCCCCGCGAGCGACAGGCCCACGACGGCGACGAGAGCGAGGGCCATCAGGCCGAAGGCGGCGAGGCGGGCGCGCCGCCGTCCCACCGCCACCGCCACGGTGGTCTTGGCGATGGAGCGGTCGTACTCGTAGTCCTGCGCGTCGTCGATAACCTTCACGCCCGACAGGAGCACCAAGAAGACGCCCGAGAAGGCGAGCACCGTCGCCGAGAGCGCGCCGGTCTGGACGTAGTAACCGCCCGCGAGCGAGATGGCGATTCCGAGGGGGTAGCCCGTGGTGGCGGTCACGGGGTTGGTGTCGAGTTGGGGCGCGTGGAGGTAGCCCACCAGCCACATCGGGGCGGCCAGAAGCGCCGCCCCCGGCCCGACGACGACGCCCAGAAGCGCCGCGCACGCGAAGAAGACGGCCGTCGCGGCGGCGAGGCCGAGCCGACACCCCGCGGCGGTCAGCGGGTGGTCGTCGTCCTCGCCGCGGACGTGGAAGTCGACGTAGCCGTCCTTGACGTGGGCGGTGTAGACGGCGCAGAACACGGCGAGGGCGTGGAGCGCGGCGGGAACCGCCCCGTACGTGCCGCCGGGACCGAGCAGGGGTACCGCACCGTCGCGCACGGCCACCACCCCGCCGAACAGCGACGCCGCGACGGGCGGGAGCATGAACACGGGGTGGACCTGCGTGGCGTACGCGGCGACTGCGCCGAAGGGACCGGAGCGGTGCCGGGCGACCTCCATAGTGTGTGGCTTTGTGGCCGGAGTCGGGTTAGGTCTTGTTGCGGTATCGAGATAAGAGCCGCGACACCCCGCTGAACCCCTTCGTTTCGTGTACAAGATGGTGAATTTCACCGGCGGCTGGAGGCGTTTCCGAAAGCTTATTCCGCCGTTCGGCGTCGGCTAGTTCGATTCGATGGTTTCGAGAGACACCGCTGGAACCGCACTCGCCGTCGGGGGCGTCCTCGTGTTCGTCCTCGCGCTGACGGTGAGCGCGGCGCTCGCACCCTCCATCGGCTCCGCGAGCGCCGACGACGACGGGGAGACCCGGCGGACGCTCGTGGGCTCGCAGGGCGGCGGCGCCGGCCTCCACAAGTACGGCAGCGTCTACCTGCTGAACGGGACGGAGACGGCGTGGCGGGAGTCGAGCGCGGAGTCGTACTTCGACGTGACGAAACTCGACAACGGGAGCGTAATGGCCGGGTTCATGGACGGCGGCTACCAGCAGTGCGGCCCCTACCAGTCGCCGTGCGTCCACACCGGCTTTCGCATCATCGACCCGACGCCCCAGCCGCACGTGGTCCACGAGTACAGCTTCCCCGTGCGCACCCGGAAGAACAGCGAGGTCCACGACGTGGAGCACCTCCCCTCCGGCGAGTTCCTCGTGACGGACATGGAACACGAGCGGATATTCACCGTGAAGGACGGCGAGGTGACGTGGCAGTGGAACGCGAGTTCGAAGTACGACGCGCCCGCCGACCCCACCAAGGTGGACTGGCTCCACATCAACGACGTCGACGTCATCGGCGAGGGGCGCTACCTCGTGTCGGTGCGCAACGCCAACCAACTCGTCGTCGTCGAACGCGGGAAGGGCGTGGTCGAGACCATCAACAGAGACGAGGACGGCGACGGCGAGGGCGACCCGTCGGTGCTCAAGCGCCAGCACAACCCCCAGTGGCTGGGCGACGGCACCGTCCTCGTGGCCGACAGCGAGAACAACCGCGTCGTGGAGCTCTCGCGGGCCGACGACGGCGACTGGGAGGTGGTCTGGACGCTCGAGTCGGCCAACGGCGTCGGTTTCAGTTGGCCCCGCGACGCCGACCGCCTCGCGAACGGCAACACCCTCATCACCGACTCGGCCAACCAGCGCCTCGTCGAGGTGAACGAGTCGGGCGAGATTGTGTGGTCGTACAAGACGCGCTACATCCCCTACGAGGCCGACCGCCTGCCGGAGGGTGAGGTCGCCGGGAACCGCTCGGCCTACGGGACCGAGACGGACGCGGAGTCGGTGGTGTCCGGCGGGTCGGGCGACGTGCCCGTTCTCTCCTTCCTGCTCCAGGCCGCGCGGACGAGTTTCCCGCTCCCGTTCTGGATATCCGAACTCCACGTCGGGCTGACGTTCGTCTGCCTCGGCGCGGTGCTCTCGGGCGCGTGGCTCCGGCTCCTCCCCCGGTCGCGGTCCTGACCGGCCCGGCCGGCCGCCGCCCCGCCCTGCCCCCGTCTCGTCCGGCACCGGACCACCTTTTTGCACCGGCTCCGAACCCCCGGCCGTGACGGACGACGACGCTTCACCCCACGGTTCGGCGACCGACGCGGACGCCGACGACGCGCGCGCGGACGCCGAGGAACTGGCGTGGGAGACCACGAGCACCGAGATAGACTACGAGTGCCCCGGGTTCGACGTCCGCCGGGACGAGGTGGTGCTCCCCGACGGCACGGAGACCGACTTCCACTACGTCGACGAACTCCCGGCGGTGGTGATACTGCCGTTCACGCCCGACGGCGACGTGGTGGTGATAGAGGAGTGGCGGCAGGCCGTGGGGCGCGCGTCGCTCGGCCTCCCCGCCGGCACCGTCGAACCGGACGACGAGGGCTTAGAGACGGCCGCGCGGCGCGAACTCGCGGAGGAGACGGGGTACGAGGCGGGGTCGGTCGAACCCGCGGGCACGTACGAACCCACCAACGGCATCGCCAACACCGTCCACCACTACTTCGTCGCGCGCGACTGCGAACCCACCGCGGAGCAGGAACTCGACTTCAACGAGTCCATCCGCGTTCGGACGGCGGCGTACGACCGTCTCGTCGCCGACGCCGTCGAGGGTCGCCTCCGCGACGGCCGGGCCGCCCTCGGTCTCCTGCGCCACGAACTCGCCGGAGACGGGGCGTAGTCCGTCGTCCGGCCCCGTGCGGACCCGGGCGGACGAAAGCGGGAACTGTTTTCCCCCCGGCCGACCACCGTCACCCATGGTCACCCTGACGGAAACGGACGACCCGATTCGGGTCTTCCTCGCCCTCTTCGTCGCACTCGTGGTCGCCGCGGTCGGTCTCGGCGGCGGCACGATACTGGTCGTCGTGACGATGTTCGTCGCGCAGGCGTACGGCGTCGAACTGACGCCGATGCGCACCATCGTCGCGTCGCTGGTGTTGATGCAGGGCGTCGCGTTCGGGAGCGTCGCCCTCGGCTACCTCGGGATTCGGCGGGCCGTCCGCTCGCTCGTCGAGGGGTGGTCGCCGGGCGAGAGCATCCGGGCGTACCTCGGCGTGCGCCGCCCGTCCCTGCGCGAACTCCTCATAGTGGTGGTCGGCTACGTCCTCGCCCTCGGCGCGGCCATCACGGGCGGCGTCCTCGTGACGCTCACGGGCGTCGAGTCGGGGTCGAATCAGGTGGCCGAACTCGGCTTCCAGCACCCCGAGGTGCTCCTCCTCCTGATTCCGGCGTCGTTCCTGCTCATCGGTCCCGGTGAGGAACTGCTCTTTCGCGGCGTGGTCCAGAACCGCATCCGAGAGGCGCTCGGGCCCGTCCCCGGCGTCTTCCTCGCCTCGCTCATCTTCGCCAGCATCCACTTCGTCGCGCTGACGGGCGGGGTGGGCGCGCGCCTCGTCTCCATCGGCATCCTGCTGTTCCCGAGTCTGGTGTTCGGTGCCGTCTACGAGTACACCGGCAACCTCACCGTCCCGGCGCTGGTCCACGGCGCGTACAACGCCACGCTGTTCTCGCTCATCTACGTCGTCATCCGGTTCTCGGGGATGGCCCCGACCGGCGCGGGGATGTAGCCCGCCGGTCGGCGTCGGCCGACGCCCCCACTCGGACCGCCGACGGCCCGCGCCCCCGTCCCACACCTCGTTCCCCATACCTCCACTCCGCGACCGGCGGCCCGGCGTCCGGTCCGCCGAACGCAACGCTTACCGCCGCCCTCGCGGAATCGGGGGCATGGGCGACTGCTTCGAAGTACGCCGCGCCGACGCGATGGGGCGCATCGGGAGGCTCACCGTGCCGCGGGCCGGGGTCACGGTGGAGACGCCCGCGCTCATGCCGGTGGTCAACCCCAACCTCCAGACCGTCTCCCCCGCGCGACTGGAGAGCGAGTTCGGCGCGGAGATTCTCATCACCAACTCCTACATCGTCTCGCAGGACGACGACCTGCGGGAGCGGGCGCTGTCGGAGGGCCTCCACGACATGCTCGACTTCTCGGGGGCCATCGTGACCGACTCGGGGTCGTTCCAACTCGCGGAGTACGGCGACATCGACACCACCACCCGCGAGATACTGGTGTTCCAGCGCGACATCGGGTCGGACGTGGGGACGCCCGTGGACGTGCCCACGCCGCCGGACGTCGCCCGCGAGCGTGCAGAGGCGGACCTCGAAACCACGGATCGGGCGCTCTCGGACGCCGAGGCGGTCGACACCGGCGAGATGCTGGTGAACGCGCCGGTGCAGGGCTCGACTCACCTCGACCTGCGCGAGACGGCGGCCCGGCGCGCCTACGAGACGGACCTCGACGTGTTCCCCGTCGGCGCGATGGTGCCGCTCCTCAACGACTACCGCTACGCCGACGTGGTGGACGTGGTGGCGGCCGCCAAGCGGGGACTGGGCGCGGACGCCCCGGTCCACCTGTTCGGCGCGGGCCACCCCATGATGTTCGCGCTGGCGGTGGCGATGGGCTGTGACCTGTTCGACTCCGCGGCGTACGCGCTCTACGCCCGCGACGGCCGCTACCTCACGGTCCGGAGCACCGAACACCTCGACGAACTCGACTACTTCCCGTGTTCCTGCGAGGTGTGTTCGAACCGAACGCCCGAGGAGCTCCGCGCAGCGCCCGACGACGAGACGGAGCGACTCCTCGCGGAACACAACCTCCACGTCACGTTCGCGGAGATACGCCGCATCAAGCAGGCCATCCGGTCGGGCGACCTGCTGGAACTCGTGGAGGTGCGAGCCCGCGCCCACCCCGCGATGCTCGACGGCTACCGCGCCCTGACCGACCACGCCGCTCAACTGGAGGCGGAAGACCCCGTCTCGAAGGGTTCGTTCTTCTACCTCTCGAACGAGAGCGCGGCGCGCCCGGAGGTGCTCCGCCACCGGGAGCGACTCGACCGCCTCTCGGTGCCCGCGGGCGAGGTACTGCTGACGGAGGGTGGCGTCCCCTCGGGCGACCGGTTCGACGCGACGTGGCGGGTCGTGCCCCCGTTCGGCCCGTTCCCGCGGTCGCTCTCGGAGACCTACCCGCTCACGGCCGAAGTGCCGGAGCGACTCGACGCGGACGCCTACGAGGCGGCCGCCCGGGGCGTCGCCCGCCTCGTCGACGGCCACCCCGACGCCGCGTTCACCCTCGCGCACCACGACTGGCCGGAGACGGCGCTCTCGCTGGTGCCCGAGGCGGTCGACCTCGAATCGCTGTCCGAGATAGCGCGGGGCGGGTTCGACCGCGATGGTGACGCCGACGGCTCGGGCACCGACGACGAGTAGGTCGCTCGCTCGCCGCCCGAGTCGGGGTCAGTCGCCGTCGGTCGCGCCCTCGCCGGACGCGCCGCGCATGCGTTCCGTGTAGTCCCACCCGTAGAGGCGTTCGGGCGAGACGCGGACCCGCACCTCCTCGCGGTCGGGCGACAGGAGGCGGCGCGCGAGGGGGGAGTCCGTCCCGCCGAGGTAGCGTTGGGCCAACTCGCGCAGGAGGGTCTTGTCCTCGTCTTCTTTCACCGTCGCGTTGCCGTGTCCGCGCACGCCCCGGTACGGCGGGTCGTTGGTCGACACGTCGAACGCGATGGCGCTGTCCGAACGCAGGAACTTCACCACCTGCGAGTCCGCGGACGTGGCGCAGTACAGTTCGCCGTCGCGGTGGACGTACCACAGCGTCACTATCCACGGGTTGCCGTCGTTGGTGTGACACGCGAGGCGGAGGGGTACCGTCGCCTCGTCGAGGAACGCCGCCACCTCCTCGCGCGAGAGGTCGCCGGTGAGCGTGACCATATGACACACACGGCCGCACGGGTGAAAGGTACTTCTCGGCCGGCGCACACTGTCGCCGTCGCCGACGCGTCTCCCCGTCCTACGAGAACCAACCTGCGACAGCACCGATGCCGATGAGGGCGACATCAGCGAGGTGAACGATGCCGCCGTCGGCAACGACGCTCGTCGAAAGGTATCTACGGTATCCCGGGAGGAACGGTTCGACGCCGACAGTTGGGGCGAGAAGTAAATTCCACGCGCCAACGAGGACGAGAGCGACACCGACAACCGAGAGGCCAAAACGGACCCATCCCCGTGTTCGTACAGCTGCCGTCTCGAAGTCGATTTTTAGGCGCTCGATGTTCATTGTTCTCGTGTTAATTACGTACTGGTAAAGTGTTTCGTCGCCGATTATGTCGAACGCGGTACTGAATTGAGACGCGTCTCGGCTCACGCCCCGAAAGGGAAGATAGTTCACCGACCGGTCCCGACGACGGGGTATGACCGACTACTTCGAGGTGCTGTCGCGGGACGGGGCGGCCCGCCTCGGGCGACTCCGCCTCGCGGACGCCGTGACCACGCCCGCCCTCGTGGACGACGTGGACGCGGCCGGCGACGGTGACGGCCCCGCGCACCCCGTCGTCGACGACGCCGGGAGCCTGTGGGCGCGGGACCGCGAACTCCCGGCGGGACGCGAGGACGCCCTCACGGTCCTGCCCCACCGCGCGTTCCCGGCGGGCACGGACCCCACGGTGCAGGAGTCGTTCGCGGTGGAGTACCCCGACGTGGAGTACCCCTCGGCCGCCGTCGTGACCGCCGAGACGGCCGCGGACGTCGACGCGAGCGCCGACGCGTACGTGCTCTCGAACGCGCCCGGGTTCGTGGGCCACGCGTCGGCGTTCCGCGACGAGATAGTGGCGGCGAAGGAGGCGCTTCCCGCGGACACGGCGCTCTACCTCTCGGGCGTCGCCACCCCCGGCAACGTCGCCACCCTCGTCTACGCGGGGGTAGACCTCGTGGACGCGAAGAAGGCACGCGTGCAGGGTCGGCGGGGGTTCTACCTCACGAGCGAGGGCGAACACTTCCTCGAGGACCTCGACGAACTCCCGTGTTCCTGTCCGGCCTGCGTCGGCGGCCGCGAGGCGTTCACCCGCGCCGACTGCGCGGAGCACAACACGTGGGCGCTGGCGTCCGAACTCGCCACGGTGCGTCGGCGAATCAGGGACGGCCGCCTCCGCGACTACGTGGAGGGGCAGGCCCGCCACGAGACGTGGCACACCGCCGCCTTCCGGGAGTTCGACCAGCAGTACGCTTACGTCGAGGAGCGCACGCCCGTCCTGCGCGAGGCGGAACTCACCGCCACCAGCGACGACTCGATGCGCCGGGCGGAGATTCAGCGCTTCGCCGAACGCGTCACGACGCGCTACCGCAACCGGTTCGACAACCCCCTCGTGATAGTGCCGTGTTCGGCCACCAAGCCCTACAGCGAGTCCCAGAGCCACCGCCAGTTCCACGAGGCCGTCCAGTACCGCGCCCACCTCGTCTCGATGACGTCGCCCATCGGCGTGGTGCCGCAGGAACTCGAACTCACCTACCCCGCCCAGCACTACGACGCCGCGGTCACGGGTCGGTGGTCCGAGGAGGAGAAGTCGTTCGTCGCGAGCGTCCTCCGGCGCTACCTCGAACGCAACGAGTACCCGCGCGTGATAGCCCACGTGCCGCCCGAGGGCTACCGCGACATCTGCGAACGCGTCGAGAGCGAGGTGGGCGTCCCCTTCGAGTACACCGTCGAGGACCACCCCACCACCACCGAGTCCGTCGGCGAACTCATGTCGACGCTGTCGGACGAACTCAAGTACGGCAAGCGGGAGCGACAGCACAACACGATTCGGGCCATCGCGGACTACCAGCTCGGTGCCGGCGCGGGCGACGCCCTGTTCGAGGGCGTCCAGACGACGAGTCGCTACCCCAAACTGCAGGTGCGCGACCCCGACGGCGAGCAGTTGGCGGCCATGGTGCCCCAGTACGGCGTCCTCGCGTTCACGCTCGCCGGCGCGCGCCGGTGGGTCGAGAGCGACGCGCCGGTGAAGCGAGTCGAGATAGACGGGTTCGTGCCCCACGGGAGCGTCCTCGCGCCGGGCGTCGTCGACGCCGACGACGAGATACGCACGGGCGACGAGGTGGTCGTGGAGGGGCCGAACGCCTTCGCGGTGGGCCGCGCCGAGATGTTCGGCGCGGAGATGCGCGAGAGCACCCGCGGCGTGGCCGTCGAGGTTCGCCACGTCGAGGAGCGATAGCCGGGACGCCCCCAGCACCGCCCGCCGCACCGGGTCGTTCCCCGCCGTCCGCTGCATCCGCCGCGTCCCCCGCGTCCGCCGTGTCGCCCGCGTCAGCGACCTGTCTCGCTGTCCGCCGCAACGGGCCGGTCGGCCCGACGGGAACGTAGATTCATATCGTGAGGCGACGTAACGTAATTATGGAGGCGGTGCGGCGCGCGCCGTGCCGGTGACAGATGTATAACAGGAACACGACATCGCGGGAGCGGAGCGACCCGTCCGCGGGCCGGGGCGGGTCGGAGGGTCGGACCGGAGGTGAGCGCGGATGAACGCGCCGGCGGACTTGCTCGCGCCGGTCGGGTGGGTGTGCAAGCAGAACGATCCGAACGAGATACGCTTCGAACACGAGGAGTGGCCGAGCGCCGTCCGGGCGAGAAAGGAGTCGCAGGACCGCTGGCGGGTGGAGATGACCGAGTCCGCCGGGGAGGCCGAGAGCACGCGGACCGTGGGGTACGCCTGCACGCGCGACGCCGCGCTGGACGTGCTCTCGACGTCGATGTCGGCGATGAACCGCGTGGCCGACCGGACGGGCGTGGTACGAACCATGATGGCGTCGTCGCTCGCACTGTACGGCGACGCCGACGTCCGGGGCGTCGGCCCCGAGTGGCGGGCGACCGACCGCCCGTTCGAGCGACAGGTGACGGCCGAGACGCCGCGCGACCCGTGGCGTGAGGTGGGGACGGCCGACTCCGGCGGCGACGCCGGCGACGGTGGTAGTGGCGGCGACGGTAAGGAGAACGAAACGGACGACGCGGGGTGACGCGCCCGACCGGACCGTGAAGCGACCGCCGCGTCGGCGCTCGCGCGCCGCCGGGGCCCACCGCGTCCTGCCGGCGTCGACGTTGACGCACGCCGTCCCGTCTTCCTATAGAATCCTAACGCTCGTTCGTGCCTTAACCACACGTTAGAGGCTAATAAAATACTGCTTACAGGTCAACCCTTATGTAGTAAGCTGAGTGTAGAATACCCGATGGCAGACCAGTTCGATGACATCTCTTATCGGAACGAAGCGGACCGCTTCCGGGAGTTAGAGTGGACGCTAGTCCGGACCCTCCTCTCGGCGTCCGCGTCCGAGAACAAGGCGCTTGAGTCGTACTTCCTCCAGCGACGCTCCCGCGACGGCGGTGCAGATTTCGATACCGTACGCCAGTACTTGGACGACGCCCTCACCCAGCACCGCCGCGCGATAGAGGACCTGCAACTGGCCCAACAGACGCTCGACGAGATGGAGGCGTTCCGGTCGGACGAGAGAACCAAGGAGTACTACTAGGAAGACGCACTCTCTACCACGTATAGCTACAGTAGATACCGACACTCTGTTTACCACCGAGTATGCTAAGGATATTTATCCTCCCCCGCGATGTTGCCGCGTATGAAACTGGCCGTTCCTACCGACTTCGACATCTTAGAGGCTCTCTCTGACGGAAAGCGGAACACGGCGGTGAACCTCTCTCACGAGCTAGATAAGAACCGCTCGTACATCAACACGCGACTCCCCATCCTCGCGGACTACGGCCTCGTCGACCGGGTGGGGCCGGCCCCCAACAGCGGACTCTACGAGATAACCGACAAGGGGCAGGCCACACTCCGTCACCGCGACCGATACCGGGAGGACGGCGTCGACTTCGACCAGCTCGTCGAGGACGAAATCGAGTAACGGCGCGGCGGTAGGAACGGCCCACCCTCTCTTCTTCACGACGGCGCGAACGTCCGCGGGCGGACCCGCGGCCCGGACGCCGCCGGATGTCGCCGGGCGTCGGTGCGCTCTCGTCGCGTTCTCTCGTTCGCACGCCGACCAGCGGCGCGTCCGCTTCGGCCGGGTGGCAGTGGCGATAGCGGCGACGCCCGTCGGGGCGGCGTGCGTCGGCAGTGTGCGTCGACTCCGACAGAAACTCCGTTCCGATTCGATTAATTCGTCTGGTAAGTTAGCGGAATACTTCTTTGGTAGTGGATAGCATGAAATCACAGTTCGGGGGATACAGGTCATTAGAAGCCCGATTAGGAGATAATTAACACTACGTATTTAGAGAATATACCGACGGTAGATATTTATGGAGTACTGGTATACTACCTACACGAGTGGTCTGGTCCGGTCCGGACGCCACTCGAACCGTGAAGACACCGACAGAACACGAACGACCCAACTGATGACAACGGAGAACAGCGGCGACGGCCCCGACGACGGGCAGACGCGGACGACCATCGAGGTCGACCGGCAGGTCTGGCGACAGGTACGTAGCGAGGCCGTCGCGGACGGCAAGAACGTGTCGACGAAACTCCAGGAGATCCTGGAGGAGTACTTCGACGACCGAGAGTCCCAATGAATGGTTAGCACACGCACGCGGGACGACGCAGAACGGCTGCACGGGTGTACAGGCGTAGAGACGACTCGCGGTACTGCGGAACGCGGTGAATAACAGACAACATGACAGGTAAACTCGACAAGGCGCGCGCAGTGTTCCTGGCGACGCTGATGGTGGTCTCCGTCTTCGGAGGCACCCTGGCGTTCGCGGGGACGGCGGCGGCAGCAACTGACTCGGTCACTCTACACAAGAGTGTCAATGGCGACCAACTCAACTACGTAACGGACGGACAAACAGTCTACGTCAAACTAAGTGACGGTACAACCTCAGGTGCCGACGCCCAAGTGACGGTGAGCAGCCCTAATGGGGAATCGCAAATCACCGTCTACGACACCGGTGCCAATGCTGACGACACCGCTGACGATGGCGTTTACTGGGGAAGCTTCACCATCGGTACGAGCTCCACTATCACTGCCGCACACGGTGAAGATGTCACCGTCACTGGACCGAATCTTGACTCCGGGTCTGGCACGGAGGGTTCGGCGACCGTCACTGCGGACTATCAGGGTCCCCAGTACCAGAACAAGGCTCCTACGGGCACCATCTCTGATAACCAGCCCGTTATCTCGGTGGACATCTCCGACGCTAACTCTGGCGTCGTCGCAAGCTGGACTGAGGTGAAGGTGACGAATAGTGCTGGCGAGACAGTCTTCCACAAGCTGAACGCGACTGAGTCCCCTTCGGTCACCTACCAGAGTGGGACGCTCCAGATCTCCGTACCGGAGTCTAAAATCGATCAGCTTGCCGACGATACGTACAACGTCGAAGTGACCGCCTACGACAATATCGGTCACGAAACGACGACGGGTACGTGGACGTTCACGGTAGACACGAACCCCGTGTCGGCTACGATCGATCAGGCACCCTCTGGAACGGAAAGCACGTCCGAACCGACGACTAACGTTCAGGCATCTGTCAACACGGATGTTGGTAGCCTCTCATCAGCTACGCTGACGGTCGAGAATGGTCTGGGATACTACGAAACCCTGGACATGAGCAGTAGTGCCTGGACCGGTTCTGGATTCGATGCCTCGTTTGGCTCCTCTGGCGACCTTCCGGCTCTACCCGACGGTGACTACACGGTCACCGTTTCCGCTGAGAACGACGAGGGTGACACGGCTAGCGCCCAGACGCAGTTCTCAGTCGACACCTCCGCGCCGTCGGTGAACAGCGTCACGGTGTCCGACAACAACGCAGATGACGCCAATGATGTCGTTAACGCTGACGAGTCGTCGAGCGTGAAGGTCACGATCGACTTCAACGAGTCGGTCAGCGCCTACGCGGGGACTATCTCCATTGACGGTACTGAAAAAGCGTTCAGTGCCTCGAACGTCGGCGGCCAGTCGACAGTTGAGCACATTGTCGACGTGAGTAATACTCAGAGCGGGATCAACACTGCCGCTGACAACGACTCAGCAGTAGTCAACGTCACCTCGGTGACGGACTCGCACACCAACCAGGTTACTAACGTTGACAGTGTAGTGTCGGAGCAGACGTTCTCCATCGATACTGAAGAGCCGACTGTCACGAAGACGGACGGTGACTTCCCGAACAAACTGAGCGGTGTGGTTGACTTCCGCAACGCGCTCACTTACTCAGACAACGAAGGCACTTTGCCGTTCTACCTGGTTCAGGTCGGCCAGAGCGGCGATTACGTGCCGCTGCACGAGTTCGACTCGCTCGACGACTTCGACACGTCGACTCTCTTCGAGGGTACGCACAACTTCAAGATCATCGTCAGTGACGATGCTGGAAACACGAAGACGGTCGACTACACGCTCGCTGTCGATAACGCGGACCCCTCCTACGACTACGTCGGAACGGGTCCCATCACAGGTACTGTTGACCTCCTCGGTGACAACTTCGAACTGACGAACAACGGTACTGAAACGGCAACCGTCTACTACAAGTACTACGCTGATCAGGCAACCGCCACCAGCAACGCTGATGGGCTTAGCGATCTGAGTACCTACACTCAGTCGCGCACCCTCGACGTGAACGCTGGAAGTGACGGCTACTATGTCGTCGCTGCTGAGGTAGCCAACCCCGACGCTGGCACTCAGATCTACACGACGGTCGTCGAAGCTCAGACGCTTGAATCGAGCGACTTCCAGATCAGTGCTTCGGAGAATGCGAACGACGCTGGTCAGGTCAACGTCACCGTGACGTCCGCCGTCGACCTGTCGTCGTTCAACGTCTCCGTGAACGACAACGACGACTATTACAGTCCCGTCTCGTCCGCTCTGACCGGCTTCGAGCAGAGCGAGACGCCGACTAACAGCGGTAACTACGAGTATACGTACGTGTACGACGCACCGCGTGACGGTCAGTACACGTTTGAGCTCGAAAACGCATCGCTCGACGAACAGCATATCGAACTGAGCACGAAAACGGCAGACGCCACCGTCGACAATTCGATGCCGACTGTCATCGATGCCGATGTCGTCAGCGCTGACGAGGATCAGACCGACGTTCAGGTTCGCTTCAGCGAACCGGTCAGCGGTCCCACCAGTATCGATGACTTCCACGGTGTGAGCGTTTCTGACTCTGGTGCAGCTTACAACACCGGCGAAGTCACGCTCACCATCGCAGACGAAGTGCAGACGGGCGGTAACGAGACGCTGACCTTCAACGGTCTGTCGGAAGTCAGCGCAAACGACGTGAACGATGACGGCGTTACGTCGTCGACCTCGGTTGACGTCACGTACTCCCTCGAACTCTCCGAGGGTCTGAACGTCGTCTCCATTCCGGCCGAGACGGGCGGCGTCTCGCTCGACTCGCTGAACCTCGGCGAACTCGGCGTCGACTCTGTGATGGAGTACGATGCATTCTACGGCAACGACTCGACGTCCTACGTGGACGAGTGGGCCGCCTACGACGCCCAGACGGGCGAGGGCGAACTCCAGTACATGGAGGGCGGTGACGGCTACGTCATCGTGGCCAACGAGAGCGCCGAACTCGACCTCGAAGTCGAGAACGTCCCGCAGGACGGCGCAACGCGGATGAGTCAGGAGAACCTCGAAGCCGGCTGGAACCTCGTCGGTGCGTTCCAGGAAGGTTCCCAGAACGTCGATCAGGCCTTCAGCGGTCTGACCGACCACGTCTGGACGGTGCAAGAGGGCTACTCCGGCGACCAGCCCTCGAACCTCGAAGGCGGCCAGGGCTACTGGCTGTCCGTGAACAAGGACGCGCTCCACGTGCCGGTCGACTACGTCGGCGCGACGAGCGAGCGTCCGAGCGTTTACGAGGTCACAATTGCTGAAGAGACGCCCAGCAACGACGCTAACGATAAAATCGATGCTGGCGAGACCGTCAAGGTCTCCGCTAAGGTTGACGACGACTCGTCCATTCAGACGGTCATGGTTGACGCGTCTCCCCTCGGTGGCGCCAATGATCTCGAATTGACTGGGAGTGACGGTGTCTACACGGCAACCTTCACGGCCAGCATCGTTGACGACACGAGCGAGACGCTCCAGGTCACTGCCGTTGACACCGAGAGCAACATCGGCTACGGTAGTGGTAGCACAACGGTCAGTAAAGACGTCAGCATCAATACAGCTTCAATTGACAGTCCGACGTCCGATTCCCCGACGACGGTTGGCACGACCAAGTCGCTGACGGTTGACTACAACGCCCAAGACACTAACTTCGACACTGCGACGGTCAAACTGCTTGCGGACGATGGTACCGAACTGGCCTCTAAGCAAGTTCAATCGGGCGGTAGTGGCCTCTCTGCTACATTTGACCTGAGTAGTAGCGGCGAAGATATTGGTGCAGGTACTTACGATATCGCGCTCGTCGTTACCGATACTGGTAGTAACTCGAAGACGGTCACTGAAACCGATGCTGTGACCGTTGACAGTTCGGTTACAGTCAATTCGGTAACTGCGACGATCCAGAACGGAAACGATATTGCAGTGACGGTTGAGGCGAGCGAGCAGCTGTCTGCACTCTCCGTTGATGGTGTCGGTACAACGCTCTCGGGGATTGGGACCACCTTCACCGAGAACGCCAACGGTGACGGCAGCTACACTTACACGGCCACAGCGACGGGTGTCTCCGATGGCACCTACACGGCCTCGGTCGTGAGTGCTTCCGACAATTACGGTAATAGTGGCAGTGACCTCGCCTCGAGCAGTCAGATGACCGTTGAGGTCGCCCCGTCACTTGACTCTTCGTCGCCGAAAGACGGAGCAACCGGAGTCAGTACGTCCACTTCATCAATCACGCTGACGTTCAGTGAAAGTGTAAACGTCGCAGACGGGAGTCTAATAACTCTTGATCAGAGTGAGACGGTCAGTGTTGATTCGACGTCGACCAGCGGTAACAAGGTTGTTCTCACTGTTGATCAAGGTAGTCTGTCCTCTGGAACTACCTACACACTCACCGTTGGCGCAAGCGCTGTGGAGGATACGGATGACACGGCGACTGCCAATGATGAGATAACGGTGACCTTCACCACTGCTTAAGCACAGCTAACTAACCAACCCACTCGCCTTTTTATCAGAAGGCATACATATATCCTCATAATCAGATACACATGACACGAAACCCATGGATTCCGCGGCTGGTGGCCGCCTTCGTCGCCCTCATGGCGGTGGTCGGAGCGGCGGCCCCGGCCGCGGTGGCGGCGAGCAGTCCGCCCGCGACCCCGCACAACTACTACGGCACGGTCACGGACGCCAACGGCGACGTTGTCTCGGGCGTCACGGTCACAGTCACGCAAGGTGACTACCAGACGACCGCGACGACCGGCGACGACGGTAGTTACAGCGTCAACGTCGACACCGCCGAGGTGAACACCGACGGCACGGTTACCATCTCGGTGCAGGGCGAATCGAAGGAGCGTGAAGTCGACCGGGGCGGCACGACGAAAGTCGACTTCAGCGTCGACGCGACGTCGACGCCCGGCGGCGGCGATGGAACGTCGACGCCCGGCATGCCCACGCCCGGTACGCCGACCGCCACGCCCGGCGGTGGGAACAACGGCAACACCGGTAACACCGGCTCCACCGGCGGCGGCGGCGGTGGCGGTGGCGGTGCTGCCCCCGGCCAGTCCGTCGTCTCCGGCAGCGGTTCCGTCGCGGCCGACGGCCGCGCGAGCGTCGACCTCTCCGGCGGCAAGGCCGTCGAGAGCGTCGAGATCCGCCTGCCCGTCGGCACGACCGGCGACGTCTCGGTCGACGAACTCGAAGACCTGCCCGCGGACGTGAGCGAGACGCGCGGCAAGCGCATCGCGCTGCTCGACGTCCACGCGCCCGACCCCGGCGACGGCACCGCCGTCGTCCGGCTGTCGGTCTCGAAGCACGTCGTGGACGCCTACCGCGCCTCGCCCGAGGAGCTGACCGTCGAACACTACGACGCGGACGCGGGCGAGTGGGAGACGCTCGACACCTCGGTCGCGAGCACGTCCGGCGGGAAGGTCGTGCTGGAGGCCGAGACGAGCGGCTTCTCGCTCTACGCCGTGACGCAGGGCGATGCGGAGTCCGCCACGACGACGACGGCGACGACGCCCGAGGAGTCGACGACGGCCCCGCCCACGGCGACGGCGACGCCCGAGGAGTCGACGGACGAGCCGACCACCGACGAGCCGACGACCACCACGCGACCGTTCCCCGGGTTCGGCCCGGTGGTGGCGCTGGTCGCGCTACTGGTCGTCGCGCTGTTGGCCCGCCGACGCGAGTAGGCGCGCCGCACACCCTCCTCTTTTCTTTCGCCCGGTGAGCGGCCGCGCCGTACGCGAGTCCGCCGTCGCTTCTCCGGCGCGCTGGCGTCCCGCGGATTTTTGTCGCGCGCGACCGACCACCTCCCATGGACGAGATATCTCTCGCCGTTCCGGAGTCGATAGTCGGGATGCTCCCCGAAGACGGCGCGTCCGCGGGCAAAGACATGCAACAGGCGGTCACGGCGCTGGAGACGCAGTTGAACCGCGCCATCCGGGAGTCCGACGACGGGGGCGAGGCGGCCGAGTTCGCGGTCGACGTGCTCGAACGCCTCGAAGAGCACTACGAGCGCTACGACGAGTTCGTGCCCGAACTCCGGGCGTGGGGGCAGTCGCCGGTGTACGCCATCGCGTGGCGCGACCTCCAGATATCGCTCATCGACCAGATACGCGACCACGAGGGCCTCGCGGCTCACATCGACCGCGAGCGAAACTACCGCCTCGTCGAGGACGGCATCCGGTTCGGCGACCGGTAGGAGGCGGCGGTTCGAAGGGTGACGCCTCGGCCGGCACGGTTCACGCGGCGTCCGGAGCGGTCACCCTTTTTTAGACGCGGCTCTCACGGATTGGTATGCGACTCGAACTCAAGTTCTTCGCCACGTTCCGCGAAGCGGTGGGGTCGAAGTTCCTCGAACGCGAGTACGACGACGACGCGATAGTCCGCGACGTGCTGGCTGACCTCGAAGCCGAGTACGAGGGGCTCTCGGGCCAACTCCTCGACGACGGCGACCTCAAGGCGCAGATAAACGTGCTCAAGAACGGCCGCGAGGTGCTCCACATGGACGGCCCGGAGACGCCGGTCGAAGACGGCGACACGCTGGCCATCTTCCCGCCGGTGGCGGGCGGGTCTGGCGGCCGGACGACATGACGAGTGACGACGCGACAGGCGACGCGAGTGAGGCGGCGTCGAGCGACGCTGTCGAGGACGGTGCGGACGGCACAGACGACACGGACGGCGTCCGACGGGAGCGGTCGTTCCGCGGCATCTCCCGCCGCCTCGCCGTCCGGTACCTCTCCAACCTCGGCGGAGAACCCGTCGGCGACGACAACGCCCGCGTGGCCGGCGATAGGTGGGAGGCGACGCTCTCGGAGGACACCGCGAGCGTGGGCCCCTCGCTCACGCTGACGGAGGTCACGGTGACGTTCGAGGGCGACCCCGAGGTGCTCGACGAACTGGTACCCGCGTTCGCGCAGAAGGCGATGCGCGCGGGGGGATAGCCGGTGCCCGCACCGTCACCGACGCGGGTGCGGGCGCTCACGCTCTCATTCATGCTCGCGCCCGCCCCGTCGTCGCGGACGCGCCGTCGAGGGGGGCGGCCGTGAGCGACTACCCCGTCGACGGACAGGCGTTGCTCGCCGCCGGCGCGAAGGCCAGCGTCCCGCTCTCTCAACTCCCGGACCTGCTGGAACGGGTCCAGTCGGACCTCTGGGACCGCCGCGAGGAGTACCGCCGCGAGTTCGAGTGCGTCCACGAGACGCCCGCCCGGGAGGTGTTTCTCGTCCCCTCGGACCACTGGGAGGAGGTGGGCGAACGCCTCGGGTTCGGCCGTCGGGAACGCGACGCGGTCCGGCGCGCCCACGTCGAACAGGCGCGTCGGGTCGGGTCGGCGACGGACCGCCGCGAGGAGTTCGAGTCGGCCTTCGAGATACGGGACGTCGTGGTCGTCGGTGTCGGTGAGGACGAGGGCGACGGCGACGGCGACGGCGACGGGAGTCGGGACGCGGACGGCGACGCCTGACTCGGCCGGTTCGTCCGCCGCGCTCCCCCGACGCGGCCGGTGGCGGGCCGCCTCCGGTCGGACCGGCCGGTACGAACAGGTCTATAGCCGGGTCGCGCCGAGGTGAGAGCATGCCGTACACTCCCGCCGACTTCCGGACGGGCGTGCGAGACGCCCTCCCGATACTCGCGGGGTTCGTCCCCTTCTCGCTCGTGGCGGGCGTCGCCGCCGTGAACGCGGGGCTGTCGCCGACGCAGGCGGTCGGCCTCTCGGTGTTCGTGTTCGCCGGCGCGTCCCAACTCGCGACCATCGACCTGCTCGGACGGGACGCGCCCCTGTCTGTCGTGGTGTTCACCGCCGTCGTCATCAACCTCCGGATGATGATGTACTCGGCCTCCATCGCCCCCTACTTCCGGACGCTCCGAACGCGGTGGAAGGCGCTCCTCGCGTACTTCCTCACCGACCACGCCTACGCCCTCTCGCTCTCGGAGTACGTGCACGACGGGTCGACCGACCGCCGGTGGTACTACCTCGGCACGGCCGTCTCGGCGTGGGTCGTCTGGCAGGCCGGCACCGTCACCGGCGCGGTCCTCGGCGCGAGCGTCCCCGAGTCGTGGGGGCTCTCCTTCGCCGTCCCTCTCGTCTTCCTCGCGTTGCTGGTGCCGACGCTCACCGACCGCGCCGCCGTCGCGGCGGCCGCCACGGGCGGCGCGGTGGCGGTGGCCGCCACGGGCCTCCCGTTCGACCTCGGCCTGCTGACGGGGGCGCTGGTCGGCGTCCTCGTCGGCCGGGTCGCCGAGGCGGCGTTCGACGTCGACCCGGACGCCGCCGGCCCGGAGGCCGAACGCGCCCCCGGCGACGCGACGGGACCGGCGGACCGAACGGACGGCGCCGCGGCCGAGGGCGACGCGCGGACCGGCGGCGGAGGGAACTGACGTGGTCGCCGGCGAGTCGGCCGCGGTGTGGGCGGTCATCCTCGTGATAGGCGTCCTCACTTTCGCCATCCGGTTCTCCTTCATCTACCTGTTCGGCCGCCTCGACGGGGTGCCGCCGTGGCTCACCCGGTCGCTCCGGTACGTCCCGCCCGCGGTGTTCGCGGCGCTGGTGCTACCGTCGCTGGTGACCGTCCGTCCGTCGGTGTCCGCGACGCTCTTCGACGACCGACTCCTCGCGGGCGCGTTCGCGGCCGCCGTCGCGTGGCGGACCGAGAGCGTCTTCGCCACCATCGCCGCCGGCATGGGTGCGCTGTGGGTCCTCCGGTTCCTCGTGTGACGCCGTGCCGCGCGGCGGGCGGCGCACCCCTGCATCGAGGTCGGACGGCGCGCTCTCCGGTCGGCGACGGTCGAAAAAAATCGAATCGGTCGGTGGGAGTTCGGCTCGGTCGTCAGTCGTCTGCGGGGGTCGCGCCCTCGCCGCCCGAACTGACGCCGGTGCCGGGGCCGATGTCGATGCCGAGTTCGTCGAGTTTCTCGTCGGGCACGACGCCGTCGACCCACCCGCGGCGCTCGTAGTACTCCGCTTTCATCTCGTCGAGTTCGCAGAGTTCACCCTCCGAGGCACCCTGCCCGGGGATGGCCTCGTCGCCCTCGACGAACTTGCCGGGCAGCGAGTCGTCGGAGCCGTCGAACCCGGCGAGGTTGTTGTAGTACCGTTCGAGGTTGTAGATGCGCTCGCCCGCCTCGAACAGTTCGTCCTCGCTCACGTCGCGGCCGGTCATGCCGTTGTACTGCATGACGTACTCCTCGATGCCCTCGGCGAACGCGTTGAACTTGCAGATGTCGAACGAGTCGCTGATGGCGTGGAGGTCCTGGAACGTGGCGCAGAGTTCGCCCTTGCCCTCCCACTCGTAGGGGTCGACCTTCTCGGGGATGCCGAGGAGTTCCGCCGCGGGCGTGTAGCCGCGGAGGTGACACGCGCCGCGGTTCGAGGTGGCGTAGCCGATGCCCATGCCCTTGAGCGCGCGGGGGTCGTAGGCCGCGATGGCCTGCCCCTTGACGTCGAGGCGGCAGTCGTGGGCGTCGAGACGCTCCGCCGCGCCCTTCTGGCCCTCGGCGAGAATGTCCGCCAGGTCGTCCTCGCGGTTTGCGATGCGCTCCAGCATGTCGATGATGGCCTCGGCGTCGCCCCAGTTCATGCCGTCGTCGAGGTCGTCGAGGTAGCCCTTCTCCGTGGCGTCCATGGCGAACGCCATCATGTTGCCGGCGTCGATGGTGTCGAGGCCGAGGTCGTTACACCGGTCTATCATGACCGCGATGCTGTCGCGGTCGTCGTTCAGCGAGTTGGGGCCGAGCGCCCACGCCGACTCGTACTCGTAGGACTCCATCCGGACGTTCATGTCCTCGCCCTTGTGCTTGTAGTCCACCTCAACCTCCTTCTTGCACGCCACGGGGCAGGAGTGGCAGGTGGGTTCGTCCACGAGGATGTTCTCGCGCACGTTCTCGCCGGAGACGTTCTCGGCGTCGATGTCGGGGCTCCCCTCCTCGTTGAAGGAGTGCGTCGAGGTGTACTGGGCGTTCCGCGTGGGCAGACCGTCCATCTCCTCCGTGATGTTCATCAGCACGTTCGTGCCGTACATCGACAGGCCGCCCTCGTTGGGCGCGGTCACGTCCGACTCCTGGATGACCTGCATCGCCTGCCGGTGGCCCTCTTGGAACGTGTCGGCGTCCTTGGGCTTGGGCATCTTGGTGCCCGACTTCACCACGACGGCCTTGAGGTTCTTCGACCCCATCACCGCGCCCGTGCCGCCGCGACCCGACGCCCGTTCGTCCTCGTTGACGATGCAGCCGAAGCGCACCTCGTTCTCGCCGCCGGGGCCGATGGCCATCACCGAGAGGTTCTTGCCGAGGCTCCCGTCCACCTCGTCGGCGAGTTCGTCGATGGTGTCTTGGATGCCCCACCCCCACACGTGGGAGGCGTCGCGGAGTTCCACCTCGCCGTCCTCGACGACGGCGTAGACGGGGTCCTCCGCCTGCCCCTCGAACAGCAGGCCGTCGAACCCGGCCCACTTGAGTCGCGCGCCGCTCCACCCGCCGTGGTGGGAGTCGGTCACGGTGCCGGTGAGCGGCGACTTGGTACAGACGGCGATGCGGCCGCTCATCACCGTCTGCGTCCCCGTGAGGGGGCCGTTCATGAACGCGAGCAGGTTGTCGGGTCCGAGCGGGTCCACGTCGTGGCCCTGCTCGAACACGTACTTCACGCCGAGGCCGCGTGCGCCGATGTATTTGCGCGCGTCCTCGTCGTCGATGCCCTCGTAGCGCACGTCGCTCTCCGTGAGGTCGACCCGTGCTACGTGGTCTTGAAATCCGCCGAGGTCAGTCATTGTAAGTCTCGTCCATTATATTGAACCCGGGGTGGGTTAGTGGTTACCAAATCCATGTAACCGTAAACGGTTACCCTACACGTGGGCGGCGCGAGTGCGGGCGTCCGGCCTGGGCGCGGGCGGCGGTTTTCGCCACCGCGCTCGCGTCGGGCGACTCGCCGTGCCGGAGGCGAAGCCGCTTTACGCGCGACTCCGGTAGGGAGGTGTGATGAGCGAGCCGAGTCCCGAGGTGTACGAGCGGGGGCGCGGGATGGACGCGCACAACGAGGTGATGCGCGGCATCCGCGCGGAGAAACAGAAGCACTACGACCCCCACGAGCCCACCCGGGTGTGGATAGACGAGGACAACACCCCCGACGGCGTGAAGCAGTCGCTCACCATCATCCTCAACACCGGCGGCTGTCGGTGGGCGCGCGCGGGCGGGTGCACGATGTGCGGTTACGTCGCCGAGTCCGTGGAGGGGGGGAGCGTCGCCCACGAGGCGCTGATGGACCAGATAGACGCCTGCCTCGCCCACGAAGACGAGAACGCGGACGGGCCGTCGCCGCTGGTGAAGATATACACCTCGGGGTCGTTCCTCGACGAGCGAGAGGTGGGCGCGGAGACCCGCCGCGCCATCGCCGAGACGTTCGCCGACCGGGAGCGGGTAGTGGTCGAGAGCCTGCCCGACTTCGTGAGCCGCGAGAAACTCGCGGACTTCACCGACCGCGGTCTGGAGACCGACGTGGCGGTGGGTCTGGAGACGGCCACCGACCGCGTGCGCCACGACTGCGTCAACAAGTACTTCGACTTCGCCGACTTCGTGGACGCCGCCGAGGTGGCCTGCGAGGCGGGCGCGGGCGTGAAGGCGTACCTCCTGTTCAAGCCGCCGTTCCTCACGGAGGCGGAGGCCGTCGAGGACATGAAGTCCTCGGTGCGCCGGGCGGCCGAACACGCCCACACCGTCTCGATGAACCCCACGAACGTCCAGCGCTACACCATGGTGGACGAACTCTACTTCCGCGGCGGCTACCGCCCGCCGTGGCTCTGGTCGGTGGCGGACATCCTGCGCGACACCGCCGACGCCGACGCCATCGTGGTGTCCGACCCCGTGGGCCACGGGTCGGACCGCGGGCCGCACAACTGCGGCGAGTGCGACGACCGGGTCCAGCGCGCGATAAAGGACTTCGACCTCCGGCAGGACCCGTCGGTGTTCGACCAGGTCTCCTGCGAGTGCGAGGGCGCGTGGGAGGCGGTGCTCGAAGAGGAGACGAGCTACGGCATGCCCCTCGCTCGCTGAGGCCGCGCCGTCCCCCGGGACGTCTCTTTTCGCGCCGACCCCCCGGACAGAAATCGGTCGTTCCGTGCGTTCATCCGACGATTCGACCGAGTACGACCTCCCTACTCCGATTTCAAGCACCGCGTAGCCATGTACCCGGCGTGCCTCCGAACTGATTGTTGCGAACGACAGTCCCGTTCGCCAAAATGACCCCCGAGAACCATGGAATTCAAATTCAGCTACGTCAGCACCTACACGGACGGTTGGCTCGAAATCCGCGAGCAGGACAACATCGAGGCGTGGATAGCCTGTGACGACCCCATCGCCGTCGAGGAGTAGTGCGGGCGGCCGACACACCCCGGCGCGACTTACGCGCCGCCGTCGCGCGCCCCGCGGGAACGAGTCCGGACCGCCGGCCTACGCCTCGAACCCGCGGAGGACGCCGGCCCCGTCCGTCGACCCGAGGTCCGGCAGCGTCGCGCGTTCGGGGTGGGGCATCAGAACCGCGACCGAGTCGCGTTCGCCGAGGATGCCCGCCACGTTCCCCGTCGACCCGTTGGGGTTCGCGTCGTCGGTCACTGCGCCGTCGGCGTCGCAGTAGCGAAACAGCACGCGGTCGTCGGCCACGAGTTCGTCGTACGCCTCTTCGGCTATCTCGAAGCGGCCCTCCCCGTGTGCGATGGGGACCGAGAGCACCTCGCCCTCGTCGTAGGCGCGGGTCCACGGCGTGTCGGCGTTCTCGACGCGCAGGTGGACGCGCTCGCACTGGAACCGGGCGCTCTCGTTGGTGGTGAACGCGCCCGCCGTCAGACCCGACTCCGACCCTATCTGCGCGCCGTTGCAGACGCCGAGGACGGGCACGCCCGCCTCGGCCGCCTCGCGCACCTCGTCCATGACGGGCGCGCGCGCCGCCATCGCGCCGGCCCGGAGGTAGTCGCCGTAGGAGAACCCGCCGGGCAGCACCACGCCCGTCGCGTCGTCGGGCAGGCCGTCCTCGTGCCAGACGCGTTCGGCGTCGACGCCGAGGTGGGTGAGCGCCCGCACCGCGTCGCGGTCGCAGTTGCTCCCGCCGAACTGGACGACTGCAACCGTCACAGCGACCACCCCGTGTGGGAGCGACTGACGGTCGTAGTCGGATAGACGGCGACGGTCACGACTCGGCGACCTCCACGTCGAAGTCGTGGATGGTGGGGTTGGCGAGGAGGCGTTCGGCCATCTCCGCGGCGCGGGTCTCGGCCTCGTCGGTGGACGCGGCGTCCATATCTATCTCGAAGCGGTCGGCGCGCCGGAGGTCGTCGAGGTCGAACCCGATGCGTTCGAGGGCGCGCTTCGTGGTCTCGGCCTCGGGGTCGAGGACGCCGCGCTTCAGGCGGACGGTGACGGTCGCGGTGTAGGCTGTCATCGGTCGGAGGTGCGCGGTCGTGGGTAAAGTGCGTTTTGGACTCCCGACGATGTGCTCGTTCGTGCATAGCCAGCGGGCAGGTCGGGTCGCGTGCGAACACCTAGCGCTCGACTACAGTCTCTGCGAGGGAACGGAAGGCGTAAACAGTTTGGGAGTCACGTACGCGTATGTTCGACCTCGAACAGCCGGAGGTGACGGCATGACGCGCGACCTGACCGAAATCACGGTCATCGGCGGAGACGAGAAGGGAATCATCGCCCGGGTGACGACTCTGCTGTTCGAGCGCGGAATCAACATCGAGGACGTCGACCAGGCGGTCCGGGAGGGACTGTTCCGGATGACGCTCCACGTCGACACTTCGGAGATGGTCTGCACCAAGGAGACGCTCCGGAACACGCTCGCGGACCTCGGCGAGGAACTCGGCGTGGACGTGCAGGTGCGCTTCCCCGCCGACCGCGACACCAAGCGCATCGCGGTGCTGGTCACGCAGGAGTCCCACTGTCTCGAATCGCTGTTCGAGGCGTGGACCAACGGCGAACTCGGCGCGGACATCGGCGTCGTCATCGGCAACCACGACGAACTCGAACCCCTCGCCGAGCAGTACGACGTGCCGTTCCACGACGTTGGCGACGAGAAGGGGTCGCCCGACGAGGGGAGACTCCTCGACCTGCTGGCGGAGTACGACGCCGACCTCATCGTGCTCGCGCGCTACATGCGCATCCTGAGCCCCAACGTGGTGTTCCGCTACGAGGACCGCATCATCAACATCCACCCCTCGCTCCTGCCGGCGTTCCCCGGCGCGGCCGCCTACCGGCAGGCCAAGGAGGAGGGCGTCCGCGTCGCGGGCGTCACCGCCCACTACGTGACCACGGACCTCGACCAGGGACCCGTCATCACCCAACGGGCGTTCGACGTGCCCGACGACGCGAGCGTCGAGGAGATAAAAGGGCGCGGGCAACCGCTCGAAGCCGAGGCGCTACTCGAAGCGGTCAAGATGCACCTCGACGACGCGGTGTCGGTCCACCGCGGGCGCACCAACCTCCGGGAGGACGCCGACGCCGACGACTACCAACTCGGCCTGCCCGACGAGGCGACCGAGGCGTCGCCCGACCGCCCGGTCGACGGTCTCGGCGCGGCACTCGACCGCGACGACTCCGACCTCGACGCCGTCGAGGCGACGAACTCCGACGACGACTGACGCGGGCGGTCACACCGCTCCCGTTTTGGGCTCTCCCCCGTCAGAACTCGTGGTCGCTGGTGGATGGACGACCGTTGGGGCGTTCGGAGTCCGTCAAACGTCTGTCCCGAGCGCACACACCGCGAGTAGCGTTGGCGCGAGCGAACCCGCACAGCGGACCGCGGCCGACCGACGACTCCGCTTCGAAACGCTCGCCTTCGGCCCATCAACACATCCATACCGTGGGAGACCGTACCGACGACCAGTGGCTCCAATTCGTCAGCTAGTCGTCGACATCCTCAAGCCTCACGAACCGCCCATGCTCTCGATCGCACAGGCCATCACGGAGACTGACGGCGTCGGCGGTGTGAACGCGGTTCTCCTGGAGATGGACGAGGAGGTTCGCAACGTCAAGTTCACCATCGAGGGTGAAGACATCGACTACGACACCGTCGTCGAGGTAATCGAGGACACGGGTGCGAGCATCCACTCGGTGGATCAGGTCTCGTGCGGTGAGTACATCGTCGAGGACAAGCGGACGCCGCAGGACTGATGGGGGCACCGGACTCGAAGTCGGAGTCGCTCTCAGATCAGCTCAGCACCGATAACATCGGACCGATCGCGCGGCGGTACTTCGTCTCGAACGGGTTCGACGGCGCACTCACGGGGGTTGGAGTGACCGTCGGGTCGTACCTCTCCGGAGTACCCGACGGACTGACAGTAGTGAGTATCGGTCTCGGAGCGGCCGTCGGCCTCTGTACGTCCGGAGTGTGGAGCGTGTGGGAGATCGAACGCGCGGAGATGCAGGCCGAGATACAGGAGACGGAGGAGGCGATGCTCACCGATCTCAGTGATACGCAGATCGAACGCGAGAAGATGAGCAATCAGGTCATCAACGCGCTCATGAGCGGACTCGGCCCCCTGATCGGGCTCGTGCTACCGCTCGTACCGTTTCTGTTCGCGGGTACGGCGTTCTCGCTGTTCCACGCGACGATACTCTCAGTTGCCGTCGCTGTCGGTGTACTGTTCACGTTCGGAGCGTACATGGCGTCGATCTCGCGCCAGCGGTGGTACGTAGCCGGGATCCGAATGGGGCTCGCCGGGGTCGTGGTCGCCGTTCTCAACGTCTTCCTCCCCGGCTGATCACGGGAGACGCGGCTGCGAACAGCAGACGGAGAGACTCCGTCGGGAGCCTCTCGGTCGGACGCTACTGGTACCGGGGTACTGGTGACCCGCTCCGTGGAGGGCCAGTCGACCGTCCGACTGACTCGCGAGTGTGATCCCGAAATTCGGTTCGCCCTCCAGCTCGTTCCGGTCTCGGTGTTCGTAGTGTCGGTGTGGCTGCGTTGCGCACCGCGCGACGACGGAGAGAGGAGGGTTCCGGGCGGACCGATCTGAAGACGAAGCGTGGAGGCGCGCGAACGAAGCAGGACCAGTAGTCCCGCTCGACGGGTTCCCCGTCCCGTTCGTCAGCGGAGCCTGGGTTGTCGCTCGTCGAGACCCTCCGGAGCCGTCTCCTCGCCCCTACAGATCCCGCACCGCGTCGACGGCCGCGTCCACGTCGGGCGCGTCGAACCACTCGCTCCCGGTGTAGGCGTTCGCGCCCGCGGCGTACATGTCGGCCACCGCCCGAACCACGTCCTCGGGCAGGGGGTCCGGGCCGACGTCGCAGAGCGTTCGCCAGTCGGCCACGCCGCGTTCGTCCGCCGCGGCCTTGGCGTCTCCCACGGCCGCGACCCACTCGGGGTCGGCGCGCTTGTAGTACTGGCGCACCACCTCCTTGGACACCTCCTGTCCGTCGTAGGAGAAGCGGTTCTCGTCGAACGTGCCCACCACGTCGGCCACCTTGATGGTTCCCCGGTGGTACAGACACTCTATCTTCCCGTCCTCGTGGACGAACCCCCCGTCCGCGGCGCGTTCGGTCACGACGTGGTTCACCGCGAGGGCGAGTTCCTCGAGGGCGTCGACGGAAGCTTTCCCCGCGATGCGGTCGGCCGCCTCGCGGTCGAGGTAGCGGTCCTGCTCCTCGTACTTGGTGGAGAACTCCACGACGGGGTCGGGGAGGTCGACCGCCTCGTCGGGCCACTTCTCGTAGTCGAGGCCGAACTCGCCGGGGTCGCGCCGCCGTCTGAGGCTCGACCCCACGGGCACGGTGTTGCGGAACACGATTTCGAGCGGTATCAGGTAGTTCTCGCCCGCCGCCTCGTGGTAGGCGTCGTAGTCGTAGGCGCCGCCCTCGTAGGGGAGTTCGGGCACCTGCGTGAGTTCGATGGCCATCTCCCGCGGCGGCGACGACGCCTCGCCGAGTTCGACTACCTCGCCGCCGTCTACCACCTCGCCAGAACTCGCAGAGTTCTGGCTGCCCGTCGAGTTTCGCTCGACGACGCCGCGGTAGTGGACGGGGACGTGGTTCACGTCGAGCAACTCGAAGTTGTGCGCGCCCATGGTGCAGAGGCTCGCGCCCTTCTCCGGAATCTCGTCGGGCATCGGCCCCCAGTCGAACACCGAGTAGTCGTCCGTGAACACGAACCGCCCCCTGCCGAGTTCCGTCCCGGTGGGTTCCTCCTCGACGAGGAACTCCTTCACGCTGGTCATGGGTGAGGTGGCGTCCCCCCGGACCAAGTATCTTTCACTCCCGTGGCCATCTGACCGACGCCGAACGGATAGATGTGCACGTAGATGCGTACGTCGGGCGGTGAACGTCCGCCGCCGACGGCGCGGACGCCGGGCGCACCGCCTATTACGCCGCGAGAGGAAGGGGAGGTATGGACGAAAGACTGGCAGACGTCGCCGACGCCGTCCGCGCGGCCGACACCGCCGTCGCGTTCACCGGCGCGGGCGTGAGCACCGCGTCGGGCGTCCCCTCCTTCCGGGGCGAGGACGGCATCTGGCGCACGGAGTTCGACCCCGCCGACTTCCAGCGGACGCGGTTCGACCGCGACCCCGAGGGGTTCTGGCGCGACAGGCTCCGCCTCCACGACGCCATGTTCGGGGAGAGCGTGGCCCCCAACCCCGCCCACGACGCCCTCGCGGAACTCGAACGCGAGGGCCACCTCGCGGGCGTGATAACGCAGAACACCGACGGCCTCCACGTCGAAGCGGGGAGCGAACACGTGGTCGAACTCCACGGCAACGCCCACCGCGTGGCGTGTCAGTCCTGCGGCGCGCGCTACGACGCCGCGCCGGTCCGCGAACGCGCCCTCGGGGGCGAACTCCCGCCCACCTGCGACTGCGGCGGCGTCCTCAAACCCGACGTGGTGCTGTTCGGCGAGGCACTCGACGCCGACACCATGGCCGAGGCGAAGCGTCTCGCGCGCGACAGCGACGTCTTCCTCGCCGCGGGGTCGTCGCTCACGGTCGAACCCGCCGCCTCCCTGCCAGTCACCGCGGCCCGCGACGGCCTGCTCGCGGTCGTGAACCTGGAGGCGACGGAACGCGACGACCGGGCCGACGCCGTGTTCCGCGCCGACGTGACCGAGGCGCTTCCCCGACTCGCCGACCGGGTCCTCGGGCGCGCCTGAACCGCGACCGTTCGTCCGCCCCGACGCCCGACGCGTCCCTCCCGCCGGCCCCGCCCTTTACGAGCGCTCGGCGCGGCGTGGTACCATGCCACTCGGAGTGCTCCTGCCGGAATCGCTCGACGAACCCACGGCGGAGTTCGCGGCCCGCGTCGAGTCGCTGGGGTACGACGCCCTCTGGGTCGGCGAACTCTGGGGACGGGACGCGTTCGTGACGCTCGCGGAGGCGGCGTGCGCGGGCGCGGACCTCGCCCTCGGCACCGCCGTCGCCAACGTCTACTCCCGGTCGCCGGCGGTGCTCGCGGGGGCCGCGGCGTCGCTCGACCGCCGCGCCTCGGGCGAGGTCCGCCTCGGCGTCGGCCCCAGCACGGAGAAGGCCGTCTCGGACCTCCACGGCGCGGAGTACGACCGGCCGGTCAGGCGGACCCACGAGGCGGCCGAACTCGTCCGGGCGTTCACCGCGGGCGAGGGCCGCGTCGAGTACGACGGCGAGGTGTTCTCGGTGGCGGACTTCCCCGCCCTCGACGCGGACGTGCCGGTGTACGCCGCCGCTCTCGGCCCCGCCGCGCGCCGGATGACGGGGCGGGTCGCCGACGGGTGGATACCCCACAACGTGCCGTTCGGCCGCCTCGACGCCGCGTTCGAGGCGGTGGCCGACGCGGCGGAGGCGGCGAGCCGCGACCCCGACGCGGTGCGGGTCGCGCCGTACGTCCCCGCGGCCGTCTCCGACGACGGTGACGCGGCGCGCGACGCGGTCCGCGGTCACCTCGCCTACTACGTCGGCAGCGGCGAGGGCTACCGGCGGGCGGTGGCGGCCGCGTTCCCCGACGCCGCGGACCGCGTGGCCGAGGCGTGGCGCGACGGCGACCGGGAGGCGGCCCGCGCCGCGGTGACCGACGGGATGGTGGACGCCCTCGGCGCGGCCGGCACGCCCGAGGCGGCCCGCGACCGACTGGCGGACGTGTCGGCGGTCGACGTGGTGGACGAACCCATCGTGGTCGTGCCCGCCGGCGCGGACGCAGAGACGACGCGGGAGACGATAGCGACGCTCGCGCCCGCGAACCGGTAGACCGAGACCACTCCGACCGTCGCGGCCCCGCCGCTCCGTCGTCCGTTCGCTCCGCGAGAACGGTTACCACGTTCGTGGAAGATACCGGCGTACGTTAGGTAAAAGTTCGACACATATCGATACGAGGATTTATCATCTGTCGAACGCTGTGTTTCCGTTGATGAGCGCTACCTACGAGTGCCCCGAGTGTACGGGAACGATGGACGACCGAGGCGGCTGGTACCGGTGCGACGACTGCGGCCACGTGCCCCCGGAAGGCGCGGACTGAGGCCGGACGTCGACGGCGGCGCGCCGTCCCCCTCGCGCGAACCCCTTATGCCCGCGAGGCCCCACCTTCCGACGTGCGACGACGCCGAGCGCTCGCCGGCCTCGCCGCGACGGTAGCGACGGCGCTGGCGGGGTGCCCCGCCCCCGGTGCGGACGACGCCGCGACTACCGACTCGAACGCGACCACCGGTTCGACCGCGACCCGGCCGAACCCCCGCCAGCAGGCCGGAGCGTCGCGGCGGTACCGCAACCCCGTCTACGAGGAACGGGTGTTCCCCGACCCGACGGCGATGCGCGCGCCCGACGGCACCTACTACGCCTACGCCACCTACCACGAGTGGAGCGAGGACGACGAGCGACCGCTGGTGCCCGTGATACGCTCGTCGGACCTCGTGAACTGGGAGTACGTCGGGCCGGCGTTCGAGTCGCGCCCCGACTGGAACCGGGGCGGCGTCTGGGCCCCCGCGATAGCCCGCCGGGACGGGCGGTACGTCCTCTACTACTCGCTGGCGCGGTGGGGCGACCCGAACCCGGGCATCGGCGTCGCGGTGGCCGACGACCCGGCCGGACCGTTCGCGGACCGCGGCCCCGTCCTCCGGAGCGAGGGCGTCGGCGTCCCCAACTCCATCGACCCCTTCCCGTTCGCCGACGAGGGGACGCCCTACCTGTTCTGGGGGAGCAAGCGCGGCCTCTACGGCGTGCGCCTCTCGGCCGACGGTCTCTCCCTGGCCGACGGCGCGGACCCGTTCCGCGTCGCCGGCGAGGGGGTGGAGGCGGCCCACCTCGTCGCCCGCGGCGGCCGGTACTACCTGTTCGTCTCCGCGGGCACCTGTTGTGAGGGCGCAGAGAGCACCTACCACGTCCTCGCCGGGCGGTCGGAGTCGCTCCGCGGTCCCTACCGGGGTCCCGACGGCGAACCACTCCGCGAGGGCGCCGGCGCGGTGGTGGTGCGCGGGGGCGAGGAGTTCGCGGGGCCGGGCCACACCACGTCGGTCCGCGACGGCGCGGGGCGGCGGTGGCTGCTGTACCACGCCTACGAACGCGGGACCCCGTGGCGGGGCGAGACCCCCCGGCGGGTGCTGATGCTCGACCCCCTGCGGTGGGTCGACGGGTGGCCGCGAGTGCCCGGCCGCGTTCCGGGGGCGTCCCGGCCCGTTCCGACGGTCGACGGGTCGTAGCGGCCGTCCCCCGGAACTTCCGTCACCGCCCCCTTTTTCACGGTCCGGGGCGTCCGCCGGAGTATGACCGGTCCGCCGAACGGCGAAGAGATACGCGACCTCTCCATCGACTTCGACCACGTCCCCGAGACGGACCAGTCGTTCGAGAACGCCCTCGACAAGGCGCGCGACGGGGACCGTCTCACGGTGGCGGACGGGGTCGAACTCCTCACCACGGGCACGGACTCGGCGGGTATCGACCCCGTCCGGAAGGAGCGAGTGCTCGAACTCGCCGACCGCCGCCGCGCCGAGGAGGTAGGGGAGGACGTCACCTTCGTCGCCAACCTCAACAACAACGTCACCACCGCCTGCAACACCGGCTGTCTGTTCTGCAACTTCAAGGACACCGCCCACCAGTTCGAGGAGTCCTACGACGGCGACCACGGCGGGTTCACCAAGACGCCCGCCGAGTCCCGGGAGGTAGTCGAGGACGCCCTCGACATGGGCATCTACGAGGTCACCTCCGTCTCCGGCCTCCACCCCGGGTTCGCGCTGAACGACGAACACCACGAGATACTCCGCGCGTCCGACGACCCCGACCTCAAGTACAAGCCCCCGGAGGTGTACGAGAAAGACCCCGGCACCTACGTCGAACAGATGCGCGCCATGTCGGTCGGCGGCGTCCACCTCCACTCCATGACCCCCGAGGAGGCCTACCACGCCCGGCGCGGCACCGACTGGTCCTACGAGGCGGTGTACGCCGAACTCGCGGACGCCGGTCTCGACTCCGCGCCCGGCACCGCGGCCGAGATTCTGGTCGACGAGGTGCGCGACGTCATCTGCCCCGGCAAGATAGACACCGAGGGGTGGACCGAGGCGATGGAGGGGGCCGTCGCCGCCGGCCTCGACGTGACCGCGACCATCATGTACGGCCACGTCGAGAACGAGATGCACCGCGTGATGCACTTAGAGCGCATCCGGGACCTGCAGGACCGCACCGGCGGCATCACCGAGTTCGTCCCGCTCTCTTTCGTCCACCAGAACACCCCGCTCTACGAACACGGCGTGGTCTCGGGCGGCGCGTCCGACGCCGAGGACGAACTCCTCATCGCCGTCTCCCGCCTGTTCCTCGACAACGTCGAGAACGTCCAGTCCTCGTGGGTCAAGTACGGCAACGCCAAGGGACTCAAACTCCTCAACTGCGGCGCGAACGACTTCATGGGCACCATCCTCTCCGAGGAGATAACCAAGCGCGCGGGCGGCGAGTACGGCGAGTACCGCTCGTTCGACGACTACGTCGACATGATAACCGCCATCGGCCGCCCGCCGGTCGAGCGCTCGACCGACTACCGGCGGCGCCGGCGCATCGACCCCGACGACGCGCCCCACGGCCCGACGCTCGGTCCCCGGGCGGACGGCACGCCCATGCTCTCCGGTCGCTCCGACGACGGCGACGGCCCGGGCCCGGCCGTGGCCGATGACTGAGGGGCGGCCGCCGTCCCGCACCGCTCGCCGGGAACGTACCTCCCGTTCGTGGCCGCGGCCGTGATGAGCACCACCCACGCGGCGGCGGGCGTCCTCCTCGCGTCTCCCCTCGTGGCCCTCCGGCCGGACCTCGCGCCCGTCGCGGCGCTGGCGGCGATGGCCGGCGGCGTCTTCCCGGACCTCGACGTCGCCGTCGGCATCCACCGAAAGACGCTCCACTTCCCCGTCTACTACTGGGTGCCGACGCTCCTCGCGGCCGCGGCGAACGCCGTCGCGCCCGGCCCCGTCACCGTCGCCGCCTGCTTCTTCTTCCTCTCGGCCGCCGTCCACTCCGTCTCCGACGTGTTCGGCGGCGGCACCGACGCCCGACCGTGGGAGGGGAAGTCGGACCGCGCGGTGTACGTCCACGCCTGCGAGCGGTGGCTCACGCCGCGCCGGTTCGTGCGCTACGACGGCGCGCCCGAGGACTTCGCCCTCGTGACGGCGCTGACGGTGCCGAGTCTCGTCGCGTTCGGTCCCCCGGTCCGGACGCTGCTGCTCGCCGGCCTCGCCGTCTCGCTGGGGTACGCGGCGGTCCGGAAGCGCCTCCCCGACATCGCGGGGCTGTGACTGGGGCTAGCTAACTGGGACGAACGCAAAAAAACGGGAGCCGTCCGACGACCCGACGCGTCAGCCGTCGTGCTGGGGGCTGCTCGACCCCGACTGGGTGCTCGCTCCGGTACGGCCCATCCAGTCGCCGATGTTCTCGCGCACGTAGTCCTTCCCGCCCCAGCCGACGGCGATGCCGAACCCGAGCGCGACGGCCGCGGCGAGGCCCCACGCCAGCGCCCGCGCGAACACGTAGAGGATACCGACGTCGATACCCATAGTGTCGAGGCCGACGACGACCGCGGTGAAGTAGAGGAACATCCGCGTCCCCGTCGAGAACGCCTCCGTGTAGCCGGTCTCGGTCGCCGCTCGCGTCCGCTTGATGGCGTCGCCGACGAAGTCAGCGACGACAAAGCCGACGACGATGACCAGCAGTCCGGCGATGAACGCCGGGAGGTACGAGACGGCGCGCGATATCCACTGCGACAGCAGCGGGATGGCCAGCGCGTCCGCGGCGGCCAGAATCGCCAGCGCGTAGATGAACCACGCCGCGAGCTTACCGAACGCACTCGACACCGCGTCCTGCGTCCCGCCGAGCATCCTGCCAAGCGGCGTGTCGAGCACGAGTCGGTCGAGTTCGGCCGCGTCGGCCACGCGCTTTACGATACCGCTGACGACCCGCCCGATGATCCACCCGATGAGGAGGATGAGTAGTGCGCCGACGAGACGCGGCAGAAACGCGATTATCGACGCGACCGTCTCCTGCAGGAAGTCGGGAACCGCGTCCAACTGTAGCGCAGTCGCCCCGACCGGGACTCCGAGCGAGGCGATCCCCGCGTCCGTCTCCGTAATCTGTTCGCTCTCCGAATTTTTTTCGTTCATAACGCACCAAAATATTCTTCGGATTCCACTGAAAGACACGGGTTGAACATCACGGGTATGCGGTGAGCCATCGACCATCTCTCGTGGTCGCCTCGCGTATTTCGCAGGTGAAGAATCCTCCGTCGAGAGCGACTCCGACGCCCAGACTACATCCGGACGCTCCCCGTGACAGTCTCACGTGCTGATATCTCGGCCTTGCAAGTCAAGGGGGAGGCTGCCGTCACCCGCCGTATGGCGACTATCGCCGAACTCCGGATCCCGACCGAGGAGTTCGCCCTCCGGGACACGTTCGCCGACGTTCCAGACGCCGTGTTCGAACTCGTTCAGGTCGTCGTCAACGATGCGCACCACGCGATACCGTACCTGTGGGCGATGACCGACGACTTCGACGGGTTAGAGACAGCTCTACGGGACGATTCGAGCGTGAAGGACGCCTCGCTCGTCGAGCGACTGGACGGGGAGTACCTCTACCGCATGGAGTGGGTCTACCGCGTCCGGATTCTGGTCCACATCATCGTCGAGGAGGGGGCCACGATCATGAACGCACGCGGACGGGACGATAGCTGGTTCTTCCGGGTTCTGTTCCCCGACAGGAACGCTCTCTCGCAGACCCACGACTTCTGCGAGGACTCCCACCTGACCGTAGAGGTGACTCGGATGTACGAACTGGACCGGACGCGGAGCGGACGGTTCGGGCTGACCGAGGAGCAGTACACCACTATCATGCTGGCGCTCGACCGGGGGTACTACGACATCCCTCGAAAGACCGACATTCAGGGGCTGGCGGAGGAGCTCGGCCTCTCCCACCAGGCCGTCTCCGAGCGGCTCCGGCGCGGGCACAAGAACTTCGTCAAGAACGGACTCGGGTGGGGAACCGACAACGCCCGGCAAACCCTTTCGGACGAACTCGAACGCTGACGGGCGAACGCGCGCCGGCGCCGCCGCCGTCCGCCCGGGCCGTGCCGGGAACGGCTTCCGTCGGTCCACTCGGACCCCCTCGCCGGTCGCACTCGCTCGCGGGACCCCACCACGCTTACGTCTCCGGCGGCGCGTCTCCCTCGCGTGTCCGACCTGCAGTTCCGCGTGACGGAGGACGAATCGGGCGACGAACGGGTGACCGTCGACGTCGAGAGCGACCTCGTGCCCACGGAGGTCCGGGACGACGCGCTCAACGCCGTCCAGAAGCTCCTCGACCAGCACGAGGACGCCGACGTCGACGGCGCGGCCGGCGAGACTATCGGCGAGGGCTGGGTCGACGGCGAGAGCTGGGAGGTCACCGTCTACGGCGACGCGGTGGGCGAGGACGAGGACACCCAACTGGAGTCGCAGGCCTGAGCGGTCGGCCGCCGCGACGTACCGCCGGCCAGTGTTATTTTCTTAACTTATTTCTTCAATTTCGCAATTCTTAATAAAAGATATCAGATAGCGTCCGGCGTGCTATCTGGACGGCCTCTCGTACTGCTGCTCGCTGTGGCGGTAGCGTTCATCGTGGTCGCCACGTCGGTGCTCGACCTCCACCCGTTCCTGACGCTCCTCGTGGCGGCGTTCACCACGGGGCTGGCGGCGGGGATCGGCCCGGCGCAGGTGGCCACGGTCGTGACGAACGGCTTCGGCGACATTCTCGCGTACATCGGCATCGTCATCCTGGCGGGGACGATAATCGGAACCGCGCTGGAGAAGTCGGGCGGGGCCATCGTCATCGCCGAGTCCATCCTCGGCGTCGTGGGCGAGGACCGCACGCCCGAGGTGATGGCCATCACCGGGAGCGTCGTCTCTATCCCGGTGTTCTGCGACTCTGGCTACGTCATCCTCTCGGGGCTGAACCGCGCGCTGGCCGAGCGGTCGAACCTCTCGCTGGCGACGCTCTCGGTCGCGCTGGCGGGCGGCCTCTACGTCACGCACGTGTTCGTGCCGCCGACGCCTGGCCCCATCGCGGCGGCGGGCATCATCAACGCGGACGTGGGTCTCGTGATGCTGGCGGGTATCGTGGTGAGCGTGCCCGTCGTGGCCGTGGCCGCGGTGTGGGCCGAGCGGGTGGCCTCGAACTTCGAGATAGAGCCCGCGCCCGACATGACCATCGAGGAGGTGAAAGCCGAGTACGGGTCGCTCCCCTCGCGGTGGCGCGCGTTCGCACCCGTCCTCGTCCCCATCGTGCTCATCGCCGCCCGGAGCGTGGCGGCCTACCCCGAGGCGTCGAACCCCGCCATCGTGACCGGTCCGGTCCAGCGGTGGCTCCTGTTCGTCGGCGACCCCTCCGTCGCCCTCCTCGTGGGCGCGTTCGTGAGCTTCACCCTCGTGCCCGAACTCACCGACGAGGTGACCGACGAGTGGGTGAGCGAGGGCATCGAGAACGCCGCGGTCATCCTCGCCGTGACGGGGGCGGGCGGCGCGTTCGGCAACGTCCTCTCGCAGCTCCCGCTGAAACAGCTCATCGGGAACGCGTTCGGCGGCCTCGGCTTCGGTCTACTGGCGGCGTTCGTCATCGCCGCCGCCCTCAAGACGGCGCTGGGGTCGTCGACGGTGGCCATCCTCACCACTGCGAGCCTCGTCGCGCCCATCCTCGGGTCGCTCGGCCTCGCGTCCCAGTGGGGGCGCGTGTTCGCCGTCCTCGCCATCGGCGCGGGGAGCATGACCGTGAGCCACGCCAACGACTCCTACTTCTGGATAATCACTGAGTTCTCCGACATGGAGACGGCCACCGCGTATCAGGCGTGGACCGCCGGGACACTCGCCCTCGGCCTCACCTCCATCGCGTGGATTCTGGTGGTGCGCAACGTCGTGGGCCTCCTCGTCTGAGAACGGGCGGTCGGGAACCCTCCGCTCTCACCACTTCGACACGCGCGACCGGTAGCGCCGCCCGGCGTCGTCGTCGGCCGCGACTGCCTCCCGTATCGGCTCCGGCGTCCACCGCCACTCCTCGGCGGGGGCGTCGGGGTCGTCGGGCAGGTAGTGGTCGTAGACCGGCAGGCGCTCCCGGAGGGGGACGCCCGCCCCCTCGGCGATGTCCTCCAACTCGCGCAGCGCGGGCCACTCGTAGTCGGGGTTGATGTAGTCGTCCGTGACTGGCGAGACGCCGCCGAGGTCGTCGACGCCGCAGTCTATCAGGTCCCGGGTGGGCGAGAGGTTGGGCGGCACCTGCACCGACACCTCCTCGGGGAGGGCGGCCCGCGCCATCGCGACGACGCGGCGCATCGTCTCCACGTCGGGCGTCTCGAACGACGAGCGCTCGTTGGGCACCACGTTCTGGACGATGACCTCCTGTACGTGTTCGTAGCGCTCGTGGAGTTCGCGGATGGCCAGTAAGCTCTCGGCCCTGTCGCGCCACCCCTCGCCGATGCCGACGAGGATGCCGGTGGTGAACGGGACGCCCTCCTCGCCCGCCGCGCGGATGGTGTTGAGCCGCTGGCCCGGCGTCTTCCTGCGCCCGCCGGCGTGGGCGTCCACGTCCGCCGTCGTCTCCAGCATCACGCCCATCGACGGGTTGACCTCCGAGAGGGACGCCATCTCCTCCCTGGTCAGGTCGCCGGGGTTGCAGTGCGGGAGGAGCCCCTCCTCCAGCGCCATCTCGCAGGCGTGATACAGGTACTCGTGGATGGAGTCGTACCCCCACTCGGCTAGCTGGTCGTGGACCGCGGTGTACCGGTCGTCGGGTTCGTCGCCGAACGTGAACAGCGCCTCCGTACACCCCGCGTCCGCGCCCATCCGGAGCGTCTCGCGCACGTCCTCGGGCGACATCAGTTCCGCCTGCCCCGGCACGTCGTAGAAGGTGCAGTAGGTGCAGGTGTACCGGCAGGCGGTGGTGAGCGGTAAGAACACGTTGCGGGCGAAGCTGAGTTCGGCGGCGGCGTCCACGTCGGCGGGCGTCACGTCGAGCAGTCGGTCCGCCTCCGCGTCGTCGACGGTCACCTCGACTCCGTACTCGTCTGCCGCCGGGAACATGTGCCCGAGTCCGCCCCGGACCACTAAAAGGATGTCAGTCTCGGCACGGTGCGCCGAGAGCGGCGACGGACGGGGCGGCCGCGGGCACAAGACATGAGTGGCGGCGGCCCCCCCGTTGACCCGTGTCCTCCCCCGACCTCGACCCCGTCACCCGGAGTCGCCTCCGCCTCGTCGACTTCCTCGTGCAGTCGCTCGCGGACACGCCCTCGGAGGAGTTCGTGACCGGCCTGTTCGCCGACGACGCGACCCTGCCCGACGCGGAGGTGAACGAACCGCTCGCAAACGGGTTCCGGCGACTCCAGTCGTTCCACGACGCCAACGCCGACCGGGACCCGGAGGCGGTCTGGGGCGACGTCGCCCGGGAGCACGCGCGACTGTTCCTCGGCGGCGACCCCGAGGTCCCTCCGCGTGAGACGGCCCACCGCGACGACGCCGGCGTCGACGCCGAGGCGGTCGAGGAGCGCTACGCCGCGGGCGACTGGACGCCCGAGGGCCGGGAGGCCGCCGACCACGTCGCGGTCGAACTCGCGTACGTCCGCCACCTCGTCGTCCGGCAGGCCGACGACCCGACGGCGTACGAACGCGAACGGGCCTTCCTCGACGACCACCTCCTCCGGTGGGTCGACGACTTCGCCGAGGCCACCTTCGAGACGACCGACTCCGACTTCTACCGCGGCGCGGCGTCGGTGCTGCTCGGGTTCGCCACGTTCGAGGCGGCCCTCGCCGCGGAGCGGACGCCCGACGAGTGACGACGCCGGGGCGACGGTCGCCGCCCCCAGCGCTTAATCGTCCGGACGACCACCCACGCGTATGGAGAGCGGACAGTCGGACGCACCCGACGGCGGTACGGACGCGGGAACCGACCGACGGTCGCCGGCGCGACTCCTCGCCCTCGGCGCGGCGGCGACGCTCGGACTCGTCGGGGCCGTCGCCCTCTGGTACGCGTTCGCCCACGGCGAGGACGGCTACGTCACGTGGAGTCGCCGGGAGACGGCCGACGCCCCCGACGGCGTCGTCGTCCCCACCCTCTCGCGGACGTCCGACACGGGCGACATCGCCCCGCCGTTCTGACCGGCGTCCTCCCCGTCAGGACCACCGCGAGTGCCCCCGGCCGCCACTTATTTTCGTATAGTGGCGGTCTAGCAATATAGAATGGGTATAAAAGGAGACACCACGGATAGTGCGCCGACCGTGCGCGTCTCGGGCGGGACGGCCGTCCCGCCGTCCGACGCGTTCGCCGCGGCGTCGGGGGCCGCGGACTCGGTTCGAGTCGTCCAGACCGGCCCCACGGGCGTCGAGCGACTCTCACCGCTCGTCCTCGCGACGTTCGACGGGACGACCGCGTTCTTCCCGCGGGCCACCGGCGACGACGCGGCGGGCGTCGTCTCGGCGCTGGAGGAGGGGTCGCTCCCCCGGGAGGGGGCGGCCGCCGTCGTCGACCACGAGGCGTCGCCCGGACGACTTCCGGTCCCGGACGAGGGACCGCTCTCGGTCGGGCGGCGGCGCGCCCTCGGCCGGTGCGGGTGGGTCGACCCGGAGGACGCGGACGCGTACCGCGACGCCGCGGGGTTCGCAACCGACCGCGTCGCGGAGGACCCCGAGGACACACTGGGGTCGTTCCGCGACGTCGGCCTCCGCGGCCGCGGCCGGGGCGACGGCAGTACGGACGAACCGGTAGCCGAGAAGTGGGCGGCGGCGCGGGACACCGAGGGCGACCCCGTCGTGGTCGTCAACGCCAACGAGGCGGACGACCGCTCGCGGACGGACGCGACGCTCGCCGAGGGCGACCCGTTCGCCGTCGTCGACGCCGCGGCGGCCGTCGCCCGGGTCGTCGGCGCGACGGACGTGGTCGTCTACGTCAACGAGGAGGCGGACTTCGCCCGCCGCCGCTTCCGGGCCGCGGCGGCGGCGCTCTCGGACGAACTCGACCTCGACCGCGATGTACAGGTCTCGACCGGCCCCGACGAGTACCGGGCCGGCGAGATGACGATGGCGCTCGAATCCCTCGAAGGGGCCTCCCGCATCGAGGCGCGGCGTCGCCCGCCCGGCCCCGAGCGCTACGGCCTCTACGGCCGGCCCACCGTGGTCCACACACCGCGGACGCTGGCGCAGGTCCGCGCGGCGCTGGCCGCCCCGGACGAACTCGACCCCGACGCGGCCGACCCGGGCACGCGCCTCGTGACGGTCACCGGCGACGTCGACGCGCGCGCGACGGTAGAACTGCCCACGCAGGGGTCGCTCGCCGACGCCCTCGACGCCGTCGCGGTGACCGGTCAGTTCAAGGCCGCGTGCGTCGGCGGGCAGTTCGGCGGCCTCACCCGCGACCTCGACCTCCCCCCCAGCGCGGGTGCGCTCCGGGGGAGCGACCTCGGCACCAACGGCGTCGTGGAGGTGTGCGACGACGACACCTGCGTGGTGGCGCTCGCCGGCAAGCGGGCCGCGTTCGCCAGCGAGGAGAACTGCGGCCGGTGTTACCCCTGCCGCGAGGGGTCGAAACAGCTCACCGACCTCCTGCGGGACGTGTACGACGGCGAGTACGACGACGGCATGCTGCGCGAACTCACGAACGTGATGGAGACGTCGAGCCTCTGTGAGTTCGGACGGCACGCCCAGCGCCCGGCCCGGACCGCGATGGACCGGTTCGAGTCCGAGTTCGTCGCCCACAGTCAGGGGCGGTGCCCCGCCGGCACCTGCAACGTCGCCGCCGAGGCGGCGTCGGACGGGCCGGACGCCCCGCACGCCGGAGAGGCCGCGAACCGATGACCGCCGAGCGACACCTGTTCCGATGAGCACACACGACCACGACTCAGACTCCGACCCCAACCCGAGA
This sequence comes from Haloferacaceae archaeon 50, assembly GCA_046097085.1. Classification (GTDB taxonomy): domain Archaea; phylum Halobacteriota; class Halobacteria; order Halobacteriales; family Haloferacaceae. The sequence goes on along the minus strand of CP175567.1, from coordinate 224,197 downwards.
GTTCCGGACGTAGAGGACCCCCGCCCGAGCACGCCGTTCGCCGACGACATCGACACCGGGACGGCGAACGACCCGCCCGCCGGCACCGTCGGCGACGAGCAGACCACCGTCACCGTCGACGGACAGCCCGTGTCGCTCCCGCCGGGGTCGACGCTCCTCGACGCCGTCGAGGCCGTCGACACCGCCGACGACGTGGAGGCGCTCTGCTCCTACCAGCGCGAGGACCGCATCGGTCCCCGGAGCGAGTGCCGGACCTGCATGGTCGAGACCGACGAGCACGGCCTCGTGCCGTCGTGTAGCTTCCCCGCCGAGGACGGCCTCTCGGTGCGCACGGACGCGTCAGACGCCCAGAACGCCCGCGACGTCAACCTCGACCTCGTGCTGGCGAACCACAACCTCCGGTGTTCGACCTGCGGGCAGAACGGCCGGTGCGAACTGCAGGACACCTCCATCAAGCACGACGTCGAACACCCGCGCTACGGCGTGTTCGACGACCGGGAGGAGTACGTCCCCATCGACGACTCCTCGTCGGTCATCCAGATGGACCGCAACAAGTGCATCCTGTGCAACCGGTGCGTCGAGGCGTGCAACGACGTGCAGGCCGCGGGCGTCCTCCGGATGGAGGGCTCCGCCGACGACATCCACGTCGGCTTCCAGAAGCCCGACGCCGACACGTGGGACGAGTCGACCTGCATCTCCTGCGGTCACTGCGTCACGGTCTGTCCCACCGGGTCGCTGGTCGAGAAGGGCCTCGTCGACGTGGCCACCCTCCCGCTCCCCGGCTTCACCCACAAGAACTCCATCGGCGAGGTGATAGAGCACGTGCCGGCGGAGACCGCGGAGACGTCCGACTCCCCCAACCGGAGCGTGCCCGCGGACGACGAGCCTCTCGCCGGGGACGAACCCCTCGACGAGGGGCCGTCGGTCCGGCAGATGGTGGAGTCGGAGCGCTCCGGCCTCGCGCGCGCGATGGCCAAGATGAAAGAGCAGGCCGGCGAGTCCATCCGCGACGCCACCGACGCCGCGCTTCAGTCCGTCGAACACACCGCGGAGAAGGTCACCGAACACACCCTCTCCATCGGGTCGCTGTTCGACGTGGCGGTCACGCTGGCGGACGTGCGACTCAGCCGGGTCAACGTGGCCGAGACCACCTGCGGCTACTGCGCCGTCGGCTGTCGGTTCGACGTCTACGGCAAACAGCGCGGCGACGACCGCGAGATACTCGGCGTGCGCGCGACCGACCCCGAGAAAGCGCCCGTCAACAACATCTCCACGTGCGTGAAAGGCAAGTTCGGCTACGACTTCGTCGACAGCGACGAGCGGCTCGAACGGCCCCTCGTCAAGGAGGACGGGCAGTTCCGCGAGGCGACGTGGGACGAGGCGCTCTCGCGGGTGGTCGAGGAGTTCGACGCCATCCGCGAGGAGCACTCGTCCGACGCGATCGCGGTCACGTCCTCCTCGAAGGCCACCAACGAGGAGAACTACCTCGTCCAGAAGTTCGCCCGGCAGGTGCTGGGGACCAAACACATCGACAACTGTACGCGGTTGTGTCACTCCTCGACGGTCGCGGCGCTGAAACAGACCGTCGGCTACGGCGCGATGACGAACCGCATCAACGAGGACATCGGCGAGGCCGACGCCTACCTCATCACCGGCGCGAACGTCACGTCGAGCCACCCCGTCCTCTCGACGCGCCTCATCCAGAACGTCAGGGACGGCGCGGACCTCGTCGTCTTCGACCCGCGGAAGATACACCTCGCCGACCACGCCGACCAGTACACCCGCACGGAGTACGGGACCGACGTGGCGTGGATAAACGGCATGATACGGTACGTAATCGAGAACGACCTCCACGACGAGGCGTTCGTCGAGGAGCGCACCAAGGGGTTCGAGGACCTCCGCGAGAAGGTCCAGCCGTTCACCCCCGAGGCGGTCGAGGAGGAGGCCGGCGTGCCGCCGGAGGAACTGAAGAGCGCGGCCCACACCATCGCCGAGGCCGACACGTGCGTGTTCGGGTGGGCGATGGGCCTCTCCCAGCACGCCACCGGCACGCAGACCGTCCTCGCGCTGGCCGACCTCGCGCTCGTCACCGGCCACGTCGGCAAGCCCGGCGCCGGCCTCTCGCCGTTCCGCGGCCAGAACAACGTGCAGGGCGGCGGCGGCGACATGGGACCCATCCCCAACAACCTCCCCGGCTACCAGAGCCTGAAAGACGAGGACGTCCTCGACAAGTTCGAGGACGCGTGGGGCGTGCGCCCGCCGGACGAGGTGGGTCTGCGCGTGACCGAGATGTTCGAGGCGGTGCTCGAAGACCACCTCCACGGCATGTACATCGTCGGCGAGAACCCGGTCGTCTCCGAACCCGACATCGAGGACCCGGAGCAGGCGCTCCGGGACATCGACTTCCTCGTGGTACAGGAGATATTCATGACCGAGACGGCGAAGTACGCCGACGTGGTGCTCCCGGCGGCGACGTTCGCCGAGAAGACGGGCACGTTCACCAACACCGAGCGCCGCGTCCAGATGGTCAACCCGGTGCTCGACCCGCCGGGCGACGCCCGCACCGACCTCGACATCGTGACGGAACTCGCAAACCGGATGGGGTTCGACTGGGACTACGAAGACTCCGCCGCCGTGATGGACGAGGTGAACGACCTCGTGCCCATCTACGGCGGCGTCACCCACGAGCGACTCAGGGAACGGGGCGACGGTCTCCAGTGGCCCGTCTGGGGCGAGGATCACCCCGGCACGCCGTACCTCTACGAGGAGGAGTTCAACTTCGAGGACGGCAAGGCCCGCCTCGTGCCAGCCGACTTCGGCGGCGGGTCCGGCGCCGTGAACGAGGAGTACCCGTTCACGCTCACCACCGGCCGGGTGCTCTACCACTGGCACACGGGGTCGATGACACGGCGGGTCGAGGCGCTGATGAGTCAGGTAGGCGAGAGCTTCGTCGAGATACACCCCAAGACGGCCGACCGACTCGGCATCGCCGACGGCGAGTACGCTCGCGTGACCTCGGAGCGGGGGTCCATCGTCGTGAGAGCCACCGTCACGGACCGGGTGGACGAGAGGTCGGTGTTCGTCCCGATGCACTTCCTCAACGGCCGGGTCAACCAGTTGACCGAGAACGAACTCGACCCCACGAGCTACATCCCGGGCTACAAGGTCACCAGCGTCGACGTGACGCCGCTGGGACCCGACCCGGACGCCGAACCGCTGTCCGCGCCGCCGGCCGACGACTGACCGTCTCGCCCCCGTCTCCGTTCCTGCGCTCTCCCACTTTCGCTCCCGCCCCCCTGCCCGGGGTGGGGTCGTCCGGTTACGACCTGAGGTTCATCGACTTGGCCCGCTCCGCGGCGAGGTCGGCCACCTCGTCGACGGTGGCGGCCGACTGGTCGGCCAGCACCCGGGTCAGCATGCCGAGCTGCGCCGCGGCCACGCTTCGGAGTTCCTCCTCGTCGACCGTGTTTCCGAAGTAGTACTCCATGGCCTCGTCGTCGCCGACGAGCCCCACGTACACCGATTCGAGGTCGTCGCCCGCCGCGATGGCCTCGCTCGCTCGCTCGCGCACTCGGTCGAACTCCTCGCGCCGGTCGTCGCTCGCGTCGTCTCCGCCGCTCGCGTCGGTCGGTTCGTCCATGGCCGTCGGTACTCGGGCACGACACAAAACGCGACTGGCGGGGCCGACGGGGCGCGAGACGACCGGCGGTCACTCCCGTCGGTGCACGCCCGTTCGCCCCTCGCGCACGTCGAGTTCGAAGCCGGCGTCGACCAGCCAGTCGCGGGCGGCGCCGTCGCCGTGGAGCAGGAGTTCGGTCAGGTCGTCGGGTTCGTCCACGTCGGTGGCGAGGCGGTGGGAGTCCACCTCGCGTACCGAGGCGCCGACCGCCCGCGCGGCCCGGAGGTGGTCGAGGTAGGAGGCCCCGTGGTAGTCGACCCGGAACGCGGGGTGGCGCACCACGAGGGCGTTCGTGCCGCCGCCGCGACCCGGCGCGATGGCCACGTCGCCCGACGCGCCGAGGAGTCGTGCCACGGTCCCGCCGGTGGCGAGCGCGAGGTCCGCCATCACGACGCCCACGGGGCCGTCGGCGTCGGCGAGGACGCCGTTCACGGCCGCGGTCAGGGGTCGCTCGTCGACGGTCACGGGCGCGTCGGCGCCGTCCACGGGCGCGGTGGCCAGCACCGTGGGGTCACCGCCGCCCGCGCGGACCGCCGCCACCACGTCTCGACGCATCGCCGCGGCGAGTGCCGCGCGCTCTTCGGGCGAGAGTACGCCGCTCAGGCGCGTCTTCGGACGCTCGGCCGCGAACGGGACGACGACTCGCATCGCTAGGTGTGTGTAGCGCGAACGGAAAAAGCCGCCCGAATCGGGTTCCGCGACTCAGCCGAGTCGGTCGTAGGTGTCCTGCTGGGAGCGCCACCAGAGGAACCCGCCGGCGAGGACGCCGAGGACGACCAGTCCGCCCACGCCGTACATCGCGTACTGGACGGTCTGTTTCGACTGCTTGGCCTTGGCGGCCTGCTTCTTCGCGTCGTTCGCGAGGTTCGTCGCCAGCGTGAAGTCGGGGTTCTCGCCCTCGTAGGCGTCGACGGCGTTGGAGAGGGTCTTCTCTGCCTCGCCGGTGTTCGCGCTCCCCGCGGCGTCGATGGCGTTCCGCGCCGAGGCGATTGCCTCGCGGGCCGCCTGCGACTCGTCGGTGTAGTGGCGCGCCGACCACGAGCCGATGTCGTTGCTTGACCCGCCGTCGCGGGCCTGCGTCAGGTTCATCACCGTGAACGTCGGCGCGGGGTCGTAGGTGTACTCCTCGACCTCCGGCACGGTGCCGGTCACGTGCACCTCGACTTCGCTCACGCCCTCGCTCGCGGCTATCTTCGCGCCGCCGAACGACTGGCCGTCGAACGACTGCTGGTTCACCTTCGACCCCGTCTGGTCGTAGTAGGTGACGGTCCACGTCACGTCGGTGAGTTCGGTCTCACCGGTCAGCGTCCACTGTTCGAGCTGGGGGTCCTTGTAGGGCTCCTCCAGCGTCACTGCGGCGTCCACCTTCGCGCCGACCTTCGCCTCCTCGGGTACGTCCGTGGTGCCCACGGACACCGCTACCGCGGGCGTCACGGCCATCGCCAGCACGGCGACCACCGCGAGGAGCGCGAGGAGCGCGCTAGAACAGCGACTCCAACTCGTCTTCGTCATCGTTCACCAGATTTTGGAGGTTCTCGTCGCTCTCGTCGCGTATCTCGTCGATGTTGTCCTGTGCCTCGATGGCGACCTGCTGCAGTTCCTTGATGCGGGGGACGTTGGTGACCCCCGACAGGAGGATGACGCCCGCGACGAACCCGCTCCCGGTGACGGGGTAGTCGCCGCCGCGGACCTCCATGCTGCCGGTCTGCTCCTCGAGCCACTTCCGTCCGCGCTCGATGCCTTTCCGGTTGAGGTGGTTCGGCGGACCCGCCATCACGAGGAGCGCCCGCTCGGTGCCCTCTATCTCGCAGGGGAGGGTGAGACGGCCGAGCGCCGCCTTGCGCACGAGGCTCGTGATGCGGTTCGTCGTGTGGGCGGTGTCGAGGTCCTCGTCCTCCTTCGACCCCGTGAGTCGGGAGAGCAACCCGCCGCCGTTCTCCTGCGGTTCGACCTCCTCGCGGGCGTAGCCCACGGTGGAGACGCCGCCGCCGGCGAGCGTGTTGATGATCTCCGAGGAGTCGACCACGCTCTCGGCCACCTCCTGTCCGGTGTCGACTTCGCCAGCGCCGAAGAGGATGCCGAACCGCTTGACTATCTCCTCGTTTATCTCGTCGTAGCCGCCCTGGACCGACTCGCCGGTCTTGCGCCACGCGTCGTTGTCGAACACCATGAGGTTGTCCACCTCGCGCACGAACGTCTGGAACGAGCGCGCGGCGTTCAGCGTGTAGATGCCGCCCTCGTCCGACCCGGGGAGGACCCCGAGGCCGTAGACGGGTTCGGTGTAGATGCGCTTGAGGTGCTTCGCGAGGACGGGCGCGCCGCCCGACCCGGTGCCGCCGCCGAGGCCCGAGACCACGAGGAACGCGTCGACCTCGTGGACCGGGATGCCGTCGATGGCACCCTGTACCTCGTCGATGTCCTCCTCGGCTATCTCCGCGCCGAGTTCGTTGTCGGCGCCGACGCCGTGGCCCTTCACCCGCGACTGTCCGATGAGGACGCGCTGGTCCTTCGGGATGTGCTCCAACCCGAGGAGGTCGGCCTTCGCCGTGTTGACCGCCACGGCCGCCCGGACGATTCCGGACCCCGTTCGCTGGTCGTACTCGACGAACTTGTCGACGATCTTTCCCCCTGCCTGCCCGAATCCGATCATTGCCAGTTTCATTGTTCCGGTCCCTTCACCATTGGCTGAAACCTACGCGAAAACCAATATAAACCTTGTGATGAAATGGGTATACTTCGTGCACAATCCGGTGCAAAATTGCCGAACGGGGGTCCGACGAGGCGGGCGACAGCGCCCCAACAGACACGTGTCGGATTCCGTATCCTATTACGTAAGATGTTCTTACTGTCTCTCTCGGAGGAACTCTCCGAGCGTTTTGAGATCCGCCTCGCGCATGCCGAACTCGTCAACCTCGTTGTCTGTCGGGACGTTGTCGAACTTCAGCGAGCGATACTGGTCGGGACCCATCGGGAACCCGGGCACCGACCCCGCCAGCGTGAGGCCAACCCGCGCCAGCGTCATCGGGACGGGCACCACCCGCACCGGGCGTCCGGCCGCGCCGTGGACCCGCCGCGCCACCTGCGCGAGGGTGAGACGCTCCGGGCCGCCTATCTCGTAGGTCCTCCCGACGTGTCGGTCCCCGCCGACGGCGTCGGCTATCACGGGCACGAAGTCGCCGACCCAGATGGGCTGGAACCGCGTCTTGCCGCCGCCGGGGAGCGGCGTCACGTACGGCGGGGCGAGTTTCTTCGTGAAGGAGATGAACTCGCCGCCGTCGCCGAACACCACCGACGGGCGGAAGATGGTCCACTCGAGGCCGGACTCGCGGACTATCTCCTCGGCCCGGCCCTTGGCCCGGATGTACGCCGTCGGGCCGTTGGGGTCCGCGCCGAGGGCGCTCAACTGGACGAGGCGCGGGACGCCGCGTTCCTTCGCCGCCCGGACCACGTTCTCGGTTCCCTGCCGGTGGACCACGTCGTGCATCCGGCTGCCGCCCGACGGTTCGAAGAGCGGCGAGAGGGCGACGAGGTTCACCACGGCGTCTCTCCCCTCGAACGCCGCCTCTATGGAGGCGTAGGAGGTGACGTCGCCCGTGGCCGTCTCGACGCCCGGGGGGAGTTCGTCGCTCGGATGCCGCGAGAGCGCGGTCACCTCGTGGCCGCGCTCGACCAGCTCCGCACAGAGGTTTCGCCCGATGAATCCGTCGCCGCCGGTCACGAGGACTCGCATGCTCGGTTCGAGGGAAGGCACGACCGTAACTCTCACGGCGCGGCCCGGCCGGCCTGCGCCGCGTCCGGACGCGACGGCGCTCCCCCGGCACGCGCCGTCTCCCCGTGCCGCCCCCTCGCGCCGTTCGCGCGTGTCTCCGCGGATTTATTCGGCCCCGCCGCCACCTCGGGGTATGCTCGTCACGCTCGAAGGACTCGACGGGAGCGGGAAGACCACGGTGTGGGAGTCGCTGCGGGAGGCGTTCTCCGACGCCGTGTTCACCCGCGAACCCACGGACTCGTGGTACGGCGACGCCGTCTACCGCTCCGTCGCCGACGACGACGCCGACCCGCTGGCAGAACTGTTCCTCTACACCGCCGACCACGCCGACCACCTCTCGCGGGTGGTGCGCCCGGCCCTCGCCGAGGGCCGCCTCGTGGTCTCGGACCGCTACTCCGACTCCCGGTTCGCGTATCAGGGCGCGTCGCTCGCCGCCGCGGACGCGGGCGTCGACCGCCCGCTGGAGTTCGTCCGGGAGATACACGCCGCGTTCTCCCGGCCGCCGGACCTCACGCTCTACCTCGATATCGACCCCGAGACGGCGGCCGAGCGCGCGGAGGGGACGAACAAGTTCGAGCGCGTGGCGTACCTCACTCGCGTCCGGGAGAACTACGAGCGACTCGTCGAGGCCGAACCCGAGCGGTTCGTGCGCCTCGACGCCACGCGCCCGCCCGAGGCGGTGGCGGCGGCGGCCGAACGCGCGGTCCGCGAATGCCTCGACGGCGCGGGGTGACGGCGGGTCGACCGTCGCGCTACCCGCGCGTCCGCGGCAGTTCGTACTGCTCGGGCGGTTCCATGTAGAGCACGTCGATGGTGGCCCCGAGGGCGGCGGGCGCGCCGACCATCACCGCCAGCACCACGGGGGCCGACCCGAGGTTCGGGCCGATTCCGAGCACGCCCGCGGACACCAGCGTGAGGACGACGAGCACGATGGGGATGAGCACGACGGCGTACACCGTGGTGCCCCACTCGGTCTTGAGGCGGACTCGGAAGAAGCGCGTCATGACGGCGGCCACGACGGTGTGAAAGGCGAGGACGGCCGCGAACAGGGCGAGGTTCAGCACCGTGACCATACGCCGGATACGGGCGGCGACGACTTTTCGCTGTCGGTGCGTCGGGAGGGCGGTCAGTCGTCGATGGCGATGTAGGTCTTGGTGTCGGTCACGCCCCGGAGGCCCTGAATCTCGCGCGAGGCGGTGGCGAGTATCTCGCGCATCTCGTCGGCGTCCACCTCGGCCACGATGTCCCACGACCCCGCCACGATGTGCGCCTCCAGCACCTCGCCGACGTCGCGTATCGCGTCCACCAGCCGCTCCGACTCCCCGGCCTCGCTCTTTATCATGATGAAGGCGTGAACCATGCCGAGTGGTACGGACTACCATACCTAAACCCTTCCCCTCGGATTCCGCCCGCCTCCCGGTTCAGGACAAGGTTATTCACCTCGTACGTCGTACGGAACCGTATGCGATTTGTTATCATTGGTGCTGGGCGCGTGGGACTCCGCACGGCGCGGGTGCTCCGCGACGAGGGACACGACGTGACGCTAGCGGAGCGCGACCCGGACTACGCGGCGCGCGCCCGCAACCGCGGTTTCGAGGTGGTGGAGGGGGACGGCTCCCACGAGTCGGTGCTCGAGGAGGCCGGCGTGGGCGAGGCGGACGCGCTGGGGGCGCTGACGGGCGACCTCAACACCAACTTCGCGGCGTGTCTCGTCGCCAAACACCACGGCTGTCGGACCGTGATGCGCATCGACGAGGACTACCGCGAGGGGATATACCAGCGCTACGCCGACGAGGTGGACGAGGTGGTCTACCCCGAGCGCCTCGGAGCCATCGCGGCGAAGAACGCGCTTCTCGGCGGCTCCATCCGGGCCATCGCGGACGTCGCACAGCACCTCCAAGTGGTGGTGTTCACGGTGTCGGAGGCGTCGCCGATGCGGGGCTACTCCATCGAGGAGGTGGAACTCCCGGCGCAGGCGCGCATCCTCGCGTTCGGCAAGGCGGGCGAGGCGATGAAGATACCGCTGGCCGACGACTCGCTGGAGACGGGCGACCGGGTGGCGGTGCTCGCCGACTTCGACGTCCTCGGGGAGGTCCGGCAACTGCTGGTCGGCGAGGACGTCGCCGCGTCCGCGGGAGGTGAGCCGGCGTGATAACCGCCTACGTCATGGTCAAGGCCAACACGGGCGAGGCCGACCGCCTCAAGAACGAGATAGGCGAGTTCGACGGCGTGAGCGACGTGCGAATCGTCGCGGGCGACGTGGACTTCATCGCGAAACTTGCGGTCGACGCGCCCTCGGACGTGAAAGACGTCGCCGCCGCCCTCCAGGACCTGGAGGGCGTCGAGGACACGCAGACGTACGTGGCGATGGACTGAACGCGTCAGGCCCGCCCGCCGCCGGCGGCGTCTTGGGCGCGGGAGACGAGTCCCGCCACGGGGTCCGTGTACTCGTAGCCGGGGATGATGCCCTGCACGTACGTCCCCTCTACGAAGTTGACGAGGGCGTTGGCGTCGTCCGCGCCGCGCCGCGCGTCGAGGTCCTCGTAGGCCATCTCGACGACCACCTCGTCGTCGGTCCGCCGGACTACCGTCTCCACGTCACCGTCGCCTTTGGTCACGCCGCCCACGTCCTCGACGCGGAGTTCGAACGTCTCGTACCAGCCGTCCTCGACGACCGGCGCGACGTCGTCGGCCGCCGCGGCGTCGAGCGACGGCGCGCGGACCGTCACCTCGAACCGGCCGCGTCCGCCCCCGCCCTCGGTGACGGCGACGGCGGCGTCGAACGGCGTCGTCACGTTCTCGTACTCGTACTCGTCGTCGGCCGGTTCGAAAGACCCGTGACTGCGGAACGCGCGCCGGGCGCGCTCCGTCGCCTCGTCTACCATGTGACGCCGTACGGTCTCGGCGAGAAAAAGCACGTCGGGATGCGTCCGACCGCCGTCACTCCTCGGCGTACGGCGAGTCCGCCCCGTCGGGGCGGCTCCCTTCGAGGTAGACGAGGTTCTCGCGGCCGAGGCACACCCGTCCGACCTCGTCGTTCGCTTCGAGTTTCGAGAGGCGGCGGCTCACCGCCGACTCGGAGAGGTCGACCGACTCGACCAGTTCCTTCTGCATCATCCGACCGCCGTGACTCGCCACCTCCATCTTGAGACGCCGGTCGGTGCTCACGGGAGGGGACGGCCGTCGCGGTTCGACGGCCGCGCCCTCGACGCCGCCGTCGGTGCTCGTGACCCCGGCAGGGTCGTCGACTCCCGCCTCGGGCGTGTCGTCGCCGCGCCGGCCTCGCATCGAGGGAAGCGTCCTGACGAACAACCAGAGCACGCCCGCGAGGGCGACGGGTAGACTGAGCCGGGGGTCCAACCCGGCCGCCCCGCCGAGGATGACGAACACGCCGGTGATGGCGGCCACGACCGTCGACTCCACCAATCGCGTGCGAACGGGGTCGCTACCGCTCTCTCCGTCCGCGTTCGCATCGTCAGCGGTGCCGGCGTCGGCGGGCGCGCCGCGCCGTTCGTCCGTCCGAGGGGTCGCCCCGTCCTCGGTCTCAAGCGGAACTGACGCCGCTACAGTCTCGTCGTCCGCGTCCGTATCCGACGATGCGTCCGCCCGCGTCGAGACTGATGTTACTGACAAGTACACTCGTTTCTCCTCCCCTCTGGAGTTGGATTTTATTAGGATTGAGTCGGGTAAAAGGATTGGGACATATCTTTCGGCCACGAACGGGCGCCGGTCGGAGCCTCGTCCCCCGACCTCGGGGAACACCGCGGCCGGCCGTCGGTTCGATGCGCCACGTTTAAGTAATCGCGGCGTCTCGATTCAGGTGACGCTTCGTCTTGGAGGGCCGAAGCGTCAGCGGGGACCAATCAGGCGGCAAGCGAACCGCGCCCTTTCTCTTGTGCGCGGTTCGCTTTCCCTTTCGTTTTGTGAACTACCGACCGATGGCTTCGTCTCTCGCATACGCGTCGATACCGCGGAGCGTCGGCGCCGTCGACCGTCGGCGCGAACACACCGTCGAACGGCGGAAACGACCGGCGTCAGGAAGGGTTGAGGACCATACCGCCGACGAGCGCCACGGCCGCTACAATCGACCCGACGCTCCCGGCGATGCGCACGGGCACGTGCGAGACCCATCCGATCACGAGTCCCGCGAAGAGTGCCACGCCCATCACGAGCAACACGAAGTCGGTCCACGTGGGTGCGTTCGACGGTAGGGCCATCTGTAATTACATCTAATTAGTGCATCCCCGTGTATGTTTTGGCTGTACGCCGTCGCAAGAAATACCGCGAGACGCGACGGCACTCGCCACCGGACCCGCCGGCGAGCCGGTCCGAGGCGGAGGCCGTTCACCCCGCCCCACGCACCCGTCACTCGACCCCGGTAGGGGTGAGTTAACCGGGAGACGGCGTCGGGGTCGCGCTGACGAACGGGGGACCGTGAGCGGCCGTTCGTTGTCCACCACGTGAAGTTCGTTTATCTGCTACTGTCTCGAAAAAATGGAATTAATTCCAATATTGCTGTGAATAACATTAACCCTTACAGTCCTGTGTATGCACGATGTCGGATTCGAATCGAACTGACGACTCGTGGAGTTTCGGACGACGGACGGCGCTCAAGCTGACGGGCGGTATCGTTCTCGGCGGCGCCTCTGCCGGCAACGCGGTCGCGGGTGGCCGCGGACACACCAAACACAAGTGCTACGTGAAGCAGGGGGGCAAAGCGTACGAGATCGAACCGCTGGAGGGCGACGTGCCCGTCGAGAAACTGTACGACTATCGCCTCCCCAGCAAGTACGAGGGCATGGGCGTGAACTCGACTAAGGGCCCGCACTACCGCTCGGTGGGTACCAAGGACCTCCAGAAGGAGGCCACCTCCATCATGTTCCTCTACGACGGCCCCGACGGTCTCAGCCTCGTAGTCGTCCACGGTCGCCCCGGCGGCAAGGGCGGGTCCGTGTCGTGGAAGGTGACGAGCGTCCCGCGGGACGCGAAGTGGGCGGTGAAAGACGACTACTACGTCGACGCCGACACGGGCGAGCAGGCGTCGAGCAACTACGACAACTGGGAGACAGACGGCAAGAAACACCACATCGACTGGACGTGGGGCTCGCACGGCACCGACGGCGGCGCGCTGAGCGACCTCGGGAAGGAGTTCGCGCTGACCATCTACCCCGCGTTCAACAAGGAGGCCGAACTCTACGGTAAACACTACTCGGGGTGGGTGAAAAACTGGAAGGTCCTCTCGGGCGACCTCGACGACCCCGACCACGCCTCGCTCGAACTCGACGAACCCGTGACCGTCGCGTGCAAGTCCAAGAGGAAGAAGTGGGACGACGACCACGACCACGACCACAAGGACCGGGACAAGCACCGCGACGACCACGACCACGACCACAAGGACCGGAACAAGCACCGCGACGACCACGACCACGACCACAAGGACCGGGACGACGACCACGGGAAGCCGGGTCACGGTAAGCCCGACGACACGCCCGGGAAGGGCAAGCCGGGCCACGGCAAGCCCGACGATACGCCCGGGAAGGGCAAGCCGGGGAAGGGTAAGCCCGGGAAGGGCAAACCCGACGGTTACCAGCGCCAACACCAAGAGGTGTCCCAGACGCAGAAGCAGACGGGCAACGGCTCGCAGTACCAGAGTCAGCAAGCCTCCCAGACGCAGGCCCAGAAGGACGGCGGCAAGCAGTACCAGAACCAAGAGGTGTCCCAGACGCAGGCACAGGCCGGAAGCGACGGCGTTCAGGCCCAGAGTCAGCAGGCCTCACAGACGCAGGCCCAGTCGGGGAGCGGCGGAACGCAGGTCCAAGAGCAGAATGCCTCGCAGACGCAGGTCCAGAAGCTCCTGAACAAGGTCACCGGCAAAAAGGACTGACGGCGTTCGCCGACGGTTCCACTCCTCTCCATTTTTTTGCGACCGGGTCGACCGCACGTGCCGCCGAACGATGGAACGATAGTCCTTTTCGCCTCTCATCTGTCGAACTGAATGCGGCGACGGTCCGGCCCGTCCTCGCGGCAGTCCGTCGCCGCTTCCCGTGCGTCTCGGACGCGCCCGTCGACGCGGGTCGACCTCTGTTTCCGTCCTCGGTCGTCGGACACGAACCGTGACCGAGACCCGGCAACCGGCGGTTTACCACCATCCCAAAGTCCGTTTTCGCCTTTCACGACCCGACTCGTCGGGCGCGCACGCCGAATTAACGCGGGAGTTACTCGGTTGTCCCCTCTGTAACCTCCGTTCCGAGGCTCGGCAACCGTCGACGTCGAGGGCGTTTCGATATCAGGGCTTCCGAACCTCCGAGACTGCGGTTCGGACGTTCCCACCCGCTCCGCGGAGTTGGAAACTGTCCTTTCTTCCGAGGAGAGTTCCGGCATAAAACGCGGGGAGTTCGACGATCATCGACCGGAGTCCGCCGACGGAGCGCCGCGTACTGTCGCCGATACAGTCCGACCCCACCGAAGAGACAGTCCGTCAACGGATTAATTATTTTACTCCTCACTATCTACGAAAATAGGGGTTTATTTTCGTACCCCAGTCATAACAATAATGGTCTCGCTCGAAGCCATGAGCGCATGTCTGACTCAAACGAGTCCGGCGGACGGAAGTTCGGACGACGGACCGCGCTCAAACTGACCGGCGGCGTCGCCCTCGCGAGCGCATCTGCGGGGACGGCGGTCGCTGGCTGTGACAGCTACGATAAAAAGAAGCACCACGAGAAAAAAGAGAAGTACCACGCGAAAAAGGAGAAGTACCACTATAAGAAGAAGAAACATCACGAGAAGAAGGCCAAGGGGACACTCTCGTTCAAGCACAAGTGCACGAAAGTCTGCGTCGACATCAAGCCCGACACGTGGTGGACGCTGAAGGTCAAGTTCACTAACGGGAAGATCGCGACGTACAGCTTCGACGACGACGCGTGCGTCACCTTCTACAAGAGCAAGCACAAGAAGAAGCGCCTGCGCATCAAGAAGGCGGCCCTCTACAAGGGTAAGAAGAGCACCGAGGGTCGCAAACTCGACTACGCCGAGTGCGAGTACGACGACGACGACCACGGTAAGAAGCACAAGCACCACGACGACCACGGCAAGAAGCACTACAAGAAGAAGAAGAAGTACTACGACGACGACGACGACGACTACGACCACGGCAAGAAGAAGAAGTACCACGACGACGACGACTACGACCACGGCAAGAAGAAGAAGAAGAAGTACCACGACGACGACGACTACGACCACGGCAAGAAAAAGCACCACGGGAAGAAGAAGCGCGAACACGAGGAGAAGGAGAAGTACCACCGGAAGAAGAAGAAGCACCACCGGAAGAAGAAGCGGAAGCACGACGACAAAGACGACTACCACAAGGGCGACGGCCACAAAGACGGTGGTGGCAAGGACGGCGGCCACAAAGACGGTGGTGGCAAGGACGGCGGCCACAAAGACGGTGGTAGCAAGGACGGCGGTAAGCAGTACCAGCACCAGGAGGCCTCCCAGGAGCAGTACCAGAAGGGCGGCGGCAAGCAGTACCAGCACCAAGAAGCCTCGCAGACGCAGGCCCAGAAGGACGGCGGCAAGCAGTACCAGCACCAGGAGGCTTCCCAGACGCAGGCCCAGAAGGGCGGCGGCAAGCAGTACCAGAATCAGGAGCTCTCCCAGACGCAGTACCAGGAGTCCTGAGGCGGCCGCCTGACGCGTAACGCCGACTAGCGAGACGCCGCGTCTCGCTTCTCCTTTCTTCCCTCTCCTCTTCTCTCCCCTTTCTCCGTATAGCGGCTCTTGCCTCCGTCCGCACCGATTCCTCAAGCCCACCGTGGCCCGTACCCGACGGTTCTCGCGGTCGGGTCGACATACGCGGGACGAACCCCCGAGCGACGTCTCTCGCCCTGTCCGAACTCGACTCAGTCTCGATAATCGAGACGTCAACGTCCCACTACGCCACCGGTCCGGGTACAGAACGTGGCGTTGACAGGAGCGACGCGACCGAGACGGGGTTTACAGCCGATTTACGGACGTCTACGGCGTTTCGCCGCCTGATAATCGTCACGGACAGAGTTTCAGCGAGTAACCTATATTTCGAACAAGTCCTGTGTGTATAATAATATGTGCCTCGGGCGTTGGTCGGAGCGCATGTCGGACAGTCAGCGAAGTTTCGAACGACGTACCGCGCTCAAACTGGCCGGTGGACTCCTCCTCGGAGGTGCGTCCGCGGGCACCGCGGCCGCAGGCGGAAGCAAACACGAGAAGCACAAGAAGAAACGAGTCAAGGGCCGTATCTCGTTCAAGAACGAGTGCAAGACGGTCTGCGTCGCGATCAAACCTGATACCTGGTGGACGCTGGCGGTCAAGTTCACCAACGGGAAGACCACGACGTACACCGACGACGACGACGTGTGCGTCACCTTCAAGAAGCGAGTCAAGCGAGCGTGGCTCTACAAGGGTGAGGACAGCACCGAGGGCCGCGAGCTCGACTCCGCGAAGTGTGAGTACGACGACGGTCACGAGAAGAAAAAGTACCACGACGGCCACGACGGCGGTCACGGCAAGAAGAAGAAAAGGCACCACGACGACGATAAGGACTACGACAAGGACCACGGCAAGAAGAAGCGCCGGCGGCGGCGCCGTCGGAAGCACCGCGACGACGACAAGGACTACGACAAAGACCACGGCAAGAAGAAGCGTCGGCGGCGGCGAGGCCGTCGGAAGCACCACGACGACAAGGACTACGACAAAGACCACGGCAAGAAGCGCCGTCGGAAGCACCACGACGACAGAGGTAAAGGCCGTAGAAAACGCGGCCGCGGCAAGGGTAGAGGCCACAAAGAACACGGCCGCGGCAAGGGCAGAGGTCACAAAAAGCACGGCCGCGGCAAGGGTAAAGGGCACGAGAAGGACTACTGACACTACTCGACCTGTCGGTATCGGGACCGAGGCGAATCACCGGTCCGCGCCCGTCGCTGGATGACGGCGGGCGTCGGCGACGGTCGGAGTACTCCGGACGAACGCCGGTAATCGGGCCGCGACGACGTAGCGCACCTACGGTCTCCCTCTCTGCGGCGATTCCCCCATCCGTCCGCTGTCCTCTCTCCCCTTCTCGTTCTCGAAACGTCGGATTATGACGCCCGTCTCCCCGCGTTTCACGGCTCTCACCTCCGTTCGAGTCGAAAAACGCGAGAGCAGTGCTGAACGCACGTCCGTCGAATCCCTTTAACGCACGTCTCGCTCCACACAGTGGCTCGGCGCGCAGAACGACGACTCTCACGCTCGTTCGAGTCGAAAGTGCGAGGGAGGGGATTCGAACCCCCGAACCCCTACGGGAGCGGGTCTTAAGCCCGCCGCTTTTGGCCTGGCTCAGCCACCCTCGCGCGTGACTGAGTTTTCAGCGTCGCGGCAAGTGGGTTTCGGTACGGCAGTGGCGGGCGACGGTGGCCGCGACCCGCCTGGTGTGTCATTCCGGTCGAATCCACGCGAGGGTGTCGCCGCGGCGGAACTCCTCGTCCTCGCCGACCGCTATCTCGTCGAGTTCGCCCGCCGTCGGCGCGGGCACGTCGACGCTCACCTTCTCGACCTGAAACTCGCAGATGGCCTCGCCGGCGTCGACGCCGGTCCCCTCCCGGGCGAACCAGTTGACGACGACGCCCTCGTCGGCCTCCGCGTCGTCCGGCCAGACCGCCGCCGAGTCCACCGCGGTGCGCTCTCCGCTCATTCTCGCACGTCACCCACCGCGTCCACGATGTCGTCGACGCCCGGAACGATCTCGTCTTCGAGAGGCCGCGAGTAGGGGATGGGCACGTCGGGAATCGCCACTCGCTCGACACTGTCGAGGTCCGAGAGGGCGTCCTCCGCGACGCGCGCCACTATCTCGCCGGTCACGCCGAACGAGCGGTAGTCCTCGTCCACGACCACCAGCCGTCCGGTCTTCCGGACCGACTCCACCACCGTCTCGGTGTCGAGGGGGACGAGCGTCCGGAGGTCTATCACCTCGGCGTCGACGCCGTCGTCTTCGAGTCGCTCCGCCGCCTCCATCGCGCGGTGGACGTGCAGACCGAGGGTGACGACGGTGGCGTCGCTCCCCTCGCGTCGCACCTCGGCCTCGCCGAGCGGGAGTTCGTAGGACTCCTTCGGCACGCCCGTCTTCGGCCCGTCGGGTGCGGGCATCCAGCCCAGTCCCATCAGGCGCTTGTGGAACATGAACACCACCGGGTCGTCGTCGCGGATGGCGGCGGTCATCAACCCTTTCGCGTCGTGGGCGTCGCTCGGGACCACCACCTTCATCCCGGGCAGGTGGGCGAAGGTGCCGTACAGCGTCTGGGAGTGCTGCGCGGCGTCGTTGTAGGTGCCGCCCACCGCGGTCATGAGCACCATCGGGACGTTGACCGCCCCGCCGCTCATGTAGGTGTTCTTCGCCATCTGGTTGTATATCTGGTCCATGGCAACCCCGAAGAAGTCGGCGAACATCAGTTCGACAACCGGGCGCATCCCCGCCTGCGCCGCGCCCACGCCCGCGCCGATGAACCCCGTCTCGGAGATGGGCACGTCCATGACTCTGTCGCGGCCGAACTCGTCTAAGAGGCCCTCGGTGCTGTCGAAGATGCCGCCGTAGTCGGCCACGTCTTCGCCCATCACGAACACCTCCTCGTTCTCGCGCATCTCGCCCGCGATGGCCTCGACCATCGCCCGACTCATCGTCAGGTCGCGCTCCGCGGCCCGGGTCTCCTCCGTCTGCGCCATCAGTCGTCACCTCCCGCGGCCTCGGCCGCCCCCTCGGTCTCCGGCGGGTTCGCAAACACGTCGTCGTAGGCCTCGTTCGGGTCGGGTTGGGGCTGGTCTTTCGCCCACTCGATGGCGTCGTCCACCCGGTCGTGAGCCCGGTCCCGAATCTCGTCGAGTTCGTCGTCCGCGACGCCGTGGTCCCGGAGGTGGTCCGCGAGGCGGACGATGGAGTCGCGCGCCTGCGCCGCCTCCGTGTCCCAATCGGGACGGTAGGCCTCCGCGTCGCCCATGAAGTGGCCCATACGGCGGTGGACCTGCACGTCGAGCAGCGTCGGGCCGTTGCCGTCGCGGGCGCGCCCCACCGCGTCGGCGGCCGCCTCGTACACCGCCACGGCGTTGTCGGAGTCGACGCGCACGCCCGGCATGTCGAACCCGCCGGCCCTCTCGGCCGCGGTGTCCACGTCCGTCACCCGCTCTTTGGGCATGCTGATGGCCCAGTCGTTGTCCTCGACGACGAACACCACCGGCAGGTCCTGCACGGCGGCGAGGTTGAGCGACTCGAAGAAGCCGCCCTGATTGACGGCCCCTTCGCCGAGGAACGCCACCGCCACGCTGTCCTCGTTGCGCTTCTTCGCGGCCATCGCCGCGCCAACCGCGGGCGGACACCCCTCCGCGATGATGCCCGAACACGCGAAGTTGACATCCGGATCGAACAGGTGCATGTGCCCGCCTCTGCCCTCACAGAGGCCGGTGCGACGCCCGAATATCTCGGCCGTCATCCGCTTCAGGTCGACGCCCTTCGCGATGGCGACGTGGTGCGGTCGGTGCGGCGCGGTCACGGTGTCGTCGTCGCGGAGGTGCGCGCAGACGCCCGCGCCGGACGCCTCGTGGCCCGCGGCGAGGTGGAGTTCGCCCGGTATCGGGCCGGCCGAGATGTCGAACGCCGGCTGTTTCCCCTCCAGATACTCCTCCTGCAGGCGCTCCTCGTAGTACCGCGCCGTCACCATGTCCTCGAACATCTCCTTCAGTACCGGTGTGGGTGTCAATCTCTCTCACCGTCGGGAACGTTCGTGCGAATCACGATAAAGCTACGCGGGAACCGTCAGTCGATGAGAACGGGCGACGGAACTCCCCGACTGCAGTCTCGTCGCGGGTACGAAGAAATTTGAACCCCGGTCGTGAAATATCTCTGATGTCAGTCGAAGATAATTCAATCGAGAGAGCGAGCGATAACCCCGGGTTAGTGCTGGTGCGCGTCGCCCTCGGCCTCGTGTTCACCGTGTCGGGTGTCGGGAAGGTGCTCGGCGTGGGTCCGAAGGCGATGGGCATTCAGGGGTTCGCGGGCTTCCTCGGCGGACTCGGTATCCCCATGCCGACGCTCGTCGCGTGGGCCGTCGGACTGCTCGAACTCGTGGGCGGCGTCCTCCTGCTGGTCGGCCTCCTGACTCGCGTCGTGGGGACGCTGATGGCGATAAACATGGCCGCCGCGCTGGTGCTGGTCCACCTGCCGAGCGGGTTCGTGGCGTCGAACGGCGGCTACGAGTACGTGCTGGTGCTCGCGCTCTGCTCGCTCGGCGTCGCCGTCGGCGGGCCGGGGGCGCTCTCGGCCGACTCCGCCCTCGACTGGCGCACCGACCCGGTGGCCGGCGGGTAGGCGTCACCCCGCGCCGGCGTCCGCGTCCGCCGGGGTCGGGCTACTGTCCGGGCCGCGTCTCCTCGAACGGCTGAACGACGACGAACCCGCCTTCCTCCTCGAACTCCAACTGGTACGTCTCGCCCGACGACCGACCGAGAAAGCCCTTTATCGTCCGGTCGGTCCTGACGCCGGGGGAGACGGAACTGCTCCACGCCACGGTGGCCTGCGGGTCGGTCTTGACGGGCGTCGGCACCACGAGCGGCTTCCCGTGGGTGGTGATGGCGACGTAGCCCGGGCCGGTGAGGTAGACGTTGAACAGGCCGCCCGCGGTCACGCCCGCGATGCTGTCCATCGTCCTGATGTCCCAGTCGACGCCGCTCTCGAACGCCAGCACGTCGTTGCCGTTGACGCTTATCTCCTCCCCGTCGTCGAGTTCGAGTATCTGGACGCGCTTGCCTCGGTCGGCGAGGTAGAGGTTGCCCGAACCCGACGCCTCCATCATCACGGACCCCTCGCCGGTGGCCTGCTGTTTCAGGAAGCCGGTCAGGCCGCCCGCCGACTTCCGCTCGAACGAGACGTCGCCGGTGTAGGCCACCATCGACCCCGCCTTGGCCATCACGCTGCCGTCGACGTGGACGTCGAGCAGTTTCGAGTTCTCCAGTTGGAACGACTCTCCGCCCGCTTCTGGGGCGTTGGCTTCTACGAATTCGTCTAAGTCCATGGTTTCACGAGGCAGTGTCGCCTCGTTCACACGTTCCCTCCCGACGACATAAAAGAGGTAGTCGGTCGTGGTTCCGTCACCCGCCTCCGACGGCGGACGGCCGGACGCTCGCACCCGCCGAGAGGTCGGTTAGCGGTTCACGTCGACCGACTCGACCACGACCTCCTCGCGAGGTTGGTCGTTGCTGTCCGTCTCGACGTTGCCTATCTCCCTGATTACGTCCATCCCGTCGACGACCTTGCCGAAGACGGCGTGGCGGTCGTCGAGGTGGGGTTGCGCGCCGAGGGTGATGAAGAACTGCGACCCGTTGGTGTCGGGGCCGGAGTTGGCCATCGAGAGGATGCCCCCCTCGTCGTGGCGGAGTTCGTCGTGGAACTCGTCTTCGAACTCGTAGCCCGGGCCGCCGCGGCCGGTGCCCGTGGGGTCGCCGCCCTGAATCATGAAGTCCTCGATGATGCGGTGGAACGTCACGCCCTCGTACAGAGAGTCGCCGCGTATCTCCCCCGACTCGGGGTCCTCCCACGTCGTCGTGTCGGGCGCGGGGTCGTCGCTCGCGGCGGGGTCGTGTTCCGCGAGGTTGAGGAAGTTCTCCACCGTCTCCGGGGCGCGGTCGGCGTAGAGTTCGACCGTGAACTCGCCGTGGTTGGTGTGGAACGTCACCGTCGGGTTGTCGCCTGTCGACTCTGCCATGGTTCTGACGTGACGCGACGAGCACAAAAGGGTACTCACACGCGTCGCTCGTGCCCGTCCGGACGGCCCCGGCCGCGACGCCTCGCCCGCCCCGCAGTTACAAGGCGTCGCTTCCCGGACTCTCGGGTATGCACACCGCGGAGCGAATCACGCTCGCCCGACTCCCCTCCGGCGTCCCGGTGGAGACCACGGTCCACGTCTACGAGGGGGACGCCGAGGGCCCGACGCTGTACGCGCAGGCCGCCCAGCACGGCCGCGAGATAAACGGGACGGAGGTGTTACGCCGGGTTCACGAGCGACTCGCCAGCGAAGGCGACGAACTCGCGGGCCGCCTCGTCGCGGTGCCGGTGGCGGACCCGCTCACCTTCGACCGGGTGTCGTACGTCACGCCCGAGTCGCTCGACGCGGTCAACTCCAACATGAACCGCGTGTGGCCCGGCGACGCCGACGGGTCGCTCCACCAGCGCATGGCCGCACGCCTCTGGGAGTACGCGGGCGAGGCGGACGCCATCGTGGACCTCCACACCGGCAGCCCCGAGATGCTGACCCACACGGTGTATCTCGCGGGCGACGAGGAGTCCCGGGCGCTGGCGTCGGCGTTCGGCACGGACCTCCTCCTCGCGGAGGCGGCGGGTGAGGACGCAGACGTCGAGTGGGCCGACCGGAACTTCGACGGTAAACTCCGTGTGGCGGCCACGCGCGAGGGCATCCCCGCTATCACGCCCGAACTCGCGCACAACAAGCAACTGGTCGAACCCGCGATAGCGGCGGGCGTCGACGGCGTGTTCGGCGCCCTGCGCCACCTCGGGATGCTCCCCGGCGACCCCGACCCCCCCGCCGACCAGCGGGTGGCGCGCAACCACCTCGGGCGGGTCACGGCCGCCGACTCCGGCCTGTTCCGACTCGACGAGGACGCGACGCTCGGACGCGAGGTGTCGCCCGGCGACCACCTCGGCGTGCTCTACGACCCGACGACCTACGAAACGCTCCAGGAGGTGGAGGCCACCCACGCGGGCGTGCTCTACTCGGTGGCTGCCGAGGCGACGGTCACCGCGGGCGAGACGCTGGTGGGCGTGGCGATGTGGATGGACTGACCCGCGGTCCTCTCGGGCAGGTCCGACCGGCCGCGGGAGTCGCCGGCCGTCGGCGCGACGCGGCGCGTCCGAACCCCTTTCCGGCGGTAGCGCCAACCGTCGGCCATGAGCGACGGCGACGGTGAGAGCGAGGACGGGGGCGAGAGCGAGGGGACGGGAGAGTTGACCGTCGACGAGTTCGCGGAGTACTGCCGGACGCAGGCGGGCCTCCTCTCGGGCAGCGTCGAGCGGATGCGCGAGGACGCCGACGCCCTGCTAGACGAGATAGACGAGGGCGCGGCGGAGGTGCGCGCCCGACTCGACGCCCGGAGCGAGGCGACGGAGACGGCGGCGTCCCCCTCCGCCGACCCGGACGCGCCCGACGCGGACGCGGACCTCTCCTCGATAGCGGAACTGGAGTCGGAGTTGGAGGAGAAGCAGGCGGTGGCGGAGGCGAAGCGGGCCCGCATCGAGGCGTTCACGGCGCTGGCGGAGGGGTACGTCGAACTCGCGGCCGAACTCGTCTCGGAGGTGGACGAGAGCCGGGAGGCGGTGGACCGCGTCGTCCGCTTCGAGGCGGACCGCGACGCCCCGGCCTACTTCGACGACCGGGAGACGCTGTACGAGGCGGCGGCGCGCGCGTCGGCGGGCGACGGCGGCACGGGTGAAAACGACGGCGGTGGCGACGAGAGCGCGGGCGGCGCGGACGCCGGGTGACCGCGCCCGGCGGGTCAGCGACGGTTACAGGGGCGAGATGGCCCGCGAGAGGAGCTGTACACCCCGAACTGCCCCGGTCTTGGCGTAGTACGCGCTCCTGAGCGCCCCCGTCTTCGCGTAGTAGGCGCTCTTCAGCGCCCCCACCTTGGCGTAGTAGCCGCTCTTTCGCGCCGCGCCCCACGAGTAGTGTTTCGCGGACAGCGGGATGGGCTGGCGGCGGCCCTGCACCCGGGTCGCGCCCTCGCGGACGGCGTCGAGGATGGTCTCGGCGTCGAGCGACGCCCGATCCGCGCCGGGCACGTTGAGTTCGGTGTACGCCCGGCCGACGTACGGCACCACGTGGGCGTCGCTCCCGGCGACGCCGGGGAAGCCGTACGCGTCGGCGAACCGCCGGGCGCGGCGGTTCTTGTACCCGGTGAACAGCCACGAGTTGTACACCTCGATGGCGTCCACGGCGCCGGGGCCGCCGTCCGTCGCCGCGCACGCCCGGAGCGCGCGCTTGCGGACGCCGTGCCTGCTCCGCTGGAAGGGGTGGGGCACGATGCTCACGCCGCCGCGTTCGCGGACCCACGCCGCCGTCTCGTCGAGCGGTCGCCGCCGGGGCGGCATCTCCTCGACGCCGATGGCGAGCATGTGGCCGTCGGCGGTGGACACCTCCACCCCAGGGATGCCGACGAGGCCGTACTCCGGCGCGAGTTCCGCCGCCCGGAGCGACTCCCTGATGATGTCGTGGTCGGTCACGACGATGGCGTCGAGGCCTATCTCGGCCGCCTGCTCCA
Organism: Haloferacaceae archaeon 50; assembly: GCA_046097085.1. GTDB lineage: Archaea > Halobacteriota > Halobacteria > Halobacteriales > Haloferacaceae. Next base: position 200,420 of record CP175567.1, on the reverse strand, counting down.
ACAACAGTTCCACTGGGTCGGCGGCGTCGTATGACCCTTCCGAGTGAACGTGTGGGTCGATCCTGACAGTGAGGGCCTCGGACACGTCCACTCGTACGAGTCCGCCCCTTATCAATCCCTCTCTGAAACCGCGTCGCCAACGGTTTTGTCCGCTCGCGTGGTACGGTACAGCATGGCAACTGACGCCGACGCGGACGCGGACGGGTTCGTCGCGGTCGGACCGCTCGCGGACCTCCGGGAGGAGGGCCGGCGACTGCTCACCCTCCGCGGGCACGCCGTCGCGGTGTTCTACCACGACGGCGCGGTCCACGCCGTCGACAACCGGTGTCCGCACATGGGGTTCCCGCTCACCCGCGGCACCGTCGACGACGGCGTGCTGACCTGTCACTGGCACCACGCCCGGTTCGAACTCTCCTGCGGCGACACGTTCGACCCGTGGGCCGACGACGTGCCCACCTACCCGGCGGAGGTGCGAGACGGGACGGTGTACGTGAAGCCCGAACCCGAGGTGGACGCGCCGCCGGCGGTCCACTGGCGCGAGCGACTCGAAGACGGTCTGGAACGCAACCTGAACCTCGTGATAGCCAAGTCGGTCGTCGGCCTCGACGACGCGGGCGTCCCGCCCGCGGAGGTGGTCGGGGCGGGCGTCGACTTCGGCACGCGCTACCGCGAGGACGGGTGGGGGCCGGGGCTCACGGTGCTGACCGCGATGGCCAACGTCCGCCCGGCGCTCGACGGCGACGACGGCCGGCGCGCGCTGTATCAGGGGCTCTCGGAGGTGGCCTCCGACTGCGCCGGCGAACCCCCCAAGTTCGACCAGGACGCGTTCGACGCGCGCGACCTCCCCTACGACCGACTGAAGTCGTGGTTCCGCGACTCGGTCGAGGTTCGCGACGCCGACGGCGCGGAGCGGTGCCTCCGGACCGCCGTCGCGGCCGGGCGCTCGGGGGCGGAACTCGCGGAGATGCTGGCGGCGGCCGCCACCGACCACCGCTACCTCGACGCCGGCCACACGCTCGACTTCGTGAACAAGGCGACCGAGGCGCTGGACCACGTCGGGTGGGACCGGGCCGACCGCGTGCTGCCGAGCCTCGTGACGAGTCTCACCGACGCGACGCGGAGCGAGGAGCTATCGTCGTGGCGACGGCCGGTCGACCTCGCGGGGCGACTCGACGAGGCGTTCGACGGCCTCGACGCCGCGGTGGCGGCGGGCGAGGGACGCGAGTGGGAGCCCCCCGCCGACTTCACCGACACCCTGCTGGCCGACGACCCCGACACGGTGATAGACGGGCTCTCGGACGCGATTCGGGCGGGGGCGACCGTCGAGGAACTGTCGCGCGAGGTGGCCTCCGCCGCCGCCGTGCGGGTGGCGCGCTTCTCGACGGTCAACGAGTTCGCCGACTGGAACACCGTCCACCACACGTTCACGCACGCGAACGCGGTCCACGCCCTCGCGCGCAGGACCGACTCGCCCGCGCTCTACCGCGGCGCGTACGACGCCGCGGTCAACGTCTACCTCGACCGCTTTCTCAACACGCCGGCGGCCGACCTGCCGCGGCATGGCGACGCCGACGGGGACCCCGAGGAGCTCCGCGCCACCCTGCTCGACACGTTCGACGCCGAGGGCGAGGTGAACCGCGCGGGGCAACTCGCCGCGGGCGTCCTCGACGCGGGCGGCGACCCCGCGGACCTGTGGGCGACGCTCGGGCACGGCCTCCTCCGGGAGGACGCGGGCTTCCACGAGTTTCAGGCGCTCGAAGCCGCCCACGCCCAGTTCGAGGCCCGGGACGACCCCGAGGAGCGACGCACGCTCGCGGTCGCAGCGGCGCGCTACCTCGCGGCCCACTTCCCGACGCGCCGGGAGCGAGAGGGGACGTTCACCATCGCCTCGCGCCTCCACCGCGGCGAGACGATTCACGGCGAGGCGGCCGAAGCCGAGGCTGACGACGACTGAGACCGACGACGACTGCGGCGGACGAAGGCTGTGGCGGACGACGACCGAGGCGGCCGACTGCGGCGGCCGAGCGGCGGTCGGACTATCCGAACCGCTCTGCGATTCGCTCGCCCGCGTCGAGGCCGGACTCGAACGCCCGGTGGACCCGTCCCTCGCCGGCCACCCAGTCGCCCGCGAAGAAGAGTCCGGCGTCCTCCGCGCGCCGGAGCACCTCGGCGGACGTGCCCGACTCGGGGTGGGCGTCGCGCCAGTCCACCTCGTCGGTCCAGTCGGGGGCGCAGAGTCGCTCGTCGCCCACGAGACGCGCCGCGTGGGTGGCCGCGGCGTCGACTGCCTCCTCGGCCGTCACGTCGGCGTTCTCGGCCGACCACTCGGGGCTCATCTGCACGACGAGGAGGCTCTCGCCGTCGGGGACGTGCCCGGGCTTGCACTCCTCGCGGCCCAGCCACCCCACGGCGTGGTCGTCGTCCTCGTTCACCAGCGCGTAGTAGGGACAGTCGAGTTCGAACGGGTAGTGGAGGGCGACCGACCGCACCCGCTCGTAGGTCACCGCCCCGACCGCCTCTCGGAGTTCGACGAGTCGCTGGTCCTGCCACCCGGTGGCCGCGAGGAGGGCGGCGGTCCGGGGCGCGGGCGGCGTCAGCAACACGCCGGCGAACGTCCCCCGCTCGTCGCCGTCCTCCGTGGTCACGGCCCACTGCCGGGCCTCGCCGTGGACGCCGTCGACCGGCGTCCCGTACTCGACCGTCGCGTCGGCGCGGTCGGCGAGGCGTCGCCCGAGTTCGCCCGCGCCCGCCCGCCACGTGTACCGGTCGGACTGCCGGTCGCTCTCCGCTATCTCGCCGTCGCCGTCGAACGTCCACACCGGGCCGTCGACGGTGACGAGGCCGTCCTCCCCCAACTCGCGCAGGGCCGCCACCGTCCGCTCGGACGCGTCGCTCACGTAGTTCGCGCCCACGTCGTACCGGCAGTCCCCCCGCGTCCTCGTGACCGCGCGTCCTCCCGGGACGTCGGTACGCTCGAAGACGGTGACGTCGACGGGCGCGTCCGACAGCGCTCTCGCCGCGCCGAGTCCGGCGACGCCCGCGCCCACGACCGCCACCGACGTCACGCGCTCTCACCGGCACCGCTCCAGTGCCCGTTGGCGTTCATCTACCCGCCATTCGCCCGCCCCCGGTAAAGTATCCCACGTCTCGGCGACGGACGCTCGCCGTCGGTCGCACGGGCCGTCCGACCGTCCGCCGGAGAACGCCCGTCCGCGGCGGGAGCCTCGGCGACCGAAGCCGCGGGGCAGTCAGAGCCGACCCATGTCTCCCGCATCCGAGTCCTCCGGCAGGTCCTCGACCAGCGACTCGGCTCGCTCCCGGAGCGACTCCGGCAGGTTCTCCGCCTCGGCGAGCGTCTCGAGCGTCGACCGACACTGGGGGTGTCCCAGCGCCTCTAGCGCCTGCTCGCGGTACCGGTCGTCGATGTCGTCCATCCGGACGAGGTCCGCCAGTTTGCTGCACTCGTTCGCCGTCTCCAGTTCGCCGATGGCGTTCTCGCGCGCTTCGTCCTCGCTCGACGCGTCCGCGGCGATGTCGAAGTTCTCCTCCGTGGCGTTCATGACGTAAATTACGTTGGTTCGTGTACGCAATATTCTTGCGGCGGGTCGTCCGTGGCCGTCGGGTTTCAGGTTTGATAACCGGCGCGAAACGGTTATAGTCGCGAACCGGACAGGTGAGCACATGAGAATCCGGAGCGGGGTGAGCGGGTTCGACGAACTCGTCGACGGGGGGTTCCTGCCGGAGCGGTTGTACGTTCTGAGCGGCCCCCCGGGGAGCGGCAAGACGACGTTCACGGCCCAGTTCATCGCCGAGGGACTGCGAAACGGAGAGACGTGCATGTACATCACGATGCACGAGACGCGCGAGGAACTGGTGAACGACATGTCGGGCTACACGTTCGGCTTCGACCGACTCGCCGGCAAGGACAACTTCCGGTTCATCAACCTCGTGAGTCCGAAGGGCAAGCGGACGCTCAACCAGTTCGCCGGTGGCAACACCACCTCGAACGTCCAGAGCCTCACCGACAAGATAGTCGCGTTCGTCAACTCGCGCAACGTCAACCGCCTCGTCATCGACTCCACCATGCTGTTGCGCCTCTTCTTCGCCGACGGCTCCGAGGAGATGACGCGCTTCCTGACGGCGCTGAAACAGGGCGAGACCACCACGCTCCTCGTCTCGGAGATGACCGACCCGAGTTCCTACTCCGACGAGCACTACCTCGCCCACGGGGTGGTGTTCTTCCACAACTACCTCGAAGCCACCGGGATGACCCGCGGGATTCAGGTCATCAAGATGCGCGGGACCAGCATCGACTGCGACATCCGCGCCGTCACGTTCTCCGACGACGGCCTCGTGGTCAGGCCGGACCAGAAGGTGGACTTCTGATGTACGAGGACACCTTCGGCACGGACTGGGAGACGCTCTCGCCCGACGGCGCGTTGCGGCGGATGTACGCACTCGGCGTCGCCGCGTCGCTGGGCCACCCCGACGACGAGGAGTACCGCCGCATCCGCGCGCAGGCCGACAGCGCCTACGCCCGGAACGTCCTCGAACTCGCGTTCGAGGAGGGCAAACAGCGCGGCCGCCACAACCGGCGCGAACTCCCGGCGGACGAGGACGTGTGGGAGACGCTGGTCACCGACCGGGAGTCCCCGCCGTCCTCGTCGTCGCGGGACACGGCCGACCCCCGGCGACCCTCGGGTGACGTCCCCGACGCGGTGACTCGCTCCTCGCTCCTCGAACTCGACGACGACGAACTCGAACGCCTCCGACTGCCGGACCTCCTCGTGCGCGACGACTGAGACGGCGTCTCTCCCGTCCGCCGCGCGGCCCGGGGCCGGGGCACGGAGCACAGGGCGCGGGGCGTTTATCCGTGCCGAGAGCCTACTGTGGACCATGAGCGAACAGACGAGTTCCGACCTGCCCGAGACGGAAGAGGAGTGGCGCGAACGCCTCTCGGACGAGGAGTACGAGATACTGCGCGAACGCGGCACCGAACCCAAGTTCAGCGGCGACCTGTTGGAGCAGAAGGCCGACGGGACGTTCGTCTGCGCCGGGTGCGGCGCGGAACTGTTCGACTCCGACACCAAGTTCGACTCCAACTCCGGGTGGCCGAGTTTCTTCGACGCCAACTCCGACGCCGTCGAGACGCGCGAGGACACCCGCCACGGCATGCGCCGCACCGAGGTGCTCTGTGCCAACTGCGGCGGCCACCTCGGCCACGTGTTCGACGACGGCCCCGACCCCACCGGCAAGCGCTACTGCATCAACTCCGCCGCCCTCGACTTCGACGAGGAGTGAGGCGGCGAGTCACGGTCGGCTAGCGTCGACGCCCGCCCGCCCGACGCGCAGGACCGTCCCCGCGTCGCCGACGGCCACGCACGCGTCGGCGTCGAGAGCCACCCCCTCCAGCGAGGCGTCCGCCGGCACGGGCACCGTCGCCCACCCGCCGCCGTCGTCGAGGCAGACGGTGCCGCCGTCGCCCACGGCCACCGCCGCGTCGGCGTCGGCGGCGACGGCGGCGAGTCGCGTCTCGACCGGCCGGTCGCGCGTCCACCCCCCGTCGTCGCGGTAGACGCTCCCGTCGTCCGCCGTCACGCGCACGCGCCCGCCGGCCGCCGCCACGTCGGTGAACGTCCCCGACGCGCCGTCGACGCCGACGTGCGCGAACCGGAGGCCGCCGCCCCCGCTCTCGGCCCCGCCGCCGGAGAACTCGAACACGCCGCCGTTCGTGTCGCACGCCCGCACCGCACCGTCCGCGTCGGCGTCGACGGCGGCGATGCTCGACCCGCCCCCGGGTGCGACGGGCGCGTCCCACGACACTCCGTCGTCGCCCACCGCGCCGCGAACCACCTCGCCCGACCCGTTGGCGAGGTAGACCGTCTCCTCGCCCGCCCGGCCCGTCACCGCGACGTCCGTCCACGAGTCAGTCACGTCGCGCGGCGCGGAGCGGTCGGCGTGTCGCCCCGTCTCGGCGTCGTAGCGCCCCACCGCGCCGTTCGCGCCGCAGAGCCACGCCGCCGCGCCGTCGTCGGTGGCGGCGACGCCGGTCAGGTCGCGCCCCTCCGCGGCCGGGCCGTCGGCGACGAGGACCGACCACCCGCCGGCGTCGCTCTCGTAACCGTCGCCCGCGCCGTCGCGCCCGAGGACGACGCCCCCGTCGCCGACGGCCACCGCGCCCGACGAGAGCGCGGTCACGTCCCGGAGCGTCGCGTCCGTCGGCGTCCGCTCCGCGGTCCACTCGGCGGGTGCGACACCTCGGGCGTTGCCCGCATTCCCCCGAGCGCCGTCGGACACGTCCCCGCCGGGGTCGGCCGCCGACCCCGACTCCGCGTCTGCGGGTCCGGCCGCGCCCTCGTCCACGTCCGTCGCCCCCTCGTCGTCCCCGTCGCGCGTCAGGTACAGCGCTATCGGCGGTAGGACGTACGCCGCCACCGCGACGACGACGAACGCCCGGTGGGCGAACGTGAGCAGGCCGAACGCCGTCAGCGCCGCCATCGTGGCGGTGTGGACGCCCGTGTCGGTGTAGTCCCGGTAGAACGCCCAGAACCCCCCGACGCTCGACTCCCCGCGTGCGTCGCCCATGTCGTCCGAGTGCAGGGGCGGCGGCGGTATCAGACTTGTCGCCGCCGTGCCGTCTGCGTCTCCGCTCGCGGGCGCCGCCGTCGCCGTCACCCTCGCCCGACCCGCCCCCGCGCGGCGGCCGCCAGCGGTAAACGCGCCACCCCCCTACGGTCGGCCCCCATGCGCGCGTGCACCTACCCGCCGCCGGTCGAACGGGGCGACACCGTGGCCGTCCTCGCGCCGTCGCACTCGCCGCCGGAGGCGGCCCTCCGGCAGGGCATCGACCGACTGGAGTCGTTCGGCGTCGAGACGAAGGTGTACGAGACGGCCACCCGCGACACCGACTGGCTGAAAGACCACCCCCGAGAGCGCGCGGCGGACCTGCGGCGCGCCTTCGAGGACGACGACGTGACGGGCGTCGTCGCCGCCATGGGCGGCAACGTCGCCCACGAACTCCTCGACTACTTCGACCCCGAGGTGGCGCGGGCGAACCCCAAGCGCTTCTTCGGCAGCAGCGACAACACCCACGTCCACCTCATGCTGAACGACGCGGGCGTGGTGTCGTTCTACGGCGGCAACGTCTTCCCCGACTTCGCGGCCGACCCAGAGATGCACCCGTTCACCCGCGAGTACCTCGAACGCGCCCTCCGGGCCACGCCGTTCGGCGAGGTAGCGCCAGCGCAGGAGTGGACCGACGAGTACTACGACGTCGAGAGCGACGCGACCCGCGAGTGGTTCCCGCCCCACGACTGGACGTGGCACAACGCCGACCCGGAGCGGGACCCCGTCCGCGCGCCCGTCGTCGGCGGGTGCATGGAGATGCTCCGCACCCAATTGATGCTCGACTCGCCGTACTTCGCGGCCGAGACGGTCGACGGGTGCGTGCTGGCGCTCGAAACCTCCGGCGAGACGCCCGTCGTCGGCGAGGTGGAGCGGTTCGTCTCCGCACTCGGGGAACGGGGCTTTCTGGACCTGATAGACGGCCTCCTCGTGGGCAAGCCCGAGACGCCGGGCGAGAGCCTCGACGCGCGCCAGCACTACCGCGAACAGCAGCGACGCGCGATTCTGGAGACCGTCGACAAGTACCGGGACGACCTGCTCACCGTGTTCGACCTCGACTTCGGCCACGCCGCGCCGGTGCTCCCGATTCCGCTGGGTGCGCCCGTCGAGATAGATCCCGGCGAGCAGACGATAGCGTTCCCCGCCGTCGACGACGGCGACGGCGACGCGGCCGACGACCGGTTCAGTCCCGACGCGTCGGCGGGGACGTAGGCGCGTCCTCGTCTTCGTTCTCGCCCTTGCCCTCCTCCTCGTCCGGCGGCCGCACGTCGTCCCGCGGTTCCAGCGGCACGCGTGCGACGCTCTCGGCGTTGGTCTCCGGGAGCATGTACTGCTTCCACTCGGTGGTGCGGGGGTCCTCGAAGTCGCCGCTGTCGGGGTGCATCGGCACGTCGTCATACTCCGCGAGGCGCGACCGGATGACGCTGCGTATCCGCTGGCCCTCGTCGGTCAGCCCCGACAGGTCTGCGAGGAGCGACTTGGGCTGGACGGTTATCTCGAGGCCGTGTTCGGCGCGTCGGCTCCGCCGCTCGTCGTAGAAGGGCGCGCGAGCCACGAGAAACAGCGGTTCGCCCGCGAAGCAGAACTCCCACTTGGGGTGTTCGGGGTCGGTCGGCACCTCGGGGGGCCACGCCGCGGGGTCGTTCTGGTTGAGGTACCGGAGCACGTCCCAGAACGCCCGCTTGTAGCGGCCGGGTCCCCACGCCTCTCCCGCCGCCGGCGGTTCGAAGAACACCGCGAGCGACGAGAACCGCCCGATTGACTCGTAGCCGTCGAGGTAGGTTTCGAGGCCCCGGGCCACCTTCTCGTGGCCCGCCTCGTCGGTCGACGCGAACAGGTAGCGAAACAGGCCCTCCTCCTCCGCCTCCACCGCGAACGTGCAGGGGTACGGGTCGGCGTCGCTCGTCATCGTCTCGCGGAACGCGCGGTAGCGCTCGGCCTTCCAGTCGTCGATGTCGCCGGTCTCCACCCGGTCGCGGAGGGTTCGCCGGTCGAAAAGCGGGTCGGCCGCCTCGGCGTCTCCCATGAACGAACCGTCGTACGGAACGGACGCCATTGACTATTGCGGCGACCGGCGGGGTGAGCCGAACCCCCTCGCCGCCGGGTCGCTTCGGATCCCGGCCGCCGCCGTCCGGCACCACCGCCGTCCGGCCCCTCGCCGCCGGCGCGTCAGGGCAGGTCCGGTTGCACGGAGTCGACGTGGACGTCGGTGCCGTCGGGCAGGGAGAGGTCTATCGGCGTCATCTCGTCGCCGCTGGCGACTCCCCGGGCCGAGCACGCCGACACCGCCACGAGGGCGTCCGTCTCGGCGCGGAACGTCACGGCGTCGCCGGGGTCGGCGGGGCTCTCGCGCACGTCGAAGTACGTCTGGTCGGTCACGGTGGACTTCTGGAACACGTTCATCGTGTCGGGCACGTCCGCCTCCGCGAACCCGTGTGGTTCGAGTGCGAGCGCGAGGTTCTCCCGACAGCCGCCGGGTTCGTTCTGCACCTCGCCGTTCGGGAGGCGGCGGTCGGTGAGCATCCACTCGTTGCACGGCCCGAACATGATGTCGTGGACGCCGCAGTCGTCCCCGACGATGGTCAGCACCTCCCGCCCGGAGACGGTGTACAGCGAGTCACCGGTCGAGATGCGCACCCTGTCGTTGCAGTCGCGGGTGTACGCCTGCGAGAAGGGGTCGTACTTGCCGTCGTCGCCCGTGTCGCCGCCACCCCGACGGCGTCCGAACGCCACGAGGTCGGCCACCTGCCGCCCCTCGGGCGTCGCCACCGCGAACGTCGTCCCCGCGTCGACGTGAAAGGACGCGGCGCTCTTCTTCGGTATCCGGGTCTCCATGCCGTCCCTTCGCGTCCCCTCGGAGTTAATTCCACCCGACGAAGGACGCCAAAGATGGTATCCGACTCGCGCACCTAGTTCCCGGCAATGTCTAAGGAGGAACAGGACGCGAAAGCCGAGGAGTACGCCATCTCGAACCGACACGCCACGGTCACGCTCCACGAGGCGATGGACGAGAACCGCGAGGCGGAGATCGAGGACGCCATCGCGGTCGACCGGGAGGTCATCCGCGAGCAGTTCTCGCTGGAGGAGGCACTCGGTCCGCTGGGGGAGGACGACGAGGCGTGGAACACGGTCACCTCGGAGCTCTCGGCGCAGGGGGAGGAGGAACTCAGCGGCAAGCTAACCGCGCTCAAAGAGCGAATCGAGCGGCCGTACCCCTCGCTGGTTCGCATCCGGTGTGACGTGGACGGGGAGTTCGACTACGTCCCCGGCCAGTACGCGCGCCTCACCTTCGAGGAGGAGGAACCGCGGGTCTACTCGCTCGCGAGTTCGCCCACCGAGGACGAACTGGAGTTCTGCATCCGGCGCGTGCCCGGCGGCCACCTCACCCCCGACCTCTGCGACCGGGTGGAGGAGGGCGACGACCTGTTCGTGCGCGGCCCCTACGGCGACGAGTTCCTGCTACAGGACCCCTCGCCGCGCGACGTGGCGTTCGTGGCGACGGGGACGGGCGCGGCCCCGTTCCGGGGCATGATAAAGTACGTCTTCGACGAGGGGTACGACGAGTTCGAGGGCGAGAAGCGGGACGTGTGGCTGTTCCTCGGCGCGTCGTGGAAAGACCAGTTGCCCTACCGCGACCTGTGGAGCGAACTCGCGGCGGAACACGACAACTTCCACCCCGTCCTGACGGTCAGCCGCGAGAACTACATCTCCGACTGGCAGGGCGAGACGGCGTACGTCCAGAACGCGCTTGCCAAGCACGTCGACCCCGGGACGGTGGACCTCGACTCGCTCCCCGACCGAATCCGGGCGTCCGTCGAACGGGACCCCGACTCGGGCGTCGACGCGCGGATAGACGCCACGAACCTCGAAGCCTACGTCTGCGGCATCGGGGTGATGGCCAACAGCGTCCGCGAGGTGGCGAAGGCCCTCGGCGTCGACGACCGACTCGTCGAAGTCGAGAGTTACGGGTGAGCACCGGTCGGACCACAGACACTTCGTCCCGCAGTACGTAACCGAAAATCATGGGCTACCTGCCGCTGGAGGAGTACGGCCTCGTGGGCAACGTGGAGACGTGCGCGCTGGTGTCGAGCGACGGCTCCGTCGACTGGCTGTGTCTCCCCTCCCTCGGGTCGCCGAGCGTGTTCGCGGCTCTCCTCGACGACGAGGACGGCGGGCGGTTCGCCCTCCGTCCCGCGGGCGAGTACGAGTCCGAGCAGTCGTATATCGAGGACAGCAACGTCCTCCAAACGGCGTTCGACGCCGACGGCGGACGCCTCGTCCTCACCGACTTCATGCCGCTGCGCGGCAGGCGGTACCCCGACGACGTGTCCTGCCGCGCCGTGTTCCGCCGAGTCACCTGCGAGTCGGGGCGGGTCGAACTGGAAGCCGACTTCCGCCCCCGGTTCGACTACGCGCGCGCCGACACGACCCTCGCCGAGTCGCCGCGGGGCGTGGTTGCGCGGAGCGACGACGAGTCCGCTCTCCTCGCCACCGACCGCGCGTTCGACGTGGGCGAGGACGCCGCCGTCGGCCGGTGGTCGCTGGAGGCGGACGAGACGGCGTGGTTCGTACTCCAGTACGACGCCCGGTCTGCCGTCGACCCCGCCCGCAACGAGCGGGTGTGCGACCGGACCGTGGACTTCTGGCAGGAGTGGACCAACACCTGCAACCACCCGCGGCGGTGTTTCACCGCCGGCCCCTACCACGACTGGATGGAGCGGTCGGCGCTCGTACTCAAACTCCTCTTTCACTGGGAGACGGACGCCATCGCGGCCGCGCCCACCACGTCGCTCCCGGAGGACGTGGGCGGCGTCCGCAACTGGGACTACCGGTTCAACTGGCTGCGGGACGCCGCGTTCACGGTGCAGGCGCTCTACAAACTCGGCCACGTCGAGGAGGCCCGGGGCTATTTCGAGTGGTGCATGAGTCAACTGCCGGACGACGGAGACGCCGCGCGCGAGACCGCCTCCGCCGCCGAGAGCGTCGACGGCGTCGTCACTAGCCCCCTGTTCCGCCCGCTGTACGGCCTCCGCGAGGACGCCCGCCTGACCGAGACGACGCTCGACCACCTCGAAGGTTACCGGGGGTCCTCGCCGGTCCGCGTCGGCAACGACGCGCGGAAACAGCGCCAACTCGACCTCTACGGCGAACTCGTGCTCGCGGTGTACGCGGTGTCGAAACACCACGAGGGCACCTCCGTGGCCGACGCCAACTGGGAGGGGGTGCGCACCATCGCGGACCACGTCTGCGACGCGTGGGAGAAGCCGGACCTCGGCATCTGGGAGGTGCGCACCGAACCCAAGCAGTTCGTCCACTCGAAGGTGATGTGCTGGGCCGCCCTCGACCGGGCGATACGGCTGGTCGAGGAGGGCGACGCCGACGGCCCGGGCGACTTCCACGGCGACGTGTCGCGGTGGAAGGACAACCGCGCCCGACTCCGGGAGCGCATCCTCGAAGAGGGGTACGACGAGTCCCGCGGCGCCTTCACCCGGACGTTCGAGGGGACCGAACTCGACGCGGCGTGCCTCCGCATCCCCGTGGTGGGGTTCCTCCCGTTCGACGACGACCGGGTTCGGGGCACCGTCGACGCGGTGATGGACCAACTCGCCACGGACGAGGGACTCGTCTACCGGTATCAGGGCGACGACGGCCTGCCCGGCGAGGAGAACCCGTTCGTGATGTGCTCGTTCTGGCTGGTCGACGCCCTCGCCCTCTCCGGCCGGGTCGCGGAGGCACAGGACGTGTTCGAGAACGTCCTCTCGTACGCGAGTCCCCACGGCCTCCTCGCCGAGGAGGTCGACCCCGACACCGGCGAACTCAGGGGGAACTACCCGCAGGCGTTCAGCCACATCGGCCTCGTCAACAGCGCCGTCTATCTGCGGAAGGCGATGGGCGAACCCGACGAGGGCGTCGTCGGCGACGAGGCGTCGCCGGCGGTGAACGGCGAGGGGACCCGCACCCCGCCGGGGCGGTGAGCCGACGCGCGGCCCGCCGGCCGTACTGAGTAGGCCCCCGATTTATGTTGGTTCTGCGCGTACTACGTAGTGAGGGGTCGGGAGCAATGCCACCAGAGGGGACCGTATACCGTGTCGAACAGCCCATGAACGACCAGCACGCCATGGTACTTCGGTCGGTCGACGGCCGGGAGACCGTCCACGCGGTGGAGTACGCGAACCCGCGGGTCCGCGACCGCCTCGCGTCGCTCTCGCCGGGCGACACCGTGCGACTCCGCGTCACCCGCGTCGGGGTCCGGGCCGCAGCGTGGCGCGTCGAACGCCTCTACCCCGGCACCGGGACGAGGGTCACCCCCGGCGACCCCGGGGACGGCACCCCCGTCTCCCCGACGGACGCCGTCTGAGCGCCGCCCCGTCACGCCCGTCGCGCGCCGTCGTTCCCCGCCGAACGACGCGCCGCCTCGCGTGACGGCGTCATCTATATTATCGAACAGTGACACGTGTACGGTCATGGTCCACCTCGGACTGTTACTGCTCGGGTCCCTGCTGGTCGCCGTCGGGGGGTGCGTCGCGCTCTACCCTCAGCAGACCGTCGACCTCGCGACGGGCTACCGGTACGAGTCGGCGGACCTGACCGTGGCCGGGTGGCTCGGGCGTCGAGGGATGGGTCTCGTCGCGGCGTTCCTCGGGCTGATGGCGTGCGTCGTGGCGCTGCGGGCGTGAGCGCCCGCCGCTCCGGTCGGGGCCGGCGGTCGGGGGCCGCACAGCCGCGACCCATATCCGTGGCCCGGCCCGACCCGGTACATGGTCAACGCCTTCTGGTTGGACGACGACCTCGGGCAGGCGGTCCGGTGGCTGGTGGACCGCCACGTCACGTCGAGCGTGTTCGAGTGCTCGATGGTTCTCACCACCGCGGTCCAGAAGCGGGGCTACCCCGAGGAGGAGGACCTCTACTTCACCCACGCCGACCACCCGCTGACGCGGTGGGCGGCGTCGTCCCACGAGAACTGGGAGCGACTCCACGAGTACACCCGCCGCGCCCACGGGGAGTGGCGCTACCGTTACGACCACGCCGAGGACGAGTTCCACGGGTCGTGGGCCACGGTCCGGACGCTCGACCGCGACGCGGTGGCGGCCCTCGACTGGCCGTCGGCGGGGGCGACCGACCCGCCGCAGGTCACCGGCGAGTGGACCGCGGCCTCGACGGTGGACGCCTACCGCCTCTACTACGCCAACGAGAAGCGCCACCTGTTCGAGTGGTCGAGAGACCGCACCGCGCCGCCGTGGCTGGACGCGTACACGTTCCCCGAGGGGCCGGACGCGCACCCCTACTGAACGACGCGGGCCGTCGTCTCGCGGCCCGGGACGCCCCGCGCCCGCCGCCGTCAGGGCTGCCAGACCACGCGCTGTTTGTCGGACGGCCGCCACTCCTCGTAGAGGACGTGGAACTCCTCTATCGCCACGTCGGCGGGCGTGAGGTAGGTTATCTCGCCCTCGCGCACCGCGCCCGCGGGGACCTTGCCGCCGACGTACTTCTCCGGCAGGCTCTTGTTCCGCCCGGGGTGGTACACCACGTCCCCTCGAACGCCCTTGAAGTTGAGCGTGAGGGGGAGGCGGACCGTACGGTCCGTGGTGTTCTCGGCTCGGATCTTCACCACGAGCCACTGTTTGCCCTCGCCCGCCTCCGCCACGCGGTCCTCGCCGCCCTCCCGCCACCGGTAGGCGTTCGTGGTTCGGGGGTCCGAGAGCGTTATCGACGCGCGCGGCAGTTCGAGCGTCTGGCCGAACGAGAGGGTCTGCTCTTGGCTCTCCTTCTTGGTCGTCCGCGTCGGCTGTCCGCCCGCCTTGTTGTCGCCGCTGTCGCCGGAACAGCCGGCGAGACCCGCCGAGACGAGTCCCGCCGCCGTCGCCAGAAACGTGCGTCTGTTCGTGTTGGGCATTAGTTGAGGTACGCCTCCAGGCCGAGTCCTGCCTGCACGATGATACCGACGGCGAGCGTCCCGAGATTCCACGCCTTCGACTTCACGTACGCCATATCGCCGATCACCTGGGTTTCGAGCACGGGGTAGAACGGTTTGATCGGCGGCGCGATGTCGGGCGTCGTGAGGAAGTCCGCGAACAGGTGGGCGAACATCCCCGTGAACAGCCCCAGCGCGGCGAAGCCGTACACCGCCGCCGCCGAGGCGCGGTTCGGCCCGTCGTCCCGGACCGCGAGGTAGAGCCCCGCCACCACCGCGCCGAGCACCAGCGCCGCTGGCACGATGAACACGAAGCTGTGGGTGATTCCGTGGTGCTCGACGAAGAAGTACTTCATCAGCACCAGGTCGCTGTCCGGGGCCATCCCCGTCAGCGCCGCCAGAGCCGTGAACGCGAGGCTCTTTTTCGCGTCGTCGAACACCAACCACGCGGGCGCGGCGAACAGAAGCGCCATCCCGATGTGTCCGGGTGACTGCACGACTCCTGCCTTCGTCCGACTTCGGGAAGTATCTTTTAGCCGTCGGAAGTAGTGAACCGAATCCTCCGTCCGGCCTCCTTACGACCCGTTCTCGTCGATTTTGACCGTCAGCACCGGCACGTCGCACGCCGAGACGACGCGCTGGGAGACGCTGCCGAGCATGTTCTGCTCGTAGTCCCGGCCGTGGGTGCCCATCGTGACGAGGTCGACCTCGTTGGCCCCGACGTAGTCGAGAATCTCGTCCGCGGGGTTGCCCTGCCGCATCGCGGTGGCCGTCGAGAGGTCCGCCGCCTCCAGTCGCTCCGTCGCGGCGTCTATCGCCCGGTCGCCCGTGGCTTCGAGTTCCGACACGATGTCGTCGAGCATGTCGTCGCGGAGCGTGAGAAACGCCCGGTCGTCCACGACGTAGAGCACGTGTACGGTGGCGTCCCGCCGTCCGGCCACCTCGATGGTGTGGTCCATCACCGTCTCCATCGCTTCGGACCCGTCCGTCGGGAGCAGGATGTCGTCGTACATCTAGTGGGGGTTTGTCGCCCGCCGGGATTAATACCCGCGTTCGACTCCCCCCGGGCGGGTACGGCGGGTCGGCGTCCGTCCGCGGGACTCCTCTCCGCCCGCGGGGGCGTCGGGTCCCTTCGCAGGATGCTCCGGTCGTTCGCGCCGCTCCACCCGGCGGCCGTCGGTCGATTGTGACCGTCGGCGGAGCCCGACGGCCACAACTCTTCTGCCCCCCGAGCGCCAATCGACTCAAACTCCCTATGTCCGACTCCGACGCCAATCCGGATTCTAGTCCCGACCGACCTCCCCTCGTCCGACGCCTCGACTCGTCCACCGCGGAACCCGTCTCCCGCGAGGAACCGCTCGGCCACTGGCTCTCGAAGGAACTCGAAGGCGACGAGACGAGCGTCGAGGACCTCGGCTCCGCCGACGAACTCGTCGAGCAACTGGTGGTTCGAAAGCCCATCGCCCACACCGTCTTCAACGAGAACGACCTCGACTGGTTCTTCGTCGACCTCAGGGCCGAGGAGCTCTCGGAGCTCCACGTGGTGAAAGGTCCCGAGAACGAGGACTGGCGCGCGGTGACCGACGACGGCACGCTGGAGAGCGTCGCGCGCCGCATCCACGAGGCCGACGACGTGGCGCGCCTCCACGAGGAGTCGCCCAAAGACCTCGTCGAAGTGGTGGAGCTCGCGGACGAACCCCCCGAAGAGCGCGACACCTCGCCGTTCGTCGTCGTGCAAGAGGAGGACGCCGACGCGCCGTACGTCGCCGACGGCAACCACCGCGCCGCGGCGCTCCTGCTCCGCATCATCCGGGACGACGAGCGGCCGCGACAGGCGGCGTACGTCGGCGTTCCGAGCGACTGGGGACTCGACTGAGACGTCTCACCTCGGCTTCGGCCCCGACCCCTACTCCTACTCTCACTGCTAACCCCCGCTCTCACTCCTCCCACTACTCTCACCGGCGCGTGACCTCGCGTCCGACCCTCGCCACGTCCGACCTCGCCGCGCCGCCTCACCTGCGGTCGGGCGTCATCCCGCTCTCCACGCCCCGTTCGTCGAGGCGACGCATCCGCGCGCGCAGGTCGTCGGCCACGGCGGGCACCTTGCTCTCGACGCCCGTCCCGTCGTCGTCGAGTTCGTCCGCGGGAATCGGGAACGTCCGCAGTTCTCTGTCGATGGCGAGGCCGGCGTACGCGCCGTCCCCCATGGCGATGGGGGTCTGGTTCTGCCCGTGGGTCAGGTCGCCGACGGCGTAGACGCCGTCGACGCTCGTCTCGCGCCGGTCGTCCACCGCCACCGCGCCGTCGTCCCGGCGCGCACAGCCGAGCGACTCCGCGAGGGCGGCGTTGAACTCCCGGCCGTACATGGCGAATCCGCCCGCGTACTCGCGGATGGTGCCGTCCGCGAACTCGAGCGCGCCGAGCCACGGTTCGAGGTCGGACTCGGCGGTGGCCGACGAGTCGCCCCCCATCGCGCCCTCGGTCACGTCGCGTTCGGCCAGCGCCCGCTCGACGGGCTTGTCGACCCGGTCGACGGGGTGGGCCGCCACCTGTTTCGCCGTGTCGTCGTCCCACGTCGGCTCCGCGCCGTTCGTGAGGAGGTCGACGTCGGGCGTGAAGTTGAGGAGTATCATCGCCACCTTCGCGGCGTGGTCGTCGTGGCCGAGCACGAACACGCGCTCGTCGCCCAGCGTGTAGGCGTCGCAGTGGAGGCAGTAGTGGAGCCCCCGGCCCGCGAACCGCCGGAGGCCGTCCACCTGCGGGGGTTCGTCGACAAACCCGGTGGCCAGCACCACCCGGTCGGCGCGGAGCGTGGCGCGTTCCGCCTCGACACGGAACCGAGCGTCGGCATCCTCGTCTTCATCGCGGGCGTCGCCCGCGGCGTCCCCGCCCTCGAGTCGCTCCACGCCCGTCACCCTGTCGTCGTAGAGGTCGGCCCCGTACTCAGTCAGTTGGTCCTTCGACACCCGTTCGAGGTCCGTCCCCGACGTCTGCTCGGAGATGCCGATGACGTTGTGGACGTGCGCGACCGACGCGTGGCGCCCGCCCGCCGCGTCCACCAGCGCCGTCCGGTGGCCGAGGCGCGTGGTGTAGAGCGCTGTCGTGAGTCCCCCCGGTCCCCCGCCGATGACGACGACCTCGTACGCAGGCGTGCGTGCCATCCCGGAGGAGGTATCGGCCCCACACCGTTCTGTTCTGTGGCCGCCCGCGCGGGGGCCGTCGCCCTTTTCCGCGCGACGCCCCAACCGCCGGACATGTCTGGTGAGCGTCCGACGCGCGACGAGCTCCGACAGGGCGTGACCGTCGAGATAGTGCAGGACCAAGAGGAGAACCCGGGCGAACCCCTCATCGGGGACGTCCACTCCATCATCACCGAGGAACACTCCCACCCCGAGGGCATCAAGGTCCGGCTCGAGTCCGGCGCGGTCGGTCGCGTCCAGCGCATCGCGACGGGCGAGTAGTAGCGGTCGGTCCGCGGTACCGCCGGTCGAGGCGTCGACCCGACCGGAACGGAGGTTTTTATCCGACGCCGACCCATCGCCGGCAGAGAATGTCTCGACGAGACGACCTCGACCGGCTCTACGAACTGTTCGACCGGCTCCGGTCGAACGTCGGCGGCACCCGGACGCTCGACGAGTGCACCGGTTACATGGACTGGCCCGACCGCGGCGTCTACTTCTTCTTCGCACCGGACGAGCGCCGAGCGAACGGCTCGTTCCCCCGCGCGACGCGAGTCGGCACACACGCCGTCTCGGCGGGGAGCGAGACGACGCTCTGGGACCGACTGCGCACCCACCGCGGGGCCCAGCGCGGCACGTACGAGGGCGGTGGCAACCACCGCGGGTCCGTGTTCCGAGAGCGGGTCGGCGAGGCGCTCCTCGACCGCGACGGCCTCCGCGACGAGTACCCCGAGTGGGGGCGCGGCTCGACCGCCGACCGCGACCTGCGGCTCGCAGAACTCGACGCGGAGCGGCGGGTCAGTGACTACCTGCGCAATCTGCCGTTCCTCTACGTCGCCGTCGACGACGAGCCCGGGCCGGAGAGCGACCGTGCGTACGTCGAGCGGAACGCCATCGCGCTCCTCAGCAACTACCGGACGGAGCCGGTCGACCCCCGTTCGGACGGGTGGCTCGGCCGCCACAGCCGTAGTCGGGAGATACGCGAGTCGGGGCTCTGGAACGTGAACCACGTGGACGAGAGCTACGACCCGGCGTTCCTCGATACGCTGGCCGACGCCGTCGCCGCGACGACGACGCCGTAGGTCGGCCGCGCGAACGCGGCGGGACGCGTGGGCCTCCTGCGCCGGGCGAACGGCTTTCGGGGCTCCGACCCCTCGTGACGCGTATGCCGACTATCCCGCCGCAGGTCGAGGAACTCGTGACGTCCGAACCGCTCATGGCGCACCTCGCCACCTGCTCGGAGGGCCGCCCGCACGTCGCCCCCGTCTGGTACGACTACGACGACGGCACGCTCGAAGTGCTCACGACGGGGCGGAAGCTGGCGAACCTCCGGGCCAACCCCCGGGCGGCCGTCTCGGTCCAGAAGGACGACGGCGGCGACGCGCAGTGGATGGTGACGCTCCTCGGCAGTGCGACGGTGGTCGAAGACGAGGCGGCGACCCGCGAGGCCACCCGCCGCATCAACGAGAAGTACGGCGTGCCCGCAGACGCCTACGAGGGGAACACGCTGGTTCGAATCGACGTCGGCTCCGCCTCCTACCAGACGTACTGACGCCTCGGCGACAGCGTCGGCGGCGGCGGTCGCACGTCGTCGCGGTCCGCGCCGACCCGGAGCTACTTCTACGTCGGCGTGCTACGGGCTACCGAGATGCCCCGACGACTCGCACTCGCGGACGGCGACTGGTGGGCCGACCACCCGCGGGCGACGCTCGCGGTCCGCGCGGCGCTCTACCTCGCCGCGGCGGCGGCGCTCCTCACGCTGGCCGCCGCGACGGTGGGCTTCCTCGGCGTCCTCGCGGCGTTCGCGGGCGTCGCCGCCCTCGTCGACGCCGGGGTGCCGAGCGTGGTCCCCATCGGCGGCCTCGGCGTGGCCTTCGTGCTGACGCTCACGGCCGTCGTCGTCGTCGGCGTCCGCCGCCTCGACGCGAGGGTGGCCGCGGCCGCCGAGCGTCCCGACCCGGTCGAACGCCTCCAGCACCGCTACGTGAACGCAGACATCGACGAGGCGGAGTTCGAACGCCGTCTCGAACGGCTCCTCGGCGACGCCGAGGCCGCCGCGCCGTCGTCCCGACCGGCCGCCGAGTCGGGGTCGCCCCGACCGGCCGTCGAGTTCGAGTCGGAGTCCCCGCGCCCGTCCGCGGAGCGCCGCCGGGAGTCGGAACGGGCCTGACGGCCGCCGTCGCCTCCGAACCGACCGTGGCTCGAAGGTGGACTCTTAGCGGCCTCGCTGGACGGCGTGCGCTCTGCCCGCCGTTGCCCGCGCCCGGACTGGTCGAACTCGCCTTCCTGAAACCGGTCGTCGACTCCGCGACTAGAATCGCACGAGCCGCCCGCGGAGTTCGCGGCCGAGCCGTGAGTCGCTCAGGGCGCGCCCGCGTCGGTGTCGGTGTCGGTGCCAGCGTCGGCGTCGGCGTCGGTAGCCTCGTCCGCTCTTCCGTGCGCCTCGTCGTCGCGGCGTCGGTCGCGGAGTTCCCGCGCGAGGCCGAGAACCCCGACGAGGCCGACGCCAGCGACGAGCGCCCACGGTCCCCACTCACTCTGTGACCCGTCGTCTGTCATGGTCGGTAGTCGTGCTCGACGGCCGAAAACCTGCGGGCCGCGGGGCGGCGCCCCGACCGCGTCTCCGTCGCCGGTGGCGCGGCGGACGGCGACGCGCGCCGTGGCGTCGTCGAGGCCCCGGAGAGGCGACGAGGGGTCGCCGGGGCCGACAGTTCCAACTCGGCGGGGCGTCTCGTGGGAGCCATGTCGGCCGCCGCGGAGTTCGTCATCGAGAGGATAGACACGATACGGAAGGTCACGTGGGGCGGGTTCGCGGCGTTCGTCGCCGCTCTCGCGGCGGTGGCGCTGGCCGGCGTCGCCCTCGCCGGCCCGTACCACGGCACCCCCGACACCCTCGCGTTCTTCGCGTTCGAGGCGGCCGCTCTCGTCGGAACGCTGGCGATAGTGCTCGTCTCGGTCGCGACGGCGTAGCGTAGTCGTCCGCCGCGCTCAGACTCGGCGCGCGAACGCGAGCGTACCGCTGACGCTCTCGATGTAGGCGTTGACCACGTCGCCCTCGCGCGCGCCGGGGACGAAGATGGTGTACTTGCCCTTCTCGGCGACGCCGTCGCCCTTCCGACCCGTGCCGGTTATCTCCAGCTCGTACGTGTTGTTCTCCTGAATCGTGGGTCGGTTGGCCGTCCGCGACGACGACGACCCGGACTGCTTCTCGACGGGGCGGAACGCGCCGCAGGCCTCACACCGGAGCATGTCCACGCCGTCTTCGGTGACGAGTCGCGTGTCGGGCAGGCCGCACTCCGAGCAGAGCACGTACTCCTCGACGTACTCGTCGATGGCGGCGTCGAAATCGGCCACCGTGAACGACCCGTTGTAGCGCGCGCGGCCGTTCTCGAACTGGCCGTTGGTGCCGAGTTCGCGCTGGATGGACCGGTGGACGTGCTGGGGTTCGCGTCCGAGGGCGTCGGCGATGGCGCCGAGGTTCGTGAGTCGTGTGAACGCGCCGTCCGTCTCTCCCTCCGGGTCGGGAACGTTGAGTCGGCCGCCGTCCTCCTGTGACCGCTCCGGGAGCGAGTCGAACGCTCGGTCGAGCGCAGAATCGTAGTTCATACGTATCTGAGACGGTCGTGACCTAAAGGCGTTCCGTGAGTCGAGATGCCACTGGCGCCGGGGCGGGCGCGGCGCGGCCGACGGGCGGGCGCAGGTTCATCCCCTCAGCCGGCGTACGAGAGGGTATGCGACGCGTACGCACCGAGATAGAGATAGACGCCCCGCCCGCCGACGTCTGGGCGGTCCTGACCGACTTCGACGCCTACCGCGAGTGGAACCCGCTCGTCACGGAGGCGAGCGGACGGGCCGAGGCGGGCGAGCGAATCGAGATACGGGTCGAACCCACCGGGGCGCGACCGGCGACGATGTCGGCGACGGTGACCGTCGCGGACCCCGAGCGCAAACTGGAGTGGGTGGGGCGACTCCGCGTCCCCGGCCTGTTCACCGGCCGGCACACGCTCGAACTGAAGCGGCTCGCGGACGGGCGCACGCGGTTCGTCAACCGCGAGCGGACGTCGGGGCTGCTCGTCCCGTTCGCGGTCCCCCGCGGCGTCGCGGCCGACTACGAGGCGATGAACCGGGCGCTGGCCGACCGCGTCGCCGAGCGCCGCGACCGCACCGGAGACGCGCCCGACGCGGCCGCGTGAGCGCGGCTCAGTCGCCGTAGAGGCGCTCGACCCGCCGGTCGAACAGCCGCGCGAGCCGTCGGGTGGTCGGGCCGCCGCCCACCGTCCGCCCGTCGACGCTCGCGGCGGGGCGCACCTCCCACGTCGTGTTCGTGACGAACGCCTCGTCGGCCCCGCGAACGGCCGCCGGCGCGTACGCGCCCGTCTCGACGGGGACGCCCGCCTCCTCGGCGAGTTCGAGGACGACGGACCGCGTGACTCCCGGTAGGACGGGTCCGTCGAGGCTCGGCGTCCGTAGCGTCCCGTCGGTCACGAAGAAGACGTTGCTGGTCGCCCCCTCGGCCACGTTCCCGTCCGCGTCCCGGAGGAGGGCCTCGTCGGCGGCCGTTACGTCCCCGCTCTCGCTTTCACCGCTCTCACTCTCGCTTTCGCTCTCCTCACCCGCCCTCCGCCGGAGTTCGAGGCGGGCCAGAATCCCGTTCAGGTAGTTGTGGGTCTTGGCCGCCGACGGGAGCGCCCCGTCCGGAATCCGCCGCGTCTCCACCGTCCGCAGGACCGCCGGGTCGTCCCAGACCGGCGCGCCGTCGACGCCCCCGCGCGGGAGCGGTTTGACGACGACCACGACCGTCGGGTCCACGTCGGGGTGGGGGGTGAGCTTCCCCGGTTGCTCGCCGCGCGTGACCGACGCCCGGACGTACGCGTCGTCGAGGTCGTTGGCCGCGAGCGTCTCTTGAACTCGCTCGCGGAGGTCCGCCGGCGCGGCGTCGGGCATCCCGAGCGCCTCGCAGGTCCGGTCGAGGCGGCGGCGGTGGGCCTCCCACTCGAAGACGCGCCCGCCGTACGCCCGGAGCGTCTCGAAGGCGGCGTCGCCGTAGGCGAACCCGCGGTCCGTGACGCTCACCGTCGCCTCGGACGCGGGCACGAGTTCCCCGTCGACGTGGTACTTCACGGCCCACCCCGCGTCGCGTCACCAGCGCCGCCCGCGTCGCTCTCCTCGCCGCTCCCGTCCGCGAACGTACCGTCGCCGTCGTCCTCGCACGCGGCCACGAAGTTCCCGACGAGCGCCCGGCCCGCCTCGGTCAGGACGCTCTCGGGGTGGAACTGGACCCCGACGTGGGGCTCCGTCCGGTGGCGGACGCCCATGAGCACGCCGCCCCCGTCGGCGTCGTCGGCGTCGTCGGCGTCGGCGTCTCCGTCGTCGGTCGTGTACGCCGTCTCGACGAGACACGCGGGCACGTCGTCGCGCCCGACGGCCAGCGAGTGGTAGCGCCCCACCTCGAACGTCTCGGGGAGGCCCGCGAACACGCCCGCGCCGTCGTGGCGGACGAGCGACGACTTGCCGTGGACCACCGTGGGCGCGTGCGTCACGTCCGCGCCGTGGACCGCACACAGCGCCTGATGGCCGAGGCAGACGCCGAGCGACGGGTACGACAGGTCGGCGAACACCGCCTTCGAGACGCCCGCGTCGTCGGGCGTCCCCGGGCCGGGCGAGACGACGACGCCGTCGGGGTCGAGGGCGCGAATCCCCGCGGCGTCCACGGCGTCGTTCCGGCGCACGACCACCTCGTCGGCGAACTCGCCCACGAACTGGACGAGGTTGTACGCGAACGAGTCGTAGTTGTCCACCACCAGCACGCGCGTCACGGCCGCACCTCCACGTCCGCCCGGTCGCCGAACGCGGCGTCCACGGCGTCCAGTAGGCCGCGCGCCTTCGCCAGCGTCTCGTCGTACTCGCGGCCGGGGTCCGAGTCGTGGACCACGCCGCCGCCCACTCGGAGGTGGTACTCCTCGCCGCTCCGCACGAGCGTCCGGATGAGGATGTTGAGCGTCGCCCGGCCGTCGAACCCGAACGCCGCGACGCTCCCGGTGTAGGGGCCGCGCCGGGTCGCCTCCACCTCGTCGATTATCTCCATCGTCCGGGGTTTGGGCGCGCCCGTGATGGTGCCGCCGGGGAAGACGGCGCGCACGGCGTCAGCCACGTCGCAGTCGGCCCGCAGCGTCCCGGACACGTTCGAGACGAGGTGCATCACCGACGCGTAGCGGTCCACCCGGCGGTACTCGTCGACCGTCACCGACCCGTACTCGCTCACCTTCCCGAGGTCGTTGCGTTCGAGGTCCACGAGCATCGCGTGTTCGGCGCGTTCCTTCTCGTCGCCCCGGAGTTCGGCCTCCAGACGCTCGTCCTCGGCGTCGGTCGCGCCCCGCGGCCGCGTCCCCGCGATGGGTTCGGTCGCCACCCGGTCGCCGTCGCGTTCGAGCAGGAGTTCGGGGCTCGCGCTGACGAGGTCGACGCCCGGGAACTCCACGAGGCCGGCGTACGGCGCGGGGTTCACCCGCCGGAGCGCGGCGTACGCCTCGACGGGGTGGACGGCCGCCGGCGCCTCGAGTCGGTGGGAGACGTTCGCTTGGAAGGTGTCGCCGTCGCGGATGTACCGCTTGACGCGCCGCACCCGGTCGGCGTACGCGGAGCGGTCACACCGACTCCGGAACTCGACGGTGTCGGCCGCGGCGGGCGGGGGGCCGACGCTCGGGTCGCCGTCCGTGGCGGCGCGCACCAGTTCGTGCGCCCGTTCGACGCCCCGGTCGTAGGCGTCGTCCGGGTCGCCCCGGACGCGCGGCGCGGCCGCGACGTGGAGTTCCGTCTCGCCGTCGTGAGGTTCCTCCCACGCCGCCACGCGGTCGTAGCGGCCGAGTTGGAGGCGCGGCAGTCCGCGGTCGTCCTCGGTCGTCGACGGGAGCGACTCTATCTCGCGGGCCGCGTCGTAGGAGAGCCACCCGAACAGGCCGCCCGGGAACGGCACCTCGCACCCGGCGCGGACCAGCGACTCGCGGTCGAGCAGTTCGCGCACGGCGTCGAACGCGCCCGCCCCCTCCACCGTCCGGAACTCGCGGGGGTCGACGCCGAAGTACCCCCACCCGGGGCGGCCGCCCCCGGTCTCGAGGAAGAAGGAGGGGGCGTCGCCGCGGGCGCGTCGGTAGGCCTCGAACGGGTCGGCGCGGAGGCTGACGACCACCGGCACGCGCGCCCCGGGTGGGGCGTCGCGCGCGGCGGCCCGGAACGCCGCGCGGTCGGTCAGCACCGTCGTACGGTCCATACTGTCCTCTTTACCCCGGTCGGCTTCCGACTTTCGACTACCCGGTCACTCGTGCCCCGAGACCGGGACGGGTTCGTAGGGCGCTTCGAGGTACTCCATCTCGGAGTCCGAGAGGTCGATGTCGAGGGCCTCGACGGCGTCTTCGAGGTGTTCGACGCTCGACGTGCCCACGATGGGGGCCGTGACCCACTCCTTGTGGAACTGCCACGCCAGCGCTATCTGGGCCATCTTCACGCCCTTCTCCTCGGCGAGTTCCCCGACTCGCTCGTTCACCTCGGGGCCGCCGCCGCGGGTGTACCCCCGGTCGTGGTCCGTCTCGTGTTCCCCGCGCGTGGTGGCGTCGAACTCCTCGTGGGGTCGCGCGAGAAAGCCCGCGCCGAGCGGACTCCACGGCACGACCGCCACGCCCTCCCGCTCACAGAGCGGGAGCATCTCGCGCTCCTCCTCGCGGTAGGCGAGGTTGTAGAGGTTCTGCATCGACGCGAACCGTTCGAGTCCGAGACGGTCGCTGACGTGAAGCGCCTCCGCGAACTGGTGGGCCCACATCGAACTCGCGCCGACGTACCTGGTTTTCCCCCGGCGCACGGCGTCGTCCAACGCCCGAAGGGTCCCCTCGATGGGCGTGTCGTAGTCCCAGCGGTGAATCTGGTAGAGGTCGACGGTGTCCATCCCCAACCGCTCCAGCGAGTTGTCGAGTTCCTGCTCTATCGTCTTGCGGGAGAGGCCGCCCGAGTTGGGGTCGTCCTCGCGCATCGGGAAGTGGACCTTCGTCGCCACGGTGAACCGGTCCCGGTCGTACTCCGACAGCACGTCGCCCAGAATCCGCTCGCTCTCGCCGTCGGAGTAGATGTTCGCCGTGTCGAAGAAGTTCACACCGAGGTCGATAGCGCGTTCGATGAGTTCGCGGCTCTCCTCTCTGTCCAGCGTCCAGTCCATCTGGCCGGTCCCGAAGCTCATACACCCGAGGCAGATGTCGCTGACCGTGACGCCGGTCGACCCGAACGTGGTGTGGTCCATAATTTCAAACAGAGCCGCACGAGACAAAAAGGTGCGTCAGCCGGTGAAGTGCGCGGTGACGGGGCGTCGGCGGTCGACGGCCGCCTCAGACGTTCCCGGCCACGATGTCCGCGACGCGCTTGGGGTCGTACAGTTGGACGTTACCGAACGCGTCGGGGTAAAGCTGGTTGGCGGCGCGTTCGGTCAGGACGAGGTTCGTGATGGGGCCCTGATAGAGGGGGCCGCCGCGGAAGACCTGTCCGTTCTTCACGGCCTGCAGTTGGCTCGCCACGTTGTGGTTCTTCATGAACTTGACCACGGTGTTCTGGAACTCCTTCTCGGTCTTGGACTCGTGGCCGCGGATGAGCAGTACCTCGGGGTCGACCTGAAGGAGCGTCTCGTAGTCTATCTTGCCGCGCGCGGAGTGGAAGTCCTTCACGCTGGTCTCGGCCAGCGCGTCGGTGACCTGGAGGTCACGCCACTGCTTGTAGCTCGTGCCCTCGTTGATGAGGTAGGGGAGGAACGTCTCCGGTTGGTCGCCGCTGGCCCACAGGACGGCGACGGCCGGGCGGTCGTTCTTCCCCGGGAGGTTGGCGTCTATCTTCTTCTGGAACTCGTCGTGGAGCGACGCGAACGCCTCGTAGCGCTTCTCGCGCTTGAACACCTTCGAGAGCTTCCCGAACGCCTCGTACAGCGTGTAGTAACGGTAGCCGTGCCAGTCGTAGCCGCGCGAGAAGATGCTGTTGCCGAAGAAGGGCGCGACGTTCTTGGCTATCTCGTCGACGTCGGACTGCTTCCACCCCTTGAACCGGTTCATCAGGAAGTTGGGGTCGATGACGTGCACGTCGCCGTCGAGTTTGTAGAACAGTTCCTTGCTCACCCCGTCGCTGTAGAGGCTGACCATGTCGCTCTTGTCGACCGAGACGCCGGGAATCTTCTCGTAGTACCGCGTGTGGTACCGGTTGGTCAGCCAGACGGCCTTCGGCGGTTCGAGGCCGAGGGCAACGCCCATGTCGGCCCAACTGCCGTTGTTGGCCACCCACGTCCGGGGGACCCCGTCGAACGTCACCTCGCCCATCGGCGCTATCGACACGCTGTAGGACCCGGACGACGACGTCTCGGTCCCCGTCTCGGCGGCCGTCTCCGCCGTCTCCGTCCCGGCGTTCGTCTCCGACGCCGCCGTGGTTTCCGTCGAATCGCCCTCTCCGGACCCGGGGCTTCCGGAACAGCCGGCGAGGAACGTTCCGAGCGCGGTGCCGCTGGCGGCGATGAACCGTCGTCTGTCCATGTTTTAGGGTAGCCTAAAATATTGTTAAGTCTTCTGCTTCGCTCCGACTGGCGCGGCGGTCCGCGTTCAGTCGCCGCCCCCGGGAGTCTCGTCGCGGCCGCCCGCCACGAACGGCCCGACGAACACCGTCGACTGCGAGAGCGTCGCCAGTCGGGAGACGTAGGAGATGAGGACGGCGAACGGGACGAGCGACACCGTGAGCGCGCCGCTCACGAACCAGAGGCGGTTCTCGACGCCGAGGGTCCGCCCCGGGAAGACGCCGGGGTCGTATATCTGCGTGGCGTAGAACGCCGCGAGGAGCGACGGGAGCCCGATGAGGAGGAGCGCCTGCGAGAAGCTCACGTACTCGGAGCGGATGTACGCCGTCTTGAGGTACGCCCGCGCGGTGGCGAACAGTTTCAGTCGCCGCACCGTCTCCAGCAGCGCCCGACGCTCCGACTCGGACGCCTCGTCCGCCAGTCGCCGGGCCTCCTGAACCCGCCCCGACACGTCCATGTTCATCGTCGCCGGCACCACCTCGAACTTCCGGAACTCGGTCCCGTCGAGGCGGTCCACGGTGGTCTCGGTCTCCGCCCGCAGGTCGTCGACGAACCGCGCTATCTCGTCGCGTTGCTCGCCCCGCGCCTGCTCTCTCAGTTCCCGCGCCTGTTCGTCCACCGCGACGAGGAGCGAACGCGAGAACGCCGCGGGCGAGAGCGGCGCCACGTCGAGGTCGAGGCGTCGCTCCACCTCCTCCCGGAGCGACATGGTGTCCTCGAACGCCTCGCGCTGGTCGCTCACCGGCCCCAACTGGGGCGAGATGACCAACTGGTTGATAGAGAGGACGATGGTGACGATGGCGACGATGCTCTTCAGTATCTCGACCAGCGCGCTCGCCGGCGAGACGCCCCGCGAGAGGAACCGCTGGACGGAGACGGGGCCGAACGTCCCGACGGCGACGGTGGCGGCGAATATCGCCCCGGCGAGCAACAGGACCACGACCCACCGGTTGCCGTCGAACAGGAACCACCGGGCGCCCCGCCCCAAGAACTGACCCGGCAGGGTGTTCCGTAGCGAGTCCGAGACGGAGTCGCTGATGTCCACGTCCGCGCCCTCGCTCGCCATAGCGCGGCAGTAATGCGCGTCGGAGATTAACCTACCGGCTTGCGATTCGGCCCCGGAGCGGACCTCGGCCGCTCGCACGGTCGAAACTCGATATCTACCGCGGTCCGCTCTGCCCACGAGTGTGATATACGGTACCGCCTCTCTCCGATGACTTAAACGTGCGTGGCTCCTACTACGAGTGTGAGCGAAGAATCCGGGCGTCGGAATCTCCGAATGCCCAACAACGACGAGCTGTTCGCGGTCGTGACCCAACACAACGGTGGGAACCACGTTCGCGTCCGCTGTGAGGACGGCGAGAACCGGATGGGTCGCATCCCCGGCCGCATGAAGTACCGCACGTGGATCAACGAGGGCGACGTCGTCCTCGTCGAGCCGTGGGACTGGCAGGACGAGAAGGCCAACATCGAGTGGCGCTACTCCGGACAGGACGCGGACCAGCTCCGGCGCGAAGGTCACATCGAGTGACCCCCACTCTCGGCTGAGACGGATTTTCGCCGCGTCTCGCGGCTCGACAGCGTCGGCTGTTCTCTCTGCTCTCCGACTCGTCCAGCGAGCGAACGCGCCACACGCTTAATGCGACCCCTCGCCTAAGCGCGGGTACATGGGAACGACTCGGCTCCGCGCCCCGACACGCCCCTCGGGGGCGGAGGTCGCGGTGTTCGTCTCCGGCGTGGTCAGTATGGGGCTGGAGATTCTCGCGGGCCGGATGGTCGCGCCGCAGTTCGGCAGCAGTATCTACACGTGGGGGAGCATCATCGGCGTCTTCCTCGCCGCGCTCAGCCTCGGCTACTATCAGGGCGGGCGGCAGGCGTCCGACCACGCCTCCCACCGCCGACTGGTGACGTTCTTCCTCGGGACGGCGCTCTACGTCGCGGTGCTGGTGTTCGCGGGCGACACGCTGCTGCGGTGGACCTCGACGTTCCCGCTCCCGAGTCGGTTCGCGTCGCTCCCGGCGGTCACGATGCTGTTCGGACCGCCGACGTACCTCCTCGGGTTCGTGAGTCCCTACGCCGCCGAACTCTCCGACACGGACGAGACCGGCGAGGCGTCGGGGCACGTCTACGCCGTGGGCACCGTGGGGAGCATCGTCGGCGCGTTCGCCACCACCTACCTGCTCGTGCCGTCGCTGAGCATCGACGAGATAGGGCTGGCGTTCGGCCTCCTCTCGGTCGTCACGGCGGTCGCCGTCGCGCGCCCCTCCCCCGACGGGCGGCAGGTCGTCGGGAGCGTCCTCGTGGCGGTCCTCCTCGTCGCCGCCGCGGCCGCGGGGGCGACCGGCGTCGCCATCGACGGGCAGGTCGTCTACGAGACGCAGACGCCCTACCAGCAGTTGCGCGTGGTCGACCGGGGCGACACCCGGACGCTCTACCTCGACGGCCAGCCACACAGCGCGATGGACCTGGACGACCCCTCGCGCCACGTCTTCGAGTACACCAGCTACTTCCACCTCCCCCTGCTGTTGAACGACGACGTGGACCGGGTGCTGTTCGTCGGCGGCGGCGGCTTCACCGGTCCCAAGCACTTCGCGAAGATGGAGGGGGTGACCGTCGACGTGGCCGAGATAGACCCCGAGGTGGTGCGGACGGCCAAGCGCCACTTCGGAGTCACCGAGTCGCCGCAGTTGAACATCTACACCGAGGGCGGCAGACAGTTCCTCCAAGAGACGAACCGGACCTACGACCTCATCGTCCTCGACGCGTACAAGAAGGACAAGGTGCCGTTCCAGTTGACCACCGTTGAGTTCATGCGACTGGCAGAGGACCACCTCACCGACGACGGCGTGCTCTACGCCAACCTCATCTCGGCACCGTCCGGCCCGGCGTCGGACTTCTACCGCGCGGAGTACAAGACCATGTCGCAGGTGTTCCCGCGCGTGTACAGTTTCCCTACCTCGCACACCGACGCCGTCCAGAACGTCGAGGTGATAGCCACCAAGCGGGAGACGCTGGTGACGGAGGCCGAGTTGCGAGAACGGAACGCCCGCCGTGACGCGGGGACCGACCTCGAAGACGAGATAGCCACCTACCGGCGGGACGTGAAGACGGCCGACGTGCCCGTCCTGCGCGACGGCCACGCGCCCGTCGACAGCCTGATGGACTCGATGGCCGGCAGGCGGTACGTCGTGAACCAGACCGAGGAGGGGAACGTAACGGCGACGGCGACGCCGAATCGTCGGCGGTAGCGTAGGTGCGCCCCCGCCCCTCCTAGTCGTCGCCGGGGCCGACGGTGACGTCGTCGGGTTCGTACCCGCCGCGCTTGGCGTGGGAGTGTCTGAGGAGGGTCACGAACACCGTCCCGCCGATGATGTTCCCCAGCGTCGACCACAACAGGAACGTCGCGAACGAGTCGAGGGAGACGTGCCCGCCGAAGACGCCGAGGAGCACCTCCATCGTCCCCGCGATGGAGTGGGGGAGGTGCGCGTACGCGATAGCGCCCGTGACGATTATCACCACCAGGATGAGGCTCACGGTGTCCCTCGTCGCGCTGACCAGCCACGAGAGGAGGCCCATCAGCCACCCGGCCAGCACGCCGCCCAGCAGGGTGACCCACCACCGGTACTTGGTGAGGCCGTGGGCTATCTCGCCGAGGACCGCGGAGGAGACTATCTCCGTCTGCGTGCCGAGGACGACGGCGAGGGCGGCGAACAGGGTCACTCCGAGCAGGTTCGCCGTGTACACGACGGCCCACACCTTCCCGAGTTGTCGGTAGGTCGCGCGCCCGTGGAGGACCGGTAGCGTCGCCAGCGTCGTCTGTTCGGTGAACAGGTCCGACTGGCCGAGGACGACGAACAGGAATCCCACCGAGTAGGCGCCCGCGACGAGCAGTTCCAACAGCGCCGGCGCGAGTCCGCCCCGCGGGTGCGCCAGCACCACGGCCATGAGGAACGGACCGAACCCGATGTCGAGTCCGGCGGCCAGTCCGGAGAGGAACAGTCCGCTGATGGGTCTGTGTAGCTCGACGAGCCCCTCCTCTATCTCCTGTGCGAGGATGGTCTGCGGGGACTTCTGCATCTCCCCCACGCGGGCCCTCGCGTTCTCCCCCGCTCCAGCCGAGTTCTGCGACTCCCCGTTCACGCCGCCACTCCCGACGAGCGGACGGTCGGACGGGGGCGACGTGCGGACGAACGGCTCGGTTCGGTGACGTAGATGTCCGAGCTTCCTCCCTTACCCGGATGAATCTGATGGCTGTTCGCGGTCCGCTCCGGCGGCCGAGCGGCGTCGGCCGCGGCGGTTTTCCGAGCGTTCGGTCACCATTGATTTAGGCGTTCGACGCCACGCAATAGACGCATGAGCTTCGTGTCGAAGTACACGCCGTACGCGGAGAACATCGTCGAATCGGGCGCGCTCTCGGCCGCCACGGGAGCCGTCACCCTCGTCCGCGGTCTGGGGTCGCTCCGCCGGGGCGACGTCGGCCGCGGGTTCGGGCGACTCCTGGTCGGCGGCGCGTTCGTCGCCGCGGCCGTCGTCCAGCGCCGGTCGAGTGGCGAGGCCGGGGCCGGGGCGGGCGGGACCGGCGGCGTCGACGCCAGCGACGTGGTCGACACCGGGACGGACCTCGGCGACGCGCACACCGACGACTCCGGCCCCAGCGGTTCGGGCGGCGACGCCAGCGACGTGGTGAACACGGGGACGGACGTGTCCGACGCGGCCCGCGAGGGCGACTCCGGCCCTAGCGGGTCGGGCGGCGACGCCAGCGACGTGGTGAACACGGGGACGGACGTGTCCGACGCGGCCGGGGACGGCGGCGACGAGGGCTCGGCGGCCGGCACCGACGCGAGCGCCGACTCCGAGTCGATGGTGGACGAGGACCGCTCGGCCGACGAAGCCGCCGAACCCAACGAGGCCGTCTCGATGACCACCGAGTCGGGCACCGGCGCGGACGCGGAACCGAACGCCGACTCGGACCCCGGCCCGGACGACGAGACGCCCGGCACGGCCGAGGACGAGGGTGGCATCGAGGGCGGCGAGGACACCGCCGCCGAGGGGAGCGACTCTACGGCCTCCACCGAGTCGATGGTCGACGAGGAGGCCGCCGAGGAGTCGGCGGCGTCGGCGGCCGAACCCGCCGAGGCGACCGGCCCCACGTCGGGCAACACCGAGGTCGACGACGAGGAGGGGGTCGACCCCGAGGAGGGCGTCGAGACCGTCGACCCGCACGAAGACGACGAAGACGACGGGGACGAGGAGTAGCGGGCCGGCGATGCGCGACCCCGCCGACCCGCCGGGCGCGACGCCGTTCACGTTCGCCGCGCCGCACACCGAGTTCGGCGACGGCGTCGCGGCGACCCTCCCGGAGACGCTCGACCGCTACGGCGTCTCGGACCCGCTGGTCGTCACGGACCGGGGCGTCGCGGACGCCGGCCTCCTCGACCGGGTACTCGACGCTCTCGACCGCCCGGCGTCGACGTACTACGCCCCGACCGAACCCTCGACGGACGACTTCGACGACGTGCCGGAGGAGTCGGTCGACGGAGTGGTCGCCCTCGGCGGCGGGTCGTGCATCGACGCGGCGAAGGTGGCGGCCGCGCTGTTGGCCCACGGCGGCGAGGCGTCGGACTACCTCGGCGTCGGCGAGGTGCCGGGTCCGGTCGCACCGCTCGTCGCGCTCCCGACCACCAGCGGCACCGGGTCGCAGGCCACGCAGACCGCAGTCGTGACGTACGACGGCGTGAAGCGGGGCGTCAGCGACGAGCACCTCCGGCCCGACGCGGCGCTGGTCGACCCGACGCTCACGTTCGACCTGCCGCGCGCGGTCACGGCCCGCTCCGGGTTCGACGCGTTCGTCCACGCCCTCGAATCGCTGCTCGCGCGCGACTACCGGTGGGTCGAGGGCCGGCCCATCACCTACCAGGGCGCGAACCCCGTCTCGCGGAGCCTCGCGCGGCGCGCCCTGCGGCTCGTCCACTCGTCGCTCGAACGCGCCACCTTCGACGGCGACGACCGAGCGGCCCGGCGGGCGATGAGCCTCGGGTCCCACCTCGCAGGGATGGCGTTCTCGGCGTCCGGCCTCGGCGCGGTCCACGCCATCGCCAGTACGCTGGGCGGGATGGCCGGCCGCCCCCACGGCGAGTGCCTCGCGGCGTCGATCCGACCGGGGCTCCGGTACAACCTCCCCGTCCGGCGGGAGGCGTACGCCGGCCTCGCGCGGGAACTCGGCGTCGCGGCGGAGGGCGACGGGACCGAGTCCGCGGCCGCGGCGCTGGTCGCCGAGTGTGAGCGCCTGCGCGACTCGGTCGGCCTCCCCGCCTCGCCCGCCGAGTTCGGTCTCTCCCGCGACGACGTCGACGCGATGGTCGAGAACACGCTCGTACAGGAGCGCCGCCTCGTGACCAACCCGCGCGAGGTCACCGACGACGTGCGCGGCGTCCTGCTCGACGCCCTCGACGCCCTCGACGCGGGGGCGTGACGTCGTCGCGCCGGTCGCGGTAGGCGGCCGCGACGTCCGCTCTGGCTCTCGCTCCCGGACGCCCGTGCCGCGGGCGTCACCCTTCTCCCCGTCCGACCCGTACCCGAAGGCGTGCGCGTACTCGTAGCCGGTTCGCACGGACAGGTTGGACAGCACCTCACGCGACTGCTCGGCGACAGCGACCACGAGGTGTACGGGATGGTCCGCGACGAGGCGCAGGTCGACCGCGTCGAGGAACTCGGCGCGGAGGCGGTGGTGGCCGACCTGACCGTCGAGGCGGACGTGGTCCGCGCCGTCGAGGGGTGCGACGCCGTGATATTCGCGGCCGGGTCCGGCGGCGACGACGTGTGGGGCGTCGACCGCGACGGCGCGGTAAACCTGATAGAGGCGTCCGAGGACGCGGGTGTCGGGCGGTTCGTGATGCTGAGTTCCATCAACGCCGACTCGCCGGGGGAGAGCCCCGAGGCGCTTCGAGAGTACCTGAACGCGAAGGCCGAGGCCGACGAGCGACTCCGGGAGAGCGACCTCACCTACACTGTCGTCCGCCCCGGGTCGCTCACGAACGAGGCGGGCACCGGCCGCGTCCGGACGGGGGCGGACCTCGACCGGACCGCGGCCGAGATTCCCCGCGAGGACGTGGCCCGAACGCTCGTCGCCGCCCTCGACGCGGAGTCCACCCACGGGAAGACGTTCGAGGTGCTCTCGGGCGACGACCCGATAGCGGACGCGCTCGAAGACCCGCTGAACGAGGGGTAGGCGGCGCGCCGGCGCGGCGAGGCGAGCGTTTGATGCGGGAAGAGCCCGAAAGACGCCCCGTGACAGAGAGCGACCCCGACCCGGTCGCGGTCCCGTGGCAGGTCCACTGCGAGATACGGACGCTCCGCCAGATGAACACCCACGAGATGCGCTCCGCCGAGGCGCTGGAGGGGATGGAGGCGTACAACTTCGATGCCGCTCTCTCGTGGACGCTCGACAATCCCGACGAGTACCTGCGCGCGGTGGAACGCGGCACGACCGGCCGGTCCGCCTCGGACGACGGGGACTGATGCCCTCACGATAGGGTGGCGAGCGGGATTCCGTCGGTGAGCTAGTGAAACGAACGGACCGACGGAACTACGTCGGTTCGGTCGATGACCCTCGGCGTATGCCCTCCGCGACGGACGCCCAGCGACTGACGACGGACGAGTGCACGCTCCCGGACGGCCGGAGACTGAGTTACGTCACCGCCGGCGACCCGGACGGCGCGCCCGTGGTCGCCCACCACGGGACGCCGGGGTCGCGGCTGTTCGCCGCCCTCCTCGCCGACGCCGCCGGCGACGTCGGCGTCCGCCTCGTCGTCCCCGACCGACCGGGGTACGGACGCTCCGACCCGCCGCCGGCGGGGTGGACGTGGCGCGACTGGCGCGACGACCTCGGCTCGCTCCTCGCGGACGCGTCGGCGGCCGAGGCCGGCGTCCTCGGGTTCTCCGGGGGCGGGCCGTTCGCGCTCGCGTCGGCGTCGGCCGACCGCACGACCCGGGTCGGACTCGTCGGCACCGTCGTCCCGCCGGCCGAGGACGGCCTCGCGTCGCTCGCTCGGGTGCCGCTCGCGCTCCGCGCCCTCTTCCGGGTCGGGGACGCCCTCTCCCGGGTCGCCGGCCCGTCGGTCGTCGTCCGGCAGTACACCGACCGGGACGTCGCCGAGTCGGTGGCCGAGGCCGTCACGGCCGACTTCCGCGAGGCGCTCCGACAGGGGGCGACCGCGCCGGCCCGGGAGTCCCGCCTGTTCGCGTCCGAGTCGGTCGAGCCGCCGTCCCCGCCGGTGCCCGTGCGCGCGTGGCACGGCACGCGGGACGAGAACGCGCCGCTCGAACCGGTCCGGTCGCTCGTCGCCGACGCCGGCGGCGAGGTGACGACGCCCGACGCCGACCACCTCGGGACGCTGCTCGACTGCCGGCGGGACGCGCTGGCGTGGCTGGCCGGGGACTAGGCTAGAGTTCGACCCGCTCGCCCGTCTCGGCCGACTCGTACAGCGCCTCGATGACGCGCAGGTCGTCGACGCCCATCTCCCCGTCGGGTTCGAAGTCCGCGCCGGTGCGGAGGTGGTCGGCGAAGTAGTCGAACTCCTCCCGCATCTGGTTGGGGGCGTCCGGGCGGAACTCGGCCGTCCGCCCGTCGCGCGAGAGGCGGAGCACCTTCTCCGCGTCGGGGAAGAACACGCCTTCGAGCGTGAGTTCGCCCTCCGTGCCGACGAAGCGGAGGCTGGAGGTCACCTCGGCGCTGTGGCTGACGGTGCAGGACGCGAGCAGGGAGTCCGAGTACTCCAGCGTGAAGGCGGCGTGTTCGTCAACGCCCTCGAACGCCTCCTGTGCGGCGGTGGTCGTCGCCTGCACCGCCCGCGGGGCCGCGTCGAGGACGAACCCTATCGTGCTCAGCGGGTAGATGCCGATGTCGTTGACCGTCGTCCCGCCCGACAGGTCGGGGTCGAGTCGCCACGAGTCGGGCCCCGACGACTCCAGTATCGTGTCGGACATGTGGCCCACGACGCTGACCACGTCGCCGATAGCGCCGTCCCGTATCAGTTCGCGGGCGCGGCGCGCGGACGGCGACGTGACCACGCGGTAGGCGACCATCAGCGGCACGTCGGCCGCCTCGCACGCCTCAACGATGGCCTCGGCGTCCTCGACGTTCGCCTCCAGCGGTTTCTCGCAGAGCACGGCCTTCCCGTGGTCGGCCGCCGCCTCGACGTGTTCACGGTGGAGGGCGTTGGGCGTACAGACGTACACGGCGTCGTACTCGTCGGCGGCGTCGCCGTCGGCGTACTCCTCGTAGGTGAGCGTCGCCTCCACGGTGTCCACGTCGGCGGCGACGTCCGCTGCCTTCTCGGGCGACCCCGTGACGAGCACCGTCGCCTCCGCGCCCGTCGCGTCCGCCATCGCCGGGATGGCTTGCTCGCGCGTCCACCAGCCCAGACCGACCATGGCGAACCGCACCGGGTCTCCGTCGGCCGTCTCCCAGTCGCGTTCGACGAGTCCGTCCAAGTCGATGTCTCTCACGGTCGGGACGGTCGGCCGCCGCGTCGAAAGGCCTTACCCCCGACGGGTTCCCGCGCCGGGACGCCGTCGGGGTGTCGGCGCCGTCGCCTCATCCGTGCGCGTCGAACTCGTGGTAGATGACGTGGCCGCAGGACTTGCAGTGGGAGGCGTCGGCGTCGTGGTACGAGAGGCCGCACTCGGGGCACGTGACGTTCACCTTCCCCTTGTTACTCCACTCCCTGACTATCTTGCCGGCCTGCCACGGGATGACGATGATGCCGGTGAGGATGGCCGCCACCGTCACCGCCCGCCCGGCGGGCGTGACCGGTAGCACGTCGCCGAACCCGACCGTCGAGAGCGTCACCACGGTGAAGTAGAACGCGTCGCCGAACGTGTTCACGTCCGGGTTGGCGGCGTGTTCGACGCCGTAGAACATGCCCGCCGCCACGAAGAAGACGATGAGGACGGTCAACAGGAGCTTCGACGCGCGCAGGACGTTGTCCGACACCGTCCCGAAGAAGAACTCGGCGTCTTGCGTGAAGCGGTAGAACCGGAGGACCCGAACCACCCGAAGCGCGCGCAGGAAGCCGACGCCCGCCGCCACCGCCGGCACCGGCAGTAAGACCACCGCGAGCGTCGGCA
The DNA here is from genome assembly GCA_046097085.1 of Haloferacaceae archaeon 50. Taxonomy (GTDB): domain Archaea; phylum Halobacteriota; class Halobacteria; order Halobacteriales; family Haloferacaceae. The sequence goes on along the minus strand of CP175567.1, from coordinate 162,988 downwards.
GGATGGAGAGCAGGTCGGCCACCGTGTAGGCGTTCGTGAACTCCGCCAGTCGGTCGCGCGCGCCGTAGATGCGCAGGACGTACTCGACGAGGAAGACGACGGCGATGGCCACCTCCGCGTTCCAGAGCGCCCGCTTGACGGACGCCGGGTGGGCGTAGGTCTCGGCCACGTACACCCCGACGAACACGAGGTTGAGCGCCAAAAGGACGATGTCGATGGTCTTTCCGAGCGGCGTGCGGTGGTCGAGCAGGTAGAAGCGGACGACGTCCCGGACGCCGCCGTCGTCGCCGGACGGTGCGGCGGTCATGCGACACCGTCGGCGCGGGAGCTACGTAGGCCCTCGGGCTCCCCACCGCGGACCTGCCGCGAACGTCCGACGCGGGGTATTTGTATCTCGCGCCCGAGACATGTCTCCGTATGGACCCGTTCGCCGCCGAGAGCTACTGGCTCGTCCGGTACGTCTTCCAGCGCGGCCTCGCGGTCGTCTACCTGATGGCGTTCCTCGTCGCGGCCCGGCAGTTCCGGCCGCTCGCGGGCGAAGACGGTCTGCTCCCGCTCTCGGACTACGTCGAGCGGTCGGCGTTCAGCGAGCGACCCAGCCTGTTCTACCTCGCGCCGAGCGACCGGGCCGTCGGCGCGGCGGCGTGGACCGGCGTCGTCCTCTCGGTTCTCGCGCTGGTCGGCGTCCCCTACCTCCTGCCGGACGCCTACGCCGTCGCCGCGTCCGTCCTCCTCTGGGCGGCGATGTGGGCGCTCTACCTCTCTTTCGTCAACGCCGGCCAACTGTTCTACGGCTACGGCTGGGAGTCGATGCTGCTGGAGACGGGCTTTTTAGCGGTGTTCCTGGGCGCGGGACCGTCGGGGCCGCCGGTGGTCGTCGTCTGGCTGCTGAAGTGGCTCCTCTTCCGCAACATGTTCGGCGCGGGTCTCATCAAGATACGCGGGGACGGCTGCTGGCGCGACCTGACCTGCATGGACTACCACTACGAGACCCAGCCGATGCCGAACCCCCTGAGCTGGCACGCGCACAGCCAGCCGTCCTTCTTCCATCGGCTGGAGACGTTGGGGAACCACGTCGCTGAACTGGCCGTCCCCTTCCTCTACTTCGCGCCCCAGCCGTACGCGGCCGTCGGCGGCGCGGCCACCATCCTGTTCCAGTCGTGGCTGATGGTCACCGGCAACTTCGCGTGGCTCAACGCGCTCACCGTCGTGCAGGCGGTGGCGACGTTCGGCGACGGCGTCCTGGCGTCGCTCCTGCCCGTCTCCGCCCCGGAGACGGTCGCCCCGACGCCGCTCCCCCTCGAAGCCGCGGCGGTCGTCGTCGGCGTCGTCGTCCTCTACCTGAGCGTGCGCCCGGCGAAGAACATGCTCTCGGAGGCGCAGGCCATGAACGCCTCGTTCGACCCGCTCAAGGTGGTCAACACCTACGGCGCGTTCGGGTCGATAACCCGCGACCGCTACCAACTGGTCATCGAGGGGACCGACGCGGAGGACCCCGACGAGGGCGACTGGACGGCCTACGAGTTCGAGGGCCAGCCGGTGCGGACGGACGAGCGCCCCTCCCAGTGGACGCCGTACCACCTGCGGCTGGACTGGCAGCTCTGGTTCGCCGCGATGCGGCCCCGACCCGGACGCCGCCAGCGGTGGCTCCTCGCGCTCCTCGAAGCCCTGCTGGAGGGCGACGACGACAAGCGCTCGCTCCTCCGCGACGACCCGTTCGACGGCGACCCGCCGGAGCGAGTCCGCGTGCTCCGCTACCGCTACCGGTTCACGACGCCGGAGGAGCGCGCGGAGACCGGGGACTGGTGGGTGCGAGAGCGCGTCGGCACGTACGTCGCCCCCGTCGCGCTGTCGGACCCCCGCTCCGGCGGCCCGGGGGCGGCGTTCGGGCCGCGGGCCGGCGCGCGGGCGGGCGTCCGCTGACGCCGACGCCTACCGTCGCTCGCCGCGCGCGGGCGGGCGCTTCGAGAGCAGTCGCCCCCCGAGAACGCGATTGTTGGCGACCTGCCGGTACCCCCACTCCCGGACGTCTCGGTAGGTGCCGGACTCGCGGAGGGACTCGACGACGGGCCGCGCGGCCGTCCCGACGTCGGTACGAACCAGCGCCTGCTCCACCGACTCGCCGCAGGAGTAGACCCCCTCGTCGGTCACGAGGTGCGAGCACTCCTCGTAGTCGTCGGGCAAGCGCGCGCGGAGGTCCGGGTCGCCGTCGAGGTCCGAGAACCCCACTATCCGGAGGTCGGTGCGGTCGTCGAAGAAGTCCGCCCACCACGTGCAGAAGCCGCAGTCGTCGTCGTAGACGAGCGTCGCGCCGGTCATGGGCGTCCGTACGGGCGCGACACCCAAACGTCCTGTCCCCGCGCCGGGCGGTGGACTCATCCCGTCCCCGCCCCACGCGTCGCCCGTGGAACGATTCGTCCGAGCTATCGTCGCCGGCGGCGTCGCTCTCGTCGTCGGTTTCTGGGCCGCGACGCTCCTCCCGGCGTGGTCGCCGCCGTGGGCGCTGGGCGTCGCCCTCGCCCTCGTCGGCGTCGGCGGCCTCGGCTACGGCGTCCGCCTCGAACTCGACTACTGAGCGGACGTCGCCGCAGGTCACTCGTCAGTCGTCAGCCGTCAGTCGTCGCTCGGCGGGGCGGGTTCGGGCGTCGGGTGCTCCTCGACGTCGAACAGGGGGCTCTGCTCGCCGGGGGCGAGCGTGTTGAGCAGGAGCGCCGACAGCGCCGTGAGGATGACGGGCTGGCCGAAGAACGTCCGCGCCGCGGGCGGGAGTCCCTGAATCGCGTCGGGGCGGGTGGCGATGCCGAGGCCGAGGCCGAGCGACACCGCCATCACGGTCATGTTGCGGCGGTCCATCTCGCAGTGGAGGAAGACGAGGCGCGCGCCGCTCGCGGCGACCATGCCGGCCATCAGGAGGACGGCCCCGCCGAACACCGCCGAGGGGACGGTGGTGACGAGCGCGCCCACCTTGGGGCTGAGGCCGAGGAGCGCGAGCATCGCGCCCGCGACGCCCACGACGTGGCGACTCATCACGCCGGTGAAGTTGACGATGCCGACGTTCTGTGAGAACGAGGTGACCGGGAACGCGCCGAACGGCGCGCCGAGCGACGAGAGGAGGCCGTCGGTGAACAGACCCCCGCGGAACTCGTCGTTGGTGGGGTTGCGGCCCTCCGCGGCGGTGATGCCCGACATGTCGCCCACCGTCTCCATCGCGGAGACCAGAAAGAGGAAGGCGAACGTGACTATCGCGACGGGGTCGAACGCGACGCCGAACCTACCGGGGGAGGGGAGCGCGAACCACGCCGCCGCGCCCACCGCCGAGAAGTCGACGACGCCGAGCGCCAGCGCCCCGGCGTAGCCCGCGGCGATGCCCGCGAGCGTGCTCAGGAGGCGCGTGACGCCGTCCGTGAACAGGTTGAGCGCCACCGCCACCGCGAGCACCAGCGCCGCGAGGGTGACGTTGTGGACCGCGCCGTAGTCGCTCGCGCCCACACCGCCGGCGGCGTAGTCCATCGCCACCGGGACGAGGTAGAGGCCGATGATGACGACGACGAGACCCGTCACCAGCGGCGGGAAGAAGGACTCGATGCGCTCGAACTGCCAGCCGATGAGCCCCTCGACCACGAACCCCGCGACGAGGACGGAGCCGAAGACGGTGGCGAGGCCGGCGCTCGTCCCGATGCTCACCGACGCGCTCACGAAGGTGAAACTCGTCCCCATCACGATGGGGAGGCGCGCGCCCACCGCGCCCACGGTGTACGCCTGCACGACGGTGGCGATACCGGAGAACAGGAGCACCATCTGGACGAGGTAGGCGGTGTCCGCCGGACTCACCCCTACCGCGCCGGCGACGATGTACGCCACGGCCGTCGCCGGCACTATCATGACCGCCACGTGCTGGAGTCCGAGCAGCGCCGCCCGAAGCGGCGGCGGTCGCTCGTCGAGTTCGTACTCGATGTCGATGGGTCGTTCCCGCTCGCTCATGTCGGCACGTGCGGGTCATCAGACATAACCGTTCCGTGTTCGCGCTCAAATCGCCACCGTAGGGCGACTAGATAAGCACAGACGTGTACAGAATCAGTCGCGGACGGTCACCTCGCCGCCCTCGACGGTGATGTCGAGGAGGCTGGTGGCCTCGTAGTCGGAGTCGTCGAGCGCCGAGGGGCCCACCTTCCGGAGGACCACGACGAGGTCGGCGAGTTCCGCGCCGATGTCCTCGAGCGCCTCGCAGACGGCCCGGAGGGTGCCGCCGGTCGAGAGCAGGTCGTCGACCACCACGACCCGGTCGCCCGCCTCCACGTCGTTGATGTACATCTCGCTCTCGGAGTAGCCGGTCTGCTGGTGGAGGCTCACCTCGCCGGGGAGGCCGTAGCGGCGCTTGCGGATGACCACGAGGGGGATGTCCGTCTGGAGCGAGAGGGCGGTGGCGATGTGGATACCCATCGCCTCGGGCGCGACTATCTTGTCGACGTCGCGCAGTTCGGTCGCGCGCATCAGGCCCACTGTCACCTCACGGAGCAGCGCAGGCTCCAGCATCGGCACGCCGTTGCTGATGGGGTGTACGAGGTACTCGTAGCCGTCCTTGTCGATGATGGGTGCGTCGTCGAGTGAGCGTCGGAGTCGCTCCATGTCGCGGGTTCGGACAGTCCCGAGAAAAGCCGTTCGTTCTGTCGGGGCGAAGGGCCGTCCGCCGCGCGCCGGAGACGAACCGACGGGTGGCCCGCCGCCTCAACGCCTATCCGACGCGCGGCCCGACCGGGCACATGGTCGAGACGGCGCTGATAACGGGCTGTTCCTCCGGCATCGGACGCGCGACGGCCGAACGCTTCCGGCGCGAGGGCTGGGAGGTGTACGCCACCGCGCGCGACCCCGACGAACTGGACCGCCTCGCGGACCGGGGGTGTCGAACCGCGCGGCTGGACGTCGAGGACGCGGACGCGGTCGAGTCGGTCGTGGACCGCGTGTACGAGGAGCGGGGACGGCTCGACTGCCTCGTCAACAACGCCGGCTACGGACAGATGGGTCCGGTCGAGGACGTGCCGGTCGAGCGGGTGGTCCGGCAGTTCGAGACCAACACGTTCGGTCCGCTCCGCCTCGTGCGGGCCGCCCTGCCGCGGATGCGCGAGCGGGGTCGGGGGACGATTGTCAACGTCGGGGCGGGCTTCGGCTCCCTCACCATCCCGGGTCTCGGGGCGTACACCGGCTCGAAGTACGCGCTCCACTCGCTGACCGACGCGCTCAGACAGGAGGTGTCGTCGAAGGGCGTCGACGTGGTGCTGGTCGAGCCCGGACTCGTCGCCACGGAGTTCTACGGCCGGGCCGAGTCGGAACTCGACGGCCTCGACCGCACGTCGGCGTACGCCGACCTCTACCGCGTCGTCGACGACGTCCACCTCGTCGAGCGGCGACCCCCCGGCGTCAACGAACCGGAGCAGGTGGCCGAGGCCATCTTCGGGGCCGCGACCGCCGCCCGGCCGAAGCCAGTCTACCGCGTCGGCCCCCTCGCCACCGTCGGGACGTTCCTCGCGGGCGTCCTCCGGGGACGCGCCCGCGGCGTCGTGACGAGAGCCGGCCTCCGGGCGCTGTCCAGCAGACCGGCGCAGACGATTCTGGAACGCCTCGGGTGACGGACGGCGGCGACCGCCCCCACCGCTCCACCCCCGGACGGTCGCCCGCCGCGGGCAATACTTACAAGATAGACGAGAACGCAATTAATGTCGTTCATGATACTGAATGTCACGGGGCGCGTCCCGCCGTTCGAGGGGGGACCGACGCGATGAGCGCCGGAAACGCGGACGCGACGGCCGGCGATCGGGCCGAGTCGTCGGGACCTACCTCCGGCGGGTTGGGAACGGCCGGTTCGGCGGTCGTCGGTAGCGCGCTGGTGGCGTTCGGCCTCAAGCGGCGCTCGCTCGTCGGAACCGCGGCCGCCCTCGCCGGCGGGTGGCTGGTGTACCGCGCCGTCGGCGGACGCGGGCGGACCGACCGGTCGGGCGGCGGGGGTGGCGGCACCGCCAGCGACTTAGGCGCGTCGGAGGCGGACGCCGGAGGCGGCGAGTCAGAGACGGACGTGACGCGTTCGATCACCGTCGGCACGTCGCCGGACGAGGCGTACGAGACGTGGAACGACCGGGAGACGCAGGCGCAGATATTCGGCGGGTTCGCCGACGTGACCCCGGCGGGCGAGGGCGACTGGCGCTGGGAGGTGGACGCGCCCCTCGGCCGGACGGTGGCGTGGGAGACGCGGACCGTCGAGGACCGCCCCGGCGAACTGGTGCGCTGGGAGTCGACCGGCGGCGCGGCGGCGATAGTCCCCGAGGGCTCCGTCCGCTTCGCGCAGGCCCCGAACGACCGGGGGACGGAGGTGACGCTCCGCCTCCGCGTCGACCCGCCGGGCGGGTCGGTCGCCCGCACGGTGCTGGAGCGACTCGACGTGGTGCCCCGGACGCTCGCGGGCAAGGTGCTCTACCGGTTCAAGAGCCTCGTCGAGACGGGCGAGATACCGACGCTGGAGGGCAACCCCTCCGGCCGCGGCGCGGGGGACCTGCTATGAGGGCGCTCTGCTGGGAGGGCGTGAACGACCTGCAGGTCGAGAACGTGCCCGACCCCGAGATAGTCAACCCGCGGGACGTGGTGCTCCGAGTCACCCTCTCGTCGGTCTGCGGGTCGGACCTCCACTTCCTCGACGGCTACCTCCCGACGATGCGCGAGGGCGACGTCATCGGCCACGAGTTCATGGGCGTGGTCGAGGACGTCGGCCGCAAGGTCGAGTCCGTCGAGGAGGGCGACCGCGTCGTCGTGCCGTCGTTCGTCGGCTGTGGCAACTGCGCCTACTGCCGGGACGACCTGTGGTCGCTCTGTGACAACACCAACCCCAACCCCGAACTGCAGGAACCCGTACTGGGCTACCCGACGGCGGGCATCTACGGCTACACCCACGCCTTCGGCGGCTACGCCGGGTCGCACGCCGAGTACGTCCGGGTACCCCACGCCGACGAGGACTGCTTCGTCGTGCCCGACGAACTCTCCGACGAGCAGGCGCTGTTCGCCTCCGACGCGTGGCCCACCGGCTACATGGGCGCGGACTTCTGCGACATTGAGGAGGGCGACACCGTGGCCGTCTGGGGCTGCGGCGGCGTGGGCCTGATGGCCCAGGAGAGCGCGCAGTTGATGGGCGCGGAGCAGGTGATAGCCATCGACCGCTTCCCCGAGCGACTCGAACTCGCGCGCGACGAGGCGGGCGCGGAGACCATCGACTACACCGAGACGGGGAGCGTCGTCGACGAGTTGAAGGACCTGACCGGCGGGCGCGGCCCCGACGCCTGCATCGACGCGGTGGGGATGGAGGCCCACGGCACCGGCGTGGGTCACGCCTACGACCGGGCCAAACAGCGGATGCGCCTCCAGACCGACCGCGGGGAGGCGCTTCGGCAGGCCATCCGCGCGTGTCGGAAGGGCGGCACCCTGTCCGTCCTCGGCGTCTACGGGACGATGGACAAGTTCCCCTTCGGCGTCATCATGAACAAGGGCATCACCGTCAAGACCGCCCAGCAACACGGTCAGCGGTACGTCCCCGAACTCCTCGACCACGTGGCGGAGGGCCGGATGGACCCGTCCTACCTCGCCACCCACGAGTTCTCGCTTGAAGACGGACCCCGAGGGTACGAGATGTTCAAGAACAAGGAGGACGGCTGCGTCCGCTCTGTGTTCAAGCCCTGACGGCCGCGTCCGCGCCCGGGTCGGCCGCGGCTACCGAGCGTCGACCGGACCGCCGCGCGTCGGCGGACCGACGGACCGTCTCCCTCGCGGTCCGGTCGGCCGACACGTAGAGGGGTATCCGTCTCGAAGCGCGCCCGTGTCCGAAGCGGATTCGGCGGCCGGCGACGAGAGCGACGGGGGCGGTCCGGCGGTCAGCGTCGTCGTCCCCGCCCGGAACGAGGCGGCGTACCTCGGCGACTGTCTCGACAGCCTCGCCGCCCTCGACACCGACCGCGCCTACGAGACTATCGTGGTCGACGGCGACAGCGACGACGGGACGGCGGCCGTCGCCCGGAGTCGCAGCGTCCGCGTCGTCGAGGGGCCGGGCGACGGCATCGGGGCGGCGCGCCACCGCGGCGCCCTCGCGGCCGAGGGGGACTGGCTCGCGTTCGTCGACGCGGACACGACCGTCGACCCCGCGTGGCTGGACGAGATGCTGGCGTTCGTCCGCGACCGGGACCTCGTGGCGGCGTCCTCGCGGTGCCGGATGCCGGGGCTCCGCGCGCGCCTCGTGGCCGCGACCATCAACCAGCGTCTTCCCGCGACTGAACCGCCCCGTCCTCCCCGGCTTCAACTTCTTCGTCGACGCCGACGTCTACCGCGCGGCCGGCGGGTTCCCGAACGTCCCCAACGAGGACACGGCCTTCAGTCGCCGGCTGCCGGCCTACGGCGACGTGGCCTACCACCCCGAAGCCCTCGTCGAGACGTCGCCGCGGCGGGTCAGGGAGAGCGGCCTCACGGGGACGCTCCTTCACTACGTCAGACTCGACGTGGGCCGGGTGCGCTCTGGCGCCGGCGAGACGGCCGAGCGGACCCGAGGAGACGCCGACGCGGAGCCACGGACCCGTCGGTAGTCGCGGCGGACGTCCCGTCGGGGCGCCGCCGCCGCTCTCGGGTCGGCGTCGGCGAAGAAAAGCGGGGTTCGTGAGAGAGACGCGTCGTCGACCGCCGGTGCGGCGTCAGTTATCGGCTATCTGCCGCTCGTCGAACTGCTCGGTGGCCTCGGTGATCTCCTCGAGCGCCTCCTCCTCCTCGTCGAGCGTCTGGGACAGCAGGTCGGACGCCTCGTCGTAGCCGTGCTTGCCGGCCAGCGACGTGACGTTGCCGTAGGCCGCTATCTCGTAGTGCTCGGTCTTCTGGCCCACGGCCATGTTGTAGCGGTCGAGCGTCTCGCCGTCGTTCTCTTGGGCGAACTTCTCGTGCTCGTCGATGAGAGCGTCCACGACCTGCTCCTCTTTCGCCTGCGGCTCCTCGCCTATCTGCTCGAACACCTGTTCGAGCCGCTCGACGTGCTCCTGCGTCTCCTCGCGGTGCTCCTCGAAGCCCTGACTCGCCGTCTCGTCGTCCGTCTGCTCGGCGAGCGTCTGCAGGGCCTCGACGAGCTGCTGTTCGGTGTAGTAGAGTTCCTGTACGCCCTCTATCAGCAGTTTCTCACTAGAGTCGGCCATTGTGATCTCCAACTGTCGATTGGTCCACGACTTCCATCAGCGGCGGGGTTGTATCTGCAGGGTGGGCGGAGGGGGTCGGGTTGGCCGACCGCGGCGGGGTCAGTTATCGGGAAGCGGCGAATCGCGGCCACGCCGAACGTCTCGTCGAAGCGCGTCCCGGTTTCGGTGGCGGCCGGGACGACGACGTCGCCGCCCTCCTCGTCGGCGTGGATGTACTCGGCGACGGCGGTCGACCGCGTTACGGCGCCTCCACAGTTGAATCTCCCACCCGTTCGTCCGTCCCGCTTCCCCAACGATCACCCGAGCGCGGCCGCACACCGTCGAACCCGCCGGAAGTCGGCGGTGTTCCGCCCCGAGTCACGTCCGTCCGGGCGAGCCGTCCCCGTCGCCCGCCGCGTAGCGAGGGTAGCGCGACCGGTACCCCGCCAACCGTCCGACGGGTGCGAGCGCCGCGACGGCCGTCCGTCGGAGCGGACCCGGGAGCACCACGAGACGTATCTCCTCCCGGAACTCGTCCGCCAGCACGGCCAGTTGGAGTAGACCGGGGAGGCCCGCGGCGTTCGTCTTTCCCTCGCGGGCGAGGCCGTACGTGGTCTCGAAGAACGTCTCGATGTCGAGTCCGGGCCGTATCTCCACGACGGCGTGCATCGTCTCGGAGCCGTCGTTCCAGACGGTGTGGGGGGTCCCGGGGAGGACGGCGAACCGGGTCCCCGGCGTCGCGGTCCACTCGTCGCCGTCGATTCGAACACCGAGCCGTCCCGCTCTGACCTCGAACCGCTCCTCCTGCCGCGGGTGGAGGTGGTCTACCTTCCCGACGGCGAATCCGCCGGGGCGGAGGTAGTAGTCGAAGACGAGGGCGTCGCCGCCCGTTCCGTCGGGGGTCCGCCGGAACTCGATTCGCCCGCCCGTCACCGGGTTGTCGATAGTCGTCCCCGCTCGTGGCATCTCTGGTCGCCTCCGGTCGTGCGTCGGTCGGTCGCGCGCCGCCGTAGCGTTGGTGGCCCGGGTCCGGTGTAGTGTACCGTCACCGTTCGGTCGAAGGTCGGAGGACCGCGGATTATCGGAACCCGAGGCGATAGCCGTCGACGCGCGTCAGTCGAGGACGTAGATGACGATCACCGAAACGAGAAACACCGCGATTCCGGCGGCGTACACGCCGGCCTCGGCGAACGTGCCGATATTGCCGAACGCGAAGTGGGTGGCGATGTGAACGGTGGCGATAACGACGCCGCCGACTATCGACTTGAGGAGTCCAGCCATGCGTAACGAGTCTCCCGTAGTTACTTGTTACTTTCCTCAGTAATTCTGGATAAATATTCCCGCGACCGGGGGACGTCCGGGAGACGTTCGGGGGAGTGCTCCCTCGGCGCGACCTCGTCACTGACTGTACGACGGCCGTTCAGAAGGGGTACTCGCGCGGTTCGTGCTGGAGCGATATCCACTTCTTCTCGGTGACCTCGTCGAGGATGTCGGTGGAGTTGTAGCCGCCGACGCCGGAGGCCTTCGTCCCGCCGAACGGCACGTGCGCCTCGTCGTTTATCGGCTGGTCGTTGACGTGCACCATCCCGGTGTCCATGCGCTCGGCGATTCGCATGCCCGTGCCGACGTCGCCGGCGTGGACCGACCCCGAGAGGCCGTACTCGGTGTCGTTGTGTATCTCGACCGCCTCGTCGACGTCCGAGAACGGGATGACCGGCGCGATGGGGCCGAAGTGTTCGTTGCACGCCGCCGACATGTCGTTGGTCACGCCCGAGAGGACGGTGGGCGCGACGAGCAACGAGTCCTCGACGCCGTCGAGTTCGACCGTCTCGCCGCCGGTCTCCAGCGTCGCGCCGGCGTCGACCGTCTCCTCGACGTAGCCGAGCATCTGGTCGCGCTGTGACTCGCTGACGATGGGGGCGACGACCGTGTCCGGGTCGTGGGCGCTGCCGGTCGGCAGCGACTCCGCGCGGTCGGTGAGTTTCTCGACGTACTCGTCGTAGACGTCCTCGTGGACGATGTGGCGGTTGATGGAGATGCACACCTGTCCTTGGTGGACGAACGAGCCGAACGCGCCGGCGTCGACCGCCTGCTCCACGTCGGCGTCCGCGGTAACGATGTGGCCGTTGTTGCCGCCGAGTTCCATCGCCGCCACGGAGAGGTTCTCGCCCGCCGTGGCCGCGACGCCACGGCCGACCGGCGTCGACCCGGTGAACGCCACCACGTCGCTCTCGGGGTGACCGGCCACCCGGTCGCCTATCTCCGACCCCCGGCCCGTCACGACGTTCAGCACGCCCTCCGGGAGGCCCGCCTCCTCGTACAGCTTTGCGACCAACAGTCCCCCCGTGATGGGGGTGTTGGACGCCGGCTTCAACACGACGGCGTTGCCGGCGGCGATGGCCGGCCCCACGGCGCGTCCGGAGAGGTTGAGCGGGAAGTTCCACGGCGAGATGACCGTCACCACGCCCTGCGGGACGCGTCGGACGAGGTTCTCCTTGCCCGGGACGTTCGAGTCGGCCTGCTCGCCTTTCATCCGGCGCGGGAACGTCGCCGCCTCCGCGGCCTGATCCGAGGCGATCTGAATCGACGTCCCGCCCATGATCTGCGACCCGCCCGCCTCGTAGGCCAGTAGCTCCGTTATCTCGTCCTCGTACTCGTGGAGTAGTCGGGCGTAGTTCTGTGCGACCTCCTCGCGCCGGGCCGGAGGCGCCTGCTGCCACTCCTCCTGTGCGGCGGCCGCGGCCTCGTAGGCCGCGTCCACGTCCGCCTCGGTCCCGGCCGGGACGCGAACTATCTCCTCGCGCGTCGACGGGTCCTCGACCGCGAGTTCTTCGCCGCTCTCCGAGGGAACCCATTCACCGTCGATGTAGAGGTTGTTCCAGTCCGCCTCGATGGAGAGGTCGAGTGCCATCGTGGCGGGTAGGGGACGACGCTGTAAAAGCCGCGGGGCCGGCGCGTCGGCGGAATCTGTTCGGCCGAGCGACGGGCGGCGTCGTCGACGCCGAGGGCGCGTCCGCGGCCTTCGACTCGGCGAGCGACTCCGACGCGCCGACCCCGCGCCGACCCCGCGACCGCCCGCGCTACGAGAGTTCGTCCCCGAGCACCCGCGCGACGCCGAGCACGGGGTCCCAGACGGGGCCGAACGGCGGCGAGTAGCCGAAGTCGAGGCTCTCCACCTCGGAGACGGTCATCCCGACCGTCAGCGCGGCGGCGACGGAGTTGATGCGGTGGGCGACCCCCTCCTCGCCGACCATGTTCGCACCGAGGAGTACGCCGGTCTCGCGGTCCGCGGTCGCGTGGACGACGATGCGCGACCACCCCGGGTAGTAGTGGGCCCGCGAGATGGTGGTGATGGTGGCCGAGACGGGGTCGAAGCCCGCCGCCCGGGCCTCGTCCGGGGTCACGATTCCGGTGCGAGCGACCTCCAGGTCGAGCGCCTTCATCACGAGCGTCCCCACGACGCCGCCGACCGACGTCGGCGTCCCGGCGACGGTGCGGCCGACGGCCCGCCCCGCGCGGTTCGCGGCGAGCGCGTACGGCCAGTGCACCGGTTCGTCGGTCAGGAGGTGGCGCTTCTCCGCGCAGTCGCCCGCGGCGTACACTCGCGGGTCGTTCGTCCGCCCGTACCCGTCGGTCGCTATCGCGCCCGTCTCCCCGAGTTCGATACCCGCGTCCTCGGCGAGGGCGGTGTCGGGCTCCACGCCGACGTCCGCGACGACCGCGTCCACCTCGACCGTCGCGTCCGCGGTCTCGACCGCTCCGACCGCGTCGCCGCCCCGGAACGCCTCGACCGCGGTGTCGAGGTGGAGGCGGACGCCGCTCTCCCGGAGGTGGCTCTCGACCATCCCCGCCACCTCCGACCCGAACGCCGGGAGCACGCGCGACGCCGCGTCGAAGACGTGGACCGTCAGCCCGCGCGCGTGGAACGCCTCCGCCAGTTCGAGCCCTATCTTGTTCGCGCCCACGACCGCGACGGTGTCGAGGTCGCCGTCGGGCAGGTAGCTCCCCTCGTCCGCGTCGGGCGCGAAAGCGACGGTCTCGGGGCGCGGCGGCCGGTCGTGGGGCGCGAGGTAGTCTCTGAGCGCCCGCCCGGCCGCCAGACTCCGTATCGAGAACACGCCGTCGAGCTCCGTCCCCGGAACGTCCGGGAGCGACGCCGCGCCGCCGGTCGCCAAGAGGAGGTCGTCGTACGACTTCCGGTACCGACCGTCGGCGCTCTCGACGGTCACGGTCTTCGCCTCGCGGTCTACCGCGACCACCTCGTGGTTTCGGTGCACGTCGATGCCGCGTTCCTCGACGAACTTCCACGGCTTGACGACCACGAGGTCCTCGATGTCGGCTATCTCTCCCTTGACGTAGTACGGCAGTCCGCACGCGCCGTACGACACCCAGTCTCCGCGCTCGAACACGACTACCTCGGTCTCCGGCGCGTCGCGCTTCGCCTTGCCCGCCGCGCTCATCCCGGCCGCGTCCCCGCCGACGACGATGAACCGGTCACCCATACGCGTGATAGTCGTCCCAGTCACGATTAAGCGAAGGGGTCGCTCTCACGGCCCGACCCTCCGTCCGCGGCGAGAGTCGTCTCCGCTCTCTCGACGACCCTTCGCCGCGAGAGAGACGAGCGCGGACGCTCACGCGCCGGGTTCGTCGGACTCCTCGAACTCGGCGGACTCGCCGGACTCGCCCGCGAGCGCCGCCCGCCGCAACCGGTCGCACCGCTCGGTCTCGACGGTGAGGTCCGAGACCGGCGTCGGCCTGCCGTCGTCGTCGACGGCGACGAAGACGAAGTAGGAGTCGGTCGTCCGCTCGCGGTCGCCGGTTCGAGGCGCCTCGTGGTGCGCCTGCAACCGGACGCGGATACTCGTCCGGCCCGTCTCGTACGCGTAGGCGCTGATGAGGCAGGTGTCACCCTGCGGAATCGGGCGCTCGAAGTTGAGGTCGTTGACGTGGGCGGTCACGCACGTCTCGCCGGCGTGACGCATCGCACACAGCGCACCGACCTCGTCCATCCACCGCATGACGTTGCCGCCGTGGGCCGCGCCGTAGTTGTTGGTGTCGTTGGGCTGAATTCGTTCTCTGTTCTCGAGGTACGTCTCGCTGATGCTCGCCACACCGGCCCGTCGGCTCGCGCGGACAAAAGCGCCGTGTCGTCACGTCGGCGCGCCGTCACGTCTGCGCGTTGGCACGTCGGCCCCCGGACGTCCTACTCTCCTCGCGGACGGCGGTAGGGTATATACACGGCTCCGGCGAGTGGATAGTATGCGCCTCGTCCAACTCGCGGTCCCCGAAGGGAGGGTTCCGGCCGTCGAATCGACGCTGGACGACGAGGGTATCGACTACTACCACACCGACGAGACCAGCCGCAAGGGGTACGACACCATCGTCAGCTTCACCGTAGAGCCCCCGGAGGTCGAGCCGATTCTCGATAAACTCTACGAGGCCGGACTCACCGGTGACGACCACGGTATCATCGTCGACGTCGAGACCGACCTCTTGGAGGAGGTCCAGCGCGAGCGCGAGTCCGAGTCCGAGATGGGCCGTCACGCCCGAATCGCCGACGCGGAGCTACGCACGGAGGCCGGCAACCAGCTCATGGACCCCTACTCGTTCGTCCAGATGACCGTCCTGAGCGCCCTCGTCGCCACCGTGGGGCTGATTCTGGACTCCGCCGCGGTCATCATCGGGTCCATGGTCATCGCGCCGCTCCTCGGCCCGGCGCTGAGTTCGACCGTCGGGACTGTCGTCGACGACCAAGAGCTGTTCTGGAAAGGGGTCCGCTACCAGTTCGGCGGCGTCGCCGTCGCCATCGCGAGCGCGACGGTCTTCGCGTGGACGCTGAAAGTCACCTCGATAGCCCCGCCGGGAAGGGCCGTCACGAACACCGCACAGATAGCCGCGCGGTTGTCTCCGGACGTCCTCTCGCTCGTCCTCGCGCTCGCGTCGGGCGCCGCCGGCGTGTTGAGCCTCGCCACGCGCACCAAGAACGCCATCGTCGGCGTGATGATCGCGGCCGCACTCGTCCCGCCGGCGGCGACCGCCGGCATCGGTCTCGCGTGGGGCCTCCCCGTCCTCACCATCGACTCCAGCATCCTCGTGCTCGTGAACCTGCTCGCCATCAACCTCGCCGGTCTGGGCGTGTTCTGGTATCTCGGCTACCGACCCCGAACGTGGCTCGGCGTCGAACACACCCAGAAGACGCTACTCAAGCGCTCGGCGGCGCTCGTGCTCGCGATTCTCGTCGTCTCCGTCCCGCTCTTCGTGACCACGAACTCGAAGATTCAGGCGGTCCACCTCGAGGACAACGTCGAAGGCAACGTGCAGGCGGTGCTCGAACGGCCACGGTACTCCGACGTCACCCTCAGAAGCGTTCGGGTCGTCAAGAACCCGTCGAAGGTGACTCACCCGCCCGACCGAGCGGTCGTCATCCTCGGCGTCCCGCCCGGAAAACAGTATCCGGAACTTCCCAGCGTAGTCGCCAAGTCGGTCACAGAGCAGACGAGCCGAAACCTCGACGTGCGGGTCGAGTACGTCTACGTCGCTCATCCGAGCGGTGACTGACGCTCGTTAGCCGAGGTGCGACCTCGGTAGGACTGTCACTACGTCGCGTAGGGCGATAACGGAGGATTCTCCTCTAGAGGAGGGTCACGAACGCTCGTTCGGACTCGATATCTTCTCGCTCTGTTGTACTACTAGCTGACCGACGGTAGACGGGTGCTGTATACACGGGATGAATTCAGCAGCGTAGGGGGAAGGTTTTGAGAGGCGTCTCCGCGTAGGAGAGCTATGGACAGAGACCAACTGCTGGAACTCGCTCCACACTACGTTGCAATGTTTCTCCTGGTCTTTCTCGTCCTCGCGATCGTTCGAGCTACGGTGGGAGAGATCGGTTTCTGGACCGAAGTAGCGGTTGTCTTCGCCGTCGTCTTCGTCTATCGACCCATCGTGATGAGACTCGGCATCGGTCCCAGTAGATGGGAGTGATGGACGCGCGTCCCGTAGTCAGCACGGCTTCGATAGACTATCACCGACCGAGGATTGCGACGGAGCCGACTCTCTCCGTGTACGCTGTCGATATCACGAGCCTCGCACCGCTCTCGTACGGCTAAAAGCGGTGGCCTCGGCACTCTACCTATCGCTCACTCTCTGTAACCGATACTGACCCGGCTAAGCTTGCGTTTAAATTCCGGGACGAAAATCGAAGGTTCTTCCCTCTAACTCGGTACGCGCTGTGCCCCGCCTAGATATGACCGGTCGTTCTCCGACCTCAGGTGGCGACGAACGCCCCCTCAGAACCGGACGACCGGCACTCCTCGAGGGAGTGGTCACGTAATCGCCCCGAACCCGTCGGGCGCGCGTCGGTGATGCGTCGCCTGTTCGAACGCGTACGCGAGTTCGAAGAGGCGGGGTTCGGAAAACGCCGGGCCGAGAAGTTCGACCCCGACCGGGAGTCCATCGTCCGTGAACCCCGCCTGAACGACGATCGCGGGGAACCCGGTGTGCGCGGCCAACTCGCACCGGAGTTCCGAAAACGGCTGGCTCTCCGGAATCTCGACCGGCGGAATCGAAGACGGGGGATACAGAAGCGCGTCGAGGTCGTGCTCGACCATCCGCTGGACCGTGTTCACCCGAATCTGTCGCCGTCTATCTAAGCTCCGGAGGTACGCGAGGTTCTCGTCCAGCGTCTCGACGTCGACGTCGAGGACCCCGGTCGAACGTATCCGAGACGCTATCTTCGGATGCACTTCACCCGAATCGACGATGGCCGCCAGCGTACGAGACGCAGCCGGACCGTTCAGCTCCGCCAGATAGCCGTCGAAATCGCGTCTGAACTCGTACTCGACGACCCGAGCGGAGGCGAGCCGTCTCGCCTCGACAACCTCCACGGGGTCGACCATCGTCGCGCCCGCCGCGTCCATCTCCGACATCGCCGCCTCGACGACGGCCGTGACGCTCTCGGCCGCCGCTTCGGGGGCGCTCGACTCGTCTTGGAGTCCGAAAAACTCCCGCACGACGCCGATTCGCGCCCCGTCGAGTCCCCGCTCGTCGAGGTGAGCGACGTAGCCCTCCTCGGGGATCTGGCCCACGCCCGTCGCCGTGACGGGGTCGGACGGGTCGTAGCCGACAACGACGTCCAGCATCCGCGCGGCGTCCGCGACGGTGCGGGTGACGGGGCCGACCGTGTCCTGCGTGTCGCTCACTGGGGCGACTCCGGCTCTGCTCACCAGCCCTCGCGTGGGGCGGAGTCCGACAAGATTGTTGAACGCGGGCGGCGACCGGACAGACGAACACGTATCCGTTCCGGTCCCGACGGTCCCCAGGTTCGCGGCGATGGCCGCCGCGGTGCCGCCGCTCGAACCGGACGGACGCCGGTCGAGCGCGTACGCGTTCCGCGTCTCGCCGCCCAACGAACTGATAGTGTCGACGCCGTAGGCGAACTCCTGTAGGTTCGCCTTCGCCAGAATCACGCATCCGGCGTCGCGGAGCCGTTCGACGACGTGTGCGTCCCGCGACGGTACCGACTCCGCGAGCGCCCGAGACCCCGCCGTCGTCGGCATATCGTGCGTGTCCTTGTTGTCCTTTAGAACGACCGGAACGCCGTGAAGCGGGCCGACGAACCCGTCGGTCTCGAAGCGTGCGTCCAGCCGTTCGGCCCGACGCCGGGCGTCGTCGTTCACCGTCAGAATTGCGTTTAGACGCTCGTCGTACCGCTCGATTCGCTTGAGGTAGCGCTCGACTAGGGATCGTACCGTGAGTTCCCCCGTCTGGATGGCGGCGTGAATATCGTCGACGGTCGCTTCGACGACGTCGAACGAGTCGGCGTCGGGTGGTGCGCTCATGAGGGGTGTGAACGAGGACCGTCTCCACTCTTGATTCTATTGGACCAGTTCATCATCTGGTGGTTCGTCGGAGGGGGACGCCCGCTAGGATGTCTCGCGAGCCGCGCAACCTAGCATCTGTCCCACTAACCTTGCGGCGAAGTCTCGTGTCGAACTCCGTTCGCTGAAGCGTGGCCTCGCCCTCGACCTATCACTCACTCTCGGTAGCCGCCTTTCAGACCTTTCTAATGCCCGTGTCCGTCTTTTTCTCTGATTACGCCAAAGGAGAGACTCCGTGATTCCGGGGACATCTGGTCGGTTTCTGACTACTGTTAGCCTGCTTCTGTACGGGCTAATCCCGACCGACTCGCTTTTAGCTGCTGTTCCGCTTGCCAGTATAGTTGGCGACACGTCGTTCGTCTGTTCCGTGAGCGAGTCGTACAGTTGTTTAAGAATCGCCGGACTGAGATGGCGGTGGTGTTCGGCTACGCGACGGCGGTATGGAACGAGGGACCAGACCGTAACGTCCCTGCAGTGTGATCAGTGTGACGCGACTTCGAGACGTAGCGTCCCCGGGAGTCCCGCCCGACGCCAGCAACGGAATCGTTCCCGGAACCGTACGGGGCGTCGGGACGCGCTCTCGGCGCTGTGTTAGCTACTCGACGAATCGTCGGACGAGTCGTCGGATGAGTCGCTATCGCTATCGTCCGTCTTCTCGGCGGCCTTCTCCCCCGCCTCTTCGGCCTTTTCGGCTGTCTCCTCGCCCGTCTTCTGGACCTGTTCTCCGGCCTTATTCGATTTCTCCTCGACGCGCTCGGCCGTGCTCTCGCCCGTCTGTTGGATCCGTTCGCCGGCTTTCTGCGACGTCTCCTCGATACGCTCGGCTATCGTTTCACCGCCCTCCTGAATCGTCTCGGCGGCCTGTTCCGTCACGCTCTTCGTCTGATCTGCCGCCTGATTCGCCGTGTTCTGGAGCTTCTCGGTCGACTCTTGGGGCTTTCGCAGCCAATAGCTGGCCGCGATAGCGCCGCCGATGAGTAACAGTAGCGAGAGCGTCCCCCGACCGTTCGACTGGTTGGCCGGCCTAATCTCGATGATCTTGTCGTTGGAGTTCTTGATCGCGTCTACCACAGCCTCCTCGATCTGTTCGTCCATGGTGGTCCTCGAAGATCCGGTCGAACTGCCGAAAATTGGGCGTTTCATTGTATTCAATTAAATAGAGGAACTCACGCTCAAAAACGGTTATTGCCATTAATAAATAATAAGTATTCGGTGGCCAGCGCGAATCCCCTCCGTGCGGGGTTCCGGGGTGTAGTGCTAACCGTCGTCTTCCGCTGAGGTAGGCGACCACGACACCGAGTCCTCTATCGCTCGGTCGGGAGCCGTTCGAGCCGAGCGGTCTCCTCTCCAGTGGTTACCGTCTGCCAATCGTTTCGGTCGTTGCGGGGATACGCCCGACGTGAGAGTGGTTCCGGTGAATGGAAGCGTGGCCTCGGCACTCGTCCTTGCCTCTCGTCTCCCCGTCAGACGCAGAACTGTCGGTGCGTCGTCACCCGATGTCACTTCCCGGAACGAGAACCGTTAGCGCCGATAAACGCCCGAGGCCGATACGTTCTTCTAGTGGAGTCGAGTCCGCGCACCGCAGTGTCACTGAAAACCGGGGTCCAGATAGTCGAGGACGAGCGGCCAAGAGTCCGCTGCAGCCCTCGCGTTCGCTTTTGGCGTCCCGCCGTTTTTGTCGCTCGTGGGAGGACCCGTATAATCAGCGTACGGTACACCGAAAATATGGCCGGCGTTGCAGTACACTCTGAGACCGTACGGATGAGGGTGCGCACGTCGTCGCAGTCGACTAATCGTCAGCGCTGACGTCGGGACCGACGGCCACCGATGGTCGTCTCCCCCGGCGAGTAGTAGCACCGGTCCGTCGATCTCTTCGACCCGGACGAGTACCCGTTCGAGCACCGCCTCGGAAACGCGCTCTCGAACCGCGCCAGGGAGGGATTCGACCGTGCAGCGGTCCTGAGATGCCTCGTCGACCGCGTCGAACACAGCTTCGATTGCCCCCGTCGGTGCGACTGGCGTTCCATTCCGGGTCCACGCGGGCCGACTGACGAACGCAGTCGGAGGGACACCCGTCACTCCATGTCTGACGGCACCCCCGCCGGAATATCCGACTACGGTCGCGGGTCCGTCGTAGCCGGCTGCGGTCAGTAACGCGGCTTCGACACCGCGTGAGATCCCGACTAGACCGATCCCGCCGTCACGGACGTTCGCTCTCCCCGTCAGCCACTCGATCGCTCTGTCGAAGTATTCGATCTCGATCGCTTCGAGTGACTCCGGTAACCCGCTCGCGTCGAAGTACTTCAGCGCTAGTGTCGCGTATCCGTGTGTCGCCAGCAACTTGCTTAGTCGATGCGGGACGGCGGCCAGCGCTCCGTGAAGGGTGATCACGCCCGGGTACGGCCCTGATCCGGCTGGTTCGTAGAGCCATCCGACCAGCCCACTCGCTCTGACCGGTCGTCGTGATATCTCGGGGTCGACGTACACTCTGGACTGAGTGCTGCCAGCTACAGGTTGATCTAGAAGTCCCGGGTTTGCCTGAAGGTCGAGTTCGATTGCGCTCTGACCGTCCACGACGAAATTGGGTGGCGACGCGAAGAACCTCTCTGCGGAGAGGCGGTGAAGCACCATCTCGACTGCCTGCCGTTCCGCCGCTTGGAAACCGTGGCCCGATCCGTACCAGGCCGTCTTCGGCGCGTTGTCCGGCAGAGCCGCACTCGAAAACGTGTCTCCCCCGTGACTCCCGGTTTGAAGCGACCACGAACCCCTGTAGGAATGTCCTCTCGCATCGGTGGCGGCAATAGTGAGCGTGACCGAAGTGTTCGGCTCGAAATCAGCAAGTCGAACTCGAAGCGGATCGCCCACCTTCGTTTGGCCGGGAGATTTGACGACTCCGTCCTTCTCACCGAGCAAGGACTTCGTCACACAACCGGCGGTAGTGGCGGAGCTAGCGGCCGTCACCGCCGCCAGTAGTTTGCGTCGAGAGAGCTGTTCGGAGGTCATCTAAGGCGGTCGTGTGAGGCTCAATCGTCGATTTTTCCACTGTCGGGCCGACCGTTCCGGTCTGTGTACGCTGTAGCCACCGAAAAATATCACTCCCATAATCCGTCGAGCTATCGTCGACCCGGCGTAGTCGGCCAAAATCGCAGCGACCGCTCCGATCTTTGGTTGGGCGTTTTTCCATCGAGATGCGCATAGGAGTGTGGCCTCGGCACTCATAGGGCTCGTCACCGTCGAGCGCCACCCCGACTCGGAGCGGTGCGTTCGTCATCGGCCACTCCGGGATAGCGGAGCCTCCGGCAAGAGCGTTCCGAGAAGGCCTACGGCATCGCCTCGTTCGCCTCGTCGGCGAGGTTGCGGAGGCGGTCCGTCCGGCGTGCGTCGAACTGCCGTCGACACCGGGCGACCCACGACTCGGCGGTGTCGGCGTCGGGCGTCCGCTCCGCCGACGCGGCGTCGGCGGACGAGACGCTCGCGGGCGTCGACTGCGTGGCGGTGGTCGTCTGCGATTCTGTCGGTTCGGGTGTGTTCGTGCTCACGGGTTGGGTTCGCGCGGGGCGCGTCGCGGGTCGGTCGTCTGGCTGTCCGTCGCCGAGGAGAGTCACGCGCGTACGGGTACGACCGACATGAGTTATCGAACACCTGTGGACAGTAGATAATAAAAGTTGGTGAGGTACGTTCGCACGGGCCGTTCCATCTCGACTCTCACACCTCCGCGACGGCGCGTTCGGGCCCCGAACCGCTCGTGCCGCATCTTGACGTCGCCGTCCGACTCTCCGTCCTCGTTCGTTCAGTAGCCGACCCGCGTCAGCGTCTCGTCCACCGCGTCCGGATACTTCCCGCCGAACAGGTACGCGTGGACCAGTAACGGGTAGAGTCGATAGACGAACCGTCGGCGTTCGAGAAAGCCCCGCTCGACGCCTCGAAGCTCCCGGTACCGGTCGAAGAACGCCTCGCCGAAGGTGTCGGTCCAGTCGACGTACGCCAGTTCGACCTCCGGGTGGGCGTAGTAACAGGCCGGGTCGAGGAAGGCCCGTATCTCGCCGTCGTGCGCGAGGAGGTTCGTCGTCCACACGTCGCCGTGGACCAGTGCCGGCGCGCCGGGTTCGGACAGGAGTGAGTCGAGGTCCGACGCGACGCGTTCGACGCGATTCCGGAGCGACGCCGAGACGGCCCCCTCCTCGACGGCGAGGTCGGCGACGTGCCGGAGGCGGTGGTCCGCGAAGAAGGCGGCCCACGAGTCGGTCCACGGGTTGGGCTGGCGGACCGGTCCGGTCAGCGTGTCGCGCGGGAAGCCGAAGGCGTCCGCCGACACGTCGTGGAGGCGCGCGAGATGCGCGGCGGCGTCGCGTTCGGCCGCCCGCGAGAACGTCGCCTCGCCGGCGACGAACTTCAACACGAGCAGTTCGTCGTCGGCGTGGAGTACGTCGGGAACCGGGAGGGCGCTCTCGGCGGCGAGGTAGCGGAGCATGAACGCCTCGACTTCGAGGGACGTCTCGCCCGTCTTGGCCGCGACGGTCCGGCCGTCGGCGAGTTCGACGCGGCGGACGGTGCCAATCATCCCGCCGTCGAGTTTCACGACGTCGACCGGCCGTGCGCCGAGGGCGTCCGCGAGGCGGTCCGCGAGCGACGGTGCCGTGCCCATGCGCGACAGGAGTCGCGGGAGGATTAAGGGCCCTGCGGGGAAGTCCCGGACATGGCACGCCGACTCATCGTCGACACGGACACCGCGGGCGACGACACGCAAGCGATACTGCTCGCCGCCCTCGCCGACTCGGTGGAACTGGAGGCGCTGACCATCGTGGCCGGAAACGTCGAGTTCGACTACGAGGTAGAGAACGCGAAGTACACCCTGCAACTCGCGGACGCGGCCGACGAGGTGCCGGTGTTCGAGGGTGCGCGCCGACCGCTGGTGAAAGACTTCGAGCACGTCGACCACGTCCACGGCGACGGCGGCCTCGGGGGCGAACTCTACCCCGACACGGGCGTCCCCTCCGCCGACGGGCACGCCGTCGACGCCATCGTGGACGCCGCGCGCGAGTCGCCGGGCGAGGTGAGTCTGGCCTGCATCGGACCGCTCACCAACGTGGCGATGGCGCTCCGGCACGAACCCGACCTGAACGACCTGCTCGACGAGGTGTGGGTGATGGGCGGCGCGGTCAACACCCTCGGCAACGACACCCCCTCGGCGGAGTTCAACTTCTGGGTCGACCCCGACGCCGCCAAAGTCGTCGTGAGAGAACTCGACGTCACCCTCGTGGACTGGGGCCTGACGCTCCGACAGGGGACGCTCTCGGCGGACGCCCTCGAACCGTTCGAGGAGGCCGACACCCCCTACGCCGACTTCTTCACCACCATCACCCGTCACGCCCGCGAGTTCTCGAAGGAGCGACTCGACGTCGACGCCGTCACCCTGCCGGACTCGCTCACCCTCGCGTGTCTGCTGAACCCGGACCTCGTGACCGAGGCGGGGACGTACTTCGTCGACGTGGACGAACGCGAGGGGATGACCCGCGGCTACAGCCTCGTGGACGAACTCGGCATCACCGACGGCGAACCCCGGACCCGGGTCGTCGAGGAGATAGACGAGGCGGCGTTCGAGCGGATGTTCTCGGACATGCTGCTCCACGGCGACCCCGAGCGGTCGGTGTGAGTCCGCGCCGCCGGGCCGGGGTCGGGTCGCTCGGCCCTCGCGCTACTCGCGCTACTCGATTCGCTCGCGCGCGGCGGCCACCAGCAACGGGAGCGTGATGGTGGCGTCGCCGACGACGGTGGCGTTGCGCGCGGACTTCTCCAACTTGCCCCACGACCGCGCCTCGTCTAACGTCGCGCCCGAGAGGCCGCCGGTGTGGTCGGGGTCCATCGTCAACTGGACGGCGTAGTCGTACGCCTCGGGCACGGTGAGCATGGTCTGGAGCACGTAGTTCTTGGGAACGCCGCCGCCGACCACCGTCGCGCCCGCGCGGTCGGCCTCGAACGCCAGGTCGGAGAGGTGGGTCATGTCGGCGAGGGCGTCGAGCGAGAACGCCGACGTCTGGGAGTACATCCACGCCTGAATCCCGAGGACCGAGTCCTGCACCGCCGGCACGTAGACGGGCACGTCGTTCTCGTAGGCCGCGGCCGCGACGCCGGCGTCCTCCTCGATGCCCTCCTCCCGGTTGCGCTCCGCCGTCGCGCGCCCGAGTTCCTCCGTGAACTCCCGGATGGAGACGGTGCGCTCCAAGTTCGGGAACACGTTGTCGCGGAGGTGCGACTCGAACAGCGCGAAGTGTTCCTGCGGGAGGTAGACGTTGTAGATGCGGTCGACGCCCTCGTCGCGCAGGCGTTCGTCGTGTTCGCGCGTGCCCTCGCCCGACGCCGGCGTGTCCGCGCCCGCCCCCTCGCCCGAGGGGTGGGGGTCGTCGGGAGCGACCCGGCCGTGGTGGTGCTTCCCGCCGATGCCCTCGATGGCGTCGTGCGTGAGGTTCGCGCCCGTCGTCACCAGCGCGTCGATGTGGCCGTCGCGTATCAGGTCCGCGACGATGGCGCGCATCCCGGCGGGCACCATCGCGCCGGCGAGGCCGAAGAAGTTGGTCACGTCGTCGCCGCCGAGCATCTCGGCGTAGATGTCGGCCGCGCGGTGGAGGTCCGCCGCGCCCACGCCAGCGTTGCCGTACTCCGCCACGAGTTCGCCCACGGTCATACCCGCCCGCACGTCTGTGTGGCCGACCGGATTCGGGCTGAACTCTTCGCGCGGCGTCTGGTCGGCGTTGCCGTCGCCGTCGCCGTCGCCGGCGTCGCCGTCGGACTCGTCGGTCATGGTCGCCCCTGCGCGCCGAGGCGGTTTGAACGCGACGATACGCGACACGTCGGCGGGGGACGCGACCGAGCGTCGGCCGGCGCCTCACGTCACAGCCCGGTCGGGTGGTCCACGAACGTCGTCTCCAGCCCCGTCTCGGCCGCGAGCGATTCGAGCGCCCGCACCCCGAACGTCTCGGTGGCGTAGTGGCCCGCGAGGAAGACGTTCACGCCCGCCTCGCGCGCCTCGTGGTAGAGCTTCTGCTTCCCCTCGCCCGTCACGAACGCGTCGACGCCCGCGTCGGTGGCCGCGCCGAAGAAGTCCGCGCCCGACCCCGTGACCACCGCCACGTCGTGCACCACGTCGGGGCCGAAGTCCAACACCTGCGGCTCCTCCCCGCCGGTGTCGAGTTCGCCGAGGCGGGACGCCATCTCCGAGACGGACAGGGGGTCGGACGTCCGTCCGCGCTGACCGATGGGTTCACCGCCTATCTCGGCGAACGGCTCCCTCTCCGCGAGGTCGAACAGGTCGGCCACGCCCGCGGCGTTGCCCATCTCCTGGTGGCCGTCGAGCGGGAGGTGGGAGACGTAGAGCGCCACGTCGTTCCGCACGAGGGGCGCGATTCGGCGGTAGTGCTGTCCCGTGACGCGGTCGAGACCACCCCAGACGAGTCCGTGGTGGGTGACGAGCAGGTCCGCGTCCGCCTCCACCGCGGCCTCCACGGTGGCGACGGCGGCGTCCACCGCGAACGCGACGCGCTCTACCTCCGCGTCGTCGGGGGCGACCTGCAGGCCGTTCGCGCTGGCGTCCACGTCGGCGTAGTCGGCCGTCCGGAGTTCGTCGTCGAGTCTGTCGGCGAGTTCGCCGAGGTCCATGCCCGACGGTTGGGGCGCTTTAGTTTAAGAAACCCCGCGCTCGGCGACGGAGGCGGACGGCGGGAGCGAAGGCGGAGGCGAGTGCGAATGTGGGGACGAGGGCGGCGGGCCTCACTCCTCCGTCCGGACGCCCTCGCGCCACCAGTCGAGGAGGTCCGCGGCCCGGTCGCGTTCGTGTTCGGCGAGTTGACGCGGGTCGGACCGGCCCTTCTGTTCGAGCACGTTCTCCTCCAGTACGTCCGCCGCCTCGTCGAAGGCGGCGCGAGCGCCGTAGCCCTCGCCCGACGCCATGAACCGGCCCTCGTCGGTGAACAGCCGTATCTTCACCCGGAGGAGCGGTTCGCCACGCATCTCCTCTCGGTGTCGCTGGAAGACGACGTTCGTCTCGATGACGTCCATGTCGGCGTACTCGGCGTCTATCTCCTCAATGCGCTCCGCGATGGCGTCCTTGCCGAGGTCCGTGAGGTACTCGACGTTGAACACCTGCACGTCGATGTGTTCCTCGGGCGTCCACGTCAGCGACTGGAGCACGTCGGTGACGGTCACGATGCCGGTGGGGCGGCCGTCCTCGACAACGACCAGCGAGTCGTAGCCTTTCTCCAGCATCTCGGCGGCGGCGTCCGCGAGCGACCGGTCCGGGGCGGTGGTCGCGGCGGGCGCGTTCATCACATCGCGCACGGGCAGGTCGAGCAGTCGGTCCATGTCGCCGCGGCGCTCGCCCCGGCCGCCGGTGCCGGTCGCGGCGAGGTCCGACGCGCCGGACCCGCCGTCGCCGGACTCGAACCCCCGCGCCGACCCGCCCTCCTGACGGTTCACCGCGCGGGTCGTGAAGTCCACGAGGTCGTGGACGCTCACCATCCCGAGCACGTCGTCCTCCTCGACCACGGGGACGCGCGAGAAGCCGTTGGTCCGTATCGTGTGTATCGCCTGCCCGACCGTCGTCTCGGGTTCGACCGTCACCAAGTCGCGCGTCGCCACGTCCGCGACCGACAGGGCGTCGAGGTTCTCGCGCACGTCGCGTATCAGGTCCCGCGCGGTGACCACGCCGTAGAAGTCGTCGGCCTCCTCCACGAGGAGGAGTTTCACCTCGTTCTCCACCATGAGGCGGGCCACCTCGCGGGCGTCCTCCGTCCGGTCGACCGTGGGCGGGTGCTTTATCACCGACTCCGCCTTCCGCTCGGGTTCGTGGTGCGACGACACCAGCTGGCGCTCGGTCACCACGCCCCGCGGGTCGCCGTCCTCGGTCACGACCACCGTCCGCAGTTCGATGTCGGAGTCGAACGTCCCCCGAAGCTTCGAGACGGTGGTGTCCGGATCGACCGCCGTGTACTCGGTCGTGGCCGTATCGGCGATGTCCATAGCGTCCGGAGTCACGAGCGGGGCACATTTGTCTCTTATTGCCCAGCGTGAAAATTACGTGACGGAGCGCGGCCGTCGGTACTTTCACACTCGCGCCGGTAGCCGCGCGTGCCATGACGGCAGACCTCACCGACGACGACAGCGGTAAGACTGTGGTGAGCGGCACCGAACGCGTCGGCGTCGTGACCGACGTCCGCGGCGGCACCGCGTACGTCGACCCCGACTGGGACCACGTCGACGACGGGTTGGCCGAGGCGCTGGACTGGGACGCCGATACGGACGACGACCAACCGCTCGACGAGTCGGCGGTCACGGCGGTGCGGAACTCCGAGGTGCGCCTGCGCGAGGACCTCTGAGTCGAGCAGCGGTCGACGGGCACGCCGGTCGCCTCTCCCCTTCCGGCCTTACTCGTCCGCGTCGGCCGCGCCCTCGGCCTCGGCTTCGGCGTCCGTTTCTGCGTCCGCGTGGGCGTACACGAACTCCCGGAGGAGTTTCCCGCCGAGGGCGGCCGCCTGTCCGTCGTCCCGGTCGTTGACCTCCACCACGTCGAACCCGTCGGCGTGCGGGGCGACGGCGCGGACGACGTCGCGCATCTCGCGGGGGGTCAGCCCGAACGGCTCCATCGTGCCCGTCCCCGGCGCGAACCCGGGGTCCGCGCCGTCGATGTCGACGCTGAGGTAGACCGACTCGCCGTCGAGGGCGGGCGTCCAGTCGGCCACGTCCTCTGGCGGGACCACGGTCACGTCGTCGGCGTCGGCCCGGTCCCACTCCTCGGGACTCCCGGTCCGTGCGCCCAGAATCACCGCGCGGTCGACGCCGAGTTCGTCCAGCACCCGCCGGGTCACGGTGGCGTGGCTGTACTCGTTGCCGGCGTACTCGCGCCGAAGGTCGAGGTGGGCGTCGACGCAGACGAACACGTCGGGGTCGACGGCGTCGACGCCGGCCGCGGACACGGTGTGTTCGCCGCCGAGGAGGAGGGGGACGGCGTCGTCCCACACCACGTCCGTCAGCGTGCCGGTCAGAAACTCGAGATACTCCGGCGCGTCGTCCCACGCGTCGACGCCCCCCGCGTCGTGGACGGCGAGACCCGTGAAGCGGCGGTCGGTGCGCCGGTCGTAGTCGTCGAACGTCTCCGCGAACCGCCGGACCCGGTCCGGCCCGAATCGGGTCCCGGGCTGGAAGGAGGTGGACGCGTCGAGCGGTGCCCCCACTACGACGTAGCGCGCTTCGTCCCGGTCGGCGGTCGCACCGGGGAACATGGAACCCGGGTTACACTACCTTCCGCTGGCCCTCGAACTCGAGGTACTCGATCTCGTCGTCGGGGTTCATGTCCTCGTCGTCGGGGATGCGCATCGTGAACGTCTCGTACGTCTCGAGGTCCATAATCTGGGCGTCGCCGTCGGTGACCGAGACGACCTGTCCCTGCTTTCGCTCGATGATGGGGACCCACACCTTCGCGTCGACGGGCTGCGAGAGGCTTCGCTTCTTGCCGTCGAACACGCCTTGGCCCTCGATTCGCGCCTTGGCGCTACCGTGTTTGCCGGGCTTGGCCGTACTGTAGGAGTTTATCTTACACGGGGTGTCGTCGATGTTGACGTAGCTCCCCTCTTGGAGCTCTCGGACCTGCTTCTGCTCTTTCGCCATGCTTGCGCGTTGTCGTGACGGGTCTATAAACCGTTTGGAAACCCGCCGACGGTTCCGACGTGCCGTCCCGCCGGCTCCGACGCGTCGCCGTCCCCGGATGAGCCCCCGCCGTCACACTTACGCCGGCCGGCCGAGTCGCCCCGGCATGCGCGATTTCGTTCGGGACGGATTCCAGTTCGTGGCGTTCTGGACCGCCTACGCCCTGAGCTACGTCGTCGGCCTCCTCCCGGCGCGCGATGGCCTGTGGGCGTTCGGGGCCGGCGGCGGGGAGCGCTTCGGCGAGAACACCAAGTACCTCTTCCTCCACGTCGCCGCCGAACACCCCGACGTCCGCCCCGTCTGGCTCTCGAAGGACCCCGATATCGTCGAGACGGTCCGCGACGCCGGCTACGAGGCCTACCGGGCGTCCAGCCTCCGGGGCCTCTTCTACACCCTCCGGGCGCGGTTCCTCTTTCTCTCGCTCGGCACGAACGACGTGACGTGGTGGGCCACCGGCGCGCCCACGGTGGTCCAACTCTGGCACGGCGTGCCGCTCAAGCGCATCGGCCTCACCCGCGACGGCAAAGACTGGGACCGCCTCGACCGGTTCCGGTTCCGGTTCCGCGACTCGGCGTGGGACTACCTCACGGTCACCGCCGAGGCCGTCCGCGACGTGTCGGCGCGGGCGTACGAACTCGCCCCCGAACGGGTCGTCCCCACGGGCTACCCCCGCAACGACGCTCTCCTCCGCGACGTGCCCGACGAGGAACTCGGGAGCGAGGACGCCGTCGAGACGGTCGAACGCCTCGCCGACGAGGGGCGAGTGGTGGCCTACATGCCCACCTACCGGCGCGGGTTCGCCGAGGGACACGGCGACTCCATCGCCGACGCGGGCATCAACTTCGAGTCGCTCGACGCCCTCCTCTCGGAGCGGGACGCCCACCTCGTCGTGAAGTACCACCCCCACGCCAGCGAACGCGTCGACGCCGGCCGCCACGGGCGAATCCACGTCCTCCCCGACGACGCGGACATCTACCCACTGCTCTCGGACGTGGACGTCCTCGTGACCGACTACTCCTCGGTCTACTTCGACTACCTGCTGCTCGACCGCCCGGTGGTCTTCTTCCCCTACGACCTCGACGCCTACCGCGAGAACCCCGGGTTCTACTTCGACTACGACGAGGTGACGCCCGGCCCCACCGCCCGGACCTTCCCGCAACTCGTCGAGGCCCTCGACGCCACCCTCGACGGGGCCGACGAGTACGCCGCGGAGCGCCGCGAGGTCCGGGACCGCTTCTTCGACCACGCCGACGACCGGTCGGCCGAACGCGTCTACCGCACGTTCCGGTCGGTGGGCGGCGGGTCCGACGGGGACGCGAGCGACGACTGACCGCGGCGCCTACGTCCCGGTCTCCCGCCGCGCTATCACCCGCCCCACCCGTTCGAGTCCCGCCTCCAACTCGTCCGTCGGCAGGCCGAACCCGATGCGGAAGTAGCCGGGGAATCCGAACAGGTCGCCGGGCGCGAGCACGACGCTCTCCTCCTCCACCACGGTCCGGCAGAACGACTCGCCGCTCTCGAACCCGTCGGGCACCGTCACGAACCCGTTGACGCCGACCGGTTCGCGCCAGTCGAGGCCGTGGTCGGCCACGAACGCGGCGACTCGCTCGCGGTTTCGCGCGGCCAGTTCGCGGCTCTCGCGCAGGATGTCGGCCTCCGCCGCGCCCAGCGCCTGCCGCGCGACGTGCTGGCCGAACGCCGGCGGCGAGATGGTCGTGTAGTCCTTCCACCGCCGCACGCGGTCGACGACGCTCCCCTCGCCCGCCAGCCACCCGAACCGGAGGCCGGCGAGGCCGTGGGCCTTCGAGACGCTCGACGTGGAGACGCCGCGCGGCCCCAGACTCGCGGCCGGCGGCAGGGGGTCTTCGGCGAGTCCGCGGTAGGTTTCGTCGCAGAGCAGGTGCGCCCCCGCGTCTACGGCGACGTCGTAGACGGCCCGCAGGGTCGCCTCATCGTGGTAGCGGCCGGTCGGGTTGTTGGGTTCGTTGAGGACGACCACCGACGTCTCGGGGCGCACCGCGTCGGCCACGGCGTCGACGGGCAGGTCCCAGTCCGGCGGCGAGAGGTCGACCCGCGTGACGCTCCCCAGCGACTCGGGGAGGGCGTGGAGCGACTGGTACGTGGGCGTGACCACGACGGCGTGGTCGCCGTCGTCCACGAGCGAGAGGAAGGCGAGGAGGTTGGCCTCCTGCGCGCCGCAGGTGAAGGCCACCTCGTCGGCGGACCGGCCGTACCGTTCGGCCACCTCGGCGCGGAACTCCGGGTCGCCGTCCGTCGGTATCACGTACCCCAACTCGCCGGGGTCGACGTCGAACCGGTCCGCCGAGAGCGACCGCACGCCGCTCTCCGCGAGCATGATGTCGGCGTCGTGTTCGTACTCCGCGAACCAGCGTTCGAGGCCGAAGGGGGCGACGTCCATGTCCGCACCTCGCCGGCGTCGGGCAAAAGCCGCGCGGTACGGCCGACGGGGACGCCGCTCTTCACGTTTCGCTCCGTCTCCGCCCAGCGCCCGGCGTCCGCCACCCGGCGGGTCGCGCCCCGCGCGTTCACTCCACCAGCAGTTCGGGCGACGGCGGCGCGGCCCACCACCTGAGGGCGCTCCCGGCGCCGCCGGCGACGGTGTTGGGGAGGGTGACGCCGAGGAGGAGCGCCGTCGTCACCTCGCCCGGCGTCTCGAAGGCGACGGTCAGCAGGCCGTACGGGAACAGCGACGGCCACCCCGTCGTCGCCGTGAGGACGACCACCGC
Organism: Haloferacaceae archaeon 50; assembly: GCA_046097085.1. Taxonomy (GTDB): domain Archaea; phylum Halobacteriota; class Halobacteria; order Halobacteriales; family Haloferacaceae. The sequence goes on along the minus strand of CP175567.1, from coordinate 131,488 downwards.
CGGCAGGAGGAGGGTCCCCCACGTCAGCGCCGCGAGGAGGCCGTGAACCGCCCCCTCGGGTACCACGTCGCCCGAGAGGTAGCCGGCGACGACGCTCCCCGCCAGCCCGCCGACCACGGTGACGCGGCCCGTCGCCGCGAGCGCCGTCGCCTCGAAGACCAGCGCGACGGCGAATCCCGCGAGCACCGCGCGCCACCTCGTCATACCGTCCGTGTCGGCGGTCTTATATTTAAAGTCTCGCACGCCCCCGCTCACTCCTCCTCGCGGCGTTGGCGCATGCTCTGGCGGGTGAACTGGGGTTGGGCCCGGATGCCGGACTGCCGCGACCGGAACGACCGGTAGAGCGCGAACGCCACCGGGAGCGTCAGGACGGCGACCACCAGCGGCGGCACCGGACTGGTCTGGAACGCGTACAGCATCGCCGTCGAGAGCACGCCCACCGACAGCAAGAGGCCGTAGACGATGCGCTTCGCCAGTCGCGTGAACACGCCGTTCTGCTCCTCCAGTCGGACGTTGAACGTGAGGCGGTCGCCGGCCGCCCTGTCGAGCACCCGGTCGAGCTTGGGCGGCACGCGGAACAGCGACCGGGCCGTCTCCTGCGTGAGGTCGCCCGCGTTCTCCAGAATGCGCTTGACGCTCTCCTCGCGGTAGCCCTGTTCGGTGAGGTAGTCGGTGGCGACGCTGATGAAGTCGAAGTCGGGGTCGAGGGTGACGCACACCCCTTCGACCACGGTGGCGACCCGGAGCACGAGCGCGAGGTTGCGCGGGAGGCGCAGGGGGAACTCGTAGATGGTGTCCTCCACCTGCTGGATTATCTGCTGGACGCGGTACTGTTCGATGTCCTCGCCGCGGGCGTCCGCGATGGCGAGTTCCATCACGTCGCCCATCACCTCCCGGTCGGCGGTGGGCGAGAGCGTCCCCATCTCGATGAGGGCGTCGAGGATGCCGTCGATGTTCTGATTGGCGACGGCGATGTAGAAGTCGACTATCTTGTCCTGCACGTACGGGTCGACCCGGCCGCTCATGCCGAAGTCGTAGAACACGATGTCGCCGTCGTCGGTCACCGAGAGGTTGCCGGGGTGGGGGTCGGCGTGGAACACGCCGTCCTCGATTATCATCTGGAGGTAGACCCGCTGGAGTCGGGTGGCGAGTTCCGTCCGGTCGACGCCCATCTCGTCGAGTCGCTCGACGTTGTTTATCTTCACGCCGGGGACGTACTCCATCGTGAGCACGCGCGGTCCCGACGCCGCCTCGACGGCCGACGGAATCCGGATGCCCGGTTGGCCTTCGAGGTTGCCCCGGATGGTCTCCAGCATCCCCCGCTCTCTGGTGTAGTCCATCTCCTGTCGGATGGTGGCCGCGAACTCGTCGGCGAGGTTCTCCAGCGAGAACGCCCGTGCCTCGTCCACGATGCGGACGAGGAGCGGCACCGACCACTTGATGACCCGGAGGTCCGCCTCCACGAGGTCCTCGATGCCCGGCCGCCGCACCTTGACGGCGACCCGGTCGCCCTCGTAGGTGGCGAGGTAGACCTGCCCCAGACTCGCGCCGCTGATGGCGTCGGTGTCGAACTCGTCGAACGCCGTCTCGACGGGGCCGAGTTCGGCTTCGAGCACCTCGCGGGCCTCGGGCCACGGCGCGGGCGGCACCTCGTCCTGCAGGCTGGACAGCACCTCGATGTACTCCGGCGGGAGCACGTCGGGCCGCGTCGAGAGGAGTTGGCCGAGTTTGATGAACGTCGGCCCGAGCGTCAGGAGCGACTCGAGGAGTATCTGGGCGCGCCGGACGCGTTCGGCCGACTCGACGCTGCGAGAGCCGCCGAACAGGAAGAAGCGACGACTGTCCCGCCAGTACGCCACGATGAGCGGGAAGAACTGGTAGACGACTAGCAGAAACCGCCAGTACGCGCGGAGGTTCACCAGCGTGACCACCCGCCGCGTCAGGCGTCCTCGACGGGGATGGTCTGCTCGGGTGCGGCCCCCTTCTTGGGGATGCGGAGTTCGAGGACGCCTCGCTCCATCACGGCCTTCGCCTCGTTGGCGGCGGCGTCCGGGGGGAGGGGTATCTCGACGTCGAGGAACAGGGGGCGGTCCTCGCGCACGTACCGGAACTCGGCGGGCAGGTCCTTCTCGCGCCGCGCCTCGACGACGAGCCGCTTCATCTCGGTGCGCACGTCCACCGTCTCGGCCGTCGCGCCGGGCAGGTCGATGACGAGTAGGTACTCCTCGTCGCTCTCCAGCAGGTCGGCGAACACCGCGTCCGGCAGTTCTCGAAGCGCGTCGCGCAGGCCTGACATGGCCGGGGATAGGGTCCCGGGGTCGAAAAAGGCCGCGGTCGTATTCGAACGACCGCGCCCCCGAGACGCCGGGCGGCGCGCGGCGCGACCCACGAGCGGGGAGGCTTTTACGGTCGCGCCCGAACGGGTCATACCATGAGTAAGGACGACCTACGGCACGCCGGGTTCAAAGACCGGACCCGGCTGGCCGACGCCCGCGAGACGCTCCTCGCGGCGGCCGCGCCGCACGACCGGACCGAGCGGATACCGCTCGAACGGGCCGACGGGCGCGCCATCGCCGAGGCGGTGACGGCCCCGAACCCCGTCCCCTCCTACGACCGGGCCGCGATGGACGGTTACGCGGTGCGCGCCGAGGACACCTTCGGCGCGGGCGACCGGTCGCCCGCGGTGCTCCGGGCGGTCGGCGGCGCCGACACCGACGAGACGCCCGAAGTCGCCCCCGACGAGGCGGTGCGCGTCCACACCGGGAGCGACCTGCCGCCGGGCGCGGACGCCGTCGTGATGATAGAACACGTCGAGGAACTCGGCGACGAGGTGGAGGTGTTCGACGCCGTGGCCGAGAGCGAGAACGTCGGCCCGGTGGGCGAGGACGTGGCGGAGGGCCAGCACCTCTACGACCCCGGCCACCAGTTGCGCCCCTCGGACCTCGGCCTCCTCAAGTCCGTGGGACTGGAGGAAGTGACGGTGTACGACCACCCCACGGTGGGCGTGATTCCGACCGGCGAGGAACTCGTCCAGTCCGACCCCGGGCCGGGCGAGGTCATCGAGACCAACGGGATGACCGTCTCGAACCTCGCCCGGCGGTGGGGCGCGGTCCCCACCTACCGGGACGTGGTGACCGACGACCACGACGCCCTCCGCGCGGCGATTCAGCGCGACCTGACCAAGGACGTGGTCGTCACCACCGGGGGGTCGTCCGTGGGCGAACGCGACCTGATACCGGAGGTAGTCGACGAACTCGGCGAGGTGCTGGTCCACGGCGTCGCCCTCAAGCCCGGCCACCCCGTCGCACTCGGCGTCGTCGAGGAGACGCCCGTGGTGATGCTGCCGGGCTACCCCGTGGCCTGCATCGTCAACGCCGTCCAGTTCCTCCGGCCCGTCCTCAAGCGGGTGGGCAACCTGCCCGAGAGGCCCCTGCCGACGCGCGAGGCGACGCTCGAACGCAAGATATCCAGCGAACCCGGCACTCGGACGTTCGCCCGGGTCCGCGTCGAGGAACGCGCGGACGAAGCGGAGGGGAGCGGGGACGGCGACGGTCCCGTCGCCACCCCCACCCGCGCGTCCGGGTCCGGCGTGCTCTCGTCGGTGTCGCTGGCCGACGGCTGGGTCGTGGTGCCCGAGGGCCGCGAGGGGTTCGCCGAGGGCGAGACGGTGGCCGTCGAGGACTGGGAGTGGTCCGCGTGAGTTCCGTCGGACGGCTTCCCGGTCGCGGCGCGGCCGCGCGTGCGCCCGACGACGCTCCGCTCACCGCGGGGTGGTTCGCGTGAGCGAGCGAAAGGAGTTCCGCGACCTCTCCTCGCCCGAGGAGGCCCGCGAGGCCATCGCGTCGCTCGACCTCTCGCCGGGGACGGAGCGGGTCCCCCTGCGCGAGGCGCGCGGGCGAGTGCTCGCCGAGCGGATAGACGCCGAACTCGACGTGCCGGGGTTCGACCGCGCCAGCATGGACGGCTACGCGGTGCGCGCCCGCGACACCTTCGGCGCGGACGAGGCCGACCCCGCGACGCTCGAACTCGTCGGCGCGGTCCACGCCGGGGTCGAACCCGACGTGCGCGTCGAGGAGGGGACGGCGGTCGAAATCTCCACCGGCGCGGTGATGCCCCCCGGCGCGGACGCCGTGGTGATGGTCGAACGCACCGACGAACGGGACGGCGACGTGCTGATTCGCACGTCGGTCGCGCCCGGCGACAGCGTGATGTTCGCGGGCGCGGACATCGCGGCGGGCGACCGGGCGCTGGGGCCGGGCACGCGCCTCACGCCGCGCGAGATAGGCCTGCTGTCGGCGCTCGGGGCCGACACCGTGCCCGTCCGGAAGAAGCCCACCGTCGGCATCGTCTCCACCGGCGACGAACTCGTGCGGCCGGGCGACCCGCTCGACTCCGGCGCCGGGCAGATATACGACGTGAACTCCTACACCGTCGCCACCGGCGTCGAGGAGGCGGGCGGCGAGGCGCGCCTCTACCCCCACGCCGGCGACGACTTCGAGGAGATGGAGCGGGTTCTGGTGGAGGCCGCCGAGGAGTGCGACCTCGTGTTGTCGTCGGGGTCCACCTCCGCGAGCGCCGTCGACGTCATCTACCGCGTCATCGAGGACCGGGGCGAACTCCTGTTGCACGGCGTCGCGGTCAAGCCGGGCAAGCCGATGCTGGTCGGGCGCCTCTCGGAGGCCGGTGACGACGGCCACGGCGGCGAGTCGGCGTACGTCGGCCTCCCGGGCTACCCCGTGTCGGCGCTCACCATCTTCCGCACGTTCGTCGCGCCCGCCATCCGGCGGGCCGCGGGCCTGCCCGAACCCCAGACCGCGACGGTGACCGGCGAGATGGCGGTGCAGGAACGGTACGGCGAGGGCCGGATGCGCCTCATGCCGGTCGGCCTCCTCGCTATCGACGGCCGCACGCTGGTCTACCCGGTCGACAAGGGGAGCGGTGCGACGACGAGTCTCGTCGAGGCCGACGGCGTGGTGACCGTCCACCCCGACACCGACTACCTCTCGGTCGGCGAGGAGGTCGAGGTGACGCTGTTCTCCTCTGACGTGCGCCCGCCCACCCTGCTCGGCGTCGGCGAGGACGACCCCGCGCTCTCGCGCCTCCTCGACCGACTCGACCGGCCGCGCTACCTCCCGGTCGGCACCCGCGAGGGCCTGCGCCGCCTCCGCGACGGCCTGCCCGACGTGGCCGTCGCCGCCGGACCGACGGAACGCGACGTCGAGTCGACTGACCTCGGCGGGTGGACCCGCGAGTGGGGTCTCGTCGTGCCCGGCGGCAACCCGGACGACGTGTCGGGCGTCGCGGACCTCGTCGACCGCGACCTGCGGTTCGTCAACCGCGGGACCGACTCGGGTCTGCGCGCCAGTTTCGACGCCGCGTTCGACGACCTCGCGGCCGACCGCGACGCCTCGCGCCGCGAACTCACGGACCGGGTCGACGGCTACGGCCTCACCGTGAAGGCGTTTGAGAGTCCGGCGCGGAAGGTGGCCGCGGGGGCCGCAGACGCCGGCCTCGGCCTCCGAGCCACGGCGGAGAAACTCGGCCTCGGGTTCGTGTCCGTCGGCGCGCAGTCGGTCCGGGTCCGCGCCAACCCCGACCGCACCGACCGCGAGAGCGTGCGCGCCCTCGAAGCGGCGCTCTCCGACCTCGGGCCGGTGCTGGAGTCACTGCCCGGGTACGAGAGCGAATGACGTAGAACGAGGCTCAGTTTTCGCCGCCGTCGCGGCCGCCGTCGGTCGCCACGGTCAGTTCGTCGAACGACTCGACGCGCACGTCGCCGAGCACACAGTGACCCCGCCGGTCGGGCGAGTGGCGTTCGACGTGGACGCCGTCGAGGCCGGCGTTCCACGCCGCGCCGACGTCGCACGCGCTGTCGCCCGCGAGGACGCCCGCGCGCGACCCGGCGTCGAAGTCGGCGCCGACGCCGACGCCGAGGTCAGAGAGCGCTCGCTCGACGGGCGCGGGGTCGGGCTTCCAGCCGACGTCCTCGTCGCAGCACACCACCGTGTCGAACCAGTCGCTGATGTCGAGGTGGTCGAGGACGCGTTCGGTCTTGTCGGCAGGGCAGTGGGTCACGAGTCCCACCGGCCCGTCGATGTCGCCGACGAACGCGGCGTCGTCGTAGAGGAACGTCTGCTCGGCGCGGGCGGCGGGTTCGTCCACTCGGTCGAACGCCTCCCAGAACTCGAGTTCGGTCACGCCGAGTCGGACGAACAGGTCGTCGCGCACGTCGCCGAGGCCGTGCCACACTCTGTGTACTTCCGACGACGGGATGGCGCAGCCGAGTTCGTCCGCCACCTCCGATAGGAGGGTGTGCTTGTAGTCGCCGCGGACGTCGACCAGCGTGCCGTCGAGGTCGAACAGGTGGACGTCGTACTCCCCGAGGGCCATGGAGCGTGTAGTACGGCCGTCCGACGAATAAGTCTACCGTCGTTTCAATCCGCCTACTCGACGCGAATCGAACTCCCGAGGTACTTGTTGAGCACCTCGGGCACGCCGTCGGCGTTGAACGCGTCGAGGTTCTCGCCGATCTCGGCCTTCAGCGCCTCGAAGTACGCCTCGTCGGCGACGAGTTCGCTGAAGCTCACGGACTCGACGGGCACGCCGAGCGTCTCGGCGAACCGGTCGCGCACGTACTCCTCGTCGTTGACGTCGCCCCGCCAGAGGGTGTCGCGGAAGAACAGCCACCCCTCCTCGCCGGGGGTCGCGGCGGGCCACCGCGCCACCGTCTCGAACGTCGCGGGGTCGAGGCGGACCCCCTCGCTCGGGGCGGGGCGAAAGCGCACGCGGAAGACGTACGCCGCCTCCCCCGAGTCGTCCTCGCTCGCCGTCACCGCTCCTCGTCGAACAGGTTGGCCATCCGAACGTCCTGTTCGGTGATACCCCCCTCTTCGTGGCTCGTGAGGCGCACCTCGACCTCCTCGTACCGGATGCGTATCTCCGGGTGGTGGAACTCTTCCTCCGCGACTTCGCCCACCTGCGTGGCGAACTCGACTCCCTTGAGGTAGTCGTCGAACTCGTACACACGGACTATCTCGTCGCCGTCTCGCTCCCAGCCGTCGGGCGTCTGTCGCTCTATCTCCTCGTCAGAGAGTAGTTCGGCCATACGGGGTCCATCACACGGCAGGCGAATAACGCTTCCCCCGTCGGCTACGGACGCCCGGACGGCGCCGTCAGTCGTCCGACGAGCCCTCGACGGCGCTGACCGGGGCCGAATCGGCGTCCTCGGCCCCGGCCTCGGCCGCGCCGCCGCCGAACTCGGGGTCGAAGAGGCGCATCGCGGTCTGGATGGTGGCCCAGTCGTCCTCGGCGGCGGCGTCGCGGAGGCTCTTGGTGGGGGCCGCGAGCAACTGCCCCACGAGGGCGTCCGCGAGCGCCGACACCGTCTCGCGCTGGTCGTCCGTGAGCGAGCCCTGCGATTCGAGTTTGGCCAGCGCAGTGTCGACCTCGCGCTGTTTGACCGTCTCCGCGCTCTCGTACATCGCGGAGATGGCCTCGTCGGCCTGCCGCCGCTTGTAGCCGGCGATGAGGCGCTCGAACTCCTCGTCTATCATGGTCTCGACGCGCCGCGCGGCGGACTCGCGCCGTTCGCGCGTGGCCTGCGTCACCGACTCTAAGTCGTCGATGTCGCGGACGGTCACGCCGTCGACGGCGGCGGCGTCGGGGCTCACGTCGCGCGGTTGGGCGATGTCGACGACGAACGTCTCGCCCGCGCCGGCGACCGTAGCCGCGTCCACGACGGGGTCGTCGCTCCCGGTGGCCGCGATGACCACGTCGGCGTCGGCGACGGCGTCACCGAGAACGTCGAGTCCCACAACGTCGGCGTCGGCCGGTACCTCCTCCGCCACCGTCGCCGCGGTGTCGAGGGTGCGGTTGGCGACGACGAGGCGGTCGACGTCCGCCCGCGCGAGCGAGTGGGCCGTGAGCGTCCCCATCTCGCCCGCGCCGACGACCAGCGCCGTCGCCGACTCCACGTCGACCTCCGACGCCGCGAGGTCGACCGCGGCGCTCCCGAGCGACACCGCGCCCTCGTTGATGGCCGTCTCCGTCCGGGCGCGTTCGCCCACGTGGACCGCCTTCGTGAGGGCGTCCTCCAGCACGGGGCCGAGGCCGCCGGCCTTCCGCGTCGCCTCGGCGGCGTCTTTGACCTGTCCGATGATCTGGTCCTCGCCGAGCACCAGCGATTCGAGTCCCGCCGCGACGCGCATGAGGTGGCGCAGGCTCTCCTCGTGGTCCATCGGGGTCAGCGCGCCGTCGCGCACGTCGGGGGCAAACCCCTCCAGTGCCCGCCGGCCGTCGGCCACCGACTCGGTGACCACGTACGCCTCGGCCCGGTTACACGTCTGGAGCGCGAACGCCTCGTCTACGCCCTCCTTCGTGAGCAGGGACGAGACGGCGCCGCTCACGTCGTCGTTCGTCGCCGCGTCTATCTCGTCGACGGTGGCGTCCCCATGGGAGACGCTCACCCCCGATATGACGCCCGCGTCTCTCACCGTGTCTCACCTCGCTCGGATGTCACGCACGAAACCTCTCTCTCCGCGCTTTCGCCGTCGTCGTACGTAAAGGCTTTCAAAGCGCTTCGGTCGAACGGAGGGACGGAACGCGGAGAGAGCGGTCGGGGCGTGCGGTTCACGACGACCGCTTCCATGTTCGTGCGTGGGGGTGGGAGCGGAATAAGTCTCTCGCCGAACGCCTACGCCGTCACCACGCTGGTGACCCGCAGGTCGTACTCCGCTACGGCCTCCACGTCGCGGACGATGGCCTCCTGGTCGGCGTCGGCCTCGTAGTAGAACACGAGGTCGAACGTCCCCTCGCGCAGGAGCTGCTGACACTCCCAGACGAACTCGTCGTCTTCGAGCGTGAGGCCGTGGAACTGGTTGGACGCGAAGTCGGTGTCGTCGTTGCCCGCGTAGATGTACGTCTCGCCCTTGCCGGCGTGCTCCGCGATGACCTCGTTCAACTCGACCGTGAGTTCGTGCATCTCGAGGTCCTCGTCGCCTCCGAGTTCCGTGTGGACGATTATCCCGTTGAGGTCCTTCTCCCCGGGTTCCAACAGCGCCTTGGTCCGCTCGTAGAGGTCGTCGTCGACGGCTTCGTTCATGCTACACAGTCGTCGCCACCGTCACTTACCCGTAGCGGTTCCGTCGTCGCGGGCCGTCCCGCTCCGACCTGTCCCGGACGCCGCCAGGTCGTCGGTCACCTGTCGGCCAGTCGTCCGTCGCCTCCTACTCGCCCGCGCCGGCCGCACGCTCCACGCGCCGCAGGAGGTGTTCGTAGGAGTCGGCCGCTATCGACTTGGTGACGTAGTCGGTCACGCCCTCCCCGATGGCCTCGGCGGCCACGGACTCGCTCCCCTTGCCCGTGAACAGGACGAACGGCTGGTCGGGGTACTGGCGGCGCACGGTCTTGAAGAACTCGATGCCGTTCATCTCGGGCATCCGGTAGTCGCTCACCACCACGTCCACGTCGCGTTCGCGGAGCGCCTCCAGTCCGCGCCGGGGACTCGTGGCCCACGTCGCACACAGGTCGCCGCGCAGGCTCTCCAGTCGGAGGCTCACCAGTTCAGCCAGCTCCGGTTCGTCGTCGACGACCAGCACCGACACGCCGTCGCCGCCGGTGACCCGGGTGGCCGCACGCAGGTGCCGGACCAGCAGGTTGCACGCCGACGTGGACGGCGACGAGACCGCCGTGTTGACGGTCCGGCCCTCCACCTCGCGGACGAGGTACGCGTTGCGTCCCGTCTCGTCCTCCGGGTCGGCGGCGGCGTCGGACTTGGTGACGTACTCCACGTCGGCGTACTCCATCGGGAGTCGCCCCTTCGACCCCTCGAAGCGGAGGCCGTCGCGCCCGAATCGAAGCGTCGCGTCGCACGATTCGGCGTCGGTCGGGTCGCCGTCGACGCGGTACGGGTGCGTCACGCGCACGGTGGCGTCGTCGAACACCTGCGCGACGAGGCCCCGTCTGAACTCCGCTATCGTACTCGCCGCCGCCTCGACGGTCACCATCTGTCGCTCCTCGAACCGACGGACGCTGAGCGACATCTGACGCGTGCCGCCGCCCCGGTCCCCGTCCGGGAGGCGGACGACGAAGTCGAAGACGGCGGCGAAGGGCAGTCGCCGCCGCGCGTCGCCGTCGTCTAGTCGCAGGAGGAGGGCTTCGGGCGTCAGCACCACCGTCCCCGGCTTCGGGCCGACCAGACCCAGCGCCGACCCCGAGAGGTTCGCGCGAAAGCGGATGAGTTCGGTGTCGCTCATGCGGGTTCCGATGCGCCCCACTATTACGGACGGGCATATGAATATGTCGGAATAACACACAATCGATGGGAAAAGCACATACCCGCCGCGCGAGTGCGTCCGGACGAGAATGCAGCGGAGGCTCCGACGTGGGTTCCGGCGGGCGTACGAGCGGGTGCTGTGGCGCGAGATAGGGGACGTCCCCACGCACGTCGCCATCATCATGGACGGCAACCGCCGCTACGCGCGCGCACACGGTGACGACGCCCCCGACGGTCACCGCGCCGGAGCGCAGACCACGGAGCAGGTGCTCGACTGGTGCGAGGAACTCGGCATCGAGGAACTCACCCTGTACGCCTTCTCGACGGAGAACTTCGAGCGCCCGCCCGAGGAACTCGACCCCCTGTTCGACCTCCTGGAGTCCAAACTCCACGAGTTCGCCGACGCCGACCGGGTCCACGAACAGGAGGTCGGCATCCGCGCAATCGGCGACGTGGCGCGCCTGCCGCCGCGCGTGACCGACGCCGTGGAGTACGCCGAGCGCCGGACCGCCGACTACGGCGGCTTCCGCCTCAACATCGCGCTGGCGTACGGCGGGCGCGCCAGCCTCTTGGACGCCGCCCGCGACGTGGCCGCCGCCGTCGAGACGGGCGACCTCTCGCCCGCCGACATCGACGCCGCGGAGGTGGAGCGCCGACTCGACATGTCGCCCTCGCGCGACGTGGACCTCATCATCCGCCCGGGCGGCGACGAGCGCACCTCCAACTTCCTTCCGTGGCACGCCAACGGCAACGAGGCGGCCGTCTACTTCTGTGCGCCCTACTGGCCCGAGTTCTCGAAGGTCGACTTCCTGCGGGGCATCCGCACCTACGAGTCCCGCGAGCGTTCGTGGCAGCGCACCCGCGCCCGCCGCGCCGCCGCCCTCGTGCGGGCCGTCGCGGAGGTGGAACTCGCCGAGGCGTCGGACGTGGCGGGCCGCCTCCGGAGCCAATTGTCGAGTCACGGCGCGGAGGAACTCTCGGCGGCGCTCGACGGACAGGAACTGGAGACGGCCGACTGAAGCGGGCCGGGCGGGTCGGGACCGACGCAGACCCCGTCCGCGCCGACGCCGCACTTATTCGACGCCGCGCCCACGTTCGGCGCATGTCGCGCGACGACGAGCGACTCCCCCGGGACCGACTCGACCCCTCGCCCGGCGCGCCGGCCACGATGGTCTGTGCCGACTGCGGCGAGACGTTCCCCCGGCGCGAGGTCCGGTCGGCCACCAAGGGGACGCTGGTCTGTCCGGCGTGCGGGTCGACGGCGATTCGGGACGCAGACGCCGAGTGAGACCGCCTCGCTCCGGCGGCCGCCTACGCGAACGCCAGCGTTCGCGCCAGCCGCGTCCGCGTGCCCCCGACGCGGTCGTCCTCGGGGACGAACGCCACTCTCGGGCCGCCGGCGACGTACGTTCGCTCGGCGTCCGAGTTCCGCTCCCACGTGACCGACCGTCGGTTCGTTCGCGCCGTTCGTGACGTGTTCGACGCTGCTCCGCTCAGCGTCCGAACTTCCGTCGGTCCGTTCGCTCCGCTCACTCCCCGACGACGTTCGGGCGGTTCGTTTCACTCACCGCCCGAACCGCCGCTGACGGTTCTGGAAGTCGAGCACCGCACGCAGGTAGTCGCGCTTCCGGAAGTCGCGCCAGTTCACGTCGGTGAAGTAGAGTTCGGAGTAGACCGACTGCCATATCATGAAGTCCGACAGCCGTTCCTCGCCGGTCTTGATGACGAGGTCCGGTTCGTTCGAGAAGACGAGTCGGTCCTCCACGTCCGCGGCGTCGATGTCGGCGGGCGAGAGGTCGCCCCCCTCCACCTCCTCGGCCAGCGACCGGACCGCCTCCGCGAACTCCCGCTTCCCGCCGAGGCCGATGCTTATCTGGACGGGGGCGTCGGCTCTGGCGGTGTCCTCGGGGCCGCGCACCGCGACGGGTTCCGGCGCGTCTACCTCCCGGAGTTCGCGTTCGAGCGTCGGCACCACCGCCTCGTCGAGGACGCTCACCGAGACGGTCACGCGCTCCGCGCCGTACTCGAACGCCCACCCGAGGAACCGTTCGAGCGTGTCGTACGCGCCCTGCTCCAACAGGTCGCGCTCCGTGATTATCACCGCGACGTGTGCGGGCGGGTCCGCCTCGTGGCGGCGGTGGCGGAGGGCGAGGTACGCGTCGTAGACTCCCACTGCGAGGGCGTTCGGCGGCGGCCCCCTTTACCCTCACGGGTTCGGGCAGCGCTAACGCGGGGCGTCGTCCCTCCTACGGTCGGTATGTCGGGAGGGTTAAGTGGTCGTCGGGGGATACCGAACGGTGTGACATCGACGCTCCGGCGAGCGGGGGGGTTCGCTCTCGTGGGGACCCTCGCGCTCGCGGCCCCGGTCCTCGGTCGGGCCGCGGCCGCCCCCTTCGCGCTGGTGGCGGTTCTCGCGGCCTTCGTCGTCGACGAGGGCCCCCTGTTCGAGCTGTTCGCTCGGCCGCAGGACAGGAAGGACGGCCGTCTCAACGGTCTCGCGGCGTTCTCGCTCGCCGCGACCGGGCTGGCGCTGCTCGCCACCGTCCCCCAGATGACGATGCCGGTCACGGTGTTCGTGACCGCCGTCGTCGTCCTGTCGTACGGGAACCTCGGGGCGAAACTCGCCGAGCGTCGCAGTCCGGACCCGTTCCGCGCGGCCGCGGGGTTCTCGCTCGGGGCGTCCGTCGCCGGCGTCGGCGCGCAGGCGGCCGTGGCGTCGCTGACCGACGCCGCGGTCGTCCCCGCCCTCCCGCGGATGACCCTGCTGGCCATCGTGGGTGCGCTCGTCGGCGCGCTGTTTCGCGCGGTGCTCTACGACCGCGACGACCCGCTGGTGATGCTCTCGGTCGGCCTCCTGCTGTGGCTGCTCGACTCGCTGCTCGTCTCCGTGAGTCCGACGGGCGTGGCCGTCGCCCTCGGCGTGTCGGTCGCCGTCGGGGGCGCCGCCTACGCCACCGGCACCGCGTCGGTGACGGGGGTGTTCTCGGGCGTGCTGTTCGGCATCCTCTCTATCGTGCTCGGCGGCCTCGGCTGGTTCGCGGTCCTCATCGCCTTCTTCGCGGTCGGCGGCCTCTCGACCAAGTTCCGCTACGAGGACAAACTCGAACGCGGCGTGGCACAGGAGAACGACGGGGCGCGGGGGTCGGGCAACGTCCTCGGCAACGCCGCGGTGGCGATGCTCGCGCTCGTCGGGTTCGCGGCCAGCCCCCTGCCCGTCTACGAGGCGGCGTTCCGGTTCGCGTTCGCCGGGTCGCTCGCCACCGCGATGAGCGACACCCTCTCCTCGGAGGTGGGCGGCCTCTACGACACCCCGCGGCTCGTGACGACGTTCGAGCGCGTGCCGCCGGGCACCGACGGCGGCGTGACGTGGCAGGGCGAACTCGCCGGCGTCGCGGGCGCGTCGCTGGTCGCCCTGCTCGCGGTTTACCTCCCGCCGGCGTTCCGAGTGGCCGCGCTTCCGGGGGGGTCCCCCGCGCTGGCCGCGGGTCTCGTCGTCGTCGGGGGTGTCGCCGGCATGACCGCCGACAGCCTGTTCGGCGCCACGGTCGAGGGTGACCGACTCGGGAACCAGGCCGTCAACTTCCTCGCCACGCTCGTCGGCGGGACGGTCAGCACCCTCCTCGCCCTCGGCGTCGTGCTGACGTGAGCGACGCCGGCCCGCCGTCGCGCGTCCGGCCCGCCACCGCCGCCGACGCCCCCGCAGTGCGCGCGCTCCAGTCCCTCCTGCCAGAACCGACGCCACGACTGCTGGGCGTCGGCCTCCCGGCCGGAACCGTCCTCGTGTCGACGGCCCCGAGCGCCGGCGCGCCGGGCGGCGCTTCGGACGGTTCCCGCGACGTCCCCGTCGGCTACCTCCTGTGGGTCGGCGGTGGCGGCAGTGGCGAGGGCGAGGCCGAGAACGACAGCGACGACGACGGGACAGAGAGCGGCCGCGACGACGGCGACCCGAGCGGCGACGGCGCCGTCCACGTCGCGGAACTCGCCGTCGCTCCGGCCCGCCGGCGCGAGGGGCGTGCGTCGGAACTGCTCCGGGCGCTCTGCGGAATGCTCCCGCCCGGCGCGCGCGTCACTCTCGCCGTGGAGGCGTCGAACCGAGCAGCGCGGGGATGCTACGAGTCGTTGGGGTTCGAGGCGGTCGCTCGGCGGGAGGAGTACTTCGAATCCGGGCCGGCGGTGGTCTACGAGCGCCGGGCCGGCGGCGAGCGGTAGGGGTAGAGGCAGGTGTCGGGGTCGACCGCCTACGCGTTGGCGAACTGGGCGGCGGTGCGCACGCGCACGTCGAGCGGTTTCTTCACGAACTCGCCGGTCGACCGCGCGACCACGTGGGCCACCCCCCGCTGGGCGGCCACGTCGACCACGCGCTGGTCCGCCTCGCCGTCGACGACGACGGCGTGGGGCGTCTCCTCGGCCTCCTCGACCGCCTCGAACGTCTCCTCGGCGGGCCGCTCTTCGAGCGTCTCGAACTCCGCCCCGAGGAGGCGGACCACGCCCAGTCGCCCGCCGACCACCTCGGCGACGTGCGCCCGGAGGGTGGCCGGCGCGGCGGCGTCCGTGCCGGTGCCCGCGGCGTCGCCCTCGCTCGTCGGCGTCTCCGTCTCCGTCTCGGGGGCGTCCGGCGCGCCGCCGGCGTCGGCGGCGACGCCCTCAACGCCCGCGCCGTCCGTCTCGGCAGAGTCAGTGGCCGGCGCGTCGGCGCCGGCGGCGGCCGTCTCCTCGTTCGCCTCGGCGCTCGCGCCGCCGTCGTCGGCGGGTCGAGCGGACTCCGACGCCTCGCCGTCGTCGGTCCGGTCCGCGCCGGGCGAATCAGCGGCGGCCGCCTCGCCGCCAGCCGTCTCCCTCTCGGGAGTGGGAGCCGCGGGGGACTCAGTCGTCCCCCGCGACTCCCCGGGAGGGTTTCCCGGCGACTCGGCCTCCCCCGCGGCGTCCGCTTCCGCGTCGGCACCCGCGGCGGTCCGAGGGCTCTCGGACTCGGGGAGCTGGTCGAACGCCACCTTGCTCCGGAGCGCCGCCATGACGGACTGCCGGTCCAAGTCCTCGACGGACTTCCCCTCGGGCGCGAACGCGACGTAGTCCACGTCGCCGACCTGCGCGAACTCCTTCAGGATAAGTTCGCCGCCCCGGTCGCCGTCGAAGAACGCCGTGACGGTGCGCTCCTGCGTGAGGTCGGCCACGGGTTCGGGGACGTTGGTGCCCTCCACCGCGACGGCGTTTTTCACGCCGTAGCGGAGCAGGTTGAGCACGTCCGCGCGCCCCTCGACCACGATGATGGCGTCGGAGTCGGCCACCCGCGGCCCCGCGGGGTAGCCCGCGTACTCCGTGATGTCCTCGACGCGGACGCTCTCGCGCACCTCCTCCAAGATGTCCGCGCTGTCCATCACGCTGTCGTCGAACGACTCCGTGAGCAGTTCCTTCGCGCGGTCGACCACCTCCCGGCGCTTGGCCTCGCGCACGTCCTCGATGCCCGTCACGGAGACCGTCGACCGGCACGGCCCCACGCGCGAGATGGTCTCGAGCGACGCCGCGAGGATGGCCGTCTCCACCTTGTCGAGGCTGGTGGCGATAGTTATCGTGCCGGTCGACCGTCCACTCTCGCTCCCGATTTCGACGTCTATCCGACCGACTTTCGAGGACTGCTGGAGGTCTCTGAGGTCGAGTTCCTCCCCCAGCAGCCCCTCGGTCTGCCCGAAGATGGCGCCGACCACGTCGCTTCGCTCCACGACGCCGTCGGCCACAATGTCCGCGTGAATGAGATATTTTGCTGTGTCGTCCATTGGTGAAACCCCCTGTCGGGGAATGATGGTGATGTTGTCATGGGCGACCCCATCGACGCCCTTATATAAGTAGTCCGACGGGCAAATAGTTGTCGTAGCCCGATTTTCTCCGCGGCGGTAATTCGTCCGTCCGCGCCGGCACCGACGGCGGCCGCGGCCCCGCTACTCGCCGAGGAGTTCGTCGAGTCTCTCGGCCGCCGTCGCCAGCGTCGCCGCCTCGTCCTCGGGGTCGTCGTGTTCGAACACCGCCCACTCGACGCCGGCGCGGCGGGCGGCCGCGACGCAGGCGTCGAGGTCCACGTCGCCGTCGCCGAGGTCCACGGGACGCCCCCCGCGGCCGGCGTCGGCGTCGAGAGCGACGTCCTTCAGGTGGACCAGCGGAATCCGGTCGGCGTACTCGTCGAGGAAGTCGGCGGGGTCGACGCCGCCGGCCAGCGCCCACCCCACGTCGAGTTCGAACTGCACCTCGCTCGTCGACTCCACGAGGCGCGAGAGCGCCGGACGGCCGTCCACGTCGGCGAACTCGAACTCGTGGTTGTGGTAGCACACCCGGAGGTCGGCGTCGCCCATCCGCGCCGCGACGGCGTCGAGTCGGTCGGCCGTCTCGGCGAGGCTCTGGGCGTCCGCGAACCCCTCCGGGTCGATGTACGGCACCGTGACGGTGTCCGCCCCGAGCGACCGGTAGACGGCGGGCGCGCCGTCGGGACCGTCGGTCAGTTCCTCGATGGGGACGTGCGCGCCCGCGACGCCGAGGCCGGTGTCGTCGAGGGCGTCTGCTACCTCCCCGGCGGCGGCGTCGCCGAGGCCGGCGAACTCGACGCCGTCGAACCCCGCGTCGGCGACGCGTTCGAGCGTTCGGGGCAGCGGCTCCCCCAGTCGGCGTAGCGTGTAGAGTTGGACGGCCGTGCGCATGACGGGCGCACGTTCAGGCGACCGCGACAAAAAGATGTTCGCGGGACGCCGGAGGGACGGCCCGGGCCGACGCGGGGCGGTGGAGGGCCGACGCGGGTCCACGCGGCCCGGCGGTCAGAACAGCGGTTCGCCGCGCGTCTCGTGCCCGAACGCCAGTATCACGAGGCCGCCGAGGACGAACGACGCGGCGAGGGGAGCTAGCGCCGCGAGGTAGCTCGTCTCCACCAGCGCGCCCGCCAGAATCGGGCCGAGGACGGCGGCCACCTTGCCGACGCCGCCCGCGAAGCCGTTGCCGGTGGCGCGGGCCTCCGTCGGGAACAGTTCGGGCGTGTAGGCGTATATCGCGCCCCACGCGCCGAGCGTGAAGAAACTCGCCGCGAGGAGCCCCCCGAGGAAGGGCCAGAACCCCGAGAGTCCGAGGCCGAGACCGACCCCGACGCCCGGCATCGACGCCGCGAAGACGAAGGTGAACAGGCCCGAGAGCAGGAGGTAGACCCCGAGGGTGGGCTTGCGCCCGACCCGCTCGACGAGGTACGCGGCGCTGAGGTAGCCCGGAATCTGGACGAGGCCGACGAGCACGAAGTAGAGGTAGACGTTGCCGACGACGCCCGCCGCGCCCACCGTGCCGGGGAGCCAGATGAACACGCCGTAGTAGCCGAAGTTGATGGCGAACCACGCCGCGGCGATGGTGACCGTCTGCCGCCTGAGGTCGGGTTCGAAGAGGCGGGAGAACTCCGCCGCCTCCGTCACCTCGACCGCCGACGCCTCGACGGGGGTGAACTCCGCGTCGTTGGCCTCGGCGATCTCGCGGATGCGCTCGTTCGCGCCCGCCACGTCGCCGGTGCGCGCGAGGAAGTAGGGCGTCTCGCGCAACTGCGACCGGATGACGAACACGAGGAGGGCGGGGAAGGCGGCGGAGGCGAACAGGAGCCGCCAGCCCGCCACCTCGCCGACGACGGGGACGGTCACGGTGCCGGCGGGCGAGGCGAGCGCCGAGAGGAACGTCCACGCGAGGCCGACGGCCAGCAGGTTGCCGAGCGGCCAGAACGCGTCGAGGTAGACGAGGTAGCGCCCCCGTCGGTCGGTCGGCAGGTGCTCCGAGAGGTAGGAGGTGTCCACCGCCAGCGCGCCGCCGAGGCCCACGCCCGTGAGGAACCTGAGCGCGAACCCGGAGTAGAAGCCGCCCGCGAACGCGGTGAGACCGGCGAACAGCGAGTAGGTCAGCACGGTCCACTGGAACGCCCCCTTCCGGCCGCGGCGGTCGGCGTACCAGCCCCACCCCCAGTTGCCGGCTATCATGCCCATCAGGCTGGCTGCGCCGAGCAGCCCCGCCGCCGTCCCCGTCAGCCCCCACGCCTCGATGAGGACGGGCAGGGTGAAGCTGATGAGGATGACCTCCATCCCGTCGAACGCCCACGCACTCCCGCAGATGGCCAGCAGGCGACGGTGGAACCGCCCCACCGGGATGCGGTCCATCACCTGCGCCACCGACACCGTCCCGCCGGTGGTTGTCGGACTTTCGCTTGCCATGTGGTATACCGTCCCGTCTGAACTCTCTGTACTTAACGTTTGGTGGTTTTGAGTCGTTGGTATCGGTGTTCGAAGAGAATTTTTCTTCGATGTGGCCCACTCACGGCCGAGTGACCAACGGCCCTTTAACCGCGAACGCGCGAAAGGTCGGGTACGGAACCCATGCAGACCCACATCGTGCCGGTCGGCTTCGACTACGACCGCCTCATCGCGCCACTCATCCGCGACCAGTTCGACGTGGACCACGTCGTGTTGCTGGAGGGCGCGGTCGGGAGCGAGGCCAACGTGGAGTACTCGCGGCGCCTCTCGGAGAAGTTGGAGAAGGACTTCCGGAATCTGCTGGGCGCAGAGACCGAACGCGTCGTGGTGGACGACGTCTACGACTACGACGCGGCGTTCGCGCAGGCGTTCGACCGCATCAACGCGGAACTCGACCGGGAGGACGACGCCGAGGTGTGGGTCAACGTCTCCGCGATGCCCCGGCCTGTCTCCTTCGCGTTCGCCACCGCCGCCCACTCCATCATGGTCGAACGGCCCGAGGACCGCGACCGCATCCACACCTACTACACCGCTCCCGAGAAGTATCTGGAGACGGAACTCGCGGAGGAACTCCGGGCGTGTCGCGACCTATTCGCCGACCTGCGCGACGGCGAGGCGGACGGCGACGCGGGCGCGACCGACGACCGCATCGCCGAGCGACTCGACGCCGCCTCCGCGCTCCTGTCGGAGTTCGACGAACGGGGCACCACCATCGGCGCGAAGAAGATAGGCGACGCCCACATCGTGGAGCTCCCGGTGGCGTCGTTCTCGAACGTGAAGCCGTTCGAGGAGATAATCCTGTTCAAACTGGGCTCCGACGGCGAGTTCGACTCCGTCTCCGAACTCGCTGAGTCGCTGGCCGACGACCTGGACGAGGAGTACACCGACAGCTTCCGGTCGAAGGTCATCTACAACGTCGACCGACTCGGGCCGGGCGGGAAGGGCTACATCGAACAGGAGTCGCGGGGCAAGTCCTACCGCACCCGCCTCTCGCGCATCGGCCGCCTCTGGGTCCGGTCGCACGCCAACGAGACGCCGGTCGGCGAGTGACCCACCCGGCCCCGCGTCACCACCCGAATCCGGTGCGCTCCTCCGCCGGCGGGTCGAGCGGACTCGTCGGCGCGTCCGCCGGCACCGTGGGGTCGTTGTACGCGCCCGGGGCCACGTCGTTCGGGCCGTCCGGGTAGAACACCGACGCGAGTTCCTGTATCTGCCCCCGTCCGACGCCGAGTTCGAACTGCCCGCCGCCGTAGAGCGACACGTCGCGGTCGGCGGCGAACGCCAGCGTCTCGAACAGCGACTCCACCGACCCGAACCGCGAGGGCTTGACGTTCAGCCACTCGGGGTCGAAGGGGAGGGCCTCGACGCTCTCGACGCCGGTGATGGGCGCGTCCCACGACACCCGGCCCTCGGCGCCGTCGAACAGGGGGCGCGTCTCGTCTGTCAGCGCCGGGTCCTCCACCACGGCGTCGGGGAAGGCGTCGAGCACCCGGCGGTAGAGCGCCGGGTCCGGCGGTTGGTCCACCTCGGTCCCCTCGTAGCGCCCCTTCAGGTCCACGATGCGGACGGCCTCGGTCTCCGCGAGCGTCGCGGCGAGGGCGTCGTCCCACTCCGGCGTGGGGTCGAGTTTGAACTCCGTCCCGGGGTAGCGGTCGAGGAGCGACTCCACCCGGTCGGCGGTCGGCGGGTCGCCGAGACGGGTGCTGACCACGAACCGCACCGGGTCCTCCGACCGGCCGAGGACGCTCGCCAGCGTCTCGCCCGCCTGTCTCAGCGCGAGGTCGAGGCCCGCGGCCTCCAGCGCCCACCGGCGGTAGTGGCGGAAGTCCTCGCGCTCGGGCTCCTTCGTCGGGAACAGGTCGACGCCGTCGAGCGCCGCCGAGAACTCCCCGAACGTCCACTCGCCGGTCAGGTCGAACGGGTCGGCGGGCGCGTCCGCGAGGGCGTCGTGGTCCGGCGTCGCGTAGGTGACGTCCTCGCCCCGGCCCGTCTCGCCCCCGCCCGAGAGCGAGACGGTGGTGGTGACGCGGGTGAAGTCGCTCGACGTGTCGCGCTCGCGTCGCGTCCGGTCGGTGTCCTCGACTACGAGGCGGAGGTCCGCGATGCGGTCGTACGTGTCCATGCCCGCCGGTTCGCCCCGCAACGGGAAAAAACGGAACCGTCGGCGGCGTCCCGTACTCGCGTCGGCGTGCTTCCGCTACTCGGCCGCCGCCGGCAGTAGACTCTTTGCTCTCACGGCCGTTCGAACGGGAGTGAACGCCGAAGAACCCCCCTACGCCGTCTCGGTCGGGGCCGCGGTGACCGCCGCTCTCGTCGTCGCGGGCACCCTCTACGTGTCCCGCTCGGTGGTTCTCACGGTCGCCGCGTTCGTCTGTTGCGCCCTCGTCGCGGCGGCTCTCGGCCGTCTCGCGAACGGCCGCGCGGCGGAGTGACTCGCGCGACCGGAGGCCCGCCACGGGGCAGGCGGGGCCGGCGCGGCGCTCACGCCCGTTCGCTCTCGCCGCGCCTACGCTCATGCCCGCGGAGTTCCAGCTTCTTCACTCGGGTCGAGAGCGCGAGGAACGTGGCCGCGAGCGTGAGCACGACGGCCCCGGCGGCGGCCACGTCGTGGGCGGGCAGCGAGTGGTCGAACGCGAGTCGCCCCACCGCCTCCGCCGGGACGGTGGTGTGGTGGGGTCGCCCCACTACCGGCACGAAGTAGTCCACCACGTCGTTGAGGCCGTACCAGACGACGGCGACGAAGACGGCGCGAACCGGGAAGTCGGAGAAGCGGTGGAGCAGGAACGCCTCGACCACCATGGCGAGGTGGCTCCAGAACAGGAAGTTGTACATCGCCCAGTGGAGGTACGAGAAGTCGGCCTCGAAGACGGTGAGCACGTACGGCGTCCAGAGGCCGAGTTTGATACAGCCGAAGAACGCCAGCGCGTTGAGGTACTCGTTGGGGCGGCCGACGCGCCACGCGAGGAGCGAGAGCGCGATGAACAGCGTCGCCACGGGGCTGTCGGGGACGAGCGGCCACATCGCGACGGGTTCGATTCCGAACTGGGGGAGGTAGTACCAGAACCCGAAGGCCGTGCCGACGAGGTTGACGGCGGCCACGACGGCCGCGAGGTGGAGGCCGAAGTTCTCCACCCGCTCGGGGAGGGGGGCGACCCACCGCGGCAGACGCTCGGGGTCGGGGAGGCCCGCGCCGGAGACCAACCGTCCGAAGCGCGCGCGGACGCCGTAGGACATGTCGCGTCCGACGGCGGGTGTCGCCAAAGCCGTGGCGGTTCCGGGTCGTCGGAGGCGACCTCCGACGGCGTCGTTCGACCGGTCTCCGGTGCGGTTCCCGAAAAGGGACTCGTTAAGTGCATTCGCTCGTTAGCCGCTCGCATGCCCGAGGATACCGAGCTGGAGGACTTGAAGCGCGGAACAGACCTCGTCAAGCGGGGGTTCGCCCGGATGCAGAAGGGCGGTGTCATCATGGACGTGGTCGACCGTGAGCAGGCCCGCATCGCCGAGGACGCGGGCGCGGTGGCCGTGATGGCGCTCGAAGCCGTCCCCGCCGACATCCGCAAGCGCGGCGGCGTCTCCCGCATGGCCGACCCCGCGAAGGTGGCGGGCATCATCGACGAGGTGTCCATCCCCGTGATGGGGAAAGCGCGCATCGGACACCACACCGAGGCCCAGATTCTGGAGTCGGTCGGGGTCGACATGATAGACGAGTCGGAGGTTCTCACGCCCGCCGACGACGAGTACCACATCGACAAGCGCGAGTTCACCGCGCCGTTCGTCTGCGGCGCGCGCGACCTCGGCGAGGCCCTCCGGCGCATCGACGAGGGCGCGGCCATGATACGCACCAAGGGCGAGGCCGGGACCGGCGACGTGAACCAGGCCGTGACCCACCAGCGCACCATCAAAGGCTCCATCCGCGAACTTCAGGGTAAGACCCACGAGGAGCGCGAGAAGTGGGCGCGCGAGAACGAGGCCCCCGCGGAACTCGTCCACGAGACGGCCGAGATGGGCCGCCTCCCGGTGGTCAACTTCGCCGCGGGCGGCATCGCCACCCCCGCGGACGCGGCGCTGATGATGCACCACGGCTGCGACGGCATCTTCGTCGGGTCGGGCATCTTCGGCGCGGAGGACCCCGTGACGATGGGCGAGGCCATCGTCGAGGCGGTCAACAACTGGGACGACCCCGACCGACTCGCCGACATCGCCGCCGACGTCGGGCGCGGCATGAAAGGCGAGTCCAACGTCGACATGCCCGAGGAGGAGAAGCTTCAGGGCCGGGGCGTCTGAGGCGTCGCCGTCGCCCGCTCAGTTCTCTCGCTCTCCCGCCCCGACTCAGTAGAGGGTCGCGCCGCGGCCGACGCCGGTCTGGTAGGCGCGGGCGTCGACGCCGGCGTCGGCGAACGCCTCCACCATCGCGGCCGCCACGGCCTTGCGGTCGGGGCGGCGACACGCCGCTATCACCGACGGCCCCGCGCCAGACACCGTGACGCCGGTCGCCCCGGCGGCGCGGGCCGCGGCCTTCACGTCCTCGTAGCCGGTGATGAGTTCGGCCCGCGCCGGGGTCACGATGTCGTCTTCCATCCCCTGTCCCACGAGGACGGGGTCGCCGCGACACATCCCGACCGTGAGGGTGGCGGCGTACCCCACCGTGCGCACCACGGCGCGCATGTCGGCCCGGTCGGGCACCACCTGCCGGGCGTCGCGCGTCGAGACGGTTATCTCGGGGAGGCAGGCCACCAGCGGCACGTTCACGTCGACCGCCGTCACGTCGCCGCTCGCGGCGACGGTGAACCCGCCGAGCAGCGCCGGGGCCACGTTGTCGACGTGGGCCTCGCCCGACACGACGGCCTCGCCCTCGCCCGCGACGGGCACCAGTTCCTTCCGGGAGAGGCCGCGGTCGTAGAGTTCGTTGAGCGCGAGGGCCGCGCCCGCGGCGCTGGCGGCCGACGACCCGAGGCCGGAGGAGGGGCGCACCCCCTTGTCTATCTGGATGTGCGCGGGGGCGTCGAGGGCCTCCGCGACGGCCCCCACCGTGTTCTGTTCGGGGTCCTCCGGGATGTACTGGCTCCCCACTCCGGTCACCTCTATCGAGGTTCGGTCGGCCCGCTCCACCCGGACCACGTCCGCGGGCCGGTCGAGGGCGACGCCGAACACGTCGAACCCGCTGCCGAGGTTGGCGCTCGTCGCGGGTGCCCGGACCGTTACCATGGTCGTGTCGTTCCCGAACTGCAGATAAAAAGGTAGCGAACGCGTGGGACGCGAGGCGCAGGTGGGACACCACCTCGCACCGTCTCTGGACCGTCCGCGGCCGGGGCGGCCACAAGCCAAAAGGGACTTTCCAGCCCCCCGCGTAGCGACGCGTATGATAAGCGTCGTCGGCGGCGGTATCGCCGGACTCGCGGCCGCCTACCGACTCCAACAGCGCGGACACGAAGTGCAGGTGTACGAGGCCAGCGACGACCTCGGGGGACTGGCCGCCGTGTACGAGACGGCGGGCGACCCCATCGAGAAGTTCTACCACCACCTCTCGAAGTCCGAGGAGACCATCGTCGAACTCGCCGAGGAGTTGGGGCTGGGCGACCGCGTGGAGTGGATATACGGCAACGACGGCTACTACGTCGACGGCGTGGTCCACCCGCTCAACACCATCTGGGAGATAGCCGCCTACCCCCACATGAGCCTCTACGACAAGTTCAGGCTGGGCATGCTCACGATGGAGGTGGACGTGCGCGGCGGCGTCCCCAAGTTCGACACGTACGACGAACTCGCGGCGTTCGAGGACGTGCCCATCAAGGAGTTCCTGCTGGAGCACACCTCCCGCGGCGTCTACGAGAACTTCTTCGAGCCCCTGCTGGACGCCAAGTTCGGCGACCGGAAGGACGACGTGTCGGCGGCGTGGCTCCTCGGGCGCATCAAGTTCCGCGGGGAGCGCGACCTGCTGAAGGGCGAACAGCTGGGGTACTTCGACGGCAGTTTCGCCGTCCTGCTCGACGCGCTGGTGGAGGCGGTCGGCCGCGAGAACATCACGACGGGCGCGCGGGTGACCGACGTGGGCGCCGACGACGGCGCGGTGTCGTCCGTCACCGTCGAGACCGACGAGGGGTCCCGGACCCGCGACACCGAGGCCGTGGTGGTCGCGGCGATGCCCAACGTGCTGGAGGACCTGACCGGCTACGCCTGCGACATCGACTTCCAAGGCGCGGTCTGTGGTATGGTCACGATGGACGAACCGCTGATGGACGAGACGTACTGGCTCAACGTCGCACACGACGCGCCGTTCGGGGCGCTCATCGAGCACACCAACTTCGTGCCGCCGGAGCGCTACGGCGGCCAACACCTCCTCTACGTGGCCTCCTACATCCAGTCGCCCGAGGAGGACAACTGGCAGATGTCCGACGACGAACTCGAACAGCGGTGGCTCTCGCACGTCGGGGAGATGTTCCCGACGTTCGACCGGTCGTCCGTCGTCGACTTCCGGGTGGCGCGCAACCCCCGCGCCGCCCCGGTGTACGAACGCGGCTACCTCGACATGGTGGTGCCCTACGACCTCGAAGACGAGGTGTTCGATGGCGTCTACTACGCCGGGATGGCCAGCGAGGCCCAGTACCCCGAGCGGAGCCTGAACGGCGGTATCCTCGCGGGCTACGAGTGCGCCGACCGCATCGACGGGAAGGCCGGCGACGGCCGCCGGGCGAGCGCCGAGGGGACCACGACGGCCGCCACCGACGACTGAGCGACGACCGCCGTCGCCGAGCGACCGCCGCGCACGCCGCCCGGACGGCGGGCGGTGGACGACGTATTTCTTTCTCCCTCTGCCACAGAGAATACAAGACTCGGGGTCCGAAGAGTAGACGTCATGTCTCAGTTGGAAGTCGGTCAGGCGACCATCGTGTACGAGGACCCCGAGGAGGGGACGAAAGAAGTGACCGTCGAGAACGAGCAGGTGGCGTACGTGCGCGACCACTGGGCGGTCAAGGCGGGCACCGACGACGAGGGCAACGACCTCATGAAGCAGATTCCCGCCACGCGCGTCCACTACGTCGAGCGGAACGTCCAGCAGTTCGAAGAGGAGATAAACACCGTCCGCCACCGCGTGGAGTCGCTGGCCGGCGAACTCCGCCAGAAGCTCCCGGTCGACCTCGGGCAGGGCGGCGGTCAGGAGGCCGGACAGCCGCGAGGACAGAGTCCGACGCAGGTCCAGACCGACCCGTCGGCGCAGTCGAGCGACGGGAGCCAGAGCGACTCCTCGTCGGGGAGTGACAGTGAGAGCGACTCCTCGTCGAGTAGCGGGAGCTAAGCCCGGTCGTCGCAGCGACGAGTAACCGACTCGACGGCGCGACGGTGGGACCGGTCGACTACGCGTCGCCTTCTTCTCGCGGTTCGTCGTTCAGGCCCGGAGCGGTGCGCACGTCCACGTCGTCGGGTTCCTCCTGCCCCCCGACGCGGAGTTCGCCGTCGGGGCCCTCGACGTACACGTCGTCGGCGAACCCGCCCTCGGCGTGGGGGTGTTCGGGGTCGTCGAGTCTCTCGGGCGTCGAGGGGGCCTCGGGCACGTCGCCGCCGAACTCGCCGAGGGGGTCGGCGACGGTGATGCCGTGTCGCTCGAAAAAGTCGCGGTGGCGCTCGTAGTGGGCCTCCACCTCGTCGGTCGGGAACTCCATCATCTCGGTCCAGCCGTGGTTGTAGAAGTCGAAGTTGGCCTGCACGTGGGTTATCTCGCGGGCCTCGGCCTCGTCGTACCCCTCTTCGAGCGCCGCGGTGTAGGCGTCCATGGTGGCGTCGAAGAAGGCGTCGAGGTGCTCCTTGCGCTCCTCGCGGTGGGCCTCGTCAGCTTTCTTGAGGAAGATGCTGGTGTGGAGTCGCACGAGGCCGGCGTTGACCAAGTGGCCGATGCCGGGCGTCGTGAGCGCCTTCTTCGCGGCGAAGTGACGGGCGTTCTGACGAAGCTTCATCGGCGAGCGTTAGGTCCCGCTTCCCTTTAAGTTCACGCCGTCCTCACCCCGTTCGGTGTACGAGTTTTCATCAGTCCACCGACGCGAGGATAGCAATCCACATTAACCCCGCCCGCAAAACGTTCCGTATGAGCGAGTCGTATGTGATAATCGGCGACGGGATAGCGGGGAGTTCCGCGGCGGAGACCCTGCGCGAGGAGGCGCCCGACGCCGATGTCACCGTCATCACCGACGAGGGCGAGACCCTGTACAACCGGATTCTCATCAAGGAGTTCGCGAAAGGGAAGCTACCGGAGGCTCCCATCTCCATCCATCAGGAGGACTGGTACGAGGAACGCGACATCGACCTCCGACTCAACACCTTCGTCACGAACATCGACCCCGACGGCCACACCGTCCACACCCACGAGGGCGAGGACCTCTCGTACGACAAACTCCTCGTCGCGACGGGCGGGACCCCCACCCAGTTGCCCGTCGAGAACTCCGACGCCGACGGCATCGACCACTTCTGGACGTTCGAGGACGCCCGCAGCATCAAGGCGCACGTCGAGGCGGCCGACCACGGCGTCGTCGTCGGCGCGGGCCTCCTCGGCATCGACCTCGCAGCTATCTGCGGCGCGCAGGAACTCGACGCCCACTACCTGATGCGGGGCAACTGCTGGTGGCGCTACGCGCTCTCGGAGCAGGGCGCGGAGATCATCCACGAGGCCCTCCGCGAACGCGGCGTCGAACCCGTGTTCGACTCCGGCGTCGACCACTACGAGGTGGACGACGACGGTCACGTCGTCGCCGCCGTCGACCCCAACGGCGACCGGTACGAGTGCGACTGGTCCGGCATCGCCATCGGTCTCGACTTCAACACCGAGGTGCTGCAGGGCACGGGCGTGAAGACCGACACGGGCGTCGTCGTGGACCAGTACATGCGGACGAGCGTCGACGACATCTACGCCGCCGGCGACATCACCCGCTTTTACGACACCATCCTCGGCGAGTACGCCCAGAACGGGTCGTGGGGGTCGGCGAAGGAACAGGGCAACATCGCCGCCCAGAACATGGTGAACCCCGAGTCCGAGGAGTTCCGGTGGGTCTCCTCGTACTCCATCACCCACTTCGAGTTCCCGTTCCTCTCCTTCGGCCACCCCACCCTCGGCGACGACGAGGCGGAGGCCAAGTACTCCGACACCGAGTGGCGCCGCCTCGCGTTCAAGGACGGCAAGATATGCGGCGGCGTCCTCATCGGCGACCTCTCGCCCCAGAGCGGCTACAAACGGCTCATGCGCGAGGAACGCGTGGTAGCCGACCAGAAGGACGTACTGATGCGACAGGAGTTCGACGTGGACGAACTCGCCCCGACTCAAGAGCAGTAGGCGTCGGCGCTCCGGCGCCCGCTCGCTCTCTGCCCGCCTCGCCTCCTCGACTCGTCTCACTCACGACCGATATGTAAGAAACGCTTATGTAGTAGTGTGGTATATGATACCACATGTCAGGAACGGTCGACGGTGTGGCGAAGCGTTCGGAGAGCGGCGACCGCGTCCGGGTGACGCGCACGGAGTCGGTGCCCGAGGGGAGTCGCGTCCGCCACTTCGACCAACTCGACGAACGGACGCAGGACGCGGTGGCCAGCATCGACGGCGCGCACGCCGTCTTCGACGCGCCGGAACTGACCACCGGCGACGTCGTCGTCTTCACCGACTACTACCGAGTCGAGTGACCCGTCGACCCTCCGCGCCGCCCTCCCGTCCCCCGGACCGAAGGCGTTTTCCACCGGCGCGACCCACCGTAGCGCATGGAAAGCGGTAGCGGCGAGATGACCCTCGCGTTCGAGTTGGAGGCGCTGAAGCGCCTCGCGGACCCCACGGGCGTCTTCGAGGACGCCCGGCGGTGGACGGAGTACGTCGGGGTCGTGAGCGAGAAACCCACCTACGTCATCACCAACTTCACGCGGAAGAACCGCATCCGACAGGACTTCTTCTCGGGGCCGCGCGGCGTCGAGGAGAGTCTGGAGAACGTGCGCCGCCAGTTCGACACGCCCCGGCACGTCTTCGTGGGCACCTCCGACGAGGACCGCGAACTGGCCGAGGCCGTCGGCTGGGAGTACCTCGCCGTGGAGGACGCCGCCGAGGCGGCGGAGTGGGAACTCGCCGACGACGCCGACGAGGAGGAGGGCGCCTTCGAGGAAGCGACGCGCGACGACTGGCCCTGACGGGCTAACGGACTCCTCGGCTCTCCGCCCCTCTCGCACGCTCTAAGGCCGCCGGACGCCGCGCTCTCGCGCCGACACCCATCGAAAGCCGTAAGCGGCGAGAGTGCCACCACCACACGATGAGTCACCAGTTGCCTGACGTACAGGCGAGTCGTCCGGACGTGACCGTCGGCCTGAGTCAGGTCGGCGTCACGGGCGTCGAGAAACTCGTGAAGATATCCCGCGAGGACAAGCGACCGCTGGTTCTGATGGCGGAGTTCGAGGTGTACGTCGACCTGCCGGCCGAACGCAAGGGCGCGGACATGTCCCGCAACATGCAGGTCATCGACGAGACGCTGGAGGCCGCCGTCGCCCACACCGACTACCGCGTCGAGGACATCTGCGGCGACGCCGCCGAGCGACTCCTGGAGAAACACGACTACACCTCCCGCGCCGAGGTGCGCATGGAGGCGGAGTGGATGATACGCGAGGAGACGCCCGAGAGCGGCCTCCCCACGCAGGGCACCGCCACCATCCTCGCCGGCGCGGTGGCCACCGAGGAGGGCACCTCCGAGGAGATAGGCGCGGAGGTGACCGGTATGACCGTCTGCCCGTGTTCGCAGGGCATGTCCGCCGCCCGCGCCCGGGACACGCTGCTCGACCTGGGCGTCGAGGACGACGTGGTCGACCAGTTCCTCGACACCGTCCCCCAGCCCGGCCACTCCCAGCGGGGTCACGCGACCCTCACCGTCTCGGCCGCGGGGTCGCCCGACGTGGACCTCCACGACGTCATCGACGTGGCGCGCGACTCCATGAGCGCCCGCATCTACAACCTCGCCAAGCGCCCCGACGAGGACCACATGACCTACCGCGCCCACGCCGACGCCAAGTTCGTCGAGGACTGCGTCCGGTCGATGGCCCACCAGGTGGTCGACCGGTTCGACCACCTCGGAGACGACGCCGTGATAACGATGAAACAGTCGAACGACGAGTCCATCCACCAGCACAACGCCCACGCGGAGCGCGAGGTCACGGTGGGGACCCTCCGCGAGGAACTGCAGTAGCGCGTCAGAGCGAGAACCGGTCGGCCGTCTCCCACCGGCGCTCGAACGTGCCCCGGAGGTTCTCGGCGAACTCCGCGTCCTTCAGGTTTATCATGGCGAACGCCTCGCCGGGGTGGAGGGGGTTGGGCACCTCGACGCACACCTCCACGTCGTCGATGAGGTTGAACGTCCCCGCCACGTCGTCGGCGATTCGGACCGCGAACTCGGGGTGGTCGGCGAGTCGTTCGCGGTACCGCTCTCCGACGCTCGCCGGGAGCGTGTCCACGAGGTCCGGCGTCATCAGGATGGACACCGACACGTCCCGTTCGAGGGCGGCTTCGAGTTCGGCGGTGACCCGCTGACCGACGTCGCCGATGTCCAACTGGGGCGAGGAGACGCCGGCCGCCAGCACGATTCGGTCGTCGGCGGTAGTGAGACGTTCGACCAGCAGGTCGGCCGACTCCCCGGGACCGACCGCCGCGGTCCAGAACTGCCCTTGGATGGGTTCGTTCGCGTCGAGTTCGTCCGACAGGTCGTCGACCACCTCCTCGTACTGCTCGGCCTTCTCCTCTAGCTCCCGTTTCTTGTCGGTCAGCAGGCGGTCGAGCGCGGTGTCCGGTTCGACCGCGACGTACTTCTTCGGGCGACTCGCGGCCTGACTCCGCACGAGGTTGTACTGTTCGAGGCTGTTGAGCACGTCGTACACCCGCCCCATCGGCACGTCGCTCGCGCGCGACAACTCCTTCGCAGTTGTGGGTCCGGTCCGCAGCAGCGCTCGATACGCCCGTGCCTCGTACTCCGAGAGCCCCAAGTCGCGCAGCGTCGCCATGCCCGTAGGCGTAGGCGGGGGACCAAAAACGCATCGCCGGTTTACACCGCGGCGTCCGTCAGACCGTGTCGCCGAGTTCGCTCACGGCCGCCACGAGTTCCTCGGGCGACTCGACGGTGCGGGACGCGTCGCCGACCGAGACGCGGGCCGCGTCCGCCGCCACGCCGGGCGCGTCCGGGCGGACCACCTTCTCGTGGTCGGCCACCCGGAGGGCGGCGCGGTGGAGGTCCGACCCGGGGGCCGCCCCGACCTCGACCGACAGGGGCGGGCGGCGCAGGCGGGCGGCGACGGAGCCGTACCCCGCCACCTGCACGCCGATGCGGTCCCACGCGCCCGCGAACGCGCCCACCGCGTCGTGGGCCGCCTCGCGGTAGCGCTCCTCGCCCGTCAGCACCCACAGGTCGAGGAGGGCGTCGGCCATCTCCACGTTGCCGTCGAGGGGGCGGAGCGGTCTGTCGAGCAGGCCGGGGCCCTCGGCGGGGCCGTCGCGGAACGCGCCGCCCTCGCCCTGCAACGCGTCGACGGCGGCGTCGGCGACGCCGCGCGCCGCGTCGAGGTGGTCGTCGCCGCCGAGCACCTGCGTCGCCCGGGCGAACGCGCCCGCGACGCGGGCGGAGTCGGTCAGGAGTCCCGACTCGGACGCCGCGGCCCCGTCCTCCCCGCCGGCGGCGCGGAAGTGAGTCACCTCGCCGTCGCCGGCGACGAGTTCGGCGCGGAGGTAGTCGAGGGTCCGGTCGGCGTACGCGCGGGCGCGTCCGTCGTCGGTGTACGCCGCGAGGGTCAGGAGGGCGTCGGCCGCGAGGGCGTTGGCGTCAGCGTACGCCGTGAGGTCCGTCCGGGGCCCCGTGGCGAGTTCGCCGTCGCCGCTCCCCTCGTCGGGGGCTTGACTCCCGCCGAACGCCGCCCCGTTCCAGAGTTCGTCGACGAGAAAGCCCACCGTCCCGTCCGCCGCCTCGCGGTAGCGCTCCTCGCCGGTGTAGAGGTAGCCGTTGGCGAACGCCCGGAGGAGGGCGGCGTTGGCGTCGAGCGTCTTCTCGCGGTGGGGGTCGGTCCAGTCTCGCGCGCCCGCGTACCGGTAGAAGCCGCCGTTCTCCTCGTCGAACAGGCCGCCGTAGACGCCGTCGAGCGTCTTGCGCGCCTGCTCTCGCTCCCGCTTCAGCGCGAACTCGATAGTTCGAGGAAGGGGGAACTTGGCGTCGTCGCCCCACCCGCCGAACCGGTCGTCGAACTTCTCGCCGAGTTGGCCCGCGAGATGCTCCTCGATGGTGTCGGTCACCTCGCCCGCGGGCGTGGGGTTGTCCGCGAGGGCGCGCGGCACGCGTCCGGCGTCCGCGCCCTTGGCCTCCCACGTCTCGCGGACGCGGTCGAGCACCTGCCGCATCCCGTCGGGGCCGAGGTAGGTCGCCCCGGTCATGAGGCGGCCGTCGGGCGTCGTGAACACGGTCGAGGGGAACCCGCCCATGTTGTAGCGCTCCCTGACCCGCGGGTGACGGTCCACGTCGACCCGCACCGGCACGAACCCGTCGTTGACGTTGGCGGCGATGCGCGGTTCGCCGTACGTCTCGACGTCCATCTCGTGGCAGTCGGTACACCACGTCGCCGAGAGCGAGAGCAACACCGGCCGCTCGCGGTCGGCGGCCTCCCGGAACGCCTCCTCGCCCCACTCCCGCCACTCGACGCGCGTGTCGTCTTCCATGCGTCTCGCTCGGGCGTCCCGGCGGGTAAGCGCTTCGAGTGTCCGTCGACGGGCCGACACGGATACGGTCCCGTAGACCGTATCACGCGACCGGGAGGGTGGCTCCGCGTGGACAGAGCCCAGCGCGTACTGGGGTACGTCGGGACGGTGCTGCTGATGACGGGCCTCGTCATCACCGCCGTCGGCCCGGCGCAGCTCGGTATCGTCGACGGCGACACGCCCGGGAGCGACGCCGCCGGCACAGACACCCCCGTGGCCGCGGCGTCGACCCCCGACGGGTCGGACGCGACGGGCGACGGCACCGCGTCGACCCCGAACGGCGCGGCGGGCGACGCCGAGAACCGGACGAGTCCGCCGACCGTCGGCATCGGTGACGGCGACGGCGACGGCGGGTGACCGGCAGGTGACAGGCGGCCCGTCGGGTCCGAACCGGTCGATACGACGCGCCCGGCGCCGACGAGCGACGCGTTCGCGGGTCCGGGAGCCGCGGCCACGGCCGGCGCGACCCCGGCGTCGGGAGCGGCGTCCTGACAAAAGGGCTATCAGGGCCGGCGGGGTTAGGCTAGGGCATGCGAACGCGCTGGATGCTGGCGCTGCTGTTGCTCATCCCCCTCGCGGACTCGCTGGTGTTGGTGGCGCTGGCGAGTTTCGTCCTCAGCTGGGAACTCATGGTGCTTCTCGTCGTGTTGACGGGGCTGGTCGGGATGCTCCTCGTCCGCGCCGAGGGCCGGAACACGATACGGAAGTTCCAGCGGAAGGTGGCGACGGGCGAGTTGCCCACGACCGAACTCATGGACGGCGGCCTGCTCATCGCCGCCGGGGCGTTCCTGCTCACGCCGGGCGTGGTGACCGACGCCATCGGGTTCCTGCTGGCGATACCCGTGACGCGCTACCCCATCCGCGTCGCGCTGAAGCGCTACGTCGTGGTGCCGTACCTCGACAAGCGCGCCGAGGGGTTCGTGACGGGCGACGTCTGGACGTACGGCTTCCCCGAGGACGAGTCGGGTTACGACTACGACGAGTACGACGACTTCGATTACGAGTTCGAGTCCGGCGACCCCTCCGGCTCAGGGTCCGGCCCGGGCTACGGCGACGACAACGGGTAACGAACCCCGCGCCGCCGATTAAAAGGAAACTCTTAAACTTTCCACCGCGCAACTCGCTAATGCGCTCACCTGGGCCAATAGCTCAGTCAGGTTGAGCGCTCGGCTGATAACCGGGAGGTCCGCGGTTCAAATCCGCGTTGGCCCACCTTCCTCCGGCCGCCGGCCGGAAGGTGATTGGGGCCAGCAACTCCCCAGCCACCTAATCTCGGTTCTGCTGACGTCGACGAGAGAGCGACTTCTCCGTTCGTTTCGTCCGCGTACGGCCCGGTTAGGAGACTACCTTCTCGAAACTGACGCCGTCTTCCACGGGGTGAGCCGTGAGTCCGTACGACGTCTTCGGTCCGCGGCGTTCGTCCGCCGGCCGGGGGGTCTCTCGGCGGTCAGTCGGCCAACTCTGCCTCGGTCGACTCGGCGTCGGCCTCGACCGACTCGACGTCGTAGTCGTCGAGCGTCTTGCCCCGGCGGACGAGACCCTCGGCGACCACGAGCTTCTCGAGTCTGCCGAGGCGGTCCCACCCGAACCCCTCGGGCGGCGTCTCCTCGAACGCCTCGAACTGCTCCAGTACGTCGCCGTTGACGAACCGGGCGAACTCGCCGCAGGAGGGACAGGACGTAGTGAAGTGAGAGACGTCGTACCCCCGCGTCATGGTGCTGTCGCGACAGTCCGAACAGTGGTAGGCGACTGCGGTCACGGTGTCCCCCGTACGTCGCGCAGGCGTAATACCCCTGCGCTACGGCGCGTGTTCGCCCGGGCCGCGCCGCCGAGATGTGTTCGAGGGACGCGTTCGGGGCGTCCGACGGCCTCGGTCTCACGGCTCCGTCTGGTCCCGGACGGGCGGGACGACGAAGACGGGCACGTCGCTCGTCCGGACGACGCGTTCCGTGACGCTCCCGAGCAGTTGCCGGTCGCGCTCCGAGCGCTGGTGAGTGGCCATCACGACGGCGTCGATGTCCGCCTCCCGAACGTACCGCCGTATCTCCTCGTACGGGACGCCCTGTTCGACGACGCGTACGGTCTCGACGTTCGGGTCGCGTTCGGCGATGGTGCCCTCGATACGGTCGAGGGCCTTCTCCCCCTCTTCCCTGTACCGCGCCAGCAGTTCGTCCGTCTTGACGTCTATCACGTCCGGCTTGAGCGGCGCGGGGTCGGTGAACTTCCGCTCGTCGACGACGTAGAGGAGATGAATCGACGGGTCCGGAGCGTTCGCCAGACCGACGGCGTGGTCGACCACGTCCGCCGTTTCGTCGCTCCCGTCCACCGGTAGGAGTATACGACCGTAGTTGGTCATGAGATTAGTTCGAGCGTTTAGATGATAGAATTTATGTAGCTAATCGTGCACGACCGTGTCGAGTCGTTCGGCGGCGCGGGCGCGGACGTGGTGATGCTCGCCGGCCTCCGCAACGACGCCGAGACGGTCGATTACCTCCCCGACGACGTGGTTTCCGAACTCCGCTGACGCGGGTCGGCGTCGGACGGGGCGGACTCGACCCCGACCCCGAACCGGGTCACCCCTCGATGACGGTCGCGTCCTCGTCCTCGCTGGCCGGACGGACCTCGACATCGTGCCGGGTGTGTCGGGCGTGGGTCTCCGCCCACCGGCGCACCCCGTGTTCGGAGAGGCGCTCGGCTCCCTCGGGACAGTGGCGGCAGACCGCCCGCCACGTTGCCACGTCGTCGGGGAAGTGGCCGGTGTGCTGCATGTGGTCGAGGGCGAACTGTTCGACCGCCTGATTGCCGACTTCGAGTTCGTCGAGTTCGTGCGAGAGGTCCCACTCCCGGCCGCACGTGGTACAGGAGATGGTGGGGACGTCGTCTATCTCGTCGGCCGGCCCCGGCGGGGCGGCGTCGGGGTCGCGGTCCTCGGGGAACTCGGGCACGGGCGGGCGTAGGGCGGGGACACCTTTCAACTTACCCGCCGCGGCGCGAGGCGCCGACGGCCCGCGGCTTCGGCCGCCGTCGACGCGCCCTCCGTCGGCCGTCCGGTCCCGTCTCCCCGCGGCCGTCACTCGGTGTCGACGCCGAGGACGTCGCGGACGAACTGCCGGACCACCTTCGACTCGGCGCGGTGGAGGCACTCGCTGGCGGTGGACTTGGCGATGCCCTCGCGGTCGGCGAGTTCCGTCAGGGTGCACTCCCGCGGGGTGTCGTAGTACCCCTCTCGGACCGCGGCTTCGAGCAGGCGGCGCTGGCGGTCGGTCAGCAGCGCCTCCCCCTCCCGCGTCTGGTAGATGTACTCCACGTCGTAGCTCATGCCGAACGAGTCGAGTTGCTCCGCGAACGTCGACATCCGGTCGCGCGAGGCGGTGAGTTCGACCGACGCGCGGCCGTCCTCGATGGTGATAGGGAACTCCAGCGGGAGCATGGAGTTCTGGACCGACAGCAACAGCAGTGGCTCCGTCGTCTCGAACTGGACGATGGCCTCCTCGTCCGCGGCGTGGACTAAGTCGGCGTGGGTGACTGCGTCGTAGCTCTCGAACGCGTCGAGGATGTCGGGCATCTGCGCCTCGTCCGCCGTTATCTCCACGAGGCCGACGCCCGAGTCCTCCCGGGGCATCGCGGCCAGTACGCGGAACGTCGCGTCGGGGTGGCTGCTGGTCACCTCGTGTATCCACGTCGACTCGGGTAGCGTGACGGTGAGTCTGGCGGTTGGCATCTGTGTAGGACGTCGGCGGTCCGGGTACGGGTACGGGTCCGGTGGAACTGTCCGTACCGTCGCGAGCGACCCGTATGAATCCTGCGTCGCCTCGTCGTCGGTCGAAAAGCGGCGGCGACGACCCCGCCGGGCGGTTACGTCAGTCGTCGCTCTCGGCGGGGGCGGCCGCGGGAGTCCGCTCTTTTCGGTCGTCGGGCGACACGGTGGTCCGCTGGGAGAGGAGCTTCTCGGCCACGTCGTAGCCGAACACGAGCGTCCCGAGGATGAGCAGGGTGTCGCCGGGCATCCGCGCCCAGAACAGCGCCTGCACCAGCGGCCGCTCGTAGAACGCCACGCTCCGCGCGGCGTCGTAGCCCGTGGTGAACGCCGTCTCCAGTTGGAGGAACCCGACCGGCAGGACGGAGACGAACACCATCAGCGCGAGGCCGGCGTTCCAGAGCCAGAACGCCCACCTGATGCGCCGGCCCGACCAGTTCTCGGTCGACACCCGGAGCATGTACGTCGCCATGCCGAGGGCGAGGAAGCCGAACGCGCCGAACATGGCGGCGTGGCCGTGGCCCACCGTGAGGTAGGTGCCGTGCTCGTAGTAGTTCACCAACGGGAGGTTGATGAAGAAGCCCAGCACCCCCGCGCCGACGAAGTTCCACGCGCCCGAGGCGACGATGAACATGAACGGGAGTTTGTAGGGGAACTCCTCGCCCGCCGTCGAGAGCGCGCGGTACTCGCCGATGGCCTCGAACAGGATGAACACCAGCGGGACGAGTTCGAGCGTCGAGAACGCGCTCCCGACCGGTATCCCACGTCGGGCATGCCGATCCACCAGTAGTGGTGGGAGACGCCGATGATTCCCGTGCCCATCACGAGGAGGGCCTCGACCATCACGGCCTTCTCGGCGGACTCGCGCGACAGCAGGTTCATGCTCACCAGCGTCACGCCCACGATGGCGACGATGAAGAACTCGAACGCGCCCTCGACCCACATGTGGACCACCCACCACCGCCAGAACTCGGTGACGGCGATGTTGGTCTTGGGGGTGTACATCATGCCCGCGCCGAACAGCAGGCCGATGGACCCGCCCGCGTAGAGTATCATGTGCGCGAGGCCGTACTTGGACTCGCGGTCCAACAGCGGCTTGAACCCGCGCCACGCCAGCACCGCCCACGCGAAGAAGCCGGCGAGGATGCCTGCCTGCCAGAGGCGGCCTATCTCGAGGTACTCCAGCCCCTCGTTGCCGAGTATCCACCAGAGCGCCCCGTCGATGTAGCCGTTCGCGCCGAGCCAGATGCCCGCGAGGCCGCCCACGGCCACCACCACGAGCGTCCCGAGGAGGGCGCGGACGTACGTCGCCTGATTCTTCGGCTCCGTCCCGGTGAGCATGGGCGGGAGGAACAGCCCCGCGCCCAGCCACATCGTGGCGATCCAGAGGACGCCGAGGTCGATGTGCCACGTCTTCGCGATGGCGAACGGCAGGAGTTGGAGGACGCTCACGCCGAGGAGTTCGCCGAGGCCGAAGAACCCGCCACGCTCGACGTAGTAGTGCGCGAGGAGTCCCCCGAGGAGCACCTGCCCGACGAACAGCAACGCGGCCACGGCCACGAACTTGACCGCCGCGGCCTGACTCGGCAACAGGTCGAAGTCGTCGGGGTGGGGCACCTCGATGCCCTCCGCCGAGGGCTCGGGCAGGTCGAGGCTCTTGTAGAGCCACACGCCCGCGCCCGCGCCGGCGACGAGGAGCACCATCGCCACCACCGACCACGTCATCGCGCCGCCGGTGGGTTCGTTACCCGCACCGGGGACGTACGGCCACTCGTTGGTGTAGGAGTGACTCGACCCCGGGCGGTCGGTGTGGGCCGCCCACGCCGTCCACATGGCGAAGTCGGCGAACCGCCGCGCCTCCTCCTCCGAGTCTATCATCCCGGCGGGCACGCCGCGTTCGGTGTCACCCTCGTGGTACCGCTCGACGTACTCTTGCCGCACCTGCCGGTGGGCGTACAGTTCTGCGGCGGAGTACCGGACGGTATCGCCGGTCGAACCGGAGTCCAGTTCGTTCTCGACCCGGGCGTTTATCGCCGCCTGCCTCTCGGCCGAGAGGTCGGCGTACGCCGTCCCGTACGACTTCTCGGCGTAGTACTGCCGCATGTACTTCACCTTCAGGTCGAGGGCGTCGGCGGTGTAGTCCGGCCCGAAGTACGCGCCGTCGCCCAGTATCGACCCGTGGTTCATCAGCCCGTCCTTCTGGAACGTCACCTTGCCCGCCCGAATCTGTTCGTCTGTCACGACCGTCTCGCCGTCTGGGCCGACCACCTGCTTCGGGATGGGCGGCGCCTCCTGATAGGCGAAGTACGCGCCCGCGCCCATCACGACGAGGTTGGCCACGAAGACGACGACCAGTATCTTGGCCAGCGTCGCTCGCTCTACTTTCATACACGTCGTCATCCGTCCGTCGGGGTATTCCACCCCCCGACGATTCCCGACGTCCGGGACGCCCGCCGAAGATGTTCGCGTCCCCGTCTTAACTGAGAGACGGGCGCGGCCGACCGCGCGAACGCCGCCCGTCGGCGGTCGTCTCGGCGCGTCCCCGCCGGCGACGGACAGAGCGCACCGAACGTGGTGGCGCCGGCGCGTCTCCGCGCGGATTCCCGCCGTCGGACCGACGCCGACGACCCACTGACCGACTGGGACTGTCTTCGCACGGAGAGATTGGACGCGGTCGTCCTCGTCCAACGGAGTATTTTACACCATTTTTGCCCATATAATAATCGCCGCGCGGCGCGTGCCCGCTACTGCCCGCTGAGAGGCGGGGGTGCAACAAATGACGACAGAAGACAACGAGGCTGTCGCCCGACGAATCTTCGAAGACATCTGGGAGGACCAGAACTTCGACGCCATCGACGACCTCATCGCCGAGGACTACGTCCTCCACGACCCGTCGATGCCGGAGGGGGACTGGCCCACCGGCCCGGAGGGCGTGCGACAGATGGCCGAGATGGGCGGGGACATGATAGACGGACCGCTCGAAATCGACCAGATCATTTCGGCGGGGGAGTACGTGGTGAGTCGCTGGACGCAGACCGGCCGGCTCACCGGCGAGATGGGGAGCATGGAACCGACCGACGAGGACGTGACCGTCTCCGGCATCGAGATAGACCGCTTCGAGGACGGGAAGTTGGCGGAGACGTGGCAGGAGGTCAACATGCTCGACCTGCTCACGAAGACCGGGGTGGTCCCGGAGGACGTCTTCTCCCCGGAGGCGACGGCGGACGACTGAGTACCGCGAACCGAGCGACGACGGCGGTGGCGACGCCTTCGCCGCCCGACGCGGCGACTACACGCAGAAGACGAACGGCTTCACCAGCGCCACCCGGTCGCCGTCTTCGAGTTCCGTGTCGAACCCCGCGAGGTTCTCGTTGAACCGCCCGTTCACGAGGACGCGCGCGAACGCCCGCGACTGCTCGCCCTCGGGGTTCTTGCGCCACGTCCCGGGCGGGTCATCGACGCGCTTGGCCCACCCCCTCGTCGTCGCCTCCTCCTCCGTCTCCGCGATGAGGAGGTCCTTCACGTCGTACTCCTCGAACAGAGCGCCGAGGAACTCCCGCAGGGTGTCGCCCTCGAACGTGTACTCGAAGCTGTGTCTCCCCATGGCGTCCCGCACGTGACCCGTCGCGCGCACTTCCACCGTCGTGGTCGGCCGCGTCTCCTCCGCGTCGTCCGCCTCTGCTGTCGCTCTCGCGTCCATGTGCGTACGTACGCGCTCGACGCCCGAAAATTTCTACCCGAACACGTTCGGGAGAGGGTCGACGTGGGCGCGTCCGCCGACTACAAGCCGATGGCGCGAGTCGGGCGAACCGTGACGGGCGCACCTTCCTCCGCCCTACGCGGGCGACGAGTCGGGCCGACGGGGGTGTGAGCCGTGAGCGACGCCGACCCCGCGGCGGTCACCCGGTGGTCGCGGCGGTTCGTCGCGGCCGGCGCGGGGTGGCTGGTGGCGTGGCAGGCAGCCGCCCTCGCCGGACTCGGTCGGTCCGCCGGCGTCGCCCTCGGCCTGCAGTTCGCGTTCGGCGGCCTCACGGCGTCGCTCGCGGCGGCCCACTTCCGGCTCAACGTCCTCGAACTGCTGGGTCTGACGGTGGTTGGCATCTCCTACCAGTTCTACCCGCCGACGGTGGGGTCGCTCCCCGGCGCCGACGACCGGACGGCGCTCGCGTCGGTCGCCCTGCTGTTCGGGGGTCTGTTCGGCGAGGCGGCGGGGCTCGCGGCGGCCGCACCCGCCGTCGTCGCCGCCGGCCGCGCCGGGGCGCTACTCGGTCCGCTCGTCTACGCCTACCTCGTCGTCGGGGCGTTCCGCGGGCGACCCGTCCGGTGAGACGGGGCCGCCGACGCCCGGGTCGGCGCTCGCGTCGGCCGACCCCGCCTCCGCCCCCGTCGCGGCCGCGCGCGCGGTCACCCACCGCTCCAGCGGTTCGGTGTTGCGCATCAGCGTCGTGCCGATGACGCTCATCGCCAGCACGTAGCCCACCACGAGCACCGGAATCACTTCGGTCAGCACGCGGGTGGTGCCGACGGAGACGGCCAGCGCCGCGAGCACGAGCGAGAACTCGCCGCGGGCCACCATCGCGGCGGCGACGCGCACCGACCGGCGGGGCGAGAGGCCGTACGTCCGCCCGCCGAGGTAGCCGCTGCCGAGTTTGCTCGCCGTCGTCACGACCACGAGGGCGAGAAGCGGGACGGCCACGACGCCTATGAGGCGGGGGTCGGCCACGAGGCCGATGGAGAAGAAGAACACGGCGGCGTAGAGGTCCCGCTCCGAGGCGATGACCCGTTCGATGCGGTGGGCGTGGGAGGTGCCGCCGAACGCCGCGCCGAGGAAGAACGCCGCCACCGACTCCGAGACGCCGAGCGAGAGCGCCACGCCCCCCACAAGCACCGCGGCGGCGACGGTGCTCACGAGGAACAGTTCGTCGGAGCGGATGTCGAACAGGCGCTCCAGCAGCGGGGTGCCGTACGAGGCGAGGAGGACCAGCGCCCCGATGAACGCGAGCGACGTGGCGAGCGACGCCGCCGCCGCCGAGAGGTCGCCGCCCCCGCTCGCGGCCGCCGCGGCCGCTCCCAGCACCGCGAGGTAGACGGCGATGACCACGTCCTCGAACACCAGCACTCCGAGCACCGCCTCGCTCTCGGGGTCGACTATCCAGCCGAGGTCGAGCAGGGTCTTGGTCACGATGGCGGACGAGGAGATATAGACGATGCCCGCGACGAACAGCGATTCGAGCAGCGTGAAGCCGAACGCGAGGCCCAGTCCGAGACCGACGCCGAAGTTGACGACGAGGTCTATCAGGCCGGCCCGGGTGACCTGCCGTCGACTCGCCAGCAGGCGTTCGAGGTTGAACTCCAGCCCGATGAAAAACAGGAGGAAGACGATGCCGAACTCCGAGAGCAGGGTGACGAACTCCCGCGACTCCACGAGGGCGAGCGACACGCCGGCCACCTCGGGCGCGTTCGGCCCCACGAGCACGCCCGCGAGGATGTACGCGGGGATGACCGACTGCTCGACCCGCGTCGCCGCCGCGCCGCCGAGCGCGAGGACGGTGAACACGATTCCGGCTTCGAGCAGGAGCGTCGCCATCAGTCGGACACGAGGTCGGTCACGGCGGCCTGCTCCTCCCGGGTGCCGAGCGTGACGAGGATGTCGCCCGCACGGAGCGGTTCTTCCGGGGCGGGGTTGGCGATGGTCTCGTCGCCGCGCTGGATGGCGATGACGGACGCGCCCGTCTGTCCCCGGACGTTGCAGTCGGCAAGCGTGCTGCCGGCCACGGGCGAGTCCTCCCGGATGGTTGCCCACTCGATGATGGCGTCGCCCAGCGGAACCGAGAGTTCGTCGGTGTCGACGCTCTCGAAGTACCCCCCAGCGAGGATGGTGCCCAGTTGGTTACCCTCGCGCGCCGTCAGGTCGAGGAGTTCCTCGCTGTCGGCGTCGGGCGTCGGGCGGTAGAACAGTTCCCGCCGCCCGTCGTGGTGGAGCATCGCTATCGCCCGGCCGCCGCTCTCCAGTTCGAGTTCGAACTTCCGGCCGACCCCCGGTACGTCCGCCTCGTACACGGTCATGGGCGTACGAGGTACGCCGCGGCACAAATACGTGGTCCCCCGCGGGGCGGTGTGTCGGCCTCCGAGCGTCGGCGGGGTCGCACCCGTCGCGTCGGCCGGGCGACGGACGCCGACGCCGCCGCTCGCTCCGCCGCGGCCGCTCACTCCGAGACTATCTTGCCGTCGAGGTACGCCCGCGTCCTGTCGGTCGTCGACTGCATCCGCTTCTCGAACTCGACCACCCGCTCGCCGTCCTCGGTCCGGTCGTCGCGGACGAGCAGGTGGAGACCCATCTCCTCGAAGTGCTCCAACAGGCCGTCTATCGCCTCCGGGTCGCCCCGGACGGTGTGGGGTTCGCCTATCTCCTCGCCGTCGGCGACGCGCGCCACGGTGTCGGTTATCGACTCGATGAGCGCCTCGCCCACGGCGTGGGCGCGTTCGCGCCGGGCGTCGTCGTCCTCCTCGAACTCCCACGCCTGGAACGCCTCGCGGACGAGGCGGCGGAACATGAAGTCGCGGCCGTAGTCGAACGGGAGCGAGAACGCGAACGCGAGGTCCCCGCGGTTCGCGCTCGCGGTGGTGTACTTCAACAGGCGACGGCCGTCCGGCGACTTGAACACCAGTCCCTCGCGGTCCTCGGCGTCGAGTTCGCGCACGACATCGCGCACGCTCTCGGCGTCGTCCGGGCCGAAGAAGCCGCGGAGGGGCACCTGCGGGATGCCGTGCGTCGAGAGCAGGTCGCGCCGCTCCCGGACCGGGAGGGGGTCGCCCGTCGCTCGGTCGCGCGCGTCGAACGCGAAGAACGCCAGCGACTCCACCCGGTCGTAGGAGTGGACCGTGTAGGGGTTCTCCGGGCCGGCCACCTCGCCGCAGACGGTCAGGTCGGGGCGGTCGTCGAACAGGGGCTCCCAGTCGAACCACGTCCGCACCTTCGAGGTGGTGAACGGACAGACGATGCCGCTCCGGGTGAACGCCAGCACGTCGCCGTCGACGCGGGCGACCCGGACGTTGTAGCCGTCCATCTTCTCCTCGGCCGCGAACTCGCCGTCGAACCGGCGCGGCAGGCCCGTCTCCAGCACCAGCGTCCGGGGGACCTTGGGGAACCCGCGGACGACGGCGTCCCCGCCGTCGAGGAGGACCGTCCCCTTCTCTACCGCCTTGTGGTACTCCGGGAGGTACCGGTACTCGCGGCCCTCGAACTCGCCGACGTGGAGTCGCCCCTCCACGTCCTCGAACTCCTCCCGGGAGACGCCGAGCAGTCGGTGCGCGTCCATACGCGAGCGTTGGGCCCGGGGCGACGAAAGCGTGCGGGGAGTTCACAGGCCACGCGGGCGACGCCGTCCGGCGACCGCGTCCCGGGCTCCGTCGCCCTCCGCGTCGGTCCGAACCGGATACAGGTAT
This sequence comes from Haloferacaceae archaeon 50, assembly GCA_046097085.1. GTDB lineage: Archaea > Halobacteriota > Halobacteria > Halobacteriales > Haloferacaceae. The sequence goes on along the minus strand of CP175567.1, from coordinate 88,022 downwards.
TTGGCTCTCGGGCCGGAACCTCCGGACATGTCCGCGTCATCCCACCCACTCAAACAGCGGTTCGTCCTCGACACCTCGCTTTTCATCACCGAGGAGATACGCGAGGACGGCGAGAGCGTCGACGACGCCGTCCACCGCCTACTGGACCTGATCGCCCGGGCGAAACTCGAACTCAACATCTCGTGTTACATGCCGCCGTCGATACACGACGAACTCACCGGGATGCTCCGCAACCGGGACGTCTCCGAGGAGGCGTTCTCGAAGCTCAACACGTGGGTCATCCGCAAGAGTCCGGCGCAGTACGAGGTGATGATTCCCGCCGAGATAGTGTACGGGTTCATCGACGAGATGTCCGACCGGGTGGACCGCGGCCTGCGCGTCTCCGAGAAGGCGGTGCGGAAGGCCAACGAGTCGCGGGACGAACCCGTCGACGAGAACGAGTACATGACCGAGATAGACACGGTCATCTCGGACCTCCGGGACAAGTACCGCCGGACGCTCCGGCAGGGGGTGCTCGACTCCCGCGAGGACTTCGACCTGCTCATCCTCGCCCGCGAGATGGACGCTGGCGTCGTCACCGAGGACCAAGGCATCATCAACTGGGCCGACGACTTCGGCCTGCGGTTCCTGAAGGGCCGGGACTTCCCGGTCCTCCTCGAACAGTACCTCCGGACCGCCGGGACGGACGTGGAGCGTCGCTACCGCGACGAACGCGAGTCCGACGGCGAGTAGGTGGCGAGTCCGCCGGTCAGTCGGCCGACCCCGGGGCGGGGCGCACCGTCGAGACGCGGGCGTTCTCCTTGAGGCGGAGGCCGCCCCGGGGGACCGCGAGGGGCGTCCGGTCCAGCGTCTCGACGCGGAGCGTCGGGTGGGACGCGCCGCGCGCGAGGAGTTCGTCCCGGGTCTGGAGTTCGACGGTCCGGTCGCCGGTCAGGTCCTCGTTGTACTCCACGAGGTACCCCCCGCCGTCGAGGTGCCACCAGCCGTAGTCGTCGTCCGGGTCGCGCAACTCGGTGTCGACGGCCGAGAGCGACGCCGCCTCCAGTTCGCCGCCGCCGAAGTCGACCCGGCCGGGCGTCTCCACCTCGTACACCTCGGCGACGGTGAGGTCGACCGCTCCGTCGTCGTGGACCTGCGTCGGTTCGTGAACCAGTCCGGTCACCGCGTCCGCGATGTCGTCGCTCATGTCCGGACCGACGGCGGCCGCGCGAAAAAGTCTCGGGGTGGCCTCTCACGTGAGTTTCGAGGCGGAAGCCCACGGCTTTAGTCGTGGGTAACTTACCGCACCACGGTCACGGGCACCCGCGAGCGCTCGACCAGTCCCTTCGCCACGCTCCCGAGGACCCGTTCGTACGACTCGCTCAGTCCCTTGTGGCCGACGAAGATGCCGTCGTAGCCCTCGTCTTCGGCGAAGTCGGCCACCGCGGCCACGGGCGCGCCGTAGAGGAGTTCCGTCTCGACGGCGTAGTCGTCGTCCTCGGCCCGCGCCGCGGCGCGTTCGAGTATCTCCTCGCCGCGTCGCTCGGCGTCTTCGACGGCCTCCACGACGAGTCTGCGGTCGGCGTCGGAGCGACTCCGGACGGGAGCGTCACCCCCCGAGGAGTACACCTGCGGGTTCACGGCGTAGACGGCCGTGAGCGACGCGTCGAGGCCCGACGCGACGCGAATCGCGTGTTCGAGCGCCCGTTCGCTCGCCTCGGACCCGTCGAACGCCACGACGAACTTTCCGGTCATAGCTGCGAGTAGGGCCTCCGCGGATATATACGCGGCGCGCCGGTTACCGCGCCGGGGAGTCGGCCGCCGACGGAGTGGGGCGAGTCGGGTTCGGGGTCGCCGTCACATGAACATCCGGTCGTCGGGCGTGTGGCGTTCGTCGACCGCGTCGAGGCGGCTCTGGAGCCCCTGGTAGTACGACTCCACCTCCGCCGCGTACGCTTCGAGCGGTTCGGCGTCGACCGACAGGTCGTACAGTTCCTCGGCGGCCTCCACGAGTCGAATCGCCGCCTGCACGTCCGGCGCCTGCGCGTGGACGGGGGTCGTCAGCACGCCCGTCCGGAGCGCCGAGTCCATCCCCCGGGAGAGCAGGCCGGCGTTCACGCCGTCGACGAACCCGTTACCCATAGGCCTGATGTCGGCGTCGGCGATGCGTCGCTCGCGGTAGTCGTCGGTGGCGACGTAGAACACGTCGTGTTCGTCCGGGCCGTGGGCGACCGGCACCCCCGAGAGCGCGGTCACCTCCTCCACGTCGTTCGTCTCGGTCCACGAGAGCACGGCGTCGACGAACGACTCCGCCGCCCACCCGGGGATGAACAGTTCGTTCACGAACACCGTCACGTCGAGGTCGTCGCGCGAGAAGAACCGCGAGTGGTGGCGCGGGCGGCCGTCCTCGAACGGCGTGATGGCCGGCAGCGACGTCGCCGTGACGTGGCCCGTCTCCTCGAGTTCCAACTGCTCTACCAGAAAGTTCGTCGCCGTCAGGCCGGCCAGTCCGAACGCGGAGAACCCCGCGATGACCGTCTCCGACAGTTCCGTTCGGTCGCTGATAGCGAACGTCGGTGATTCGGGCGGCTCCATGGGCCTTCGTACGGCGAGCAGGTACTTGGTCGTTCGGCGTCGCCGGGCGCTTGAGTCACCTATTTGAACAGTCTCGTATACGTAAACGACGTGTCCTCCCAGTCGTCGTCCGACCGCTGGCTCTACGCGTGGGGCGTCGGCTCCGTCGCGTTCGGCGCGGCGTCGCTCCTCGTCCCACTCTACGCTGTGTCGCTCGGGGCCGACGCGTTCGAGATGGGCGTGCTGGCGGCGGCGGCGGCCTTCGGTGGCGCGCCCGGCGCGGTGCTCGTGGGCCGGTTCGCCGACCGGACCGGGCGGCGCCGCTCCGTCCTCGTCGGCCTCCTCGCCGTCGCCGCGGCGGCGCTCGGGGGGATACTGACGCTCGACGGCGTGGCCGCCGTCGTGACCGCGAACGCCGCGCTCTGGTTCGCTAGCTCCGCCGCCGGGCCGGTGCTCACCCTCCTCGCCGTGGCGGGCGCGCCGGAACGGGAGTGGACCCGGCGCATCGCTCGCCTCAACGCCTATCAGGGCTACGGGTGGGCGGCGGGCCTCCTCCTCGGGACGGCGTGGACCGCCGTCGGCGTGTACTACCTCCCGTCGCTGTCGGCCCAGCGGTGGCTGTTCGCCGTCTGTGCCGTCTGCGTGGCCGTCGCCGCCGTCGGCGTCGGCGCGTGGTTACCCCACGACGGGACGCCGCCAGCGTCTCGGCGTCGCGCGGGCGGCGGGTCGCGCGCCACCTCGTCGAGACGCGCCGCCTCGTCCGGGGTGCGACGTTCCCGCTCACGCCGACCCGCCTCTACTGGACGACCCGCTCGATACACCCGACCCGCCTCGCCGAGCGGTTCTCGCCGATGCTCGCGGGCTACTTCCTCGCCGCCGTCCTGTGTTTCACCGGGTTTCAGCTGTTCTTCGCTCCCCTCCCCCTGTTCCTGACCGACGCGGGGTTCGGGTCGAGCGAGGTGTTCGGCCTCTATCTGGTCTCCAGCGTCGGGTCGGCCGTCTGCTACGGCTTCGCGGGCGAGCTCAGCGGCCGCTACGACCTCCGCCTCCTGAACGCGGCACCGCTCGGGGCGCGGGCGCTCCTCTTTCCCGCCGTCGGACTGGCCGGCGCCGCGTTCGCGGCGGGACCGCTCGGGACCGCGGCGGCGGGTGCGGCGTTCGCCCTCGTCGGCGTGACGTGGGCAGTCATCGCCGTCGTCGCCACCACCGTGGTCTCCCGCCTCGCGCCGCCGACGCTCCGGGGCGAGGCCCTCGGCGTCTACACCGCGCTCACGGCGGCCGCGGGCGGCGTCGGCGGCCTCCTCGGCGGGTGGCTCGCGGCGTTCGGCTACGACGTGTCCTTCGGGGCCGCGGGGGCGACGGTGCTCGCCGCGGCCGTTGTCGTCGGCCTCCGGGGACTGTCGACGCTCGCGCCGCCCGCGGAAACGGAGGCGGAGACGGTGGCGGAGGCGGCGTCCGACCGCGGCGACCGGACCGGCGACGCCGCCGGGACGGAATGATTCGCGGGTCGTGAGGGCGGAACGCGGCGGCAGTTCTTTGGTACCCCCGGTGCGAGAAGGGAGTATGTCGTCAGACGGTCCCCGAACCGACGACGGACGGTACAGCGCGTACGAATCCCCTCCCCCGGCCACGACTGCAGGAGGCGTCGCGGATGTCTGAGACCCCGCGCGGCGACGACCGCGGATGCCCCAAGTGCGGCCACGGCGACGCCTCGGTCGGGAGCATCTCGACCACCGGTAGCGGACTCAGCAAGATGTTCGACGTACAGACCAACAAGTTCCGGACGGTGACCTGCACCAACTGCGGGTACACCGAACTGTACAAGAACGTGGGGTCGTCCGGTAGCGACCTCGTCGACGTGTTCTTCGGGTAGCGCCGACCGCCCGCGGCCGAACCCGGACCGCGGGCGCAGTCGCCGCTCGGCCGCCGGACGGACACGACAGCTAAGGCGACGCTCGGCGGGAGATACGCCGTAAGGTGACGCATCGGGTGACTCCCGCCCGCGCCGCCGCGAGTCGACTCACCGGTCCCGGCCCCGGCCTCGCTCTCTCGTGTGCTCCCGTTCACACGCCCGTTCGAACAGCGTCGACTCGCCGTTCGAGAGGCGACTCGCCTCTCGGTGCAGTCGCCTGTCCCGGCGCCGGCTCCGCGCGCCGTACTGCTGTACGCTCACCACCGCCCCGAACGCCGCCGCGGCGAACAGCACGCCCGCGACGCGGCCGAGCGCCAGACCGCCCAGCACCGCCGCCGCGAAGAGGGCCGCGTTCACCGCGAGGAGGCCCCGGGGCAGGCCGAAAAGCTCCGTCCGTGTCATGCGATTCTATCGTACTCGAACTGTCGTATCGTCTCGCGCTAGGCTCGTAACCGGCGGGGGCGTCCCCGCCAATCCGTATTCGACGGCGCGGTGCCCGACTCTCCCCCGGCGCGTCCCCCGATGCACGGCGCCGTCCGTCGCGGCGGGGCCGCCGCTCCGAGGGGTCGGTACGCGTCGCCCGTGCGGCCCCGGCTAACGGGCCCTCTCGGTTAGTCCCTCCCATCTCCTCGCGGGCGACGGAGCGTCGAAGCGACGGTGAGCGTGCGGTGTTCGGCCCCGGCGGACCGTCTCACGGTCGGTCGTCCACGGCGTTCGCCAGCGCGAACGACACCGCCGAGACGGCGTCGCCGAGGCCGACGGTGCTCGCCGGGTTCTCGACGACCCGGTTGGGATAGGCCACCACGCTCGGCGTAGCGAGGCCCGCGCGCGCCGTCTCCTCGCCGAGGTGGTCCGCGAGCGCCGCCACGGCGTCGCGCCCCCGCGCAGAGAGCGGGCAGGTCGCGCCCGCCTCCAAGCGCTCGGGGCCGCCCACGCGGCCGTTGGTCGCCTTGGTCGCCGCCACGACGGTGGCGAACTCGAGTCCGCGCCGGACCGACTCGGGGGCGAGGTAGCCGTCGCCGAGGACCGAGAGGTAGTAGTGGGTCGCGTGGAAGTTGACGCAGTCGACCCCCAGTCGCTCCCGGAGGGCGTCGAGGCCGCGGTAGCGCCGGACCACCGCCGGGGGCGCGTCGCCGCCCGTCGCCCCGTCGGCGCTCTCGTCTTCGACCTCGCCCCCGGCCGCGCCGTCGGTGCCGGCCGCCGTCTCGCCACCGGCCGTGCCGGCCATGCGGTCCCTGCTCCGCGTCCCGTCCGTCGGGACGGGGTCGCCCACGTCGACGTCGAGGTCTGACAGGAGCATGTCGAGTTCGCGGGTGTCGATGCTCACCGCGTCCGCCTCGGGCACCACGTACTCGCGCATCGCCGCCCGGAGGTCGGGGTAGTGGGTCACGCCGTACTCCACCTGCACCCGCACGTCGTTGCCGTCGCGGAACCGCCGGAGGGTGTCGCGGGCGTGCCGGAGTCGGTCACGGTGGGTGGTGCCGTCGGCGTACTCCCGCTTGAGACTGTGGTAGCCAGACAGGACCGCACACTCGACCGCGTCGCCGAGGCGGTCCATCTCGTCGTCGAACTCCGTGACGAGGTTGAACCGCTCGGGGCGCGACGCCGCGATGAACCGGGTCGAGTCGGCGGCGACGGTGTCGTGGAACCGCGTCCCCGCCGAGAACTCGAATATCCAGTTGGTCTTGGTTGCGTCGGCGTTCGTGACCTCCGAGAGGGGCCGGAGTTCGAGTCCGCCGTCGGTCGTGACGGGGACTCGAATCGCCTCCGGACGCGCGAACGTCGCCCGCTGGCGCTCCGAGAGCAGGTAGGTGTAGAACACCGGGGCCGCCCCGAGCACCGAGAGCACGGACGACATGATGCCGGCCTGTCCGCCCAACCGTCGCTCGTCGGGTTCCAGCGCCGACTCCAGCCACGCAGCCAGGTCGTCGCTGACGGGTATCTCGTCGCCGTGTCCGCTCTCCATCGAGGCGGCGAGGCCCGTCGAGAGGTCCCGCGGGGTTCCGAGCCTCGCGGGCGGTGGTCCCTCGGCGGGCGGGTCGAGCGCCCGTTCGACGGTCTCGCCGACGGCCGCGATGGCGTCCACGTTGGCGTTGTACGCGAAGAAGGCCGGATACCCGTCGAGGGCGTCGAGTGCGCCCCGGACGTCCGGGGCCGGGTCGGTCTGCGGGGGCGACATCCGTTCGCACCGTGGCGCTCGCCTCGATTAAATCCCGTGTCGCGTCCACCCAGCGGGCGGCCTGATTCCGGACCTCGCGTGCGCGCGTTCGCCGGGGACGACCGCGCCGGTGCCGAGACCGCGGCGTCGGAATAAAATCCAAGTGACTTAATTAAGGAAAATATTTATGAATGTGAGGGACTAACGTGGTGATGCAGTCCGGAATAGCAACGGGACTGCCCGCGTCCGTACGCGCCACTACCCCGTGCCCCACCCACGGGGTTCGTCGACTCACCTCGGAGTCCGTCCGCTCGTCCTCCGCGAACGCCGCTAAACGACGCGTTAAACTGCCTTTCTAGGCAGACTGTATATCTATCATGTACTAACGGTATATTGAGGTGAGAATACAGCACCACCGGATATCCCCATTTAAGACCCCTTAATGAGCGGTTTATATCCTGTCGGAAAGATTTATATCACATCGATATTATTTCCTGTGTAAGCATCTCGGGCCGGTCGGCGGGCAGGGGAGACAGAGCGGTTCCGTGTCGTCCGGTCGCCGGGATGTCCCCAAAGATGAAGCTCAAACAACTACTCACGGAAGATCGCGCAGTCAGTCCGGTCATCGGGGTGATCCTGATGGTGGCGATAACGGTCATCCTCGCGGCGGTCATCGGTACGTTCGTGCTCGGACTCGGCGAGAACGTCCAGAGCACGCCGCAGGCAAAGTTCGCGTTCGACTACCAGAGCGACAACGTCACGGTCACGCACGAGGGCGGCGACGCAATCTCGGCGGAAGAACTCAACGTCACGGCGACGAGTCAGTTCAGCTATTACACCGGGGGTTCACTCGCAAATCCTTCTCCGAGTAACTCGTCCATCTCGTTCCAAGACATGGGCATCGACGGAGAGGTGTCCGCCGGTAACTCGGTGAAGATAGGCAAGCCCAGTGGCGGCAACTTCAACACCGACACCGTTCGCGTCGTCTGGAGCGACCTGAACACCGACAAGTCGGCCACGCTCGGCAAGTGGACCGGCCCGGACGCGTGATAGCATGAACGTCAAACAGTTCCTCGACGACGACGCGGCCGTCTCGCCGGTCATCGGGGTAATCCTGATGGTGGCCATCACGGTCATCCTCGCGGCGGTTATCGGCACGTTCGTGCTGGGTCTGGGCGAGAACGTCCAGAGCACGCCGCAGGCGAAGTTCAACTTCGACTACAACCAGACCGGAAGCGCGCTGACCATCACGCACGACGGCGGCGACGCCATCGACTCGGACAACCTCAACATCACGAGCGACACCGGCACCGACGTGTCGTGGACGGACTCGCTCAACACGAGCCTCTCCGAGTCGTACGACGTGAAGGCCGGGAACTCGACGACTATCGAAGGCAACGCCGACGCTGGGACCGAGAACCTCGTCAACTCCGGCGACACCATCCGCGTCGTCTGGAGCGACCCCAACACGGACAAGTCCGCCACTGTCGGCAAGTGGACCGGTCCGGACGCGTAGCGACGTAACCGACTTTCGCGCTTTTCTTCGACTCGTTCGGTTCGGATAGTCGCGTCGCGCGCACACCACGGTAAGGTCCTTGTCCTCGGAGCGCCAACTAGGAGTACCTTGGCAGACGACAACTCCATCACGGGACTGCCGGACGAACTCGGTCTGGACGACGACCTCGGCAGGGCGGAGCAACGGCTCACGATTCGCATAGACACCCGTCGGTACGGCAAGGCGGTCACCATCGTCGAGGGGTTCGACCCGGACGTCACCGACGTGGACGACGTGGCCTCGACGCTCAAGAGCAAACTCGCCTGCGGCGGCACCGTCGAGGACGACGCCGTGGAACTGCAGGGCGACCACGCCGACCGCGCGGCCGACATACTCCGCGACATGGGGTACGACGTCGGCGGAGCCGACGTCTGACTCCCGACCCGCGTCGGGCGTGACGGGGCGGCGCTGCGCCGGTTCGCGCCCCGACGCCGGCCGTCTCACGCGCCGCGTGCCGTGCGCCGTGCACCTCGTATCGGGACATTCACGGCGGTGGGTCGAGAATCGACTCGCATGGGCGACGAAGACGGCTCGGGGCGTCGGCGGAACATCCTCCTGCTCGCGCTGGTCCTGTTCGTCGGCGTCGTAGCGCCGGGGCTGGCGCGGCGCGCCCTCGGCGTGGCCGGCTACTCCAACCTCGGCCGAATCGTGTTCGTGCTCGGCTACGGGCTGATGGTACTGACCATCTGGTACGTGTGGATTCGCCCGCTGGACCTCACCGGTCCGTCGGGCCGGTGACGACGGCGCGGCGTCGTCCGACCCGGCGTCGTCCGACCGGCGGACGCGAACGGGAGAACGGAACTTTAATGCACGATTCCGGACCAGATACGCCCAAGAATGTTTCCGCTACAGGTGGTGGACAGCTTCCTGCTCAACTACAACGTCGGGCAGGCGCTGTTGCTCGTGTTCGTGCTGGTGACCGTGGGGACGCTCCCGCTCAGGTCCCGGAAACTGCTCGCGCTCAACCTCGTAGCCTTCGGTCTCGTCTTCCTCCTGACGCCGCAGGCGCTGGTCCCCTTCCACTACATGTTCCTCGGTCTCGTCCTGCTGGTCGTCGGCCCGCTCGTGTACGTCACCGCGCGTCGGTGACGCGCGCGAACGACGCCCAGTCGCGTTTGACCCCGCCCGACGCCACCCGTCGCGTTCGTCCTCCTTCTCTCCGTCCCCGCCTCGTCCCAGAGCGCGCCGTTTAAGCGCGCGAAGCCGCAAGGCGCACTCATGCCAACGCCCCGCGTCCCCGGTGGAGGGGGCTCCGACCTCGACCTGCCGTGCGGCGAGACCGTCGGCGTTCACGACCTCGACATGGGGATGCGCGAGTTCGAGTGCGCCTGCGGCGACGCCCACGCCGTGGTGATGGACGTCCACCCGCCCGACCGCTTCCTGCCCGAGTTCCTCGTGGGCGTGCTCCGCGAGTCGGTCGAGACGACCAGCGAGGAGATGGCCGAGTTCGGCACGCCCCACCTCATGGGCATCGTGCTGGAGGAGTTCCCCGAACGCGTGGTGGCCGCCGACGTCAGCGACGATCAGGACGTGGGCTACGCCATGGTGTGGGTCGCCGACTTCGACTCCCGCCGCCTCCACGAGATAGTGGTGGAACTCGTGGTCGAACTCATGGAACACGCCGTGAGCCACGCCGAGGACGACGCCGCGATGGAGGCGTTCGAGGAGAAGATGCTGGAGTTCGACGTGGGCGAGTTCGTCGACCAGTACCGCGCCCAGCGCGACCTGACCGACGACGACGTGTACGTCTGACGCGCGTCGGCCGCGCGTCGCGCGCGGGTTCGAAATCGAGGGACTCCATATAAGGCCCCTCCGCACGTGAATCTCTTCCATGCGCGCCTCGTGGGACGCGCTCGACGAGCTGCGGAGCGTGCTCGCCGACGCCGACGAACCGATGACCGCACGCGAGATACTGCGACTCCTCGACGAGTCGACCGAGTCCGAACTGGAGAGCTCTCACCGCGTCGCCACCGTCCTCGGCCGGTGGGCCGACCGCGGCGAAGTGGAGGTCGTCCGCGACAGCCCCTACCGCTACCGGCTCTGACCGTCCGATACCCCGTAAGGAGCGACGAGAGTCGCCCGTCCGGACGCTCTACGAATTTCGAAATCCAGCTTCGCTTCTCGTATCTTTTCGTCGGGTTTATTACGATGTACGGACTTCTCCACACCAATGACCGACGAGGACAGCCCGGAGCACCGCTCAGGCGACTCGCAGTCCGCGTCCGAGGACAGAACGATACTGCTCATCGGAAGCGGCCCCATCCAGATAGGGCAGGCGGCGGAGTTCGACTACTCCGGCGCGCAGGCCTGCCGCGCCCTACGGGAGGAGGGCGCGCGAGTCGTTCTCGTCAACTCTAACCCGGCGACCATCATGACCGACCCCGAGATGGCCGACCGGGTGTACATCGAACCCATCACCACCGAGGCCATCTCGGAGATCATCCGGAAGGAGAACCCCGACGGCGTCATCGCCGGTCTCGGCGGCCAGACGGGGCTAAACGTCACCGCCGAACTCGCGGAGGAGGGCGTCCTCGACGAGTACGACGTCGAGATAATGGGCACGCCCCTCGACACCATCTACGCCACCGAGGACCGCGACCTGTTCCGCCAGCGCATGGAGAACCTCGACGAACCGGTCCCCAAGTCGACCACCATCTCGCTCGACGAGGGCGAGTCGGTCACGGACATCGACGAGGACGCACTCGAAGAGCGAGTCGAGGAGGCCGTCGACCAGGTGGGCGGCCTGCCCGTCATCGCGCGCACGACCTACACCCTCGGCGGGAGCGGGTCGGGCGTCGTCGACGAGATGGACGAACTCATCGAACGCGTCCGCAAGGGCCTGCGCCTCTCGCGCAACGGCGAGGTGCTCATCACCGAGTCCATCGAGGGCTGGGTCGAACTGGAGTACGAGGTGATGCGCGACGCCGACGACTCGTGTATCATCATCTGCAACATGGAGAACATCGACCCGATGGGCATCCACACGGGCGAGTCCACCGTCGTGACGCCCTCGCAGGTCATCCCCGACGAGGGCCACCAAGAGATGCGCGACGTCGCCCTCAAGGTCATCCGCGACCTCGGCATCCAGGGCGGGTGTAACATCCAGTTCGCGTGGCACGACGACGGCACGCCCGGCGGCGAGTACCGCGTGGTCGAGGTCAACCCGCGCGTCTCCCGGTCGTCGGCGCTGGCGTCGAAGGCGACGGGCTACCCCATCGCGCGCGTCACCGCCAAGGTGGCGCTGGGCAAGCGCCTCCACGAGATAGACAACGAGATTACCGGCGAGACCACGGCGGCGTTCGAACCCGCCATCGACTACGTCGTCACGAAGGTGCCCCGGTGGCCCAAGGACAAGTTCGGCGACGTGGACTTCGAACTCTCGACCGCGATGAAGTCCACTGGCGAAGCGATGGCCATCGGGCGGACGTTCGAGGAGTCGCTGTTGAAGGCGCTCCGCTCCTCCGAGTACGACCCCGCGGTCGACTGGGACGAAGTGGACGACGACGAACTCGAAAGCGAGTACCTCGTGCGGGCCAGCCCCGACCGGCCGTACGCCATCTTCGAGGCGTTCGACCGCGGTTACTCCGTCGACGAGGTGGTCGACCTCACCGACATCGAGGAGTGGTACGTCGAGCGGTTCGCGCGCGTCGTGGAGGCCACCGAGGCCGCGGCCGACGGCGACTTCACCCCGGCCGCCAGCGCCGGCTTCACCAACCACGAGATATCGGCGCTCGCGGGCGGCGAGTTCGAGGACACCCACCCCTCGTGGCTCCCGACGGTCGAGACCGACGACGACGCCGAACCCGAGGCGCTCCCCGACGGCGCTGGCACCTCCGTGTCCGACGTCGAGTCGGACGTTCCCGGTCGCACCTACAAGCAGGTCGACACCTGCGCGGGCGAGTTCGCGGCCACGACGCCGTACTACTACTCCTCGCGCCAGCCCGAGTGGTTCCACGGCCCCTACGAGGGCGACGCCGCCGCGGGCGAACTCGTCGTCGACCGCGACGTGGACAGCGTGGTCGTGGTCGGCGGCGGCCCCATCCGCATCGGGCAGGGCGTCGAGTTCGACTACTGCTCGGTCCACGCGGTGCGCGCCCTGCGCGAGATGGGTATCGACGCCCACGTGGTCAACAACAACCCCGAGACCGTCTCGACCGACTACGACACCTCCGACGGCCTGTTCTTCGAGCCCATCACGGCCGAGGAGGTGGCCGACGTGGTCGAGGCCACCGACGCCGACGGCGTGATGGTCCAGTTCGGCGGCCAGACCTCGGTCAACATCGGCCACCCCCTCCAGAAGGAGATAGAGCGCCGCGGCCTCGACGCCGAGGTGCTCGGCACCACGGTGGACGCGATGGACCTCGCCGAGGACCGCAACCGGTTCAACGAACTGATGGACGACCTCGGCATCGCCCAACCCGAGGGCGGCACCGCCACCAGCGAGGCGGAGGCGCTCGAACTCGCGGCCGACATCGGCTACCCCGTGCTCGTCCGGCCGTCGTACGTCCTCGGCGGGCGTGCGATGGACGTGGTGTACGACGACGAGGAACTGAAAGAGTACATCGAAGAGGCGGTTCGCGTCTCGCCCGACAAGCCCATCCTCGTGGACGAGTTCCTCGCCGACGGCGTGGAACTCGACGTCGACGCCGTGAGCGACGGCGAGGACGTGCTCATCGGCGGCGTGATGGAACACGTCGAGGCCGCTGGCGTCCACTCGGGCGACTCGGCCTGCATGATTCCACCCCGGTCGCTCGACGACGAGACGCTGGCCCGCGTGCGCAAGGTCACGGAGGACATCGCCACCGCCCTCGACACCGTCGGCCTGCTGAACGTCCAACTCGCCGTGAAGGACGGCGAGGTGTACGTGCTGGAGGCCAACCCGCGCTCCTCGCGCACCGTGCCCTTCGTGTCGAAGGCGACGGGCGTGCCCATCGCCAAACTCGCCGCGAAGGTGATGGCGGGGAAGACGCTCGACGAACTGGGCGTCGACGAGCAGATACCCGAGCAGGTGAGCGTGAAGGAGGTCGTCCTGCCGTTCGACCGCCTGCCGGGTTCGGACCCGCGCCTCGGCCCCGAGATGAAGTCGACGGGCGAGGTGATGGGCACCGCCGAGACGTTCGGCAAAGCCTACGAGAAGGCTCAGGACGCCACCGGCAAGCCCATCCCGCGGTCGGGCACCGCGGTGGTCGACCTCTCGGCCGACGAGTTCCCCGCCCCAGACTCCGAGGAGGGCGCCGAACTCGTCTCCGGCTACGAGGAGTTCTTCGACGTGGAGGCGTTCGACGACCTCAAGACCGCCATCCGCGGCGGCGAGGTGGACCTCATCGTCTCGCGCAACCGCGACGCCCTCGAAGTCGCCGTCGAGGAGGACGTGACCTACTTCTCGACGTACGCCTCGGCCCGCGCGGCCCTCGAAGGCCTGCGCCACGCCGACGACCCCATCGACGTGGAGGCGGTGTCGGACCGCCCCAAGCACGCCCGGAAGTGGGGCGGCGACGACTGACGTAAGGGTCGAACCGCCGCCGCCGCGGACATCCTTATCCCGTCCGCGCGCGTACAGTGCGGCAATCGGGCGGTAGCGTCGTCGACGCGGCGACTCGCCGCCCGCCTGCTCTCGGTCACTTTTCGCGAACGCGGCGGGCGTCACCTCGTCAGGTGCGCCCATGCCCGTCGACCCCAACTTCGTCGAACGACTCGTCCTGTATCGGCTCAACCGAGCCCCGGCCGCAGTGCTCGACCTCTTCGGCGCGGCGACGCTCGAGGCGGTGACGTTCGCGCTCGACGCCGGCCTCTTCGAGGCGCTAGCGGACGCCCCGGCGACGCCGGCCGACCTCGCGGTGCGACTCGACCTCCACGAGGACGGTCTGCGGGCGCTCCTCGGCCTCCTCGAAGCCACCGGCTACGTGGCGGCCGACGGCGACGCGTACCGGAACACGTCCATGGCGGAGCGCTGGCTGACGCCGGCCGCCGGGACCGACGCGGGGCCGTGGCTGACGTTCTGGTCGGACCTCGTCTTTCCGTTCTGGCGGACGGAGTTGGAGACGGCCGTCCGGGAGGGCGGGCCGTCACAGACTATCTACGAGTGGTTCGGCGACGACGCCGGCCGGTGGGAGACGGCTCAGCGGGGGTTCCGCGCGGCGGCCTCACTCGTGGTCGACGAAGTGGTCGACGCCACCGACGTTCCCGCGGACGCGGCCCGTCTGCTCGACGTGGGCGGCGGGCACGGCCTGTTCACGACCGAACTGTGCCGTCGCCACCCCGCCCTCTCCGGGGAGGTGTTCGACGACCCCGCAGGGCTTGACCTCGCGCGCGAGGAGATAGCCGCGGCGGGACTCGGCGACCGAGTGCGCGTCCGCGGCGGCGACTACTGGACGGACGAACTGGGCGAGGGGTACGACGTCGTGCTCCTGTTCAACGTGGTCCACGCCCACGACGCGGCGGCGAACGTCCGCCTCCTCCGGCGGGTGGCGGACGCCCTCGCGCCCGGCGGGCGCGTCGCCGTCCTCGACCAGTTGGCGGGGTCGGCCCGCACGCCCGTCGGCGAGGCCGGCCTCGGGTTCGTGGGTCTCACCTACCGCGTCACCCTCGGCGCGCGGACCCACTCGTTCGAAGACGTGGCCGAGTGGCTCCGCGCGGCGGGGTTCGAGGACGTGCGCCGGACGTCGATTCGGAAGGGCGGCCCGGGGAACGTGCTGGTGCAGGCCACCAAGCCCCGCGCCGGCGCGGCGGGCGGGTGGTGATGCGGGACGCGGAGTCAGTCGAGTTTCTCCAGTGCCTCGAAGAACTGGGAGCCCGGCCCGGCGAGGCGGAGGGGGTCGTCGGTCGTCCCGACGTGCACCTCCGTCGGCGGGTCGAGGGTCTTCCGACTCTTTCCGTCGGTCACGACCAACGCCTCGTCGGCGTCGGTCACGGTGATGGACACCTCGCTGTCGGGCGGTATCACCAGCGGCGGCATCCCCTCGGTGGCGCTCATCTCGTTGACTATCAGGCCGTCGACGCCGGGGTGGACCAGCGGTCCGCGTTCGCTCAGGCTGTAGGCGGTGCTGCCGGTGGGGGTGGCGACGAGGACGCCGTCGGCGTGGCCGCCGGTGTAGAGCGACCCGTCGACTCGGACCTCGACGCCGACGCCGCCGCCGTGGCCGCGCCGGGGGCCGTGGACGACCACCTCGTTCGTCGCGGGGGTGCCCGTCCACCCGTCGACGGTGGCAGCGATGCGTTTCACCTCGCGGACTTCGAGTTCGCCCGCGCGGTAGGCCCGGGCCGCCTCCACCACCTCCTCTATCGCCTCGTCGGGGCCGACGGCGTTGAGAAAGCCCACCTCTCCGAGGTTGACGCCCACCATGGGGGTGCCGTGGGCGTCGCGGGCGGCGAACAGGAACGTGCCGTCGCCGCCGACGCTCACGATGAGGTCGCACTCGGCGAACGACTCGACGGGCCGCCCCCCGATTTCGTCGTCGAGGGCGTCCGCCGTCGCCGCGTCGACCCACACCTCGACGCCGTCATCGCGCAGTCGCCGCCGCATGTCGTCGGTCAGGAAGGCCGCCCGCCGGTTCCCCTTCTGCGCGACGATGCCGACTCTCATGCGCCCGGTTTGGTCCCTCCCCGGGAAAAACCCCACTGTACGCGGGCGGTTCGCCCGACGAGACGACGGCCGCGCGCCGGTCCCGCCGGGCAACATTCATCACTGCCCGGACCGTCACGTCGAGTGATGCGACGCCGACCCACCCGTCGACGGCGGCGGTCCCGGCGCGCCCGCGGACGGGGTGAGTCGCGTGACCGATAACGACGACGACTGGTTCGAACGCGCCCTCGGGGACGACGAGGACGAGGGCGAGACCGAGAGCGAGAGGGAGACCGAGAGCGGGGGCGGCGGAGGCGACGCTCGCCGCCGCCCCGCGGACGCCGGCGCGGAGGGGGAGGCGGAATCGGGGTCGGGGGCGGACCCGTTCGCGGAGGACTTCGCCACGGCGTTCGAGAACGCGCCGGACCCGACCTCCGGCCCCGGCGGTGGCGGGACCGGCGAACCGCCCGGCGGTGACCGACTCGGCGACGTGCTTGGGTCGAGCGGCGACTTCGACGAGGAGTCGTTCGAGTCGGCGCTGGACCGGGTCGACGTGGGCATCGACGGGTTGGACGAGATGATACTCGGTGGCGTGCCCGAACGGTCGCTGATGGTCGCCATCGGGAGTCCGGGAACGGGCAAGACCACGTTCGGCCTCCAGTTCCTCGAACGGGGGCTCTCCGAGGGCGAGTGTGGGGTGTACATCACGCTGGAGGAGACGCGCGAGCGGATACTCGACACCGCGACCGAGAAGGGATGGCCGTTCGACGAGTACGAGGCCGAGAACCGCCTCGCGGTGGTCGACCTGGACCCCGTCGAGATGGCGAACAGTCTCGGCTCGATTCAGGACGACCTGCCCCGTCTCATCCGGGAGTTCGACGCCGACCGACTCGTCCTCGACTCCGTGTCGCTGCTGGAGATGATGTACGACCGGCCCTCGGCCCGCCGGACCGAGGTGTTCGAGTTCACCGACGCCCTCAAGCAGGCGGGCGTGACCGCGATGCTCACCTCCGAGGCCGACGAGGACAACCCCTACACCTCGCGGTACGGCATCGTGGAGTACCTCGCCGACGCGGTGTTCGTCCTCCAGTACGTCCGGGGGTCGGACTTCCGCGAGACGCGCCTCGCGATAGAGATTCAGAAGATACGCGACGCCAACCACTCCCGCGAGACCAAGCCCTACGAGATAACCGACGAGGGAATCTCGGTCTATCGACAGGCCAACCTGTTCTGAACGCCTCGCGGCCCGCACGCTTTAATTCCAAAAACTCTTTTTCGCAACTATGGCCAACACGACCGAGTCGAAGGAGACGGTCACGCGAAAGGAGTTCGCAACGTACCTCAGGAACCTCGCCGACCAGTTCGAGTCGGAGGGTGACGCACAGATACAGGTCGGAAACAAGTCCGTCACGGTCCACCCCTCTGAGAGCGTGGACTGTGAGATCACCGTGACGGAGCGGTCGGCCATCCTGCGAGGCGATAAGGAGGCACTCGACCTCGAAGCCAAGTGGAAGAGGGGAAAGAGCAAGGGCGGAAGCGAGGACCGTGACGAGGGGACGGACGTGGACCGTGACGAGGGAACGGGCGAGAACTCGACCCCGAGCGAGACCGACCCCGAAACCGAAACGCGGAGCGGGGGTGACTGAGATGGCGGCGACCGATGCCATCCTCGTCGGCGTCGTCAGCCTGCTGGTGGGTACGCTCGCCATCTACGCTGGGGCGCGGCTGGTCATCGACAGGTCCGCGGGCATAGGGCGCGCCGTCGTCGTCGCCCTCGTGGGTGCGCTGGCGTGGGCGCTGGTGAGCTACTTCCTCGGGTGGCTCCCGGTCGTCGGCCCCCTCCTCGCACTGGTGGCGTGGGTCGGCATCATCAACGTCGCCTACCCCGGCGGGTGGGGTACGGCGGCGGCTGTCGGCGTCGTGGCGTGGCTGGTCGCGGCCGCCGTGCTCTGGGCGCTCGCCACCCTCGGCATCGTGACCTACGGGGCTATCGGCGTGCCGCCCGTGTGACCGCCACGGCGATCCGACCCGTCGGGACCGCACCACGAACGCCGATCTACGGCGTCAGTCGTCGCCGGGAACGGCCGAGTCGGCGCGCGCCTCCGGCGCGAACTCGTCGACGTGGACTATCTCGTCGACGGGACGGCGGAACTTGCGCGGGCGCGCCGCGGCGTCGGCGTCCTCCGCAGGGTAGCCGAGCGTCACGACCATCACCGGTTCGTACTCCTCTGGCACGTCGAACTCCTCGACGAGGGCCTCGGCGTCGAACCCCTCCATCGGACACGACGCGACGCCGCGGTCCCACGCGGCGTGCATCAGCGCCATGGCCGCCAGCGCGGTGCTCCGCGTGGCCCACAGGCGGTTCTCCTCCTCGCTCCGGTCGCGCAGGCCCTCGACTCGCTCGACCATCGCGTCGCGCGACTCCTCGCTCGACAGGTAGCCCTTGTCCAGCATGTCCGTGAACACCCGCTCCGCGTGGGCCGCGGGGTCGGTGTTGCCGAAGACCACCACCGCCGCCGACGCGTCGGTGACCTGCGGTTGGTCGTTCGCCACCTCGCGCAGGCGGGCCTTCGCCTCCTCGCCGCGACAGACGAGGAACTCCCACGGCTGGAGGTTGTAGCCCGACGGGGCCCACCGCGCGTCCTCGAATATCGCCCGGAGGGTCTCGTCGTCTATCTCCTCGTCGGCGTACTGGCGGACGGTGCGCCGCGTCTCGACGACTTCTTCGAACTCCATCGATTACACGTAGTAGCGGCACGGAAAAATGTCGCGCGGAAGCGGGCGATACCGCCGTTTCATCCGGGAGCGTCGTCCGCGGCGCTCGGTGGCCCCGTCGGGCCTCCGTCGGGCGGGTCGGGCGTCCGCCGTTCGGTCAGACGGTCCCGCCGTCGCCCGCGGCGTCGGCGTTCGCCTCGTCGGCGTCCTTGCGACGCACGATGGTCACCGGCACGGGCGACTCGCGCACCACGTCCTCGGCGACGCTCCCGAGGAGGATGCGCGAGACGCCGCTTCGCCCGTGGCTCCCCATCACCACGTGGTCGTACTCGCCCCCCTCCACCACGTCGAGGACGGTCCGCGCGGGGCGACCCGTCTCGATGCGTATCTCGACGTCGTTGTCCACCTCGGCGGCCAGTTCCGAGAGCAGTTCCTTGGCCGCGAGTTTCTGCTCTTTGTGCCACTCCTCGGCCCCCTCGCGGATGGCTTCGAGGCTGTGCCCGCCCTCGACCGGGTCGATGACGTGCAACAGGGTGAGGCGGGCGTCGGGCCACTCCGCCGCCGCGAACGTCACTGCCTCCGCGGACTGGGGCGACCCCTCGACCGGAACGAGGACGTGTTCGGCCATATGTCAAGGTACGTCACCGTCGGTTAAAAGTACACCCCCGACGACCCGCCGGCGTCGCCCGACTCACCCGTGACGGGTCAGGCACTTCGAGAGGCCGACGAGTTCGACCGGTTCGGAGTTGTCGGGCGAGTAGACCACCATCTGCCCCTTCTCCATGTACGGCACCTTGTCCTCCAACGTCGAGGGGATGTTGACGCTCTTGATGGCGTCCTCGTCGCCGAGGTTCAACACGAGTTTGGTGTTTATCTGCTTGAACACCGACTCGGCGATGTCCTGCGGGTCCTGCGTGATGAGAAAGAGGCCGAGTCGCTCCTTGCGGCCCTGTTTGGCCGCCTCGGTGAACTTGTGGATGACCTGCCGGGCCTGCACGCTGTCGGCGTCGGTGAGGAAGTTGTGCGCCTCGTCCATCCCCACCACGAGGGGCGTCTCCTTGATGCGGGGGTGGAACGGGTCGTTCGATAGCTTCTCGTCGACGAGGAGGCTGGCCACCGCGAGCACCACCGTCTCCGTCGCGCGGGAGTCGTTGACGTGGTAGGTCGGCACCACGGTCAGGCCGCCCGGCCGGACGAACTGGCGGACGAGGTCCGTGATGGGGCGCGCGGACTGGTCGAACACCCGTCCGAACGCGCCGTAGGCGGCGCGCCGCTTCACCGCGTCGAACGTGGCCTCGTGGACTCGCCCGGACTCGTGGAGTTCCTCCTTCAGCGCCGGATCGTCGAGGAACGTGCGGAACTGGTCGTAGGTTCCCTCGTCCCCGTACTGTCTGAAGAAGCGTTCGAGGAGCGTCGTCAGCGCGTTGTACTGGTTGTCGTTGAGGCGCGCGCCCGCCACCAGCCACGGCCGCCGCCGCACCATCGAGAACGGGATGGTGAACGGCACCTGCTCCGCGCGGTGGCCCTCGCCGGGGTAGGTCGCCCCCTCGACCTCTGGCACGAACACCACGGTGTCGTCGTGGCCGCCGTGGGCGACCCCCTCGCGTTCGAACCGGCGTTCGTCCGCGTCGGTCACGTCCGGGTTGTCGTCGTGCATCTGGGCGTACTCGTCCTGCGGGTCGAACTGCACGACGGCGGGGCGGACGGTCCGGCCGTCGCCCATCGGGTACTCCCGTCCCTCGTCGAGGAACTGCCGGAGCACGTTCTTCGAGGCGTGGGTCTTGCCCGACCCCGTGCCGCCGGCCACGAGGGTGTGGCGGAAGACGAGGGGGTCCCCGCCCGCGTAGTCGTCGGTGAGGCGGTAGTCGATGGTCGGGGGTTCGGCCGCGGTGCGCACCTTCTCGCCGCCCACCGAGAGGTGGCCGAGGAACACGCCGTCGCCCGGCATCTTGAGCCCCGTCTTTATCTGGTCGGCGTCGTCGGCCTCGCGCACCACCGCGCCGGGTTTGGGGACCCGGTCCACCATCCGGCGCACGAGTTCGCCGTCACCGGACTGCGTCCGGTTGCCCGAGGCGCTTTGCGCCTCACTGTCCTGTTCGAACAGGACGGCCACGGGGTCGAGCGCCGCGATGTGCTTGTAGTCGCGTTCCTCGAACTCGTCGCGGCGCATGGCGCGGCGGGCGTGTATCTCGGTTGCGTCGTCCGACTGGAACTCCTGTGCGTACTCCAGCGCCGTGACGCGACAGAACAGGAGTTCGCCGTCGGGGTAGGGCACGAGGAGGTACTTGCCGAGGCGGACGGACTCGCGGTTGGCGGCGGTGACGAACGCCCGCAGGCGGGTGTCGTCGCCGTCCTCGGCCACGCGGAGACCCTGCGAGACGGAGACGGCGCCGATGCCGCGGTCCGCGCCCGCGGGGGTCGCCCCGTAGTCGTCGAACTCGCGCGTCCCGTCGCCGTCCCCGCCCCCGTCGCGCGACCGGTCGTCGGCGCCGCGGTCGTTCGACGACTCGGAGTCGTCTCCCGAGTCGCTGCCTCCCCGTTCGGATTCCCCGACGTCTGTGAAGTCCCCGAGTTCGGACACGTCTCCTCTCACGTCGCCGGGGGATTAAACCGCTTGCCCTGTCGGACCGTCGCGGGGACCTTTTACTCGTGGCCCCCGTACTCACCGATATGTTGCTAGTCCGCGGCCACGGCGGCGGTACGGAACTCACCGGCACCATCTACGAGTCCGGCGAACCCGCCCCCCGCTTTCGCGGCGCACCCGACGAGGACGCGCCGTACGTCTGGGTCTGCGACGAGTTCTACGAGGTGGAGTCGGGAGGGTCGACCACCACCGTCGGCGGGCGCGAGATAAACGTCGCGTTCGAGTCGCCCATGCCGCGCGGGTTCGAGACGCGCGAACAGGCCATCGATGCGGGCGAGGAACACGTCCGCACCCAGTTCGCCCGCATCGGCGTCCCCGCCGACGAGGTGGAGGTCGAAGTCGTCTCGGTCGACCCCGACGAGCGCTGAGCGGTCGGCGCGGCGTCTCTCTCCACCGCTGCGACCCGTCCCCGTCGGTTTCCTCTACTCCTCGCTCTCGCCCCAGCGCACGTCGTCGTAGGTCCGGACGTGGTCGGTGTCCAGTCGCTCCTCGAACTTCCGTCGGAGCGCCGCCTTCTCCGCGGCGTCCACGCGCGCGAGTTCGTCCGCCTTCTCGACGGCCCGCGGCGGTCCCCGGGTCGCGGCCACGTCCCTGAGCACGTAGCGCGTGAGTCGCTTCCGGATCTCCGGGTCGCGCGCGAACGCTCGCGGGGCCTCGACCCGGTAGAGTACGTCCGTCCGCGGGTCGTACAGGACGAAGAACGAAACCTCGTACGCCTCCGGGGAGAGCGTACGCTCGACGCCGAACGCGTCGCCGGAGGCGGCGAACACGCCGTCGGTCCCGCCCCGCGAGACGAACCACGAGGTGAACGTGAGTTCGTCCGTGCGCCGGTTCCCCCGGTCGCCGCGTTCGAGCAGGCCGGTGAACAGGCCGGCGTCGTCGGCCCACGGGGCGGCCATCCCCCGTTCGCGGAGCGTCCGGACGATGCGCTTCGACGCCGGGTTCTTCACGAACCCCGCGAGCGGCACGTCCCGGTCGACGAACCGCTCCACGAGACGGACGTAGTTCTCCACGATGCCCTTCGGGGTGGCCTCGAACGTCAGGTCGCCGAGTTCGGCGTCCCGGTCGCGCCAACTCAGGAGCTCCTTCGGGTATATCGGGCCGTCGAGCAACAGGAGGTCCGACACCGCGTCGGCGTGTTCCAGCGCGTGGGCGCTCTCTGCGAGGTAGAGCGAGAGGGCGTGGACCACGCCCTCGGCGTACTTGCTCACGCGCGGGGACTGCACCACCCTCCGGCGACCGTAGCCGTCGTCCCAGCGTTTCCAGTCGTCGCGCGTCACCGACGCCACGTCCACGGCGGCGTCGTTCGTGTGGACCGTGGCCACGATGGACCGACACCGGTGGAGGTCGAGGTCCGACGGCACCGCCGCCATCGCAGCGTGGGCAACGTCCATCACGAGGCCGTTCTTGAACGTCGTGGGGTTGATGGTGCCGGAGTCGAGGCCGTGGACCGTCTCGAACGGTCGCTCCGTGAGCGCCACGTCGTCGATGCTCGTCCTCCGGAGGCGCTTCTCGCCGAGCGGTTCGAGGACCGCGGTGCCGTCGCGGGTCAGCGGGTCCAGCCACTCGTCCCACACCGTCCCCGCGAGGTCGGCGTACTCCGTGTCGTCCACCCGGCGGGCGATGGCGCCCGCCAGTTCCGCGATGCCGTCGACGTGGACGGGGTCTAGGGTCACACCCGAGGGTCGCCCTCGGGCCTAATAACCGTCACGCGCGCAGTCGGCCGACGATGTCGGTCCCGGCGGCGACGACGAGGAACGTCGCCGCGCCCGCGGCCGCCGCCAGTCCGAGCGTCCGCGTGCGCATGTCACTGTCCGTGACGGTCGTCGGACAGAACACCTCCGGCGGCACACCCCGCCGTCGCCGGTGCGTCACCTTGGCCGCGAGCGGTACGCTCATAGGCGAGAACGTCCTAGTACCCTACCGAATGGCTCTCGACGCCGTGGCGTTCGACCTCGACTACACCCTCGCGGTGCCCAGACGCGACCGCGAGACGCTCCTCGCCGAGGCGATGGAGGCGGCCGGCGGCCCGGACGTCTCGCGCGAGTCCTACCTCGAAGCGCACGGCGACAACCTGACCGAACGGACGCGCGAGCCCATCTTCCGGGCGCTGTTCGAGGCGGAGGGCTCCGACGCGGACGCGGGCGAGGCGGCGACGGCCTACCGGAACCGCGTGACCGACTCGCTCGTGCCCGTCGCGGGCGTCGAGGCGATGCTGGAGCGACTCCGGCGCGACTACCGGGTCGGCCTCCTCACCAACGGCCCCGCGGTCGCCCAACGGGACAAACTCGACGCCCTCGGCTGGACCGAGGCGTTCGACGTGGCGCTCGTCACGGGCGAACTCGACGCGGGCAAGCCCGAACCCGGCGCGTTCGAGGCACTGTTGGAGGCCCTCGGGACCGACGCCGAGCGGACGGCGTACGTCGGCGACGACGCCACCGCGGACGTGGAGGGTGCGGCCGCCGCCGGCCTCGTGGCGATTCAGGTCGTCTCCGAGTCGGTCGACCCGTCGCCGTGCGCCGACGCGCACGTCGAACGGGACTCGCTCGCCGACGAACTCCCCGAACTACTCGCGGAGTTCTGACCCGCCCACCGTCCGCACTTACTCCTCGCGCGCCGCGCGCGCCGCCGCCTCGAACACCGCCGTCGCGCGCTTGGCCGCCGCGCCGTCCTCGACGAACACCAGCGTCCGCGGCGGGCGGACCGCCTTCGGCCGGACGCGCAGGCCGGCGTCGTCCGCGGCCGCGGCCGCGGCGTCCTGCCCCGCGAGGAACTCGACGCGCGCCCGGTCGGGGTGGACGTACACCTCCGCGAACGGTTCGGCGTCTCCGCCCGCGCCCGCGTCTCCGCCGGCCTCGCGCACGACCCGGTAGGCCAGCGTCCCGTCGGTCGACGGCTCCGCGTCCGGGTCGGCGTCGACGACGGCGAGGTCCGGGAGCGACGCCTCGTGGCCCGTCACCTCCGAGGCGACCAACTGAGCGATGCGCGTGCCGTCCGAGAGTCGGTCTTCGACCATGGGCGTCGCTCGGGGCTGCGCGGTAAAGAACTCCGCCACTCGGTGCGTGCGGACGCCGCTTCGGTCGTACCGTCTCCGACCGCACCGCCCCGGTCGCACCGCCGCGGACGGCTACTCCGGGCCGTCGTCCGCGAGTTCCGAGAGCGTGCGGTCGGCGGTGTCGCTCACGTCGACGCCGTTCTGTCGGGCGTAGAGCACCGCGGCGGCCTCCAGCGTGACCGCGAGCTCCCGCTGTTTCTCGTTCACGGCGGCCACCGCCGTCTGCTTCTCGATGCCGGCGTCGACGAGGGCGTCGAGCACCCGTTCGAAAGTGGACTGCTCGCGCAGTATCGACTCGTCGGGCACGAAGTCCTCGGGAACGTCGACCGCGCCGGCGTCGAACGTCGCCACGAGGTCGCCGTCCTCCCGGTCGAGCAGTCCTCGTCCGGCCGCGACGTCGACGAGTCGCTTGGCTTGGTCGGGCGAGAACCAGTCGCGGTCGAGCGAGAGCGACACCACGAACTCCCCCTCGCCGAGGCACGACTTCCCCCGCTGGCGGAACGGGACCGCCACCGCGGCTTTCAGCGTCATCGTCGGAGGTGGCGCGGGCCGACCACTAAAGCTTGCGAGTCGGGGGCGACGCGGACGCGGGCGGGGACGGGCGCGGCGTCGACGCGTCGGCGGACCTCGGACCGCAAGTCGTGCGATTCAAGTAGTCGTCGCGGTTTCCCTAACGTATGAAATATCAGGGTAGCTCCAAGCGCAAGCGTACGGGCGGTCGCCTCCGACCCTCGCGGAACAAGAAGCGCCACGAACTCGGGCGCGAACCCGCCGAGACGACGGTGGGCGAACCGCGGTTCCAGGTCATCGACTCCCGCGGCAACGAGACCAAGACCCGGGCGCTCTCCACGAACGTGGCGCAGGTGGCCGACGGCGGCGAGGTCAGCGAGGCCACCATCGAGAACGTGGTCGAGAACCCCTCGAACATCAACTACGTCCGCCGGAACATCATCACCAAGGGCGCGGTCATCGAGACCAGCGCCGGCCGCGCGCGCGTCACCTCCCGCCCCGGACAGGACGGACAGGTCAGCGCGGTCCTCGTGGACGAGGAATAAACGCCCACCTTTTTACTCGTCGGGTGCGCCGGAGGCGCACCGCTCTCCACGGGCGACCCACGAGTCGCTGGTGGGGAAGTGAGACGGCGGAGCCGTCTCGCCCTCCTCGCAAAAAGCTGTCTTCGGGAGCGAAGCGACCGAAGGTTCGTCGCGGCGAAGCCGCGACGGTGGACCAAAAAGTCCGCTCGCTCCCTTCGGTCACTCACGGTGATTCCGGAACACCGCGGCGGCTGTCCGGACAGTCGGTGACGAGTAGTACCGGGAGTGAGGAGCGGAGCGACGAGGGAGCGGGCCGACGACCGAACGAGGCGACCTTTAGTCGCCGAAGTGAGGGAGGAGTGCTTTTGGCCGAGCTTTTACCGAGCGAGGACGCGCGACAGCGCGTCCGAGCACAGCGTAAAAGGTCGTGTTAGGGGGTAGGCGCGGCCTTCTGGAGCGCCGTCTCGGCGATGTTGCCGCCGTAGTCTGCGCTACGGGACACGGAGTCCACGACGAGGCCGAGGAGTTGGGCGCGGGTCGAGTCGAGGTCACGGAGGAGTTCGTCGATGGAGCGGGCGTGCTCGTCTATCTCCTGTACCCGCTCGCGGGCGTCGTTGGCGAGGCTCGTCGCCTCGGCGCTGTCGTCGGTGAACAGGGCGTCCATCCCGCGGTCGATGACCGCGGCGGAGTCGTCGTGGAGTTCGTGGACCGCGTCGAGCACGTCCTCGGGTACGGGTTCGTCGAACTGGAGGGTGAGGTGGGCTATCTTGGTTGCGTGATCGGCCACGCGCTCCAACTGGCGGGCGGCCGACTGGTAGTCGAAACACTCCTCGCGCGACACGCCGAGTTCCTCGGCCGCCTTGGGCGTGCGGAGGGTGGTGCGGAAGATGCGCGAGACCACCATCCAGAGGCGGTCCACGTCGTCGTCGCGCTGGATGACGTCGCGCGCCATGTCCTCGTCGAGTTCCGCCAGCGCCGAGATGGCGTCCTCGAGCATCGAGAGCGCGATGAGGCGCATGCGCGTGACGGCGTTGTTGATGGAGAGTTCGGAGGAGTCGAGTAGGTCGCGGATGACCACGCGGTCGCGGGTCTCCTCCAGCACTTCGAGGCCGACGAGGCTCTGGGTGGCCTGTCGGATGGTGCGCCGCTGGTCGGTGGTGATGCGTCCGCTCTCGAGCGAGATGATGTCGAAGCCGCTCACGTACATGGTCATCACGGCGCGCGTGAGTTCGTCGCCCCCGAGGTCCGTCACGTCGAGCGACCCCTCGGTGCGCTCCTCCTCGGAACGTGGCGTCATGAAAAGCGAGTCGCCGTCGAGGTAGAACTCCACGGTACTCCCGGCCGAGACGCCGTTGTCAGTCGCCCAGTCTTTCGGAATCGACACCGTGTACGTCGAACCGCCGGTGACCTGCACCTTCCGGGTTTCGACCATATGCGTGGTTGTACCGCATCCAACCATAAATCTGCCTATAAGTATATAGTGAAGACGACCGGCGGCCCGCTTTCATCGAAAGTGGCGATTCGCCGGACCGTTCCGTCCGTGTTTCGTACCGTCTCATCACGATGGGTTCGGACGAAACCGACGTACGGCGGCCTCGAAGCTACGGTACGGTCGGTATCGGAACGTATTCGAAACGTGACAAGGGTATCCATACATGCATCTATAGAGTTCACATAGAAGGGTACATAGGTGATTCCACGAACCGTCCACGTGATGGCGAACGAACCGTCAGATTCGGTCGCGGACGGAGTATCGCGTCGCAAGTTCATCGTCGCTGCGGGGGCGACTGGCGCGACGGGACTTGCAGGCTGTGCCGGCAACTCCGGCGGCTCCGGCACGGGGGCAAACGGCGGCGGGTCGACCGCAGGCAGTTCGGAGGGGAGCGGCTCCGGCGAAACGTCCGCGTCGTCCGGCGGGAATCAGGCGAAGGACACGGGTACCCTCTCCGCGGACGGGTCCTCGACCGTCTACCCGATAACCAGCCTCGCGGGGTCGTACTGGAACTCGAACCCGCCCGCCTCCGACAAGGAGTACTGGGGACCGGGTCAGTACGACATAGACACGGACAAGGCGCTGGCGGACTACTGGGCCGGTCTCTACGGCTTCGACACCGGTAGCGACGGCCCACCGTTCAAGACGAGTATCGGCCTGAGCCACAGCGGCGTCGGCTTGGAGAAACTCAAGAACCAGCAGGTCGACATCGGCGACTCCAGCGCGCCGGTCAAGGCCGAACTCTCCGACGCGAGCGACGACGTTCTGAAGAAGTTCACCGACCACGTGGTGGGCGTCGACGCCCAGCCCATCGTGGTGAGCAAGGAGATCTACGACGCGGGCGTGAAGAAGCTCACCATCGAACAGCTCCGCAAGATCTACAAAGGCGAGATAAAGAACTGGTCGGAGCTTTCGAGCTACTCCGGCCCCGACAAGGAGATTCAGGCAGTGGGCCGCGCGGTCGGGTCGGGCACCGACACGTCGTTCCGCCTCAACGTGTTCGGGAGCGCGAACGCGAAGATTCCCGGCGTCGACGTGCGCAAGGGCGAGAACCAGCAGGTGGCCTCGCTGGTCGAGAAGTCGAACAACGCCATCGCGTACATGGCGCTCGCGTTCGTCGACGAGAAGACGGTGCCGCCCGTGGCGCTCGAAATCAAGGGGACGACCTACGAGTACGGCAAGAACCTCGCCGCCAAGGAGTACCCCCTGTCGCGCGACCTCCACGCTTACACGTGGGAGGGCACCTCGAAGAAGGAGGCCGCGTTCCTCCGGATGATAATCTCCGACTACGGGCAGGAGAAGTTCGTGAAGTCGAACGACTACGTCGCCCTCACCGACAAGCGTCAGAAAGAGGAGCTCTCGAAGCTCCCGAGCACCGACGCCTGATTGGAGATTCGCGCCGAACGATATAGATACTGTCTACCGCGGAGGCGTCCGCGAACGAACCGGCGCTTCGGCCCTCGACGCCTCCGTTCGTCCCGAGTATATTCATCTATATAGAGATAATAGTAGGGTATTTACTCAGAAGTCGTCAACCATTGCTCGATGACAGACGACCCCGTCAGTCGGCGTGCCGTTCTGGCCGGGAGTGCCGGAGCTATCGCGTCCCTCACTGGGTGCGTCAGCACGAGCTCGACGCCACCTAACGCGGGCGGAAACACCGGAGGAGGGGAGGATTCCGGAGGGAACTCCGGTGGCGGCGGTTCGGGCGCCGTCGAACTGTTGAAGGCGGGCGGTTCTTCGACGGTGTATCCCATCGCCAACAAGGCAGGTTCCTACTGGAACTCGAACCCACCAGCCTCCGACAAGGAGTACTGGGGGCCGAGCGAGTACAACATCCAGACCGACAAGGCGCTGGCGGACTACTGGGCCGGTCTCTACGGCTTCGACACCGGTAGCGACGGCCCGCCGTTCCGCGTCAGCGTCGGCCTGAGTCACAGCGGCACCGGGCTGGAGAAGCTCCGAAACAAACAGATAGACATCGGGAACTCCAGCGCGCCGGTGGCAGCGGAACTCACCGACGCGAGCGACGACGTCCTGAACAACTTCGTGAACCACGTGGTGGGCGTCGACGCCCAGCCCATCGTGGTGAGCAAGGAGATCTACAACGCGGGCGTGAAGAAACTGACCGCGGACCAGGTCAGGAAGATATACAAGGGCGAGATAAAGAACTGGTCGGAGATTCCGAACTACACCGGCCCCAACAAGCCCATCCAGGCCATCGGCCGTGCGGTGGGGTCGGGCACCGACACCGCGTTCCGGGCGAACCTCCTCGGGAACCCCAACGCCAAGATGCCGGGCGTCGACGTGCGCAAGGGCGAGAACCAGCAGGTGGCCACGCTGGTCAAGCAGTCGAACAACGCCATCGCGTACATGGCGCTCGCGTTCGTGAAAGACACCACGCCCGCCGTCACGCTCGTCGTCGACGGCAAGCGCTACGAACCCGGGAAGAACCTCGGCGAGAGCGGCTACCCGCTCGCGCGCGACCTCCACATGTACACGTGGAAAGAGACCTCGAAGAAGGAGGCCGCGTTCATCCGGATGATTCTCTCGGACTACGGGCAGAGCAACTTCGTCACGCCCGTGGGCTACTCGAAGCTCTCGGACAAGCGCCAGAAGAAACAGTTGGAGAAGCTCCCGGACCCGGAGGGTAACTGATGGGGACGGCAGACGCGTCCTTCGGCGCTCGCGTCGAGAACCTCGACCGGGGCGTCAAACTCATCGGAACTGCCGGCGCGCTACTGGTCGTGGCGACGCTGGCCGCCTTCCTCGTCGCGCCGGCGCTCACCGTCTACCCCGTCCTCGCTTTCCTCGCCGTGATGGGGTACGGCTGGTACGCCCACCAAGAGAGCACGGCGCAGGTGGTCATGTTCCTGATGACCGGGTCGACGGTGATAGTCCTCGGACTCATCACGACCTACCTGTTCCTGCGGTCGGCGCCCGCGTTCGCGCACATGGGCCTCGACATCGTGTTCAGGACCGAGGCGCCGATGTGGAGTACGACCGAGGAGATATACTCGCTCGCGCCCATGATATGGGGCACGTTCCTCACGACGCTCATCGCCATGGTCATCGCCGCGCCGCTCGGCGTCGCGGGCGCGCTGTTCATCAGCGAGATAGCGCCCGGGTGGGCGCGCGAGATAATCAAGCCCGCCGTCGAGACGCTGGCGGGCATCCCCTCCATCGTCTACGGCTTCCTCGGGTGGATGGTCGTGACCGACTACTTCTACAACGAACTCTCGCTGTCGGGCTACGGCAGCCTCTCCGTTGCCGGCGTCGTGATAGGCGTCATGGCGCTCCCGACGGTGGTCTCGGTTGCCGAGGACGCCATCGCGAGCGTCCCCGGCCCGATGAAAGACGGCGCGCTGGCGCTGGGGGCGACCGACTGGCAGACAATAAAGAGCGTCACCCTGCCCGCGTCGTTCTCGGGCGTCTCCGCCGCCGTCCTCCTCGGGGTCGGGCGCGCGGTGGGCGAGACGATGGCCGCCACGGTCATCCTCCCCCACCAGCAGGCGTTCCCCCAGCCGTTCTACGACATCTGGGGCGGCACGGAGACGCTCACCAGCCTCATCGCGGGACAGTACGGCGTCGCGAGCGGCCTCCAGATGAGCGCGCTGTTCGCGGCGGGGGTCGTCCTGTTCGTGACCGTGCTGTTCCTCAGCATCGGCTCGCAACTCATCGAGGCGCGCATGCGCGAGAAGCTCGGAGGTGAGGTCTGATGAGCCTCGACACACCCTCCTCGACAGACCGCCGGGCGCTGGTGTCGGACGAGTCCTCCGCGCTCGAACGCGTCGGCGAGGTGGTCGTGGGCGCGTCGCTCCTCGCGGCGCTGACCGGCGTCCTCGTCTTCTTCGGGGTGGTCGACCTCGAAGCGACGGTGGCTGGACTCCCCGTCTTCCGACTCGTCGGCCTGGCCGTGGCCGTCCTCGGCGTCGCCGTCGTCGTCGTCGGCGCGGCGTCGCGCGCCGGGATGGTCGACTCTCGCCCCGACGACCACGCCAGCCTCCTCACCGGCGTCGGCTTCGGCCTCGGCGGGTTCGTCGCCGCCGGACTCGTAGCCTCCCAGACGCTCGGGCTGAGCACGACGTGGCCGCTCGTGGCCCTCGTCGCTGGCGTCGCGGTCGGCGCGGTCACCGTCCTCCCGCGCGAGGACGTTGGCGTGACGCTCCCGGTGGGCGCGTTCGGACTGGCGGTCGGTCTCGTGCTGTTCGCGGGCATCATCTCGCCGGGGTGGACGTGGCAGCCCATCGAGAACTCCGCGACCTACCCGGGCGACATCGTCATCCCCTTCCTCGCGGTGGTCGCCGGGTTCGCCCTCGCGTGGGTCGGCGCGCGCGCCCGCGGCGGGTTCGGCACGCAGGGCCGACAGGCCGGCGCGTACCTCCTCGTGGGCGCCAACGCCGTGGCCATGATGGGACTCCTCGTGCTCCTCGTGGCGTACGTCGCCAGCCGCGGGTTCCAGCCGATGGTGCGCGGCATCAAGTTCGGGCTGTTCTGGGACCCCGTGTTCTGGTTCTACCTCCCGCCCATCGAGCAGTACGTCGTCTTCGAGGCGCCGCTGGTGTGGTTCCACTGGCCCTTCACGATGCAGGGCGTGGAGCTGACCAACGACATCAACGGCATCGCGCCCGCCATCGTCGGGACGGTGTGGGTTGTCGCCGGCGCGGTCACGTTCTCGGTGCCTCTCGGCGTCGGCGCGGCCGTCTTCATCACCGAGTACGCGGAGCACGGTCGGTTCACCCAACTCGTCGAGATATCCACCAACGGCCTGTGGAGCACCCCGAGCATCGTCTACGGTCTGTTCGGGCTGGCCTTCCTCGTGCCCCGCCTCGGCAACACGTTCTCGCTACTGTCGGGGATGCTCGTACTCGGGTTCATGATGCTCCCGCTGGTGGTCATCACCAGCCGCGAGGCGCTGTTGAGCGTACCCGACGAGTACCGCGACGCGAGCGCGGCGCTCGGCGTCGGCAAGTGGGAGACGATACGGAGCGTCGTGCTCCCGGCGGCGATGCCGGGCGTCATCACCGGGGTCATCCTCGGCGTCGGCCGCATCGCCGGCGAGACGGCCCCCATCCTGCTGGTGATGGTGGGCGAACCCTTCCCGAGCACCGGCGCGAAACTGCTCCAGTCGTTCGAGTTCACGGCGTCACCGCCGTTCGTGACCAACGAGGCGCTGCTCCAGCCCGCGAGCGCCCTTCCCTACCAGCTCTTCGCCGTCATCACGGCGGGCGTCGGCCAGCGCGAGTCGTTCGCGTGGGGGACGGCGCTCGTCCTCCTGCTCGTCGTGCTCGGCTTCTACGCGATAGGTATCGGTTCCCGAATCTACTTCCGAAGGAGGCTCAACCAATGAACGAGACGGATCAACTCACGGAGGAACGGACAATGGACTCGACAAACACCGAATCGACAGACGAAACCGACTCGTCCGGCGCGGCGGCCGGCACACGCACCGCCTCGCGGACCCGCACCACCGGCGAGAGCGACGAACGCCTCCGCGAGGAGTGGACGGACTACGAGTTCGACGGCCCGGCGAAGTTCGTGACCGACGACCTCAACGTCCACTACGGCGACGACCACGCGCTGAAGGACATCTCGCTCGAGATTCCCGAGAAGAGCGTGACGGCGCTCATCGGCCCCTCGGGCTGTGGGAAGTCGACGTTCCTCCGGTGTCTCAACCGGATGAACGACCGCATCAAGAGCGCGCGCGTCGACGGCTCGGTCGTGCTCGACGGCGAGGAGATATACCGCGACGGCGTCGACCTCGTGGAACTCCGCAAGCGGGTCGGCATGGTGTTCCAGTCGCCCAACCCGTTCCCCAAGTCCATCCGGGACAACATCGCCTACGGGCCGCGCAAGCACGGCGACGTGGAGACGGGACTGCTGTCCAAACTGCTGGGCGACTCCTCGCGGGAGACCGAAGCGGAGATAGTCGAGCGCTCGCTCCGACAGGCGGCGCTCTGGGACGAGGTCAACGACCGACTCGACGACAACGCCCTCGGCCTCTCGGGCGGGCAACAACAGCGGCTCTGCATCGCGCGGTGTCTCGCCGTCGACCCCGAGGTCATCCTGATGGACGAACCCGCGTCGGCGCTCGACCCCGTGGCCACCTCGAAGATAGAGGACCTCATCACCGACCTCGCCGACGACTACACCGTGGTGGTCGTGACCCACAACATGCAGCAGGCCGCCCGCATCTCCGACCAGACCGCGGTGTTCCTCACCGGCGGCGAACTCGTCGAGTACGGCGAGACCGACAAGATATTCGAGAGCCCCGAGTCCCAGCGAGTCGAAGACTACATCACCGGCAAGTTCGGCTAACGCGGTCCGCCCCTCCGACCGGTCCCGGCCGCCGGCCCGTCGGCGCGACGCCGCCGCCGCCGTGACCCGACGCGGACGCTCCGTCCTCCGCCCTCCGCGCGTCCAGTCCCGACGCCGTCCGGTCCGCCCGATACGTCTCAGCCATCCTTAGTAGAGAATTTAAGTATGGCCGTGTACCGTCCAGTAGATGGACTCCCCGGTATCGCAACTCACGGACCGCGTCACACGGCGCTCGCTTCTCGCCGCCATCGCGGGCGCAGGGACGGCGAGCCTCGCCGGCTGTCTCGACGGGAACCCGGGGGCGGGTACGCCTACGACGGGGACGCCGTCGGACGCGACGACGACGGCGACGCCGAGAGACGGCGGGTCGGCGGAGGGCGGCGACGAGTCCGAAACGCAGACGCCCAACCAGCGACCGCAGGAGACGACGACGCTCACGGGCGACGGGTCCTCCAGCCTCTACCCCGTCACGAGTCGGGCGGCGTCGGTCTGGAACTCCAACCCGCCGGCGAAAGACCGGCAGGCGTGGGGGCCGGGCCAGTACGGCATCCGCACCGACAGGCGGGTGGCGGACTACTGGGCCGGTCTCTACGGCTTCGCCAACGACCGGAGCACGCAGCCGCCGTTTCTGGTCAACGTCGGCCTGTCGGACTCCCGGACGGGCCTCACGAAGGCGATGAAGGGAACGGTCGACGTGGGCGACGCCTCCGCGCCCGCCGGGGACGAACTCCCCGACGCGTCGGCGGCCGACCTCGACGGGTTCACGGACCACGTCGTGGGCGTCGACGGCCAACCGGTCGTCGTCTCGCGCGAGGTGTACGACGCGGGCGTGACGCGCCTGACCGCCGACCAGTTGAAGAGGATATTCACCGGCGAGATAGAGCGCTGGTCGGAACTCCCCGCCTACGACGGCCCCGACAAGGAGATACGGGTCGCGGGCCGGTCCGAGGGGTCCGGCACCGATACCGCGTTCCGGACGAACCTGTTCGGCACCCCCGACGCCTCCACGCCCGGCGTGGACGTGCGCGTCGACCAGAACCAACGGCTCCGGACGCTGGTCGCCGACGCCGACGACGCCATCGCGTATCTCGCGCTCGCGTTCGTCGCGCCGAAGGGGAAGGTCCCGCCCGTGGCACTGGAGATGGACGGCACCGTCTACGAGTACGGAAAGAACCTCGACACGCCCGCGTACCCGCTACGTCGTGACCTCCACGTCTACACGCACGGCGGCATCTCGAAGGCGGAGGCGGCGTTCCTGCGGATGCTCCTCTCGGAGTACGGGCAGCGGCGGTTCGTGAAGTCGAGCGGGTACGTCCCCCTCCCGCCGGAGCGCCGGCGCGCGGAGCGCGCCAAACTCCCCGACACCACCGCCGGACGGCCGTCTGAGACGGAGACGGCTGCCGGCGAGACCACCTCCACCTGACCGCGCCCCGCGACGCCGGCGGGTCGTCCTCCTGTACCCCGTTTCGACCGCCGCTCCGACTCCCGGCCGTCGGCGCGGTACGGTACCCGCGTCCGGTCGATAGCTCCGCGTCACGTTACGATACGGGAGCGTATGGAGGCGCGGACGGGGACAAACCTTAGGTCCGCCCGTGGACAACCGGACCGTATGCCGCGTAACGACTATCAGGCCCAACTCACTGACCTCCGCGACGACGTCCTCTACATGAGCGAAGTCGTGGCCGAACGCCTCCGGATGGGCCTCGACGCGCTCGAAACGAAGGACGACCGCCTCGCGGAGCAAGTAATCGAGGGCGACGGCGAGATAAACCGGATGTACCTCGACCTCGAACAGGACTGTATCGACCTCCTCGCGCTCCAGCAGCCGGTGGCCTCGGACCTCCGGTTCATCGCCGCCTCGTTCAAGATAATCACCGACCTCGAACGCATCGCCGACCTCGCCACCAACCTCGGCCGCTACACGCAGGACGCCGAGCAGGACCTCTTCCCCGACGTGGACATCCAGCGTCTCGGCGACGCGACACTCGACATGCTGAACGACGCCATGGACGCCTACGCCGAGGAGGACGTCGAAGGGTGTTACGACGTGGCCGACCGCGACGACGACCTCGACGAGCAGTGCGCCGTGGCGAGCGAACTCGTGGTGCGGGACCTGCTCGAGTCCGACCAGTACACCGCCGACGAGGACGTGGAGTCGCTGATGCAGGACGTCTCGCGCATGCTCCTCACCATCCGGGACCTCGAACGCGTGGGCGACCACGCCGTCAACATCGCCGCCCGGACGCTCTACATGATAGAGAACGACGACGAACTCATCTACTAGAACCGACCTTTTTCCTCGTCGGGTTTCCTCGCGCGCCTCCGGCGCGCTGCGGGGAACCCTCCTCGCAAAAAGCTCGACCAAAAAGGCCGCTCGCTCACTGCATCCGCTCGCGGTACTCTTCTGTCACTGACCGCCGGACAACCGCTGTAGTCTCTCCGAAGACCACCGCGAGCGAGGAGCGTAAGCGACGAGCGAGCGGGTCGAGGAGTGAACGGAGCGAGTGAAACGAGCGAAGTGAGCGACGAGTACTTTTGGTCCAGCTTTTACCGAGAGCGGCCGAAGGCCGCTCGCAGCGTAAAAGGTGGGTTACTGGAACCCGATTCGACCGCCGCTCCCGCGCTCGGCGAACTGGCCGCGGTTGCCGCCCTTGAACTGCTCCTCTATCTGCTCGTAGTAGTCCATCAGTTCGTCGTTGATGGTGGGGCGGACGTTCTCCAGGGCCTTCCGGAAGTGGCGCATCTCGATGTCCTCGGCCTCCGGGTCGTCGCGGAGCGCCTCGATGGCGGCCTCGCGCGCGATGGACTCGAGGTCGGAGCCGACGTAGCCGTCGGTTATCTCCGCGAGTTCGCGCAGGCTCACGTCGGGCGCGAGCGGGCTCTGCTGGGTGTGTATCTTGAGTATCTCCTCGCGCCCCTCCTCGCCGGGTTCGCCGATGAACACGAGGCGGTCGAACCGGCCCGAGCGGATGAGCGCGGGGTCTATCATGTCGGGGCGGTTGGTCGCGCCGATGACCATGACGTTACCCATGTCCTCCAGCCCGTCGAGTTCGGTCAGGAGCTGATTGACCACCCGCTCGGAGACGTTGTTGCCCATCTCCTGTCCGCGGCTCGGGGCGAGCGCGTCGAGTTCGTCGAAGAAGATGATGCAGGGCGACACCTGCCGGGCCTTCCGGAACGTCTGCCGGATGGCCTTCTCGCTCTCGCCCACCCACTTCGACAGCAGTTGCGGGCCGCGCACCGAGATGAAGTTGGCGTTGGTCTCGTTGGCGACGGCCTTCGCCATCAGGGTCTTGCCCGTCCCGGGCGGGCCGTACAGCAACACGCCCTTCGGGGCCTCGATGCCCATCCGGTCGAACTTGGCGGGGTCGGTCAGCGGCCACTCCACGCTCTCTTTGACCGACTCCTGGGCCTCTTCGAGGCCGCCCACGTCGTCCCACGACACCTTGGGGAGTTCGACCAGCACCTCCCGCATCGCCGAGGGCTCCACCTCGTTGAGCGCGCCGCCGAAGTCGTCGCGCTTGACTATCATGCGGTCGATGAGCGACGGCGGGATGTCCTCCTCGTCCAAGTCTATCTCGGGGAGGTAGCGCCGGAGCGCCTTCATCGCGGCCTCCTTCGTGAGGCTCTCGATGTCGGCGCCCACGAAGCCGTGGGTCTCGTCGGCGAGGTGGTCGAGGCTCACGTCGTCCGACAGCGGCATGCCGCGGGTGTGAATCTGGAGGATCTCCTTGCGGCCCTCCTCGTCGGGGACGCCGATCTCGATCTCGCGGTCGAACCTCCCCGGTCTCCTGAGCGCGGGGTCGACGCTGTCGACGCGGTTGGTGGCGGCGATGACGATGACCTGCCCCCGGGTCTCCAGTCCGTCCATCATCGTGAGGAGTTGGGCGACGACGCGCCGTTCCACCTCGCCGGTCACGTCCTCGCGCTTGGGTGCGATGGAGTCGAGTTCGTCGATGAAGATGATGGAGGGCGACTCCTCTTTGGCGTCCTCGAATATCTCGCGCAACTGCTGCTCGGACTCGCCGTAGTACTTCGAGATTATCTCCGGGCCGGCGATAGAGAAGAAACTCGCCGACGTCTCGTTGGCGACGGCCTTCGCCAGCAGGGTCTTGCCGGTGCCGGGCGGACCGTGGAGGAGGACGCCCTGCGGCGGCTCGATGCCCAGCTTCTTGAATATCTGGGGGTGTTTCATCGGGAGTTCGACCATCTCCCGGACCCGCTGAATCTCGTTCTGGAGGCCGCCGATGTCCTCGTAGGTGATGCCGCCGCCCGTCTTCTCGAACCCCGAGATGGGCTCCTCGCGGAGTTCCACCTCGGTGTCCTCCGTGATGAGCGTCACGCCCTCGGGCTCCGTCTCGACGGCGATGAGCGGGATGGCCTGCCCGGGAGAGCGCATGAACGGGTGGTTGGTGGAGGACATCACGGGCACGATGTCGCGTTCGGCCACCGGCCGCTTCAGTATCTGGCGTTTGACCATGCCAGCGGCGTCGGAGCCGAACTGGACGCTCGCCTCCTCCGGCGGCGCCAGCACCAGCTTCTCGGCCTTCTTGGCGTCGGCCTTGCGGATGGTCACCCGCTCGCCGATGCCGACGTCGGCGTTCTGTCGGGTGAACCCGTCGATGCGAACGGTGTCGGTGTTCCAGTCTTGCCGGTCGGCACGCCACACCTTGGCCGCCGTCCTCTCGCCGCCCTCTATCTCGATGATGTCGCCCGGCGAGAGCTTGAGATGGAGTAACGTGTCCGGGTCAAGACGGGCGATGCCGCGACCCGAGTCGTTCGGGTACGCTTTCGCCACTTCGAGTTGAACTTCGTTCATGATTTCCTCGCGAGGATACCGATTTCTCGGCGGGCGCGGGGGATAAGTCCTTTGCTGCGGGGGGTTTCGGCCGCGCTGTCGCCGAGTGTGCTACCCTATCGCAGGGTAGGCCGCGGGCGTACAAATCCCTACCGGCAACGGAAGCCCGTGCCGCGTCCGAGTCGAGGGCGGCGCGCGGGGAGACCCCCGATTCGGGGCGGCGCCACCGCCGGGCCTCCCCGCGACCTGCGACGCGGGTCGCGGGACGAGAGGCTTTTGGCCCTGCCTCGGAAGAGTTCCCGTATGCACACGCTCGCGTTCGACGGCGGGATGGGGGCGAGCGGCGACATGCTCCTCGGGGCGCTGCTCGCCGCCGGGGCCGACCCCGACGCCCTCGCCCCCGTCGAGGACGCCCTCGACGTACGGTACGAGGTGTCGACGACGACGAAGAACGGCATCGCCGCCACCGCCGTCGACGTGGTCCTCGCGTCCGACGACGGCGGAGACGGCGGTGGGACCGCCGTCGACGACGGTGACGGCCGCGGGCACTCGCACGACGACCACGACCACGACCACGGAGGTCACAGCCACGACCACGCTCACGACGACCACGACCACGGACACGACCACGGCGCGCACGCGGAGGGGGCCGGCCCCGCCCGCACCTACGCCGAGGTGGTCGAACTCGTGGAGTCGATGGGGCTTCCCACGGGGGTCGAGGCGGACGCCCTCTCGACGTTCGAGATTCTGGGCGAGGCGGAGGCGTCGGTCCACGGCACCGACCTCGACTCGACGCACTTCCACGAGGTGGGGGCCGACGACGCCGTGGCGGACGTGGTGGGCGCGTGCCTCCTCGTCGACGACTTGAGCCCCGATCGGGTCGTGACGACGCCCCTCGCGGCCGGCGGCGGCACCGTCGAGATGAGCCACGGCACCTACCCCGTGCCCGCGCCCGCGGTGGTCGAGATAGCGGAACGCGCGGACTGGTCGCTCCGCGGCGGCCCCGTGGCGTCGGAACTCCTCACGCCGACCGGCGCGGCGATACTCGCCCGCCTCGCCGACGGCGTCGAGGAACTCCCGCCCCTCCGAGTCGAGTCGTCCGGGTACGGCGCCGGGGGCCGCGACTTCCCCGACCGCCCCAACGTCCTCCGCGCTCTCGTCGGCGAGAGCGAGGGCCGCCTCGGCCACGAGGACGTGGTGGTGCTCGAGACCAACCTCGACGACGCCTCGCCCGAGGTGCTCGGCGGTCTGCAGGAGACGCTCGCTGACGCGGGCGCGCGCGACGTGTCCGTGGTCCCCCTCACGATGAAGAAGTCCCGTCCCGGCCACCTCGTGAAGGCGGTGGTCCGCCCGGCGGACGCCGAACGCGTCGCCCGCCGCCTCGCCGTCGAGACGGGGACGCTCGGCGTGCGCGCCCACCCCGGGACCCACCGGTGGGTGGCCGCCCGGGAGTTCGAGACGGTGACGCTCGGCCTCGACGGCGAGACGTACGAGGTGGCGGTCAAGGTGGCGAGCGACGACGACGGCGACGTGTACGACGTGAGCGCGGAGTACGACGACGCCCTCGCGGTCGCGTGCGAGACGGGCCGCCCCGTGCGCGAGGTTCTCCGCCTCGCCGAGGAACGAGCGCGGGCGTAGCGTCTAGAACCTCTTTGTGGCCGTGTCACGAACGCCCCGGTATGAGCGTCATCGTCCACCTCGTCCCCGGCCCGGAGTGGCCCGGCATCGACGCCGCCGCCGAGTACCGCCCTGCGACGCTGGAGGCGAGCGGCTACGTCCACTGCGTCGCCCCCGAACGGACGGTCGCGGTCGCAGAGGCGCTGTTCTCGGGGTGTGACGACCTGCTGGCGGTGTGTCTCGAAACCGACGCCCTCGACGCGCCGGTGCGGTACGAGACTGCGGACGCGTCCGGTGACGCCGACGAGGACGCCGACGACTTCCCGCACGTGTACGGGCCGCTGAACTCCGACGCCGTGGTCGCGGTGGTCCCCTTCCCGTCCGACGACGACGGCTTCTCGCTGCCCACGGAGCTCCGCGACCTCGCCTGACCGGCGGCCGGGCGGCGAGCCGACCCGCGGCCGGGTGTCAGCGCCCGCCGTCCCCGCTCTCGCCGCCCGCGTCACCCCTCCCGTCGTCGTCCGTCTGGTCCCTCCCGTCACCGTCCGTCTCGCTCCCGCCGTCCGCGCCCCTGTGTTCGGCCAGCGCCTCCTCGACGGTGAGTTCGCCCGAGGCCACCCGGCGGGCGAGGGACTCGTCGATGGTGCGGTCGTCGTCGGACTCGCGCCGGGAGCGGTCCTTGATGGCCTGCAGTTCGCCCACGGTGGGTTCGACCTCGCGGGCGTCGACGCGTTCGCCCGAGAGGCGCGCGATGTTGACCGCCGCGAGCACGTCGCCCATGCCGCGCGCGCCGGTGCCGAGGTAGGGCGTGGTGCCCGTCTCGTCGACGAGTTCGACCGGCACCTCGTCGAGTTCGTTCACGATGGTCGCGCCCTGCAGGCGCGCGCCGTCGCCGACGCGGACGAGGGGGTCCACCGCGTCGTCCACCTCGCGCCGGATGGTCTCGACGGCGTCGGCGAGGGGGACGTGGAACGCCGCGACCACCGTCTCCCCCGAGAGGACGGCCACCCCGGGGCGCGTCCCGGGGTCGACGCCCACGACGGTCCGGCCCTCGCGGCCGCGCATGACCGCCAGCGCCTCGTCGACCGCTCGGCGGGCCTCGTCGGCCGCGGCGGTCACGCGCTCTACGTCCCCCGCCGAGGGGCCGGGGTCGTCCGGCGCGGTGACCACGACGCGCGCCCGGTCGGGGAGGTCCGTGCCCGGTTCGACCGTGGTGAACTCGACCCCCCGTTCGCGGAGGAGCGAGACCACCTCGTGGTAGAGTTCGAAGTCATCGGTGGCGACGACTATCACACCCCGGGTTCTCCGTCCGGGGGGTAAAGCGTGTCGCGTCGCGGCGGACCGAGCGTTTATTGCGGAGAGCGCGCCAACTCCGCCCGTGACCGGGACCGGGCGACTCACGACTGGCTGCGACCCGCTCGACGACCTGTTGGGCGGCGGTATCGAACGCGGGACCGTCACGCAGGTGTACGGGCCGCCGGCGTCGGGCAAGACCAACGTCGCGCTCTCGACGGCGGTCCGGGTCGCGGCCGCGGGCGAACTCGCCGTCTACGTCGACACCGAGGGGCTCTCGACCGACCGGTTCCGACAGGTCGCGGAGGCGGCCGCGCGCGAGGGCGTGGCGGACGCGGGCGCCGACGCGGACGCGGACGAGGCGCTGGAGGCGCTCACGTCGCGGTTCGTGGTGAGCGAGGTCCACGACTTCGAGGAGCAGGAGGAGGCGGTGCGCGACGCCGAGGAGTTCGCCGACGACGCGGACCTCGTGGTGGTAGACAGCGCCACCGGCTTCTACCGCCTCGAACGCACCGGCGACGGCGACGGCGGCGAGGCGCTCCGGCGGGTGGCCCGGCAGGTCACCCACCTGCTCTCGCTCGCCCGCAAACACGACCTCGCCGTCATCGTCACCAATCAGGTGTTCACCGACCCGGACTCCGACCGCGCCCGGCCGCTCGGGGGCCACACGCTTGAACACTGGACCGGGACGGTGGTGCGCCTCGACCGCTTCCGCGGCGGCAACCGGCGCGCGACGCTGGAGAAACACCAGTCGAAGGCCGCGGGCGACAGCGTCACGTTCCGCATCACGGAGTCGGGGCTGGCCGCCGGTGGAGAAGAGTTCTGAGACCGGGGGCGGCCGCCCGGGTGGATGGCCGACGAACGGTGCGACCCGACCGGCGCGGAGCGCCGGGCGCGACGCCGACGCACCGGATTACAGTTCGCCCAGTTTCCGCAGGAGCTGACCCCGGTACGCCTCGTCGGAGTTGATGCCCTTCATCTCCAGCACGTTCCGCTCTAGCTTGTCGAGCGCCACGTGGAACGCGTGGTCGGCGCCGTAGCCCTCGCCCGACCCGGCGACCTGTCCGTGGCTGGTGCGGAGGCGGACCTGCGACTGGATGAGGGGGGTGCCACGGAGCTTCTCCTTGTGCTCGTGGAAGCGCACGTGGGCGTGGTGGACCTGCATCTCGCCGTACTTGTCGGCCACCTGCGTGATGGACTCGACTATCTCCTCGCGGGAGATGGTGTCGAGCAGGTCCACGTTGGTTATCTGGACGTCCATCTGCTCCTCCTCGGTGAACGTGAGCGCGCGGAGCACGTCCGTCTTGGTGAGGACGCCGTTCACGTCCTCGCCGTCGGCGGTGACGACGAGGCCCGCGATGTCGTTCTCGAACATTTTCTCGACGGCCGCCCTGACCGACTCGCCGACGCTCACCGTGAACACCGGACTCGACATCAGGTCGTACACCGGGAGGTCGAGCAGGCGCTCCTGATCGCCGCTCCGGTCGCCCTTCCCCTGTCGACGGTTGTTCCGGACCGCGAACTCGACGATGTCGTGGGTGGTGAGCACGCCCGTGAGGCTTCCGCTCCCGTCGAGGACCGGGAGGCGGGAGATGCCGTTCTCGCGCAGGCGGTTGATGGCTTGCCCGACGCGGTCCTTCTCGCCGATGGTGACGACGTCCTCGGAGTATATCTGGTCGACGGTGAGGGCGTCGAGGTTCTCGAGGACCGCCTCCAGAATGGCGTCCTCGTGGACGATGCCGTAGAGCTTCTCGCCCTCGTAGACCGGCGCCACCTTCGTGTCGCCCTCGACCAGCATACGGGCCACCTCGCGCACGTCCTCGTGGCGGTCCACGCGCGGCGCGGACTTCATCAGCACCTCGGCCTTGGTGTCGTCCTCGACGTGCGACTTCAGCAGGTCCTTCTCGCCGATGACGCCCGCGT
This sequence comes from Haloferacaceae archaeon 50, assembly GCA_046097085.1. Lineage (GTDB taxonomy): Archaea > Halobacteriota > Halobacteria > Halobacteriales > Haloferacaceae. The sequence goes on along the minus strand of CP175567.1, from coordinate 45,394 downwards.
ACTCGCCGTCGCGGGTGACGATGATGCCTTTGGGGTTCTCCCGCTCGAAGATGGAGCGTATCTTCCCCGACCGTTTGCCAGCGTCGGCTTCCACGTAGTCAGGAATCGCAATATCTGAGATGTCCATAGCTCATCGTTCACCTACTCTCCCTTTACTCTTCAAACTTCTTTCCGGATAGTCGAGGCCCTCGGGAAATACGGGGCCCTCTGCCCCGGTCCGCCTCGGCAGAAGTAGATTCGAACTGACACCCCCGCCGACGACCGCGACTCCGACGCCGATAGCGGCCCGGGCCGGCGCGCGGTGGCGGTTCCGGCGGCCCGTTCAGTCGGACGAGGAGAGCCGTTCGAGCCGGTGTTTGACCTTGCGAACGGCGAAGGGGGCCTGCCGGTACGCGATTCCGTGGTCGTCGAGCCAGCGCCGCATCTCCGCCACGCCCTCCTCGCGCCGGATGTCGACCTGTCTGGCGTGGCGGAGGGGGTGTCGCCGCCAGTTGAACTCGTCGTGGGCGTACACGTCTATCTGGTCCGGCCGTTGGGCGAACAGGACGACGTGAAGCTGTCGGCGGCCGAGCGGCGACGACCGGTACGCCCAACTCCCGTCCGTCGTGCTCCCGTTGGGCGTGCGGTGGTACATGCTCACCGGGTCCCACGTGAACCCGCCGTCGTTGAGCGCCGCCTCGAAGTCGTCTATCGGCACGTCGACGGTGCCGACGTACCCCTCGGGGTAGACGAGCGTGGTCGGTCCGCCGAGCGAGTTCCCCAGTCGGTCGATCCACGGGCCGACGCGGTGACGGAATCGCCGGAGTGCGCTCCGACGGAAGCCGTTCCCTGCCATCGTCACGGCCGGACGGTACGAGGGTCGGAAGGATATGCCTTATCGCCCCGCCGCGCCGACCCCCCGGGTGACTGTGGCCCGTCCGCGGGTTCCCTCAACCCCCGACCCCGACCCTGACGGCGCCTCTCCGTCGCTCCTGGACGCCGCTCCATCGCTCCCGCACGTCGCTCCGCGCCGGTCCCCGTCGGCAGCTCGACACGTTCCCATTAATTCGTGTTGAATCCAACTTCGACATATTTCACAAGAATTTAGTCCAACGACTCGCTCCCGCGTAGTATGAGTTCTCATGACGAAGGCGAATCGCTCTCACGGGTGCTCTCGACCCGGGACATGCTCGTGCTGGCGTTCGGCGCGATGGTCGGGTGGGGATGGATCATCCAGACGGGGTACTGGATAAACGAGGGTGGCGTCGAGGGTGCGCTCCTCGGCTTCGTCCTCGGCGGCGTGATGGTGCTCGTCGTCGGACTCCTCTACGGCGAGTTGGCCTCGGCGATGCCGTTCGTCGGCGGGGAACACGCGTACAGCATGCGCGCGTTCGGCCCCGTCGGGTCGTTCGTGTGCACGTGGGCCATCGTCCTCGGCTACGTGGGCGTCGTCGCGTTCGAGGCGGTGGCGCTCCCGTCGGCTCTGGCCTACATCGTCCCCGGCTTCAACGCGCTCCCGCTGTGGACCGTCGCCGGCGAACCCGTCTACGCGACGTGGGTCGTCACCGGCGCGGCCGGTTCGATAGTCATGACGGCGCTGAACTACCGCGGCGCCCGCCCGGCGGCCCAGTTCCAGACCCTCTTCACGACCGTCATCGCCCTCGCCGGGTTCGGACTCGTCGTCGGAGCGGTCGCGAACGGGAGCAACCCCTCGTCCCCGCCGCTCTCCGCCGTCGGGCTCTCCGGACTCTTCGCCGTCGCCATCACGACGCCGTTCATGTTCGTCGGCTTCGACGTGATCCCGCAGGCGGCAGAGGAGGCCGACGTGCCCTCGCGGCGACTCGGCGGCCTCATCGTCGGCGGCGTGACCGCGGCGGCGCTGTTCTACATGGCCGTGATATGGGGCGCCGGCGCGGTCATGACGGGACCGGCGCTCTCCGAGAGTCCGCTCCCCGCGGCGGCGGCGACGGAGGCCGCCTTCGGGAGCAACCTCGCGGGCATGGTCATGGCGCTGGCCGGCGTCGCCGGCATCCTCACGAGTTGGAACGCGTTCGTCATCGGGGCCTCGCGCGCGACGTTCGCGCTCGCGGACTCGGGGATGCTCCCCTCGACGCTCGCCCGCGTCCACGACGACCACGGGACGCCGGCGAACGCCATCCTGCTGGTCGGCTTCCTCGGGACGACCGCCCCGTTCTTCGGCGAGCAGATGCTCGTGTGGCTGGTCAACGCCGGGTCGTTCGGCATCGTCGTCGCGTGGCTCCTCGTCGCTATCGCGTTCCTCCTCCTCCGCGTGCGCGAACCGGGGATGGAGCGCCCGTTCGAACTCCCGTACGGACGCGTGTTCGGCGTCCTCGGTCTCCTGCTCACCGGCTTCTTCGTCTCGCTCTATCTGCCCGGCGGGCAGTCCGCCCTCGCGTGGCCCTACGAGTGGGGCATCGTCGGCGGGTGGGCGCTGCTCGGCGTCGGTCTGTTCACCTTCTCCGGGCGGACCGTCGACCGACACACGGCGCGGACCGAGTCCTCCGACTGAACGGCGGTTCGCGGCGCTCGCTCGCGGACGGCCCTCGCTCGAACTGACTAGCTTGTCCTCGATGCGGTAGGGTTCGAGCGTTTCTCGGACGAAGTTCTCCGACAGCGTCTTCCGTTCGATTGAAGGCGTGACGAAGCGATACCGCCGCGTGACTCTCCGGTGGGTTCCTCGCTCCGAAGGAAGTGAAGAAGTGGGTTTGGGCAGATTTGAACTGCCGGCCTCCTCCATGTCAAGGAGGTGTCATAACCAGACTAGACCACAAACCCCGTCTGGCGCTTTCCGAACGCATCCTATCGTTGCCCGGGCCGATAATTGAACCTTTCGGATTCCCGCGCCGGACGCCGATTCCGCGGTACTCGTGCCCGTGTGACGTACCTCTTCCACCGCGAGACGCGTCGCCGCCCCGCCGTCCGATACGCTTATGGTGATGTACGGATGTGTACACTACAAGACGAAGACGTACATTGGTGATTTAGGATGCAAACATACATCGAACGAGTGACCGAGGGCGAGGATCTGACGACCGAAGAGGCGCGCGAGGCGGCCACCGCCGTGTTCGACGGCGCCACCGAGGCCCAGATAGGCGCGTTCCTCGCGGCGCTCCGGGCCAAAGGCGAGACGGAGGCCGAGATAGCGGGGTTCGCGCGGGGGATGCGCGACGCGGCCCGGACCATCCGACCCGACCGCGGTCCGCTGGTCGACACCTGCGGCACCGGGGGCGACGACTACGACACCATCAACGTCTCCACCACCTCCGCCATCGTGGCCGCGGGCGCGGGCGCGGCGGTGGCCAAGCACGGCAACTACTCCGTCTCGTCGTCGTCCGGGAGCGCCGACGTGCTTGAAGTCGCGGGCGTCGACGTCGAGGCCGAACCGCCCGCCGTCGAACGCACCATCGAGGAGGAGGGCATCGGGTTCATGCTCGCGCCCGTGTTCCACCCGGCGATGAAGGCCGTCATCGGCCCGCGACAGGAACTCGGGATGCGCACGGTGTTCAACGTGCTCGGTCCCCTCACCAACCCCGCCGGAGCGGACGCGCAGGTGGTCGGCGTCTACGACCCCGACCTCGTGCCCGTCCTCGCCCGCGCCCTCGCGCGCATGCCCGTCGAACGCGCGCTGGTGGTCCACGGGTCGGGCATGGACGAACTGGCGCTCCACGACGCCACGGCGGTGGCCGAAGTCGACGGCGAGGACGTCTCGGAGTACACGCTCACGCCCGCGGACGTGGGCCTCGACTCCGCGCCCGTCTCCGCCGTCGCGGGCGGTACGCCCGAGGAGAACGCCGCGGACCTCCGGGGCATCGTGTCGGGCGACGCGACCGGCCCCAAGCGCGACCTCATCCTGCTCAACGCGGGCGCGGCGGTGTACGTCGCCGGCCTCGCCGACTCCGTCGAGGAGGGGGTCGAGGTGGCCGGGAACGCCATCGACTCCGGCGCGGCCGCCGACAAACTCGACCGCCTGCGGGGTGCCTGACGGTGCGGGCCAAGATATGCGGCGTCACGCGCGAGGACGACCTGCGCGCGGCCGTCGACGCGGGCGCGGACGCGGTGGGGTTCATCACCGACGTGTCGGTCGACACGCCCCGCGAGATAGACCCCGGCCGCGCCGCCGACCTCGCGGCCGCCGCCCCGCCCTTCGTCACCACGACGCTCGTGATGATGCCCGACTCGCCCGAACGGGCGGTGGAACTCGCGGCCACGGTGCGCCCCGACGTACTCCAACTCCACGGGTCGTTCGACGCCGACGAACTTCGGTTCGTCCGGGCGGAGACGGCGGCCAAACTCGTGATGTCGGTGAGCGCCGACGACCCCACTGTCGCCCGCGACTACGACGACGTGGTCGACGCCCTCCTCGTCGACTCCGTCACCGACGAGGGCGCGGGCGGGACCGGCGAGACCCACGACTGGGAGGCCACCCGCGACCTCGCGGCGGATCTCGACTCGCCCGTCGTCCTCGCCGGGGGGCTCACCCCCGACAACGTGGCCGAGGCCGTCGAGACGGTCGCGCCCTACGGCGTGGACGTGGCGAGCGGCGTCGAGAGCGACGGCGGCGTGAAAGACCACGACGCGGTCCGCGCGTTCGTCCGGAACGCCTACCGCGCCGCGGGTCCGGGGGTGCGCGCGTGACCGTCGACCGGTCCGCGCCGTCGCTCGACCCCTCGCGAGAGGCCTTCCGCGAGACGGTGACCGAAGCCACGGCCGACGGCCCCGTCGTCGCGCGCGTGGCCGTCCCCCTCGACGCCGAGACGACGCCGCTGTCGGCCTACGCCGCCCTCGACGACCACAGCGACTACGGCTTCCTGCTCGAGAGCGCCGAGAAGACCCCCTCCAGCGACCCCGCGGGCGCGTTCGCGCCCGAGAACGGCGCCGGTAGCGCGGGCGCAGACCGCCACGCGCGCTACTCGTTCGTGGGCTACGACCCCGACGCCGTCGTGGCGGTCGGCCCCGACGGCGCGTCGGTCGAGTCGCTCGGCGGCCGCGCCGCGGCCTACGCCGACCCGGGCGAGGGCGACGTGCTGGACGCCCTCCGCGGGACCCTGCCGGACCTCCCGCGCGTCGGCTTCCCCGAGTCCGACCGCCAGCAGTTGGACGGCGGCCTCGTCGGATTCCTCGCCTACGACGCCGTCTACGACCTCTGGCTGGAGGAGGTGGGCGTCTCCCGCCCCGAGACGCGCCTCCCCGACGCCGAGTTCGTCCTCACGACCCGGACGCTCGCGTTCGACCACGCCGAGGACACCGTGACGCTCGTGTTCACCCCGGTCGTCGGCCCCGAGGACGACCCCGCCGCCGTCCACGACGAACTCCGCGCGGAGGCGGCGGACGTGCGCGAGACGCTGGCGGCGGCCGACGCGCCCGAGACGGGCGGGTTCGTCCGCACCGGCGAGACGGCCGGGCCGCGCGAGGAGTACGAGGACGCCGTCCGGAAGGCGAAGCGCCACGTCACCGACGGCGACATCTATCAGGGCGTCATCTCGCGCACCCGCGAACTGGAGGGCAAGGTCGACCCCCTCGGCCTCTACGAGGCCCTCCGCGAGGTCAACCCCTCGCCGTACATGTACCTGCTACGCCATGCCGACCGGACCGTGGTGGGCGCGAGCCCCGAGACGCTGGTGTCGGTGCGGGGCGACCGCGTGGTGTCGAACCCCATCGCGGGCACCTGCCCCCGCGGGTCGAGTCCGGTCGAGGACCGCCGCCTCGCGGGCGAGATGCTGGCCGACGCCAAGGAGCGCTCGGAGCACACCATGCTGGTGGACCTCGCGCGCAACGACGTGCGCCGGGTGAGCGAGGCCGGCAGCGTCGAGGTGGAGGAGTTCATGAACGTGCTCAAGTACTCCCACGTCCAGCACATCGAGTCCACGGTGACGGGGACGCTCGCGGCCGACCGGGACTGTTTCGACGCCACCCGCGCCACCTTCCCCGCGGGCACGCTCACGGGCGCGCCCAAGGTGCGCGCGATGGAGATAATCGACGAACTGGAGTCCGACCCCCGCGGGGTCTACGGCGGCGGCGTGGGCTACTACTCGTGGACCGGCGACGCGGACTTCGCCATCGTCATCCGGACGGCGACGCTCGAACACGGCGTCGAGACGGCCGCCGGCACGGGCGACCGCGTCACCGTCCGCGCGGGCGCGGGCATCGTGGCCGACTCCGACCCCGCCGCGGAGTACGAGGAGACCGAGCAGAAGATGAGCGGCGTCCTCGCCGCCGTCGAACGCATCGAGTCGGACGCGCCCCGCGCGCCCGCCGGGGAGGCCACGGGGGTGGGCGAGTGAGGATCCTCGTCGTCGACAACTACGACTCGTTCACCTACAACCTCGTGGAGTACCTCTCGGAGACGCGCGTCCCCGGCGCGGACGCGCCGCCGACGGTCGAGGTGCGCAAGAACACCGCGACGCTCGACGAGGTGCGGGCTCTCGACCCCGACGCCGTGGTGATAAGCCCCGGGCCGGGCCACCCCGAGAACGACCGCGACGTGGGCGTCACGACGGAGGTGCTGCGCGAGGTGAGCCCCGAGGTGCCGACCCTCGGCGTCTGCCTCGGACTGGAGGCGGCGGTCCACGCCTTCGGCGGCGAGGTGGGTCACGCGCCCGAACCCGTTCACGGCAAGGCCACGGCGGTGGACCACGACGACCGGGGCGTGTTCGCGGGCCTCCAGCAGGGCTTCCGCGCCGGGCGGTACCACTCGCTCGTCGCCACCGCCGTCCCCGACTGCTTCGAGGTGTCGGCGACGACCCGGGAGGACGAGGCGGGCGCGGGAGACGCGGACGGCGCGGACGGCGACGCCGCCGAACTCGTGATGGGCGTGCGCCACCGCGAACACCCCATCGAGTGCGTCCAGTTCCACCCCGAGAGCGTCCTGACCGCCGCGGGCCACGACGTGATACGCAACTTCCTCTCGCTCGCGGCCGACGCGGACCCCGACGCGAGCGCCGACGACGCCGAACGTCACACCGCCTGAATGTCACCTTTTCGGGCGCCATAGAGCCACAACCTTTAGTTTTCGAGGGGGCGTCGGTCCGGACAGTTCACGCGCGTCGAACGTCCGCAGTCGGACTATCCGCTCCACCCCTCGCCGGTGACGCCACGCACTATCACGGTCTCCGCGCCACCATGACTCTCGACCGAATCACGTTCAGCGTCGTCGTACCGACGTACAACCGCCCGAACGACCTCCGCCGGTGTCTCGAATCGGTCGGCGCGCAGACCCGACCGCCCGCGGAGGTCATCGTCGTCGCCGACGGGGACGCCGAGGAGGTGACAGAGGAGAACCTCCGCGAGACGCTCCCCGAGGACACCCGCCTCCGCATCATGCCCTCGGACGGCGTCCCGGGGAGTTCCGTCGCCCGCAACACGGGCGTCCGCGCCGCGGAGGAGTCGGTCGTGGTCATCCTCGACGACGACGTGGTGCTGGGCGAGACGTATCTCGAACGCCTCGAGGAACTGTACGAGGCGTACGACTCGGAGGCGCTCGCGGGCATCGGCGGGCACGAACCCCTCCCCCGAAGCTGGATCGTCGGCAAGCTGTTCGACTGGATATTCTACCAGGGGGTCGAGGGGTTCCAGATAAACCGCGTCGGGATGTCGCGGGTCCGGTCGGAGACGGACCACCCCCGCCAGGTGGACTGGCTGGTCGGCAACAACATGAGCTTCAAGCGCGAGGTCATCGAGGACCACCCGTTCCCGCAGTGGCATCAGGGGCGCGAGCCTCACGAGGACCTCGCGGTGGGGTGGGCGCTCAAACTCGACGGCTACCACTGCATCCTCGACCCGGCGCTCCCCATCGAACACCACGAGTTCACCGACCAAGGGCAGGACAGCGAGGCGTGGCGGCGCGCCGGGCGCAACCGCGTGCGCCTGTTCCGGCGGTACGGCGCCCCCCGCGACATCCCCCTGTTCGCGTGGGCGGCGCTCGGCGAACTCCTCCGGCAACTGTTCAGCATCCTGCTGTCGGACACGCCGCGCGCGCCGTGGGTGCGCGCCACCAACCTGTTCGAGGGGTACGCCTGCGAACTGCTGGACCCGAGCGACGACCCCGTCTCGCAGGAGTGACCTACGGGAGGAAGAACATCGCGAGGGCGACGACGCCCGCGATGACCGCCGCGATGGTCACGAGTCGCCACGCCACGCGGAGGGCCAGTCGGAGCACGAGGATGACCGCTCCGACGACCACCAGCGCCGCGAAGAGCTTTCCGAACGGCGTCCCGAGGACGCCGCCCAACTGCAACAGGGTGAGGAGGGCCGAGAGTAGCATACCCGAAGTGAACGTCGCCGGATGTTAAGCGTATGGGAAACTCGACGCCCGGCCTCGCGTCGCTTCGCCGCGTGCGGCGCACCGCCCGCGCGGGGACGTCTCAGACCCGTCGCCGTCGCCGACGTTACCCGACGATAAACATATATGGACTCGGACAATAATCGCCTCGCGGCGCCGTCGCGGCCGCTCGCCAGCGTCCCGCTACGTCCGACGCGCTCGCGTCGCGGCCACGAGCGCCGACTCCGACCCCCCTTGCTTTCTACTGGATACACCTCCGCTGTCGGGCGATTCTCCGCCCGAATGTTCACTTTCACCGCGCTTTCCCTACGGTTATGTGTTCGGTTACTAACCTCTAAGACGTAGAGAATTCGCGTGCGGAGTGAGTCACCGAACAACAGTCACGCTCCTGATACTCCGCGCCGGTTTACCAAAGCATAAGTCATAGGCTACGCCACGTAGTCACCGTCACAAATGAGCGGAACTGAGAACGTCACCACACGGGAGAACCCCCTGCTTCGGGCCGCAGGGACGGAGGGACAGCGACATGAGTAGATCGGACATCGGCGCCGACGAACTCCAACTACCGATCAAGCGCACCGAGGGGGAGACGCTGGAGGAGCGCCTGACCGCCAACGCCTACGAGAACATCCTGCCGGCGCGCTACCTCCGGAAGGACGCCGACGGCGAACTGATAGAGGACCAGGAGGACCTGTTCCGGCGCGTCGCGGACAACATCGCGCTCGCGGAGGCGGTGTTCGAGTCGCAGAAGCGCGACGTCACCGTCACCGTCACGCCCGACCAGTTGAAGCCCGACCACCCCCGCCGGGACGAACTCGCCGACGAGGTGTTCGGGAAGGGCACGGACGCCGACGACGACGCCGAGACGGAGCTCTCGGTCTACAACGTCAACAAGTTCGCGTACGACACCGTGGTCCCGGAGCTTCCCGCGGAGATACGCGAGCACGTAGAGGAAGTTCGTGACGAGTTCCAGGAGCAGATGGAGTCGCTCTCCTTCATGCCCAACTCGCCCACGCTGATGAACGCGGGCGACGAACTCCAACAGCTCTCGGCGTGTTTCGTCGACTCGCCCGGCGACGACATCACCGACATCCACCAGACGATGGAGGAGGCCGCCGAGGTGTTCCAGTCCGGCGGCGGCATGGGCTACGCGTTCTGGAAGCTCCGGCCCTACGGCGACGCCGTGGGCTCGACCGGCGGCATCGCCTCGGGCCCCATCACGTTCATGCGCACCTACGACCAGATGTGCGAGACCATCGCGCAGGGCGGCGCGCGCCGCGGCGCGCAGATGGGCGTGATGCGGGTCTCCCACCCGGACGTCATCCAGTTCATCCACGCCAAGAACAAGGACGTCTCGCTGGCCCACTCGCTGCGTCTCAACGACCCCGACGACTTCACGCACAACTCGTTCAGGGACGCCTTGGAGGAGGCGCGCGAACTCATCGACGACGAGGGACGCGTGCCCAAGCACCTCCGGAACGCCGTCGAGGGTCACCTGTCGAACTTCAACATCTCCGTCGGCGTCACCGACGACTTCATGGAGGCGCTCTACGAGGGCGAGGAGTTCACGTTCACCAACCCGCGCACCGAAGAGCCTCACGTCGCCACGCCGGAGACGAAGGAGCTCTACGACATGTTCGACCTCGGCGAGTACGTCGAGGTGGGCGAGGAGCTCTCGCTCCCCGCCGAGGAGCTCTGGGACCACATCGTCGCTGGCGCGTACGAGAACGGCGAACCCGGCGTCATCTACCTCGAACGCGTCAACAAGGAGCACTCCTTCGACGTGGAGGAACACCCCGACCACCAGATACTCGCCACCAACCCCTGCGGCGAGCAGCCGCTGGAGGAGTACGAGGCGTGTAACCTCGGCCACATCAACCTCTCGACGCTCGCCGCCCTCGACGCGCCCGACTGGCGCGTCTGGTCCGAGGAACACGCCGACGAGTACGACTCGACCGCCGACGCAGTCGACGCCTTCCTCGAAGAGGCTATCGACTGGGACGAGTTCGACCACCGCGTTGAGTACGGCACGCGCTTCCTCGAGAACGTGGTCACGATGTCGGACTTCCCGGTCGAGAAGATAGAGGAGAAGGTGCGCGAGATGCGCAAGATAGGCCTCGGCGTGATGGGGCTGGCCCAACTGTACGTCCAACTCGGCGTCCGCTACGGCTCCGACGTCGGCAACGAGATGGCCCGACAGCTGATGACCCACATCAACCACGGGTCGAAGTGGGCCTCCCACGAACTCGCGGAAGAGCGGGGCGCCTTCGAGGACTGGGACGACTCGAAGTACGCCGACCCGACTCGCTACCGCGAGTGGTTCGAGCGCCAGACCGGCCTCGACGCCGACGAGTGGGCGGACGGCTTCCCCGTGCGCAACCACAACACGACTACCATCGCACCCACCGGCACCACCTCGATGGTCGGCAACACCACCGGCGGCTGCGAGCCCATCTACAACGTCGCCTACTACAAGAACGTCTCCGACGACGTGCAGGGCGACGAGATGCTGGTGGAGTTCGACGACTACTTCCTCCGGACGCTCGTGGCCAACGACATCGACGTGGACGAGGTGAAACGCGAGGCCCAAGAGCAGATGTCGAACAACGAGTTCGACGGCGTCTCCTCGCTCTCCACCGTTCCGGACGCCATCTCCGAACTGTTCGTGGTCACCTCCGACCTCTCGGGCAAGCAACACGCCGCGGTCCAGTGTGCGTGTCAGGAGGGCGTCGACTCCGCCATCTCCAAGACCTGTAACTTCCCCAACTCCGCCACCAAGGAGGACATGGACGAGGTGTACCGGTACATCTACGACAACGGCGGCAAGGGCGTCACGGTGTACCGCGACGGCACCCGGTCGAAGCAGGTGCTCACCACCCGCGCGAAGAACGCCGAGTTCGCCGACGAGGAGGAGGCCGCGCAGGTCATCCTCGAACAGATAGAGGAGGTGTTCGACGGCATCGAGGGCTTCCTCGACTCCGACGAACTCCGGAACCACCTCGACGGCGACGTGGACGCCCTTGTGGGCGGGAAGCGCCCCGAACTCGGGAAGAAGCGCCCGCGCCCCGACGTGCTCCACGGCGTGACCCAGCGCATCGACACGGGCTACGGCAAACTCTACGTCAACATCAACGAGGACGAGCACGGCCAGCCCTTCGAACTCTTCGCCAACATCGGCAACTCCGGCGGGTTCACCGCCTCGTTCACCGAGTCGCTGGCGAAGACCATCTCGACGGCGCTCCGGTCGGGCGTCGACCCCGAGGAGATAGCCAGCGAACTGCAGGGCATCCGGAGTCCGAAGGTGGCCTGGGACAAGGGCGAGCAGATAAACTCCATCCCCGACGCCATCGGCACCGCGATGCGGCGCTACCTCGACGGCGAGATAGACAAGGAGTACCCCCAGCAGCAGAGCCTCACCGAAGTCGACGACGGGTCGGCCACGCAGGAGGCCCGCGACGTCGACGCACCCTCGACCGACGGGGGCGCGGCCGTGAGCGACGATACGAGCGGCGGCCCCGACGCGCCCGCGGAGGACTCCGACGCGATGCAGGACCTCCTCGAGGCGGGCGAGTCGCCCGAGTGTCCCGAGTGCGGGTCGATGACGCTCTACTACTCCGAGGGCTGCAAGACCTGCGAGTCGTGCGGTTGGTCCGAGTGCTGACCGGCGCGACGTGACGCCGGCGCGGAACTGACGCGCGACTCCGCTCTCGTCTCGCTTTTCTCTCTGCGTTCTCTCCGCTCTCTCGTTCGACGGTGGTCCAGACCCGAGACACCAACAGTCTTGGCGGCGACGCGCGTAGCCGACGGCGTGTCCGAGGAGTCGCCGCGCGGCCGGCCGTGCCCGCTCTGTGGCGAGTCGATGCGCCGCCGCCACTGTAAGTACGTCTGCCCGGTCCACGGCGTGGTCTACGACTGCAGCGACACCTTCTGGTAGGAACGAAGGTTATTTCATTCGGTTTATTTCTGAAAAAAGCGTTATTACGACGTGAGGATTAGGAACGGGCTGACACGGGCGCTCGCGGACCGCGGTTCGGCCGACCGTGGAGTACCACTATGGTCGATAGCACGCAACTCAGACGGAGTAAGGCGATACAGCAGCGGACGGGGCGGACGTTCCACGTCGCCACCCGCGTCCTGCCACAGCGAGTGCGCCACCCAACGTACGTGCTCTACGCCTTCTTCCGCGTCGCCGACGACGTGGTCGACGACGGGTCGGTCACCGACCCGGCCGTCAAGCGAGAGACGCTCGAACGGTTCAGAGCGGAGGCGCTCGGGCGCGCCGAGACGGACGACCCCGTGCTGTCGGCGTTCGCGGAGGTGCGCGAGGCGGCCGGCATCCGCGAGGCCGACGTCGACGCGTTCGTCGACGCCATGCTGTCGGACGTGGCCCCGCCGAACTACGAGACGTACGCCGACCTCGAAGCCTACATGGACGGGTCGGCCGCGGCGGTGGGGCGGATGATGACCGCGGTGATGGACGTCGACGATCCCGAACGCACCCGCCCGCACGCAACGGCACTCGGCGAGGCGTTCCAGTTGACCAACTTCGTGCGCGACGTGCGCGAGGACCTGTTGGAACTCGACCGGGTGTACCTCCCCGAGACGACGCTCGAAGCGCACGGCGTCACCGGGGCGGACCTCCGGTCGCTCGAATCGACGCCCGGGTTCGCGCGGGCGGTGCGGGACGAACTCCGGCGCGCGGAGAGGCTCTACCGCGAGGGCGTGGCCGGCATCCGACACCTCCCGGCGGACTGTCGGTTCGCCGTCCTGCTGTCGGCGGTGCTCTACGCGGAGCACCACCGCCTCGTCCGCGAACGGGGGTGCGACGTGCTGTCGGCGACGCCGCGACTCGGGGCGGCCCGGAAGGCGTCGGCGGCGGCGCGGACGTGGTATCACTGGCGGCGCACGGGCGACCCGGAGGCGGCGTTCGAGCGGGCGGCCTGCTTCGCCGACGCCGACCCGGACGCCGGGGCGGTCCCCTCCCGGTCGTCGCTCGGCGGCCGGGTGGCCGACTGGGTCCGCGACCTCCCGCTCCCCCGGGTCCCTTGACCCCGACGCTCTCGTCACGTCTCCCCGTCGACCCTCTCCGACCCGTCGGCCCGCGAGCGACGGAGCAGTGCGGCGTCGAACCGGTCGGCCCGGACCAGACCGAGGCCGAACGCCGCCGCGACGGCCGCCGCCGCCCAGTTGCCGAACCAGCAGTTGACGGCCCCCCAGAGCACCACGAACGAGACGAGGTCGTCCAGCGCGAACTCGGCGTCGTCGACGCGCGAGCGCAGGGCTCCGCGGTCGAACGTCCGGTCGACGACGGCCACGGACACCGCCGCCGACAGCCCCCACCCCGCGAAGTTCGAGAGCGGGACGCCGTAGAACGCGCCGCTGCCGGGGTAGTACCAGAAGCCGAGCGACACCGCGCCGGGGTCCAACACGAGGTCCATCGCCACCACGGCGGCCGTGACGGCCGCGAGGCGGACGCCCGGCCGGTCGGCGGCCCGGCCGAGCGACAGGAGACAGAGCAGGTAGGCGTTCACCACCAACGGGATGAAGAAGACGGGCAGGCCCACGGGCACGCCGCCCACGGTGGGGCCGAGCGCCACCCCGTAGGCGAACTCGCCGTAGGGGACGCCCGTGGTGACGCCGACGTACTCCACGGCGTAGGCGTAGGCCGTCAAGAGGAGGAGGCCCGCGCCCGCGCGCCGGTCGACGACGGGAGCCACGGCCGCCAGCAGGGGCGAGCGCATCACCGTCACGCCGAGGAGGACCAGCAGCGGGTTGAACGAGAGCGACGGCGGGAGCCACCCCTCCGCGGACGCCACCAGCAGGACGCCCCCGACGAGGGGGAAGACGACGGCTATCGTGAACCGGTTCTCGCGCACGAGTCGCTCGAACAGGGCCTCGGCCTCCCGGCGGGAGGCGGGCGCGCTCCGACGCCACCGCTCTCTCGCGCCGTCAGCCATACACCGTCCTCCAGAGGCCGCCGAGCGTGAGCGCCATCCCCACCGCGGCGTTGACCGCGGGGAACCACCAGTACGCGCGGTCGACGGACACGTCGCTCGCGTACACGCCCGCCGCGAGGAGCGGGTAGACCGAGAGGAGGAGGCCGAGGCGATAGTCGAGGGCGGCGAACGCCGCGGCCGCGAGCGCCCAGACGCCCGCGCAGTAGCCGAACGCCCGCGCCTCGCCGAGGACGGTGGCTGTCGTCCGGATGCCGGCCGCCCGGTCGGGTTCGACGTCCGGAATCGCGGAGAAGGTGTGCATCCCCATGGTCCAGAGCCACCCGCCGACGACGGCGAACGCCGGGGGGTGCGTGCCGGCGACGGCGGCGTACGCGGCCGCCCCGGGCAGGACGTAGAGGCCGTTCGACGCCGAGTCGAGCGGCGGCCGGGTCTTCAGGCGGGCCGGGGGCGCACTGTAGGCCGCGCCGAGGACGAAGAAGCCGGCGAGCCACGGCCACGCGACGCGGGGGACGACGGCGAAGACGGCGAGGCCGAGGAGCCCCGAGGCGCCGACGGCCGCGGCCACGCCGGGGTCGCCGCGCCAGCGCACCTCGCGCCCCTCCTTCTTGGGGTTCTCGGCGTCCGCGTCGGCGTCGAAGACGTCGTTGACGCCGTAGAGGAACACGTTGGCTGGCACGAGGAAGTACGCGAACGAGGCGGCGGCGGCGGGCGAGAGCAGGTCGGCGACGCCCTCCGCGGCGGAGGCGACGCCCACGAGGACGGGCCCCGCGAGGTAGAGCCAGAACCGGGGACGCGAGAGCGCGAGGAGGTAGCGAAGCCGGGACACCGTCGCGTCAGACCGCCTCGGCCATCTTCTCCGCGGTCACCTTCCCGCCGATGAGACACATCGGGACGCCGATGCCGGGCGTGGTGTACGCGCCGGTGTAGAACAGCCCCTCCATCTCCGTCGAGACGTGGGGCGGGCGGAACAGCGCCGTCTGGGACAGCGTGTGGGCGAGTCCGAGCGCCGTCCCGCGTTCGGCGTTGTAGCGCGCCGCGAAGTCGTCTATCGAGAACGACTCCTCGACCACGATGCGGTCGCGGAGGGCCACGCCCGTGTTCTCTGCGACGTCGTCCAGAATCTTGTCGCGGTACTCCCGCCGAATCTCGGGCGTGTCGTCGAGTCCGGCCGAGACTGGCACGAGAGCGAACAGGGCGGAGTGGCCCTCGGGCGCGACGGCGTCGTCCGTCTTCGAGGGGACACAGAGGTAGTAGGCGGGGTCCTCGGGCCACGCCGGGGCGTCGAAGATGGTGTCGAAGTGGGGGTCCCAGTCGGTGGGGAGCACCAGCGTGTGGTGAGCCAGCGGTTCCACGTCGCCCTCGACGCCGAGGTAGAGGAGGAAGGCGGAGGGGGCGTAGGTGCGCGACTCCCAGTAGTCGTCGTCGAACTGGCGCTTCTCCGGGGGGAGCAGGTCGCGTTCGGTGTGGGCGTAGTCGGCGTCGCTCACCACGTAGTCGGCGAGGTGCGTCTCGCCCGTCTCGGTGCGGACGGCGAACGCGCCGGTCCGCCCCCGAATCTCGCGCACGGGGCTGTCGGTGCGGAACTCGACGCCCATCTCCTCGGCCATCTCCCGGATGCCGTCGACGACGCCGCCGATGCCGCCGTCGGGGTAGTAGACGCCGAGGTTGAAGTCGACGTGACTCATCAGGTTGTACAGCGCCGGGGTGGTGTCGGGCGCGCCGCCGAGGAACACGAGGGTGTACTGCATCACCTGCTGGAGTTTGGGGTGTTCGAAGTACTTCTCGACGTGGTCCTGCATGGTTCCGAGGAGCGACAGGCCCCGCGCGTTGCGCAGGACGTCCGGGTCGAGGAAGTCGCGGAGGCGCGACCGGTCCTCGTAGACGAAGTGTTTCATCCCCACCTCGTAGGAGCGTTCGGCCTCCGTCAGGTAGCGGTCGAGGGCGAACCCCGCGCCGGGTTCGTACGCCTCGAACCGGCGCTTGTTGGCCGCCACCTCCGGAACCACGTCCATCCGGTCGCCGTCCTTGAAGAAGACGCGGTAGTGGGGGTCGAGCCGTTGGAGACCGTAGTAGTTGTCCGGTTCGCGCCCGAAGTCGCCGAAGAACGCCTCGAACACGTCGGGCATCAGGTACCACGACGGCCCCATGTCGAACCGGAAGCCGTCGCGTTCGAGGGTGCTCGCGCGCCCGCCGACCTGCTCGTTTTTCTCCAGCACCGTCACGTCCGCGCCGGCGTCGGCGAGGTAACACGCCACCGAGAGGCCGCCGAACCCGCTCCCCACGACGACAACCGACTCGCCCGCGACGGCGTCCAGCCCTCGCACGGGACCCGAGTGCATACGCCCTCCCTTGGCACACGGCACGCATAAAGGGACTGACCCCCGGAGTGAACCCTCGGCCCGCCTGCGCCGTTCGCGCCGTCGCATCCCGCCCACCCTGCCCGTCGAGGGAGCGGACTCTCGACACCGGCAGTGTTATTAACTCCAGGTGCCGAGTTACTAACGATGGAAGAGACGAACGCGACCGGACGCCCGTCGGACGGGGTCGGCGCATCGCGCGTCGGCCTCGTCTCGGTCGGTGCGCTGGTCGCACTCACCGCGTTCGCACTCGCGGCGGGGGACGGCATGACGAACGCCCCGAAACTCGTCGGCATCGCGTGGGTGGCGTTCGCCGCGATGGCCGTCGCCATACCGCTCGGCGCGCGGTCGCACGGCGAGAACGCCCGACCGCTGGTGTGGGGGTACGGTCTCGCCAGCGGTGCGATGGTCACCAGCGCCGCGGTGTTCCTCGTCCCGCAGGCCGTCGCGCACCACACCCAGTACGGCGGGTTCGGCGTCGCCCTCGGCCTCCTCGTGGGGTTCGCGGGGCACACCGTCGCCCACCAGTTCTCCCACCTCGACCTGCCGGTCGACCGCACCGTCGCGGAACTCACGGTCCACGCGCTCTCGGCCGGGGCGGTCATCGGCGTCGTCTACGGCAACATGCCGGACCTCGGCCTCACGCTCGGCCTTGCCATCGTCTCGCACAAGGGACCGGCGGGCTACGCGGCCGCGACCCGCCTCGCCCGCCGGGGGCGCGACCCGTGGGTCATCCTCGCGCCCGCCACCGGCGTGGGCGTGGCGGGCATCCTCGCGGGCCTCGTCTCCCTGCCCGCCGCGCCCGCCGTCCGGGGGGTCGTGTTCGGGTTCGCCGCCGGCATCTTCCTCCACGTGGCGATGGACTTCCTCCCCCGCTGCGAGATAGGGAGCGACATCCACGAACTCGCCGCCGACGGCGACGACCACGCGACGCTCGACCGCCTCCGGATTCACGCCGTCCTCAGCACGGCGCTCGGCGGCCTCGCGGTGTTTCTCGCGTGGCTGGCGCTCGCGTGAGCGCCCGGGGCTACGGCTCCGACCCGCGGCCCGCGCTCTCGCTCTCACCCTCGTCTCCGCCCCGGAGGCGTCGCAACTGGACGGAGACGCCGAGTCCCGCCAGCAACAGCACCACGAGGTTGAAGACGGCGCGGAACGGCGCGCGGTACTCGTAGGTCACCCACGTCCCGATGGCCGCCGACGCCGCGGCGTAGAACTGCACCACCGCGACGAACGCGAGCAACAGCAGGCCCGCCAGCACGGCGTAGTTCACGTACCGCTCGATTCGGGTGCGGGCGTCGTCGCCGTCGGGCGCGAGGCCGGCCGCGCCGCTCCGTTCCGCGTCGCCTGAGGCGGGGTCGTCCGCGCGCCCGCCATCGCCGCCACCGTCGCCGCCGTCGCCCGGCGTCGGGTCGGGGTCGCTCACCGCGACCGCCTCCGCGCGAGGAGGGCGACGGCGAGGAGGGCCGCCGCGGCCACGCCGGGACCGAAGCCGGGTTGGTTCGCGGTCGTGGTCTCGGTGCCCTCGGACCCGGACGTTCGCCCGCCGTCGTCGTTCGTCTCGAAGTCGCTCACGCGCAGTTCCACCTCTCTCTCGGTCTGGTTCACGCTGATACTCTCCGTGGGGTTCAGGTTGGCCGCGCTCCGCGCGGTGTCCACCATCACGTCGTCCTTCCAGAGCACGACGTCGATGTAGTAGTTGTACTCCGACGGCACCGCGGCCTCGGCCGAGACCGAGGCCGTCCGCCCGGGACCCACGCCGCCGACCGGGGCCGTCTTCCGGGCCGCCACGATGTTCGAGTCGGCCTGCCGGAGCACGAACGTGACCGACAGGTCCTCGGACGCCGCGTCGCCGCCGTTGGTCAGCGACGCGTCGAGGGCGAGCGTCGTGCGGTTCTCGCCCGCGTCCGCCACCGAGAACGACACCGCGGGGAGCGTCTCGGACTCGGTGAAGCGCACGGGCGTCCGGGCGTACGGCGGTGTCAGGGCTTCGAGGCCGCGCACCTCGCGCGACGCCTCGTCTATCCGTTCGCCGTCGCGGTAGACGGCCGCCTCGATGCGGTACCCGCCCTCGCGGAGCACCGTCACGTTGGCCGGCACGGTCACCTCGCGGTCGTCGCGTAGCGTGCCCACGTCGACGGTCCGGGTCGTCGCCAGCAGTCCGGACTCGGCGTCGACGGCGCGCACGCGGAGGCTCACGTTCTCGGTCGGGTTCCCCCGGTGGGAGAGGTCGGTTCTGACGGTCAGCGTCGCCGTCTCTCCCGTCACCTCGACCGGAGTCCGCTCGATGGCGACTTCGACGATGCCGACGTGACCGGGGTTCGAGAACCGGTCGTCGGCCGGGTCGGCGAGGACGCCGGGGACCACGGCGGCGGCGAGGAGGGCGACCGCGACGAGGCCGACGGCCGCGGCCGCCAGCGCTGTCTCGCGGTTCATGACGAACGGATGTCACGGCTCGATAGTATATGCTTTGTGATGATATCGGCCGTCGGCGGTTCGCCCGCGGCGGGAAACGGGGCGCGGTTTTATCCGGGTCGGCGCGCCGGTAGGCGTATGACGGTCTTCCTCGTCGGAACCGACTCGGTCCACACCAGCGCGGCGCTCTGTGACTACCTCGCCGGACGCGTCGGCGCGGACGACACCGTACACGCGGTGAATTCCCTGCCGGGCGGCGGCGACACGTCGAGCGATGACGCCCGCGACGGCGAGGACGCTCTCAACGGCGTGGCCGCCCGCCTCGGCGTCGACGCGACGGTGGAGACCCACCAGTTCGTCCGCGGCGACGACCCGGCCACCGACCTACTCCGGGCGGCCGACGAGTTCGCCGCCGACGAGATAGTCGTCGGCGTGCGGCGGCGCGACCCCACCGCGAAGGCGGCGTTCGGTGCCACCGCCCGGAAGGTGTTGCTCGACGCCGACCGGCCGGTAGTCGCGGTACCGCTGACGACGGTCTGAGACGCAGACGCCCGACGGCGAGCGAACGTTCCGCTCCGCGTTCGCCTCCCCGACCCGAATCCGACCCCGAATACCGCTATCGCTCCGCGCCGCGTTCCGTCCGCGCGTCCGCCGCGTCCGCGGGCGTCGCCGCGCCGGGGGCGGACGGGCCGTCCGTCTCCGCCGCCAGCGCCGCCTCCAGTTCGCGCTCGAACCCGCGTTCGTCGAGTTCGCCGCGCACGTACCGCTCGCGGGCGCGCGCGACGGGGTCCGTCTCCGTCCGCCCCGCGTTCCGCCTCGCGCTACCGGCGCCGTCGGTGCCGTCGCCGGGGGCGGAGAGCGGCGTACGCCGGCCGCGACCGCTCCGCAGGCGCTCTATCGGCGTGTCCGGGCGGTCGCTCGTCACCTCGTCAAGCCACCGCCCCCACTGGAGGGCGGTGTCGACGGCGTACGCACAGACGAGGGCGAGGGCGACGAGGGGGACCGCGCCCGCGGCGGCCGTCTCGACGGACCCGGAGGCGACGAGGAGGGCGGCCGTGAGCGTCAGGCCGACGAGCAGACCGGTCGCACCCGGGGTGACAGAGGGGCGGTCGGGGAGCGACGACGGCGTGGGGAGGGCCATACCCGGCGGTTGGGTTCCGACCGCGAAATAGCTTCGGTGGCGGGGGTCGACCGACCGCCGGGCGGTCCCGTGGTCGCGGCCGTCTCAGTCGTCAGCGCGGCCGGTCTCCGTCTCGGCCTCGGCCGACTCGCCGTCCTCGTCGAGCACCTTCTCGGCGAGCGAGGGCACGAACGTGCCGATGTCGGTCACCATGCCGATGGCCTGCGAACTCCCGCGGTCGAGGAGTTGGGTGACCGTCGCGGGGTTGATGTCCACGCAGACCACGCGCGTGGTGGAGGGGAGGCAGTTGCCGACGGCGACGGAGTGGAGCAGCGTCGAGAGCATCAACACGAGGTCGGCCTCGTGGGCCTGTTCGCGGATGGCGTTCTGGGCCTCGACGGAGTCGGAGATGGTGTCGGGCAGGGGGCCGTCGTCTCGGATGGAGCCCGCGAGGACGAACGGCACGTCGTTCTGGACGCACTCGTACATCACGCCCTCGCGGATGATGCCGTCGTCGACGGCGTCGGCGATGGACCCGGCGCGGATGACCTCGCTGATGGTGTAGATGTGGTGTTTGTGTCCCTTCCGGGGGTGCTCCATCGTCTCCATGTCCATGCCGAGCGAGGTGCCGTAGAGGCCGCGTTCGATGTCGTGGACGGCGAAGCCGTTGCCCGCCGAGAGCGCGTCGACGTACCCCTCGCGCACGAGGCGCGCGAGTTCGTCGCCCGCGCCGGAGTGGATGACCGCCGGTCCGGCCACCACCAGCACGTTCCCGTCCTCCTCCTTGGTCGTCTCGACTGCGTCGGCCACCTGCCGGATGAGCGACTCCGAGGGTCGCTCCGAGGAGACGCCGCCCTGCATGAAGCCGAACGGCCCGGAGGAGTCGCGGGGGCGCTCCGGGGGTTGGACGCGGATGCCCGCCTCGCCCGTGACGATGAGGTCGCCCTCCTTGATGGCGTTGAGCACCTTGGTGTACGCGCGGGGGTCGTCACCGTCTTCCACGACGACGGCGCAGTCCATCTCCACGTTCTCCACGTCGACCCACTCGCCGTCGTAGCGTATCTGGGTCGGGTGGTTGGTGGTGGAGTAGAAGCCCTTGGGCACCACGCGGTCCGCCGGCGCGGGTTCGAGCGTGGCGTCCGCCGGGTCGATGAGGTTCGCGCCCGACTGGTGGAGTTCGTGGAGGATGGAGTCCAACTCCTCCTCGGTGTCGGCGCTCACCTCCAGCCGACAGTACGACTCCTCGTCTTTGTGCTTCCCGACGTCGAACTCCTCGACCTCGAAGGCCCCACCCATGTCCATCACGAGGGTGAAACACTGCTGCATCATCCCCGAGTCGATGATGTGGCCTTCGAGTTCGACCGTCCGCGTGG
Organism: Haloferacaceae archaeon 50; assembly: GCA_046097085.1. Taxonomy (GTDB): domain Archaea; phylum Halobacteriota; class Halobacteria; order Halobacteriales; family Haloferacaceae. The sequence continues at coordinate 23,897 of CP175567.1, read as the reverse complement.
CTGTCATTGGTGGGGAATGGTGAGACGGGAGTATGAGGGTTGTGGACCCGAGGCGGCGACGCGCCGCCCGACGGACCTCCCGACCGGCTATCCCGCCCCGGAGCGGTCGCCCGCTCTCAGAACAGGACGCCCTTGAGTTGGTCGGCGGCGGTCCAGAACGTCCACTTCACCACGCCGCCCTTGCCGAACGACGTGGGTTCGATGCTTATCTCGTCGGTCGCGTACGCGTCGCGGAACGCCGCCGCGGGGTTGTCGGCCTCGGCTATCTCCTCGACGGTCGACATCGACGTCTCCATCTTCAGGTTGGCGTCGGGGCTCTCGCCCTCGGCGACGTGCGTGATGTTCTTGTCCGGTCCCATCCGGAACGAGAGAACCACCGTCTCGCCCGCCTCCGCGTCGGTGACGTACAGGTTCACGACGTTGTTCGTGAGTTGGCTCGTGGCGGGCCCGAGGTTCACCTCGTCGGCGTGGCGGTTGTACGACGCCGCCATCTTCCGGACCTTGTCCACGTCGGTCAGGTCGTCGCTCGACACCTCACCGCCGTCCGACGCGCCGTCCGCCGCCGCCAGCGCCGACCCCGCCCCCAGCGGCGTCGTGACGAGCAGGGCGACCAGCCCGACTACCAACAACCTACTACTGTGTTCTTTGAAGTTCATTCTTTCAGAACTGTTCGAGAACGGGGGTGATAACGGTTTTCCTGAAGTCGGACAGGCCGCGTAGCGCGGCCCTACCGGAGTATCGAGTCGAGGAAGGCCACTTGGTGGCCCACCGCCTGCTCGAAGCCGTCACCGCGGAAGAAGTCGAAGTGGCCGGTCGGCATCCGCACCAGCGTGGACTCGGGGAGTTCGGACGCCGCGTTCTCGACGGTGTCGAACGGCACCACCTCGTCGCGGGTGCCGGCGAGGAGGAGCGTCGGCCGTCCGAGGTCGCTCGCGGACGACACCGGCCGGTACCGCAGGAGCGAGTTGAACGACCGCGCGGGCGTCTCGTTGCGCCAGTCGGTCTCCGGCGGGACCAGCGTCTCGAACGCCGCCCGCGCGCCCGGCCCGGTCACGAGGGCGACGTCGCCGGGGTCGCCCACGACGGGGATGGTGTGGGGTCCGCGCACCCGCGACTGGAGGCTGTCGCGGACGCCCGCGGCCACACCCTTGAGGAGTCGCCCCACGCCGTCGGCGCGGAGCGTCGCCCGCGCGTCGACCACGGGCGCGACGGCTATCACGGCCCGGGGGTTGACGTCCTCCGCCGCCGCCTTCAGGACGTGGCCGCCGCCGAGCGACGCCCCCCAGAGGACGAGACGCGAGGCGTCCACGCCGTCGGCGTCGCGGAGGCGTTCGGCCGCCGCGCGCAGGTCCGCCACCTGACGCTCGGGCGAGACGAGGTTGCGCGGGCGGCCGGTGCTCCCGTCGAACCCGCGGTAGTCGAACGCGAGGGCGGCGTAGCCGCGTTCGGCGAACCGTTCGGCGTACCGGGGGAGGCCGAACCGGCGTTCGCCCCCGAGGCCCGGGGCCATCGCTATCACGGGGGGGTCCGTCGGCCTGTCGGGACGGTAGAGCCAACCCTCGCAGGTGCCGTCGCCGCTCTCGAACGTGACGGTGACTTTCGAGAACTCGTAGCGAGATGTGCGACGCGTCTCCGACGTGGCGTGGCGTGTCCGGTGGCTCATCGCTCTGTCAACGTGTTGAGGACGCGCGTGGAAAACTCTGTCTCGCTGAGTCGGTACTCGTTGAGGCCGGTTATCCACTCGGGGTCGATGCGCCACGTGCCCTGCACGTCGTCTTCCCCGCGTATCACCGTCACCTCGACCGGTTTGGGCTCCCAGTCGCCCTCCTCGGCCCGGTCGATGAACACGTTGCACGCCCGACCCATCTCCTGGTGGCTCACCTCGTCGCCCGGGAACGCCGTCAGGTAGGTGAGTTCGACCCGTTCGCCGTCCTTCGACACCGACTCGACGCTGATGCCGTTGCTCCGGAGTTCACCCTCGAGACCGGAGATGTCCTCGCCCATGTGTCCGCGTACGCCCGGACCGTTAAAGACTTTCCCGGGCGCTCAGCGCCCGACTCCCCTCGCCGCGGCGGCGCGGGTCATCGTGTTCCGGCCGGCCGCGCCGCCGCGCGGGTCACGCCACGTCCTCCAGCGCCACCGCGTGAGTCCGGTCGACCGTTATCCAGTGTGTCGTGATGCGGTCGTTCCCCTCGCGGAACACCGTCACCGTCTCCGGGTCGTCCTCGTCGTCGAACAGATACGTCAGCCCGAACGTCGGAAGTCTCTGGAGGCGGTCCGACTCGTCGTTCGTCTCCTGCGTGTGCGCGCTCATTCCCGGACACCGGCGGGGCCACCGCCGCCGTCGTCGTATCTGTAGGGTTGCATGATAAAGGTATGGCATTACATATCATGTTCGTGGACCGAACGGCGCGAATACGTATAGCGTCCGCTCTCCGGGTCGGTCGAACGGCGAATCGGGAGGGGAGTCAGGGTTTGTGCGTGAACAGCACCGCGTTGCCGTCGTGGGTGGTCGTACAGAGGTCGAGCGGCACGCTGAGTTCGAGGCTGTTGAACTCCTCCTCGCAGAGTACCATGTCGTCGAACGGTTCGCCGCAGGCGGGACAGGCGATGCTCACCGTGTTCCGGTAGCTCCGGACGCCGCCGGCCGTCTCTTGGAGCGTTAGCGACGAGACGAGTTCGTCGAAGTCGTCCATGTACCGCGTCTCGTGGTCACAGAGCATAAACCTCCGCCTCGGTCGTCCCGGTGTGGGAACGCAACGCGGACTCGCTCGCCGGGCCGTCTCCCGTCCGCCACTCACGCCAGTTCGAGCACCATCTCCCGCCAGAGTTTCTCCGACGGGTCGGACGCGACTTCGAACCCCAGTTTCTCGTACACGCGCCGGGCGCGCCGGTTGGAGTCTGTCACCGACAGCACGATTCGCTCGTGGCCGGCCGCGACGGCGGCGTCCACCAGCGCCTCGCAGAGCGCCGTGCCCACGCCCCGGTTCTGGTACGCCGGCGCGACGAACACCGCGAGTTCGGGCGCGGGGTCGTCCGCCGGCACGAGGACGGCGTGGCCGACCACCCCATCGGAGTCGCCGGCGTCGGCCACGACGTTCCGCCCGCGGTCGACGAGGCCCTCGACCCACTCCGCCACCGCCTCCCGCCCGCCCAGCGGCGGGATGCCCATGGCTCGCTGGTCGGCCGGGAACGCCTCGTACGTGTCGACCACCCCCTCGAAGTCGCCGGACTCGTAGGGCCGGACGGTGACCGCGTCGCCCTCGGGCGTCTCGACGGTGCGCGTGTGCACCCGAGGGGCGGAGTTCCCACCGGAGGCGTCGTCCGCGTCGTCCATGCGCCGCCTTGGGGGCCGCGCCGTAACTACCCTGTCCCCGACGACGCGCGTGCGTGCGGTCCGTCCCGCCGCGCAGGCCGCCGGTCGGAGCGCGGTCCCGATTCGAGGACCGCGCGGCGGAACTCATAATACTGTCTACGAACTTGCTACAAAGAACGAATGAGTCGAGGGAACACGCAGACGGAGGCCGGGCCGAGTGCGTTGTCGCTGGAGAGCGGGCTGGAGGCGTTCGACGCGAGCACCGAGTTCCACGGGCCGGTCGAGTCGCTCGACGGGCACGAGTCCAACGACCATCTCGCGCTGATATACGAGAACGAGGAGGAGCAGTTCGCGGCCGTGGCGCCGTTCGTCCGGCAGGGGCTCGAACGCGGCGAGCGCTGTATGTACATCGCCGACGAGAACACGGAGGCGGAGGTGCTGGATGCGCTACGGACGCGCGGCGTGGACGTCGACGCCGCCCTCGAGTCGGGGGCGCTGACGCTCCACACCCGACAGGACACCTATCTGCGGGACGGCGAGTTCGACCCCGACGAGATGATATCGTTCCTCGCCGACTCGGTGGACGAGGCGCTGGAGGAGTACGAGGGGCTGCGGGTGACCGGCGAGATGACGTGGGTGTTCGGCGACGAACCCCGGATGGAGGACCTCGTCGAGTACGAGGGCAAACTCAACCGCCTCTTCCCGCGCGTCGACGGCATCGCGCTCTGTCAGTACAACCGCGAGCGGTTCCCGCCCGAGGTCGTCCGGGACGTGATACGCACGCACCCGCACCTCGTCTACCGCAACACCGTCTGCCAGAACTTCTACTACACGCCCCCGGAGGAGTTCTTCGGCCCCGACGAGCCCTCCCACGAGATAGACCGGATGATGCGGACGCTCCTCGACCGCACCGAGGCGAGAGCGGAGCTACAGGCACGCGAGCGCTACGTGCGCGAACAAAACGAGATAACCGCCGACCCGGACGGCTCGTTCGAGGAGAAACTGGTGCGGCTGTTCGAACTGGGCTGCGAGCGGTTCGACCTCGAACTCGGGGGGCTGGCCCGCATCGACCCCGAGACCGACCTGTTCGAGGTCGAGTACGTCAGCCGGGAGCACGAACACCTCGCGCCCGGCGTTCGCCTCCCGCTGTCGGAGACGTACTGCGCGGCGGCGACGGACGACGGGACGGTCGCGAGCGTGTCAGACCCGGTCGAGGAGGGGTTCGAGGCCGTCACCGTCCACCGGAACTTCGGCCTGAAGGCGTACCTCGGGACCTGCATCCGGGTGCCGGGCGGTCCCGACCGGACGTTCTTCTTCGTCTCCTCGGAGCCGCGCGCACGCGAGTTCTCGGACGAGGAGCGCGAGTTCGTGCGGCTGATGGGCCAGTGGGTGGAGTACGAACTCGAACGCCGCCACCGCGAGGCCGACCAGCAGGAACTGTACGAGATAGCCGCGGACACGACCCGCACCTTCGAGGAGAAGCTGTCCGCCGTGTTCGAACTGGGCTGCGAGCGGTTCGACCTCGAACTCGGGGGACTCGCCCGCATCGACCCCGAGACCGACCTGTTCGAGGTCGAGCGGATGAGCGCGGACCACGACCACCTCGTCCCCGGCGAGCGGGTGGCGCTCTCGGAGACGTACTGTCGGGTGCTCCTCGACGACGACGAGGCCGGCATCACCGACCCCGCCGAGTGCGGCTTCGGCGACTCGCTCGCCTACGAGGAGTTCGGGGTGCGAGCCTACCTCGGGACGCGGGTCGAAGTCGAGGGCGCGCACGACCGGACGTTCTTCTTCGTCTCCTCGGAGCCCCGCGAGCGGGGGTTCTCGGAGGAGGAGCGGACGTTCCACCGCCTGATGGGCCAGTGGCTCGCCTACGAGTTCGAGCGGAAACGGCGCGAGGACCGCCTCGCGGAGCTCAACGTGCTCAACTACCGACTGATGGAGGCCACGACGGCCGATGAGGTGAGCGAACTCGTGGTCGACGCCGCGAGCGACCTCGGCCTCCCCGCGCTGGCGGTCGGCCTCTACGACGACCGCGAGGGCGTCCTGCGGGACGGCGGGCGGACCGACGCCGCCGGGGCGCTGTTCGGGGACGCCTCGCCGCTCGACGTGAGCGGGGGCGTCGGCTGGGAGGCCTTCGTCGAGGGCGACTCGCGGCGGGTCGCCCCCCCGACCGACGGGTCGACGACGGGGGACGCCGCCGCCGAGTTGGCCGCGTTCCCCCTCGACAACCACGGCGTGCTCGTCGCCGCCTCGACCGGGAGCACCGGGTTCTCCTCCTCGGAGTTCGACTTCGTGGAGACCGTGGCCGCCAACACACGGGCCGCCCTCGACCGGGCCGCGCGCGAGCGGAAACTCCACGAGCGCGAGCGGTCGCTTGAAGAACAGAACGAGGCGTTGGAACGGCTCGACCGCATCAACGGCATCATCCGAAGCATCGACCAGTCGCTGGTCGAGGCGTCCAGTCGCGACGAGATAGAGGCGGTCGTCTGCGAGCAGATCGCGGACGCCGGCCCCTACGAGTTCGCGTGGATAGCCGAGGCGTGCCCGACGAGCGGCGAGGTCACGTCCCGCGAGTCCGCCGGCACCGGGAAAGGGTACCTCGACGAGATAACGGTGACCGCCGGCGACGGCCGCATCGGGGAGGGACCCTTGGGGCGAGCGGTCAAGACGCGCGAACCGCAGGTCGTCGACAACATCCTGACGGACGCGTCGTTCGAACCGTGGCGGCAGGCGGCGCTCAACCGCGGCTACCACTCGGTGCTCGCGCTCCCCCTCGTCTACGACGACTCGCTGTACGGCGTGCTGGTCGTGTACGCGGGCAACCCCGGCGTGTTCGACGGCCTCGCGCAGTCGGTACTCGCCGAACTCAGCGACACCATCGCCTTCGCCATCAACGCCAACGAGAGCAAGAAGGCGCTGGTCGGCACCGAGGTGACCGAACTGGAGTTCCGCGTCGAGAACGACCTGCCGGTGCTCGACCTGTCGCGCCGCGTCGGCTGTGACGCCGGCCTCGAAACCTGCATCCCGCAGAACGACGGGTCGATGCGCGTGTTCTTCTCGACGCGGGGCGCCCCCGCGGCGGACGTTCTCGACGCCGCCACGGACCTCGCCATCGACGGGGTGACGCTCGTCTCCGAGTACGAGGAGGACGGCGAGGACGTGGCGCTCTTCGAGATGGCGGTGACCGGCGACAGCCTGTGTCGGGGCGTCCTCGAACACGGCGCCCTCGTCAAGCGACTCGACATCTCCGACGGGGTGGCGTCGGTCCGTGTCGAACTCCCCTCGGACGCCGAGATACGCGAGTTCGTCGACATGTTCCGGACGAAGTTCTCCGGGGCCGAACTCCTCGCCCAGCGCACGCGCGAACGGGACCGACACACCCTGACGGAGTTCTCGGCGCGCCTCCACGAGGAGTTCACGGAGCGCCAGTTAGAGGTGCTGGAGACGGCGTACTACAGCGGGTTCTTCGAGACGCCGCGTCCCCGCAACGGCGGCGAGATAGCCGAGTCGCTCGGCGTCACGCAACCCACGTTCAACCACCACCTCCGGGTCGGTCACCGGAAACTCTGCCGACTGCTGTTCGAGGAAGGATACTTCCGGAACCTGTCCGCGTAGCGCCCGTGCCGCCGTCCCGGCCCGTCCCGACCGTCAGTTGTGGAGTTCGCGTCCCGGGAGACTGAACGGCACCCGGTCGAACGAGACGGGGACGATGGTCAGCGTGTGTCCCGACTCCGTCTCGACGACCTCCCGACCGGGTTCGGAGTCGGCCTCCCGGTAGTCCCACGCGTCCGTCTCGTAGTAGTGCCACACCTGTTCGGGGGTGTAGTAACACCCGTTCGAACCGCGATAGAGGGTCTTCATACGCGGGTTATTCACGAGGTTCCATGAATACTTTCTGTCGACCTGTCGCTCCGGAGGGGGGACACGACTCCCGACCCGACGCGAAGGGCGCGGGGTCGGGAACGGCGGACGCCCACCCCGCGTCGGGTCGGAGTCACTCTGGACGTGAGAGCGAGTCGCGTCAGTCGCCCGCCGTCAGTTCGTGGCCCCGGTACGACTCGTTCACCAGTTCGACGTCGTGGCTGTCCGCCACGTGTTCCATGAAGACGTCGTTGGCCGCCGAATACTGATCCGCCGTCACCCGTTGGGAGCACGTTTCGCAGTAGACCGAGTACATCTACTTTCCCGTACCTCTTCCGTGGAGGTAAGCTCACTATGTTCTAAAATAGCCGTCGGTCAGAGGACCATCTACGATAATAGACTCCGCGTGGTCGGGCGACGGCGGCGGGTGGCGCGCCGGTCGCAGACGACGACGTACCCGGCGACACCGCACCCTGATACGCGCAGGGGTCTCCGCGCGTACCGGGATGTTCCCGTGCCGTCACGTCCCGTCGCCCCCCCTCCGGCGTATCGCCAGCCCCACGACCGACCCGACGAGACCGGCGGCGACGCCGACCGCCGCAGACGCGAGGACGTACGCGAGGAGTTCCTCGGCCCCGGCGACTCCGCCGGTCGAGAGCAGCGTCGCCCCGGCCAACACGGCTCCGTAGGCGACCGTCGGCGTCGCGCCGACGGCCAGTCCGAGTGCGAGTCCGCCGCCGAGGGCGGTGGCGACGGCCGCGACGACGACCGGTCCAAGGAGCAGGGCGGTGACCAGCGGGTCCTCGTAGAGCACCGGCGCGCCGTCCGCCGGGGGCGCCAGAAGCCGGTAGGCGGTCCCGGCGGCGACGACGGCCGCGTACCCCCCGACGAACGCCAGCCATCGCCGTCCGCGTCCCTCGGCGCGCCCTCGGACGAGACGCCGCAACTCCACGGACGCGGGCATCGGACCAGCTATTCGGCACGGCCACAAGTAGCTGTGGGCCCGCCGACCGACCGGGGCGGGTCCGTTCGACCGCCCGGGGCCTCGGCGACACGGCGCGGCCGCGACCGCTCTCGCGGTCAGAACCGGAACTGTGGCGGCGACCCGTCGTTCGGGTCGCGGTCCCGGCCCAAGACGCTCTCCACCGCGTCCTGGATCGTCACCTCCTGCAGTTCGACGCCGTACTTGCGGGAGAGCGTCCCCATCATCGCCGTGTTCTGCATACGTTCGAGGCCGCGACAGAGCAACAGGAACATGACGGACGGGAAGGCACTCAACGCGACGAGGACGACGAGTGCTTCCGCCGGAGACATGGCCGGTTCTAGGGCGCGCGACGTATGAGGCTATTGCCGGCCACGGACCGCGACGCGACGCCGCGAACCGACGGGGCGACGCCACCCCCGTAACCTCTATCACTCGATCGACCCAACGTGGGTGTTGGTGTCTACCATGGGTGATATCGACGTAGCGATAGGTGTCGACGCGGACTGCGTCGCCGGTTGGTTGGGGTCGTACGGCGGTGCGGACTCGCCGGCGGACCTCTCGCGCGGACTGTCGGCAGGTAACGAGGGCATTCCGCGCCTCCTCCAACTCTTCGAGGACGAGGACGTCCGAACCTCGTGGTACGTGCCGGGGCACACGATAGACACGTTCCGCGACGAAATCGAGGCGGTGGCGGCGGCCGGACACGAACTCGGCGTCCACGGCTACTCCCACGAGAACCCGACGGACCTCTCGCGCGAACAGGAAGACGAGATACTGCAGGTCTCGATGGACCTCATCGAGGACGTGACCGGCGACGAGCCGGTCGGCCACCGGGCGAGTTGGTGGGAGTTCAGCGAGAACACGCCCGAACTCGTCGAGAAGCACGGCTTCCTCTACGACAGCAGCCTGATGGAACGGGAGTTCGAACCCGGGTGGATGCGGAAGGGAGACCAGTGGACCCCGATTCAGTACGAGGAGGACGCAGAGACGTGGATGGAGCCGTACGAGTACGGGGAGGAGACCGACGTGGTCGAGGTCCCCATCAGTTGGTACCGCGACGACATCCCGCCGATGCTGTTCATCAAACAGCCGCTCTACCACGCCGGCTACAAGGACCCCGAGATGATGTACGAACAGTACTACAAGCGACAGTTCGACTTCCTCTACGACCGACGCGGGGCGGGCGTCTACACGTTCACCATCCACCCCGACCTGCACGGCCTCCCGCACATGATAGCCCACCTGGAGGAGTTCATCCAGTACGTGAAGGGTCACGAGAACGCCGAGTTCACGACCGTCGAGGAGGTCGCTCGGAAGTACAAGGACGACCCGTCGGTCTACGAGAGCGAGGGCGACTACGTGTAGTCAGTCCCCGAACGCGCGCCGAACCCGCTCTCGGTCGTCGTACGCCGAGAGCGCCAAGGTGAGCCTGAGGCGGGCCTTCTGGGCCGGGAGGTTCCCGGCGAACACGGCGCCGTACTCTCGGAGCCGTTCGCCCCCGCCGACGCCGCCGTACACGGGGGCGGTCCGGCCTTCGAGGCACCGCGACGTGACCACCACCGGGATACCCTCGTGCACCGCCTCCCGCACCGCCTCTCCGAGGCCCTCGGTCACGTTCCCGAGACCCGTCCCCTCCACGACGACGCCGTCGGCGCCCCGCTCTACGGCCGCGTCGAGCAGTTCGCCCGTGACCCCGCTTCCGCTCTTGACCGTGCAGACGGTGGCCGCCAGCGACGTCGTCGGCACGCGGTCAGCCTCGCTCCGCGGCGCCCGATGGACCGCCACCCCCTCGCGGTCGACGGTAGCCACCGGCCCGGCGTCCACGGAGCGGAACGCCCCCAGCTTCGAGGTGTGAGTCTTCGTGGCGGCGCGCGCGGCGTGAATCGCCTCGTCGAACGCCACGAACGCGCCGCCGGCGTCGCGCGCGCAGAAGGCCTCCGCGGCGCGAAACGCCGTGAGGAGGTTCGACGGGCCGTCGGGACTGTGCTCGTCCGGCCGGCGCTGCGCACCGGTGACGAAGACCGGCGTCTCCGGTCCCAGCGCCGCGTCGAGGTAGTACGCGGTCTCCTCCATCGTGTCCGTCCCGTGCGTGACGACGACCGCGTCGACGTGCGGGTGCTCGTCGAGTTCCCGCGTGCGCTCGCCTATCGCCTCCAGCGTCTCGGCGTCCATCTCGAAGCTCGGGACCTGCGCCACCTGTTCGACGGTGACGTTCCCGTACGTCTCCAGTTCCGGCACCGCGGCGACGAGTTCCTCTCCCCGCTTCGTCGGGGCGGCTCCGTCGTCGCCGGCGGTGCTGGCTATCGTGCCCCCGGTTCCGAGTACGGTTACGTCCATAGGTCACGTTCGAACGGTCGCCCACCAAAAGGTGGTCCCCGGACCGCGCCGGCCGCCCTCGGACGGGCACTCTCCTCGTTCCTGCCGTCGTCAAACCGACAGGCCCCAACACGGAAAGGCGCCCACCGAGTAGAAGTCACGGTATGACAGCGTCGGAAACCGTGGAGGGGTACCTCATCGACGTGGGATGTATCCGGAAGAACGCACGGGACGACCTACTTGAGGAGGCACGAAACCACTCCAGCGAGTGCGCACTGATGGGTCACTGCGTCGAGAGCGGCTACGGTGTCGTCACCGAGGACGACCGGCTGACCGTGTTAGACCCGGAGGCGACGCCGATGATAGTCGACGCCGTCGAGGAGAGTTCGACCGACGAGGGAGTCCGCCTCCGGGTTCGTCGAGAGCCGGGGAAGGGTGGTACCCTAGAGACAGTCGGCGTCGAATAGACGGACTGAGCCGATCGAGCGCTGTCGGACGGACGTGCGTTGCCTACCGTGGCTCGACCGAACGCTACGCGTGACGATACCCGGATTCGATGTCAGACGACTCTGGACTAACCAACACCGAGATAGAAGGTCGTATCGAACAGGTCGGAAAGTACGTTCGCCTCGTCAAGGCGGGGTTCGCCGTCATCGTCGGCGCCTTCCTACTCGCTCTCGTCGGGAGGCTCCCATACAGTCTCGACAGCGTGCCGGGTGCGGTGGACGCCGTCCTCCTTCCGCTTATCTTCGTCGGCATGGGGCTCCTCCTGTTCGGTATCGGAATGCACCTCCACCTCATGCACCTCAACCTCGTCGAACAGTTGCGACGGAGAGAGTCCGAATCCGACTAGACGACCGAAGCCGAAGCCGCGTAGACGCCCTTACGAGACCAGTACCGTCGTCTGTCGCTACCGGGTGGCTGTAAGCGAGCGACCGGAACTGTTGCCGCCGTACGGTTCCACGGTGATTGACCGACGAGGCGAGGATACGTCGGTTCGGCGGCCGTGGAACCGTCCCGTAGCGGAGTAGACTAGAACGTAGTGGGCGGCGATACGTCGCGAAAAAATCCGACAGCGGTTGCTTCGGTCGGTGCCGAGCCTAATCGCCGAACATCTGGCGCATCATAAGTTAAACGGGGACACAATAGGTTCCCAACTGACTTCGAGTAGGGGGTTATCGCAATTGTACTGATACTCCTGCCACGCCTGACTGAACTGACGGAGCCATTAATTCTCATCCTGCAGTTCGGCACGCCGGTGGAGGGAGGGGTCTCTTTCACTTTGGAGGATTGTTAGATGTCCGCAGCCCTACGTGTTTAGAATCTAGTCTGGCGGCCTTACCGGCCCTAATGAGCACAGTCCTCACATCGAAGTCCATCTCTGATACTGGAGAGTGGGTTCTGATCGCTGAGTTCCCCACCGCAGGATGTACAATGTACTGTCTCTGTAACCCCGACACCACTTCCATAGCCCGTCGTCAGTGTCCGAGAGTTGTCGCTCTCAGTTAATTCGAACGTGGCCTCTCCTCGTTCGTATTCTACCTCCGTCACGGTCAGCGCAGAAATCTGAACGTCTAGTGCATGCCGGTCTCGGATTTCTCGCTGCCTCTCTGGAAAACCTTGATCACGGCGTTCGCGTAACTCGTTTAGTTCAGCGCCAACCTCGTCGTACTGTGATTTAAGTTCTTTTCGTTCCTTGAGGGCTCGAACACGTTCCTTCTGATCGCCGCTGTTGACGGTCTGGCTCAACTCATCGATTTTCGACGAGAGAGTCGAGTGCTTCTCTTCGAGTTCCTGTATACGCTGCTGTTGCATCTGACGGTACTCTTCTACTTCCGCATCAGCAGCCCGAGATGCCTCTTGATGGGTCTCGTCGATCTGTCTCTGTATGCGGCCCACCAAGTGACTACGAGCAGTATCGAGAAGAGGGCGTACACTCCCCTTGTCCAGTTCTATTTGAGTTCTGGTGGGTGCTTCTTCCGCTAACGAGGTCATTCGAAGGAACGTCTCCTCCAGTTTTGGTAGACACTCTTCCGAGCGCACGTCAATCGCAATGGCGCGGAGGAGTTCTTTCTGATACTCGCTGACGGTCTCAATGCCGACGCGGAACAGGATTAAAACTGCCGTACGGTCGTAATACGGAGTGAACTGAAGGGTCTTGACTTTGATGTCGTTTCCTTCGAGCCATGGAGGAATTTCAACCTGGGTATCTTCGGTGTTTACAGATAGCTTCCCAGACGAGCAGCGTGTACTCGCTTCAGAGAGTATTCGCTGGAAGAACGCGCTCTCGGGATGAAGTGGTACCACGTCTTCTTCTTGGGGTTCGTCACCGCAGCGTATGGAAAGAGTCCCCATCGCTAATTCTGTGTCTGCACTACTGGGGACTGTGACCTCCCATTGGTCTCCCTCTTTTTCAACGGTACATCCGACCGATCGAAGATATCGCTCAGAAAACCGTTCTACTGCGGATTGTGTCACAGGAATCGCTGCATTAGTCATCGCTGGCCCCCAGATCGAATCCTTCGAAAACGCCGCTGTTGAATTCCTCCAGCTTGTCGGCAAGTTCACGTTGCTCCTGCAGGTCAACGGCCATCGCGTCGAAATCGTTCTCAAGATCAACTTCGGAACCTGCATTGACCAGCCGTTCGAAGATCGCGTCTTCAAAGCTCGTCCCGGACTCCTCCAATCGACTTAGGATTGAGCTCAGTTCGCCGACGCTCTGTTGGAAGATATCGATCTTGTGGTAGAGCCGTTCCAGTACGTACTCCTCAATGGTGCCTTTCAACGCCATATTAAAGATGAATACATCCCGATTCTGTCCGATTCGGTGAACGCGCCCGATACGCTGTTCGACACGCATTGGATTCCACGGTAGATCCATATTCACCAAGATGTTACAGAACTGGAGGTTCCGCCCCTCGCTCATTGCGTCGGTTGATACGAGGATCCCTCCTTCCTCTTCAAAGTTCTCCACAATCTGTTCCTTCTCATCGCTGGAGTGGCCACCGTGAAACGCGTGCACTGTGTATCCTTCGGAGGCAAGCCGGTTGAGAACTTGTCTCTGAGTCGCTCGGAATTGGGTGAAGACGATAACTCTCCCCATCTCCACGTTGTCCCGAGCCTCTTCAACAATATCCAGCAGTCGCTCCTGTTTCGTCACCGTATTGACCTCCTCAATCAGGCCCAAGATGGACTCCAGCTCGTCCGCGTGCGTGAATTCTGGCTGTTCGTAGAGTCGTTTTTCGATGGTCGCTTTGAGCGCTGCCGGACTGCTAACGACCTCCTTCTGGAGGAGCATTAGCACCAGTTTCTGACCCTGGTCCTGACTGTAGGCACCTTTGACGTACTCAGAGACCGCTTGATAGAGTTCACGCTCCTCGCGGGTTGGATCGAACGTTCTCGTGTCGATGGTGCGATCCGTGAAGTCAATATCTGTGTCTTCTCGTCGGTTCCGGACCATCACCTTGTTCAACCGATCCTGTAGTTCGTCTCGGTTTACGAGCGTCTCCTGATTGCTGTTCACGAAGTAGTGGTGGAACACGTCGCGTGTACCGAACAGTCCGGGGCGGAGTAACGAGACGACGTTGTAGAGGTCCGTCAATTCGTTCTGAATCGGCGTCGCCGTCAGGAAGAACGCGTAATTGTACGAAAGCCGATCGATCAGATCGTAGCGGTCGGTCTCTTCGTTCTTGACGTAGTGTGCCTCGTCGAGAACCAGCACGTCCCAGTCACGGTCCAGCACCGTCCGTCGGTGGCGCTCGCTCTTCGCGGTGTCGATACTCGCAATGATGTAGTCGTGGGCGTCGAAGGCCTCGAACTCATCGTCGTAGTTACAGACGAAGTCAAGGCCGAACTTCTCGTGGAGTTCGGCCTGCCATTGCTTGGCCAACTGTGCGGGAGTTAGAATGAGGACGGATTCGTCCGTCTCGCGGAAGTGCATCTCTTTGAGGATCATCCCGACCTCTATGGTCTTCCCAAGCCCGACCTCGTCTGCGAGGAGAGCTTTCCCGTCCATTTCAAAGAGGGCCCGGTAGGCTGCATCCACCTGGTGTTCGAGGAGCTTGACGGAGTTCTCGTCCAACTCTTTCAACGACCGAAGTTCAGAGTCCGGCTGGCCCGCTTGAAGACGAACGGCTTGGATGCTCTGTAGATGGTCTCCCCCAGCGCTGTCTTCAGACAACGAAGTCAGAAGATCGTCAGCAGATTCGTGTGTGACCTCGACATCCACGAGGTCGTACCCGCTCATACGTTCGTAGAAACAGGTATGCGTGAAATACGTTTGGTGACCGACAATCACAGATCAGCACGCGGTACTGTTGTTACGTCTCGGGTTGTGTTCACAGGACCATAGTGTTTATTGGGTGCCACTGAGGTGTGTTTAAGTATCAAGATGGCACAGACGGGATCCTTATCGAGTACTCTCGAAGACACGGTGACCCTCAGCCGCGAGCTTCGGGAAGAGGGGCAGATTGACGGTCAGGTAAAACTCTACAACGTTGACGACGACGATGAATTCGAGTCTGACGCGGAACTCTTCTTCGACCGGACGCTGATGACTCAGGGCCTTCGAGAGGCCCTCTCGATCCTCCGTGATTCATTAACTGGCGACGACCCACGGGGCACACACATCCTCTACGGCCCGTACGGCAGTGGGAAGTCTCACCAGATGGTGGCGCTGTACCACTGTTTCGATGATCCAGCGGCAGCAGGTGCGTGGGCGAGAGATTCGGTCGAAGGATTCGACGCTGCGCTTCCAGAGTCAGCGACTCCAATCACGGTAGCGATGCAGAACGAACAGTACGAGTACCTCTGGGAGCCGTTCTTCGAGGCACTCGATTACGATCCCGGGACGTTCGAGTCGGGTGGGTATCCCGATATGCGGACGATTCAGGAAGCCGTCGGTGACGACACGGTCGCGTTTTTCGTTGACGAACTGGAGGACTGGTTCGACACGCTCCAAGGGGACCGAAAGAGTGCGAACAAGGCGTTCCTCCAAGCACTTCTCGAATCGACCGCACTCTCGGATCTCGAACTTTACACTATCGTCTCCGTGCTCCGCGAGGGCTCTGAGGTTCATGACATTCTGAATCGGGAACAGGCGGTCGAGGTCAACATGAACAACCAGGTGGACAAGCGCGAGGTCCTTCGCCACCGGCTGATCGATTCCGTAGACGAGGGTGCTGCCCGTGAGATCGTCAACGGGTACTTCGACGCGTACGATCAGGCGGAGGGGCACGTCGATCTGCCCGACGACTTGCTGTCGGAGATGCACGACCTCTATCCGTTCCATCCTGTGCTTCTGGACGCGCTTGAGACTCGCTACTACGCCGACGAGGGGAACCAAAACACGCGCGGGATGATCTACCTCTTCTCGAAGGTCCTCCTGGAGATGCAGGATCAGACGGATCTGATCACGCACGGCGACATTGACGCTATCGAGTTCGAAGATGAACTGGCGAAGATCAACTACGAACGACTGAACGCCGCAACTGGCGACATTAAAAGCCGTGTCGATACAGATGAAGTGCCCCATGGTCGCCGTATTCTGAACACGATTCTGCTCTACTCGCTGAAGCCGAGCGAAGGCGAGGGCGCGGAGGTCTCAGAAATCGTTATGGGTGCCTACCAGACAGGTGACCTCGTCTCCGACGTCGTCCTCAACCTTGAACGATTGCACGGCGTCGCGTGGCACCTCCATAAACTTAACGGGAAGTACGCCATCCGCGACCGGCAGAACCCGAACGCGCTCATTAGAAACGCGGCCGTGGACGTGTCTGAGACGTCAGCAAAGGCCGAGATCGCGGACTTCATCACAGATATCTTCGGCTCGAACGCGTACCCGGTCGGATTCCGGACGAACGATATGCGGGATATTCCGGACGACCGTGAGGTGAAGGTCGTCGTAAAGGACAGCCAGTGGAGCCAGGAGGAAGTGAAGAAGGTCATCACCAACGATGGCCGCGGACGCGAGTGGCGCAACACGCTTGTGTTCGTCCAACCCTCGGGCGACAAGGCCATCGAGTCCGGCACACGGTACATCGACAAGGCGCGGTATATCGAGGGTGCGCGGCAGGTACTCGCGGACGAGTCGCTCGATGATGAAATCCGCACGTCCATTCAGAGTATGAAGGAGCAGGAGGAGAACGAACTCCGTGAAGAGCTTCAACTCCTGTACGGTGAGGTGCTCGATGGGGACAACCTGTTAGATGACGACGAGTGGGCGAAAGTGGAGCCGATGGACCTCGATGTCTTCGTCCTCGACGAGGCGGAACTCGACGCCTCGAACATTGCGGACTCTGCGGCAGCTGACCCGTTCGACCTCCAGTCGCACGTCTCGAACATCGCCGAGGACCTTCTGAAGCGACGTGGAGAAATCTCTGTCGAGGACATCTACGAGCAGTTCCTCCGTGACCCAGAACTCCCGATTCCTGGCAGTGCCAACGATGTGTTGAACGCAACCGTCGAAGCGCTCGGCGGCAAGCCGGTACTCGCCCGTGATACTGGTGGGTTCCGTGACGACCTTTCCGGAAGCTCGCTGGACACTGTGCTCGTTCAGGAGGATGACGTGGATGTGTGGGGCGTCGATGACGCTGAGCAGGAGCTCCGCCAGCGCTTCGGGAGCGGGAAGACTGCGCTTGACATCGGCGACTTCGAACTGGAGCTCGTTGAGGACGGCGAGATCTGGATCGACGGCGACAGCCACGACGTTGTGATGCGGGCTATCGGTCGGCTCGCCCATGAGGACCAGTACGTCATCGTAAAAGGGAACGCGATCCTCGACAAGCCGCAGTCCGACGCGACGCTCCGTGACGTCGGCGGTGCGGAGGTCGTCGGTGCATCGTCCCTTGTGGACCGTATCGAGGAGCATATCGACGACGACGGGTACGCGAATCTCGACACGATCATCGGGGAGGTTCGGTCGGATGAAGCAGTGTTCCTGCCGCCGGACGAGACCGAATCGGTTGCTCGTGAGGCGGTCAACGAGTTCCTCGTAGACGACTACGTGCTGGAGGCCGGCGGTCGGTACCTCGGATCGCTCGGCGACCGCGACCCGACGACAGTCAAGATTGTCCCGACGGTATCCGACCGAATCGGTGATCAGATTCTGGCGTACATCGAGGATCTGGAACCGGGCGATCAGTTCACCGTGAACAAGGTCACCGACCGCTTCGACGACAGCGTTACCGAGTATATGGTGCGGACATTCCTGCTGGAGAACATCGGGAAGGACGAGGAGCCGGAGTACGTGGTCAACACGACCGGGTCGGACAAGGCCTCGGACTGGGTGCCCGGCTACCCGTTCCGGAAGGCCGATACCGATGCCGAGATGTGGCGCTTCGAGTACAACGGCGACGACGTCGCCGCGATGCGAAGCAAGTGGCGGAACAACCACCAGACGGGGAGCGTCGAGTACGGCGACGTCACGTTCATGCTGTCCGACAGGGAGGGTGTTCCCGGCGCTCTTCAGGGAACCGCCGACGTCGAGCGGACGCAGGTCAGCTTGACGTTGCGGTCAGAGCAGGACTACACGAAGGTACAGGATCTGTTCGAGCGGATGCCCGAAGAGGCGTCGAGCCTGAAGATTGAGATTAGCTTCCAAAAGTGAACCTGGATAATAATGGATGATTCTCCCTTCCCGTCTCGGGTTCCACTCATTCTACTTGGCTCAGTAGTTGCCGGAATTCTCTTGACCATCAGTGGGTTGGTGGATCCCTCGTCAGCAGCTAAACCAGTTCTTCGCACACTTGCCACCGTGCAAGGTGCCCTCTTCGCTATCGTATTTTCGATTATTATCTTGGGTGTCCAGATGTCAGCTAACCGGTACTCGCCGCGAACTGGCGAACTCTACCGTTCGGATTCGGCTTATCTGTGGACGTTTATAGTGTTCGGCAGCTCGATTGGCGTTTGCCTGTTCGGGCTTTACCTCCTGCCGACGCCGGGGTTCTTTCTCCGTTTATCCGTGATATCCGGAGGCATCTTGGCAGTAGTCTCGTTTTGGACACTCTACCAGTTCGTAGGCTACATTCTGCAGCAGACGACACCAGAAGGCCTCTTAAAAAGAATCGAAGACCACCTTACGCCCGACTACATCCTTGAACAGGCTGAACGGGCTGCTACTGATATGGCGGAACCGAATCCGTTTCTCATTATAGTATCCACGATCAACTCTGCGATCGAAGATGGTGACGATACTACTGCTACGATAGGCTTGAAAGTTATCGGACGCCGAACGCGAAACGCTCTCGTTCATGTACCTCGTGATCCTCTTGAAGAGAATTCGTCGCTTACAGAGGTGATTGAGGAGCTGTGTACTATCCGATTAGTTAGTGTCGCCCACAACGCGTTGGCGAACAGTCTCTACGATGTTGCAGAGGAAGCTCTCGACACTTTCCAGACAATCGCAGAAGAAGCCGCAGATACTGAGGCAGACCACATCGTCATTTACGCTTTTAAAGGTCTATTCGAGATCACGGGAACGATCGGTTTCGGTCTTCGTGCCGACAGAGTTCGGAAGAGATCGATCGAAACGGGCGTGGATACGCTTCACACTGTTGTAGAACACGAGCGGTGGGAAGCGCTTGGGAACAGCATCCGAGTAATGGGATGGCGCATTGCCGAGTCAATCCAGGAGCGAAGTGATGAAGCTCATCGAGATGCGGGTTACGGTTCGCTGTTCATCCGATGGGGGCCTTCGATATTCGAAGAAATCATTAATCGGTTGGATGTCGAGGTCAGGGATGAGGACATTGATTGGATTAGTGGGATGTTGATTGCACCAGATGAGATGTCGGATGAGGAGTCGGTACTTCACGCGTTCCTCTTAGCGATGGCTGAAGTGACCTCGGCAGTCATCCGGTATCAAATCGAGACTGGGGAACCATTGGTCAGGTGGCAGTATGTCGCCCGAGGATGGTCGAAGTGTTTCGAGGCAGTTCCAGAGGACCTCACATCACTCCGTTCGACATGGCTCAGCGTAATGCTCTACATTGACTACCTCTTGCAGAACTTGGATGACGACCAGTCTCGTGTTTTCCAAAGGGAGATTCGACGGGCAGTTTCCGGCGAGTTCGTCGATATGACTATCGACAAGGTGCTATCGAGCGAATTAGATCCAACTGGGCCAATTGATATGATTCCAGGAATAGTAGATCCGACTGAAGTCCCCGCGCTTACGGGAATCAGTGCGCCGCCGGATGTTGAGGAAGAGCGCAATTTCGAGAACTGGCTTGAACTGCAAAGTGGCATGAGGTCGCGTTTTCAATCAGGCAGTTCCGGATCGTCAGCAGAGGATTTTTTAAACGACGAGAATTCCTCTGACTGAACTTCGCCTGGGGCTCACCAATCGGACGACTCGAATCGGCCGAGACTTACGGTAGGGTACAAGGTGTTTTCGTCCGCCTCTCAACATTCATATCTGAAGATCACCTGCATTGCCCCACAGACCATTTGTTATGCTGTATTTGACCTGAACTCCATCGCCGAAGTTGGCTACCGGTATAAAGAACGCACACTTATGGGGTTCCTGCATAATCGCTTCTATATACTGAGTAATGTCTGAGCAATCTGGATCTTCACAGGGCCGGCAGGAGCGGACGGAACTCCCCATTGAGCGGGGCTTCCCCATCGAGCGCGTGAACAAGATCGCCGAGAAGGAGGGCCGGGCGAAGATGTACTACCGGCCCATCTACACGATGCACAAGTGGTGGGCCCGACGCCTGGGCTGCGTCTTCCGCGCCATCTCGCTCTACACGCTACTGGACGACCCCGAGAAGGTCTCGGTGTTTGAGCCGGGTCACGAGGGAAGCACGCTCGCGTCCTACGGCGACGATGCCGACGGCGAGTCCGACCTCGATGTTGCGTCATTGCTCGAACGCGTGGACATGACGGACCCGGAGAGCCTCTGGGATCTCTACCCCAAGGACGTCCGCGTCGAGGACAAGAAGATCCTCGACCCGTTTATGGGCGGTGGCACGTCGCTCGTTGAGGCATCGCGCTTCGGTGCCGAGGTCGTCGGTAACGACCTGAACCCCGTCGCGTGGTTCGTCACGAAGAAGGAACTCGAAGCGGGCCAGACCGACGCCGAAGAGCTTGAGGAAGCATTCGAGCAGGTGAAGGAGGACGTCGCGGACGAGATCACGCAGTACTACAAAACACCCTGCCCCAACGGCGACCACGACGCCGACGTGATGTACAACTTCTGGGTGAAGGAGTTGGACTGCGTCTCCTGTGGGCACACGGTTCCGCTATTCAAGGACTACCGTGTCGCTGCTGGCCGCTACGAGAACGACGACAAGTACAATGTCCTCTGTCCGGACTGTGGTTCAGTGACCCTGGTGGACGACTGGCAGTCGGAGGGTGTCTGTAACGACTGTGGACACGGGTTCGTTCCGAAGGAAGGGAACGTCTCACGCGGGGGGAAGTACAACTGTCCAGACTGTGGCCAGAAGTACGCGATTACAGATGCGATTCAAGAGCAGGGACCTCCTGATCTGCGCCTATATGCTCTGGAGTATTACTGCGAACATTGTGACAACGCAGGTGAAGACAAGAGCGCCTACAAAGGGTACAAACAGGCAGAGAGTCACGACATTGAGCTTTTTGAGGAAGCAAAAAGCGAGTGGGAGGAGAGTGAAGAACTCTACAGATACGTTCCCGATGAGAAGATACCAGAAGGAGCGATAACTGCGGCTTCGTCTATTAGTGGTAATGACGTGTTTCAACACGGCTATGAGACTTGGCAAGATATGTTCACAGAGCGCCAGTTATTGTCGCTTGCAAAGCTCCTACGCTCGATCGAATCTGTGGACGATCAGAACATCTCTGAATACCTTCTTTTAGCGGCTTCTGAATCTCTGAGATATACGAATAAGATGGTCTCCTATAACACGACATACAATAAAATCGGAGACTTCTTCCGGAATAATTCTTTCACGCCACCGACCTATCCCGTTGAAAACAATGTCTGGGGTGCTAAGTGGGGGAGTGGAACGTTTAGTGCGATGTTTGATATGGTGAAGACAGGCGTCGAATATGCCAATTCACCCACTGAACGCTACGTAGAAAACGGTGAGTCTGTGGAAACGCCCGGATTCTCAAAATCCATCGGAGAATCTGCTGAAATCCACCAAGGAGATATGCGTCAACTTGATTACGAGGACGAGTTTGACGCGGTTATCACTGATCCTCCGTACTACGATAACATCATTTACTCCGAGGTTGCCGACTACTTCTATGTCTGGCAGAAGGTACTTCTCGAAGACGAGTACCCTGCATTCACTCAAGACAAAACACCCCGCGCAGAGTCCATCGTCACGAATCCATACCTAGAGAAAACCGCTGAGGACTTTGAATCTGAACTCGAACAGGCGTTCGCAGTTATCAAGCGCGCACTCAAGGACAACGGGTCGCTCACGTTCACTTACCACCACAGTGACTCCGAGTCGTGGGGCGAACTCTTAGAGTCCCTCTGTAACGTTGGGTTCGAGGTTACGGCGACGTACCCAATCACTGCGGATATTAACAAGTTCATCGGCGGGGAAGCCGTCTCCTTCGACATCATAGTCGTCGCCCGCCCCATCGACGATACAGAGGCAGCGTCATGGAATTCTCTTCGCCGCGACATCTACCGCACAGCCCGACGCACTCGAAAGCAACTCGAAGAGAACCGAGACCTCTCCCGTGGCGACATCGGTGTGATGGAGATGGGGGCGTGTTTCCGCGAGTACTCCAAGCACCACGGGAAGGTGCAGCGCGACGGCGAAATCATGTCTGCCAAGGAGGTCGTTCAGGAGATCTACGGCATCATCCAGGAGGCCAGCGATATCGGCGTCGAGGACGTGTTCATAGACCTGCTAGACACGTCGAACGTCTCCTACGATGACGTCAACAAGCTCTCCCGCGGGACGAACGCCACGCCGGAGGATCTCAAGGAGACGCGCCTTTACAACCAAGACGACGGCTTCGAACTCGGGACCTGGGACAACGAGAAGCGTCAGGCGTACATCCAGGAGCGTGTCAACGGCGACGGCGGCGAACACCTCTCGAACCTCGACAAGCTCCAGTTCCTGCGCTACCGCTACCAGAAGGGACAGGCGGTCCAGAACTACGTTGAGAAGTGGGACGTCGATGACGATCTACGCGAACTCGCTGGTCGGCTCGCCGACGTGACCGGCGACGACACGTACACTCGTGTGCTCGGCGACCGGGACATCACGAGTTACTGAGTTTCGACGCTGATTCGGCCGAACCTCCGTTTCGTTGTTCGGCTGAAGTGGTCTATTGGGTTTATCAGTCGTTCTTACTACGGATACGTATGTCAACTCTCGATAGGTCTGTTGTCGGTGTCGATGCGTGCTCTCTCGGCTGGCTTGTGACGGTGATCGACGCTGATGGCGTTAGGACGGAAACCTACGAGGAATTTGACGTCCTTTACGAGACCTACGCCGACGCGGACCAGATTCTCGTAGACATCCCCATTGGACTTCCAGAAGACGAGCGACGCCGATGCGATGAGGATGCGAGCGACCTGCTCGGTAGTAGAGGTGTCTCCGTTTTCTACCCGCCGTGCCGAAGCGCAGCTGAACTCACAGAGTATCAGGAAGCGAGCGACGAACACCGAGACCGAATTGGGTACGGGCTTTCTCGACAGGCATACAGCATCGGGCGGAAGATCCTGCAGGTCGCCGACGTCGTCGGAGAACGATACGACGGGTTAGTGCGCGAGAGTCATCCCGAACTCTGCTTTGCCGCGCTGAACGGCCAGCCCATAGCCTATTCGAAGTCATCAGACCGGGGACGAGGTCTTCGGATGAAGCTACTCAGCGATGAACTCGACGACGCCGAATCACATTATCGAGAGATACGAAGCGAGTACTTCCTCAAGGAAGTCCGCAGAGATGACATCCTCGACTCGATGGTACTTGCCGTCGCCGCAGGAAATACAAACTTGGCTACGATTCCGTCGGATCCATTACCTATCGAACCACGAATCTACTACCCCGAGTTCGACGTACCCGTGCTAGAAAAACAGTAACACCCAGAGGAATTATCTATCATCCTGAAAATCGAGTGATATGGAATCCGGGAAGAAATCGCTGGAAGAGTTGACTACGGCAGGGGTGTTCCATGTTCCGGAGTACCAACGTTACTACTCTTGGACAAAATCCGAGTGGGACGACCTCTGGACAGATCTCTACACGCTTCCGCCAGGCAAACAGCACTACTTCGGGACAATCATCATTCAGAAGACCGATGAAACCGAAAGTGGCGGAAGCACCGGTGGCTACGGTTCTTCCAAAGAGAAGCCGATCAACCTCCTCATTGACGGTCAACAGCGCCTCACCTCGCTTGCTCTGCTGGTTCGTTCGATGACGGAGTGTCTGGAGAAAATCGCACCTGAAACGGATCACGAGGCTG